>NZ_FOPP01000020.1 GCF_900113525.1 Pedobacter insulae
TGGATATTACGGTTCGAATAGTGCCAGCTATTTCGGTCTGTTAGTGCCAGCGATTACGGTTTAAATGATGCCACTTTAATGGTTTAGTTTTTATCCCTATCCATTTTTACGGTTCGAATTGTGCCACTTTAAAAGATCAAGAAAGAATTACCTTATCGCTCTTAAATACAGCGATATGGCCAACAAACTTGATCCGATGGACTTAAAACAAATACTCACATTACATCTGGAGGGTTACAGCAACCGTAAAATAGGTTCTGTTCTCGGTATTTCCCGCAATACAGTCAATACCTATATGCAACTCTTTGCTGGTAGCGACTATTCATGTCAGGAGCTTTTGGGGTTGGATACCCCTGCTTTATCCGAACTATTCTCATCACATACCACACTAGACCCGGTACGCCATAATGAGCTCATGCTTTACTTTGAGGGGGTCAACAAGGCCCGGAACCACCCTGGGTTTACCTTTCTTTATCATTATCAGCAATATGTTGAGCTAGCAGCAGAGCCCTACAGTTATACGCAGTTTCTTGAGCATTTCCGCCGTAAGTACCCTAAGGAAAAAGGCTCAATGAAACTTCAGCACGTCGCTGGCGAAGAAATGTTCATAGACTTCGCTGGTAAAAAGCTGCAGATCATCGATAAGCAGACCGGGGAGATTGCTCCAGTGGAAGTATTTGTAGCCATACTTCCATGCAGCCAGTACACCTATGTTCAGGCATGCATGAGCCAGAAACGCGAAGACATGCTATCCTGTTGTGCAAACGCCTTACGTTTCTATAGTGGATCTCCTAAAGCTATCGTGTCGGACAACCTAAAGTCCGCAGTTAATAGATCCAGTAAATATGAGGCCGATGTCAACCGTAGCTTTAAAGACTTTGCGCGCCATTATAACTGTGTCATTAATCCCACCCGTAGTTATTCTCCCCAGGACAAGGCGCTGGTTGAGAATGCGGTGCATTTGGTCTATCAGCGTATTTATTATCCGTTACGGGAGATGACTTTCTTCTCACTGGAAGATCTTAACAGGGAAATTGCCCTCTTATTGGAGCGTTACAACAATCTTTTGTTCAAACGAAAAGAATCCAGCCGTATTGAACTCTTCCAGAGTATTGAACGTCAGTATCTCAAAGAGCTGCCGCGTGATAGCTATGAAATGAAAGACTATAAAAGAGCCAAGGTACAGAAGATGGGCTACGCATACTTTTCTCCCGACAAGTGTTACTATAGTGTTCCCTATCGGTATATCGGAAAGGAGACCATGATCCATTACACCAGGAGCCGTGTTGAGATCTTTTATAACCATGAAAGGATTGCGCTGCATCAGCGCAACCTTAACAAGGGCAGTTATATCACCAACACCGATCACCTGAGCAGCACACATAAGTTCTACTCGGAGTGGAGTCCTGAGTTCTTCAGAAAAAAGGCGTCGCCACACGGTGAATATGTTCTGGCCTGCATAGAAAAAGTACTGGCCTCGCAGGATTACCCAGAAATAAGCTATAAGCGCTCTTTGGGCATTATCCAGCTAAACCGCTCTTATGGCTCCGAGCGGCTCAATAATGCCTGCAAACGTGCTTTAGCTACAGATAGCTGCTCTTACCTGCGCATAAAGAACATCCTGAAAAACAATATGGACAGACTCCCGCTATTTGATGACCAGGTCGAACCCATAAAACCGCATATACCTCTTCATAGCAATATACGCGGTGCTTCCGCATATGAATAATACAATCAAAAAAATCAGAAAATGAACAATCAGACAGTTGAAAAACTACGTAGCATGCGCCTGGGGGCCATGGCTCAATTACACCAACAGTATGTAAAGGAAAACAGGTTCGAAGGCATTACATGCGACGAATACCTGGCCCTACTTACCGATCATCAGTGGGAAGACCGGGAGAACAACAAAATTGACCGGTTACTGAAACTGGCAAACTTTAGGCAGAACGCTAGTCTTGGCGATATCAACTATGCCAGTGAAAGAAATCTGGACAAGAATATGTTCGCACGCCTTGGTACACTGGACTTTACACTGCGAAAGGAAAACATCATTATATGTGGCGCTTCCGGTACGGGAAAAAGCTATCTATCACAGGCTCTTGGACATCAGGCATGCATTACGGGAGTAAAAACACTCTATACAGTAACTGCCAGACTGATCAAAAAGTTGAAATTGAGCAAAGTTGACGGAACCTACCTCAAGGAACTGGAAAAACTAACTAAAATGGAGCTGCTGATACTGGATGACTTTGGCCTGCAGGCTTTCGATAATCAGGATCGGGAAACACTGATGGATATTATAGACGATCGGCATGGTAAAAGATCAACTGTAATATCCTCCCAGATACCGGTCTCGGCATGGTACGAAATCATCGGTGGTGAAGGAACTATTGCAGATGCGATATTGGATCGGATTGTAAACTCATCACACCGGATTGACCTGAAAGGTGAGTCCCTCAGAAAAGGAATATTGAAAAAGGAATAATCCCAGCTTTTTTATATAATTGTATGATCTTTTAAGTGGCACGGTTTGACCAAAATCACTGGCATCATCACTCCGAAATACTCA
>NZ_FOPP01000018.1 GCF_900113525.1 Pedobacter insulae
TGCGAATGCACCAGTGGAAAGCATGGAAACGTGCGTCTGCGAGAATAAAGGGGCTCCTTAAATTAGGGGCTTCTAAACGGGACGCCTACAGGTGGGCGCATAGCAGCAAGGGTTATATCAGGGCGGCACAGGGATGGATTCTTTCAACAACACTCACGTTGGAAGAACTTAAACGCCGCGGCTACCGAGGCTTCATGGATACCTACTATTGGAAGAAGAAGAGAGCACAGACAACATTATTCTAACAAACCGCCGTATACCGAACGGTACGTACGGTGGTGTGAGAGGACAGGTAGCCAACTAATGGCTATCTTCCTACTCGATTACGTCTTACAAATAGAAAATACCGACTGTTATTTTTGTATCCTATATAAATATTGTGTACGCTTGTGGAGAATTTAATCCGTTTTAACGCACAAAATTCATGATCGATTACCAAAACTTAGGGGACGAAGGGCTTGCTTCCTGTATTAGGAAGGGCGACCGGATTGCGTTCACTGAGATTTACGATCGGTATTGGACGGTTTTATATCTTCATGCAAGAAAGATGCTTCGTAATGATCAGGAGGCGGAGGATATTGTGCAGGAACTTTTTACCCAGCTTTGGAAAAAGGCGGCAGAGATCAACTATACAGTAAAGCTCTCTTCTTACCTGTACCGGTCAGTCAGAAATCGTATCCTGGACCACATCACCCATCAAAAAGTAGTGCAGGATTACCAGCGTTCGCTTGTCGAGTTTCTCGGTTCCAGGGCATCTTCTCCAGATGAGCTGCTGGTGGAAAAGGAGTTGGCATTCCTCATCGAACAGGAAATCCAAGCCCTGCCAGAAAAGATGCGGGAGGTTTTTGTACTAAGCCGTAAGCAGCATCTTTCTTATAAAGAAATTGGGGATCAGCTGGGTATCTCTGAACACACAGTGCGCAACCAGGTTAGTAACGCACTTAGTATTTTACGCACCAAACTCGGCGTGTCGTCGATGGTGATCTTTATGCTTTTGAGCAAATAAGCAAAGATTGATCGTTTTCCTAAATTTATTTTAATCCTATCTAGTACGCTCGTTCTAGTTAACCGTCCTATCATCAAATCTACAAATCTCTGGTGATGAAAAAGGATATACAACTTAAGGAATTATACGATAAATACACGGATGGTACGGCTTCCAAAGAAGAAAGGCTATTGTTGGAAAATTGGTACAATGCAGTGGCGGCTGGTAAAGATGAACCAATTAGCCATGAAAAGCTAATGGCAGCCAAGAATAATATGTGGATTGGTATCCAGGCAAACGTGGAACCTGTGACGACCAAAACCGCTAAGCTTTGGTATAAACTAGCTGCCGCTGCGTCAATCGTAATCGTTATTGGCCTCGGTCTTTACCTATATCAACCAAGCAGGAAAACAGCTACTACTAAGGTAGCCTATGCAAATGATATTGCCCCAGGAAAGAGCGGTGCAACACTTACCCTTGCCAATGGTCAAAAAATCCTGATCAACGATGCGCTTACAGGAAACATCGCCAACCAATCTGGCGTAAAGATTTCCAAAACCGCCGATGGACAAATCATCTATGAGATTGCTTCGTCTCCTCGCAATGGCGCAGTCCAATATAATACCCTTTCAACTACACGGGGAGAACAAGCCCAGGTGCGCTTGCCTGATGGAACCCTCGTATTTTTAAATGCAGAATCCTCTTTAAAATACCCTACCAGTTTTGCAAGGCTTGATAAAAGGCAGGTAGCTTTAACCGGTGAGGGATATTTTGAAGTGGCAAAGGATAAGGCGCATCCATTTGTGGTAAGAACAGAAAAGCAGCTAGTGGAGGTATTGGGTACGCACTTCAATGTTTCGTCGTACCATGACGGTACCGCCGAGAAAACCACCTTACTCGAGGGAAGCGTACGGGTATCATCATCCGGAACGAAGGCAAAGGATTTTACCCTACAACCCAATCAACAGGCGGTTTTGGCAGGGGATAGTTTTTCCGTTATAAATGTAGTAGCTGATGACGCTGTGGCCTGGAAAAATGGGTTGTTCATTTTCGATGATGAATCATTGGCAAGCATCATGAAACGGGTGGAGCGCTGGTACGATGTGGAGGTGGTTTACGATAGCAAAATAGATAAAAATAAGCAGTATGGAGGTGGCGTTTCCAGATACGATAACGTATCGAAGGTGCTTGAAAAACTAACATTAACTGGTAATATTCACTTTAAAATTGAAGGAAGGAGAATTACAGTTATGGAATAGCCTTTTTAAAGAACCCCGACCAATGGCCGGGGCTGGATGTTCTGGCCAATTATTTATTAACGCAATTACCTGACAATTTTCGACGAGAGGCAGGTATTGCATAAACCATCACAAAACAAATTTATGAAATTTATTCAGCTATTTAGATGGGCTGTTTTTGCTGTCCCATCTAAGCAATGCCAAAGAATTATGAGTCCCGATCTTTTCGGGATCAATAGAACCACTAAAAACAAATGGCTTATGCGAATTAATCTGACCATTGTTGTTATGACTGCCTTTTTGATGCAGGTAAACGCTGCGAGTTTTGCGCAACGTATCACCTTAAAAAGCAATAGCATAACCTTGAAAAAGACATTTATTGAAATAAGAAAGCAGACAGGTTATATTGTTCTTTATGAAACAGAATTACTCAATAAAACAAAACCAATAAAGCTTAATCTTACAGATGTTCCGTTGGTAGATGCACTTAAAATTATGCTCGAAGGACAAAATCTGGACTTCTCAATCACCGATAAATCCATAGTTGTTAAGGAAAAAGTAGACCGTTCATTTTTTCAAAAAGTTAAAGATTATTTTTTAAATATTGATGTCAAGGGACGATTGGTAGATGAAAATGGGCAGCCATTGGCTGGCGCTTCTGTTACTGTTAAAGGAACCGAACTTAAGATTATCACGAATGAAAAAGGAGAATTTTCATTCACAAGTTTAGATGAAAAAGCTGTTCTTGTTATTTCTTTTATTGGTTATGAAACTAAAGAGTTGGCTGTAAAAGCTGATTTAGGAACAATAAGAATGACTGTTAGTACAGGGGAATTGGAGGAAGTGAAGGTAAGTTATAATACGGGGTATCAGACTTTACCCAAAGAAAGGGCAACAGGGTCGTTTGTTCAAGTTGATAATAAGCTATTTGAACGTGCGGTGTCTACGAACATAATGGATCGACTGGACGGAGTAGTTAGTGGCATGCTATTCAATCGCGGTGCCCGGGGAAACCAAGACCTCATTTCGATTCGCGGTCGGAACACCATTTTCGCTAACGCATCCCCGCTTATTGTGGTAGATGGTTTTCCCTTTGATGGAAATATTGACAATATTAATCCCAATGATGTGGAGAGTATCACAGTGCTGAAAGATGCTGCTGCGGCTTCCATTTGGGGTGCACGGGCAGGTAATGGGGTTGTTGTGGTTGTGACCAAAAGTGGTAAACGCAACAAGCCGATGGAGGTTTCGCTTAACAACAACGTGACCATTGGCCAAAAACCAGACTTATATGCAGAACCCCGCATTTCTTCAACAGAATTTATCGATTTGGAGCGTTCACTTTTCGATCAGGGGTTTTATACCTCCCGAGAAAATTCGGCAGCACATTCGGTATTGCCAGAAGCGGTAGAAGTTTTTATCCAGCAGCGTGACGGCAAAATTTCTGCCCATGAAGCAGAAAGACAGTTGAATGTACTCAGGAATTCCGATGTCCGTGATGATTTTAACCGTTATTTTTATCGAAATAGTATCAATCAGCAATACGCTCTCAACGTAAACGGAGGCACGGATAAAGTTTCATACTATTTCTCCAGCGGATACGACAAAAACCAAGCGGCGTTGAGAGAAAACTACAATACCCGTTTTACACTGAATTCCCTTAACCGGTTCCGGCCAGTTAAAAACCTTGAGATCACTGCCGGAGTTAATTACATCCAGGCATTTAACCAAACAAATAATCCGGGACACGAGAGTATCACACCTCAAATTGGGGGTTATCAATTGGCTCCATACGCCAGGCTGGCAGATGAGATGGGGAACGCCCTGCCTATTGCAAGAGATTACCGAATAGGCTGGGTGGGCAACCCGCAGCACCCTGCTTTATTGGATTGGCACTATAGGCCATTAGACGAGATCTATCTTGCCGACAATACATTGACTACTTATGACACTCGACTGCAAACCAGTGGTAATTACACGTTTATACCTGGTTTGAATGCGGAGGTAAAATATCAATATCAACGTTCTTTAACCGAAGGCAGGAACTATCAAAGTGTGAATGTTTATGAGGTACGGAATCTGATTAACCAATTTACGCAATTTAATCAAGACGGTTCGATTCGTTATCCCGTTCCCGTTGGCGGTACAATGTTTCAGGATAACAGGATTCTCTCTTCTAATTCTTTCCGTGGCCAGTTAAACTTTAATCGAAGCTTCGGTGAAAAGCATGCCATAGCTACTTTAGGTGGTATGGAAGCCCGGGAAGTAGTTGCAGATCGCACTGCCAATAAATTCTATGGGTACGACGATGATCTGGCTACTCGGACAACAGTAGATTTCCTTTCTTCTTATCCAAAACGTCCGTCTGGCAGCGGGACAATTCAAGCCGCCACAGGAGGGGGCGTTGGTCAAGCAATCTCAGGAACTAACAATCGTTACCTATCTTATTTTTTTAATGGCGCTTACACCTTCGATAAACGGTATAATCTGTCTGTTAGTGCGCGGTGGGACGCATCTAATCTGTTTGGTGTTGAAACAAATCAACGTGGAATACCCTTATGGTCGGCAGGACTTAGCTGGAACGCCAGTAAAGAGAAATTTTACCAATTTGACTGGTTGCCCTATTTGAGAGTTCGGGGTACATACGGCTATAATGGTAATACATTAAATAGCGCTGCAGCATTTCTTACCGCCTATTACCTAACATCATCTAGTACTGGTGCCCGATATGCCACTATTACTAACCCTGCTAATCCATCACTACGTTGGGAACGGGTGCGAATGCTAAATCTGGCAGTCGATTTTGCCACAAAGGCCAATCGGATTTCGGGTAGTATAGAGTATTTCCAGAAGCGGGGGTTTGATATCTTCGGAGATCCATTGTTTCCTCCTAGTGCAGGGATAGGGTCTGTTCGTCGCAATGTAGCGAATACGAGAGGGAAGGGTGTGGATATCACTTTAAATACAATCAATACTAAAGGGGCAATCGGTTGGTCAAGTTTGTTCCTATTTTCGTATGCTCAAGACTTTATAGCCAAGTACGATTTGAACCCTACGTCCAGCCAGCTTGTACAAAGCGGTGCTGGAACTGCTTCTGGACTTCTTTATCCTATTGAAGGAGCCCCGCTTTTTAACCTATACAGCTATCTATGGGGAGGGCTCAACCCGGTTACTGGAGCACCAGTGGGGATGCTAAATGGCAAAAAAAGTGAAGATTATACAGCGATTGTCAATCAGACCAAAATCGAAGATCTTGTCTCTCATGGTTCAGCTGTCCCCGTTTTTTTTGGTGGTTTCAGAAATGAGTTTTCGTTCAGGAATTTTAATCTCTCCTTTAATATTACCTATAAGTTGGGCTATTATTTCCGCAGAAACACGGTGAGATACAATGATGCTAATTATTGGGCAATTCAACATGGAGATTATTCAAAGAGATGGCAAAACAGTGGAGATGAGCTAAATACATATATTCCGTCAATGCCGGATGTTCCTTTTATAAATATCTCTAGAAGAGATGATATTTATGCCAATTCCTCAATAACGGCCATTAAGGGGGATCACATCCGCTTACAGGATATACGATTTTCTTATGATTTTAATAAAAAGAATTTTCGTTGGTTGCTAACAAACAGATTGCAGGTTTATTTCTTTGCTAACCAATTGGGATTATTATGGAGAGCAAACAAGTTTGGATTGGATCCAGACAATCAAGTAATCCCAACAGTTTCAACCTATTCTTTCGGCTTACGCACAGCTTTTTAGTTAACGATATCAAATAATCAATATGAAAAAATCATTTTTATTCAGTCAAGTGGCAAAATATTTTTTGTTCTTGATATCCATCCTCTTTATGACTTCCTGTGAAAAAGATTGGCTTGAAAAAAAGCCAGATAAGTCCATGGTCGTCCCAAAATCAGTAGCTGATTATCAAGCAATTTTAAACTATCAAACTCGGTTAAATTACGTGTATGGATTATATCCAATCTATGCCACCGACGAATTTTATACTACTCGTAATGGTTGGAATACAAGATCAGATCGCGAACGTAATACCTATATCTGGGCTTCCGAGTTGAATAGCGATATCTCTGAATGGGTAAATATGTATCAGACGGTTTTTTATGCCAATGCGGCCTTAAATGGGCTAGATCAATTGTCTGCGTCTGAAAAAAATGGCGATGACTGGAAAAATGCGCGTGGTTGCGGCTTGTTTTTTCGTGCACTTAGTTTTTACTGGCTTTCACAATTATTTAGTGCTCCTTATGACGCAAAAACTAGTGAAACAGATCTTGGTATCGTGTTGCGGTTGGATCCCAATCCCGAAAAAGCTTTAGGCCGTGCTTCAGTTAAGGATACCTATGACCGAATTTTAGACGACTTGACGAATGCCAATCAATTGCTCTACAACGTCCCAGCTTACCCCACAACGCCATCAAAGTGGTCAAGTAATGCTCTTTTATCACGAATCCATCTAACGATGGGTAATTATGAACAAGCACTGTCGTTTGCTACGGCCTCCTTAGCTCTAAAAGACAACCTGATGAACTATAACGATGTTGTTCCCGTTAGCAATTTTCAGACTTTTCAACCTTTTAATGAAGAAGTACTACTGGATGCTTACACTGGGTCTTCTGGCACCTTTTTGCCCTATGCAACCGGCGCATCCAGTGTAGATACGATACTTTATGGTTCGTATAGCCAAAATGATTTGCGGAAAAGTTTACTTTATTATCCGCAAGGTAATAGAGTGATTTATCGCGGGGAATATAGTGGTCGAAGGTTTTATCCTTTTACGGGCTTGGCCACTAACGAAGTTTACTTAATTAAAGCAGAATGTGAAGCACGCCTAGGCCAAACGGCAGCCGCAATGAACACATTAAATACTTTGCTGAAAACTCGGTGGAGGACAGGGACGTTTGTTCCTTTTCTCGCCAGCAGCCAGCGAGAAGCATTAAATATCATACTTGCAGAGCGGCGAAAGGAGCTGGTGTTTACTGGCCTTCGGTGGGTAGATTTGAGACGATTAAACAAAGATCCTGATTACGCGGTTACCCTCATTCGTAAATTTGAAGATGGAGAAATATTTACGTTACCTCCGAATGACCCCAGGTATGTATTCCCCATTCCGCAAGCTGAAATTGAACTAACGGGAATTGAACAAAATGTTAGATAGTAGAGGAAAAATTAAAATGAATATAAAAAAAACATCAATGAAGAAGATTTTTAAGTTGTCATTACCCATGCTTGTCATCATCTCAAATGTGAGCGTAGGAATCTCACAAGTAAATGTCGACGATCGGCAATCAGTAGAAAATGCTAAAATAGTAGGACAATTGCATGGATTGGAAGGAGACACTCTTACTTTGAGTTATTGGGTAAATGCATTAGGTCTTGATGAGACAAGCAGTTATAAGAGGGCTTTTGCTCCGGTAGAACAAAAAATTATCGTTGCTAAAGACGGATCCTTTAGTGTACGCATTCCTGTTTATAAAAAACTTCAATATTTTTCATTAAAAAGTAATCGACAAAAAACTATTTGGAAAGAAGAGTATTTTTTTAGAAAAGGCAAGATGGACGATATTTCCACTTCAGCCAGTGTTCCGGTATTAAACTGGTCGTACTTTATATTAGAACCCGGTGATGATATAAAGGTAGTGCTACAACATGGACAAATGAGTTTTTCTGGGACCGGGGCCGAAAAGATAAAATACTTAAACGAATTTAAATATAGCCAGAATAGACCCAAATCTTTTCAAAGCTTTAGAGGAGACTCGCTGTCGACAATAAAGCGCATAAGCTATTATGACGATTTGCAGCAGTTTGGAATTAATATTTTGAAGAAATATCATGGAAGAATTTCTCCGATGGCTTATCAGGTACTGCAGGCAGATATCATTGGGCATTGCCAATACTATAGATACTCCTCAGCTTCATTATTTAACTCGTACAAAGACCCAACTATTCGGAGGATCTACCTCAATATTTACAAGGAACAAGTCAAGGCGAAAGCCCTTCCTTTACTTGAACAGCTATCAACAGAAGTTTTAGGTTTGTCTAAGTCTTATCCATTGTTTTGGCAACAACGCTTTAAAGTTGAACAGAGCTACCTTTTATATAATGCCCATGGAGACGGTGTTGAAACTCAGCAAGCTTCAAAGAATGATCTATTTGAAGCGGTTCTGAATCTTAAAAAAGGATTGTTGAAAGATAAACTGATTGTAATGAATTGTTCAGATATGCTAAAAGTGTTTGGACAGGTACAAGTGGAGGAGCGTCTCGCAACAGCACTTACGGAATTACAAGATCCGACAATGTATGCGGTTGTAAAACGTTTCCGTGACGATTTCTCAAAAGGGCAGCTGACTTATGATTTCACCATGGAAGATGTTGAGGGGAACCATGTACGGCTTTCGGATTTCCGAGGAAAGGTTGTATTTGTAGATATTTGGTTTACCGGATGTGGAGGATGCGTTAGTGTTGCTAAAGCCATGCGCGATAAAGTTGAGCCTCACTTCGAAGGAAAGGATGATGTGGTTTTTCTCAGCATTTCAATTGATAAGGATAAGCGGATGTGGAAAAATAGCATTACTAAGGATGCCAAAAGAGACCCGAAGCTGAGCTATCAACGGCCTGGCGCTCATTATTCGGGAGATAAAACAATTTATCTTCGAACCTTAAATGGATCTGATGATCCATTTATCAAGAAATACGTCACAAATGCCTACCCAACACTCATGTTAATTGATCGCGAAGGTAAGGTGTTTGCATTTTCCGCCCAACGCCCTGATGGAGGTAAGGCAAAGTTGCTCATTGACCAAATTAATGATGTAAGAAAATTATGAGCTTTAATAAGTGTTCTTTAAAGCTTTAAACCCTACTTTAAATTGAAATTTAGGTTGGTAGTAATAGTTAGTTAAACGGAGGTTTACTGGATGGTAGCCTCCGTTCTCAAAGATATATGAATTTATCTCCTGCTTTTGATTTAACATTGTCAAACCGATTCAAAAAAGATTTTCCGAAGTTTTACGCATTTTACCCATCCATCTTTGCTATTTATAGGAGGATGAACGGGAAATTTGTTCATTTTTTCTGATTTTTATCCCCCTTCAAACGAAAAAATTCCTTTAAAGCCCACTATTTGCTCGTCTAACCAACAAGTCCAAATTTTTTTCGAAATACCCCTTTAAGAGTGTGTTAGTGGCTCTTTTTTTCGTTTGGAATAATTTATTCCAAGCTCGGAATAATTTATATCGTTTTGGAATAATTTATATCGGCCCTTTTTTAGGGTATTCAATTTTTCTGTCGCAAATTTGAAATGTGATGGAAAACCTGACACTCTTCGAAATGCAAATGCTAGAACTCCAACGGGAGATCTTGGCAGAGCTGAGGAATCTATCACGCACCATTTCCCCAACCCAACTCCCGGCACTCGAAGAAAAATTGATGACCCGTCAGGAAGTTGTGGATTATCTCAAGATCAGTGAAAGTACTTACCTGCGAAGGTTAAGGGACGGCAGGCTCAATCCCATAAAAAAAATTGGCGGTGATCGTTTTTACAAATCCGATCTGATTCGTGAATTTCAGGAGAGTAAGAGAAGAGGCCGGATCTAGTTTGACACATTGTAAACTTATTCCAGTATAGGACAGTCTGACATTCGTCTGAGATTCAACTACCTTTTCACTACCTGATGACTACCTAAACTATACCCTTGGAATACCTTTTTTAATACCCGCACGATACCCCCCGGGTATCTTAAAGGTATTGTTTTGGTATT
>NZ_FOPP01000015.1 GCF_900113525.1 Pedobacter insulae
AATGCACCAGTGGAAAGCATGGAAACGTGCGTCTGCGAGAATAAAGGGGCTCCTTAAATTAGGGGCTTCTAAACGGGACGCCTACAGGTGGGCGCATAGCAGCAAGGGTTATATCAGGGCGGCACAGGGATGGATTCTTTCAACAACACTCACGTTGGAAGAACTTAAACGCCGCGGCTACCGAGGCTTCATGGATACCTACTATTGGAAGAAGAAGAGAGCACAGACAACATTATTCTAACAAACCGCCGTATACCGAACGGTACGTACGGTGGTGTGAGAGGACAGGTAGCCAACTAATGGCTATCTTCCTACTCGATTTTGGTTAAAATATTATTCATACCAGTGAATATCGGTAGTAACAATGTTTAAGAATAGGGGTAGTTTTATTTTATGAAAAGATATTCATTCATCAAAAAAGCTAAACTTAGCATATTTGTTGTTTTGTTATTAACAGTCCCTTTTTTGGGACAAGCTCAACTCGTTAGCAGCTTTAGTAAAACGATGATAATAGCACCGCCTAAAAGCTATAATTTCGACCCTTACTATAAAAAATATGCAGATGCATATGGAGTTCCTGTTATTTCATCAGAAAACGTTTCAGATGACGCCCTGTTAATTGCGCGGGATATTATCAATTATATGTTGCTAAAAAGGCCAGACATCCGAGAGGGAATGATCAAATTAGGAGCTAGGTTGTCCATTATCGGGAAGGACGAAATGCAGACTGACTTACCGGAATGCCGGGATTGGAAAAAGCCGACAATAAATGACGGACGCCTCACACCAGGTGAACGAGCTAATTATTATAAGCCGGGGGGTATAGCAAGTATGACCGATAGAGGTTATTGGGATCAGAGAGCTCGGGGAATGGGAGGCATTCAAACTTCTTGTGCCGAGGAGAATTTGTTAGGCATTCCAGGAACTCGATATTATGGAGAAAATATAATGGTTCACGAATTTAGTCATAATGTAATGGCTGTTTTACAGCGAATAGACAAAGACTTTGTAAAACAGATTTATGCTGCGTATGAAGCGGCAAAGGCAAAAGGGCTCTACAAAAATCAATATGCAATTAATACTGTTGCCGAATATTGGGCTGAAGGTAGTCAGTGGTGGTTTTGGTCAAATTTTGAATTCAAAGATGGAGAGACCAGGGTGCAGTCGCCAGACGACTTAAAAGCTTATGACCCGGCACTTTATACCTTGTTTGAGCAAGTATACCCCGGACACAAAATCCCAGGCGATGTGTATTACAGCAAAAACATCAGATAGATAGCAATCGCTTTTATCGGGCAATTTTAATTTAGCCTGTCAATATTTCCTAATTTTTACATTAAAACACCAATTTTAGTTGGTGTTTTTTGTTAATTTAGCGTTTTAAATGCTATTTTAAGCCTTTATAAATTAAACGAAATATTCAGCAAGTTAATCCCCTATAAAATGAAACAATATTTAGGAATGGCTTTTTTACTGGTAGTTGTTGCCTGTAACAATCCCGAAAATAAATCAACTGATAAAAAAGACAGTTCAGCGATAAACAATACTGAGGTTTCTACAGCAGCGGTAACCTTTAAGGATCAAGAGATCGATGCTATTTACGGAGATTATATCCGTTTAAAAGATGCACTGGTTGCTACAAAATTTGAAGAGGCAAAATCAGCCGCTAAAGCACTTGTGGTATCGCTTAACGGACACGCAGGCTGTGAGAATACGGCTATTATTGCAGGGAAAATCGAAAATGCGAAAGATATTGCTGAACAGCGGAAAGAGTTTACTGCTTTAAGTGCTGATGTTATTGCCTTATTCAAGCATACATCCATTAGCAATGGAGCCATTTATGTACAACATTGCCCGATGGCTAATAAGGGAGATGGTGGAGATTGGCTAGCTTCTGAGAAAAAAATACAAAATCCATACTATGGAAGTGAGATGATGGAGTGCGGTGCCGTTGTGGAAGAAATAAAGGCGAAATAACACGAATTTAAAACGTAATAACTATTTTTGTTATTAATAAAACTATAATTATATGTCAGATATTGCAGAAATTAAGATAGACGGGAAGACTTATGAATTTCCAGTTATTACTGGAACAGAAGGAGAGAAGGCTATTGATATTTCAAAATTAAGAGATTTAACAGGTCACATTACTTTAGATTCAGGTTTCAAGAATACAGGTTCTACAAAAAGCGCAATCACATTTTTAGATGGAGAATTGGGGGTACTTAAATATCGTGGTTATCCAATTGAACAGTTAGCCGAAAAATCTACCTTTTTAGAGGTTGCTTATTTATTAATTTATGGCGTATTACCAACTGCTACAGAATTAAATGATTTGCAAGCTGTAATTAGTCGCCATACTTTAATTCATGAAGATATGAAGAAATTTTTAGATGGATATCCGTCTAAATCTCATCCAATGGCACAATTGGCATCTTTAGTTTGTTCTTTATCAACATTTTATCCTGAGTCGTTAAATGCAAATTCTTCTAAAGAGGAAATGAATTTAACAATGATTAAGTTATTGGCTAAATTTCCGACTATTGTATCTTTCATCTACAAAAAATCTTTAGGTCATCCACTTATTTATCCTAAAAATAAGTACGATTATGTAACCAATTTCATGAACATGATTTTTGGTCAGCGTACAGAAGAAATCGAAATCGATCCGGTGGTAGTTAGTGCAATGAACACCTTGTTGATTTTACATGCCGATCACGAACAAAACTGTTCTTCTTCTACCGTGAGGATCGTAGGTTCATCTGATTGTAATTTGTATGCATCTGTTTCTGCTGGTATATCTGCACTTTGGGGCCCGTTACATGGTGGCGCAAACCAAGCTGTTATAGAAATGCTTGAATTGATTAAAGCAGACGGGGGGGACACGGAAAAGTGGATTAACAAAGCAAAAGATAAAAATGATCCATTCAGAATGATGGGTTTTGGTCACCGTGTGTATAAGAATTTTGACCCAAGAGCTAAGATTATTAAGAAGGCATGTGATGATATTTTAGAAAAATTAGGTATTAACGACCCTGTCTTGGAAATTGCTAAGAAATTAGAAGAAGCGGCCTTAAGTGATCCATATTTTATAGATCGTAAGTTGTATCCAAATGTAGATTTTTATTCCGGCATCATTTACAGAGCCTTGGGCTTTCCAACAGATATGTTCACTGTACTTTTTGCATTGGGACGTTTACCAGGGTGGATCGCTCAATGGAAAGAGATGCATGAAAATAAAGAGCCAATTGGCAGACCTCGTCAGGTTTACGTAGGGAATGTAGATATGGAATTTGTTGACATCGAAAAAAGATAAAAATCATTCCAATGGATTTTAAGCCGTTCTAGTAATAGGACGGTTTTTTTGTAAAGACATCAATGCATTTTCAATATATTTGAGAAACATTCTAAATATTAATGACATGAAATTCGGACAAGTAGCAGATCCATCTATAATTGATTTTACCCTTCCAGAAGATCATCCGGCAACAAAGGAAGTTTTAACAACGCTAGGTGGAAAAGAATTGGAAGTTTATATAGGTTGTGCAAAGTGGAATAAAACGGATTTAAAAGGTTTTTATCCGAAAGGTACTAAAGATGAACTAACATACTATGCTACCCAATTTAATGCTATAGAACTTAATGCAACTTTTTATGGAATGCCAGATAAAGCTCAAATAGTTACCTGGAAGGATAAAACACCAGCCGATTTTAAATTTTTCCCCAAGCTTACAAATTCTATTAGCCATTTTAAAAGGTTGATTAATGTAAAGGAACCAGTGCTCCAATTTTGCGAAGCTATCAGTAATTTTGATCAGAAGTTAGGGATGGCCTTCTTACAATTGCATGATAACTTTAAGCCAAAAGATTTTGAACGCTTAAAAATTGTAATGAGCGAATTTCCGGAACAAATACCTTTGGCAATTGAATTAAGGAATGAGGAATGGTTTGCCAATCCGCAAGTATTTAATGAGTTTACCTCGCTTTGTGAACAATACAACATAACCAACATCTTGGTTGATACTGCTGGACGAAGAGATATGCTGCATATGCGATTAACTACCCCTACCGCTTTTATACGCTATGTGGGTGCAAATGCTGAAAGTGATTATCATAGACTTGATGAATGGGTAGAGCGAATTGTGGAATGGAAAAAACAAGGATTAACGCATTTATACTTTTTTGTACACCAAAATATAGAGCTTGCCTCGCCGTTGTTATCTGCTTATTTTACTGAAAAATTAAATACAGCATTAGGCCTGAATTTAGTAATACCAGCTAAACAGGAAACACAAACTAAACTGTTTTAAGTCGCTACGTAATATATAATGTTTATCACTATCATTTCTGCAACTTTAAGAGAGACACCATAAAGCGCAATAATCCAGATCATTCTCCAAATGGTAGTCGACGTTTTACGTTGATAGAATATTTTTAGACCTTTGTACAAATACCAAAAAATCCATATAATGAGTGCTGCTTCCAAGATTCCACTCATAAAGCTATCGGGAAACAAAAACCGTTTAGTTGGTTGAACAATAATAGATACCAGGAAGAAAGCAGTCATGCCATGAATGGTAAAGATCAGATGATCAAGATATCGAATATGGTTTTTTCTAAAATTAAGCATGATAAAGAATGCCATTAATGGCATAAATAGGAAATATACTTTTGGTCTATTGTGTGACAATTGTTCCTGAATCAGCTCGGAGTTTTGGCCGATTTCTATGCTTCTCTTTTTATAATATCTTTCGAACACGTTATCTCTTTCTAAACTTGGAAGTGTTTTTTGTCGGGCTAAATAAGCGGTGTAAGTACTGTCGTTTGCCTCAATATGGATCAACTGTAATTTTTTGATAAACTTCCTCAAAGATTCGGATTTTTGGTTTTCGTATTTTGCATTTAGATCTCGTAATGCCACTTCCTGTTGTTGGAAACTTAGTTTACGGAATGCATTTTTGTCGAACCCTTCATCAATGGCCTGTTGAGTTTTGGCGATGATATCCTTTCCAACTAATCCTGATCCCGACAATGGGGTAGCGATACTATCCAAGTTTGGCTTAACCATGGTTTCTTTGCCCGTCGTGGTCTTTTCTGTTTCCTTGTGACCGTTCGGGGTATAAACCACCAAAAAATATAGGATGGAAACAAAAATATACATACTAACAGGGTTAATATATCTTGCCCTTTTTCCCGCTAAATACGCTAAGGTAACCTCGCCTGGTTTTGAAATGAGAGGTTTTAGTGTTTGAAAAAACTTATTATCAAAGTGGAAGTAATGAGCTATACTATGCGTTATAAATTGCCAAAAGGTTTCATTTAATTCTAAATTAGGTTGCCCACAGCTACTGCAATAGTGTTTTTCAACCCTAAATCCACAATTTAAGCAATTATCTTCTTTTCTATATTTACCAGCCGACATACTAAATCATTATAAAACTCATGGCAATAACCAATAAAAAACAAAGCGTTAATACCATATTGTAACAGAAAGTTAAAAAGAACAATTTTAATACCGTGACCCAACGAGTACTACCGTAAAAAGTTCTTAGAGATCTGTAGATATACCAGATCATATAGATTATACAAATGAATGATAGCCAACCGCTTATATCATAAACAAATTTAAACATCCATTGCAGCAACATCGTTATCAGTATACTCAGGAAAATTGCCGAATGAACATGGAATGAATAAATTAAATGTTCATAATAATACTTTTTCTTGTTGATGTAAACTAATTTCAAGATCAGGGCAAACATCGGCAAAAGCAAAAACATCATCTTAGGAATGTTATGCAGAAAATCTTCTAAAAACTTTTTACCAGGATCAGGATATTGATTAAGTTCAATACTTCTTCTAACGATATAATGTTTTATGAAACCATCTCTTTTATCCTTTGTTAGCGCAGCTTGCTTTTTTTCATAATCCATCACGCTTTTATAATCTGAAGCCCAGTTGCCGCCCCATTTTCTGTTGTTTTTAATATTCCAATTCGTATTAGTGTTATTTTTACCTTTATCTTCTTTTACCCTATTTGCTTTAAACTCTTCCTTGGCGTTTTTTATCAAACTATCCCGCAAATTTTTGTTAGGCACATATTTAAACGTCGAGATCACTTCTTTTTCTTCAAGTGTTAAGCTATCACTTTGCTTAGCTGTTTGTGCCGTGTCTTGAGTTTTCTTATAATCATTTGATTCTTTAAATCTTTTCTCACTCAAAACAACTAAGAAGAAAACAATGCTTATAAAGATATAAAGCCGGATAGGGTGGATGAAAGAAACTCGCTTACCTTCAACATAGGCTTTGGTGAGTTGCCCGGGTTGGAATAATAAGGGTTTAATTGTGCCAAAAAATCGATGTTCAAAATGAAAATAATCAGCTATCGCGTGACTAACCATATGGAAAGCATCTTCTTTAACCACAATATTTTCCTGGCCACAATGGGGGCAGAAATTCTCTTCGACTATGTGACCGCAATTAAGACAGTCTTTTTCTTTCCTTAGCTTGAAAGCTGACATTTTTTAAAATAAATTTTAGTGGGCAATTGCTTCTTCAATGGCTGCAACCTCGGCGCGAGAATGTTTATGTTTAAAGAAAATCATAAATAGCACAGTGATCATCAAAGCATAGATTGTGAATGATAGCCAGATATTATGCCAGTCTTTAACTTCAAGCCCTCTGCTTAGTTCTCCATTTGCTAAAACACTAATACCTTTGTCGCCTAAAAATTTAAGCAAATGCTGATCATTGGTCGCCGAACCCACATGCTCTGCCAGAGACTGGATATTTGTATAGGCTTGGGTGAAGTACTTTTGTATCATCCAGCCAGAAACAATGCTCCCTAACACTGCACCAAAACCATTAGTCATCATCATAAATAATCCTTGTGCTGATGATCGGGTCTTTGCTGTTGTTGAGGTTTCTACAAACAACGAACCCGAAATATTAAAAAAGTCGAACGCCATTCCATAAACAATGCAAGATAATACAATCATCCACAGATTGCCTGCCGGATCACCATAGGCAAATAAGCCAAACCGAAACACCCATGCCAACATAGCAATTACCATTACTTTTTTAATACCAAATCGCTTTAAGAAAAAAGGGATAGCTAAAATAAATAAGGTTTCAGAAACCTGAGAAATAGACATGATAATCGTTGAATATTTGATAACGAAAGATTCGGCATAAATTGGAAAGAGCTTAAACTCATCTAGAAATACATCTCCATAGGCATTTGTAAGTTGTAAAGCCCCTCCTAAAAACATAGAAAAGATAAAAAATAAAGCCATTTTAAAGTTTGCAAATAGCTTAAAGGCGTCTAATCCTATTTTCTGGGCAAACGTAGCTTTTTCTTCCAATAACTTAGATGGGATGCATTTCGGCAGGGTAAAAGCGTATAAGCCAAGCGCTAAAGCAGATATCCCTGCAATATAAAACTGATTGGCGTTTGCTTTACTGCCGGTTAAGTTGGTAATCCACATTGCCGCAATAAAACCTATTGTTCCCCAAACCCTGATAGGTGGAAAATCCTTAACTACGTCTAATTTTGCAGACTTTAAAGTAGTGTAGGATATGGAATTACTTAAGGAGATAGTGGGCATATAAAAACACATCGCTAAAAATATAATCCAGAAGAATTCATTCGGAGTGTCTACCTGAGGAATATAAAATAGCGTCCCTGCATACAGGATATGTAGTATCGCATATAATTTTTCAGCGTTTATCCACTTATCCGCAATGATACCGGTAAGGGTGGGCATAAAAAGAGATGCAAAGCCCATGGTTGCGAATATTAAACCAAATTGTGCACCATCCCATTGTTTAGTGCCAAACCAGTAATTGGCAATGGTAATTAACCAAGCACCCCATACAAAAAATTGCATAAAGCTAACTATAGTTAAACGTAACTTAATATTCATAAAATGTTTGTTTTCGTTAGTTTAAGTAGCCGTAAGATATAACTATTTTGATTAATTAGCTAATTACAAAGTATTGCGCTTGGTAATTTCATCTCTAATCCTGGCGGCACGCTCGTAGGCTTCCTCTGCTAAAGCTTCTTCGAGCTTTTGCTGTAATTCTTCATCACTAAACGCTTGGTAACCGGAACCTTGAATGGAGGTATGGATCTCTTCGGTGCTATGTTCTTTTGCAATTGAATCCATGTTTTCTAGGAATAAGAAATCATTTCCCTCAATCACTATTCCAGCCGAAGATAAAATAAACTCATAGGTATAAATTACTGCGTTGAAACGAACCGCTAATGCGATAGCATCCGATGTTCTTGCATCGATTTCCTGCGTATTTTCTCCATCACTACAAATTAGTTTAGCAAAGAAAACGCCGTCAACTAAATTGTATATAAGTACTTCAAGAATTTGTATGTGATAAAGTTGGGCAAAACTTTTAAATAAATCGTGCGTAAGTGGACGGGTAGGGGTCATTTTTTCGATCTCAATGGCAATAGCCTGAGCTTCAAATGCCCCAATAATGATTGGTAATCTACGGCGACCGTTAACCTCTCCCAATACTAAGGCATAGGCACCAGATTGTGTTTGGCTATATGATAAGCCTACAATGTCGAGTTTTACTTTTTTCATATATTGTATTCAAACCTCGCAGATACCAAAAGTACCTGCGAGGTTTACGTAGATTTAACCCTTATGTGCTTTTAATGCAGCAATAATCTTTGGAACTACTTCAAAAGCATCTCCAACTATTCCGTAATCTGCAACTTTAAAGAAGGGAGCCTCAGGATCTTTATTGATCACTACAATTACTTTCGAGGAGCTAACCCCAGCTAAATGCTGAATAGCGCCCGAAATTCCAATCGCAATATACAAATTTGGACTGATGGCAATCCCCGTCTGCCCAACATGCTCAGCATGAGGCCTCCAGTCTGCATCTGATACGGGTTTTGAGCAGGCAGTTGCCGCACCTAATAACTCCGCTAATTCTTCAACCATTCCCCAGTTTTCTGGGCCTTTTAATCCTCTTCCAGCCGAAACAACTAATTCTGCATCCGGAAGAGATATCTTATTTGTTGCTCTTACAATTTCCTTAACGATCGCAACGAGATCAGTAGATTTTACTTCAGGGCTGAAAGTTTCTATAACTGTTTCAACCGCCGATTCTTTAACCCCAAAAGCATTTGGATTTAAGGCAATAACTTTATTTGCTGAGGTTAAAGTTGTTATGGCAAATGCCTTTCCAGAAAAGGCCGTCTTTTTAACAGCAAATCCATTCTCAAAATTAGGTAATTCTACTGCTCCGTCAACCAAACCTGCTTTAAGCTTAACAGCAATTCTTGGTGCTAAGCCCTTACCCGAAAACGAATTAGAAAGTACAATTAAATCAGCACTTTCCTTTTTTGCTGCTTCCGCAATTACAGCGGCGTAAGCCTGGTTTACAAAATTATTCAGTTGCTCATTAGCAACATTCAGCACTTTAGCTGCACCATATTTTCCCAATTCCTTCAATTCCCCATCAGCAACATTTCCTATAGAAATAGCTGTTAGGTTGGTATTCTGTTTGTCGGCTATGGCTTTAGCATAAGAAACTGCTTCGAAAACAGACTTCTTAAATTTACCATCTACCTGCTCTACATATACTAATACTGACATATCATTTATTTGTTTTGTGTATTCCGCTTCTATATAACTTTAGCTTCTGTATGGAGCAGGTTAATTAATTCTTCCGAATTTTCGGCCGGAATTAATTTAACCGCGCCGCGAGGAGCAGGAGTTTCAAACTTGGTTATTTTAGCTAACGCCTCAATTTCTTGAGCAGCTACTACTTCTAATGGCTTTGTTCTTGCCGACATAATTCCTCTCATATTAGGAATTTTAGCCTCAGCGGTTCCTTCCGCGCAACTTGCAACAAATTTGCCCGTTACAGAAACAATTTCCTTTCCACCCTCTATTTCCCGCTCTATGGTGGCAGTAGTTCCGTCAAAATCTAATTTCTTAATAATTGAAATGGATGGAATTTCCATAAACTCACCAATCATAGCAGCAACTTGCGAGCCATTATAATCAATCGACTCCCGACCACATAAAATCATATCAAAATCATTTGATTTGGCATACTGTGCTATTTGAAAAGCTGTAAAGTAAGCGTCTCTGGGAAATGCATCAACTCTAACTGCATCATCAGCACCAATGGCTAATGCTTTTCGAATGGTGGGATCCGTGTTACTCTCTCCAACATTGATCACGGTAACTGTGCCTTTTCCACCTTCACAAAGTTCAATAGCTCTCGATAAGGCAATTTCATCGTAAGGATTAACAATAAATTGAACTCCCGAAGCATTGAATTGGGTATTATCATTAGTAAAAGTTATTTTTGTTGTGGTGTCAGGAACGTTACTAATACAAACTAATATTTTCATAGATTTAATATTTGATTTAAAAAGATTTTCTAACGCTATTCTTTATGCAAATCTAATTAAAAAAGCAGTGATTTAAAATGCAAAACGACCGATTATCGAAGTTATTCGAATTTTTAGCAAGCGATTCCAATGATCCCTTTGTACTCTATGCGATCGCAACAGAATACAATGCCATAAATGACACAGAAAATGCATTTCATTACTATCTGAAATTAGTCGAACAACATCCTAGTTATGTTGGTACCTACTATCATTTGGGAAAGTTGTACGAAAAAGAAAATGAAAAGGATAAAGCAATCGAAATTTATCAAACAGGCATGCAAAAAGCTAGAGAGAAAAGAGATATGCATGCCTTCTCAGAACTGCAAGGAGCTTATAACAGCGCAGCCGGATTAGATTACGAGGATGACTAGGAAGGTAGGATTTTAGAATTATAGGATGGCAAAAAAACAGCTCTTGTTTATCAGAAATGTATTGTTTTTTACTTTTACCGCCTTTGGTGGTGCACAGGCGCATATCTCACTTTTACTAAGATATTTTGTAAAAAACAATCATTTTATTTCCGAAGAAGAGCTGCTTGAGTTAAATGCGCTTGCACAGATACTGCCCGGACCGGCCTCTACGCAAACTTTAGTAGGTATTGGCTATAAGGTGGGTGGACTAAAGCTTGCTATCATTACCTTTTTAATTTGGATTTTGCCTTCTGCGATCATCATGACACTGGCAGCGGCAAGTTATGCACTCTTAGATCAGAAGCAGAAATTTATTGAAATGCTTAAATTTATTAATCCAATTGCATTAGGAATTGTTGCTTATGGCGCTTTTCATTTATCTAGAAAGGTTTTGAAAAATGAAATTACCATCTTGCTGGCATTTGGGGCTGTTGTGGCGACCTTGGTGCTAAAAAATGCTTACGTTTTTCCATTAGCTATTTTAATTGGAGGTATGGTAACTTCGGCAATCGGCACACCCACAGACGAAGCACAAATAAGGGTGAGGCTATTTGCTAATATTAATCCCCGCAAACTAAGTTATTTTATTGGGGTGATGCTTTTTATGGCTATGTTGGGCGCTATTATCAATAGGACTTCACCATTTAGTTTACCCATAAGATTATTTGAAAATTTTTACCGTAATGGGATTTTTGTTTTTGGTGGTGGACAAGTTTTAGTACCCTTAATGTTTACCGAGTTCGTTCAAATGAAACATTATCTAACGCAAACTGATTTTATCTCAGGTTTTGCCTTGCAACAGATTCTACCTGGCCCAACGTTTTCCTTTACTGGTTATTTAGGTGCACTCAGTATGAAGCATGGGGGATATCATACATCTGGTCAGATTTTTGGAGGCTTTATTGCGGTTTTAGGCATTAACTTGCCAGGCCTAATCCTAGTTTTGTTTATTGTTCCATTTTGGGATGATCTTAAGAAAATTACCCGCATTAAACATTCCCTATCTGGCGTTAATGCGGTAAGTGTAGGCTTTATTATCGCAGCCTTTATTTTGCTAGTTCAGCCAATAGGGTTTGATTGGATAGCTATTTTGCTATTGATAATAACTTTCTTATTGTTGGTCTATACAAAGGTGAGTCCACCAATTATTGTATTAGCAGGTGTTGTTTTAGGTTACTTCATTTAATTTAAATGGCCTAATCCTCTTAAAAAGGAGCTTCCTCATCCGTAAAATCATCCATTTTGGATGGTCTGATAATGACATTACCGGGGGGATGATCGAAATTAGCAGAAGGTAACATTGCCGAATTTTCGGAAGAGAAACTATTTTGCGGCATGAAACTTTCTTCCAAATCAGCAAATTTAACATATTTACCAATAAAGCGGAGTGGAACAATTCCAGTTTCACCATTTCTATGCTTTGCAATAATTACTTCTCCGATACCCGCTTGCGAACGACCATTTTCATCTTCCGTTATACCATAATACTCAGGCCTGTATAAAAACAACACCATATCGGCATCTTGCTCAATTGAACCAGATTCACGCAAATCGGATAAGAGCGGTCTCTTGCCGTTTTGCCCTGGTCTGTTTTCAACCGCACGACTTAACTGTGAAAGAGCCAGTACTGGAACTTCCAATTCTTTTGCAACAGATTTAAGTGCCCTGGAGATACTGCCAATTTCTTGTTCCCTGTTTCCACCGCCACTTTGGCCTTCACCCTTACCATGCATTAACTGAAGGTAATCCACAATAACCATTTGGATATCGTATTGAGATTTTAAACGACGACATTTAGCGCGGAACTCAAATATATTTAACGCAGGGGTATCATCAATCAACAACGGAGCCTCCGTTAAAGTTCCAATTTTACTATGTAGCTGTTGCCATTCCCATTCAGCTAAGTTCCCTTTTCTTATTTTCTCCTGTTCAATCTCCGTTTCACCAGAAATTAAACGATTCACCAATTGTACAGAGGACATCTCTAAGGAGAAAACTACCACAGGTTTCTTAAAATCAACCGCGGCATTTCGCGCACAGGTAAGTACGAATGCGGTTTTACCCATCGCCGGCCTAGCAGCAATAATCACAAGATCTGATTTTTGCCATCCCCCCGTAATTCGGTCTAAATCTGTGAAACCAGAAGGAACGCCCGTTAGACCATCTGTCTTCGTTCTTAATTCTTCCAGCGTGGCTAAAGATTGTTTAATGATCTCGTCCATTTTTTGCGTATCTCTACGCAGGTTATTCTGGGCAATATCAAATAAGTTTTTCTCCGCATGATCTAATAGATCAAAAATATCGGTCGTATCTTCATAGGCGTTGGTAATAATCTCTGTAGAAATCCTAATCAATTCCCGTTGAATATATTTTTGCGAAATTATCCTCGCATGGTATTCAATATTTGCAGCCGATGCCACACGATTAGTTAAGTTGGTAATATAATATGCACCACCAACCATTTCTAAAGTGCCTTGCTGACGCATTTCTGAAGTCACAGTCAGGATATCAACCGGCTTTGATTTTTGAAATAACTGCTGAATAGCTTCGAATATCTTTTTATGAGCTTCATGATAAAAAACTTCAGGTTTTAAAATATCAATAACCGTTGATAAGGCATCTTTTTCAAGCATCAATGCACCCAATACAGCTTCCTCGAGATCAATTGCCTGAGGAGGCACTTTCCCCATGGTATTGATAGAAGTAGTTAGTCTGTTTTTACGTGCAGAAGGTGAAAATTTTCCTTGTCCCTGAGGTTCGTTATCAGTAATCATCTTCCAAAATTAGACAAAAGAAAGATTGGATTTTTAAATCTTTTTAAACAAGCTGTTAGTTAAGCTATTGCATTTTCATATTGTTTTAACAACTATTATTTATTTCTGAACAATTAAATGTTAATAAGAGTTTCTTATGTACTTTTGTAACAGATTAAAAAGTATGGATAATTTTAGAAGACCACAACGCGTAAAAGAAAATAATGAATTTGTTTTTGGTATCCGAGCAGTTATAGAGGCGATCAAAGCAGGTAGAGATATCGAAACCATTTATTTACAACGTGGCTTAACAGGTGATTTATTCACTGAGCTAAAAGCGCTGTTGAGCGGTACTTTAATTCCTTTGAGCTCAGTTCCGGTTGAAAAACTTAACAGGATGTCTCAAAAAAATCATCAGGGTGTAATTGCGGTTATTTCACCCATTACCTATCAAAACATAGAAGATATCATCCCTGCGGTGTTCGAGAAGGGGGAGGTTCCTTTAATTTTGATGCTAGATAGCATTACTGACGTTCGAAACATGGGTGCCATTGCCAGAACTGCTGCTTGCGCTGGAGTTCATGCAATAGTTGTTCCGTTAAAAAACGCCGCTCAAATTAATGCCGATGCAATTAAAACCTCGGCTGGTGCATTATTTAACATCCCGATTTGTAGACATTCCAATTTACATAAAACCTGTTTGTTTTTGCAGGACAGTGGTTTACAGATTGTCGCTTGTAGCGAAAAGACAAATGATTTAATTTACGCGCCAGACTATACCTTACCCACTGCCATTGTAATGGGCTCTGAAGATGAAGGTATTTCAAACGAATTGATAAGAGTGGCTAATTACCTAGCTAAAATACCCATGAAAGGTAAAATCGAGTCACTTAATGTATCTGTAGCCGCTGGTGTTATCCTGTACGAAGCAATCCGGCAACGAGGCTAGGTGTATTTATTTCCAAAGTTAGCTTTTACATCAGCAGTAATATTCTTTACATTCTGTTCTTCAGATCGCGGGCAAATCAATAATATATTATTAGATTCTGCAACAATGTAATTATGTAAGCCTTGAAGGATGACTAATTTGTTTTTAGGAACATTCACCATACAGTTAGATGAGTCGTACATCATAACTTGTTCTGAAGGAATAACCGCATTGCCTACGTAATCTTTTTCTGCCATTTCGTAAATGGAAGCCCATGTACCAAGATCAGACCATCCAAAATCGGATGGCAATACATATACATTATCTGCTTTTTCCATAATGGCAAAATCTATAGAAATATTTGTGCATTGTAAATAAGCATTCGCAATAAACGCAACTTCGTTGGTGGTGTTATAAAAAGAGTTTCCTTGCTGGAAAATTTCATGCATCTCTGGCAAATGCTTTTCAAATGCCTTATTAATGGCTTTGGCCGACCATATAAAAATTCCTGCATTCCACAGAAAATCTCCGCTTTGCAGAAACGACTTCGCTAACTCTAAATTCGGTTTTTCCGTAAAGGTTTTAACCTTATGGATACTTGGGTCTGTGTTAAGTACATCGTCTGCATACTGAATATAGCCATAACCCGTATCTGGGCGATTGGGTTTAATACCTAAGGTAACCAGGCATTTGTTATGAGATGCAGCTTCAATAGACTGGTTAATTGCCTCTACAAAACCTTCTTGATTTCCAATAGTATGATCTGAAGGGGCAACTACAATGACAGCATTGGGATTAAGTTTGGCAATTTTCATCGATCCGTAGGCGATACACGGTGCTGTATTTCGCATAACTGGTTCAGCCAAGATCTGGTGATGGCCTAGGTTTGGCAGCTGTTTTTTGATGATATCAACATATATTTCATTGGTTATAATGAAAATGTTTTCTGGTGGACAGATTTGGAGGAAGCGGTCATACGTGCTTTGAATTAGCGTTTTACCAACCCCAAAAAAATCTATAAATTGTTTTGGGAATTCCGCTCTGCTCACTGGCCAAAAGCGACTTCCTATGCCACCAGCCATTATTAATGCATAATTATTCTTATTCATCTACTGCAAAGATAATTTTATTTAAATAATCCCCTCATCCAAAAGGTCATGCAAGTGTATCATTCCACAATACATTTCTCCATCCATAACTAATAGCTGAGTAATATTGTTTTGTTTAATCATCTCAAGCGCTAATAAGGCTAACTCTTCTTTGCCTATTTTCTTCGGATTGACATTCATAAGATCAACCGCCTTGATATTAGCTAAATCGGTATATTTTTCAAGCATCCTCCGTATGTCGCCATCCGTAATAATACCCGCCACTTTATTTTGGTCAATAACTACCACTGCACCCAATCTATTTTTGCTAATCTCAATAATGACATCCTTAACGGAAGCATTAGGAGAAATGGAGGGCTTTTCGTTTTTTAAAGCGATATCTCCAGCTTTCAGGTATAAACGTTTACCTAATGATCCCCCTGGGTGATAACGTGCAAAATCCTCCGTATTAAATTCCCGTGCTTCCAATAGGCAAATTGCTAAAGCATCGCCCATGGCCAACTGTGCAGTTGTACTGGTTGTGGGAGCTAAATTATGGGGACAAGCTTCTTTTTCAACGCTGGTATTTAAAATTAGATCTGCATTCCTTGCTAAATCAGAATCGATCTTACCAAGCATACCTATCAATAAGTTTCCTGATTGCTTTAGCAGGGGGGCAAGCAGCTTAATTTCTGGGGTATTTCCACTTTTGGATAAACAAATTACTACATCATTTTGCTGAATCATTCCCAGATCGCCATGAACAGCATCAGCCGCATGCATAAATATTGCGGGGGTACCCGTGGAGTTAAAGGTGGCAACAATTTTCTGTGCTATAATTGCACTTTTCCCTATTCCAGTAATAATAACACGACCTTTACTCGCTAAAATAGCCTCGATAACAGCTACAAAATCATCGTTAATATGTGGTATTAAATTTAATATTGCTTCAGATTCTAACCTAAATGTGGCAATTGCTGTTTCGATAATTGATTTTTTACTTTTCAACCAGAATTTTTTTAGTATATTAATGCATTAATTACTGCAAAATTATGTTATTTTGAACAATAATAGCACAGAATATTTGACACAAAAAATGGACGTGAAAAAGTCGTTGTTTGATAATTTACAAACTTTCTTCGGTTTTGATAACTTTAAGGGAGATCAGGAGCCAATAATTACAAACATATTAGCAGGTAAAAACACATTTGTAATTATGCCAACAGGTGGTGGGAAGTCTATTTGCTATCAACTACCTGCTTTAATGAGTGAAGGGACAGCTATTGTAATTTCGCCATTAATTGCATTAATGAAAAATCAGGTAGATCAGTTAAGAGCCTTTGGTGGGAGTGATAGTATAGCCCATTTTTTAAATTCATCACTAAATAAAACTGAAATAGCGCAAGTTAAAGGAGATTTATTAGAAGGACATACCAAGCTTTTGTATGTGGCTCCTGAGTCGCTGGCAAAATTAGAGAACATAGAGTTCTTAAGATTGTTGAAAATTTCATTCGTTGCAGTAGATGAAGCACATTGTATTTCAGAATGGGGGCATGATTTTAGACCGGAATATAGAAAGATAAGACAAGTTATAACGGGTTTAGGAGAGGGCATTCCCATCATTGCGTTAACTGCAACAGCTACCCCAAAAGTGCAACAAGATATTATTAAAAATCTACAGATGACAGATGCGACTTTATTCAAATCGTCATTTAACAGACCAAATCTATTTTACGAAATCAGGCCAAAAAGAGATGTAATCAAAGAGATTATCAGATATATCAAATATAATACAGGCAAATCTGGTATTATCTATTGCTTAAGCAGGAAGAAAGTAGAGGAAGTTGCCGAAAGTCTGAACCTAAACGGTATCAAAGCATTACCCTATCATGCAGGGCTAGAGCCTAAGGTAAGAGCAGAAACACAAGATAAATTCTTAATGGAAGATGTCGAGGTAATTGTAGCAACCATTGCTTTTGGCATGGGAATCGATAAGCCTGATGTTCGTTTTGTCATCCATCATGACATCCCTAAAAGTATGGAAGGCTATTATCAAGAGACCGGTAGAGCGGGACGTGATGGTGGTGAAGGCGTTTGCTTGGCATTTTATGCACAGAAAGATGTAGATAAATTAGCCAAGTTCATGAAAGACAAGCCAGTTGCTGAACGAGAAATCGGGACCCAAATCTTAAAAGAAGTTATCGACTATGCCGAATCGGGGGTATGCCGAAGAAAACAGATACTGCATTATTTTGGAGAGAACTTCAATGAAACGGGTTGCAATTGCATGTGCGATAACTGCAAAAAACCAAAACAACATTTCAACGCAGAAGAGAATCTATTAACATTGCTAAAGTTAATTCTTTCTACAGGAGAAAAATTCGATGATACCCATTTACTAAACATATTTATGGGCAACGAAACAGCTCAAACCATTGCTTATGAACAAAATAAGCTTCCGGAGTTTGGGCTTGGTAAGCAGGATGGAGAAATCTTATGGAAATCTTTAGTGCGACAAGCTGTATTAAACAACTTTGTTTCAAAGGATATTGATAACTATGGGTTATTAAGGCTTACGAGTATAGGGAAAGACTTTATTGAAAATCCATATAGCTTAAAGTTCATTTTAAATGAGCTCATCGAAGGAGTTTCTGAAGATGATGATGAGGAAACAAAGCAGGGTACCGGAGCCTTGGATACCCAGTTATTAGGGCTGTTAAGAGATTTAAGAAAAAAAATAGCCAAACAAAAGAACGTTCCTCCTTTCGTGGTATTCCAAGATCCCTCACTTGAAGAAATGTGTACGCACTATCCGATTGCGATGGATGAACTGAAACAGATTTCGGGAGTTGGGAACGGTAAAGCACTCAAGTTTGGCGGACCGTTTATTGAGTTGATCAAAAAGTATGTGGAAGATAACGATATTGAAAGACCGATTGACCTCGTCATTAAAACTCAAGCCAATAAATCGGCGATAAAAGTATCGATCATCCAAAATATAGACAGACAAATTGGGTTGGAAGACATTGCAAGGTCTAAAGGCATCACTTATTTTGATATATTAAAAGAGGTGGAAGCAATCGTTAATTCAGGAACAAAACTCAATCTTTCTTATTTCGTTGATGAGGTGATAGATGAAGATCGGCAGGACGAAGTTTTTGATTATTTTAAAACTGCTGATAGTGATTCTATTGATGTTGCTTTAGCAGAGCTTGGAGAAAGCGATTATACGCGTGAAGAAATACAGTTAATGAGAATTAAATTCATGTCCGAGTTCGGAAACTAAGATCAAATTACGACTTACGAAGTTATTGAGCACTTTGCTATTTCAAACTTAAGTCGACACACAAAATTAAAAAATGCTACAATTAGATAAACTCAAACACCAAGATTCTAACAACTTCTTTTTAATGGCTGGTCCTTGTGCCATAGAAGGTGAAGACATTGCTTTACGTATAGCCGAGAAAATTATGGGTATTACGGATAAGTTAAAAATACCTTTTATTTTTAAAGGTTCTTACCGTAAGGCGAATAGAAGCAAAGGAAGTTCGTTTACGGGGATTGGTGATGAAAAAGCATTAAAGATTTTAGAGAAGATTGGTCATACTTTCGATGTGCCAACCGTAACTGACATTCACGAAAGCGGCGAGGCTGCCATGGCTGCCGCTTATGTTGATGTATTACAAATTCCTGCATTTTTATGTCGCCAAACCGATTTGCTTATTGCCGCGGCACAAACCGGCAAGGTAGTAAACGTAAAGAAAGGCCAGTTTTTATCGGCGGCTTCAATGAAATTTGCCGTAGATAAGATCATTGATTCGGGAAACAATAAGGTTATTTTAACAGATCGAGGTAACACCTTTGGTTATCAAGACTTAATTGTAGATTACCGGGGATTACCAGAGATGCAGCGTTTTGGTGTTCCTGTGGTGATGGATTGCACCCACTCACTTCAACAGCCTAATCAAACTAGTGGTGTAACGGGTGGTAAACCCGAACTGATCGCTACCATTGCCAAAGCAGCTATTGCCGTAGGCGCTGATGGCTTGTTTATTGAAACCCATCCCGATCCAGCTAATGCTAAATCTGACGGTGCAAATATGCTCAATCTAGCCTTACTGGAAGATTTGTTGGTTAAATTAATCCGAGTAAGACAAGCGGTGGTGTAAGTCAAACTTTCGTGATGATGAATTCCGTTCTTCTATTACGTTGCCTTCCTGCTGAGGTGGCATTGTCGGCCGCTGGTCTTGAAGCGCCAAAACCCTTATAAGTTAATCTTTTTGCCGCTATACCATTTTTTATCAGGTAATTGAAAACCTCTTTTGCTCTATTTTCGGATAGGTTTTCATTCAAACCGCTTTCACCGATATTATCGGTATGGCCTTGAATTTCTATGGTAATTTGTTTGTTGGTATTTAAAAAGTCAACCAGCAAATTTAACTCAGCGATAGAAGAGGGCAATAATTGAAATTGATTGGTTTCAAAAAAAATGTTATTCAGTATCGCCTTAGCGCCAACCTTTATCTTTTCCAATAATATTTCTACTTCAAAGGGTTTCTCGCTCGCCACAATATTTAAGTTAAAGTGTTGAGAATAAAATAGGTAACCTGGTGCATCTACATCAAAAGAATAATTGCTTCCGATGGGCAGAACAGTTAAAAAATCTCCGGTCTCGGACGAGGTATAATCATTAAACATCGCCGCATCATTCTGCAAATCTACTACCAGAATACTCGCTTGTAAGAATTCTTTAGTTTCCTTATCTCTTACTATTCCTTTCACATAAGTAACGGGAAGTGGCTTAGCTGGCTCTGGAATTTTAAAGGAATAAATATCCAGCTCCCCAAATCCGCCTGCTAAATTGGAAGAAAAAAGCCCTTCGGTACCATCTGCACTAACAATTAACCCTATTTCCTCGTTAAAGGTGTTAATTGGATATCCCAGGTTCTTAGGCTTGCTCCATTTTTGGGATTTATCAATTCTACTAAAAAAAATATCCTTATTTCCCATTCCTGGCCATCCATCTGAAGAAAAATACAATGTTTTACCATCAGGATGGATAAATGGGGTGCTCTCATCAAATGGAGTATTAATCTCTGGACCTAAGTTTGTAGGGGTAGTCCATTTTGAATCTTCATCTAAGGTGCTTTTCCATATGTCATATCCTCCAATGCCACCGGGGCGATTGCTTAAAAAGAACAAGGTGTTGCCATCCGGGCTAATTGCCGGTTGGGATTCCCAATACGCTGTGTTAATGACCGGCCCTAAATTAATAGCTTTGCCCCATTGATTGCCTTCTTTTCTGGATAGGTAAATGTCGCACCTGCCTAAACCATCCGGACGATTACAACCTGTAAAAAACAGGTACTTGCCATCAGGGGAAATAGATTGGGCGCCCTCATTATACACTGGCGTATTAATGTTTGCGCTCAACGGCTTTGCCAATTGCCATTTCCCCTCTTTTTTATAAGCGGTATAAAAATCTTCATTCCCCTTAACAACTCTTGAAAAAATAATAGTTTCGCCATCTGCAGTTAAGGCAGGGAAATAATCTCTATCCGCACTGTTTATATGAGAGCCCATATTTGTGGGTTCATATCTTATAGGATTTTTTAAAGCAGTAGCAGCAAATTCACAATCTAATAAGTATTTTTTTGCTTTTTGAACGGATTCAACATCATTGCCCTTGTAAGCTGTCAGAAATTGGAGCAAACTTGATTTTGCTTGCTCATAATTTCCCGTTAAAAGTTCACTTTCTCCTAGCAAAAAATAAATACGAGGCTCAATGGTTGGCGCAGAGGTGATTGCATTTCTATAATGCACTACCGCTTTAGATAATTGCTTAATCCTTCTATATATATCTGCTAGCTGGATATAAGCCGCTTGAAATTTTGGATCCGCCTTTACGGCTTGTTCTAGATATTTTATTCCCTCATCATATGCCTTTTGATCCAAATATTGTTGTGCATCGTCATAATGCTGTTGCGCTTTTTTTACCGTAGAAATTTGCGCATTAGCTTGGAAGGCTAAACAAAGGAAAAGAAGTGTTAAAAGTTTATTCATGCGCCCAGTTAACTTAAACTACAAGCCTACAAAGGTCGTCATTGCGAGGTACGAAGCAATCTTAAGGCATTTAATTCCTTAAGTTATGGAATATTTAGGAATTTATGCGTTTGCAACGATATTTCCCACTTCGGATTAGCCATTACATAATCAACAATTAATGGGGTCATCTCCTTTGCTTTAGACCACTCTGGCTGAAGATATAATTTACAGGTGGGAGAAACCGTCTCTGCATATTTTTCTGCCCATTCAAAATCACTTTTATTGAAAACAATTACTTTAAGTTCATTAGCAAAGGCCGTGATATCTGGTCGCGGAGCTTTAAATTTCTTAGGCGATAAACAAATCCAATCCCAAGATCCAGAAAGGGGATAAGCACCAGAAGTTTCGATAAAAGTAAGCATATTTTGCTCTTGGAGCTTATTGGTAAGGTAATCCAAGTTGTAAATTAAGGGCTCACCGCCAGTTACTACCACTGCCTTTCCCGGAAAACTGCTAGCTTTTTCCACTATTTCCTCAACAGCGGTAAGGGCATGTAGCTCTGCGTCCCAGCTTTCTTTAACATCACACCAGTGACAACCTACATCACAACCGCCCAACCGAATAAAATAGGCAGCTTTGCCGGTATTAAATCCCTCGCCTTGAATAGTGTAGAACTCTTCCATTAATGGAAGCATGGAGCCGTTTTCTGGAATGATATGTGCCATAAATTGAGGTGCAAAGGTAATAAAATGTAATGGGATAATGTGAATATGTTGTTAAAGTATAGATGAAGCGATCATCAAGTAGGCATCAAGTAGGTATTAAGTAGTCTATAGGGTACTTAATACCTACTTGATGCCTACTTGAAGGCTACTTGATACCTACATCAGATACACCTTTAGATAGTCGTTTAGTTAAATTATTTTCTATATCTTTAAGTAACAAGAATAGTTGCTTATGGCCTTTCAAAGGAGTTCAGTAAAGTTAGAGGGTAAAGTTGGTGACCTTAGTTTTTATAAGGTAGATGATGAATATTATGCCAAACATTTAACCGGACATAGTAAGGAGCGGATCGCCAATGATCCTGGTTTTGCACGTACCCGGGAAAATGCTAGTGAGTTTGGCTCGGCTAGTTTATTTGCAAAACAGCTAAAGCTCAATCTAAAACTTGCGTTAGGTAATACGATAGAGCTTTTTAATGATCCCAGTCTGACCAATAGGTTAGTGAAAAGAATGGCAAGTATCATAAAAGCCGATTCTGTAAACGCTAGGGGGAAAAGAACAATCTCCGCAAGTAATCTCAGCTTGTTCACGGGCTTTAGCATGAATAGTGGTATGTCTTTAAAAGATGCTTTATTTATACCGGTAAACCCAGAGTGGTTAAAGCAGGAGGGATTGGTTCAGGTACAAATTCCCGATTTCAATCCCGGTGCGGCGATAGATTTTCCGAAAGAGGCTTCTAGGTTTTGTTTTCATTGCTGCGTGATAGCAGTAGCTGATGGGGAAATGACGAATACAAGTACGCAATCGGCCTTATTCGATATAAATACCGCTTTTATAGCACAATCCTTAAACCTGGAATTAGCTGAAACTGAAAGTGAGGTTCTGCTTATTGCTTTTGGCATTTCGTTTTACAGCATGGTAGCCGGTTATCCAGTTCCGCTTATTGCGCCATGTAAAAATGCCTTAGATATCGTTAAAGTTCTTTTAATCGATGAAATGGTTTAAAATTGATATGCCCGTTCCAGACCACGATTTTATTGGTCAGATTTTGGTGAATGGAAAGAAACTTTGCCTCGTTAAAAACGAGCAGGAGGTTTACGTTATTCAAAATAGTTGTCCGCATGCTGGAGGAATTCTGAGTGGGGGCTGGTGTAAAAATGGAAATATAGTATGCCCAATTCACCGCTGGGAATATAACCTAAAAACAGGGATGGGAGCGGAGGGACAAGGAGATTATATCCATATTTATCCGGTAGAGCTAAGAGAAGATGGGTTGTATGTAGGTTTTAAAGAAAGCTTATGGAAGCGGTTCTTTAGTTGAAAATTCACTTATGCGCGCTTTTTAACAGCACCTGACGAACGAATTGCTTGCAGTCCAATACTTCAATAGTAGAAAAATAAAAATCCTGTTTATCTTCTGTAACAATGAAATGGCAGCCGGTTTCTTTAGCTGCATAAAATTCTAAGCCGTCTTCAAAATCATTTATTTTTTTGTTTTGCAGGGTATGTTGAACACCGTGCATTGAATTTTCAGCTACTTTAAGATGCCTACAAAGTAGATTTATCTTCTCTTTAGCAATTAGCGCATTGCTTTTTTTCTCGGCAAAGTAAAATGCAATAGCTAGGCAAAGGGGGGAAGTATAAACTTCAAACTTAGGATGTTCAGCTAAACTTACAATTCTGGCAGAAAGAGTAAATAAGGGATACTCTTTATTAAGAACAGAGACCAGAACGTTTGCGTCTAAAAATATTTTAAGCATTATTTTTTAGCGGCAAAGAATTCATCTTTATTAGCTTTACGTTCTTTTTTTGAGGTTGTTTTATATTCAACTTCACCTTCGGCAACCATGCTTACCCAATCGGCTATTGGAAATTCTTCGAGGGATTGGTAAGGTTTTTCTGTTACCTGAATGAGGAGGTGCTCTATGAGCCTAGAAAGGCTAATATTGTTATTTGCAGCATATATCTTTGCTTTCTTAACAACCTCTTCATTAAAGCTTAATGTTAATTTTGTGTCCATAATTTCCCGTTTTGATTTAATACTCAAAGGTATTGATTTATTACGTATTAAAGTATAATTTATTACGTAATAAATTATAACGTAAATTAATAGAACAGGCTGTTACGACGTAATTTCTCCTTACGAATAAATTTCTTTCTTGGCAGAAGCTAAGGTGTTTTTCAACAATCCAACAATCGTCATTAAGCCCACACCACCGGGAACAGGGGTAATCCAAGAAGATTTTGGAGCTACATTGTCAAAGTCTACATCTCCGAATAATTTAAATCCAGATTTGGTTTCGGTAGAAGTTTCTCTATTTATACCTACGTCGATTATTATCGCGCCGGTTTTAACCATGTCGGCAGTTACAAAGTTTTTACGACCGATGGCTGCAACGACGATATCACCTTGCAGAACCATTTCTTTTAAGTTGTGCGTTTTGCTGTGGGTTAAGGTTACCGTGCAATTTCCTGGATTGGCATTGCGGGCCATTAAAATACTCATCGGACTTCCAACAATGTTGCTACGACCAACAACTACACAATGTTTGCCGGTTGTATCAATATCGTAAGCTTTCAGCATTAAAAGGATTCCGTAGGGGGTAGCTGGGATAAAGCAGGGTAAATTACGCATCATTCTGCCTAAATTCACTGGGTGAAATCCGTCTACATCTTTCCGGTAATCTATGGTTTCAGTTACCTTTTCTGGATCTATATGTTTAGGTAGGGGTAATTGAACAATTAGTCCGTCAACACCCGCATCATCGTTAATTTCCCCAATTTTAGCTAACAATTCGGCCTCTGTAACGGAATTATCATACCTAATTAAGGAAGATTGAAAACCAACCTTCTCGCAGTTTTTCATTTTACTAGCCACGTAGGTTTCACTACCTCCATCATTACCTACCAAAATGGCAACTAAATGAGGCTTACGCCCACTTTCTGCTAAAAATGCAGCAGCTTCTTCAGCGATTTCTGTTTTGATCTTTTCTGATGCGAATTTTCCGTCTAATAAGTTCATATAGAGATTTGAGGTAAACTAATCTAATTTTAATACTGCCATAAATGCGGTTTGTGGAATTTCCACATTTCCAACCTGGCGCATCCGCTTTTTACCTTTTTTCTGTTTTTCTAGCAACTTACGTTTACGGGAAATATCACCTCCATAACATTTAGCGGTTACGTCTTTACGCAATGCACTCAATGTTTCTCTAGCAATAACTTTAGCCCCTATAGATGCTTGGATCTTAATTTCAAATTGCTGACGAGGGATTAATTCTCTTAGTTTTTCGCAGATCTTTTTTCCAAAATCGTAGGCATTGCTACGGTGGATCAGCGATGATAAGGCATCTACAGGCTCTTCGTTTAATAAAAGGTCTAAGCGCACCAAATCCGACTTGCGGTAACCAATTTGATGATAATCAAATGATGCATAACCTTTAGAGAGTGTTTTTAATTTATCATAGAAATCGAATACAATCTCGCCCATAGGCATTTCAAAAACAAGCTCAACACGATCAGAAGTTAGATAAGATTGATTGATGATGGTTCCTCTTTTTTGAATACAAAGAGACATTATCGGACCAACAAAATCTGCTTTGGTAATGATATTCGCTTTGATGAATGGTTCTTCAACAGAATCTAATTTACTTGGATCTGGCAAATCTGACGGGTTGTTAACGATAATTTCGTCGCCTTTGGTGGTATAAGCGATGTAAGATACGTTCGGAACAGTGGTAATTACTGTCATGTCGAACTCTCGTTCTAAGCGTTCCTGGATAATCTCCATGTGCAGCATCCCTAAGAAACCACACCTGAAACCGAAGCCTAAAGCCGCAGAACTTTCTGGTTCGAAAACAATAGAAGCATCATTTAACTGAAGCTTGTGCATTGCTTCACGTAATTCTTCAAACTCATCTGTATCAACAGGATATATCCCTGCAAATACCATTGGTTTAACTTCCTCAAAACCTTGGATTGCTGCTAACGAAGGTCTATCTACCGTAGTAATGGTATCCCCAACTTTTACTTCCCGGGCTTCTTTAATCCCGGAAATAATATAACCTACATCTCCGGTTTTAACGGTGTTCCTTGGCGACATATCCAATTTCAAAATACCAACTTCATCGGCTAGGTATTGCTTTCCTGTATTGATAAATTTAACTTTGTCGCCCTTTTTAATCTCTCCGTTTACCACTTTATAGTAAGCAATAATTCCCCTAAATGAGTTAAACACGCTATCAAAAATCAAGGCTTGCAACGGCGCATCCGGATCTCCAACCGGGGCAGGAACTCGTTCTACAATAGCTTGTAAAATCTCGGGAATTCCCATTCCTGTTTTACCAGAAGCTGGAATGATCTCATCTCTTTTACAGCCAATCAGATCAATAATCTGGTCTTTAACCTCTTCTGGCATTGCGCCTGGCAAATCCATCTTATTTAAGATTGGAATGATCTCTAAATCATGTTCCAAGGCTAAATAAAGATTAGAAATTGTCTGTGCCTGAATTCCTTGTGAGGCATCAACAATGAGTAATGCACCTTCACATGCAGCAATAGAACGCGAAACTTCGTACGAAAAATCAACGTGCCCAGGGGTGTCAATTAAATTAAAATTGTACTCCTGACCATCGATCTCAAAATTCATCTGAATGGCGTGACTTTTAATAGTGATTCCTCGCTCACGCTCCAAGTCCATATTGTCTAGCAATTGTGCCTGGGCTTCGCGTTTAGAAATTGTGGCTGTATATTCTAATAACCTATCGGCTAAGGTACTTTTGCCGTGGTCTATATGTGCAATTATGCAAAAATTACGTATGTGCTTCATCTTTGCTGCAAAGATAGTAAATTAGTTAATTAACTGTTATCTCATCAAAAAAGATATGTGCTTTTCCTCCTGCACCTTCATGCCATGAAGGGAGGGTGCCATAGTTTTTAGCTTTGATCTTAATATATCGACATTGAGCGCCAACCTTAGCCATTAAATCTTTAATTTGAATAGTATAATCCTTTGCTTCAGTAGGTGACTTAACAGTTGCAACTAATTTAAAATTCATATCCTCGCCAGCAATAAAAAACTCGGCTTCTGGCGGAAAGATAATCCAGGCCTGTGTATCTTGCAAAGCTCCTATACTCACCGTATTAACCATTTGTATTTTCCCCAAATCTAATACCGCTTCAAAGTCTCGATCCCAAAAGCCTTGCCAGCGATTGCCTACACGCCAATTAATTATACCTCTCACGCCGTCAATTAATGCTTCATTCCCTCCGCCCGTGAAGCTCCGGTTAATCTCGCTGTTAATTTTTATGTGGTAATTGGTAGTCATTTTTTTATAGGTCGCTTTACTCACATAACTTGTTTTGAAACCTTTTTTATAAGCGATAGCATTGATAGTCGCATCCTGATTAATAGTAAAGGGGGCGGTATATTTGGCAGATTGTTGATTTGGGATAGTCCCGTTAAGCGTATAATAAATTTCGGTACCAGCAAGTGCGGATGTTAAGCTAACCTCTGCTTTATCCTTAAAGGTCTCTTGCGGCCCTTCGATAATAGGGTTTGGGACTATTAAATTTTCTGTAATCTTCATGACAGGCTTTACCAGGCCATTTAAATAATTTAGGTCAGGATTAGCTGATAAGGTAAAATTTAAGCTTACACCATTCGATAGGTCGTCGAAGTTGAGGGTTAATTTACGATGAGCCTTTCCATTTAAAGTAATGCCCTTGATATAATAGTTCTCAGCACTTTTTGCAGGCGCATTGATGATGATCTTTTTCCCATTCTCTAAACTAATAGTCATCTTTTTAAACCAGGGCGTTCCAATATTATAAACATTGTTTCCAGGCGATACCGGATAGATTCCCATCGCACTCATCACTAGCCAAGCACTCATTTGCCCGCAATCTTCATTACCCGACAGGCCATCGGGCTGATCATGGTATTGCTCGGTCATGATCTTGTTAATGTAGTACTGCGTTTTCTCGGGGTGGTTGGTGTAGTTGAATAGATAGGCCATGTGATGACTTGGCTCGTTTCCGTGAGCGTATTGTCCGATTAAACCCGTAATATCACTTTGATCTCTTCCAGTTAAACCTAGTTTCGTGGTAAATAACTCATCCAGCTTTTGCTGATATATTTTTTCACCGCCCATTAATTCGATATGACCGTTTACATCTTGCTGCGTGCTAAAACTATAATGCCAGGAGTTACCTTCGGTATAGTTGTTGTTGACTTCTGTAGGGTTAAAAGGCTTCCACCAACCGCCATTGTTACGCGCTCTGATATGGCCCGTGGAAGGGTCATAGATGTTTTTCCAATTCTGCGCCCTGGTCATGTAGGTCTGATAATCGGCATCCGATCCAATCATTTTTGCAAACTGGGCAATACACCAGTCGTCATAAGCATATTCTACTGTTTTAGAGGCGCTTTCATGCTCCAGATCTGCCATCACTGCGCCTTGTTCGGCATAATGGTCTATGCCAAATTGCTTGCGGTTAACGGCATGCTTCATTGCTTTCAGCGCTAATTTGGTATCGAAATCTCTAATCCCTTTCGCATAGGCGTCGGTAATAACCGGAATTGCATGGTTGCCGATCATGCAAAAAGTTTCTTCATTTCCTACAGGCCATATGGGTAATAATCCACCTTGCTCGTACATGGCAAGAAATGTTTTAATAAAATCTAAGGTTCTTTTCCGGTCTATGAGTGTTAATAAGGGGTGTTCTGTTCTGTGCGTGTCCCATAAACTAAATACACTATAATAGTCAAAACCCTTAGCCGTATGAATTTTGTTGTCTAAACCCCTGTATTTACCGTCAACATCCATATAAAGATTTGGGTTAAGCAAAGCATGATATAATGCAGTATAAAAGGTGGTTAATTTAGATTTATCTGTTTCTTCTACTTCAATCTTTGCGAGTTCTTTATTCCAGGCCAGCTTTGCGTTGGCAACAGTTTTACCAAAATCAAATCCATCCTGCTCGCTATTTAAGTTTTTAAGCGCACCCGCTGCATCCACTGCCGAAATTGCCACTTGAGCATAAACACTTTCTTGAGCATCGGTTTCAAATTGAATATATAATTTAATATTAGTTCCCTTAGCTCGTTTTAATCCGGGTTGCAACTCATCGTTAATGGCAATACCAAATGCTTTGAAAGGCTTGTTATAACGAAGATGGAAATATAGTTCTTGTCCCTTTGCCCAGGAGCTTGATTTTCGATAGCCTCTAATTTCCCGGTCGTTTACAATTTCCACCCAGCTATCTAACACCTTGTCGCGATGTTTTAAGTCTATTATCACATTCGCTTCTTTAGAACTGGGATAGGTAAACTTATATAAACCAGCTCGTTTAGTAGTTGTAATTTCCGCTCTGATCTTATATTTGTCTAAATAAGTACTGTAATATCCAGGACTTGCTTTTTCGTTTTTCTTTTGGAAGGGTGATGCATATTGTTTATTTGAAAACTGTGGTTTTCCGGTAGTTGGCATAATCAAAAAGTCACAATAATCTTCAATTCCGGTGCCACTTAAATGGGTTTGTGAGAAACCATACAGCAATGAATCGGTGTAATGATAGCCAGAACAACCATCCCAGCCATCTAATCGGGTATCTGGTCCAGGTTGGATCATTCCAAAAGGTAATGCCGGCCCCGGGTAAGTGTGGCCGTGACCACCGGTACCGATAAATGGATTTACAAATGCACTATAGTTCTTTTTGTTTTCTAGTTTTTTCATTCTCGAAAACGGATATCCATTGCATCCCTTTTTGGGGTTTTGTCGATCTACGTAGGCGGTCCTTTCAGCTATTTCATCACTTTCTGCATTATAAACGGTTAAGCAAAAACCCCAGCGCCATGGATCCATGCCGTTAAAAGTCATATAATCAATCCTCGTATATTTATTAGCGTCGGTTTTATTGGCGGAATCATTTTTCGCAACAAGATATTGTTGCTCCCTATTCCATCTAATGATATGGAATTTCATGCCGGGATTTTGTATCCAAAGGGAATCATTAATGGTATAGGAAATGCCGTAGTCATCCACAAAACTCCCTAAAGCAAATTCCGGAACAAGGTTTTTTTTATTTTGGGCAAATACAAATATTGGGAAAAGGAAAAGCAGTGTTAGCCTTAATTGCATCTATTTAATTTTATAGGTTAGAATTTAATAGGTTTACCATATGCTTAACCAATGTTGCCGAGGTTTGGTCATATTGATATTCATCTTCAACACTCCCCATTTTGCTTGTGGGGTTCTTATATTTCATTTTACTTTTAATTTTTATCCGGGCAGAGGAATGAAAGGTATGAGCACCTGTTTGATCTTTAATCTCCAGGATATTGTGTTCATTTATTCCTGCGCCAGGCATAATCTCAATTCTACCATTGGCTTGCTTAACTAGCTTTTCTAGGGTTTCAATACCTTTGTAGGCACTTTCCGCTCCGCCTGAGGTGAGTACGCGTAAAAAGCCAAGCTCAATTAAATCTTCCAGGGCACGAGGTAGGTCTTTACTCATGTCAAACGCGCGATGAAAAGCAACAGGCATGGGATACGCTAAATCAATTAGCACTTTACAACGGCCTTTATCTATTTCGCCATTGGCTAATAAAACCCCGGTCACTATACCACTACATCCTAATTCTTTGCAAATTTTAACGTCTTCCTTCATCAGGTCAAACTCATCAGCACTATATAAAAAGTCGCCCCCCCGTGGACGGATAATCGGCCAAATCTTAATACTGAGCTTCTCCTTACATAATTTTATTTGCCCGAAACTAGGGGTTGTGCCTCCTTCGGCCATGTTCTCACAGAGTTCTACTCTAATGGCGCCTCCCGTTTGTGCAGCTAAGGCCGATGAGAAAGAATTGGCGCATACTTCTAAACCTGTCATCTTATATTTTCTTTTCGAGGATGGGATAGCCTTAATAATAACTTTTTCCCTTGATGACTAAATCTTGTTTCTTACTATCGCAAACCGCATAACTAAAACCCTGCTGAATAGCATAGGCACCATGGTCTCCATTTTTATTCATAGCTAAAAAGCCAACTTGAATATTTTTTGCTGTCGCTGGTTTCTTTTTGATAATCCGCATCACTGCTTCTCTGCAAGCTTCTTCTGGCGTATATCCCTGGCGCATTAGTTCTACAACTAAAAAAGACCCTACATTTCGCACTACTTCTTCACCAACTCCTGTTGAAGTCGCTCCACCAACCTCGTTATCGATAAATAACCCTGCACCTATAATAGGGCTATCTCCAATTCTGCCATGTAATTTATACGCCATGCCACTTGTAGTGCATGCACCTGATAAATTTCCCTTAGAATCCATCGCAATCATTCCTATTGTATCGTGATTATATTGATTGCCCGGCAGTTTTTGTGGAGCGGCCTTATTATACAACTTATTTTCTATATTTATAACCGGTTCATATCTAGCGGTTTTTAACCATTCTTTCCAGGCTTTTTCGCTTGATGGGGTTAATAAGTTCTCTTTTTTGAAGCCTTGTTCTAATGCAAACTGCAATGCTCCTTCACCGGCTAACATTACGTGAGGCGTTTTTTCCATTACTTTACGCGCCACAGAAATAGGGTGTTTAATGTGTTCTAAGGCTAAGACTGCGCCAATATTGCCATTTTCGTCCATAATGCAGGCGTCCAACGTAACCTTTCCATCACGATCTGGTAACCCGCCATATCCAACAGATTGATTGGTTTCATCAGCTTCTGGCACCCACACACCTTGTTCTACTGCATCTAAGGCGCTACCTTTTTTACTTAATACTTTCCATGCATCTGCATTTGCCGCAACGCCGAAATCCCATGTAGATATGACAATGGGTTTATTGATGATCTTGCCAGCACTTGGCAAATCCATGGCAATGCTTTTTTGGTCTAATGCAATCAACCCAGCTGATAGGGCTGAGGCCCTGATAAATTTTCTTCTATTGATCATTATTTTGATTGAAATTGAGAGGAAGTATAAATCGATTTAGTTTAAATTCAATTTAAAATCGTCTGCATCATTAAGAAAAGGAAATTGTCGACGTATTTTTTCTAATTCAGGATAATTAATGCTAAATGTGTATAAATCTTCGTCTTCTGGTTTGTAATAAACCGTATTGCCATGGGGGTCGATGCACATAGAATGACCACTGTGATAAACCTGATTGCCATCATGTCCTACACGGTTAACGGCAATAACATAGCTTTGGTTTTCGATGGCTCGTGCATGTATCAATGTTCGCCAATGAGCCGATCTTTTATCTGGCCAGCTTGCTACGAGTAGTAAAATATCATATGCGGGCGTTTTGTTACGCAACCATACAGGAAACCGAAGGTCATAGCAAATAGCTAATCTAATTTTCCAGCCTTTTAATTCCACAATCAACTGCTCATTGCCTACGGTATAATGTTTATCTTCATCGCCCATTTTAAACAAGTGATGTTTATCGTAAAATTGATATTCCCCGCTCGGTAACATCCAAATCATCCTGTTAAAATATTTACCCTTGTCTTTGATAATTAGGCTTCCGGTAATTACACAGTTGTACTGAACAGCCGTTTTTTTCAACCACTGCATAGTTTTACCATCCATTTCTTCAGCGAGCTCCTCGGCTTTCATGGTGAAGCCTGTATTAAACATTTCAGGTAAAACAATGAGGTCGGTTTTCTCTCTTACGCCACCCGAAAGCCTGAGTGTAATATTTTGAAGATTTTTATCCACATTCTCCCAGAATAAATAAGCTTGGAAGACTGTAATCTTTAGGTTTTGTATATCCAAATATTTGGGGCTTTCCATTTTTTCTAATTTAAAGGATCAAAAATTAACCAATTTATATTTTCATTAATCTTTCAACGGCTTTCTCCAGTGTTTCTTGTTTTTTTGCAAAACAAAATCTAATGATCTTCTCTTCGTTATTCTTCGTGTAAAATGCCGATATAGGAATACCAGCAACCCCATAATCAATAACTAATCTTTTTGCAAAATCTGCATCAGCTTCATTGCTTATATGGGAATAGCTTACGCTTTGAAAATAAGAACCTTTACAAGGTAGTAATTTAAAATTTGTTTGCGATATCATAGACCTAAACAAATCCCTTTTTTGCTGAAAAAAAGAACCTACTTCCTGGTAGATATCTTCATTCTTTAAGTAATTTGCAATACCAGTTTGCATAGGCGTATTTACGCTGAATACGTTAAATTGATGAACCTTCCTAAACTCAAGCATTAATTTGGCAGGAGCTAAACAGTAGCCTACTTTCCAGCCAGTTGCGTGTAGTAATTTTCCGAAGGAAGCAATGATAAAGCTTCGTTCCCGTAATTCCGGGTAAAGCGCAATACTCAAATGTTTAGCTTCATCAAAAATGATATGTTCATAAACTTCGTCACTTAAAATAAGGATATCAGTATTTTTGGTTAATTTAATCAACGCCTCAATATCCTGCTGCTGCAAAATGCTACCGGTAGGATTATGTGGACTGTTAATGATGATCATCTTTGTATTGCTTGTGAAAAGCTTTTTGACCATTTCCCAATCTATCTCATAATCAGGGCCATGTAATTCAAAAGGTTTAACCAAGCCACCAAATAGCTTTACCACAGGCGCATAACAATCGTACGCAGGTTCAAAAATAATAACCTCATCACCTGCATTGATTGTGGCAGCCAAGGCTGTGAATATTGCTTGAGTTCCACCGGCTGTGATGGTAATTTCCGTTTCTGTATCATAATCGGCCTGATAAAGAAGCTTGATTTTTTCAGACACCAGTTCTCTTAGGGCGGCTAAACCATGCATGGGCGCATATTGATTATGTCCATTTTTCATAGCTTCTGTTACATATTCTGTCAGTTTTGGCGACACATCGTAATCAGGAAATCCCTGGGATAGATTAATAGCTTTATATTCTTGCGCTAGTTTAGACATTACTGTAAAAATAGTAGTGCCAACCGTGGGTAGTTTAGAATTTAAGATAATCATAAAGCACGAAAATAGTAATAATATGGTAAAGAAGGTAATCAGTGGAAAGTCTCCGATCATTGTGACTTTAATTCTTTATTTAGGTAATTTTCTTTTCTGTTAAATATTTGATATTTTAGCTACATGACTTTTAAAACGAAAGAAAGTAGACTGCTCCTCATCTTAGGTGCTTTTTTTGTTGCCAACGCCATTTTATCTGAATTTATAGGGGTGAAAATCTTTACGGTAGAAGGTACCTTGGGAATCAGAAAGTTCGATGTGAATTTGTTTGGAGTGCCAAATCTTTCTTTTAATATGTCGGCTGGCGTGCTAACTTGGCCGATAATATTTATCATGACAGATATAATTAACGAGTACTTTGGCGTAAGACAGGTTCGTTTTCTATCTATTTTAACATGTATATTAATTGGATTTGCCTTTCTGGTTGTGGGTTTGGCAATGAAACTTCAGCCTGCTGATTTTTGGGTAATACAAAGCGTTCAAGGACAAAATATTAGCATGCCGATAGCGTTCGATGCAATTTTTGGTCAAGGCATGTGGATTATTGTCGGATCTATCATCGCCTTCTTAATCGGTCAAATGGTCGATGTGTTAATTTTTCATAGAATTAAAAAGTTTACGGGAGAAAAGGGCTTATGGTTAAGGGCAACCGGTTCAACTGTTATATCTCAATTTGTAGATAGTTTTGTTGTTATTTTTATCGCTTTTTATCTTAATCCAGCTTATAATTGGAGCTGGGAGATGGTGGCAGCAATCGGTATTGTTGGTTATACTTATAAATTTGTCATTGCCATCTTAATGACACCCATTTTATATTTAGTTCATTCGATAATCGATAGTTACCTAGGAAGAGATTTGGCTCAAAGAATGATAAAAATGGCCAGTCGAGGTTAAAATAAAAATTCTAACACAAATAGTTCGTTTGACTGTTATGCCTAATAGCGGATAAGTTATGACGATATTGTTAGCAGTTAAAATATTTCAAGATTTAGAAAAATTGTTGATTGGCGATCAGGAATGGGTGTTTATTCCCGAGATTATGTTCCGTACGCTAATTATGTACCTGATTGTACTGTTTAGCTTGAGGATTTTAGGGAAGAGAGGAGTGAAGCAACTCTCAGTCTTCGAATTGGTGGTGATCATAGGCTTAGGTTCCGCGGCAGGCGATCCAATGTTTTATAAAGAAGTCGGACTAATTTCAGCCATCTCGGTGTTTATCATTGTCATAATTGCCTACAAGATTACCGCTTTTTTGGTCAACAAAAGCAGTAAAGTCGAAGAGCTGCTAGAAGGGAGCTGCACCTGTTTAATTGAAAACGGTAAATTCTCAATAGAGAACTTCAAAAAGGAATCATTAGCACGAGACGAGTTCTTCTCCGAGCTCCGCTTAAATAGTGTTTCTCATCTCGGACAAATTCATTTGGCAATTATCGAAACATCTGGTAGCATTAGTTTGTTCTATTACCCGAAAGAGGAAGTAAAATATGGGTTACCTATTTTACCGGAGTTATTTAAGCAACAATTTACTGAGATTAAGAGAAAAGATCATTTTTCATGTGCCTTTTGTGGTTACACACAGCTTATTCCTGCTGTTGCAGAACATACATGTAAGATATGTGAACGGACTAAATGGGTAAAGGCAATGAATATACCCAGAATAACTTAAATATAATGAGAAACAATAACTTATAATTAACATTAACTGACATTCAGATAGCAAAAAGACCATTATTTTGTGTATCTTTGTGCAAATTTTTAAACATTAATGAAGATATTTATTACAGGCCTTCCTTTAGAAGTAGGGGAAGATGAATTAACAGCCGTATTTGGTGATTTCGGTCAAGTAAAATCCCTAAGAATTATTAAAGATCGTGAAACCAATCAAAGCCGTGGCTTTGGGTTTGTAGAGATGCCAAATGATGATGAAGCTAAAGAAGCCATCAAAAGAATGAATGGCGGAGACTACAATGGCAATCGAATTAAAGTTGCTGAGGCGCAGGAAAAACCAAACACAGGTGGAAATGCTGGTGGCGGTTTTAAACGTAACAACAGCAGAGAGCGTAGCTATTAAGGCGGGCGATTTTAGAACAAATAATATTTCTTAAAGGCAATTTAGTGTGGAACAAGATTGCTTATTTATAAAATATTGCGGATTTAGGTCCGCTTTTTTTTTGCTAGATTAGTGCAATGAAAGTTGACTATATTGCTTTATCTGTACCGGTATTTTTTATACTAATCGGAATAGAACTGGCTTATGCATTTTGGAAAAAGTTAAAATACTATCGCTTTAATGATTCAATCTCCAATTTAAGCCAGGGAATAGGGTCGCAGATTACAGGCCTGTTTATGAAAACAGCTCTGTTTTTTGGTTATAAATACATTTTTGAAAATTGGCGGCTGTTCGATTTACCCACAACGATATGGGTATGGATAATACTGTTTATTGGCGTAGATTTTTTCTATTATTGGTTTCATAGAATGAGCCACCAGGTAAATGCCTTATGGGCGGCACATATTGTGCACCATCAATCCGAAGAGTATAATTTAACAGTTGCCTTGCGACAATCATGGTTTCAAAGCTGGTTTGCATGGGTGTTCTATTTACCTTTAGCCCTTATTGGCTTCGATCCAATTATGTTTGTTACATTAAGTGCCTTTAACACCTTGTATCAGTTCTGGATCCATACCCGGACCATTAAAAGTATGGGTTTTTTAGAGTACATCTTGAATACACCTTCTCATCACCGCGTGCATCATGGTTCTAATCCAAAATATATAGATAAAAACCATGCAGGTTCCTTAATTATCTGGGATAAACTGTTTGGTACTTTTCAAAAGGAAGAGGAAGAAGTTTATTATGGCATTACAACCCCATTGGCAAGTTGGAATCCAGTATGGGCAAATTTTCACTATTGGGTAGAACTTTGGCATACTGCAAGAAAATCCACCCGGCTGATTGATAAAATAAGTGTATTTATTAAGCCGCCAGGATGGTATCCAGAGAGCCTTGGAGGCTTCAAAAGTGCACCTGATATTGATGTAGCCAATTATAGAAAATATGATGACAACTATCATTCTCACATAATACTATATGTGTTATTCCAATTTCTTGTGGCTTTGGCGAGTGGTTCGGCTTTATTATTTTTAAATGCTAAAATGAACTTAAGTGATTTAACCCATGCATCGATCTTTACCATATTTACCTTACTTACCTGTGGCGCATTACTTGAGCAGAAAAAATGGTTAAGATCTTTCGAACTTATTCGTTTAATTGGCAGCATTGTATTTGTTTTTTTATTTAGAGAGAGAATTAATAATGATTTATTAGTAATTGGTTTTATGTTTATTCAACTGATCTCTGTATTTTGGTTCTATTATTTACAAAACGCTCTATATGCTCAAAAACCACCTCGGGTTTAACTTTTACTTTGCCCTATTATTTATTGTCCAATTATTTACAGAGTCCGATACTTTAACAGATTTATTCTTATTTCCTCAGATACATTACTTTACAAAACCGCTCATAGCATTTTCTTTATTTGCTTTGTTAGTTTACCATACAAATTTAAAAGGTCGGTTTTCGAAGCGTATTGCCGCTGGTTTACTTTTTGGCTTAGCTGGAGATATTTTCCTAATGTTTGAAGATTGCTTTATGTATGGTCTTTTGTCTTTTTTACTTGGCCATATCATGTATATTTCAGCATTTTTTCTAGATTATAAAATAAACACCAGTATCAATAAAGACCATGCAAAAAATGCTGTCTTGGGTTTTGGATTTTTTATAATTCTGTTTTGTGGTGGATTGTGGCCTTATTTAGGGGAAATGAAAATTCCGGTGATCATTTATGCTATAGCCATATCGGCAATGGGTATAATGGCGTTCAAAAGATTTGGAAGGGTAAATTCCTTGAGCTACAAACTTATAGCTGTTGGAGCAATATTATTTGTGCTTTCTGATGCATTTTTAGCTATCAACAGATTTGCTTACAGTTTTAAGCTGTCTGGTTGGATAATCATGGCTACCTATATGGCGGCTCAATATTTGATTACCTTTGGAACAATGGAACGAAGGATAAAAAATAAGATAGAGGAAACCTAGTTTTCTATTTAATCATAACACCTGGTTTATTGAGCAAGGGGATTTTAATCATATTTCCTTCCACAATACTTTCAGGTAGAAAAATGAATTTCTTATCAAAAATTTCCTTTCCTATATAATAACTCAGCCAATATTCATTTGTTAAGCCAAACACCTGTGTGTCAATAGCTTCAACGCCTGCAAAAGAACTTGCAGCCAAATCGCCTATAAAATGTCGCAATAAAGAAGTTTTAACCTGTGCTCCATCTTTTTCGCCATAACCTTTAGAGGTGATCATCACATTGCTAATGGGGATAGTCTTCAAATTAACAACGTAAACACTCCAGTTTTTAACTTCTGGAGTTTCACTCATTAAGACAATAGCAATAGCTACATCTTCTACTACGTTATTTGGTAAATCCGCTTTCAATAATCCTAAGTAATTACTTTTTCTTTGCTATGACTTTTTTCTTGGCGGGTGCTTTTTTCTTTTTAGGTTCGAAAGCATTAGGCACTTGAGCCACAATTAACTTTTTAACGTCTTCCAGCGACATGGAAGTTAGTTCTTCGGCAGTAAATTTTTGCTTAGTTTTTGCATTAGTGCCTAACTTTAACATTTCCTTTCCAAAACGGATAAATGGACCCCATCTTCCATTTTCTATGGCTATTTTTTCATCAGCCCACTGTTGGATAAACCGATTGTTTTCTTTCTCAATTTTCTTCTCAATTAACTCGTTGATATCTTTGTGTGTTAACTGCTCGAAGTTAAAGGCTTTTGGAACATTGATAAACAGGTTATTCCATTTAATAAAAGGACCAAAACGACCCGTTCCCTTGGTAACTGGTAAACCATCATAAGAGGCTACAGGAGCGTCTGCGCTAACCTTCTCACTAATGATCTCGATCGCACGTTGAATATCTACCGTGAGGGGATCTTCATTTTTTGGAATAGAGATAAACGCATCTCCCCATTTTACATAAGGGCCAAAACGGCCAACACCAACAGAAACTTCCTTGCCCTCATAATCTTCTAACTGGAATGGAAGTTTAAATTGATCTAAGGCCTCCTCAAGAGTTACTGTTGCAACAGATTGAGTTTTAGATAAACTAGCATAACGAGGTTTTTCAGCTGTTTCGTCTTCGCTTATCTCTCCAATCTGAACTAGCGGCCCATAACGTCCCACTTTTGCATACACGTTTTTGCCGGTTGTTGGATCTACACCCAATAAACGTTCTCCATTTGCTCTGTCTGCATTTTCAAGGGTATTTTCAACTTCACCATGAAAAGGTGTATAAAACGAATGTAGCATTTTTGTCCACTCTTTTAATCCCTGGGCTATTTCATCAAATTGTTTTTCAACATTAGCTGTGAAATTGAAATCAACAATACCTTTAAAATGTTCAACTAAAAAGTCGTTTACAACCTCACCAATATCCGTAGGGAATAGCTTTGCCTTCTCAGCGCCTGTAATTTCAGATTTGGTTACTTTATCGATATTTCCATTCGTTAATACCATATACACAAAATCCCGTTTTCTTCCATCTCTATCTTCCTTAACCACATAACCACGATTTTGAACCGTAGAGATAGTGGGTGCATAAGTAGAAGGTCGGCCAATGCCCAGTTCCTCTAATTTTTTCACTAAACTAGCCTCGGTATATCTGGCAGGAGGACGGGAAAAGCGCTCTGTTGCAGCCAATTCCTTTATATACAATGCCTGTCCCTTGGTGAGTGGCGGCAGTAAATTATTGTTTTCATTGTCGTCGTCTTCCTCATCTGTTGATTCCAGATATACCTTTAAAAAGCCGTCAAATTTAAGTACTTCTCCCTCTGCAATTAATTCTTCATTTCGGGTACTGATATTTATTCCTACAGTCGTTTTTTCGAATACTGCTTCGCTCATTTGTGAAGCAATAGCACGTTTCCAGATCAAATCATAAAGACGCTTTTCTGAATTGTCGCCGTCTACGCTGTGCTGACTAAAATAAGTAGGTCTAATCGCCTCGTGAGCTTCTTGAGCGCCTGCAGACTTGGTTTTATAAACTCTCGGTTGGTGATATTGATCTCCCCATGCAGATTTAATCTCAGCAGCAGCAGCACTAACTGCAGTTTCCGATAAATTTACAGAATCGGTACGCATATAGGTTATCTTACCACTTTCATATAAACGCTGGGCAATTTGCATGGTTCTTGCTACTGAAAACCCCAGTTTTCGAGAAGCTTCTTGTTGCAAGGTAGAAGTGGTGAACGGAGCAGCAGGATTCCGCTTTGCGGGTTTAACCTCTAAACTGCTAACTGCAAAATTTGCATTGATACAATCTTGTAAGAATTGCTCCGCATCAATTGCCTTTTCAAATCGCTGAGGCAATTCCGCTCTTACAATTTCTCTTGCTTTATCAGTTGTAAATTGAGCCGTGACTTTAAATGCAGCAGTAGCATTAAATCTATTAACCTCTCGTTCACGGTCTACAATTAACCTAACAGCTACCGATTGAACCCGGCCTGCTGATAGTGATGGTTTAATTTTCTTCCACAGTACCGGCGATAATTCAAAACCTACTAAACGATCTAAAACCCTGCGAGCTTGTTGGGCATACACCAAATTGTAATCTATTGTTCGGGGGGCTTCAATAGCTTTTAGAATAGCTGGCTTAGTTATTTCATGGAAAACAATCCTTTTCGTATTATGTTCCTTCAGACCTAATGTTTCATATAAATGCCATGATATAGCTTCTCCTTCGCGGTCTTCATCGGATGCTAACCATACCATTTCAGCTTCCTTAGCAAGTTTCTTAAGTTCTGCTACGACCTGCTTTTTATCTGCAGGTACTTCATAAGTTTGGCTAAAGTTATTAGATGTGTCAATTCCCATGTCACCCTTCACCAAGTCGCGAATGTGACCATAACTAGATTTAACCAAAAAATCTTTTCCTAAATACCCTTCTATGGTTTTAGCTTTTGCTGGTGATTCGACAATTAGTAAATTTTTAGCCATTCAGAACGTTTTTCTGCAAATAAAACTATAAATAACGCTAAAATCAAAATAGATATGGTAATTATTTTTTAAAAAAGCTGGCTTTATTCAGCGTAATTAGCTCAAATACATAACTTAAACACTCAATATGACCTGTTTAAGATATTTTTAAAAAATATCAATTTCTTTACGATATAATTATTTTAGGCAACCATTTTGTAAGTAACTTCGTATATTGAAAAACAACTAATTCAAAAGACATGATCAACAACCTATTATTAATACTTAGCTTATGGATTACTCCGAATCCTCCTAAGTCTGTTTACGATTTCACAATTAAAACAATTGATGGCAAAGAAGTAAAGCTTTCGAAATTTAAAGGCAAGAAGATACTAATTGTAAATACGGCTTCAAAATGCGGTTACACCCCGCAATATGAGGACTTGGAAAAATTACACAAACAATATGGAAAGGACGTAGTGCTGATTGGTTTTCCTGCTGGGAATTTCGGTGGACAGGAACTTGCTACGAACACAGAAATTCAGGATTTCTGTAAGAAAAATTTTGGAGTAACCTTCCTTTTAAGCGAAAAAGTTAGTGTTAAAGGGCAGGATATCAATCCCTTATTTGCTTATTTAACAAATGAGGAGAATCCAGATTTTAAAGGAGATATAAAATGGAATTTTGAGAAATTTTTAATCAACGAGAAAGGTGAATTGGTACATCGCTATCGATCGGCAACTAAGCCCCTTTCCAGTGAAATTGTGAAGAATTTATAAGCATGCTTATTGTTATTAAGAGTCTCAATGCGTTTGTATTGAGACTTTTTTATGATTTCTGTTTATGAATTTTTCGCCCTATCTTATCCTTGCAACTACGCTCGCTATCGCTTTATATTTCATTTTCAAGAAAAAGAAATTGGTTAAGCGTCCTCTAAGCAAGCTAGAGCTACAACTATTAGGCACGCAGGTTGATTTCTACATCCGGCTGGATGCTGATAAAAGAAAGCTTTTTGAAGAAAAAGTGATAGCATTTCTCGGTGCAGTTAAAATTGAAGGCATTGGACTGGAAATTACCGCCTTAGATAAATTGCTCATTGCCTCAAGCGCCGTTATCCCTATTTTCGGTTTTGATAGCTGGGAGTACAAAAATTTAACCAGCGTATTATTATATCCCAACACTTTTAATAAGGATTTTCAGTTTGAAGGCGGTAAAAGAAATATAATGGGTATGGTGGGCACAGGATATATGAACGGACAAATGATCTTATCCCAAGCTGCTTTGAGGCATGGATTTTCAAAAAGTGCAGGAAAAGAAAATACCGGTATTCATGAATTTGTTCACCTATTGGATTTATCTGACGGCGCCACAGATGGTATTCCCGAGAATTTATTGACCCATGAATATATAATTCCGTGGGTAAAGATGATGCATAAAGAGATGGAAATGATTGCAAAAGATAAATCTGATATTAATCCCTACGCAATTACCAATGAAGCAGAGTTTTTTGCAGTTGTTTCTGAATATTTTTTCGAACAACCAGGGATATTAAAAGATAAACATCCCGATCTATATGAGCGTTTGAGTGAGATCTTTGCTCAAGAACGATAAGTAGCGCTTAGGTATTTTCAGACCCCGCTTCAGTAGCTTCACTAATTAAATTAGTTTAATGAAAATTAGAATACTAATAATATTAGTATTATATTTGTTTTTATAATGGAGCTTGTCGACAAACATATCATTCATATGGATCAGGATGCATTTTTTGTATCCGTTGAAATTCTAAAAGATTCTTCGTTAGCGGGTAAACCCGTAATTATTGGAGGGATGTCTGATCGGGGAGTGGTAGCATCATGTAGCTATGAAGCACGTAAATTTGGAATTCACTCCGCCATGCCAAGTAGAATGGCCCGGCAGCTTTGTCCGCATGCTGTTTTTGTAAAGGGTAGTATGGAAGATTACAGCAAGAAATCTAACGAAATCACACAGCTACTCCAAGAGAAGGTACCGGTTATTGAAAAGGCGAGCATCGACGAACATTATATTGATATGACCGGGATGGATAAGTTTTTTGGCTGCATGAAATTCGCTCAAGAACTACGAAAGTCCGTTTTAAACGAGATTGGATTACCGATTTCATTTGGTTTGTCGATCAATAAAACGGTGTCTAAAATGGTTACGAATGAGTGTAAGCCTAATGGAGAGAAGGAGGTGGCTAAATTGAATGTCCAGCCTTTTCTAAATCCATTATCTATTAAAAAAATACCCGGATTAGGGAATGCCACATTTATTAAGCTAAGTGAAATGGGTGTTAGAAAAATCCATACTTTAACTCAAATTCCACATGATTTAATGTTTAAGATACTAGGTCAAAATGGTTTAAGTCTTTGGCAGAAAGCGAATGGGATAGACAATTCGCCGGTCATTCCTTACCGCGAACAAAAGTCTATTGGCAAACAAACCACATTCGATAGCGATAGCATGGATATTTCGGGCATGAAAATTATTTTGACCGACATGATTACAAAACTTGCTTTTGAACTTCGCCAGAAACAAAGGCTTACTGCTTGCATTACAGTAACTATTAGATATGCCAATTTTGAAACCGTGACACAGCAAGCAAAAATTCCATATACCTCCCTCGATACCGTTTTAATTCTAAAGGCAAAAGAACTCTTTGATAAATTGTATTCAAAGAGGATGCTTTTACGGTTAGTGGGTGTAAAGCTTTCTCATTTGGTTTGTGGATATGAGCAAGTTGGCTTATATGGACCGTCTGAGAAGATTTATAACCTTTATCAAAGTATGGATAAAATGCGTTCAAGATATGGCGTTGATGCGATTAAACTAGCCACCGTTCTACCGTCAAAACTACGTCACTAGCAAATCATGTTTCTCAATATTCACTCCCAATACAGCTTGCGTTATGGCACTATGGATATCAAAACTTTGATAGCAGAGGCAAGGGAGAAGGGTATTCACGAAATGGTGTTGACAGATATCAATAATTCCACAGGATGTATGGAGTTTATTCGGCTTTGCAGGAAGGAAGGCATGGATGAGCAAGACGATGCAGGGAACATCATCAAGCCTGCGTATTACCTTAAGCCAATTATCGGAATAGAGTTTAGGAGAAATAACCAGCTCTTGTACATCGGCATTGCAAAAAATAAAGAGGGCATGAGAGCGTTAAATGAGTTTTTGACCTTTCATAATCTTAATCAAATGTCTTTGCCTGATGAGGCACCTCCATTTGTCGATGCCTTTATAGTTTATCCCTATTCCAAAAGAACAGGTTTAAAAGACAATGAATACCTGGGAATTAGGCCTAATGAGGTTAACAAGATCACTGGTTTATCTTTGATGGGGATGGAAGATAAGTTGGTGATCCTTCAACCAATAACAGTTAAGAATAGAGTTGAGCATAGGTTACATAAATATCTAAGAGCTATTGGTTTAAGTACGGTTTTAGGAAAGCTGGAGCCAGGTGATTATTGCGAGCCCGATGAGGTTTTCGTTACTGAGCGCAATATTCAGGAGCGGTTTGAACGATACAATTTTATGATCGCAAATACGAAAAGGCTTTTAAGTTGCTGCTGTATGGATGATTATACATTTGGCCATAAGAATAAAAAGACCTTCACTGGCAGTACACATGACGACTTATCGCTTTTAACCAAATTAGCAATGGAGGGGAGTACTTATCGTTATGGGATAAATAATAAGGAAGCCATTGTAAGAATAAAAAAAGAACTTAAAGTAATTGCCGAACTCAATTTCTGCGCCTACTTTTTGATTACCTGGGATATCGTAAATTATGCCATGAGCAAAGGTTATTATCATGTTGGCAGGGGCTCTGGCGCCAATAGCATCGTCGCATACTGTCTCAAAATAACGGATGTAGACCCGATTGACTTAGACTTGTATTTTGAACGTTTTTTAAATCACAAGCGAAGCTCTCCTCCAGATTTTGATCTCGATTTTAGTTGGGACGAGCGAGAAGATGTCCAGGACTATATATTTAAACGTTATCAAGGAGCAAATACTGCGCTTTTAGGTACAATGAGTACATTTAAAGACAATGCCATTATTAGAGAAATTGGCAAGGTAATGGGATTGCCAAAAAGTGAGATTGATAGCTTTACAGATCCTACTAAAAATCAATTGCATGCGAATAATGATGTTTTTAATAAACTACTGCAGATTAATAGTAGGATGAAAGGAATGCCTAATCAGCGTTCCATCCACGCCGGTGGAATATTGATAAGTGAAGAGCCCTTAAGCTATTATACCGCATTGGATTTACCTCCAAAAGGAATGCCTACTGTACAATGGGATATGTATGAAGCAGAATTAATTGGTTTGGATAAATTTGATATTCTTAGTCAGCGAGGAATTGGACATATTAAAGAGGCCGTGCAACTCGTGTTGAAAAACAAGAAAGAGAAAGTAGATATCCATGATTTTAAGTCATTTAAGACCGACCCTAAACTCAATTCTCAATTAAGGGCAGGTACGCCAATTGGATGCTTTTATATTGAATCACCTGCGATGCGTCAGCTACTTAAGAAATTGCTTTGTGAAGATTACCTAACCCTTGTTGCGGCGAGTTCTATCATCAGGCCTGGAGTAGCCAGTTCAGGGATGATGAAAATGTATATCCAGAGTTATCATAGCCCGGATAAGGTGCAATATCTTCACCCAGTTATGAAGGAACAGCTAGCAGAAACTTTTGGTGTAATGGTGTATCAGGAAGATGTGATTAAGATTTGTCACCATTATGCGGGGCTTGACATGGCAGATGCCGATATTTTACGTAGGGGTATGAGCGGTAAATATCGAGCTAAGATTGAGTTCGATAAACTCGTAGCTCGATTCTTTGATAAAGCCAAAGAGAAAGGCAGAGATGAAAAGATTACCAAGGAAGTGTGGCGACAAGTATCCAGTTTCGCAGGTTATAGCTTTTCAAAAGCGCATTCGGCTAGTTTTGCAGTAGAAAGCTATCAGAGCTTATATCTAAAAACGTATTACCCGATGGAATTTATGGTTGCTGTTTTGAATAACTATGGGGGATTCTATCAACGTTGGGTGTACGTGCATGCTTTGCAGCAAACTGGAGCGAAGGTGCACTTGCCTTGTGTAAATCGCAGCGATAGTGTGGTAAATATTAAAAAAACGGAAGTCTATTTGGGTCTGATCGGTATTCAGGGTTTGGAAAATAGCCTAATTGAAATCATTCCAAATGAACGCAAAGAAAATGGTAACTATCGCGATTTGGAAGATTTAATTAGGCGCACCCAACTTGCTTTAGAACAAGCTGTTATTCTTATTCGCGTAGGCGCATTAAGGTTCACTGGAAAGGATAAAAAGGAATTGCTTTGGGAGATTCATAATTACTTGGGTAATAAGACAAAAGTAGTGAGCGACAAAATGTTATTCCATTTTCCTCCTAAAGAGTATGTACTTCCAGATTTGGAAAACAACATGATTGAGGATGCTTACCAAGAATTGGAATTACTAGGGTTTCCCATTACTTTAACGATGTTCGATCTGCTTAAAACAAGTTACCGGGGCGATGTATTTGCTAAGGATTTAGAACAATATCAAGGCAAAGTTGTAAAGATGCTTGGGAATTTTGTTTGTGATAAAACTGTAAATACGGTAAAAAATACCAAGATGTGGTTTGGAACGTTTATCGATAGTCAGGGCAATTTTTTTGACACCACACACTTTCCAACTTCAAGTCCCGCTTACCCGTTTAGAGGCAAGGGCTGTTATTTAATTTTAGGTACAGTTGTGCTAGATTTTGGGGTACCTAGCATTGAGGTGATGAAGTTTGCCAAATTACCGATTATAGATAATCCTGTGTTAATAACAAAATAAAAAAGGAGGAATGGTAATAAAGATATCGCTAAGGGTCGAATCCATTTCCTATTCACTATTACGGATTTCTTAAGGGTAAAACTTTTCCACATAAAGGTGCATATTGACCGTTATTTTATTAAATTCGCAAGGTTATAGTAAACCAATTGTAAATTCGTTTTTTAACGAACAAATTATTTATGGCAGAAGATTTAGAAAATCAAGAGAACGACAAAATTATTTCAATAAACATAGATGAGCAGATGAAATCTGCTTATATCGACTATTCGATGTCGGTTATTGTAAGTAGAGCTTTACCCGATGTTAGAGACGGTTTAAAACCAGTTCATCGCCGTGTGTTGTACGGTATGTTAGATTTAGGTTTAGGTGCCGGAAAACCCTATAAAAAGTCTGCCCGTATTGTGGGAGAGGTGCTGGGAAAGTACCACCCGCACGGAGATTCTTCTGTGTATATGACTATGGTACGTATGGCGCAAGAATGGAGCTTACGTTATTTAATGGTTGAGGGGCAAGGTAACTACGGCTCTATTGACGGTGATTCACCAGCAGCAATGCGTTATACTGAGGCTCGTTTTCAGAAAATAGCCGAAGATATGTTGGCTGATATCAACAAAGACACGGTAGATTTCCAATTAAACTTTGATGACTCATTGCAAGAGCCAACTGTATTGCCAGCTAAAGTACCTAACCTCCTAATTAATGGATCATCGGGTATTGCCGTAGGTATGGCAACCAATATGGCGCCACATAACATCACAGAGGTTATTAATGCAACTGTTGCTTATATTGAAAATAACGAGATTACTATTCCTGAATTAATGAAATATGTGAAGGGTCCTGATTTTCCAACAGGAGCTATTATATATGGTTATGCAGGGGTTCAGGATGCTTTTGAGACTGGTAGAGGGCGTATTGTGATGCGTGCGAAAGCTGAAATTGAGACTGCTAAGGATCGTGAGGTCATTATTGTAACGGAAATCCCTTACCAAGTTAATAAAGCCCAAATGATTGAACGAACGGCTGAATTGGTTGGTGAGAAGAAATTGGAAGGTATTTCGAATATCAAAGACGAATCAAACAAGGATGGAATCCGCATTGTTTATGAAATTAAACGAGATGCGAATGCCAGTATTGTTCTGAATAATCTATTTAAGCAAACGGCATTGCAAACGTCCTTCAGTGTTAATAACATTGCTTTGGTACATGGTCGCCCGGAAATGTTAAACTTAAAGGACTTAATTCGTCATTTTGTTGATCATAGGCATGATGTAATAGTCCGCAGAACTAAATTTGAACTTGCTGAAGCTGAAAAGAGAGCGCATATCTTAGAAGGTTTATTAATTGCCTTAGATCATATTGAAGAAGTAATCAAGCTAATTCGCGCTTCAAATACACCTGAAGAAGCAAGAATTGGCTTAATGGAATCATTTGGGTTAAGTGATATCCAGGCTCGGGCTATCTTGGATATGACACTACGCAGGTTAACAGGTTTAGAACGTGATAAGATTAAAGATGAGTATGCCGAACTCATGAAAACCATTGAATATTTAAAATCTATTTTAGCAGATGAATCTTTGCGTATGCAAATTATCAAGGACGAACTAGCAGAAATGATTGATAAATATGGTGATGAACGTAGAACGACCATTGTCCATTCAGCAGAAGATATGAGCATGGAAGATTTTATCGAAGATGAAGAGGTTGTGATTACTATTTCGCATGAAGGTTATATCAAACGTACTCCTGCTTCAGAATATCGTACACAGGGAAGGGGTGGAAAAGGCTCGAAAGGAAGTGATTCTAGAAATGAGGACTTTATTGAACATTTGCTAATCGCTTCCAATCATAATTATATGTTATTCTTTACGGAAGCGGGACGTTGCTTCTGGTTAAGGGTTTATGAAATTCCTGAAGGCAGTAGATTAAGTAAAGGAAGAGCTTTACAAAATATCATCAATATACCAAAAGAGGAGAAAGTAAAAGCTTATATTAAGGTGAAAAATCTTAAAGATCAAGATTACTTAGAGAACAACTTCATCATCATGTGTACTAAAAAAGGTACCATTAAAAAGACATCGTTAGAGGCATATTCCCGTCCGCGTGTGAATGGTATTAATGCAATTAATATCAATGATGGCGATCAACTGTTGGAAGCAAGCTTAACAACCGGAAGCAGTGAAATTGTGATGGCCTTACGTTCTGGCAGGGCGATTCGTTTCAATGAAAGTACAGTTCGACCTATGGGCAGAACTGCAACAGGCGTTAGAGGTGTTACTTTAGCCCATGATAAAGACGAGGTTGTAGGTATGATTGCAATTGATGATCCATCAGCGACTGTATTGGTTGTATCTGAAAAAGGTTATGGCAAACGTACTGATATTGATGATTATCGCGTTACAAATAGAGGTGGAAAAGGTGTTAAGACGATTAATGTAACCGACAAAACTGGCGCGTTAGTTGCTATAAAAAATGTAACGGATGCAGATGATTTGATGATTATCAATAAATCGGGTATTGTAATTAGGATTGTGGTTAGTGAATTAAGGGTAATGGGTAGAGCAACCCAAGGTGTTCGTTTAATTACTTTGAAAGGCAATGATGAGATTGCTTCAGTTGCAAAAATTGAACATGAAGATGAGGAAATAGAAGAGGCAACAGAAGGAGAGGTTCCTGAGGCATCTGAGGAAGATACCAATACCGATACTGAGCAAAAAAAAGAAGATATATAAATTAATTTAGAACAAAAGAATTGTAAAACAGATGAAAAAGATATTTTTTAGCATGTTATTTGTAGGAATCTCATCCTACGCTAATGCACAGAAGGCTGAACTAGCTGAGGCAAAGAAAATATGGGGAATATTTGAATTAACGATGTCAGTAGATCCTGCTAAAAAGGAGGGAGCAAAAGCTCCGGCGGCTGATGCTAAAGCTGGAACTTTCGTTGATAGACAAATTGCAAAGTTAAATGAGGGACTTTCTCATATTGATAAAGCAACTGCTCATGACAAGACAAAGGATTTACCTGAAACATGGGTGTATAAAGCATTATTTCATTCTACCCTTGCAGCAGTTGATACTCTTAATATTGAAAATTCGATAAAAAATCAAAAGGCTGCCGAGGAAGCAATTGCTAAAACTAAATCTCTTGACACAAAGAATGATCAAAAAGACTTTGTTGCGCAGGCTGAATCCAATATCCAAGTTGCATTATCTGCAAGAGGAATTATGGCATACAATAAAAAAGATTATGCAACAGCATTAGATTATTTTAGTCAAATCGCTGCTAAAAACCCAACTGATCCTTCTTGGTTTTTAAATGCTGGAGTAGCAGCTAATCTTCTTGGAAAGTATCCTGAAGCGATTCAGAATTTCAAGAAAGTGATCAGCTTAAATAGTCCAGACGCAAAGAACCTTTATAGTCAAATCATTAATATCACGATAGAAAAACTTAAAGATACTACTACAGCTATAGCCTTATTAGATGAAGCAATTGCTAAATTCCCTGATGATTCAGATTTAATTGGTACACAAACTGATCTTTATATTGCTACTGGAGATGTGGTTAAATCTCAAGCCTCGTTAACTAAATTGATCGCTAAAGACTCAAGTAAGCCAGTTTATCAATACTTAATGGGTGAAACGTATTATAAACAAGCTCTTCAGATGCAAGAGCAACGAAATAAGATTGATTCGAAAAAAGTCAAAGAATTCGATGCAATTACCGCCAAAATGGTTGCTTTAATTGATCAGGCTTTACCTTATTATAAAAAGTCAATCGAACTTGATCCGAAATTCGTTCCAGCTTTGGAAACTTTAAAACAAATTTATGGGTTTAAAAATGATACAGAGAATTTTAATGATGTAAAGAAAAAATTAGACGCACTTCCGCAGAACTAATAATTATTACTTCATGTATTAGCGTGAAAGAAAGAACACTTTGACAATCCACCGAGATTATCAAAGTGTTTTTCTTTTTATTATTTTCCCCTTATACTTTAATAGAAATAATGAACCGATTTTTGTCCACACTCATTCTTTTTTTCATATTTGCTGCACATGTTAATGCGCAAAAAACTCAGGTTGTATTAGCCCAAAATAGCGTTGGTAAACTTCAGGAAAGTATTTCAAAGAAAGAAGACACTAAGAAACAGCTGAGTATTATAGGAGAGGGTGTTAAAGCAATAGATGCTGCGCTTAAGGATAAAAAAACAAAAAATTGGCCAGAGACATGGGCAATTAAATCTTATTTAAGCTCGTACGTTGCAGTTATTGATGAAAACGAGGGAAACAGTAATAAATACTTAGATTTTGCCATTAGATCTTTAGATACTGCGAAAATTTTGGATAAATTTCAGGCTAATTCAGAGTTAATTAACGCCGCTACCTATAATATCAACGTTAAGAAGCTAACAGAGGGAAATAAAGCATTTAATCAAAGTGATTTTTTAGCTGCCTTTAGTATCTTAAAAGACGTAAGTGATTATTTTCCAAAAGATACAACGTTAGCTGTAAACGTTGCACTTTGCGCCCAAAAAATTCAGGCATATGATGAAGCTTTAACTTATTTTTTGCGAGCTAAAGAGAATGGGGTTAAAGATGCCGTAGTTCATCAAACCATTGCAAGTTTGTATGCATCGAGGTTTGAACAAGAACTTGCTATCAAATCATTAGAAGATGGTTTGAAACTCAATCCTTATCATTTGTTTTTAACGAATGATTATATTAACATATTGTTAGATAACGAAAAATACGATAAGGCAAATAAAGCTATTGAAAATTTACTGGGCACAGAAAGTCGCAATAGTAAATTACTTTATTTTTTATTTGGGTATCTACAACAGTCTAAAGTAAAGAACTACAGTATTGCAGAGGAATCATATAAACGAGCGTTAACATTAGATCAAAACTATTTCGACGCATTATATCAGTTAGCCTTAGTTTATATAAACAATGCCAATGATGCAATAAAACAAAAAAATAAACAAAAATACACCAGTTTTATTAATAGAGCAGAATTCACGTTACTGCGTGCGCATGAAATTAATATCAACGATCTTAATACCATTCAACTTTTAACCGAAATCTACACAAGAAAAAGTAGACTAGACAAAGTGCAAGAGCTAAAAAGAAAACTTAACGAATTTTAAAGCCAAATTAGAGAGAGGAGTATTCTAATGGTATAAACTTAACATAATATTAATTATGTGCCGTTGTAACATTTAAGTATTCTTATTAATATAGCCAAAATTAATTTAGCTTTGCAGCGCTTAAAACTTTAATCAATTATGTCGAACCAAAAGAAATCTGGTGTACTTTTTATTCTTGTTACTATTTTGATAGACTGCATTGGTTTCGGAATAATAATTCCAATTATGCCGGATTTGATTAAAGAGTTAACTGGCGGTGATATAAGTGAAGCCTCCAGATATGGTGGCTTACTATTGGTTGCTTATTCAATCATGCAATTTGTGTCTTCTCCAATTCTGGGTTCTTTAAGCGATAAGTTTGGCCGGCGCCCAATCTTGTTAATTTCTTTATTTGGATTAGGTGTCGATTATCTTTTTCTTGCCTTTGCGCCCACAATAATTTGGCTTTTTGTTGGAAGAATTTTCGCAGGGATCTGTGGAGCGAGTATTACAACAGCCTCAGCGTATATAGCCGACGTGAGCGAGCCAGACAAACGCGCCCAGAATTTCGGGTTGATAGGTGCTGCATTTGGTCTAGGTTTTATAGTTGGACCTGTAATTGGAGGTATATTTGCCCAATATGGCATACATGTACCTTTTATGATTGCTGCTGGATTATCTCTTGTAAATTGGTTATACGGTTACTTTATTCTCCCTGAATCTTTAAAACAGGAGAACAGACGTAGTTTTGATTGGAGACGAGCAAATCCCGTTGGTGCGCTTAAGCAAATTAGAAAGTATCCAGCGTTATTGGGTTTGCTGGGCTCTTTATTAATTCTTTATCTTGCTGCCCAGGCTACACAGTCTATTTGGTCCTATTATACGATAGAAAAATTTAACTGGAATGCAGCCTGGGTGGGCTATTCATTAGGTTTTGTTGGAGTTACCGTTGCCATTGTCCAAGGTGGATTAATTCGGATTATTATACCAAAACTCGGAAATAAACGAGCAATTCAACTTGGTTTAGTTCTTTATATGATTGGTTTTGCAGCTTTTTCACTTGCCACAGAAGGTTGGATGATGTTTGCCTTTATGGTTCCATATGCATTGGCAGGAGTTACTGGTCCAGCTATACAGGGGATTATTTCCAAACAAATTCCTGCTAATGAACAAGGAGAAATACAGGGAATTATGACTGGATTAATGAGTTTAGCTAGTATTTTCGGACCATTACTGATGACCAACTTATTCTTTTATTTTACGGCAAAGGATGCTCCCATCCATTTTGCAGGAGCTCCTTTTATGATGGCTGCAGTGCTAACGTTTTTTGCGATCTTGATCTGCAATCGTTCATTAAGAAAATATCATTCTTAATTATAGTAATTCTGTCGCCAGATTAGCCAATTCACTCCTCTCCCCTTTCTTAAGTGTAATATGGGCATACAATGGATGATGCTTAGCATTTTCAATTAAATAAGATAAACCGTTGCTCTCTGAGTCCAGATATGGCGTATCTATCTGATAAATATCGCCTGTAAAAACAATTTTAGTATGTTCTCCTGCTCTTGAAATGATCGTTTTTATCTCGTGTGGAGTCAAATTCTGGGCCTCATCTACAATAAAAAATATTTTTGTAATTGTTCTTCCTCTAATAAATGCTAATGGTGCAATGGCTATTTTTTCAGTTCTAATTAGTTCATCAATCTTGAATAACATTTTTTCATCATGCGCAAACTGCTCTTTGATGAACTTCAGATTATCCCAAATTGGCGCCATGTATGGATCTACTTTTGCCTTTACATCTCCTGGTAAAAAGCCAATATCTTTATTGCTCAATGGAACTATCGGACGGGTAATATAAATCTGTCTAAAATATTTGCGTTGTTCCAGCGCACTTGCAAGTGCAAGTAATGTTTTTCCCGTGCCTGCATTTCCCTGTATGGTAACTAGTTTAATTGCAGGATTAAGCAAGGCATCGATCGCAAATGCTTGTTCTGCATTTTTGGGCTTGATATTAAATACTGATTCTTGATTTACTTTTCTAAGCCTTTTATTAGTGATATCAAAAAAGGCTATTTCACTTTTGTTCTTTTGTTTAAATTTATAAAAATGGTTCCGATCTGTATATGTTAAAGTCAGTTCATTAGAATCTACTGAAAGTTCCTTTCTTAACCTATCAATAAGCTCACTGTTGCATATTAAATTTGTATTTCCGGTATATAATTCGTCTACATTTTTAATTTTTCCAGTTTCGTAATCTTCTGCCTGAAGATTTAGTGATTTGGCTTTTAAACGCAAGCAAATATCTTTAGAAACCAATATAACCTTGCTTTTAGGATTTTCCTCTTTTAAAACCAGTGCAGAATTCAAAATTCGATGATCAAACTTTCCTTTTCCAAAAAGCTCCTCAGCATTGAGGCCCTTTGGATCTTCACTCAATATAAGCTTAATCTTTCCTAAACTCTTTTTATGTATTGAAAACCAATCATTGATCGATTTGTCTTTTGCAGCGATATCAATCAACCTTATGAAACTTCGTGCTTCAAAATTTCGGGTATCATTACCACTTTTAAAATTGTCAAGTTCCTCTAAAACTAATACCGGAATGGCAACATAATGTTCCTGAAAACTATGAATGGCCTCATGATCGTACAGAACAACTGAAGTATCTAAAACGAATATTTTACTTGGAAAATCTTTTTTTACCATGATAAGATAAAATTACCATTTACGAACTAAAGATTATAGTTTAATTGAGAATAAAAAAAGCCATAAAACAAAAACGGAGAGCCGCCTCTTTCGATTTGGTTCTCCGTTTAACCTTTGTTTAACCGTAGTTAAAATAAGGCATCAATACTATTTACCTGACCCGTTCGTCATGTAGTATTCTTTCGATTGCTACATTCGTTTACTTATCATTACTATTTTGCTTTACTCCGTAAAATTCCACAATTAGTAATCATGTTTAATTGAGTGAACAAATAAAATTTTGGTTTTACAACCTATAGTCTTTATAAACCTTTCTGCTCTTGCGAGTGATCTAGTTTATATTACTTGTTTTTATTACATCCTATCCGCCTTGCGGCTTCTTAATGTAATACCATTATGCATCTTACAATACATTTGGATTTGAACAACTCTTGAACGATCCCAAAAATTTGTAGCCTTGCAGCTTCATTTCTGTTTTGGATTGCTCTATCAAACTGTCAAAGTACTTCGTAATTGATATAAGCTAATATAGCATTAAAATAAATTCTTTGCAAGAAAATTCACTTTAATTTATTAACAAGTTATAAACTATAAAACTATTGTTATCCACATAAAATTTACTCTTTATCTTAATCAGACAAAGTAAAAACACAGTATTCATCATTATTGTTAACATTGTACACTTAGTAGTTTATACACATAAAACAGTTTATTTTCTAACTAAATAGAATTGAATTCATCTAGATTTTAACTTTAGGGTTGTTACAATTGTCAATCTACCTAAAAAATTGAGCTGCAATATTGTAGATTTGTATATGCTGAACAGGCCAATTAGAAATATCCAGGATTTTTTATTAAGCACATATTTTGCCGATGGCTTAAGAATTACGTTTGGTGTATTGTGTCCATCATTAATTATGGCGCAATTTGGTATGTTACAGTTTGGCATGACTTTGTCTCTTGGTGCATTATGTATTAGTATTGTAGATTCCCCTGGCCCGATAGTTCATCGGCGAAATGCCATGTTAATCACGACCGTACTCATCGTAATCATTTCTGTATTAGTAGGCATTACCAACAAAAATGTTTACGTAACAGGCTTATTATTGGTAGTTTGTAGTTTTATTTTTTCTATGCTTTTTTTATATGGAGCAAGAGCTGCAGCTATCGGTACCTCGGTGTTACTCATTATGGTGCTTAGTATCGATGATGTTAGGCCATGGAAAGAAGTGATTTGGTACGCCATCTTAATATTGTGTGGAAGCGTGTGGTATACTTTACTTAGCTATTTTATTTATAGGATAAGACCTTACCGATTGGTACAGCAGATATTAAGTGATTCTATTCATGAAGTAAGTAATTTTCTAAGAGCAAAGGCAAAGTTTTATCAAGAAGGCATTGATTACGAGAAAAACTATGCCGCATTGCTCCAATTGCAGGTCGTGGTTCATGAAAAGCAAGATGAGGTTAGAGAAGTTTTATTCAAGACCAGAGAAATAGTCCGTGATTCTACACCTCAGGGACGATTTTTACTTTTGGTTTTTGTGGATATGGTAGATCTGTTTGAGCAAATCATGTCGACTTATTATAATTACCAGAAACTTCATCAGCAATTTGATGAAGTTGGGATTTTGTTCCATTATGAAGAAGTAATTAATAAGATCGCCGACTCCCTTGAAGACATTGCTTTTGCTTTAAAAACTGGGGGTAAACCCAATTTGTCGAGCGGTTTAGCTGAAGATATAGAGAAATTAAAAGAAGAGATCTTAGCCTTAGAAAATAATAAACAACACAACGATTACAATACTCAAGGATTAATTGCGCTAAAAAACATTGAAGTTAATATTGAGAATATATTAGGTAGGGTTAAAACAATTCAGCGCTATTTTAATGAGAAAGAAAAGAAGAATCTTAAAAAGAACGATATAGATGTCAATAAATTTGTAACCAAACAGAGCTTCGATGTTAAGTTATTTCGTGAAAATTTAAGTTTCGGTTCTTCTACCTTCAGGCATTCATTACGCGTTGCAATTGTAATGTTAATTGGCTTCCTGGTAGCCAAGAGTCTAGATTTCGCGCATAGCTATTGGATATTGCTTACCATATTGGTGATTTCGAAGCCCGGATATACGTTAACAAAACAGCGAAATTATCAAAGATTGATTGGAACCATAATTGGTGCCTTTATCGGAATGGGGATTTTGGTGTATGTTAAAGATAAAAATGCGCTATTTGTAATTTTGTTAATATGTATGATCGGCAGTTACAGTTTCCAACGTAAAAATTATGTCGTAAGCGTATTATTTATGACCCCGTATATTTTAGTGTTATTCGACTTTCTAGGTATGGGGGGGCTATCTATTGCCCGAGAGCGGATTTACGACACCTTAATTGGCTCAGGTATCGCACTAATGGCTAGTTATTCTCTATTCCCAAACTGGGAGCATGAGAAATTGAAAGAGGCTATGGTAGACATTATTAAAGCAAATTTGAATTATTTTGAGCAGGTCACGCTTTTATATTACGAACAAAATCAAAGCTTAACAAAGTATAAAGTTGCCCGGAAAGAAGTTTATGTAAATACAGCAAATCTTGCTTCCTTATTTCAGAGGATGTTTTCTGAGCCAAAAAGTAAGCAATTGTATATTAAAGAACTTCATCAATTTACCGTGTTAAATCATTTACTTTCATCATATATTGCAACTTTGTCTTTTTTTTACAGGGAACATGATTTTGTGCATTCCAATTTTGAAGAACTGAAGCCGGTATCTAATAATACCATTTACCTATTATCGCAATCAGCAATAAACCTAAGCATCTCAAAGCAAGAACCGGGCAATGTACCGCTAATCCGGCCTAAAAATAACTTAGAAGATAAAAACATGGTCATTGCAGAGCAATTTGAATTAATTCAAAAAGTTGCTTATGACATTTATAAATTAACTGAGAAGATAACAGTATAAAACAAACATCTTCCCCCCTGTATTTGTTATAATTATATGGAAAAGTTATATACGGCATCTGTAACCGCAATTGGTGGTAGAGATGGTCACATTAAATCAAGTGATGGGATGCTAGATTTAGCATTGAGAAAACCTAAAGAATTAGAGGGTCAAGGGGGTGCTACTAATCCCGAACAACTATTTGCAGCTGCTTGGGGTGCTTGTTATCTTGGTGCTTTAGGCAGTGTTGCCGCACACGATGGAATAGATATCACAGATGCACATGTTAACGTTCAGGTGTCTTTTAATAAAGACGGAAATGGGTTTGCACTTTCAGCAGATCTTGACGTTCACATACCTGGATTAGCACATGATGAGGCACAACAACTAGCAGATAAAGCACATAAAACCTGTCCTTACTCTAAGGCAACTAGAGGCAATATTGAAGTGAGGGTAACTGCAGTCTAAATAATAAAAGGTTGGAAGTTTTAATTTTCCAACCTTTCTTGTTACCTTATATAATAACCTCTTCTTTCAGCGTATTTTCTGGTCTACCATTTTTAAAAGCCTCTCGGGTTTTTAGTCCTAAAAGCTCAAACATGGCCATATCGTCAATAAATGACGGATTTGGTGTCGTTAACAATTTATCGCCAGCAAAAATGGAGCTCGCCCCTGCCATAAAGCAAAAAGCCTGCTCTAAGGTACTCATTTCATTTCTACCAGCGCTTAGGCGGACAACAGAATTTGGCATCACGATTCTTGCAGTAGCAATCATCCTTACCATATCCCAAATGGGAACGCGCGGCTGATTTTCTAAGGGAGTACCTTTAACTGGAACCAATGCATTAACCGGCACTGATTCCGGATGTTTCTCCATATTTGCCAATGTTTGCAACATCGCAATCCTATCTTCAGGCGTTTCACCTAATCCGATAATTCCCCCACTACATACAGTTAATTTTGCTTTGCGAACATTTTTAATGGTACTTAACCGATCATCATAAGTCCGGGTAGAAATTATTCGTTTATAGTCATCCTCAGAAGTATCTATGTTGTGGTTATAAGCATATAAACCAGCATCAGCAAGACGCTGAGCCTGACTTTCTGTGAGCATGCCCAGGGTACAGCAAACCTCCATATCCATCTGGTTAACAGCTTTAACCATTTCAATTACCCGATCAAAATCCCGGTTATCTCTTACTTCCCGCCAGGCGGCGCCCATACACAGGCGCGATGCCCCTCCCTCTTTAGCTTTTACTGCAGCACTTACTACCTGCCCTAATTGCATTAATGGCTGCACCTCTAAATCAGTATGGTACCGGGCTGCTTGCGGACAATAAGAACAATCTTCTGCACAACCTCCAGTTTTAATAGATATTAATGAACTAATTTGCACTTCATTGTAGTCTTTTTGCGCACGATGAATGCTTGCTGCTTCATATACCAGGTCTAAAAATGGTTTATGGTAAATTGCCGCTATTTCTTCTTTTGTCCAATCGTGTTTTAATACTTGCATATTTTAAGTTATACGTTATAAATTCTAATTATAGCAGTAATTTACTTGCTAATCCTAATAAAAGTAAAAATCCGAAAACATCGGTAAATGTGGTGATAATAATGGAAGAAGCAATTGCAGGATCGATCCCTACCCTTTTTAAAATTAATGGAATTCCTGCACCCGTAAAACCTGCAACAATTAAGTTTCCCGTCATCGCCATAAAGATAACCAAGCCTAACATTGGATTGGAATCAAAAAAGTAGGCGAAAGCAAAAACAATTAAACCTGTTATTGCACCATTAATTAATCCTACCGTAAATTCTTTTAAAACAGTTCTGTAAGCTTGATTGTCCGTTAAGTCATATAATGAAATACGTCTCACGGTTACCGCAAGCGCCTGCGTAGCGGCATTTCCTCCCATTCCCGCAATAATGGTCATATAAGCCGATAATACGGCCAAATGCGCTAAGGTGCTTTCATAATGCCTTACAACAGCCGATGCTAAAAAAGCTGTGCCGAGATTGATAATTAACCAGGGTAAACGCGATTTTACTGCCTCAACCCAATTACCGCTTAATTCTTCATCTTCCGAAACCCCCGAAATCTTTAAAATATCTTCTGTGTTTTCATCCTCTAATACGTCTATTACGTCATCGAAGGTCACGCGACCTAATAGTTTCATTGTTGCGTCAACAACCGGAATACTGGTTAAGTTATATTGCGAAATTAGCTTTGCCACTTCTTCCTGATCGGTTTCAGGCTTTACATACACCACATCAGATTTTACCATTTCGGTAATTTTCACATTGCCTTTCGCTTTGATAATATCTTTTAAAGATACTATACCCTTAAATGTGTTTTCCTCATCAACTACAAAAACGGTATAAAACTCTTCAATTTCTTCGCTCTGGCGGATGATTTCGTCAATTGCGTCCTTTTTAGTGAGGTTAAGATTAATTTTGATGAACTCAGTGTTCATCAAACCTCCAGCTGTTTCCTCATCATAGCTCATCAAATTCCTAATATTTGATGCGTCGTCTTCGCTCAAATCCTCTAGAATTTCTTGCTGCTCGTGTTCTTCTAATTGTGAAATAATGTCGGTAGCATCATCATAATCGAGCTCCTCTAAAATTTCTGTTCGTTTATTGGGATGTAACTGAAGTAACAACTCTTCCGGATGAGCCTCTTCATGCATTTCAGAAATTACTTCCGAAGCAATCTCTACATCTAGTAGATTAATGATTCTTTCTTGATCATCTTTGCTAATGCTTTCAAACAAAATAGCGATTTCAGACGCGTGATATTCCTCTAGCGTCGCTTTAAGTTGATCGTTGTCACCACTTATCGCTTGCTTTAATTTGGAAACATCTGTTTTGTCTAAATCAAATGACTGCATACGCCGCTAAGATAGAAATAACAACCTACTTAAACCACCCCTTTCTCCAAAAATATATTACTTGTAACGCCGCAATCAAGCCCATCACAATCATGGTATATAAATAGCCATGCTCTTGATAAAGTTCGGGCATATTCTGTGACAACACTTTACCTGTAACCGGATCTTCTCTACTAAAATTCATTCCGTAGATTCCGGCAATAAAGGTGAGTGGGATAAAAATAGAGGAAATAATAGTCAATACCTTCATGATTTCATTCATACGGTTGCTGATAATTGAAAGATACATATCGATATTGCTTGCAGAAATCTCTTTTAGCGATTCAATCATGTCAATGATTTGAATGCAATGGTCATACGCATCACGGATATAAACTTTTGTCGATTCGGCTACTAACTTACTATCACTTCTTAAGATGTCATTTACCTTATCCCGTTCGGGCCAAGCAACACGACGTAATGTTATAAGATGACGTTTAATTTGCTGTGTATCGAACATCACAGATTTATCCGGTTTTGCCAGTAAACGGTCTTCAATATTATCAAGTTGTTCGCTCCAAAAGCCTAATACTGCAAAATATTGATCTATTACCATATCCATCAAGGCATACATTAAATAGCTGTTTCCACCTATCCTGATATTTCCTTTTCCAATTTCTAAACGTGTACGAATGGGTTGTAAGCAATCCTCATATTTATCCTGAAAAGTAAATAGGATATTTTTCATTAAAATAAACGATAATTGCTCATTCTCTAGATGATGATCTGCATCAAGAAATAACATCCTGCTGATGGCAAAATCATACCCCTGATATTCTTCAAACTTAGGGCGCTGATTGGTAGTAGTAATATCCTCAAGTACCAGCTTGTTAATTTTATACACGTCATTCAAAGTTTCAAATAAACGAACCGAATTGAAACCCTTTATTTCTACCCAATAAGTGAAATCTGAACTCAATATTAACTTCTCTAATTCTCCTAAATGTGAGAGCTTCTGTACTTTATAGCTATGCTCATTATAGGTATACAAAGAAATTCTGGGTTCAAGTGAATTTTCATCCAAATAAACCATACCCGGACTTGAACCAGGACTTGGCAAAGCATAACGAGGTTTTTTATGTTTTTGACGAGCTGGTTTAGCCATATTTAAATGTAGAGTTTAGTTTGTGGTCCTTGATTAAATAACAAATCGACAATACTTAAGTTTGGAATAAAGGTATTACGATCGCTAAACACCTGGAAATAACTTTTCATATCAATCTCATGAATATCTTTTTTGTTAAATTTATTTCTAAAATCTAAACCAGGTGGAACGTCTTTTTCATATCCAGCTGTGAAGTCGGTTATTTGATTTATTTTCATTTGCTTCAATAACCAATTTGACAATGCTAGATTAAAGTCGAATAAAAAGGTATATTTCTTTTCATAAAATGGAACTAGTCCGTCCTCATAAAATTCGAAATATGCTGAGCTGCGATAACAAGTTTGAAGGCTCAACCAATGTAAACGCTGCCATTTGGAATCGTAGCTTATTTTCACGTCTTTTATTGGGGTATGAGCCTTTGAACCCCTTACTACGGGTAAAATCAAATCCAGCTTACCATCTGGCGAGGCTATTGTAGCTCTATTTCTAAAAGTCTGCTTTGGGAAATGTTCGTACTTTTCGATCGTAAATTCGAAATGTTGCTCTTTTAGTGCACTAAAATAACTCACAGGGGGAAGATAAAAAAGGGGAAAAATAGCTGAACTTTGCATCTGATATTTTATGTTTGCATTCTGGCGTCCAAATTAATGATTAAAAAAGGCTTTTCACATATCGGCATCTTCTTTTTATATGTTTTGTCGTTGTTTCCATTAACAATTCTCCATTTTTTTGCGCGATTATTATATTATCCACTATACTATCTCATTGGCTACCGGAAAAAGGTAGTTCGTGAAAATCTAGAAATGTCATTTCCGGAAAAGAATAATAAACAAATTATACAAATAGAAAAAACCTTTTATAAGTACTTTGTCGACTTAATTTTTGAAGTCATTAAGATGTCTACCATCTCCCGGAAAGAATTGTTAAAGCGTGTTAAGTTTAATAATCTGGATCAAGTAGAAAGTTATTTTAGTAAGGGCGAAAGTGTTTTAGCTTGTACTGGCCATTATGGTAACTGGGAATTATGCATGCTTGCATTAGGTGCGAACTTAAGCGAGCCAGCCTACGTAATTTATAAACCACTTAGTAATCATATTTTTGAGAAATGGTTTCTTCAAATTAGAACTCGATTTGGAAACATTTTTGTAGCTATGCGCCAAACCTTAAGAATGGTGATCGCTACAAAAGACACGCCTACGATGTTTTGCTTTGCAAGTGATCAAACCCCTACCCGGGAAGAGGCACAGTACGCATTGCATTTTTTGAACCAGCATACAGCTGTTTTATTAGGTTTGGAGAAAATCGCACTTCAAACTAATCGCCCCATATTTTATTTTGACGTGGTGAGCGTAAAAAGGGGATATTACGAAGTGAATTGTTTACCCTTATGTTTAGCGCCAAAGGAGACTAAGGATCATGAAATAACCCACCTTCTTTTTGAGTTTTTAGCCAAGAGAATTAATACATCCCCAGCTTTTTGGCTTTGGAGTCACCGAAGATGGAAATTAAACAAATAGTATGCAACCAAGCGTAGCGGTAGTAATTTTAAATTGGAACGGAAAAGCTTTATTGGAGCGTTTTTTACCGAGTGTAATCGCAAGTGAATATACAAATTTGCAGATTATTGTGGGTGATAACGCTTCCACGGATGGTTCAGTTGACTACTTAAAAGAGAATTTTCCAACTATAACGATATTGGAAAACGACGAAAATTATGGGTTTGCAGGTGGATACAATAAAATATTAGCTAGGGTTGAAGCTGATTATTTCGTTTTACTTAACTCTGATGTAGAAGTTCCAACAAAATGGATACAGCCCATGATTGATTTCATGGAAGGTGATGAAAAGATCGCTGTTGCACAGCCGAAAATTAAGTGGCAGCAGCAAAAAAAACAGTTTGAATACGCAGGCGCTGCAGGTGGTTTTATGGATTTGCATGCATTTCCATTTTGTAGAGGAAGGATCTTTGATCAAGTGGAAGCTGATAATGGTCAGTATGACACGAGTATTGATGTATTTTGGGCGAGCGGCGCGGCTTTTTTTATTAAAAGTAAAGCTTGGAAAGAAGTGAATGGCTTAGACGCAGATTTATTTGCCCACATGGAAGAGATTGACTTATGCTGGCGCCTTAAAAACCTCGGCTATCGCGTCGCATGCTGTACTGATGCGGAGGTGTACCATGTGGGTGGAGGAACGTTAAGTGCTAACAATCCTTATAAAACCTATCTTAATTTTCGGAATAATCTCATTATTATGCAGAAAAACTTGCCCCTGAAAGATGCCTATGCACGCATTTTTATTAGAATATGGCTCGATTTAGCTGCTTGGTTTCAATTTTTATTACAGGGAAAACTGAAGTTTACTTTAGCAATTTCAAAGGCGCATTTTCATTTTTTTAGGGACATTCATCGAAATGCGAAAAAAAGAGGTCTTATTCAAATTCCCTATTTGAAGCACACAGGAGTTTATCGAAGCAGTATTGTATACAGCTTTTTTATTGATAAAATAAAGGAGTTTAGTCAGTTAAAAATGTAACTATATCGCCGCAAGTTCGTCTTTAATTGTTTTTTCAATCCAGAAAACTGTATTGGATGCTAAACCTGTTGTATGAAATTTAACTAATCCATCTTTTCCTACAATAACATGTGTCGGATAACTTTTTACATCATGTTTCTCGGTGTAAAATCTCCCACTTGGTATAATATTATATAAAAAAGGAGACTTCTTAGTAAATTCTTTCAAGTCGTATTTTTCGTCTAACGCAATAGCAAGGAATATCACGTCCTTATTATCCTTGTATTGGGTAAAAACATTATTCAAATCAGGTATTTCCGCTTTACAAGGGGGGCAATTGATAAACCAAAAATTGAGTACAATGACCTTCCCCACGGCGTTTCTAATATCATATTTATTGCCATTAATGTCGGTCAGTTTATAACCCGTGAACTTTTCGCCATCCTTAAACGAGCCACTTAGTCGAGGCCTTGGTAGCTTAGCGTTCATTTCAGCTCTTCTTTCATTAACTTTTATCTTTTGTTCTGGAGTTAACAGATAAATTAAAAATTCTGATTTATCTTTAATATACCGGATTGAATAATCGCCTGATTTATGCAAAGCCATCCATAAGACATAAGGGACAACGTTACCTTCCGTATCTTTAACAATAGCTTTGTCGTTTAAAGGAGGAATAGAAACCGTTTGCTGGGCGTTGCTATTCAGTGCAAAAAGTAAAGTCAGTATCAATAAATATCTTTTCATAGTCCTATTTTAAAAAGCTTTCAATTGCTAACCGGTAGCCGTCTAATCCGAAACCCGTAAGCACTCCCCTACAGTTTTTTCCTGTCAGAGATACGTGACGATATTCTTCCCGGGCATAAATGTTTGAAATGTGAACCTCTATTACCGGGGTGTTAATTGCTGCAATTGCATCGGCTATTGCTACTGAAGTATGCGTGTAACCTCCTGCATTGATGATAATTCCATCGAAAGAAAAGCCTACTTCATGCAATTTATTGATCAATTCGCCCTCTACATTACTTTGGTAATATTCGATTTCCAGGATACTATATAATTCCCGAAGTTTGTCTATATAACTATCAAACCCTTCGGCTCCATAAATCGAAGGTTCTCTAATTCCCAAAAGGTTTAAATTTGGACCGTTAATAATTTGTATCTTCATGCCTTAAGAATTGTAATGTTGAAAGGTTACAGTACAATGTTATAAAAAAAAAAGAACAAAAATGAATGGAATGGCTTACCTCAATGGCTTTCGTGCATATTTAAAACTCGAGCGTTCGCTTGCTGAGCACTCAATAGAAGCCTATTTAAATGACGTGGGTAAGCTCATCCAATATTTTGAGGCAATTAATCAACCATTCAATGTCCATACTTTAGAATTAAAAGATTTACGCGGTTTTATTTCCTGGTTAAATAGCCTCGGCATGCAGGCCTCATCGCAAGCGAGAATTTTATCGGGAATTAAGGCGTTCTTTAACTATCTGGTAATAGAAGAAATTATTGCTGAAGATCCAACATCCTTAATTGAAGCACCTAAGTTGAATAGGAAGTTACCCGATACGTTAAACATTAACGAAATAAATTCCTTACTGGAAGCTATCGACGCATCAAGAAGTGACGGAATGAGAAGTAAAGCAATTATTGAGGTTTTATACGGATGTGGATTAAGAGTCAGCGAATTATCTGAAATGAAAATCTCCAATATATTCTCGGAAAGTGAATTCATTAAAATTATTGGAAAGGGAAATAAGGAAAGACTGGTACCAATAAGTGGCTCAGCATTAAAATTCTTATCACTCTATCTGAACGAAGTGCGACTTCATTTATCAATAAAAAAGGGGCATGAAGATTACGTTTTTTTAAATAGGTTTGGCAGCCGGTTGTCGAGGATTTCCATTTTTACCCTCATAAAGAGTTTAGCTACAAAGGTGGGTATCCATAAAACAATTAGTCCGCATACCTTTAGACACTCTTTTGCAACCCATTTAATTGAAGGTGGTGCCGATTTAAGGGCGGTTCAAGAAATGCTGGGTCATGCTAGTATAACTACTACAGAAATTTACACGCATTTGGATCGAGATTACCTAAAAAGTGTCATCACGCAATATCATCCCAGATCGTAACGTAAAAAGATTGCAGCCTAATTGGGCAATTGAGCGCATATCATTCTATCTTTCCCTTGCATGTCTTTTCTTAAGATAATGTTAATAAAGCCTTTAGTCAATAACATATTAATTGTTTCTTTTCCTAAGTGTTCATTAATTTCAAAGAATAAAAACCCCTCATTCAATAAGTTTGTTAACGCTAGATCGGCAATTGCTTCGTAAAAAATCAAAGGCTGCTCATTGCTTACAAACAATGCTAAATGAGGCTCGTTAGCCAAAACATTTTCATGCATCTCGTCCTTTTCTCTTTGGGTAATGTAAGGCGGATTACTAATGATAATATTGTATTTTGAATGATTTAAATCTGTGGGTATTTCAAGAATATCTGTCTCGATAAATGTTAGCTCAACCTTATTTATGATAGCGTTTTTCTGAGCTAAACGTAAGGCTTCGCTTGATATATCTAAAGCAGTAACTGCAGCATTGGCTAAGTTCTTTTTTAATGAAATAGCGATGCAACCGCTCCCAGTGCCAATATCCAAAATATTAAAGGACTGCCTTAAGCTAGGTAACCGAGAACTGTTAACGCGCTCTATAACCCATTCTACTAATTCTTCAGTTTCGGGTCGCGGGATAAGTACAAATTCATTAACCTTAAAAATTAATCTATAAAATACGGTTTCACCAATGATGTACTGGATTGGCTTGCCTGTTTCAAGCTGATCCAGTATTTGTTTCAGCTCTTTTAATTCAGGTGGAGTTAATTCTTTATCGCTATTTAGGAAAAAAGCGGCGCGATTGAGTTTTGTAATGTGCTCTAATGCCAATAAGAACAGGGATTTTGCTTCATCATTTCCATAAAGCTGCCTTAAATCATTCTCAAACAGTAGCGCTAATTCCTTAATTTTCATCACGCACAAAAGTACTTATAAAGCTACAAGGTTTTACCATGATATAATGTATTTTTGCAAACGATGAATGATGAAATATATATGCAGAGATGTTTGGAACTTGCCAAACTGGGCATGGGAAAAGTAAGCCCAAATCCAATGGTCGGCTGTGTTATAGTTCACGAAAACCAAATTATTGGAGAAGGATATCATCAAAAATATGGGGAGGCGCACGCAGAAGTGAATGCGGTAAACGAAGTATTGTTAAAATTTGGTGATGAAGCAAATAACCTGTTGAAAAATGCTACCGCCTATGTAAACCTCGAACCCTGTGCCCATTTCGGTAAAACTCCCCCCTGTGCTGATTTATTGGTTAGGCATCGTTTAAAAAAAGTAGTTATCGGTAACACAGATCCCTTTGCAGGCGTAAGTGGTAAGGGAATTGCAAAACTTAAGGATGCGGGGATTGAGGTTGCTTTAGGAGTACTTGCCGACAAATGTACCTGGCTTAACAGGCGTTTTTTTACCAGAATACAACATCAGCGCCCCTTTATAATCTTAAAATGGGCGCAAACTGCAAACGGGTATTTCGCCCCTCTTGATGGTAGTCGGCGGTGGATTACCGGTGCCGCTGCAAAACAGTTAACACATCTTTGGCGTAGCGAAGAGGATGCTATTCTGGTCGGAAAAAAAACCGCTTTAATCGATAATCCCCAGTTAACCAACAGAAGTATAGCGGGTAAAAATCCCATTAGAATCATTATTGATAGGGGATTATCCATTCCGTTGACCTATAACGTCTACAACGAGGAGGCTAAAACCATCATTTTTAATGAGCTTAAAACTGAAGTAAAAGCTAATATCCACTTTGTACAGATGGAAGATATGGAATTTTATCTAGCACAGAAAGTTGCTTTTCAGCTTTACCTGATGGACATCCAATCGGTGATTATAGAAGGCGGAACCCATATTTTAAACCAATTTATTACAGGAAATTTATGGGATGAAGCTAGAATTTTTACATCTTCTACTACTTGGGAAGATGGTATACATTCTCCTGTAATTAAAGGAGATATTATTGAAAACATAAAAGTTGGAGATGATCAATTAACTGTTTTATCTAGGAAAAAACTATGATTTATTTAGTGTTAAGTATCATTTGTAGTGTAACAGTTGGTGTGTTGTTGAAGCTGGCTAAGCGCTACCAAATAAGTATCGTGCAGGCTATAACCTGGAATTATTTATTTGCCATCTGTTTAAGTGCGCTTTTCTTCAGGCCAGCAATGCAAGATTTAACAATCAAAACCATAAGTCCTATCCATATTACACTTGGATTGCTGTTGCCGTCAATCTTTCTATTTTTAGCATTGTCTGTGCAAAAAACTGGTTTAGCACGAACAGATATTGCACAACGCCTATCACTATTTATCTCGCTCAGTGCCGCTTATTTTATTTTTAAGGAAGAGTATACATTACTTAAGTATTGGGGAATTGCAATAGGTTTCCTTGCGATCATTTTTACCCTATATCGAAAATCAGACGTGCAGGTAAACTATACAAATTGGCTTTATCCATTATTGGTCTTTATTGGTTTCGGCATTATTGATGTTTGTTTCAAACTAATTAGCCAACAAAATCCTGTTCCTTATACAACTTCGCTATTTATGGTGTTTTGCATGGCCTTTGTAATCTCACTGATTTATATCATCTACTTGGCAATTACTAAAAAAACGCCGTTACAACTTGTTAATTTTGTCTGCGGTTGTGTGCTAGGTCTTTTTAACTTCGGCAATATCCTCTTTTATATGAAAGCTCATCGTGCCATGTCTAACGAGCCTTCGACGGTTTTTGCGGCAATGAATTTAGGCGTAATTATAAGCGGAAGCATAGTTGGCATATTTTTGTTTAAAGAGAAGCTGAGTAAACTAAATTATTTAGGTTTGGCCTTGGCACTACTGGCCATAATTTTAATCACTTTAGCACAGTTAAATGTTGTTCGATGACACCTATCAAACCTTAAGAAATATTTCTGAAGGTGTATTTCGTGACAAAGGAAGTAAATTTATAGGATATGCCTATCCAATAAACGATGATAAATTGGTGAAGTCAATTTTAATTGATTTGAAAGCGGAACATTCTAAAGCAAGGCATTTTTGCTGGGCTTTGCGCTTAGGTACAGATCGGACTAATTTTCGGATCAATGATGATGGTGAACCTTCTGGCACTGCCGGGCGCCCGATTTTAAATACTTTGTTGGCGGCCGGTATAACGAATGTTTTAATAGTAGTTGTACGATATTTTGGCGGCACCTTGTTAGGCGTTCCAGGTTTAATTAATGCCTATAAAAATGCTAGTATAGAGGCAATTAAGGCAAATGAAATTATAGTCAAAACGGTAAACGACATTTATGAGATCCAATTCGGTTATCTTTTGATGAATGAGGTGATGAGGATAGTTAAAGACGAGCAACTGATTATCGTGAAACAAGAATTCGACACCAATTGCTTGATGCACGTCGAAGTGCGAAAAGGGAATTTAAATATAGTTTTAGGAAAGTTCGATAAATTAGATCATGTTGAGGTTAAATACCTATATACTTCCTAGCCCGCCGACTTACGAAGTCGACTTATTTAGGTCGACTTCGTAAGTCGGCTCTTAAGGAAATAAATTTAATATATTTGTTAAACTAATGTCTGTCTTATGCAAAAACTTTCAGAATCCGATTTAATCATTAACCCCGATGGTAGTATTTACCATTTAAACTTATTACCGGAAGATATTGCAGATACGGTTATCACTGTGGGTGATTTAGATCGTGTAGGTGAAATTAGTAAACATTTTGATTCAATTGAGCTTAAAAAAGGCAAGCGTGAATTTATTACTCATACGGGGTATTTAGGGAAGAAACGAATTACAGTTTTATCTACAGGGATAGGTACCGATAACATCGATATTGTTTTAAATGAATTGGATGCTTTAGTTAATATCGATTTTCAGTCGAGGGAAATCAAGAAAGAGCTTAAATCTCTGACAATTATTCGGATTGGTACTTCCGGGGCAATCCAAGCTGATTTACCAATGGGGACAATTTTGGCAGCTACACATGGGGTGGGTTTTGATGCCTTGATGCAATATTATTACCATCAAGTATCGGGCGACGAACACAGTCTATTAGATGGAATTAAAGCCCATTTTTCACACATCAAGGGTATTCATCCTTACATAACAGGTGCAGATCAACTGCTACTAGAAACTATTGGCAAGGAGATGGCCCAGGGAATAACCGCCACTGCCCCTGGTTTTTATGCGCCTCAGGGGCGACAGGTGCGTGCGAAAAATGCTGTACCAGACTTTATCGGACAGCTAAACAGCTTTAGTCAGGACAAACATAGAATTACCAATCTAGAAATGGAAACAGCAGGTATTTACGCTCTAGCTAAAACACTAGGACATAAAGCTTTATCGGTAAATGCTATCTTAGCTAGCAGGGTAAAGTTTGAGTTTAGTAAAGAGCCAAACAAAATAGTTGAAAAAGCTATTAAAATGGTTTTGGAGCGATTATAGAAGCTAAAGCGAAGGAATTTCTTCCACCAACATCTCGTTTCCGGCCATATCAAGATAACTTACCGTCATTTTCTTCAGGTCTATTATCCACTTTTCTACTCCCGCTCCTGCAGCTTGCCTACAGAAAGTCTGAAAGTCTGTTTGTCCCAGTTGATGAATTTTTAATGCTTCTTTTAAGTCTTCAACCGACGATTGTTCTTCTATTAATAAGGTCTCGTACGCAGGAGCACTTTCTACCGTATGTTCGTCTTTCCCAAAATAGATAGACATTCCATTTATCACATACACGTCATTCCGCTCAACGCCCATGGCCTTAATTTCATGTATAAACCGTGGAAAGTCAGTTCCTGTTTTAACCTTTTGCTCGGCTTGTTGTATAGCTTCTATCGTAAACATCCTCATTTAAAATTAATTTGCTATTACTTTATAAATAGTAGTTTGGGTATAAACTTCGTCAGGTCTCAATATGGTGCTCGGGAAATGAGGAATGTTGATGCCGTTTGGATGATGTTGGGTTTCAACGCAGAAAGCATCGAATGGACCGTAATCCCGTCCGCCTTTACCCCCTTTTACCGATAAATATTTACTTGTATAAAGGTGGGCTACCGGCTCTGTGGTATATACCAATAGCGATAAACCGCTACCTGTTTCGGTAGTTTTACTAGCTAATGTTAAAGTACCATATTCCTTATCTAACACATAAGTTTGGTCGTAGCCTTCAATTTCGTTCCAGTTACTTCCTATTGTCCTGGCCTTCGTAAAATCATGTATGGTGCCTGCTACTGGAATGAGTTCCCCCGTAACCGTCCACTCTTCATCTTGAGCTAAATAGTGGCTAGCGTTCATTTCATGGATATGCGCTGTAATTTTTTCACCATTTGCAGCCAAATTAAAATAGCTATGATGGGTTAAATTAATGGGTGTTGCTTCATCAGTATCTGCCTGATAGGCTAAAATCAGCTCATCGTTATCAGTAAACTCAAAAGAAAGCTGGATAGCTAAATCGCCAGGAAACCCCTCTTCTCCATCAAAACTATAATATTGAAAAGTTACTTTCGCATTTGGGGAGTCAAACGTTTCTAGGATGTCCCACACTTTCCTGTCAAAGCCCTTATTGCCCCCATGCAAACAACATGAGCCAGCATTTTGCGGAAGTTGATAACCGATACCATCCACTGTTAGTTGGCCACCTTTAATACGGTTGGCATAACGACCAATGATAGCACCAAAATATGGATAATTAGCTAAATAGTCTTCAGAGATATAGTCTTCAAATTGATCGAAGCCCAAAACAATATCTTGTTCCTCACCTTTTGAGTTTTTCACCACAAATTTATTGATGATTGTGCCATAATTAAATATTTTAACATAGCTTCCTTTTTTGTTACTTAACTCAACTGCTATAACTTCTTTTTCTTCGATAAAAATCCCTGTGGGTATCTGCTTTAATTTCATAAAATTGTATCTTAGGCCGTCAACGAAAATACAATATACTTATCAATTTGGCAATAAATAATCATTCATGGAGCAACAACTCAGCGACAAATTTTTAGAGAAATATAAACAGAAACCTATTGCTACCTATTTCGCACCTGGAAGAGTAAATTTAATTGGTGAACATATAGATTATAACGGCGGCTTAGTAATGCCCTGTGCTATAACAGCTGGAACATGGCTATTGATAGCGCCTAATAACGATCAGGTAATCCGCTTTAATAGTGTTAATTTTGAAGAAGAACAAAGTTTCGATATTCAAAAGGAGTACCAGAAAACAGGTCACGAGTGGTATAATTACCCATTGGGTGTTATTCACGAGCTTCAAAAGTTTGGGTGGATGGCTCAAGGGCTAGATTTATTGTATTTTGGCAATATTCCGATTGGGTCTGGCTTATCCTCTTCCGCGTCAATAGAAGTGCTTACTGCTTTTGCTTTAAATGACTATTTTAATTTGGGGCATGATAAACTCGAGCTAGTAAAACTCTCTAAACGTGTAGAAAATATCTTTATTGGTGTTAATTCTGGCATAATGGATCAATTCGCCGTTGCTTTTGGAGAAACAGATAAGGCGATAGTGTTAAATTGTGATACTTTAAAATATAAGATTGTTGATTGTAATTTAGGTGACTATAATTTGGCCATTATCAATACCAACAAGGCGCGTAAATTGGAGGAATCAAAATACAACGAGCGTGTTAGTGAATGTAGTGAAGCATTAACTGCACTCAACAAAGAAATCAATATCAGTAATTTATGTGAATTAACCGCCGAAAAATTTGCTTTACATAGTCATTTAATTGAAAATAAAACTACCCTGATGCGAGCTACCCACGTGGTTAAGGAAAACGACCGGGTCCATCTGGCAGCAAAGGCTTTAAATGCCGGCGAGCTGGAGGAATTTGGTCGATTAATGTATGCTTCTCATCAATCGCTTAAAGAGTTATACGAGGTTTCTGGCGCAGAGCTAGATGCTGTAGTTGATTTCTGTAGTAATTATGAACATGTAATTGGCGCAAGGATGACTGGTGCTGGTTTTGGTGGATGTGCGATTGCTTTGCTGAAGAAGGGATTTGAAGAGGATTTCGCGCAGAAATTAACTGAAAGCTATGTAGCGAAGATTGGTTATCCAGCGACGATTTATATTCATGGAATTGGGAATGGGGTAAGCAGTATATGAAAAAGCTAAAATTAGACGAACTTAATCGCGTAGCGGTAGAAGAATTTAAACAACAAGAGAAACTTCCTGTTGTAGTGATCTTAGATAATGTTCGAAGCATGCATAATGTCGGTTCTGTTTTTAGAACAGCAGATGGGTTTTCTATTGAAAAGGTAGTTTTGTGTGGCATTACTGCTCAGCCACCGCACCGTGAGATCGAGAAGACAGCTTTAGGAGCTACTTTAGCCGTAGACTGGGTTTACTTTGACGATACTCTGGCTGCAGTAAGAAGTTTCCGTGCAGCAGGATATGAGATTATTGCGATTGAACAGGCCGAGAACAGTACAATGCTACACACTTTTAAGCCTGATCAAACAAAAAAGTATGCGCTGATTTTTGGAAATGAAGTAAACGGTGTAAGTGACGAAGTGATGCAGGAAATTGATAATTGTATTGAAATTCCACAGTTTGGCACCAAACATTCCTTTAATATTGTCATTTCGGCGGGTATAGTGTTATGGGATTTCTTCGCGAAATTGAGATTGTAAGTACATACAAAGATCAGGGACTTGGCGTCATTGCGAAACATAAGGCGTCATTGCGAGGTACGAAGCAATCTAATCGTGAGATTGCTTCGTACCTCGCAATGACGGGAAATAGCTTAAGCCTCCAATACTTTGTCCGGCGTAATTGGTAATGTTCTAATCCTTTTGCCTGTTGCATTAAATACCGCATTGGCTACAGCTGCAGAAAACCCTATCAGAGCAATCTCTCCCATTCCCTTTGCACCCATTGGGTTTACAATAAGATCTGGCTTATTGATAAAGATTACGTCAATTTCAGGAACATCTGCATGGACAGGGACATGATAATCCGCAAAGTTGTTATTAATATATCGTCCGTAGCGATGATCTAGCAGTGCCTCTTCCGTTAAAGCCATTCCAATGCCACCCACTGCACCCCCAACCATCTGGCTCCTGGCTGTTTTGGGACTTACAATTGTACCGGCGTCGCCAACAGAAACTATTTTACTCACTTTAACCACACCCGTTAGTTGATGAACTCTTACCTGCACAAAGTGAATCGAAAATGAGTACATCGAGTAATTCTTGGCCTCCGGATTATTTTGTGATGATTGAATGGTTTTTTCAATCATGGCTAAATTATTTTTCTTCAATACGTCTACAAAGTTAGCGGTTGCGTCCATATTAGCATTAGCGGCCAATTCAACTATCGTAGCTTTTAAGGCAACACAAACATCATTTACTGCCGAGCCAACTGTAGAAAGCGTTGCAGAGCCACCCTGACTTGGTGCTGGTGGTAAAGAAGAATCACCGAGTTCGAAGGTAATCTTACCAACAGGAATATTCATTAATTTACTGGCTATCAAAGTCATGCCAGTTCCGGTACCGGGACCAATGTCACTTGCTGCACTTTGTAGAACCAAAGAACCATCAGCCTTTAAAATACCCTTTACTGTAGCTCTTCCCCTGCCAGCTCCAAATACGCCAACGCTTACCCCATATCCAATCTGCCATGCACCATCAACGATGCTTCCTGGTTTGTTTTTACGTTCGTTCCAACCAATTTTGTCCGCTCCTAGTTTGTAAGCTTCTTTAATATATTTGCTAGAAAATGGCCGCTTTTGTACTTGATCTATTTCCGGATCATTTTTTATCCTAAACTCTAAAGGGTCCATATCTAATGCATGGGCCATCTCATCAATTGCACTTTCTAAGGCAAAAGCACCGGTGGCTTCACCTGGGCCCCGCATCCAAATAGGAACCCCCATATCTAGAGGAATTACGTAATAATTCGTATTTACGTTTTCACATTGGTACATGAATTTCGACATATTTACTACGCCTTCGGTAAAGTTCTCATAGGTGGCCGACTGGCCAAAGGCGGTATGGGTTATTCCGGTCAATTTTCCATCCTTGGTTGCTCCAATCCCTATTTTTTGATAAGAAGCGGGTCTATTTCCTACCATGGTGAACATTTGGTCGCGCGTAATAACCAATTTAACTGGTTTAGCTAAATGCTTTGAGGCAATTATGGTGGCAATTTCCAGAGGCCAAGTTCTTAAAGCCATTCCAAAGGCGCCACCTACAAATTCCGAGTTAACCTGGACTTTATCAACGGGGATCTTAAACACATTGGCAATTGTATTTTGGGTAGCTTTTACCCCCTGGGTTTTTGCGTACACAGTTACCTGGTCGTTCGGTCGCCAGTCGGCAATAATCCCATGCAATTCCATGGGGTTGTGGGTTTCAACCGGTAAATGGTATTTTTGTTCTAACTGCACCTCTGCCGTTTTATAGGCATCTTCAATTCCTCTTTTATAAGGAGTTTGTCCTTGAAGCTTCTTAACAGTAGAATCACTAATACTTTTCTCAAAATCCGTATTGAAATCTTCTTTAGCATAGCTAACCTGCACCAAAGTTGCTGCGTAAGTTGCCCGTTCAAAGGTGTCGGCTACCACAATTGCAAGAGGCTGACCGTTGTAAAAGATTTGATCAGTATAAAAAATCTTCATTGGCGATCCACCCTCCTGTTCATAACCCGCTACCGAAGGCTTGTTTAAATGTGATACTACCGCTAGTACGCCTGGGGCATTACTTGCTGCCTTACTGTCAATTGCCGTAATTTTTCCTTTGGTAACTGTGCTGGTAACCAAAACGCCATAAGTTAATCCCGGCACTTCATATTCGGCAAAGAATTTTGCTTTTCCAGTTACTTTAGCGATACCGTCTACCCGGTCGTTTTCGTCTACAAAAAATTCCATTATGATTTAGCTTTTGCTACCGTTAGTGCTTCAATAATTGAGTTTGGAGCCATTTTGAGTTTAAAATCATTTTCCCCGAAACCCTTTGCTCCATTCATGGCGATTTTGGCCGCTTCTTCAAAATTTGCTACCGTAGGGTTCTTTCCTTTCAAAAAGTTCTCTGCTGCTATAAGTCGCCATGGTTTATGCGCCACACCTCCCATTGCTAAACGTGCAGTATGAATGATATTATTTTGAATATCTAATGCAGCCGCCACAGAAACCAAGGCAAATGCATAAGATGAACGGTCCCTAACTTTTAGATAGTGAAAGTTTTTATTCAAATTGTTAAGCGGAATCTCCAATCTAACAATTAGTTCTCCTTTCTGTAAATTATTATCTTTTTCTGGTGTGTTACCCGCTAAACGATGAAAGTCAATGAAATTAATTTTACGTTCGCCTTTTGTATGTGCGATTACAACTTTTGCGTCAAGGGCAACCAGTGCCACACACATATCGCTTGGGTGTACGGCAATGCATGCTTCAGACGCTCCAAATATGGCATGCATTCTGTTATACCCGCCTATCGCTCCACACCCACTTCCTGGCGCACGCTTATTGCAGGGCATGGTAGTGTCGTAAAAATAAGCACACCTTGTCCGTTGCATCATATTGCCACCTACAGTTGCCATGTTGCGTAATTGAGCCGAAGCCCCCGCCTGAAGCGCAAGCATTAACAATGGAAATTTATCTTTAACAATCATATTTTCCGCTAGTTCCGAATTGGAGGCCAAAGCCCCAACATGCAAAACATGATCGATCTCCTCTATTTTCTTTAAAGGCAAATAATTGATGTCAATTAATTTATCAGGGGCCGTAACCCCTCTTTTCATTAAATCGATCAGATTAGTACCTCCAGCAATAAAAGATGCTTTTGGGTCTTTCCCGATTAATCCCAACGCAGTTTTTACTACAGAAGTTCGTACATATTGAAAATTGATCATAATGCAGTCCCCTTTTCTTTAACTTCCTGTATCGCATCTATAATATTCGGATAGGCTCCGCACCGGCAAATATTGCCGCTCATATATTCTCTTATCTCGTCTTTCGAATTGGCATGTCCTTCCTTAATGCATGCAACTGCGCTCATAATCTGTCCAGGCGTGCAATACCCGCACTGAAAACCATCATGCTTAATAAACGCTGCTTGCATGGGATGTAACACATCTCCTTTAGCTAAGCCTTCTATAGTGGTGATACTCTTTCCTTCATTCATTACCGCTAAGCTCAGGCACGAATTAACTCTTTGTCCATTAACATGAACGGTGCAAGCTCCACATTGGCCATGATCGCATCCTTTTTTTGTACCGGTTAAATGTAATTGTTCTCGCAATAAATCCAACAGGGTAACCCTCGGTTCAACTTTCAGTGTGTAAGGCTTATTGTTAACTTTCAGGTTTAATGGAATTTTTTCGAACATTTCTGCGAAACGCTCGTCTACTTTTTGATCAGCAGCTTTCAACACCGTTAAGGGTGTTAAGGTCAAAGCCGTAAAAAGAGATGATTTCTTTAAAAAGTCGCGGCGAGTGTCGCCAGCTGCATTAGGATCGAGTTCGGACATAATGGAACAATTTTATGTTGTCCTAATATCGGAAATCAAAAAGGTGTTTTTCGCGATTTCGGTAATTTAGAAGGAATCTAAAAGGTAGCTATAAATCGTCATTGCGAGCGTAGCGAAGCAATCTAATTATAAGATTGCTTCGCTACGCTCGCAATGACGGGAACCTCGCAATGACGTTAAGCGTACGCTACAGCCTCTTTAGAAGGTAACTTGCTATGTCCCATTAAATACTCATCAACTTTACGCGCAGCTTCTCTTCCTTCAGAGATGGCCCAAACTACCAGAGATTGGCCTCTGCGCATATCGCCAGCTACAAATATTTTAGGAATGTTAGTTTGATAAATACCTTCTACTGCTTTAACATTACCTCTTTCATCTAGTTCTACCCCTAATTTTTCTATCAGGCCCTGCTTTTGGGGATATAGGAAACCCATCGCTAATAAAACCAGTTCGCATGGATAAACCTTCTCAGTTCCTTCAATTTCCTTAAAGCCATTAGCTCTCCCATTGGCATCAATATCCCACTCAACATTTACCACTTTTAAGGCTTTTAAGTTACCTTCCTCATCGGCAATAAACTCTTTGGTATTTACCGCCCAAGTTCTACTCACGCCCTCTTCATGTGATGATGTCACTTTTAACAACATCGGATAAGTAGGCCATGGCATATGGCTGGCCCTACTTTCAGGTGGCATCGGCATTATTTCAAACTGGGTTACCGACTTTGCGCCCTGACGATTAGAAGTTCCAATACAATCAGATCCTGTGTCGCCGCCTCCAATTACAATAACATTCTTACCAGTGGCTTTAATTTCCTCTCCAACCACCGGGCGTAGGCTTACCCGCTTATTTTGTTGCTTCAAGAAATCCATTGCAAAATGTATACCTTTGGCGCTCCTACCAATGGCAGGTAAGTCGCGGGGAATAGTTGAACCGCCAGCTAGTACTAAAGCGTGATGGTCTCTTAATAAGGCACTTAGTTCAATGTTTTCTCCAATATTGGCATTACATTTAAAAACAATACCTTCTTCCTCCATTAATTTAATCCTACGATCAACTACATCTTTTTGTAATTTGAAATCTGGAATTCCATATCTTAATAACCCTCCCGGCACATCATCGCGCTCAAATACTGTTACTTCGTGACCCGCCTTATTTAACTGAGCAGCAGTAGCTAAACCTGCGGGACCTGAACCTATCACTGCGATTTTCTTTCCACTTCTAATTAAAGGTGCATGGGCTTTGATAAAACCTTTTTCGAAAGCTATTTCTATGATGTGTTTTTCAATTTCTTCAATTGAAACTGGCGAGCGGTTAATACCTAATACACAGGCGCTTTCACAGGGTGCCGGACAAATCCTTCCGGTAAACTCAGGAAAATTATTTGTGCTAAGCAATATCTCGGCAGCATTTTGCCATTCACCTTTGTAAACGGCATCATTAAACTCCGGAATAACATTTCCCAAGGGACAACCTGATTGGCAAAAAGGCACTCCACAATCCATGCAACGTGCAGCTTGTTTATGGAGCTCATCATTTGCCAAAGGGTTTAAAAACTCATTATAATGTTGTATACGGACGGCTGGTTCTTGTCTTGAAGGCGAAACTCTTTCGTATTCAAAAAATCCTGTTACTTTCCCCATTTAGTTAATCTTTACTTGTGAACTACGTTGTAATAAAACTGCTTTATATTCTTTAGGGAATACTTTAACAAATTTGCCCGATTGGTTTGCCCAATCACTTAATATAAATTCGGCAACCCTACTGTTAGTTAATCTAATATGATTTTTCAATAGTACGCTTATTCTTTCCTCATCTTCGGCTTGTAAAGGATCAAGATCTACCATTTCCCGATTACATTTTTTTGCAAAATCTCCCTTTACATCATATACCCAGGCTAAACCACCACTCATCCCTGCGGCAAAATTGCTACCAGTATCACCAATCACCAGCACTTCTCCACCAGTCATATACTCACAACCATGGTCGCCCACTCCTTCTACTACCGTAGTAGCGCCAGAGTTTCTAACCGCAAAGCGCTCTCCTGCTTTACCTCTAATATATAATTCGCCTGAGGTAGCTCCATAAAGCGCTACGTTTCCGATAATAATATTCTGCTCTGGCACATAATTAATGTTACCAAATGGATAAACCACTAATTTGGCACCCGAAAGTCCTTTACCAACATAATCATTCCCTTCTCCTTCAAGTGTCAAAGAAAGTCCTTTAGCTGCAAAAGCACCAAAACTTTGTCCCGCCGAGCCAACACATTTAAAATTTATCGTATCAGCAGGCAAACCACCGCCTTTGTGTACCTTCGATATTTCATTTGATAGCATGGTTCCAATCGCTCGGTCGGTGTTTTTAACCTCAAAATTAGCAAAAACAGGCTCATTATTTAAAATAGCAGGCATTGCTTTGGCTATGAGTTGGTGATCAAGTACTTGATCTAATCCATGATCTTGTGTCTCGGTATTGTATAATGGAGTACCATAATTTGGTTCTTTATATAAAATTGGTGTTAGATCAACAAATTTCAATTTCCAATCTGCTTCATCAAATTTGCGCATCTTAAGTACGTCAGACTGACCGATCATCTCTTCTATGGTTTTAAAACCAAGTTCGGCCATTATTTCTCTAAGTTCTTCTGCTAAGAAGTGGAACAGGTTAACTACGTGAGCAGGATCGCCGGTAAATAATGCTCTCAACTCAGGGTCTTGCGTTGCTACACCAACCGGACAAGTATTTAAGTGGCATTTACGCATCATGATACAGCCCGCAGTTACCAAAGCGGCTGTTGCCACACCCCACTCTTCGGCACCTAATAAAGCAGCAATAGCGATGTCCCTACCGGTCTTTAATTGTCCGTCGGTTTGCAAAACCACCCTACTTCTCAACCTATTTTTAACGAGCGTTTGATGAGCTTCTGCCAAACCCAACTCCCAAGGTAAGCCTGCATGTTGAATAGATGTTAAAGGGGAAGCTCCAGTTCCTCCATCATAACCAGATACCAGGATCACATCGGCATGTGCCTTAGCCACGCCTGCTGCAATGGTACCTACTCCTGCTTTAGATACTAATTTAACATTGATCCTAGCAGCTCTGTTCGCATTCTTCAAATCAAAAATCAGCTGTGCTAGATCCTCAATAGAATAAATATCGTGGTGCGGGGGCGGCGAGATCAATCCCACTCCAGGTGTAGCATGGCGTACTTTCGCAATCCAGTCGTCTACCTTGTGGCCGGGTAACTGTCCACCTTCCCCTGGCTTAGCGCCTTGAGCCATTTTTATCTGCAACTCATCCGCATTGGTTAAATAATAACTTGTTACCCCAAAACGAGCTGATGCAATTTGCTTGATAGCCGAGCGCATTGAATCACCGTTTGGTAAGTTTTCATAGCGTATTTCATCTTCACCGCCTTCGCCTGTATTACTTTTTCCACCAATACGGTTCATGGCAATCGCTAAGGTAGAATGTGCTTCGTGCGAAATTGATCCGAACGACATAGCGCCCGTTGCAAATCGTTTCAGAATATTTTCTACCGGTTCTACTTCTGTTAAGGAAATAGATGGACGGTTATAATTAAATTCTAATAAACCGCGAATCGTATATGCCTGCGCGGTTTGGTCGTTGATTAATTTGGAATACCTTTTGAAAGTTGCGAAATCATTTCTACGGGTGGCATTTTGCAATAAATGAATCGTTTCTGGATTAAACAAGTGCTTTTCACCCCTGCGTCTCCATTTATAAGTACCGCCCGCCGATAGTAATTCTTCGGTCTGGGTTTTAGGTCCGAAACTGCGGCGGTGTTTAATCAAGGTTTCAAGCGCAATCTCGTCTAACCCCAATCCGCCAATACGGGAAACAGCACCGGTGAAATGTGTATTTACAACTTGCTCATTGATCCCTAATATTTCGAATATCTGTGCACCATGGTAAGATTGTAAGGTAGAAATTCCCATTTTTGAGAAGATCTTTAACAAACCATTGTTTACAGCATAAATATAATTTGAAATCAGTTTTTCTGGTTTTAACCCACTTTCGATATCGAAACCTTTAATAGTTTCCAAAGCTAGGTAAGGGTTAACAGCTGTCGCTCCAAAACCAATCAGCGTGGCAAAGTGATGCACTTCCCATACATCGCCTGCTTCTACCACAATACCTACTGCACCGCGATACCCTTTTCTAATTAGGTGGTGATGTACGGCCGAAACCGCTAAAAGCGAAGGAATTGCAGCATGTTCCGAGTCTATTGCTCTATCGGATAATACGATTACCTGAAAACCATCCTCTACTGCATCAACGGCGTAACGACAGAGGCGATCAAGTGCCTTTGCCAATGAACCAGGCTTATCATTTGCCCTGAAGTAGGTTTGTAAGGTTTTAGATTGAAATAAGCCCGTATCAATACTTCTTAACTTTTCGAGTTCTAAGTTGGTTAATATCGGATGTTTAATGCCTACACAATGGCATTGTACCTGATTTTCTTCCAGTAAGTTACCATTATTCCCCATAAAGCCTGCCAGGCTCATCACCACTTTTTCACGAATTGGATCGATTGGCGGATTAGTAACCTGGGCAAATAATTGCTTAAAGTAAGAAGACAAATGTTGCGGTTGCTTAGACAATACCGCCAAAGGCGTATCGGTTCCCATAGAACCTATGGCTTCCTTTCCTTCAATGGCCATTGGTTTTAAGAGCAAATCGATATCTTCTCTACTATAGCCAAACACCTGTTGATATTTAAAAATAGAGTCTTTAGCCAAATTGGTAAACATTAACCTTGGCTCCGGTAGCTCTTCTAATTTAATTTGATATTGATTGATCCAATCTGCATAGGGTCTTCTGTTACAAACCTGCTTTTTAATTTCATCGTCGCTGATAATTCGGCCCTGCTCCATGTCTACGACAAACATTTTGCCTGGTGTTAGCCTTCCTTTTTCAATGATGGTACTTTGATCTATCGCAAGCGCTCCAGATTCAGAAGCCATAATTACCCGATCATCATTCGTTAAGGCGTAACGGGAAGGTCGCAATCCATTACGATCTAACGTTGCGCCAATTAAATTACCATCTGTGAATGCAATTGCCGCCGGACCATCCCAGGGCTCCATCAACGATGCATGAAACTCGTAGAATGCCTTTTTAACAGGATCCATATCTTCATTACCGTCCCATGCTTCCGGAATTAACATCATCAATACGTGGGGCAAAGATCTTCCAGCATGCAATAAAAGTTCCACCACGTTATCTAAACACCCCGAGTCAGATTGCGATTCGTCGATTACCGGCAAAATCATATTAAGCTCTTCTGCTGTAAAGTATGGTGAGGCAAATGATTTAACACTTGATCTGAACCAATTCAAATTTCCTTGTAAAGTATTAATCTCTCCATTGTGTGCAATATACCTGAAAGGCTGTGCCAGTCGCCACGAAGGAAACGTATTAGTTGCAAACCGCGAGTGAACCAGTCCAAATGCCGATACCATTCGTTTGTCGCTTAACTCAGCAAAATACGTGCGTACCTGAAGTGAAGTTAATTGTCCTTTATATATAATGGTTCTTGAAGAGAAAGAGGCGATATAAAAATCTTGTTTACTGCCTGCAACTGTACTATAAATAGTTTTAGCTAAATAGGTTTTTAAAACAAACAGTTTTCTTTCAAAATCTGCTCCCGGTGCAACATGATAAGGCCGTGCAATAAATACCTGTTCAATTTCTGGTTCAACAGATAGTGCTGTTGCACCGATATCCGTTGTGTCGACCTGTACTTTTCTAAAGCCTAATACTTCTAGACCTAGTTTTTCTGCAGTACGGTAAATAATCTCCCTGCATTCTTCACGTGCACGTATCTCTTTGGGTAAAAATAGCATACCCACTCCATAATTTCCATATTCGGGCAAGCTAAATCCTGCTCTCAGGCATTCATCAAATAAAAATTCGTGTGGTACTTGAATCATTATCCCCGCTCCGTCACCCGTATTAGGCTCGGCACCGCAAGCACCCCTATGATCGAGATTTTCTAAAATTGTGATCGAATCTGATATGATTTGATGTGATTTACGGCCTTTTACATGGGCTACGAAACCGATACCACAGGCATCATGTTCAAAGCTTTTACGGTATAATCCTTGGTGTTCATTCAAGTACTTCATCTTGGTCTCTTTCTGGTTTATTAGTTAGTGTATAGGAAACACTAAGATACTAAATTTTAATCTTAAATTACATTATCCGTAATATTTTTGATATTTATTCAAATATTATGTTTCGAATCGTTTCTTTTTTATAAAAATGTTAACTGAAAACGTTAACATTTATAAATTTCATAATCGTTTAAATTGCTATTTATGCATAGTAATGGTTTAAAGCAAGATATTTAGAGCCCACTCTGAGGCGGTAGGCTGTTTAATTCGTGCTTATATTGCCGTTAATTTCCACTTCTTGAGCTCTTAGTTTTAACTCAATCGCTTATAAATCAATCCCGTAGTATTTATTCGATAAATTTCCCATTTTTCTTTTTGTAAAATGGGTGCTTTTGTTACCTTTGTGCCGGGCAAGTCTTTTACGATCAGCTCCCTTTGAACTCCCCCAGGGCGGGAACGAAGCAAGGGTAGAAGGTTGTAGCGGTGCGATAAAAGTTGCTTGCCCATTTTTTTCCCCTAACCCCCTGAGGGGGATCTTCAATTCAGGGTTTCTTGCATCTTAATTCTTCCCTTAGGGATTTTTAACGTTTATGAAATTTTTTATTGATACCGCAAACTTAGCTCAGATCAAAGAAGCACAGGATTTAGGCGTCTTGGATGGCGTAACTACCAATCCAAGTTTAATGGCTAAAGAAGGCATTACCGGAGAAACTAATGTAATTAATCACTATAAAGCTATTTGCGATATTGTTGATGACAATGTAAGTGCAGAAGTTATTGCCACAGATTTTGAAGGTATTGTGAAAGAAGGTGAAGCTTTAGCTGCACTTAATCCTAAAATTGTTGTAAAGGTGCCGATGATTAAAGACGGTATCAAAGCAATTAAATATTTTTCTGGTAAAGGAATAAGAACCAATTGCACATTAATTTTCTCTCCGGGCCAGGCTTTATTGGCTGCAAAAGCGGGAGCAAGTTATGTGTCACCATTCCTAGGTCGTTTAGACGATATTTCTACGGATGGTTTACAGCTAATTGAAGACATCCGTTTAATATTTGATAATTACGGGTATCCAACTGAAATTTTAGCAGCTTCCATTCGTGGTCCATTGCACATCGTTGCTTGTGCTAAGCTTGGTGCTGATGTAATTACTGCTCCATTGGCAGCAATTATCGCATTATTGAAACATCCATTAACTGATAGTGGTTTAGCTGCATTTTTAGCAGATCACGCTAAAGCGAACGGTTAATTAATTCATAGGAACCGTCATTGCGAGTGCAGCGAAGCAATCTAACGAGAGATTGCTTCGCTGCACTCGCAATGACGGGTTGCTCGCAATGACGGATTTTAAGCCTTAACTTTCCAACACATCTTTTACCGCCTGGTAATCAATTTGCTCATCTGGGGCAATCAAAATACCTTTTACCCCTGCCCCATTCGCGGCTTCAACATCACGAGGTTTATCACCAATCATCACAGATAATGCCGGGTCAATATCATAAGTGGCAATTGCCTCTAATAACATTCCTGATAAAGGCTTCCTGCATTCGCATGGGCCTGTTACTGTTGGATGATGTGGACAATAGTAAGCATGACTTATTTTGGCGCCCTGAGCTTCAAATGCTGTAAACAAAATAGCATGCATTTCGGCAAGCTGTTTTTCCGTATATCTTTTTTGAGCAATCCCACCCTGATTGGTTATTATAATCAATAAATAACCTTCATCGTATAATCGCTTTAAAGGGGCAATTTGATATTCCAACACTTTAAAGTCTTCAACCCTACAGATATAATCGTTTAATTCTTGGTTTAGTACGCCATCTCTATCTAAAAAAATTGCTTTTTGCTTCATGGCACAAATATATAATGTTAAAATAAATTAACTTTATGATATAAACCTCATCTAATGAACAGAGAAGAATTTAAACCTTTTGTACCGGCAGAAAGTAATGTTGCTGAGTTTACCATTAAATCTATTTTACTTGGCTGTATTGCAGGGATAATTTTTGGAGCAGCAACCGTTTACTTAGCTTTAAAAGCAGGATTAACTGTTTCGGCATCTATTCCGATCGCCGTATTGGCCATTACTCTTGGTAAGCGTTTTTTTAAGACAACCATTTTAGAGAACAACATTATCCAGACTACAGGGTCTGCTGGTGAAAGCATCGCCGCAGGCGTAGTATTTACCTTACCTGGTTTTCTATTTTTAAGTACAGACATTGGGGGCCTAAGTTCTAGCGACGCCTTTTTCAATTATATGACCATCCTCATTCTGGCTATTTTAGGAGGTATTTTGGGAACATTGATGATGATCCCGTTGCGAAAGTCTTTAATAGTTAAAGAACATGAAAATTTGCCCTATCCTGAAGGAACCGCTTGTGCTTCGGTTTTAAAGGCAGGAGAAAAAGGAGGCGATTTTGCGAGGACTGCATTTTGGGGATTAGGTTTTTCATTGGTATATGCGTTATTACAAAAAGTTTTCCATGTGGTTGCCGAAGCGCCCACCTGGGCCACCAAGCAGGCTAATAAATTTTTACCTTCTGCACAAGTAAGCGGCGAAATTACTCCTGAATATATGGGAGTAGGCTATATCATTGGTCCAAAAATAGCTGGCGTATTAGTTGCAGGAGGCGTTTTAGCATGGTTAGCGCTCATCCCACTATTAGCCACATTAATAGACCCCTTGGTAGCTGCTAAGCAATTGGTCAAATTAGGCTTGCTAGCCGACCTCACCAAACCAGGTGGTTCTGGCTCTTGGGATCCGGTTACGCAAACCTTTGCCGATTATCCGAGAGCCATTTACCAAGCATTTGTAAAACAGATTGGTGCCGGAGCTGTGGCTGCAGGGGGATTTATCACCTTGCTAAAAACTTTACCTACCATCATTTCATCGTTCAAAGACAGTGTAGGTTCCATTAAGGAAGGAAAATTGGGGAATGCAGTGAAGCGAACAGATCGCGATCTCTCTATCAAATTAGTGGGAATTGGTAGCTTAGTGTTAATACTCTTAATGGCTATACTGCCTCAAATACCTGGAGATAGCATCTTGAACAAACTGATTATCGGTGTGTTGGTGATCGTTTTCGGAGCATTCTTTGTGACAGTCTCCAGCCGGATTGTGGGTTTAATAGGTTCAAGTAATAATCCGATCTCGGGTATGACAATTGCCACTATTATGGGGACATGTTTGGTGTTCATAGCGGTTGGCTGGACAGGGAAGATTTATGAACCAATGGCCCTGGTGGTGGGCGGAATGATCTGTATTGCAGCGGCCAATGCAGGTGCAACCTCACAAGATCTAAAAACAGGATACTTAGTTGGCGCTACGCCTAAGTATCAACAAATAGCTTTGTTTATCGGAGCAATCGTTTCGTCGATAGTAATAGGGTTAACAGTACGTATTCTCGACACACCTACTGCCGAAATGGTAAAGCAAGGTATTCACCATGCAATTGGAACCGAAACCTATGCCGCACCCCAGGCAACACTCATGGCAACATTAATTAAAGGCATGCTCTCTTTTAATTTAGATTGGCAATATGTTTTAGTGGGTGTGTTTATTGCGATTACGATAGAATTATGTGGTATTAATGCGCTCTCCTTTGCGGTTGGCGCCTATCTTCCACTTTCTACTACCCTACCTATTTTTGCCGGCGGTGCAATTAAAGGCATTGTAAACTGGCGCGAGAAAAGCAAAACGAAAAGCGTTGAAGAAGAAGAAATTGCCCCAGGAAACTTATTTGCTACCGGCTTAGTGGCTGGTGGTGCCATTGCCGGAGTAATTGTGGCCATTTTGATGGTGATCCCGGCGGTGAGAGACAACCTAAGCAAAGTTAACATCGAACCGATCTTTATTGAATGGTTTGGCGATGGTGGCTACCAAATTTTAGGGGTTCTGTGCTTTCTGTTTATGGGGTACGTGCTCTATAATATCGGTATAAAAAAGCAAGAAAAGATTTAATACTTCATTGAGGTATGAAGGGTCATTGCGAGTCACGAAGCGTCATTGCGAGGCACGAAGCGTCATTGCGAGGTACGAAGCAATCTAGTGCCGATTAGATTGCTTCGTGCCTCGCAATGACGGCCCCCGTTATAACTTTTACGACTATCTTATTTCAAAACTATCTTATTTCAAACTTCCCAACTAACGCGGCTTCAGCGGAAGACGGCCCTATCATCAGTTTGACTTTACCTTTTATGGTTTGCAGCTCATCAATAGCTCCAACATAATGCTGTATATCACTGTGTTTTAACTCAAAATTTACCATTTTCTTTTCGCCAGCTTTGAGATGAATACGTTTAAAACCTTTCAATTCTTTGATGGGGTATTGGGTACCTTCCTGTTTGATATAAAGTTGCACGACTTCATCGCCATCAACCTTACTCGTGTTCGTTACACTTAAACTTATTTTAAGGGGGCTGGTGGTTAACAAATGGCCGCCAGAAAGCTTTAGATCGGCATAGTTGAAAGTGCTATAACTCAATCCATAACCGAATGGATACAACACAGGCTTTATGATATGGCGATATGTTTTTCCTTCCATGCTGTAGTTGTCGAAGGCTGGAATATCATCTATTGATTTATAGAAGGTAACTGGCAACCTACCGGCAGGATTATAGATGCCTGCTAATATATCTCCGATGGCTTGTCCACCTCTCTCGCCACCGTACCATGCCTCTACAATGGCATCAAGGTTATCGTTTTCCCAGTTCACAGCCAAAGCGCTTCCATTTAATAGCACTAAAACAATGGGCTTGCCCAATTTCTTCAATTCCTTTAGCAGATCAGTTTGTACGGTTGGCAAATTTAGATCAGTTTTATCACCGCCCAAAAAACCAGGCACTTTTACTTTTAGGTCTTCTCCCTCTAAGCGTGGGGAGATACCGCCAACAAAAATAATTACTTCGGCGTTGGTGGCTATCTTTAAAGCTTCTTCAAAATCTGCTTTTCTGCTGTAACCTGGTGTATCAATAACTGCACATCCTTTTGCATAGCTAATGGAAGCAGTGGGAAAAGCCTTTTGTATCCCTTCCAATGGGGTAACAATATGTTTAGGTTCGCCATTGTAATTGCCTAATAAAACTTCGGCGTCATTGGCATTAGGGCCAATTAACGCAATATTTTTTAACCCGCGTTTTAATGGTAAAACTCCATTGTTTTTAAGTAATACGACAGATTCCCTAGCCATTTTTAAGGCCTGTGACTGATGGGCTTTACTATTCACTACGCTATAAGGTATTTTTGAATAAGGATTAACTTCGTCTGCATCAAAAATTCCGAGTTTGAACTTAGCACGCAGTAATCGCGCTACTGCGGTGTCTAATTCACTTTCTTTCAATAAACCACGTTCTATCGCTGGAATTACAGCCGACGCATATCCGTAACATTGGTTGTCTGCCCCTGCCCTGATAGCTTGCGCCACTGCTTCAATGCTATCTTTCGCCGTTTTATGGAAAGTGTAAAAATCATATACCGCTCCACAGTCTGTAGCCACAAATCCTTTAAAACCCCATTTTTTACGTAAAATATCATTTAGCAGAAATGCGTCGCTACAACAGGGTTTACCATATAATCTGTTATACGCACACATAAACGAATAAACGTGCCCTTCTTGGGTCAACATTTTAAATGCAGGGAGGTAAGTTTCCCATAAATCACGTTTGTTTGGCCTGGCATCAAATACATGTCTATCGGGTTCCGGACCGCTGTGTACCGCAAAATGCTTAGCAGTGGTAATTGTTTTGAAATAGTTTGGATTGTCGCCCTGCATACTTTTTACAAAGGCAACCCCAAGTTTACCGGTTAAGTATGGATCTTCGCCAAAGGTCTCATGTCCACGCCCCCAGCGAGGGTCTCTAAAAATATTCACATTGGGAGAATAAAATGTTAAGCCGGTGTACTCTTTTCTATTACCTTCTCTTACAAATTGGTGATGCTTTGCCCTTGCTTCATCACTTACCATTGTACCCATAGCAAACATACCCTCTTCGTTAAAGGTAGCAGCCAAACCTATAGGCTGAGGAAAAGAAGTAGCCAATCCTGCTCTTGCCACGCCATGGAGCGCTTCATTCCACCAATCATATGCCGGGATATTAAGACGGGCTATTGCCGGGGTTCTATTATCCATTTGTAGCGCTTTCTCTGTTAAAGTCATGCGCTTGAGCAAATCGCTAACCCGCGTTTCTAAAGGTAATTTCGGATTTAAATAAGGTGCTTCTTGAGCGGTTGACGATAAATAAGACAATGCTAAGAATGCAAAAACTATGCTTTTATTCATTTTGGGTTGGGCAGTTATAAGGATTAAGATAAGTAAATTTATCGCGATATAATTATGTCTAAGATCAGTATTTAAGCCCAGAATTAAAATAGTTTCTCTTGTTAACAACATATAGAAAGTTAGGTATTGTTAAAACTTTTAAAACAGCTATTAGTCGGATATCATTCGGATATTATTCGGACATATGACAATTATAGCCGATTAAAACCGGTATAATACCTGAATAATAATTAGTTATTATCTATTTAAAAGGTTATCTTGGTAACAGTGTTTTATACTTAATATCAAGGAGGATAGCTATGGCAATTATATCTGAAGGAATAAATGGGGGTTTTACAGGAAAAGCAGGAAGCGTTGTAGGTTACAATCGTATGGGCAAATGGATCATCAGGGGTTTACCAAGAGCCAAGAAAAAGAACAGACGAGTATCGGCAGGTCAGCAGGCTAGTCGATCGGTGTTTACCAAAATGCAGTATTTTTTATCTCCTATTGTCCCTTTCATTCGTGTGGGCTTTAATATGGAAAGTCGATCGCGACAGATTACCGCACATAATGCAGCCAAATCTTACAATATGCTAAATGCTTTTACACCCGAGGGTGAAATCGACTATAGTAAAGTCCTAGTTAGTTTCGGTAAATTACCAGGTGCTTTAGCCGCAACGTTAGAAACTGATGATGCTGGATTACATTTTAGTTGGAACGATAATTCCAAAGAAAAAGATGCAAGTTCAGATGACCAAGTAATGTTACTTGCTTATAATGTTGCAAAGAAAGGTACCTATTGGATGCTTAGTGGTGCAAGAAGAAAGGTAGGTAAGGAAACATTAAAGGTTGGCAAATCCGATAAACCAAAAGTATTGCACACCTATATTGCCTTTATTTCTGATGATCGGCAACGTATTTCAATGAGTACTTATCTTGGAGAAATAGTCTATTAGAAACTAATCCCCTTATAAATCAGTATTGTACGCTATATCATAAAAAAAACTTTGCATTAGCGTACTCATAATCCTATATTTGCAACACTTTAAAGAAAAGCAGTTAAAGTTTTCTTTAATGATTCCGTAGCTCAGCTGGTAGAGCATTACACTTTTAATGTAGTGGTCCTGGGTTCGAATCCCAGCGGGATCACACGATTCGATATCAAAACTACACAAAACCCTGCAAATCAAATGATTGCAGGGTTTTTGTTTTTAGGGAAACACTAAAATATGCACCAATTCTCATATAAATAGTGAGCGATTCGGTGAGTAGTTTTATAAAAGTTCAAGACTCACCGAATAAGTTATAACTAATTGTATTACAACTAGTTCAGTAACTGTACATCTTGTATACGTCAGAGTGCAAAGCTAAATTTGTTTTACTAAAATCATTGAATAATGAGAACCAATTTTAGCCTGCTCTTCTATATGAAGAAGCAAAAGAACTACACTAAGGGCATTGCCCCTATCTACATCCGAATTACCGTAAACGGCAAGAGGGCTGAATCCGCAACTGGCAGATCGTGCGAGCCAGACCGCTGGAATTGTAAATCTGGAAGGTCAATCGGCACAAAGGAGGATTCCAAATCCCTGAACTCATTTCTAGACCACCTGCAAAATATGGTCTACGATGCACATTGCGAACTTCTTAAATCTGGAAATATGATTACTGCCGAAGCCATCAAGAATAGGTTTTTAGGTAAAGAAGAAAAATCACAAACACTTTTACAGGCCATTACCGAGCATAATCAAAAGGTAGAGGCACTTGTTGGAAAGGAGTTTGTACAGGGAACGCTCAACAGGTACAAGGTACTTAAGAAGCACTTAGCGGTTTTTTTACCATTTAAATATGGTGTCAAGGATATGGGTATGCGGAATGTTGACATTGCCTTTCTGAACGAGTTCGATTATTACCTGAGGTCGGAGAAATCCTGTGCCAACAACTATACGGTAAAAATGATCAAGAATCTCGGCAAGATCATCAATATCAGCTTTGAAAACGGATATATCCAGACCAATCCCTTTGCCTCCTATAAAGGACGAACCAAAAAGGTAGACCGTTATTTTCTCAATCAGGAGGAAATAGAGGTAATTGCCGACAAGCAATTCGTTTCGGAAAGGTTGGACATCATCAGGGATATATTTCTTTTCTGCTGTTTTACGGGGCTAGCCTATGCCGATGTTCAAAAACTACAGAAAACGCACATTAGCAAGGGCATTGATGGCGAATACTGGATCATCAAGAACCGCCAAAAGACCAATATCAGGTCTGCTATTCCATTGTTGCCCACTGCCGTTAACATCCTCGATAAGTACAAGAACCATCCAGTCTGCATAAACAAGGATTTGGTTTTCCCTGTACCCAGTAACCAAAAGATGAACGAATATTTAAAGGAAATCGAGGAACGGTGCGAAATTGGCAAGAAACTGACCTCACATATCGCCCGCCACACCTTTGCCACAACGGTAACGCTGTTGAATGGCGTACCCATAGAAAGCGTATCGCAGATGCTCGGGCATACCAATATCAGAACTACGCAGCATTATGCCAAGATACTTGATATCAAGGTTGGCGCAGATATGGCACTGTTGAGAAATAAATTAGCAATTATTTAATATTGAACGTAATTTTAAGCTAGTCATCCACAAGAATACCTAAGCTTATTATTTACAAAAATTTAAAGGACATGAGTGGAGAAACTAATGGATTATTAGTCCCTGACGAGATTATAATGAATAAAATCTATTATATCAGGGGACAAAAAGTTATGCTGGATAGTGATCTTGCAGAATTATACGGGGTAGAAACTAGACGGTTAAACGAACAGGTGGCAAGGAATGCAGACAGGTTTCCCGAAGATTTTATGTTTCGCCTAAATGAAAATGAGTTTGAAAGTTTGATGTCGCAATTTGCGACATCAAAGCGAGGTGGCAGAAGAAAGCTCCCCTATATGTTTTCTGAACACGGCGTCTTAATGCTTTCTAGTATATTGAACAGCAAACAGGCAATTCAGGTCAATATATGGGGGTTATCCTAAAAGTGGCCACCTCTTTTTATCCAAAGTGGCCACATATTACGCTCCAAAGTGGTCATCTCATTTCGGTCAAAAGTGACCACTTGGCTTATTTTAAGGGGTTTTAAGCGTTATAAAGAGTGTTTTGAACTCCATGTATCGAGTTGAGGTCTAAAGTTGAAATCAAGTGCGTTAAATTGACTTAATTGGGCAAGCTTTATTCTTCTTGGATGTGTTGAATCTGGGACTTAGGTTCTGCAACCTTGGAGGTGATCTTATGCCCTTTTGCGAAGCAAAAGCATAGCGAGAGTATTGGATGTGGTATATGTTTTGGAAATCTATGGAAGATTTTTTGGTATGTGAGCATCAATCTGGATGCATCTAACGCAACTGCTCAAAGGGTATTCAAAAAGCTATGGTTTCTTTTGGGGTGGCCAGTTTGGAACGGAATATGGTGGCCACTTTTACCGAAATACACA
>NZ_FOPP01000014.1 GCF_900113525.1 Pedobacter insulae
AAAAGGAATAATCCCAGCTTTTTTATATAATTGTATGATCTTTTAAGTGGCACGGTTTGACCAAAATCACTGGCATCATCACTCCGAAATACTCACTTCTAATTGTCCATATAAAAAGTAACGATGTTACAACCGTTGTCAGTCCAAAAACCAAAGAAATATATGTCGGTAAATTTTCTATCATAATCTAATTTTTCATTTTAGGACGGTCGTTTTTTCCAATGACGGCTAACGTTCCGGGGCTTGGCGCAAGTTGGCGGTTACGATAAATTTCTAAAGCGGTAGAAAGGTTGAAGATAATTTCCCGCCAATTTTGCCAAACCTCCTGTTAGGCGTATTAACTTAGCGAAAAGCTGATGGCTTTCTTTTTTGCTGTATTACAAGAATAAAATTTGGGTTTAAAAGTTGGCTACCTTATGTTTTTTAAATCTTCGAATAATGTGTCGCTTTCAAGTATGTTTTTTTCATTATTAAAATCCACTTTCGATTTCGGCTTTTTAAAATACGCATTATATGAAAATGTTCGCCCTATTTGTATATGAGCTTGTTTATCTTTTTCCACTATTTGTTCTATTACATTTAAAGTATCATCATAACCTTCTTTCAACTTTGCCTCTTCTTTGTAGATATTTAAATCGTTCTCGGATTGCAAATATTTATAGATGCCATAACTCATTAACTCATCTGCATACGCCAGAACTTCATGGTCTGCTATATTCAGTTGTTTTTGATTTTGGACATGTCTATATATTCTATATGCAGTTAAAAGTTGATGATAAACGGCTGACTCTTTTTTTCCATCAAAAAGATCTTCTAATGGATGCTTATCAAAAGTTGATGCATCAAATATCTTCTGAAGAACACTGGCAATACTATTTTTTGCAGTTTGAGGCTCTTCAAAAAAGGTAGCAAACCAATATTTTATTACTGTTTCACTTTCAATACTATCATCGAACTTTAAACTCTCTTTTGAAAAATTTTCTCCACGTTTTGTAATGTAGTTGATCCCTGCGTTATTAAAAACTTCTTTAGTTAACATATTGAAGTCTTTATTACTTATTTTGTCTCTATAATTTATAGGAGTCTGAGTATTGGTCGCATCAGTAATTTTCTCGACCAAGGTTTTATCCTTTGTTTCGTAAATCCGTATGTTAACATAAATGTCCTTCAGTAAACCTGGATTTTTAATATAATTATTGTATAATACCCAACTAGTTTGAAGTCCATTAACAATTTGTGGATTTGTTATTGGTAACAAATATTTATCATCTTGGGGGCTTTTTGGTATAATCAGCTGCTCGCATATCACAGTTATACCATTATTAAGAAAGGGGAAATAAACTGCATCTTCTCTTTTGTTTAGTGTTTCATTCATCCTTTTATTCGCTCTAACCTTTATGCCTAAAAATGAACGGATATTTTCTTCAAAAAGTGATGCGATACTACCATTTGTTTGTTCTTCATAAGCCATTAATTGACACAATTCGGTTGCTGGAATTCGAAAATTTGCAGCTCGAATATCTTGTATTGCAAAAGTGTAGATTCCTTGACTGTCTAAAGCTGAAATATTTGATACCTGTGGATGAAATGTGAATTTAATTTCTTTTCTCTTTTGTCTAGATAAGTCTGCTACTTTTTCATATAAAGTATCTGAATCAACAATTAAAAAGTCGTTCTCCACATCGTTGTATGTTTCATATATCTGTTGATTATTTGCGTAATCAGGATCTATGTTTAAACCGTTGAAAATAAAGTAGAGTTTGGTTTCTATAACTATCCCTTGCTCTGAAATTTGTTTGTATTCATCCATCCAGCGTTTTAGATCGTCTATATTTTGCTTTCCAACTTTATTTCCATATGTAAATATGTCTCTGAAGTCACTTCTAAATTTATCAATTTCATTAGCCGCTAAACTTCGTTTATTCTTACATTGAAACACATGCATAACATAATATTCACCTTGGTCTTGAAACCAAATCCCATCAATTCCCCCATCTCTGCTTCCTTTTACCAAAATATTATCAAAAACTTCTTGGAACGGTTTATCTAGAAAAGCTGAAATAGAAAAGATTTCAAACGCTAAGTTTATATTTTGATTTTGATCAGCGCTTTGTGGAAATTGATTCGCCACTCTCGTTAAGTATCCGTTGATGAATAATTCTTTGTTGTTCATGTAATGAAATATTTCTCGAATTTACCATTAATAATTATATAATTAAATATTAAAGCCTCGACCATAGGAATATATCCGATTTTAACCGTTTATTCTCCGACTAGCTATTTTCGATTCCGCATCTTTATAGTGCGAGTAATAATTGGAGTAGTCCAGTTAATTTTTATATTTACCATATCCAGGCGAACAGTTGAAAGTACTGAAGTTCTATCGGTTTCCGATTGTTACTCGCGGCGACCTGGACTTTTATTTTTTTACCATGCGAGTAACAAAAAAACAACAACCAAAAATCATCCAAGAACTCCAACCGAACAAAACCTGTAAATGTGGAGCTTGCGAACCCAGAAAACCTAAACTTCCAGAGGGATTAAGACGATTAAAAGTTCAGCCAAAGTATATGCGATATACCTGGAGGAGCGCAGTCGTTCCACAGATAATGTTGCAAGGAGAGTGGTTACGTAAAACTGGGTTTGAATGTGAACAACACGTAATTATTACGGTTAAAAATAAGAGGCTAATTATAAAATTGGAGAAAGAATAATCAGTTAAAACTGTCGGCGCATAAAAAGTGTCGGCAGTTTGCCTATGAAATTAGCAGGTTAGCATTTTAAGAGGTATGCGTCCTGCATTACGCCTAACGCCCCAAGGCTTTACGAAGTTGGCAGTTAAGATAAATTTCTAAAAGCGGTAGAAAGTTTAAAGAGGATTTCCGCCAATTTTGTAAAGCCTTTGTTAGTGGCTGGCATATTCCGCCTTCATTTTGTTAAATAAATTGTTTTACAAACTTTCTTGCTGGTTCAAGTTCCTCGTCAGTATTTAAGTCTTTAGCTAATACTTCACTAACCCATTTGGGCCCGTGATTACCCACACTTTTTACAAAGCTTTCTAATTCTCCGACTTCAAGAACTAGGAACCCTTTCTCTTTAAGTTTTATTTGAATCCTTTCGAATGCTTGTGTTGCATTTCCACTTGGGATGTATGATTTTCCAACTTCCTTTGCTTCTGACCAAGCTGACGCTTTCTTTAATGCTCTTTGAATTTCATTTATTTTTTCTTTTGGAAAAATTCTTTCAGTTGTAGTATTGAACGTATTCTCTATATCTTTTTTTATGTCAGCAGTTAAAAATTCGGGTCTTTTTTGTTCAATTTCTCTTTTAACAATTTTCCAATCATTTTCAATATCGGCCCATGCACCACCTAAATCTTCAAATATTTCTTTTAATGGGTTAATGTCATTCAATACATCAAAGTCTGAAACAACCTTTATTGGAACATTAAGTTTTTTCAATGCTTTTATTGCTGTTGGAATTCTATGTTTACCACCGCAATGAATGAATAATATATCAGGAGCAATGGAACCTGTGTTATCAAATTGAGCGGATAATACGGCTGAAAAAAACCTGCAATCTGAATCGCTTTCGCAGATAACGACTTTCGAATGAAATAATCCATTCAATACATTTGAATGTCTTAACAAAGAATCATTCCAAATTCGATCAATATCTGAACTTGTTAATGAACTAACTTTATTTATAGAGCCATCTCGCTGTATGCGAATAATTCTAAGCTTACTTATGTTAGCATCTAAAAGTCCTTTGAGAAAATCTTCACTATGGGTAGCCAAGAACAACTGTCTTGCAGAAGGTAAATCTTTTGCAAGCATTTTACCTAAAAGCCTCGCTTGAGGCGGATGTAAAAAAGCTTCTGGCTCATCAACGAACAATATCGAGTGATTTGAAATAAATGCATTCAAAAGGACACCAACGAAACTTCGCATGCCATCTCCTTGTTCGTGAAGCAAATCTAATTTTTCTAGTTCCCTTAAATATGTAGAAGAGACTCTATCTTCACCAGTTTTTAGCTCAGGTTTTTCCCCTATGTAAAGCGGTACTTCACTACCAGCATTTCTATGAACTATTAAGTCGGCACCAAATGCTTGCCTAAAATAATCACTGAATCTTTGTTCAAGCAAATCATCTTTCTGTAGAAAATGGATTGGGTGCTGTATTGCTTGTGTTGTCAGTTTAATGTTTTGTGCTGGATTAGCTGCTTGAATTCTTTGCTCTGTCGAGAGTATATTAACGAATAGAGAATATAAATCACTTAATCCACCCTTATAATTTGCCCACCAATTTTTAGCCATTGGTTCATATATGTTATATCCAAATCCTTGATAATATGGGTGTGGATTTGCACTAAAATGTTTTATCGAATAGGATTGTAAATAGCTAAAAAAATCTGTTTCGTCACCTTCTTGTTCAATTGTAATGTCTTTTAGAACTTTTACTTTTTTTGTTTTGGCTTTAAGAAGTGTAGCCGCTTCCTTCAATGAGGCACTTTTTCCTGCATTATTAGGCCCAACGAAAACTACAATATCGTCTTTTTCAAATTGTAGTGTTGTGTCATCACTAAATTTCATTTCGCTTATCCAAATTCTTGTAGCCATATTATTTTCTTTGATCCTGCTTTTATTATTATAAATTACATTAACCTCTGTGGTTTAGCGAAAGTTGAAGCTCGTTTTTAATTCCTATGCAAGATAATGTTTGAAGTTGAATTTCCGTCATTGTTATTAATCCTATCTGTACTTAGGGAACATTTATTTAACCTGTTAATTTTATTCGTGTAAATCCGACTATTTAAATTATAATTCCCATCTTTATAATGCAATCTACGTTGGAGCAATCCAACAAATTTTCTTACTCACGATACACCCAGGCAAACTGGTGAAAGTCCAGCATCATTTCGGTTTTCCGACGTAGATTGCGGTGACCTGGGTGCGCGTTAAACTTTTTATAAAATGCAATCTACGAAAAGTCAAAAAGCCGCTTCTTCGAGCAAGCCAAAAATCATCCAAGAACTCCAACCAAACAAAATCTGCAACTGCGGAGCTTGCGAACCTAGAAAACCTAAACTTCCAGATGTCCAACGCCGATTAAAAATCCAGCCAAAATATATGAAGTCCACTTGGAAGGAGTCAATTGTTCCACAAATATTATTGCAAGGAGAGTGGTTGCGAAAAACTGGTTTTGAATACGACCACCACGTAATTATTACCCAAAAGAAAGGAAAACTAATTATTGAGTTGGAGAAAGAAAATTAAGTTAAGGTGTCGGGTAATTTGTCTGACATTTTATGAAAGCCGAAAGGTTTGCGCGATGAGGGATATGCGCCCAGAGTTACGCCTAACGCCCCACTGCTTGCCGAAGTTGGTGGGCTAGCGTTAAATTCCTAGGCAGTATAAAAGGTTAAAGTTGAATTTCCTACCAATTTTGGCAAACCGTTGTTAGGTGCAGAGTATGCAATTATTATTTATTTACTGATTTATAAAAGCTTTGCCCCATTTCTGTAACTTTGAAACTATCTAAACCATGAAATGTTGTTGGTGAATGACCACCGATCTGAATTCCTCTAGTCGTTGTTACACCAAATGTTATCAACCCTAAACTTAATAATACATTAAGTGACTCTTTTTTCAAATAATTAGAATCATTCAGACTAACCATAGTCTCATATTTGGTCTGTTGAGATAAGCAAAACGTATTTATTTCATCGAATATTTTCACGTCAATTGGTTCAAGGCTATCCAACGTGTCAATAAATATTTTTCTAATAGAACCATTATAATTCTTATCAGTAGCGTTTCCTAAAAGATTTGCCCACTTTGATAAAAGATCATCATTATCCTCTAGAGATGCTTTTTCAAGTATTTTATACCCAAACGAAAGATCTGTTGGTCTAGTATCATCTGACTTTACAAGTTTATATTTCTCTTCCAATTTTAAAGTATTAGCAATTCTTTTTGCCTTTATAGCATCACTATATAGAATTCCAGCCCCATCAACTAATGGTTTGCCTACTATTTCGGCAAAGAAATTCGTTAAACTTTCAACTGGTTTGGAATTGATTATATCGCCTACTGCTCCCATATATTTTGTTTTAAATTTTGTTTCTTCATTTACTTACTTGTAAGGTTCAATGTATACTGAATTCGTATTTGTTTTGCATTATAGTATCTTTTTTACCCATAAACTAAAATAATACAAACCTAAAGACACAAATGATGCAAAAAATAGATTAATAATCATAAGCCAAATTGCAGAAGAAACTGAATTTGAGTATTTATAGATTGGATAAACAAAAACAAGAAATACAATTAGACCACCGTATTCAGTCCATTTTTTCTTTACTTCTTTTCTCTCAGTTTCATCTTGGTATGTTATTACTTTTATTCCAGGCTCTAAAATGCTGATATTTAAATATGGATTGTCTTCAAAATCCTCAACAAGAAAATGAAAGATAGCTTTAGTCTTACCTTTTATAAGAGGAATATCAAACCTTCTGTGTCTAGTGACAAAATTTATTTCATTCTGCAAACTATTATTTATTGGTTGTTTGCCTTCGAATGCAATTAAATGTCTAGTTCTGACATCTTCAAACTTGTCATTAAAATCTTTCTCAAGAGATAGATCCTTTGTTAAATCATCATAAAGTAATTGGCCCTGATGCCTATATATCATACAGCCAACTGGAACCGAAAATTCAAACATTAATCTCGCAAAGTCGTTGTGGCTAGTATTAATTATTTCAGCAGAAATTATGTGTAAGTTATTAGAAGTCTGTCCATTGTAAAGTATCTGAATGTTGCCCCAATCTTGGCTTTGGAGAGAATAAGCCAAACGTTGGCCCCATGTTCTTTTTGTGAAAATTGATTTTCTATTAGTGTATTTTTCCTTGATTAAAAAAACAATGCCGCCAATTATAAATGTGCCAACGTATTTAAATATATCTAGTATTGCTTGAGTGTTAATTGTATCTGGCATTAATTATTTTTTAAGTTAAATTTAAACTAGCTTATTCAAGCTAATTACTATTAAATCTACACAACTTTATTGCATTTAAAAATTATCTGATTTTATCCGATTAACCTCCGACTACAAGATTTCAATTACTCATCTTTATAATGCGATACACGTTGTAGCAGTCCAACAAAATTTCATATATTAACAACATAGTTCAGGCGATCCGGTGTAAGTCCGGCCTAATCTTCGGTTTCCGACCTGTGTCGCAGCGACCTGGGCTTTTTAAATTTTTCATATATGCGACACACGAAAAATCAAACACCAAAAGTTATCCAAGAAATCCAGCCCAACAAAATCTGTAAATGTGGTGCTTGCGACCTAAGAAAGCCGAAACTTCCAAGCGGAATGCGCAGACTTAAAGTTTATTACAAGGCAGGCTGTACTGAAACAATCCCTGTAATTTTACTGCAAGGGGAATGGATAAGAAAACTTGGTTTTAATGTTCAAGACCATATTATTGTCTCCTAAAAGAAAGGGCAATTGATTATTAACCTAGAAGCGGAATAATTATCCATAAAAACTGTCGGCGCTGTAAAGTGTCGGCAGTTTGCCTATAACTGGAACGGTTTGCACGATGGGTGGGTATGCGCCCAGGCTTGCCACTAACTCTTAAATAGACGAAACTCTTCCTAAAAGATTAAAAGCCTAATTCCAAATAAACCAGTGTATTAACTTTAAATATTAGTTTCGTTTTCTTTATTGTTATTCAAATATAATTTATTTAAAATGATGTTTTTGGCAATTTTCATTTAACGTAGCCAAATTAACTATTCGATAGCTATCGAGAAACCAATTTTTCTTACTTTTGCACCATGGAAAGAGAAATCCTTGATACCAAGCGTAAGGCCCTAAAAATTAATTTGAACGAACAAATTTATGGGACTTTTGCAGAAATAGGAGCTGGGCAAGAAGTTGCACGTAATTTTTTTACTGCTGGAGCTGCCGCAGGTACGGTTGCCAAAACAATGTCGGCCTATGATATGACATTTAGCGATGCCATTTACGGAGCAGAAGCATCTGGCCGCTATGTAAGTCAGAATAGGCTCCTACAAATGCTAAACCACGAGTTTAGTTTATTAAATGAAAGACTAGTTGGTGAAAAATATGAGAACAGAACTTTCTTTGCTTTTGCAGATACGGTAACTACCTTAAACTTTAAACGCACCAATGAACCGCATGGTTGGATTGGTATTCGCTTCCAAACAGAACCTGGTGGATTGCCAAACGAGATATTCTTTCATGTTCGTTTACTCGATACGGATGTGAATATGCAACAGCGTGTGTTGGGTATTATTGGTGTAAATTTAGTTTATGCTGCTTTTTACCATCATCACGAACCAAAGGTAATGATCGAGTCGCTTGCCGATAATTTAACTGTTGGTTCGGTAGAAATTGATTTAATTTCTGTACAAGGGCCCGCTTTTGGAGAAGTAAACAATATCTTGTTAAATCTTTATCTAATTATGAAGGATTTTTCTGCAGCAGCAATTTTTGATGCAGATGCTCACCCTCGACAAGCTAAAGATTTACTTTATAAAAAGGATATCATGATTTTAAGGACTAAATACGGTCAGAAATCTAATCCTAATTTTAACCTATTTAATAAAGCAACAGAGCAATTTGTTCGCACCAATGAGGTAGAGGCAGGCAATTTAAGTGTAATGATTGAGGTGCTGCTTACCGATGTTTTAACGGAAGCCCAGGAAACGCCGGATGATATTGATCTGGAAACAGTTGCCAACAGGGCTGCCGATATGTGCAAAACAGGTAACTTGGTTATCGTTTCTAACTTTACAAGGCATAACCGACTGGCCAAATATTTAGATCGTTGCAGACCTAAAAGTGTGGGGATTTCGACCAATATTAATAACTTAAAGTTCGTATTTAACTCTACCAATTTCGGTGAAAATTATTCGAGCCAGTTATTGGCTTATGTAAGTGATATGTTTACCAAAAATGTAAAACTGTTTGCCTATCCATTTTTAGTTAAAAAGAACAATACGGTAATTACCACGGCTAATATGCCTGTAACGCCAGATGCTAAGCCATTATTTGAGTTTCTGTTAATTAATGGATACATTACCGACATTAAGGATTACAGTGAAGACGATGTAAAAACAGTTTAATGGAAAGTACCTTACATCCTCGAAATAGGCATCACTCAAGGTATGATTTTGCGGTTTTAACTAAAGAAAGTCCTGAACTGGCTAAGTTTGTAAGCTTAAACAAGTTTGGTGATGAATCGATTGATTTTGCCAATCCTGCTGCTGTAAAATCTTTAAATCAAGCGCTCTTAAAGCACTTTTACCAAATCGATCATTGGGATATCCCAGAAGGATATCTTTGTCCGCCAATACCAGGTAGGGCAGATTACCTTCATTACGCAGCCGATTTATTGGCTTCCTGTAATGATCAAATTATTCCTAAAGGGCCAAAGGTAAAAGTTTTGGATATAGGTATAGGAGCAAATTGCGTTTATCCCATTATCGGGCATCAGGAGTACGGATGGGGATTTGTGGGTTCAGAAATAGATCCAGTAGCCCTTAAATCTGCAAAGAATATCGCTAACATTAATCCATCCTTAAAAAATGCCATAGAGGTAAGATTGCAAACCGCTAAGAACACCATTTTTAAAGGAATAATACACAAACAAGAAAGGTTTGACCTGAGTATCTGTAATCCTCCATTTCATGCATCAGCCGCTGCTGCCTTAGCCGGCTCGCAACGGAAGGTTAGAAATTTAGGGAATAAAAATTATGCAAAGCCAACTTTGAACTTTGGGGGCCAGGCGAGCGAATTATGGACAGAAGGAGGAGAGGTTGGCTTTATTAGTAAGATGATTGAGGAAAGTAAACTGTATGCACAACAGTGTTTCTGGTTCACTACCTTGGTTTCGAAAAGTGAAAACCTGCCAGCAATCTATGCTATCTTAAACAGGGCAGGGGTGGTAGAGACAAGAACCAACAACATGACAACAGGAAATAAAGTCTCACGAATTGTAGCCTGGACATTTCTTAGCGTTGATCAACAAAAAGTATGGGTTAAGAATTGGTAGTTTCAAGCAAATTTAATATCTTGCAATATGAAACTAAATCGATTTACTCTTTTACTTCTTTTATTTCCATTATTTGTTCAGGGGCAAACTTCAGGCAATCCTATTTTTCCGGGATGGTATGCTGATCCGGAAGCCATAGTTTTTGGTAAAACCTATTGGGTTTATCCTACTTACTCTGCTAAGTATAAAGAACAGGTATTTATGGATGCCTTTTCGTCCAAAGATTTGATTACCTGGAAAAAGCACGAAAGAATAATTGATACTGCTTCTATAAAGTGGGCAAATAAGGCGATGTGGGCTCCCTCAATTACAAAAAAAGACGGAAAATATTATTTGTTTTTCGGAGCAAATGATATTCAGAGCGATAATGAATTAGGTGGAATCGGTGTTGCAGTTTCAGATAAACCTGAAGGGCCATTTAAGGATTTGCTTGGGAAACCTTTAGTTGATAAATTTTATAACAAAGCACAGCCAATTGATCAGTTTGTGTTTAAAGATAAAGACGGACAATATTATTTAATTTATGGAGGCTGGTCGCACTGCAATATTGCTAAATTGAATAATGATTTTACCGGTTTCGTTCCGTATCCTGATGGTACTACTTTCAAAGAAATAACTCCAGAGGGTTATGTAGAAGGATCATTTATGTTTATACGCGACGGTAAATATTATTTTATGTGGTCTGAAGGTGGCTGGACTGGGCCGAACTATTCGGTTGCTTACGCGATAGCTGATTCTCCTTTGGGTCCATTTAAAAGAATAGGAAAAATATTAAAGCAAGACCCATTGGTAGCGACTGGTGCCGGACATCATTCGGTGATACAAAATCCTAAAACCAAGCAATGGTATATTGTTTATCACCGTAGACCATTGGGAGAAAAAGATGGAAATCACAGGGTAACCTGTATCGACGAAATGTCGTTTGATGAAAATGGATTGATCAAACCAGTGAAGATTACCAAAGAGGGGGTAAGCAAGAGCAAGTTATAAAAACTTACTTGTATATGTCTTTAACTACTATTTCCATTCTACGCTCGGGTGCAGCTAAGGGCTTGAAGCCAAACTGTGCATATAACCCGTGTGCATCAAGGGTGCCAAGATAATAGATTCTGAGCCCTTGTAAATTAGGATGGAACATCATTAATGACATTAATTTTTTAGATAGGCCAAGTCCACGGTATTCGGTTTCAATGTACACATCGCATAGGTAGGCAAACGTTGCGCTATCGGTAACCCACCTTGCAAAACCTATTTGCTGGGTATCTTTATAAACGCCAAAGCATAATGAATTTGAAATTGACCTTTGTACAGTTTGCAAGGGTATATTTTTAGCCCAATAAGATTCTTCACTTAAATAACGATGAACCGCCGTAACATCAATTAAGTTAGAATCGTCAGAAAAGATAAAGCCATTTTCGGTAATTTCCATCTGTTAATTTCTCATATTGATAAATTGTAAGGGTTGTCCAAAATCTTCACTTCTGCAGAGGGAAATTACTTTCTGAAGATCATCTATGTTTTTGCTTTGAACACGAACCTGATCATCCATCATAGAAGCCTGAACTTTTAGCTTACTATCTTTTATCTTTGCTACAATTTTTTTCGCTGCTTCTTTATCTATACCTTCTTTTACTTTGATTTCCTTTCTGATCATATTGCCAGATGCAGCATGCTCTTTCCCAAAATCCAAACTATTTGGGTCCAAACTTTGTTTCATCATACGAGAAATAATAGAATCAGTTATCGCTTTCAAACGCATGTCGTCTTCCGTTACAATGGTTACCGTGTTTGTTTTTTTATCTAATTCTATTGTGCTATTAGAACCATTGAAATCATAACGGTTTAAAATTTCCTTTTTTGCATTGTTAATTGCGTTATCTAAAGTTTGCGCATCTACTTTGCTTACAATATCGAAAGTTGGCATAATGAAGGCTTTTTTGATTATAATTGATAGATTTATTAAAAATACTTTATGCTACAAAATAACATAAATAATCTAGCTAAACATAAAAAAATAAAGATATGAAAACGAATAAAGCAAAATCGGCTAAGGGTTCTTCAAAAAGAACTACTAAAAAGGAGTTAGAACATAGTTTAAAAGTTAGGTTCTTAGAGGCTGTAAAAAGCCTGGGGCATAATGCAGAGGTGATAGGCGACGATATAGCGAAAGCGAGTAAGTTTGTTGCCAAAAAGCTTTCTAAGAAGTTTAAGGGCTTAAAAGAAGCGGTAGAACAAAAACTAGAGGAAGTTAAAGCAGATAAGAAACCTGCCGCCAAAAAAGTTAAAATGGCAAAGAAAGATGCACAAAAGTTGGTTAAAAAAGTAGATAAGACTGTGTCAAAAGTGGTTAAAAAAGCTGCTAAGAAAGCTAACCCAGCTTTGAGTAGTGTAAAGGTTGCCGCGATAGCAACAGAAAAAAAAGCTGAAGAGATTATTAAGCCTGAAGTAACAACTGCAACTAAAGCAAAAGCGCCAGTTAAAAGAGTTGCGGCAAAGCCAAAAGTAGCTCCTAAAGTAGCTCCTAAAACTGCCCGTAAGTCGCCAGCTAAAAAGCCAAATAATTAACAATTACTTAACAATTAAATTTGCAGATTTGAAGATCCTCTGATTAATGCCTGAGGATTTTTTTAATTTTACCCATGGCCAAAAAAAAGCTACCGTTTTTAAATAGAGAGATTAGTTGGTTATATTTTAATGAGCGGGTGCTACAAGAGGCTGCTGATGAAAGTGTGCCACTCATTGAACGGATTAGGTTTTTGGCTATTTTTTCTTCCAACTTAGAAGAATTTTACCGTGTTAGGGTAGCAACCATGTCGAGGTTAAGTAATTTAAACGACAAGGCAAAAGAGGTTTTAGGGGTAAATCCGAAAAAGATACTCAACGAAATCAAGAATATAGTGGTTAAACACGAACGCAAATTCGAATCTCTTTTTCAAGAGATATTGATAAATGAGTTGGGTAAAAATAAAATTTTTATTCTAAACGATACCCAGCTTAATGTTGCAAGGGGAGAGTTCGTTAAAAGCCACTTCATTAATAGAATTCTATCTAATCTTGTTCCAATTCTTATCGATCTGGATAAACCTTTTCCAGAACTAAAAGACAGGTATTTATATTTCTTTGTGCGTTTATCTAAGAAAGGAGCAAAAAAGAATGAAAAGTACGCATTAATTGAGCTTCCAGAAAATTTACCCCGCTTCTTAGTTTTACCTGAAACAAATAACTTAAAGTTTATCATTTTAGCTGAAGACATTATTAAATATTGTTTAGATACGGTATTCTTTATTTTTAATTATGATCAGATAGAGGCCTTCTCTATTCAACTTACAAGAGATGCAGAGTTGGATATTGACAAGAATATTAGCGACAAGTTTATAGAGGAGTTAAAAAGTAGTCTGGATAAGCGCAAAAAGGGAAAACCAATGCGGTTGCTTTATGATACGGAGATGCCATTTGAAATGTTGAGCGTTTTGATCTCTAAGATGAAGATAGAAGCAGAAAGTTTGATGCCGGGTAATCGTTACCACCGTTTTGGTGATTTTATTAATTTTCCGAACGTAGGGGATAGCAATTTAGAATATACGCCGACTTTGCCTTTGAAGGTTAAAGGATTACACCGTACGGAAAGCATAATAAATAAATTAATCGAAAGAGATTATCTAATCAGCTTACCTTACCAATCTTACGATTACATCATTTTATTTCTTCGGGAGGCTGCCATTGATCCAAAGGTTACCGAAATTAACATCACATTATATCGCCTAGCAGAAGACTCGAAGGTAATAAACGCTTTGATTAATGCAGCCAAGAATGGCAAAAAAGTAAATTGTGTGGTGGAGTTAAAGGCGAGATTTGATGAGAAGGCAAATATCTTCTGGACCGATAAATTGGAAGAAGAAGGGGTAAACGTTAATTACGGACTTACTGATTATAAAGTACATTCTAAAATTTGCCTGGTAAAGCGAATGGAGAAGGGAAAGGCTGCGTATTATGCGAATTTAGCAACGGGTAATTACAATGAGAAAACCGCTAAAATTTATTGCGATCATAGCATTTTTACTGCTAGGAAGGAGATTACGGCAGATTTGGTCAAATTATTTAGGGCATTAAATAGTAAAACGGTTTCAAAGGGTTTTAAACACTTGATTGTATCGCCACTCGAAAGCAGGAATAAGCTTTACAACTTGATTAACCGGGAGATTAAAATTGCAAAATCCGGAAAGCCGGCCTACCTGATTTTTAAAGTAAATAGCTTGGCCGATGAAGGCATTGTGGACAGGTTGTATCAAGCGAGCAATGCCGGAGTTAAGATTAAATTAATTGTGAGAGGAATTTGTTGTTTGGTGCCGGGAGAGAAAGGTTTCAGTGAGAATATTACCGTAATCAGTATTATCGATAAATTTTTGGAACACGCCCGGGTATTTATATATGGAAATGATGGCAAAGAGGAAATGTATTTATCGTCTGCCGATTTAATGAGTAGAAACTTCGAGCACCGGGTTGAGGTTGGCTTTCCTGTTTTAGACAAAGACGTAAAGCAGGAAATTAGAGATATTATTGATTTTCAGCTTCAAGATAATGTGAAGGCTCGTGACATCACTAGAATGAACAACAATAAGTACCATAAAAACCGACTAGGCAATAAAATCAGGGCACAAGTACAGACTTATAATTATTTAAAAAATAAACATCAATAATACAAATGTTAAGATACGCTGCCATAGATATAGGATCGAATGCTGTGAGGTTACTCATTGCTGATATTTCCGGAAAGAGCTTTAAAAAAAATACTTTGGTGCGCGTGCCCCTAAGGCTTGGAGACGATGCTTTTATTGATCATCAAATTTCACCAAAAAAGATAGAAGATCTGATTAAAACCATGATAGCGTTTAAGAACTTAATGGACGTATATCATGTTAATGCATATTTAGCCTGTGCAACATCAGCAATGCGAGAAGCAGAGAACGGACAGGAAATAGTGAAAATGATTAAGCATGAAACGGGCATAGATTTAGAGATTATTGAAGGACAAAGAGAGGCGAATATCATTTATTCAAATCACATCGAACAAAATCTTGATGTTAAAAAAAGCTATTTGTACATTGATGTGGGTGGGGGCAGTACAGAGCTTTCTGTATTTGTGAATAAACAGCCATTAGCTTCAAAATCTTTCAATATTGGTACTATTCGCATGTTGGATAACCAGGATAAAGAGGAAACATGGAGCGAGATGCAGGCTTGGATAAAATCTCACACTAAAAATTTAAAGAATTTAGCTGGGATAGGAACAGGGGGTAATATAAATAAGCTGTTTCGGATGTCGGGCGAGAAAGATGATATGCCTTTAACGTATTTAAAGCTTAAAGAACTTTATAATCAATTAAATAGTTATTCGTTGAAGGAGAGAATAACATTAATGAAATTAAACCAAGATAGGGCAGACGTAATTATTCCGGCATGCGAAATATTTTTGACCTTAATGAAATGGGCAGGGATTAAACAAATCTATGTGCCTAAAGTGGGAATGGTTGATGGGATTATTAATTTGCTGATAGAAGAGCATTAAACGACTATAGTACGGAAGGTTAGATTAATGCGTGGAGTTTTAATCAATTTAGTTGGGGGTAATCGATGTTGCCAGTTGCTTTGTGTTTCGTTTTTCATAACAAGTAAACTACCGTGGGCTAAAACCAGGTAAATTGTTTGTTTGGTTTGCTTGTGCTTGAAGCCAAATTTACGCTCTGCACCGAAACTTAGGGACGCTATGGCGCCATTCTTTTTCAAGTCTTTTTCGCCGTCGCTATGCCATGCCATCCCTTCATCTCCATTGTGGTAAAGATTTAGCAAACAAGAATTATAGGTTTCACCTGTTTGCTCCTCGCATATTTTTTTCAACTCAAGCAGTTCTTTGGTCCAGGTTAACGCGTATTTTGTTGTATTGGAATAAGTGTATTCAAAGGGGAGATCTCCGTACCAAGCAACTTTTCTCTTCGTAATAATATGTTTTCCTAAAATGATGGCTTCATCATTTCTCCATTCAATGGTATTTAATAAGCAATCGTAATATACATTGGCCATGACCGTTGTCATCACTTTACCATAGTAATTTACTGTACCACCAAAAGGTAGCAGGTTATTTCCATGATCCAGTGTAGTGCTAAATAAATCCATGGGGATTACAACAATGAAGCTGCCTGTTCATCTACAAACCAAGCTAAGTTGCCATTAATAGGGTTAATCAGCTGCGCTGGATAGGTATTTGGATCTTTTTGATCGCTGGCTAACACTTTTGCGAGCGCAATTGCTTTGTTATCCCCAAAAGTAATAAATGCAATGTTTTTAGCTTTGTTGATGAGGGGTGCAGTTAAACTAATGCGATAAGTATTTAATTTTTCTACCCAAACTGCTGCAACGGTTTCTTCCTTATTTTGAACTAAATCTGTTCCCGGGAAAATTGAAGCAGTGTGTGCATCATCGCCCATGCCTAAAAGTACTAAGTCAAAAACAATAGGTTGGTCTTTAAAATGCTGATCCAATGCATTTTTATAGGCAATGGCCGCTGCTTCAGGTTGTAGTGTAGTATCCATGTAAAAAATATGGCTAGCTGGTGTTTGAAGGTAAGCGAACAGATTTTCTTTTGCCATTAGGCCATTATAATCTTTATGGTTCGGCAAAACAGTTCTTTCATCACCAAAGAAGAAATACACCTTAGTCCAATCTATTTCATTTTTATAAGTTGTGGCTAGTTGCCGATAGAGTTCTTTTGGAGAATTGCCTCCTGTTAGCACGAAATTAAAGCTTCCTTTACTTTCGATAGCCTGATTAGCGATCTCAATTACGTAAGCTATTAACTTTTCGTTGAGTTCAGGTATGGATTTGAATATGTTTAAGTTCATTTTCTAATAAGCGATTAATTCAATTATCCTTCTTCTTTTAATGGTAAGGTAAACCAATGAAAGCCGTCTCTCGCAATTAATGCTTCGGCATCTTCTGGTCCCCAGCTATCTGCCGAATAATTAGGGAAACTTAGAGATTTCTTATTTTCCCAAGCATTTAAAATTGGCATAACCAATTCCCATGCTGCATCGACTTGGTCGCCACGCATAAATAAGGTTTGATCACCATTCATCGCATCCAATAATAAAGTTTCGTAAGCTTCTGGCGTATCGGTATTATAAGTTCCTTTATAATCAAATACCATGTCGACGGGATTCAAAACCATTTTTAAACCTGGTCTTTTAGCTTGAACTTGTAAGCGAATGCTCATTTCGGGTTGGATACTGATGATTAATCTATTTTGTTGCCAAGTTTCTGTTGATCTTGCAGAAAAAATATGATGAGGCACATCTTTAAATTGAATGGTAATGATGGAAGAGGTTTGATTTAACCTTTTACCAGTTCTGAGATAAAAGGGAATGCCCTGCCAGCGCCAATTGTCAATGAAGAATTTTATCGCAGCAAATGTTTCTGTATTAGAATCTTTATCAACTCCTTTTTCACTTCGATAACCTGGTACTTCCTTACCTTCAACCCAACCTTTTGTGTACTGCCCGCGAACAGCATGTGTGCTAATGTCTTCTGGTTTAATTGGTCGCATTGCCTGCAAAACTTCTACCTTCCTATTGCGAATTTCATCTGCGTCAAAACTAATGGGTGCTTCCATTCCCACTAAACATAGCAATTGCAATAAATGGTTTTGTATCATGTCACGCAGCGCACCCGCACCTTCATAATATCCACCTCTATCACCCACACCTAGCTGTTCAGTAACCGAAATCTGTATGTGCTCAATATAGGTTCTATTCCACAAGGGCTCAAATAGGGAGTTAGCAAACCGAAAGGCCATCATGTTTTGAACAGTTTCTTTTCCTAGGTAATGGTCTATCCTATAGATCTGTTTCTCCGTGAAAATTTTGCTTAAAAGTAAATTTAGCTCTTTAGAACTTTCTAAATCATGTCCGAAAGGTTTTTCAATAACGATGCGGCAATTATCTTCATCTTCAGTTAATTTGTATTTGCATAAGCATTCGGCAATTAATGGGAAGAAATTTGGTGCTACCGCTAGATAATAAATAACTTGTGTTTCTTTTCCGTATTCCTTTTGTAAACCTTCTACAGTTGCTTTTAAACTCTCGAAGGTTTTGGGCGTAGTGATATCAGTGGCACAGTAAAGGATATTGGATTCGAATGTATCCCATTTTTCTTTCTTTACTTTTCCGTTTCTAGAGAATTCATTAATGTTTTCTAAGATTACGTCTCTATATTTTTCATTGGTGAAGGTCGTTCTACCTGTTCCGATAATCGAGAATTTTTCGGGCATATAACCTTCTGTATATAGATTATATAAAGCTGGGGCTAATTTGCGTTTATTTAAATCACCGGTACCGCCAAAGATTACAAATATGGTAGGGTGGAGGTTATTTTTCTTTTTCATTTTTTGATTGCTCAATACTAATTCAATTTATTCCAATCTGCATGGAAAATTCCTTCGCTGTCTATTCGTTCAAAAGTGTGCGCTCCAAAGAAATCTCTTTGAGCTTGAGTTAAGTTTGAAGGCATTCTTTTTGTTTTTAACGTATCGAAATAGGTTAATGCTGCAGCATACGCTGGAACTGCAATACCCGAAGTCATGGCTGAGCTGATGATATTTCTGGTTCCTTTTAAGCCGCTGTTAATTTTTTGCTGGATTTCTCCATCTTCATAGAGATGGGTTAAACCTGGGTGCTTTTTATATGCCTGATAAATATCTTCTAAGAATGTTGCTCTAATGATACATCCTCCGCGCCAGATTTTGGCGATTTCAGCTAAGTTTAATTCATACTCATATTGTGCCGACGCTAAGGTAAGCAGGTGCATACCCTGTGCATAGGCAGAGACCATTGCGAAATAAAAAGCTTCTTCCAATTCATCGATTATAGTTTCATTCAATTTAATAGGGGTCGAAGCTTCAAAAGACTGGCTTAAAGCAGTACGTAAAGCCTTAAGTTTGGACAGGTTTCGACTTGAAACTGCAGCATCTATTGTTGGAATTGGAACTTCTAGGTCCATCGCCACTTGGGAAGTCCATTTTCCGGTGCCTTTAGATTTCGCTTCATCTTTAATTTCATCTACTAATAGATTGCCCGTTTTTTCATCAACAAACTGGAATACGTCTTTTGTTATTTCCATTAGAAAAGATTTTAAACGTCCATTGTTCCATTGTTCAAAAACTTGTTGAATTTGGGTATTATTGTATCGTAGTCCGTTCTTAAGAATGTCATAAGTTTCGGCTAATAACTGCATAATTGCGTATTCAATACCATTGTGGGTCATCTTTACAAAGTGACCGGATGCTCCCGGACCGATGTAAGCTACACAAGGCTCGTTATTAACTTTCGCTGATACGGCCTCCAGCATTTCTTTTACCACAGCATAAGCTTTTTTATCGCCACCAGGCATCATGCTTGGTCCGAATCTCGCACCTTCTTCACCACCAGAAATTCCCATTCCAAAAAAATGAATTCCTCTTTCTTTTAAAGCAAGAGATCTTCTGCTTGTATCGGTAAAGTATGAATTTCCGCTATCTATAATAATATCACCTTCGGCTAACAAAGGTTGGAGTTCTTCAATTACACTGTCCACTATCGTTCCCGCTGGGACTAATAATATAATTGTACGGGGAGATTGAAGACTATCTACAAATTGACCAATATCAGCGAACCCTTTGAGTTGATGATCAACGCCCTCTTCTTCAAAAAATTGAAGCATTTTTTCACTTTTATCATAACCGGTTACGCTGAAACCATTATCAGCCATGTTAAGTAATAGGTTACGCCCCATGGTTCCCAACCCAATCATCCCGAATTCGTACTGTACTGTTTGATCGTTATTCATCTAATTGTTTTTATTTTATTAGCAGTTATGGGTCTATTTATTTTTTGGATAGGTGGTGTGTACGTGGTATTTTTCTTTAGCTTGCCATAATTTTGCTCCACCTTTTATACCGTCTTTATTTGAAACAAGCTTAATATTTTTTTCTAGATCGAAATTAATTTCGTTAGAATTTCCTCCTCCAATATAAAGTCTATCATAATTGAAAACCGTCTTGTAAATTTCTATGACATACTGTAAACGTTTATTCCATTGCTTTTTGCCTACTTTATGAAACCCACGATCGCCAATAAAATCATCGTAATCGTCAGTTTTATTAATCGGAAGATGAGAAAGTTCTAAATGTGGTAACAATTGTCCATCAAACAATAAGGCCGTGCCGAAACCCGTGCCTAAGGTGAAAACGATTTCAAAACCTTTTCCGCTTACGATGCCTAATCCTTGTTGATCAGCGTCATTGATTAAACGCACAGGCTTACCAAATAAATTACTTACCTGTTGGGCCAAATCGACATTTACCCATTTGTTTAAGGCAAGGTTGGGTGCAGTTTGAACCACTCCCATTTTTACATAGCCAGGAAAACCTATTGCGATTTTCTCGAAGTTCTTAAAACCTTTAGTAAGGGTTTTAATTGCCTCTAATACAGCTGCGGGAGTAGAATTTTTAGGAGTAGGGGTTTTCTTAAATTCAGTTAATAACTTCCCTTTGGAATTCATTAAACAGGCTTTAATATTTGTGCCGCCAATGTCTATAGATAAAATATCTCCCTTTGGAATTTTTGTTTGTATCGACATGGATACAAAAGTACAACCATTTTTAGGTTACAAGTAATAATTCTGTAATAATTATTAACAAGCAAGATTAACTGAAAATTAAAACCTTAGCTTTTTTATTATTGCAGGTTCCGATAAGTTCTTCTGTTTTGATGTCCTTGAAATATAGCGTACCAGCTTTAAAGCTTTTTTTAACGCGGTAATAGATTAGCAGGCAATCTATCCAATTAGTGGCAATTTTTTTGTCGACCCAGAGACTAAGATCCAAGTAGACTGTTAAGTCATCTATGCGGATTAACCCTTTTTGTTCCAAAGCCTTAACGTTCGTAATAATTTGAGCTGTTTGTTGCGCTAGGTTTATTGAACTGGCTATCTTTTTGTTCGCATAAATCATTGTAAATCTGTCAATGCTGCTCTAATTTCAAACATTAGGGCATTTGGTTGGTTTTATAGATTGAATTAAACTGAGAATATAATGGCTAAAAGTATAAAATCTAAACGATTAAAAAGCAGTGAAGACTTAACAAACAACACCGCCTTGTCTGAAACCTTAAGAGATTTGGATGAATTAGACTTGGGCGATGCAGATGGTAGCAGCGGCAATCTAGGAATGGATAATTTTAAAAAGCGGGGTGACAAAAATAAATTGCCAGCCCAAAAGGGAAGGATAGAAGAGTTATGAGTTTGGAATTAAAGTTGGTAATATGTAACTGAAAAGTTGCAAGGGATCGCAATATAGGCGATTTAAATGAAATATTAAGTACTTGAACATATTGAACGAGTACTTATTCAATTTTCATAAATTGAATAAAACGAACAACAAGATATAGGCCAGCGATAGGTAAAATTGTACTATAAATACAGTTTACCTAATCCCTATCTTATGAAGTTGACCTCTACTAGTTCAAAATGGTCCACAAAATGGATCCTTTTTTCCCTCTTTGTAGTCTTATTAACGCTAAATTTTTCCAAATCGTATGCGCAACGTGTTTATGCTACTACAACTAATGTAAAATCTATTACAGTAGATAATCCATCTTTTGCAACTGATGCAAACACTGCTAATTTCGCAACCGTAAAATCATACGGCGGCGCATTACTTGGTTTTGGAAAGTACAGTGGTGAGTTAGAACTTGTATTTCCAAGCTCTATCCCAGCTAATAAAACAACCTACATCAGGATAGATTTTGATGAGGATGTTTTAAACCTTCTTTTACAAGGAAATTTAGGTAGTTTATTGGCTAACGTAGTAGGAGGCGTTGCGTTAGGCAACCATTACTTCACCGTTGGTGCTCGAAACGGAAATACTCCAGTGCCGCCTAGTGGTTCAAGTTCTGGCGCATTTTCAAATAGCAATTTAAGGATTGTAAAAGACGCGGCCGGTTTGTTTTATATAGCTATAAAGCCAACTGCAGCCTATGATCGTGTTTATATAAAAGATAATACAGATGCTCTTTTATTGGGCGCAAATAATGAAACTAAAGTTTATAATGCATTTTACGCTAGTGGTGCAGGTTCATGTGACCCGGCGTTTGCAACTGATTACGATGGCGCTGGTTTAACGGCAAGTTTATTAGGTATTGGGAAAGCTGGTGTTACTAATCCGGAGTTTGCAATTGATAACAATTCAAATACTGCTTCTCAAGTTGGTCTAGGCCTTATCAGCGTTGTGGGCTCGATAAGTCAGAATATTTATTTTGCCGAGCCAACAGTTGCTACTGATGAGCTGAATATTAAGATGAGTGTTGATCCGACTTTGGTTACTTTAGGTTTATTGAATAATGTTTTAATTGAAACATATTTAGGTGATAATCTGGTTTCATCAAATCCAGCGAATACATTACTAAACTTAGACTTATTAACTTTATTAGGAAATGGCCAGCCAATACGCCTGGCTGTTGCTCCTGGTGCGCTATTTGATCGAGCTAGAATTACTGTAACCTCACTTGTAGGGGTTAATATAGCTCAGAATATAAATTTATTCAGTGTAACACGTACTGCACCACGTCCTACATTTACTGGTGCACAAAGTAATGCACCTAACAGTTGTTACAATAGCACCAACATTTTAGCGGCCACTACGGCCGCTGGAAACCAATTAGTATGGTATGATGTATTAGAGGGCGGAACAGCTTTAGCTACTACGGCAAGTACAGGAACCTATACTACTCCGGCATTAACTGCCAATAAAACATATTATGTAGCAGCGAAAAAACCAGGATGTGAAGAATCTATTCGTGTACCAATCAACATCACGGTAAACCCAACTATTACTTTTACAACCACTACACTAAATAATGGCGCGGTGGGTTCTACTTATAATAAACAAATTACGGCTGCTACTGGAGGAACACCCGGTTTCACCTATTCACTGGCTCCGGGGAGTTCATTGCCGGCTGGTTTATCGCTCGCCACCAACGGAACGATTAGCGGGACGCCAACAGTTGCAGGAACATCGAACTTCAGCATTGTAGCTACAGATAGCAAGAACTGTACAGTAACAACTCCATTCAGCATTGTAGTAAACAACGCCATGGCGCTCGGTGCAGCCACCTTGCCAAATGGAATGGTCGGTAAACCCTATCCTTCACAAGTTTTACCAGCGGCTACAGGTGGTACATCACCCTATACTTATACCGCAACTGGCCTGCCTCCAGGTTTATCTTTTAACCCAACAACTCGCGCAATTACTGGTACGCCGACTACTGCTGGGCCATATACTGTAACTTTAAAAGCTACAGATAACGCTGGAAACTTTATTACAAAAGATTATCCTTTAACAATTGCCCCTGCTTTAGCATTAGCTAGTGGTCCGTTACCAAATGGAACAATTAATGAAGTTTATCCAACCCAAACTCTTGCTGAAGCAACTGGCGGAACGGGTCCATACACTTATGGTTTAACAGGCCTTCCAGCAGGGCTAACATTTAACCCGGCGACAAGAGAGATCAGCGGGACACCAACAGTGGCTGGTATTTCGCCGCTTGTGCTTACGGCTACCGATGCTGATGGGAATATCGTTACTGCAAATTATTCACTTACTATAGGAAATGTAAATGGATCACCGGATTGTAATGCAGCTAACTCACAGAGCAGTGGCATATCTGGGGGAGTTTGTGTGCTATGTTCTATTAACAATCCTAGCAACTCTGTAGACGGTAATAAAACTAACTTTACCAGGATTTCATTACCAGTAGCTTTATTAAATGTTGAAGCTTTTCAGGTATTGAATTTTCCAAGTGCTGGTCAGGCTACTGATAAAATCCGTTTGGATTTGGGCACGCCAGTTGGTTTAACTGATTTGTCTGTTCTTAGCAATATTACCGTTACTGTAATGAACGGTGCAACTGTTGTAAGTACGCATGTACTTAATTCGGGATTGATCAATCTTCAGTTATTAAGTGGCAATCGTTTTATTGCTACCGTGCCTACAGGTGGTGCATTTGATAGAGTAGAGGTTCGTATTAAGGCACTTGTTGGTGCGTTAGGGAATTATGATATCTATGGAGCGGCGATTAACTATGCCTCACCAGTAGTAGCAACTCCAGGTTTAACTGCCTGCTTTGGTAGTACTACTACCTTAAATGCTACCCCTAATGCGGGTACAACATTAGCATGGTTTGCAGATTTAGCTGGTGGTACGGCTTTGGCTACAGGAAATACCTTAACTACTCCAGCGTTAACAACAAATAAAACTTATTACATCGAAGTTACCAGAGCAGGTTGTACTGATCCAGTAAGAACCCCTGTGAATGTAGTCGTGAACCCAAATATTGTATTTGCGGCAACCACTTTAAATAATGGAGCTATAGGAACTCCGTATTCTAAACAAATTGATGCTGCTGTGGGTGGTACACCAGCATTTACTTATGCTTTGGCACCTGGAAGTTCACTACCTGCTGGCTTATCACTTGCTGCTAATGGAACAATTACTGGAACTCCAACAACGTTGGGTACCTCGAATTTTAGTATAGTAGCCACTGACAGTAAAAGCTGTTCTGTAACAACAGCATTTACAATGACTATTACTAATACACCATTGGCATTAGCTTCGGGACCTTTGCCAGACGGAACTATCAATGAACTTTATCCGACTCAAACTCTTGCAGGCGCAACTGGTGGCACAGGTCCATATACTTACGGTTTAACTGGCCTTCCGGCAGGGTTGACATTTAATCCGGTTACAAGGGAGATTACAGGCACACCAACAGTGGCAGGTATTTTCCCTCTTATACTTACGGCTACTGATGCTAATTCGAATACCGTTACTGCAAATTATTCAATTACCGTTGCTAATGTAAATGGATCGCCAGATTGTAATGCAGCTAATTCACAAAGTAACGGCATTACGGGTGGAATTTGTGTGCTATGTTCTATTAACAATCCTAATAACTCTGTAGATGGTAACAAAACCAATTTTACAAGAATTTCATTACCGGTTGCTTTATTAAATGTAGAAGCATTCCAAGCCTTGAATTTTGCAAGTGCGGGTCAGGCAGGTGATAAAATCCGTTTGGATTTAGCTACCCCTGTTGGTTTGGCCGATCTTTCTGTTCTAAGCAATATTACCGTTAATGTAATGAATGGCGCAACCGTAGTGAACAGCTATGTGTTGAACTCATCATTGATCGACCTTCAGTTATTAAGCGGCAACCGTTTTATTGCTACAGTACCGGCTACCGGCGCATTTAATAAAGTGGAGGTTCGCATTAAGGCACTTGTTGGTGCATTAGGTAACTATGATATTTATGGGGCGGCAATTAATTACGCGGCGCCTACTGTCGCAGCTGCAGGTTTAACAGCTTGTTCTGGCAGCACTACTACTTTAAGTGCTACGCCAAATGCTGGCACAACGTTGGCTTGGTTTGCTACTTTAACCGGTGGTACAGCTTTAGCTACAGGAAATTCATTCACAACTCCAATATTAACATCAAATAAAACTTATTATATTGAGGTTTCAAGAGCAGGTTGTGTAGATCCAATTAGAGTACCGGTGGATGTTACGGTTACTCCAGTACTTGCGGTACCAAGTGTGCCTGCTACGGCAGCGGTATGTAATGGTTCACCGGCAGTACTCGCTGTTAATAACCCAGATGCAACTATTACCTATAGATGGTACGAAGCTGCAACAGGAGGTACATCGATATTTAGCGGTGCAACCTATACAACTCCTGTGCTCGTTGCTAATAAAACCTATTATGTGGAGGCTAGTAAGAATGGATGTGTAAGTGCTACACGTGCTGCCGTGGCTGTAACAGTGGGTACCCGTCCAAACCTTCCGATAGTTACTACAAATGCGGTAACGATAAGTTCGGGACAGAATACCACACTTCAGGCAACCACTGACGTTGGAAATACCCTTAACTGGTACAATGCACCAACTGCAGGTGTATTACAAGGTACAGGTACAAGCTTTACAACACCAAACTTAACCACAAACACCACATATTATGTTGAGGCTGTTAATGCAACTGGATGTTCGAGTGCAACCCGTGTAGCGGTTACTGTTACCGTTACAGGTGGATCTGGCTCTCCAGATTGTAATGCAGCTAATTCGCAGAGTAGTGGTATAACAGGTGGTATTTGTGTGCTATGTACCATTAATAACCCAACCAATTCTGTGGATGGTGATAAAACTAACTTTACCAGAATTACCTTACCAGTAGCTTTATTAAATGTTGAAGCGTTCCAAGTCTTGAATTTCTCAAGTACTGGTCAGGCTACCGACCATATTCGTTTGGATCTAGGTACGCCAGTTGGTTTGGCAGATCTTTCGGTGCTAAGCAATATTACAATTAACGTAATGAACGGTGCTACTGTTGTGAGTACGTACGCTTTAAATTCGTCGCTGATCAATCTTCAGTTGTTGAGCGGCAATCGTTTTATCGCAATGGTACCTGCAGGTGGCGCGTTTGATAGGGTTGAGATTCGCATCAAAGCACTAGTTGGGGCATTAGGTAACTATGATATCTACGGAGCCTCTATTATCTACGCTGCACCAACGGTATCTACTGCAGGTTTAACTACTTGCTCTGGTAGCACGACTACTTTAACTGCTACGCCGAACGGAGGAACCACTTTAGCCTGGTTTGCTAACGCAACGGGTGGTGTTGCCTTAGCAACTGGAAATACATTTAATACCCCGGCATTAACAGTAAACACAACCTATTATATTGAAGTTTCAAGAGCAGGATGTGCCAATCCGGAAAGAGTACCAGTAGAGGTAACGGTTACCCCAGTGCTTGCAATGCCGGTCATTCCAGCAACAGCAGCCGTATGTGCTGGATCTCCAGCTGTATTGGCAGTTACTAATCCCGATGCAACTATCACTTACAGATGGTATGAAGCTGCTACCGGTGGGGTACCGGTATTCAGTGGGGCAACTTTCACCACGCCAGCATTAACTGCTAATAAAACATATTATGTAGAAGCAAGTAAAAACGGGTGTGTGAGTGCTTCACGTGCTGCAGTAGTAGTAACAGTAAGCCCTCGTCCGGTATTGCCAGTAGTACAAGCTTCTGCTACAACTATCAGCGCTGGGCAGTCTGTTGTATTGACTGCTACATCTTCAGATGCTACGGCAATTTATAAATGGTATCCGACTGCCGTGTCTACTACACCAGTGTATACTGGATCAACTTATGTTACTCCACCACTCTTAACCACAACTTCTTATTTTGTTGAAGCATCATTTGCGAGTTCTGGCTGCGTTTCTAGTAGTAGGGTGATGATTACAATTACAGTTGATGGAAATGGACCAAATCCAGTACCATGCGAATCTGCTATTACCCAAACAAACGGGGTTAATGGAATCGCATTGCTTGCGGGTGTAAGTAACGCTGGTTTAGCCATTGATGCAGATAGTAAGACATCCTCAACTTTGTTTATGCCAGTTGGTTTATTAAATGCTTCTGTTTACCAGCGATTAGGTTTTGGAGGTAGTTCGAACATTGGCGACAAAGTGAGCGTTTTAATTACTTCTCCGGGTAAATTGCTTTCATTAGCTTTACTAGGTAGCGTGGAATTATCTACTTCAAATGGAGGTGTTAATAACAATGACGCATTAGTTTCGAATAATGCCTTAATTGATATTCAATTATTGAGTGGCAATACCCAGGCATTGTTAACTTTCACTCCAGCAAAAGTCTTTGATGCAGTGGAAGTGAAATTAAACTCGGGATTAGTTGGTGCCCTTACCTCGATAGGTGTAAATTATGCTCAGAGAGTTATCATGGCACCAGAAGTGGACGCAGCTAGTGTTTCTGCATGTTTAAACCAACCAGCAACGCTATCGGTGAAAAATCCTAAAGCAAATTTAACATACAAGTGGTATAATGCTGCCGGTGTTTATCAAGCTGGCAAGGATGGTGTTACGTTTGTTACACCTTCAGTAACCGCAAATACAAGCTATTTTGTAGCGGCTAGCTCAGCAAGTGGCTGTATTAGTGCTCAAACAGAAATAAAATTAACCTTAACTGGAGCACCAATTTTGCCAGAATTAGTTGCACCAAACGTAACTGTTTGTGCAGGAACTGCTGCGATTTTACAAGTTAAAAATCCTGTACCGGGTATTACTTATAAATGGTACGACGGCACAGGTGTTTATCAGGCAGGTAAAGACGGACCTACATTTACCATTGCGTCTGTAACTACAACTGCAACTTATCAAGTTGAAGCTGTAAATAGTTGCGGTACCGCATCCGCTCGAGCAACTGCGACAGTTAAACCTGGTACTTTGGATTTACCACTTTTAAATCCGCCAAGCACAACGATAAGTACTGGAACTTCTGCTATTCTAACAGCTAGTTCTAGTTCTCCTGGAGCGATATTTAACTGGTATGCTTCTGCAAATTCGACTACCATTTTAGCTACAGGGTCTACTTTCGTTACACCTATTTTAACAGCTACAACCACTTATTATGTAGAAGCAATAGTTCCTGGAGGGTGTCCAGCTTCTGGCCGTGCTTCGGTTACAGTAACCGTTGTTCCTAATGGTCCGCCAGTTGTTACACCTTGTGGAACGGCAACAATTGCAATTGCAGATGGGGTAAATGGAGTTGCGCTATTAGCTGGGGTTTCAAATCCAAATTTAGCGGTCGACAACTTCGCAGAAACTGGTTCGACACTTAGGATGCCGGTTGGAATTGTAGGGGCTTATGTTTATCAAAGAATTGGATTTGCTGGAGGGCTTTCAAATGTTGGCGATCTCTTAAAAATTAGCATTACCTCTCCTGGAAAACTACTTTCTTTAAGCGCTTTACCATCAATAAATGTGGTTACTTATAATGGTGGCGTAAGTAATAATGACTTAATGGCCGCTAATAATCCACTTATTAATGTAGAGTTATTGAGCGACAATAGTGCAATTATCTTAACTTATGCTCCTACCTCAAGATTTGACGGAGTAGAGGTGAGATTAAATTCTGGGTTGGTAGGTGCTTTAACATCCATTAACTTGAACTATGCACAAAGAAGCAATGTTGCTCCAAAAGTTAATTCAAATAACTTGAGTACTTGCGAAGGAACTTCGACCTTATTGAACGTGAAAGATCCAATTGCGGGTGTTGTTTATAAATGGTACTTAGGTAATGTTTATCAAACTGGAAAAGATGGAGTTAGTTTTACAACTGATGCTTCGTTACCAGCAGGAACTTATACTTATAATGTAACTGCCTTTGCCAAAGGTTGTGAGAGTGCACCGACACCAATTACGGTAGTGGTATTAATTCGCCCTGTTCCGCCGGTACCTTCACCAAGCAACCCAGCCACAACTTGTGTAGGTACATCGGCTACGTTAAGCGTACAGGCTGTAAATGGAATAACTTTTAACTGGTATGACGCCAATGGTGGTTTACTAGCCTTAAATACCAGAACTTATACTACACCGGCTAGCTTGGCTGCAGGCGCCTATACTTTCAATGTGGAAGCAGTAAATGCCAATACTTGTACAAGTTCAACCCGTACTTCAATTTCCTTAACTGTTGGCTCAGGCTCAACTGCGGCTGACATACAGTTAACTGGCGCACGAAGTGTTTGTAACGGTTCTACGGGAACAATTACAGCAACAAGTACAACGGTAATTAATCCAGTATTTACTTGGTATAGCAATGCTAATTTAACTACACCAATATTCACAGGGGCGACCTTTATTACACCGGTTTTAACAGCAAATGCAACCTATTACGTAACAGTTAAGGGTAGCAATAAATGTGAAAATGGAGTTGGAGCAGCGGCAATAATAACCTTCACGGTTAACCCGCCGGCTATAGCTTCTGATATTACCTTGTCTGGTGCTACAACTATATGTGGGGGATCAAGTGCAGTGTTAACGGCCAGCAGCACAACTGTTACTAATCCAGTATTCAAGTGGTATAGCAATGCAAGTTTAACAACCTTGGTTTATACTGGTGCTACCTTTACAACACCAGTATTAAATGCAAATACTACCTATTACGTAACAGTTAGCGGGGATAACAAATGTGAGAATAGCAGTGCAAATGCTAAAGCGGCTGCTATTGTAGTTAACTCAGCACCAAATGCACCGGTTATTGCCGCATCGGGTACTTCGATTTGTACTGGTAATGCAACTATTCTAACGGTACAAAATCCACAAACGGGTATTACTTATGAATTCTACAGTGCTGCAACGGGCGGTACTGCTTTAGGAACAGGCACTAGTTTCACTACACCAGTGCTCAATGCCAATACCGACTATTATGTGCAAGCTGTAAATTCAACTGGCTGTAGTAATGCAGGTGGTAGAGTTAAAGTAACCGTAACCGTAAGTGCGAAACCTGGTGCTCCAACTGTAGCTTCGGCAACTATAAGCTCATGTGTTGGAAGTACAGCGGTGATTACGGTATCAAATCCTCAAACAGGAGTTACCTATAGTTACTATACAGCCGCCACAGGTGGAACTGCGGTTGGAACGGGCAATACATTTACCACACCTGCCTTAACTACAACAACAATATACTATGTAGAGGCAAGTGTAGGAACCTGCTCGTCGACTACACGCACGGCCGTTACAGTTAATATTGGAGCGGTATTAGCTACTCCGGTACTTAGCGTTCAATCTAAAACCGTATCCTCAATCATATTTAGCTGGAATGTTATCAATGGTGCTACAGGATATGAAATATCATTAGATGGTGGAACAACGTGGCAAGTACCTTCGAGTGGTGCAAATGGAACTACCCATACAGTGTCTGGTTTAACTGCTAATCAAAGTGTAACAATTACGGTTAGAGCAAAAGGACAGGCTAGTTGTCAGACAAGCGCTAATGCAACACCGTTGACCGAGCGTACTGACGGTCAATCAACAGATCTATATGTGCCAAATACATTTACGCCAAATGGTGATGGAAACAATGATATTTTCCTTGCCTACGGAAATACCGTTTCTCGATATAAAATGAGAGTTTACAATCAGTGGGGTCAGTTTGTCTTTGAATCAAATAGTTTGAATACAGGATGGGATGGAACATTTAAGGGCAGTATGCAACCAACTGGAGTGTATGTGTACTATATAGATGTAACATTTACAAATGGACAAACGAAAATGATAAAAGGCACGATAACCTTATTGAGATAAAACAAGGATTTAACCTAATTGTGAAATGATTTTACCTAAAATGAAAATGATGAAATACATAAAAATAATAATCCTGGCAATATGTCTATGTTTTGGCGCTGGACAGTTGAAAGCACAAATAGATCCGCATTATTCTCAATATTATGCTAATCCATTATGGTTAAATCCCGCCTTGACAGGGATAACCGATGGTGAGTATCGAGTTAATATCAATGCAAAGCAACAATGGTCTACAGTGGGTAAAGGTTTCTTAACAGCTGGGGCGTCATTTGACACTCAGCCAACAAAAAATCTGTCATTTGGAGCGATGATTATCAACCAAAATGCAGGTGAAATCAGCTATAATCAATTAAATGCATTGGTGTCTGGTGCTTATCAAGTGAAGTTTGGAAAAAATGGAGAGCAGGTTGTTAGCTTCGGTTTACAAGCGGGAATTATTAATAAAAGCTTTGACCCATCAAAAATAACATTGGGTAGTCAGTTTAATCCGATCACCGGTTATGATCCATCAATGCCGTTTAATGAAAATTTTGGATCTACCAATTACTTAGCGCCTGATATAAATACCGGGGTTATGTTTTTTGATGCTGCTCCAAATCAGAAAGTGAATGTTTTTGCGGGAGCTGCTTTTTCACATTTAACTAGGCCCAAGGATAAATTTATAGGAGGCGACGCCAAGATGCCAATGCGCTTTACCGGACATGGCGGAGCGCGAGTTATGATTAACCATATGCTGGATATCACCCCGAACTTTATTTACCTTAAACAAGGGCAGGCAGAAGAAATTGCAGCCGGGGCGTATGCCAAACTAATGCTAAACCCAGAGAATGATTTGATTTTCGGAGCAAGTTATCGTGTTGATGATGCAGCAATCGCTTTTTTGGGAATGCAAATTAAGAATATGGTAATTGGAGCGAGCTATGATTTTAATACTTCTCAATTAAATAGGGCAACTTCCAGTAAGGGAGGTTTTGAGCTTTCTGTGTCGTTTACCAGTAGAAAAAGAGGAGAAGTAGGTCCCAACTTCTTCTGTCCTAGACTTTAATTTAATTAGCTATGAAATCGATCAGAATTATACTTATTTTATGCTTAGCAGCAATTTTTTCTCAAGCACAAACTGTGACTAACCATAAGAAAGCTGCGGATGTTTATTTTATTAATCAGGAATATTACGCAGCTGCTAAATTTTACCAAAAAGCCTTAGAAATTTCTCAGGATAGTGCTTTTGTTATTCCATATGGTTTTCAGACTAGGTTTAGCCCGGACGTCGCAGGCAAAGAAGACGCTGAGTATGCAACTTTTCAATTGGCAAATTCTTTAAGATTATATAGGAATTATAAAGATGCGGAAAAATGGTATGCCATTGCCACTAAATTTACTGATGCAAAATATGTGTTAAGTGGCTATTGGTATGGAGAATCCCTACGTGCAAATTTAAAGTATGATGAGGCAATTACTGCATTTACTAATTTTATTGCAAAATATAATGGAACTGATGATTATAAGTTGCGCGCTCGAAAGGAAATTGAGTCTTGCAGGTACGCACTTCAAGAAATGAAATATCCTCGTTTATTTGGACTTGCAAAATTATCGAAAGAAGTAAACGGGCTTGGTTCGAATTATGCACCATTTTTGAATAATCAAAATCTATATTTTACTTCTTCTCGTCCGATAGAAACTTCTGGTAAAACTGAGCTCTTAAAGGCAGAGGGTATCAAGGCGACTGTGTCTAAAAAGGAAACTCCGTTTGTAAATACGATTTATAGCACTATTGGTAACTTAAATCAAACCACTGTTACCGTTGAAAAGGTTTTAGGGGTTAAGAATTTGGAAGCCGGTGCAACTGCAATCCACCCAAACGGAGAGGTAATGTTTTTAACGGTTTGGAGTACTAAGCCTGATAGAAAAAGGGGTATTCACATGTCGAGAAAGATCAATAATCAATGGTCGGAGCCAGTGATGTTGGGAGCTGAAGTAAATGTAACCGGATTTAATGCGATGCAACCGTTTGTAACTAATGATGGTAAGTATTTGATATTCTCTTCCGACAGACCAGGTGGATCAGGGAAATATGATTTATGGTATGCGGCTATAGGAACTGATTTTAAAGTTGAGAATGCTATCAATATGGGTTCAAAAATCAACACAAAGGAAGATGAGCAGGCTCCTTATTATAATCCAAGTACCAAAAGACTGCTGTTTAGTAGCAATGGAAATGTAGGCATCGGAGGTTTTGACTTTTACGAGTCGATGGGGAGTTTAGCTAACATGACAAAGGCAGAAAATTTAGGATTTCCTTTTAACTCGGCCAAGGACGATATGTATTTTACTCCAGTGGGCTCGAATGATAATGAGGGCTATATCAGTTCGGATAGAGAATCGTTATGTTGTTTAGAAATTTATCATGTTGTTAGAACATGGTTAACTATAAAAGGTAGATTAATTGATTGTGAAACTTTAAAACCATTAGACGGTGCAACAGTTACTTTAACTGGGAAGGATTTTGAAACTCAAAAGGTAGTTACTGATGTCAATGGCCGTTATAATTTCAAAGTTAATTCAAACAGGGGCTTTCAACTAAATGCCGCCAAGGATAGCTATTTTGCGAAAAACATGACTGTTACGCTTGATCAATTAGTTAAGATCGATACTCTATTTAACCCCGATTTATGTCTAACTCCATTTAAAATAGACAAACCAATTGTACTTGAAAATATCCTATATGAGTTTGATAAAGCTACTTTAACGGATGCTTCAAAAGTAATATTAGATAATCTTTATGGTATTATGGTTGATAATCAAAATATCGAAATTGAATTAAGTGCACACACAGATATTCTTGGGGGCTATGATTACAATATAGACCTCTCAGAACGTAGAGCTAAATCATGCGTTGATTATTTGGTGAGTAAAGGCATAGCTGCCGAACGAATGAGGAGTAAAGGATATGGCTACAACATCCCCGTTGCCCCTAACAAAACACCAGATGGCAAAGATAATCCTGAAGGTAGGGCGCTGAATAGAAGGACTGAATTTAAGGTAACTAAGAAATAGGAATAGAAGTATTAAAGAAAGCAGCCCCTTTAACAAAATCTAAAAATTGTTAAAGGGGTATTTTTTTATGCAAAATCAACGTACTTTAGTGATAAGAATGGAATGTTTTTATCTTCCAACCGCATCATTTTTTTGTATTTGTATTGGTTCGCCAGCTCAAGCTCATGTGTTTCTATGTAGATTGTAATAAGGAGGTTGTACATGAATAGTTCGTACAGGAATAAATTATTTCTACTGAAAATAGTAATAGCTTCCTTTGCTAGACAGATAGACTTGTCGTACTCTTTGTTATTTTTGCTTTGTTGGGCTTTTAAGATCAATAAAAGAGATTGTGCATATAATGTGAGTTTCGTTTGATCTTTCGCTTCAAATAGATTGGAAATTTCACTTTCCATCTCGCTGGTGCTGTTGACAGAATTCGTGCGGGCTCCTGCGATTGCCAGGGTGTTAATTAAATAGATAGAGAGTGGCGTTTTACTTGCTGACAATTTTGGATAACTATCAAACATCAAGTTTACAAAGGTTATCAGGTCATTTTGAGTACCGAAAAACACGTTAAAGGTGACAAGGAGCAAGTAATCTAAGAAATTTCCGCGACTAGGGTAGTCATTATTTTTATCATTTATATTAATTTCATTTTTCTTTAATGCTTCAACTCTTAAGAAAATTTCATTGTTAGCAGGTATACTAATTCCCCGAAGCTTTAAATGAATTAGATCGATTATTTCGTAGGGTTTGAAGATGCTCTTGTTAGGACCCGATTTAAGTGGTTCCATTTTTTCAAGTCTGTTAAGTATGAGTTCTTTATCAAAACTTAAACATTCAACAATGGCTAGGATTGTATGATAAAATTGTGCATTTTCTTCTGTGTCGACGGTTTCTAACAAACATTCTACTGCGTTTCTATAACAGGAATCAACAAAGTCAAAATGAATTAATTCTTTAATAAATATTTTATGTAGGTTTTGCGCGTTAATCTGACCTTTTATAGTCGGATTGTCGATACTTCTATAGCTTAGATTTTCTGCGATGAAATAAATCAGGTAGTTTTTTTCATAATTGCTGAGCTCGATTTTAAATACATTTGTAAGGTCCTTAAGGTTCCCTATTGTGATTAATTGCCGAATAGACCATTGCAATAATTGAAAGCGAACTTGATTTCCTGTGTATTCCGTTTGAATATATTCGAAGAAATTTTTATTCAGGTTTTGCCCATAAAGTTCAAGCAATTCTATGAAGAGAAAATACTCAAATATGTGAGGATGCACGAACCTTACATATTCGATTGGGTAGTTGTTGTGAAAGTGCTTTTCTTCCATCAGAATCCCCTCGGCAAGCAGCTCCATGTAGGCATTCTTATAAACCGAAATATCCAGCATGAGGTCACTTTTTATCAGCTTGTTTCCTTCCTTACTAAATTTTGTTCGCTTAATAATCTGCTTGCAAAAGAATATTTTCTCCGTTGCATAATTGGATTTAAATATTTTCTCGTTGATAAATAAATCAATTATTTCGTAAAATATGAGGTTGGTGTTAAAGTTAAAGGATGGAAATTGTTCTTTCAACTTATAGTACCATTGGATATGAAAGGGGAATTTTAATTGTGCTTTTAAGTCCGCACTGATCTTCTCATAATTACCGAAACCCATTCTTTCAACAACGAGTTCCAGTTCCTTTTCCGACAGTGGTGGGACATTGGAATTATAATCAAGATAGTAATAACTGCCTGGAAACCATTTTTTTTTTAGGAAGTATGCGTGTCTAATTCTCTCAAAGAAACGGCTCCAAGTTGTAGATCGCATACTTAAAATAATTTTGATCGCATTACTCTCATCAATAGAAGAAATCAAATCAATAATGCGGTCAAATATCTTAATTTTAGAAGACCTGTTAAGTACTAATTCTGCAAAGTCGTCCAGAATTATGATCAAGCGGGTATGCGTCTTTTGATAATTGTTTTCGAAGTAACTAATAAGGCTAGTATCGGGCGATAACCCGATTTTCGATTTAATTCTGTCCTCCAAACTGATTTCATTGGTATCAGAATCGAAGATCTGGCCTGCATTAAAGAAACACACAATGTCATTTGGGTAGTTACCTGATTCGTTTAAGATTACATCCTGAACTAAGTGGCTTAGCAATATGGTTTTACCATAGCCCGGTTGAGCAATGAATGCTGTGAAACTATAATTGCTTTCATGAAAATCATGGAAATCGAAGTGAGCAAATTTTCTCGGGATGGTTAACTCGTAGGGCACGCTACAGCGGCTCTTAATATTTTGCAATGTTAAATTTGTTAACTGTTTAGCTTTGCTCGCAATTTTTTGAATATCGTTAGTGTAAAAATTTATATCAGGCGCTATTTCATTTGCATTTGAGACAAATTCAATCAAAGCGTTGATGGTGAATTTGGAAAAATCAGTAGTTGTTTTAGCGAAGCCGAACAGTCTTTTAATCGTGGTCTCACTAATGTTTTTATTGAGCTCTTTTTGAATGGATAAAGAAATGCTTTTGCAGTCGGAAGGGCTAATGAGCTTTAGTCCAGTCTTGATTAAAATTAATTTCCTTAAGCTATCTAAAGAGGGGTTTTCGAGCATAATAAGAGGATAATGAGGCGGTGCTAACTCTAATATATTGAATAAAGTCTGGAAAAAATACGTAACTATTTGCTTACAATTGGAGATGTTTTACAAGGTTCACTATTTCAGCGTCTTGTGTTTTTGAGAACAATATTCTCTGAATGGATTGAACAAATTGAATAGAGAATTGGTCAAAATGATCGATTTGACTTTTGAAGGAATATATTGTTATAATCTTAGTTTGGTTTCTTGCATAAAAAGAAAAACCCTGATATTCCGCCCAAAATTACGAGGATTAATTCAGGAGAATCTAAGTCACAGTTGAATGCATAATTTACCAGCGAGCCTTGTTGAAAGCCAGTAAGGCAAACCAAACCAAGTAAGTTCCCGAAGCACACTTGGCATGACCCCGACCCTGAATTAGTCGTTGTGCAATCTGATGGTCCCAGAGCCACTGGGGAAGTTCCGTTAAACGATGGCTTGCCAAGGCTTAATAGTATCTGATTTGTATAAATTAAATTATTGGATAGCTGACATCCCGTATTTCTTGCAAACGAGACACTTTGAATCAGCAAAAGCAGGAGAAGCGAAATTGAGAGTTTCTTCACCATGATGAGCGTTTTAGACTAGCAATTAACAGCTAAATCTTCATAGTTCGCTCATTCATATTGTTCAAGATAATGACCAATAGTTAGCTTAATAATTTATTTATTCAACCCATTTTCTGCTCTTCTTTAAATGACGGATACTCAGATAATAAATAGCTAACAGGACGCAGGCAGTTGCAAATATTAAATTTCTTAGAGAGGTGTCATGATTGGTGAGCTGGGGGTAGTAAAATAATAGAATTACAACAATGCCTAGCATCCAAATAGTTTGTGTGTTGTATTCTTTAATTAACCAACGTTTGCCATTAAATTTCATCCCACCGATTGTTGCGCTAATTCCATTGAAATTGATTAACCATCGATTTACTTTTTTGCAGTATGTATTAAACTGGTCTCCGAACTTATTTCTTAAAAAATTTTCTTCGGCAAGCACAATGGCTTGATAAATGAATAAAAACACAGGAATAAACAATGCGATAAATAATAGAGAATTAATTAAAATACCTACGCCTAAAAGCATTAATATATTGCCTACATATAGTGGGTTTCTACAGTGTTTAAATATTCCTTCAGTAACTAAGTTTTCTGCATGAACTTTTTTGTCTTTTCCACCTCTGACAATATAGGCTAATGCTATCGTAATACCCCGTATAAGCTGTCCGCATAAGGTTATTAATAGTCCGATAAACAAAGGGTACAACTCATAATTTCGACCCAATTTCGCTTCGGTAAAAAGTTGTGCAGAAGGGATAAATAAAGCAAGATAAAGAAAGATGAATAAAAAATTTCTGTACTTGAAAAAGAAGTTGCCTATTGCGATCATTTTTAGTTTTTAATGGCGATAAAACCTGAAAAATTATACCATTTGAAGAATGTTTCGGTATGAGAGAATCCTGCTTCCCTTAGCATTGTGATATTTTCACTTAGTTTGTAGGGGATTAAAACATTTTCGAGAGCTTCTCTTTTTTGAGATATTTCCATTTCACTATACTGATTACGACGTTTGTAATCGTAGTAGTATTTGATGAAATTTCTATTGAATAAGCTGTCTTCTGCTAATACTTTTTCGGAAATAATTAATACTCCCCCAGATACTAGTCCATCGAATATGTTTTTTAGTAATTTTTCTCTATATATTGGGCGAACAAATTGCAAGGTTAAACATAGGATTACCACTGAGGCATTTTCTATTTTTACTTCCTGATGTAAGTCTCCCAAAACCAATTCATAATCACGTTTGAAGTTTTCTTCTTGCAACTTTAACCTGCATTTTTTCAACATCTCACCTGAATCGTCTAACCCAATGAACTTAATGTTTTCACTAACGTAAGGATTTAAACCAATCATGGTTGTGCCAGTTGAACAGCCAAGGTCGATCACATTGGTGTTGGCTATTGCATGCTCGGCCGCTAACTCAATGATCATACGTTGTATTTCATTATAAAAAGGAACAGAACGTTCAACCATATCGTCGAAAGCATTTGCCACCGTAGCGCCAAACTTAAAATCTGATGGTTTTTTAATCTCTTCGCTAAATACCTTGTCTAAGCTCTTTTTATTTTGCATAGTTATTTAATGATTTTTGTGCAGTTCATGAAATGGTCTTTCTTTTTCCTTAATTATTTCTTCTTTTTCTGCCAGGATTTTGTTCTTTTTTAAATCTATTCGAATGAGATTATATAAACTCATATAAACGTTCGCAATCCAAACGATTGAAAACCCACTTATCAAATAACCTCTCCAACCTTCAAAAATTAAAGTATAGTTCGTTATAATTAACATCACTATGGTAACGTAGTGACTGAAGCAATATTCGCATGTAAATATGTAAAAGAATTTTCTTTTCCACAAGGAGTGACATGATTTGGATCTTCCAATACAATACTCACGAGGTTCTCTAAAAATTTCCTCCTTTGTAACTGTCCATGCAATACAAGCTACGGGCAAGGCATAAACAAAAATGAAATAAAATGGTTGGGTCATTTTAAGATTTATATTAATTAACGAGAAAAAGCCAATTTTGTTTAAGCGGAATTTTTCACACAGGTGTCATCTAATTTTATTTAATGAAATATAAACAAATGCTCAAGTATCTTTGCTATTAAAATATGAGCACAAAACAATTGGCTTCTTTAGTTTACTCCGTTCTAGATTTAGCTACGGTAGTTGAAGGCAAGACTGCAGCGGATACATTTAAGAAAAGTGTTGATTTGGCCCGGCATGTTGAGGAATGGGGGTATATGCGTTACTGGTTTGCTGAACATCATAATATGATTAGTGTGGCCAGTTCGGCAACGTCGTTATTAATAGCGCACATTGCGGAAAAAACCACTAAAATAAGAGTAGGTTCCGGAGGGATAATGTTACCTAATCATTCGCCACTAATCATTGCAGAGCAATTTGGAACATTGGCGACGCTTTACCCCGAGCGTATAGATCTGGGCTTGGGAAGAGCGCCTGGCACTGATCAGCTTACCTCCATAGCGATTAGGGGAGAGCGATTTAATGCAGTGAACGATTTTCCGTCCGATGTCAGGAAATTACAAACTTACTTATCTTCAGATAATCGTTTTGCGAAGGTACGGGCTATTCCGGGTGAAGGAACTGATATTCCTATTTGGATTTTAGGGTCAAGTACTGATAGTGCGCATTTAGCGGCTGCCTACGGTTTGCCATACGCGTTCGCAAGTCATTTTGCACCACAACAGTTTTTAACCGCTATAGAAATTTACCGCACTAATTTTAAACCCTCTGCGCAATTGCAAAAACCCTATGTAATGGCATGTGTTAATGCAGTGGTTGCTGATAGTGATGCTGAAGCCGAATATCTATCAACTTCATTAAAACAGCTTTTTGTAGGAGTAATTACCGGGAAAAGACGATTATTGCAACCACCTGTAATCGATATGCAGGATGTTTGGAATGAAATGGAAGAGGAAGCTGTATATCAAATGCTTGCAGTTTCCTTTATTGGGGGAAAGGAAAAGGTGAAAACTGATCTTCAATCATTTTTAGATCAAACTCTGGTGAATGAAGTGATGGTGACTTCACATATCTATGATCATCAAGCTAGGTTGCAATCCTATAAACTCTTTGCTGAAATTTTACAGGGTCGCTAAGCTACTGTGTTAGTATTTTAATAGGGTTTGTGAGTAATTTATGTATGGGACATTTATCGGCGATTTGCATAAGACGTTCTCTTTGTTGATCGTCTAATTCGCCTTCCAGTTCGATATTGCGCGTTATGGTAGTGCTTTTATCCATTTCATCTTCTGGGCAGATGGAGAGTTCAATTTTAATGCTGTTTAAAGAAATTTGTTTTCTATCAGCATACATTCTGATGGTTATTGCAGTACAACTCCCTAAACTCGCTAATAACAAGGCTCCAGGCGTCATACCTTCATCGGTTCCGCCCAATTCTTTGGGCTCATCAGCATAAATAAAATGGCCTTCGGCAAATATTTTCGTCTTATAGTTGGATTTGTCTAGTTCGGTAATAGCTGTAATTGGTGTTTTCGCCATAATATTATATTAATGATTAAATTTACAATAAAATAATTAAATGGAACAAAGTAAGGGTACAGATCGATTAGGGTATTTTAAATCGCTTATTGGCAAAGAGATTACAAAAAGTTAACTCTAAGGAAACATTTTAAGTTGAGCTTTGTTTAATGGATACCTAAAAACCAAATATATTATGCTAATTGATTATTTAAACCTTCAGTTTGATGTTAAAGGCAAAACATTCAAAGGGTTTTGTATGAGAATTCATGATGATTTTCACTTAACCTATGCTGTTATTCTTGAAGATTGCCACTCTTTTTGTGTTTGGTTAGATGAAAAAACGACAAAGTGGTGTTATTCAAAATATGCAAGTATTGACCAAATGGTTTTGGACCAAATTATAGGACAATTAGACTCTAGAGATTCAAAATTGGTTACTTCTTCTTAATTATGTTTCTTCTTCTTTAATTTATATTGAATTTTATTAGCGAAGCTGTTTTTTTAAGTTGTTAATTGTTGAATTTTTCTTAATTTCAAGTTAACTTAAACTTAATTAACAGACTATGAACAAAAAATTTATCCTTATTTTAGTGGGATTTCTGTGTCTTGCAATGTATAGCTATGCCCAAAAAGTAATAAAAGGCAAAGTTATAGATGCGAATACAGGCGCACCAATCTCAGGGGCAAGTGTAACGATTAAAGATCTGAACAGCGGAGGCACTAGTACGCTTTCCGACGGCTCTTATACTATTAATGTCCCAGCAAACGGTAAAATATTAATATTTTCTTATTTAGGGTACTCCTCTAAAGAAATCACCTTAGGTGCTAGTAACGAGGTTAATGTAAGCCTTTCCGAAAGTTCAGAAACTCTAGAAGGTGTTATGGTTGTTGCGTACGGAACGGCCAAAAAAGGCAGTTATACTGGATCCGCAGCAAGTATCGACAATAAAACAATTAAGGATGTTCCAGTTACTTCATTTGAAAATGCTTTGTCGGGTAGGGTTTCAGGTGTTCAGGTAACTTCATCTTCTGGTCAGGCTGGTGCTACATCAAGTATTAGAATAAGAGGGATAGGCTCGATGAATGCTTCGAATGAACCCCTTTATGTGATCGATGGAGTACCGGTGGTTTCTGGGAATGCTGGGCAAATGAGTGATTATACTTATGCCACAAACAATATTATGAGTTCCATAAATCCCTCAGATATTGAGAGTATTACAATTTTGAAAGATGCAGCAGCCTCTTCATTATATGGATCTAGAGCTGCCAATGGCGTTGTGATCGTTACTACAAAAAGAGGCAAAACAGGTAAGCCAGTCGTTAGTCTTAAATCTTCTGTTGGTTTCACGCCTTCTTGGGCAACAGATAATTATGAGGTAGCAGGCGTACAGGAGCAAACAAATATGTTGTATCGTATCTTTCATGATGTACGTACCTCTACAGGCCAGTCTGAAGTTGCAGGTAACACCTATGCACTGACACAATTAAACAACAGATTTAACAGGCATGGATATAAATTTTCGACTACTGGTACAACATTAGGTGAAAACGTGATTATTAGCGGGATGACCGACGGAATGGTGAACAGGGAAGGAAGCTATTTTGATTGGGAAGATGCATTATTTAGAACAGCAGTTTACCAGACGAATGATCTCGCCGTAAGTGGGGGGGATCAGAATACAACATATTATTCATCATTATCTTACACAAAAGATCAGGGTAGAATAAAGCTAAACGATTTTGATCGCGTTTCGGGAAGAGTAAATCTGAATCAGAAGATTGGAAAATACGTTGAGTTTTTCACGAATGTTAACTTTGCAAGAAGTGGGCAAACTGGTTTTAATGATACAAGAAATACTGGTTCAAATTACTTTTTTCAGTCTAGAAACTTATTGTGGCCATTTTACTGGCCTAATGATTATAAAACTGGTCAGCCTTTTACTGCAAGATTTGGAAGTTTAGCGCAGAATGCAGTTTATTATGATACCGAATGGGAAAATAAATCGATTACTAAAAGAATTACGGCGAATGAGACAGTAACCGTTAAATTTTTACCAGAGTTAAATCTGAAATCTGTTTTCTCTTATGATAATTCTCAAGTTTCAGATCATATCTATTATAGTGCTAACCATTTTAACGGTGCAGTAACTAAAGGTTTGGTAAATGAACTTACAACAAATACAAATAAGTGGGTTTCCTCTACCACATTAAACTTCAATAAGCAATTTGGTTTACATAATATCGGAATATTAGCGGGTTTCGAAGCGGAGAATAATAGGACTGATTTTCAACGTTCTACCGGGACTGATTTACCTTCAAGTGCACTTCATACGGTAGCGACCGCTGGCGTGCTTTCTGCGAGTGCGTATGACTGGGGCAATTCTATTGTCTCTGGTTTGTCTCGGATCGAGTATAATTATAATGACAAATATTATTTATCTGGTTCATTTCGACGTGATGGGTCTTCTAAATTGGGTCCAGAAACAAGATGGGGAAATTTTTATTCTGTCGGTGGCGCTTGGAAAATCAATAGCGAAGATTTTATGAAAGACCTGACATATATAAGTAACTTACGTTTAAGAGCCTCTTACGGAGTTAATGGTACACTGCCTTCAGCAAATTTTGGTTGGAGAACTTTAACGGGTTATAGTGCAAAATATATGAGCCAAGCAGGTGGAAGTATAACGAGTATTGCAGATCCGAACTTAACTTGGGAAACCAGTTATTCTTCGAACGTTGCATTAGAGTTTGGGTTATTTAATAACAGGATTTCAGGCAGTGTTGAATATTTTAACAGAGACTCGAAAGATCTATTACAAGATGTGCCAATTTCTATGGTTACTGGATTCAATTCTACCTTAAGAAATGTTGGCGAGATTAATAATCGGGGCTTTGAAGTTGATTTCGGTGGTGATATTATTCGTAAAGACGGTTTACGTTGGTCAGCAAGCTTAAATGCTTCATTCATCAAATCAAAAGTAACTAAACTCTATAGCAATGGTACAACGCCTGCTGGACAGGATATCGTTTGGTATGATCCTACGGGTGGAGATGCTAGAGCGCAATTTATTTATAGGGAAGGCGCATCAACCCTTAGCTTATGGGGGTATGAATGGGCGGGAACACATCCAGATAATGGTAAAAATGTTTGGTATATGAATAATTCATCTACAGCAGATTTCCAGTATAATGGCCGACCAGCTACTTACAGTTATAGTAAAGCCAGCTTCACTATTTTAGGGGATGCGATGCCGGACGTATATGGAGGTTTAAATACAGATGTTGCTTATAAGGGTATAACTTTGGCGTTAAATTTTAATTATAAAATTGGCGGAAAAATTTACGATGGTGCCTTTAAAGATGTCGCAGATGATGGTTACTATTGGGAAAGGATTAGAGCACAAGAATACTATGACCATATGTGGACACCTACCAATACTGCAGGAAGCTTACCAAAGCTTGACGGTAATGATTTAACTGACCCTATGCAATATAGTACCCGTCAAATGCATGATGCTAGTTTCTTTAGGCTTAAAAATATTACACTGGCGTACAATCTCCCAAAAACACTACTTCAGAAAGTTGGAAGTACAAATGCAAGAATATATTTTAATGGATCAAATTTATTAACCTTTAGCAAATACAAAATTGCTGATCCAGAGGTTAATCAGTATGGTACAAGAGGATGGGAAACACCATTTGGCAAAACGTACACGTTTGGGATTGAACTTAGTTTCTAATGATTAAAAGATTTTGAAAATGAAAAAAGTAAACATATTCTTGATTGGACTTCTTACGCTGGGGTTCAGTTCATGTAAGGATTTTCTAGATGTAACACCCAGCAATTCTGGGGATGCATTAACGGCAATTAAAACTCCAGCAGATGCTCAAGTAATGATTAATGGTTTAATGCGAAGCATGACGAGTTCTGACTATTATGGCAGGAATTTTATGCTGTATGGTGATGCAAAAGGTGGGGATTTTACCATTTTCTCAAGAGGAAGAGGACAAGATGGTCTCTACATGTTCGATCATGCAGCAAATACTGGTAGCTACGCTGGTTTTTGGTCTTCATTGTATGCTAATATACTTCAGGCAAATAATTTGCTTGAAAATATTGCTAGGCTAGAGGCTGCTGGAAGCACTGGATTTAATAGCGCAAAAGGCCAGGCCTTGACTTCAAGAGCCCTTATGCATTTTGATTTAGTGCGCTTATATGGTAAATCATATGACGACGACAAAGCTTCTTTTGGTGTACCAAATGTAACTACCGTTTTAAGTTCTTCTGCTCAGCCTTTACGCGCGACTGTTGAACAGAACTACACACAGATTATAGATGATCTAAAGGCAGCGGCTCCGCTTTTGTCGAAAACAAAAACGAATGGCTATATTAATTACTATACCAATTTAGCTTTACAGGCAAGAGTTTATCTATATATGAAGGACCATGTAAATGCATTAAAAGCTGCGGAAGAAATCATCAACAACAACATTTATACATTATACAGTAATGCTAATTGGGTTGATTCATGGAAAGCTCAATTTGGAACAGAGTCGATCTTCGAACTGGGTGTTTTTTCTGCTGAGAATGATTTAACTACCGGTTCATTGGGTTTCTATCACCGACGTAAAGGACATGGCGCCACTACCGTGTTAGGTTGGTTTATGGCGAGCGATTATTTCTTAAACAGATTAAAAGCAGATCCATCAGATGTAAGATGGGGAGTAATGAGTTTTGACGAAAGTGGTGCTTCACATATGGGTGCACTTTATAAGTACAGCGGAAGTACCTCGTTAGCAGGTGATGGCAAAGCCACTAATACGGCTGTAAATATTAAGGTAATAAGATTATCGGAGATTTATTTAATTGCAGCTGAAGCGGCTTTAGCTACAGATCCAGGCAAAGCAGCTACATATTTAAACGCTATTCGAAAAAGAGCTCCGTTGCTAGCGCCAGCTACAGCCGGAACGATCACCTTAAATATGATTTTAGATGAGAGAAGCAAAGAATTGATTGGCGAAGGACATCGTTTCTTTGATATGATACGCTTAAATAAAACGATAATTTTTAATGATGAACTTGGCGGTATTGCAGTTCCAACAAGGGATAAAAGCATTAATAGGACATTCTACAAAACCAGGTTACCAATTTCACAAGGCGAGATCAATGCAAATCCGGGTTTAAAGGCACAGCAAAACCAAGGATATTAAAACCTTAATGCTAAAAACCACTTTGTCATCTTTTGACGATGACAAAGTGGTTTCTCTACGTTAACCAAAAAACAAGTAGGCCAGGCCAATTGCTGTACATACGCCAACTAAATCAGCTAATAACATAGCGCCTACTGCATAGCGGGTATTTTTAATGCTCACAGAACCAAAATAAACCGCAATTACATAGAAAGTCGTATCTGCCGCGCCTTGAAAAATACCAGATAGCTTACTAGCAAATGAGTCAGCTCCATAGGCGGTCATCGTATCAACCATCATCCCCCTAGCTGCGCCACCACTCAATGGTCTAATCAATGCGGTAGGCAGGGCTTCTACAAAGCGTGTGTCCGCACCAAAAAATGCAAAAGCATTCTTAATTCCTAAAATAACAACGTCGAAGGTTCCGCTGGTTCTTAACATGCTAATGGCAACTAACATCCCAACTAAGTAGGGGATAATTTTTACGGCAGTTTCAAATCCGTTCTTGGCACCATCAATAAAGGCATCAAAGACATCAATTTTTTTATACAGACCGCCGAGAACGATTAGCAGGAATACCAATAAAATAAGGCCATTACTTAATAGGCCAGAGAATGACTTAATCCCATCTGCATTTAAAGTTGTTATATACACAACCATCACGGCAATTAAGATAGAAATACTTGCAATCCACCCAATAATAACTGGTTGAAACAGGTTTATTTTTTGTTTTATTGAAACGATTGTCATTGCAGCCATTGTGCCTACAAAGGTTACAATAAGGCAGGGTATAAATACATCTGTAGGATCTGAAGCATTTTGCGATGCACGAATAGCAATTACGCTAACGGGAATGAGACTTAAGCCCGCAGCATGCAAACATAAAAACATGAGTTGAGAGTTACTAGCAGTATCTTTACTGGGATTGAGCTCTTGTAAACTTTCCATAGCCTTTAATCCAAATGGTGTGGCGGCGTTATCCAGACCAAGTAGGTTCGCAGAAAAATTCATAATCATATGTCCCATTGAAGGATGTCCTTTGGGGATTTCCGGGAATAGTTTTGAGAAAAATGGGCCAACAATTCTAGAAAGTAATCTAATGCCACCAGCTCGCTCCGCTATACTCATAAAACCCATAAATAAAGCAAGAATTCCTATGAGCTTAATACATAACTCTACAGCCGTCCAACAAGTTTGAATGATTCCATCAACTTTTGTTAAATTAGTAGGATCATCAGCTTTGCCGATTACCATCCAACTTAGGATTTCTGTTTCTCCGAAGAAAAAACATTTAACACAGGCTACAGTAATAGCTACGATGATAAATCCAGACCAAATTCTACTTAATGTCATTTGTGTTTTTTAAAAGTTGAAAGTAAGGATTTTTTTGAATAAGTTTTCCATTTTGGAATGATAATACCATTTCATTGCCTTCAAACAGTTCGAAGTGTGCATTTTCATTAAAGATTATAGCCCCGTTTAAACTGTAATTAATTAAGGTGTAATTTTCATATGCATCACAGAAACTCAAATCACCAATATCTTGAATACTATATGTTTTGGTTGTTCCCATGCCATCTTTGTTTGGACATTCGTCGTAATTGATCCCTACACTTACCTTTGCTCCATTAACGGTTAGACCATGAATAAGTATATGGAAAATTTGTTTGTTGTTCTTGGGAATGGCAAAATAATTTGTTGTGTTTTGATGGAGGTAGCTCTTTGTAGCAATAGCTGTGATGCCTTTTAGCATCGCTAAGAAGTATAATTTCCTTATCTCTTGCTTTTCAGGATCTCCTTGTAATCCACCAGCTTCGATTAAAATAGTGCTAGTACCTAGTTTTTGGAAGTTATCGCCGAAAGCTCTTGGTTCATATTCATCATCAAATAAACCAATGTGACCCCGAATGATAGGGGATATAGCTTCAAACATGTCGGCTATAACCAACATTGCTTTTTCCCTTACCGGATCAATGCTAAGTTCGTAGTCTACTGCTGGGGCAAGGAATGATAGGGTAGCGGGCTTAAGTGAATTGGTTATACTCCATAAGGTTATTTGATCATGTAACGTGAAACTAAATTCAGGATTTACGTTAGCTTGGTATGCTTTTAGAATTACCGCTTCAGGTGTTAGACACTGTAAGAAATCTCTGTTTATATCTATTTGCTGCGCACTTCTACGGGTAAAGCGTTCTGCCCCATCGGGATTAAGTAACGGAATGATATGGAGTTCGCAATTTTCATTGATTTGTCGGACCAATTCGTTATCTCCGTGCAAAAAATTGAGCAGATCGAATAGCGCCATGGTACCGGTAGCTTCATCGCCATGCATTTGGCTCCACAATAGAATTTTAGTTTTTCCTTTTCCCCATTTTATTGCTTTAATGCTTCTATTTTCAAACGATGTGCCTAGTTCACTAATCCCAAAGATATCAGGAAGCTTTTCTATTAATAAACTTACATCTTTGTGCTTTAAGAAGCGATTTTTTAATTGATGAGCTTTGAAAGTAGGGTAATGATCAAGAATAAATCGGCTGTCCATGTTGGTTATTTATTTACACAAAAATCGTCATTGCGAGGTACGAAGCAATCTAAGAAGAGATTGCTTCGTGCCTCGCAATGACGGTGATCTTGCAATGACTGCAAAAATAGTTATGGTTTATCGTCTGTTAAGTCGAAACCCCAGGTTTTTCCCTTTTCTGTCGCAGGAATACCACTTACCATCCACACTGGAGCCTTTGCACCTTTTAGATAATAATCAAAGAATTGCCCTAACCGAACAGAGATGTCTTTTCGGTTTTGACGTTGCACTAAATTATGCGCTTCGTTGTTATAACTTAATAACCAAGCCGGTTTTCCCAATCGTTTTAAACCCGTAAACATTTCAATACCCTGATACCATGGCACAGCTCCATCTGCATCGTTAGACATGATGGCAACTGGTGTTTTAACTTTAGGTAAATGAAACAAAGGTGAGTTTTCTATATAAAGCTCTGGTTTCTCCCATAACGTTGCACCTATTCTACTTTGGGTTTTTTCATATTGAAATTGTCTGTTCATGCCACTTTCCCAACGTATGCCTCCGTAAGCGGAAGTCATATTCGCTACAGGAGCTCCGGCCCATGCAGCAGCATACATATCCGTTGCGGTAATTAGGTGTGCTACCTGATAGCCACCCCAGCTCTGACCTTGGATGCCGATTTTGGTGCCATCTACCCATGCATTTTTCTTCAAACTTTCTACGCCCGAGTTAATAAATTCTTCTGCAGATTTACCAGGATGACCAGTTTCATAGCTAATATCTGGAGTGAAGACCAAATAACCATTACTTACAAAGTATGGAATATTTATACTGGAAGCAGAAGGTGCAGGAGCTTTATAGGTATATAAGCTGTTTGAGAGTTTTTCATAAAAATAGACAATCATTGGATATTTTTTATTCGGATCGAAATTCTCTGGTTTGTATAAAACACCTTCTGATTTATAACCTTTTGGGGTTGTCCATTTTACCAGTTCTGCCGTTCCCCAGTTATAACTATTTTGCTGAGGATTGGTGCTAGCTATTTTATTGGCGGTTTTTAAATCTTTCGAAATGTAGATTTCCGGAGACGTAACATAATTCCCTTTGTCATATAAATAGAAATCGGCATTTTTGGCTTTTACTAAATTTGAATATTTGGCGGGAGACATGACAACCAATTCTGGGTTTTTATTGTCGTTTATCGATTTACGGTAAAATCCATTTTCTTTTGTGGAATTATTGAATGCGTCTAACCATACCTCATCTTTTTTACCAAAAAATCTAAATTCGGGATCAGTTCTTTCAACCCGGAAGGTAATATTGTTTAATCTACCAAAACCGTTAGTTAAATTTTTTGGCGCTGTCTTTCCATCTGGAGAAAATTGCCAAATGTCGAAACGATCGTAGAGGAGCACAAATTTGTCATCTTCTGTCCAACCAGCAAGTCCATAACTATTAGGGTCATCTGGCACATCATTCTCTTCATCATAAAACTTAACTGTCATACCAGCATTAAGCGGTGTAACCTTTCCACTTGCCACTTGATAAGTGCTCCAGATTTTGGTTTTTTTATCATAGTATAAAATATAATTTCCAACCGGGGATGCTGACACATTGCCATCAAAACTTTCTAGTATCTTTTTGCGTACTGCGGTTTTAACATCGATCAAATAATAATCTCTTACTGATCCTCCAGCCCATTGCGATGCAATCCGGTTTCCGTAATCTGTAGAGCCTAATACAAAACCAGCGTCACCTTCATTTACTAAGCCGGCATCTGGCAACTTTACGTCAGTTAAAGGCACGATTTTAGGGTCGCCATAAATATCAATTACTGTTAAATAGCTTCTTTTAGATTCACGGTCTGCATTTTTTAATTGCATTGGTTGAAGATAGTCGTCTTTATAGCCCCATATATCCAGTTTTGCATTTTCGAAATCTATGAGTGTCGTATCCTTTGGTTTTTTGATTGGAGCAATGCCAAAGAATATCTTATTACCATCTTTACTGAAGTTTATTCTACCATCGCCGCTTACGGCATATTTTGCCGGCATTCCGTCCATATCTTTATCAACAAGAATTTGAGCGGTATCGAGCGTTAAAGAGCTATAGTAAATATTGAAGTCTTTTATTTCGGCTTTTTCAGCACTTAAATCCCCTAAAAAAGCTAAGCGCTCACTTTCTTCATCAAAAGTAAAACTTTTAAAATTCCCTTTTCCCTTTACCAGGGTTTTAACCACACCAGTTTCGGTATTAAGTAAGAATACTCCCTGTTGGATGGCTTTATCTGTTTTAGACCCAGAGCAAGTAAAAACCAACTGCTTGCCATCTTTGCTAAAACTAAAATCGTTTACAAATTTAAACGTTCGTGTTACACCAGTTGATAGGTTCTTTAAAACAAGGTCTGTTCCTTCCTTTGCTGCGCTCACAGGTTCGTCGTCAGCAAAATAATTAATTAGGTAGTCATTTTTTTGCCCAGGATTAGATGCAGCTGGCTTCTTTTTGCTACTATCTAATGCCTTTTCTAGGTTGTATGCTAATAATGCAGCCCCATTTTCTGGAAATTTAAAAGATTTAACTCGTGGGATTTTAGTAACAGCTAAGGTGGTTAAGTTTACTATTGCTAAAGTATCCTTGGTCATCTCGTCTGCCTTTTTCTTTTTTATTTTTGCCATTCTAGTATCCTTGTGCCAAGGTTTAATGGCGAAAGCTGCAAATTTTGAGTCCGGGCTAAATAGTGAAGAGGTAGCGCCAAAACCGCTTGGTGCAACTCCTCTTGAAACTTTAAGTTTTTGCGCAGATAAACTGTGTTGGAAATATAAGTTTGCATCTCCCTCTTGTTGGTTAATACTATAAGCTGCCCAATTCCCATCGTTGGAAAATTGCTTTGTGCCTACAGATTCCCACGTATCGTAGACTGTATGATCGAGCGGTTTTTTTTGACCATATGCAATACTGGCACATAATAAAAATAGAAAGGTTAATTTTTTTTGCATGATTAATTGGTTTGGTGTTGTTCGAATGTTAAAAATTGCAAATTTCGAGCACATTTTTACTATGTGTATATCAAATTTTACAATAACGAAGTTTTTTTATGAGAAGGGGACAGAGATTTTTTTAAACGCAAAGAGAGACGAATAAAACGCAAAGTATTTTTTTTCCACAGAGGATAGGAGTGTTTCGCAGAGTACAAAGGGGAATTATGTTTATTTAATCATGAAAAAAGCCGATGCTTAGTAAATTATACTAGGCGTCGGCTTTTTTCTTACTTATTAAGGAAACTTATTTTTTCTTGCTCTGTATTTTAGCTTGTTGTTGTGTACGCATATAGTCATCTAATCTTGCTTGAAATTTAGATTTCTTTTTTTCACTCTGAGGTTTAGCTTTATTCTCTTGTAAAATAGCATGGATTTTTTCGTCATTTACCATCATTCGGATTAAATACTGCTGAGCGAAAGTTAACATGTTTGCTAAAAAATAATAATAATTTAAACCAGAAGGATAACTATTTAATACACCGAGGAAAATAATAGGCATGATGTAGCCGATGTATTTCATTTGACCAGTTGCACCAGAAATTTGATTGTTAAAATAGGTGTAGATTAAGGTAGAGATAGTCATCAATACACACATTAAACTCAAGTGGTCACCTATAAACGGGATTGTAAAACCAAATTTTATAAAATCATCATAAGTGGATAGATCTTTCATCCATAAAAAGGATTCACCTCTTAATTCGAATAAATTCGGGAAGAAGAAGAAGAAAGCCATTACGAAAGGTAATTGTAATAACATTGGTAAACATCCACCTAAAGGATTTACGCCGACCTTTTTATATAATTTCAAATATTCTTGTTGCAATAGCGTTGGGTTATCATCGCCTACTTTTGCTTTAATTTCATCCATTTCAGGCTTTAAAATTCGCATTTTAGCCATAGATATGTACGATTTATAGGTTAGTGGAGACATTGCAAGTTTCAGGAGAATGGTTAACACCAAAATAATTAAGCCATAACCCCAGTTAAAACTCTCTAAAAAGTTAAACACTGGTAAAACAATCCACCTGTTAATGTATTTCAAAGGCCAATAGCCCATGTCTACCTGCTTTTCGATATCCTGACCCTGGTCCTTTAAGGTTGAAAATTTATTGGTCCCAAAATAGAATTTCATCGCATAGCTTTGTGAGGCTAGTTGATTAAAGGGCAATTGCATGTTGGCACCATACCATTTTACTTTGCCCTGCTCTGTGCTAACTTTTGATTCGAGATTTCCTTTTTCAAAAGGTACTTGCGGAATTAATACAGCGGAGAAAAAGTGTTGTTTAAATGAAAACCACTCAATTTTGCCTTCCGTTAAATCTACTTTCTCATCTTTACCTATACCTAAATGATCAGGATTTTGTTCCGAATATTTGTAATAAGGGGCGGCATGTTCTTGTTCCTTTGCAGCAGATTTTTCTTGTTGTAATAAAGTTGTTTCCCAGTTTATGCTAACTGTGTTTCCTTGTACCACTCCATTCAAACCATTTAAGTTAACATTAAAGCCTACATTATTACTAGCATCTTTTAAATCATAAACAAATTCAATATACTTATCTGCACTATAGTTAGCACGCATGCTCATGCTATTACCATTTTTTGTGCTTGTGAAATAAAGATTATTGGTATTTACAATTTTGCCATCTATGTTAAGATTTAGGCCAAATTTATTGTTGTTTCCGTTAAACAACACAACTGGTGCTCCTGCGTAAGTCTTTACGTCTTTAACCTCAACACTTTTAATTTTACCGCCTATATTGGTAAAGGTTAATTTTAATAATTGGTTTTCCAATACCGAAGTAGCTTCAGTTCCATTCAGGTTTGCACCAAATGGACCAGTAGAGATCGTAGTATCTTGTTTTGCCAGTGCATTTGAAGCTGCTGTGGCTGTAGGGGTCACTGTTTGGTTGGCACCAACTTTTTTGAGCGAATCTGCTGTAATTCTTTCTTTTTCTTTCTTAATATCAGCGTCGCTGGGCTTCATAAAGAACACAGCTGCTCCTAAAATCACCATGATCAGGAACAGGCCTGTAAATGTATTTCTATCCATTATTATCTTTTAAACTCGTATTATTTGATTTTCTTTTTTGCATACTCCATTGCAGCGGCAACAAATTTAACAAAAAGTGGGTGAGGATTTGCTACTGTCGACTTTAATTCTGGGTGAAATTGTCCCCCAACGAAAAAAGGATGGTTTTTTAGCTCAATAATTTCTACTAAATTACTATCGGGATTAATACCTGAAGCAATCATTCCTGCATCTTCATATTGTTTTAAATACTCGCTGTTAAACTCATAGCGATGTCTATGCCTTTCAGAAATGTGTTGTTTTCCATAAGCAGCATATGCTTTTGTGCCTTTTTTAATATCACATGGATATGCACCTAAACGCATGGTGCCTCCCTTGGATGTGATATTTTTTTGTTCTTCCATCATATTAATTACCTGATGGGCAGAATTTTCATCTATTTCTGAAGTATTTGCATTTTTAAGTCCTAATACGTTTCTACCAAATTCGATTACCGCGCATTGCATACCAAGGCAAATTCCAAAGAAAGGAATTTCATTTTGTCTCACAAATTTAATGGCTTCAATTTTTCCTTCAATACCTCTGCTTCCAAAACCCGGGGCGACTAACACTCCTTGTAAATGCCCTAATTTTTCAGCTACATTATCTGGGTAGATGCTTTCTGAAGGAATATATTCTACACGTACCTTACATTCATTTTTCGCGCCTGCGTGAATAAAGGCTTCCGAAATTGATTTATAAGCGTCTGGTAATTCAACATACTTTCCAACCAAACCAATGCGCACATCAGCTGTAGGATTTTTTAATCTACCTAAGAAATCTTTCCAGCTTTCCATGTCTGGTTCGTTTTTAGCAGGTAATTTTAATTTACTCAATACCGTTTTGTCCAATTGCTCTTTCATCATCAATAACGGTACGCTATAAATTGAAGAAGCATCAATCGATTCGATTACCGCATTTACATTCACATTACAGAATAAGGCGATTTTTTTACGGATATCAGCGCTAATATGATGTTCGGTACGACATACTAAAATATCTGGTTGGATCCCATATTCTAATAAGGCTTTAACGGAGTGTTGAGTTGGTTTAGTTTTTAATTCTCCGGCAGCAGCTAAGAAAGGAATTAAGGTTAAATGGATTACAATCGCATTGGAAGAACCTTCTTCCCATTTAAACTGACGTACAGCCTCAATAAATGGAAGCGATTCAATATCGCCAACAGTACCACCTAACTCAGTAATTACAATATCATAATTACCAGAATCGCCTAAGATGCGCATATTGCGCTTAATTTCATCTGTAATATGTGGTACCACTTGTACCGTTTTACCCAAGTAATCTCCTTGTCTTTCTTTGTTGATTACATTTTGGTAGATACGACCTGTAGTGATGTTATTAGCCTGAGTAGTTGGTGCATTTAAGAATCTTTCATAATGACCAAGATCTAAATCTGTTTCTGCGCCGTCTTCCGTAACATAGCATTCGCCATGTTCGTAGGGGTTCAATGTTCCAGGATCAATATTGATGTAGGGATCAAATTTTTGGATGGTTACCCGGTAACCTCTAGCTTGTAAAAGTTTGGCTAATGAAGCGGAGATGATGCCCTTACCTAATGAGGAAGTAACACCGCCCGTAACAAAAATATACTTAGTCATGTTTGTGAGTTTGTGAAATTAATCAGGTGTTTTACGCCTTTTTAATTGTTTTTGTACGGGATACAAAGGTACACAAATATTCGACTTTGTAATTAAAAATTGAATAAATATTAGTGGCTTGAAAGTCAGTAGGTAAGGAATAATGACCATGACCTACTGGTCATGGTCAAAGATTCAATTTACTTTTCTATCATTTTAAAATATTTTACATAGTCTATTTCAAATTTCTGCGGAAATATTGAATCATCTATTCCCTGGGCACCGCCCCAATCGCCACCCACTGCCAAGTTCAATAACAAGTGGAATCGTTTGTCGAAAGGCCAAGCTTTATAGCCTGTTCCTTCATTTACAAATTCAAAAACCATGGCATTATCAAAATATCCCCTAACAGCATAAGGTGTCCAATCTACCCGATAAAGGTGGAAGGCCGTACTCGCATCAGGAATGAGCTTTTTACTGGTTTTTTGGGTATTGATCTTAAAATAATAAGCTTCTGTATGGGTGCTGAAGTGTACATTGTTCTGGTCGTATCCAACATGTTCCATGATATCTATTTCGCCAGATTTCGGCCAATCTCCGTAGGCTCTATCTGTTGGTAACATCCATATTGCCGGCCATGTTCCTCTACCGGTTGGAAGCTTAGCTTTTACTTCAAACCTCCCATATAATACATCCAGTTTATTTCTTGTTACTAATCGGGTCGACGTATAGGCCATTCCGCTCATGCTTTCCTTTTTAGCGGTTATGGTTAATTTTCCATCTCCGACATTAACATTCGCAATAGAATTGGTGTAATATTGTTTCTCATTATTTCCCCATCCCGAACCGCCTAAGTCGTAATCCCATTTGCTTGTTTCTGGTAAGCCCGTATAGTCAAACTCATCCACCCATGCAGGTGTTGCTTCAAAAGCCCACTGTTTGTCTTCTATAGTAATCGGCTTAGGCGGTAAAATTATCGCTTCATCTTCTTTTTTTGAAGAGCAAGACTGGCATGATAATATACAGCCTGCTGAAAGTGCAATAAAGAAATAAAATTGTTTTATTGGAGCAATCATTCTGTTTTTATTTAAATTCAAAGTCGTCTATATAAAAAATCCCTGGGTGTGGATGTCCTTCTCCACCTAATTGTACTACAATCTTATCGTATAAGGTTTGCGCGGCAGATCCAGCATAATCAAATTCTAATTGAACCCAGGTATTAAACTGTGAAGGTAAAATAGTTTTGACGATTTCAATCTGTGTTTGCCAAGCATTACCACCAAGTAAGGAGTTTTGCAATTTAATGGCAACAGTAGGTTTCACCTTTGTAAAATCATTAGCACCTGGGATAAATACTTTTAATCGGATTTTGTTTTTTGCTGTCAAATCAAATCGGTAAGGAAGTGTTACGTTTAAGTTTCCATACTGACCTTCATCACCTGTTCTTTTTTCATAATAGCCCACCTTAGCCGATGTATTTACAGGGAACTTCAACGGATTGTCATAAGCTCTAACATAATCCATGTTTTCAGCTCCCCACGTAAATGTAGTTGGATTTTGAAAATCATCCGTTAAGTTGGCCGGCTGTATTGGTTTTTGAACAGGAGGCACGACAGGACGCGTAAATCCTTTTCTAATTAGTTTTAAATACCACGCATTACCTGCATTCGATTTATCGCCACTGCGCAGCCACATTTCATCAGCAGTAAGCGATAGAATTTGATATTGTGATACACCTAAATAATAACTGATAAAGCCGTTGTTACTAATGTTAATATATTTGGTATCCCCTGAGCTGCTTAACACCCAGCCTAAGTTAGTAGGAGGTGTGTAATTTACAGTTGGATCATCAGAGCCGGTTGGTCCACCAATTCCGGGCGCGTTTGAAGCATTTGCAAAGGTAGTTCCATTGTTAACATACGTGTACTTTAAGCCTGTTGCTGTCATTGCAAAAGTCATTTCGTCATCGTAGAACCCGTTGCTGGCTTTTTCATTTGGCCCTGCCTGATACCAATCTGGAAACTGCGAAGTGATAGGCCCAACACCCAGGTGACCTTGTTCGGTTTTATCAATAATCCAAGTTTTACCAGTGGGGTTAGTCAATCCACCTGAGAGCAACACATACGCTGGATCGCTTAGCATGGCAGGGTTTGTATTAGCAATGGTAATCGTTTTGGTTGTTGAGACGCTACCACCTGCGGCCAATACTGTTAATTTAACTGTGTACGTTCCTGCTAAGGGGTAAGAAGCTTGTACCTCTTTGCCATTGCTTGATGAGCCATTGCCGAAATCCCAGTTTGCATTAATACCATTATACTCGCTTTTGAACGAAATAATATTTGGATTGGTAGCAGTAGGAGTAGCAGTGAATTGTATCGCAGAAGCTTCAGGTGCTGTCCCTAATACTCCCATTACTTCGTCTTTTTTACAAGAGGCGAAAATACTTAACATCATTCCCAGAGAGATCCAGATTGATGTTTTAATTTTATGATTAAATGTTTTCATTGTTTAAGGATTAATAGCCAGGATTTTGTTTGATAACACCTTTCGTAACATCTATTTCAGTTTGAGGAATAGGTAAATATTCACTCTTACCAGCTTTATAGCCTAGAGGCCCTAAAACAGCAACCGCTTTCCCAGTACGCACTAAGTCAAAGAAGCGATGCCCTTCTGTTGCCAACTCTAACCTTCGCTCAGCGTAAATATTATCTAAAGTAGCTGGTATAGAAGCTAAGCCAACTCTGGCTCTTACGGCATCTAATAATTCTTTAGCTCGTGTGGCGCTACCGCCGCTTCTCAATAATGCCTCTGCTTGCATTAAATACGTATCAGCCAGCCTGATCTCAATTTCGTTGATTGGCCAGTTTTGCTCAGGTGTACCAATTGTTGAACGATATGCTTTGAGAGGTGCATATTTTTTAATGAAGTAATCAGTGTTTTGATAGCGCGCATTATAAGTAGCACCAGTAGCTTTTAAAGCTTTACCATCAATAATTGTAGCGGCAAACCGCGGATCATTTTTTAGCGCGTTTACTAAATCTAATGTCACCGGGCAAAAGCCCCAACCACTTGAATAGGTGTCACCTACATAAGAATCCATTCCTATAAACTGCGTACCAACATTTCCTTCACCGCCATTAATCCATCCCCAGTCTCCCCATGCAGCATTATTTGAATGCGGGATTTCAAGAATTGATTCTGAATTAAATTTATTTGACGGATTAAAAATTTCGGCATAGTCGGTTACTAACGAATAGCCATATGGATTTCCCACTCTATTGATATCTTCAAATAAAGTAGCTGCTTCTGCCAATTTGGTATTGTCATTTTGGAACAACAGTACTTTTGCCAATTGCGCTTTTGCAGCACCCAGTGATATTCTTCCTTTTTCTGCAGCACTCACAACTGGTGGCAAACCTGTTAGTGCATCTCTCAAGTCTTTCTCTATCTGTGCATATACTTGGGCAGGGGTTGATTGTGTTTGCGTATATAGCTCACTTGGGGTAAGTTCTTTAAGGATCAGTGGAACATTGCCAAACCATCTTACCAAATCAAAGTAGAAGTAGGCTCTTAAAAATTTAGCTTCGGCTACTGCTCGTGATTTAAATCCGGCGCTTAAAACCGTTGATTTCTCAATTTTGCTTAAAATTAAATTTGCCCGATTAATTCCGCTAAAATTCTTGTTCCACAATCCGCCTTGCGGACCCACAAAGGAGCTCATGTTAAAGTTGTCATAGGCTACCCAGTTAGGCTGATCTGATGCACTACTTCCACCAGCCCAGCAATCATCTGATGCGGCACTTAATAGTGGCATTTTCATGGTGTAGCCTCCTGTGGTTCCCCACTGCATTACATCATATACCGAGATTACTCCCTGCATCATTTCAGTTTCATTTTTGTAAAAATTATCTTCTAAAGTTGTTCCTCTTGGTGTTAACTCAAGGAAATCTTTTTTGCAGGATACAAAAATTAGCAACATCGCAACTATTGCGACCGTACTTTTTATGTTTTTATTTCTCATCATTATAATTATTAAAAACCAACATTTAAACCAGCATAAAATGTTCTTGCTTGTGGGTAAAATCCACGGTCTATGCCATAGCTTCCGCCGCCAATTTCAGGGTCATAACCTTTATATTTAGTAAATGTTACCAAGTTGTTGGCCATTAAATAGAATCTAATTTTATTGATTCCAGCTTTCTTAGTTAACGTATTTGGTAAGGTATATCCTACTTGTAAAGTTTTAATTCTGAAATAGGCCCCGTCTTCCAAGAAAAGGCTTGAGGATCTGCTATAATTGTTATTAGAATCGTCTAATGTAAGTCGAGGCATCGTATTACTCGTTCCTTCGCCTGTCCATCTGCTTAAAATGTCTGTGGTATAATTTGATGCTGGTAAGTCAAATCTTCTCAAAGCGTTAAAGATTTGGTTTCCACTTACCCCTTGACCTAAAACAACCATGTCAAAGCCTTTATAAGCTGCATTGAAAGTTATTCCGTAGGTGAAGTCTGGGGTTGGGTTACCAATCACCTCTCTATCATCTGCATCAATTTTTCCATCATTATTAATATCTGCGAATCTTATGTCTCCAGGTTTAGCATTTGGCTGAAGTAAGCTGCCGGCAGCATTTTTATAATTATTGATATCGGTTTGATTTTGAAATAAACCTTCATTTCTATAGCCAAAGAATGAACCAATTGGATAACCTAATTTTGTTCTGGTAACTTCTAAACCTTGCGGTGTAATTTTTTGACCTTCCAGAAATTCTTTTTCAGCACCTAGGAATACAATATTGTTTTTTACGAAGGAGCCATTCGCTGCAACACGGAAGGAGAAATCTCCAAGCTTTTTATTGTAGCCCAATTCTAATTCAAAACCTTTGTTCGTTAGATCTGCAATATTACCTATCGGTCCGTTATTGCCTACATAACCTGGTACAGCGATTTGCAAAAGCATTCCCGTTGTTTTTTTGTTGTACCAGTTTGCCGTTAAACTTATATTAGAGAACAAGGTGGCATCTAAACCTATATCAGCCGAGGATGTTTCTTCCCATTGTAAGTCTGGATTTGAGAGGGCATCTGGACTAACACCAATGTTTAAACCTGCTGAAGTACCCAATGTATAGTTTCTTCCGCCGCTTACTGTTGAAATATACCTGAAATCTCCAATTTGATCGTTACCGGTAATGCCATAAGATCCTCTAATTTTCAAGAAGTTAACAATGTTGTTTTGAGGAAAAAAGCCCTCTTTTGTAACCACCCATCCTGCAGATCCTGAAGGGAAAATACCATATTTGTTATTTGATCCAAAACGGGATGAACCGTCTCTACGAATAATACCCGTGAATAGGTATTTCTCATTAAAATCGTAAGTTAAACGAGCAAATGCTGAATTTAACGTGTTTAAATATTCACCGCCGCCAAAATCTCTATTTTCTTTAGGAACGGAGAATCCAAGAGATGCATCTTTTAAATTATCTACTGGTAAGCCCTGAAGTGATCCACTGTGCAACTCCCCTTTATTTTTCTGAGCTGAGTAGCCAATTAAGGCTGTGAAGTTATGGTTTTGGATAGATTTCTGGTAACTGATTGTGTTTTCTAACGACCAAAATAAGCCTCTATTTGAGTTTCTGCTGTAGGTATTAACTGTGGTACTAAAGGTTGGACTTAAGTAATGAATGGGTGTAAATCCTTCTCCGCCCCAGAAAGCTAAGTCCACACCGCCTTGTGAACGTATTTTTAATCCTTTGATAAGTTCTACTTCTACAAAGGCATTACCTACTACTTTATCAGACCAGCCTCTCCCTTGTGCTACAGCTAATGCTGCAATAGGATTTAAGATTTCAGATTGTGCAATCCCTTCAGAAATCCCATATGGAAGACCTTGAGAATTCCTCACAACTGGTTGATTGGAGTAGGGAGGTGCATTATACTTGGCCGGATTTGTTTCTATCAAGGGAGTAATTGGGTCCATATTGATTGCCCGGCCTAATGGCGATCCATATTCGGTATTGGTACCAACGCCAATAGAATTTGTTCTGGTATAGCCGATATTCTGACCAAATTTAATCCCTTTTGTAATTTGATGCTCTGAATTAAAGCGAGCTGTAAACCTTTTATATTGCGAATTGCTTGTTGCCACAATTCCATCTTGATCGAAATAACCAAATGAACTGTAGTAGGTAGATTTTTCATTACCTCCGGCAATACTTAATTCGTGGTTTTGAACTTTCGCATTGTCATTAAATACCGCTGCCTGCCAATCAGTTCCAACTCCATATTGCGATGGATTAGGGAATCGTGGGGTAACTAGGTTTGGCGTTCTAGCGTATTCTGCCTCATTGTATAAGGTAGCAAATTGGGTTGCATTTAAGAGTTCCAGTTTTCTTACTGGTGCTTGTGTACCTAAATAAGTATGATAGTTAACATTCATTTTTCCGTTTCTACTTCCTTTTTTAGTGGAAACGATGATTACCCCATTTGCAGCTCTCGCTCCATAAATAGCAGCAGAGGCAGCATCTTTTAAAACTTCAATAGATTCAATGTCCGCCTGATTAAGATAGTCAATACCTCCACCAACTTGCACACCATCTACAATATATAAAACTTCACTATTATTTATTGAGGTGGTACCCCTTACTCGTAAGGTAGCGCCATCTCCAGGTTGTCCGGAGCCAGTAGTAATAGTTAAACCTGAGGTACGGCCTTGTAATGATTGTTCGATTCGGGTAACAGGCATGTTTTCTAAATCCGATGCTTTAACCTGAGAGATTGCGCCCGTCACAACACTTTTCTTTTGGGTTCCATATCCCACTACTACAATTTCTGATAAAGCGCCCACTTCATCTACCATTTGAATATTAATCGGCTGATTATTATTTACAGTGAACGTTTGGTTAGCTAAACCAATTTGAGAAAAAACGAGCACGGTGCCGGTTTTAGGTACCCGGATGCTAAATCTTCCATCAGCATTAGTGGCTACACCCGTTTTAGCACCTTGGATGACAACAGAGACACCCGGTAACGGCGAGCCGTCACTTTTGGCAGTTACTCTTCCTGATACATCTATTTCCTGAGCCCACGCACTGGCCGAAAAAAGTAGGGAAAACAGTAAAAGAATGAACGTAGATTTTCCTTTCATAACAAATAAATTAAGTTTATATTTTGGTTAGTTTTTTGCCAATCTTTGGCAACGGTTAATACACAAATATAAAGCGGCATTTAGCAAAACCGGAAAATGTTCCCCCTACAATACCCATACAAGAACAACTTTTTTCTGCAATTTTGATAAGAATAAGCAATATGTGACCACAACAAAGAGAAATTTGCTATCTTCATTATCTTGTATAGGATTTTTTTCTTTGGACATGAAATATATTTATCTATTTATTTTCCTTAGCTGTCTTTGTCCAGTGAGCTTGAAGGCTCAAGACCCAATTGGTCTTCCCCAGGTTACAAGTTACAAGGGATTGGACTATGGAGCTGGAACGCAGAATTGGGGGATTTCCCAAGATCGCAATGGTATTTTATATATTGCCAACAACGAAGGCTTGCTTACTTTTAATGGGACTTATTGGAAGTTATACCCCTTTCCTAACAAAACCATTTTACGTTCGGTCAAAATTGCTACCAATGGCCGGTTGTATGTTGGGGCCCAAGATGAAATTGGTTATTATTATCCAAATAAAAATGGGGTATTAACCTATCGGTCGCTTAAGAACTTAATTCCAAAGGGCGATAAGCAATTTGCAGACGTTTGGAATATTGAGCTGGTAGGTGATGCAGTATATTTTAGAACGGTCACAAAAATTTTCCGTTTAAAAGACAATAAAATTGATGTGTATCGCACCACCTTAACGTGGGTGTATATGGGCGCGGTTAAAAATGAGGTATTTGCCCATGAGATCAATATCGGCTTAAAAACACTTGAAGATGGAAAGTGGATTGTGAAATGCAATGACCCCAGGATTATCAATTCCAATATCACTGCAGTTTTGCCCTACAATGGCGACACCTTAATGTTGACCACATTAAAAGATGGGATTTTCTTATTGATAGGAGATAAACTCATTAAAAAATCAACTCCCTTAGATAAGATTTTTTATAATGACCGAATAAATGGAGCAATCCAAATTAACCCTGATCTGTATGCCTTGGGCACAACTTCTTCTGCTTTGCTCATTATCAATAAGAATGGAACTTTGCAAAGGCAGTTTTCCTATGCCGAAGGTTTGTTGAATAACAATATCCGAAGCATATTTTTAGATCAGCATCAGAACTTGTGGATTGGTTTAGACGATGGGATTGCTTTTATTGCTTTTAATAGTGCAATTAAACATATTTATCCAGATAAAAATAAACAAATAGCTAGTTATGCGAGTCGTATATTTAAGGATAAACTCTATATCGGTACTTCGAATGGATTATTTTCCGCTCCGGTAAATCTAAAGCAGTCGGATATTAGTAATAGCAAAGCGAAGTTTGAAGAGGTGAATGACACCAAGGGCCAGACTTGGGGGTTGACGGAAATTAATAATCATTTGTTACTGGCTAAAGAAGATGGTGCTTTCGATATTAAAGGTAATAATGCTTTTGCACTGTATAGAGATTTAGGAACCTGGTTATTCAAACCAATTGGAGATCGCATACTTACCGGTACCTATACAGGCTTACAAATGCTCGATTTTAAGAATGGAGAGTTTATCAATAATAGAAATTTTTCCTCTTTAAATGAGCCATTACGTTTTGTTGTGGTTGATAAGAAGGTTAATTGCATCTGGGCTTCTCATCCCTATCGGGGGATTTTTAAGATGGATCTTTCTGCCGATGGACAAAGTATCATCAAAACTTCGCTATTAACTGAGAAGGATGGATTGCCGCTGACCTTATATAATTATGTGTTTGCACTTAAGGATAGGGTCGTTGCCGCGACAGCAGATGGCATTTATGAATATGACGCCAAAAAAAGAAAGTTTGCCGTAAGCCGTTACTTTAGACCGATTTTCAAGAAAATGCCTTTACAATGTCTTGTTCAAGACAAAGAGGGCAAGCTGTGGTTCGTATCAGATAAAAAGGTAGGCGTGGTAGACTTTAAAAGAAAGCCGCCTGGTAAGCAATTCTCCATTGTTGAGTTGCCTGAGTTAAAACTAAAGATTGTTGCTGGTTTTGAAAATATTTATCCTTATGATGACAACAATATCTTTATTGGAGCTAATAAAGGTCTGTTACATTTAGATTATAAGAAGTATGCAGCAAATATTTACAAACCCAATGTAGTTTTAGGGCAAGTTAGCATCATGGGGGCAACGGATAGTATTCTATTTGGAGGATATTTTAAAGGAAGAGCGCAAAAGGACGATTTAGCTAAACTACCCTATAAATTCAATTCCTTGCATTTTGAGTTTGGGTCTACCTTGTTTGAGCAGCAGGAGAATATTGAATTTAGTTACCAGCTCAAAGGATTTGAAGATAAATGGTCGGCCTGGAGCAGTAAGAGTGAAAAAGATTATACCAACCTTGGAGCGGGACGATATGTATTTAATGTAAAGGCAAGAAACAATTTGGGTAACGAATCTACCCCGGTCAGCTATCCTTTTACTATAAAGCCGGCATGGTATGAAAGTACCATCGCTTACGCAGTATATTTGGTGATTTTCGGGTTTCTATTGTATCTGTTGATCAAATATCAGGAAAGGCAGCACCAAAAGGTACAGGCTAAATTGAGGGAAAGCCACCAGTTAGAAATAGAGCGTAATGAACAGCAGATTACCAAGTTGCAGAAGAAGCAATTGGAGGTAGAAGTAGAATTTAAGAATAAAGAGCTTGCTACTACAACGATGCATTTGGTGCAAAGGGGCAAATTATTGTCTAAAATTGGCGATGAATTATTGCCAATGGTTAAGCAAACAACCAGTAAAGATACTGCGGACGATCTAAAGAAAGTGATCCGGTTGCTAAACGAGGCTAAGAAATTAGATAACGATTGGGATCAGTTTGCCATTCATTTTGATCATGTACATGCCAATTTTCTGAGTAATTTGAAGGATAAATACCCGAATTTAAGTCCAAGCGATTTAAAGTTGTGTGCCTATTTAAAACTTAACCTTTCTTCTAAAGAAATAGCTCAGCTTTTAAATATTACGCCGAGGGCGGTTGAGGTTAGTCGCTACCGTTTACGAAAAAAATTAGGTCTTAAACCGGAAATAAATTTATTTGATTTTTTGTTTAAGTAAGGGGGATTCAGAATCCGTCATTGCGAGGAACGAAGCAATCTCTCCATTAGATTGCTTCGTTCCTCGCAATGACGGTGTTTTATATTGACAGCCTCGCAGTGGAATGACGCTTTGTTTCATGCTTTACAACGCCTCGCAATGATGCTTTGCAACGCCTCGCAACTCCTCGCAATGACGAGTCTTAGAAAGTATCGTGAGTTTGATAGAATACTTTGACTTTTTGGTCTTTTTCTGACCAGGCGATGTAAACTTTAGCTTCCTTACCTAAGCGGTAGTTAAACCCATTTAACTGAGTTTGTTTGAGCTCTTCATAAAACGCTTTATCAGGCACATTTTCATCGGCTTTTTCTGTGGGCATAACAGCTGGCCATATAAAATGTTCTTCTTCAAAAAAGAATTGTACCTGGTTGTTTAAGTACTTCATCTTTTCGCTATTTGTTTTTAAATTTTGGTTTGCTTTTAATAGATCTGCTCCCTGGATATTGACTTTATAGATTTCTTTTCCCTTATAAGAAATGATACTGAACTGTAATGAACTGTTTTTTGGATCTGTTCCCTCTAAAGAAACCTTGAAAGTGTCGAGTTTTAGCGTGTCGCTAAAGGGGGTGGCTGTATGATTGGATGCAGGTTTAAGTTCTTCTTTTGGTGTTGAATTGCAGGCAACAACGAATACATAGCACAGCAATCCGAAGTAATAAATGTTCCTCATAGCCTTAAAAATTTATTTTTAATAAGTCGCTAGGCGAATCTATCGCAATGGTTTCAATTGTTGTTAGTCTGGTTTGAATTTGGTACCCATTTTCTAGCCATCGAAGTTGTTCCAGGCTTTCTGCTAACTCAAGCAAGGATGGTTTTAATTGTGTAATTGCTAATAGCGTTGCTGTTTTATAACCATATATGCCGATATGCTTATAAAATTGGTGAGTAGCTGATGGGTCGCGCAGATAGGGGATTGGGTGTCTACTAAAGTAGAGGGCCTGTTGCTGATTCCCAATGACAACTTTCGGAATATTTGGATTAAATAGTTCTTCTTCACCATGGATTTCTTTAATCAAGGTGGCTAATTGAACTTTTTCGTCTGCAAAACAATCGTTAATCAAATTAATCTGTAGCGGATCTATAAAAGGTTCATCACCCTGTATATTGATGATAACGTCGTAACCTGGAAGGTTTTTTACTACTTCTGCACAACGGTCTGTTCCACTTTGGTGAGTGTTGGCTGTCATGACAAATTCGCCTCCAAAGCGCTTCACTTCTTCGGCAATTCGGTCATCATCTGTTGCCACAACAACCTTGTTTAAGCTCGATTTGAGAGATTGCTCGTACACCCGCTGAATCATACTTTTACCACGAATATCAACTAATGGTTTACCCGGAAAGCGTGTAGAGGCAAAACGGGCAGGAATAACACCTAGAGACTTCATTGTTATTAAGTGTTTAATGATGACAAAATCACAACTAAAAGAATTAAAGCTAACACAATATAAGAAATTGGATGAGCAAAATTAAATGTCCAGCCCATCATCTGGTTTCGTTTAGGTAAAATAAACCGATAGTCTTTTGAATTAAAGTAAAATATTCCGAACACCCAATTTTCAGGTTTTTCATGTTCAAAATCTTTTCCTGTATTTTGAGTAGTAAAATAAAGCTTTAAACGCTTAAAAAAGCCCATTAATTTCTGCTTCAATCGATTGAATAATTGTTCCTAGGTCTTCAGGATTATTAGTGAAATCCAATTTATCCTTATCTAATATTAATAATTTACCTGAGGTATAATTTTTGATCCAAGCTTCATATTTCTCGTTCAGTTTAGATAAATAATCAATCCGAATGCTTGCTTCGTATTCCCTTCCTCTGCGTTGTATATTATTCACCAGGGTTGGCACCGAAGCACGTAAGTATACCAATAAGTCGGGTGGTTTGATAAAAGAAGTGATATTTTCAAATATTGCCTGATAGTTGTCATGATCCCGTGTGGTCATCAAACCCATTTCGTGCAAATTTTCGGCAAAAATATAAGCATCTTCATAAATGGTTCGGTCTTGTATTACATTTCTTTTATTGCTTTCTATTTCAACAATTTGTTGAAAACGGCTATTTAAAAAATAGATCTGTAGGTTAAAACTCCAGCGTTTCATATCGCTATAAAAGTCCTCCAGGTATGGATTATTATCCACGGCTTCGTACAGTGCTTCCCATCCGTAATTTTTAGCTAGCAAACCAGTTAATGTAGTTTTACCGGCGCCAATATTTCCAACAATTGCTATGTGCATACTTTTTGTGTTAAGCGTGAAGCGTGAGGCTTAGAGCGTTCGCTTACCGCAAGATAATTTAAAAACTTTTAAAACCAATAATTTCTCTTACTTCTCTGATTGTTTTTTGGGCGCTTTCTCTAGCTTTTAAGGCGCCATGTTTTGCTACCTGGCGAAGGTATGAGGTATCGGCCGCTATTTCATTAATTCTTTCCCGCATTGGTGCAGTGGTTAAAATCATGTCTTCGGCCAATTGCTTCTTGAAATCTCCGTATCTGATTGTCATTTTATTATACTGATCTTCAAAATGCGTTAAAGTATCTGCTGGTGAAACAATTTTCATCAATTCGAAAAGGTTTTGAATTGCTTCTGGTTTTTCTTGGAACTCGGCAGTTGGTCCGCCATCGGTAACAGCTTTCAATACTTTTTTACGGATAATCTCTGGACTGTCAGAAAGGTAAACGGCATTATTTTCTCCTTCAGATTTGCCCATTTTGCCTTTTCCATCTAAGCCGGGCACTTTAACAAGACCTTTCGAATAGCTAAAGGCATATGGCTCTGGAAAATATTCATTATGATATAAACGATTAAAACGATTGCCAAAGGTACGGGCCATTTCTAAATGTTGCTCTTGATCTTTACCTACAGGAACTTTGGTAGCTTTATGAATTAAAATATCTGCTGCCATTAAAACTGGATAGGTCAACAAACCAGCATTTACATTATCAGGATTTCCGCGTACTTTATCTTTAAAAGAGGTGCTGCGTTCTAATTCGCCCATATAGGCGTTCATATTTAGATAAAGATATAGTTCCGCAATTTCAGGAACATCAGATTGGATGTAGATTGTAGTCTCTTCAGGGTCGATCCCACAGGCCAGATACTCTACCAAAACTTGTTTAATATTACCGTGTAAATCTTGCGGAGTGGGGTGTGTGGTTAACGAATGTAAATCAGCAATAAAAAAATAGCAATTGTACTCATGCTGCATTTTTACAAAACTTTTAACTGCACCGTAATAATTTCCTATGTGTAACTTCCCTGTAGAACGGATCCCGCTCACTACTGTTTCTTTCATTTGTAGGTTTTATTTGTAATGCCCCGAAATTAAGAAAAAACAAATAAAAGGGGACTAAAATTTTGTTTTTAATGAACTTGTAGTTTATATCCTTTATTATGGATGTTGATGAGCTGGAGGTTGGGTTCATTCTCCATTTTTTTTCTTAATCTAGACACGAAAACATCTAGACTACGGCCAACAATTACGCCTTCATCTTCCCAAATTTCCTTTTGGAGCCGGCTTCTTTCTATGATCATGTTAGGCGATTTAGAGAAAATCAGCAGTAATTTGTTTTCTTTTATTGTAAGATTTGTCGTTTTTTGACTAATGGTAATTGTTCTTGCTATTGGATTGAATAGCATTTTCCCAATAATAATGTTATTGGAAGTTGGCTTAGGTTCGCGTACATTCACTTTTGCTGAAATAAGGAGCCCAACAAAAGCCAGTAAGGGTAACCCACCTAACAGGTATCCTTTTTGCGTATTACTGATCCCACTTTCTTGAAATTTGATGTTAATAAAGTAACAGCTTTTAGGCTGCTCTCTGCCACTGCAGGCGATGATATCATCTTTCTTATCTTTAAGTATGACAAAGCCATATACAACTTCCTTTTCGGCGCAGTTAAGTACGTTTACTACGTAGTTTTCTTTCAAAGTATGTTTGGCTAAGGAGCGTTTTACAATACCTACCAAAGAATCAGGCCTAAAGGTAAATTCATTTTCAAAGGTGATTTGATATTCATTTTCGCCCAGCATTTTTATCGGTAGTACACGTGAGGTACTATCTCCAGCTTGTAATAATAATTCGTGGCCTATCTTGCGGAGCATGATCTCCTGCTTTGCATAGTTAAAACTGTCTTTATTGGTCAGGCTAAATGCACATAAGATGGAAATGATCAATAAAGATGACAGCGCCAGCGGGTAAAAGCTTTTTCTTTTAAACATGATACAATTTTGCTATTCGAGTTAAATTTAGCTTTAATAGCTGTAATTAAGGAAGATTTAAGATGATTTTACAAAATTTACATTTCTTTTTACAGGAGAAATACCAGGTAACCTTGCGAAGTGATTTAGGTTTGTTGAAAATTAATTCATATGATCAACTTTATTCGCAGAGCTTCTATGTGGGCTCTCCTGGTTTCAAGCTTAGCAGCAAGTGCCCAACAAACTTATCACCTGGATACCAAAAAAAGCAAGCTATTTTGGAAGGGTACTAAAAAAGTAGGCACTAAACATTTTGGCTTTTTGTTATTTAATTCAGGTTGGATCCGAACCAATGCTGCAGGCATGTTAAATGATGGGGTGTTTAGCATGAACATGAAGACCATTACCACTACGGAGCATAAAAATCCGGCTGAAAATGAAAAAATTAACAAGGAGCTTAAAGGGAGCAGTTTCTTTGAAACCTCAACCTATCCTGCGGCTAACATTACAGTTCACAGTATTATGCCCACAGCTATAGCCTCTCAATATAAAGTTGCAGGAGATTTAACCATTAAAAAAACCAAGCATCCTATAACCTTTTTAGCTACGATTAAACCAAGTGCTACTGGGCTTACAGCTAATGCGAGCCTAACTATTGATCGAGTTAAGTGGGGTATTCATGAAACATCACAAGTTTCTGTAACAGATCAGTTCTTTTCGAATATAAAGGACAAAATGATTGCCGATGAAATTCCAATTTCCTTGACTTTGGTGTTTACTAGAGGTAAATAAAGCGATAATTTAGGTACAGTAAACTTTAAGTTAGTATGATTGTTAATCATACAGAAAAATTTGTTTACCTAAATTAAAGATTATGGATACCGAAGAAGTTGCAAATAGATTAATAGCGCTTTGCCGTGAAGGTAAGTTTCATGAAGCAATTGACGAGCTTTATGCTAAAGAAATAGTAAGCAATGAACCTAATGAAACCACCCAGGGGTTTGAATCTGTAAGGGCTAAAACAGAAAAGTTTGAAGCCAGTATTCAAGAAGTCCACAGTTCTGTTATCTCTGATCCATTAATTGCTAAGGATCATTTTGCTTGTATCATGGATATTGATGCGACTTATAAGGAGCATGGACGAATGAGCATGAGCGAAATCTGTGTATATGAAGTGAAAGACGGTAAGATCATCAAAGACACATTTTTTTATAATATGTAATTGCTTTAATGCCAAAGAAAAAACAAAAAACTAAGAGGGTCGCTATATTAGGTGGTGGACCAAGTGGATTATTTTTATTTAAACGGCTACTAGATTGTGGTAATCGTGAAATAGAAATAACAATAATTGAGAAAAGGGATCGCCTGGGTGCAGGAATGCCTTATAGTAGTTGTGGTGCAAATGATGAGCACATTACCAATGTTTCGGAGAATGAGATACCAGAATTGGTTACTTCTATTACAGAATGGGTTAAGACTGTCTCGCCAGCCATTTTGAAGCAATATGCAATTGATCCTGCCAATTTCAATGAATATAAAGTGCTTCCACGACTTTTTTTTGGTATGTATCTTTCTGCTCAATTTGAACTTTTGTTAACATGCGCAAAAGAAAAGGGAGTTGTTACCCATCTATGTCTAGAGTGCCATGTAGAAGATATTGTAGACCATCCAGATTTAAAGGAGACTTGGGTTATAATTTCTGGGAGGGAACCGTTAAAGTTCGATGCGGTAATTATCTGCACCGGACATCATTGGCCAAAAAAACATGAAGGTAAATTGCCTGGTTATTTTGAGTCTCCATATCCGCCATCAAAGCTTAATCTTCTGCTCAATCACCTTGTTGCCGTTAAAGGCTCTTCGCTTACAGCGATTGATGCAATTAGAACCTTAGCGAGAAATAATGGAAAATTCATTAGCAATGAGAGCAAACGCTTAAGCTATCAGCCTTTCAAGCATTGCCAAAACTTTAAGATCAGCATGCATTCTAGAAATGGAATGCTGCCAGCAGTTCGGTTTCACCTTGAAGATCCTCGTTTACATAATGACGAGCTGCTCAATAACGGGGAAATTGTGGCCCACATTAAACGTAATAATGGCTTTTTATCGCTCGATTATATTTTTGAAAAGGACTTCAAAGAGATATTTAAAGAAAAAGACCCTTCATTTTATGAGAAAATTAAGGAAATGAGCCTGGAAGAATTTGTGTCGGCCATGATGGAGCTTCGAGAAGAGTTAGATCCTTTTCAATTGCTCAAAGCTGAATACGAACAGGCGGCAAAATCTATCAAGCGTCAAGAAAGTATCTATTGGAAAGAAATGTTGGGGATACTCAGTTTTACGCTAAACTATCCGGCCAAATACCTGTCTGCCGAAGATATGCTACGTCTTCAAAACACCTTAATGCCTTTGATTTCAATCGTAATTGCTTATGTTCCCCAAAGCTCCTGTGAGGAACTCATGGCCTTACATCAGGCTGGGGTTTTGGATATGATTGCTGTTGGTGATGATAGCCGTGTTGAACCTGCTGCGCAACAAGGTGGGGCAATTTATCATTTTACAGATGATACGGGGGAAAGGCAATCCAAGCATTATCAAACTTATATAGATTGTACCGGACAGCCTCATTTAAGTTTGAGCGAGTTTCCCTTCAAAAGCATGCTTGCGGATAAAACGATTAGTCCGGCTCGTATCCGCTTTCAATCCGAAGAACGAGGAAGGATTGCCTTTGAGAAAGGCGACGAAAAAGTGGAAATGGGTGAGGATGGTACCTATTATTTGCAAGTTTCGGGTATTTCCATCAATGATAGTTTTCAGGTGCTCGACCGCTATGGAGCCTATAATAAGCGGATTTACATGATGGCTGTTCCTTATATGGATGGATTAAACCCCGATTATTCCGGTCTGGATTTTTGTGAGGAGGCGTCTAAAAGAATCGTTGAGACCTTAATTTCCGACTTACGAAGTCGGCCTATTTAGGCCGACTTCGTAAGTCGGGGGGTGATTTTGTTTGATTTTCTTTTAAATTTTTCCACATTTGTTCAAATGATCAATAAATGAAGAAATTATTCTTAGCTATTACGTTGCTTTTCACGCTTGTTTTTGCAGTTTCAGCTCAAACGATCCAGCTGCCAGATTCGATTTATTCGGGTAAACAAGGTGCGCTCCATGTGCAGGGCGTGGTGGTGGACCAGAATAACGGACATGTTTATTTTTCATTTACCGATAAGTTGGTGAAGATGGATCTGAAAGGGAATTTGATTGGCAGTGTAACCGGTTTTGTAGGTCACTTAGGTGATTTGGATATAACGGAGGACGGAAAAATATATGGGTCTTTAGAATACAAAAATGACGCCATAGGGAAGGGTGTTAAAAAGCAATTGGGTGTTGAAACTGTGAACGAAGATGGTTTTTATATCGCCATATTTGAGTGCTCTCGAATCACCAGGCCAAATATGGATGCAGAAAAGGAAGCACTATTGCGTACGGTTTATATTAAGGAAGCAGTTATTGATTATAACGCTAAGGTTAAGGTAAATAATAGGCAGGTTTCGCATCGGTTTGCTTGTTCTGGTATAGATGGTATCGCTTTTGCACCAGCCATAGGCAGTTCTAATAAGCAAAAAAAATACCTTTATGTTGCTTACGGCGTATATGGGGATACAACGAGGAACGATAATGATCATCAGGTAATTTTAAAATACGACATTAGTAATTGGGCTAAATATGAACGGGGTTTGTCACAAAGTAGGTTGCATCATTCTGGGCCAGAACAGCCATTGGCTAAGTATTTCGTGAAAACAGGTAATACCCGCTATGGCATCCAAAACTTGGCTTACGATCCTACAACCGGAAATTTGTTTGCTGCGGTTTACAAAGGATCCAAGTCTCAGTTTCCGAATTACGACTTATTTGTAATTGATGGGCATCAGAAGCCGGGCAATGGTTATGTCCTATCGGATGATCAACAGGTTAAAGTTAGCACGCTTGCATTACTGGGTGGATGGTCGTTTAAATGGGGTGCCACAGGTTTATGTCCCTTGGGAGATGGACTTTTTTACATTTCCCATAATGAAAAAACAAAAGACGGGCAGCAGCAAAGTACCATTTATAAGTACAAATGGGTAGGAGACGATAAAAATGCTTTTGTAATAGCTAAATAGTTGTTGTTTTAGGCATTGGTATAAAAATAAAGAAGGTGGAACCAGATCCTGGATTGCTTTCAAAACCAATTCGCCCACCCTGTCGTTCTATAAATTCTTTGCATAATGCCAAACCTAAGCCAATTCCCTTTTCGTCGTTCGTGCCCAAAGTCGATTTCGATTTGATAGAGAAAATATCTTCTTGAATTTCTTTGGCAATGCCTATGCCATTGTCGCTCACTGTTAATTTGCATTCACTTTCTAATACGACTGCTTCAACATGAATAGTGCCTTGCGGTGGTGTAAACTTGATCGCATTGCTAATTAGGTTCCGCACCACTAATTGTAGCATATTTATATCTGCAATGACAGTGATTTGTGAGGGAATTTGATGAGTTAGTTGAATACCTTTCTTAGTGGCTAATGCTTTTTCCATCTCCAAGGTATTTAGTAAAGAATTTAAAAGGTTTTCTTCCACCAGGTTAACAGATGCCCCTTCCATTTGCGACTTAGACCAATTTAATAGATTGGAAAGCATGTCCATCGCGCTATTGGTAGATTTGAGCAGTGCTTTTTCCAATACAGGGCGTTCTTCGTTGCTTAATTCATTTTCGTTAAGCAGCGAAAGGTAATTTTGGATATTCATTAATGGTGCTCTTAAATCGTGTGAAATAATAGACATCAGTTTATTTTTTTCGACATTCCGTTGCTCCAACTGATCATTCTGTAATAAAATTTGTGTTTTGCTAATTTCTACGGCTCTAGTTTTTTCCTTGCCTGCCTGTTGCTCTTTATCGTGGCTACGCCTGATGAAAGTGATGACCAAATAAATAACGATAACAGGGATGGGGAATGCGGTGATCCGATCTATGAATTGCCCTTTTCCGAAGGTGAAAGGATGTTGTACCCAATGCGGATTGTAGTACTCGAATACGTGTAGGCCAGAAAATATAAGCAGGTAGACAATTAACCATTTAGTATGGTGTTTATAAGGAGATATTGCAAATAGCAACAAAAGTTGAATAGGCCAGATTAGATCAGTTGAGCCATGAATGCCTGAATTGGTGAAATAATTAATCCCAAAAAGTACAATTCCTATGATACCAAATAATACGCTGTTGTGGGGTTTTCCCTGGAATCTGGAATGGTAGTATTGATAAGAAAAAAATAGGCCAAATATTAATGCTGAGAGCGAACCAACATACAGCTTTGCATATAAATTATAAGGAACATAGAAACTCACTAGCAAAATTAACCCTAACGTAATAGAGTGAAATATTCTGCTTTCAAGGGAGAAAACATCGGGGCTTCCTACCAATTCAGCCCAAAAGGTGTTTTTGTTTTTCAGATTGGCTTTATTGAATTTGGTGAATTTTGACATATTTAATCAAATGTAAAAAGAAATATTCAAAGGGCTAGGTAAGTAGAAGCAAAGTAGTAACTAAGTAGTAGGTAAGTAGTAGGTAAGTGGTTGGTTCGTGAAGCCGGGCCATTTTAGCCCGATTCGGCCCAATTTAGCCCAATTTAGCCCAAAAGTTCAGCCGAAAGTCCAATTCCGATAAGTTTGCCTTCATAATCATTACCGGTAAACAAGCGATTATGAACAAACAATTTTATTCACAATTTAAATTTTTAAAAACATGGCAAGATCAATTAACAACCCTATTATGCAGGGTGCAACGGGAAAAGTTGGAAAAATCACTTTTCGCCGTACAATTTTCGGAACAGTAATGGCAAACATGCCCGATTACGAAAGAACCAAGGTGCCAACGGCAGACCAGCTGGCTTTTAGGCAGCGCTTTAAGCTAGGTACTCAGTACATAAAAGCTAGAATGGAAGATCCGCTTTTTAAAGAAAGGTATGCCGCCATCGCCAAGCCTGGTCGTAGTGCTTACACTACTGCTTTTGCAGACTTTATGAGTCCTCCTAAAATACATTTGTTGGATATCAGCCTTTACCAAGGCCAAATAGGAGATACCATTAGGGTAAATGCAACGGATAATTTTGGAATCGAAACCGTACAGGTACAGATCAAGGATCTGGCCGGAGTGATAATCGAAACTGGCATAGCTACTTTTGATTTGCTTAGTGCAGATTTTACTTACTTGGCAGCAAGCGAAAATGCTAGTTTGGTAGGTTCTAAAATCGAGGTAACTGTTACCGACTTCAGTGGTGCTAAAACCATCCAGGAAGCAACTATTATTTAATTAACGGAGGGGCTGTGTAAAAGCAGCCCTTATTTATTTAACATTTAAAAACTACGAAAATGGCAACTATCGATAAAAATACTTTTGATAAATTACCCAAAAAAATACCTGGTTTTGTTATTTACAAAAGTGGAGACAAGTACATTATTAAGCTTAAACCACAGAAAAGTAGCAAGCCACCAAGTCCACTCCAAATAGCGAATAGGAAGCGGTTTGCTGAAATGATGCTTAAACGATCAAAGGGTGAGGGTTAGGAACTACCAATGTTAATGAGGTGAAACAATTATTGATTGAAACAGTTAACCACCTTGAAGCAGATCTGGAATCCAGATTATTTGTCAACTATGAGCCCTTTGAGTTACCCATCGGATTTCAAGTGAAAAATCATGTGCAGGCCTACAAGCCGCTAACTATCACGAAGCTGAGCACAGTGGGAAAATTTTTATATATTTAAAGCTGCTAAACAATAATGAAGTACATCAATAAAGACGCACATCCAAAAATCAAGCAAACCACTGCCTTATCAAGCCTAGGTGGATAATACCAATATTACGTCCTTTTAAGATGGTTATTGTGAGAGTGCCTGATCCTCGTATTCTCGTCTACTAATAATATTTTGCTCTCTTTGTGTAAGTTTTTTAAAATGCAAACAACTAATAGTGAAAAAACATATATGAGAACATTACTATTTTTGATGGCTGTATCAATAAGCGCCACATCATGCGGACCGAATTCATCTCCAGAGAAGCGAATGAATATAAAGAATGAGGAAATTAGTCAAAAAATTGAAGTGATTTTGAAGCAGCAAAAAATATTACGAGACAGTATATTAATCCTGAAAAAAGAAATAGACATCATCAAACATAAATAAGCATGGCTATGGAAAAGAATTTCACGAAAGAATAGAGAACATCAAACATTAGTAATGAGCGAAAGGGAATTTCTAACCATGATACAGGATAACCAGCGCATTATCCATAAGGTTTGCCGGATTTACCGCGATAGCCCTGAAGACCGGGAAGATCTTTTTCAGGAGATTGTTTTCCAGCTTTGGCGGTCATATCCATCATTCCGCGGTGGATCTAAAAGTTCAACCTGGCTTTATCGTGTTGCGCTGAACACAGCAATGGCATCATTCAGAAAAAATAAACCAAATGTTATTTCGGCCGAATATCTTCCGGATATACAATTCGAAGACATTAATTATGAAGGCAATGAAAGGCAGGAAAAGCTTCTTGCGAGTATCAGACAGTTAAGTGAACCAGATCGGGCACTGATTGCCTTATATCTTGATGAACTAAGTTATCAGCAAATTGCAGGAATACTGGGCATCAGTGAAAATAATGTTGGCGTAAAACTTAACAGGATAAAATTAAAGCTACAGAAACTAATAAAGTAAATCATGGAAATTGAAGAATTAAGAAAAGAGTGGCAAAGTATTAAGACGCCACAAATAGCGCTTGATCGAATTAAAGATATGACAATAGAAAAGAGCCACCCCGTGCTTAGTGGCATAAGGAAGCAACTTACCATAGAATTGATCGGTTGGTCAGCATTTCTTATTATTTGTTTTACTGGCTTAGATGCTGGTCAAAAACCGATCCTTGCCAATACTATATTGTTAATGGCAGTGGTTTTCCCAATGATTTTCAATATTTATGGTTATCGATTATCGAAGGAACTTATCGCAGGCCCAGACATAAGTTCATCACTGAAAAACCGAATTGGCTCCCTTAAGCGTTTTGCAATAATAAGTGTACTGCTAAGAATAATGTTAATTACCGGAGTTGGTTACTTTTTCATATCCACCGTCAATATCACCCAAGGTAAGCTTATGTTGCTTGGAGCTGGGAGTATGTTTTTGATATTTCCCCTTTACATGTTGGTTCGGATCTGGACCAAAAGGATAGGTAAATTAAACGACACCCTTAGGTTGTTAAAAGAGCATAGCTAATTTCCTAATACAAAAAATCCAGACTTTGATGGTTCAAAGTCTGGATAATGCCTTTATCGGGCTTTCTTTCAATCGTACCCAGCGCCGGAGTCGAACCGGCACGGTTTCCCACAGGTGTTTGAGACCAGCGCGTCTACCAATTCCGCCAGCTGGGCATTTGCTTAATAGCGGGATGCAAATGTATTAAATAGGAGATGAATAAACAAGGTTTTTTTTTAATTCAAGTTAAACTTCTCATTAGCAACCTTTACCACATTGGACGTGGTAATGATAGCTACTATTAAAATGCCAATTACGATGGCTAAGGCAAATTGAATATTGGAGTATAGATTACTTCCAGATACAAGTGTATTGGAATCCTTGATCAATTCTTCGCCTACATTACGTTGCAATTGCGTTAATTCGGTAAGCTTTTTGGCTATTTCATTAAATGAAGCATTAGTTTGCTGGATAAAATCTTCTTTATTGTTGATGGTTTGATCATTAAGCAAAATCTGTTCTATTTTATTATTTGCTTTTAATTGCGTTTTTAAATCTTCCAGATACTTTTTTTCTTGTGGTGTAAGGAACGTTTTTTCATATTTCGCTACCAATGAATTAATGTTGGCGTCATGAACGCCTAGTTTTTTGATCAGTTCTACTCGGGAAACGGTCGATTTCTTTTCAATCATTGATTCAAGGAGATAGCGCTTTGCATATAGGTTTTCTGCCAAATAGAAGAGGTCGGTGGCAGGAATCAAGCGATCGTTATACATTGATATAAATGCATTATTCATTTCTTTAATGCTTTTATCTTCTAAAAGCCGAATTAAAATAGTGCAGGCCATTACGCCAAAAAGAAAGATGGCGATTTTTGATTTTTGTTTTACTGTGTGTTTAAATCCCATAATGTGATTATTTATAGCTAGCCTTCTGTTCTCAAAATCTTAAGGGGCGGATGATTTAATATTTTACGTGTACTCCAAAGCCCTGTAATTACTACCAATACCACCACGCCAACAAAAAGTAGTAGAATGGGGACAAGAGGAGGGCTAAAGTTTGATTCGAAGCTGAACCGGGCTAATAGCCAACTTCCTGCTAATGCTAACATCAATCCGGCAGCGGTAGCTAGTGCGCCTAAAAAGAAATGCTCAATTGCATTAATTGCTAAGATCTGCTTACGACTGGCTCCCAAGGTCCGAAGTAAAATGCTTTCTCGGATCCGTTGATTTTTGCTTGTCCACACGGCCGACAACAATACAATCCATCCAGTAACCATGCTAAACCCTGCCATAAAACGAATTACAAAGCCAATTTTATGAAGAATTTCATCTAATAGTTGCAATATCAATGCTAAATCAATCACTGATACATTAGGGAATGCTCTTACTACTGCGCCCTGAAACTTGGCAGAGATTTCGTTTGATGGTACTTTAGTCATTAAAACATGAAACTGGGGAGCAGTTTCTAATACACCGGTCGGGAAAACAACCCTAAAATTGGTTTGCATCCTACTCCAGTTTACTTCCCTCAAACTGCCAACAACTGTAGGGATAAGCATTCCCTGTACGTTAAAAACAATTTTATCCTTCAGTTTAACATTAATACTTTTGGCATAACGCTCATCAAGTGAAACATAAATTGGAGCATTAGCACTTGCTTTGCCAGTCCAAACGCCAGCTACAACCTTTTCGGCAACGGTTAATGTATCTTGGTAAGTGGCTCTTAATTCCCCTCTAAATGCACGGGTTTGTGTGCTGTCCTTTCCTATTTTTTTACCATTAATTTCTTCAATGCGCATGGTTATAATAGGAACCTGGTTCATTAAGGGTAATTTATATGAGGTAGTGAGGTTAGCCAGGTCTTCTTTTTGGGTGGTTTGAATGTCGAATAACAACATGTTTGGCTGGTTTTCACTTGCCGAAAGGGTAACCCTGTTCATTAAAATGCCTTGTACAAAAAATAAGGTGCAAATAAAAGTTGTTGAAAGGCCAATAGCGACTGTAAGCATTAATGTTTGGTTATTTGGCCGATAAAGATTGGCAAATCCTTGTCGCCATAAATAGCTTAATGAAGCAGGCATTAATTTTCTCACCACGAACATCAGCAACTTAGAAAAAGCTACCAAAAGCAAGAATGCGATGAATATGCCACTGGTAAAGGCAATAGTTTGAACCAATGATTTCATCTGTAAGTAAGTAAAGCCCAGCACAAATATAACCATCAATGCATACACCAGCCATTTAAGGGGGTCTCTTTTAGCGGCAACATTCTCGAAAGAAGCCCTGATGGCATTTAGTGGTGAAATCTTTCTTACTCCTAATAAAGATGGTAATGCAAACAATACAGAGATTACCAGCCCTAACGCAATTCCTTGTAAAATGGCTATCCACGAAATTTGCATAGTCACCGTGATCGGCAAAAAATCTTTTAAGACAATTGGCAATAAGAACTGTACCAATGTGCCTAATATTGCACCGAGCAACGCCCCAATTGAGCCAATTACCATAATTTGAATGAGATAAATCAGAAATGCGTCTTTAGCTTTTAACCCCAGACACCGTAAAGTGGCGATGGCTGCTAATTTTTCCTGGATATATACATGGATGGCACTCCCTACGCCTATACAGCCTAATAGTAATGCTATAAAGCCCGAAAGTGCCATGAATCGGCTCATGTCTCTAAACGATCTCCCAGTTTCTGCCTTTTTTGATTCTACTGTATCTATATCTAAACCTTCCTTTTCTAGTTGGGGCTCCAGCTTTTTGATCACAGCGTTTAAAGAATCAGCATTTTTATAGCGATAATAAAAACTATAGGTAATCCGACTTCCTATTTTAGTTAAGCCGGTTTCTTCTAAATATTTTAAGGGAATATAAACAGTAGGGGCAATAGTTGCCGATATGCCGGTTTGGCCGGGGGCTTTAATTAAAATTCCTGCAATTGCAAAAGTTAAGTCACCAATTTTGATTGAATCGCCAGGTTTGGCATTAAACTGAAGCATTAAAGTTTTATCAACTAGCGCATTTCTTCCATTTTGAAAGGTTTTGGCGGCAGTTGTGGGCGAACTCTCCATTGTACCGTAGAATGGATAGGCCCCGTTAAGTGCTTTGATTTGTACCAGACGACTTCCTTCGTTATCGATAAAATAAATCATCGATGCAAAACTCCGCTCTTGCGCACGTTCATCGCCCATAGTGGCCAGTTTGCTCTCCATGTTAGCGCTCACTGGTCGCCTGCTTTGAATGACCAAGTCGGCGCCAGTTAATTCTTTAGCTTGCTGGTCTATATCGCGTTGCAAATTATCCTTAAAAGAATATACTGCAACCAAGGCAGCAATACCTAAGACAATAGAAGAAATAAAGAGCAATAAGCGCGATTGATTTTTTCGGCTGTCTCGCCATGCCATTTTGAAGAGCCAGGCAGTGCTAACGGGTTGATAAGTGATTTTTTCAGGCATGGATTAACCTTTCGTCTGCGATAATGCTTCCCCCTTTAATTTTAACGATGCGGTTAGTGCGTGCTGCCAATTCATTGTCATGCGTAACAATTACTAAGGTAGTCCCTGCGTCTTTATTCAAATCAAACAAAAGTTTAATGATCCTTTCGCTTGTTTCTGCATCCAGATTGCCTGTTGGTTCATCGGCAAATAAAATGGCAGGTTGGTTAGAAAATGCTCTTGCGAGCGATACTCGTTGCTGTTCTCCCCCTGATAATTGGATGGGATAATGATGCGAGCGGCTTCCTAAACCAACTTTTTCTAACAGCCCCAAGGCAATTGTTTTACTGTTTTTAGCTCCTCTTAATTCTAGCGGCACCATTACATTTTCTAAAGCGGTTAGGGTGGGCAAGAGTTGAAAGTTTTGGAAAATGAATCCTACGTATTGATTGCGAACTGCTGCCCGTTCATCTTCATTGAGTTCATTTAGGGTAATTCCACTTAAGGCAACCGTCCCTGAGCTAGCACTATCTAAACCTGCACACAAGCCCAAGAGCGTGGTTTTTCCGCTTCCAGATGGTCCTGTAATGGCTAATGTTTCTCCCTTGGTAATGGACAAATCGATTTGATCTAAAACGGTAAGGGTGTTGTTGGCGTTATGGTATGTTTTACTAACCTGCTTAATTTCTAGTATGGTTTCCAATGGTTGCTTGTTTAAGTTTTAGCTATATTTGAACGCAAACAGTAATGCCTGTTTGTTGTTAAAGATAATTGATTTTACCATTTTAGAGACTAAAAAATTAGCTATGTTACAAAAACATGTGTTTTGTCTGATTGTTTTAAGTGCCTTATTTGCAGCTTGTGGAAGCGAAAAAAATAACGGACAGGAAGCTGCGGATAGTAATGCGGTAGTTACGAATGATACTATTTCAAATAAGAATATCTTATTTTTTGGCACCAGTTTAACTGCAGGAATGGGATTGGATCCATCAGAGGCTTATCCGGCGTTGATTCAAAACCGTATTGATTCTTTAAAACTTCCGTATAATGTAATTAATGGGGGTTTAAGTGGCGAAACATCTGCTGCTGGCAAGGGTAGGATAGATTGGCTATTAAAGCAACCTATTGCTGTTTTTGTATTAGAGCTTGGCGCTAACGACGGTTTGCGTGGTATTAAAGTAACTGAAACGACTAAAAATCTGCAATCTATTATTGATAAGGTAAGGGCGAAATATCCTGAGGCTAAAATGGTTTTAGCAGGAATGCAGGTACCACCGAATATGGGTAATCCGTATGCCAGCGATTTTAAAAACATGTTTCCTACTTTGGCCAAAAATAACAATATGGTGCTTGTACCATTCTTATTGGAGAACGTAGGAGGAGTGCCAAAGTTAAATCAGCCAGATGGGATCCATCCAACTGCGGAAGGAGCCAAGATTTTAGCAGACAATGTATGGCTTAAGCTGAAAGGGATTTTGTAATTAAACTTTTTTCATCGTTCCCGATTTTGTGCTTATGGGATCTTTTTTTCTAAAACGGGGAACGGTTAAGGGGCTTTTAGCGGGTCTCTCGTCGCCCAGCAAAACACCCCATTGCTTAAATTGAGCTGAGCGATCAAAAATGATTTTAAGTACGGCAATAATTGGGAGGGAGAGAAACATCCCTGCGACACCGGCAATTGCGCCGCCCATTAATACACCAAGGATTGAAAACAAGGCGTTTATTTTTACTTTTGAACCAACGATACGCGGCATCAGGATATTGTTATCTATAAATTGAACTACGGCAATAACACCGAGCACGGTAATTACCGGCCACATTTCTGTTGAGGAAGTAAGCGTTAACAATACGCCAATTAAGTTACCGATTAATGCACCTACGTAGGGAATGAGGTTTAAAATTGCGAATATTACCCCAATTAGCAACGCATGTTTAATGCCGATGATCAATAGAATACCTCCGAGTAAGACTGTCATATAAGTAACTTGGATTAGCAAGCCTACCAAATAACTTTTAATAATGGATTCTGTTTCATAAACTACCTCTTTCACCTTAGGATGATCGTCGGTTTTGAACCACATAAAACTAAAGCGTAATAAAATATCTTTGTAAAAGAGGATCAGGTAAATGTAGATCGGCAAAAGGCCGACAAAGACAAAAACCCCGCTTAAGGTTACCGCTGCGCCACTTGCCGCTTTGCCGCCCATCGATAGTATGTCGTCGCTTTTTTCTTTTAGGAATGCGGTTTGTTTAGAAGTTTCTATACCGGTTAACTGACTTACCCATTGTTGTAGCGACTGCAAATGGTTGTTCACATTTTCTTTTATCTGCGGAAAATCATCTACTAAAAGACCAATTTGGGCCGAGAAGAACCATATTATTCCTGCAATGAAAATGAGCATAAATAAGATGGGGAGTATGATTGCAAGTGCTTCTGGAAACTTCTTTTTAATTAAAAACCGGTAAATGGGTAACAGCATAATGCTGAGAAAGAAAGCCATAATAATAGGCATGATGATATCCCTTCCCACTACCAAAATGGTAACAATGAGTACTATCCCTAATAATTCTATCGATCTTTTTACGGTGAGCGGTAACTGATTAGTCATGTTGGTAGGTTTTTAGCTTTAAACACTAATTTAGGTATTTTGTAGTGTTTAACCTCTTAATGATGAGCTTTTATTTTCCCATCAATTGTGCTTAATGCATTTTTTAGTTTGTCTAATGCGCTGTTCATTGCCACATCGTAAGTCTGACCGAAAGTACTTACTACAACTGGCTGTCTGCCTTCTATTCTTGCTTCCAATACACATTTTTTATCATCTTGTCCTGTTTTGTTACCATTTTCGTCAGATAAATGGACTTCTAAACGAGATAGATTGTCTGTAAATCTTGAAAGCTCCTTGTTTATTTTTTCGGTAAGCTGGCTTTCATATTCGGCATGGATTGTTAAATTTTTATCGGCGTTTAATTGAATAATCATATGGATTTATTTAAATGGTTTAATTAATAAAGTAACAGGAAAGAAGGTGACTTGTTTGTAATATTCCTATTTTTGTTCCATGACTGACACCATTATTGCTTTATCAACTCCGCCCGGTAGCGGTGCCATCGGTGTCATCCGTTTATCGGGCCCTGATGCCATTACTTTAGCTAACGAAGTGTTTGCCGGTAAAAACTTGGCCGAGCAAGCTTCGCATACTTTGCATTTTGGTTTAATAAAAAATGGTGAAGTAATTATTGATGAGGTGGTTATGGGATTGTTTGTAGCGCCTACATCCTATACTAAGGAAAACGTCGTAGAGATTTCTTGCCATGGTTCTAACTACATTATTCAGCAAATAATGAATTTGCTGATTAGCAAGGGGGCAAGGGCGGCCAAACCTGGAGAATTTACTTTAAGAGCTTTTTTAAATGGTGCTTTTGATTTAAGTCAGGCCGAAGCGGTGGCAGATTTAATTGCTTCAGATAGTAAAGCTTCCCACGATATAGCTTTACAACAAATGCGTGGTGGTTTCTCGAATGAATTAAAAGATTTACGAGAACAGTTAATTCATTTTGCTTCGATGATAGAGTTGGAGCTTGATTTTGCAGAAGAGGATGTAGAATTTGCTAATCGCGATCAGTTGAGAAACTTGGTTTCACGTCTCACGTCGCACATTGCGATACTTATCTCTTCGTTTGAAGTTGGTAACGTGCTTAAAAATGGGGTTCCAGTGGTTATTGCTGGTAAGCCGAACGTAGGGAAATCTACCTTGTTAAATGCGCTGCTTAATGAAGAACGAGCTATTGTGTCGGATATAGCTGGTACTACACGGGATACGATCGAAGATGAATTGAATATTAACGGAGTTATTTTCCGTTTCATTGATACCGCCGGAATCCGTGATACTGCTGATATTATTGAGGCAAAAGGGGTGGAGCGGACCCTGGAAAAAATGAAACAGGCCAAGTTAATTATTTATATGGCAGATGCTACACAAAGTTTGAACGAGCTAGAAGAACAGCTTATAGGCCTGCAAAAATTAGATATTCCGTATTTAATTTTATTGAATAAAGCCGACCTTTTGACGGCTGCACAAAGAGAGGCGTTTGCTGCTTTGGAGGTTCATTTTATTTCGGCACGAGAAAAGCAAGGAATTGAGGAGTTAAAAGATATTCTGTTAGATAAAGTAAATCTACACCATATTAATACCTCCGAAACTTTATTAACCAATATTCGTCACGTAGAGGCTTTGAAACAAACTGAAAGCGCACTGGAGCGGGTAATGTCCAATATTGATAACCCGGTTACTTCAGATTTTTTAGCCATGGATATTAAGCAAGCGCTTCACTATTTAGGTGAGATCACGGGGCAGGTTACGACGGATGATTTGTTGGAAAATATATTTACGAAGTTTTGTATCGGAAAGTAACAAACGATAATTACCAAGAAAAAACAATAAGTAAACCAAATTAAACCCCTTATAATCAATAGTTATAAGGGGTTTTTGTTTGTTGATGTTTTTTGATTTTTTTGTACCTTTCGTTAATATTTGTACCTTTATTAGGATGTTTTTAAAAAGGTACAAATAAATACAGTATTTTTAGTGTATCGGAGAAATGATGAAACACTTTGAAACATCAGGAAACAGGTAGAAACATCCTGAAACAATTTTGTATGAGTTCAAATATCAGATTGAATAGATTTTGCGAGGAGTGTAATGCATTATTTGTCGCTAAGACTACAGTGACACGATTTTGTAGCAGGTCTTGTAATGGTAAAAATCTTAAGAACAAGATAAAACGGTTAAAGATTGAAAACAGTAATCAGGAAACCAAGAAAGTTAAAGAGCAACCAAAAAACGAACTTAATGGAATGGCATATTTGAGTATTCAAGACACCTGTACATTATTAAATATAAGCAGAACTACCCTTTGGAGATTGCTTAACCAAGAAGTTATTAAAGCCTACAAATTGGGTGGCCGTAAAATTATTAAACGAGAAGAAATCGATAAATTATTTGTCAACCTATGAAACAAAACCGCACAGTTAAACTTAGAGAAAAGAAATTGAATGATGGTCGATTAAGCCTTTATTTAGATTTTTATCCTCCAGTTTACATTCCTGAGACTGGAAAAGAAACACGAAGAGAGTTTTTAAAAATTTACCTGTTCGAGAAACCAATAAATGCCATTCAAAAAGAGCATAATCATGTATGTAAAACAAAGGCGGAAAGCATTCGTGCTGAAAGAAGTTTGCAGTTCATCAATAAAAGCTTTGATTTTACCGACCGTTTATCTTCAAAAATGGATTTTCTTGCCTATTTCGAGCAAAAGGTGAAAAAACGTAATTCGTCAAAAGGCAATGCTGATAATTGGTTTGGATCATACAAATATCTGAAACTATATACTGGAGGTAAATGCACATTTGGCGATGTGGATGAAAGGTTTTGCGAGGGTTTTAAAGAGTTCTTGAAAAATGTAAAATCACTTAAATCTGAAACGGCAGGTTTGGCTCAAAACTCCCAGTATAGCTATTTTAATAAATTCAGGGCTTGTGTTAAAGAAGCTTTTGAGGAACGCCTATTTTCTATCAACCCCATTCTTAGGGTTAAGGGAATTCCCCAGGGCGAAAGTGAAAGAGAATATTTAACTTTTGAAGAGTTGAAAGCACTTTTCGAGACGGATTGTGAACCAAATGTTTTGAAAAGAGCATCTATATTTTGTGCTTTGACAGGCTTAAGATGGTCGGACATGATTAAACTTACTTGGAAAGAAGTACAACATTCCGAGCAGGATGGATATTTTATTCGTTTTACCCAACAAAAAACCAGTTCAAATGAAACGTTGCCAATTGCCGAACAAGCTTATGAGCAATTAGGAGAACGAGGCAATTTAGAAGATAGAATTTTTAAAGGTTTGAAATATTCGGCTTACACGAATGTACAATTATCCCGTTGGGTTATGAGTGCAGGCATAACCAAAAAAATTACTTTCCATTGTTTCAGGCACACCTATGCTACTTTACAATTAACAATGGGTACCGATATTTACACAGTATCAAAACTATTAGGCCATAGGCATTTAAAAACCACAGAGGTTTATGCCAAAGTGATAGATAAAAAGAAAATAGATGCATCAAAACGTATCATATTATAGCTATGAGGCAAATCGTATTAAAGCAAAATAAGAACCTTAAATATCTTCCATTGGCTTTTAATAACAACATTAAAGCGGTTAAGGAGGAATTAGAGGCCGGACATCCTAAGTTAAATGTGTTTCAAGTACAGGATGTTAATGGAATACTATTTAGCGTAAACAGAGAAATCAATCAAGAAAGCATTTACGAACTGTTTGGCGCACAAATAGAAATGTTGCTTGATATCCTTAAATACTTAAATGAGAACATAGAGGTTTACGAACGGTACGAATTACTGAAAGGCTTTATTGCCGAATATGAACTCATAAAGCAATTGGTAACAAAACCAATTTTTGATATACTTAACCATCACATTGATTTTATGGGTAACGAGTTAGTCCTTTTGGTAAATAATCACATTGAGCGGATTGATGAAGAACTGAAAATCAAGAATCACAAAAGTTTTGTTAGGATCAATCTGATAGATAAAGGTGTAGTGGCGTTTACAACAGGTGTTAATGATGTAGAAATTAAAGGAATTTTGGCATTTCTAAAGCTAAAGTGTGCAAAGGAAGCGGATTTTTTAGCACTTGAAAATGAACTTTCAAATAATACTGAATCGCATCAAGAATTTTATAACTTAAAAAATGTTACTCCTGACGATATGATCCTATTTTTTAAAATTATGCAAGACAGGCAGATCTTATCCAAAATTACCAATAAGGATTTATCTAAGTGGCTACACAGAAAATTCAGGTATTTTAAAAACGGGGATTACCTCATTGGACAGTCTCAAAGGACAACGCTTGATAAGTTGAACGTTAAATTGACAGCAAAAGAAAAAATAAAAGAATTGAATATCCATTTCAAAAAATAATTAAAACTTACGTGTTATGGCGATGCACGTAAGTTCTGAGGCTTACTTTGTGATATTAATAAATACTTATTATTCATCACATAAATGAAGCCTTATGAACGATTTAATGTTAACATCCATAAGAAAGGAAGAACTATCGGCAATGATAGAAAACAGTGTAAGAAAAGTTCTTTCAGAAACCCCATCCTCGAATTCAGAAGAAAAGCCACAAGATTTTTTAAGTATCGAAGAGGCATCCAAATTTCTTAATCTTGCTAAAGCAACGGTTTATACTTTAACCTCCGCAGGGAAAATACCAGTCATTAAGAAAGGTAAAAGGCTATATTTTACTAAACAGGAATTAATGGACTGGTTGAAAAAAGGGCGTAAAAAAACAATTGAAGAGATTGAAGAAGAAGCAACCCAGTATGTTTTAAAAAATAAATATACTTCAAGGTAGGAATACATATTTTTCTTTTTGCTGTAATCACAGCTTCAACTCAATTTCAAATATTTTTATTTATCAATATGGAACATTCGAATTACGTTCGAGTAGGTACTTCGTATCTAAAAATTTCTCATAAACCACTTTCAACAGGAGATGCCATGAAAGTTTTAATTCCGTGGAATATCGAAACCATTATTCGTGATCACGGCAAAGACATTGTTGCCGAAATCCCAAAATATGATGGCTGGTGCATCGTACCCAACCATTTAAATTATCAGAAAGAAATTAAGGGATATCTAAACCGTTATGAGGAGCTACCACATCAGCCGAAACAAGGGGATTGCCAAAAGATATTGGAATTTATAAAGCATATTTTCCAAGAACAATATGAGTTCGGTTTGGACTATATTCAGTTGTTATATCAAAAACCTACTCAAATACTACCAGTATTGTGCTTGGTATCCGAGGAAAGGGAGACTGGTAAAACAACTTTTTTGAATTTTTTGAAGAAGATATTTGCGGGCAACATGACTTATAACTCTAACAGTGATTTTCGGTCAAATTTTAATACAGATTGGTCAAACAAATTGATAACTGCTGTTGATGAAACACTTTTAGATAGAAAAGAAGATGCTGAGCGTATTAAAAACCTGAGTACTGCCAAATCATTCAAAGCGGAGGCGAAAGGGCAGGATAAATATGAGGTTGAATTTTTTGGTAAGTTTATTTTTTGCAGTAATAACGAGGAAAATTTTATGATTATAGATCCTTTGGAAATTCGTTTTTGGGTAAGGAAAATAGCTCCTATAAAGCAAAAAAGACCAAACCTACTAAAGGAACTGCAAGATGAAATCCCACAGTTTTTAAACTTTCTAAACGAACGTAAGCTTAGCACTTCAAATACAGGTAGGATGTGGTTTACAGCGGAACAGATAAACACCTCGGCATTGCGAAAAATTAAATCACAGTTCGTTGATAAAGTTGAATTAGAGCTACTAGAGATTATAAAAGGCATAATGGAAAACAAAGAATTGAACGAAATGTGCTTTACTAACTCTAATATTCAATCCTTGCTACAAAGAGCTAATTTCCGTGTGGGTAGAACTGGTGTTAGGAAAATAATAGAAACCAAATGGAAATTAAACCAATATCCCAATGCTTCAAATTATACATCATACCAGTACGACACATCGGGTTTCTTATTAGAGTACCAAGATAAAGGCAGATATTATAAAATCACAAAAGAGCAAGTGGAGCAAATTTTTGTAGATATGTTGATTTAGTAAGTTAAATAATTGATTTTAAATTAATTATGAAGTCAACATTTAATCAACAATTGGTAAACAAATAAAAAAAGGTTGACAATATATATATGTGAATAATCAAATGTTGACCAAATGTTTACTGATTGTTTACTATTTAACTTGTTGATAAATAGCTATTTATTTGTATTAATAAACAAATCAACAAAAATTAAGGTGAGTTGTAGGCTTAGGTACAACAAAATGAAAAATAGAATGCTGTAGCCTGTTGTTTCACTACAGATATACGCATATATGGCTATATGTATATCGATATATACGTATAGATGTATATACGGAAGGAAATTTCTTACAGGCGGAAATAGGCGTGTTTTGCATTGTTGTTTTTCATATTGCAAGATGTGTTTTTGTACGGTAAAAAACCTCCCAAAAACATACTTGCCTAAAACTTGAATGTCAAGTTTTAGGATTTTAAAAAACTCGCAACTCGTTTTTTTATATAAATATTCAAATGTTATGAGCAGAAACTTTGGTGGAAGACCAAAAATATTAATTGGTAAAAGGGATAAAAGGATTGAAATAAGATTAACTGAAGAGGAATTTTACATCTTGCTAAGATTGGAGAACGAAACCAAACTTAGCCGTTCGCTTCTATTTGTAAATAGGATTTTACATCAACAGGATTTTTTTATAACCAATGATGTAGTAAAAGAATTATCATCCGTAGGGCAAGAAATTGGCCGAATTGGTGTAAACATAAATCAAATGGCTAAACACTGTAATACAGTTATCAAGAGCCAAAGCTTAAATTCTAAAATTACCGAAGAGTTTAATAAGTTAATGCGGGAATTTTTGAGCGAAGAGAAAGAGATAAATAAACTATTTCGTCACATGTACAGAACAATGGCAAAACCGAAAGGTACTAGAGCGGTAATTCAGGAAAGAAATCCTTAATAGAGCAGTTTAAAATCTGCGCTAATCTATTTAAATGACTTAGGTTATACTTTGCTCGGTATTTTGGGCTTTCGATATGTCCGATAAATCCAACTGATAAATCGAGAGCTAAAGCCAGATCGGCTTGTGAGATGCCAGCATTAGTTCTCAATTCACGCACCTTGTTAATAACGTAGATATCAATTTCTGATTTTAAAAGTGCCTTGCTCATTGCTTTGCAAGAACGGGAAAGCAACTTTTCTAAACACCTATGCAGGTATAAGTAAAATTTTGTAATTTTACTTATAAAGGAAATCTAGAAATTTAAAAACAGACTATGAAAAAGGCATTATTTATTATAATTATCGGGCTTTCCGCCTGCACAACGGAAAATAAACAAGCTAATATATCGGTAGCTGATACGACATCTAAATTTAAGAACATTGATTCTGTAAAAGTGGATACCCTGAATAAAGCTCCTGCAAAAGAAAAATCTTTTGAACAACAGGCAGATGAAAGGCTTGATAAAATAATAAAGAAAAGGAAGAATGTTAAGTAACGAAGTAAATTAGGTATTGAATACCTTCCCGAAAAATAATTTCTTATTTTTGAATATGCCTGAAAGACTAAACATCAAAAACAATGGTTTTGTTGCCTACATTCGTATAAGCGAACTACCACAACACGAACAAGAGCTATTCAGAAAGTGGCTTCTCGCTGATGGGCAAACACGGCCAGTAATTGAAGAAGAGACTGATCCTCTGGATTGTGCCTATCCTTGGGATTACGAGTTATGGAAATCAAATCCAAATGCTACTCATTTGCTTTAAATTGATTTTTTTTCTTTTGCTGTAATTTAAATTCTCGAAACCTCACGAATATATAGTTTTGCTATATTATCAAATTTTTCATCCCACAATTTATAGCTGCGCTATATCCGTGCTTTCAAATATATAACGGTCGGTATGTTATAATGCTTTTTGCAAAATTGTTTGTTTTCGTTTTAAATGCTGTTACTTATACCTGTATCGGTCGAAATACTATTAGGGTTTCAAATAAGTAGTTTTAAAAAACTACATAAAAGCCGTTATTAATGTTTTTGTTGGTCGGTATATTATTAGACTTTACTAGTAAAACTTTTATGATCACATATTTAAAAGGTTGGTTTACATCCTGTAAATAAATAGCACTTTTATTATTCAAAGGTAAAATGTAGATTTATCCACATATAATGCAGATTATTATGAAGAATAAGGCAATAAACAGGCTTAAGGCAGTTTTAGCTGAACAAGGTAAAACTAACAAATGGTTAGCAGTAGAACTCAATAAAAATGAAACTACAATATCGCGGTGGTGTACAAATGAAGTTCAACCATCAATGGACAACCTTGTGACAATTGCTTCACTTTTAAAAGTGGATGTGAGAGAATTAATTAATTCAACGCAGATTACTCATAGTTAATGGCATTCAACGAAGATTCTAGAGTTAAAATACCTGCCTTACTCCATTTAGTACGCCTAGGTTATACATACATCCCCAGGAAACATCAAGATAGATTAGAGGAAACAAATATTTTCAAAGATATATTTTACCAGAGCCTTCTTAAAATTAATGGAGGTATTTCGATTGATGATTCCAAAAGGTTATTAGATGAGCTTACCTTAAAACTTGATTTTGATGATTTAGGTCGGGAGTTTTATAAAAGCTTAACTGCAACTTCAGGCATCAAGTTGATTGATTTTGAAAACTTTGAGAACAATAATTTTCACGTTACTACAGAATTAACCTGTAAAAACGGAGAAGAAGAATTTAGACCAGACGTTACAATTTTAGTTAACGGAATGCCCTTGGTTTTTATCGAAGTTAAAAAGCCAAACAATAAAGATGGGGTATTGGCAGAACGAAAACGTATTAACGATCGATATAAAAATAAGAAATTTAAACGTTTTGCCAATATCACCCAAATGATGTTGTTCTCTAACAACATGCCTTATGAAGACGGCGTGATAGAACCTTTGCAAGGGGCATATTATGCTACATTGGCTTATGCAGATTTGCATTTCAATTATTTTAGAGAAGAAGAAAATTTAAACCTGACCGCATTACTGGCACCAGAAAATGATGAAGTTGAGAATCTTGTTTTAAAAGACAACAATATCATCGCAATCAAACATTCGCCAGAGTTTATTATTAATAAGCACTACAATACCCCTACGAACACACTATTAACTTCCTTACTAAGTAAAGATCGGCTAGCATTTATTTTGAAGTATGCTATCGCTTATGTTGATGAAGAGGTTAAAGGCAAAATAGTTACTCAGAAACATATCATGCGTTATCCGCAAATGTTTGCTACAAAAGCAATAGAACAGAAGCTGAACGAAGGTATAAAAAGAGGCATCATCTGGCACACCCAAGGCAGTGGTAAAACGGCATTGGCTTATTACAATGTCAAGTTTTTAACAGATTATTACCAAAAGAGAAACATCATCCCTAAATTCTATTTTATTGTAGATAGGATTGATTTAGCCAACCAAGCCAGTACAGAATTTGGCAATCGTGGTTTGGTAGTTAACCGAGTAAATTCTCGAGCTGAGTTTCTGACCGATATTAAAAAAGTAAGCGTTGTGCACAATAGCTCGGGTGATAGAGAGATTGCCGTTGTAAATATCCAAAAATTCACAGAAGAAACTGTGGTTGTTAAAGACCTCGCTTACGATATCAATATCCAACGTATTTACTTTATAGACGAGGCGCACCGTGGCTATAATCCCAAGGGTTCAGCATTGGTCAATTTATTACGTTCTGACGAAAGCGCAATTAAAATAGCATTAACTGGTACGCCTTTATTAAGAGAAGTGGCTAAAGATTTCGATAGTAAGGCTTTGTTTGGAGATTATATCCATAAGTATTATTACAATATGAGTATTGCCGACGGCTATACCTTGCGTTTAATAAGGGAGGGTATCGATGCTACCTACAAAATGCAAATGAAGGAAGTATTAGAGCAAATACAACTTTTACAGGGTGATATCGATAAAAGTGAAGTATTTGCCCACCAGAAATTTGTGAAGCCGATGTTAGATTATATCGTAAATGATTTAATCCAATTTAGAAAAACCGAGAGCGACAACAGCTTGGGGGCAATGGTGGTTTGTGATACCAGTAAACAAGCCAAAGGTTTATTTGCTTATTTCGAAGAATTGTACGGCGTACAAGAAGTGCAATCATTAGGGTTGGTAGCCGAACCAAGCAAAGCTTATGGCAAAAATAAAAAAGATTTAAGAGGCGCTTTAATTCTGCACGATGTAAATTCTAAGGATGACAGAAAAGAGCAAGTAAAGCAGTTTAAGGCTGGCGAAGTAGATATTCTATTCGTTTATAATATGTTGCTCACCGGTTTTGATGCCAAAAGGCTAAAGAAGTTATATTTAGCTAGGGTTGTTAAGGACCATAATTTGTTACAGACTTTAACCCGAGTAAACAGGCCTTACAAAAAATACAAATATGGTTATGTGGTTGATTTTGCCGATATCAGTTCGGCTTTTAGGGAAACTAACGACAATTACTTTAAGGAGTTGCAAGATGAATTAGGTAATGAAATGACCAATTATACCAATCTTTTTAAATCGCAAGAAGAGATTGATGCAGAAATTTTGGAGATAAAAGAAAAGCTTTTTCATTTTGATATGGTAAATGCAGAGGTGTTTAGCCAACAGGTCAGCGATATTAAAGAGAAAAAAGATTTATTGGAGTTGATTAATTTATTAGCTAATGCAAAAGAGCTGAAAAACATTATCCGCCTAAAAGGTTTGGATGAACAGTTGGATAAGCTGGATTTCTTTAAGCTAAACCAGTTACTAAATTTAGCGCAAGCACAATTGGATAAGCTCAACCTGATTGACAATATTAACAACGAAACTGATACCACCAATTTGCTTAATTCGGCTTTAGAAGATGTCATCTTTTTGTTTACCAAAGTAAGCGAAGAGGAACTGATTTTGGCCGACCAACTTCGTGGACAATTGAAACGCACTAGAGAAGCGTTGCTATTCAATTTCGACCAAAAAGACCCTGCTTTTATTTCGCTACGCGAAGAACTGGAACGCATATTTAAGAAAAAGAATTTGGGGGAGGTAGACCAAGAAGATATGCGTGATAATATTTTGCTCCTTAAATCTATCTATGATAGGGTGACAGAGCTAAACCGCAAAAATAATTTGCTGAAAGCGAAATATGAACAAGATGAAAAATATGCCCGTTTGCATAAGCGTTTGGTCGAAAACTCTGGCATCAACGCCAAAGAAATTCAGTTGCACCAAGCTTTGATGAATGTAAAGCAACAAACCGACGACCAATTGCTGAATAACCGTAACATTATGGATAACGAAGCTTTTTTTAATCGTTACCTACTCAACTTGGTAGCCACGGAGTTTGTAAAAAAACAAAATATCAAGTTAGATTTCAATACTACCAAAACCATTAATACAATGATTGCTGGCGAGTACCTGCAACAATATAATAACTACATTTAATGACCGAATTAATATTTATCGCCAAAACCAAACAACTGATAGACAGCCTAAAAAGTGTTTGTGCTAACTATGGTTTAGGCAACGATGGCAACGAGTTTAAAATTATTACGCAGGTTTTCCTGTATAAGTTTATGAACGATAAGTTTGCTTACGAAGCTAAAAAGTTGGAAAACTCTAAACTCGGTGATGCGCCAAACTTTCAAGAAGCATTGGAAACCTTGGATGAAGAAGAATATAATTTTCTTTTGGCGTTTATTGATGCCAATACACCACAACTTTATCCGCATCAAACCATTACCTATTTGCATAATAAGCAAAATAGCAACGATTTTGCCAAACTGTTTGATGATACGCTACGTGAAATCAGCATCAATAATTCGGAAATCTATTCCGTGAAATCGGCAAGTGGTGCTAAAGATAAAATGTTTGATGAACTGAGCAATTTTATTAGTGATGCTTCACAACGTGACGCTTTTTGTAAGGCCTTAATCAGCAAGTTGTTTGAATTTAGCTTTGAAGGAATGTTTGAAGAGAAATACGATTTCTTTGCGACCATTTTCGAATACCTGATTAAAGATTACAATACGGATAGTGGTGGTAAATATGCGGAGTATTATACCCCACATGCCGTAGCCCGTATCATGGCGAGCATTATGGTTAACGACAAACCTAAAGGCGTCAAGGTATACGATCCAAGTGCAGGTTCGGGAACATTGTTGATGAATATTGCCCACGCCATTGGCGAAGACAATTGTAGCATTTACAGTGAAGATATTTCTCAAAAATCGAGCAATATGTTGCGCTTAAATTTGGTATTGAACAATTTAAGCCATAGCATACCACATATTATTAAAGGCAATACAATATTAGAACCTTACTATCGAGAAGAGAAATTTGATTATATCGTTTCCAACCCACCCTTTAAATTAGACTTCTCTGATTTTAGTGTGGCATTAGACACAGACATCAACAAAACCCGTTTTTTTGCTGGCATACCAAATATTCCCAAGGCCAAAAAAGAAAGTATGGCCATTTATCTACTGTTCATCCAGCACATTATGTACAGTTTAAGTGCAAGAGGTAAAGGTGCTATTGTGGTGCCTACTGGTTTTATTACGGCTCAAAGTGGCATAGAACGCAAAATACGCGAAGCGATGATTGAGCGTAAACTGTTGCGTGGCGTAGTAAGTATGCCTAGTAATATTTTTGCTAGTACCGGGACTAATGTAAGTGTATTGTTTTTAGATAACCGAGCAGATGCAGAACACATTGTTTTGGTAGATGCTAGTAAATTGGGCGATACCATTAAAGAGGGTAAAAACCAACGCACTGTTTTAACGCCCTCAGAAGAACAACGCATTATTGACGCGATGAATAAAAAAGTTGCGGACGATGATTTTAGCGTGGTAGTTTCTGCTGAAGAGGTTAAAAAGAAAAACTATTCTTTTTCTGCCGGACAGTATTTTGAAGTAAAGATTGATTATGTAGATATTACTACTGAAGAGTTTAAAGAGAAGATGGATGGCTTTGAGGAAAGGTTGAATGGACTTTTTGCTGAAGGAAAAGTCTTGGAATATGAAATTCAAAAACAATTAAAAGGATTGATTTATGAATAAATGGAAGCAAACATCCTTAGGAGAATTTATCGATTTCAATCCTCCAGAAACGATTTTAAAAGGTAAAATGTCAAGAAAAATTCCAATGGATAAATTAGGCGTTTTTCAAAGAAAAATTAATGGTTCAGAATATTCGGAATACAGTGCCGGACCAAAATTTCGAAACGGAGACACTCTTGTGGCAAAGATTACCCCATGTTTGGAGAATGGTAAAACCGCTTTTGTAGATATTTTAGATGAAAATGAGATTGCTTTTGGTTCTTCCGAATTTATTGTTTTGAGGGAGAATGAGCATTCGGATAAAAAATTTATCTATTATTTAGCAAGAAGCCCTTTATTCCGAGAAAAGGCGATAAGCTGTATGGAAGGCACTTCTGGGCGTAAACGGGTAAATGAGGGAGCACTCAAAAGACAAGAGATTTTAGTTCCAGTAATCCCAACTCAACAAAAAATCGCTTCTGTTCTTTCCGCATTAGATGATAAGATAGAGCTGAACAATAAAATAAATGCGGAGTTAGAGGCCATGGCCAAGATGCTTTATAATTATTGGTTTGTACAGTTTGATTTCCCTAGTGCAGAAGGTAAACCCTATAAATCATCTGGTGGCGAAATGGTTTATGATGAGGTTTTAAAAAGGGAAATACCGAAGGGGTGGGAGATGAAAAGTTTGCTCGATATTGCAAATTTTATAAACGGTTTAGCTTGCCAAAAATATCGCCCACTTGATGAGGATTTTCTTCCAGTTATCAAAATAAGGGAAATGAATGATGGCATTTCTGCGAATACGGAAAAAGTAAAAAGAGATATCCATGCAAAATATATCATTAATGACGGTGATGTTTTATTTTCTTGGTCAGCATCTTTAGATGTGAAAATTTGGTCAGGAGGAATTGGTGGACTAAATCAGCATATTTTTAAAGTGACTTCGTCAAAATATCCTAAGTCATATTATTATTTCGAGCTTCTCAATTATTTACAGCATTTCAAAATGATGGCTGAATTGAGGAAAACGACAATGGGGCATATTACCCAAGAACACTTAAGAGATAGCAAAATAACTGTTCCAGGCTTAGAAGTTATTAATAAACTAGATGACATACTTAATCCAATTTTTGAAAAGATATTGATTAACAAAAAGCAAAATCAAGAGTTAGCTTCGTTAAGAGATTGGTTATTGCCTATGTTAATGAATGGGCAGGTAACAGTAAAAGATGCCTTTGAAAGGGTAGAAAGAGAGTTAGGTATGGTTGCGGAGGGAGATGTTAAGTATGGAGAATAGATTGTGGAAGTTAGGTTGCAGATGGGGTTCCCTGAAAGAAAAAAAACCTCTTTTTTATGATTTGTTAATTAAAGAAAACATCGTTATAGGATGGGTAGATAAAGATTACGGTAAAAATAACTGGGTGTTGTTAACCAACGGAGAAACAGTTCTAGCCTTTGCCGAAATAAAGGAAGAAAGACAAACAATCTTAAATTTTCCTCACCTCAAGCACGATTTTTTAAAATATCAGTTGCCTTTTGATGGGAATATGTTTTGCTATAAAGCTGATATTATAGAGCTAGAGGAAAATGATAGATTTTTATATGAATTACAGCAGGGCATCTGTAAAGTAAACAGCATTCCTACCATAAAAAAATTCAATGAACTTTTACTTAAATACCGCTCAAATAATTATATGAATAATAATATTCTTGACTTGTTGAAATATAAAAAGCAAATTATTCTACAAGGGCCTCCAGGTACTGGTAAAACGAGGTTAGCGAAAGAAATAGCAAGGGAATTGTTAATTGAAGATTTAAAAAATTCTTTTACTGAAGTTGACTTATTGGCAATTGTTAAGGAAAAAACAATAATCAATACATTTACCAATTATAATTCTTTTGAGATTGTTAAAATAGATAGCAATAGTTTCAAAATTTATCCAAAAGGTGCAAAACTCGAGTATAAAGTTTTCTTTAGCGATGTTATAGATTGTATAAAAGATTTTGATGCAAACGACTTGGTCAAAAAATACGATAAAAAAGGAGTGGGTACGTATTTAGTAGGTATTGCTAAATATGTAGTTGATAGCCTAGAAATAGTACGGCAACAAATTATTCAGTTTCATCCTTCATATACTTACGAAGACTTTGTAAGAGGTATTACAGTTAAGCCAAACCCAGATGGCGATGGTGTGCTTTACGAAGCTGAAAATAAAACATTGGGTGCTTTTGCTAATGAGGCTTTTCAGAATTACAAATTAAGTAGAAAGCAGGTTTCTGTATCAGTTTCTGATATTGAATTATTTGATTTATTCATTAGTGATATCAAAGAAAAAATTGCAGATAGCGATGAGCAAAGGTTCTCATTAACAGATGCTGTGTACCTTTTTGAACCTGATGAAAAGCGCTTCAAATATAAAGGCGATAATTGGATTGCCCACAGCAAGGGTTTGAATATGAAGTTCTCTGAGTTGCAGAAAATAATAGCCTCCAATGTTACCGAAAGAGCTCAAGTTAAGCAACTGGACGGAGTGGAAGAGTTAACCAAGCAACATGCCACTTATTTTATTAAAGTAGTTGAAATGTTTTACGAGTTTAAAAGCAACCATTCTTCAAACCAAACCAACAAAGAAATAAAAACAGCGCTTAAAAACTATGTATTGATTGTTGACGAAATCAATAGAGCTAATCTTTCTTCGGTTTTAGGAGAGTTGATATATGCGCTTGAATATCGTGGTGAAAGCGTTGACAGTATGTACGCTATAGATGGCAATAATAAACTGATATTACCGCCGAATCTGTATATCATTGGCACTATGAACACCGCCGATAGAAGTGTTGGTCATATAGATTATGCTATTAGAAGACGTTTTGCTTTTGTCGATGTTTTACCAGAAGTTTTAGAAATAAATGATTTCGATAAAGACTTATTTACAACTGTAGCAAAGCTATTTGTGAAGGAGTGGGATAACCAATGGGAGTCTTCATTATACTTATCTCCAGAATTTGCGCCAAAGGATGTGATGCTTGGTCATTCCTATTTTATAAAACAGTACGAAAGAGATGATAGTGGGAATAACATTAATGATATGTCCTATGATTTTAAAATGAGGGTGAAGTATGAGATTGTCCCAATCCTTAGGGAATATGTGAAGGATGGTATTCTAAATGAAAAGGCTAGTAGTGAAATTGATAAGATAGAAAACGCTTACCCAATTTTATAGAATTAAGATGGGAGTTGTTTTGTCAGAACATTGCGAGTGTATTATTGAATTCAATTTATCTCAAAATCAGGATTATTCATTAATAATCCCTCGTAAGTTTCCTTCAAGAAAAAAGGAACATGACTGTTATTCAGCAAGAATAGAAGCCAATAATCTTTATTTAAAAGCTAACTATTATATCGGCGTAGATTGGTTAATAAAAGGAGATCGCTTTATACAGGTCAAACCAAAGTTAAATAAGGTGGTACTTGAAAGATTTGATGCGGAGATGAAAAAAGAGGGAGAACCTCCATTAAATTCTGAAAATGAAGTAGAACTAAATTTTTCCGTTGAAACTGATAGTTCAAAACAGTTAAATTACCTTAAACTTTTAATGGATGCTTTTCAACATCCCGTTATAGTAAATGAAACGAATAATTTAGTTTTAATAGATTGGGAAGCTGAGCAAATAACCATAAATCAGGAAGACGATGCTTTAACGCCTTTTCTAGTTGTTCAGTTTTTGAACTTGTTGAAACACATTGTTAAAAAAGGTTTAAAGAAATCCTATTACAAAGTCCAGGAAAATCTAAACAATCGGATAAAAGGAAAAATACTAGTCGGTGCTACCATAAAAAAAAACGTTTTAAAAAACAGGCTAACCAAAACCTTTTGTGAGTATCAAGAATTTGGGATAAATTATCAAGAAAATCGTTTCTTAAAAAAAGTGCTTTACTACTGTAGCAACTACGTGCACCAAAACGTTGGATTATTTGCGGGCAACCAGAAGAATTTAGAGCAACTCATTAACTATTGCAAACCTGCTTTTGAATTGGTAAGTGATGAAACAGAAATAGCCACTTTAAAAAACATCAAACACAATCCATTTTTTAAAGAATATAAAGAAGCCACTAAAATAGGGCACTATATTTTGAAGCGTTTTGCATATAACATCAGCAATACCGCAAAAAGCCAAAAGATTAAAACTCCACCTTTTTGGATAGATATGCCCAAATTGTTTGAATTATATGTTTATCATCATCTGTTAAGTGCATTTAATGAAAGTGAGATTAAATTCCAGTTTTCTACTTACGGTAATGCATTAGATTTTTTAATCACTAAGGAAAGAAGTGAGATGGTTGTGGATACTAAATATAAAATGCATTACCGCTCAAGTCATATTCATGAAGACATTAGGCAAGTTGCTGGTTATGCTAGGTTGAATAAGGTTTATGAAGCATTGAAAAAAACTAAAACATCAAAAGACATAATAGATTGTTTAATAATTTATCCAACTGATAAGGAGTTGAACGATGATTATAAGTTTGAATTTATTTTAAATGAATCATCTGAAATCAAAGCTTACAATAAAGTTTATAAATTGGGTATACCTATGCCTTATATAAAATAGATGTTTAGGAGTAGAGCGTTATAAGCACACATTCTGTAGGCATAGCTGTTGATATATTCTGAATGTTAACTTATATGTTACATATTGTGTATTTTAGACTTTAGATTATCAAGTTCTATTGGCTAATCCTATTAATTAATAATTTTATTGGATTAAAAATCAATTCTGTACCGAATTTGTACCTTAAATTATATAACTATCTATCAATCAGTTGTAATTTACTTTCTGTATCGGGAAATAGGCACGCAGAATAACCCGATTCTGCTGCAAATTAAATGTTAATAAACCGCTTAAAATCAGATTTTTAAGTGGTTTTTCTTTGCGCCCGAATTCCCTCTCTTAGTGCTGATCTGGATCTTCTGGATATTACGGTTCGAATAGTGCCAGCTATTTCGGTCTGTTAGTGCCAGCGATTACGGTTTAAATGATGCCACTTTAATGGTTTAGTTTTTATC
>NZ_FOPP01000013.1 GCF_900113525.1 Pedobacter insulae
CCCCAAAAGCTCCTGACATGAATAGTCGCTACCAGCAAAGAGTTGCATATAGGTATTGACTGTATTGCGGGAAATACCGAGAACAGAACCTATTTTACGGTTGCTGTAACCCTCCAGATGTAATGTGAGTATTTGTTTTAAGTCCATCGGATCAAGTTTGTTGGCCATATCGCTGTATTTAAGAGCGATAAGGTAATTCTTTCTTGATCTTTTAAAGTGGCACAATTCGAACCGTAAAAATGGATAGGGATAAAAACTAAACCATTAAAGTGGCATCATTTAAACCGTAATCGCTGGCACTAACAGACCGAAATAGCTGGCACTATTCGAACCGTAATATCCAAGAAGCTCAAATTCTGACCTGACAAGAAAAAAAGCAACGCCAATTTTTATCGGTTTGACAATTTGGTTGATTATTCAAGCTATTTTGACAAGCAAAAACATTTACAACACGGACACAAATTCATTTCCACCGAAAATTATGTTATTGGGGATTTTGCCGACAATTTTGACAATAATTATTTTATTTGTAACACAAAAAGGACGACAATTTATTGACAGTTTACCGCTCAAAAATTTGACTTATTTAAACGTGGTAAGAATTCCAGTAGAAATCGTTTTGTTTTGGCTTTTTCTAAACAAAGCAGTTCCAGAACTTATGACTTTTGAAGGAAGAAACTTTGACATAATCGCAGGAATTACAGCACCATTTATTGCCTATTTTGGACTGACAAAAAACAAATTAAGCAGACAAGTAATTTTAGTTTGGAATTTTATTTGCCTTGGACTTTTACTTAGTATAGTTGTGAACGCTATATTTTCAGCACCTTCACCAATACAAAAATTTGCATTTGAACAACCAAACATAGCGATTTTAAATTTTCCATTTAGTTGGTTGCCTACATTTATTGTACCAATCGTATTATTTGGACATCTAACATCAATCAGACAATTAATGAAATATAAAACTGAAATAATAACGAACAAAAAAACAACGAACGGCTAACAGCGGTTTGGCAAAAGGCGGGGTTTGGTGCTTCTATAACAGTGAAGTGCTAAATCAAACGAAGTGCTTCTAATGAAGTTCAGTGCTAGAAAACCCGCACTTCGCCAAGCCGCAAAACGTTAGTGGTAATGCTACGCCCCCACCGATCGCCTGCCAATATTTCCTAATATATTTTGAAAATGTTACCTAATTAGCTAACTTTACAAAGTGAAGGAAAAAATTATAAGGAACATCTTCTATTACAAAAATTACTATTTGGACTTCTTTGAAAAACTAAGTCCAGAAGTTAAGAAAAAGACCAACTGGACTTTACAGCTTATAGCGACATTAGATAGGGTTCCCGAAAAATATTTCAAGCACATTACAGGCTCAACCGGAATTTATGAGGTCAGGGTTGAAGTTGGTTCAAACATATTCCGCATCTTTTCGTTTTTTGATAAGGGACAGCTGGTAATATTGGTGAACGGATTTCAAAAGAAAACCCAGAAAACACCAATGAAAGAAATTGAATTGGCCGAGAAATTAAAAAAACTTTACCTTGATGAAAAAGACAAATAAAAATCTAACCTCATTTGCTGACCATTTGGACAGCCAATACGGAAAACCTGGAACTGAGACGAGAGAGGAATTTGAAGAAGGATTTGAGGCTTTCAGACTTGGTGTGATGTTACAGGAACTCCGTAGGGAACAAGGACTAACACAGGGACAGCTCGCAGAAAAATGTGGGACTACAAAAACTTATATTTCACGCATAGAAAATAACGCAAGTGACATCAGACTTTCAACATTAATGAGGATTATACGTGAAGGCTTTGGCAAGCACCTAAAGTTCAAAGTTGAAATCTAAGCAACCGCACTACCACTAACAAGGGTTTGGCGAAATTGGCGGGAGATCTTCTTCGCCGTTCCAATCTATTAATAAATTTATCCCGAGTCCGCCAACTTGCGTAAAGCCCTGGGGCGTTATATGCAATGCAAAACGCCCTAACCCGCCGTCAACTTCTATCAAAATAAATTTGCTTTACAGTAACTTATAAGTTACCTTTGTTCAGGAAGGTAAGAGAGGTTATAGCATTTAAAAATTACTTTGAAAAATTCCTACTTGAGCAGCCTAAAAAGGTTCAGGATAAGATATTCAAAATCATCGAAGCTATTGAAACTCTTGAGCGTGTGCCTTCGAACTATCTGAAATTTCTTGTTGGCGCGGATGGCCTTTATGAAGCAAGAATACAGCTGGGTTCGAATATTTGGCGTGTGTTTTGTTTCTTTGATAACGACAAACTTGTAATCTTATTGAACGGATTTCAAAAAAAGACTCAGAAGACACCAAAAAACGAAATTGAAAAGGGATTGCGCCTAATGGCAGAATACTACGAACAAAAAAACAAGAAAAATGGAAACTAAAAGCTGGAAAGATGTCAAGAATACGGTCTACGGAAAAAAGGGAACGGAAAGACGCGACGAACTTGACAGAGATTTTGCAAGTTTTAAAATCGGATTAATGCTGCGCAAGGCAAGGGAAGACAAACACCTAACCCAAAGTGAACTTGGAGAGCTTGTGGATAGGAAACGTGAATATATTTCTAGGATTGAAAACAACGGGAGTAACCTAACCTTAAAAACTTTATTTGATATTGTAGAAAAGGGGCTTGGTGGAAAAGTAAAAATCTCTATCGAACTATAGCCATACTGCATATAACAGCGGTTTAGCAAAAGTGGCGGAGATTTATCTCCTGCCTATTCTATTTCATAAAAATTTAACGTAACAACCAAACTTCGCCAAGCCGCCGAACGTTAGCAGAAACCCTTTCCAAAACGCATAACCTTTCTACCGCCCTACTAACAGAGTTTTCGTAAATTGCAATTGATAAAATTTACCTAATGCCTAACATAAAAACGACCTACAAAAACTTATTGACGATATTGGCTCCACACTTTTAAAGGCTAGAGAAAATGCGGTCAAGGCTATTAATCATGAGCTTGTAAAAGCCAACTGGGAAATAGGGAGGCACATTGTTGAGTTTGAATAGAATGGTGAGGATAAGACAGAATATGGAAGTTCACTATTAACCAACCTTTCAAAAGATCTCAAAAACTCATATGGCAAGGGATTTGGAAAAAGTAACATCTACCTCTGCCGTCAGTTCTATCTAAAATATTCAATTTTCCAGACAGTGTCCGGAAAATTGAGTTGGAGCCATTATGCCGAATTATTGACAATCAGCGACGAACATTCGAGAAGCTTTTATGAAAAACAAACCGCGAACGAAAACTGGAGCTTCCGTGAACTAAAGCGACAAATTGACTCGGCCTTGTTTCAGCGGCTTGCACTTAGCAAAGATAAAGATGGCGTTTTAGCACTCGCTGAAAAAGGGCAAGAAATTACTAAACCACAGGACACAATAAAAGACCCTTATATTTTTGAATTTCTCGAACTCCCCAAAGAAAGCATTGTAAAAGAAAGAGACCTAGAAACCAGGCTCATTAATAATCTCCAGGAATTTCTTCTCGAACTCGGGAAAGGCTTTTCGTTTCTTGCAAGACAATTCAAAATAACGGTTGACAATGAACATTTCTTTATTGACCTTGTTTTTTATCATAGAATATTAAAATGTTTCGTACTCATCGACCTGAAGACCAAAAAGATAAAACATCAGGACATTGGACAAATGAACCTCTATCTCAATTATTACAAACTCAAAAACTTGTTTGGACGTGACATTGACCTAGTTGAAGAACAAACTTTAAAAAACACTATTCTTATTAAATCTATAAACAGATCAAAAGAACTCGTTTATGGATGAGAATTTTTGAAGTGGCTTTACGATATTAAAATTGCAATAAATGAAATTGATTGGATACTTCGTTGAACATCCACAAGACTTTTTAAGATACTGTTCCGTTTCTAGTTTGACGGTTAGCAGTCTTTTTTTTCGGAAACAATAACATGGTCTCCAACATTGAAACCATCACCATATTGCCAATCAAAATAGCATCACGGGTGTATAGATTCCTATATATTTCAATATATTTGATAGTATAAATGGACGCATCTTATATTAAATATAATCACCTTTATTACATGAATTTACCTTCAAAAAAAGAAATAACAAAAATAATTACCATTTTGCTATTCGGAACAATATTAAGTTCTTGTTCAAAAGAGGATGATCCAAAAAATGTTAAAAACGAAGAACCTTTAATCAGTAAAATGACAGTTGATCCATTTAACCCTAATTCTGGGGATGTAAAGGATTTGATTTTTGATTATGATAGTCAAAAACGTTTAATTAAAAAAACCGGTGGATTTATCCAAGTTCCAGTCTACAATGGTTTTATTGACGTTTTCACAAAAGATGTATACGTTTCATTAATTTATAATGACAATAAAGTTACTGTTTCAGAACTTTCGGGTTCATCTCTATCCACTATCGCAAGAAACCCCTCTTATTACACATTAAATAATTCCAATAAAATAGCTCAAAGAGAGATTCCTAATAAATTTAATTCTCTAATTGAGGAAAAACAATCTTATATCTATTCTGGAAATAATTTGGTCGAAATAGAAACTTATTTAAAATCACCACGTTCCCCCATCGAACCTGGTGATTTTATTTTAACATATTCAGAAAAATTTTACTATGATTCTAATAACAATCTAATAAAAACTGAATATTTAAGAAAGAATAATGGAATCGAAAAAGGAGAAAAAATCGTTCGGACATTTGAAGATTATGATAGATCAATAAATCCAACTAAAAGATTTTTTTTATTGGATGAATATTTCTACAGATCACTCTCTAAAAATAATTTCAGAAAATACACTGAAGTTCGTTCCGTTGATGGAATTTTGAATGCGTCGATTGAAAGAAAGTGGACTTTTATTTATGACGGGAATGGAAATATCATAATTAATTAAAGTAGTGACAACGGAGAGCACACACCCACAACATAATGAGAAAGGTAATTGCAGCATTTAATATGACACTTGACGGTGTTTGCGATCACACAGCCGGAATTGCTGACGAAGAATTGCATCAGCATTATGCTGATCTGATAGATAATGCAGGAGTAATCTTATATGGTAGGATAACATACCAACTAATGCAATTCTGGCAAACATTAGTAACAAATCCCTCTGGCGAAAAATCAATGGATGAATTTGCAATTTCAATAAACAAAATTCCAAAACTTGTTTTTTCTAATACGTTAAAAGACACAAACTGGAATAGTGCAAAACTTGCAAATAAACCTCTTGAAGAAATGGTCCTAGAGCTTAAACAACAACCCGGAAAGGATATTTTGGTTGGAAGCAGGAGTTTAATCATTCAACTTTTAAATAATAATCTTATTGATGAATTTCAAATTTGCATTCACCCTATCATTGAAGGAAAAGGGCTACAACTATTCGACAAAATCAAGAACAGGATTATGCTGAAACTTATCAAAACAAAATCACTAAACTCTGGCGTAACGGTGTTTTATTATAGGCCCACTCAAGAGAAAACATCAAACCGCTAGCAAGCATTTCTATCAGAACAAGATTTTTATAATATTTCCTATATTTGATAGTATCTGAATGAAGCCTCGCTACCAAAAAGAGGAAAATACGAACTATATGAGAAAAATAATTTCATTTATGCACATATCGCTTGACGGTTTTGTGGCAGGTCCGAACGGAGAAATGGACTGGATTAAAGTTGATCAAGAACTTTTTGACTATGTTGGCAATCGAATAGGCAAAGGCGACACTGCTTTATATGGACGGGTAACTTATGAGATGATGGAAGGTTACTGGCCAACCGCAGCCGACAATCCCAATGCATCTAAACACGACATTGAACATTCAAAATGGTATAGCGAAGTCCACAAAGTTGTTTTATCAACAACGATGAAAGGCGCCGACTTAACTAAAACAAAAATTATCAGCAGCAATCTTTCAAACGAAATAAATAAAATAAAACAACAGGAAGGTGAAGATATCTTGCTTTTCGGCAGTCCTACAGCAACACATTCGCTTATACAAGAGAACTTAATTGATGGTTACTGGCTATTTGTTAATCCCATTATTCTGGGACAAGGCATCCCCCTTTTTAAAGGCGTTAAAGAAAAAACAAAGCTGAAACTGTTAAATACCCACCAATTTACTTGTGGGGTAACTGAACTGAATTATACAGTAGAGAGGTAATAACAACTCATAACAAAAAAGGAGCCTATCTTTCGATGGACTCCTTTCAACCTTAACCAAATCAACTATTATGAAACTTTAATTTCTTTATGCGCTAATTTTGCTTCGTCTTTTTTGCCAATAGTGATGTTTAAAATGCCATTTACATATTCAGCACTTATTTTATCTGCATCAACTCCTTCAGGCAAAACAAAAGACCTTGCAAATGAACTATACTCAAATTCTTGACGGGTATAGTCTTTTTTCACCTCGTTTTCAACTGCTTTTTTCTCCGCCCAAATAGAAAGATTATCCTTTTTAAGGTCAATCTTAAAATCTTCTTTCGTTAAACCTGGAGCAGCTAATTCAATTTTATAGCCATTTTCATCCTCATAGATATTAACGTTTGGTACTTTATTTACACCATAATTTTTATTTAATGCGTCACTAAACAAAGAGTCGAAAACATTGTTAAAGTAAGGTGCAGTGTTTCTTGTTTTGTTGTTAAATTTTACTAAAGTCATTTTTATATCTCCTATTAATTAATTTTTTTAAACTATAATTGTCTATGTTCAAACCTTATTCCAATCGTGAAATTTATGCTTTTTAAGACATTTTGGCGCAAAAAAGAAAAACAAACAGACAAAAAGTCAGTAATCATTAGCCATATCGACACTTTTAAGTATAAAACAGCCATCGAAATGCGTTTTGTAGATATCGATATGATGGGACACGTAAACAACGCAACTTACTTCACCTACATGGAAATAGGTAGAACCAAATATTGGGAACACGCCATTAAGTGGGATTGGCACAAAACAGGGGTAGTAATCGGTCAAGCTTCTATAGATTACCTAGCGCCAATTTTCTTAAACGATAAGGTGAGCATGTACATTCGCACCTCAAGAATTGGAACAACTAGTTTTGATCTAGAGTACTTAATCGTTAAAACAATAAACGGCAAAGAAATAACTTGCAGCAGAGGTAAAACAATTTGCGTAGCTTTTGATTATAACACTAAAAAACCTGCCGCAATTCCTGATAAGGAGCGAAACAAAATGATAGAGTTTGAACAGTTATAATTTAAGCTATGGCTTGGTATAGCTAAGCTCCACAAATGAATGCCCCACTTCTCCTAGCATGGGGGGATGTAATTTCCTAATTCCAACACTCGCGGTTAAGACAAAGGGATAAGCATTTAATACTTTATCCATCATATTCTTAACAACGGTTTCCAATAATTTCTGAGTTGCTTTCATCTCTGCTAAAATGATCGAATTAAGCACTTCATAATTTACAGTTTTCTGCAAGTCTTCCGTTTCAGTGGATGGGGAAAAGGTAACTTCTATAGTTGTCAAAAAATGGTTTCCAGTAAGTTGTTCTTCTGGATAAAAGCCATGAAAAGCGTAACATTTAACATCTTTTAGCGCTACAGTCTGTACAAACATTCGATTTAAATAATTTAAAGCAACAATTTAGGATAAAAAAATATGATTACCTTTGGTTATCCTATAAGCAAGAACCAAATATAGTGTAAAACATGAACACATCAGCCAAAAAAGACCTTTACGAAGCACCTGATTATTACTTATTAGACGAGCTATTATCTGAAGAACATAAACTAATCCGACAATCGGTTAGGGATTGGGTAAAAAAAGAAATTAGTCCGATAATTGAAGATTATGCCCAAAAAGCCGAATTCCCTAAACACCTAATTAAAGGATTGGGTGAAATTGGTGCTTTTGGTCCAACCATCCCAGTTGAATATGGAGGAGCTGGCTTGGATTATACAGCCTATGGCATTATTATGCAAGAGCTTGAACGTGGTGATTCGGGCATTCGCTCAACAGCATCTGTGCAAGGCTCGTTAGTAATGTACCCAATTTATGCTTATGGCACCGAAGATCAACGTAAAAAATACTTACCAAAATTAGCTACAGGCGAACTAATGGGATGCTTTGGTTTAACAGAACCAGATCATGGATCTAACCCAGGTGGCATGGTAACCAATATTAAGGATATGGGCGACCACTATCTTTTAAATGGGGCTAAAATGTGGATTTCAAACGCTCCTTTTGCAGATATCGCTGTAGTTTGGGCAAAGGATGAAGAAGGAAAGATCAGGGGAATGGTTGTTGAACGTGGTATGGAGGGTTTTAGCACACCAGAAACCCATGGTAAATGGAGCTTAAGAGCTTCAGCCACGGGCGAACTGGTATTCGATAACGTTAAAGTTCCTAAAGAAAATATATTTCCAGACATTAAAGGCCTAAAAGGACCATTAGGCTGTTTAAATCAGGCCAGATATGGGATAGCTTGGGGCGCTTTGGGAGCTGCAATGGATTGTTATGACACTGCCCTACGCTATTCAAAAGAACGCATTCAATTTGGAAAACCAATTGGCGGATTTCAGTTACAACAGAAGAAATTAGCCGAAATGATTACTGAAATAACTAAAGGGCAGCTATTAGTATGGCGTTTAGGTACCTTAAAAAGTGAAAACAGGGCAACAGCCGAACAAATATCGATGGCTAAACGCAATAGTGTTGAAATTGCCTTGGATATTGCCAGAAATGCCCGACAAATGCTAGGCGGAATGGGTATTACAGGCGAATACTCCATCATGCGCCATATGATGAACCTAGAATCGGTAGTAACCTATGAAGGAACCCATGATGTTCATCTATTAATTACAGGTATGGATGTAACAGGATTAAACGCTTTCAAATAACCCTATTAATCCTAGCTATCCTATTAATCCTAGCAACCCCTAACATGAAGACATTTAAAAAATATTACCCGCTTCCCGCTCCACCAGAGGAGGTATATTTAGCCTTAACAAAAGCACAGAGCATCCAATTATGGACTGGCGCCGAAGTTGAATTTACCGAAGAAGTAGGAACAGAATTCTCCTTTTGGGATGGTGATATTGTAGGCAAGAATATTTCATTCGATGCTCCCAACAAAATAGTACAACAATGGTATTTTGGCGAGGATGATGAACCTTCTATTGTTACCATTAAGCTCCATCCTGATAAAAAAGGAACGTCTTTAGAGTTTGTACAAACCAATATCCCAGATGAGGATTATGATGATTTTACAAGTGGCATAAATGAATTTTATTTGGGCGGACTTGCCGACTTTTTTGAAGTAGAGTAAAGATGACTACCGAATTAGATTTTTTCTATTTGAAACAAGAAACTCAAATAAGAGACTGTCTTTTGGCACTAAAAACTACTATCTTAAATTTCGACAAAGAAATAACTCAAGAATGGAAATATAAACTTCCCTTTTTTTATTACAGAAGAAAACCGGTGTGTTATTTCTGGATTCATAAAAAATATAAGCAACCTTATATTGGTTTTGTGGACGGAGGCTTAATAGACAACCCACATCTGCTGCAAGAGAAAAGATCGCGCATGAAAATCTTATTAGTTGATCAACATAGCGACTTACCAGTCAAAGTAATTAATGGGATATTAACACAAGCAATAGCGCTTTGCCATAAAAAGTAGCTTTGTTAAAACATTAAAGCTGCAACCCGTGTTTTATTGAAAAAATATTGACATGGGCAGAACTATAGGACTAATATTGATAGTGGTAGGCATAGTACTTTTAGTATGGACAGGTTTCACCTACACCAAAAAGGAAAAAATCATCGACGCAGGACCTGTACAGATTTCTGCCGACCGCGAAAAAACAGTTAACTGGCCTCCTTATGCCGGAGGCATTGTGCTAGTAGTAGGCGCTGTATTATTTATCTTCGGAAAAAAAGAAAATAGCTAAGCTTCCTCACCACTATAACTTCTCACTTGCTCACGCAGGTTATAATGCGAAGCCATTACCTCACCGTAAGCGCCAGCACTTCTAATAGCAATTAAGTCATTCCTAAAACTCTCTGGCAAGGGAACTTCTTTGCCAAAGCAATCGGTACTTTCACAAATCGGACCAACCACATCGTACTTGGTTGAAGCCTGAGCAGCTAATCTGCTGATATTCTCAATCAAATGATAAGCTTGATATAATGCCGGACGCATTAACTCAGTCATACCAGCATCAAGTACAATGAAATTCTTTTTCTTTCCGTTTTTAACGTACAATACTTTGGTAATCAAAGAGGCACATTGACCAACCAATGCCCTACCTAATTCAAAATGAACCTCTTGATAAGGTTTTACCTCCAAAAAGTCGGCAAAAATTTTAAAATACGCAGTAAAGTCAGGGATTTGCTGATTTGGGTTGTGATAATCAATTCCCAAGCCCCCGCCAACATTTAAAACCTTTACGGTAAAGCCGTGATCTTCAAACCAGGCAGCAAATTCATTTACGCGGTTGCAAAGATTTTTATATACATCCAAATTGGTAATTTGAGAACCAATATGGAAGTGAATTCCAATAAATTCTAAATTTGCTGAACTTTTTAACAGTGCAGCACAAGCTGGCATATCCCAAGAATTAATCCCAAATTTATTTTCATCTAATCCAGTAGTAATATTTGCATGGGTATGCGCATCCACATTCGGATTAATCCTAATAGCCACCTTGGCAATCTTCTGCCTCGCCGCAGCCAATTCATTAATCACCTCAAGTTCTTGTAAAGACTCTACATTGAAACAAAAAATATCATTTTCCAAGGCGTCGATTATTTCTTTATCAGATTTCCCCACACCAGCAAAAACCACTTGTTCCTTGGCAAAACCAACAGCCAAAGCCTTGTCCACTTCGCCCCCGCTCACACAGTCGGCTCCAAAACCAACCGCCTTAATCTTATTCAGTACCATGTCATTAAAATTCGCCTTCATGGCATAATGTACGTGAAACTGATGCGACTTAGCTGCAGCATAACAGGCATTTAATGTCTGCTCTAGCAAATTAAGGTCGTAATAATAGAAAGGAGTTTCTAATTTAGAAAAATGTGCTATATCTTTATCGGAAAACATAAAATTTGAAATTTCTAGTAATAATTTTCTTTGTCTTTTTAATCATAGTTTATATAGGGAATTATCTCGATTACCGGCGACAAGCCATTACTCGAAGAGAGTTTGAACGAAGAATTAGATTCTTCATTGTCTTCGCTATATTTATGCTATTTCTTTTCTTCTATTTTAAATAATAATTATTCAAAAATACGATTGTGTAAGCTTCTTAAAGCCTCGGTCTTATCTTCCGTATTAATCAGCATGGAGATATTATAGGCACTTCCGCCATAAGAAATCATTCTCACCGGAATATGTTTGATAGAATCTAAAACTCTTGCGGCATAACCATGCTTTTCAGCTCCAAAATCACCTACTACACACACAATGCTTTGATCGGTATCAATGTCTACCGTACCGAAAGAATGGAGCTCTTTTACAATTTCATCCAGGTTATCTGTAAAGTCAATTGTTAATGATACAGCCACCTCAGAGGTCGTAATCATATCGATCGGTGTTTTATATCGTTCGAAAATTTCGAAAATACGACGTAAAAATCCATAAGCCAATAACATTCGGCTCGATTGAATTTTAATTGCGGTAATCCCGTCTTTTGCGGCAATGGATTTAATCTTGCCTTTTTCACTTTCCGTACTAATTACTGTACCAGTGGCCTTAGGCTCCATGGTATTTAACAAACGAACCGGAATTTTATACTTCTGCGCAGGAAATACCGATTGGGGATGAAGAATCTTCGCTCCGAAATAGGCCAATTCTGCCGCCTCATCAAACGATAAATGTGAAATTGGCTTGGTACCTTTCACAATCCTGGGATCATTGTTGTGCATCCCGTCTATGTCGGTCCAAATCTGAACTTCTTCAGCCAGAATTGCCGCACCAAGTAAAGAAGCCGTATAATCACTACCACCGCGACGTAAGTTATCCACTTCACCAAAACTGTTCCTGCAGATAAAGCCTTGGGTAATAAACAAATTCGTACCCTTATGGCCTGCCAATACTGGCATCAGGTTAGCGGTTGTAAAAGGGATATCAGGTTCGTTGTCTTCATCAATTTTCATAAAATCTAAAGCCGGTAAAAGCACAGAGGCAATACCGATAGACTTTAAATAAATATGATATAAAGTGGTAGACAATAACTCACCTTGTGCTAAAACAACCTTCTCTTCTACGGGTGTGAACAGATCATTGGTTAAATTGGCTAAAAAACCAAAGTGATAGTCAACAACCTCCTGCCCTTGTGTTCTAAAATCGCTCTCTGGAAGCAATTCAATCACAAAATCATTGTATTTAGCCTGCAATGCAGCTATTAAATCTAGGGCTTCCTGCTTTTCTTCCTTCAGTAGCTTTGATGAAATTTCTACTAAACTATTGGTTGTACCAGACACTGCCGACAACACAACAATTTGTTCTTCGGTTGGATTAATGATATCCAACAATTTTTTCATACGCTCAGGACTACCTACAGAAGTGCCTCCAAATTTTAATATCTTCATTTTAATTTAAGAATAGCTATTTTTCTTTATACTTGTAATAGGGCGTGAAATTAGCAAAAAGGGCGCTAATTTCTGCTAAACGGACGGAATAAAATTCGGAATTGAACAATATTAATTATGCAACTAGACCAAAATACCGCTACAGCTATTCAGCAATGGCTTAAAGGCAATTATGATGCTGAAACAAAAGCAGCAATTCAAACTTTAATAGATCAGGAAGCAAATACCGAACTAACGGATAGTTTTTACAGAAACCTGGAATTCGGAACAGGTGGTTTACGTGGCATTATGGGCCCCGGATCCAACAGAATTAATAAATATACCATTGGTACAGCTACACAAGGCCTAGCTAATTACCTGCTAAAAAAATATGCCGGGCAAAAAATTAGTGTCGCCATTGCGCATGATAGCCGGAATAATTCTGATGTGTTTGCGAAAATAACTGCTGATGTATTTTCTGCAAATGGCATTAAAGTGTATTTCTTCTCTGCCCTCAGACCAACACCCGAACTCTCATTTGCGGTACGTACCTTGGGATGTAAAAGTGGGGTAATGTTAACAGCTTCGCACAATCCGAAAGAATATAATGGTTATAAGGCTTACGGGGAAGATGGAGGTCAATTTACCTCACCAGATGATCAATTGGTAATGGATGAAGTGGCAGCCATTAACAGTATTGATGAAGTTAAGTTTGATGCGATAGAAAGCAATATTGAGTTAATCGGAGAAGAAATAGATGAGCTATATTTAAATAAAATAACGGAACTCTCCGTTTCACCTGACGCCATTGCACGTCAGAAAGACCTGAAAATTGTGTACTCCCCCATTCATGGTACTGGTATTACCTTGGTGCCTCAGGCACTGGCCAACTTTGGCTTCACCAACATAACAATTGTTGAAGAACAAAGTAAACCTGATGGCAATTTCCCTACAGTTGTTTATCCTAACCCAGAAGAGAAAGAGGCATTGACTTTAGCACTTAAAAAAGCTGAAGAAATTGATGCCGATCTGGTTTTAGCCACCGACCCGGATGCAGACCGGGTAGGGATCGCCGTGAAAAATACAGACGGGGAATTTGTGCTATTGAACGGTAACCAAACCGGAAGCTTATTGATTAACTATATATTAAGCGCTTGGGAAGAAAAAGGTAAACTAACAGGAAAAGAATATGTCGTATCAACCATTGTAACAACCAGCTTGATAAAAACCATCTGCGATGCGAAAAATGTGGAATACTTCAATACGCTAACAGGTTTTAAATGGATTGGTCAGCTAATCACTAAATTACAAGGCGAGAAAACATTTATTGCAGGTGGCGAAGAAAGCTATGGTTATGCTGTTGGCGAGCTGGTACGTGATAAAGATGCAGTCATCTCCTGTGCCTTCATAGCCGAAATGACCGCCTTTTACAAAGATAAAGGAAGCAGTTTATATGAGGCAATGATTAACATGTATGTAGATTACGGCATGTATAAAGAAGATCTGGTTTCAATTACCAAAAAAGGAAAAACTGGCGCAGAAGAAATCAAAGCGATGATGGAACAATTCAGAAATACCCCACCAGCTACGTTAGGTGGCTCTGAAGTAGTTACTTTAAAAGACTACGAACTTAATAAAGAAACCGATATCAAAACCGGTACAAGTAAGGAATTAGGTTTCCCTAAATCAGATGTGCTACAATTCATCACCGCTGATGGCAGCATTATTTCTGCTCGCCCAAGTGGCACAGAACCAAAAATCAAGTTTTATTGTAGTGTAAATACCCCTTTAGCCTCAGCTGATGAATTTAAAACAACAGAAATAAAATTAGCCAATAAGATAAAGGAAATTATGGCAGATCTGCAGGAAAACTAATTAAAGCTACTTGCTTTTTAGCTAAATTTTGACTATATTGGTTAAACCATATTTCAATTAATCAACCATTCGGCTTGATTATTTAGCTCACAATCAATTTAAACAGATTTTAGTTCTTCTTGTCTTGTTCGGGAGAGGTTCGTACCTCGTTCGAAACTGCTTCGAGATAAATCTAAATAGCGTGAAAATTGAATCTAGTGTAAGTCCAGGTTTTTACAGTAAAAGTTGGACTTATATTGGACTCATACTGGACTCATATTGGACTCATCTCGAAAAAAGTACGAAGGAATCCCGAAGACTTCCCGAACAACAACTCCTCCACCCCTTCGTCATATCAATGTTGAAAAAAAATTAACCTATAAATTTGCCTATAAACGTCATTTCTATTGTTAAATTTGCAGCAATGACAGCATATAGAAAAATTGTCGCCATTTTCTTATTGATAGGAATTGTAATTAATTGCTTCAATCATTGGCTGTTATTTTCTTCTTATTCTTATAATAAGGCTTACATCGCCTCGGTATTATGTACCAATAAAGACAAACCCGAACTTCATTGTGAAGGCAAGTGTTTTATGGATATTAAGCTCAAAGATTTAGAAGAGAAAAATAAACACGCCCAAGAAAATTTAAAAAGGATGATCGAAACATTGGCTCCGGTATCTGCCAACTTACTTGCTCAAGTATTTGAGATTTCGATCAAATTGGAAATCCCTCCTTACTTACAACAAAAGCCAATTGGTAATGCAGTAAGTATCTTTCAACCGCCCAAACAGGTTTAAATTTCCATACAAATACTATTAATAACTATACCGCGCCCGCTTCAAAAGAAGCCGAGCCAGGTGTATACAATCTTATATTTCTAAAAATTATACAATGAATATTCTCAAAAATATTAGCTTATTGCTTCTTTTGGCAATGAGCTTCCTAGCCTGTACAAATAAATCAGACATTACCCCAGATTTCGATCAGACTAAACTGGTGCCTTTTTCCGTTGAGTTCGACAACATCGTGGGAGATAGAATTTTATCTATAAATAATACGGCAACGCCTTACGTAAATTCGAAAGGTGAAGCCTTTAGCATATCGCAGTTGCAATACTTTATCAGCAATATCAAACTAACCAGCACAAACGGGAAAATTTATACGGTAAATGCTGATAGTAGCTATTTTTTGATCAAAGGCGCCGATAAAAGCACACGTTTTGCTAAAATAAATGTACCTGAAGGCGATTATTCGCAGCTTACCTTTACACTGGGCGTAGATAGTTTGCGGAGTACAATGGATATCTCTAAAAGAACTGGCCCATTAGATCCTGCGGGTGGGATGAGCGAGGGAATGTATTGGGGATGGAACTCGGGCTATATATTCTTCAAACTGGAAGGAACCTCGGCTGTGATTAGCAACGATACAAATGGTGACCCAACGGGAAATAAGAAATTCCGTTACCACATTGGCGGATTTGGCGGATATAGCACACCCACTATTAATAATATTAAGCTTATTGATATTGATTTAACCAAGGCAGGTATTGCAAGAGTACGCAAAGATCGAAAAAGCAATGTGCATCTATTTGTTGATGTCATGAAATTTTTCGATGGGAACAATGCATTTAGCATAGCCGAACACCCTACGGTTATGTTTAGTGAATATAGCGTAAGTATCGCAAAAAATCTGACTGAAATGTTTAAGCATGATCATACCGAAAATTAGTGATCATGGGAACCAAACATTGGATAATAATGATAGCATGTTGCTTATTCATTATTGCTTGTAAAAAATCAGCCGATCTTATAGAAGATACAACGCTATTCGGAGGTTTTACCAAGCCGGCAAACTTTCCCGAACCGAGCTATAATTTTGCTAATAATACGATTACTAAAGCAGGTTTCGAACTTGGAAGAAATTTGTTCTATGAAGGTCGGCTATCTAGAAACAACACCATCTCTTGCGGTTCTTGCCATATGCAGTCGGCCGCTTTTACCCAGCATGGCCATGATGTTAGTCATGGTATAGACGATAGATTGGGTGTACGAAACTCACCACCTATTATGAACCTGGCTTGGAATAAAGCATTTATGTGGGGAGGTGGGGTGTACGACCTCGACCTTCAACCCATTGTGCCTATTACCGCACATGAAGAAATGGACGAACAAATTGATCGTGTGATGGATAAGCTAAGCCAACTTCCAAAATATCAGCAGCTGTTTAAGGCAGCTTATGGCTCGGCAGAAATTACTACAGCCAAGCTGATGAAAGCCTTATCGCAGTTCATGCTCATGTGCATCAGTAGTGATTCGAAATACGACCAGGTTATGCGTAAAGAGCAGCATGTTGCATTTAGCGAGTTAGAGCAAGAAGGGTTGTTATTCTTTAGGGAAAAATGTGCAGCCTGTCATACCGAACCACTATTTACTGATGGTAAATTTAGGAACAGTGGTCTATTACCCAGTGAGATCGATGATCAAGGTTTATATGAGTCGACATTGAATGTTACTGACCGTTATAAGTTTAAAGTCCCGTCGCTCAGGAATTTACGCTACACAGCGCCCTATATGCACGATGGTAGATTTTTAACATTAGATGTCGTTCTAGCACACTATGATCACCAAGTAGCAGATTTACCAAATCTCGACCCATTTTTAACACAGCGGCCTGGGTTAGGCATTTCGCTATCACCATCAGAACGGCAAGCATTACTTGCTTTTTTGAACACACTTAATGACGAAAAATTCATCAATAACCCACTTTTAGCGGAACAATAAAATGAAAATAAAAATTCTTTTAATACTGACTTGCATTAGCCTGGGTGCTAAAGCATGCGACATTTGTGGATGTGGTGTAGGTAGTTACTATATCGGCATCTTGCCAGCATACAATAAACGATTTCTCGGGGTTAGATACCAGTATAAAACCTTGCAAACGCATTTAGGTCCGCTAGGACAAGTTACCCCAATTACGGCCAATGAAACCTATCAAAGCGCCGAAATCTGGGGTGGTTGGAACATCGGCAATAAGTTCAGAATCTTGGCATTTCTCCCCTATAACTTTAATCGGCGTGAAAGTCAAGCCGAAATTGGCAGTAAAAATGGTTTAGGCGATATTGCGTTAATGGGCTATTATAACCTGTTTAACAAAGCAGGCACCGTGGGAAATAAACTATTGGTACAGTCGCTTTGGCTAGGTGCCGGAGTTAAAGCCCCAACTGGGAAGTATGAACCTGCTGAACGTTTGGCTATTCAAGAATCACCAAATAACTTCCAATTAGGTACAGCCAGTACCGATTTTAGTTTCAATGCTGCCTACGATATTCGATACAATGACCTGGGCTTAAATGCAAATGCAAATTATAAGGTAAATACCGAAAATGAGTATCAATATCGGTATGGGAACAAACTTACAGCAAATACATTGCTCTATTACAAGTTCAGAATTGCGCAGGCATTTACCATAGCACCCAACGCAGGTATGCTATATGAAACTGCTCAACAGGATATCGAAAACAACAAATATGAAATTGCGACATCAGGTGGCCATTCTTTGTCGGCCGTAATAGGTGCCGAATTTGCAATGAAAGGACTTTCTTTTGGTGCAAATTACCAGAACGTACGAGCTCAAAACTTAGCCGGCAATAGAGCCTTAGCCGGCAATAGGTTATTGGTTCATCTTTCCTTACCCTTTTAGCTTGCCCTTTTATGAATGGCTTGCGATATAACACATTTTTTGTCCTAACTTTACCTTATAAATAATCAATATGAAAAATCTCGCTTTTTTACTAATTAGTATCGCTATTTTAAGTTCATGTACTAACGAAAAGAAACTGCCTATCTACGGCGAAAGAGAAGCAAAAATTACCAAAGATGCCAGTGGCGCTGAAAAGGTAGACACAGTTTATCAAACCATTCCGGCATGGAGTTTCTTAAATCAAGACAGCGTAATGATTACGCAGGATGCTTTTAAGAATAAAATATACATAGCAGATTTCTTCTTCACATCGTGCTCAACTATTTGCCCGGTAATGCACAGGAACTTAAAAATGATTTTCGATCAATTTAAAGACAATCCTGATGTAATGTTTTTGTCGCACACGATCGATTTTAAATACGATAAACCATCTGTATTAAAAAAATATGCACAAAAGCTAGGCGTTGATGGCAACAAATGGCAGTTTGTTTATGGCCCAAAAGATAGCATTTACCAGATGGCTGAGCAAAACTATTTGGTGGCTGTTGGAGAGGACAGTACGGCCAGAGATGGCTATATCCATCAAGGATGGTTGGTTTTGGTAGATAAAGAAAAGAGAATGAGAGGTGCTTATGATGGTACCAAAACAGAACAAGTGGAACAATTGAAAAAGGATATTGTAATTTTACTAAATGAATATAAGAAATAGCATGCGGAGTTATTTGCTTTTTGGAATTTTCTCAGCTTTTCTTTCCTGCATGATCTATTCATGCCAGAGTGCCGAGGAAATAGAATACGCAAAGTATATGAGCAATGGTAAAGATCTTTATATTGCCCATTGTCAAAATTGCCATGGTACAAACGGTGAAGGACTAGGAGAATTAGCTCCACCCCTAACAGATACTGTGTTCTTAAAAACAAATAAGGCAGATCTGGCTTGCATCGTTAAAAATGGAAGCAATAAAGGAGTGATCATCAATGGGAAAAAATACGAAGGTAAAATGCCAAGTTTTAACTTAGCTACAATAGATATTGCTCAAGTAACCGTGTACATCACTAATTCATTTGGCAACAAGCAGGGTATGTACACTTATGAGCAGGTTGCGAAAGACTTGAGTTCATGTAAATAAGTCGAACTAACGACTTACGATTTAGCTCGGCAACTCCGTAAGTCGTTACTATTCCCTATCTTTGTAAAAAATGTAAGCCATTCTATCGCCGCAATCTTAGATTGAGGAGGAAAGTCCGGGCAACACAGAGCATCTCGCTTCCTAACGGGAAGGGATTTAGGAATGAAAACCTGAATTACGGAAAGTGCTACAGAAAATAAACCTCCCGATGTAAATCGGGGAAGGGTGAAAACGTGAGGTAAGAGCTCACGAACTTCTCAAGTGATTGGGATTTTGGTAAACCCCGGGAGTTGAAAGACCAAATAGGCTAACGCACGTAGGGCTGCTCGTCCGATGTTAGTGGGTAGGTCGTTAAAGATAAATGGCAACATTTATATTAGATTAATGATAGAAGCTGATTTATCAGCAACAGAACCCGGCTTATAGGCTTACATTTTTTTCTTTTCTATTGCTTTAAACTTGATAGTTGCAAAGTTTTCTTCCAATCTCCACACCTCCCAATATCCAACCCTAAACAATTCACCTAAATTATCGTTGTATTAAAAACTATACATATATTAGCACCAAATTAAAACGTAATAGCGAAAAATGGCAAAACTGTTAATTATTGATGATGAACGCGCGATAAGAAGCACGCTTAGGGAAATATTAGAGTACGAGAGCTACGAAGTAGAAGATATAGATAATGGAATAGAGGGATTAGAGCTTATTAAAAAGAACGATTTTGATTTAGTCCTATGTGATATTAAAATGAATAAAATGGACGGTATGGAGGTGCTAGAACAAGCGCTTACTTTTAAACCAGATCTTCCTTTCATTATGATTTCCGGTCACGGAACCGTTGAAACAGCAGTAGAAGCGAGTAAAAAAGGTGCGTTCGATTTTGTATCGAAACCACCAGATTTAAATCGTTTGCTCATTACAGTTAGAAATGCGTTAGATCGCGGCAATTTAGTAACAGAGACTAAGGTATTAAAAAGAAGAGTCAGTAAAACCCGTCATATTTTAGGGGCTTCAGACAGTATCAATAAAATCAAAGAAACCATTGAAAGGGTGGCCCCTACCGAAGCCAGAGTATTAATTACAGGTGCAAATGGTAGCGGTAAAGAATTAGTAGCGCGTTGGATACACGAAAAATCCAACAGAGCAGATGCGCCTTTAGTAGAAGTTAATTGCGCAGCGATCCCTTCAGAATTAATTGAAAGCGAACTTTTTGGCCACGAAAAGGGTTCATTTACCTCGGCCGTTAAACAACGGATCGGAAAATTTGAGCTTGCCAATGGAGGAACTTTGTTTTTGGATGAAATCGGAGATATGAGCCTCTCGGCGCAGGCAAAAGTACTTAGAGCTTTACAAGAACATAAAATTACCAAAGTTGGTGGCGAAAAAGAACAGGAAGTAAATGTACGTGTATTGGCCGCAACCAATAAAGATCTTTTAAAAGAGATCGAGGAGGGTAATTTCAGAATGGACCTTTACCACAGATTAAACGTAATTAATATTCATGTTCCACATTTAACAGAACGGACCGACGATATTCCTGAGATAGCACAAAATTTCTTAGAGGAGATATGCAGTGAATATGGAATGCCCGTTAAAAAAATAAGCGAGGGTGCTATGAATGCGCTTAAAGGGTTGCCGTGGACAGGTAACGTACGTGAATTACATAATATGATTGAAAGATTAATTATATTAAGTGATAAAACAATTACTGAAAACGACGTGAATATCTTTGCAAACCCAACAGGTGGAACAAATATTGGTTCGGTAGCCGGACAAACGGCGACAACTAATTCTACCATGAATTACGATAAATTCAGCAACTTCCAAGATTATAAAGACCACGCCGAAAAAGAATTTATCAAATTCAAACTGGAAAAAAACAATTGGAATGTTTCTAAAACAGCCGACGATATCGATATTCAACGCAGTCACCTTTACAGTAAAATTGAGAAATTTGGATTAAAGAGAGCCGAATAGAAAACGGTCGACTTACGAAGTTAATGTACGACAACATACAAGAAACTTCGTAAGTCTTTCCTATCTTTACTCCGTGAAATATCCGAACTTTAAAGAGCTAATCATTTTCGAAAACGACGATTACATCGTTGTAAACAAACCTCCCTTTATTGCATCCTTAGATGAGCGTGGTGCTGCCGGAGAAGTTAATATCCTTCGTTTGGCTAAACAATACTCGCCCGACGCACAGGTTTGCCACCGACTGGATAAAGAGACGTCGGGAGCTATTGTGATTGCTAAAAATCCAGAGGCTTACAGAAATTTAGCTATGCAATTTGAAAGAAGAAAGGTTAAGAAAGTTTATCACGCAGTGGTAGATGGACAATTTCAATTCGACAATCTTTTCGTTGACCTTCCTATTTTGAATGATGGCAACAAGAATGTGAGTATCGACAGACAAGAAGGGAAAAGAGCAGAAACTTATTTCAATACCTTAAAATACTATAAGCACTACACTTTAGTAGAATGTAAGCCAGTTACAGGCCGAATGCACCAAATAAGAATTCACTTAGCAACCCAGAGGGCTGCAATTGCTGGCGATCATATGTATAAGGGTAAACCAGTGTATTTATCGGCAATCAAAAAGGGTTATCGCCTTTCGAAAGATGAAGAGGAGTTACCAATTATGAAAAGGTTTGCGTTACACGCCAAAGAAATCGTTTTCAAAGGCTTAGATGAACAAGATATAAGCATCCAGGCGGCTTATCCGAAAGACTTCACAACCTTGTTAAAATTGCTGGATAAGTTTGATTGTTAACTTAACTCAAATTTATACCCTACTCCTTTAACCGTAGTTACATAATTCTCGCCTAATTTTTCGCGAAGTTTACGGATGTGCACATCAATGGTTCGGTTGGTTACAACCACCGAATCTTCCCATATGTTTTTTAGAATTGATTCCCTAGTATAAACTTTACCGGGTTTCGATGCTAATAAGTAAAGTAATTCAAACTCCTTTTTGGCCAAAACTACTTTTGCACCCCCTTGAAAAACTAAATAAGCTTCCCTATCGATTACAAGATCACCTATTTCAACTTTGTTATCTACAATTTCTTCACCGCTACTGTTCCTTCGTAAAATAGCATTAATGCGGCTAACTAGGGCTCTTGGCTTAATTGGCTTTGCTATATAATCATCCGCCCCTACATTAAAACCAGCAATTTCTGAGTATTCTTCACTCCGCGCCGTTAAAAATACCATAAATGTATGCTTAAACTCAGGGATAGCCCGCATTAACCTACAAGCTTCAATGCCATCCATTTTGGGCATCATAATATCCAAAATAATTAGATCGGGATGTATCTTTTTAGCCGTTGCAACCCCTTCCTGACCATTGCTAGCTAAATATACCTGATAACCTTCTTTTTTTAGATTGTACTCTATCAATTCTAAAATATCCGGTTCATCATCAACGATTAATATTTTTTGCTTGGCTGTACTCATTGTTTAATTATTTGTTACGAAAGTAAGTATACAATTGTACTATTGGGTTAAAATGAAGTTAACAAATTGTTAAGCCAATTAATTCTTAACAATAAATACGGTTTAAGGTAAGGTTTTCTTTAAAAAGCTTTCGAGTTCATCTCCTCTTAAATCGCGGGCAATAATTTTCCCTGCTGGATCTAACAGAAAAGAACTTGGTATGGCCTGAACCTGATACAGTTTCACTGTTTCACCTTCAAAATCCGCCAACTCACCCGCATGTGTCCACGTTAGTCCATCTTGCTTAATAGCTTGCGCCCAAGCCGCTTTATCTTTATCCAATGAAATCCCAAGAACGGTAAAATTTTTATCCTTGTAGGTATTATAGGCCTTTACTAGGTTCGGGTTTTCCGCTCTGCATGGTCCACACCACGATGCCCAAAAATCTAATAAAACATACTTACCTTTAAAATCTGCCAGGTTTATCGGCTTATTATCAAATGAATTGATTGTAAAGGCCGGTGCGGTTTGCCCAACCAATAGCGATTTCAATTTATTCACACGCTCTACAAAGCTCTTTACCGCAGGGTTCTTTTTCACATTTTCATCAACCTTTTCTGCATAGGCAACTAGTACGCTTTCATTTCCCATAGGGTTAATCGAACTGATTGCATAAAAACTCACCAATGAATTTGTGTTATCGTTCGCAAACTTGATCACATTAGCATTCAAATCATCTTGTGCTTTCATATACTGAGGCCTAATTTGCTCAAGGATTGCATCTCTCGCTTCAGGATTTGCCTCAACCTTTTGATCAAAATCTGCCTTTATTTTATCAAGGTCCTCCGAAGCTTTAAATTTCATCGTATTAAACTCAGTTAATTTATCCGCTTCGTCTGCACCACTTAACTTATAATCCCGATTGGCATCAGTTAAATCTGCAGCAAATTTAATCTCATCTCCATTCTTTGCAATGAACATATAGTCATTGCTACCAATGTTCAACCTATAAAAATCGGCATTTTCACTTGTTCTTGAGAATTTAAACTCTCCGTTTGTAGAAAGCGTAGTCGAATCAATGACCGACATAGTGCTATTATCCATTCCGTAGAGGTAAACTTTATTTTCCGTACCGAAATTTTCAACTTTCCCGTCGATCGTAAACTTGGTTTTATCTTTACATGCAGCTACAAAAACTACGAGCACACAGGCAATATATCCTAAACGTTTCATATGTTATTTCAATTTTTCTATTATTAAATCACTTATCTTCTTAGCGTCAGCTTTACCTTTGGCTAATTTCATTACTTCTCCAACAAACAACCCTAACACTCCTTTTTTCCCACCTTTATAGGCTTGTACTTGCGCTTCATATTTAGTTAAAACTTCTATAATGTATTGCAGGATTTCATCATTATCCTCTACAATTAATAAATTTAACTGCTTGGCAACTCCTAATACATCGTCAGTGGTATTTAACGCCGGCAACAATTGTTGTAGTGCATTTTGCTGACTAATTTTTTTATCGTCGACTAAATTAATGAGATCGGCCATTTGCGCCGGTTTCAACTTAAATTCTGCAATGCTTATTCCTTGTTCATTTAACAACGCCCTAATGGGACCATTTAACCAATTTACCAAGCTTTTTTGATTGTTCACTATTGGTAATGCTTTTAAAAGGTATTGATAGGCATCTATATCTTGTGCAATTATACCGGCATCAACAGTGCTAATACCTAAATCATCTACCAATTTAAGTGTAAGATCTTTGGGCAATAACGGCATAGAAGATTTGATTCTTGCCAACCAATCATCAGAAATTTCTATAGGCTGCAAGTCAGGATCTGGGAAATACCGATAATCATTAGCTTCTTCCTTACTCCGCATAGGCGATGTTGTACCCTGATCAGCATCAAAATTCAAGGTGCTTTGCACTATTTCACCGCCGTTTGAAATCACATCAACCTGACGAGAAAATTCAAAATCCATTGCTCTACGTACATTGCGGATCGAATTAAGGTTTTTTACCTCACAACGGGTACCAAAATCGCTACTTCCCTTCGGCCGGATAGAAATATTAGCATCACAACGTAACGAACCCTCTTCCATGTTGCCATCACTTACATTTAGGTGCCTAACTAACTGTCTAATTTCTGTTAGTAAAGCTGATGCTTCTTCAGCACTACGAATATCTGGTTCAGTTACGATTTCAATTAAGGGAACTCCGGCCCTGTTCAAGTCAACATACGAAAAAGCCGGGTCTTGATCATGCATACTTTTACCGGCATCTTCTTCTAAGTGGATACGATTAATGCCAATCCTCTTTTCTTGTCCGTTAGCTAAGTAAACTATTAAGTAACCATTTCCGCAAATCGGACTATTATCTTGGGTAATCTGATACCCCTTAGGCAGATCAGCATAAAAGTAATTCTTTCTATCAAAAAAATTATGTTGATTAATTTTGCAGTTCAAAGCCAAGCCAATTCTAATGGCCTTCTCAACCACTTCCTTATTAAGTTTTGGAAGTGCACCTGGCAAAGCTAATGAAACTGGAGAAATATGTGTATTTGGATCAGCACCGAAAGTTGCACTATCTGCTGAAAATATTTTAGATTGTGTATTTAACTGCACATGTATCTCTAACCCAGAAACTAATTCAAACGCGGTGGTACTTGTACTCATTAACAGAAATATCTTTTAAAAACATGGATTATACTGTTCCAAATATAAATCAAAAATGTATCAAAATTGTGATTTTTAGGTAACATTCTATTTGTGGCACATAATTAGTATTACACTTAGTACACAAAAATGAAAACCGATGAAAAAATTAATCCTAATGGCATTAGTGGCCAGTGCCACAGCCATTTACCAACCCGCAGAAGCGCAAATTAGCCTTCAAATTAACATTGGCGCACAACCAAATTGGGGCCCAAGAGGCTACAACCATGTAGATTACTATTATTTGCCCGAAGTAGAAAGCTATTATTATGTTCCAACAAGGCAATTTATCTACCTTGAAAGAAATAAATGGGTACACCGCAGATCATTACCTGCACGTTACCGTAATTATGATTTGTATGGAGGCCGAAAAATAGTGATTAATCAACCACGTCCTTATTTACAGCATCATGTCTATCAAGCTAGCCATTCAAGACAGAGGGTGAAACATGTAGAATACAGTTATCGTAAAGGAAATGGTAAATCTGCTCATCATAGATCATCAAAATCTAGGGGCAACAGTCACCATGGTCGACACTAGATTATATTTTCTATCAACAAAGTATCATTGCGAGGCAGGAAGCAATCTAAATAAGATTGCTTCCTGCCTCGCTTGAGGAATAGACGTTTATAATTAAAATCTTTTACCCAATGTTATCCCCAACCTAGGATAAGCCTCGGTAACATAAGGCGTTCTATTACCAAACAATCTGCCTACACCTAGAAAGGCTTCACCTGAAAAGCCATTACGAGTCAAAAACTTGCGACCAACGGAAGCGCCCATACCAAAATTTGTAGAATTTTTTTCCACTTGATCTATCCTCATACCAGATTGACTTTGATAGCTCTCCGCATAATAATCGTAACTATTAGTAGTTAAAACAGTTGCATTTGCTTCAATAAAGAAGCCATTTGCTTTCTGACTTCCAAAATAAACACGAAAGTGCGGTGTAAGACCGAACTTATAATCCACTTTATCATCTACACCAATAAACAATGAAGCCCCTACCCCCATGTTATCTGCTAAAATCCGTTCATAGCTCACTTCCGGCATGCCCAGTATCGCATACAATAGGTTAAATTTAATTTCATTCACACCTCCATGCCCTATGGACTCAGCGTTTTTTTGAATAGCTTTTTTTAACGTGTCAGCTTCCTGAGCGTAACTTGCAAAGGATAAGACTGAAACTAAGCCTATTAGAAAAGTTTTTTTCATGTTTATTGGTTTATTTATTTGTAAAACGTTAAAATTCAAGAAAAAGTTACAATCTATAAATTTAAAAAAGATCGGGCTTTAACCAACACGCTTGCTAACCCTTGAGCATTTTTACCACCAGCCGTTGCATAAAATGCTTGGCCACCGCCACCACCCTGTATTTCTTTTCCTAATTCTCGTACTATTTTAGCTGCATTCAATTGATCAGATACTTTATTTTCTGCAATTATAACCGTAATCCCTGGTTTGTCGTCAATTAAAGTTGTTAAAACAAGGTATAAGTCTGGCACCATAGCCTTTACCTCAAAGGCCAGATTCTTAACTGCTTCAGCACTTGGCAAATCTACATGAGCAGCAATAAAGTTAACCCCATTCACAAGTTCTGCTTTATCCGCAATTTCTTGCTTCATATCACCTGCTTTTGCAAGCATACTTTTCTCCACTTCTTTTTTAAGCTTCGCATTTTCTTCTAGCAAAGCCTGAACAGCAGCAGTGATATTTTGGCTACCTTTGAATAAACTTTTTAACTGGGCAATTTGATTGCTTTGGTTTACAATAAACTCTTCTGCCCTGTGAGCTGTAATGGCTTCAATACGACGAACTCCTGCCGCCACTGCACTTTCAGCAACAATTTTAAAATAGCCTATTTGTCCGGTTGCTTTTACGTGAGTACCGCCACAAAGCTCTTTTGAAAAATGATCATCAAATGTAATTACCCGTACAAAATCGCCATATTTTTCACCAAAAAGTGCAGTTACGCCTGAAGTGATTGCTTCATCGTATGGTACTTCCCGTTGTTCCTTTAACGGAATATTTTCTCTAATCTTTTGGTTAACAATTCGCTCAATCTCAGTTAAATCAGCCTCATTTATCTTTGCAAAGTGAGAAAAATCGAAACGCAGATTATCGGCATTTACTAAACTACCTTTTTGATTCACATGAGTCCCTAAAACTTTCTTCAATGCCGCATGTAGCAAGTGTGTGGCCGAATGGTTATCCTCCGTCAAAATCCGTTGCTCCTCATCAATAACCGCCCAAAACTTCCCTTCAACGTCCGTTGGCAAAGTGTCTGTATAGTGAACAATTACACCATTTTCTTTCTTAGTATCAGTTATTCCTACCCAAAACTGCCTACTATGATCTTCTAAACGACCTTTATCGCCAACCTGACCACCACTTTCCGCATAAAACGGAGTTTGACGCAATACAATTTGATATTGATCTTTTCCTTTTGCACTTACTTTTCGGTACTTTAAGATATCCGTTTCTATCTCCGTTAAATCGTAACCAACAAACTCCGTATCATTGCTAGGATTAACGATTACCCAGTCGCTGGTATCTATTGCTGTAGCTGCACGTGAGCGATTTTTTTGTTGCTCAAGTGCACTATTAAAGCCTTCCATATCAACCGTCAACCCTTTCTCGCGAGCCATTAGCTCTGTTAAATCAATTGGAAACCCAAATGTATCATACAACTCAAACGCAAAATCTCCATCAATTATAGATTTGCTTTCATATTTTTCAAACCGTTGAATACCGGTAGCTAGCGTTCTCAGAAATGAAGCCTCTTCTTCTAAAACTACTTTTTGTACAAATTCCTTTTGCAGATATAACTCGTCGAACACACCTTTAAACTGCTCGGCTAAAACAGGAACTAGTTGATTCAAAAAGGGTTCTTTCAAATTTAAGAATGTATAAGCATAACGTACGGCTCTTCTAAGAATACGGCGGATTACATAGCCTGCTTTATTGTTAGAAGGCAATTGTCCGTCAGCTATCACAAATGAAATAGCCCTGATATGATCTGCCATAACCCGCATAGCAACGGCTTCATTCCATCCTTTATGTCCTGGTTCGGCATCACCTATATACTCAAAACCCGACTTTCTGGAAATAAACTGAATAAGCGGCTGAAACACATCACTATCGTAATTTGACGTCTTGCCTTGCAATACTCTCACTAAACGCTCAAAACCCATTCCAGTATCAACGTGCTGCGCGGGCAATGATTTTAACGACCCGTCTTTTAAACGGTTAAATTGCATAAATACATTATTCCAGATCTCAATTACCTGAGGGTGGTCAGCATTTACCAGATCCTTACCGTTTAAGGCATTTCTTTCTGCAAGCGGCCTACAATCAACATGAATTTCAGAACACGGTCCACATGGGCCAGTATCTCCCATCTCCCAAAAGTTATCCTTTTTATTACCTAGAATAATGCGATCTTCTGGAACAAATTGTTTCCATAATTCAAACGCCTCGCTGTCACGTGGCAGACCTTCTTTCTCATCGCCCTCAAAAATCGATACATATAACTGGTCTTTCGGAATTTTAAAAACATCAGTTAACAATTCCCAACTCCAAGCTATCGCTTCTTTCTTAAAATAATCGCCAAAACTCCAGTTACCCAACATCTCAAACATGGTATGATGATAAGTGTCAATACCCACCTCTTCCAGGTCATTGTGTTTTCCAGACACCCTTAAACATCTTTGGGTATCGGCAACACGGGCATATTTAATAGATGCTTCACCCAAAAACAAGTCTTTAAATTGGTTCATCCCTGCGTTGGTGAACATCAAAGTGGGGTCGTTTTTCACTACTATTGGGGCGGAAGCTACTATATGATGTTGTTTGCTCTTAAAAAAGTCTAAATAGGTCTGTCTTATTTCTTTAGCGGTCATGGTTACAAAATTAAAATTTTATTGCGGTATTCTACTAAAATCCATTTACATTTGAATACTTTAAGTAAAACCTACAATTCACTAATAATCAGACAAAACCATGCCATACAAAGAGAGAGACATTAATAAAATGTATTATACCATGGGTGAGGTAACCGAAATGTTTGGTGCCAATGCTTCTCAAATTAGGTTTTATGAGAAAGAATTTGATGTACTGCAACCTAAAAAAAACAAAAAAGGAAACCGATTATTTACTCCTGAAGACATCGAAAATCTTAAGATTATTTTCCATTTAGTGAATGATAAGGGTTTCACTTTAAAAGGCGCAAAAGACCATTTAAAAAACAATACAAGTGAGGTTAAAGAAAATCAAAAAGTAATTGCTTCTTTAGAAAAACTTAAAGATTTCTTACTAAAGTTAAATGAAGAAATTTAGCTAGCTAATTAATCAGCAGTTACAAAGCCAGTATTATTTTTAGCATTTTTAAGCACAAAGTCAATATTAAGCTGTACTTCGTCCATCATTTCATGGGATACAGCGGGAAAATACTCCAGTAATTTAACTGACTTTTCACCATTAAAAGAAATACTTTGATCGCTATTTACTTTAAATTTTAAAAGAAAACTACTTGTATTGCTCACACCGCCAATGGTTAAGAAACCTACTACATGCACCATTCCCATCATAGGCAATACCATAACCTGGGTTTGCTCGAAGGTAACTTTTTTACCTCCCAGATTACTATTTGTGGACTGCACATTCAATTGAACGCTCGGTAAAACAAACTTTAGATTATAAATTTCATCCAGTTGTCCGTCTTTAATCAAATACCTACCCTCACACTTAACTTCATTCGCTGCTTCTACAACAAGCTCGCTCAATGGTTCTTGAACCAAATCCAAATCAGCGGCCATCACAGCCCGATATAAGGTTTGAGCATCACTTTGCAATGTCGTACCAATTAGCAATGTAACCAGCAAAAACATAAAAGAAATTTTACTAAAGCAAGAGGTTTCGAAAGCGTAATTTTTCATGGTGATAATGTTTAGGGTTTATATTTATTTGATCTATTTTAAATTTTTCATAGGTAGATGAATATTTATCTTAAATCAAATAGGCCGTGCCAATAATCTAATCTAAATTATTTATTTTAAATTTTATAATTTTTTCTCAAAATTAAATACTCCTAAATGTTGTCAAAAATAGTCAAATAAGGCTAATTTCACTGATTAATAACGAGTTAACATCTGCAAAATATTTATAAATATTTTTATCAACATTATTTTTTGTTAATTAAAATAGAAAATTACAGTGGCCTGTATTACCCATATCGTATAATTTATTACCCATATTGGGCAAATTATTGCCCAATTAAAATAATTCAGATTATTGAGCTTTTTAATTACACACCTAAATAACTAAACGTCTTAGTTGTAATTAAAACAATTGTCGCCTTTCACTGTCCTTTACTTAATCAATGTAAAGGCATATCCATGAAAAAATGTATATATATTGTTGAGGACAACCAGGACATAAGAGAGATATTGGAATACCTCTTAATCGACGAACACTACCTAGTTAAAACATGTCCAACTGTGAAAGAGTTTTGGATGCAAATGAAAAAACATCTACCTGACATGGTTGTGTTAGATATTATGTTACCAGACGGCAATGGTTTAGATATTTGTGAAAAGATGAAAAATGAGCGCAAAACATATGATATTCCTGTTATGATGATGTCTGCAAACTATCAAAATGCAGACATCGAACAGACATGCAAAGCCGAAGAGTTTATAAGTAAACCTTTCGATATAAATAATTTCATGAGTAAGGTTAACCGACACCTTGCTGGATAAATAAAATAATTAGTATATTTAAATCGTAAGAACAATTCAGCTTATTCTACTAATATGAGGCCTGTAGACAAAAGTTATTCATTTCCAGCAATTATCGCAATCGGACTACTGCTATCAGCTTTTATCATCGCTGGGGCTTATACTTATAAATACAAAGACAAAAGACGGGTATTGGTTACCGGAAAGGCAGAAAAAGATTTTGTAAGCGATTTAATTGTATGGCGTGGAGACTATTCTCGTATTAGCATGGATTTAAAGGAATCATATTCCAGTTTAAAAAACGATGAGCTTGCTATTCGCTCTTATTTGAATAAAAAGGGCATAAAAGATAGTGAAGTTGTTTTCTCGGCTGTTAACATCAATAAGCTTTATAATCCGCAGTACGACAATAATGGTCGATTAATTTCCAATAATTTCGGAGGCTATAGCCTAACTCAAAATGTAAAAGTCGAGTCTACCAATATTGATCAAGTCGAGAAGATCAGTCGTGAGATTACAGAACTCATCCAAAGTGGAATTGAACTGAATTCAGCACCTCCTTCCTACTATTACACTAAAATGTCGGAATTAAAAATAGATTTGCTAGCTAAAGCAAGTAAAGATGCCAAAGATCGTTCTCAAAGCATTGCTGAGAACGCCGGAAGCAGTTTAGGCGATTTAAAATATGCCAATATGGGGGTTTTTCAAATTACAGGTAAGAACAGCAATGAAGATTTTAGCTATGGAGGAGCATTTAATACTTCTTCAAAAAATAAAACTGCAAGCATTACCATCCGTACTGAATATGCCGTAAAGTAGATTCAATGTTGGTTACTCGGTTTCTTTAACATTATCCGGCCTTTCTATGTTTTGATCATCATGATTTTGTGGCCGAGTTCTGTTACCATTTCCGCTGTTTTGAATGCTGCTCCCATACCCTACAGGTTTAGCACCGTTATGCGTTTGGTGAACGCTCTTATCTACAAACTTTTCTTTTTTAACAGGAGTCTTATCTTGAGTTTCCATATAAGTATGTTTATTAATTACTTAACTAACAGTTTCTAAATTGAATGGTTTTCCTTAAACTCGATAAACTTTCTTGGGAAAATAGCGGACCGAGTTTTGGCTCTCAACTCCAGATATTTAACTATCTTTGGCCAAAGAAAAAAAATGGCAGTATTACATCGTAAAGAAGAAAAAATTCAAGCAGTGCTTGGTAGATTACCAAAAAAATACAATTCAGATGATTTTGTAGCAATGTTTATAAAGCTATACTCTAAAGATTGGGGTAAAATTAAGTCGGCATACATTAAGGCATCTCAAGATAAAGAACCTGGTACCGTAATTCATATGCCTAAGCCAGAACTCTATTTGAAACAAATTTTAGAAATCTTCTTAAATCAGAGAACAGAACCTAGTACTGCAGTCACCAAAGAAGAAGCTATAGCCACTGAGCCAATAGTGCCGAAAGAAAAAAAGGTTACCAAAACAGCTAAACCCAAATCTCCTGCTAAAAAAACAGTCGAATCCAAACCAGCCGTTGAAACTAAAAAAGCTCAAGTAAGCAGTACGGAAAAATCTAGTGAGAAGATTAAAAAAGCTAAAGTGGCGCTTAAAAACGAGGATGATGAGAAAAATACTACGATTAAAAAACCAAAAGTAGTCGTTAAAAAGAAAACTGAATAAGTCTGACTTAAATAATTACAACTCCTTAAAAAACTCTTCTACATTAACCTCTAGCGCCTTAGCAATTTGCAGGATGAGGTAGCATGACGGGTTAATTTTCCCATTTTCTATCCTACTTATGCTTTGAAAATCTTTATTTATTAAAGCACTAAGCTCTGCCTGCTTTAAGCCTTTTTCCTTCCGTAAACGCGCAACATGTTTACCTAAAGTTTTCTTAAAAAGCTCTACATCTTTTGACATGGCGCAAACTCAAAAGATTTCAATAAAAACACCTAAACGTATTTGTTTAGTTGTCTATTTTTTCTTAGATTTATTCATATCAACTAACCCCCAAGGATTCCCAAGAATATTAATTTGCGGTCCAATTTTTTAACTTAGTTAAAGCCAAAAAAAGATCTCCATGAATAAAAAACTACAAATTTTAACTGTCGACAGGAAAAACGGAGATGGGTACTGGATAGCGGGAATATTTGAAAACGAAGAAGCAGTTTCAAAATACATTGATCTTTATCTATTTGAAGATGATGACTTCGAAGTGGAAACATTCGACTTTCCGAATGAAGTAAAGAGCTTGGACAATCAAGAATATGCTTATCAGGTATTGGCAATCAACAACACTACATTTGCCATTGAACGAATTTTAGACCCTGAAGATTTTAGAGGCTTAACCATAGAAAACGATCCAAAATCGCCCTTAAGAATTACATTGTCTGCTAAAAACGCCGCGGATGCCCAGGCTAAATGCTTGCAGATCATGTCTAAACAATTGGTAGATTAGAAGCAATTTTCTTACATTTAACGTATGATTACGCTATTAAGAACTGATGCTACAAATACAGATTTCATAGCGTTGGTAAAATCATTAGATGAATATTTAGCACTTATGGATGGTGCTGAACACTCATTTTATTCGCAATTCAACAAAATTACGCTGCTCAACAATGTCGTCATAGCCTTTGATGACAATACTCCAATTGGATGCGGGGCATTCAAACCTATTGATGACAATAAGGTTGAAATCAAAAGAATGTTTGTGAAGGAGGAGGCTAGAGGGCAAAGAATTGCCTCGAAAATACTAACCGAGCTAGAAAATTGGGCCTCAGCATTAGGATTTAATCATTATATTTTAGAAACGGGCATTAAACAGACCGCCGCAGTAGCTTTGTACCACAAAATGGGATATCGACAAATCCCAAATTATGGCCAATACGAAGGAATAACAAACAGCATTTGTTTTTCAAAAGCCAATGAGGGTCACTGTTGAATATAGGAGAAGGTTAGGCAACCAATTCCCCATTTTTACCCGATTTTTAAATACCAACACCATTCCCTACAAAACCGTTAAGTTTGGGGCGCATTGAAAAACATCCTTTTAAATAGCTTAAGCAGCTTATTTTTCGAAAAATCAATCTACTAAAAAGTAAACCAAGCGAATGGCATTACTGTTGCCTATTCATATGTAAATTATATACCAATGAAATTTGCAAAACCCATTCTTGTTTTAATTACGATTTTGATATTGACCTATACCGTAAGCGCAAGTAATGTATCTTTTAATCATTTAGAAATAAGCAGTCAAATTCCGGTAACTGCTTTACCGCTAAACGGTGATTTATTATTTGCATTATGTGCAATTGCTTCCTTAGGAGGATATCTTGCTCTTAAAAAATAGCGAACTACACTCCGCTATTTACAAAAAAACCACCATCCACATTAATTACAGTACCTGTTACAAATGAGGAGGCATCGCTCAATAACCATTGCAGTGCGCCAATCAACTCATCAGTATTACCAAAACGTTTAAACGGAGTTTGCTTAATGACCAGGTTTCCACGTTCTGTATAACTGCCATCTGGCTGGGTAAGCAAGGCTCTATTTTGCTCTGTTAAAAAAAAACCTGGGGCAATTGCATTCATCCTCACTTTATCTCCAAACCTATTAGCGAGCTCAACAGCAAACCACTGGGTATAACAATCTATTGCGGCCTTACCCATACTGTATCCCAAAACTCTAGTAATTACCCTTTTTGAACTCATAGAAGATATATTTACAATGCTACCTTTTCCCCTTTCAAGCATTACTTTCCCAAAAATCTGAGTGGGAATTAAGGTTCCCCAAAGATTCAGTTCCATGGCTTTGCGCATTCCATTGATATTCATCCCAAAAATATCGTCGTCTTTTAAAATAATTGCTTCTGGTATGTTTCCTCCCGCAGCATTTACTAAACCATCTATTCTTCCAAACTCGTTTAATACTTTGTCTCGTGCTACTTCCAAAGTCGCTTCATTTAATACATCAGCGATGAGTGCGATTGCTTTCCCTCCATTTTTTTTCACGTCGGCCACTCTGCTCTTCGCTACATCTTCATTACGCCCTAATATAGCAACCGTACCACCTGCTTCGGTTATACCTTTTATAAATGATTGTCCAATAATGCCTGTCCCTCCGGTTACTACTATTACCTTATCTTGTAAAGAAAAATTTGTCATGCTTGTTCCTATATTAATCATAAGCCCGAAGATAATATAATTAAGGATGAATGCTTAGGAAAGGAATGAAATCTGTTAAACTTTGTTAAACAACAAGTTAAACTATGTTAAAGGGTTTTAATTAATTAATCAAGCTATTAGCTTTAGCTAAATCTTAACTCTCAGTAAATTATGTTAATTATTATTCGGTATCTTTTTATAGCATTATTAGTCAAATGGAGTTCCTCATCTACTACAAATATTGTGGGAAAAGTGAGCGGTAAAGTGATGAATGAGAAAGCAGCACCTCTAAAAAACAAGTTAGTTTCTCTGGCCTCCGATTCGTTAGTTGTGAGAATGACTCGAACTAACGATAAAGGAAATTTTGTGTTCGACAAGCTTCCTCAGGGAAATTATAGAATTTTAATCATGATTTCCGGTTATAAAAAATTTACAACAGGCTTTTTTCAGCTAACTGAAAGTAAACCATCAAGGGATTTCCGCGAAATAGCATTAAGTCCTTCAGCCGACTAAATAAATCAATTTATGAATTCTTAGCTGCTAATAGTAATGCTCCAAATGTAGCTACATTATCGGCTATTATATCGGCCTTTACTGCTGCATGAATGGTATCGGTAATTGTGGCCTCGCCCGAAAGCACTAGGACACCCAAAGCATTTGCATTGACAGCCATTTTAACATCTGTATATAATCGATCGCCTACCATAGCAATCTCATCAGATCTTAACCCATAACGTTGTAAAATACCATCCAACATTCTGGGATCTGGCTTTCCAACCACCACATCGGGCTGCCTTTTTGTAGCACCTTCCAAGCATGCACAAATTGCACCGCAATCGACCAAAATAACGGCTTGATCTGTCGGACAAACCCAATCAGGGTTGGTTGCTATGTAAACTAATTGCCGACTTATCCACCAGGCAGCTCTGCACAATCTGGCATATGTTAATGAGGTATCAAAACTAACCACAACAGCATCGGGTATGTCATCTGCATCATCAGCAGTTGAAATAAATCCGTTTTCTTCAAATTCGGCAATCATACTTGGCGTGCCTAAAATGAAAAGGCGCTTAACTTCAGGGTAATTATTTTTAAGATAATCGATAGTGCCCAATGCCGAAGTGTACATTTCTTCGATATTGGCCTTGATCCCCATTTTAGCCAAATGACTTAAATAATCGTGGGTGTTCTTCGATGGATTATTAGTTAAAAAAGAGTAACCGATCCCAGCCTTTCTTAAACCAGCTAAGAACTCAATCGTATACGGAAACAAAGTGCTTCCATTATAAATGGTACCATCCATATCGAGTGCAACGTGTTTAATTCGCTTCAACTTTTCATTCAATTGAGGCGAAACAGGTTGGTGAATCCCTTCAAATATTTTATCTTCCAATTTCATTATAATTAATTTTCCAACTCGTCGTATCCGTGAGCCTTAGCTTTCCACATTAAGGCAAAAATAAGTACTCCAGCCAATGCCATTCCAATCATCATCATAAACACATAATCCCAAGCTTTTCCGGGGTTTACCTTATTTATCGAATCAACCATGTATCCTACCCCAACTCCCGAAACTAACCCACTCGCATAACCAAACAAGCCGGTTAAACCGTTTGCAGTGGCTGCGGCTCTATTGGTTGCCTGGTTTGCTGCCGCTATACCAATAAGCGCCTGTGGACCATAAATAAAAAATCCAGCCATAGCCAATACCGATATCATGATCCATTGTGGGCTACTATCTGGCAAGTATAAGAAAATCGTCATAAATATGGCCACACCCACCATACAGTACAATGAAGTTCGGTGAGCCTTTCCGGCGAAGTATTTATCGGTAGCCCATCCTGCTGCAAGCATACCTAAAATTCCGAAAATTTCAAAAACGGCCACTGTCCAGCCAGCGTTCGACAAAGTCATTCCATGGGCTTCTTTTAGAAATGTTGGACCCCAGTCCAATACAGCAAAACGAACTACATATACAAAAAAATTGGCTATTCCCAATATCCAAATCCATTTGTTACGATACACAGATTTGCGGAGAAAAGCTTTAAATTCAGCAGAAGACTCCCTCCCTTTTTTGTAGGTTTTATGAAGCTCTGGCAAGTCTACCGAAGATGGCGTATCACGCAAGGTTATAAATAAGCCAATAGAACCTGCTAATGCGATTGCGGCAGGTATCCAAAAACACCATCTCCATGCACCATAATGAGTAGCCGATTCGATTACGCTTTTCATTTTGTCTGCATCATTGACATTAATCTTCAAATTGGCAGCGATTGAATTGACTATCTCGGGATTAGCACTCATATCTGTACCCAAAGTGCCCATGATATAACCTGCAAGTATAGCCACCAGTGCAGCGCCAATAGAATGCGAGGTATTCCAAACCGACATTTTAGTAGCCAGTTCGTTTTGTGGTATCCAATGGGTTAATAAGCGTGCTACAGGTGGGAAACCACTTCCCTGTATGAAGTTGTTAAGGATTAGAATAACACCGAAAATGAGAACCATAGTATTGGTGAACATAGGTCCGCCTGTTTGCCCTGTAAACAAGCTACTTAAATCAGCCCCCCAACCAAATGCAAAATTAGCCACCGCACATAAAAATAAACCAATAGACATATGATAGCGCGCATTCATCCTGTCTGCAAGTATCCCATTTAAAAACCGAGATATCCCATAAACAATGGTTACCAGAGTCATAATAATCCCGAAACTAGTTTTAGTGATCCCGTATTCAGCTGTTAATCCCGGAATGGCAAAAGAAAAATTCTTTCGAACAAAATAAAATATGGCGTAACCAACCATAGTGGCAATGATCGTACGCACTTGCCAATATTTAAATTTTTTACTTGAAGTAGCATCAGTTAATGGCTGCCCTTGATTAACATTGTGATCCATATTGATTGGTTATTTTTTTAGGTTTTAATATTGGCTTGTCCTATTTCCCAAATGCCGTCCTTTCCAAACAGAGAATTTAGCCATTGATTCAGATATCCAGTTCGGACCGCTAGATCTAATATGGTAAAACGTCGACGTATAAACTGAGCTCGAATAAAGGTGTTGCGAAGCCTTTCCCTTGAAATCCCGATTTGTTCGGGTTCTGTCGGCGCACCCACTAAAGCTAACCTAGATTTTGCTTCCTTCAACGGGACAAGCTGTTTAGTCAGTCGACCCTTTAATATTTCCCAATCATTTTTGAATAGGGTTAGTTGAGCATTTAGCTCTTCCCGATTGGTGTATTTTGCTTTGGTTTCTTGCAAACCAACTTCAGAGAAATCTGTTCCTTCAAACATTTTTAAAGCTGCTACGTCTGATTCCGTAGGTGTTGGCCACTTCTCACAACTAGTTGCTACGTTTAAATCCTCCACATTTGTAGCTAGCAAGCTTTCATAGAATGCAGTTATTGCCAAGGTTCCAATACTTACCTGAAAGCCATGCGAAATATGCTCCCCATTGTGTAAATGAGCTTCCATATTCCATAAATGGCTAAATTGATGTTCGGCTCCAGAGGCGGGGCGACTTGATTGAGACCATTGCATCGCAAACCCACCCAGCATCAATCCTTCAACCAATTTAGTAATTGCTTCGGGATCTCCTTTGCGTACGCCTTCGGGATCAGCAAGCGCTTGATGTAAACCATCCTGAATAATAGACCATGCCTTCTGATCGATAGGTTCAACTTGCAATTGGTCAGCTAATATCCAATCAGCGCCAGCTGTAACCTTTGCAAACAAATCTGCATAACCCGAGGCTGTCATTTCAGATGGGGCTTTGCAGATGATGGCTATATCTGCTAGACAGGCTTGAGGCGCGGGACAATTAAAGGTTTGCTTTGCGCCATTTGCTGTTATGGAAGCACCAAAGGCAGTATATCCATCCATTGAAGCTGCGGTTGCGACACATAAGTATTGCCGATTAGATAAATGCGATGCGAGTTTAGTTAAATCATTAATCGTACCTGAGCCAATGGCAACCGGAATCGCGTTGTTAGTTTTTAAAAACAAAACCAGTTCCTCAACAAAAGCATACTCGGCATACAAATGCGGGGCCTGAAAGATAAATGGCTCTTCCTGTTCAATTCCAGCTTCTTTAAATCGACTGAAAACCTCCTCTCCCGCAATAGAAAAAGTGATTCGGTCGGCAACAATAACCGCCTTTTTCCCCGGAAACTGCTCATTAAATAATTCCGCCACTCCCGCTAAAACCCCAATCCCAATTTTAAGCGCTTTAGTTTCTCTTGCGGCCGTCAATGCATTTTCAATGTTCGACATCGTTTTTTATATTCATTTCTCTGTACCTAAATGTTTCATATCGTATCGTTATTAAACGCATCATCTAAATCAAAGAAATAAAATAAAAACAAATAAAACAAATCGAAAGCACTATATATGTTTGTACGCTTCTATCTTTGCAATATTTCGTGGGAGTTATCTTCCAAATTGGCATCAAGCAGATAACAATAAGGATCTATAACAGCAATTTTTGGCTTTTGGTGAACAATAAGTGATAATTTGGTCTCTAAATGCTGAATGCGATATTTCTTTATAAAAACAGGTTTAGTAAGATTATCCCATTCAGGTTTTAGTTTATCAAATAAAGCGATAGAAACATCCATATCAGGTGGAAGAAGTTTTTTTGTACCCAACTTATTCAATCCCACATTAACTTGAAGTTTCACCAGATAATTACCATCATCTGTAGGTTTACATGATAGCACTTTTATATTCATCTCATACTCGACTACCTGATTAAAACTATCATCGACGAATTTCTTTTGGTTTGAGGGCAGGTACTCATTTAACAAACGCATAAAATCTGCTGTTGTAGCCTTTTGGTTTGGGTTTTCATGAGTATTGATTAACTTTTTTAATACGTTATTAAATTCTTTTTCTCCAACCGCCTCCATAACAGCATACATGTTTATTCCTCCTTTTTGATAATATACGTATGCTTGATCGATGACTTTAGTCATAGGCAGCTCTTTTTCGTTGGGGCTGCGATTGGCAAAATAAAGGCGGTTATCTAGCTGGAAATAATTGCTCAAATACATTTTACCGAAAGCTTTTTCTATAAGGACAGCCTCTGTATACTTTGCTAAAGATTCGGTAAGCATCGACCTTCCAGCAACATTTGCGGGATCCAATTTATTAGCCCACCATTGATGCGCAACCTCATGTGTAGTAATTGCATAAGCTTGGTCTATTTGGCTTGGATTATTGAAATTACTTAAGAAATTAATCTTTTCTGAACTAAATACCACTCCGGGATAAGCGGTAGCTGCTCCTCGATAATGTGGTATTTCGGCCAGCACAAATTGCTTTAAAGGGTAAGATCCAAAGTTACTAGCACAGTAATCAATTGCCTCTTTAACTCCCTTCATCATGCTGTTTAAATTGTATTCGTGTCCCTTTCTATAATAAATACTTAGGTTAATGCCCTTGTGTTTTTCCATCTTGATCTCATAGTTAGCCGAACTTAATGCGAACATGAAATTGATTGGATGAGTAGTTTTATAGTGAAAAAAACGGCGTTTATTAGCAACCCAGGATTTCTGTAAGGTTCCAACAGTAACAACCTCTTGATCCAGTGCTGTAGAAATCACCGTTTCCAGATTAATTAGATGATAATTGCCATTAACTTTAACCTGTTTAATCTTTACTGGAAGATTTGCATTTCGTCTGGTTCTTATATCATTTGTTAACAGGCTTTCATCAAAGCCAAAATGAGGTACATATTTCTCCAGTTCGATATAAGTTCCATCAGAGGATAAAGAATTTTCCGTATTAAACGGTACAAAGCCATCTCTAACTATTCTTAATTTGAAATACATAGTTGTTTCTGTATTTGGCAGCAACGGTTTTTTTAAATTAATGAACTGCTGGTTAAATAGTGGGTCCTGTCGTTGGTTCTCTCCATTTGGAATAGTAACTTCAAAATGATTGACAGATTGATCCAAGCTCACCCACACCTGACGAATGGGGTCGTTTGTTTCATTTCTTAATCGATAAGTTCCGCTAACTAGATAAGTACCATCATTGGTCAAAAGATCAACAGTAGTTTTAACAGATTTGATAATAGGTTGGGGAAGGTGAGCAAGCGATGCGTATTTTTTCTCATAATTAACCTGCCATGCTAATTTTGCCTCTTTATTACGATAATTACCAATCACATTTGTGCGGTGATAAATAAAGACCCCGCTCCCTAACCACACTACAACGCCCAATAAGAAAATAAACTTAGTTTTGCCGATTGTTTTGGGTATGGCTTTTAGTCGGTTAAAAAAAGTTCGCTGTACACTACCTTGCCACATCCCAACTGTTGTTATAGCTAAAATTATCGCAAAACCAGACCAGTACAACATATACCAGTTAAAGGCCCGTACATAATGGCCAAATCCATTGAAATAAGAAAATTGAAGTGTGGGAACATTAGCAAATCGAAGCATAAAATGATTTATTCCAATTTGCGAGGAGAAAATAAAAAGTAGGACGACCATCATACTCATCAACAGACTTAAGTATTTATTATCTGATAAATTTTGAACAAATACAATGAGTACAACAAAAAGAAGCAAGGGAAAGGCACTATAATAATATAAAGAAAAATATTTTAATAGTTCGAATTCAAAGTAGCCATTTACAACCTGTACGCTAATACCTATGGCGATATTTAGCGTAACCAATACCATCACCAATACACTTAAGGTTAAACATTTTGCCGCCCATAACACTCCTCCTCTTACCGGCGTACTGTAAATCAAGGCTTCGATTTTCGCAGCTTTTTCTTTACCTACAAGCTCAGCGGCATAGAAGACAATTAAAATGAGACCAAAATTTATGGATCTTATTTGCTCTAAAATAAATCCCGTTGTTGGATAGGCCTGAATTCCATAAGCTCCATTAAAAAGCGCATCCTTTAACTCGACCCCAAAGACGAATAACCAAAGCAGTAACATCACCATAAAGGGGATATGCTTAAACAATGAGATTAGTTCGAGTTTAAACTGCGAGGCAAATGAGTAAAAATTATAATTAAACCCAGTTGGCTGTACATTAAAATGTTTAAAAGGAATTTTAACTGATTTACTTTTTTCTTTACTTTTTGTTTTCAACTGTTTAGGAACCGACAATCTGAAATTAAAGAGATTGTAGGTTATCAATATAATTAAGCTACTCACACTTAACCAAATCAACCTATTAGCCAAAAACAAGCCACCTACGGGAAAAAGCTGATAATTTTTTACAATATCCGGCCATTTTTTGGTCTCCGTAAAAAAAGAGGTCATCCCAAAAGGATCAAACAAAAAGGGCAGCATACTTGGATCATTTACCTTTAAAGTTGAAGTCGCAAATAAGGGTGAGTTGCCTAAAATGGAAGCAACCATATAGCCAATATATAGGAATACACCAGCGGCATAAATGGCCCGCACATTTTTGGTTAACAGTCCGGCACAAAAAATACAACTTACTGATAAAAACACGTTTGGCAATCCAAAAACAAACAATGGATAGAGATAATAGCTTAGGTTAAATTGCCCAAGGCTAGCACTTTCTACGAAGAAAGCTCCCACAAACAACCCAATAACCGCAAAACAAAGATGTATAAAAACGGCAATCAATAATCCCAGCAACCTCACAACAAAATAGGGAAGACGATTGACAGAGGTCGAATAAACAACAGACTCCATGTTATACCTATGATCACGAAGCACCACATTTGCACAAAATAACGTACTCGAAAAAATAGCAAATAGCGACAAAAAGGAAATCATATAGGTACCGACATAGGCTGAGTTCTTGTAAACCTCTGGTCCTCCGAATGAGCCTTTGGCCACTGTAACCATTGCTAACGCTAAAAAAAGTATGCAGGCAAGCTGAAAAGAAGTCTGTTTGAAATGATATTTCAGTTCAAATTTTAACATCGAGATTAACATGAAAATCCCTCCTGTATGTTGTGCTGTAAACCAAATAATGCAGCGAAATATACCTCCTCCAAACCGGGATAAAATTGTTCAAAACCAGAGGCAGGGCATTCGTCGGCTAAAACGAACAACTGAATCTTACCTGCGATAATTCGTGTTGAAATTACCGTAAACAGTGACTGGTGTTCGCTTAATGTCGACTTATCAATAACTTTTCTCCAAATCTTGCCATTCAACCTCTCTGTCAAATCAGCAGGTTTTCCTTTTAAAATTAGTTGCCCATTTGCCAATATTGCCATTTCAGGGCACAGATCGTGTACATCTTCTACAATGTGGGTCGAAAGCATTACAACTTTCTGTTCGCCAATCTCATTAAGCAAATCATGAAAACGGTTACGTTCTAAGGGATCTAATCCGGCGGTGGGCTCATCGACAATAATTAACTGAGGGTTGCCTAATAATGCTTGAGCAATACCAAATCTTTGTCGCATGCCACCCGAAAAGTTACCAACTGCTCTGTTTCTTACCTCAAACAAATTAGTTTGCTGTAACAACGATAAAACCTGCTCTTTCCGGTCGCTTTTGTTAACTAACCCCTTTAATACCGCAAGGTGGCTAAGGAGATCGAATGCTGATATCTTAGGATAAACACCAAAATCTTGCGGTAAGTACCCTAATTGATTACGCATTTCTTGTGGGTTCTTTAAGATGTCATTTCCGTCAAAAAAAAGTTTGCCACTATCTGGAAGTTGCAAAGTTGCGAGTGTACGCATTAAGGACGATTTCCCGGCCCCATTTGGCCCTAACAAACCAAACATCCCATTTGAAATACTCAATGAAACATTGTCCAATGCTCTTACTCCATTGCTATAACTTTTACTTAGATTTTGAATTAGAAGTCTGCTCATGTTGTTTTTATTAAGATGATGCAAAGAAACCATACTTAACTTTTGGTTCTCAATTAAAGTGATGAACGCACGGAAATCAGTGATGAACGAAATTTCCTTTATCATTAAATTCATTACTTTCGTTATATGACAAAAAATGCCAGCGGCCTACAACTTATATTTAAGTATCAAGAGTTTATACTCTTTATTGGCCTTATTCTTTGGGTATCGATTTTTCGCATAACAGAAGCGAGAACACTTCAATGGGCTGATTATTTGAGTTGCGTTTTAGTTTTGGGAATTAATCAATTGCCTGTGCTTGTTTTTTCCTTCAATAAAGCGGATTGGAAACAAAATTTAGCTCCTAAACAATATGTTCTGTATTGGTTATTGTGTTTTGTTCTAGTTCAACCAGTGTTTACCGTCTTTTGCATTTCACTCGCAACCAACAAATTTGACTCTTCCCTATTCATCACCTCATCGATCTCTGCGTTGGCACTTGAATTGTTATTGATTGTTAATTCCTATTATCAAAAGAAAGCGAAAGATGCTAAGTGGCTAAAGAAAATCGGGCTTGAAAAAGCTGTGTTGATTAGCTTGATACTCATTTCATTTTTAATTGCAGTGATGGGAGTTTCAAGTTTGAACAATCCTGCTTACCACAACGAACACAGATTACTTATTGGATTCGAATTCAGTTTAGAAAAAGTGTACCGCAACTTTGGCACTTTCCTGATTTTCTTCGCCCAGTTTTTACTGATGTATCTATGCGGTTATTTATTCTTTATTATTAACAGTCGAATATTAGTTTCGCAAGTACTTAAACAGCGTGGTCTGCTTTTATATATTTTGAGTGTATTAGCAACAATCGTGTTCCTGTATCCGGTTATTGCACAACTTTTAATATCATTGCCCATTAATAAAACATTAGGAAGAGATATCTTTTCTGACAGTGCTTTCGATCTAGAAAATGCTTTTGGGGTGTTTGGCGTAATGTTATTTAGTCTTCCGATTGTATTAGCTATTCAATGGGGAAACCAAAATACACAGATACTTTCGTTAGAAAAACAAAAGTCGCAAACTGAATTGGATTTATTGAAACAACAATTAAACCCTCATTTCTTTTTCAATACGCTCAATAACCTCTATGGACTGAGTTTACAGCGGTCGGAAAAAACCTCAGATAGCATACTTCAGTTAGCAGAGTTAATGCGTTATACTATTTACAAAGGACAACAAGACTACGTTGATTTGATTCAGGAAATTAATTACATCGAAGATTATGTTCAATTGCAACAAATAAGACTAAAGAAACCATTACTTTTTAACTTCGACAAGCATATTATCGATGAAAATTTACAAATAGCGCCGCTTTTGTTAATCGTATTGATAGAAAATGCCTTTAAACATGGGATTGAAACCGCTGAGAACCAATCATTTTTGACATTACAACTTAAATCAGATCAAAAGAAACTATATTTTAGCTGCGAAAATTCATTTGAAGAAGAAAACTCTATTAAAACCAACGGCATCGGATTAACAAATCTCCAAAAACGATTAGCTTTGTTATACCCGGAAAGGCATAGTTTCGAAATAACAAAAACAAAAAGTATTTACAGAGCGGAATTAACGTTGAGCGTATGAGTTTAAGCTGCTTAATTATTGACGATGAACCTTTGGCACACGATGTGATTTTAACCCATCTTGAGGATATTCCTTTTTTGAAAGTAATTGGTCAATGTTATCGTGCTACCGACGCTTTCAATTTTCTAAGTAAAAATGAAATTGATGTACTCTTTTTGGATATTCGTATGCCAAAATTAAACGGACTTGACTTTATTAGAACGCTAAAACAAAAACCAATCATCATTATCACCTCGGCATTTGAAGAGTATGCGCTGGAAAGCTTTGATCTCGATGTTTGTGATTATCTCCTGAAGCCATTTCGTTTTGACCGGATTTTAAAAGCGGCTAACCGCGCTTTGGAAATACACCAGCTTAAGAACCAGGTTAAGCAGCAAATTGAAGAAGATCATATCGGGATAAAGGTTGATAAGAAACATATCCTCATCAAATTAAATGAGCTGCAGTATTTAGAAAGCCTGGGGAACTATGTGAAAGTTTGGAAAGATGGGAACTTCCAACTTACCCCCAGAACGCTAACTAGCTTTGAAGAACAATTGCCTAAAGAACTATTTATCAAAGTGCATAAATCTTATATTGTCAATAAAAAGTTCGTTCATTACCTGGAAGGGAATATGCTTATTCTTAAAAACGGCACACAAATACCAATTGGAAAAAATTACAAGTCAATTATCAAGCAATTACTTGATATTGATAGTTATTAGCGCCTCTTTTCTCCAAGCTATTTCCAACCTCCTCCAAGCGAACGGTACAAATTTACGATGGCTTGAAGTTGCTGCAGTTGATCTCCCACACCACTTAATTGAGCGCTTAACAAACTTTGCTCTGATGTTAATACATCGGTATAATTTGTAGCAGAGCTATAGCGTAACAATTCCTGGGTAAAATCTACTGCCTTGGTTAAGGATGCAATTTGTTTCGCCCTGGTTTCTTGCTTTTCTGCTGCCGTTTGATAGGCATATAAAGCGTTGGAAACCTCAGAGCCACTCATTAAAAGCGTTTGTTGAAAAGCGTAAAACGCAATCTGCTGTTGGGCCTGAGCAGTTTTTAAGCGAGCTTTATTTTGTCCTCTTGCAAAGATGGGTTGGGTTAACCCGCCAACCAAATTGTAAAAAACAGACTGGCTAAAAAAATCTTTTAACTGTAGGGTAGACAAGCCGCCACTTGCAGTTAAAGTTAGGGCAGGATAAAAATAGGATTTCGCAACTTTAGTGTTTTCAAAAGAAGCTCTAAAGGCGAATTCTGCTGCCTGCACGTCGGGTCTGTTCTGCAACAATTGTGCAGAAACTCCAATGCTTAGCTCTTTAAAAGGAACCTGCTGGTCTATTGAAGAACGATTTACAGCAGACGGAGCATTTGCCAGTAAAACACTAAGAGCATTTTCGTTTTCTCTGATACTTTTTTTCAAATCCGGCAACGACACCTCTGCGGCGTATAGGTTTGCCTCACTTTGAACTACGGCTGCTCCCGTAACTTTCGCAGCATCTTTCAAAGCTTTCATGGTTTCCACATTGGTTCTTCTACTTTTGATAGTTTGGAGCGTAATTTCCAATTGTTTATCAAGCGCTAACAAATTATAATATGTATTAGCAATATTAGCAATCAACTGTGTTTGCACGGCTCTTTTTGCCGCGTCACTTTGCAAGAGCGAGGCATAGGCGGAGCGTTTAGCACTACTCAATTTGCCCCATATATCAGCCTCCCAACTGGTACTCAGTTGCGCCCTATAAGTTTGCGTTTCGAGGTTTATATTAATTCCAGGAGGAAAATTTAAAGCTGCACGAGATTGCTTAGCGTCAGTTACAGATAAATCGCCTTGTAAACTGGGAAACAATGCAGACCGACTTTGTTGTAAGCTGGCATCTGCAATTTTAATCCTTTCTATCGCTTGCTTCAAATCCAAATTTTGCGCCAAACCTGTTTCGATTAACGATTGCAAAATAGGGTCTGTAAATAAATTTTTCCAAGGCAGTTGTGCAATCGTTGTTGTATCTGTACTTGTTTGATCACGATAGAGGTGGTTGGCATTTGCCACAGGACCAGTATATTTTTGGTTGATACAGGCACTCAAACTAACCGTTAAAATACCTAATATGATTAAAGTGTGTTTATTTTTGAATGTCATAAATTGTAAATTAATGTTCGCGTTCATCAACTTCCGGAAATGTTAATGCTGATTGCTCCATATCAACATCGTCATTAAACGGAGATTTACTACTCACTTTTTCTTGAAGCGTTTGGAAAATGATAAATAGTGCGGGAATTACAAAAACCCCAAAGATCGTCCCTATTAACATTCCTCCAACAGCTCCGGTACCAATGGATTTATTACCTGCTGCACCAACCCCAGTAGAAAGCATTAAGGGAAGAAGTCCCAAAATAAACGCAAATGAAGTCATTAGAATCGGTCGTAAACGCGCAGTTGCGCCCTGGATTGCGGCATCTACAATGCCCATCCCTTTTCGCCTCCGATCTACCGCATATTCCACAATTAAAATTGCATTTTTAGCTAGCAGACCAACCAGCATAATTAGTGTAATCTGTGTATATATATTGTTATCTACTCCGAAAATCTTATCAAAAATAAATACTCCGGCCAACCCGATAGGAAGAGAGATAAGCACTGCCAGAGGTAAAATATAACTCTCATATTGGGCACATAGCAAGAAATATACAAATACTACACAAAGCAAAAATATAAACACTGTCTGACTACCACTGCTCATTTCTTCACGCGACAAGCCGGAAAATTCATATCCGTAACCTGTTGGTAAATGCAAGGCAGCTTCCTCTTGTACGGCCCTTAGCGCATCGCCCGAACTGAAACCTGGCTTAGGGCTGCCTGTTACAGCAATTGAAGTATAGAGGTTGAAACGGGAAATAGCTTGCGGACCATAAACCTTTTCAAGTGTAATAAACTCACTAATAGGTGCCATAAGACCTTTAGCGTTACGCACGTAAATACTATTTAAACTTTGTTGATTAGCACGATATGCTGCGTCTGCTTGGTACATTACCCTAAACTGCTTACCAAACTTATTAAAGTTTGAAGCGTATACACCCCCAAAATAGCCTTGTAATACGCTTAACACATCAGTAACAGTTAGCCCAGCTTGCTTAATCTTAGCCACATTAACCTCAATTTGATACTGCGGAAAATTAGGGTTAAAGGATGTCGACGCATACTGAATTTCAGGGCGCTTAGCCAATGATGCTAAAAATGCGTTTCCAACTTCATTAAACTTATTAATATCGCCACCTGTTTTATCTTGCAATTGAAACTCAAAGCCCCCGCTGGTACCAAAACCTTGTATAGTTGGAGGAGCGAAGAAAATAATCTTTGCACCTTTGATGGCTGCAGTTTTTGCAAATAGCTCACCGATAATTGCTTTTACATCCCGTTTACGCTCATCCCATGGTTTTAATCGAGAAATTACCATTCCGTAAGAGCTACCTGCTCCACTAATCATACTTCGACCCACAATCCTTAATGCGCTTTGGACTTCGGGAATATCTCTCACGATTTTATCAATTTGGGTAATAATTACCTGGGTCTCTTCTTGAGAAGTTCCCGCAGGTAAAGATATATCAGACATGATTACACCCAGATCTTCGTTGGGCACGAAACCTTTAGGCGTTGTATTCATCGTCCATAATAAAATACCTATGAAGGCTAAAATCCCTAACCCGGCAATCCATTTTTTACGCGACAAGAATGAAATAGACTTTTTATACCGAAGGGTCATCAAATCGAATGAGGTATTAAAGCCTATATAAAATCGCTGTAAAAAGTTTTTCGGCTTGGCATGGTCATCTGCATGTGGCTTTAAAAGCAAAGCACATAATGCCGGACTTAATGTCAATGCGTTAATTGCAGATAAGATAATTGCAATCGCCAATGTTAAGCCAAATTGCTTATAGAATACACCCGATGAACCTTCAATAAAACTTACCGGGATAAATACCGCAGCCATCACCAGTGTAATAGAGATAATCGCACCCGTTATATCTTCCATTGCATCAACAGTAGCTTTCTTGGCCGATTTATAACCATGATCTAACTTGGCATGAACGGCCTCGACGACCACGATAGCATCATCCACTACAATACCTATGGCAAGCACCAATGCAAATAATGTTAATAGGTTAATGGTAAAGCCAAATAAGCTTAAGAAGAAAAATGTGCCAATAATAGCTACAGGAACCGAAATTGCCGGTATTAAAGTCGAACGGAAGTCTTGCAGGAAGATAAAAACTACAATGAACACCAAAATAAATGCTTCGATTAGCGTATGGATTACTTTCTCAATTGAGGCATCCAAGAAATCATTCACATTTACCAAGGGAGTATAGCTAATACCTTTTGGAAAAGATTTGGAGGCTTCTTCTAATGTTTTTATGGAATTTTCGATTACTTCCTTTGCATTAGAGCCGGCTGTTTGGTTAATTGCTATCCCAATAGAAGAATTTCCATTGTATTTGGAGGTACTTCCATAACTTAAGGCTCCCAATTCGATACGCGCCACATCCTTTAAGCGAAGTATTTGTCCGGTTGCATCAGCTTTGATAATAATATTGCTAAATGCTTCTTCACTTTTGAGCCTACCTGTATATTTTAACGTGTATTGAAATGATTGGTCACCTTTCTCACCAAACTGCCCCGGTGCAGCCTCTACGTTTTGCTCTGCCAGCGCTGCACTCACATCGCTCGGAACCAGACCATAAGTTGCCATCACATCTGGCTTAAGCCAGATACGCATACTATAATCCATTTGTCCAAATGAACTTGCATCACCAACACCGGTTATCCTTTTAATTTGTGGGATAATGTTAATGTTTGCATAATTTTGCAAAAATGTTTGATCATATGCCGGATTATCACTGTGGATAACAAAAATTAATACGTTACTTGCCTGTCTTTTCGCCGTAACCACGCCCGAACGGGTAACCTCGGCAGGCAATAAACTAGTGGCTCTGGCAACCCTGTTTTGCACATTTACCGCAGCCAAATCTGGATTTGTACCAAGCTTAAAGTTCACGGTAATTGTGGCCGTACCTTCGTTGCTGGCACTAGAAGTCATGTAGGTCATGTCTTCTACGCCATTAATTTGTTCTTCGAGTGGTATAACCACACTGTTCATTACTACATCCGCATTTGCTCCTTGATAGGATGCAGATACTTGGACAGTTGGTGGGGCTATTTCAGGATACTGTGACACTGGTAAAGTTATTAAGCCCAGGACCCCGAGTACCACGATGATAATCGATATAACAGTTGATAAAACTGGTCTATCTATAAATTTCTTAAACATATTTTCTGTTTATTTTTTTATCTCAGCGTACACTGAATCTGTATTTTTTTCTTGTGGGTTGATTTTGGTGCCGTCTCGTAAAGATTGAAAACCTTCTAGAACGACTTTGTCGCCAGCTTTAAGGCCCTTCGTTACCACATAAAACTTGCCTTTGGTATTTTGCATCACTTCTATAAGTGTGTTCACTACTTTGGCAGAATCGCCTAAAACGTACACAAATTTCTTCCCTTGCAGGTCGGTAGTCGATTTTTGAGGAATTAGTATTACTTCATCAATATGTTGTGGAATGCGCACAGAGGCACTGGCCCCATTTTTCAATACAGCTGCCGGATTTGGAAACGTAGCTCTTAAACTTACCGCACCAGTACTTTTATTGATCTGACTATTGATTGATTCTATTTTTCCTTTCTGAGCATAAACAGATCCATTTGCTAACACCAAGCCTACGGGAGGGATATTTCTCATTTGTTCCGCCAAGGTTTTGCCTTGATAAGTATTAGAAAAATCAAGTAATTGCTTTTCGTTCAAAGAAAAATAAGCATAAACTTTGCTGGTATTTGAAACGGTGGTAAGGGGTTGTGCACTTGTTCCGCTTACTAAACTACCAGTTTTAAAAGGTATAGCCCCAACAACTCCATTAACAGGGCTGGTAATTTTCGTATAGCCTAAATTTACCTTTGCATTAACCAACGCTGCCTTGGTTTGTGCTAATGCAGCCTTTTTACTTTGTAAGGTTAATTGTGCCGATTCTAATTCATATTTACTAATGATGTCCTTTTCAACCAGTGGTTTTGTTTTATTAACTTGGAGTTGCGCCGCATTTACGTCTGCTTCTGCGCTACTGATTGCTGCACTAGCTGTTCTAACCTGTTGTTCGTATTGCGGAGCATTAATTGTAAACAAAAGCTGTCCTTTTTTGACTAACGCACCTTCATCAACGTAAATTCTTTCAATAAACCCGTCAACTTTTGGCCTTATATCTACATTTTCAATGCCCTCAATTGTCGCCGGATAATCAGAATCAAGTGTAGTCGATTGGGGGTTGACTTCAAATACGGGATAAGGTTGAGGCGTACTTGCGGCAGCGGCTGCCTGCGCCGCTTTATCGTCTTTTCCTCCACACGATGCAAGCATAGCGCCTAAGCATAAAAGGATTGAAAAGTGTATTGTTGTCTTCATAATTATATAAGATTTATGTGTGTTCATTATTTGCTTATTGATAAACCATATCAAAAATGAGCTGCTTGCGCTCTTTCATTAATTTCAAATATTCATTGTCATTAATATTGTAAAGTGATTTATTTAAGCATGTAGTAATTAAGGGATAAGCCATTAGAGCAAATAAGTTCATTAGAAAATGGCGTGGATCCATTTTTTTTATGCGCCCAAGTTCCATCTCTGCTTTAATCTCTGCTAGGAATTGTTTGATTCTATTCTTCTTTTCTTCTGGAACAGTTTTCTCGGTACGCTTAAATTCAGTCACTACATACATTTCTCTATACGGAAACTTCATCGCTTGATCCATAAAGTCATTGATCAGTCGCTGGACTTTTTCTTTGAATGCTAATTTCGCAGAAAAAACTGAATCCAATACCGCAGACATTTCTGCTCTGGCTTCATCGGCAACCTGCTCAAACAAAATATCGCGCGATCTAAAATAATAATTAACCAAGGTTCTGTTCACGCCAGCAGCATCCGCAATATCTTGCGTGGTAGCATGTAGTTTACCTTCTGAAAAGAAAATTCGCTTGGCAGTATCCTTAATTAATTGCTCCGTTCCGGTATCTCTTTGCGCCATTTACAATTATGTTTAACAATTTTGTTAAACCAAAAGTATACATATATGCAGAACTAATTTATACCTATCGAAATTGTCGCTAATTTATGACAGAGGATTGATAAAGTAATTGATAAATATTTCCGCGATTACCAGTTAACAGCACCAATTTACCATTTTTCGCTTTTTGAATGGCATTAAAATTTAAAGTAGAGATATTGGTCCAGTTTTGACCACCGTCTATTGAATAATCAGTGCCTGAACTCCCTGTGGCAACCCAAAATTGATCTTTGATATGTTCAACAGCCGATCTATATCCTAAAACAGGCGTTGCAGGTCTAGTCCATTTTTTACCCCCGTTTTTGGTCAATAACACATTATTACTGTTTTCTTTATCCTTTAAATAATTGCCCCCTACTACAATACCTCTTTTGTTATCTGCAAAAGCAATAGAAAACGGACCGGTACTACTTTCACCTTGTATAATCGGACAGCTATAGATTTCCCATTTTTTTCCATAATTGGGAGAATAATAAATGTTAGAAACTTTCCCCCCGCTAGCTATCCATACCTTACCGTCGTCACTGGTTCTGATTGTAGTACCACTTGCAGCAAAACCCGCTTCCCCAATCGCGAGATCTTGTTTTAAATTAGCCGAAATATCATTCCAGGTTAGGCCACCATCATTAGTCTTCAATAACTGCATTTTATTATTGATCGGATCGCCAAAAATGATTCCTTCGTTCCTGTTCCAAAAGCCCATTCCGTCTAAAAAGATTAAAGAGTCAGCATTTTTATAGACTTCCTTCCAGTGCTTTCCCCCATCGGATGTAATGAGAATATATGCCGGTGAACCTGCATTTACCACAATTGCATGCTGATCATCAAATGCTTCAATATCTCTAAAGTCTAACTTTTCATAACCTTTTGGCTGAGTCCACTCCCACGTTCCCCCACCATCTTTGGTTTTACCAACATGGCCATTGCTGCCACTTACCCATGCTACTTGATCAGATACAACTGCAATGCCACGCATACTCGTATTTTTGCCTGTAGTAAGTTGTTTAAGAGAGTATTGCTGTGAAAAGCAAAACAGAGGGAATAAAAACAAAAATAGGAATAGATTTTTCATAAAAAGGTTGATTGTATGATTGATTATTTAACTCTTTTCCAACTTTCTGAACGTCCAATTAAAGAAACGCCGATATAGCCCCGAATATTAAGTTGACCATTTTCTTTCAGGCTCAAATTACAGGAATAAGTTTTACCAGTCTTGGGATCATAAACAGTCCCATCTGTCCAACGCCCATCTTCAAAAACAAAGTCTTTTAAAATTTCTAACCCTAAAATGGGTTTTGACTTTAAATTGGCGTTTGGATTTTTATGATCTGTTTTGGGCTTTCCCGCTTGATCATTTGGTTCTTTAACCCACACAAGTTTACCGAAATATTTATCCGCTCTTTTGTAAATCTCAATCTGTCCCTCTCCTGTAGCATTAAGCCACTTTCCTAAAACCGCATCTTTATTTTGAGCAAAAGCAGTCGCCGTAAGAGCCAGTAAAAAGAGTATAAAAGATAATTTCTTAATCATAGGGATAATTATATGCTCCTATAAAGTTAGTAATCTTTTTAAAAAATAAAACCTTCTCATCAGATAAGACTAAGTCTATACAGGAATAATTAACTCAGGCAAAATGGCTGCCTCGAAGCCATGTGCAGAAACGATTGCTATGACCTCAGTTGTAGAAACTATCCCCCATGTACACTTAATCCTTAATATCTTGTCACAATCATCCAATGCAAAATTGGCTCGATAATGACTAAAACTACGGTGGATCTCGTCGATTATTTCTTGCGCATCTTCGGTTTCGGTCACATTGGTTTTAAAAACTTCTACCATATTTTTTTGATATAGCTTATAGGATAATGGGTTTCAATATAGTTTTAAAAATTTAGCAATTTCCTTTAATTGACGGGTATGCCTTTGCGTGTGGTAAATCACAAAATATATGGCTTCTAACCTTGTTAATAACTCAAAAGAAGGTAATTCAAAATCCAAACAGGTTCTCGAAAGATCAAGTGCAGTAATCGCATTGAGACAGTCATTTTTAATATTGCTGATAATTTCGACTTGTTGCTGCTGATCATAAGGGCCAATGGCAGGTAAAATAAATACCGGCGACTTCATCTTTAATTCAAAATTTAAAAAAAGAGATTTCAACCTGCTAAGCTGTTCATCTATAGCCCTAGTTGTTTCCTTTGTAGATCCATTTAATATTGCAGCAAAATTTTCATTTGCCAGGATAAGATGCTGAACAACCTGCGCTGGTGTCCAACTGTCATTAAAAGGTACCTCATTAAAATTCTCACTTTTAAATAAGCTTATTACATTTTCTAAATCAGAAAATGTTTGGGTAAAATCATTTAATACTATTTGTCTTTCCATCTTACATATATTTCATAGCTTCATAATTCAATAACCTACGCCATAAGGCAATTTGACCGATACAATTTGCTTCTCTATACATTTGAAAAGAAATCATTTCGTACATCGGAAAGCTCATTTCCGGAAATTCAAGTATGCGATCAAGTTCTTCTTCAGTTGCCTTAAGTAAGTGCTCTTTCAAATCTGGGGAGATCTGTTTCCAATCGTTTTTATAAGAATCCAAAGAGGGATAAACTGCGCCTTCTTGGATACCTTTATGATCTTTGAAAAGTTCGTTAGCCGACGACTTCAAGCTTGAGCCAAATAAATTAGCTAATTCGTACCGCTCTTGAACTAAACTACCAGCAAGCCACGCAATATGATTTGCTTTGGTACCCAAACGATTTAAAGAATTCTCATCTGATATTCCTTCCAGGGCATTGTTAAAATAAGTAGTATGCAAATCGAATAAATCTATTAATGCATACAATCTGTTACTGATTGGTGCTTGTTTCATGGTCATTGGTTTTAATAATACTAAGATATTACATCTTAAAACATAAATTGATAGCTATTAAAGTCAACAATAGGGGGCATTTGCGACAAAATCCCTATCTTTAATCAATAATTATTTAACAATGAGGAAAATAGGCGTGTTATTAACCAAAAACTATAAACTCCTGAGCATTGCGGCTATTTTGGAGGTATTCGAAACTGTCAATAAATTTCATGCTGATGAGCAACAAGAAATCCCATTTAAAATTAACCTTTTAGGGGTAGATAATGCCATTGAAAAAGAGGCCTTTGGCTATCCAATAAAATCTATTCATGATTCAGAAACAGTAGATTTAATCCTAATTCCGGCATTTACTTCTCCGAATATGCCAGAAACTTTAAAAGAAAATAGTATCTACATCCCTTACCTCCTTAAACAGTTTCAAAAAGGAGCAAGTATTGGCACTGTATGTACTGGTGCATTCTTGCTTGGCGCAAGCGGATTATTAAATGGAAAAATCGCCACTACGCACGTCGACGCCTGCAGTACTTTCGCACTCGCCTTTCCAGAGGTGAAATTAAAGGCCGACAAGACAGTAACACAAGATGGCAGATTGTACACAAGTGGTGGGGCAACTTCATCTTTTCACTTGCTTCTGCATATAATTCACGAGTTTTGCGGGAATCGAATGGCAGTTAAAACCGCCAAGCTTTTTGCAATTGATATGGATAGAGATAAGCAATCATACTTTAGCACATTTCAGCCTTCAAAAAACCATAAAGATGAGCTAGTCGCCTCGGCACAGCAAAAAATAGAAAGCAATTATCACGATACAGCTACCATTGAAGAACTCATTAAAGATATCCCATCAAGTCGTAGAAACATCGTGAGGAGATTTAAGCAAATAACCGGGATAACACCGATTGAGTACCTACAACAGACTCGCATTGAAGCTGCCAAAAAGCTTTTGGAACGCACTACCCATCAAATGAATGAAGTTATATTTCAATCAGGATATAGCGATCCCAAAGCTTTTAGAAAAATGTTCAAGAAAAACGTTGGCATGACCCCATCCCAATACCGGGACAAGTTTCAAGTACGTTAATTATTGAATTTTTACGCCTTTCTGCTAATTCTGTGGCGGAAAGTTGAATGGTTTCCATGCGGGGTATTTTGTCAGTTCTTTTTTTACATCATCGCTGATTGGTATTCCCCAAATTTCCCAAAAAGGAGCTAAATCCCTTTTAACAACGTCTGAATAGGTTTTAACCCATAAGTCACGTTTTTTCTGATCGTTTAATCTCCTTATTTCGGAACCAATTGTCTGATATTCTTTAAAGAATGATTTAAAACTTTCCCATCCAAATCCTTCTTGCATCTGTCGAAACATGATTAACCCAAGAAAAGGATCACTTTTCCATTTCTCATAACTTGGTCCTTCGGCAAAATATTTTTTCATCATTTTTTGCGTATTCACACTTGAAACGCCGCTATGCGCATCATCCCTGCCTCCAATTAACCTGTCGAACATATACAGCGAGAAGAAATTATTGCTAACTTCTGTAGTTCCTCCAAACACCCAATTTAAATTTTGCATATTATGACCAATCTCATGAAAAAACCCCCAATTTGCGCCACCTTTACTCGGTTTCATCAGTAGTTCCGGATTAGCCATAATTTCATTGGACAACATTTTTCTCGTTGGCGAATGATGAATCATTATCGGATAGCCACTGTGCATATACCCCCCTCCAATGTGTTCATCAGGTACCATCCGTTGCGGGCGATAAAATGGAGCAGGTATATTTGCAAGATCCAGCTCTCCAAGTACAACCAAATCCCACAATTTAAGTACTTCTTCAGGGTTCTTAATGGTTTGTAAAACACTATCCGGCAAAGTTAAAATTACATTTTCAGTCGCCATTTCACCCCATGGAGCTTTATTGTTTTTCAATTGATTTTGCCAGTCGCTCACCGACGATTTACCCAAAACAAAAAGTGGTGCTTCGACTGCGTGACTGATCTTAACATCAATTTCCCTGCTGTCGGCTTTTGGCTTCACATTTATATAGATTAATCCACCAAAGGGTGATGCCAGCCTGTTTTTGCCAGTTTCCAGTTTTTGCTTCTTGGTGATAATCGGCATACGACGCCAGTCTTCTTTTCCGGCTACCCAAGTATTTAATCTATCACTATGCGCCCCGATCTGAACTTCCAGTTCTTTTACATTCGCATGCTTTGGCACATCAATTTCAACATATTCCCCGGCAACGGCATATAAACCTGTACTATACATTGTTGCATTATCATAACCAGAATAACCAAGTGTGGATACTATAGGGACCAGATTATCAGCAAGCTTTGTATGCGTTATTTTTACTGCTTTATTTACAAATTGATAACCTGATTTTACTGCACCTGGAAAAATATCAGACGAAGGCTGCGATTTGACACTTTTGTAGTCTGTGCTTTTCAAAATTTCGTCACTCCATTGTGCAATCGATTTTCTAAAAACAGTATCATTTTTTGACAAAGTTTTTGTCGGACTGATAAGCACTGTTTCGGGGTTTCTCATAACGTCTTGTGCAAAGGTGGTTAGGCCAGTTGCAAGTAGGATCATTGTAACTAATAGTTTCATTTGGTGAATTTTAATTTGGCTTAATGCGCTTATTTTTTAACAGTACCAAAATAACTAAACAAATTCTTTCTAAGTTCACTCAACTCCACACAAACGTTTGCGCTAACTTATCGGTATTTCTACCCATGTTTGTTTACCAATGAAGATTTAAAAAAAACACAAAACAAAATATTACCCGAACGGTTTATAATCAACTGACCATTACCTAAAAAACATTATTATGAAAATACCGAGCCTGTTATCGCTAGTTCTATTAACCGCAGTTATTTCCAGCTGTAATCCCAAGCCAGCTCCTGATAGTCAGAACGACTTAAATCAAATCGCAAAAGATTCAATTGATAACGACCTGGCGAGCGCCACACTTAAGAATGAATTTGTTGAACAGGCGGCAATTGGAGGTATGATGGAAGTAGAATCCAGTGCAAGAATGATTAAACATACTGAAAATCCCGATATTCAAACATTAGCTACCATCATGGTCAAAGATCATGGCGCAGCAAATGCAGAACTTAAAAGTATTGCCAAAAAGGAAGAAATTTTTTTTCCCCAAAGCTTACCAGCAGAAAAATTAGCTAAAATCAATACATTAGATTCACTCCAAGAGGAAACATGCAATCGCTTCTATGCCGATCTGATGGTTGAAGAACACAAAGCAGCGATAGCACTATTTTCTGCGGCCAGCGAATCCGAATCCAACCCTGAAATAAGGGCATTTGCTAAAAAACATCTTCCTATTCTAAAAGCACACTATGCTCACGCTATGAATACTCAGAAAATAATCCATTCAATTAAAAACGATAAAGGTGACCAAACGATAAAAACTAGCAAAGACAGACAATAATATTTTCATTTTTATGGAAACCTGATCATTTCAACATCTTTTTGTTATATTAATTACATAACTTATAGCTAATGAAAACCCAACCCTTTCTTTTTACGTCCTTATGTGCACTTAGCCTATTAATTTTTGGCTGCCAACAAGAAAAGCCCAAAGAAGAATTAATGGATAAAAAGCAAACTGTCTGTTATCAGGCAATTTCTGAAAAAGATACCGCATGGTTGTCGATTGATACTTCTAAAAAAATAATCAATGGCCTCTTAACCTTTAACTATGTCGACAAAAAAGAACGCTATGAAGGTCAGTTTAAAGGCGAAATGTATGGCGATACACTTAGGGGGCATTATGACTTCAAAATAAACAAGGCAGATCTTTGGAACCGCAATCCAGTAGCTTTCTTGAAAAAAGATGGAAAATTGACTATGGGCGTTGGGCAATTTATCCTAATCATGGGCTCAGCACATTTTGACAATCGCATTCCCATCGACTATGATAACGGAAGGTTTGTATTCTCAGAAACAGCTTGTAAAAATTAGCTCGTCCTCAATTTATCGGTTTTTCTTTTAAATTTATTAAGCTAATATTCCATTTGTTGCTGTTAAAATAATCGGCTGGCCATCCGTTACAACAATCGTATGCTCATGTTGTGCCATATAACCTCCTTTATTGCCAACCATGGTCCACCCATCGTTTTGCGTTTCCGCATAAGATGATGCTGTTGAGATGAATGTTTCAATCGCCACCACTGAATTTTTCCTAAATCTTCGCTGGTCATATTTGTTTTTGTAATTGAGCAATTCGTCAGGCTGTTCATGTAAGCTTCTACCAATCCCATGTCCCCCAAGATTTTTGATGACCCGATAACCTCTCTTTTTAGCTTCAGTTTCAATCAAAAATCCAATATCGGCTATCTTTGCCCCGCCTTTTATATGGCTAAGTGCCTTTATAAGAATTTCTTTCGAGGCATTCACTAATTTTTGATGTTGATGAATATCATTCCCGAGCACAAATGACGCTCCATTGTCCGACCAAAAACCATTAAGTTCGGCAGAAACATCGATATTGATCAAATCGCCATCTCTAAGAACTTTTTCGTCTGACGGAATACCATGGCAAATCTCATTATTTACGCTGATGCAGGTCCAACCAGGAAAACCATAGGTCACATAGGGTGCTGAATTTGCTCCAAATTGCGATAGAATTTTTGCCCCATACAAGTCGAGCTCCTTTGTGGTCATTCCTACTGCGGCATATTTCATCATTTCCTTTAAGGCAAATGCAACAGCCTCACTAGCTTTTTGCATCCCTAACAACTCCGCTTCTTTCGTAATAGACATATGGTTTTTATTATTGTTGTTTTACTATTCTTTAGCTGCAAATTTAAACTAAAAAAATGTTAATGTGGAAGTTTGTCTCTCCATAAGCCATAAACCCAAGTACCTGCAATGGCGCTGATAAGGGTAACTATAATTACGGTTGCGCCAGTACCAATTTGTGCAAAAAGCGGACCTGGACAAGCGCCGGTTATTGCCCAGCCCAATCCAAATAGTAGGCCCCCATATATTTGTCCTTTATTAAATTTTTTAGGATGGAATTCAATGGTCTCGCCATAAATGGTTTTAATATTGAATTTTTTGATTAGCCAAACAGAAATCATACCTACAATTACTGCACTGCCAATAATTCCATACATGTGGAACGATTGTAAGCGAAACATTTCCTGAATCCGGAACCAGCTTACTACTTCTGATTTAACGAAAACCACACCAAATAACACCCCTATTACCAAATATTTAATATTATGATACCATTGATGTTCTAAATGACTTTCGTTTACGCATATAGCGTCTAAAGAACGAACTTCAAAGTCTGTATTTGTATTTGGCTCCATCATAATTTTTAAAGCGATAAAATGTGAGGTAAAATTAAGTTAGCCATCATGAAACCGCCAACCATAAAACTTATTGTTGCAATTAATGAAGGCCATTGTAAATTAGAAAGGCCCATAATGGCATGCCCGCTGGTACAACCGCCAGCGTATCGAGTGCCAAAACCCACTAAAAACCCACCTACAACCATTAGCATCACACCTCTAAAGGTAAACAGCGAAGCCCAATTTATCACATCTGTTGGTACCAGATGATCATAGTTGTTAATTCCATAACCAGCTAATTCATTAGCCAATTTCGGGTTTATTTCAATAGGATTGGGGTTCGCTAAAAAATTTATCGCAACTGCGCCACCCAAAAATATTCCAAAAACAAAAACGAGGTTCCATACTTCCTTTTTCCAATCGTACTTAAAAAAAGGGATGTTTGCAGGGAAGCACGAGGCACATATGTGTCGTAATGACGAACTAATCCCAAAAGATTTGTTACCTAATATCAAAAGCGCAGGTACAGTTAATCCAATTAACGGCCCCGCTATATACCAAGGCCAAGGCTGTTTAAAAAATTCTATCATATTATAGGTTATTGTTTATTAACTTTTCTAAATCAGAAACTGGTATTACACCCGATTGGCACCATCGTATTTCTCCGTTTTTGAATAAAATCAATGTTGGAACGCTACTTACCCTATATCTGGCTGCAGCATTTTGATTTTTATCGATATCGATTTTAATAATGCTAGCTTTATCACTTACCCGTTTCTTTAGATCTGCTAACATAGGGGCCATCATTTTACATGGACCACACCATTCGGCAAAAAAATCAACTAAAACTGGTTTATCTTGATTGATGATTTCTTGAAAAGTCATATTATCATTTACTTTTTGTCATTCACTGGTTTGTTAAAATCTTATTTACATCTTGCCAAGCGCCCCCATCCAACACTTGTGGATATCCATTTTGTGCTAATATGCTCTTAGCCGTACTACTTCTGTTTCCGCTTCTACAAAATACCACAATATTTTCTTTGCCCTTAAACTTCGCTAATTGCTGTGTTAAGCTATCCAAGGGAATATTTACTGCCCCTTTTACGCTACCCGAAGAAAATTCTCTTGGACTACGAACATCTACTAAAAATGCTCCTTTATTAATCGTTTCAGCCAATAGTTTATTGTCTGGAGTACCAAACAGTAATGAAAAAAATCCCATTTTATATTATTTTACCTTCGTTAGCTAACCATTCCTTCATACCACCTGAATAATTTTTTATTGTATCAAAGCCGTTTCTTCTTAAAATAGCGTAAGCTATTGCAGATCTATCTCCACTTTGGCAATAGACCACCACTTGTTTTTCTTTACTAATTTTATCTAGGTCATCTTGTAGCGTGCCCACAAATATATGCTCTGCACCTTCAATATGACCCTCATTATATTCTTTTAAACCACGTACGTCTATTATTTGCACATCGTCGTTACCTACATAAGTCTTAACTGTTTCGAGATTAATCACATCAGCTGTTTGCAACTCAATTCCTAGATCTCCAACACCACTTACAAAGCCATAAATATTGTCTAAGCCAATTCTCATGAGCTTTCTGGTAATTTCCTCCATTTCATCAGCTTTAGCAACTAGGATAAATTGCTCCTGATAATTTAAAAACCATCCAGCCCATGTAGATAGGCTATTATTATGCTGAATGTTGATGCTACCAGGAATAAAACCTCCGGCAAAATCTACTTTATTACGTGTATCAATGACTTTGATTCCATCGCCGTAGGCCTGTAAAAACTGTGCCGAACTTAGCTCTTGATGATGAGGTATTTCGACCAAAAGTGGGCGGCTTACTTTATTAAGATATTTCATCATGGCAAAGTATTTTGGTGGCTCAGGTTGTCCTGCTAATAAGTAGTCAACAAAGCCCTCTTCATTGTTTTCATATTGAAAGGCCCAATTTCTTATTTTTTCGTAACCTACGGTTGAGCTTGGTACAGCGCCAAGGGCTTTTCCACAAGCAGAACCTGCGCCATGACCGGGCCAAACCTGCACAAAAGAAGGCAGTAAAGCAAAACGTTGAATAGATTCATACATCTGTTTGGCTCCTTTTTCTTGCGTACCAATTAAGCCAGCAGCTTTTTCCAGTAAATCTGGACGTCCGATATCACCTACAAAAACGAAATCTCCGGTAAAAATCATTACCGGTTCATCGCTGGCAGGATGATCAGTTAGCAAAAAACTAATGCTTTCTGGAGTGTGTCCTGGCGTATGTAATACCTCTAATGTGAGGTTTCCAACTTTAATTTTGTTTCCATGCTTTAAACCTGTATGAGCAAATTGATATTGCCAATCGGCGCCGCCCTCGTCCGATAAAAAGAGTTGTGCACCCGTTACAGCTGCCAATTCTCTTGATCCTGTTAAGAAATCCGCATGGATATGCGTTTCAGTAATGTGCGTGATTTTAAGATTGTTTTGTGCAGCAATTTTAAGATACACATCCATATCGCGTTGTGCATCAATTACAATGGCTTCGCCAGTCGCTTGGCAGCCAACTACAAAGCTCGCCTGAGCTAAGCTTTTATCATATACGTGTTGAAAAAACATAATATTAGATTTTATTATTATAGTACAAAAGTGCTACTCTTAATTTTTCTATACCGCTACTTAAGTTACATAAGAAAAATTATTTCAGTATTGTTTCTTTAACTAGGATATAAATACCCATTACCAGCACAAACCAACCAAATGCGGGTTTTAATTTTTTGCCATCTACTTTGGTCGATAAATACATCCCAATAAAAATTCCCGCAATTGCAATTAGGGTTACGGTAAGTAGAAATGTCCATTCGATTGGATAATGTCCCAACGAAAAACTAAAACCCATGAGTGAGTTAACCGCAATGATAACTAGGGAAGTACCAATCGCAGTTTTCATGGGTAACTTTAGGAGGTTAACTAGAGCGGGGATAATTAAGAAACCACCACCTGCACCAATAAGCCCGGTTACAGCCCCCACATTCAGGCCTTGTGCCACTATCCAAATAGTATTGGAAGGCTTAGTAATGGCAAACCCCTCTTCTTTATCTTTTTTAATCATGCTATAGGATGCAAAAACCATCAGCACCGCAAAAAATACCATAAGTAAAATAGATCTACTAAGTTCAAAACTTCCAATATTCATCACATGTTCGGGAATGAGAGGAAGAACATAATGCCGTACTAAAAAAACAGCAATTATGGATGGGATGCCAAAGAATAGTGCAGTTTTAGTATCTATAAATCCTCTTTTAAAATAGGAGAATGAGCCAACTAGACTCGTAGAGCCAACTACAAAAAGCGAATAGGTGGTAGCCAGCACTGTATCAACGCTAAATAAATAAACCAATACCGGGACAGTTAGAATACTGCCACCACCCCCTATTAATCCGAGTGAGATGCCTATAAGAATCGAAGCCGAATATCCTGTAATTTCCATTGCTAGATTTTATAATTCAAAGCTAGCTCAAATCAATTTAGGTTACGGTTACTTAAGTTACACAAGTGTAATTTTATTTCTGCCCAACTGAACGATACCATTATCTTCCAATTGCTTCAACAGACGAGAAACGACCACTCTTGCGGTACCGAGTTCATTAGCTAATTGCTCATGTGTAATTACAATGGTCTTGTTGTCGGTCAAATCAGTCTTCTTATGCAGCAAGTTTAGCAATCGTTCGTCCACTTTCCTAAAGGCGATAGCATTTACAATTTCCAACAGTTCTTCAAAGCGTTTATGGTACAGGCGAAAAATATAGTCGAGCCATTGTGGATATTCCTTGATAAAAAGAGAAACCTTATCTATTGGAAGAAATAAAATCTCAGCATCTTCTTCTACTTCAGCTTTTACTTTGCTGGTTTCGTTATGCATACCACCTAAGAACGACATAATACAACTTTCTCCAGCTTTAATATAATACAATAAAATCTCTCTCCCATCTTCTTCAGTACGGATTACTTTCATACTTCCCTTAATCACAATTGGGATAGCTCGGATATGGGCATTTTCATTTAAAATAATACTACCCGCTTTATATTTTTTCTGAATACTATGCTGATATAATTTAGCAATTAGTTCTGGCGACGATTTGAACTCTTCAATTTGGTTTAGGTGTTCCATAAGTAAATGTATGTATTAAAGCAACAGAAAATAGATGGAAGGCGAATAAAAAAAATAGCTAACAAGATCAGATCAGCCAGCTTAACAAAGCCTGTTCAGCCTGATGAAATTCATCAATACAATCTTTCAATGTTTTAATGGCTATTACGAACATAAACAAGGCACGAAATTGTAGTATGTTATCCCTTAAGCATTGAGTACTCGACAAATCACGCCCTCGCAATTCAAGTAAAAAACCGCACTTTGAACACTCAAAGTGCGGTTGTACCGATCAGCAGGAATACTTTGAACATTTAAATCGCTTTTTATTGCTTATTGAGCCTATCATCGAGGATTTAGAGCGAAAAAAATTCATTTAATCAGAGGTCAAAAATCAAGATAAATTTTGATTAGACTACTTTGACCAGATTATAATAGAACAAAAAAGTTGGCAATATCCAAATAAAGTAGTTTAGTATTGGTTGTTGGAAATTTTCTAAAAAATTAATGAATATTGTAAGTAATTTCGGGTACTAGTTTTTAATATTCTGTATGTCGATTATACCCGTTAATTATCATCAAACACTAGCTGAATTAAAGCAGAGAATAAGTATTACTAAATACAAAAGTCTTTTAGCTGTTAATCAGGAACTGATCTTGCTATACCTTGATATCGGTAGGATACTTTCACAAAAGCTTAAATCAGGATGGGGAGATGGTGTAGTTGATACCTTAGCAAGTGATATACAGGCCGAATATATTGGTTTAAAGGGTTTTTCATCTCGTAACCTACGCAGAATGAGACTTGTATACGAATATACCAAAGGGAATGAATTTTGGACACAGCTTGTGTCCAAAATTCCATGGGGACATACCAACCTTATATTTACCAAGGTAAAAGAAGAAAAGCAAAGAATATTTTACTTGCAGATGTGTAAAGAAAGGGGTTGGAGCAGAAGCATACTGGAGGAAGAAATCAAATTTGATAGCTATAGCAAGCAAGAGAACTTTCAGCATAATTTCCTCAAAACATTAAATGAAAGTGAACTAAGCGAGCATCGCCTTGAATTTCGGGATGAATACAACCTCTCTTTTCTGGAGTTGGAAGATACGCACACAGAAAAACAACTTGAAAATGCAATGGTCGAAAATATAACTAAAACTCTTGGCCAATTTGGAAACAATTTTGCATTTATGGGCAGGCAATTCAGATTGGAGTTAGACGAAAAAGAATATTTTATTGATTTGTTATTCTATCATCGAAAACTTAAACTGATGGTGGCTTTGGAATTAAAAACTACAGAATTTAAACCAGAACACAGCCAGCAATTAAATTGGTATCTGCACCTGCTGGATAAAACTGTAAAATATCCTGAAGATAACCCAAGCATCGGTATCTTATTATGTAAAAGTAAAAGCAAACTAACGGTAGAATATGCGCTTGAACTTGTAAATAAACCAATGGGCGTAGCTACATACAATTACAGGCAGTTACCAAAAGAAATTGCTAAATATTTACCAACTGAAGAGGATTTTAATAGAATAATTGGCGGTATACAAGAGTAATATGTATGCTTAAAGAACCAGTAAAAAACGAAGCTGTTTCATAATTTCACTTTCAACTCTCATAATTAATCTATTATGGCTCCATGTCAATTTGCTACAAACTGTGTAGCAAATAATGCCTCAATCATTACCGCATTCAAAGCCATGTAAGGGTTTTATCTTACCGAAGCTAATATACCCCAGATTCTTCGATCTAGTTATCATACTTCAATTTAAGGAAAACAGTCGATGAGGCACTAATATAGACAAAGAACATAGTTGTTTACCATTACTTAGCAAGAAGTGACAATAGATTGATATCAGAAATGTATTACATATATTTGAGATTTAGTTTAACCTAGTAAAATAAATTAACATAATAATTAGATTATAAAGCATGAAAAAAGAGTGGATTCCTTTAATGATAAAGACAGGGAAATTAAAAATGGAATTCACAGATTTGCTGACTCATTATCTGATTGTTTTTTTCTTATTGATACCGTTGGCATTGAATGTATTTTATTTTATTCAAAAACATGTATTTCATAATTATCAAGGAGTAAGAAATCCAGATGAGACATTTATCCTTACTTTATCTTTCGGATTAATTGCAGTCTTATTTTATTTCATCCAGAACAATAGACTCAAATTTAAAATAATTGAAACTAACCTATCAACAGAAAATATTAGAGCTGTTATAAAGCAAACAGCACAAACCTTAGAATGGCACTTGGAAATAAATAATGATAAAATGGTGATTGCAAGAACTCATCCAAAATGGTGGACAGGAAGTTGGGGAGAGCAGATTACAATTATTATCGATAATCCTCGAATAATGATAAATAGTATTTGTGATCCTAACAAAAAAACATCTGTAGTTTCGATGGGAAGAAATAAAAAAAACGTTAATAATCTGATTGAGAATATAAAATCTGCCACCAAGTAACGCCTCTGCAAAAATGTGCAAGCGGTCTGCCTACACAATTAAACTATTTATAACAGCCCCATTGGTCAATAGGCACGACGCCAATTGGAATAAATAGTTCTAAGCTAATCTGCTCATCCCCCTTTACCAGACTGGACCATTAGCAGGAATACTTTGAACAAGGCTGAGGCACAATATAAGGCCGATTTTGAACTAAAAAACCGCACTTTGAGTTGTTCAATGTGCGGTTGTACTCCAGGATGACTTTATCTTAAACGACTTAATCGAAGATTTGCAGAAAATTGCTGCTTTAAATGACCCCAGTGCAATGTAGAAAATACAATCGTAGCTTAATAATGAACTCTCTTAGCAATAGTATGATGTCCTATATTGTCAGAATACAGGTTTAATTTTTTCCGATGTTCACACCCGATTTGGAAAAAGTAGAATCATTCTTAAAAAGCTGTAGAAATTATTAAAGCCCACCGTACAGAAATGACCGAAGAAGCTACAATAGTTCTAGATTTCAGGAAAAGATTGTTAAAAGGTCTATTCACGAACTAAGTGGATTTTTTTAATCAGTCCTCCCGCAAAATATTTCACTTTTCTATTATTCTAAATAATACTTGATATTAATTAAAAATTATTCCGATATTTGCGTTAACAGTACACGCCACGCTACATCATAAGAACAGCGTACCAGGGCGTGTCTTTTGCTTTAAGGACATTTCGTTCCGAGAAAACACCTACTGTATGTACAACAAAGCTCCCCTTACCATAAACCAGCAAATCGCTCAATTGCGAGCCCGCGGCCTTGAGATCACAGCTGACGACAATGCTCCGCACTTCCTTTCCCATATAAGCTATTATAGGTTGGCCGGTTACTGGTGGCCAATGCAGGCAGAGCCGAAAGAAAATCATATTTTTAAGCCCGACAGCAAATTCGCGGACGTAATCTCTCTCTATAATTTCGATAGGGAATTCCGCATAGTTGTTTTTGATGCCATAGAAAAGATCGAGATCAGCCTTCGCACCAAGCTAATCTACCACCTTTCACATGAGTTCGGTCCTTGGTGGTTCCAGAACCTGGAAATCTACCAGAACGGCATGGAAGCAGCAAAGACCTTAGCTACATTGGGAGAAGAGATAGAGCGTTCCAAAGACGCTTTCATCAAGGAGCACAAGAGAAAATATAAGGACGACTTACGCTTTCCACCATCATGGAAAAGTCTTGAGCTCACAAGTCTTGGTGCACTCTCAAGAATATATGGAAACCTGAAGAATACTATTACCTCGAAAGACACCATCGCGGCTGAATTCGGCGTTGTGAATCACACTTTTCTTCCAAGCTGGCTCCAGTCAATTGCCCAGATAAGAAACTACTGTGCTCATCACAGTAGACTTTGGAACCGAAACCTTCCTTCAACGCTCAAATTGCTACCAAAGCCACCAAATCCATGGATTGCAGATGTCCCAACACAGACCGACTTCCCAAAAATATATGTGCACTTGTGCTGCATCAAGTATTTACTTAATGTGATCCAACCACAGAACAACCTCACTATCCAGCTCGCCGAACTCTTTGCAAAATATCCGAGTGTCGACCAGAATGCAATGGGAATGAAGCCCAATTGGCAACAGGAACCACTTTGGATATTCTAATCTCTACTTTAGCAAATCTTTCCCCGAACTATAGGTAATGTTTAAATGGCAAGATTCCTGTGGTGATGTTTTTTCCGGCAGTCAGCACCTCACCAATGGAATCGGCAAATCTTAGTGTCACAGGCTGCCCATCTGCAAAGATGCAGGCATTATAGTTGAGTTTTGTCAGTGCAAGAACGTCCTTACATACCTGTTTTATGTCCGCGTTACCTCTGGTAATCTCCACCGAAATGGGATTTGGAACTTCAAGCCCAATCTGCGTCTGTAATCTAGGCACAAAGCCTTTTGTCCATAAAAAAGCCTTATGGGTGCCAACCGTCATCATCATTCCTCTTGGAACGCAGAAAGAGAATTGCCTGTACAGCTTGAACGCACCAGAAGATTGGATTCTCACCCCGATAATCTTTGATTTTCCCTCAACAGCATCCGCAAATCCCTTCCACTCTTTATCGTCAAAATAGGTCTTTGCATGCACAAATATCTCTTTGGGATATTTTCCCTTACCAAGTTTTTCTTTGAAAACTTCGAGCGACTGGGTGATTAGATCAATAGCATCTTTTTCCGAAACGTGGAATTCCTTGGTCTTGGGATTGAAAAAATTCCCAATATTACCCCTGAAGACCATCCCATCGCCAGAATCAATGAACATCTGGGCTGCACAACAGGCACTTCTGTTATTCGGATCGTCGTTGAGCTTCTTGTATACCAAACCTAAATAGCAAACATCCTCACGTATATCTCCCAGGCGCCATGGAAGCCCGCCAACCTTGTAGTACATTGTAGTAGAGATATTCCAGGCCTTAGCACTATCAAAGACTGCCAATTGCTTAATTTTCTTTTCGTCCACTTCCAATTGTCGATATGCGATCGTACCCTCTCTTATGATTTGGGTGACTATTTTTTCCGATAGCAGTTTTGCCTTTAATTGATTATGGAAATTAATCTCGAAATCATAGGCGTCTCGAAGCTCTTCCATCTCCGGAAATAAAAGGGACTGGTTACCTTGTACCTGTTTTTTCTTCAACCCTAATTTTATGTTACCATCTGACTTGGGCAGCCGGCTCTTGGGCCTTCCAAACTTATAGATATCGTCCTGAATGACCACAAACCAAAGCGTTACCGGTCGTTCCTCTTCACGAACATACCTTGCAAGCGCATCGGCAAATAGATTCGTTAGGTTATGTACCCGTTGGTTTCCGTCCTCATAAGACAGGAATTTGTTCACTTCATTCTCACTAACTTCGATCTCAACGATATTCTCAAGATTGATATGTATTCCAAAGGCCGTTTCAAGCCCAGGAAAAAATGGCCTTGCCGTTTCCGAAGGCAGAACAGGTTCGTGCAGCTTTTGCAGGTATTCTATCATGTATCTTCGCTGGGTCGAACTACCTATGACCCCAATATTAACCTGGCCCTTTATTTTTCTGCTATCAAACGGTCCATAGAGCATTAGTCCATCTCTAGGATCAGCAGTAGTTTGCCCATGCCCAAATGACAATGTAGGTTCTCTTAGAAAGCTGAGCTCGGGTTGCTGTTTATAGATTTCAAAACTCTTCATCATCTAGATGGTCTAAGTCGGTTTCGTCAATAAAAATTTCCATTCTCTCTTTTTCTTTTGGATCAATGTAGCCATACTGCGACCAAAAGACTTCAGGAAATGCTTTCATTTCAATAGCAGAAGCACAATCGGTCCTCATCGAGACGCACGGATCTTCATATCTTTTCAGCGAAGCAAGAAAGGCGAGCATCTGGTCCCTCCATTCTTCATTAAACATGCGTCTTCCCTTTCGTCTACGGTGGCTATGTTGGACTGACTTACTCTCAATCGGAATCTTTCCATTGCTTGTAAAAAGGATATGGCTATTGATATGGAAACCTGGCTCTGGGTGCAGTACACTCCTAAATGATAGCGCAAAATGCCAGTTTCCGATTTCAAGATGTTTGCCTAAAAGGTTTTTTGTCTTTTTACGTTCCTGTTTTGCAAAATCAAATGTCACTTTTCCCTTGGGCAAACTTTCTATCGTATGAAAATAGATATTGTTCTTGTTGGAAAGCTCATACCAGGAAAGCCCTCTTTCCCTTAGAGAAACGTGAAGTGCCCTTTTGAGCAATCTCTTGAAATAGTTTGATGCATCAAGATAACTTGGGAAGGTATCCGAATCATATCCTGCAATGAGCTTTCCGATTTCCACATCAAATCGCTCAACATTTTCGATTTCGACCTTTCCAACAGGGCTGTCGACAATCCGATTGAGAATTTCACTAAAGCACACAATACAGTTTGCACCCCTGAAACTGATTATCTGATTGTTAGCCTTACTCACAGCAATAGCTTGCACTTCGTTAACAAATCTGAAAATATAGAAATGCTTGGGAAGTTTTTCAGCATTCCACCAATTGGTATAATATAATTCCCTCTTTTTGAACACTTTATTACCGGACAGATATTGAGAAAGATAAAACTTCGCAATCGCTGATTTCTCCCCTTCATAAGCTTTAACGATTTGATCCTTTTCCAGCTTTTTCACCAAAATACCTAGGCCAACGGCCCAGTTTTCCTCGAACGAAATCTGATTGGTATCTGCCGAGCCTTCAAAAAGACCCCTCGGTGCCCGGTCGATGTTAAGGATTGTAAAAAAGTCTTTGAGATCTGGGTTTTCAGCAGCGACCTGTTTCGCGAAATTAATCTCCGTAAGGATACCAGATTTAACCTCGATTTCTTCCCGCTTATAGACAATGTTATTTGAATAAACTAATAGGAACTTGACAGTCTCATATTTGATTGCTTGCTCAATATCCCCCCAAAAGTTTTCCCCGCCGAGCAGTTGATTTTTATCAATCCATACCTTATAACCAAGTTGTTCCAACCTGGTTGCCAGCCAAATGGTAAATTCGTTGTCCTCTGGTGTAGCGTGACTAATGAAAAGAGTATCACGGATCGTTGCTTTTTCCATTTGTGAAAGTTCACCAATTTAAAGCTTGTTTACCTATAATTTTTATTAACACTGTGTGTATTGTTAGTCAATGTATTGATGAAAGACGGTAGAGTAATAAATGCAAAAATTTTGGGCATTTTCATTATGGCTAGGAAGCTAGGAGAACAAATATTGAACGTTTTAAAATGTATGGGTCGACCATTCAACTATGTCCAAAAGTTAATTTAAGGCGTTATAAATACATATTAAAAATTAAAACTATGTATTATCCAGATGTCGAAAAAAGTAGAATTACTCCTCAAAAAGCAGTTGAAATACTAAAAGCTCACGGCACAGAAATGACCGAAGAAGAGGCCGCATCAGCACTAGAATTCATAAAAAAGTTGATTAAAATGGCAATAAAGCAACAAATTTTACTAGCAGAAAAGCAGATTGAGGAAGCCCGAAAAAGCCTATAAGGATTAAAATAAAAAAACTCCCCATATGGGAAGTTTTTTTTGTGAGTACTCTCGGAGAACTTTAATTGGAAAAACTTAATCGACAGTTTAGAAGAAACAGCGGCTTTAAGCGATATAGAAGAAGATTTCGAAATACAATCGTAGCGTAAAATTTGAACTTTCAATTTTACATACTTAGCCTCAATAATGAGGAAGTCATAAATTTTCCTGAACAAAAACATGTACCAGCAAATGTCTGTATCACTTCCGTTTTTTGATCGTTAACTTAATTTCTTTGACAGGACCAAATTTTTCCTCTTTGGTTTTTTCTGTGATTGTCTTGAAAACTACAACTGCGTTACGTAATTGTTCCTCATCAACCTTTGATCTCAGGATTAAATTTTATCTTAGAGCTTCTAAGCCATTCTGAATAAATGAAACGCATTTCAAATATCGGTATTCACATACCCACTAACGATGATAATTATATAAACCTTGACAGCCTCAGTTCGCTATCGGAAACCGATATTGCTATCATTAGTCCTGATTTGGCCTTGACAAGCTATTCTACCTATGAAGGATATTCTGATAATGGCAAGTATGAAGGTAAAACGCTATACAACAAAGATTCCTCTTCCAGGATCATTGACCATACCAAACATTGGAAAGCAGAAATATTGCACTTCATCGAAAATGGAGGCACTTTGTTTGTAGTATTGTGTAGAAAAACCGATTTTTATATCTACACGGGCACCCAATCATTTAGTGGAACCGGCCGGAACCAGAAGACCACCAACCATGTCACGCCGCATTCAAATTACAAATATTTACCCTTTAGTTCTTTTGAATTTCATTCTGCCAGCGGAACGACTGTATATCCCAACTCCAGTTTGGTTGCTGAACTGCATAAAAATTGCAAAGACTATTTTTCTTTCGAGACCTACATAAAAAGTGATAAGATTACCGACACGACATTTACAACAAAAAATAAAGACAGGATACTCGGTGCATCAATCGCATTAAAGAAAGGTTTCATTGTATTCCTGCCCTATATTGATTTCAGGGTAAACACATTGACCAAATACAATTCAAAAACCAATAAAACTACATGGAATGCTGAAGGCGTTAAAATCGGAAAGCTTTTCTTAAATTCTTTGGCACAAATTGATAAAGTATTAAAGCAGGAACAGGATAAAACGCCTAAACCTAACTGGCTTGCACAAAATATATTTGAGTTGTCGGAATCGGCTCTAACCGAAAAAAAGATTGCGAAGCTGTCTGAGGAAATACTTAAAAAGCAAAAGGAGATCGTCAAGTTAGAGGGGGTGCTGGAAGAGCAGGAGAGTTTGAAAGATTTGTTATTTGAAACGGGAAAGCCATTGGAAAAGGCTGTCATTAAAGCACTAACTATTTTAGGATATTCAGCTGAAAATTACGATGATGGTGAATTAGAGCTTGACCAGATCATTTTATCACCTGAAGGACAAAGATTTATAGGCGAATGCGAGGGCAAGGAAAGTAAGGATATCGATGTTTCAAAATTTAGACAGCTATTAGATGGCTTAAACGCAGATTTTGAAAAGGATTCTGTAGAAGAACGTGCATCAGGGTTACTATTCGGTAATCCTCAACGACTTCAAGCACCAAATGAGCGATCCTTATCCTTCACTCAAAAATGTCAAACCGGCGCCAAACGGGAACAAATTGGACTCGTGAAAACAGCAGATCTTTTCGATGTATGTAAGTATATCGTTGAAAGTAAAGATAAGGATTTCGCCAAAAGATGCCGGGATAGTATTTCAGAACAGCTGGGAGAAATTATTCGATTTCCCCAACTGCAATAATCATCTGTATACGCACAATATTTACACGAGGTGTGTGAAAACCACAAATGTGTCGGAGAATCATTATCATGAAAAAGCGAGCATGTTTAAAGTTGCCATAGAGCTTCTCCAAATTAACTAGGCTTGGGAATTACGAAAGGTTTCCTGCACCCGTCTTTTGATATAATCGAAGATCATACGCTGTTCCGTTCCTTTTTTAGCCAATTCATTCATTGCTTTCAATAGAAGCGAATATTTTTTTGCCTTTTCTGCAATATCTAATTGCTTTTTCCTACTAGATTCAAAATAGTCAGAGAAATGTGTTATATCATTGAATAAATCAGCCTTTAATTGATTGTAATATTCTTTATTAAGTTCTTCGCCATTTTTCTTCAAAGCGATCTCAGGGTACCATCTTTTAAAATGGTTTAGAATGCCATCTAATCTCTGATAACAATCCGAAAAGGTGATGACATCCGCTAAGTGTGCAAACTTGTTCCTGATTTCCGAAAACCGCTTGAATTTTTCACGTTTGAGCTTATCAAAATATTTCAATTCTAGCAAAAGATTGAGCTTTACATCGAAACTCATTGATTCAGACCTGAACAGTTTGGTGGTCTTAATATCTATGCCCAGTAGTAAGCAGAGATATGTTGAAATGTTTTTTTCCAAATGGACAGAGTCTTCGATAACTCTTGCCCTAGCTGTGATTGTAGCCATTCTCTGAGAGTGCTAATTTAGAATATAAATGTAGTCAATTTCTTACCAATTAATTCTTGGATTCAAGTAGCTTGCATAAAAAGCAAAAATAAGCACGAGAAAGTATGTTTATAAGTGAAGCGCCGTTATGTTGGCATCAAATCATATTATGAACCTCATATGTACATTGAAAACCGTATTTTACGAAAATTCTTGAGCTGAATAAAATTTCCTCCACCCAATCCTGATCGTCGATAATTTTCCAAAAAGATTTGAAACAAGGTCTTTTAAGCACCCTTAAACATCGCTCAGATTGAGTTTTGAAATTTTATAACAGTGGTATAAAATATACCGAGATATTAACCCTGACTATTCAATTCGTCGAGGTCAGAACTTGTTACGAATTTATTCATCAACATAACCAAGGAAGCTGCAGTCTGAAACTTTATATCATTTAAGGCAAAACCAGTATTAGACCAGTCCTTTTCTTTTTCAATCATTTCTATAGTCCTTTGTTTACTTTCGACTATTCTTGTTGTTCCTAAAACATCAGCATTCATCATATGAGGATCAACTGAAATTGCAAGACTAATAGCTCTGCCTACCAGCTCATCGTTTCTTCCGTGCTCTTTGCTTCGAGAATTACATCCCTAATTTTTAAGAGCTCCTTCCCCAAATTTCTCTGTTGACTCATAATATGAGGTTGATTAATCTTTAAATAGACAAATGATTAAAATAAAAATGGGGTTAGCTTTTCAACTAAACCCCTAAAAAAACTTACCCAAAGGTGTTTTTCCGATCTCATGTTACGATTTTATCTTACGATTTTACTCGTGTTTTCGGTAGTTTCCTACTTACTGCGATAACGATCAGCAATAGCCAAAATTAATTGAACCAAAGCACAGACCGCCAGAATAACCGTGGCTATCCCAGACATGAACACTACTGTCATAGCCACAAAAGTACAACTTCTTCATTAACTTACAACCTGCCTTGCAAAATATTTCTCCAAAAATTAGTAGTTAGTGTAATTATCTTCTTCATAATCCGACCAAAAAAATATTGGCCTCTCCTCTTCAAGTTTAGCAATCATCTCCTCTATTTTTTTTGTGATTTCATCGTTAGGTTTGCGATAGATCCGATCATGGAAATTATATTCCTGATCTTGACAAATTTTGATATCTTCTTCCGAAAGCCCTCCTTTAATTAGCCTTTCTAAAGTAAATATCATCGCAGTATGAGTAAAGTATATACCCATGCTCATTGAGATAATTTCGTCATAAAATCTATAGAACTTATTGTTTTTTCCAAATAGTACCCATGCCTTTGTCCTCATATCCAATACTATTCCGTAGAGCTCAGATAGTTGTGGTTCTTTTGCTTCCAAAACTAATTGATATTCAGTCATTCTACGTTCGTAAATATTTTCAATGTCTTTTAAATTAAGTGTTTTTCGAAAGGACATAGCGCTAGCGTAACCTTTAATTCCTGCTGATTGATCTCTTAATAATTCCATATACTCTTTTGCTTTATGGGTATTAATTAATAATTCAATCACTGCTTCAAACCGCTTTTGAGACCTCCAGGAAAATAAAGCGACTAAAGCGATAACTGCAACGATCACCGCACAAATCGCTTGTATAAACTCAGCTTTATTTGCGCTAATTACTATTTGACATATTATATTCATATAAATCCATTTTAACAAAGATAAATAAGTTTAATACACTTATTTACTGATGATGATAAGCCAATTCAATTCCCCATTACACCCCGTACAGCTACTTTTGATTATCAATAAAAAAACAATAGAAAAGCAATTTATCTCATTCAAAAAATACATCGGGCAATCCAATTAGCAGACTCAAGGGCAAGAAAGCAGAGCCGGTAAAACCAATTAGTGAAAAGCTAATAGAGAACAGTTCATCCCTCAATAGAACAGTAAATGGCCAACAATCACACGGCGAGAATTGGATTTTTTAAGGATTTAATAAAATAATATATAAACTTAAGCCATCTTTAAAACAAAAGGGCCTTTGTGTTCTCGGAGAACTTTACTTTGAAAAATTTTATTGACAATTTAGAAGAAAGAGCGGATTTAAGCAAGCCAGAAGAAGATTCCGAAATACATTCGTACCTTAACTTTAAACTATCTAGCAGGTTCAACTTTGTTCGTGCTTGCAAAGTCTTTGAATGCTTCTAAAATGAAAATTAATTTACTTGCATCGCCATAACCTTTAAATATTCTTCCATCTGAACTTAATATGTACCAGTCATCAGTTGATGCTTTCCCTTCTACTGGTTCCAACAACTTGCCAGCGAGGGAAGTTTCTTCCAAATCAATTTAATTGACCATCCAGGATTATCGATTGTTTCAATTGAGATTCCAAAACCATGTTCCCAATCTCCATCGCAGTTACTTTTATACCATTCGGACACCAATTTAAAATTTCCATAATAATATTTGAAAAATCTTTGGTACGAATTTGGAGGAAATAGCGGCTTTGGGTATTCCAGACCAAGAAGTAAATATACAATAGCAGCTTAACTTTGAACTATTTCATTTAGTATATTTATGGAATAAAGAGACATAAAAAATATATCTGAATGAATACTCCAGAATTTGTTGCCTCATTAATGTATATAGCTTATAAAGATTATACAGGTGCAAGGTTGTTGCTAAATAACAACGAAATACTACAAGGTTTAACTTTGGCTAGTTCTTCAGTTGAAAAGTACATGAAAGCATATCTTTTGGCAATAGGCAAAACACCAAGAGAAGTACATTTGGACAGAATGAAAGAACTGAAAAAACAATTCGGGAATAGTAATATTGCTGTACTTGACCCTTTAGACAAGGGTTTTCTAAGACTGCTTGGAAAGGCCTATTCTTACCGATATTTAAACAAAAAGTCTGAGATTGAATATATTGGGTGTGCAATAAATCAAGTACTAGCAGAACTTGACTTTACAGTAAATTATTTTGAAGATCAAATTGAATTATACGATCCAATGACAGGTAAAAAAAAACAAACTTGGTATTTAAGGGCTTTTGAGTCAAATTACCCTATAGTTTCTCAAAACAATTATTTAAAGCAAAATATTTCAAAGAAAGATTTTATGGAGTTACCGACTGCTATGTTTTCGTTACGTGTTAACCCAGGCAAAAAAGTCGGTGATCAATTAATATTAGAAACTATTATTCCAGAGCAAAAATTTAAATATAATGGTGCAATTATTGAAAATTTAGAAATCAGAAAAAAAGGAATGAAACCTTAAATATCTTCGATTTGGAGCGAGAAAGTCAGTCAGATTGCCGTATACAGAATAAGATTAAAAAAACTTCCCATATGGGAAGTTTTTTTTGTTAGTACCCAAGAGGAGATTCGAACTCCCACACCCATAAGGGCGCCAGCCCCTCAAGCTGGTGCGTCTACCAATTTCGCCACCTGGGTTTGCGCTGCAAATATAATGGAATGATTGAATTTTAAAAGATAAATTAAATACTAATCGTTAAACCATCGTAAGCCAGTCTAATATGAGGAGGCAATTCATTCTCAATGTTGGCATGTAAACCCAAATTATGGCTCATATGCGTAAAATAAGTCATCTCCGCCCCTACTTTTTCAGAGAAAGCTATCGCTTCTTTTAGAGTGAAGTGAGAAATATGATCCTCCTTTTGCAAAGCGTTAATCACAAGATATTTAGTTCCCTTTATTTTTGATAGTGAGTTGCCGGAAACAGTTTTTGCATCGGTGATATAAGTAAAGTCCCTGATTCGATAACCAATTACTGGTAATTTATAATGCATCACTTCAATCGGTGTAACCACAGTTTCACCAACAATAAAGCTCTGACTGTTAACCGTATGCATATCGATTTGTGGTAAGCCATGATATTTAGTGTCAGCGAAGATATAAGAGAACTCTCTTTGCAAAGCTTCCTGAACTCTTTCCGTTGCATAAATAGCAATTCGCTTTTTTAGCAGGTAATTAAATGGCCGGATGTCATCTAACCCAGCAACATGGTCTTTATGCTCATGTGTATATAATATCGCATCCAGATCCTTCACCCCGGCTCGTAGCATTTGATACCTGAAATCTGGGCCGCTATCTATTACAATAGTCTTATCCGTTTCAATAAGTACCGATACCCTTAATCTTTTATCTCTTAAATCGGCCGACAAACATACCTCACAACTACAACCTATAACGGGTATCCCTTGTGATGTTCCTGTGCCTAAAAATGTTATTCTCAAAATTCTGTTATTAGATGCTTCATTAATCCACAATTATTGTGTACTCATTATTTCCGCTAACTTCTTGTCCAGTGCCTCATCACTTTCCCCGCCTCCGCCATATCGTCCAATAATTTTGCCCGTTTTATCAATTAAAATCTTTGTTGGTAGTGTATGAATGCCAAAACTATCACTAATATCGTTTGATCTATCAAATCCATCTTTCGTTAACTTCAACCCCCTTAATACATGTTTCCACATTCCAATCCCATCCTGAGCCACAGCAGCTCTCCAAGCTTCAGGTTTAGTGTCATCGTCCGATATACCTATAATTTCAAAACCTTTGGGTTTATATAGGGTATATAATTTTTTCAAATGTGGATTTCCCTCCCTACAAGGTATGCACCAACTCGCCCAGAAATCTAACAACACATATTTCCCTTTAAAATCTGCCAAACTTAAAGGTGCTCCGTCAATATCAACCCAAGTAAACGCGCCAGCTACCGAACCGGGAGATCCTTTTCTCAACTTTACAATTTCTGCTTCAATTTGTTTACCAAAGCCACTTTGTTTGATCTTTTCGGAAAATCCTTTATAAAAAAGCACTACAGAGTCTAAAGGTAGTTTGGAAACTTTAAAAGTCATTAAATAGGCCGACAAATACGAATTTGGATTTTTTGCGACAAAGGCATAATCTACCTGATCCAATTTCTTACTAAAGGGTTCGAACTGATTACGAATAACATTTGCAACTTTTTTGAGCGAGTCTTGTACGCTTGGAGGCAACTTATCCTTGATTGCTTTTATATATGCTTCATTCGCTAACTTATAAGCATCTTGATACGGTTTCAGACCTGCGGTGATCGAGCCTTTAAGTTTAGCAAGTTGGGCAACCTCATCCTGAGTTTTTGAACCCTTTAGCTTAAAGTCTTTATAATTACCCTCCGTCACTTCCAGTTTCATCTCAGAAGGCTCTATAAAAAAACTAGTGAAATTAGGGTCATCCACATTTCTAGTTTTCAATGATCCGCGCAAATAAGCATTTGTAGGTTCATTAATATTCCCTTTAAACTTAAATGTTTGCTGAATAATGATGCTGCTATCCGTTTTAGATTGCCCATCTTTGTCCCGGTAACTAAGGTAGATATAACCAGAATTCTTCCAATTGATCGTTCCAGAAATTGTAAAAGTTGCCTTTTGAGCAAAGGCAAATAAACTTAGGAAAGTAAGTACGATTAAAAATCTAACTCTTTTCATTTCGGTTAAAGATTGGCAAAAGGTAATACAATAATACCGAAAATAATTTTAATCGCTTATAATTGAACCTGGATGTCGAGCATTAAAAAGGGGCTTAAGTACATGACCTAAACCCCTCATATTAACAGGTAAAATATGTTATCGTAAATCTACAACTTCAACTCCTGGATGTTTCTTAGCGTCGAAAGCAAACGTAGTCGCCGGCACTTTAATGTTCGGAGAAAAAGTTTTTACGTTATAAGTATAAGTATTTCCGTTTTTCTCGAAAATAACAACATTCGCTATTTGTTTAGAAACTTTATCAATACTTAAGCGAACTTTAAAAATAGTTTTTTTCGTATCCGTAGGTGATAAATCAATCATCTGATAAGTTTTAGAACCAACCTTTTTTTCACCAGTATAAAGATACTTAAAGCCTTTTTCATAAATAGTGAAGATCTTTGCCGGGTTTATCGCATCGCTGCTTTGATCAACATTGGAAATCTGAACCTCTTTGTCATTTTTTAAATACGTCCACTGTACCTTACCATCGCTAATCAAATCTTGATTAGTCATCGCTACCTTATATTTGTTGGCATTTGCCTTTACATATAAAGTTCCTTGTTGGGTTTCATTAACCTTTGCCTGTGCATTGTTTAAGGTAAATGTAAAATCAGTCTTAACAACATCATACGAACGATATTTCTTACTTACTGCAGCCAAAATCTCTTTCGCTTTTGAATCTGTTTGTGCCGAAGCCTTCAATCCAAAACTTCCAATAATCACTAATGCTACTATTAATTTCTTCATCTTTTTCTTTAATTTAATTGCTAAATCGGGTTAAAAATAAGTTAGCAAAATTTAAAACCAATTATTTTTTATTTAAGTCATTCAAGAATTGTTCCAAAGCATACTGATCCGGCAATAAAACTTCTCTAGCCTTGCTTCCTTCGAACGGACCAACTACTCCAGCTGATTCTAATTGATCGATGATTCTCCCTGCCCTATTATAGCCCAGCTTCATTTTTCGCTGAATTAACGATGTGGAGCCTTGTTGATGGGTTACAATGAGTTGGGCAGCTTCTTCAAATAAAGGATCGCGATCATCAGGATCAAAGTCCAATTTATTGGATTCAGCGTTCTCATCAATATATTCTGGTAATTGATAAGCATCTGGATAGCCCCTTTGATTACCAATAAACTCAGAAATCCGGTCAACCTCTGGAGTATCTACAAACGCACACTGTAGCCTTATTAAGTCGCTACCAGTGGATAATAACATATCTCCCCTTCCAATCAGCTGATCTGCACCACCACTATCTAAAATTGTTCTCGAATCTATCTTAGACAACACTCTAAATGCCAATCTGGCAGGAAAATTCGCCTTAATCGTACCAGTAATAATATTTACAGAAGGGCGTTGGGTGGCTAGAACCAGGTGAATTCCAATAGCCCTTGCCAACTGAGCCAAACGGGCAATAGGCGCCTCTACCTCTTTTCCCGCAGTCATCATTAAATCTGCAAACTCATCAACTACTAAAACTATAAACGGTAAAAATCTATGTCCATTGTTTGGGTTAAGCTTACGCTTGATAAACTTATCGTTATATTCTTTTAAATTCCTTACCTGCGCGTCTTTCAATAAATCATAACGTTGATCCATCTCAATGCAAAGAGAATTTAAGGTATTGACTACTTTTTTAGTATCGGTGATTATCGCATCAGCTTCACCTGGAAGCTTGGCCAGAAAGTGACGCTCAATTCTATTAAATAAAGTCAACTCCACTTTTTTAGGATCTACCAACACAAACTTCAGTTGAGCCGGGTGTTTTTTGTAAAGTAGCGACACCAAAATTGCATTGATCCCAACTGATTTTCCCTGCCCGGTTGCTCCCGCCACCAACAAGTGGGGCATCTTAGCTAAATCTGCAATAAACACTTCATTACTAATTGTTTTACCTAAGGCAATAGGCAAGTCCATCGTAGTTTGTGCCCATTTCTCTGTATTTAAAATACTTCGCATAGAAACCATCTCGGGATGCTGGTTGGGCACCTCAATACCGATTGTCCCTTTACCAGGCATGGGCGCAATAATACGAATACCCAAAGCCGCCAAACTTAACGCAATATCATCCTCCAAATTCTTGATCTTGGAAATTCTAACACCAGGAGCGGGGATAATTTCATACAAAGTAACAGTAGGACCAATCGTCGCTTTGATTTTATCAATCTCTATATTATAGTGGTTTAAAGTCTCTACAATTTTATTTTTATTAGCCTCCAACTCTTCAGCATTTACTGAAATCTTGTTCGAACCATAGTTTTCAAGCAAATCCAATTTAGGATACTGATAACCCGATAAGTCTAATTTTTCATCGTAGTTTCCAAATTGTTCAACCAAACCAGCAGCCTTTACTTCCTCTTCACTCTTTTCGACAGTAAAGGAGGGTTCAGGTGCAATAGGAGGAGCAGTAACAGTTGGAGTTAATAACACATTCGAGGCTAATGGCGTTGCAATGACACTTTCAACGCTTTCTTCCCTATTTTCAAAACGGTTTGGAGTTAATACAATATGCTGTTCCTTTTTAGCTTTATTTTTGTACTGATCGTTTATGCTAAATTCAACAGACTCAGCAACATCCTCTGGCACTTTGTTACTAGCCTCAGCATTCCTTATATCGTTAACATAGGCTGGTACTTCATTGTCTAAATAAACTTCCTTTTCACGTTTAGGAATTTTAAAATCTATGTTATAAGCAATGATCAATACGGTTAAACCTAAAAAAATAATTAGCCCTGCAACTCCGGCGGGACCAATTTGGGCGACTAATAATTTATTAGTCCAATAGCCAAATTCTCCTTCTAAAAAGTGTGGGCTTTGGGCAATAAAAGAATGTGCAAATGCCAGCGTTAAGGAAATAAAAATTAAAAAGAAAAAGCTGTAACCCAGCGTTTTCTCGAGGGCAAAAATCTTTACTTTAAACAATAGTCTATATCCGATCACAAAAAAGATTAAGACGAACAAGAACGAAGCTATCCCAAACCATTCATAAATAAATTGATGCGCTAATAACGCGCCTACTTTACCTAACCAGTTCTCCACTACCGGAGCAACTACACCATTATCCTTTAATTCCTCTGCTGTTTTAAAAAGATTACTCCATCCCCCATTTGCATCAATTACATAACTCTGATCATCTTGCCAGCTAAAAAGGTAAGAGGTAAAGGCTACAAAAAAGTAAAGCGAAAAAATGATGAAAAGTAAGCCCACGATTTTAACAAATCTACCGTCCCTTAAATCAAACGATGGCATTATGTTAGCCTTTGGACGTGTAGAACGGCTCGCAGAAGGTCGTTGGCCCTTCGAAGGATCACTTTCTTGTTTAAATGAGTTGGATTTAAATTGGTTTCCCCTTACCGACATCTCTTGTAAATTTATAATGAACAAACTTAGATAAATTACTTTTATATGCAATATAATTAGTTACATATAAAAATATTTTAAACCTTTTCAACCAACTTAGGTCTTAATAATATCAGCAAATAATTTTCATTTATGGTTTAGCTGTTTTTTGAATAGATTAGTTTTATATAGTTTTGTTTTAGGTTAATCCTGCTTAATTTTTTAGGCAGGATTTTTTGTATACTTCATTCCCCATTCACTCCAAGAACCATCATAAATACTTATATTTTGAAAACCAATTAAGGTTGCCGCTAAGGCATCAATACAAGCGGTCACACCCGATCCGCAACTAAATATCAAATGCGAATCTTTAGGGCCAATCTTCTGAAAAATGTTTTCCAACTTGTCCGTAGTCCCCATTTCGTTCTCCGCCAATACTTCTTCAAACGGTATATTGATAGAATTTGGTATGTGACCGGCCCTAAGCCCTTGCCTTGGTTCGCTAACACTCCCATTGAAACGTCCCGCACTTCGAGCATCGATAATGATTTTATCAGGGGCATCCAAGGCATTAAGCACTTCCTGAAAATTAACAAAAAATTGAGACTGATAAACACCCTTAAAATCTCCTTTGCTTGTCGGCAAAGCATGAATATGGCTATAGTCGAAACCTCTCCTCAGCCATAAAGGCAAACCACCATTTAGTACATAACAATTCTTAAATCCCATGGCCCGAAACATCCACCATACCCGCGGACTGGAATAAACACCCACACGGTCATAAACCACCAATAAAGAATTGTTGTTTATCCCCAGCTCTTGTGCAGCAGCCGTAAACTCGTTCTCACTGGGCATCATATGCGGCAAATCACTAGTTGCGCTACTAAATTTATCCCAGTCGAATTTTAAAGCATTCGGAATAATTTTATCATCCTCTGCCGAACTACTTTTTATAGGATTTGACAAACTTACATCCAATATGATTAGCAAGGGATTATTACGGTTTTCAAAAAGCCATTGTGGATTAACCAACGGTGAATTTTCATGCATATTTCGAAAGGTTATTCGTTCTGCAAAAATAGCTATACCAAACTTAATTATGAAATAACCGACTTCGTAAGTCGACCTAAAAACAACCGACTTCGTAAGTCGACTAAAAAAAGTCGACTTACGAAGTCGGGGGGTCTGTCGGGCGGGCGGGCAACTTTCGCTGTCAGGATTCTAAAATCTCATTTTATTTTTGTTATTTTAAGCTGTTAATTCGCACTGATAAAGAAATTTATTTACTATTAAAGATGGACAATACGCCTCTCGAGAAGCTGATTGAAGAAAATAAGCTTGCAGAAATTACCGAATTATTAAGTAAGCAACCAGCCCTTGCTATCGCTGCAACATCTCATCATATCTCTCCGTTATTATTAGCTGCCTATTATCAAAGACCTGATATTGCCAATGCCATTGCAGAATTTGTGCCCGAATTAACCATCTTTGAAGCCTGTGCCCTCGGAAAATTTGAGGAGACCACCTTGCTGATTTTCAAGAATCCGACCTCCATAAATTCTTACTCAGAAGATGGCTTCACCCCTCTGGGCTTAGCTTGCTATTTCGGACATGAAGAAATTGCTAGATTTTTGGTGCTAAAAGGCGCAGAAGTAAACGTACCCAGTAAAAATGGATTTAATGTATTCCCTATTCATTCGGCTGTCGCTGCAAATAACATCAATATTACAAGAATATTATTCGATGCTGGAGCCTACCCAAATGTCTGTCAAAAATCAGGTATGGCGCCATTACATTCTGCCGCTCAATTAGGAAACATTGAATTGATAATTTTACTGCTGGAGCATGGGGCTGACGTAAATCTACGGATGGAAGGTGGAAAGCTACCTGCCGACTTAGCTGCAGAAAAAGGCTTTGAAGAAATTGCAGAAATATTAAGAGACGACGATTAAATATCCCATACTTTTAACCTTACTTTCTTTACATAACTTCTTATATCAAGCACCACAGCAGCTAGTAAATAAAATAAAATTGGAAATCCTACCGCCAAGAATGAAGAGTAAATAAAAAACAAGCGCACTTTAGTAGTACTCATATTTAACGTATTTGCCAGATAGGTTGAAACACCAAAACTCTGTTTTTCGAAAAAAGTAATTACGCTTTGAAACATCTTATTACCCTATAATTTTAATTTTAAATACAATTTACGATTTTTTTATTGAAATGAATAATTCATTTAAGGCCGGTTCAAAAGTTTAACTCCGATACCACAATTTAAGCATTTTTTACTACTACAATAACTACGCCGCAGTTGTAATAACGCTTGCGAAAAATAGGCAGACTTCACCTGCACACCCGCATCAACATATTGTTTAATGATAACATTATGTTCTGCCGGCAGTTTTTCCTGTAGCTCAATAGCTCTATTCACAAGCATATATTGATCAATATACTTTCCATAAGCAAATAAAAATAAGCTCAGTGTGTTGATTAAAATATTATCTATACTCTCTTTACCCAATTGTAGATTAACATTTTCGGTAGCTTTATTAAAATGGTAATGTGTTTTCCAATAAGCATTTACTGGCAGGTGTTCAAAAAGCTGTACAATCATTTTATAATCCTTAATGATAATTATTTTAGAGAATAAGTGATTTGAATTGATAATCAAAGCCGCAAATTGAGCCAGGCGGAGCGTTGGGAAATTTTGTGGGCGCATTCGCATAAATTTCCACAAAGAGGTATCCACGGAATTTAACCTATATTTTCTTTTCAGGAACCGATATTCTCTTTTTAGTCTCTGAGGATAATCATCGGTAAATTTCTGAGCTAAAAAACCAGCCTGACCAAATAGCAAGGCTTCTATTTGGAGAGAATTATCTTTGTGTCTGGCTAAAATTTGTTGAGGTAGCGACCTGGCCAGCATCTCCATTGGGGCCGCATTAATCTTAAAGCCGAAATTTTTTGCCATAAAATGATAAAAAGTTTCATCCCAATCTCCTTTAAGCGCATTTAATTGATCATATACATCTTGCGACTTGCAAACAAGTCTTTCAATAGCTACCCGGGTTAAAAAATTTTCCACAAACAATCCGTCAACCTCCTTAACTTGTTTCTCGCAGGGAAAATTATTCGCAGACAGGATGAGTTGCTCGTAGTTTGTTAAAAGTGCAATTGGAAAACGGCCCTTGATTACCAATACTGGGATCAGCGTACCGTCTGTTCTGTAAATAGGTCTATCATTTACATAAACGATATGCAAAATCACATTGTCATAGGCGGCATCATGTTGATGTTGATGGACCAGCCAATCTGAAGCGTTAAGATGAATTTCGATACTCCCTACCCAAACAGTCCCGTCAACTACCAATTTAGCATGCAAGAAATCTGGACCAGCATTTTTATTCAAAGTTCCACACTGAATCACTTCAATTAATTCGGCAGCTTCAGTATAAAGCTGATCCACCCCGTATAATTTAAATCGCCATATAAAATGGAGGAATTCTTCTGGAAATCTCATGATTAAACCTATCAAAAAAACTCCTCAAACAAGAAGTTTTAATAGCATTTAACCCTGACTTACAGCCGTTTAAAAAAAATCAAAATAAGTTAATTCTAAGGGCAGCAAATTAATTTAAAGTGTAACAGCTCTCGCAGGCTTCTTATAATTTGTAATAAAAACCCCCGCAATGATCAATACTGTAGCAATCAATAAATCGATGGTAATCACTTCATCCAATACCAGCCAACCCAAAAATATGGCAATAACGGTGTTAAAATAAGAAAGCATAGAAACTTCTGTTGCGCTCACCTTCTTTAAGGCATAATGATAGCTAAAATAGCCAATAACCGAACCAAATACTGCCAAATAACCTACCGCACCCAAGCTTTCAATGCTCCACCGAGCAGGTGCAATAACAGGCGATAAACAAACGGCTAAAATCAGCTGAACAACAGCAGAAAAGGCAAATTGATAAAATAGGTCTAAGAAAATATTAGAGCTCTGTAACGTATGTTTTTTCGTATAAATTGTTCCTCCTGCCCAGCCAGCGATGGCGATAGCTATGCAGATTATCCCTGTTTGATAGTTAGGATCCAGTAACTCACTTAATCCATCTCTAAATATAAAAGCAACTCCCGAAAATCCTACTATCACTCCTATAAAACCTTTCCAACTTGGTTTCTGCAAGCCTATAGCAACACTTCCCAAAAACACCGCAATTGGAGCCAGTGAATTAAGTAACGAGGTAAGTCCGCTGGAAATAGTTTGTTCTGCAACAGTCGTCATTCCGTTAGCAATCACAATCATTAAACTAGAGAGCAACATTTGTCTGCGTAAATTTTTCCATCCAATCCACGCCAATTCACCCTTTCGCCATAAGATAATCAGCAAGATCAACGCAGCGATCAATTGACGCAATCCTGCAACAAACCAGGGTGGTATCGTGTGCACAGCTACTCGAATACCCAAATAAGTAGTTCCCCACACTATGGCAACGATTAAAAGGGCAACAACTAACTTAATATTCACCGTTTTGGTCATATTAACTGAGCCGCACCTAAAATTTGTTCCATCTCTTGTTGCAATGTCAAAGCTTCTGCTCGAGCCTTCTCAGCAAAATCTAAACCATCGCTCGCATAAATAATGCTTCTGGCAGCATTAACCAATAAGCCACATTTACTATTTAAGCCATATTTACACACAGCCGCTAAACTTCCGCCTTGCGCTCCTACCCCTGGTACCAGCAAAAAATGATCAGGTGCCAAATTGCGGATATTTTCAAAGGCTTCGGCTTTAGTTGCTCCCACCACGAACATCATCTGATCGGTACTTGCCCATTGAGAGGAAGTTTTAATAACTTGTTCGAAAAGTTTATCGTCTCCACTTTGCCTGGTTTGAAAATCCTGACTCCCTTCATTCGAAGTCAGCGCTAAAAGGATTACCCATTTATCTTTAAAATTTAAAAAAGGAGATACCGAATCTTTCCCCATATATGGAGCAACTGTAACCGAGTCGAAACTCATACCAGAACCCTCCTCATTAAAAAAAGCTTCGGCGTACATTGCAGAGGTATTACCAATATCTCCACGTTTAGCATCGGCTATGGTGAACAAATTATTTGGAATATGCTTCCACGTTTCTGTAAGTGTTTGCCAACCTTTTGCACCATAACTTTCATAAAAGGCCGTATTCGGTTTATAAGCCACACACAAGTCATGTGTAGCATCTATCAGCTGTTTATTAAACTCCAAAATAGGGTCGTTATATTTCAGGAGGTGTTTAGGAAGCTTATTTAAAACCGGATCTAGCCCTATACACAAAAAAGATTTTTTTTGTTTAATCTGCTCAAAAAGTTGTTCTTTATTCATTTCTAATAGGAAAAATGGAGCACAAAGATGTTAATTTTCAACCTCTTTATGGAGGCCTCACCAAAATTTTTATGATTTATTTTTAAACATTTTCAATTTTTTGTTGCAGATTAAATTTCAAATACATACAATTGTGCCATAATTCTCAAATGTTTATCTGAATATCCCAGAAAAATTTCTTATCCATAGCTAATAATAAATGTTTTGAAAGGCATTTTTCCGTTGTATTTCTTTGATAAACCCAATTTAAAATTTCTCGACAAGCACATATAAATGTTTAATAAAACAGAATTAACTGAAAAACTCACTGCAGAATTACGTGAGTTAGCAAAAAGTGAGGGCATTGCAAATGCGGATGATCTGCGTAAAAACGATTTGATAGACCAAATTTTATCGAAACAAAAGGATCAAGCCACTGCTCCAGCTCCCGTTACGCTTAAAGAATCAAAGCCCAAAGTGGTAAAGGAGGCAGCTACTGATAAAGCGCCCGCAAGAAAGAGAGTAAGAATTGCTGCTAAAGACACTCCTGCTCCTGAACCTGAAAGAGCAACCTTATTTGACGAGCCTCAAACTAGAATCACCAAGGAAGAAACGACGGATCCAACTCCGGTTACTTTGCCACCTGATTTCGTGGATGATCCTAATCGTTTAGAAACGATTGCGGCCAAGTTACAAAATCAAGCAAAAAAAGAAAAACTTCCGAGAGAAGAAAAAAATAGACCTGCAAAAGAGGGTGCAACTAACCAAGCCAAGGAAGACAAATCTTTTAGAGATCGTCCAAAGCAAACCCGTAACGAGGCTGCAGCTGTACCTACTGAAGGCGTTGAAGTTAAAGAGAAACCAGCTCGCGAAGAAAGAGCACCGAGAGAAGATAATCGCCCTGCTAAAAACCATAACAATAGCAATAATCACAAACAAAACGAAACCAGTTATTCGACCCTTGATTTTGACAACACCATTACCAATGAGGGTGTTTTGGAAATCATGCCAGATGGATACGGGTTTTTACGTTCTGCCGATTATAATTATCTGTCGTCTCCGGATGATATCTATGTATCTCAATCGCAAATTAAACTTTTCGGTTTAAAAACAGGAGATACGGTAAATGGCAGTATTCGCCCACCAAAAGAAGGAGAAAAATATTTCCCGTTGGTTAAGGTAATTAGCATCAATGGTCGCATGCCTGCCGATGTAAGAGATCGGGTACCATTTGATTATTTAACGCCCTTATTCCCTACCGAGAAATTAAATTTATTTACTGATAACAGCAATTATTCCACCAGGATCATGGATCTTTTTACCCCAATTGGTAAAGGTCAGCGTGGTTTAATCGTTGCACAACCTAAAACTGGTAAAACGAACCTATTAAAGGAGGTTGCCAATGCAATTGCTAAAAACCATCCAGAAGTTTATTTAATTATTCTTTTGATCGATGAACGTCCAGAAGAGGTTACAGATATGGCCCGTAGTGTAAGGGCTGAAGTTATTGCTTCTACTTTTGATGAGCCTGCTGAGCGACATGTGAAAATTGCAAACATTGTTTTAGAGAAATCTAAACGATTAGTGGAATGTGGTCATGATGTAGTTATTTTATTAGATTCAATTACCCGTTTGGCCAGGGCCTATAACACAACGGCACCTGCTTCTGGAAAAATTCTTTCAGGGGGTGTCGATGCCAATGCATTGCATAAACCAAAACGCTTCTTCGGTGCAGCACGTAACATCGAAAAAGGAGGTTCCTTAACTATTTTAGCAACAGCCTTAACCGATACGGGTTCTAAAATGGACGAGGTTATTTTCGAAGAATTTAAAGGTACCGGTAACATGGAATTACAATTAGACCGTAAATTATCTAACAAACGTATTTTCCCTGCTATCGATATTACTGCCTCAAGTACGCGTAGAGAGGATCTATTATTGGATAGAGAATCACTGCAACGCATTTGGGTATTAAGAAACCACTTAGCCGACATGAACTCTCAAGAAGCTATGGAATTAGTACAAGCTCAGATTAAAGGCACGAAAAGCAATGAAGAATTCCTAATGGGGATGAATGGCTAATGAAAAAGCATATTCCCAATACCATCACCTGTGCCAACCTGTTTTCGGGTTGCATAGGTGTTGTTTTTGCATTTAATGGTGAACTTGAAATAGCAGCCTATTTCGTTTTACTATCGGGTATTTTTGATTTCTTTGATGGCATGGTTGCCCGACTTCTTCATGTTAAATCAGCAATTGGGAAGGAATTAGATTCATTGGCCGACATGGTAAGTTTCGGGTTTCTACCTGGCGTTGTGATGTTTCAGTTGTTAAAAATGGGGGATTTTAAAAATGAATACCTCCCCTATCTGGGTTTCATTATAACAGTCTTCTCCGCTTTACGCTTAGCGAAATTCAATATTGACGAAAGACAAACTGAGGATTTTATAGGCTTAAACACGCCGATGAATACCTTATTGATCGTTTCCTTACCCTTTATTGCAAAAGATTATCCTGCCATCATTGGCTCAACTTGGATACTAATGGCGTTAGTGGCAATTACTAGTTTTTTACTCGTAAGCGAAATTAAGATCTTTTCTTTCAAATTAAGTGACCTCAGTTGGACAAAGAACAAAATGAAGTTCATTTTCTTAATCCTCTCCATGGCGTTAATTGTTTCGCTGAAGTTTACTGCTGTTCCTTTTATTTTAATCCTTTATATAGGTCTTTCGATCTTACACTTCCGCATCAAGGCCTGATATACACTGGATATTATTTGAGCAATTCCACTTTAGCTTCTTCCAATTGTTCGTAGAGGCGTGCTACCCATTTCTTCGATATAGCAAAGTCTTCAGGAATTTTAGCTAATTCTGTTAAATCACGCGAATTTCGTTCAATAGTTTGCATCAGCTCCCTTAAATCATCTCTTCCAACATAATGAAATGTAGGTTTAATTTTGTGAGAAAACTCAGAAGTAGCTTTCCAATCCTCCGCAGCAATCGCATTTTCCAAATCAGCCATATAAATGGGAGTTTGCTTCTGAAAAACTTCCAACATTTCAACCATAAACTCGGGACTATCTCCAGACATCTCCCTGAGGTAAGATAAATCTAAAGGATGATTATTTATATTTTGATCGATCATTAATCAAACTTAAAAAAAAATGTTACTTTTTCCAATTAATCTACCTTTTCAAAACAGATAAATCATCGGTTAAATTAGCTAATAATTCTGAGATATTTTGCTGCAAAACCGGATGAACTCTATCCGGAGCTATTTCCATCATCGGAAGCAAAACAAATCGCCTGTTATGCATCTCTGGATGGGGAATTTGAAGTGTATGTCGTAGATTAACAACTTCGTCGCCATACAAAATAATATCAATATCAATCATCCGGGCTCCCCATTTTTCGTGTCTAACCCTACCCAGCTCAACTTCGATTTTCAATACAGCCTCCAGTAATTGTAGCGGAGTAAGCTCGGTTTGAATAGCCACAGCAACATTTAAAAAGCTTGGCTGGTCTACCTTTCCCCAAGCTGCTGTTTCATAGATGGAAGAAGTTAACTGTATTTCACCCACTCTTTGTCCGAGTAATGTTAATGCTTCGTCGATAATTTTTTGGCGGTTACCCAAATTACTTCCCAGTAACAAATGCACAGTATTTTTATCTGATAGCATAGTAGTCTCCAATTTTATATATTTACAAATTAAATACTTTAATTCGCACATGAGAGATTTTTTTAAATATGTTTTTGCCACCGTTGTAGGTATCGTAATTTCCACAGTTATTTTGTTTGTGTTGTTTTTTGTAGTGATGGTAGCCATTGTATCTTCGGTTGGCGAAGAGAAGAAAGTGATGGTAAAAAACAACTCCATCTTATATCTCAATCTAGATCAGGAAATTACAGAGCGAACTCCAGACAACTCACTTGCTGGAATTCCCATTTTTGGAGGTGGGTCAGAAAAGACCATTGGATTTAACGATGTTATTAAGGCCCTAAAAGCCGCAAAAACGGACGATAAGATTAATGGGGTTTATATGAATGTAAGTGCCCCAAATGCAGGTATGGCCACCATGCTGGAAGTTAGAAATGCCATTCTTGATTTTAAAACAAGCAGAAAACCTGTGATTGCCTACAGTGAGGTTTACTCACAAGGTGCCTACTATTTAGCATCGGCTGCAAGCAAAGTATATTTAAATCCTCAAGGCGGATTGGAGTTCAAAGGCTTTAGCGCTGAACTGACCTTTTTTAAAGGTGCGCTTGATAAATTAGGGATTGAAGCACAAATAATTAGGGTAGGCAACTACAAAAGCGCGGTAGAGCCATTCATCAATACTAAAATGAGCGATTATAACCGCAAGCAGGTAACGGCGTATGTAGCGGGATTATATCAAACCTTTTTAGAAGGCATTTCCGCTAGTAGAAACATCAGCACCGCCGAACTAAGCGCAATGGCAGATGCCTATAAAATTCAGCAGCCACAAGACGCTTTAACGTACAAATTAGTGGATGGTATTAAATATAAGGATGAAGTACTTGATGAACTGAGAGCCTTAACCAATAAGGATAAAAAGCGAAGCATAGATATCGTTAGCATCAATGATTATGCAGCAAACTTGCCTTCTCATCATACCACAACAGGTAAAAACAGCATCGCAGTGATTTATGCCAACGGAGATATTGTTGGTGGCGAAGGATCGGATGAACAAATTGGTTCAGAACGCATTTCAAGAGCAATCAGAAAAGCAAGATTAGACGATAATATTAAAGCAATCGTATTACGCGTAAATTCTGGTGGCGGTAGTGCATTAGCTTCTGAGGTAATCTGGAGAGAGGTTTCGTTAAGTAAGAAAATAAAACCTGTTATCGCATCTTTTGGGGATGTAGCCGCATCAGGGGGATATTATATCGGTGCGGCCGCAGATAGTATCTTTGTACAACCGAACACCATTACAGGCTCTATTGGCGTATTTGGGATCATTCCAAACTTCCAGAATTTATTAAACAATAAACTGGGTATTACCTTCGACGGCGTTAAAACTGGTCAGTATGCTGATATTATGAGTGTAAATAGACCGCTAACCGCTGGAGAGCGCTTTATTATTCAAAATAGCGTAAATCATATATACGATACCTTTTTGACCCGCGTAGCCGAGGGGAGAAAGAAAACCAAAGCGCAGATTGATAGTATAGGCGGCGGGCATGTTTGGATCGGTACCGATGCAATCAAAAATGGTCTAGCTGATCGACTAGGGAGTTTCAATGACGCCATTAAGTCGGCTGCAAAAAAGGCTAAATTAAGCGACTATAAAATTGTAGAGTACCCAGAAAAAATTGATCCGTTAAAGTCTTTATTAACAGATGCAAAAGACAATATCAGTTTATATTACACCAAAAAAGAATTGGGCGAAAACTACTTATTGTATAAGCAAATGCAAAAAGCAATTACCAATGCCGGTATTCAAGCGAAAATGGACTATGAGCTAAGAATTAAATAAAATTAAGTCGTCATTGCGAAGTACGAAACAATCTTAAAGCGATAGGTTTGTAGCTTATCTTGTGTTTTAGGATTGCTTCGTACCTCGCAATGACGCAAGCACGGCGCCTTTTTCCCAAAACCTATCAATCCTGCGCTCAACAGCCTCGTCTTTGATCAGCTCTGGCGCATGATGTGGCTTTTTTCTTGCATCGATCATCACCGAACCATTACAACCCCAGTGTTTGTTTACGGTAAAGGCATCAACACCGAATAAATCGGCAGCCGGATTGCTTCTCGTAAATGTTACCCAAACTAGGTTATTAACCGCTGCAGCTGTAAATTCCGAGTCGTCACAAACCACAATTAAAGGGAGCCCGGTTAAATCTTGTCCCTTTAAAGTCGAGCTCAGCAATTCCATTTCTCTGATGCGTGCTGCATGGGTAATATATGGCTTACAGCTAATTGTGAGCACCCCTGGAATTGCAATTTTCGGAGCGCTAAAGCCATCGGGTAATTCAATTTTATCTGGAACTTCATGCCATAGCGTTCTTTTCTGACTTCCTGCTGCTGCAAATACCACTTTAGAACCTGTATTCAAGCCATCACCGGAATAATCCAGGGTATCAATGGTGGTATTGGTATAAAAGTGTAAATCCTTGCTCAGATCAATTCGCTCCAATACATGTTGCAAAAATGGAGCGATATCAGCGGTACGCAATTGTTCATTATCTTCTCTAGCCGCAATAAATAAGTATTTAGCCAAACTTAATTGGTTCTTACCTAAAATATGGTTGGCAATGGTCAATATTTCCTGTGGCTTCCTTTCCGTTAAAAAAGGTGTATAACGCTCGCTACCAATGGCAAACAGCAAAGGGTGTACGCCTGCAGCGTCGACCGCATTAACTTCTTTTAAGCCAGCAATTTCCTGTGGAATAGCAGAGCCCGTAATTTCATGGATCAATGCACCAAAACTCGTATCTTCCTGGGGCGGACGGCCCACCACGGTAAACGACCATAAGGCGTCCTTCTTATGATAAACATGATGAACTTTCATCAAAGGAAAGGGATGGATTAAGCTGTAATAGCCAAGGTGATCGCCAAACGGTCCCTCTGGTTTATTTTGTTGCGGATAAACGGTACCGGTAATCACGAAATCAGCATCGGCCGAGATGCAAAAACCCTCTTCATCATAAAAATACCTGAACCTGCGATTGCCCAGGGCGCCGGCAAAAGTCAGCTCTGATAATCCTTCCGGTAAAGGCATCACTGCGGCCAATGGATGGGATGGCGGCCCACCTATAAATATACTCACCTTCAAAGGTACTCCCTTTGCGTTAGCCTTAGCTTGGTGAACACCGATTCCTCTATGAATTTGGTAGTGCAACCCAATTTCCTGATCTGTTATATAGTCATTTCCAGCTAACTGGATCCGATACATCCCCAAATTCCCATTCATTACCCCTGGTTTAGTTACATCTTCTGTAAAAACCTGCGGCATGGTTATAAATGGGCCTCCATCCATGGGCCAGTTCACAATTTGAGGTAGGCTGGCAATTGTAGTTTTAGCGAAGGTTTGTTTAAAAAGCGACTGTTTTAAGGGCAATGCAGATACCGCGGTTAAGGCAGATCCGGCATAAGCAAGCGGATTTTTTAAAGCTTTCATGGGATCAGAACGAAGCTCTACCAACTGTTTAATCTTAGCCAAGCTATCCCGAAACATAAATTTCGACCGTTCTAAAGTACCAAAGAGGTTGGAAACAGCACTAAACTTACTTCCCTTAATATTCTCAAACAGTAGCGCCGGGCCTTGATTTTCGTAAACCCTTAAATGGATGGCTGCCATTTCGAGATAGGGATCTACCTCTTCAGTGATGCGGATTAAATGTCCATTCTTTTCTAAATCTTCAACACAGGCTGATAAGCTTTTGTATCCCATGTTCAAAGATAATTAGCTAATTCGAAAATTAGCTAATTACTCATTATTTTTTCCCTGCAAACGACCTTAACATCCAGGTAGTCTTTTCTTTAAATTGCATAAATCTGTTCACCATGTCGTTAGATCCATCATCACCAGCTTCATCCGTTGCTTTAAGTAATTCTCGCTCAATTTCGATCAACTTCGACATATCGTCTAAAACAGCCTCAACCATCAACATATCATTCATACCTATCGTATCAATTTCTTTGATAACTGATTCTTTTATATAATCGGCAAATCTACTATGAGGAGGTTTACCTAATGTTAATACTCGTTCGGCAATTTCATCAATCGTTAGTTGAGCATTTGTGTATAACTCTTCGAATTTGAGATGAAGGGTAAAAAAGTTTTGTCCTTTAATATTCCAGTGACAACCCCTTAACTTTTGATAATGAATGTGATAGTTAGCTAGATAGTCATTTAACATATCTACTACCGGTTTAACGGCTTTTTCGTCTAAGCTTATTTCTTTAGCGTTCATAATAAAGATTGATTTATCGTTACAACAAATATATAAGGAAAATGGTTTTTAAAATCGGTTTTGATAACAATAAGAAGCAATATGTTATCGTTTAACATAGCATACGACCATAAAATATATTATTCGTATCATTGTATGTCCAAATATTTGAAATTAATTAATGCAGAAACTATACACCCTATTACTGGCTGCCTTACTTGCAAACACTTCCGTTTCTTTAGCCAGCAACACCATTGATTCGATAGGTGTCGAAAATAATAAAGGCAAAAAAGTAATCATTTATAAGGTTGAGCCAAAGGAAACCTATTATTCTATTGCAAAAAAATACAACGTTCCCTACAAAGAGGTAATGGAATTTAATGACAGCCAGTTTTTACAGATTGGTGTCATCCTCAAAATACCTACAGGTTTACCTTTTGTTGCAAATTCAAGTACGACAGCTGCCTCCTCTTCGGCAGGTTTTATAGAATATACCATTAAGGCGAAAGACAATTTAAACATGCTTGCCAACAGATACGGTACCACGGTTGAGGAAATAAAAAATCTAAATCAGCTAAGTTCCATCAACTTGCAGATTGGACAAGTTTTAAAAATACCAACCGGCAATGAACAGTCCGCGCCCGTTGAAACACCTGCAGCACCAATAGTTAAGCAAGCTGAAAAAGCGATTGTCGCTACAATTGAACCAGCCGATAATACGCCGTCTGGCACCATTATTTCTCATACAATAAAGGCAAAAGAAAACCTAAATGCCTTGGCCCAAAAATATGGAACTACCGTTGATGCTATTAAGAAATTAAACAACTTAAGTTCAATAAACTTAAGAATTGGGCAGGTTTTAAAAATACCCGCTACCAATGGCGAAACGGATGCCGCTGTATCAACCGTAAATGATGGTAGCTTTGAGCATACTGTTTTAGCAAACGAAACTATATATTCAGTTGCAAAAAAATATAACTTAACCACCTATCAAATAACTACTGCAAATAATTTAACCAGTAACGAGTTAACAGTTGGACAAAAATTGCGGATTAAAGGAGCCAATAACCAGGTAACTATGGCTGAAGAAGAGGATGATGCTTCTTCTCAAACTATGAGAGACCCTGCCTTGAGACAAGCTCCAAGCAAATATGGATTAGTTAGATTTGATGAAAAAGGAACTGCAGTTTGGATTGAAGAGCCGGATTTAGACCCGTCAAAAATGTTAGTATTGCATCGTACTGCCCCAGTTGGAACAATTATCAGGGTAACTAACCCAACGACTAATCGTTCGGCTTTTGCCAAGGTTGTTGGTAAATTTACCGAGAATGAAACCACAAAAGATGTTATCATTGTAATGACAAAAGCGGTAGCAGATGCCGTTGGCGCTTTAGATAAACGATTTTTTTGTAATTTAAATTACGGTGCAGTTGACAATGAACAACAATAAGCCTTTAATTATTGGTATTGCAGGTGGCAGTGGGTCGGGCAAAACCTTTTTTTTAAACAGTTTTCTCCATCATTTTAAACATGATGAGGTTACTTTATTATCGCAGGACGACTATTATATCCCTGCTGGAGAAATGACCCAAGAAGAAAATAAGCTTTATAATTTCGATCTTCCATCAACCATTGACGATGAACAATTTCTCATAGACATTAAAAAGTTGATCAAAGGAGAAGTTGTTTATAAAAAAGAATATAACTTTAACAATCCCCTTGCCGTAGTCAAAATTTTAGAGATCAACCCAGCCCCGATTATTATCGTGGAAGGTCTTTTTATCTTACATTTTATCGAAATTGCCAAACTATTAAACCTTCGTATCTTTATTGAAGCCGATGAGGAGGTAGCTTTATTGCGCAGAATTAAACGTGATGGAATGGAACGTGGTTATCCTGAAGATGATGTGGTTTATAAATGGGAGAACCACGTTGTACCGGCCTATAAAGAATTCTTATTGCCATACCGTAATTCCTGCGAAAAAATCGTAATTAATAATATGGATATCCCTGATGAGATTATTCGTATTACCGCAGAGATTACGGATGAGCTAAAAGCAAAATTTTGTTCTTAAAATTTAATCAAGCAACATTTCTGGTACATCATCGTCAGCATACAGTTTGCCTGAAGTTGCATTGCTAATAAAATCTACGCTAACGCCTGGCGCACGCTCTATAAGCTTAAACCCTCCCTCTGGCAATACATCTAATACAGCTAATTCAGTAACAATTTTTTTAATACACCTTACCCCGGTTAAAGGAAGTGTACAGCTAGGCAGGAGTTTGCTCTCGCCTGCCTTATTTACATGTTGCATAGCAACTATAATGTTTTTTGCAGATGCTACCAAATCCATTGCCCCTCCCATTCCTTTAACCATTTTACCTGGAATTTTCCAATTGGCAATGTCGCCATTCTCCGAAACTTCCATGGCACCCAAAATCGTCAAATCAATTTTTTGTGCCCGGATCATTCCAAAACTCATCGCCGAATCGAAGATGGAAGAGCCTGCTAAGGTGGTAATAGTCTGTTTTCCGGCATTAATTAAATCAGGATCCTCTTCTCCCTCAAAAGGAAATGGGCCCATGCCAAGCAATCCATTTTCAGACTGCAACACAACATTGATACCAGTTGGGATATAATTTGCTACCAATGTAGGTATCCCAATACCTAAATTCACATAGTAACCATCTTTTATTTCTTTTGCGATACGTTTCGCAATTCCGTTCTTATCTAACATTTTTTAATTTGATAATTTATTAATCAGCTAATTTGCTAATTACCGTTCTTTGCTCAATTCTCTTCTCATAGGCTTTTCCCTGAAAAATTCGATGAACATATACGCCCGGCGTATGAATTTGATCAGGATCTAATGCCCCTGCTTCCACTAACTCCTCTACTTCAGCAATCGTAACTTTCCCTGCCATGGCCATTACTGGATTAAAATTTCGGCTGGTAGATCGGAAAATCAAATTGCCTGCCGTATCACCTTTCCATGCCTTCACTAAAGCAAAGTCTGCTTCAAATGCATATTCCATCAGGTAGTCTTTGCCATTAAAGTTTCTCACTTCCTTCCCTTCTGCCACTTCAGTTCCAACCCCTGCAGGTGTAAAAACTGCCGGCATACCATAACCCGCCGCCAAACACCTTGTAGCCAAGGTTCCTTGCGGTATTAATTCAACTTCAAGCTCCCCACTTAATAGTTGACGCTCAAATTCTGCATTTTCACCTACATAAGAAGAAATCATTTTTTTTACCTGACGGGTTTGGAGCATCAAACCGATACCAAAATCATCCACACCAGCATTATTGGAAATACAAGTTAACTGCTTAACTCCTTTTTTAACTAAAGCTGCAATACAATTCTCCGGAATTCCGCATAATCCGAATCCTCCAAGCATCAAAGTGTCGCCATCTTTAATATCTTTAATAGCCTCTTCCGGTCCAACTACTACTTTATTGATCATATAATCGTGTTTTCGGGCTAAATTAGCAAGATATTAGCCGCTATCCAAATGAAATTATCGCCATCTGGTATGTATAAAATACACTAAGCACGCAATAGAAAGGCCTTTAAATAGCCAGAAATACTTAAAATTTTGATTATTTACTAATCTCTATAATTTTGTCATTGTTACCATTGCTGGTACAAATATAGATCTTCCCTGTGGGCGACTGACAGATGGCCCGTAGCCTTCCAAACTCATTCACATAAAAATCCTTTGTTCCCACAATTTTAGTCTGCGTATCATCAAACTTGAGCTGCATTAATTTAGCGCCCTTTAACAGGGCAAGCAAAAGAGAATTTTTAAAATGAGGAATATAATCAGAATCATAATAAGCCATTCCACTCGGAGCAATGGTTGGTGTCCAATTAATCAATGGCTCTACCACGTTATTTATTGCACAGAACGAAGTTTCTCCACTATCATCGCAAAAACCCTTAACATTCGGCCAGCCATAATTCCTGCCTTTTTCTATATAATTAATTTCATCATCCGAATTGGGGCCGTGCTCTGAAACAAACATTTTAGTTCCCGCCATCACCAAACCTTGGGCATTTCGGTGTCCGTACGTCCAAACCGGATTATTTGGAAATGGATTATCGCCAGGGATGGAGCCATCTAAATTCAATCTCAGTACTTTTCCCGAAAGAGAATTGACGTTTTGAGGCGTTGAAGTATCCGCTGCATCTCCGGTGGTAATAAATAATTTATTTTCATTGATCAACAACCTGCAACCATTGTGAATGGAGGCGGCAGGGATTTGATCCAACAAAACTTTGGGGCTTATCAACGTATTATTACTATAGGTGTACCTAACAATTTTCGCTTTATAATCGTTGCCATAATCATAAGCCATATATACAAAGGGATTTGACGTAAAATCTGGGTGGAGCACCATACCCAATAAACCTCCTTCACCAATATTCCGCACTTCATTGATCGTTAATAAGACTGTTATTTGGCCATTTTCAGGGTTTAGCCTACTTATTTTACCATTTCTCTCTGTAAACCATATCAAATTATCCGGGCCGTACACCAGTTCCCAAGGATTTACCAAACCAGCAGCAATAACTTTTGATTTTAAAGTAACATCTGGCAAAGTTGGAATTTCATCTACCTTGTTTTTCTTCCTGCAAGTTGAGCAAGACATCAACACAAGCAAACCTATTAAAACGGCTTTCATTAGCTAATATTTACAAGATAACAACTATCTCTGCGCTAAAGTTTTAACTTAAATAAACGTATGTTATCCCATCTCCGCCCCTATCGGCATGCTCGTCTTCCATTCTGGTAACCTCTTTATATTTTCTCACATATTCCCTAATCAACTTCCTCAAAATACCATCACCCTTACCATGAATTAATTTAATTGAGGGGAATCCGAGCATGATCGCTTTATCGAGGTAGTTTTCCACTTCTTGGATGGCATTTTCTCCACGCATACCTCTCAAATCTAACTCTGGTCTAAAAGTGCTAATCGCTTCAGAAATTCTTCCAGAAAAAGAATTGCTTTGGGCAACTTTCTTTGCTTGCTTATTGCTAATTTTCTGCACCCTATTTCTTTTCACTACCGAACGAAGATCACCAAGCGCAAGAACGAGGTTATCGCGATTAATTTCCAATACCTGTCCGCTTGTTTCCGTATTAACCAACTGCACCCAATCGCCTACTTCAATTGTTGAATCATCAAGCTTCACCACTGGCTTGCGTTCTTCCTTAACCTCATTGCTAACAATGCTTTTTTGAAGATTTTGGCGAAGTTGCTTCGTAGCAACCTTGTCTGCCTGTTTTTCTTTTATTTCGGCAATGGTATGCTCTACCAATTTATTCGCTTCCTTAATAATGTTCTGCGCTTCCAATTTTGCCTCTTTGATCAGTGTTTTGCGGTTCTCCTCTAAATACAGTTTCAGTTTCTCATTTTCGGAAACCAGATTTTTCACTTTATTTTGCTGGTTGGCAAGCGTAACCTTGGTTTCGTGTATCTGCCGCTTCTCCCGTTCCAAATTCACCAACAAACTATCCACGCTGTTTTGATTATCGCCAGTCTTTATCCTTGCTAAATTTATCACCTCTGGCTGCAAACCAATGTTTTGTGCAATTTCAAAAGCGTAGGAGCTTCCTGGTTTTCCCAGATCGAGAATATACAAAGGCTTCATTTTACGGTTGTCAAACAACATCGAGGCATTTTCCAACCCATTGGTATTTCCTGCAAACAGTTTCAAGTTAGAATAATGGGTTGTAATTACTCCTCTTACTTTCTTGTTATTTAGCACTTCTAACACCGCTTCTGCCATCGGCCCTCCAAATTGGGGGTCTGTGCCCGTTCCAAACTCATCAATAAGCACTAATGTTTTTGGTGATGCATGGGCAACGAAGTAGCGCATCTTGGTTAAATGAGCACTATATGTACTTAAATCAGATTCGATAGACTGATCGTCTCCAATGTCCGCAAATATCTGATCAAAAATACCCATTTCACTATTTTCATCCACCGGCACCAGTAATCCAGCTTGAAGCATCATCTGTAAAAGGCCAACCGTTTTCATGCAAACCGATTTACCTCCGGCATTTGGTCCCGAAACCAAAACAATGCGCAGGTGTTCGTTGATATGAATATTTAAAGGAACTACCGTCTTCTTTTCGGTAGCAAAGGACAGCAATAATAATGGATGCCTGGCATTGATCAACTTTGTTTTGGCCTCCTTGATCAAAACAGGCATATTCGCATCAATATCTATGGCAAAAAGTGCCTTGGCTCTCACAAAATCTAATTTCGTAAGAAAACCATGATAAGAAAGCAAAAGAGGCGTATAAGGTCTTAAGGCCGTGGTTAAAGCAATTAAAATTTTAATAATTTCCCTACGCCGGTCAAATTCCAGGTCTCTCAACTTATTATTTAAGGTAAAAACCTCCTCAGGTTCTAAATAAACCGTTTGTCCACTTGCAGATTCATCATGAATAAAGCCTTTTAGCTTTCTTTTATGCTCAGCTAAAATGGGAATACACATTCGTCCATCCCGAATAGTGAGGCTCCCATCGGCTACCCAATTTTTCCCTATTGCCATTTTGTAGATCGCATCCATCTTTTTACGCACTTCCTGCTCTCCTCTAGCAATAGCGGTAGTAATTTCCTGCAATTCAGCCGAAGCATTAGGTTTCATTTTACCCTTAGCGTCAATTACAGTTTCAATATTCTTGAGAATATTCTTTTCAATTTGCAAATGTTCAAAAAGCGCTTCCAAACTTGGATAAATATCCTTTCGCTCGTCGAAGAACCGGATCACCGAAAACACAGTTTGTAAGGATGAATAAATCTGGAACAATTCATCTTCCACTAAATAAGTCCCTTCAACCCTAATTTTCTCCGCAAGGATTTTAATATCAAAAAAAGTGCTGATTTGTAGGGGCTCTTGGTTAATCAGTATGCTTTTAAATTCCTGGGTTTGGCGCAAGAACTTATTAATTTGCTCGTGCTTGGTCATCACTTGCATCTTGTTCACCAAAGCTTGTCCCATGGTACTTAAGCAATGCTGATGCACCAGTTGTTTTACTTCATTAAAACCTAAACGATCTTGGCAATTTTCTGGGTATAGCATGAGATAAATTATTTAGGCGTTGTAGAAGAAAGGCCGAATGGATTTTCGGAAAAACTAAACACGGGCCTGCCGACACCCAAATTAGAAACGTCTAACGCCTTGGTATGTTCTGCTAAATATTTCTGCTGCTTTTTCAATTCCTCATTCTCAACACGTTTCTCATTTCTTTTCTGTTCATCTTCCAGTTCCTTCATTACATTTTCATATAGCTTAGTTAAAACATCTGGATGGCTATAATAGTAATCCAGGCTTTTGTTATACTTGGCTGAATCGATGTTGAATTTCTTATAAATACCTTTATAATAACTTGCAGCAACTATTTTTGCAGTATCAGGTACTGAAAGCGTAGCAATGTAACCATCCACTGTATGAATATCAAATAATACCTTTTCCATTTTATCGGGCTGTATAATATCATCTGGAACCCCTGGTTTACAGGCAAAGATCAAGCTACAAATTATACTAATGGCGAAAATTTTCTTCATTATTATTAAAACCTTTTTAATTTCTTAGCCAAATTACGCTAAGGTTGTTATTTTTACCAAAAATACTGATAAATGAGCATAGCAGATAACTTATTAAAATATAAAAGTGAATTAGATAGCGCAAAGGTTGAACTGGTAGCCGTTTCAAAAAATCACCCGGCAGAGGCGGTATTAACAGCATACAATGCCGGTCAAAGAGTATTTGGAGAAAATCTGGTACAGGAAATGGTTGAGAAACAAGCTCAGTTACCGAAAGACATCCAATGGCACTTAATTGGCCACCTACAAAGCAATAAAGTAAAGTATATCGCTCCTTTTATCCAAGTTATAGAGTCGGTAGATAGTTTAAAATTACTGAAGGAAATAGACAAACAGGCGGCTAAAAACAACCGGGTAATAGATTGCTTATTACAGGTTTACATTGCAGATGAAGACACAAAATTTGGCCTGGAATACGATGCGCTTATCGAATTATTAAGAAGTGAGGAATTTGCTACCTGTAAAAACGTAAGAATTGTAGGTTTAATGGGAATTGCCACCAACAACGCCTCAGAAAAGCAAACACAAACTGAATTTCAGGAGCTTAAAGTCCTTTTTGAAGGTATAAAATTAAGTTTTTTTAGAAAAGATGATTATTTCAAGGAACTCTCCATGGGCATGTCGGCCGATTATAAACTAGCCATCGCCGAAGGCAGTACGATGGTTAGAATAGGAAGCAGTATATTTGGAAAAAGAAAGATTTCAACGCCATAACACAACTAAGCAAGATGAACACCACCCCAATTTCTATAAGAACTGCAATTAAAGCTGATTGCGAACGCATTCTCGAATTAATTAACGAATTAGCTGTTTATGAAAAAGCGCCGGAACAAGTAACAGTCACATTAGCAGAATTTGTTGATGCAGGATTCGGTGAAAAACCAGTTTGGAAAGCATTTGTAGCCGAAGATGAAAGCATGGGCATCATAGGCTTTGCTTTATTTTATACCAGATACTCAACATGGAAAGGTTGTCGTTTATACTTAGAGGATTTTTTAGTAACTGAGGCTTATCGAGGTAAGGGTGCTGGTAAATTGCTTTTTGAAAAAGTAATCCGGGAAGCTAAAGAAAACAACTATAATGGCATGACCTGGCAGGTGTTGGACTGGAATGAACCAGCTATTCATTTTTACAATAAATACAAAGCGTCTATAGAAGAAGGATGGTTAAATGCTTCTTTCTCGAAAGAACAAACACATCAATTCATATGAAAAATATCATAGCTTGCTTATTGCTAATTCTAACTATTTCCGCTTGTAGAAATGGAAAAGATACCAAAGAAGACGATGCTCGAAATACTACGACTGTCGACACCTTGACCTATGCATATGATTCTATAAAAGTTCAAAGCAAGAACATACCGAAAAACAACGTTAGTCCGATTGACACGCCTGAGGCGATTGTTTCTTATCCCGTATTTAAAAACGACGCCTTAAATCAATTTATAAAAAGGCAGGTATTCAATTATTTCGCCCAAGACGAACCTGCAACCTCCTATCAGGCTATTGCAGATAGTTTTATGAAAGGTTATGATGAGTTCGTGCGCACTAATCCCACTACCCCCCAAGCTTGGTTTTTAAACATCAATATTGAAGTTTTAAGGCAAAGTCCGACTTACCTTGCCTTAAAATATACCCACACAGACTATGCAGGGGGTGCCCATGGAAATACAACCATCTCCTTTCTGAATTACAATCCTAAAACCAATACGCCAATTACGCTTGATTCGTTAATCCAGGCAGGAAAATTACCTGCGTTAGTAAAGATAGGGGAAGCCATCTTTAGAAAAAACGAGCAATTAAGTCCTACACAATCTCTCGAAGAACGCTATTTTTTCGACAAAGGTATATTTGCACTTGCCCAGAATTTCCATGTCAGCGACAAGGGATTGGTTTTCTTATACAATCCCTATGAAATCAAAGCGTATGCTGAGGGATATACCGAGTTAGTGATACCTTTCGAAGCGTTAAAAGATTTGGCAAAACCACATACTATTCTCACCACCAAAAACTAACATGCAAGTATTCAAATTCGGCGGAGCTTCTGTAAAAGACATAGAAGGCATTAAAAATCTGACCAAAATCGTCCAAAGCCACGGCACCAATCAAATTTTGATTGTAATATCGGCAATGGGCAAGATGACAAACAGGCTTGAAGACCTTACTAAGGCCTATGTAAAAGGGGATGAAAATTGTCACGCTATTTTTGAGGAGATAAAAGCCTTTCATTTTGATGTCCTCAATGCTTTATTTGAAGATCATCAAAACCCCATTTTTAATGAAGTTGCCAATACATTTGTGGAAATTGAGTGGTTATTAGAAGAAGAGGCCAGTGATCCAGCCGATTACCTGTACGATCAAATTGTTTCGATTGGAGAAATGGTTTCTACGAAGATTGTTGCGGCTTACCTCAATCAGGTAGGGGTATTCACCATTTGGGTTGATGCCAGAAATTACATCCAAACGGATAATAATTACAAAGATGCGAATGTAAACTGGGAAAAAACCGAACACGAAATACAGAAACATCTACCTTCCTTTTTGGATAAGGGCATTGTGGTTACACAGGGTTTTGTTGGAGGAACAAGTGAAAACTTTACCAGCACACTCGGCAGAGAAGGATCAGATTATTCGGCCGCAATTTTCAGTGCCTGTTTAAATGTCGAATCATTAACTATTTGGAAAGATGTACCTGGCGTATTAAACGCCGATCCGAAATGGTTCGATGAAACTGAAAAAATAGATCAATTATCCTATCATGATGCGATTGAATTAACCTATTATGGGGCGACCGTTATTCATCCAAAAACTATAAAGCCACTTCAAAACAAGGGAATTCCGCTGTTTGTACGTTCGTTTATAACTCCAGAAGGTGAAGGAACCAAAATCAGCAATGTTAATATACCGCTACCAATACCGTCCTTCATTTTTAAGGTAAACCAGGTTTTGATTTCCATTTTTCCGAGGGATTATTCTTTCATCATCGAAAAAAATCTAAGCAATATTTTTAGTTTGTTCCATAAAAACAAGGTGAAAGTAAATACGATGCTCAACTCGGCCCTCAGTTTTTCAGTCAGTGTCGATGATTCAGATAAAATAGATGCCTTGCTTAAAGACCTATCAGAGACCTATAAAGTAAAATATAACAAGGGATTAGAACTCGTAACCATCCGCTATTATAACCAAAATACAATCGATCGGGTGATTATTGATAAAACCGTGTTACTTGAGGTAAAAAGCAGGCATACTTGTCAGATTGTAATGAGAGATAAGGTAAGTAGTTAATTATTATTGCTATGAACCAGAAAATGCTAACTCCGGTCGTACAAGCATACATCAGTAAGCATATCAATGCCGATGTAAGTAAAGTTGCGTTAGCTAAAGCTGTATTTGAAGGGATAAGTGCAGCGGAGTTAGCGGGTCAGATTTCCGCAAAGAAAAAGTCTATGCATAAATTGCCCACTTGGTACAACCACGAGTTTATTTATTATCCTCCACTCCTATCCATTGAACAATGTTCATCCGAAATAACTGCTTGTTACAAAGCAAATTTAGCCATTGGGGAAACTTTAATTGATTTAACAGCTGGTTTTGGTGTTGATAGTTATTTCTTTGCAAAAAAGATCAAAACGGTACTAAGTTGTGAGATCAACACCGATTTGTCTATGATAGCTGCTCAAAATGCGCAAGTTTTAGGCGCGCATAATATAGCGTGCCATTCGGTAAATGGAATTGAAGTACTGAGAACCAATACTTTAAAAATCGACACTATTTACATTGATCCTGCAAGAAGAAGTGGCAGTGCTAAGGTTTTCAAACTTAAAGATTGTACGCCTGATGTAAGCGAACATTTACCATTATTTCTGGAAAAAGCCAGTCGGATTATCATTAAAACTGCTCCTTTGCTTGATATCAGTGCTGGGTTGGAGGAATTGCAAAATGTTAGCGAAATACATATTGTAAGTGTAAAGAATGAGTGTAAAGAATTGTTGTGGGTAATCGATAAGAATTTTGTTGGTGAACCAAAAATTGTTTGCGCCGCCATCAATGAACATATAAAGATTTTTTCGTTTGAATTAAGAGCCTTACAAACCAGCATCAGCTTTGCCGATGATTTGCCTAGTGGCTATTTATATGAGCCAGATGTAGCCTTGTTAAAAAGCGGTGCATTTAACCTGATCGCCCAACAGTTTAATCTGCAGAAATTACAGCAGCATAGTCAGCTTTACTTTAGCCAGGAGAGGAATTTTGATTTTTTAGGGCGGATATTTGAAATTCAGTCTTTGCACTCCTTAAATGAACTCAAGAAAGAAAAAAATCTCGTAGGCAATGTAATTGTCCGGAATTTCCCGGAGAAGGCTGAAACTTTGGCTAAGAAATACAAAATCCAGCCCAGTCACGATGACTTTATCATTTTCACGCAAACCGTTCACGGAAATCTAGTTATTAAGGCCAAAATTATCCAGCACTACTAGTGTCGACTTCGCAAGTCGGCCGAAATCGGCCGACTTGCGAAGTCGGGGATAAATCGAACCTGCAAATAGTCGCACAAACCAGCAATTCGTGAATTGTCTGCCAATTTGAATTTTAACATTCTTTAACGTCTTTTAACAACTCTCCATCAGCTAATAAGGTATTTTTGATCATATGAGAAAATTTGACCTAATTAACACGAGCATTGGCTTTGGCATCTTTGCTTTTGCGACCGTTGTTTACTGGCTCTGTATGGAGCCGACTTTAAGTTTCTGGGATTGCGGTGAATTTATTGCCGCTGCATTTAAACAGGAGGTTGGACATCAACCCGGAGCCCCATTTTTCTTAATGATAGGCAAATTATTTTCCTTATTAGCAGGAAATGAAGTAAGTAAAGTTGCCTATTGGATTAACTTTTTGTCTGTAATTACCAGCGCTGCTACGGTTATGTTCCTATTTTGGACAATTAACATGATTGCTTTAAAAATCCTTAAAAAACAGCAAGAAGAACTCAGCACCATTCATATTTGGAGTGTTATCGCTGCTGGAACTATTGGCGCTTTATCATATACTTTTTCTGATACCTTCTGGTTTTCGGCAGTTGAAGCTGAAGTTTATGCAATTTCAACCTTGTGCACGGCGGTAGTATTTTGGGCAATCCTTAAATGGGAAAATAAAATGAACGACAAATGGTTAGTATTTATTTCATTCATTATAGGTCTTTCTATTAGTATACATTTATTGAGTTTGTTAGCTATTCCAGCCATTGCGCTAATTTATTATTTTCGCAAAACTATTAAGCCTTCGCTATGGGGTACTTTTAAAGCTTTTTTAATAGGCTGCTTTTTATTGGGCCTAATCCAATTTGGCATCATTCAATACTTTATCCTTTTTGCAGCGAAACTGGACTTACTTTTTGTGAATACCCTAGGCATGAACTTCGGATCAGGTGCGTTAGCTTTTGTAGCATTAAGCGCTCTTGCAATAGGCTATGGCATTAGATATAGTATCAAAAAAAGCAAATATCTATTAAATCTGGGTTTAATATGCCTTACTTTTGTATTGTTCGGCTATAGTTCCTATTTCATGATTATCATTAGAGCGAATGCCAAGCCCGGCATAAACCTTTCTAATCCCGATACGCCACTCTCGCTATTTTCTTATCTAAGCAGAACTCAATATGGTGATAAACCTTTATTGTATGGACAATTCTTTAATTCGACCCCTATCGCTGTAGAAGAAAAAGGATTAACCTACCGAAAAGGTACGCATAAGTATGAGGTAAATGGTAAAAACTATCAAAGAGTATATGACAAGAACACGCTGTTTCCCCGCACATACAGCGATAAACCAGCGCATATTAAGTTTTACAACAACTGGATGAACCTTGCAGAAGGTGAAACACCAAGCTTCTGGCAGAACATGAGCTTCTTTTACCATTATCAACTAAACTTTATGTACTGGCGTTACTTTGCCTGGAACTTTATTGGCCGACAAAACGATCTCCAGGGACAAGGAAGCATTACAGAAGGAAATTGGTTATCCGGTATTAAGCCAATCGACGCCATAAATCTGGGCAATCAAAGCAATTTACCTCCTAGTATTATTACCAACAAGGGATATAATCTGTTCTATGGTTTGCCCTTTTTACTGGGGATGATCGGGCTAGTCTACCTATGGCGCAAAAATAGAAACGATGCATTGGTTGTCCTTACCCTATTCTTTTGTACCGGTATTGCCATTATCTTATACATCAATCAAGATCCATTGCAAGTAAGGGAACGCGATTACGCTTATGTAGGATCATTTTACGCATTTGCGATTGTAATTGGACTGGGCGTTCTTGCTTTGCGGGAACTTGTGGTTAAATATCGCTTCCAGCAATTAAAATTCGCAGTTGTAACGCTTCTTTGTTGTGCCGTACCATCATTAATGGCTGTCAATGGTTGGGATGATCATGATAGAAGTGGAAAGAGTACTGCGATAGAAATGGCAAAAAACTATTTGAATAGCTGTGAGCCAAATGCGATCTTATTTACCAATGCCGATAATGACACTTATCCACTATGGTACGCTCAGGAAGTAGAAGGCTTCCGCACTGACATTAGAGTGGTAAACCTGCAATTCTTATCATCGGAGTCCTACATCGACCAAATGAAAACACAGCAATATAAGTCTGCCCCTTTGCCTATTAAAATGAATAGTGAGCAATATAAAGATGGCACACGCGATTATTTAAGCTATTACGATTATGGCCTCAAAGATAGTGTAGAACTAAGTGAAATCCTGGCCATTCTTACTTCTGAGAACAGGAATGATAAAATTGAAATGCGAGATGGGAGCTTTGAAAATTTCATGCCTACCCAAAAGTTAAAAATGACGATCAATCTGGCTCATATTCTAGCGACTAAAACGGTTGCTATTACCGAGAAGGAGAAAATTGCGAACCAGATGGAATGGAGTTTTACCAAAAACCATGTATTGAAATCAGACTTGACCATGTTTGATATTTTAGTGCATAACAACTGGAAAAGACCGGTGTATTTTGCCGCTTCGGTATCTGAAGACACCTATCTTGGATTAGATAAATACCTTTATCTTGAAGGATTCGCCTATCGTTTATTGCCGTTAAAACCTTCTACAGAAGAGAATTTTACTAAAACGGAACAAACCAATAACGAGCTTGCCTACCAACATTATACCGAGAAATTCGAATTGGGAGGGTTTAAAACCGCTAAATATTTAGATCCAGAAAGTAGAAGGGTAATGCAGGGAACATTGTCTTTTGCCAATACGCTGACAAGGAACCTGTTAGACGAGCACAAGATCGAAATGGCCAAAAAGGCCATGCAGAAAACCATGGCCGCAATCCCATTAGCAAACTCTTCGATTTCAGATACATTAAACAAAGTAGGTCTAATAGAAAATTTATATCGTTTGGGAAACAGTAACGATGCTAATCAAATTACCACAGCCACTGGATCCTACATCGAAAAGGAATTTGAGTATATTTTATCATTAGCGCCCAATCAACAACAAGGGTTATTAAACGATATACAAATTGGCTTTTATGTATTACAGGCACTAGATCGTACGACAGCGGGTAACAAGCAGTTAGCCTTAAATAAAACAATTAAAGCAAAGCTTGATCGTTATAGAGTCGAATTTACGAAGAATTTTGGTTAAGCACCCGTCAGGGGTAGGTTTTCCTCCGTCAGGGGGAGTTTTTCCTCCGTCAGGGGGAGGTATAAAGCGTCATTGCGAGGTACGAAGCAATCTCATTTAGATTGCTTCGTACCTCGCAATGACGGGTGGAAACCTCGCAATGACGGATTCTGCGCTCGCAATGACGCTATAACGGACTTAAATCTTGCTAACTTTTACAGCTTGAGGACCTTTTTTACCTTCTGTAATTTCAAATTCCACTTCATCACCCTCCCTGATCCCATCGATCCCTCCAATAACATCTTTGAAGTGGACAAAAATTTCCTTGAGGCCATCAAAGATGATAAATCCATATCCCTTTTCGGTATTAAACCATTTAACTTTACCTGTGTTCATAAATTTAGACTGTAATCGTTTCGTATTAGTTAATTCACTTGCATAAAACAGTTACGGCCTCATTAAGTTTTCCAAATTATTTATTTGGCTGAGGTGTAGTCCTCAAATATGGTTTAATAACTGTATGTCCCTTTGGAAATTTATCAGGGATATCTTCTGTCTTAATGCTGTTCATGACAATAACGTCTTCCCCATCTTTCCAATCGGCAGGTGTTGCAACACTGTAATTTGCGGTTAACTGCAACGAATCAATTACCCTCAGCACCTCCACAAAATTTCTACCGGTTGATGCTGGATAGGTAATCATTAATTTTACTTTCTTATCTGGAGAGATCACAAATAAAGAACGAACTGTCATTGTTTCTGAAGCGTTCGGATGGATCATATCATAAGCATCTGCTATTTTTTTGTCCTGATCTGCAATAATTGGAAACTCGACATTTGTATTTTGAGTTTCATTGATATCCTTAATCCAGCCCTGATGTGATTCTGCCGAATCGACGCTTAAAGCCAAAACTTTTACATTTCGTTGATCAAATTCTGATTTAAGAGAGGCCGTTTTTCCCAATTCTGTAGTGCATACCGGCGTATAATCTGCCGGGTGAGAGAATAAAACTCCCCAGCTATCGCCTAAATATTCATAAAAGTCTATCTCACCGATAGATGTTATAGCCTTAAAATTCGGTGCTGTATCTCCAATTCTTAAACTCATGATGCTTTCTGATTAAAATATGAAAAATTAAATATAGTACAAGATACGAAAAGGAGACTAATTATATACTTTAACCATAAATACATAATCTTGGATTTTTTCAATCTGCTTATGTCTTTTTAAACCTTGTAAAACACTTTTCTTGCCAAAAGCAACGCGTTTGTTTAAAGAATCCTGGGGAATAGCATTTAAAGCTTCCATAATGTAGCGTGATTTAACTGCAAATGCCGCACCATCCGTTTTACTTTCCTTACCATTAATAACACCAACAATATTGCCGTTGTTGTCCAATAATGGTCCTCCACTATTTCCAGGGTTTACTGGAATTGCGATCTGGTAGGCCAGTGTATCACCGTTAATACCTGTTTTAGAACTTACATAACCATCCCCTAATACCACATCATCTTTTGGATATCCCAATGTATAAACGGCTTCTCCAATTCCTGCACTCGTTTTTTTAATGCTATAAGGCAACGCACCCAAATTCTCAAAACTTAGGTCTGTTACTTTTAAGATTGCAATATCATTGATAGGATCTGTATAATATTTTTTTACTTTATAAGAAACGCCCTTGTTGTTTTGGATATAAAGCGAATCAGCGTCCTTTATCACATGGTAGTTTGTTAATATATAGCCGTTGCTTGAAATTGCAAAGCCTGTTCCGCCGAACTTCGCCGGAGCATGATTTACCTTTTTCGCATCATTGCTAATGACCCTGATAATGTTGTTCTGTGATTGATTAAGGCGGGAGATCTTTCTGTCCAACAACTGTAAACTACCTTCTTGTTTAGTTTTACTATAATAAGAGGAGAGCACGGCACCAATCATAATGATAAATGATGCTGCAATAGCGATGGCAGATTTATTATTTCGCCAAATTCTCACGATTTTTGAAGAGTGGGGCTTTACTTTAGCACTAATTGAAGCTACATCAATTTGTTCATGTGCGTTATCCATTTGAGCTTTTAAAGCTAATACGTGCGCATATTGTTTCATGGATTCTAAAAATACCTTATGTGCTACCACTTTATGATCAACTACCGGATCATTGCTCCGTAATTGTTCAAAAGCAGCTACCTCATTTGGCGTTAGCTTTCCATTTAAGTAATCTTCAATAATCGATTCTAACTGAATGTCGTTGTTCATTTTATGATTGAAAAAATAACTTTTTTAACCTTTGTAAACACTTATACTTCTGTGTTTTTGCATTGTCTGTATTCGTATAACCAAACTTCTCACAAATATCCTGCATCGATAAACTATGGATATAAAAATCCTGAATAATCGTTTTGCAAGGTTCGCCCAAACATTCCAGGGCTTTTTTCATCTGATCAAATTTCTGATCCTTCTCCTCGTGTATTTCAAAATCCTCATCTACCGCCAATACATCTTCAAAGTCAGCGATATTATTGGTCTTTTTACTTTGCTGAGCTAACTTTTTTAACCAAATTCTCCTACTTACCGAATATAAATAGGTTTTAAGTTTGCTGCTTAATTCAAAAGAACCGCTCTTAATCTTATCATACAATACAATAATGGCTTCTTGATATACGTCTTTAGCATCTGCCTCGTCCCCACTATTGTTTAAAATAAACTGTAATACCATAGGATAGTAACCTACATACAGCTTATTTAATGCTTCTTCCGAGTTATTAAGTATCCCTAATACTACCTCTCTATCTGTTGGAATTGAATTGCTTAACTTAATACTCACCAATTAATACTTTTAAATGTGAATGGTAACCCAATATTGAAAAAAAAATATATTTTAATGACAAACGAATCATCATGCTCGCAAAATACGACAATTTTTTTAATCAAAAACAGCGTCACAACAACATACCAGCCTATAATTGAATATTATTCAACTTTTTTTCGATAATACGGGTTACCTTTTTAACTTTGCGGTATTAACATGTAAAATTAATTAATTATTTAAACAGAAATTTAGAATGAAAAACTTATTTAAATTTGGCTTTTTAGCTTTAGCATTATCTTTATCAGTAGCAGCTTGTAACTCAGAGAAAAAAGCAGAAGGTTCTGATACTATTGGATCAGATACTACTATGACTGATACTGTTGTAACTGATACAGTTGTTACTACTGACACTACTGTTGTTGATTCAACTGTAAAGCACTAGTCAATACAAAAATTTACAAAAAAGCTCTGGCAATTGCCGGAGCTTTTTTGATTCCGGCTAATTTATTGCTCTTTAATTGTGTAACTTTGCAGCAGTATCAAATTTCAAAGCTTAATGAATTTATCCCCGCTTCAGGCCATATCTCCAATTGATGGTCGTTATAGAAAAACCACCGTTCAACTTGCCAATTATTTTTCTGAATCTGCACTGATCAAATATCGGATTTTTATAGAAATCGAATATTTTATCGCACTTTGTGAGGCTAAAATACCTGGCTTAGAGCATTTTGATGCTAAATTATACCCTAGCTTAAGAAACATCTACCAAGCATTCAACGATGAGGATGCCGAACAGGTAAAAGAAACCGAAAGCATTACTAATCATGATGTGAAGGCGGTTGAGTATTTTATTAAAACGAAATTTGACGCATTAAGTCTGCAGCCTTACAAAGAATTTATCCACTTCGGATTAACTTCACAGGATATTAACAATACCGCGATCCCATATACCTTCAAATTAGGTTTGGAGGAAGCATATTATCCTGCGATTGCTGAACTGATCGAAAAGATAAATGCCTTAGCAAAAGAATGGGAAGACGTTCCACTTTTGGCGCATACCCACGGACAACCGGCTTCGCCAACTAAGCTTGGCAAAGAGTTCTTAGTATTTGCCGAACGCCTGAGCATTCAGTTAGCAAACTTAAAAAGCATTCCGAACAGTGCCAAATTTGGTGGGGCTACCGGAAATTTCAATGCACACCATATCGCTTATCCCGCTACCAACTGGGTTAATTTTTCCAACCATTTTGTAAATGATATTTTAGGCTTAAAACGTGCTCAATACACCACACAGATTGAACATTACGATCAATTTGCAGCGCAATGCGATGCATTGAAAAGAATCAACAACATTATCATCGATTTAGATCGCGATATCTGGGCATATATTTCTAAAAATTACTTCAAGCAAAAAATTAAAGCGGGCGAAGTTGGTTCTTCAGCAATGCCCCATAAGGTAAACCCGATCGACTTCGAAAATGCAGAGGGAAATGCCGGACTAGCCAATGCTTTGTTTGAATTTTTTGCGGCTAAACTACCTATTTCACGCCTACAGCGAGATTTAACAGACTCTACTGTTTTAAGAAATATTGGTGTACCAATGGGACATACCATGATTGCCATCAGTTCTACTTTGAAAGGACTCAATAAAATAATCCTTAACAATGAAGCAATCGACGCAGATTTAGAAAACAATTGGGCTGTAGTGGCCGAAGCTATTCAAACTGTACTGAGAAGAGAGGCTTATCCCAATCCATACGAAGCTTTGAAAGCCTTAACGCGTACAAATGCAAAGATCACTGCACAAACTATGGCCGCTTTTATTGATGAACTGGATGTGAATGACCAAATTAAAGCTGAGTTAAAATTGATTAGTCCTTTTAACTATACCGGGGTTTTTTAGAGGGAAGTGGAAAGCTCATTGTATAGAAATGACCTAAAATAGACATCTGGGCGATACGACTAGCATTAGAATTATTTAATTTTGTAAGATAAATTCAAAGAACATGACTATAAACGTATATACAGAACAAACTCCTAATCCGGCTACCATGAAATTTATGGTTAATAAACTGTTAATTAACGGTAGCGAGGATTTTGCAACTAAAGAAAGTGCCGAACACTCTCCTTTTGCTAAAGAATTGTTCAAATTTAACTTTGTGAGTGGTGTTTTCTTCGCCAGTAATTTTGTAACCATCACCAAAACCGAGGATGCAGAATGGGCTGATATCGAAGCTATTTTAAAAGAGTTTGTAAAAGGTGCGGTTGAGTCTGAACTTAAAATAAAAGACAACAGCAACGAAGAAGCGCCTGCTTTTGAAGGTAGCGAGCTTGAAATAAAAATCCAACAGATCTTGCACGACTATGTGCGTCCGGCTGTAGAGCAAGACGGTGGTGCCATCTCTTATAAATCATTTGATGAAGGTGTGGTAACCGTTGAACTGAGAGGCAGCTGCAGTGGTTGTCCTTCTTCTACGATTACTTTAAAATCCGGTATCCAAAATTTATTACAAAGAATGGTACCAGAAGTTAAAGAAGTGGTCTCGGAAGCACTTTAGCGTCATTGCGAGCGCAGCGTTGCGAGGCACGGCCCGTCATTGCGAGCGCAGCGAAGCAATCTCAACCCGTTACTTAATTCGTTAAGCCCTTACTGTTTCCAAATATACACTGTTCGAAAATTGCTTACCATTTGCAGAAATGAACGCGATCCAGCAGTGCAATTTATCGCCACAAAAGCTTAGTGGAACAGGAAGCAATGCTGCTTCGGAGGCTCTCTTAACGGAGGTTCTTAGCCACACATGTTTGCACTTTGCAGGATTGTAGACCACCAAGATGGCCTCGTCATTTGGATTGGCACATAAGTTCCAATTTTTCCAAGCAAAATTTACTGCCCCCCTATCCGCAAATGCTATTGCATCATGCGCTCTTGATAGTATTCCCTTTGTCAACACCACTTTAGCATAGTCGATTGCCAAATCTGGGAATATACCTGTAATTGCATTTTTCACGTGATAGGAAATGCACAGGTTGGAAGTAGACCGAACACCAAGCTTAGTTCCGTAGCCGGCACGAATTAGGCTCTTCAGCGCTGCGAAGAAGCTGGTCGTTATGCCAAAGCGCATTTGTTGAGCCTGTTGCGCCTCGGTTGGCGGCGTGGTGCTTTTTTTTGGCAGCGTTCTAACGCCTTGTTTACCATTACAGTTGAAATAAACCATACCTTTCAATTTGCCAGATATGATTCCATTTATAAGTATTGCCATTGTTTCAAGTTTTTTTAAAACCGTTCCACATTTCTATCTCCATTAGCAATAATATAGATGCCCATACTGGGCGCTAATGCGAGGCGAATGCGAAACGGTTCTGGTTTTAAATT
>NZ_FOPP01000019.1 GCF_900113525.1 Pedobacter insulae
ACGGTTCTGCATAACAACTTTTGTTCTTTTCTAACATCAACTCTGGGGGTCAATTTGAAATTGGCGAAAGGGGGTCAAATTTATTGGTATTTCCACATGGGAAGTCTATAGTCGTTATGCCGAAGATAAACCGCATATTATATTATTGTGCTGCTGGGCACATGCAAGGCGTTATTATGAAAAGGCTAAAAAGTCGGCTAAGAAGACCAACCCTGAACTGGAGCACCCTTTAGTGGAGATACAAAAGCTGTATGCCATTGAAAGGCATTGCCAAACCGAAGGGTTTGACCATGATGCTATACGTGATTACAGGCAAAAACATGCGGTTCCTATACTGGAAGCGTTATATCTTTGGATAAAAGCCCAGCGCATAAAATGGGGCAACGTAAATAAGCTACCATTTGTAGAGGCGCTTAATTACAGCCTGAACCATTGGGACAAGCTGTGTGTATACCTGCAGGATGGAAAGCTCTCAATTGACTCCAACCCGGTTGAAAACAGCGTGAGGCCCTCAACTTTAGGCAGAAAAAACTACATGTTCGCTGGATCACATGAAGCAGCGCAAAGAAGTGCAATGATGTATAGCCTGTTTGGCACCTGCAAACTACATGGTATAAACCCGCTGACCTGGGCAAAAGATGTGCTCACAAGAAAACATATGACTCCCAAAAAAGACTTATGGCAATTGCTGCCACAACACTGGAAGCCAATGGAGCTTCAGCAAATAGAAAAACAAGAGCAAAAACACAAAGAAGCCGCTACAGCATAGCGGCTTCTTTATTGAATATATCTTAGCAAAACCCCCACAATACTAACAAAAACAAAATATGATTTGCTTGAAATCAGCGTTTATGAGCTGTAAAGGCATTTTTAGATAAAATCTAATGTGATGCGGGCGGTCGTCACTTTACGGCAAATCAAAAAATACCCCTTAAGGCATTTCCATTTTTGCCATCAGTTGCTGGCGACTAGAAACCATCGCCTTTTCATGGATAAACTGTATGTGCTTACCCAACGTACCAACCGAAATACAGAGCATATCGGCAATTTCCGCCCGGCTGTAGCCCTGGCGGATCAGCCGAACCACCTCCAGTTCCCGCTCGGTAAACCCGTACAAATAAATGTTCCGCTCAAAAGCCTCGGAAAAAGGCAGCTTGTTTTCCAGTTCCAGCCTTCGCTGCTTATCCGCCTTATCAAAGCGGATAGATCGGCTGATAAAAATAAAGGTCGTGAGCACAAAACCAAGGTTGGTCACGAGCACCTCTACCCACTGGGTCACATGCAGCACCGAAAACACGCACATCACTACCCAGGGCAGCACCGCAAAATACACTGCAAAAAGCTCGAACCTGGTATTATAAACGCTGTCCTGCTGTTCCAATTTCGACATTTCCCTAATCGCCCGAAGGATCACCAGCACCAGCACCACCGAATAAATGAACGGCACTGGCATCCCAAACCGTATCGCCCTTTCCAGATCCCCATGAAAGGGATACCAGCAGATGAAAACTGCCACATAAGGCAGCAGCAAAAATAGCGGAACCCCGACCATCGCGTGCCAGCGCAAGCGCTTCAATCCAAAACCACGGTAAAAGAAGTACGGAAAATACGACCCCATCAAAAAGCCACCGCCATAAGCAATGATATTTTGCAGCTCCACCGACAAAAAACCAATCGCAGGATCGGGAAAAAGTCCCCCAGAAATATTATAAAAGATCAAGAACACCAAAAGGATCAGATACCAGAACCGCGAACGGTCATCCGGCCAGCTCAGGTAATGGATCACCTGATAAAAAAGAAAAAGACATTCAATAAAAATGACCACGGCTGTAAGCAGGTGCATTTCGGTATACGGAATTAACATAGGTAGGTAGATATTTGGCAGATGACTATGAGTAGACTAAAGATTTTTCATATTTACAGCACGTTTTAAAAAGGACAATTTATACCCCAGGTCCAGCTCATCAAAAACCGCAAAGCCAAACCGCTCATACCAGGGGATGTTTACCACCGTCGAGGTCTCCAGGTACACCGAACGGTTCATCCCGTCCGCTAGGGCAAGTAATTCCGTCAACAAACCACTCCCCAACCCCAAACACTGATGATCCGGATGCACCCCGATAAACCAGAGGTAAAAGAAATCCCCCGCAGGATGGCGCATCTTGATCAGCTTCTCCCTGCGAAGCACCCTAAACAGACCGGAAAATCCAACCACCTTAAACACCAGCCATAAATCCAGCCAGAGCGAACGGAAACTCAAAACCTTTTTATCGGGAAAAAGTACCAGTGCACAGGCATTGCGATCCTCAGCGAGCACTACCTTCCCATAGCGTAAACATACTTCAAACGCATAATCCATCAAATCACATATCCGCATCAAACGATCCGAACCATTTCCAGCAATAAAACTCACACTCGCATTCGACCTGAAAGCAAAAGTCAATATTTCAATAATCCTGTTTTTATCCTTACGTGTAGCCTCTATCATAAATAAATAACCTAAAAAAACAAATCGAGTAGGAAGATAGCCATTAGTTGGCTACCTGTCCTCTCACACCACCGTACGTACCGTTCGGTATACGGCGGTTTGTTAGAATAATGTT
>NZ_FOPP01000012.1 GCF_900113525.1 Pedobacter insulae
CTGCCGTGGTTTGGCCGTTCTACCAGCCATACTTACAGATCTCCCAGGGTAAGGATCATTCGCTTTCCGTTCATCTAACCGCTGCATCTACGTATCCACATTTCGTACAGTATGGGGCTTTTGTTTCTTTTGCAACATCGCCCATGTGGCACCGCCTTGGTATGCAGTTCCTGTCCGTCGGTCCAAACTTTTGCCGCCAGCTTCCTTCAGATTCGCAGTCGCCCACGACACCCTTGCTCTTGGCTAATACTTCCTACTGTAAAGGCGTATTCGGGACTTTCACCCTATAGCGCATACCCATGCCTGGCGCACCAAACGGAGGTCACCATCCGGTAAACCTCCATTTAATTAACTAATTAACCTAAATTTTCATCTTTTTGTACCAGTAGGCGATGGTAAATTCTTAATCTCTTTATTATATAACTCAAGAAAGTTAGAACGAAAGGTTTCGTAATTATTTGCCTGACTTCCTATGTCAAATGAGATTATTTTACCATGTTCATCAAGAAACATTGTTTTCGGATAGCCAAAAATTTCGTAATAACTGATCCAAAATTCCTTATCCTTGTCTCTCAAATTTAGACTGAGGATTGAGCTATTTGAATATTCATCAATTCTTGATTTCCATAATGTCTGGTCCTTGTCTATAGATACGGCAATTAATTGATAACCAAGATCCTTGGTCTCCTGATAAAGTGGAAAGAGGTATTGTTGAAAATAAGTTTTACTGAAGTGGCATGAACTGAAATAAAAGTATAATAAAGTGGGTTTACCTAAGATGTTTTTCTTAGTATAATTCATACCATCAAGTCCTACCATATTGACCTGTTGAATAACTTCACCTACGATGTTAGATCTTTCGAGACTTTGAATTCTATCTTTCCAAGGCGAAGTTTTCGTTGCTGCTAAAAATTTATGTATATAGTTCTCTTTATTAGGCAGCCGCTGTAGATGATTAGATAGATAACTTGCACGTAACCGGTCGGCAACTTCCTCTCTGTATTCACGCTTTACTATTTCAAGAAACGACTTGTTTTCCCAAATAGCAGTAAGAATGCAACTTTCCAAAGCCATATCTAAAAAAGATGCAGACACTAACTGGGTATTAAGTAAAAAATCCTTTTCAGCAATATCGCGAATAATACGCTGAACACGATTCCTATAAAGAACCTGGTCATTGGCATTAAATTGTCCCTCCACAGTTTCATGGTGAAAATTGCGATAGGTAGAAAGTCCTGCACCATAGAAGTCACATAAAATCTTAGCTTTAAGCAGATCGCACTGTTCGGAGCTGAGGTGTTCAGAAAAACTATCAATAATTTCAAGTTGGGAATTTACAACGCGCTCTGGATGTTCAAGATAGCTTAAATGATAATCCAGAATCTCCTTTCCCGGCTCTAATACAGTTAAGCGAAAGCCAAACTTATCTTTGAATTCAGCCATTTTAGCTATACTTTCTGGCCTTGAAAACATTTTGGCACTTTTAGATGTGACCACCATCCGGGGCGATACAAAACGTTGACGTTGTTGCTCTCGGTTGACAGCATATTGAGCCTCATAAAAGGAGGAATTTTTACCTTCAAACAAGACGTCCAATAAGCTCATATTTATACTTATTTTCAGACTGTCGCCTGGCAAGACGAGGTAGTTATCCAATACCGGATGTTCTTTAATTTTTAAGCTAAAATATCCAACGACATCACTTAATGGTATTTCAGTGGAAAACTTTTTGACCTTTGGATTCGTCACTCCATCAAACCACTCTCCCGGTACTGGATCAATAGTCTTTTCAACTCTTAAGAAGGAACTATTTGGGTCTATATAATATGGCGTAATTACTAATTGAATGGGCCCTAGGGAGTCAGGACTATTGATTTCGCCATAAATGATCGCTGTATTTTGTTTTTTTGCTTTTTGATCATTAAACACGCTAGTCTGTTTATTTTTAACCTGCGCTTTAATTTGGCTTCCTGTACCCAAATTTATGGAAACAAAGAAATATATAAATAAGATTAGTTTGGCTTTCATATCATTAAGATTATCTAACATTTTGTTGCATTGGATTCAAATTCATTTCTGTTGGGGGAATCATGAAGGTATATCGGGAACTACCTGGCTCAAGCGTGCCGTCAGCTATATTGAAATTTCTTCTCAGCGTTACAGCAAGTTCGGGATAAAGGTTGTGTCTTTTTAAATCTAGCCAGCGGATACCTCTATACAGTAACTCTTTTCTTCTTTCTAATACTATCTTTTTTAACAAGTTGGATCCAGTGAGACCAACAATCTTTGTAAATCCAGATTCCATTCTATTTTCCAACAAGTAATTAATTGCTTCCAATGCCTCATTTTCTTTTCCAACCCTAAATGCACTTTCTGCCAGATTCAGCACGACTTCATCGGTAGCAATTCCTCCAAAATGGTAGTAATCTCCCGTATAGTTGCCCCGAAAATTAAATTTTCCAATTGTACCGGACGGTATGAAGAAATACTTAATTCTTTGGTCCTTATTGTCGTATAAATTTACAAGCTCCGGGTTTACCACATTCTCTGCATCAGACGTTCCAGTGTAAGTAAACTGCCTTTGATGAAAGATGACTTCAGAATTAAAGGTCTTAAACGAATAAGGGAGATTTGAATTTAGGCTCTTATAATCCATCAAGGTCTTATCAATTTCCAAAGTCCTTTTTGAGTACTCATAGGCATTACTATAATCATGCATGGTCAAATAGACCCTTCCCAGCATAGCCAAAGAGGACCATTTGGACGGCCTTGTTTGGATCTTTGATTTATTTGACAGGAATTGGACACCATACTCCAAATCATCGATGATCTGTTTAAAACTGTCATCCATACTAGATCGCACTATTTTTACATTCACATCAGAAGTTAAACGGACAGGAATTCCCAACTGGCCATTTTTTGAGGGGTCAAAAGGCTCTGCAAAATGCATGAGTATTTCAAAATGTCCCATTGCTCTGTAAAATCTCGCCGAGGCTTCTAGTTCCTTTTTACGAATATCTTCAAATTGATTTTTCGTGGTATAGTTCTTCAGTCCATCCAATACTACATTTGCATAAAACACTTTCCTATATGGAAAATCCCAATTGACATCCTCAATATCAGGCCTATTTACATTTTTTTTCCAAAAATAAGTCGCGCTAGGCTCAAACTCGAGTCCTTGCAATAACCCTTCACCAAATACGTGGTCATCGGAGCTTATGGATCCATTAATAGGATAGGAATTCATTCCCCTATGTTCTGCATCTAGCAGTCCTTGAAAATCGTCGAGTGACGACGGTACAACTAGACTTTTATTGGGTTTGACATCTAAGTAATCGGTGCAAGATTGCATCAGAAATCCTATCAATGTCAATAAGACTAATAAATATTGATTTTTCATATATTATTTTCTAGTATAATTTTTTATAATGAAGCCCTCAAGCCGATTGATGCTGAAAACACAGAGCGGTTTAGCAGATAGTCAGGATCTTTTACCTTATCGCTCGCTTTCCATATAATCCCCAAATTATTGAAATAGCAGTATGTTTCAAATGATTTGAATACTGAACGTTTGGCACCTTTTTGTGTTAACTGATAAGATAACCTCACATCCTGTAAACGGATATGATCTCCTTTTTCAACCGTTGCATTGCTACTCAGGTAAAAACCTGTTCTATAAGCATCTACAACTCCGGGATCAGACGGAATTTGTGTTCGCAATTCATCACCGGGTTTTTGCCATCTACGTTCGTAATCCGCATGGCTAAATGCCCCCCTGTTTACCTCATCAAACATTACGGTAGGTCTTCTGAAATAATACCCCAATCTATACGAAATATTGGCAGAAAGGCTCCACCCTTTAAAACTGACCGTATTCCGAATAGCTCCAAACTTTGTTGGCCGTCCACTGCCATGGAAAATAATATTTTCGGGCGTGGCTTCATTGTAAATAGCCGCATAGTCACTGCTTGCTTTGCCATCCACTACGCCTAGGGGAGCCCCATTGCCCGGGTCTAGCCCTGCAAATGGGAAACTAAAAATTGAAAACAAGGGCTTACCGATAGCTGGCGTGGGTAAATCCGGTGTATAACTGATCAGTTGCGTCGCCGTTGGATTATTTTTAATCGCCCTTACTTTCTCCTCTACGGTGCTTAGAAAGAGAGATGTTTCCCATCTTACCTTACCATTGCTGTTGATGGAATTTAGCACGATGTCCCATCCTTTAGTATGAGTTGAAGCGTAATTCAGAGTAGCACTAGTAAATCCAGAAGAAGGAAACATAGGAGTCTCGCCTAGTAGATCCAATCCCAGCTTTTCATAATATTCTACAGATCCAAATATTCTCGACTTCAATATTGCAAAGTCCAATCCTGCATTTGTTATTTTTATTCGCTCCCATCTGAGTTCAGGATTGGGTGGTGTTAGTATGCCCAGAACGGGAAGCTGGGTGAAAAAATTTTGTTGACTTCTGGCAGTCGTCAGGGCGGTTGCATTGAGATTCGTATTTCCGTTATACCCGTAACTCAGTCTTAGTTTTATAAGGTTCACGAAATCTGACGTCAGAAATGCCTCTTCAGACATAATCCAACCTAAACCCGCTGACCAAAGAGGTACTCCTTTTTGGTTTGGATTTACACCAAACAAATTTGAAGCATCTCTTCTCGCACTTGCATTGAGTAAATAACGTCCTTTATAACCGTATCCGAAATTCCCGAAGTAAGAGACATATCGATTATTTATTCCATTAAACTTATCTAAAAAGGGAATATTTGTTGCCCTTCCCGTTGCTAGATTAATTCTTCTTGTTAAATAGTCAACCGGGGCTGATGTTCCATTTTCATGGTTGTAGCCATAGGACCCCACCTCACTGCTTTCGCTCTTATAATCTTTTATTTCTCCGCCAGTAAACACGTTAAAACTATGAGCTTCCCAATCTCTCTTATAGTTTAGCTGACCCCTTAAATTATGGCTAAGTGCGTTACTAAAATTTTGTTCCAATATCCCACCAATCGGCACATGATGAACTAATGACCCATTTGATAAAATTTCGGTCAAGCTATTGATTCGATTTCTTGCTTCATACGATTCTACTGGATTATGAACAGAACCATTTCCACGATTGGTCCAATATTGATAATTTGTCGAAAAGTCCAGTCCATCAAATAATTTATAATTGATTTCGGTAAACAGTCTTAAATCATTGCTACGGTATTCAGAGGGGCTGAGTCCGATTTCCTCAAGCGGCACATAATTCCAATCCAAGGCTACCTTACCAATCATACCCTCCTTAAATCTCACACTATAGTCTCGGTATACGGGAAGAGGGTTGCCATACTCATCTGCTAGTCTGTCATATGGGCTAAGATTTGAAACATTGGGTGCTGCTTGATAGCTATTAGACCGAACCAGATACGCGCCAATTCCTAATTGTAATCTATCATTAAAGACTTTCCAGTTTTGTTTGGTCGACATCGTAATACGAGAATTATCTGTGGCAAACTGAGACCCTTGATTTTTATCCCAACCAGCACTTACTTGATAAGAGTATTTCTGAGTACCTCCGACTACATTGAGCGCATATTGCTGGTTCATCGAGGAACGTGTCAAATACTTTTCTCTATCCAGTCGTAAATCTGAATTTCGGAAAGTCAAAATCCTTTCGTCTAGTTCCTGCTGAGTGATTCGCCCTTGTTTAAAGGCATAATAAGCCTCAGCCAGAGGGTTTACAAGAGGATTTCTAATATTGGTTAACTGGCTATTAAAATACCCCTTGTTATAAAGGTCAATCTGTTTGTCAATTAAAGAGTTAATTGACATCGTTGGATAATAAAAAAGATCAGGTTTTTGATTTAACGTGATATTAGACGTTAGGTTCACGATAGCACCTTGATTATATTTTCCCTTTTTGGTTGTAATTACGACAACCCCATTTCCTGCTCTCGCACCCCAAATTGAAGCTGCAGCGGCATCTTTTAACACCGTTATGCTTTCAACATCATTGGGGTTAATACTAGAAAGTGTCCCGTCGTAGGCTAGATTATCCACTACGATTAGGGGTTGACTGGATGAGATCAATGTAGCGGTTCCACGAATGGACATACTCTCGCCATTGGGGTTAGCGAAACTAGAAAGATCACGGTTAAAAATTAAACCAGGAGTTACATCTTGAAGTCGGTCTATTATATTTGTTGAAACACGTCGATCTATTAATTCCTGATTGATTCCTACAAACGAACCTGTCGCTCTCTCTTTAGGCAGTTCCTGATATCCCGTATTATAAGTAACCTCAACCTCCGCAAGTTTGCCCGGATTTACCTTCAGAACCACGATTCCTATATCCTCTTTCACTGGTATCTTACGTGTAAGGTAGCCGATATAGGAAACCTCTAGCATGGCATCCTCTGGAATATTCTTTAGCGAAAATTCACCATCACTTCCCGTTTGCGCTTGTCCACCAAGCCGCTTTCCAGCAGCATCTAACACACGTATAGAAGCACCTGCCAAAGGTGTACCCAGAGAATCGGTAACCTTCCCCTTTACATCAATTGCCTGGATTCTGCTCAACAGGTTTTCGAAAAATGATCGCTCTTTCTCCCTTACTGTGACCGTTTTTTTATTAATTACATAGGTTAGCGACCGGCTATTGAAAATCTCGTCCAGTGCCTCAGTGATGCTTACCTCTTTAACATTGATGGTAACAGGGTTTGCATTTTTTAAGATTGCGACATCGTACACAAAATCATATCCGCTTTGTAAACGAATTTCTTTTAAAATTACCTTTAAGGGTACATTTGCTTTATGCAGGCTAATCTTTTGCGCAAAACCCGAAGCGCTTACCTGCATAATAACAGCCATTAATATAACGGTGGTTAGTCGCATAATTAGCCAAATTTTATGGATAAAACTGGTATTAAAATTGTACATTAGTGTTTAGTTTGGTTTTTAACAGGAGCCGCTAGGATCTCAACTCTTTGGCAACTGCTAGTTAATTGTTGATTAATTCAATGACGATATCAAACTTTTCCGGGAGTGTTAGTGCATTCCCGGGTTTTTTCGCCTCTTAGTTTAGTATAGCTATTTAGTCACCACAATCCTCCTTCCTTGTATTTTGAAGTTTACCTTTCCGGTTGATTCCAAAGGCTTAAGAACTTCTGATATATTTTCATATCTGGATACTGATCCAGCGAACTTGCTTTTGGGAATTTCTCCTTGATATTCAACCTCCACATCATACCATCGGGAAACCATTCGCATGATGTAGGTAATATCAACTTCCTCAAAAAAGAATTTATTGTTTTTCCAGGCAATAACGGGCTCGATATCAATTTTACTGACCTTGAGATCATTGGACACTACAGTCCCCTGTTCATTTGGCTTTAATATAACTTGTTGATTATTGACAGTTCTTAGTCTTACGCTTCCTTCTACTAAAGTGGTTTTGATTGAGGGTTCGTTTATGTACGCATTCACGTTAAAATGAGTACCTAATACCTCTACTTCCTGAGCAGTTGTTTTCACAATGAAAGGATGGGCTTTATCCTTAGCTACTTCAAAATATCCTTCACCTGTTAAAGTAACCTGCCTTTGATCAAGCTTGGCAAAACTGGTAGGATATTTTAAAGAGGATTCTGCATTTAAAAACACGAGGGTACCATCAGGCAAACGCACCTGAAACTGTTCCCCCCGTGTAGTTGACAAGGTGTTATATTGGACTGCATCATTGCGAGGCGACAAAGGCGACGAAGCAATCTCATAGATGATTTGTCCGTCGGCTGTTTTGGAAATACTCACACCTGATTCCTCGGCAAGCTTTCCTGCCTTTTCATCAGAAACGTATATTTTTTGACCATTTGCCAACGTTAACGTGGCACCATTTTTTCCTGGAGCAATATCATTGGCGTAAACAGCTACTGATTTTGTATCGCTTGTTTGCGATCGATAGTAAAAATATCCCCCTGAAATTACGGCAATAACCACAGCTGCCGCAGCTGCCCATCTAGGCCACAGTTTTGCAGTCCTACGTTCAATTTTTGGAGGCACGATGCTTTCCCACATCTGCGTGCTGATTTCCTCAAGTTCTTCCGCCATATGCCCGGCATCATCATCCTGGTGGAGCTGATGTAGCCAATATTTAGCCACAGCCTCATCATCGGCATTCCCCTGTCCTGTACTCACACGCTCCAAAATGGATCTAATATCTTGCTTTTTCATCGGTTGTTTGGTGAATTCAACAACAAAGACGTTTGTGAAAAGCAAACTGGGTACAATAAAAAATAGATAGTTAATTATTTTGCAGTAAAATAATGCAAAATACTGATATAGAATTACATAATTTTACCGATTCAATACAAAGAGAATGAAAACAACTATTCCAAGTCTGGTTTTCAAGTGCTTCATTGCCCGCTTGAGCTGGGTTGAAACGGTATGTTCTGAAAGTTCTAATTGTGCTGCGATCTGTTTGGTTGTCAGATACTGCATCCGCTTCAATTCATAAATCTCCCGCATTCGGGCAGGCATGCCAGCAATCTCCCGCTTTATTAACTCTGCAATATCCTTTTCGCGAATCAGATAGTCTGTTTGGTTGGAATCTACCTCAATGTGATAATCGCCGCTATCTACATACTGACGGATTATGTCCCGATGTCGGTAGATATCGAACACCCTATTTAGAACCGATTTGTACAAATAACCAGAAAGTGTGGTTTTCAGGACAAAAGTATCCCGATTGTTCAGTAGCCATGCAAACACATCTTGAACCACATCCATTGCTTCCTCACGGTTGCGCAGTTTTTTATAGGCGTACAGGTACAGCAACTTATCATATCGAAGATAAATCTCCCTAAAGGCCGCATCATCTCCCGACCGCAGTAATACTGCCAGCTCTTGATCCATGATGTTCTGATAGCCTAGCATTGGTTGATCTATTTAAGGGAATATTAATTTTTCTCGCCAATAATAACTAATAAAATAGCAAATAAAGAATTCGAAGATCTAGGACCCAATCAAGCAAAATGACCCGAAATAAAACAATCTTACTAATAGCTAGAGATTTTTCCTTAAATTACATAAGCTTAACTAAAAATATGAAAGAAATAAACTTTGGCGAGAACTTACGGAGAATTCGCAACATGAAAGAAGTGAGCCAAAATTATGTGGCATCAAAAATAGGAATGAACCAATCTACCTACTCGAAGATGGAAAATAGTCCGCTAATTCCCAATGCAGAAATCGTAAAAGCCTCGGCCGCTGCATTACAAACGACCGTAGATGAACTCCTCTCTGACGACCTTCGCTTGCTTGACATAGCAGAAAAGCACAAAGCCAAAGTTGACATTTATTCGATCATCGCAATTTTGTTTGCCATTGGGGCGGGTATTATTTGCGCAAACCCTACGTGGACCGTTTTGACAGCCTTTTGCGAGAAAGTGGGCATTACCGGAATCTTTGGAAGGACGATTAGCGTGATTGGAGGGTTTGTGCCTTTGATTCTCTTTGTCAAAGCGGCTAGGAAAATAACGAAGCGTTATGCGGCGATTATTGGCAGTTAAAAATATTTCTTAATCGTTTCTAAGATCTCTCCTGTGACCTTAGCATTGGTTGCCAATATTTCTCTGGTTTCTAAGAAATTTTCACCCCCAGCGAAATTCAAAACGGTTCCACCCGCTTGTTGCACAAGGTATGCACCCGCTGCAACGTCATAGGAGTTTAAGTTATATTCAAAATAGCCGTCAAACCGGCCGCAGGCAACATAGGCCAAATCCACCGCCGCAGAACCTATTCTTCTCAGACCGTGACACTTCTGCATCATATCCGTAAATAGTTGTATGTACTGTGGCTGCTTGTCGAATTGATAATAAGGAAAGCCTGTCGCTAAAAGACTTTGCGCAAGATTTTCGTTAGTCGAAACCCGGATTTCTTTATTATTAAGATAGGCTGCCCCTCCTTGATAAGTCGAAAACATCTCCCCTCTATTTATCTCATAAACCACCCCAATCACGGGCCTGTCGCCCTCATATAAAGCAATACTGATGGAATAAGTGGGAATACCGTGGATAAAATTAGTGGTACCATCGAGTGGGTCGATAATCCAAGTAAAAGGTTTACCAATCACATTAATCGTTTCTTCCTCGGTAATAAATCCTGCGTCGGGTAGTATCTTCTTTAAATTCCTAACAAGCTGCTTTTCTGCCTGCTTATCTACATAAGAAACCAAGTCATTTAAGCCCTTATATTCAATAGAACTGGTATCAAAAGCCATTGCTTCTTTACGAATGAAGTTACCCGTTAAGCGCGCAATAGCAATTACTTTTGAGCATAATAATTCATAATTTATCATACCTATTAATAATTAGTGAGCTTCTCTTTGTTCTTAATTGAAAAAATAACAAGTATTAGCCCGCAGATAAACAATAAACTAGAAATTAATTCAGCTTGGGTAAAAGAAATGCCTGCAACAGTATATTTTGAGTTAACCCGAATTAATTCCACAAAGAAACGTTCTAATCCATTAAACATTAAATAAATACCAAACATCATTCCAGGCAACTTAATACGGTGGCGAATCTTCCAAAGGACTAAAAATATCAGGAAAGCGGCAATAACTTCATATATCGGCGTAGGATACACTGGTTGCGGTAATACATTGCAAAATTTACCAACACAGTTCGCAATAGGCACGCCCTCATTCGCTACGTTGTTTGGATATGTATATGCCCAAAGCCAGTCTGGCAACCAGCTGAACGGCTTAGGGTTTAAGTTTACAATACCCCAATCTCCATCACCCGATAAATGACAACCGATTCTGCCTACACTGTAAGCCAGCATCATCCCTGGCCCGCCAATATCTAGCATATTCAAGGGCTTTATGCCATTTTTACGGGCGATATAGAGTACCGCAGCACCACCGCAAATTAAGCCTCCATAAAATGTTAAACCACTGAAAGATAGTAAACCACCAATTGGATCCTGTATAAAGGTGTCCCAATGTTCTAAGTTATCGAATATCTTAGCGCCTAAAAAACCCCAAACCGCTGCCCAAACAATGAGGGTGCTCATTAACTCGTGCGGACGAACGGTTACCGCTATTGTTTTTGGTTTAGGTAATTTTGTTTTCTCTTTTTCTTTATATTCCCAATAGGCGAACAGAGCCGCTAAAGCTAATCCGCCTAATAAATTGCCTTTCCCAGAGAGTAAAACCGTTTGAGAATCGCTTACAAAAAGTTTATAATTTAGGAGGGCGTATATTAATTTATAACCTACCAAAAAGCCGAAAAATGCATTTGTTGCTAAACTTAGCATACTTGCAGGTTCTCCGATAACTACCTTCCTCGTAGTCGGTTTGATAATTCCCAAGGCTTCTTTTCTTTTTGCTTCCTGAGAAAAGGCCCAGTATCCCGCCACAAAAGCGAGCGCAACGAAAACACCGAAAGTATTAAAGGGTAAAGGCAGATCGATACCGAAGAGATAGTTTAGAAAGTGCGAAACGGTTGGGAACATAGTATAATTTTATAAGCGAAGATAGGAAAGAGTTTTCAGTTTTAGTGAACGTATACCGCATCTAATTCCATTACCTCTACCTCTCCATCGGGCAAAAGTGCTGTTAATTTAACATTCTTAAGCTCATTTACCATAACAGGATCGTATTTTGCTTTAACTTTTACATAGTTCTTGGTAAAACCATGCATAAAACCATTTTTTTGATCATCTTCAAAAAGTACCTGTGCCTCACTTCCGATCTGAGACTCGTAAAACGCCCTTCTTTTTTTATCAGAAAGAATATGCAGCATCTTATTGCGATCAAATCTGGTACTACCGGTTACCTTGCCCGTCATGGTTGCCGCTTCGGTTTGTTCTCTTTCCGAATAAGTGAAAACATGCAGATAGGAGATATCCAACTCATTTAAAAATTTATAGGTATCTAAAAAGTCATCATGCGTCTCTCCCGGGAAACCGACTATGACATCAACCCCGATACAACAGTTTGGCATCACAGCCTTTATTTTTGCAACGCGTTCGGTGTATAGATTTCGCTGATAACGTCTTTTCATTAAACCCAAAATCTTGTCTGAACCCGATTGGAGTGGAATATGAAAGTGCGGGACAAATCTTTTGGAGCTAGCTACAAACTCAATAATTTCGTTACTTAATAAGTTCGGTTCGATAGAGGAAATACGGATCCGTTCAATTCCTTCAACTTCATCTAAAGCCTTTACAAGATCAAAAAACTTATCTTGCCGCTTGCCATCGCGTATACCGAAATCGCCCAAATTTACACCGGTAAGCACAATCTCTTTTACGCCACTGGCCGCGATTTGCGTTGCACGGTTCACCACATTCTCAATGGTATCACTTCTACTGCCACCTCTGGCCAAGGGAATGGTACAATAGGTACAAGGATAATCACAACCATCCTGTACCTTTAAAAAAGTACGTGTTCTATCGCCGATGGAATAAGCGGCAATAAAATTATGGTTAACCTTTTCGATATGTTGTTGATGAACGACTGCTTTTGGATTCTTGGTTAGATCAGAGATAAATTCTACAATTCTGAATTTTTCAGCCGCACCTAAAACCATGTCAACGCCTTCTATTTCGGCTATCTCAGTGGGTTTTAATTGGGCATAACACCCAACAATAGTTACATAGGCATTGGGTGAGTATTTTAATGCTTCTTTAACGACCTTCCGACATTTTTTATCAGCATGCTCGGTCACCGAACAGGTATTGATCACATACACATCAGCAGCGTCGGTAAATTCTACAACGGCATAACCGGCATCTGTAAAAAGACGACCAATAGTGGAAGTTTCAGAAAAATTCAGCTTACAGCCAAGCGTATAAAATGCAACTTTCTTCATGAAGTCGCAAAGATAAGAAAATTGAACTAACTAATCTTCATTCCACCGGTAACTTTCATCTTCTAACCCTGCCAGATCAATTATTCGACTTACCACCGTCTGCGCTACCGCTTCAATGGTTTTTGGAATGCTGTAAAAAGATGGGCTCGCCGGACAAATGATTCCCCCAGCTTCGGTAACGGTTTTCATATTATTGATATGGATGAGGTTAAATGGCGTATCTCTTACCACGGCAATTAATTTTCTTCGTTCTTTCAAAATTACATCGGCTGCGCGGGAAATAAGATCGTTTGAAATACCATTTGCAATCCGTCCGAGTGTTCCCATAGAGCAGGGAACGATGATCATAGTATCAAATTTAGCAGAGCCAGAAGCAAAAGGGGCATTGAAGTCCATTTTAGCATAAAAAGTAAAAGGATAACGATCATAATCGTCATTACCAAGCTCGCACCGCCACACTTCCTTGGCATTGTCGGACATTACCACACCAACTTTATCAATTTGCGCGGAGAGTTTTAACAGGTTATCTAACACAAGCTTGGCATAAATAGCCCCACTTGCGCCAGTAATAGCGACGATAATTTTTTTCTTTTTCTGCATGATGTTTACAAATATACGCATCGACTTACGAAGTCGGGTATAAAACGCCGACTTCGTAAGTCGACTTGCGGGTTTCGAGCACAAAGTTGCGGGAATCGACTTACGAAGTCGAAAGAAATCGGAAGATGCTGTCAAAAAAAAGGGCCAGAAACAATGTTTCTGACCCTACATCTACCTATGAAAAACATACCCCCGAAAGGGTAAGCTCAAATATACCCTTTTTTATAAAAAAAAGAAAGTTTAAACATACTTTTTTTTAATCGTTGATATAATATTGTTTCATTTGGCTTAATGCGTATTAAAATAGGTACTTAGTACTTAAAAAATTTGAACTATGGCTATCAATTATTTCATTCAAAAGATGCTTATTGCTATCATTTAGCTTAGTGGCAACTAAAGAGCGTATGGAAAAGGAGCGCAATGCATCTACTACAGACAATGTTCCTTCAGCGCTATCTTTCCTTCCGGTAAATGGGAACACATCCGGGCCGCGCTGGCACTGACAATTGATATTTACACGACTAACCTGATTAACCAAGGGATCTATTAAGGATGCGATCTCGTCTTCGTCATTGCTAAAGATGCTTACTTGTTGTCCGTGAGTGGATTCGATTAAATAGGTTATCGTTTCCTCCAAATCATCAAAAGGCACCACAGGCACTACCGGACCGAATTGCTCTTCTGTATAAAGCTTCATTTGTGCATTAACCGGATAGACAATTGCCGGAAAAACAAATGATTCGTTTGTAGCACCACCGTTTTCATTCACAATTTTTGCTCCCTTGGCAATAGCATCCTCCAAACATTCTTTTAAATAAGCAGGCTTATGGGGTTCAGGTAAGGGTGTTAAAGCAACTCCATTTACCCAAGGCATTCCAAATTTTAGCTTGCTAACAGCTTCAGACAACTGCGCCAAAAACTCATCGGCCAAACTACGGTGAACAAAAATAATTTTTAGCGCGGTACAACGCTGACCATTAAAGGATAACGAGCCTAACACTGTTTCCTGTACAGCTAATTTTAAATCGGCTTTAGCGGTAATAATAGCGGCATTTTTGGCGTCTAAACCCAAAATAGCACGTAAGCGATTTACCTTAGGGTGCATTTTCTTTAACTCATTAGCCACTTTGCTTGACCCAATTAAAGTTAGCACGTTAATTTTTCCAGACTCCATTAACCCAGGGATAATTTTATTCCCCCTCCCATAAATGGTATTGACCACGCCTTTTGGAAAGCAGTTCTTAAAAGCTGCTAATAATGGATAAAACAACAAGGTACCATGCTTAGGTGGTTTAAACAAAATGGTATTGCCCATAATCAATGCAGGAATTAAAGTAGTAAAAGTCTCATTTAACGGATAATTAAACGGTCCCATACACAAGACCACACCCAACGGAGAGCGACGAATCTGCGCGATAATTCCCTGTTCGATGGTGAAACCAGCGGATTGACGATCCAGATCTTTTAAGGCGTCTATGGTTGCTTGGATATATTCTATGGTACGATCAAATTCTTTGGTCGAGTCGGCAAAGGTTTTACCAATTTCCCACATGATCAGTTTGACAACTTCTTGCTTTTTCTCGATAATTTCATGGGTAAACTTTTCTACTCGCTCAATGCGTTGCGCAACGCTCATTGTGGGCCATTCTCCTCTTCCATTATCGTAGGCATTAACTGCTGCATCAAGTGCTGCATTTGCCTCTTCTTTATCACACAGTGGGTAGGTGCCGATCACCTTGCGCTGTAAACCATTAGCTGTTTTTATACAAATTGGAGAGAGTACCGTATGCACGTCACCATTCCAAGGGAGCATTTCACCGTTTGATAAATAGGCTCTTTGGTTTACTTCTTCTACTAATTTAAAGTCAGTAGGAATCTGCTCTTCCGTTAAAAAGAGTTCATTTAATTCGTCTTGAAAACTCATAGTTTATAAATCTGTAATCTTTTTATATTTTGGAACTAGTGACTTCATTACTCCCCAAGCAATTAAATACGCCACTGCGCAAAAGGCGAACATAATGGTATACGCAACGGTCATGTTCGACTGTACCAATGGTTTTTGAATTTCTAAGAGTTGTGAGAAAAGTGTCGCATCTACTGCCTTCAGTTTATCGGCCACCTCAACAGGCACCTTGCTTAAGGCCATGATATCTAAATTCACTTTGTCGCCATATTTACTGGCCAAATCCATCGAGGTAATTTGGTTCACAAAAGCGCTGTTGCCCATTTCATTGAACTTTGCAAAAGATTCTGAAATTCCCTTATTTGCATAGCTATCAAATATCCAACCGCCTACCTTAGTAACCAGTACTCCACCAATTCCACCTGCCATACCACCTATTCCTACTACAGAACCAATTGCTCTTTTCGGGAACATATCAGAAACGGTTGTAAAAATATTGGCCGACCATGCCTGGTGAGCGGAGGTACCGATACCAATTAAAATAACAGGTACCCAAAAAGAATAGTGACCAAAAGGCTGGGCTAATAAAACTACCAATGGGAACAATGCAATGGCAAACATAGCCCTCATCCTACCCTCATATACGGTATAGCCCTTGTTGATAAAGTACTTAGGGAACCAGCCACCGCCAATACTTCCAATCATGGTCATACTATAAAGTAACGCCAATGGAAGCACAATATCCGACCCGGTCATATTATACTGGTCTTTTAGATAACCTGGTAACCAAAAGAGGAAAAACCACCATACCCCGTCCGTCATGAACTTACCAAAAGTGAAAGCCCAAGTTTGTCGATAGGTTAATAATTTAAACCATGATACTTTATCTACATTGGCTTTATCAGCAACTTCGTCCTCATCGCTGTTGATGTATGCAAGCTCACCTGCCGATAATCGTTTTTGTTTCTCTGGCGAATCGTAAAAATACAACCAAAAGAACAACCATAAAAATCCAATTGCTCCAACTAATTCAAACGCTCTTTCCCAGCCCCAATGTTCAGCAATCCATGGCACGCAGAGTGGTGCTAAAACTGCTCCAACGTTTGCTCCAGAATTGAAAATACCCGTGGCTAATGAGCGTTCCTTCTTGGGATGGTATTCTGCAGTTGCCTTAATAGCCGCAGGAAAATTCCCTGCCTCTCCAATGGCCAACACTGCCCTTGAAAACATAAAGCCCAAGATAGAAACAGGTAAGGCTGCAAGTCCGAAAGTGGTTAAAACAGCTGCAATACCGGTACCAATTGAAATGGAATAGGCATGAATAATTGCACCGATAGACCATATTACAATGGCAATTCCATATCCCCATTTTGTTCCCAGCTTATCTACAAAGCGGCCAGCAAACAGCATCGCAATCGCGTAGGTGAATTGAAAAACGGCTGCAATATCAGCGTAATCGCTATTCGACCATCCGAATTGTTCTTCTAATAAAGGTTTCAATAGACTTAAAACTTGTCTATCTAAATAGTTTACGGTTGTGGCAAAAAACAGGAGGGCGCAAATGGTCCATCTATAATTTCCAATTTTGGCTTGGTTCATATTTTTAGTTTTTGGTTATTTGGTTGTTGTTAACTGGTTAAAGGTTTAACTTTTTTAATAATTGTCAATGCTTCCGTGGTTCGTGCAAGCAATTCGGGGTAATCTTTATTGGCTAATATTTCTTTGCTCACTAATTTACTTCCTAGTCCGACTGCACAAACACCTGCTTTAAACCAGGTTTCTATGTTAGCCGCCTCAATTTCCACTCCTCCTGTAGGCACAAATAGCTGACCTTGGAAAAGCTCTTTTATGGACGATAAGTAAGCTGGTCCCAACATATTAGCGGGGAACAGCTTGATAATCCCGGCTCCATATTGATGGGCTAAATTAATTTCCGTCGGTGTCATACACCCTGGGATCCATAACAATCCCGCTTCGTGGGTTAATTTCCCCACTTCCAGGTCTACTACCGGGCAAACAATAAAATCTGCACCCGCTGCCAAAAAATCGTTAAGTTCTTCGGTATTTTTAATGGTTCCAATTCCCAAAAACAAATCTTGCATCTCTGTTTTTAATGCTTCTTTTAGGAATTTAAAATTAGCTAATGCTGCTTTACCCCTATTAGTATATTCGAAAACGCGAACACCGCCTTTGTATAAGGTGCGAACAATCTCTAAACTTAATTCGGGATCTTCATGATAAAACAAAGGCAATAAACCTTGTTCCTGAATGGCTGTGATGGCTGTCTCTTTATTTTTAATCATGTGCTGCTAAAGTTTTTTGTACATCTGCTATAGTGGCCGTTGTACAGTCGCTCGGAATAAATAGTTTGTTAAATGCTGCTGCTGTTGCAAAGTTCAAGGTTGTTAACGGGTTAAGCTGTTGATAAAAACCATAAATTAAGCCTGCCATAAAGCAGTCTCCGCTACCCACTTTATCTAAAATATGCTCCGAGCAATATTCTTTCGAAACGAGGAGTTCATTATCCGTGTAAAGTGTCGTATAATATTTTATGCCCTGCTGGTAATCAAAACGGAAGGTATTTGCAACCCATTTACATTTAGGATATTGCTCACAAATTTCCGCTGAAGTAATTTTAGCTTGTTCGAGATAAATATTTTTATCTTCTGTTTCATTCGCAAATGCTGCTAAGCTAATGCCGAGCATCTTTTCTGCAGCCCAGATATTACCCATGATCAAATCGCAATATTTGGCTAATTGAGGAATAACCTCTACTGGTTGCTTGCCATATTGCCATAGTTTTGCACGGTAATTTAAGTCGACAGACACGGTAATTCCTCTTTCACTTGCCGCTTTAACAGCTTCCAAGCAAACATCTGCTGCATCTTGGCTCAAGGCCGGGCATATGGCACTAAAGTGAAACCATTCCACATCTTCCAACACCTTATCCCAATCGATCGTATTTGTTTTAAGGGCTGAAAAAGCAGAGTTTGCACGATCATAAATCACTCCAGCATTTTTCAAGTCTTTTCCTTTGGGTAAATAATATAAACCAATCCGATCGCCCCCGTGATAAATGGAAGCCGTATCGATCTTACAATTATTTAGGTAACCAATCAGTTGATCGGCCATAAAATTTACTGGTAAGGCGGTGAAATAGGCAGATGGAATATTCCACAGAGCTAGCGCTGTTGCCACATTTAACTCGGCACCACCCACGTAAAAAGGTAATTTATTGGTCGCAAGCCATTCGCCATCTCCATCCGGACAAATACGCAATAAAAGTTCACCGAAACTTAAGACTTTACCCATACTAGAAATTAAAATAGGTTTTAGCGTTGTGATAACAAATGTCCTGGATTATTTTACCCAACCATTCTTTATCATTGGGAAGTTCTCCATTTTCTACGTCTGTACCAAATAAATCGCATAATATTCTTCTAAAATATTCGTGGCGCGGAAAGGAAAGGAAGCTTCTAGAATCGGTCAACATCCCAACGAACTGGCTTAACAAGCCCATATTTGATAAGGTGTTGAGCTGTTTGATCATCCCATCTTTTTGATCTAAAAACCACCATCCTGATCCCCATTGCACTTTACCTGCAACTGTTCCATCCTGGTAATTACCGATCATGGTGGCCATTAATTCATTGTCGGCCGGGTTTAAGTTATATAAAATGGTTTTTGTTAATTTATTTTCCAGATCAAGCTTATTTAAAAACTTGGCTAATTGTTTGCCTTGCGGGAAATCACCGATTGAATCAAATCCCGTATCTGGTCCTAGCGACGACAATAGGCGGGTGTTATTATTACGCAATGCGCCTAAATGAAACTGTTGTACCCAACCTTTTTCATGGTTCCATAAAGCAAATTCAAAAAGCATGGCCGATTTGAACTTCAAATTTTCTGTTAAAGAAACTGTTTGGTTCTTTCTAATCTTTAAGAAGATTGCTTTTACTTCTTCTACTGTATAATCTTCTGCGTAAATCTGTTCTAAACCGTGATCGGAAACGGTAGCACCATGATCGGCAAAATAAGTATGGCGGGATTTCAAAGCAGTTAAATAAGTATCATAATCTGCGATTGCTGAACCTGTTATATCGGCTAATTTATCGATATAGCCATTTAAGCTTTCCACATCATCTGCATTCATTGCCTTATCTGGCCTGAACGCTGGCAAAACCCGCAATGGGATTCCACTATTTTTTATTTGTTCGTGGTGCGTTAGATTATCCAAAGGATCATCGGTGGTACATAACGTTTTAACGTTCATTTTACGCAGCAGTCCCTGTACACTGTACACTGGTGTTTGCAACTTAGCATTACATTCATCATAGATCTTTTTCGCATTGGCGGAAGATAATACTTCGTGTATATCGAAATAGCGTTGTAATTCTAAATGTGTCCAATGATAAAGCGGATTTCTTAAAGTATAGGGAACGGTCTCTGCCCATTTCTCAAATTTCTCCCAATCAGACGCTGCGCCGGTGATATAATACTCATCCACACCATTGGCACGCATCGCTCTCCATTTATAATGATCGCCATACAGCCATACCTGGGTAATATTTTCAAAGTTTTTATCAGCAGCAATTTGGTCGGGCAATAAGTGATTATGATAATCAATTATCGGCATTTGCTTTGCAAATTCATGATACAGCGTTTTTGCCGTTTCCGTTTGCAATAAAAAGTTCTCGTCTAGAAATTGTTTCACTTGTTAATATTTTTAATTAGCTAATTGGCTAATTGGTGAATTAGCTAGTTATTTAAACTCCACTAAAAATAGAGAAGCCTCCGTCTACGCAAATCATGGCCCCTGTTACAAATTGGGAAGCATCGCTCAACAGCCAAACTAAGGCTCCCTTTAATTCATCGGGATCTCCAAAACGCTTGAATGGTGTTTGTTTGATAACCGATTGCCCTCTTGGGGTAAATCCACCATCAGGTGTTGTTAAAAGGTTACGATTTTGTTCTGTTAAGAAAAATCCTGGTGCCAGGGCATTCATCCTGATTTTATCTCCGTAGCGATTAGCCAATTCAACGGCAAACCATTGCGTATAGCAATCTACTGCAGCTTTACCCATATTATATCCCAATACTTTGGTTACCGCCTTTTTCGAATTCATGGAGGAGATGTTCACGATACTCCCTCTGCCTGTCTGCGCTATGGCTTCGCCGAATATCTGGGTAGGAATGAGTGTTCCCCACAAATTAAGGTCGAGCACTTTTTTCATACCATCCATTTTCATTGCAAAAATGCTTTCTTCTGGTTGTAGCACCCCATCTGGCATATTTCCGCCAGCAGCATTTACCAAACCATCTATTTTACCGAAAGCGTCGATGATTTTTGCTCTGGCAGCGATGAGTTGCGCCTCGTCCATTGCATCGGCAACTAAAGCAATAGCTCTACCTCCATTTTTGTTTATAGTATCTGCTCGTTGGTTGGCGATTTCTGCATTTCTACCTAGGATACCAACGGCGCCTCCGGCTTCTACAATGGCATTTACAAATGAATTGCCCAAGATTCCCGTTCCACCGGTTACTACGATTACTTTACCTTCTAAAGAAAATGATTGTTCCATTATTTAAGTTCTTTTACGCCAAATGTATCCATATCGGCATAGTCTAAATTTTCACCTGCCATACCCCAGATGAAACTATAATTTTTGGTTCCACTGCCGGCATGGATACTCCATGTTGGCGATAAAACCGCTTCATGGTTGGCTACAAGGATATGTCTGGTTTCTTGTGGTTCTCCCATATAATGGAAAACGCGGTGTTCTTCATCTACATCGAAGTAGAAATAAACTTCCATTCTACGGTCGTGCGTGTGCGGCGGAATCGTATTCCAAACGCTACCAGGTGAAAGAATTGTTAAGCCCATCACCAACTGGCAACTTTGAATTCCGTCTTTATGGATATAACGGGCAATTTTACGTTCATTCGCTGTTTCAACACTTCCTAATTGCGCTGAAAATGCATCGCTATTTTTTAAAAATGTAGTGGGATATGTTTGATGAGCGGGGGCCGACAAAGCATAGAAAACAGCTGGATGCTGCGCATCTTTGCTACTGAACTTTACGTCTTTTACCCCTTTTCCCAAATATAAACAATCGAGTTTGGCTAAATCGTAGCTTGCTCCATCGGCAATAATAGTACCTTCACCACCCACGTTAATCACCCCCATTTCTCTCCTTTCCAAAAAGAAATCGGCACGTAAAATATCGTAAGTATCTAAAGTGACTTCGGTGTTTGTAGGTGTAATTAGTCCAGTTACCATCCGATCATAGTGTGCATATACAAAATTCGCTTTGTTAGGCTCTTTAAGACCGTCCAATAAGAAACGATCTCTGATTTTATCAGTCTGATAGGATTTAAAGTCTTCTGAATGTACGTGTTGTATTATTTTCATTGTTCATATATTATAGTGACACTCCTCGTTTCCAAGGAATAAAATCATCTTGATTTAATAAAACTGATTTCGGAATTACTTCACCGCTAGCGGCTTTAATGCAATAGTCTAAAATATCTTCGCCCATTTCTTCAATGGTTTTTTCTCCTTCTATCACGGGTCCGGTGTTGATATCAATGATATCTCCCATTCGCTTCGTGAGGGCGTTGTTTGTGGCAACTTTAATAACCGGACAAACAGGATTCCCTGTTGGTGTACCCAAACCTGTGGTAAATAAAATTAAAGTGGCGCCACTGGCTGCCTTACCTGTAGTGGCTTCTACATCATTGCCTGGGGTACAAACCAGATTTAAGCCGCTTTTCGTAGCTGGTTCTGTATAATCGAGCACATCTGTAATTGGTGAAGTACCTCCTTTTTTGGCAGCACCATTGCTTTTAATGGCATCGGTAATTAAGCCATCTTTAATATTTCCTGGAGAGGGATTCATATGGAATCCTGAACCCGCATTTTCGGCTGCCTGGCTATAGGCACCCATTAAGGAAATGAATTTCTTAGCGGCAGCTTCGTCGATGGTCCTGTCAATTAAATTTTGTTCGGCTCCGCACAGTTCGGGAAATTCTGCCAATAAAACCGTTGCGCCTAAAGCCACTAATAAATCCGAGCAATAACCCACGGCCGGATTAGCGGAAATGCCACTAAAGCCATCGCTACCCCCGCATTTAACGCCTACATTTAATTTGCTTAGCGGAGCAGGTTTACGTTCTATTTTATTAGCTTCAATTAAGCCTTCAAAAGTTTTCTTAATTGCTTCGGCAATTAAATTTTCCTCATTTTGTGACTGCTGTTGTTCAAAAATAAATAAAGGCTTATTGAAATCTGGATTTCTTTCTTTAATATCTCTCGTAAAATCTGCCACCTGTAAATTTTGGCAACCTAAACTTAATACTGTAACGCCGGCAACATTGGGATGATCGGCATAAGCAGCAAGAAGTTTGCTTAAAACCGCAGCGTCTTGTCTAATTCCACCACAGCCTCCTTGATGATTTAAAAATTTAATCCCGTCAATATTTTTGAAGGTCCGTTTATTGCGAACCCCTTCAAACGTCATGGGTGCGACTAATGATCCAATATCTACTCCATTTTCAAATGCTTCGACAAGGTGATGGGTATAGGCTTTATACTTTGCGGTTACTGCATAACCTAATTCATTGTGTAAAGCTTCACGAATAACATCAAGATTGCGATTCTCACAAAAAACCGTCGGTACAAAAAGCCAATAATTAGCAGTACCTACTTTGCCGTCGCCCCGGTGGTATCCATTAAAAGTGCGGTCTTTGAACTTCGTCACATCCGGGGCTTCCCACTGGTATTGATAAGGACGGAAAGCATAGGGTGCAGCAGCATGCTTCAAGTTATCCGTGGTCATTAAGGAACCTGATTTAAGTGGGTATTGTACTTTTCCAACTAAAGTTCCATACATCAAAACATCCTCGCCGCTGGCCATATCGTTTGCATAAAACTTATGCTTTGCGTTTATATCATGCACTAAGGTATACGTTTTACCCTGATAGCTTACTGTTTCGCCAGCTTTTAAATCGCTCAACGCAACTAGCACATTATCACTCGGATGAACCTTTAAAACTAACTGTTTCATTGCTACGCTGAATATATTTTTGTGGTTGAAAGGTTACTTAAAGCAGTTTCCATTCCGTTATTTAAAATTTCGTTATACTTTTCGTTAACAGTTTCCATAAATCCAGGCAATGCTGCTAAGTCAAGTTTCCAGAAACCCGAATCGCTCAATACGTTTGTAACATAATTTTCTTTCTGCTGTTGATGGAAATAGGCTGCACTATCGTCGTTAATTAAATAGGTTTTTCCATTTAAGGAACCGTAATATTTCCCATCTTCTTTGTGATTTGCCTTCATGAAAACCAGATAAGCTGCGAATCCCAGTGCAATATGAGCGGGAACTTTATTATAAATATCGTAGTAATTCGCTATTAAAGGCAAAATACGAATTTTCATTTTCATGGTATATTGAAAAGTAATGCTATGCCACAGATGCTCAATAAAAGGATTTGCAAAGCGATCAATGACCGATTTCGAGAAGTCCGTAGTTTGTTTGGCATTAACCTCGTAAGGTATTGCCAAGCTAATCTCATTGCTCATTAATGTGCTGATATATTGCTTAACCTGTTCGTCTTTCATGGCATTTTTTACCGTATCAATTCCAAGTAGAAAGGCAATTCCGGCGCTTAAGGTATGGGTTCCGTTTAACAAGCGTACTTTCAGCTCCCGGTAAATCTCTATATCTTCAGCGATGATAACACCTGCGTCAACTGCTGCAAATTCGAGTACCTCTTTCACCTGCTCAGCACCCTCAATAGCCCAAAGCCTGTACGGCTCGGCCATCGCCAATAGCTCATCCTTGTAACCTAAAGCTTGTTGAAGCTCCGCTACGGTATTTTCATCAGGTTTACCCGGCACAATCCGGTCTACCAACGAGTTGCAGAATTTATTTGCCGTAGTTAACCACGCTACAAAGCTGGATTCCAAGTTATTGAATTGAGCCAATTGCAGCACGATCGTTGCGAGTTTAGTACCGTTATCGGGAATTAATTCGGTGGCAATAATAACTAACCCACTGTCTTTCGATCCACCAAATGCTTTAAACCGCTGATAAAGTACGGCTAAAACTTTAGCGGGGAACGAGCTTGGCGGATTTTGATCGATTTTTTCGTTGACCAATGTTATACCTACTTCTGTGGTATTGGAAACAATAATTTTCAGGTCTTTGGAGCTGGCTACCGACAGAACCGATGCCCAGTCATTCTCTGCGGCAATAACCCTGCTGATTGCAGAAGAAATGATATTTTCTTCCACAAGCTGCCCACTCTCTACGCCTCTTATACATAAAGTATAAAGGCTATCCTGGCTATCAAACTCGGTCGTATCTCCCCTTGTCGACTTTACAACGGCTATTCTTCCATTAAATACGCCTTGCTGATTGGCTTTATGGATAAAATAATCAGGAAGCCCGCGTAGTAAAACACCCGTTCCAAATTGAAGAACCTTTTCGGGAAGGTCAAAGGAGCTAGCCAAAGGTGTAACTATATGCTCCCTATTAATAAATTGCAGATTTTCTTGAGATAAGATCATTTTTATATTCAACAGCTTTCCATTTACAGTTGCTAATGATAGGGTAGTATTATGCTATCAATGGCATTGGCTAAAACAATTCTACACATTTTTTACTAGGAAAAACCCTATTTAAACGCAAAAATTTGCGCAATCGTTCCCAGTTCAGGGATTGTTTTTTTGCCATTTAGGATATTCAGTGGCTAAAAGTTTGGCAGCAAAATTCCCGTACCACGCATAGCCATTTCTACGTTCGTAACTAATTTCAGCCACGTTACTTTTGATGGAGTTATCACGATCACCAAAAATAGGCTGATTAGTTTCGAAATCGTAAAACCTTGCCCAAATGACAGATGTATCATCTTTAATTAATCCCTTGTCTTTAATGTCTGGCAATTTATCAAATCGATACCCAACAATCTTGGTCGAATTGAACCATGCGATGGCGCTGTTAATCGCATTTTTAATCTGTGGACTTGGGTTCTTGATTCTCATGAGAAACCTTACAATAGCCACGGATTCGGCCGTACTTAACGAAGCCGGCTCAAAACTCCTTGCTTTCGCTGGTTTAAGGGTATTTTGGTCATATTGTGCAGCCCAAATACTCAGCCTGCCACTTTGTACAATCTGCGTTTTTAAAATGCAATCCAGGCCTCTTTGATAAGCATTTTCAGCTCTTGCATGGTATGACTGATCTACCACCTCAAAATCTTTTGTTTGATTGGCGATATTGAACATGATATTGAGTACGTTTACCATCGCATTATCATTGTACGTAATTTCTGCGCGATAGCTACTTTTGTCGGGATAATATTGAGGCCAGCCCCCATTTTCATATTGAGCCTTTAGCAGGTAATCGATCCCTTTCTGAGCGGCTAATAAATAGTTCTTATTATTGGTGGTTTTATACGCTTGTACCAGGGCGGTAATTTCTCTGGAGGTTGCGGCATTATCAATTGTGGCATGCATGTAGGTTGTGCTCTTTATCTTTGCCATTAATGCCTCATCAATTGGCGTTTCATATTTCACTACATAGCCACCTGTTAGCTGCTTTGGCCATGCGCCGTTACTTAATTGATAAATTAACATTTTTTCGGCAATTGAATCGGTTTTCACTATGCCATGGTTTGCAGTTTGCGCCGTTGCACAAGAACAAAAACTAATAGAAATTATGGTGTAGAGTAAGGTGATATTATTTTTCATTTTTATCGTTTTGTGTTATAAACTCTGCCGGCGTCATTGCGAGGAGCGTAGCGACGAAGCAATCTTAAGCCGTGAATTAGATTGCTTCGCTGCGCTCGCAATGACGGGGTTTCCTGCAATGACGGGGTTTTCTACAATGACTAAGGTTCCTCGCATTGACTAAGGTTCCTGCAATGACGCCTAATAGAAAACTTTTGTTATGAATTATTTTCCTTGTTTGGAAAGCCAGTTAACCAAGTCGCCCGCTGCTTTAAAATTTTCATACATTGCCGGCAATTTTCTGCCATCTACATATTCGTTGTACAACCAAGGGTCGCCAATGACATACACTGTTCCCTTGCCCATTTTGGCAACTGCCATTACATGATCGCCCGCTGCATCTTTGAGCACCGACTTTGCATTTCCTGATAATTTTAAACTACTATATTCCTTAATAAACAAGTTGTAAGTGTTTTTAAAAATCTCATTACCAGCGGGAACAACAACTTTGGCCGTTTCGAAATTGCCGGGCACGGGAACTGTTCCTTTACTATCGCCGTTAAAGAATACTCCGAACTTCGTGGCTAATTCGTTGAAATGTTTGAGTTCTGCATTGGGCGCATCGTTGGCCATTAATACCAACACGCCGCCTGCTTTTACCCAAGCTGTGATTGCTTTGATGTCAGGCTGAGACACAAAATTTGGCTTAGGGTTTTCTTTTTCAAAATCGGGGTCGACAATCACATAAATTGAAGAACCTTTCAAATTTGCCAAAGTTGGCGCTTGGTACAGTGTTTCGGTTTTGAAGCCTGCCCTGTTAAATATCCCTCCTAAAAAAGAAAATCCACCATTTGCCTGCTCATCCCATTTGTAATGCCATTTAAGTGAATTTCCACTTTGATCAGTTCGTGTTTCATTATTAAAGTATGAATCCAGTAATACCGTTTTACCTAAGCCTGGCTTCGGCATTGCTGCCAACTCCATTTCATTAGCGGCCAATAAAAATGCACCAACTCCTTTAGGATCGTTAACGACCACTTTTTCGCTCAAATAATAAGCATAACTACCATCACGATAAGGTTTTCCACCCAAGCCCGAAACACTTACCGTTCCTTTTAAATTAACTCTATCAGCGTCAACTCGTTCTATAAACGAAGTTTTAATCCCCTTGTAGCCTTTATCAGCAACGGCAAAATAAGTTTTTGGTAAATAACCCATGCGCACTGCCTTTGCAAAGGTATATACAAACATACTCGAAGCAGATGCCTCATGATAGTTGCCTTTTCCGTTGGGCATATCTAAAATATCGTACCACAAACCAGATTTCGGATCTTGCACCTTTTGTATAGCAGTGGCAAAGCGGTTTAAAATTGACAATAGATTTTTTCTTTTAGGGTGATCTACGGGGAAATTATCCAATACATCTACTAATGCCATTCCGTACCAGCCCATTGCCCTGCCCCAAAAATGTGGAGATCTGCCAGTAGTTTTGTCTGCCCATTGCTCGACTTTCGACTCATCCCATCCATGATACATCAAACCAGTTTTACCATCCACTGAATTTTTTTCCATCCAAATAAATTGATTCGCGATATCATCAAATGCTTTATCTTCTTTGATTAGCGCAGCATATTCAGCATAAAATGGTTCACCCATGTATAAGCCGTCCAACCACATCTGATTAGGATATATTTTTTTGTGCCAAAAACCCCCTTCTTTAGTTCGAGGCTGCTCTTGCAATTGGTTCCACAGCGAAGTAGCAGCTTTAAAATATTTTTGTTGTCCGGTTACTTTGTATAACATTAATAAGGTGCGGCCATTTTTTACATTGTCGATGTTAAAATCCGTGTGCTTATAATTATAGATAACACCATCATTGGCGATATAGGAGTCCATACTTTTTTGCATGGTTTTAAAATAGCTTGCGTCCCCTGTTCGTTTCCAAATCCCTTCAAATCCTTCATAAACTACACCTAGATCGTACGACCATTTTTTTGGCTTAAAGCCAGAGGGTTCTGTATTAAGCGTATCTTTCCAAATGCCCATAACGGTTGCTGCCATTTGCGCTGAAAGGGGTTTGCTTTGTTGTGCTGCTACTTGAAAACTGGCAGTAAACAAGCTAATTATCAATAGATACTTTAAAAGTGAAAATTTCATCCTTATATATTTATTTGTTGATCTGTAGTGATTTCTCTTCTGCTCCAGCTAGAAATTCAGTTTTTACGTTAGCTTTCGTCGCATCTAAACCTGAGGTCCTAATTGCACTATTTCTGTCTCCGCTAATTCGGAAAAGCAGTTGGGCAGTGTTATATTTTAAATTGTTGAAGTTGATTTGATTTCCATTTTGGATATTGATTAGCGGATTTGCTTCATCTACTGTTAAACTCACGTTATGAAGTGTGATATTTTTAGCTTCCTGGATATCTATTCCCTCTTTAGCTTTAATACTTAGGTTAGCTAAGTTAATATTGCTGATGCTCAGCTCTGGAAGGCCCCTCATAAATACTGCCTTGGCAGCGCCATCACAGGTAACGTTGCTAATGTAAAAATCTTTAAATGTTGGAGTTTCCTCTGTTACGGGAAGGATTACCACCTTTGGAGCCTCTCTTTTTTCTCCCTTTAAAGGTACTGGATCAACCGCAGCATAATACATATCAAATAGAATAGCTTCTCCAATAATACCTATCATATTAATGTTTTTGACAAATATTTTCTCTACCACCCCGCCACGGCCACGGGTAGTCTTAAAGCGAAGGCCAATATCTGTTCCAATAAATGAGCAATCGTACACAAATATATTTTTTGCTCCACCACTCATTTCGCTCCCAATCACAAATCCTCCATGCGCCTGGTAAACTGTACTATTGCGAATGATCACATTTTCAGTCGGCATGCCTCGTTTTCTGCCTGCGGCATCTCTACCCGATTTAATACAAATCCCATCATCACCCACATCGAATGTACTTCCTTCAATTAAAACATTTTTACACGATTCGATATCTATCCCGTCGCCATTTTGCGCATACCATGGGTTTTTAGCATATACATTTCTTACTGTTAGATCTTCACACATCAAGGGATGGATGTTCCAGGCAGCAGAATTCTGAAAAGTAACCCCCTCTAGTAAAATGCGTTTACATGAAGTAAACACGAGAAGATTGGGACGTAAGAAATCTTTAATGGATTGGTAAAATTCTGGTGTTTTATCTGGCGTAATTTCCCCAGGGTTCTTCATTTTAGCTGCATTAAAGAACTTCTCAGTAGGATACCAGGTTTTCTTGTCTTCACTTAACACACCACCTGAAGCCAGGAGTTTCGACCATTGGTTTGCAGTTAATTTCTCCTTTTTTACCATCCTCCAAGCTTCACCTGCCCCATCGATAATGCCATGACCAGTAATCGCAATATTTTGCTGGTTGGTAGCCCATAATGGCGATTGGTTCCGCATTTGCGGCAACCCTTCCCAGTTACTTGCCACTAGCGGATATTGGTTAAAATCTTTGGTAAACTGTAGAATGGAGTTTTTTTGCAGGTGCAAGTTCACATTACTCTTCAATTCAATCGGGCCAGTGAGCCACAATCCTTGGGGAATTAGCACCACTCCGCCGCCTCTTTTGTTACAGGCGATAACTGCATCATTTATGCTTTTTGTGTTCAAGGTTAAGCCATCGCCTACAGCGCCATATTTTATAATATTTAAAGTATCTGCTTTAAAAGAAGTTTTTGCAACTTTTGGCAGGTTATCAAACGAATAAGCCTTACCCACACCAGTTTGTGCATTTAAAGAAATCGATGTCGAAAATAGAGCGACAGTAAATAGAATAGATGCTATTTTGTTCATGTGTTAGTTACAGATTATATCGGTTTGCAATAAACAAGTCTACACAGTTTTGAACGGGAATGAAACTAAATGACCGAAAATAACTGTGCAATCGTTCTCAAAGAACCCTAAACCAGTCGAAATCGGCATAACCCGCATCATTGGTCTGTTGTTCTCTAACGCAGAATAAACCAACTTTAGCACCTATCCATTTTCCTGGTTCGGCCTGAAAGGTTTCCTTTACCTGGTTGTATAGCTTATCATCTGTACTATAGCTAAATTGACATTTAGCACCCGAGCTTACCGAAACCCGTAAATAGATTTCCTTTTGGGTTAATTTAACTAAGGTTTGCTCACTTTCTATACTTCCTTTTTCTGCATTATTGCAAACTGAATAAACTAAATATAGTCCGTCTTGTTTGCTTTTTACAGCAAGATTGGCATAACTCAATCCTGCGATTATTAAGCCCGACTGCTCGTTTACAAGCTTCATGTTAGGTGAGAACGTCATCTTAGTGGTTACCGTAAATTCCTCAGCAGGAAATTTTTGCAAGAGCAAGTTCGGTACATCCCAAAGATTTTTAGCACTATCGGGTTTTTTGACCGAATAAAGTCTTAACACACCTTTTGAAGGATTTAAGAATGACCAGGTAGCAACTGGATTGGCTTGCCATTGCCATTGTAAACCCATATTAGGGGCATTAAACTCGTCGCTCTCCATTGGAGTAACCATCTTAGCCGCTTTTGTTATAGAGGGCTTTTTATGAATTAGCACGGGTTCTCCTGCTCCGTCCCCATCGCTATCAACCCCAATAACCGGCCAATTATTTATCCATTTCAGGGGTTGTAGATGCACTACCCGTCCGTAAGCTCCTTTATCCTGAAAATGTAAAAACCAGTCTTCCCCGGCAGGGGTACTTACCCAGGCGCCTTGATGTGGACCATTGATTGGCGATTTACCCTGATCCATTACCACCTTTCGCTCATAAGGTCCGTATATATTTTTAGCGCGCAACACCGTTTGCCAACCAGTTGACACGCCACCTCCGGGAGCAAAAATGTAGTAATATCCATTTCGTTTATAAAACTTTGGCCCTTCAATGGTTGGGTCCAGCTCATGTCCGTCATAAACCAATTTGCCTTCATCGATAACTTTGTCGCCACTGGAATTTAATCTTTTAACCACAATGATACTTTTTATCCCAGCCCTGCTGCCTGCATAAGCATGAACTAAATATACCTTTCCATCTTCATCCCAGAGCGGACATGGATCTATCAACCCCTTTCCCTCCTCAACCAAGGTAGGTTCAGACCAAGGTCCGGCTGCATTTTTAGCTTTGGTTAGGTAAATACCGAAATCAGGATCTGGATAATAGAGGTAGAATTCTCTGTTATGAAAACGGATAGCGGGAGCCCATACACCGTTACCATGTTGTGGTTGAGCAAAGTGCTTGAATGGGGGCTGTCTTTTTAAGGCATGGCCTATGATTTTCCAATTTACCAAATCTGTGGAATGCAAAATCGGCAAGCCTGGAACTGCATTGAAGCTGGATGAAACCATATAAAAATCATTTCCCACTCGAATTGCATCTGGGTCTGAATAATCACTATGGATGATCGGGTTTTTATATTTTCCGTTTCCCATATCGGGCACCCATGTTTTGGAAACTTGGGCATTGAGTGCCATTGTTGAACAGCTTATTAAAATGGTATATAGTACTTTCATTGTTTATGATGTTATTTTATCTATTACGTCATTATAGGAAAAGTTAGTCGTTGTAGGGGCATCCGTCGTTGCGAGCGCAGTTTCGTCATTGCGAGCGTAGTTTCGTCATTGCGAGCGCAGCGAAGCAATCTTAAGCGATCAATTAGATTGCTTCGCTGCGCTCGCAATGACGGAGTTTCCCATTTTGCTGCGCTCGCAATGACGCCCCTAATTAGGGAATCCAGGCAGTTGTTCCCTTAAAAATATTCGTTAAGGTATATTGTTTACCTTCTTTTTTGGTGAGTTGTTTAGACCAGGGCACCCTCTTTTCTTTTACAAATCCTGGTCCATATGAGCCATATTCTGCATAATAGGTTTTCAAATGATTTTCATTGTTGTTCCATACATGCCAGCCCTCCGGAGCGATGTGTTTACCCATGTTAGTGTTTATAAAAACAGTTTTGGCGAATGGGCGCCATGGTCGGCCTAAATATACTTTTTGGGCAGCTGAGTCGGCCGTTAGTTTACAATTTAGAAACACGAAGCCAAAAGCTTTTGCAGGGGTAGTTGAGGCGGCCGTAATGTAGGAGTTCTTTTTGCTATGGATATGGCAGTTTTCGAAAACCACCGTTGCCGCACCGAAAATAAAATCTGTTGTACCTTCGATGTAGCAATTCAAAAAGTATTGTCTGCTGGTTTCGTTAGAAGGGAATAATGTATCTTGATTACCTAAAATATTGCAGTTTTTAACGATTACCCGATCTGCGGTAATGTGTAGGGCAACAGCTTGTCCTACTGGCCCGGCACTATTCTCAAAGGTTATATTTTCTGCAGTAAAATCATTCCCTTCCACTAGCACCGTATGTGAAGTATAGGTATTGTGGCCATTTCTTCCTGAATAGTCATTAAATGTAATAATGGTATTCGTTTTATCTTCCCCAATTAAAGAAATTCTTGGCTTCTGCGGTGGAATAACCAACTTTTCTTGATAGGTACCTTTTTTAATGTAGATCGGCACCTGAACCTCAGACCAATCCCTTACTCCGTTCACTGCTTCTTGGATAGTTTTAAAATCCCCTGTTCCATCTTGAGCAACGGTAAATGATTTGGGGAATGTTTGATTTTGAGCTTGAGAGGAGAGTGTTAAAAAAGTTAATAAAAAAAGGAATATTGGTTTCATTTGCGCTGTGCTTTAATTTTTATTATTTGTACTTACTCCTTCGGATTCCAGCCATTAAAAATCTCTTCCATTGTATATGCTTTAACCGTTATTTCATCCAGTTGATGCGACCATTTAACCCGTGCCTTGGCGTTTGCACCTGGCCCTTGGCTGTTGTATTCGGCATAGTATGCTGTTTTTTCATTCGTTTCTTTGCCCCAGTTGTTCCATCCCTCGGGCTTTATCATTTTGCCTAAGTAGCAATTAATAAATACCGATTTTGCATAGGGGCGCCAGGGCCGACCTAAATAAAAAGAATTATCGGTAGCATCGCCAGTAATTTTGCTGTTGATAAACACATAGCCATATTTCGAAGAATCTGGTGAAGAGGAAGCTGTGATGTAACCTGCCTTTTTGCAGAAAATTTCACATTTATCGAATACCGCAGTTGATGATCCGAAGATAAAATCTACCGTTCCTTCAATATAGCATTGGTAGTAATATTGGCGGCTAGCATAGCCGTAAGTATATAAAGTATCCTGAAAACCAAGCATCCTACAATTGATAAATCTAGCTTTATCTCCTGCTACAAATAAAGCTACTGCCTGCCCTACCGGTCCTGCTGTATTTTGAAAGGTTATATTTTCTGCAGTAAAAGAATTTCCATATATGTAAACACTCGATGATCCCGAAGTACCTTTTTCTTCTCCAAAGGAGTTCTTTTTCTGCGCCCAATCATCATAAGTTAAAATCGTATGCGCTACATTTTCTCCGATCATTTTAATAAATTGTTTGGAGGTAGCGATATTTAATTTCTCCTTATACACCCCATTTTTAATAAAAATGGTCGTCGTTACTTTTCTGTAATCGGGCACCGCATTAATGGCCTCTTGAACAGTTTTATAATTTCCTGATCCATCGGCAGCTACAATAATATCGTAAACTGTGGGGCTTGAGGCGAAAACAAAAGAAACCATTAAACAATTTAACACCAACAGTAATTTAATTTTCTTCATGATTATAACTTTTTCATCGCATTAAATACCAATTGGGCAACTGCTATTGCGCCCTCTTTTTGAAAATGAGTATTGTCTTTTTGTCCGGTGGGGTATGCTGAGTAAACTCCTTTTTCGAAATTCATAAAATAGTTAGACGTTACTGCAGCTTTTCCTTTAGCTGTAAAGGCATCGATTGAAAGTTGGGTTAAATCGATTAGTTTCACGTTAAGTTCTGTGGCAACTTCCTTAACTGCGTTTGGATATTCGCCATGAACATTGTTTAATTTTCCGTCTTTCCACGGATAGTTTCTGTTTACGGGTGTTATTAAAATTGGCGTTGCTCCCTTTTCGCGGGTTTGATTTACATATAATCTCAAAAATGCTTTATAACCAACAATATTTACATATCGTTCAGGTTTGTCAATTGCTGCATCATTATGGCCGAACTGTATCATTACGATGTCGTTTTTCTTCAATACCTGATAAATTGCCTCCCACCGCCCTTCTTCAAAAAAGGTACGGGTACTTCTCCCACCCCGTGCTTTGTCAATGATAATAACACTATCTGAAGTGATTAAATTTTTAATTTTTACCAGACTGTCTTTCTTAAAAAAAGGTTGAAACACTTGTCCCCAGCCATGAAGTGGAAACCTCTTTTCCATATAACCTGAGTCCAGGCTATAATCGGCCATCGTAGAATCACCTATTAAAAAAATATGTACAGGCTTTTTTGGCACTGAAAGTGTGAAAAGGCCCAGCAAGAAAGCAACGGTAACTATCTTCATCTTTTAATCAAATGTTTTACCAATGGTAATTTTGTTTCACTAATTCCTTCTATCACTAATTTGGCAACAGCCTTCGCACCATCGGGACTTAAATGGGTATCATCTTTTTTTCCTTTCGGATAATTGACATGGCCACTATCTACGTGATTAAACAATTTAACGGACGATAGTTCGCCCAAACCAACAATTAACTGTTCTGTTTTTCGATGCATATCGATCAGGGGGATGTGCAAGGAGTCAGCTACTTTCCTCACTACCTCAGGATATCCGCCGTGGGTATCCCTGAAAATACCATTTTGATAGCTCCTTCGCATAATTGGCGTCAAAAGTACGGGGTGTGCTAGCTTTGCCTGTGTTTCTTTCACATACCTGATCAAATTGGTTTGATAGTCTGCGAGTGATGTTCCGACATCCGGTCGATCTACCTTTTCGTCATTATGACCAAATTGGATAAATACATAGTCGCCCTTTTTTAAACTGGCCAGTACCTCAGCCCATCTTTTTTCAACGATAAATGATTTTGTACTTCTTCCGTTTAGGGCACGGTTGTCTACCGACACTTCCTGGTCAAAAAACGAAGCTAACTCCATTCCCCAACCTGTTTCTGGGTATGCCTTTTCCTGCTTATTTGCAGCAGTAGAATCTCCAATAATATAAATGGTCGTCTGCTGCTGCAAATTAGTCAGGCATAATAAAAAAAAGGCTAAGCTAACCCATTTTATCGCCATCTAGCGTCTCCTATTCCATTGGCTTTTAAAGTAAATTCAGTTAGGGTAAAATTCCCTGCTGCTGGATTTGCGAAACCAGGATTTAAGGTAGTAAAGCTACCCGTATCATATTTTGCGCCAGAAGTTGCACTTCCGCCCATAAATGTTGGCGCGTTGAAATAGTTATTTGCAATAAAATTACCGGCAACAATTTGGGTTGATGCCTGGTTGGTTAAAATACCGTTTGAATTGGCTACGATGTTCTTAGTAAAATAGATTTCTTGTTTAGGCAGGCGAATATATAAAAGTCGATTGCTCGCTCCGTTCAATATACCATAGAAAGTATTATTTGAAATGGTGATAACAGAGGTTACCGTTGGGAAATTATTACCGCCACCAGCGTCCATCCTAAAGAAATCCCGTGCTAAAGCAGCATTATATACGGTATTATTTAAGAAATTGTAAGTCTTAGCAATTCCATTTCTGAAATCCAGTAGATCGCCTCCTACACATTCCACATCACTAATGATATTTCCTTTAAAATTAACTGATTCAATCAATGCTTTTACGTTCGCATACAAAACGCCTTTCACATAGTTCTTAATTGCACAATTTTCGATTGCTAAATTACCATACGCAATATCTGAAGCTTCATCATAAATTATAGCCTGATTATCGTTTTGTGCGCCGGTTCCATCTAGCACTAGATCTTTTAAATCTAATCCTGCATTTCCTCTTATTCTAACAACCATTCCTTTAATAATTGGTTTATCAGACGGTCTGGCACCTTTTAGCGCAATAGATTTGTTTATAGTAATATCGGCATTGATATTGTACGTTCCTGGCATCAAGGCTAATACCTCACCCGCGGAAGCGCCTGCAATCATGGCTGCTAAATCATCACTTGGCAAAACTAATGTTGCCCCTCCTAAATCGAGTGGGGTGGTAAAAGTGATAGTTCCACGAGTTTTTGTTCCGTTAAATAATTTGGCGGTATACAAAGTTTCGCCTGTTAAACCCGTTACAATTGCTTCTCCGGCGGCGACTTCAGGTGCTGTAACAGCTCTTGTAATATTACCTGGATTTATGGTGATCGTCGTTGCTGGTTGTCCCGCAGGCCAATTTATTGCCACAGATGTGGCCGTTAATTTAGCCGGATTTACCGTCTGCAAAATCTGTTCTGAATCGGTTTTCAAGCTCGCAGTTATCCATTTAGAATCTTCTACTCCCTCACCAGCAGCTTTTACCCTAATTGCATATTGTGTATCACCTGCCAGTCCTGTAACCGTGTACGGAACCTGCAAAAAAGGAATATCTTTAATTGATTTAACTGGTGTTCCCGAAAAATCTGCATTCTCAAAAACCTCTACAGTATACGTTTTAGCATTATTTACAGCTTTCCACGTAAGTCTGATATCTGTTCTATTAATTACGTTCGCGGTTAAACCTGTTGGTGAAAAAGCACGATCTACTTCCAGCTTGGTCACTTCGTCCATCATATCGTCTTTACAACCTGAAAACGCTACTAAGGTCATCAGGAAGAAAACGCTTGTATATATATAATTCCTATTCATAACCTCTTAATTATAAATTTAAGTTCTTGTTGTTTAACATTCCATTAGAAGAATCTAAAAAGATCTGCCAGATTGGCCAATATTGCTGCTTGTTTGGATCTTTTACATATAATGCATTCCAATACGCAGTTGCGTCATTGGCTGCAGACATTGTCCAGTTTTTATTTGAAGGGTAGCCTAGTGCAACACCTTGTGCGTCGGTATCACCAAAGTTTAGCCCATAGATTTCAACGCTTTCGCCATTCGCAGCTGTTTTATAGTATATTTTGGCAGGGAGCGCAGCATATTTTCCTTCTCTTGCTTCTAATTGCTGCAACTTAACTTTCGCTTCAGCTAATTTTGCACCTAATAAATTCCAGCGGATCAGATCAGACTTCCTTAACATTTCGCCCGTAAACTCCAATGCTCTTTCATCTACAATGGCATTAAAGAATGTTTGCTTAGAGGTGGAAGCAGTTGCCATAAAAGTATTCACTTTCGCAGCATTATTTGGAAATGCGCGTTCGCGGATCATTCTTAAATAGGGTGCCGCTGCTCCTGGTCCATCCAATTCGTTGATGGCTTCTGCAGCCATTAGTATGACGTCGGCATAACGCATATATAACCAGTTTAAACCATCATCATTGGTAGATGTTACTCTACGTTTCATCCATTCATAACGATATTTTCCGAAATACAGGCGTCCGAGGCTAGATGGAACCTGAATCGCCCCTTTTGTTCCATCACCACCATCCCACTCATAAGGAACTACTGTTACCGCCCGGCGAACATCATCTTTATCATATTCATACAACATGATTGGATTTACGCCATTTGTACCCCCTTTATTCTGCCCGGTGTATTGGTCTGTTTTTAAATGTCTAACACCCAAATCAAATATCACCCTACCGCGGCCTTCGCTAAATGGAATTTCCCACATCGACTCTAATCCTGCCGCACCGCCTTCTTCATTTAATTTCCTGAATACCTCCTCAAAACCCAGCAATCGCAATTTCTTACTATCGATGATCTCTAAGCATTCTTTTTTAGCAATTGCATACATTTTGTCGCGAGAAAGTTCTGCATCTGTACTTAAGCGTATTGTTCCATCTAAACGTTGTCCGTAGCCTCCAGCTGCTAAAGCGATTCTTGCTCGCATCCCTTTTGCAAAAGCTTTGCTTACACGTTCAACTTTACTAGTATTGGCCGTTTCATTTGGCCAGGGCAAATAACCTGCAGCTTCATCTAAATCCTTTAAAAGTTGTTTATAAACAACATCTCTGTCATCTCTCGGTAAATAGGTTGTTGCGGTGGTAATGGGTTCAAATCTAGCAGGCACATCGCCCCAACCTTTTAATAAATCATTATACAAAACGGCTCTTAGGGTTAATATTTCACCTAGCAGTTGCGCCATTTGCGGACTACTTTCTATCTTCCCATAGGTCCTTATCCCTTTAATAGCTAGATTAGCTCTTTCAATACCTTCATAAAGTTTAGCCCACACATTATTATCTGTGTTCATCTGACCATTGTTTACATTGGTATCATAGTTAGAAAGTCTGGATTTGTCGTCCGTTGTATTTTTTAGGCCATTACTCACTTCTGTGTCAGTGTTTACCCCATAAAAAACTAAGAAACGGCCTCTATAAGAGTTGGTTTCTCCAAATGATTGAATGATACCTGCTATGGCGCCTTCTGCCAGACCAGGTGTAGAAAAAATAACAGATTCGTCAAGGGATGATTTAGTTGGCGCATCCAATGCGTTTTTACAGCTACTTATCACAGCTACACCGATCAGGATGAATACGATATAAATAATCTTTTTCATATTTCTATAATTAAATAGTGTTCTTAAAAATTAACATTTAGACCAAAAACAAATGATTTGCTTTTCGGATAAGCCGAGTAGTCTACTCCCGGAGTTAGGTTGGTTCTACGACGTGTTGAAACTTCTGGGTCGAATCCGGTATAATCGGTTAGCAACCATAAATTATAACCAGATGCGTAAACTCTCATTTTTTTCATTTTTATCTTGTCTGAGATGCTTTTTGGCAAAGTATAACCTAATGTGATTGTAGATAATCTCAAGAAAGAACCGTCTTCTACTGCCCAATCGCTTAATACAAACGTTTTCATGTAAGGCGACCAAAGTGTGGTATTTGCGTTCATGGCCGACAATTCAGCTGGGTCGTTGCTAATGGTGCCATCTGCACGAAGGTTTGTCCAGCGATTTCCGCTTGCCATTTGGGAAATCATATTTCTAGAGCTGTATTTACTAGTGGAGGTGTACTCAACTTTATTAGCGTTGTAGATATCATTTCCATAACTCCAATTGAAATAGGCACCAATATCGAAATTATATACTCTTGAGTTTATTGTAAACCCTCCGGTATTTAATGGATTAGCGTTTCCAATCACTGTTCGATCAGATAAATCTATCTTTCCATCACCCGAAAGGTCTTGTAATTTCATTGAACCCGGACGAATAGTTCCTGTGAAAGATGTTCCATCAACCACACCTGATTTTAATGTCCAATTACCTGTGGCTGCATTATATCCTGTAAAATCAGAGACCTCGTACCTGCCAGCATTTTTGTACCCATAGATTCTGCCAATCGAAGCCCCTTCTTCTACTAGGTAGTCGACGCCAATTTCGGTTGAAGCCCAGCCAGATTGACCGTTGATGTTTTTAACAGTTCCGAGCGACAGTACTTTGTTTCTGTTGAAGTTGATATTTCCTCCTATAGATAATTCGAAATTGTTTTTTTTCACTGCGTTCCAGTTTAGAGAAAGTTCTAAACCTTTATTTTGAGTTTTCCCGAGGTTACGATACTGGAAATCGTATCCTGTTCCAGCAACTGGAAACTGAATTAATAGATCTTTTGTTTGGTTTAAATAGGCATCAACTGTACCCGTAAGTTTTGAACCTAGCAATGCAAAATCTACCCCTATGTTTCGGGTAACTGCAGTTTCCCATTTCAGATCTGGATTAGCCATTGTTTTTGAAGCTGCCCAAAAATTATTGAAACCATTTACCCATGTAGTTACTGAGTTTTGGAAGGTCTGCGCCATTTGTCCGGCTGGAATATTGTTATTCCCAGCAGTACCATAACTAGCCCTGATCTTTAAATCAACTAACCAAGATTTGGTATTGGCCATAAATCCTTCTTGTGAAACTCTCCAAGCACCAGATACCGATGGGAAATATCCCCAACGATTTCCTTCTGAGAACTTGGACGATCCATCTGCCCTAAATGTGGCGCTCAGCAAGTACTTACCCTCATAATCATAGTTAACCCTTCCAAAAAATGACATTAACTTATCATCAGGAAAAAGGCTGTTATCAATGGAATTGGCTTTTCCTTGCGTAGAAAGTACGCTAGCTTGTTCAAAGCCAAAAGATTTAGGAAAACCATGTACAACTGTCGTTAATACGCCTTGTTCTGTTTTAATAAATTCTTGACCAATTAAGGCATTTAAATTGTGCTTATTGCTTATAATTTTACTAAAATTATAGTTTATAGTGTTTGTATTTCTGAAGCTATTTCTATTTGTGTTTGCGAATATAACAGCAGGAAGATTTTGATTTTCTGCCGCTGGAACATTTCTTACATAGTAGGTGGTATTTCCATAAAAACGATCTTGATCATTTCTAAACCCATCATAGCCCATTTCCGCGCGTAGCTTTAAATTATCGATAATATCATAAGAAATTGCTCCATTGATATTGTATGTTTTGCGGCGAATATACTGGTCGTTATCAGAAATGGCGATTAATGGGCTATATAGGTTAAACTCATCATCAGTTTCTGTAGTAGTTGTTAAGCCAGGTACTGGAAATGACGGGAACAACATCGCATACTTCAAACGTGAATCGGCAGATGAAATTTCATTTTGCTCATTAGCGCCACCGCCTTTCGTTTTAGTATCCGCATAGCGCAAGCCAAAATCTAGCGTCAGACCTTTATAAAGTTTATGATTTAATTTGAAGTTAACGTTCTGTCTTTCAAAATTAGATAATTGCATAATTGCTTTGTCTTTAACGAAACTATGACTGAGGCTATACTTTGTTTTTTCGCCTCCACCACTAATACTTATATTCTGATTAAAAGTAGTTCCGGTTCGGCCAAATACGATCTCTTGCCAATCATTGAACGGTACATTGGCGTAAAGGTCTATATCCTGAAAGTTGCCAAAATACTGGGTATAATCAAGAGGAGATTTATCTAAAAGTGATCTTTCATATTGCCAGGTAACATAATCAAGTGGCGTTAAAACGTCCAATTTATTTGCCAATTGACGGGTTCCTGTAAAAGCGTTATAGCTCACCGATGTTCTGCCATCTTTGGAGTTTTTAGTGGTAATTAAAACTACGCCATTGGCTCCTCTCGCGCCATAAATTGCTGACGAAGAGCCATCTTTTAAGATATCGATTGATTCGATATCCTGCGGAGCGATGTCCGCAATTGTGTTTACAGGAAACCCATCTACAATATATAAAGGCGTATTATCTCCTGTAATAGAACCACCTCCCCGCACTCTCACTGTCATTTCAGCATTAGGAGAACCCTCGGTTGTGGCGATACTGATACCTGCAACCCGACCTTGAATGGCCTCTAGTGCAGAAGATACGGGCGCAGCGGCGATTACATCAGCACCAACAGAAGATACGGCTCCTGTTAGATCTTTTTTGCGGACCGTGCCATAACCGATATTGATCACAACTTCGTCTAATGAAGCTACGTCATCTTCCAAGGCAAAATTGATTGTTGAAGAAGTGCCAACAGTAACTTCCTGCATTTTATAGCCAAGGTACTTTGCTTGTAAAACGGGCGTTCCTGAAAGCGGGACGTTAATTTTATACGCTCCATTTTCGTCGGTACTTACAATGATAGTTGTTCCTTTTACAGTTACAGATGCGCCAGGAATAGCTTGCTTGGTTGCTTTATCTGTAATTTTCCCTGAGACCTGTTTTGTTTGTTGTGCGTTCGCCAGTCCGAAAAAGAGGGCGAGCATACTACATAATAGTAAAACTTTTTTCATACTTAAGGTTATAATTTGGTTATACTGGTTAGCTTTTAAGGCCTTCCCTTAACAAGTCTACATTGTTTTTTTTATAAAGCATGATAGTACAGGACACTAAATTTGTGCAATCGTTCCCGACAACGTTGCCAAAATTCAACTTAAAAAGTTATCTTTAAATTTGTGAAAAAAAACTATCGTTAAATCATGTTTGAGCCCGTAACCATAAAAGATATCGCCAAGGCCTTAGGGCTATCAACTTCCACCGTTTCAAGAGCATTGAGAGATACGCACGAAATTAGTGCAGCGACTAAAAAAATTGTTTTAGCTTATGCTAAAGAGATTAATTACCAGCCCAACCCTATTGCCTTAAGTTTAAAAGAGCGTAGAAGTAAATCTATTGGCGTGGTGGTAAGCGAAGTGGCTAATAGTTACTTTTCACAGGCAATTAACGGGATTGAATCGATTGCATACGATAGAGGCTATCATGTTATCATTTCCCAAACGCATGAATCTTACGATCGTGAAGTAATTAACGTTCAGCATTTGGCTTCAAGGTCTGTAGATGGGCTTTTAGTTTCGTTGTCTTCAGAAACAACTGACATATCACATCTTTCCTCATTGCACGAACGCGGTTTACCAATTGTATTTTTTGATCGTGTAGCCGACGAAATCGACACCCATAAGGTAATTGCGAACAATGAAAAAGGGGCTTATCAGGCAACTGAGTATTTAATTAAACAAGGATATCAAAGAATTGCCCATCTAACGAGTTCAAAGCATTTATCAATCAGTATAGAAAGACTGTCTGGTTATGAGGCTGCTTTGAGGGACCATAATATGGAGGTGAGTTCCTCCTACATTAAGCATTGTCTTCATGGAGGGATGCTGCCTGAAGAAACCGAAACCGCTATCAAAGAATTAATGTCGCTTAAAGAAAAGCCAGATGCAATTTTTGTTGCTGGAGACCGCCTGAGTACCGGGTGTTTAAGTGTTTTTAAAAAATTGAGCATAGCTGTTCCGGAAGAAATAGCAATTGCCGGATTTAGCAACTCGGATGTACTGGATCTTTTTAACCCATCATTAACTTCTGTTAGGCAGCCCGCTTATGATATTGGCCAATTGGCAACTGAAATGTTGTTACAACTTATCGAAGCTAAATATCCAGTAGAAGAATTCGAAAAAAAGATATTGGCAACCGATTTGTATGTGAGATAGCATAGCATAAACCAATTAAGGTAATTTATAGGCTTGTCGCCCAAATAATTTCCAGTCTTTACCTTCCTTATGCCAAACTAATAATATCCCTAGATGAACTTCTCCTGGTTTGCCGCCGTCATTTGTTTTAGCATCTAGCTGGTGGCGAACCAATGCGGTCTTCCCAGCGATTTTTACGGTCTGCTTATTAAAATCTGCTGTTACAAAATCGGATTTTCCACTTGCAAATGTTTCCACAAATGCTGTATAATCCTCGATTTTTCCAGAAGAATGTCCGTAGCTTAAATCTTTACTAGTGATACTTTCCAGATCAGCTCTATTTCCACTGATCATTCCAAGCCTTAATTTTTCCACGGCAGCTAGCAATTTGTTTTCCGAAGCAGTCTGTGCTTTTAAATTCATGGCCAGACTTATTAATAATAGAAATAATGTAATCTTTTTCATCGAAATATGTGTGTTTATTATGGAAAGTTTGTTAATGAAAACGGTTGCAATATACAATTTATTTTTACCGAGCGGTATTTGAAAAAGGCCGTCGAAGAAAAACCCTTAACACTTTGACAAACTTTGAAGGTTGTCAACACGTTAAGGGTTGGAGATTATGAGAGCGTAATTTGTAAACAATTATAAAACTAATGAATGCCTCTGTAATGGCTTGGCAATCAATTTAAGTACAAAGGGATTTAATTTTATTCTTTCTAAATCTTCCCTTCTTTCAGAGGCAGTAACTACCACGATGCTACATCCATCTTTAATTTCGTCAACACATTCTTTAAAGTGTTGCAAGAAATCAAATCCATTCATTACAGGCATATCCAAATCAAGAAATATCCTGTACGGCAATGCCTCCGGGGCGTTAACATTTAACAGCAGGTAGGCCAATGCTTCATTTGCACTGTTCATCACAATAATATCGCGACTTTTATCATTTAATCTCAGCACATGTTCCGTGATCAACTGATCAATTGGATTGTCATCAATTATCATTATTTTACTTTTACCCACGGGAGTCATTTATGTAACTACTTTATATAATTCAAATTAAAAGCCAAGTTTTAACTTGAACGAGATATGTACTTAATCGTCAGTCCACAAACCCAATTTCTCAATGGAGAATGGATATTTAATTAGTAACAAGATACTATTAAATTTTGGCAATTGATGTTATAACAAATAATATTGAGCATCAAATTCCCCAAAATCGGCAATAAATACCCTTCTTGGGGAAAACATACCCGATTTTCCGTCTTTAAAACGCATAATTCCATTTGCCTTTAACTTTCGTATATCTTAAGAAATTTGATAACTTTGAATGTAAGTGGAGTAGCGTATATATTCGTTATCCGTATACCAACAGATGGAGTTTATGGACCTTAAAGAAATACAAAGCAGCTTACCTTATCTTCCTCCTTTTCTTTTTGTCGATGAACTTCAACATGTAGACGAGGTTAGCGCTATTGGAACTTTTACCTTTAAATCAACGTTAGATTTCTATAAAGGGCATTTCAAAGACATACCTGTTACACCAGGCGTAATACTTACTGAAACTATGGCGCAAATCGGTGTAGTTTGCCTTGGAATTTACTTACTAAGAAATGAACCACCGAACAGGGGTCAATTTGTAATGACATCCGCTGCAGTAGATTTTTTAAAACCGGTGCTTCCGGGAGAAAAGGTTACGGTTAGCTCTGAAAAAGTATATTTTAGATTCAATAAATTAAAATGCGCTGTTAAAATGCAAAATAGCAAACAAGAAATTGTTTGCGCTGGTACAATCTCGGGAAAAATCATAAAAAGCTAAAATCGATGCAAAACAGGGTGGTCATCACAGGCATGGGGGTGGTTGCACCAAACGGTGTTGGACTTAAAGCTTTCGAGAATGCCATTCGAAATGGAGTTTCCGGAATTAAATTCGACCAGCAATTAGCCGATCTGGCGTTTTCTTGTCAGCTTTCGGGAAAGCCCTTCCTTACTGAAGAACTTATAGGAAATTACTTTACGCCTTTACAATTAAAAAATTTCAATAGCAGCGGGATTTTATATGGAATAATTGCTGGAGTAGATGCTTGGCAGGATGCAGGCCTATCGATTAATAAAGCCGAAGATCCTCTTTGGGATTATGGAACTGTATTCGGCACTGGATCTTCTGGTGTAGAACGTTTTAGAGAAGCTATTTATAAAATTGATGAGCTCCAGGTTAAAAGATTAGGAAGTACTGCAGTTGTACAAACGATGAACAGCGGTGTAAGCGCTTATTTATCTGGTAAACTGGGATTGGGTAATCAGGTTACTACCAACTCATCAGCATGCTGCACTGGCACAGAGAGCCTCCTACTTGCCTATGAGCGTGTTAAAGCGGGTGAGGCGGAGATTATGCTCGCCGGCTCTACAACAGATAGCGGCCCATATATTTGGGGTGGTTTTGATGCCATGAAGGTCTGCACTTATAAACATAATGATAGTCCGGAACAGGGATCAAGGCCCATGAGTGCAACGGCGAGTGGTTTTGTTCCTGGAAGTGGCGCAGGCGCGTTTGTAGTAGAATCTTTAACGCATGCCCTTGCGCGAGGTGCGAAGATATATGCTGAAATCTTAGGGGGGAATTTAAATTCTGGTGGCCAAAGAGGGAGCGGTACCATGACTGCTCCGAATGCTGTAGCTGTACAAAAATGTATTACCAAAGCTTTAGCGAATGCGAAGGTTCATGCCGCGGAGATAGACACGATTAATGGACATTTAACCGCTACGATGATGGATGCAACTGAAATTAAAAACTGGACCGAAGCGCTGCAGCGAAGCGGTAAAGATTTTCCCTATATCAATTCTCTAAAAAGCATGGTGGGACACTGTCTAAGCGCCGCCGGAAGCATAGAATGTGTGGCTGCAGTATTACAAATAAAAAATAGTTTCCTATTTCCCAACCTTAATATAGACGACCTTCATCCTGAAATTACAAACCTTATAGATGAAGAGAAAATACCTAAAAAAGCAATCTCAAAAGAAATAGATATATTAGTAAAAGCAAGCTTCGGTTTTGGTGATGTAAATGCTTGCATCCTCTTAAAAAAATATAAATAATGGATAGAAAAGAAATCATAGACCGATTAAAGCCTATTATTAAAACATATGCACCTGCCCAGGTTAAGGAAAAACTAGAGGAGCTAACAGAGGATGCAGACTTTATCCAAGATTTATATATCAATTCGGCAAATTTGGTTGATATTATTTTGGATGTGGAAGAAGAATTTAACATCACAATCGATAATGAATCGATGGAGAAAATGCTAACTGTTAAGGCATCTATTGATATAATTATTACAAAGTTGTCTGAAAAATGACCGGCAATGATCTGGTAGATCTTAACCAGGCAGCGAGCGATAGTAATTGGCAACGAAAGGGTTACTTGGATAAGATTTACACCTTGGCAGAACAAAAAATCCTCATCGCTTCGAAAGATCAAAATGAAACGGTGTGGTTGTTATGGAGTATGAAAGAGGCTGCCTACAAAATTTATTCGCGCCAAACTGGTATAAGGAACTATGCTCCATGCTCTTTACAATGCTTCGACCTTCAGCCAGATGCTCATAAGGTTAACGGCAAAGTGAAAGTGGCCGACCATTTATTTTATACGGAAAGCTTTATATCAGCCAATTACATCCATACAATTGCAGCGCTTTCTATGGCGAGCCTCACTGAAATCAAGGTAAAAATATATACCTATCCAGACACACTTTTCGATTATAGAAGTACGGAGCCGCAATGCGTAAGTCACCATGGAAAGTATTTAGCGCTGGTTTATTAGCGCAAAAAAAAAACATCCGCCCACTGGACGAATGCTTTTCAATTTATGAAGGATAATTTCTTAGTCTATCTTAACATTAACTGCGTTTAGGCCTTTTTTGCCTTGCTCGATATCATAGCTTACTTGATCGTTCTCACGAATTTGATCGATCAGGCCTGATACGTGTACAAAAATTTCAGCATCACCATTAGCTGGTACGATAAATCCAAAACCTTTTGTCTCATTGAAAAATTTTACTGTTCCTTGTTGCATTATACTATATTTTAAATATTAAAGCACAAAGGTAACATAAATTAATGGATTTCAAGCATTTATTTATCAGAGTCCAAATAAGCCCTAATTTTATCTTCTCCTATGGTATCCAGGAATTCTGTAATTCCATAATATTCTATTGCGGTCAGAATATCAATGTGACTTAATAGATTCTCTGGCTTTACGCCATTGATATTTATATTTATACGGTTTGGCTTGTCAGCTGCTTCAATACAGGACCCCAAAACATTGCTAATTTTAACGTTCATTAAGGGCTTTATATTCGTATCTACGATAGGTTCTAAACTATCTGTAAGGGTCTCGACCATGTCGGTTAGATTATGTGTAATGATACTAACGGAATAATAAAGCGAATTGTTTTATACACCCGCAAAAAAAAGAATCATATGACAATAAAATCGACAATTTAGTTTGTCATCTTAAAGAACAACAAAAAGTGAAAAGCGAAGCTTATATTTGAGCACTATAAAAGAATGATTGACCGGCGAAAAACATATCTTATTTTAATTGCGCTCTTATCAGTTTTTCATTTTGCTTATGCGCAATCTGATAAGCAAAGGATAGATAGCCTAAAAACTCACTTAACTAAAACGGAGATTCCTGAAGAAAAAATACGCACTATGCTCTCGCTTTCGAGGTTAACCGGGAAATCTGATGCTAAATCGGCCTTGACCTATGTCGAAAAAGCTAAACATTTGGCAAATGAAATTCAGATAGATAGCCTCATTATTAAATCGACGATTAATCTTGCTATCGCTTATCTAAAACTTGGGAATTATCCTCGGTCGTTAGACCTTTATCAGGAAGTTATTAGAAATAAGGCATCAAATCCCAATGATCTCTTAACTGCCTATAATGGAATTGGTATTATCAATTATTACCAGAGAGATTATAAAAATGCAGTCAAATATTACAACAAAGCACTTACCTTTTCATCGACAACCAAACAGGAAATTATACGCGAAAAAGCCCTTAAACAAAGTCTTTTAAATAATCTCGGTATCATTCACGAGGAGATGAAGGAGTTTGACAAAGCAAATATCTTCTATGTTGAAGCAATGAAGATGGCTAAAGAGGTAACAAGCGAGTCTATTCTGCCACATATATTAACCAACCAAGGTCGTTTATTTCACAGACAAAATAAAAACAAAGAGGCGCTTAAATACTATTTAGAGGCGCTGTCCATCCGAAAAAATAACAATGACGAAGCAGGAATGGCGATATCATACGACGCTTTAGGTGGGTTCTATTTTGACTTGAAAGATTACAAGACTGCGGAAAGGTATTTAAATGAAGCCGTGAAACTTGGTCAACGCACTGGCGATCTGCTAACTGTGCGCAGAGCGTCAGACCACCTATTTAAATTATATCAACAGTTAGGCAATTACAAGATGGCCTTTGAAACCCTTGTTTTAAACAAACAAGTGAGCGACACCTTGTTCAACGCAGAACGCTCTAATAAGATAACGCAATTAGAGATGCAATTCGAGTTTGATCGAAGACGTAATGAAGAACAAGCAAAACAAAGAGAAAAGGAGCTCAGATATCTGTTGCTGGGGATCGGTCTTACACTCTCGTTGATTATTGTGAGTTTATTGTTTTATTTACAAAGAAACAAAATAAGAAACTCGTTACTGGAACAGGCACATTTGAAATTAGAGAAAGATAATTTAGAAAAAGGGATTGAATTAAAAAACAAGGAGCTTACGGTAAACATTTTACACCTTATTCAGAAAAATGAGTTGATTGATCATATTTCAGATAAGCTCTTGAAGATCAAACAAAATGTTGACGGAGATGCAAAACCCGCGATGCAAAGAGTGGTTACAGATCTTCAGTCTAACTTGAGGCCGGATCTTTTAAAAGAATTTGAATTTCGGTTCCAACAGATCCATGAAGATTTTTATGATATCCTGAACCAAAGGTTTCCCAACCTTAGTCCTAGCGAACGGAAACTATGCGCTTTCTTGAAGCTGAACATGACCACTAAAGAAATTTCTGCCATCACCCATCAGAACGTTAAATCAATCGAAATTGCCAGAACGCGCTTACGTAAAAAGTTAAACTTGACCGGTTTAGATTATAACTTGGTAACCTTTCTTTCCCAATTAAATTAGACTGATGACCTACAGCCTATTCTCAATTTTCTGAATTGCAATAATTTTTTCAACGTTATTAGGGTAATGTAGTGGTGCATAGTGCTCAAATAACGCATTTTGTAATGGTTTTGTAGTGGTCTTTTTTTCTCGTTCCTTTTTTTCTATCCTGATATTTGGATTATCAATTGACACCAAATCAGACCAAATAGATATGAACTTATTTTTAAACAAAGACAAGAGTTTAAACAATCAGATTAGTATTCCTGAGGAGATACAAAACAAGGTTAAGAACTTACCTTTTAAGAATCTTATTTATCTTACCCATGTTAGCCAATCGCTGGCGAAAAAAGCTAACCATACTACTGATTATGTATTGATTTATTGCCTATCGGGAACTGGAGAATGTACCACTCAAAAGGACAATTTTCAATTAAAAGCAAACCAATTTATATTACTATCGCCAAATAACACCTACCAATACCAGAGTGATTTAGACCATACCTGGAAAGTATTCAGTGTTCATTTTAACGGCAATATGATCACTGAACTAAATAAAACTTTTGATTTAAAGAAGTTCAGCTCTCCTACCGACATCAATTTCGATGGTCAGCTGGTTGATTGTTGGCAAGAAATTTTCTCAAGCTTGTTAAAAGGACTTACAGACGAAAACATTGCCTATGCTAATCTTTGCCTATACCGTTTTATCTCGTTCTTCTTGTTTCCTAATCCAGCTCAAAATACAACTCAAGGCGGACCAGGAAAAGAAGATCAACTAGACCAATCGATTACCTTTATGAAAGCAAATGTTCATAAGCGCTTATGTGTTGACGAAATTGCTGAAACCTTTAGATATTCACCGTCGCACTATTCAGTGCTTTTTAAACAAAAAACTGGCTTATCGCCGATTGAATATTTTATCAGGATAAAAATTCAGCGTGCAAGCGAATTACTTACGAATAGCAACCTTATTGTGAAGGAAATTGCCGGAGAAGTTGGCTATGATGATCCTTTCTATTTCACCAGAATTTTTAAGAAGGTTACTGGTAAAACTCCTAAAGAATACAAGGGATCATATGGTAGTTGCCAAATGGGATCAACTGTACATCGAATGAGCGACTTTAACCATAGTTTAGTTGCCTCTTAAATTTCATATTCTTTAATACACATATGACCAAAACAAGCTCCCTAATTTAGGTTTTAGGGAGCTCTGTAATTTTAGGGTTTATTTACCCATTCATTTAGCATATCTTTTAGCTTTGGATCACTTGGACGAGGTGAATCTACATCGATAATGTTTCCATTCTTGTCGAATAACATAAATCTCGGGATACCGCTAATTTTGTAGTCTTTTGCAATTTTAGACCAGCCGCTAGCCATCAATTGGATGCCTCCTAATTGCTCGTTAGCCACAAATTTTTCCCATTTGCCCTTATCAGCATCTAAGTCAACCGAAACACTCATAAAAACAATATCCTTACCATGAAATTCCTTTTCCAAAGCTTTCAAAGAAGGGATTTCTTTGATGCAAGGACCGCACCATGTTGCCCAAACATCTACAAATACCACTTTACCTTTAAAATCTGTCAAGGAAACCTCCTTACCTGTGATATCTGGGTAGGTAAAATTGATGGCTGGAGCACCTGGTTTATAAATATTCATTTTTGCTGCTATTACGTCGGCTCGCATTTTCTGGTCGTCCGTTAGAAAATATTTACCATAATTATCTACGGTTTCTTTGTATTTGGTATACGATTTAGCAATCCCGGCATAATTTAAAGCAAATTCGCCCTTTAATTTATCGTTTGGGATGGATAAGATATTTTGGTCAAAACTATAATTTAAACCTTTATTCTTAAACGCAACTAAATTCTGGATCATGTTAGCTCCATAGGGGAACTTATACAAGTCTTCGTTTTTAAGAAACTGATCAGCATTAAAATTCTTAACATAATCTGTATAGTTTTCTTCATTTGGCTTAGAAGCCGTAGGATACAAGAGTAGTGTTAGGGCAAAATAGGCTGGATCGTAATTAACCGTATTTCGCATTAGTTCATCAAAATCAGCATTACCTGTTTCTTTTCCTAAGCACCAATTTTGAGCTTTATCAGTTACATTAGCTAACATCGGAAAAAAATCATCGAAACCTCTTCGTCCCCTATTAAAATAGACTGTTTTTCGCTCTAACTTATAAGTAAAATTATACCATTGAGCTAATACTTGATTTTCTTTGTTATTAACTCCGTTCAGTACATAGCTAGAATCCGTTAACACAAGGTTGATTTTATCATTTCCCTTTACATATAACTTAAATTTGTCTTGAGAGCCAGTATTGGCATCCCCAAAACCAACTAGATAATATCCTTTGTAATCAGGCTTAAATTTGAAGTTAAATGCACCGTTAGTAGTAGGCGTAGCGTTTGCGATCTCTTCAATACGCCCATAAGCCACTTTAAAAAGTCTTACATTAGTTGGCTTACTCTTCTTAGACACTCCATTAATTTCTGTTAATTGTGCTTGTGCGGTAAATAATGTGCCTAGTAATATCATAAGGCATGTATAGTAGCTCTTCATTTATTTAGGATTATTAAGTAATTCGTTAAGGTAAATTTGAAGTAATGGATTAGAAGGACGTTTACAACAATTATTATCAAGCACTTTGCCTTCCTTGTCTAATATTACAAAACGTGGTATGCCCGATTTGCCAATTTTATCAAAGAAAGTATCTTTATTCCCATTGATGATTAAATGATGCTCATTGGTAATATTTCTTTTTTGAAGAAAACTCTTCCACAGCTCAATTTTATTGTCACAAGAAACAGAGAGAAATACTACCTCTTTTCCAGTCATTTCCTGCTCTAATTTATTGAGGTAAGGCATTTCGGCAATACAGGGCATACAAGCCGTATTCCAGATGTCCAGGTAAATGAGCTTACCTTTATAATCGGCAATGGATACTTGCTTGCCATTTACGTCGCTAAAAGTATAGGCGCTCATATCGGTTCCTGCTGGAGCATACCTAAATATTCCCATATTCCGCTTAATCTTCGCCTTTAACAGATTTACCTGAGCTATACTTTTAGGATCTTTAAGCAAGGGAATTACTGCTTTCATTTCGTGCTCAATTGATCGAAAATCGCCCATAATGGCCGAATTATCAAGCAGCTCCAACATAAACGCTTCTTTAAGCTTTGGGTTCTCTATGGCGTTTCCAAAATCTGCCACCCAGGTATACATGTTGCGCACTTTCAACTGACCAGCCTTCATTTTGGCATACATCAGCTCTGTGACTGTTTGCCACCAATTTGGATAAACGATAAGCTCGGGTACTAAAGAAACGTTTAAATCGCTTATATCGGCCTTTATAATTGCATTGCCATGCGCCTTTGATTCGATAAGCGGACCAAATACCTTATCAAGATATTCGCCTTGCTCATTGCCCAGCAGTAAAGCTTTATAACGAATTACCCCTGTATTGGTTGATGCTTTTAACGCTGTTACGCGATTGCTGTAGGCTAAGGCTAAATCGGCTTCATAAGGATACTTTTGATGAAGATCGAACAGGAAAGTATTCAAACTACTTCCATTACCACCTAATACCAACTGGTTGTTCACTATTTTAACCGTTAGCTGATCGCCTGGACTAAGGTAAAAATGCCAGGAAACCTGGTTCTCTACATCACTCGTAATGAAATAAAAACCTGGTTTAGCAATTCCAACAGCTAATTGAAACAAGCCATCTGCTTTTATTACTGCTGAGCTTCTTACAGTGTGACTTGCGTCACGATTGTATAGATATAGGCTCTTCACGCCCAAACCTTTAACAGAGCCCTTTATGATCGTTTTTATGCCATCGGCGGCAAAAGCCTGAAAAGTTAATAGTAGTCCGCAAACAAATAAGACGAATGGTTTAATTATATAATTCATTGCTTTGTGTTTAATTAGCTTTTTCAATTTCTTCCATTATTCTCTTTGTAGTCGAGAACTTTTCAGTAATCAACAACATATAACGAATGTCAACACAAATAACTTTGTGCAAGTCCTTTTCGAAGTTAAACTCCCTTGTCATCGATTCCCAGTTACAATCGAATACCAGGCCAGTTATCTTTCCGTAAGCATCCAACATCGGACTTCCAGAGTTACCACCGGTTACATCACCATTGGTAACAAAGCAAACAGGCATATCGCCATTCATCCCGTATTTACCAAAGTCTTTAGTTTGCCACATCTCTTCCAGCTTTCTATGTAAGAAATAATCCTTATTAGTGGAGTTTTTGGCAGTGGCAATTAAGCCGCCAAAGGTGGTTTGATAAGGAATTGTTTTTCCATCTAAATGAAGATCTGAGATTGTCCCGTAAGAGAGCCTTAAGGTTCTATCCGCATCAGGATAATAGGCATTCGCCTTATAATCAGCCAAACTGTTTGTATAAGCAGCGCTATATCGATAGGCTTTATTTGAATTTGACGAACAGGTACTAAATACTTCTCTACGTTTAGCTTCAATAGCTTCTCCAAGCTGCATCAAAGGATCATTGTTTATGGCAATAACTGGATTATTTAACCATGCCTGCAATTTGTTCGAATCTCCAAAAACAGACTGATGATAGATCTCATCTATATATTGATCAATGGAAGCTGCTGAATGAAGATTTTTTACTGTAAAATAGGCTGGTTGTAAATTTGTCGGCAAGCTATCTATTAAAAGTTTAAGGATCGCTTTAGTAATTCGCTTATCTACATCTATATGAAAGTTCATATAATGGCTTTTAGCTGTGCTAGTTAAATCTTTTTGTAGCGAGTGACGAATTTTTATGTTAGCTGTATAGTCTTGAAATGACTTTCCAAAACCAACTATAAAATTTAAGACACCCGGTGTTGCAAACCCTTCAGTATAATACGTTAAAGCTCTTTGATAAGGCGAATTCTCCTCAATTAATTTCCGTAAATCTTGTAATGCATTACCATACATCGCTTGCTTGCTTTGATCTTTGGAGATCCAATCTTGCCATTGGTGTTCCTCTTTTTCTTTATTAGAAACAATTTTTAGCTTATCAATCCACAAATTCATCCCTATCGCGTTCTTGTAATAGTTAGCTGAGGTTGCATATTGTTCAGCATAGAGTTGTTTAAGCAATGGACTTTTATCCATCTCTTCCAACCAAATAGCTTGACGAAGCTTACGAACGGCAATTAGAGGAGGATTAAGCGCCTGCGTCTTTTCTGAAATCTTATAAGAAGTAGCATTACGATCTGACATTCCTGGATAGCCCATCGACATTGCAAAATCATTTTTCTGATAGCCTGCCGTCGAGATATGCAAATAGTTTTTAGTAACCAATGGTATATTTGTTTTTGCATAAGCAGCTGGTGCACCATTTTTATCAGTATAGATCCTAAAGTAAGCAAAATCGGCACTATACCTCGGCCACATAAAATTATCAGTTTCACCACCAAACTTTGTTACGTTTTTTGGAGCTACCCCTACTAGGCGCACATCCTTATATTGCAATTGCAGGAACATCACGAACATCGTGTTATTCTTATACGATTTAAGAAGCACCTTATTGGATGGGTATTTTTGCTGGTATTTTCGCGTAACTGCATCAATTGCTTGGCGCGCATTTTTAGCTTGCATTTCCGCCCTTACCTCATCAGATATATCTAATATCTTCTTATTAACCGTTATGATCAAATCATGAACAGGAAGCTCCTGGGTCATGGTAGCGGCCCAAAAGCCATTTTGAAAGATATCATTTGTAGGAGTAACATACTGCTGAATTGCACTATAGGCACAGTGGTAATTGGTAAGCACTAAGCCTGTGCCAGAAATAATAGAGGCAGTAGCCGACATACCAAAGCCAACTACCGATTCGCTCAAAGCTCCATCCTCGCTTACTATTTTTTCTATAGGTATTTTTAATCCCAAAGCCTTCATCTGCTCGGCATTGTTCTTTTTTAATAAAGACAATAACCACATCCCTTCATCGGCACGAACATTACCCATTAAAGCAAAGAACATAAGGCTAAGCAAAAACCACCCTAACTTTGAAGGCGATTTTGCTATCCGTAATCCTTGCTCCTTGCTCGTTAATTCTTGCTCTTTACTTTTGATCATCTCGGCCTACTTAGTTTTTGTTTTAACAAATATTGATTCCAATAAGTCGGCTAGCTTTTCCCCTCTTATGCCTTCGGCAATAACCTTTCCAACAGGATCGATAATCCAGATTGCAGGGATGCCATTGATACCATATTTTTTGGCTACAGGAGAGTTTACACCACCAACAAGATCAGACGCATTATTCCAAATTAAACCATCCTTTTTGATAGCTTCATTCCACGCTGCCTGATCAGAGTCTAAAGAGAAAGAGATAACTTGTAAACCTAGCGGACTATATTTTTCATATAATTCTTTAGTATGCACGTTTTCTGCGCGACAAGGAATACACCATGATGCCCAAAAATCAAGCATTACATATTTACCGCGAAAAGCCGAAAGCGTAATTTTAGCTTTACCATCAGGTTGCATTACCATAAAGTCAGGAGCTATAGCGCCTGGAGCGATCCTACGCAAGATATCTGCGCGGGTTTTCATCTCAATATAGTAACGATGTTTGGCAAAATATGGCTTAAACATCGCTAACAATGAATCAATCTCCGTGTGTTTCAACATCGGTAATGGTTCTTTAGCTAAGTAGAGAGAAAGCACAGAATTCGGATAGTTCTTGATTAAAGAATCAATATAATTTTTGCGCTCTTTATCTAGATTTTTAAAAAAAGCAACTTTCTCTTCTTGGGTAAGTTTTGCTGACGCCCCACTCATCCTTAAATCATTGCCTTTCATAGTGATGGCTAATGATGCCTTTTGATAATTGTACCACTGCACATTTGTAGGAGTTCCTCCCAGCACCGCATAATACATCTTGTTCTTATCAGCCGCAATCTCTACCTTGCCTTTTTCGGCAATAAAACTAAGTGCGCCTCTGACCCCGTCAATTCGCAAATCATATAATTCATCGCATAGGTTTGCTGGAATTACAAATGAGAAATCCCCAGTTGCTTTAATTGATGATTGGGCGATGGTATCTAAATGATGTTCTCCTACCCTGCGCAAAACGACAATTTTCGATTCTTTATCGATTCCCTTAATTTTTCCGCTTACTGTACAATCCTTTCCACCTGCTGCCAAACTTGTTAATTGTAAGAGGGCTAGGCCTATGGTTAAAAAGGCTGCTTTAATGTTTTTCATATTCATTCTATTGAAGTTTTAGTATAACTACTGGCGGGTTCAGCACCCGCCAATAATTTAGTATTACATAGCTTTATAGGCCATTGAAGAAATTTTACCGAATCCTGTGTAAGGTTTGATCGTACCAAAAGCGCCACTTATCTCATTTACATCAATTTGCAAAAGAGTTCCTGCCTGTGTAGCGGGATTGTATAGCGCTACATACAAAAGCTTACCATCCCCAACTGGAGCAGGTGCAACACCCGGCGCTGTTTTTAACAACTTCATGCAGGTAATTACATTTCCAGGATAAGAAGATGCAATATCTAGCAGCTTGGTTGATAATTTACCTCCCGCATAATCGTTCTGATAAATCTGTGTATCATTCGCATAATACATTACGTTGGCTTTGTTCCCGAATGCAAAATATTTTGCATTATTTAATTCGGTGGCAGCGCTGATATTTACACGCGCAACACCGATATTTCCATTGTCTGTTTTATCGAACTTACATTGGAACAATTCTCTAGTTGTCGGATCGTTAGGCGATTGCATGACGCAGAACCAACGGGAATCAAATCCATGTTCTGCATAGACCATTTCTTTACCAGTGTTTTTAAGGTCGAATGCCGCCGTAGCTCCTGCCGGTAAAAATTCTTTAATCTCTCTATTGAAATTGATATACAAGAATCTTCTATTAGCGGTGTCATAGATCACGCCATAATAGGCAAAGTTAAAAATGGTTGCCATATAGGGAGATGCCACATAATTGATTCCATTTCCAAAACATTTAAGGCCAATTTTATTCCAGATGTTCGCTGATGGATTAGGATTAAAATACAGATCACCATTATTGATCAATAACTCGTTATAACTCCAACGATCATATCCTTGAAATTTAGTCTCAGCTACTGGCATTGGATCTAAAAACATGGTGTTATAATTATCCATGATGCGAAGATCATTTCCATTTAAACGATAGCCTCCTAAATTGGTCTTAGCGAAAATCCCTACCGATCCGTTCGGTTGATAAGAAACCCCAGCACCTTCAGCAGCCATTTTGGCACCATTGGTTTCTGAAAACACATTGGCCTGAACATAATCGGCACCATTGGTAATTATGCTACTTATTTTACCATTTACAACAATGCTGATATCACTGCTCGTTGTATTTCCATGTAACACCATCCATCCTGGTGAAGCATAAGATTTAATAGTCATCGACTTTTTGATCATTTGCGTAATCCCACCGTTGGCATTATCCTTTACATATAGCACCAATGTATAATCTGCTGGTAGGTCTACCACCTTGAATGAAAGGTTTTTAGTGGTACCTAAAACCTTATTTACGAAAGTACCTGTAGCTGGATTAGGTACAAAACTAACTTGAACAAGGCGCCATTCATAGCTTAACTTCTCGGCTGAAACGCCCGCTACAATCGTTGGATTGATATTTACTACATCATTTTGGCTCACTACAAATGTTGCGTTTATAGAGGTAGCGTCAACAAAATTAGTCGTTAAATGATCGTAGGTATAATTGCCTTCATCTTTGGCACAGCTAGTCAAAAAAAGCACCGTGGCGATTAAGGCTAGTAAAAATTTATTATATGTTCTCATCTCTGTTTAATTAAGTTTAAATAACAAACTACCCTGCACCACCAATTCCGGTGTACACAGGAAACCCTACAACTCCCATTTCGTCAGTTAGCTGGGTGTTCCCCGGGGTATTGTTATAATCGTTCAATGCTTTTCTAACTACGGCGTTGTAATAACCAAGCTGTACTAGGTTCATTGGGTCGGGTAGTTCAGTAATGTTACAAGCCTTAAGGATAAAAGCATATCGGGTTTCGGTGAACGTACCAAAGGCATTTCTGTAATTGGATGTATCCCAGATATCAGGCTTTAAGAACTTATCGCCCCAAATAAAAATTGCCTTATTATACCGGTTATATCCGATTTTGAAATCGTTGTTTTCCTGTACTTCTAACTGTAAACGAACTGATTTATCTTTTAACCCTGTTCTATAAACCACCACTGGTATCCGCACCTTAAATGCGTTAGCAGGCAATATTTTGCTTACTATTTTAAAGTTTACTCCCTCAATAGCGGTTGAGTTTTCGGTATTTACCTTAATTCCGACTATACGATCTACAGGAGCTGCATTTCCCATAATGCAAGCATTGAACCAAAGGGTATCTGTTGTTGTAACCTTTGGGTTAGCAGGAAAAGAGTAAATAACAGAATCACGTAAGGCTACGCTTCCAGTGCCTGGGATTTGGAAAAACAACCTAGGGTCGTTCTCGTAGATTTGGATATCTTTTTTAGAACAAGCGCTAAAAAGAAAGCCGAATGTAAGGGCTAATGCGCATACTTTAACTATTGCTTTCATGTGAATATTTTTTTTAAAAATTTAACTCCTAATTATCTTCCAAATTCAATTTCTACATCCGGTAAAGGAAGTATCAATTGTGTATCTGTTAAGTTTGTACTGTTATTTGGAAATCTAGCTGCTTTGGTCCTTTTGCAATAAGCAAATAATTGCCCCTCACCTTGGAACTCTTTCCTAAACTCGATTAAAATCTCTGCCTGAATTTGCACTTCCGTTAAGGTATTTGCTAAAGGAGTAACAATCCCTCTGTTAGTTCTTACTTCGTTCAGCAGATCAATTGCTGCTTGATTATTCACCCCAATATTGCATTCAGCTGCGATATAGTTCATTTCAGACCTACGCAATAATGGAATCATCGTAGCATATGCTGGGTTGTAATTATCAGGTTGATAAAATTTATTGACAATAAAGTTAGTTCCAAGCGCTTTTGTGGTATATAAGTAACGGATATCATTAGCACCTACACCAGCTACTGTTGTTTGAAACATGGTATTATAAGCAAAACTACTTTTCTGCAATTGATTTGCCGGAAGTGCGGCGAAAACCCATGTATTACCAATCGCTTTTAAATCAAATACATTTAGCGAAAAAAGATTTTCAGTAGAGAAAGTATAATCTCTATCCTTTTCTAAACTAGCAGCAATGTTCGAAGTTTGGATCCAAGGAAAAATCTGGTTCCCACTACTCATAACTTCCATCGCATTTGCCAAAGCATTTACTTTATCACCTTGCCATAAATAGGCTCTTGCAGCAAGACCTTTTACCGCAAAGTAGTTTAAACGTTGGTGACGATTGTTCATAAACTCACTTGTTGAGCGTTTCGTCCCATTTTTAATTGGATCGATACTAAGATTGGTCGCCGCATCTTGCAAATCCTGCAAGAGCAGTTTCATCACCTCATTTCCTGTTAAACGTGGGTTAACTTCGGTAGTTAACGATCTCATGTAAGGGATGGCAACTTTGGTTAAATCTGTTGATGCAAAAAGACGCATCAAGTCGAGATGGACATAAGCCCTGATAGCTAGTGCTTCGCCTTTAATAACCTGATAGTTGGTACCTGTAAAAAGTGCTTTATCCTGATCTATATGATCTAGAATATTATTCGCATTGGCAATTACATTATACATTGAGCTCCATATATTATCTACCTTAGGGCGTAATAATGTGGTTTTATAGGTAAAATTAAAGGTCGACAAATCTCGGTATGTCGCATTATTAAACAAGTCATATTGTGCGGCAGCCGCATCCATGAAGCCGAAAGTTAACTCGCGCCCATAAAGCTGTTCGGTTTTCATGATTGCATAACAACCCAATAGCGCATCTTTATAACCTTGTTCGGTTTCAAATAATACGTCTGATTTTATTTTTGTACTGGGTTGTACATCAAGCCATTTTTTACAAGAAGCACAAGAAACAATGACGATCAACGTCAATAAGCTTGCATATATTCTATTTCTCATTTCAAATTCTTTTAGGTTAGTAAAAATTGAATTATTAGAAGTTGGCATTTAACGTTAAGGTACTATAACGGGCAAATGGATAACTTGTACCACGTTCTACACGTACTGTACTAAACTGATAAACATCATTTAGGTTAAGCATTACATTCAAACTCTGTAAGCCTGCTTTTTTAATGAATGCAAAACGATAGAAATCGTATCCAACATTAACTGATGAAATGTTTAGTTCGCTTAAGTTTTGTACAAATCGAGAAGTTGCTAGGGTAATGGCGTTTGAGGTTCCAATGTTTTTAAACAGCACATTGTCGCCAGGCTTTTTCCAACTATCATAATAAGCGCGTTTATCAACGTTGTAGTTTAACAATGCGTTCTCTACTTTATCGACCAAGGTTTGATTATAAATTTGACCACCAATTCTGTAGCGACCAATGATGCCCACACTAAATCCTTTGTAATCGAAATTAGCACCAATGGTTCCTAATAATTTAGGCTGATTTACCCCTACTACTACTTTATCGGTAGCGTCCCAAGTATCAGTTACCGATCCATCTCTCTTCACGAAGATTTCTTTTCCAGTAGCCGGATCAATACCATTTGAACGAACTGCCCAAATAGCATCCAATGATTGACCTTCTTCGAATCTCACCAATGGTTTATTGCTAGTTCTAGAAAGTTGATCTTGTGCATTGGTTAAACTTTGTAGTGAATTAGAGATTTTAACAATCTTATTGGTATTAGCTGCTCCAGTAGCAAATAAATTTAGGGACTGTCTATGCTCACTATTCATCAACATTTTATAGTTCACTCTAAATTCAATCCCTTTATTTACGATCTGCCCTAAATTGGCTTTGTAAGTAGCGAATCCTAATGATGGAGGCGTTGTAATATCTGTTAATAAGTTATTAGTCGTGCCTTTGTAAACATCAACACGGAAACTTAAGCGCTTTAAAAGCTCCACATCCAATCCGATGTTGTAATCCATACGCTGTTGCCATTTTAAATCATTGTTAGCTAAGCCATTTAAAAAAGTACCTAACATGCCTTGATAGGAGTTGTCTACAAAGTAATTGTACAATAACATTGCTTGATAAGCATTGAAATTCTGGGAACCTGTATTTCCTACTGAACCTCTTAATTTTAAGAGGTTGATCACTTTATTGTCGCTCAAGAACTGTTCTTTATGGATATTCCATCCAGCACCTGCCGACCAAAAAGCTCCCCAGCGATTATTAGCACCAAACTGGGATGAAGTGCTGTAACGAAGAGAAAGATCTGCAAAATATCTTCCATCAAATGAGTAATTAACTGCAGCCAAAGTACCTAGCTCTCTAGTTAAGGCTTCGCTTCCGTTAGGTTTACCATTTACGGCAAATTGTTTTGCAAAAATGATGTTATCCATTCTGTCGTTAGGAAAACCAATTGCCGAGTACAAATAGCTATCTGTTTTATCCTCACGCATATTAGCCCCAATATTGGTATATAAAGCATGACGTCCCCATTCTTTGGAATAGTTCATGTTTAAATCGCCAGACAACATTGTGGCATGACCATTACCCTTATCGTAAGTTCCTTTTAAGAACAAGTTATCACCTGTAAAGCCCAAAAATTTAGTGTGGCTACCTGGGTAAAATAGTTCAGAACCATTTTCTGTGCTGCTTAAACCTACCCTTGCAATTACACGAATATTATCATTCGCTTTCCATTCTATATGGGTATTGTTGGTGAAGTTGGTATAGGTTGAAGTATTTTTGGTATTGATTGTCGCATTATACATTGGATTGTAAACACTTTCCGAAAAAATAGGACCAATACCCAGCAATTTGCGAATGCTACCATCTTCATTGTATGGCCTCCAATAAGAATTTAACTTAGCGTAATCGCCAAAACTACCATATGGTGAATTAACTGCATTTACTTTGTTTAATTGAAATTGGTTCCTGAATAGCACATTTTTCAAGCGATAAGTTAAAGAAAAAGCACCTCCAAAGTTCTTTCTTTCGCTTCCCTTCATTACCCCTTGGGTATTGTTGGTAAAGAACGAAAGTCCGGCTCTTAAGTTGTTATCACCAGCATCTAAGCTAATTGCATGTCTATTGCTGGTACCTAATTGAATAGGTTGTGCCAACCAATCGGTATTTACACCATTTTGAACCTCTTTTAGATTCGCGTAATATAAACTGTCGTATGTTAAACCAACAATAGGTTGAGGCCTGGTATAAGCGCCCAATTGCTTTTCTAAATCCAGCTTCTCGGCTGCATTCGCTAAATCATAACTACTTAAATCTGGACTTTCAATACCGAAAGTTCCGTTATAGCTAATTCTTAATTCTCCAGGTTTGGCTTTGATCAATTCGATTACGATTACCCCATTTGCCGCTCTAGAACCATAAAGAGCCTTTGCAGAAGCATCTTTCAAGATGGTAACAGATTCAATTCTAACCAAAGGTAAATCGGCTACTTTATCAATGGTCATTTCAAAACCATCAACAATAAAAAGAGGCTGATTAGGTTTAGTGGCATACTCACCTTTTAAGTCTGGAAAGGAAGATGAGCCCCTGATTTGCATATCGGGCAATTTGTTAGGATCAGAACCGTTCACAAAATCATCGATAATGTTTAAAGATGGTTCGATGTTCTTTAAGCTTTGAAAGATATTAAGTGATCCTGCGCTTTGCAATTCTTTAGCAGAAATTTTTGTAACTGCACCAGTAAAGCTATCTGCTTTACGGTTAAAGGGAATACCTGTTACAATGATTTCTTTAATCTCAGTATTGCTTGCCTTCATTTCAATTTTAAGTGAAGTCTTTCCGGCAACAGCAATACGCTGCGATTCCATACCAAGATAGGTCACTTCTAAAACCGCGTCTTCTGCCACATTTAACTCAAAGTGGCCTTTCTCGTTAGTAAGTGTTCCATTGTTGGTATTTAGCTCCTTTACGGCAGCTCTTTGCAAAGGTTCATTGCGCTCATCGGTAACATCGCCAACAATTAATCTTGTTTTTGAAGTGCTACCTTTTTCTTGCTTAGGGGCAACAACTATGGTATTACCACGCAAAACAAAAGATAAAGTTGAGTTAGCGAATAGCTGCTCAAGTACCTTATCTAACGGCTGATCTTTTACGTTTAAGGAAATTTTTGGCAATGAATTAACATACTCATTATTGTAAACGATATGTTGTTTTACTTGTTTTTGTAGGGCATCTAAAGCATCTGAAAGCTCAACATTTTTAACATTTAAGTTCACTTTCTGCATTGACTGCGCCATTACATTGATCGAAAAGGCGAAGAACAATAGGCTTAATCCTATCTTTCTGAAAACACCTTTTGTAATTTTTTTACTGGTAACTTCTTTGTAATTATTTTTCATTAATTTTGGTTTGGTTGGACATATTAAATCCGTGATGCTTGGTTGAAGCAATTGATTTATGAAAACTTACCTACGGGGGATGGTCTCAACATCGCCCGTTCTTTTTTACTTTTTAGTCGACTTTTCTACGATAATGCTCCTTTCTTTAATGGTAAACTTTAAATTTGATGTGATCTGGATCGCATCTAGTGTATTTTGTATAGGTTCTGATTGATCTGCCCTACCGGTGAAGTGCAAGTGTTTAAGCTTTTCGTCTTTAAAGACTATTTCATAGTCATACAGTCTTCCTAATTCTTCCATTAAGTTTGCCATTTCAGTATTCTGGAACACAACTAGTCCCTCTTTCCATGCTATGTAAGGAAAAACTTCAACATCCCTTTTTTCAAGGCTTTCTGTTGATTTATGAAAATCGGCCTGTTGGCCAGGCAACAAGGTCAATTGTTTACCTCCATCCACTAAACTTACATCCACTTTCCCCTCTACTAAGGTGGTTTGTACTATGTTTGAATAAGTGTTGACGTTAAAGGAAGTACCTAATACGGTAACATTTATGCCATTATAATGTACTATAAATGGTTTTTTGGGGTTTTTGGTTACCGTGAAATAAGCTTCGCCTTTTTCTAAATAAACCTCTCTTTTTGCTGTCGCATCAAAATTAACTTGAAACTTGATCCGAGAATCTGCATTAACCCAAACCTGAGTACCATCATCCAAAACCAATTTATAGGTTAATCCTCGTGGAATAATTAAGGTATTGAATATGGGCGACTCGGTTAAATTGTCAACATGGCTATAATCTAACTGGTTATCGCCTTTAATTACCTTTGCATTCAATTTAGTGCTGTTCAATGCCGCTAAATCAACCCGCTCCCCATTTTCTAAAATCAGCATGGGTTTTTTCGATCCTGAATTTATCTTTGAAACCTTCACTTGATTTAAATCAGTAGCTTTTTTATGAAGCAAGAGGTAAAAAGCAAATCCTATCATCATCAAAACTGCAGCATACTTCAATAAGCGGGCGCCAAAAGAAATTACCCGAACTTTATTCTCAATAGCCGGTTTCAAACGACTATCAATTAATTCCCTTGCCTCTATAGCGTTAAATACACCTTCATATTTTGCTCTTAGCTCAGGAGAAATCCCTTGATCGGTTTTATCCTCAAGAAGATCGTTCAAATTATGATCTAACGATTGATCATCTAACAAATCATGAATCCACTTTTTATCTTTCACGCGCTATATTTATTAGTCTACATCTTACCTTCAGATTGCTTTGCTTCATGCTTCGCAACTCCTCGCAATGACGATTTCCACGAACGACCCGTCACTGCGAGGAGTTGCGAAGCATGAAGCAAAGCAATCTCTTAGGTCCTCTAATAATAAGTAGCAAGAAAAACAAAAGAGGGTGACTGTTCTTAAAAAAAAAGTGAAATTATATCGCCCATGTTTGAACGCAGATAAGCATAAGCTTTTTTAATTTGCGTTTTAACCGTATTGATAGAAATATTATTCTTAGCAGCTATTTCTGCATAAGTTAGACCTAACACATTGCTCATTAAGAATAGCTTCTTCCGCTCAGGGGGTAACCCTTTAATGAGCTGCATCAATCTCGAAATTTTTGTGCTTTTAATCAATTCTTCTGAAAGCAAATATTCGGGGTCAAAATCAAGATCAGGCAACTCATCTTGATAAATTACATGATTTTTTTTCCTTTTAAGATAGGTAATGCTAACATTGGTTACCGCGCGAGTAGCATAGGCCTTGAAGGTGGATGTAACAACAATTGTTTCGCGTTTATTCCAGAAATACACAAAAAACTCTTGCACCAAGTCTTGTGCAAGAGCTGGATCTTTCACATATTTAACAGCCGTTAAACAGAGATCCTCATAGTTTTCATGAAAAAGTAGATCAAATTGAGCTGAGGATATATGACTATTCCGATCAATCGATTCGATTAAGTTCACGATCAATATATTTCTTAAATTTTTCTTTGTTCTCAGGAAGCGGACAACGTACCTCTGCCCAATTTCCCTTTTTATCAATAATCAAGAAGCGGGGAATAGCGACCATTTTATATTTCCTCCCAAAAGTTTTCCCAAAATCATCCAAGAGTTGAACTCCTTCAAGATGCTTCTCCTTGATCATATCAAGCCACTTTTGCTTATCTTTTTGCGCATCTAAAGAAATCCCTGCAAAAACAACATTGTCATTTCCTTTATACTGCTCCTCAATCTCTTTTAAGAAGGGCATCTGTGCCTTACATGGCCCGCACCAAGTAGCCCAAACATCAATTACCACTACCTTTCCCTTAAAATCATTCATGGATACCATTTTGTCATTTACATCTGGCAAAGTGAAATCATTTGCCGGCTTCCCAATAAAGGCAGTATCAGCAACGAATTGCTTTAATAGCAAATTATATTTTTGTTTAACAGATGGAAGTTTAACATATTGCTGGTAAGGCATAAAGGTGTCGCGAAACTCACTGTAATTTGCTATATCCAGCTCCAATTCCGCTAGTTGAGATTGTAACACAAAAGCCTTTAGGGTGTCATTACTGATTGCACTCATCATCAGTTTTACACGTTCCGCATTATCTAATTGTTTCCTTTTGGTTTCCTCCAAATTGCTTAAGTTAAACTTGGCAAATAAATTAAGGTAACTATGTCCTTCACCCAATTGAAGTATATTGGCCGACTTTACACGGTTTTCCTGTAAAAACTGTTTATAATAATCAGGAACACTCAAAAAATCCTTAGCAGGCATTAGGAATGCCCCCCTTTTCTCCATTGAAGACTTTAGCAAGATATTTAAAGCAAAGAGGTTATTATCAAGCTCAATAGCAGTTTTAAATAAGGAATTAAACTTTGCATTAGGTGTTTTAACTTGCTGAGAAAATAACGCTATTTTTGACTGTAAAGGTTGATAGGTGGCTGAAAATGCTGCTCGGTCTGGTTTTGTTGACATCGCCATTGAGGTTAAAGGACTAACCAATTGTTCCCATTGTGCAATCAATTCATTTTCGGCCGTTGATTTTGATGTACTTACCTCGATGCCGGTCTTCATGTCAAGCACCAATTTAAGCTGATCATTTGGTTTGAGGTACAAGCGCTTTTTAGACCTCAGCGTAGAAAGGTAGTAAAAACCTTCTTTTTCAATAGGCACTATAAAATTAAAATGCGCGCTGGTATCTCCTTTCGCAATAAAGCTAGTTTGGATATTTTGCAAATGCCCTTCCACAACCTTTTCGAAGGAAAGTTCGGCACCTAGTTTAGCGTCTTTTATATAACCAGAAACAGCAACTGTAGAGAATTTTGCAGGAACCTTCAAGATCGTTAAACCCTTTTGTGCTTGTTTAAATAACAGCGGATTAAGCGTTAAGTTCAAAGCCTGATTGGCAACCAATTTCAATGGAAAAGTCGCACCATAGTCAACCTCTAACCTCCTATGTCCCATTTTCATAACAGCCACTTGCATTTTATAACTCGTGTTTGCCAGTAGCGGCAAGGCAATAGCAAACTTTTTACTGGTAGTATCAATAACATATAGCGCTGCGCGGAATGACTTTTCGCCAGTTTTGCCAACTATCGTGATCTCATAGTTCTTTTGCTGCGTTACTGTTCCAGTAATTTTTGTCCACTGCTGCTGAGCGGAAACATTCACCATATTGATGAAGCAAAAAAACCCCAGTAATAATGTTTTTATATATGTTTTCATGTTATTAGTCATTCACTATAAACTTTATTTCCCAGCTAAAGCCGTCTCAATTAGCTTCTTAAATCCTGGGTTCGAAGGATAGGGTGCGTCAACAGTAATGATTTTACCTTCGCGATCAAAAATTAAGAACCTTGGGATAGTGGTTATTTTATAGAACTTGAAAAGTGATTCATCAAACTGCGTCAATAATTCAACGTGCTTAAAGCCATTCCTTTTAACAAAATCTTTCCAGTTTTTCTTTTGTACATGTCCGTCAACAGAGATTCCAATAAACTCAACCTCTTTACCTTTAAACTCTTCAGCAATTTTATCCATCACTGGCTTTTCATTCAGGCAGGGAGCACACCACATAGCCCAAACATCAATCACCACAATTTTACCTTTAAAGGAGGCTAAAGTATAGGTCCGATCATTTACATCTTTGAGCTCGAAATTATAACCTGGACTTCCTTTTGCAAACGGCCCTAAGGCGTTATAAAATTGCTCGTAGGCGATTTTCTGTTCTGCCGTAACAAAGACATTTTTATAAGGCTGTACATGCTTCACAAAAGTTTCAAACTCCTTAATACCTGGCATTTTATACAATAAGAAAGCAACTTTAACTAGGTTATTGTTAATCTTTGCTCCATTTTCAGGGGAGAATGTATTTTCTAGCACCTTTTGGGTGTTTTTTGCTTCATTATATTTCCAAAATCCAAAGATAAAATCAAGCAATTGCATGCCGTGTTCTGAGCGAAGGATGCGCACATCATTGATGATATTTTTGTCGAGCAACTGTTTGTAAAATGCCTCAGCACCGGTCTCTACATCGTAAATGGAATTCAACCTACCCAATCCAAAATAATTCCCTACCTTCAAGTACTTCAGATCTATCGCAACTTTGTCATTGAGCCAACCATTAAAATAAGGATTAGCGGTTTTGTTCTCCTCTAAAAATGAAGCGGCATACTTTTCAAATTCAGCATATTTACTGCGCCCTACACCGGGCTTATTTGCTACAGCATGCTTATAATCATTCATGGAATTTAACCAAGTCTGTAGGCGTTTAGTTTCTGCATTTGGCTTCGTTACAGTAAAACTGTCAAAATCAACTAAATTTTTGTCGTAGTAAAGATCTAATTGCTTTTGCTCTCCAGGCTTCATGTAAATGGTAATCTTAAATCCATTCCCCTTGCCTCCCGCTTTCTTCAAGAAATAAACACCTTCTTTTGCCTGAATGTCAAAATTGCAATTTCCATTTTCATCGGGACGTTTAAAACCCAAGCTTATCGCATTCCCATCCCTTAATTGATATAAAAATACCCCACTGTTATTTTTACCATGAACGGTGCAATTGATCTTGGTTTTAACGCCTTTTGCATGGACAGCAACAAAGCCTAAAGTAAGGCATAGCAACAACAATATTAATCTTCTCATTCTATTTAAATTAATGCCCCTTATTTACCAAAACGCTTACTCATTGCTTTTCTAATATATTCAGCTACATATTGTAGATGTGCTTTTGAATCTGCATCCGCTGTAGTTGGCGTTGCCGCCAATAAATCCTTGCGTAGATCTTCCAAATGAACGGCAATCAAGGCACCAATGTCTGAACCAGTAGTTAATGGAAGCATTTCTGCCGCTTGAGTCCCTCCAAATAATATCCCAACTGCATTGTTACCGATCTCTGCTTCCTTCATACTTCTTAACAAAGCGTTCACATACGCCTTTTGCACATCACGACGAAACTGATCAATGGGTTGTTTAGTAGTTAGTTCACTCCAAACACCAGCTTTCATATCTCCCAATAATGCATTGATAGCATAAGTATTCCCTTTGCCATAGCGTTCTTCCATCATGTATAAAGTATTGAATACACGATCGCTAAATACCGCATTTATTTGTCTTTCTTGAATAATCCTCACACTGCTGTAACGGATCGGATTGCCTATTTTATTTAGGATATTTTCATCCAATAGCCAAGTCGGTGTTTCAAATACCTGTTTATTCAAAAATGCTACCGCTTCCCTTTGTTTATCAACCGGAGCAGATGCATAACTGTCACCTTCATCTTGTGGGTACTTAATTGTTTCATAAACACTTCCGATGTTTTTAGTTACGTGGTTAACATATCGGTTGTATTGATTGACCAATTGCACAAACATCTGACTTAAATTTTTATACAAATCCCCTTCTTCTTTTGTCCACTCTGGTAGATTTTTGGCCACATACTTGAGGTTTTTGATACCATATTCACTTGCCTGCATGCTGTTATCACCTACATCCTCTGTTTGGCAACGGGCATCATTGTTCATCCCTTCACCACCAAACCACAACCTCGGATTAGCCTTTAAGCTATCTGTAACCCATTTTGAAACAATTTTGCGATCAGCTTCAACATCTTTCGCCCCTACATAGCTGTAGCCCCATTTAATAGCCCATTTATCGTAATCATTAATGCGCGGCATGATACCAGCAGCGCTGATATTATCTTCTGGTTGTGCTACATAGTTAAAACGAGCATAGTCCATGATAGAATTACTGTGCCCATTTTTTTCTACCCAGGCTTTATCCCTTAGTTTTTCAACAGGGGTTAAACTACTGCTACCCATGTTATGGCGAAGACCTAACGTATGGCCAACCTCATGAGAAGATACAAAACGGATCAATTCGCCCATTAACTCATCACTAAAGGTCATGGTGCGGGCTCTAGGATCACTAGGGCTAGCTTGTAACATGTACCAATCGTGCACTAGCGACATAACATTATGATACCAGCCAATATAACTTTGCAAAATTTCACCACTTCTAGGATCATGGATATTAGGTCCATAAGCGTTAGCAGTTTCCGATGGCAAATAACGTAAAATCTTATAACGAGCATCTTCTAAGCTCATAGTTGTGTCGTTTTCTGGCCATTCTTTACCAACGATCGCATTTTTAAAGCCTGCTGCTTTAAATGCTTCATTCCAGTCGTTAATTCCCTGGATCAAATAAGGACGCCATTGTTTTGGGGTCGCGGGATCAATGTAATATACAATAGGTTCTCTTGGCTCAACTAACTCGCCTTTTTTGTACTTCGCCATATCCTCAGCTTTTGGCATAAGGTTGTAACGAACAATATAACTCTTAAATTCAAAGTTTTGTTGGCCATCAGAAAGTGGAATATAACCATCTGCAAAATAACCAACACGTAAGTCAAATTCACGAGGTACCATCGGCGTTTTAGGCATTAACAAAATAGAAGTTGATACTTCAAGCGTAATGGCATTTCCTAATTTAGCGGCATCAATTACCGGCGATGCTGGGGTAGGTTTTGCAGGTGCCGTTGCCGAATAAGTACGTACCGATTTCATTTCGATATTGATAGGATAAACGCTTACCTTTTGTAGATAACTTCTGTCAGCAGCCATACCCCCTAAGTTCAGTCTCTTCTGTACTTCATCATTTATCTTGGTAAATGAATTTTCTTTTTGCAGAAAATCTGTTACGTCGATGAATGAACTTCTGTCACCCTCTCCCCTGGCCTTTAGCTCAAATACCATCGCAATAGCATCAATATTTGAATTTGCTACAGCTTTGTAAATTGTGCTGGTAGAATCGGCTTTGGTCCCTAAGGTCACCACGCGTAAGTTTATTTTTTTTCCAACCCCTCTGTCAAATAGCAGTGTTTTTTGTCCCATCTGTTCACCTCCGTATTTCGGGCTTCCACCTGGTACTTTAACCAACCAGTTGGTTAATAGCATTTCTCTTTTCAAAAGAGAATCTGGAATCTCGAAATAATACTTATCACCAGTTTGGTAAACATTAAATAAACCTTTTTTAATGATCGTATTTTTAGCAATAATCGCTTTTAACGGGTCTACCTTTTTGGCAGTATCAGCCTTTACAACCACAGGAGTAGCTGTTTTTTGCTGAGCTAGTACCGAAGTACTCCCTAATCCAAGCAATACTATATAAATATATTTTAATTTCATGATAATATTAATTAACTATTAGTTTTTCGGATTTAAAGCGTGATCTATTTTATCCGAAATATATTTGAGGTGCGCTACCATCACTGGGTCTGAGTAAGATGGAATAGCTGCTTTACATTGTGTCATTAAAGCACTCAATTGTGAACGCAATACCACCGGAACATCCGTGCCTGCAAGTTGAACATCTTTGGTTGGATCAGGAATTACATCACCCTCTGCTAAGCTCTTTAACATAAAGGCCACTGCCGATTTTTGTAGATAGCGTTTATTCCCATCAACCAATTGATGTGTTTTAATTTCCCCAAATAACCCAGCAATTACATCAGTTAACATTTCATCAACTGTATAAACCTTTTCTTTTCCAAATCTCATGGTAGCCGCGTTCATGCGGAATAAGCGATTAGTACCGAATAGATATAACAGTGCATTATCTTGCATTCTGGTTACTTCTTCTTTTTTAGCTGGTTTTCTGAATTTATTTAAAACACTCGGCTCAAAAAGCCACTGTGGTGTGTTAAATACCTCATCTCTTAAAAACGCGATAGCTTCTTTTTGAATATTTTTGGCAACTGGGGTATATACATCACCAACCTGCTCAATACTTTTTATATCTTCATTAACTCCACCAATCTGCGTGTAAGCAATACGCATTAAAAATGAATACTGACTCACCAAGGTTAAATAAAGATCAGAGGTATTATAATAAGTATTATCACCTGTAGTAGTCCATTTAACTAAATTGGCCATTACTACTTTTAAATTTTCAATCCCTAAAGACGCAGCTTTAACAGGATTATTACTTAGATCTTCCCACTGTGCCGCAGGATTGGTAATTTCATTTGGACTCGTTGTTGCAGCTTGAGAACCAAATATTAGGTTATTACCAACCTTTGCATTGTTGGCGATCCAAGCTAAACGGATCTTTTTATCTGCCTCAAAATCTTTTGCGCCAGTATAAGTATAGGCCCATTTGATTGCCCATTTATCATAATCGCCAATTCTAGGAATTAAACCTTTACGAGAAACCTGATCAGCAGGTTGTGCTACATAATTATAATGGTTGTAATCCATGATAGAATTGTTGAATGCATTTGATGCTAACCAGTTTTTATCTCTTAATTTTTCTAATGGAACAGCTGTGCTGCTTCTTAGGTTCTCGGTTAATCCCAAAGTAAATCCAACCGTCCGGGTAATTTCTGCTTGAATAAGTGCACCCATTAATTCATCACTAAACTGCATGGACCTTGCTCCAGCATCAACTGCTCCAGCTTGTACCATATACCAATCGTGCAATGTTTTAACCTGGCTATGTGACCATCCGATATAAGTTTGTATAATTTCGCCAGTGCGTGGGTCGGTTACTTGGTTATTATCAACGAATGGACTAAAAGCAGGCATATAGCGGATAACGCGCAAACGTCCGTCTTCCAAATCCATCGATTTATCGTTTTCCGGCCATTCTTTACCAATGATCGCATTTTTGAAACCAGCTCCTTTAAAAGCCTCATTCCAGCTATTGATACCAGCAATCATATATTTACGATACTGTTTCGGTGTTGCTGGATCTATATAGTATACCAATGGCACTTTTGGCTCAACCAGTTCGCCTGCTTGGTAACGTTTTAAATCTTCCGGTTTAACCTCCAATCTATTTTTAATGATGAAACGGCGTTCATCAACTTTCTGCTGCTTATCTGTGAAAATACTATAAGAATCAGATTTAAAGCCCATTCTTGGATCATAAGCCTGAAGCTGCATCGCATCCTTCGCTAATACCATTACCGAATTACTGATTTCGAAAGTTACCCCTGCATTTCCTGATACTGCAGGCGAAGCATCTGCCGGACCACCATCTCCGTCATTTGCAGCTGGACGTGGAGCAGCGCCTAAAGCATAAGTTTTCATTGATCTAATTTCAATGTTGCCTGGAAAAGCATTCATCGATAGCAATGCCGAACGATCTGCTGCAGCTGCGCCAGTTCCCAACTGCTTCTTCGCTGCCGGATGGAAACCCGAGATCAAGTTATCTTTTAAGTAAAAATCGGTCATGTCAACTACAGACGATTTACCATCTAAACCACGGGACTTCAGCTCAAGCACCATGATAATCGGATTAATCGTCGAGTTTCTTACTGCTTTAGACAATACGTTTATAGAATCACTCTGAGCTGCATTCGTAATCGCACGAACATATAACTTATCGCCTGATGCCTTTTCAAAAGAAACAATGATAGCGTTCATTAAATCACCTCCATAACGCGGACTTCCCGTAGGAACCTTACTTAAACGGGTGGTAAATAGAAATTCTCTTGACAATAATTCATCAGGAATTTCAAAATAATATCGGTCATCTATTTGATGAACACTAAACAATCCGGTTTTGGTAATTGCTTTCGCAGTAATAACCTGATTATAAGGTTTCAACTTAGCTACTACCGTTGGCTTTTTAATCGCCGTAGTATCTTGGGCATAACCTATTTCAACTGCTAATAATGCAAGTGTTAAAACAGGAATAAATTTTAATCTAATCATGATGATAATATCTATCGGTTTTATTTGTTGTGTTGTGTTGTTGATTTTTTGGTCAGTGGTCTATTTTCCCAATGCCTTCTTAAAAGTAATATCCGTTATTTTGTTAAATCCTGTATACACATCGGCTGGCGTTGAAGGTGTGCCAAGTATACTTCCCGTTGTACTTAAGTTAAAGAAATACACCTTGTTCCCCGCTCCACTTGCGGTTTCATCGGTTGCTACCACTAATACCTTACCTTCTGGAACGCCTTGCGACAAAATATTGGCAGCTGTGTAGCCCGAATTAAACGTCTTCATTGCTTTGATGATGGTTCCTGCCGGAAATGTTAGGCCTTCAATTGCCGTAGAAGTAGCTAAATTATTCACCGTACAGGTATAGATTTTATTGCCATTTACATAATAAAATACGCCCCTAGGTGGCAAAAGAGATGTATTATTAGCAAATATCGTTGCTGTGTTAATGCCCGGGCAATTAGCTTCCTTCAATTGAAAACGGCCTGTGGCAAAATTATTTAAATAGCCTGTAGATCGGGGAAATTGAATTAAGGTCGTATTGGTTCCTGCATCATTTCTAAAGAAACAGTTCCAATAGGTATTACCTATGGTATACGGTTGCGCATTTTCTGCATAGATCAGGTCATCCGGCATATTTTTCATATCAAAGCCGCTGCCAGTCGTAGCGTTTAAGTTGGCGGCACCACCCGCGTAAGCTGGAATATTTAGAAAAGCACCTGTAGAGGCATTAAATAATACAAATGCGCTATTCACCTTATCAAAAAGTGTATAAAATTGATCACTTGCCGCGCCGTTAAGTACATATGGTGCAATGGTAAGGCCGGCATAAGGAGGTAAAAAAACTGGCGTATTGGCTAAATGGGCCACACTTTGTAACTGGCGGTAGGCAATTTGATTGTTTACGATCACATACTCCCATCCAGCAGCAGAACCACCACCAGAACCATTTGCCTGAAAATTAGTTCCGGTTAACGAACCCGGTACAAACCAATTCTCTGCCCTAGTCGAGTCGGCGAAATCAATACTTCTCACCTGTATCCCACCATTAGGATAAAAGAAGCTTACTTTTTGAGCATTCAACGATGTGGCGTAATTGATCACATTCACCTTAGAAGTCCCTACAGGAAGTTTATGCCCGTTTGCAGTAAAGTAAACATCATGGAAAATTTTTCCTTTGCCGCCACCATCTCGAGTGGTAATTACCGAAACATCCGAACCGCCTGACTGCTCTTGTAACACCAGCCATCCTTCGCCGCCCCATTCTGAACCCGATACGTTTAAAATAAACGTTTTATAATACGATACGCCCGTCTTATTACTTGTTACCTTAACTACCAACTTATATAGATTCGGAGCCAAGGGTATTTTGGCATCAAAGTCTGCCGTATTAGCAAACGTCAATTTAGGCGGATTTGCCGCTGATTGCAAATATTGGGTAACCAACCAATGGTACGAAAGACTACCCGGGTCGCCTAGCGATGTGTCGACTTTTATTTTTATTTTCAAATTATCATTCTGACGAAGCGCTATTGAATCTGGTGTAATAAATACAGCCGGATCTGCATTGGTCATATCTGTAGAGATTTTTAAGGCATTAAGCTCCACATAATCGTAATTTCCTTTGTCTTTAGCACAGCCCACGATCAATGCTACCGCGGTTATTAAGCCAAAGAAAATACCTGATATCTTATTCCTGTCTTTCATTTCTTTATTTCTCAAATGGTAATTAATAATTTGCTGGTCCTACTTGAATTGGTAGATTGCTGTTGTCTGGATCAGTTAAAATAGGCCCCGGCAATCCATAATTCCCAGGATAGTTATTTTTGATGTAGTTTCTTACAATAGCTAGATATTGTGTATAAATTGTGGGGAATTGACCAACAAATCTACTTCCTGGAAATTCTGTTACCGTTTCTCCAGTTGTAGGATCATATAAGGCATCTAAAATAATCTTGTATTTTGTAGGGGTCCAGGTGCCATAATTTGTATTGAAGCCTGCCCAAAAACCCGTTACGGTACCATTCAGTTCTCCCCATGAGGCCGGCTTTTGTAGGTAGGCCAAATTGATGGTCAATTGCTGTTTAGCGGTTATCGCCTCTGCCGGAAAATGCTCATCTCTCTTTAACCTAATTGTGAATTTAACTGTTTTTCCAGCATCTAAATCCGCTGTCCGATACACCTCAACCTTCACTGCACCTGCAACCGCGTGAGCAGGTATACTGAGGTTTCCCAATATTTTGAAATGTGTACCATCCACGGCAATCCCATCACCAACTCGAGAAACTAACTCCACACCAAATGATCTACTTACATCAGATGAATTGCCTAGCACATTAACCGGTATTTCAATGATATCTTTTGCCTTGTTTGGATATTTAGCAAAAGAGTAAGAAAGTGTCGTATCTGCCGTACCAAAATAAAGACCATCAGATTCTTTGAATAAAGCAGGATCTTCTTCACAACCGAAAATACATCCGATGGTTAAAAAAGCGATTATATATTGAATTTTAAGTTTCATCTTTTTATGATTTGTATCAGTTAAGAATTATTTTCACCTTCCTTATCAGGAATAGGAAATACATAAACATTAGCCGGAACGGTAACTGTTGTACCTGTTTCTGCTTTTAAATCTTTATTCAGTCGTTTATAATAGAAATAGGTTTGTCCTTCCTGAATAAATTCCTTCTTATATTCTTTACCAATCTCCGCTGAAAGCGTAATGCCATCAGGAACATTGATTGCAGTTAAGGAAGTCAAGCCCCTAGCATTTCTTGCCATATTTAGATATGATAAGCCGGTGGATAGGTCGCCCAAGGCATTTGCACATTCTGAAACGATATAATACATTTCTGTGATGCGAATAACGGGAACATTATTTTGGAGGGCATAAGGTAAGTTCGCATCTTGGAAAAATTTAGAGGGTACGTTAAAAGATTTGGCCGAATTGTTATCAAACCATGACAATCGCCAATCAGTAGTTCCATAAATCGTTGTTTTAGTGGCTGCCGCTAGTTGCAGTGATACGCCAGTACCACCCAAATTAAATAACCCTTCATTAATGATCGTTACGTTAGTATTATAAACCGCAAAAACTAATTCTTTTGAAAATAAACGATCTCTATTATTAGCTGTCGAGACAGCAACATTACTCGTTGATAATGGAAATTTTTGGCTGCCTATAACTTCTTTCGCACTCACCATGGCATTCGCATAATCACCTTTATACAAATATATACGAGCTAAACATGCGTTAGTTGCCCAATAGTTCATTCGGTTTTGGGTAAATCCTGCAAATAAATCAGCGTGAGCTTGATTAATGGCAGTCGTATCAGTTTGTGCCAATAATGCTTTAGCATCCTTAAGGTCAACAATACAAGAATCTAATGCCGCCTTTAACGACACGAAAGGAGTAGCTTTAGCCTTGAAAGTGGTGATGTATGGAATCGCTCTATCATTTAGGCCTGTTGCTGGCGACTGACCGAATAAACGGGCTAAATCAAAATGAAATAGCGCTCGCAAGGCGAGTGCCTCACCTTTTACCCTATTATAATGGTCGCGAGAAAAAACATCCTTTTTAGCATCTATATGATTTAAAAGGTTATTTAAATTGGCAATGTTGTGATACAAACCACCCCAAATATAACCTATCTCCTGTTTTAATCCAGTTTGCTCATAATCATACTTATAAGCATTAGAATAAAGACCATCGCCTAAGGCAGACGTGGGTGCATTGGTATAATTATTTACCATTACCGAAAGCATCCCAATGGACAGATTGTGGGTATATAAGCCTTTCATGCTCGAAAAGGTCGATTGTGGCTTGTCCATTCCTATATATACACCCGTTAAAGCATCAATAAAACCCTGTTCATCGGCAAATAAAGTTGACTGAGGTATTTTATCTTTTAAAGGTATCTCTAAAAACTTTTTACATCCGCCTAGAGAAAATAGGAGCGCGATACCGCACAGCAAACAGGCGATCGTTGCTTTATTGATTTGTAGCGTATTTTTTTTGATTGTAGACATACGATTAAAAATTTGTAGAAATTCCAAAATTTAAGCTTCTAGCAAAAGGATAGCTCGTTCCTCTTTCCGTTTTAATAGTTGCAAAACGAACTAGATCATTTTGCGTAATCATGAATTTAGGCGCTGATAAATGTGCTGCCTTTACCCACTTTGCTGTCGACGGGACAGTATAACCAACTGTTAAACTGGCCAATTGCAAGAAATTATCCTTTTGAACAAAGCGAGAAGTTACATTTGTTTGTTGGAAACCCTGCGCACCGTTAGCCACTAGCGATTTAAAGGACGAATGATCGCCTGGCTGCTTCCAACGCTCTGTTAACACCCTTAGATCGGCATTTCCAGCCATCAAATTAACGTTCTCTACCCTATCAACCAAGGTTTGATTGTACATGTAACCGCCATACTGATAAGAGAAAATGACGTTGAGTATAAAATTCTTATAGGTTAAGTTAGAACTAGCACTGCCTTTAATCTTAGCAGTAGTTTCAGCAATAGGACGTTTATCTCTAGCATCCCAGGTAAATGTATAGCTACCATTTAATTTTACAAAAACTTCCTTTCCAGATGCTGGATCGATACCTAGTGAAGGTACTGCCCATATTCTGTTCATCGACTGTCCAACTTCGAATCTTGGAAGTGGCTTGGTTTGATATCTAGTATCCTCTAGGTTATTTGGGTCTAAATTACTGTTAAACCCGTTATTAATTGCCGTAACAGCTGGTGACAACCTGGTAATAGTGGTATTAAAATGACCAGCATTAACACTAACAGTCCAAAAAACATTTCTAGCCGAATTTCTAATAATTGGAGCTGTTATCCCAACTTCCCATCCTTCATTTTTAGTTCCTCCTAAATTGTCCTGATAATTCGCAAATCCTGTTGAAGGTGCAATATCTAATGGCAATATTAAATTATCAGTTGTTTCGCGAAAGAACTCAACATTGGCATTCAACTTTCCTTTAAAGAAGCCTAAATTTAAACCAATATTAGCTTTCAAGGTTTGCTGCCATTTCAAATCCGGATTGGCAAAAGACAATGTAGATGAACCTACCATTAAACGATAATTGTTTAAATAATTATAGGTGTAAACCTGCGATGCCATATCTGAAGAGAAATTTTGGTTACCGGTAGTACCAATACTTGCATTAAGTTTTGCCACCTGAATGATATCATTTGGTTTAAACCATTTTTCATTGGCTATATTCCATGCTAAACCTCCAGCATAGAAAGTCGCAAACTTACTGTTTGAACCAAATTGAGAAGATCCACTCTGGTTCACAGTAAATTCGGCAGTATAACGATTGTCGTAATTATAACTTACGCTAAAAAAGTTAGAAAGGTTCTTCGTCAAATTATTAGAGGAGCGCGGTTTTACAGATGTATAATCGAACCCATTAGCTAACCCCAATTCCCCTAAGTAATCATTAGGAATACCATATACCTGCACTGTCGTCGAATTACTAGAAGTTTTTTGAAGCGTAGCCCCTAAATTTGCTAAAATAGTACTTTTTCCGAGCGACAAATGATAGCTTGCATTCAATCGTCCGCTTAATGCACTATTTTTTCCTTTCAGTTGTTGATAGGAACCAATATTTGGTTGTTGCACAATTACATTGGCAAGAAATTTTGTATGATCTGCCGGATAGAATGCTTCTGCACCCGGTGAATTTGAACTCCAACCTAAACTACCAGTTAATTTTAACTCGTCCGTTAAAGACCACTCTACATTGGTATTATTGGTTAAACTTAAAATAGTCGAATAATCTTTGACATTCAAGGTCGAGTTATAAGCTGGATTGGCAAATGTGCCACCGGGAGCCTGAATAATAAAATCTAAGGCTGATGAACTTGGCTCTAAAACTTTAATTAGATTTCCATTGGCATCCTTATTCCTAAAATATGGAAATTGATTAACATATGATTCATAACTGCCCCATACTGAATTATTACCCTTAGTATAACCTACAGCCATTGAGTTACTGAATCTGATATTCTTCACCAAGTAAGAAACATTATAATTTAAGCTATAGCGATCACGGCCCGAATCTTTCATCACGCCTTCAGCTGTATTATAGTTTAACCCGAAAGAATAACGTAAAGGCCCAGCACCACCACCCAGTGAAAGACTTTGGTTTAAACCTAAACCGGTTTGAACAGGTTGAGAAAGCCAATAGGTATCTACCCCACTTCTAACTTGTCCTAATCGATAATCATACCATTGCTTTTTAGCAAGATCATTATATTGATTATTTGGATCACTAAAAATACCTGTTAATCGCTGCGCTTCTAACAATTGCTCTGCATTCATCAGGTTGTAAGAAGTAAGATCAACCAGATCTGCATTAGCATAAACGGAATAAGTTACTCTCAACTTACCGGGAACAGGCTGTTTCGTTTCAATTACAATTACCCCATTCGCCGCCTTTGAACCATAGGCAACCGTTGCAGCCGCATCTTTCAAAACCGTGATATTCGCAATTAAATTCACGTCCATATCAAATAACGTTTGCAAAGTTGTTTCGAAACCATCTAAAATAATCAATGGTTGATTGGGATTTGATAAATAATTAGACATGATATCACCATTTGACACCGGATTTGCAACTGCCGATCCACCTTGTAAGGAAACCGGAAGATTATTTGCGCCCCTAATCTGAAGATTTGGCAAACTATTTGGATCACTTCCCAGTACGTTGTTCTGTGCTATCCTCACCGAAGGATCTAATACAGCCAATGCCGAAATGACATTTCTAGGATTAACGGTTTTTAGTGCTTCGCCACTGTAAGTTTTCGCAGAGCCTGTAAAATTACCAACCGGACGTTTATATAAACCAGTATTAACAGTCACCTCTTTAAGGGTAAGGTTACTATTCTTTAAAGTAAACTTTACCTTGATTTCTCCTGGTTTTAAGATTAACTCAACTGTATTACGGCCAACATATGATGCTCTTAGTGTGGCACCGGGTGCGACGTTTTTTAACTCAAATGCACCATCCTTATCCGTTCTTGTAGTATTAGTCGTACCGACCTGCATCACCACTGCACCTGACAATGGTTCTCCAATTTCGTCTTTTACAATCCCTTTTACAGCTACATTCTGTGCAAAAAGCGCTGTCGCAAAGACATTTAGAAGCATCAGTAAAATTGCTTTACGATACCTTTTCTTATTTGATATGATTGTATTGCTGTTCATTTTAATTACGTCGCAATTGATTATTAATTTAAATATCATCTTATCTTGCTTATTCAGGTCTTACAAAAGTATAGCTTGGATTAGCTGCTATTGGCAATGCAAAAGGCAATGCGGTAAAAGCGGTATTCTTACGTTTATAATAAAAAAACATTTGTCCCTCACCTATAAATTCCTTCCTATACTCATTCGTAATCTCCGTGGTTAATGCTGCTGCATCTGGCACATTTACCGTAGTAAGTGGAGCAGATAAATTACGCGCTGCCCTAACCTGGTTAAGATAGTTTAACCCAGTAGCTACATCATTAGCGCATTCTGCTAAGATGTAATACTGCTCAGATAAGCGAAGCATAGGAAATGAATTGGCTGCTGTTGCATTAAATTTCTTAGGTAATATTGGTGTGCCTAAAGCGTTACCTGTATTTACATCAATAAAACTCTTACGATAATCTGTATTTGCCGTACCATAAATAGCAACTTGGCTCGTGGCAGCTAAACCTATCAATGAAGGAGCACCAAAAATAGACCTAAAATAAGCAAAATAGTTATTGGCGAAAATCTGAAGCTTAAACAAGCTCTCCTTTGCAAAAAACAGATCGGCATTAGAACTTACCGTCAAAGCAAAATTATTGCTGTTGATAACCGCTAATGCGTTTTCAGCCGCCTTAACTTTATCGCTTCTATACAGATATAAACGAGCTAACAAGCCTTTCACCCCCCATTTCGTCATACGTATATTTGTTAAATCGGTCGCACTCAACAAAGCCTCCGCAGCTGTTAAATCTGCAATACATTTATCGAGGGTATTTCCTACTGTGCCAGACTGAACCTGGCCCGGATTAACCGCAGTTACATAAGGAATACCGATAGCCCCTGCCTCAATAGGTGAAAACATACGTAGTAAATCAAAATGCAAGTAAGCCCTTAAAGCCAATACTTCCCCTTTAAAGGTGTTGTAATTCTGGCCGGTAAATAGCGCCTTTCTACGTTCGATGTTGTCCAGTAGGTTATTCAGATTAGCAATCGTTGCGTACATCTTATTCCATAACTTCGCTGTATAAGTCGTCATTTCCAGCGCGGTGAAATTATAGGTGGCCGCTTGGTAATGTAATTTAGTTGCCGTGTTAGCATTAACCACATCAAAATTCCTTCCTGCCAAAGAAAGTACGCCCATGGTCATCTCTTTTCCATACAAGGTCTCCGCTCCCATTTGAAGGTATACGCCGTTCAGCGTTTCCCGAAAGCCTTGTTCCGTAGAGAAAACTTTAGACTCGTCTACCTGCAAAGGTTGAGGAGTATTATCAACCCATTTTTTGCAGGCTGCCATGCTAAACAGGACTAAAAATCCCGTCATAACTAATATCTTATTGCTCACAATTCGCATTGGAAAGGTTTTAAAAGTTTGCATTTAAAATGAATGTATAATTACGCTGGAAAGGATAATAAATTCCGCGTTGTATATCGGCGCCACCAACCTCAAAAGCATTGTTCACCATTAGTTTAATGCCCAAATCTTTGGCATTGATCTTTTCAGCAAATGTTTTCGGGAATTTATAGCCCAACATGATCGATGAACATTGGATCTTATTGTCGCTCGCTACCAACCTGGTAGTAGCGAAAGTTGGAGAGCCAAATAAACGTTTAGCATCAAGCGCACGAGCATCCAGGTTTTCATTTACATTAGCATTTTCAATGGCGGCCATCGTTTGGTTATACACCTTAGCGCCATGCTGATAGTTGAAGTAGGCACCAAATGAGAATTTACGGAAGCTAATATCAGTACCTAATGAACCAACCCACTCAGGCATTAAGCTTCCTGCTACCACCTTATCATTGGCATCCCAAATCATTGTCGAAGAACCATCTTTCTTTAAGAATATCTCTTTACCAGTATTCGGATCAAGTCCTAAAGAAGGGACTGCCCAAATAGCATAAGGCGACTCACCCACTACATAACGGGGCTGAGCAGTATTTTGCGCCGCCGTGGTATTATTGAAGTTATTTACATCATTAAAATATGATCCGGCAGCAGTGATTTCATCAGTGGCATGAAGTGCGTTAGCAATGATGTTGATCTTAAAATTATTTTTAGGAGCCTGGTAAACCGTTGCCATAGCAGCTATTTCAAGGCCCTTATTTGCTATTTCCCCATAATTATCATAGTAAGCGAAGTCCTGATATCCCGTTGAACCAACTGTACTTACCGGTAGAATCAAGTTGTTATGTAATTGTTTGTATAGGTTAAGATTCAATACCAGTCGATTATTAAAGAAAGCCGCATCAACACCTACATCTTGTTTAAATGTCTCAGGAGCACGTAGATTTTTATTGCCATAGCTTGTTAAGTAATTGCCTAAGCCAAGCCCGATGGTACCAACACCTGTACCTGCAGGTACATATTGCTGGTTGGTATAATAATCATAGGTAGTTCTGGTTAAATAAGATAAGAAAGCCTGATTACCAGCAATACCAATACTACCTTTAATCTTTAATAGGTCAATCCACTTTACTGATTTCAGAAAAGCTTCATTGCTTACATTCCATGAAAGTCCTACCGCTCCAAATTTCGCAGCTTGGTTTAGTCCAGAATAATAGTCAACCGATCCCGAAACATCAACCTGGTAGCGATTATCGTAACTGTAACCAGCATTGGCAAAACTAGCAAGATAGCGGGTTACAATTTTACCGCTTACAGGTTTCGAAGTAGCATAGGAATTTCCGAAAGCGATATCGCCAATACGATCGGTAGCAAAACCAGCTACTACTATCCCTTCAGATTCACTCGATGTTTGTGCAATATGCTGACCGACATTAGCAAACAGTTGGTGTTTACCAAAACTATTTTGATGCTGCAAGCGAAGTCCACCTTGAACATCCAGTATTGAATTAGAAGTATAATTATATAAACCTCTGGTAAATATATTTTCAGGAGTAATATTGCCAAATACCGTATGGTTAGGTGGTAAAAAGTAATCTAGCTCATCAGTTTGATGAACGATGTTTACCATACCATTTAATTGAAATCCTGATCCAAGGATGTAATTCAGGTTAGTAAAATTACTATAGCGATTGTAATTCATCACATCTTTAGTAGAGATGCTTGCATTGTATGCAGGATTTAGAAAAGTTACTTCCCCGCTTGTTTCAACCGTACGCTGAGGTTTACCAGTATAAGGATCATTAAGTTCCCAATATGGATTCATTTTCGTGTAATTGATAAATGATCCGTACGACGAGTTTGACACGTCGGCACCTAAGTAAGAAAATTTATTGCTAAATGAGAAAGCACCAAAATGCCCTCCAAAATAAGCCCCTAGATCAAGGGTTTTTCTGGAAGAGCCCTTCATTGAGCCCTCCACATCATTGTATGAAGCATTTACCCCATAAACAACATCTTCATTGCCAGCACTTAAACCTAATGAGTGTTTTGCACCAACTCCATTTTGTAAAGGCACAGCTAACCAATCGGTATTGATATTATTTTGATAGGCCTTATTATATCTATTTTGATAGATTGGCGCTAAAACTCCATTGAACAATCCCGAATTTTTCTCTATGTCTACTTTCTGTTTAGCAGTAAGCGCTTTAAAGGAAGCAGTATTTGCTGTAGCAACCTGCACTTGTTCAGTAAAGGAAATTGCCAATTTACTTTGAGGCCTCACTGTTTGCACAGCAATCACACCATTTCCACCGCGCATACCGTAGCTGGCTGTAGCCGCAGCATCTTTTAAAACAGTTACACTAGTTACTCTGTTAAGGTCAATATCTAAAATTGTTTGAAGCGAAACCTGAACACCATCCAATAAAACTACTGGCGTACTATTTGAGATAATACCCGCCGCAATATAATCTCCCTGTGATGGAGCCGCGAGTACGCCTGATGTAGCATTAGCCGTAACCGTATAAGGTAAGTTACTCGCCCCGCGTAAGCTAATTTGAGGTAAGGTATTTGGATTTCCACCATTATTGTTATTGTTTACAACAATTAACGACGGCACAAAAAACTTTAAGCCATCAACTAAATTCAAGGCATTCACTTTACGTAACTCTTCGCTGGAAACTGTTATCGCCGAACCTGAGAACATAGATTTTGTATTTTGCGATAACCCCATACCTATCAAGTAACCTGCTTCCGCGTCTGCAGTTTTCATTAAACGAACAGTCATCACCGCGGTGTTAACTTTCTTTCCAATCCTGCCATAGCCAGATTTAGTGAGGATAACTACTGAATCCTCGTTATTTTCGAAAACTACAACACCTTTAGTGGTGTACTTAGCTTGCTTTCCTAAGGTAACCTGAACGCTGTCCAATAATTTGGAACTACCCAAATCTAATACGGTAATAGTTACCTTTTGCAACACGCGAGCGGTATCGGCCTGAGTAGAAGACAGCTGCATTGCATGACCAATTTGGCGATTCAAACAAATCAAGCACAGCAAACTAAATAAAAAGCACAATTTTCGTTTCATTGAAATCAATTAATTTAAATAAATAGTTAAATTCTGATTAAATAAAACTATCTCGTTAACAAAATTATGCTAAGGAAAAATCAAAAAAAATGGATAATCAGACTATTAACAGGACTATACTCTTAAAGAAGGGTAAACGGAACAAAAGCGACTTTAATTGAGTTGGGAAGATATCGTTCTTAACTAGCTAGCTATCAATATACAATTTTTAGGAATAGAAAACAACAGCAATATAATAGAATGGTACTCTATGGAAAAAGCTTTTCATAGTCTCCTTTTTAAACTGTTGTTAAGCGCTGCATGTTTCTCCCATTATTAACTTTTAAAAAAGATACTGAAATAAAGCAATTGATATTTAACAGCGTTATTCCAGTAAAGCCAATTATGGGCTCCAGGCCGTTCGATGTAATCGTGATTTAACTTTTGCGCAAGTAATTTCTGATGGAGGTTTCGGTTTACTTGAAGGAAAAAATCATCGACACCACAGTCAATGATCATTCGCTGCTCGTTATTTTCTACTTGTTCAACAAGATTAATAACGGTATGCTTATTCCAATTGTCTACGTTAGTGGAATAATCGCCGAGCGATTTTTTTATATCCCAGTTGTTTGGGAACGGCCTGATATCTACGCCACCGCTCATACTGCCAATAGCACCAAAAAAATCTTTATGCCGAATGCCTAAATAAAATGCTCCATGTCCGCCCATGCTCAGCCCTGTTATTGCCCGGGCTTTTCTATCGGCTATCGTTCGGTAATGCTTGTCTATATAATTCGGAACTTCTATAGCCACATTAGTTTCATATCTTTTAGTACTATCTGTTAGGCTATCGAAATACCAGCTACCATATGCCCCATCTGGGCAAACAATAATCATATCGTATTGATCGACCTCATTTAATAAATCAGGCACTTTTTTTACCCAACCACTGTAACTATCGCTATAGCCATGTAAAAGATAAACCACTGGAAAGCGTTTCGATTTGTCCTTATAGGAAGCTGGGGTTATTACGACCGCTTTTACGTATTTACTCATACTTTCACTAAAAATAGATACGGTATCTACTTTAGCGGAAAAAGCATTTAATGAAAAGTTAAAAAGAAAAATAAATATAATTAGCAACCGTTTTTCCATACGCGCATTAATAGCATCAGTTAAGGCGATTTTATCATTACTTACATGAAGGTAATACTTTATAGCGAAGAAACTATTTTGTTTTGAATTTAAATATTAGGGTAAAGGTTGTACCTTCGCCGATATCAGATTCAACAGCTATTTTAATCGCATGATAGGCAGCAATGCTTTTTACGATGGCTAATCCTAATCCATAGCCAACTTGCGAACTAAGATTAGTTTTCGTAAACCGATTGAAAATAAAGGGTAAGTCTTCTTTTGGTATGCCTATTCCTGTATCAGACACTTGAACCTGAAAACATCCATCAGCTGTCGTCACGCCGGTAATCGTGATCTGGCCATCCTGACGGTTAAACTTTATGGCATTATGGATCAGGTTAAAAAACAGCTGATAGATGAGATCTCGATTCACATGCTGAAATTCCATATCACCAGCGATATTTAATTTTATGCTAATATTTTTATCCTCAAGCCGATGTTTAATTTCTTCAATAATCTCTTCAAATAGCTGCAACGGAATAACATGCTCTTTCCTAATATATTGTTCGTTTTCAATCCGTGAGATAAGCAACAAGGAACTAGTAATTTTCTTCAGTCGATCTACCGTTTTCATCATCTCCACGATTGCAATGGCCGATTCGTCACTTAAACCTTCCTCGTCGAGCAGATTTTCCATTTTATTCTGAAGAATTGTAATAGGCGTCATTAACTCATGCGAAGCATTGGAAGTGAATTCCCGTTCCTTATAAAAAGCATCATTTATCTGGGTCATCAATAGCCGCAATGAATCATCGAGGTATTTAAAGTCGCTTGTACTCGTTGGTACCGGTAGCTGTTCAGCTCTAAATGGAAAGTCGTTGTTAACCAGCTTTGTTTTGATGATACTTGATAAGGGTTGAATAATAATCCTTATAAAGATAAGATCTATAAGCATAGTCATAGCGATTAATGTAATTAACCCATATAACGCAAAACGCTGAAGCGGTTTATGATATTGACTAATACTTGTGTTTTTTCCGATCTCTAAGAGATAGTTTTTATCCGCATACTTAAAAGTAGCACTTAAAATTCGGTAATTAAGTGTGTCACCTTCTATAAGTCGCTGAGAATCTTTAATGGTATCAATTTGCACATTCGCCGCTGAGGGGGAAAAAGCAATAAATTCTTCTTTTAACAAGGTGTAGCTTCCGTAACTACTTTCTCCTTGCAAATAATCGTCGAGGCCATTTTTATGTACAATAGCCATTACCTTCTTTTGTTGTTGCCGCAAGGTAAAGTTGGTATGTTGATTGGCAATTTCTTTTACTAAGTAAGGCAATACTAATATGAATAATAGTACGGTTACTAATTTAGATCCTGCTATAAAGAGGGTAAGTTTCGAAGAGAGTTTCATTTTTATTTTTTAATTCTGTACCCAACTCCTCTCACTGTTTCCAACCAATCTGTCGCAGCGAAGGCGTTTAGCTTTCTTCGTATATTTTTAATATGCGCATCAATGTAATTAGAGTCGTAATCATCATTTACAAAGGTTCCCCAAATATGTTCGCTTAGCTGTATCCTGGTAAGAACCCTGCCTTTATGGAGCAAAAGATAGCTAAGCAGGTCAAATTCTTTGCGAGATAATTCTATTTGTTCGTCTTTAAAACTCACTATCCGTTTTTGAATATCCACACCAAATTCGCCGAGCTCAATAAGCGATTCTGTAATATTGAATTTCCTTCTTGCGATAGCCTGCATTCGGGAGTGTAGTTCAAGCAAATAAAAAGGCTTTGCTAAATAGTCATCAGCACCTAGATCAAGTCCACTTATCCGATCTTTCAAGTTTGTTCTTGCTGTGATAATGATATAAGCAGCATCGGGATTGTTCTTCTTTGCATTTTTCAGAATTCCTAAACCATCGCCATCTGGCAAACCAAGGTCAATTAAAATAAAGTCGTACTGATTAAGTGCTAACTGTTGCACGCCATGATCAAAAGAATGGGCAAGGTCGCAATGGTAAAAATTCTTTTTCAGGAACTCCTCCATTTCATAGGCCAGGGTCTTTTCATCTTCTACAATCAAAACTTTCATACCTTTATTAAAACTGATAATAAAATGCCAACCCAAAAAAGGATTGTTGTTTTTTAAGCTCCTCACCTGCCTTAACACCAAGCACAGACAGTTGATAACTTATTTCCGCAATATAATTGGCTCTGCTAAAACTTAGTGGAAGTTTAAAATTGTATGACAGCAAATCAAATTCCTGTGATTCGGAAGTCACCGAAGTAGCTTCATTACCGCTGTTGCCTTTACCTTTGCCTGGATTTCTCTTTGCTTTTGCCACGGTGTAAGTTTCATAAAAATACCTTGTTCCTGCAATAAGCTCAATTGCAGGTTCCATATAGATTATGTTTTTTTCATTAAACACACTCCCTAAATTAATTTCCTTTGAATTGTTTAAACTTAGAAAAATGTCATTCTGGGTCCCAAAGGCATAATCGAGATCGAGTGAAGTTTTTAGCCAAGGCCAACTATAACTACTAGAAATGTTCAAGTTATTTTCATTTGAAGCTTGTAGCAGGGGTGAGTTAGCGGGAAAAAACGAGCGTATATAAGATACATCTATATTTAGCTTTTCATTAAAATCATGATCAAAGCCAACGCCAATATCGGTTTCTGAAATACCTGAACCGTAATTTAACAGCTTATAAGACCCAGCTGAAAGTCTCAGACCTACCGGAAACCTCAACGTCGCATTTACCAGCACATAGGGAAGTTTCTCCTTCGTTGCTTGTCCGTAATAACTCACGTCGCTATTATACAGTGTTGCTAGTGTGATTGTGGTCTTTTTTGAGCTATCTTGTTGTGCCATGGCCAGCATAGATAATAAGCAAAACATGCTAATCAGGAAAATGAGTTTCATTTATTAGGGTCGTTTTATTTTGGGCCTGATTATTTTAATTGGTTTTACCTTCACTTTGGGCTTTAATACGACACTTGGGCGCATTTTTTTCCTAGCTCTGGGCACCTCCTTAATTTCCGGCTTTACCTCTTGGGTATTCTCCTTAACAGTTTTCTTTGGATCTTGTTTTTTATAGTCCTCCTTTTTTTGCGTTTCTTTTTTATCCTTTGTCTGTGCATTTACTAGCACAGGACCTGTAAGAAACAACAGTGTAACAAAACACAGTCTGGAAATAAAAAACCTGTCCATATATGAAGATATAAAATAAAAGGGATTAAAACTGTCCTATTCCTCACAAAATTCTAAGGTCAAGATGAAATTAAGATGAAATTACTGGCAAAAATAAACGCGAGTTTTCATGTTCATTTCATCTTCAGCATGCACTTTTGGGTTATTATAAAAACTAAAACCTAATACTATGAAAAACAAAATCGTATGCTTCGCAATTGCCGCAATTTTTGGCGGGATTACTACATTTACCGCTTGTAAAAAAGACACCGACGATATCGCTTCTGGGACAGCGAACGTGCAAATCAGGATGACTGATGCACCTGGAGATTTTGAGGAAATCAATTTAAATGTCAAAGAAATTGTGCTGGTTTCAGGTGGTAAACCCTATGTATTTGCAGCCACTACTGCTCAATTCAATATCCTCGATTTTAGGATCGGAACAAACAATCCGGATATTCTTGTAGCCTCTGGCGACATGCCGAGCGGTGAAATCACTGAAATCAGATTAGTACTAAATGAAGGCAATACCATCGTAGTGGGGGGCGTTGAATCGGCATTAACAATTCCAAGTGGAAGTTCGTCAGGCATTAAGGTCAAGTTAACCGAAAATCCTGAATTAGTTGCTGGAGTTGGATATTCCTTGTTACTGGACTTTGACGCTGCAAAATCTATTGTAGCTACAGGCAATGGAAAATACTTATTAAAACCGGTAGTAAGAGGAATAACCGCGGCTACCACCGGACTCATTTCGGGCACAGTGTTACCCATATTAAGCCACCCAGAAATATTAGTTATTAAAGGAACAGATACAGTGGGAACTGTAGCAAACACCTTAACTGGCAAATTTACGGTTGGTGGATTAGCTGCCGGAACTTATGCTGTAAAATTTGCGCCAGTAGTTGGCTATAGAGATAGTACTATTACCAACGTTACGGTAAGTAGCGGTCAAACTACCGCCTTGGGAACCATTACTTTAAAACAATAAACTAAAGCGAACAGCCGGGCCGTATTATTTTTTGGCTCGGCGTTTGCATATAGTTAAACTTACTATAAATATTTCATCATGAAAAAGTTATTTCTTTCCCTAGCATTGGCATTTACTGCCTTTTTATCTTCTCCGGCCTCCGCCCAGGTAAGCCTGAATATCAATATTGGATCTCAGCCGCTCTGGGGACCAACGGGATATGATCATGTTGATTATTACTACCTTCCGGACATTGAAAGTTACTATTATGTACCAACAAGGCAATTCATTTATTTAAATAATGGAGGATGGGTATTCAGTTCCGCACTTCCTGCAAGGTATAACAGCTATAATTTGTACAATGGCTATAAAGTGGTGATTAACTCACCAAAGCCATACCTAAACTTTAAAACACAAAAAGTTAAATATGCAAAATATAAAGGTAACCGCGGACAAGCCGTTATTTCAAGGAGCACTAATCCTAAATATTTTGTTATCAAGGGCCATCCTAAACATGGTACTAAAGTTAATAAGGGTCAGGTGACTGTGAGAAAGCAACATGTTCAAGGAGGAGGATCAAAAGGAAATGGGGGTTCTAAAGGGAACGCTAAGGGAAAGGGTAACGGAAAACATTAATATAATATAAAGGCCTCTATCGAGGCCTTTATATTGCTAACTAAATTCCAAAAACGACTTCTCGATAATGTTTAAGCAATCTTTTATTTGGTCTTCTGTTATGACCAACGGCGGGGCTAAGCGAATCTTATTACCATGTGTGGGCTTCGCTAATAAGCCATTTTCTTTAAATTTCAAACAAATATCCCATGCTAAATCCGATTCCTCCGAGCTATCAATCACTATTGCATTGAGCAACCCCTTGCCTCTCACTATCTTAATCAGCTTTATTCTTTTCGCCATATCATCCAGTCCGGCACGGAAGATTTTTCCCAGCCGCTGCGCATTCTCTGCTAATTTTTCATCAATTACAACCTGCAAGGCTTCCTGAGCCACGGCGCACGCAAGCGGGTTGCCTCCATAGGTTGAACCATGTTCGCCCGCTTTAATAGTGAGCATAATCTCATTGCTGGCCAATACGGCAGATACGGGTAATACCCCCCCAGAAATTGCCTTTCCTAAAATCAGCATATCCGGTTGGTTGGTTTTATCGTTAGCATTTACCTCATAAGAAGCAAGCATACTTCCTGTTCGTGCAATGCCTGTTTGGATTTCATCAACAATAAGCAAGACATTATAAGCATTGCATAGCGTTTTAATTCGGGATAGGTAATCATTATCTGGCACCACTACTCCTGCTTCGCCCTGAATGGGTTCTACAATAAAACCTGCAATATTTTCATCCGTTTTTAAAAGATTTTCAAAAGCTGAAACATCATTATAGGGTACATGCGTTATGCCAGTTACGAAAGGACCAAAATCTTTTGTGGCACTCTCATCATCGGACGCGGAGATAACCGAAATGGTTCGGCCGTGAAAGTTTCCGTGGGCAAAAACAATTTTGGCTTGATTAGTAGCAATCCCTTTTACTTGATAAGCCCATTTCCTGCACAATTTCATAGCACTTTCTACGGCCTCAACACCCGAATTCATCACCATTGCCTTATCGTAACCAAAAAGTTTACAGATAAACTCCTCGAAGTCGCCCAGTTTATTATTATAAAAAGCCCTAGAAGTTAGTGTTAATTTTTCGGCCTGGGTCTTCAATGCATTTATAATGCGTGGATGACAGTGTCCTTGGTTAACAGCAGAATAAGCTGAAAGAAAATCGTAATACCTCTTTCCCTCTACATCCCAAACAAACACGCCCTCCCCTCTTTCTAACACTACAGGCAGCGGATGATAATTATGCGCTCCATAATGCTCTTCGTTTGCCATGAACTGTTCACTTTTACTTAACTTCGCGATAGCTTCCATTTTTGAAATATTAAATTACCCTATCAACCAAAGATAGATATTTAACTTATTTAATCAAAAAAATTAGCATATTTAACTTTTTACTGAATAAATAAATTAAATTTAACTTAAAAATGGTAAATGGACATAATAGATGATTTTGATATCCAGATTTTAAAGCAACTTGAAAAAGATGGGCGTATGGCCTATTCTGCTATTGCAACAACCTTGGGCATCTCTAATACAATGGTTCATCAAAGAATTTCGAGATTAACGGAACAAGGTATTTTAACGGGGATTAAACCGGTTTTAGATGAAAAAAAAATAGGTTACGACTGGGGTGCTTTTACTGGTATCACACTTGAAAAAGACCATGACTCAGACCGGATTATTGAAGAGTTGAAAAAAATCCCAGAAGTTACGGAGTGCTATTATATTTCGGGCACCTATACTTTATACCTAAAGATTATCGCGAAGAACCACGAACACATGAGAAAAGTGCTTTACGACAAAATTGACAACATCTCAGGGATCGCAAAAACGGATTCTATCATGGAATTAGGTTGTGCATTTAAACGAAATATTATCCTGTAATAATCAACGATTCTTTGCTTAGATTATCGTTCAACTAATAGTTATCTCCCTGCAATTTGCATTTAAAAATAAAATGCAATAGCTTTACAAAAACTTTAGGGGTGCCTTGCGCTGAGAAATACCCTTTGAACCTGATGCAGTTAGTACTGCCGAAGGGAAAAGTAGCAGCTATCTAATGCTGTCTTTTTCGGTCCGTTCGGACTGTCTCCTATTGTTTTCATGAATTTGATCATTATGGAGATAAAAATTAACCAACACCCGTACCTACTTGAACAAAGCTGTTCCCTTCAAAAACTGTTTACTTCTGTGCATCCTATAGAAACTAAAGGAATAGCTGTAGCAGTTAATGAAATCATCATCTTTAAATCCCAATGGGATTCGCATCGCCTGAAACATGGCGACGAGATAATGGTTATCAAAGCCACCCAAGGAGGTTAACAATTTTTCGAAAACGATTTTTACTTAGCGCTAAAACCTTATAGATGAAAAAAGAAAAAACACCCGATCAACAGGCCATCAGCCGCGCTCCTTTTCCTGCGTCGCACAAAGTATATGTAAAAGGCAATTTACACAACATTGAAGTTGCTATGCGCGAAGTTCGTCTCAGTGAAACAAAAATCCACAATGGATTTGGACTTACGAGTCCTAACCCACCAGTAACAATTTATGACACCAGTGGCGCCTATACTGATCCTGCGATCGATATCGACATTAAAATAGGACTACCAAAACTTCGGGAACATTGGATCACAACGCGAAAAGATGTACAACAGTTACCAAATATTTCTTCAGTATATGGACAAAGTCGTCTCGCCGACAAATCCCTTGATGTGTTACGTTTTGCCCATATCGCTAAACCTTACCGAGCAATGAATGGCGCTAACGTTTCTCAGATGCACTATGCAAAAAAAGGGATCATTACTGCTGAAATGGAATACATCGCTATCAGGGAAAACCAACGGATAGACCTTCTCAATAATCAAGAACAAGACCCTATGCTGCAACAGCACGAAGGACAGAATTTTGGAGCCAGCATCCCAAAAGGCTATATTACTCCGGAGTTTGTACGTTCGGAAGTGGCAGCAGGACGCGCCGTTATTCCCTGCAACATTAATCACCCCGAACTGGAACCTATGATCATAGGCCGAAATTTCCTGGTAAAAATCAATGCAAATATCGGCAATTCGGCAGTTACCTCTTCTATTGAAGAAGAAGTAGAAAAAGCAGTTTGGGCCTGTAGATGGGGTGCCGACACCGTTATGGATCTATCAACCGGAAAAAATATTCATGAAACAAGAGAATGGATTATCAGAAATTCTCCTGTTCCGATTGGTACGGTGCCAATTTACCAAGCGCTTGAAAAAGTAAACGGCAAAGCAGAAAACCTCACTTGGGAACTTTTCAGAGATACCTTGATAGAGCAGGCTGAACAAGGGGTTGATTATTTCACCATTCACGCCGGCGTGCTGCTCCGTTATATTCCACTCACAGCAAAAAGAGTCACCGGGATCGTTTCCCGCGGAGGTTCAATTATGGCCAAATGGTGTTTGGCTCATCACCGAGAAAACTTCCTTTATACCCATTTTGAAGAGATTTGCGAAATTATGAAAGTATATGATGTGTCATTTTCTTTGGGCGATGGATTAAGACCGGGCTGTATTGCAGATGCCAATGATGCGGCACAATTTGCAGAATTGGAAACATTGGGTGAGCTTACAAAAATTGCATGGAAACATGATGTTCAAACGATTATTGAAGGCCCGGGCCATGTACCCATGCACCTTATCAAAGAAAACATGGAGAAACAGTTGGAACATTGTGCGGAGGCCCCTTTTTATACCTTAGGTCCGCTCACCACTGATATTGCACCGGGATACGACCACATTACTTCTGCTATCGGGGCTGCCATGATTGGCTGGTATGGAACAGCCATGCTTTGCTACGTAACACCCAAAGAGCATCTGGGTTTACCCAACAAAAAAGATGTTAAAGACGGAGTAATTACCTATAAAATAGCTGCCCATGCGGCAGATTTGGCTAAAGGGCATCCCGGAGCACAATACCGAGACAATGCACTGAGCAAAGCGCGGTTTGAATTCAGATGGGAAGATCAGTTCAACTTATCGCTAGATCCAGACACAGCAAAAGAGTTTCATGATGAAACCCTTCCAGCGGAGGGTGCTAAGATTGCGCATTTTTGCTCGATGTGCGGACCGAACTTCTGCTCGATGAAAATTACGCAGGACGTTCGTGACTATGCAGCAAAACAAGGTCTCGAGGAAGATCATGCAATTGCAAAAGGGATGCAGGATAAATCAAAAGAATTTGCGGATAAGGGTAATGAAATTTATTTGTAGGTGAAGATTGCGGTAATTACAAGTGCGAATTGCTTTAATGGTGAAGCTAAACTAATTAACCAACTGTTTGAGATGGGGATGGAATTGCTCCACCTTAGGAAGCCTGGATTGGAAAAGGTAAAGTACGCCGGTTTGTTACAACAAATAAATGCAGAGTACCATAGTCGGATTGCGTTGCATCATTACCATGAATTGGCAGGAAACTTTGAAATCAAACGACTACATTACCCAGTTATGCTGCGAAAAGATAAGAGTGCGAATGCATTGCGCAAGCAACATACAGGTAAAGTACTAAGCACTTCTATTCATAGCCTGGAGGAGATAAACCTGGTGCAAGATTTTGACTATACATTTTTGGGGCCAGTATTCGATAGTTATTCTAAATCTGACTACCCAGGCATGGGCATAGTTAATTTGCAACTGCCTCAAAAGATAAATTTACAAATATTCGGCCTTGGTGGTATTGCTGCACATAACATCATCAACTTAAAATTACTCGGTTTTGATGGCGCCGCGTTATTGGGCTGGTTATGGAACGACCCTACTAAAACGTTAGCTAACTTTAAACAAATCACATGTCTGTTCAAAGAAAATATGTAGCAAGTATAGCGGGTTTTGACCCTACTGCAGGTGCAGGAATACTGGCTGATTTGAAATGCTTTGAGCAGCACCAGGTGTATGGTTTCGGGATATGTACTGCTTTAACTGTACAAACTGATAATAACTTCATTTCCGTTGAATGGCAAAGTGCCAATCAAATTATTAGCCAATTAGCTCCTTTACTGGAGAAATTTGAAACTACGGCTATTAAAATCGGGCTGATAAAAGAACTAAGCATACTGGAAGAGGTGGTAGCTTTCATTAAGCTCAATAATAGTGACATAGCCTTGATCCTGGATCCAATTCTAAGCAGCAGTTCTGGTTTCGGATTTCATAACTGGAATACGACCGAATTAACCAGAATACTTACACAACTAACCCTGATTACTCCTAATTACGAAGAAATGAAAAGCATGGGAAATAGAAAATCTGTGGAAAAGGCTGCCTCAGGATGGGCTGCCTATTGTCCGGTATTACTTAAAGGCGGGCACCATCCCTTGTTACCTGGCAGGGATTTGCTATTTGAAACGCCAGATAAGGTTCATGTGCTTGATCCAATTCCGGAAAATATCTTTCCAAAACACGGTTCGGGCTGTATACTTTCCGCAGCTATTACCGCAAATATCGCCCATGGATATAGTTTAAATGAAGCCTGCCATCGCGCAAAAAACTATATCACAAACTTTTTAAACAGTAACACCAGTCTACTGGGATACCATCATCATTAGCCAATGAAACAGACCATGATAGAAAAACTTCATTATATCTCTCAAACACCAAAAACAGGGACGCACATTGATGCCATTAAAGCGGTATTGGCGGCAGGCAGTAAATGGATCCAGCTCAGAATTAAAGACATGGAGCCCCATACAGTCCTAAACTTTGCCAAACAGGCGACTCATCTGTGCGCAGCTGCGGGTGCTAAACTCATTGTAAATGATTACCCAGAAATTGCCCTTCAGGCGGGTGCCGATGGAGTTCACTTAGGGCTAAATGACATGCCTATTCGTGAGGCAAGAGCCATAGTGGGACCTCATATGATTATTGGAGGAACAGCCAATACTTTCGAGCACATTATGCAAAGAGTTGAGGAGGGTGTCGATTATATCGGTCTTGGGCCCTATCGTTTCACCAATACGAAACAGAACCTAAGTCCGATTATTGGACTTGCTGGTTATACCCGTATTTTACAGAGCGTTCGGGAAGCTGGCCTACAAATGCCCCTTATTGCCATTGGTGGAATTGTAGCCAGCGACATTCCCGCACTTCTCCGGACTGGCCTATATGGTATCGCCGTATCGGGTGCGCTGACCGACCAAAAAAACCCGGTTACTATATTCAGCGATATGCACACAGCTATTAACTTACATTCAAACCATAATCAAATTCCATGTTAACTATCGCAAATCGCTCCTTTCAATCTAGGTTGTTTACCGGAACTGGAAAGTTCAGCTCCCCTAAAGAAATGGAACAGGCATTACTGGCATCTGGGACAGAGCTGGTTACTGTTGCCTTAAAACGTGTTGATTTAACCAATGATCAAGACGATATTTTGCAGCACTTAAAACACCCGCAATTTCATCTGTTACCCAACACTTCAGGCGTACGCAATGCGAAAGAAGCTATATTTGCCGCACAAATGGCAAGGGAAGCCTTAGAAACCGATTGGATTAAATTAGAGATCCACCCCGACCCCAAATACCTGATGCCTGACCCGATAGAGACTTTAAAAGCTACAGAAGAGCTCGCCAAATTAGGTTTTGTGGTGCTGCCATACATTCATGCCGACCCAGTGCTTTGCAAGCGACTGGAAGAGGTTGGAACAGCTGCTGTGATGCCGCTGGGATCGCCTATTGGAAGTAATAAAGGATTGAAAACAATCGATTTTCTAGAAATCATTATTGACCAGTCTCGTGTACCAGTAGTGATAGATGCAGGGATCGGTTCACCTGCAGCTGCCGCACGTGCAATAGAAATCGGCGCAGATGCCGTACTTGTGAACACCGCTATCGCCGTTGCTGGCGATCCAATTAAAATGGCTACTGCTTTTAAACTTGCCGTAGAGGCTGGAAGAATGGCTTTTGAAGCAAAACTTGCAGCTGTTGGAAATTTTGCGGAAGCTAGTAGTCCGCTGACTACTTTTTTAACTTAAACTTTATGGTATTAAAGAAGGAAAACACTTTTACTGAACTATTTGCAACGCACGATTGGCAAACTGTAAAAAGCAGTATTTACAGTAAAACCAGTCGAGATGTTGAACGTGCTTTATCAGCTAGCAATAGAAGCTTGGAGGACTTTAAGGCCCTCATCTCACCCGCAGCAGCTCCATACTTGGAGCAGATGGCCAATTTGAGCCAACAGCTAACCCAAAAACGCTTCGGTAAAGTGATTCAGATGTATGTCCCTTTATATCTTTCTAACGAGTGCAACAATATTTGTACCTACTGCGGCTTTAGTTATGACAATAAGGTACGGCGTAAAACATTATCATCTATAGAAATAATGGAAGAAGTAGCCGTGATTAAGAAGATGGGCTATGACCATGTGCTATTGGTAACTGGCGAAGCAAACCAGTCTGTACATATCGATTATTTTCGTAAAGTTCTAAAGCTTCTCAAACCTCATTTCTCGCAAATCTCGATGGAAGTGCAGCCTTTGGAACTAGCCGAGTATGTTGAATTAAGAACCTTGGGACTGAACACTGTTTTAGTGTATCAGGAAACCTATCATCAGGATTACTACAAAAAGCATCATCCAAAAGGGAAGAAGGCAAATTTCCAGTACCGCTTAACAACACCCGACAGACTGGGAAGGGCTGGCATCCATAAAATGGGTTTAGGTGTGTTGATTGGACTAGAAGATTGGCGAACAGATTCATTTTTTACTGCCCTACACCTCTCCTATCTTGAAAAACACTACTGGCAAAGTAAATACAGTGTTTCCTTCCCCAGATTACGCCCCTTTAGTGGTGGCCTGGCACCTAAAGTTACGATGAGCGATCGCGAACTGGTGCAATTAATCTGCGCCTACCGGATTTTTAATGAAGAGGTCGAGCTATCTATCTCTACCCGTGAAACGCAGATTTTTAGAGATCATATCATCAAGCTCGGTATTACTTCAATGAGCGCAGGTTCCAAAACCAATCCAGGAGGCTATGCCGTAGAACCGCAGTCGCTCGAGCAGTTTGAAATCTCTGACGAGCGAACTGCGGCAGAAATCGCACAGATGATCACCAATCAAGGCTACGAAGCGGTATGGAAGGATTGGGATGTAAACTTAGCCACAACCCATTAAACACAAATAATGAATAGTTCAGAACTTCGAAGATATGACCGTCAGCTCATACTTGCTGACCTGGGTTTAGAAGGCCAGCAAAAACTAAAGAGCTCAAATGTGTTGATTGTTGGTGCTGGCGGATTAGGCTCTCCTGCACTTCTTTATCTCGCAGCTGCTGGTGTTGGACGGATTGGGGTAATAGATTATGATGTGGTAGAGGAAAGCAATCTTCAACGCCAGGTTTTATTTAACAATCATGATTTAGGAAAAAACAAAGCAGAGGCGGCCGTTGAAAAACTCATGTTACTAAACCCTTATTTGGTGTTCGATACTTACCCGTTTAAACTTGAACCAGAGAATGCCTTCAAAATATTTAGCAATTATACGCTAATGCTCGATTGCTCAGACAATTTCTCCACCCGCTATTTGGTTAATGATACCTGTGTTGAACTTAAAAAACCCTTTGTATTTGGATCGATACTCAGATTTGAAGGCCAGGTTTCGGTTTTTAACCTGCAAGGCGGACCAAATTACAGGATGCTTTATCCTGAAGCGCCCTCCGATGAATTAGCCCTCAATTGTAGCGAAGCAGGTGTAATAGGAACTTTACCCGGAATAGTGGGCACTTATATGGCTAATGAGTCCATCAAAATACTAGCCGGTTTTGGAGAAACCTTAAGCGGCAAACTGTTAACAATTGATGTATTGCACAACCAGACACAGATTTTCAGCTTTGCCACTAGCGACATAAAAAACACTAAACAATACGATAGCTCGATCCCCTTGATCAATCAATCCATACTAAGCGAATGGAAGGAGAACGGGGAAGATTTTATGCTGATTGATGTTCGAGAAGCCTATGAATATGACGAACACAACATCGGCGGAACAAATATTCCAGTTCATGAACTTCCGGAAAGAATATCCGAAATACTGGCATATAAAAAAGTTGTTTTTGCCTGTACTACCGGAACACGTAGTAAACTAGCCACAGCTATCTTAGCCGAGCATCATAAAGAAATTTTAGTGTTTAATATAAATGTTTGATAAAATTATATCCAATTTACCCTTACATTTGCAAAAAAGAACGATTATGAGCGAAATAGAAAAATACCCGGTTTTAGATTATATTGTTGACACATTAAAAAATGCTATTGCTGATACAAAAATTGAAAATCCATCGGCTAATGAATATAGAGTTAAAGACGGCAACGATGAGATTCATCTGAAACAAAATGGCCAAACCGTTACAATTACTGATAAGAGAAATATCATTTTCAGTGAAGATTTGCTGGAGACTTTACAAAATATACATGAGGGCGTTAAAAGAAATGACGCACTGAAAGCTGAGTTGCAAGCAGCCACTATCATCATTAATGGGTTAGATATTGAGACCGAACTCATACTACAAGCCATCAAAGATTCTTTAGACCAGTTGAGTAATAGCTACGAGTTTTTACAAGTAGTAGATAGCGATATCAATAAAATTGGGGTTGGTTTTAAGTTTGGGAAGCATGCATTTAGGTTAAATATTACTAATGAATCAAATGAAGTTTTAATCGAAACAAGATTTACCCCAACTTTCGACACTACTGTAAAGCAAACTATCACAAGTGATCTTACAAAAGTACAGAACGCGGTCAATAAGTTATTCAAAAGTAGTTAATCCGCATATAAAAGATATTTCTTTCGTATTGCTTTAAACTTTTGTAAACCTGGTTCCCAGCTTTTCCTGATCTCGGCTTCCGATACTCCAGCTATGATCTGTTTTCTAAGTTGATCTGTACCGATTCGCAGATCGAATGGAGATACGCCGTTATTGGCTCGTTCCTTACCGAAAAAATGTTCCTTATCAGGATAGGCATTATATAATTCAATTAACCATGCTAAATTTAGCTGGCGGCTTTTTCGTAGTTTACTTATGTCATAATTGCGAAGATCGATACCATAACAAACACTGTCTTTGTGATTTGGTCTTTCACTCATTCCCTGAATACTTACGGGCTTGTAGGAAAACGAATATTTATCTTTCAATGCGGGTGCTCCCAAAATTGTAAACGGCATATAAGTTCCCCGGCCCTCGTTAATAGCAGTGCCTTCGAACATACATAGGCTCGGAAAAAGCATCACAGCTTGCTGGGTATTCAAATTAGGTGAGGGATTTGTGGGCAGTACATAAGACATCTCATGATTGTAATTTGCAACTTTAATAATCTTTAGTTTACATTTCTCTTTAAGATAAGCTTCGCCATTCAGGTATTGTGCGAATTCCCCTATCGTCATGCCATGGGTCATAGGCGTATAATGTATTCCAATGGCCGATTTAAATTTATCATCAGTCATTACCGGTCCATCTACAACATATGCGTTCGGATTTGGTCTATCCAGAATAAGTAGTTCTTTATTGTTTTCTGCACATGCCTCCATTACATACTCAAGCGTATTAATATTTGTGTAGTAACGACAACCCACATCTTGAATATCAAAAACCATTAGGTCTACATCTGCCAACTGTTCTTTCGTCGGTTTTTCATTTTTCCCATACAAAGAAATGATTGGAATGCCAGTTTTAGCATCTACTTCATTCCCTACCACAGCGCCATTACTGGCATTGCCTCTAAAGCCATGTTCAGGACCAAACACTTTTACAATTTTAATTCCAAGGCTCAGTAAACTGTCTACACTGCTTTTATTGCCGATGATAGAGCTTTGATTTGCCACTAACCCAACCCGCTTTCCTTTTAAATAAGGTAAATATTTTGCAGTTTGATCGGCACCGGTAATAATGTCAGCAGCACTTACAATTTTACTTTCTGCTGCCGGATTTAGGTGCTTGATAAACATTGGAGCGCAATAGGCAGCGATTAATCCGAGGGACCAAAACAATAATTTCATTTTCATATTCTTAATAGCATTATTAATAAGGACACGGAAAATTAAAGATATACTTACGCTGTAGCAAATTTATTTACGTTTCATGATAAGGAATTTTTAAACCGCAGTTAAAGAGATCTATTCCAAACAAAAAGATTAGTACGCCCTTCCCGTTTATTTACCAGCACAAAGTCAATTTCCAGCTCCATTTCATCATCAATCTTTCCAACTTCATATGCGGGGATTTTAAACCCGAAGGCACTAAGGCTCACGACTTGTTTACCCCATATTCTTAACGAACGATCCTCATTGAGCTCATAATGCAACTGCATTGGAATGTTGTAAGCTCCGTTGAACATGGAAAAACCGCCAATAACATGCGCCATTTTCATAATCGGAAGAATCATTACGTGTTCCTGTTTAAAAGCCAACTTGGTACAATTGTTTTGGATAAGAATCTCTTGTAGCATAGATTCTTGCTGATGGTTGCTACACTTCAGCTGCTGAATAGGAATGGTAAAAGTAAGTTCAGAAATATTCAGAAGTTCTTGGTCTCTAAACTCAAATTCTCCAGTGCTGGCAACGGAATTGGCTGCTAGCACCCATTTGTTTCCACTTGAAGAGCCTGAAAGTGTAAATTTTGAGGATAGCACTTCGAACTTCGCTTGTTGTCTACCGATTTCTATGGTAGAAAGCAGAAATAGCCCTATACCAATGGAGCTTATCGAAATTAAGCCCACCCTGTTGATTGCAAATTTTTTGAAATTTTTCATAATTTAAAGTTAAGTTGATTACTCAAACTTAAAAAACTGAATACCTGAAAGTTATGATTTCGCACAAGTTAAATTATGACATTCATTACTTATGTGGATTGTCATCTGCACTCTACTACATTAGCACTTGAGCGGATTTGATTGTTCGGGGATAGGAAAGGGATTCCCAAGTTTACACTCCTAAGTATAAAGAGCGCCCCAATAAACAACGTAAACCAGGGGATCATCTTGTTTGGGCTAAAACGGATATAACGTTTCAGGTAAATGCCCCCCAAAGAAATCGCTAACATTAATGGCGTAGTACCGAGGCCAAAGAGGAGCATAAAACTGGCACCTCCAGTTATAGAGCCTGAATTGAGTGAAGTTACCAAAGCAAGATATACCATTCCACAGGGAATTAGCCCATTTAACATTCCGGCAAAAAAACCCCAAAAACGGAGCTTATGCACTTTGCCCATCAGGGTACTAATGGGTTCAATGAGTTTACGCTGTAAAGTATTAATTTGATTAACATATCTTCCTGTAAAATATATCAATGTAAAAACCACCATTAAACCCCCAATTAATAAACTCAATGTTTGTTGATTGGTAAATAATTTAATACTATTACCTATCAACCCGGCTAACAGCCCGAAAACAGTATATACCACTATCCTTCCGGCCTGATACATCCCCAACTGCATGGCAGATACCAAATAATTATTTTTGGAAAGTGGCAAGCTGAGCATCAATGGGCCGCACATAATAGCACAGTGCATACTCCCTAAAAAGCCAAGCAGAAATGCTATCGAGAGATTACTCATAAAACAATGTCATTTTTAAACAGGTAGTTCTTACTTCCATTTTTCCAGCTTAGCTCCATAAACCATACACCACGATGCATTTTCTTGGTATCAATAAGAATTAGGTTGGAATCACCAATTGTGGAGCCCTTCATTAAAACATCTTCTTTTTTACTAGAGGGTCTCATCATTTTTAACTCATAGGTTGAATGATCTTTTAATTGAACAATAACCTGGAACTTACTAATTGTTATTTTCGGTTGAGCGCGATCTATCGATACATTCTGGATCGCATTAAACTCTTGGTTGTAATTGATACCTTTCTCGTAATAATCTTCTGCTACCAGCGGATCATTCCCATGCACAGTGAACATATAAACTACCATTCCTATGATAAAAAGCATAAAAGCGATCATGCCTGATACTATTTTTGTTCCCCAATTCATTTTATTTGTTTTTGTTATTGTTTTTCGTTGTGAGATGTTAACCAATTAGGGTTGCGAAAAGAAGGAAGTGGAAGTCCTGCTAACTACTTTACCCCCTGACAATATCTCGAAAACCACATTACTTTTAAAACTCTTTAGATTAGCCTGTTTTTTAATCAAAAAGAAAGTCAGGTGAGTCGACCCATCTTTTGGAAGAATTTCAGGCATTTGTATAAATTTTATCCGGTCAGTACTGTCATTTGTTCTAACACTGAACTTAATGTCTCTATTTGTTTTATTGATTAACTCTGCATTATAAAGATTGCTTACTGTTTTATCTTTATTGAGCTGATACAATGTACCACTCGCTCTTAGCACAGTGGTTTCGACATCCTGCCTTTTGTAGATCAGACTTGAAAACGCTATTAATAGAACTAGCAGAACGGTACTGTATCCATAGGCTTTCAAACCAATTTTGAACGGGCTTTGCGATTTAATAAAATCATTGGTGTGAAAGCCGATCAGGTTTGAAGGCCTATTGATCTTCACCATCACTTCATTACAACTATCTATACATGCTGTACAATTTACACATTCCAATTGTGTGCCATTGCGGATGTCAATTCCCGTTGGGCAAACCTGCACACATAATCCGCAATCAATACAATCGCCCTTAGCTAGGTCGACTGTATTTTTTTGGAGATGTGCCCTAGGTTCGCCGCGATTTTCGTTGTAAGCAACGATTAAGCTCTGATTATCTAGCAATACTCCCTGTAATCTTCCATAAGGACAAATAACAGTACAAACTATTTCCCGTACGTAGGCAAAAACACCATAAAATATAAAAGTAAAGAGCCAAATGGATAGAAACCCAGTTAAATGACCAGCTATTGGCTCCGTTATAATCCTATATAAAGTAGCCGAGCTAATGATATAAGCTAAAAAAGTATTAGCTATTGCGAACGAAATCAGCAAGAATAAAAAATGTTTACTTCCTTTCTTAATAACCTTCTCGATTGTCCAGGGCTGAGCATCTAATTTTCGCTGTTGATTGGCATCTCCCTCAATCCAATATTCTATCCTTCTAAAAACCAGCTCCATGAAAATTGTCTGCGGACAAGCCCAGCCGCACCACAACCTACCGAGGATTACTGTAAAGCATACGATGAATATGATAAAGATGAGCATCGCCAATGCAAACAGATAAAAATCCTGTGGTGTAAAAATCAATCCAAAGAATACAAATTTCCGTTCTAGAAAATTAAGCAATACCAGCTGTTCATCATTCAATCTTAGAAATGGGAAAGAAAATAAGCACCCTAACAGCACATAACTTACCCATTTTCTATAGTTGTATAATTTGCCAGCTGGTTTTTTCGGATATAGAAATTCCCGGCCATAGCTTTTTGGCTTAGTTTTTTGCGATGCTTTCATTCGTCACGGTATCCTTCACGCTTTTATCTTCATATTTCTCACCCTGAGGCGCCTTCGGATTGGCAGGCTTGCTACCTTTCAGCGACATGATGTAATTAACCACTTCAGCAATGTTTTTTGAGCTTAAGTTTTTCTCCCAACTTGCCATTCCTTTAGCTGAAACGCCGTATTTTACAGTTTTAAATATATCAGAGATACTTCCACCATGCAGCCAAAATTCGTCTGTCAAATTCGGACCAACTGTTCCTTGTCCCTGGTCTCCGTGGCAGGCGACACAATTCGTCATAAATACAGCTTTACCGTTTGCAATCATTGAGCCATCTAATTTGATTGAGTTCTCGTCAAATTTTTCAGCTGCATTTGCTAAGAAAGCTCTTTTATCTTTAGCAGCCTTTTCTATTTCGGCAACGTATTCCTGATCTTGCATCGGTCCATTGCCAATATGGTAATAGTAAAGGTAACCTCCTGCAAAAATGATCGTAGCATAAAAAAGAATACTGAACCATTTCGGAACAGGATTATTCAGTTCATGAATGCCGTCGTATGCATGGGGAATCAGCAGCGTTTGCTCTTCTTCTATAGGTTTAAGGCTCAGTAGCTTGCTCCAAACATTTGGTTTCGCTTTTTTCAATTTAGCCCATTCTAAGTAGTCAAGGGGCCCCGGTTGGTGCTCCTTTACCAATGGCATGGGCTTATCACCTTCCTTGATCATCACTTTAAGTGCTTTAAGCATGATGAATGTGGCTAGCAATGCTACTAAGGCAAAAACGAACAATGCTGCAATTAAAAGTTCCGTTGAAGTTAATCCAATAGTTGGAGCATCGGCTAATGGAGTTGCGGAAATAAGGCTAATCTTCTTCATATTCTTTTAAGGGTTGGTCGTCTATTGGCAAATTGCTCATCAATGAAACATGTTGTTTACTGAGTTTGAACAGATAAACTGCTACGATGATAAAAAACACCATAAATAAGAGCAACGAAGTTATGAGGTAAAACTCTCCTCCAGCTAAGTCTTTAATTTGTTTGAACATGATTATTGGTTTGAGGGAATAGTAAACTGGTTTGCTTTTATATCTGTACCCAAACGTTGCAGGTATGCAATGATGGCAATGATTTCTTTATCACTTTTAACTTGGATATTATCCTTTTTAAGATCACGGGCAATTGAGTCGGCTTGTAAGCTTAGATCAGCATTGGCGATTTTATCGAAATCTTTTTCATAGGGCACGCCTAATGTTTGCATTGCCCTAATTTTTGCCGCCGTTGTTGCTGTATCCAATTTTTGGTTAATCAACCATTCATAATTCGGCATAATACTACCTGGAGACATTGAGGTTGGATCAAGCAAATGGTTAAAATGCCAAGCATTGCTATATTTCCCTCCTAGCCGATGTAAATCTGGACCTGTGCGTTTGCTTCCCCACAAAAACGGGTGATCGTAAACAAACTCACCAGCTTTGCTATACTCCCCGTAGCGCTCCGTTTCTGAACGAAATGGACGGACGGTTTGCGAGTGACAGTTCACGCAGCCTTCTCGGATGTAAAGATCCCTTCCTTGTAGTTCGAGTGGTGTGTAGGGCTTTACACTTGCAATTGTTGGCACGTTAGATTGAATAGTGAAAGTTGGCATCATTTCTACCATACCACCTATAAGGATAATGATTAATGCATATATCATAAACTTAATTGGTTTACGCTCTAACCTTCTATGCCATTTTTTATCAGCAGGATCTTCTGCAGCAACCTCTGTTAGAGGCATAGCTTCTGCGGGTTCGTTAGCTACGAGTTTGGCAGCCAACATCGTCTTGGCCAAATTAACCGTCATTACAATTACCCCAATAAGATATAGTGCTCCACCAATGGCTCTTAATACATGCATTGGTATAATCTGCAAAGTAGTTGATAAAAAATTCGGGTATTTGAGTAAGCCTTCTTGTGTAAACTCTTTCCACATAAGTCCTTGGGTAAAACCTGCCCAATACATTGGCACAGCATAGAACAAAATTCCTAGTGAGCCAATCCAAAAATGAAAGGCTGCCATCTTTTTTGAGTAGAGTTCAGTTCTATATAAACGTGGGATGAGCCAGTAAAGAATACCGAAAGTTAAAAACCCATTCCATCCCAATGCGCCAACATGTACGTGGGCAACGATCCAGTCGGTAAAATGGGCAACACCATTAATCTGTTTTAAAGAAAGTAGCGGACCTTCGAAAGTTGCCATACCATAAGCGGTTAACGCAACTACCATAAACTTTAAAGTCACATCTTCACGTACTTTGTCCCATGCCCCACGAAGCGTGAGTAGCCCATTGATCATTCCACCCCAGCTTGGGGCAATTAGCATGATAGAAAACGCAACGCCCAATGATTGTGCCCAACCTGGTAGAGAGCTATATAATAAATGGTGAGGCCCTGCCCAGATATAGATGAATATTAAGGACCAAAAATGCAGGATACTTAACTTGTAAGAATACACTGGTCTGTTCGCCATTTTTGGCAAGAAATAGTACATCATCCCCAAATAAGGCGTAGTTAAGAAAAAAGCAACCGCATTGTGCCCATACCACCACTGTACCAATGCGTCTTGAACTCCAGCGTATACGTAGTAGCTTTTAAGAAACGAAATCGGAAGCTCGAAGGAATTTACGATATGCAACACAGCAATTGTAACGAATGTAGCAATGTAAAACCAAATGGCTACATATAAATGGCGCTCCCTTCTTTTGAAGATTGTGCCGAACATATTCACACCAAAAACCACCCAAATCAACGTAATGGCGATATCAATTGGCCATTCCAGCTCTGCATATTCGTGTGATGTGGTAAAGCCTAGCGGTAGCGTAATTACTGCTGAAATGATGATTAATTGCCAACCCCAAAAGTGAATTTTGCTCAATACATCACTAAACATTCTGGCTTTTAAGAGGCGTTGCAAGGAGTAGTAAACTCCCATAAAGATGGCATTGCCTACAAAAGCAAAAATAACGGCATTTGTATGCAAGGGTCTTATCCGGCCGAAGGTCGTGTATTGATTGCCCATGTTCATTGAAGGCTTAAATAGCTGCATGGCAACCAACAGTCCAACAGTCATCCCGATAATGCCCCAAACTATCGTGGCAAGTCCAAAATTGCGGACAATCTTGTTATCGTAGGTAAATTTTTCTAGCTGCATATATATAGAAATTGTTTGTTTTTGATGAACAAAAGTATTTATTGTGGTATTGAGCGAACGTGATGATACTTAGTCGAAAAAGTGATCTTTGTCACAAAAGTGATTTCTTACGACTCAACCTGCTCTTCGTCTACGGGCTCCTCATCAAACAAAACCCTCATTCCAGGGGTGACCACATCATCATGTTGCCCATTTTTGAGCGACCAGTAGAATGCACCTAAAAAAATCAATGCCATCAGCACACTGCAGCCTACCAAAAAATAAAGAATGTTCATAAAAGATTATTTTTTCGCGCAAAAAACCTGGTTGCTATCGAAGTAAAACTGATGATGGTAATGGTACTGATTGGCATCAAAACCGCAGCAACAAGCGGATAAAGCGTACCCTGTATGGCAAAGTATAAGCCAACACAGTTATAAGCACTGGCTATGACAAAACTGATTTTAATAGTTTTCAGGCCATCTTTACTCATTTGGAAAAAATTAGGCAGCAGATCAAGCGAACTTCCTTTCAAGATAGCATCACAGCCTGGGGTAAAGTTGTTTACATCATCTGTAACCGCAATTCCGAAATCACTCTGTTTTAGTGCTCCAGCATCATTAAGTCCATCACCTAACATCATTACTTGTTCTCCTTTTTGTTGTTGATGTTTAATCTCTTCCAGTTTTTGAAGAGGGCTCTGCTCAAATTTCAGGTCTGCCGATAACGGAAAAAAAGTTTTTAATGCTTTTTCATCTTTGTTGTTATCTCCAGATAAAACCTTTAAAGTAAAATATTTATTCAAGCTACTCAATAACACTCCCAATTTCGGCCTCCATTGTTGTTCTACTATAAATGTACCTTTGTATGCGCTATTGATCACGATGTGAACTCCGTGGTGTTGATTAGGTTGGATATCAAATGGTAAGATAGCGGGACTACCTGCATAAACCATTTGTTGGTTAACCAGTCCTCTTATCCCTTTTCCAGGAATTTCTTTGTATCTGGAGATCGGGTAAAATTGTTCAATAGCCAGGCTTTTTAAGATTTGTCTACTAAGCGGATGTGACGAATGGTTCAACAAAGAGACGATCAGCATTTTTTCCATTGGATTAAGCGTCCCCTTAAAAAGGATTTTGGCGTTTTCTGTAGTCGTTAAGGTTCCTGTTTTATCAAATACTATGGAAGTACATTTTGCGAGTGCTTCTAACGAATCCGTATTTTTTACATAAAAGTCCTTTTTATCGAATACTGCTAAAATAGCAGATAGCGTAAATGGTGTACTTAACGCTAAAACACACGGACAAGCTACAATAATAACGGCTGTAAAAGCTAACCAGGCTTTGGACGCATCATTCATTAAGTACCAGTACCCCATTGCTGAAAACGCAATTACAAAAACGGCCATGCTAAAATATTTCGCTACGCTATCATTAAAATTCTGTTTAAAATGATTCACGTAATGATCCTTATTCCACAAACTGGTCAAGTAGCTTTGAGAAGCATTTTTTACGACCTCTATCTCAATTCCCTCTCCCATTTGTTTGCCTCCCGCGTAGATAATTTCCCCCAAAACCTTTTGTTGAGGTTCGGTTTCCCCTGTCACGAAACTCATATCCATCCATGCATCTCCCCTCATCAAAATAGAATCTGCAGGGACTAGCTCTCCATTACGGATCCATAACCGGTCGCCAATAGTCAATTCACTGATCGCTTTTGGTTGTTCTTTTCCATCAACTAGCGTAGTAACTGCAATGGGGAAATAAGAGCGATAATCGCGATCAAACGAAATATGGTGATAAGTGCGTTGTTTCACCCATTTGCCCATCAAAAGTAAAAATACCAGTCCCGTTAAGGTATCGGCAAATCCGGGTTCATTAGTAAATAACACTGAAACAATTGTCCTTAAAAACAGGACTGAAATAATCAACGCCAATGGCGTGTCTAGATTTACATGCCCATGCTTTAAACTTGTAATTGCAGATGTGAAATAATCTTTCGCGCAATAAAAAACTACCGGCATACAAAAGGCAAGATTAAGCCAACCAAATAATGCCTGAAATTGCCGCTCTAAACCAGAAAGTCCAAAATATTCGGGGAAGCTGAATAGCATGACATTCCCCATGCAAAAGCCTGCAACTGCAATTTTTAGAATGAGGCTTTTATTAACTGAATGACTATTTTCCCTCACTACGTCCTGCAAGCTGATAGATGGCTCATAGCCAATTTGTGCTAAGATTTCTACCACTCCTTTTAAACTTACGGCTTTATGCTTATAACTAACAGTTACCTCTTTCTTTAAAAAATCTATTCTAGACGAGTAAATCGCTGAATTTATTTTATAAAGGTGTTCCAGTAGCCAGATGCAGGAGCTACAGTGTATTGCCGGAATATAAAAAGTAACGATTGCATTAGTTTCATCTTTATAGTCGACCAGTTTTTTCTCAATAGTTGGTTCGTCTAGATATTCAAAATGGCTAGTACTATTTAGTCGTTTTCCGGGATTTTCGTTATAGGCATAATAACTACACATTTTATTTGCAGAAAGAATCTGGTAAACGCCCATACATCCTGCACAGCAAAAATGCTTTTGGTCGACTGAAAAGTCTACCCCCCTCACATCTTCACCACAATGGTAGCATGAAATCGCACTAAAAGTTGTTTGTTGTTTCATCATCTTATCAATTTAAACAGCAGCACTAAATAGCGAGGTTTGGGGCTGCTTTAACCATAGTCGTTCATCAAAGGCCATACAGATGTTTCGCAAAAAAGACTTGCCGATTTTATTGATACGTATCTCTTGTGTGTCCATTTCTAGCAGTTCATCTTCCAGAAAAGGTTTGAGTCTTTGCTTAATCATTGAAGGGATTTCAGTTGTAAATCTTGTAGCTCCTTTACACATTAGGTTTAAAATGTGCTGTCTAATATCAAGGTCTTTTTCATTCAGTAAGTGACCTTTTTCTATCGCAAGTTGCCCACTGTTAATTTGCGATAGGTAAGACTCCACTGTTTTAGCATTTTGCGCAAATGCTGTTTGGCAATCACTGATGGAGGAAACACCTAAGCCAATTAATATTTTTGTATACCGGTCAGTATAACCCATGAAATTTCGGTGTAGCTGATGGTTTTCACTGGCTTGATATAAACTATCTTTCACAAGTGCAAAATGATCCATTCCAATTTCCTTGTAACCTGCTTCAAGTAGCAATTTTCTTCCCATCTGATATAATGAGAATTTTTCGTCGTCCTGCGGAATGTCTTTTTCTGCGTAATGACGTTGTCCAGGTTTCAGCCATGGAACATGGGCATAGCTATAAAATGCGATGCGATCCGGCCTCATGTTTATTACTTCTGTTATAGTGTGGGACAGGCCGGTTAAAGTTTGCCCCGGCAAACCATATATCAGGTCAAAATTAACCGAGCCATAACCAATTGCCCTAGCTTCGGAGGTAATCCTAAAAACTTGTTCTGGTGTTTGAAAACGATTAATCATTAACTGCACCTTTGCATCAAAATCCTGAATACCCAAACTCAATCGTTTAAACCCGAGTTGATGAAGAGTTTGTAAATGAGCAATCGTAGTGTTATTTGGATGCCCTTCAAATGAACATATTACCTCTTTGTTGTCTTCGCCCAGTATGGCTACCATTAACCTTTGCAGGTTTTCTGGACTGAAAAAAGTAGGCGTTCCCCCACCAAGGTGCAGTTCGGCAATCTTTGGCCTTCCGCCTAATATAGTTGCATATAACTCCCATTCCTTTATTACTGCCTCAATATATGGCTTTTCGACCCCATGATTTTTAGTAATCCGAGTATTGCAACCACAATAAGTACAAAGACTTTCGCAGAAAGGGAGGTGGATATAGACACTAATTCCCTGTTCCTTGACACTGGAGTAGGTTTTTATTAGTGACGTTAACCAAGCTTCTTTACTAAAACTTTCACTATCCCAATAGGGAACTGTGGGATAACTCGTATAGCGAGGTGCTGCAATGTTATACTTTTTAAGCAGAGTTACAGTATCCATCTCATTTCAGCACTTTAGTGTTTACCGCGCAATCCCTTTGACAACAGCATGCATCTCCTACGCATTTGCCTGCCGCCCAATTGTCGAGGTTGGCAATAACCTGATGCATATTTTCTAATGCCCCTCCATCCTTAAATGGAATGTTAGCAATTTTTAAACCAACAGCATTTGCAGTTAATAAGTCGACATGACCATAATCAAATGAAGATATGGCGATATATTTAATGCCCTGCGCCTTTAATCCAGTAATAATAGGTGCATTCAAAGGATCCTTGTTAAATACAATAAGTGCTTCCTTGCCTGCCGCAAAATTTAATGTATCAAGCGTTAGGCTATTGGCAATAATTGTAATGTCATGCTTTTTATAATTAGCTAAAATCAGCCATTCTTTTTCTTTCGGGTTGATATTATAAGCGATAGCTTTCATATGAGTATTTTTCTATATACAAAACTACTTTAGCTGTCTTTCCTAGCTGATGAGCATCGTTATATTAAAAAATGATATTAATCAGATTTGATTTGTGGCCGTAATACGATCTTTAGGCTATGAAATACAAAGACTCACTAGTAAAAACCGACATTGAAAACCTGCAGCATATCCAACAATTAGTGAATTCCTTTTATGCTACGGTACAAAAAGATCCGCTTATTGGCGATATATTTACGAACAGGATAAAAGACTGGCCAGCGCATTTAGCCAAAATGTACCGCTTTTGGCAAACCGTGTTACTGGAAGAGCATACTTATAGTGGAAGCCCTTTCCCACCTCATGCAAAAATGCCATTAACCGCTGCTCATTTTAATCGTTGGGTAGAAATCTGGGCGGAAACCATAACTTTGTTCTTTGGAGGAGAGAAAGCAAGCGAGGCAAAGAGACGTGGAGAAGCAATGGCAACAATGTTTCTTGCTAAAATTGAATTCTACAAAGACAGCAACTTAAAACCGCTTTTATGAGAAAGAATATTGGAATTGCCGCCCTTTTCACATGGATAGGCTTCGTAGCTGCAATATCTTTTATGGAAGCTTGGCTAAAATTCAGGGCTCCAGGTGTTACCCTTCCAATTGGTCTGGGCATTGGCCGCTTAGTATTTGCCGCATTAAATAAAATAGAGTGGATACTATTGCTCGGTATAATTTTTTCCCTTTTCCCTTTCAAAAAAATAGTAAAAAGTGTAAGAATAACATTAATCACTGCTTGCGCTATACTCATCACACAAACAATTTGGTTACTACCTCAACTGGATGCTCGTGCTGAATTATACATCACTGGGTCCCCCGTTATGCCGAGTAATCTACACCTATATTATGTTGTAGCGGAAGGTATAAAGATGATTTCTTTGTTCTTCTTAGGTATATCTTTATTTCGAAAACATTAACTATTGTTTAACGTTTCTTAATTTTTCAATAGAAAGGATTTGTATAGCATTACCATTTTTCTCGATCAGCTTTTCATCCTTAAAATCTGCTAGCATACGGCTAACTGTTTCGCTCGCTGTACCTACAAGTGCTGCAAGGTCATCTCTAGATACCCTTAGGGTACAACTATCATTCCCTGGTTCACCAAATTTATCAGCTACCTGTACAAGCGCATCTGCCACGCGTTTACGAACAGAAAAATAAGCTAAGCGCAACATTTGTTCTTCCTTTTCCTGAACACTACCTGAAAGCATATCAATAAATGCGCTGGCAATTTCTTGATGGTTAAGCAAATATTCCATAAAATCTGCCTTTGTGATCAGGATAATTTCCGCATCGTTTAACGTTGCTGCGTTATCAGCATATACGGTTGATTTGCATAGGCTTTCGTAACCGAAAAAATCACCATCCCTATACAAAGTAGAAGATAGTTCCCGGCCGTCTTTTGCTCTTTTATAGGTTTTAACCTGACCTGTTTTAAGAAAATATAAATAGGACGGTTCATCATTTTCAACGTAAATAATCTGTTTGTTTGAAAATTGACGAGTTTTTCCCTTAGCTTTCAACGACTCAAACAAAGCCTCACGATTGCCTCCAACCGATTTGAAACCTGCAGGTTTGTTCTTTTTTTTCAATCGGCTTTCGATAGCGTTAAAGAGTTCCATGTCATCGAAGGGTTTAGTAAGGTAATCATCCGCCCCCATTTCCATACCCTTTCTCATATCTGCCCGTTCTGCCTTAGCGGTCATGAAAATAAATGGGATATTGGCAGTTTGCTGATTCTTTTGCAACAAGTACAGCACACCATATCCATCCAATTCGGGCATCATGATGTCACATAGGATGATATCTGGCAGGTGTTTTATAGCCAGATCAACACCAATTTTTCCATTTTTGGCGGTAAAAGTTTCATAACCTGCCAAGTCTAATATTTCTGCAGTTCCCTCTCTAATATCGTCGCTATCTTCAATAATAAGTGCTTTTTTCATAAACCTTATAATTAGAAATTAAAATGTATCCTAAAAGTTGTCCCCACATTCTGTGTACTCTCGCAGATACACGTACCATTCATCAAACCGACGTAACGCTTTACAATATTCAATCCAAGTCCTGTACCTGGGATGTCTCCTGTATTATGTGCCCTAAAAAACGGTTCGAAAAGATTATTCATTTCTGTAGATGGTATGCCTATTCCGTTGTCTTTAATTTCTATGATCAGCTCATGTTCGTTAACAGTACTATTGAACTGGATCATCGTGTCTTCACCGGAATATTTAATGGCATTAGAAATCAAGTTGATGATACAATTTTTCAACAAGTTTTGATCTAAAAAAACATCTCCCGTGGTGCCTTTATGCTCATATACTATGAGTTGCTTTTGCTTAGTCATCAACTGCATTTCCTCTGCAATCTCCTCCGCAAAAGCAAAAATATCGAACCAATTGGGGTTAGCTTCTACTTTGCCTGCCTCTAACTTTTCCAATGAAAGGAAATCATTCAATATTGTAGTGAGGTTATTAATCGAGTTCTTTATTTTTGAGGTGTGCTTTTCAACACTTTCTACATCATGTTTCTCAATATATTTATTAATTAGGGAAGCAGACAATTGGATAGAGCTTAATGGTGTACGAAACTCATGGGAAGCCATTGAAACAAATCTTGTTTTCAACTGGTTAAGCTCTCGTTCCTTTTCAAATAGCGTACTCATGTGTTCTTTTGCAGTCTCCAGCTCATTAACCGACTTGATCAACTCCTTCGTCCGCTCCTTCACCTTCAATTCCAGCTCTTCTGTGTAACTTTTGATCTTTATTTCATCCTCTCTTTGCCTTGTGAGGTCATGGATAAAGCCAGTATAAATTCTACGGTCGACAAACCTGATTTCACTTACACCTAATCTGAAGGGGAAAGTGCTACCATCCTTACGCTGACCAGTTACTTCGCGCCCGATGCCTATGATTTTCTTTTTTCCAGTATTTTCATAATTTGCTAAGTAACCATCATGCCTGTGCTTGTCTGGCTCAGGCATTAATACGGAAACATTTTTACCTACCAATACATCCCTCGATGGGTAGCCAAATAATTCCAGCGCTGCTGGGTTAATATTTTCAATTAGCCCCCTATCATCGATCGTTATAATTCCATCGATCGCGTTTTCTATAATTGCGACCAGCAATTTTTCTCTTTCCATTGTTGAGTACTTCATCCAAATATAGCTTAAAATTTTTAACCTTATATAGTAAGCCCTAACAATGTTGTTTCCGCAAAAGTTAGTGGATTATGTATTTGGTCCTTAAAAGATCTTACTTCATCAGAAAACTCTCCAAATAGATTTCTGTAATACGCTATGCCTTCTAAAAGATGGGTTTTGAACTTATTAAGCTGTAACTGCTTTTTACTATTAAAATCAACAACCAACAAATTTACTGCTTCTTGGAGGTATTTAACGTACAGATCCAGTTCCTTGATCAGCACATTCGGCCGCCTTACTTCCTCCATGAGGTTAATCCTCCCATAGATATGTGAAACCATCTCGTCCAAAGAATAAGTTCTTGAAAAATAGGCTAAGTTTGGACCAGGGCAGATCGCTACCGCCTTGCTCTCTTTCGGTTTTAATATACCAATTTTCTGATAAGTTGAACTACATAATCCTTCGCACAAACACACCTTTTCAGTGATTTTGTCAAACTGTCTTTCAAACTCTTCGTTAGACAGCTCTTGTGCTTTTAGTTCCTTGATTTTAAGATTCTGGTAAGCTCTTGAGGCGGTACAGATAGGCTCGGCTGTGAATTCTGTGTTGCTGCAGAGATATTTTTTGGTACAGGGGCTGCCTGGCCTTCCTTTTCTGATTCTTTCCAATCTTTCTGCATCTATCCCAGCGCTCTTAAAATTATTAAAGAGCACACCCAGCGGTGAGGAGTTACTTAGGTAAAATGAATGCTCATCGGCTTCAGCTAATTTGCTTAAAGTAGCTTCATCTACATTTGTTGCTTCAGGAACCAGTAAAAAGGGACTTCCCCAGCCAGTTGAATCAAGTTGATAATTTTTAAGCAGAAACTCATTCTCTTGTGCCGTTCCGATACCACCCTGTACGCTCAATTTTTGTTGAGGTGAGCAGTCGCTGTTTAAACCCTTTTCAGAAAGGCCAGTTCTGTATAAGGCTAAGAGTTCTGTATTCATCTGCGTCTTCATCTGTTTAAATTCTTCTAAAATAGGCCCTAGCAAGTAACCGTCGGTTGCAAAAGCATGACCACCGCAATTGAGCCCACTTTCTACGCGAAATTCTGAAACCCAAAGACCTTTTTTAGCTAAGAATTTTGCTTGAATAAAGGCCGAACGGAAATCACTTACTTTTAAGATGATTTTCTTTTTTAATACATTATCTTCATCAGGGAAAAAATCTTCAAACTTTTCAAGGTAACTATATAAGCGTGGGTTCATTCCAGCAGACAGCACCACCGATGAACTCAACCTGCTTTTTGCAAATCCGCGGAGGGCAGTTAAGGCATCGCTATTTTCCTCAGAACCAAAAGCTGCCTCCTTTTCAGGGCTCATTCGATCAACCTTTGCCATGATATTCACATCAATAGCTCCCAATTCCATACGCTTGCGAAGGATGTTTTGAAAAATAGTCTTACGTTCTGCGTCAGGATATTCCATCATAAGCTCATACCCTTGCTTTAATTGCGAATTGTCTGGTAATAGTTCAAAGTATCTACAGAGGTCATTTCCTTCTTTAAAGGGAAGCTGTTTCATTGCCTCAAAATCTCGTTCAACAATTCGCGCTAGTGTATCAAGGTAACACGTTATTCTTCTCGCTCTACTGTCGTGACTCTTTTTGGCAATTGGAACATACGGCTCGCCTTGTTGTTGACTATGGTATTGGCGCATGCGCTCAATAAGCTCATCATCTACAATGGAAACTACCGAAGAAATACCATATTTAGCCACTTTAAGTGGAGTATCAATAGAAAAACCCAGGCCTAAAACCGGAATGTGAAATTTATGCATCATTCTACAAAAATATTGCTACTATACAAAGCACTGCAACCCTCTAGTCACCAAAAAAAATGATCTTGGTCACTTTTTAGGCTACTTGGTAATCGGCAATGATCATTTAAATAAGTGATAATCATCAGTGTTTTAAAAAATAGGTTTACGGAATTTTACAACGTTAAACCGATATAATATGAAACCACAACAAACTGCATTGCCTGAGAAAGAGAAAGACCAAACCAGGACCATTTTGGTCATCGGTATGGTTATATTAATGCTCCAGATGATTTTCCATCTAACAGTTCGAGCACACTCGCAACCGGTTGTTCAAGTTTCAGATTCTTTACAAGTGGAATTACTCGGCCAACTTAATAGTCAGCAGCTGTTAAAAAGATTAAACTTTCCGAACACCGTAAAACGGTTCTATACTCTTAATGGCAACCAACCCAATTGGCTAAAATCAGAACAGCATATAGGCCCCATGGCGTCCGCAATGTTATTGCTTGATTGTGTAAGGCAGTACGGTCTCCAGCATGAAAATTACCATCCAGAAATACTTAGCTATACTTTAATGCATGACATATCAACTTTAAAGTACAACATTGCGGCTGCTCAGAAAATAGAATTCGAACTCATGCTCACCGATGCTATGGTGAGTATGATTAATCATTTGCATTATGGACGGTTCAATCCTAAGCTCATTGACGCTACAATTGATCAAAGCCCATCTAGGGATTTGAAAGCGGAAGAGTTCCTTTTGAAAGTAGCGAATGACCCAAATATTATGGATAGCATACTTACCGTACAGCCAAAATTAAAGCAGTACCAACAACTGCAGGGATACTTAAAACTAATAGTTGGGCAATACGCTTGTGATGCTTACGAAACACCCGAACCAGAAATTAGGGAGATAGTGCTTAATATGGAGAGGTTAAGATGGATAGACTCGGGGCACCATGTATATCTTCAGGTAAACATCCCATCGTATCAGTTGTCATATGTAAACCAAGATTTAACAAGTGTATATAAAATCATCGTCGGCAAACCCTCTACGCCGACACCAACTTTGCAAAGCAACATTTACGCCATAGAAACCGCACCAGATTGGAGGATACCCCATAACATTTTTGTTAAAGAATTATTACCGAGAGCAGAAAAAGATCCGGATTATTTCGAAAATAATCACATTGCCATCTACGATGAAAAAAATAATTTCGTGGCAGTTACAAAGGCATCGATCATAGCGATTAGAAATAATCCCAAGAAATTTTATGCCAGGCAGACCTCCGGATGTGATAATGCCCTAGGAAAAGTTGTTTTCAGGTTTAGCAATTCTCACGACATCTATCTACATGACACTCCGGAACAACAATATTTTTCACGCACAAAACGGGCGCTTAGCCATGGATGCATCCGCGTAGAAAATGCCGAATCATTAGCGCTTCGTCTATGGGCAGACGACAAACGACATTCAAGTATAGCGACGTTAAAGAACGCATTATCTATGTACAAAAAACATAAATTTTTACTTCAAACCCCAATACCCATATTAATTACGTACGTAACGATTACCGTTGAAGATGGACTATTAGTTCGGCATGAAGATATCTATCAACTTGATAAAGTGTTGGAATCAAAAATTTACGGGAACAGGAGCCAGTCTACCAATATTAATCTTAAAAAATAAAATTATGAAAAAGATACTTGTTCCGATAGACTATTCAACGTATGCCGATAATGCCGTGTATTACGCCATTCAGATTGCAAAGAAAATAGGTGCCGACATCCATCTCTTTCATGCGTTAGAGCATGAACTCATTCCCACTGCAGGAATAATGATGTGGCCAGTGGAAAATTTTGAGAAGTCTAAAGAAGATTCTGATAAAAACTTATTGAAATATATCGATCTGTTAAAAGAAATGCCCGAGCTAAGTTTGCCCTATCTTCCAAATATTAGTTATAGCAGTGAAACTGGTTCTGTTAAGCAAATTATAGATAAACTAACCACCGAAGATCATTATGACCTGATCATAATGGGTCTTGCAGGAGCGGGAAAAGTTAATCGGTTTTTTCTGGGTAGTAACAGTAGGGATGTTATTGGGAAAACCAAGGTTCCATTATTATTGGTACCTAAAGTCAGCGCTTATCAACCATTGAAAAAAATCGCTTTCGCCACCGACTTAGGTCAGAGTGATATCAATTCTATCCATGCAATTGCTAAATTATTCTGTTTATTTAATCCAGAAATACTACTTGCGCATGTAGATACTCAGCTTTCAGATATTCATAATCCTAACTCAAAAGCGAACCTCTTTCTGAACAGCGTAACAAATACCTTAAATTATTCAAAAATATACTACCGACATCTCAATGCAACCAGCGTTGAAGACGGACTAAAATGGCTATCTGAAAATGGGCAAATCAATATTCTTGCCATGATTCACCGTCATTCGAGCATCTTTTCAAGGATTATAGATGGTAGCCATACACATAAATTGGCCGCAGCTCTTCACTGTCCATTATTAGTAATGCCGGAAGATAAAACCCCAATTGGCTGGTAACCTATGCGAAATCTAAAATCAGTCTATTCATGGGAGCTACGAAAAGCAAGGGCCTTGGTCAAAAAGATCTACGGGGGCAAACGCAAGCTTGAAGAACTACCCCCTGCCCTTCAACGATACTTTGAACAATCAGGGTTTGCGGCGCATCCAAAACTTCACAGTGTAGAGGTTCATTGGAAGGATACATTTTTAAAATTTTCAAAAAACACTAACTGGAAACCGATTAACTGCGAGCAATATAATTTTCTGCCAGATCCGATAAGAATTGTTTATATGAAAGCCAAGCTTTTGGGGATTATAGGGATTGAGGCCATGGATAGCTTTAGACATGGCAGTGGAAACATGTGCATCAAGGCATTGAATATCATCAACATAGGAAATTATACTGGCATAGAAATAGACAGATCGGAGCTGGTTACCATTCTTGCGGAGACTATGATCATTCCTGATTATGCCCTATATTCTTATATTCATTGGGAGGAAATAGACCTGTACACGGTAAGGGGGACGATCGATTATCATGGGCTAAAGGCCTCTGGTATTTTTTATTTCAATTCCAATTTCGAAATGGTTAAGTTTGAAACCAACGATCGTTCGTTAAAAACCAAAAAGGGGATTTTCGTTTCTACAAAATGGACTGCAACAGCGGCGGACTACCATAAAAAAGGCGGACTAAAATTTCCGACTTCCTTCACTGCCTCTTGGAATCTGAAAGATGCCAACTTCTTGTACTTCAAGGGTAAAATTAGCTCGCTCAAACTAAATCAATAAAAACATTGAAATAAAAACCCTAGTTTAGCTAATTAACAAATGCGCTATTTCCTCAAAAAATATGCTGAAAGAACGGTACACAAATTATAGATATACTGCTTTTGGGAATAGACGTGGTTAGGTGATTACATAACGAACTAAGTTCCTTGTGCAAAAATTTTTAACTTTAAATAATGAAAAAATTACTGACAATACTATTTTTAACTTTTACGACACTATGTTTTGGACAAAAGACTATTAAATTTTCCGACTCAATCCGTAAAATATATCATATTCCTGAAATTAGTTATGCAGTAATTGATAGTAAAACAATATTTGAAATTGCAGCTTTGGGAAAACACTCTATTGAACTTTCTGACACAGCAACAATTAATGACAGGTTTCATATCGGCTCTAATACCAAAGCAATGACTGCATTTATCATAGCTAAATATGTAGAAAAAGAAAAATTAAAATGGACAACAAAATTCTTTGACTTATTTCCGGAATGGAGAGTACATAGCAAACCAGAATATCTGAATATTAATTTGCAAGAGTTGCTCACACACAAAGCAGGAATACAACCGTTTCAAGGAGATAACGACCCGAAAATACCCGAATTTAAAGGAACAAATCAAGAAAAAAGAAGCCAATTTGGACAATTTGTATTGACATTAGATTCCAAAAAAATTGACAATAAAGATTCCTTTTTTTATTCTAATGCAGGCTATACTTTGGCAACTTTAATGGTAGAGAAGGTTACAAAAAAGAGTTGGGAGCAATTAGTTGACCAGATATTTAACAAAGATTTAAAGTTAAGTGTAAAACTATCCTGGCCCGAAAATCAAAAGCAAAAAGATACTTGGGGTCATTCTTTCGAAAATGGCAAACTAACGCCAATTCCTTCAACCGTTGATTATCACCTAGATTATACCGAACCTTCAGGTGATATAAATATTAAGCTTAACGACTACATTAAATTTATACAGTTAAATATAGAGGGATTAATAGGTAGAGATAATTATTTAAAAGCCGACACCTACAAATTCATTCATAAGGGGATCGAAAACTATGCGATGGGTTGGTATAACATTTATGAAAATAATAAGGAGCTTTCAACTCATTCCGGAACAGCAGGAACCTATTATACGCTCGTTCACATAGATAGAATAAATAATAAAGCTTACATAATTTTCACAAACTCTTTTAGTGCCGACACCCAACAGGGCGTTAGAATATTGATGAGAAAACTAAAAGAAAATTACGGGAGTTAACTGTTAGTAGAATCGATGCGAAATATCGGTTTTTTATTCCTTCAACCCAATAGGTTATTAACATTTTTTTTATAGGTTTGCCCAATGGGTATTTTATGTAAATCAATTAGTATCCTATTTCCTTCAATTTGTTTAATCTTATTTTTAGCAATAATAAAGGATTTATGGATTCTTATAAAATCTGATTTTGGGAGCAGTTTTTCGAAATCAGAAATTTTTTGATAGCTGACAATCATATCATTTTTTAAGTACACTTTGATAAAATGTCCGGAAGCTTCTACAAACAGTAAATCATCGAAATGAATTTGATGATGCTTTTTGTCACCTTTTAGAAAAAAGCTTCCAACATCCGGTTTCGTTTCGGTTATCAATTTAGCTATACTTTTCTTACTTTGAGTTGTATCAATTGTTTTATTAATTGCTTTTATAAAACGTTCAAAACTAAATGGCTTCAGCAAATAGTCTGAAATATTAAGTTCATAACCTTCTAAAGCGAATTCTTTATATGCTGTTGTAACAATTATTTTTGGTGGATTGGGAAGTGTTTTTAAAAAATCAAAACCAGATAGTTTGGGCATATTAATATCCAGAAATAACAAATCGACAGTGTTCTCATTTAAAAACTGTATCGCTTCAAAGGCATTGTAGCAATTTCCTTTCTTTTTCAGATGTTGTAAATTTTCGCAATAGTTTTCAATGACGCGATGTGCTATCGGTTCATCATCAACAATTAGATAGTAAGTCATACCGCTTCTATTTTGACCGTTAATTTATATAAATCATCTTTAATCTCAATTTGAATTTTGTGCTTATTGGGGTATAATAACTCTAATCGTTGTTTTAAATTATCTACGCCTATTCCAATTGTTTTACTGGTTTCTGGCTCTTCAAAGTTGTTTTCGATGTCAAAATCAATGATACCTTTGTCAACATTGATATTAATATGTATAAAAGCATTTTCTGTTAAGCGTTCTACTCCGTGTTTAAAGGCATTTTCTAAAGGAATAATGAATAGCAATGGAGCAATTTGATAGCCTGCGTCTTGAGAATGATTAAAAACAATATCTACCTTTTTTTGATATCGTATTTTATGTAATTCAATATAGTTTTTTAAATATGCTATTTCATCCTTTAACGACACCAAATCTTCTTTCCCCATATAAATAGTATAACGCATCATGTCAGATAATTTTAGAACAACATTTGGGGCATCATCCGATTTTTCGATTACTAAGCCATACAAATTATTTAAAGTATTGAAAAAAAAGTGTGGATTAATCTGGCTTTTCAGTAATGATAATTCTGCTTTTGATTTTTCTGACTTAATGATCTTAAACCATTTCCATTGCTGGTAAGACCACATTAAAAGCATTACAAAAAAGGGTGCAACCAAAATGATTTTAATTTCTTTTTCTTGTTGGAAGTATCTGTTTATATCATCAATATAAATTCTTATGTAATAGAAATAGCCAAAAGCTAAAATGTAAAACCCGATTATAATCAAGGCGTGTTTCTTAAAATATGAAGGCGCTATAATGGAAAAAAAAGATATCCCAATGAATATTAACCCTGCAAAAGTTATAGGATTATCAATTATTTTGGAATTGATGTCATTGATAATAATGGCTAAAAAAATAAAAAATAGCGCAACCAGCTTTAAGCTAATGGCTTTATTTTGTTTTAAGAACGAAAAGTATTGAATAGGCAGTGAGATCAGCAGCCAGCTAAAAATGAAACTCAATGTGTTTGCCAATACTGATGAATTATCAATATGAATAAAATCAAAGCGCAATAAAATAATGACCAATATCCTATGGATTAATAATCCATATACAAAGGCTTTATATTTTTTAAGAAATTTAATCACAGTTCAAAATTAACTATAATGAGGCTTTTTAAATTACAATATGCACGAACTTACCCAAAAATAGCGCAAACATTATCATTTCCTGCTTCAACTTAATTTATGTACATCCATCAATTGTGTGTGATGATTACAAACACATTTATGACAAATACTTTTCAGCGTTTTCGTTTACCTATATGTTTGTTGAAAATTATAAATAAATAATATGATGAAAAGCTATTTTAAAATGATCCTCTTAATGCTATTTGTAACCATAAAAAATGCAGCAGCACAAGAAAAAAGAGTATTACAAATCAAGGAAAAAAATGCAGTTATAACTTCAATAAAAATGCATTTAGCGGAAAGCTATATTGATCTGGGTTTATCAAAAGAAATGATAACTGAACTGGATAAGTACTTAAAATCTGGTAAGTATAATAAAACTACAAACCCTTCGGAATTTTCAAAAACAGTAACTGCAGACCTACAATGCATTAGTAAAGACCTGCACTTAAATGTTCGATTTGAACCTGAGCGTATCGCTCAGGAAAAGCGTGCTGTTTCGGAAGAAATGAAATTAGAAACCGAGAAAAAAATGGCGATGCAAATGGCCGAAATTAATTACGGGTTTGCAGAAGCAAAAATACTGGACGGAAATATAGGCTACTTAAATTTACGCATGTTTGCAGACGTAAAATATGCTGAACAAACGGCCACAGCTACGATGAACTTCTTAAGCAATACCAAAGCAATTATTATCGATCTGCGTACAAATGGCGGGGGCGTTCCAAATATGATGCAATTGTTAGTGAGCTATTTTTTTGACGAAAAACCCGTTTTATTAAGTGATTTCTACGAACGAAAAACAGACACAAAAACGCAACTGTATTCGGTTGAAAATGTGGCTGGAAAACGAAGCCCGAACAAACCGTTATACATTTTAACGAGTAAACAAACATTTTCTGCCGCAGAAGCCTTTGCCTATACATTGAGGCATTTAGACAAGGCGACTGTTGTTGGTGAGGTTACGAAAGGAGGTGCGAACCGAACTAAACGAATTAGCCTAAACGAAGAATTTACAATTTCGGTTCCGTATATCCAGGCTATTCATCCAATAACAAAAACCAATTGGGAAGGGAAAGGTGTACAACCGGATATTAAAACAAGTGAAAAAGCTGCTTTTGTAAATGCTTATATAGATGCGATAAATAAAACTGCTAAAAGCAATAAAAATGTTCTTTTCAATAAAATTGGCTATGCTTTTTTAAAAGAAAATTCGGTTTACAATGCCATAGAAGTATTTCATGAAAACGTAAAGCAGTTTCCAAATAATGCCAATGCTTGGGATAGTTTGGGCGAAGCTTATTTTATAAATAACGATAAAGAAAACGCGTTAAAATCGTACCAAAAAGCTGTTGAACTGGATCCAAATTTGTCCTCCGCAAAAGAAATGGTTCAGAAATTAAAAAGTCATTAATAAAAAAAGCTAGCAAATGATTTAGTTACCGTTTTATACTCATTAGGCAACGGTAACTAATTTCATTTTTCAGCTTTTATTTAGTAGCTACTTCGTACTACTTACCTGTTCAAACAATTCAGTGATTACCTGTTGTTTCGAAGCGGGCGTTACTTCTCTAAAATATTGAACTAATTCTACCGTGGTGGCGTAACGATTTGCTTTTTTGGGATTGTTAAAAGAGTGCCAATCATGTAGAAAATGCTGCAAGGATTTGTTTACGTTTTCTTCTCCAATATGTTGGTGTAATTTGTACATCGCAAGTGCTCCTTTGTTGTAGTAGAGGGATTCTTCATTTTCAACCAACGCCAATGGTAGCTCTTTCTTGCTAACCTTTAACCTAGCCTCTTCATATTCATCTAATTGGAACTTTAAAAATTGCTTAATTTTTTCATTGGAATACTTCTCTTTAAGCACCATCATAGCCGAATACTGTGCTAATGTTTCTAAAATCATATTTTGTCCCTGTACGTTGGCGGCTTCCAATTGTAAACCCCACCATTGGTGTGCCACTTCATGCGCAGTAATATAAAAGGCCATGTCTACATCTTTTTGATCATCAATATCCATCACAAAACCAATCGCCTCCGAAAATGGAATGATGCCCGGCAAAGATTGTGCAAATGATCGATACCTTGGAAACTCTACAATACGTAGTTGTTTATATTGGTACGGACTGAAATGTTTGCTGTAATAATTTAAGGACATTTTCATAGATTCCATCATACGCTTTAGGTTGTATTCATGACCTTTGTGGTAATAAATTTCTAGATCGACAGGCTCTTTTGAAATGTTACCTAACGGGATACAGGTATCTCTCATTACCTCATATCGACCTGATACAATTGGGTAAAAATTAATAATCTGTTGATTGGTTTTGTAATGAAAATAATTGCGACCATCTTTGTTCCACTTGGCCACCAAATCGCCTGAGGTGAGTGCCGTTTGTGGCGCATCTGTACCAATTACTATATCTAAGTTTGTGCCATCCGAATCACTTCCACTACGTGCATTGGCTAGTTCTTTTACATCATCTAGTTTGGCTTTTGCTACTCGCGGAGCTAAGCCAAGATCTTTTCGATCATCCTCATCTTGTAGTTCATATTTTTTCTGATAACCAAAACTCGGTAACACCGCATTATCGAAAAAAGTACCGTTATCAACTACATCAATAGCAGAATTATCAGTTTCGAAACCCTTTGGCTGCAAGGTCTGTTTAAAGTTCATTTTCATCGTCTCACCAGGAGCTAAGGCTTGGCTCAATTGATAAATGGTATAATGATATTTCACATGGCTGTTATTTGTTATCGTTTTCCGGTCAAAATTTACATCCGCTAGTTCTACGTTAGATTCCAGCAGTTTTTGTACATGAATCTCGTGAATGGGCATTTGAGATGTATTGGCAAGCACATAATTACCTGAAATTTGATAGGCTCTTCGAGATGGGAACAAATCAACTTTTAGCTTGATGTCTATAATTTTCGGCTGTGGTTTGTATTCAAACTGTTTTAAGGTCTTTTCGTATCCAGCTCTAAAATTAGCTTGTTCACTTTTAGTCCAAAACTCATTTAATACATTGGTATTGTAAAAAATATAAGTTCCAATACCGATAAAAAGCATTAGACAAACTAAACTGAAAATTCTCAAGGTATTTCCCATTTGCTTTAGCCCGCTCGTCCACCGTTTACCTAAACCTGTTTCATTTCCTTTTACCATTAAAATACTAGCCGTGATTAACAGTAGCATACCAAATAATACCCAATAGGCTTTTACCCAGAGATAGGCTGTCAAAAAGTGCCCGTATCCATTCATATCAGAATACGAGGCCAGTGCTTGCCCACCAAAGTTAAGTAGTGCATGTTCTAGGCCAAATGTGTTAATGGCTACATTGATAATGGCAAATGCAATGGTAGCCAGCATGCCCATAAATTTGTTTTTGGTAAGTGCTTGAAAGAACATGGCTACAAAGGTGTACAAAGCTAAAAATGGAAGTAATTCTAAGAAGAAGCCGAAGAAATAAACATCCAATTCGTAACGATAGTAGCCATCTAAGGTTTGAAATAACAAACCAGCAGCAATAAGTGAAAGCATCACAATGGTATAAATGAACAGTAATCCCAGAAATCTGCTACTCACATTTATAAAACTAGAGAGCGGTGTGGCATCATGTATAAGATCAAGCTTCACATCCTTTTCCTTCCACATGATTTCGCCAGCATAAAAAACCAAAATGATCATGAAAAAGTAAATGGACATCTCTCGCAATTCTTCAATAATGAAATAAGTAGCTGGATAACTATCCACACCATAAGAAGTACCTAGACTTACCGAATTGATGAGAATAATCACAAAGCAACACAGAATAATAGCCCAAAAGGAAATGAGTTTAAGAATGGATACGCTATGAAACCAGGCATTGAGCAACAGCTGTGTAAACTGAGCCCTAATATCATAAACAGGCGTAACTTTAGGTAGGGTTTTAACAAGAGCAGTTGCTGCAGGTTTAACCTTTTGTTGCTTCTTTTTATGGAAAGCCTTTTCATTTACCACCACTAATTTAAACTTGATGTAGGCAGTCGCCAATACTGAAATGCCAATGACTATCCAGAAAAGTTTATTAAGCAGCATCACACCCGATATTGGAATAAGCAGGGAGTTTCTGTCGGCTACCGACCAGCCTTTAGTGGCCTTAGTTAAAGTAGTAAGTGAAAAGGGGTCGAATACAGCTTGTAGGTTCTCGTTGGTAATGCCTTTAGTAATCATGAATAAAACAAAAATGACTACTCCCTGCGTGTACACTACCATCAAGTTTTTACTGAGTGCACCAGTTGCAAAAAACACAGCAGCACCAAAAAACAAGGTGGGCAAAACCACCCACAAAAAGGGTTGCAGGTAATTTATCAGTTGAAAGGGCATAAATTCCTTTGGATCATTCCAAGGCATAAATTCACCCAACATCATACCCCAAAGCAAAGCACTAAAAATAAAAAGTAGCACCACAAGAGAGCCTAAAAATCGACCTAATAAATAATCTTTTTTAGAGATTGGATTAACATAGATCAGTGAAGTAACATCATACTGAAAATCACGCAGTACTGGCACGCCCATAATCATTGATGCAATAATCATAGACAAACCTGTAATTGCTCCCATAGATTTAGCAATCACTAATGGAGAGTTCTTTTTCACTAAGCCTAAATCTATTCCCTGAAAAACAAATTCAATACCTACAAGCGAGAATAAAAATAGCAATAGAAAAAAGAAATACGTTTCTGGTCGCTTTAATCGGTATTTAATTTCGAATATGAAAAATTCGTATAACATGATGTGTGAGATTAGGCGTTAAAAATTTGAGACATGTAAACATCTTCCAAGTTGGCTTCAATGAGTTTGAATGTTGAGCCAGGGTGTGCATCACTCAGTACATGAATAATTTGATTTCCTAAGTACAGGCGATCACTGATGACTTGGTATTCGGTTTTGTATTGTTCCAGTTCATTTTTTTGTATGGTTTTCTCATACAATCGTCCTTCCAGGCTTTCCATAATCTGTAAGGGGTTCCCTTGAATAACAACTTTGCCTTTGTTGATAATGGCCATCCGAGGGCATAGTTCTTTCACGTCATCTACGATGTGTGTAGAAAGAATTACGATGGTATTTTCTCCTACCTCACTTAATAGGTTATAAAACCGGTTACGCTCTACAGGATCTAATCCTGCTGTTGGCTCATCTACAATCAGCAATTTGGGGTTGTTTAGCAATGCCTGTGCTATGCCAAAACGCTGCTTCATCCCTCCAGAAAATCCCCCTAGTTTTTGTTTGCGCACCTCGTACAGGTTTACCTTATTTAACAGTGCATGTATAATTTCTTTACGCTCATTTTTATTGATAATTCCTTTTAGTACCGCCAAATGGTTTAGCAGCATTTCGGGAGATAAGGCTGGATAAACACCAAATTGCTGTGGCAGATAACCCAATACCTTTCGCACTTCATTTGGCTGTGCTAAAATATTAAGACTTCCCAATTGAATACTTCCACAGTCGGCTTCCTGTAAAGTTGCTATGATTCTCATTAATGTAGATTTACCTGCACCATTAGGACCCAATAAGCCAAACATCCCTGTGGGTATTTGCAGCGATACATTTTGGAGTGCTTTAACCCCGTTTTGATAGGTTTTAGAAAGATCAGTAATAATTAGTTTGTCCATGATTAATTTAATTTCAGCCAATATTAGGATGAATAAAATGTATAAATAAAGTGTTGGGATAGACAGATGGTTGACAGGTTTAAATGGCAAGTATGAAGGGGTAAAAGCACTTGAGCACTACCAACCGTACGTTCATCACAACTTTGGGTATGTCTGCAATAACTCGTCATTACCGCCTTAATTATTGTGTAGTTTTGTAATATGATTTTATGGCAAAAACTTTTCAATAAGCAATTTATCAAAAGGCTAGTGCCTTATTTTTTCATCGTGACCACACTGTTAATTGTGGTTTTTAATGACTTTTTTGGAAAAGAAGAGGATTATCACATTTTCATTCTATTATTTTTCCTGTCAATGATCGTCTGGATGATCCGTTGGTTAATTATTCAGATCAAATTGATACTTCGCCTCAAAAAAGACAAAACACAAGCAGAATTAATGCATTTGAAAAGTCAGGTTAATCCGCACTTTTTTTTCAATACCTTAAACAACTTGTACGGACTGGTAGAACTAAACCCCACCAAAGCACAACAATTAATTCTCAAATTATCTGACATGATGCGCTACAGTATTTATGAGGGACAAAATGATTGGGTTAGCTTAGCAGATGAAATTACCTATCTTGAAAACTACATGGATTTGCATAAAATGCGCTACCATAAAGAGATTAATATTAGTTTTGAGGTAGCTACAGAAGATCGGAATATAAAAATTATGCCATTGTTATTTATTATTATGGTTGAAAATGCATTTAAACACGGAGTAGAAAAGCTTAGAAAAAATGCATTTGTTTATATTCGCTTAAAGGCCACTTTAAAACATGTTGAATTTGAAATTGAAAACAATTTTGATGCAGAGGAGACTGGTGGCAATCCAGGCATTGGCCTGAATAACCTAAAAAAAAGACTAGAATTGGTTTATTTTAAAAAACATGAATTAGCAATATCGACTAGCCAAGCAGCTGTTTACAAAATTAGCTTAAAACTTACTTTATGAGTGTAAGATACCTAATTGTTGATGATGAATCTGTGGCACACGAAATCATCAAAAAGTATTGTGCAATGTTGCCCAACATGCAGTTGATGCAGGATTGCTACGATGCCATTGAGGCCATTGAATACCTCAACCATCATACCGTAGATTTAATTTTTTTGGACTTGAATATGCCTAAGCTAAAAGGGTTTGAGTTTTTGAAAACTTTACCCTCTCCACCTCAAATTATTGTGACCACTGCCTACCAAGAATATGCTATTGAAGGTTATGAATTAAATATTGTAGATTATTTACTCAAACCATTTTCATTCGAACGTTTTTTGAAAGCTGTTAACAAGGCCCGTACAGCAAGGCCAAAACCAGCTGCGGGCTTAACTAATGAGGTTAAAGACGACAAGCAGGAAAGATTTTTTCTCCGCACCGATAATAAACATATACAAATTGTACTAGATGATATTTTGTTTGTAGAGTCTTCAGGCAACTACATTAAAATTGTACTGAAAGAGGAAACGATCACCATACGTGGCAAATTAGCTACTATATCGGAACTCATACCTATTCTTAATTTTGTTCAGGTACATCGATCTTTTATGGTTGTGCAAAAGCACATCAAAAGCATAGAAGGCAATCAGATTTTTATAGATAATTACACCGTGCCAATAGGGAAATTTTTTAAAGCTCAGGTAGATGGTTTTTTAAAGAAATAGTTAGTAGGTGCCAAGCAACAAACAGTTAAACTGCTTGAATAATATCCATCCTGCATAAATCTATTGCTTTTTGTAAAACACACTCTATTTTATTAATGGGTAGATCTATGTGGGGATTAACTCTAAAAATCTTCATTCGGGAACGGTCTCCTTCTTCTAACTCAGGGTGATCAAGATATTTCCCTTCTACCATAAATAGTTCGGTTACTTACCGAAAACCTGTTCGCCAATTCCGAAGCAGTCGAAAGTCGTTTCGTTTGCAATTGGGTTAAGATTGCAATTAGTCTTGAAAGGCTTGTGGTATCATTTTCATTCATTATTGCTAACCAAGTCTTTGTTGTAATTTGTGAACTTCAAATTTACATAATAAATGCGCTAATAATTTAACCGAAAACATCAACAATAGCATTTAAAAGCCTTCTTCATCTTGGAGTATTTTTATATTTTAATTTTATATGATAAGGCATGAACTAAAATATTTTGAACGGTTAAAAGCCATTTTTTTCATCCAATCTATACACCATATAAACCATTTATCCTTGTTTTCAGGATCGTACAAACCAAACCCATGCCCACCATTTTGTACGATGTGCATCTCTGCTTTCACATTAGCTTTAAGCAAGGCATTAAAAAATAGCAAACTATTTTTTACCGGAATCACATCATCATCTAGCGCGTGAACCAAAAATGTTGGTGGTGTATTTGAATTTACGTGATTTTCAGTCCCATATAAATGAAGTGCTTTAGCTTCAGGAATTTTACCAATTAAATTTTCACGAGTTCTTGGAATAGCAGGATCATAAATAATTACAGGATAAAGTAATACCATAAAATCTGGTCGGAGAGAAATATTTGCTTTGTTATCAATCACAATCCGATCAAGCTGTGTACCCTCGGTTGATACTAGATGACCACCAGCAGAAAGCCCGAACATACCTATTTTTGCCGGGCTGATATTCCACTCTGTGGCTTTTTCGCGAACCAATTGAATAGCCCTCTGTGCATCTTGTAAAGGGCCAATGCTTTTATCTATCATGATTACATCATTAGGTAAGCGATATTTAAGAACAAAGGCAGTTACACCCGCTTTATTGAAGGCTTTGGCAATTTCAACGCAGGTAGTTTGAGCCAGAACAAAATAGCCTCCGCCTGCAAAAATAATTACAGCTGTACCATTTGCAATGTTTTTTGCGGGAAAATAAGCGGCCATTGTTGGGATGCTTACATTTCTGGTTAGTCCATTGCTATCAGTTTCCTCTACATAATTTAAGGGTGTCTTTTTTGAATTGGGAATAGTTTTCTCGTAGAGTGGAATAATTTGATCTTGAGCATAGTTAATTTGGCTACTAAAAATAAGTAACCATAGTATAAATAGGTGTTTCAATTTGCTTCGATTTAAAATGACCTGTAAAACAATTGGCCAAAATTAGCAAACGACTATTTCTTGGATAAACCACTACAAAATGACCCCTTTGCACCACTCGAAAGTGACCCCCATAATGAACTGATTTTTTTACTGCCTGCCGAAGGAAGTTGACCCCCTTGCGCCAGTTGAAAATGACCCCCTGAAAAGAACGATGATGTTCTGCCGAGCTGTTTTGGAGAACGGTGTTTTTGTTTAGCTTTTGGCTGAACCTAAACCCGAGATTGCCATGCCCAACAAGCCCATCAGAATGAATAAACTAAGACAGATTATCCGTTTGTACTGTCAGGGTACAGGTACCAAACGGATCCATGGAATGCTAGGCAATTCCAGAAACACGATCAAGAAGTACATCCGCGTTTGGCACAGCCTTGGCATAACTTATGAAGAATTCAGTGCCAAGAGCGATGGCGAACTTTCGGTACTTTTCGCCACACCAGTTGCCCGGATATCGAACAGGCCAAGGATGCACCAGCTACATGCCCTTTTGCCCGATATATGCAAGAAACTGAAGAAAAAGGGAGTTACCCGTGAGCAGTTGCATGCCGATTACATTGAAAAGTACCCCGACGGCTATGGACGTTCCCACTTCAATAATGCCATTTTTTCCTATCTACAGCTCACAAAGCCCGTGATGCATATCGAGCACAAGGCCGGTGATAAGGTCTATATCGATTTTGCGGGCACCAAGTTCAAGATTACGGGCTTAGATGGCATCCAACAGGATGCAGAGGTTTTTGTCGCCATTCTGGGATGCAGCCAGCTTACCTATGTCGAAGCTGTGGCGAGCCAGCGCAAGGAAGATCTTATCAAGGCCTGCGAGCATGCACTATTGTACTTTGGCGGTGTACCGCAGGCCATTGTTCCAGATAACCTTCGCTCGGCGGTCACCAGGGGAAGTAGGTACGAAGCGGTACTAAATGATGAATTCTCTGCATTTGCAGAGCATTACAGCGTTGCCGTCGTTCCAGCACGTGCCTATAAGCCACGCGATAAATCGCTTGTTGAGGGCGCTGTTAAGCTGATCTATCGGAGCATCTATGCCAAACTTGAGGGTCGGGTTTTCGGTGATCTGGGGATGCTGAATGCAGCGATCCGCCCAGCTCTTGAGATCCATAACAACAAACCCTTCTCTGGAAGGAACTACTCCAGACGTGAGCAGTTCGAGGAGATCGAAAGGGAGGCACTTGGTCCGCTCAATCCGTTAAGTTACGAAGTTCACAAACAGGTAATGGCTACGGTGATGAGAAAGGGGTATGTCCGTTTGGGCGAAGATACCCATTACTACAGCGTACCCTATGGATATATCGGCAAGAAGGTAAAACTATTGTATACCTCCACGCTGGTGAAGATCTATTACCACTATACCATGATTGCCCTGCACACACGGGTCAGAACCCGTTACCACTATACCACCAATGAAGAGCATCTTGCCCCACAGCACCGCTTCCAGTCCGAGTGGACACCGGAAAGGTTCATCCAACAGGCAGAGGCGGTGCATGAAGATGTGGCCCGTTACATATCAAAGGTACTCGAGCATAAGAAATATCCAGAACAGGCCTATAAGTCATGCTCGGGTATCCTGAACTTTTCCAGGCGTGTTGGACCAGAACGGCTTACCGATGCCTGTAGATGGGCCGATAGCTTGGGCCAGTACAATTATCCCATTATCGAAGAAATCCTCAAAAAACGGCTGGACCAGCTCCGTCCAGAGGAAGAACCTACAGAAATACCATCACATAAAAACATAAGAGGTAAAGAATATTATCAATAAATCAAAAAACAGAAACAAGATGAACAATGAAACCCTAGATAAGCTACGCCAGCTCCGTCTGTACGGCATGTACGATGCCTTTAAAACCAACCTTGAAACCTCGGTGAAAGAAACCCTTACCGCCGACCAGTTCATTTCCCTACTGGTGGCCAGTGAGTGGGACGACAGACGGAACCGATCGGTGGAACGTTCCATAAGATTGGCCGGATTCCGTTACAAGGCCTCCCTGGAACAGGTCGATTATTCCATAGAAAGAGGTCTTGACAAGAACCAGGTACACCGCCTTGCCGCCCTTGACTTCGTTAAGGAACATAAAGATCTTTTCATTACAGGCTCAACGGGAACAGGGAAAAGCTATCTGGCAACGGCACTAGGATACCAGGCCTGCCAGAACGGCTACAAGGTGATGTATGTAAATACAGCCAAGCTAATGGGCCAGTTGAAACTGGCCAAGGCAAAGGGTACTATTCTTGCCGAACTCAAGCGAATTGAACGTGTAGACCTGCTGATCCTAGATGATTTCGGGCTACAGCCCTTTGATCCACAATCAAGGATTGCGCTGCTAGATATCATAGAGGATCGGCACCAGAAACGGTCTACGGTGGTCACTTCACAGATTCCGGTAAAGGAATGGTACGATATCATCGGTGAGAAGACCATAGCCGATGCAGTGCTGGACAGGATCGTTCACCATTCGTTAAGGGTAGAACTTTTTGGTGAATCATTAAGAAGGAGAAACTCTAAAACAGAAAATGTATTTTTGTAGAAACAATGTTATTAACCGGACTTGGTAATCTATAAACCTGAACGGTTCTGCATAACAACTTTTGTTCTTTTCTAACATCAACTCTGGGGGTCAATTTGAAATTGGCGAAAGGGGGTCAAATTTATTGGTATTTCCA
>NZ_FOPP01000011.1 GCF_900113525.1 Pedobacter insulae
TGGATAAACCACTACAAAATGACCCCTTTGCACCACTCGAAAGTGACCCCCATAATGAACTGATTTTTTTACTGCCTGCCGAAGGAAGTTGACCCCCTTGCGCCAGTTGAAAATGACCCCCTGAAAAGAACGATGATGTTCTGCCGAGCTGTTTTGGAGAACGGTGTTTTTGTTTAGCTTTTGGCTGAACCTAAACCCGAGATTGCCATGCCCAACAAGCCCATCAGAATGAATAAACTAAGACAGATTATCCGTTTGTACTGTCAGGGTACAGGTACCAAACGGATCCATGGAATGCTAGGCAATTCCAGAAACACGATCAAGAAGTACATCCGCGTTTGGCACAGCCTTGGCATAACTTATGAAGAATTCAGTGCCAAGAGCGATGGCGAACTTTCGGTACTTTTCGCCACACCAGTTGCCCGGATATCGAACAGGCCAAGGATGCACCAGCTACATGCCCTTTTGCCCGATATATGCAAGAAACTGAAGAAAAAGGGAGTTACCCGTGAGCAGTTGCATGCCGATTACATTGAAAAGTACCCCGACGGCTATGGACGTTCCCACTTCAATAATGCCATTTTTTCCTATCTACAGCTCACAAAGCCCGTGATGCATATCGAGCACAAGGCCGGTGATAAGGTCTATATCGATTTTGCGGGCACCAAGTTCAAGATTACGGGCTTAGATGGCATCCAACAGGATGCAGAGGTTTTTGTCGCCATTCTGGGATGCAGCCAGCTTACCTATGTCGAAGCTGTGGCGAGCCAGCGCAAGGAAGATCTTATCAAGGCCTGCGAGCATGCACTATTGTACTTTGGCGGTGTACCGCAGGCCATTGTTCCAGATAACCTTCGCTCGGCGGTCACCAGGGGAAGTAGGTACGAAGCGGTACTAAATGATGAATTCTCTGCATTTGCAGAGCATTACAGCGTTGCCGTCGTTCCAGCACGTGCCTATAAGCCACGCGATAAATCGCTTGTTGAGGGCGCTGTTAAGCTGATCTATCGGAGCATCTATGCCAAACTTGAGGGTCGGGTTTTCGGTGATCTGGGGATGCTGAATGCAGCGATCCGCCCAGCTCTTGAGATCCATAACAACAAACCCTTCTCTGGAAGGAACTACTCCAGACGTGAGCAGTTCGAGGAGATCGAAAGGGAGGCACTTGGTCCGCTCAATCCGTTAAGTTACGAAGTTCACAAACAGGTAATGGCTACGGTGATGAGAAAGGGGTATGTCCGTTTGGGCGAAGATACCCATTACTACAGCGTACCCTATGGATATATCGGCAAGAAGGTAAAACTATTGTATACCTCCACGCTGGTGAAGATCTATTACCACTATACCATGATTGCCCTGCACACACGGGTCAGAACCCGTTACCACTATACCACCAATGAAGAGCATCTTGCCCCACAGCACCGCTTCCAGTCCGAGTGGACACCGGAAAGGTTCATCCAACAGGCAGAGGCGGTGCATGAAGATGTGGCCCGTTACATATCAAAGGTACTCGAGCATAAGAAATATCCAGAACAGGCCTATAAGTCATGCTCGGGTATCCTGAACTTTTCCAGGCGTGTTGGACCAGAACGGCTTACCGATGCCTGTAGATGGGCCGATAGCTTGGGCCAGTACAATTATCCCATTATCGAAGAAATCCTCAAAAAACGGCTGGACCAGCTCCGTCCAGAGGAAGAACCTACAGAAATACCATCACATAAAAACATAAGAGGTAAAGAATATTATCAATAAATCAAAAAACAGAAACAAGATGAACAATGAAACCCTAGATAAGCTACGCCAGCTCCGTCTGTACGGCATGTACGATGCCTTTAAAACCAACCTTGAAACCTCGGTGAAAGAAACCCTTACCGCCGACCAGTTCATTTCCCTACTGGTGGCCAGTGAGTGGGACGACAGACGGAACCGATCGGTGGAACGTTCCATAAGATTGGCCGGATTCCGTTACAAGGCCTCCCTGGAACAGGTCGATTATTCCATAGAAAGAGGTCTTGACAAGAACCAGGTACACCGCCTTGCCGCCCTTGACTTCGTTAAGGAACATAAAGATCTTTTCATTACAGGCTCAACGGGAACAGGGAAAAGCTATCTGGCAACGGCACTAGGATACCAGGCCTGCCAGAACGGCTACAAGGTGATGTATGTAAATACAGCCAAGCTAATGGGCCAGTTGAAACTGGCCAAGGCAAAGGGTACTATTCTTGCCGAACTCAAGCGAATTGAACGTGTAGACCTGCTGATCCTAGATGATTTCGGGCTACAGCCCTTTGATCCACAATCAAGGATTGCGCTGCTAGATATCATAGAGGATCGGCACCAGAAACGGTCTACGGTGGTCACTTCACAGATTCCGGTAAAGGAATGGTACGATATCATCGGTGAGAAGACCATAGCCGATGCAGTGCTGGACAGGATCGTTCACCATTCGTTAAGGGTAGAACTTTTTGGTGAATCATTAAGAAGGAGAAACTCTAAAACAGAAAATGTATTTTTGTAGAAACAATGTTATTAACCGGACTTGGTAATCTATAAACCTGAACGGTTCTGCATAACAACTTTTGTTCTTTTCTAACATCAACTCTGGGGGTCAATTTGAAATTGGCGAAAGGGGGTCAAATTTATTGGTATTTCCAAACCTCATTGTCGTGGTTAATATTGAATAACTCTCTACATCTCGGATCCCAATAAATCTTGCCCTTCACAAGATCCTTGTCGAAAGTTCCAAGCTCGGCTGCGTCTATTGCCATCCGGAGCGATTCTTCAGAGGCTATCAGCCGCTCTCTGTTGCTAACCAATTCGCTAACGTCGGTGGCCATGCAAAACACGCCAATTATTTCACCCGACAGATTACGGTAGGGCTGATATGAAAATTTAAAGAAAAAAGTCTGCAGCTGATTATCTACAACTAAATCTGCCCGTTTATCCGTCGAAAAATGAGGGATTCCAGTATGGTAAACATCCAATAATAATTGGTTGAAAGGCTGATTCTTGATCTCTGGAATCGCCTCAATAAAAGGTTTACCAAGTACCGAATCTGTCTTGCCCCACGTTCGCAGTGTTGCGGCGTTTGCGTAGGCAATGATCATGTCTTCCCCTATGCACAGATAAACTGGATAGGGAGAACCGTCTACTATGGTTTTAAATGTGAAGTCCTCTGGTAGAAATTCACTCATACCTAAAGGATAAAGCGTAATTTGATTGCATAGCGTAAAAGATGAGAAGTTTGGATTAATTTAACATATGCTATGAGACATTTGTTTTAATTATTTCATAAACTGGCTCTGCGTAAGTACTAAAACTACCCTTCTCAAAAAGCTTGAAAAGTCCCTGTTTAGTAAAGACTGGTTAGCAAAATGCGTATAAATTAGTAGCTTTACATGACAGCACATGATAGTTATTTATGATAGTATTACTAGATTAGCTTAACATCTGCATCATGAGGAATGAAAAAGCACTTTTAAAGGGTATCTCTTGCGGAGATGAAACACAGTTTCGAGAACTGTTTAATTCTTATCGAGAGAAAGTGTATAGTTACGCTTTTAAAATCCTTAAATCAGAATCGGAAGCAGAGGATGTGCTCCAAGATGTTTTTCTGAAGCTTTGGCTGCATGACGAACTCGACGAAATTGACAATTTTGAAGGGTACTTAAAAGCAATGACCAGAAACCATGTGTTTAAGGTACTACGTCGTCAAAATTTAAAATGTGCTACCAACAATCTTTTAAAGATAAAATGGACTGAGAGTCACAATGAAACAGAAGAACTGGTTTTGTTAAATGACTCTCAGCTTATTATTAATAGGGCACTTAACGAAATGCCTCCAAAACAGAAACTTGTTTACAACCTCTGCAAAAGTGACGGATTAAAATATGATGCTGTAGCAAAACGGCTGGCTATCTCTCCGCTTACTGTAAAAACTCACATGCAGCATTCCCTTAGGTTTTTGAGAAGTTATCTTACAAAACACACCGATATCGCGGTTTTTTTATTGATAATTGAAAACTTAATACGAATAAATAAATAATTTTATCTTTCTACTACTCCGAAATTAAGTTACAAGGGTCATTATAAAAAGGGGACAGCAGTTCACGCATAAATTCCTTTTTAACCAAGTATGAACCCGAACCAATTAAAGAAATTAGTTCAACGTCTTATTGACGGGACCTTGTCTGATCAGGAACTGGCTACATTAAGGTCGGCTCTGATAGATTTTGAGCATGATGAAGAGCTAATAAAGATACTCGATGCCGTTTGGGAGGAGAATTCTTCATTGGATATCTCTAAGGAAAAGGCAGAAGGCATTCTTCATGCTATCATTTCGACAAAAAAACATAAAAGCATAACCAAAAAATGGCTGGGGATAGCTGCGAGTATTGTAGTTCTTATCTCTATAGCTCTTTCCTTAAAGTTTTTTGCGTTTCAGCAATCTGGAAATATTGATAAAATAAAGGTAAATACCCAGGTAGCGAAAATAATTCCAGGTAAAAACAATGCTGTGTTAACTTTATCCAACGGCCAGAAAATTATTTTGAACGAGCAAAATATAGGTGAGTTAGCAATGGAAGGCGATGTAGTGATTAACAAATTCAAGGATGGCGAGTTAAGCTACGCTGTAAATAAGGAGCAGACAAATGGCGTATTACAGTTCAATACTATCAGTACTCCAAGAGGTGGTGAATATAGGGTAATTCTGCCAGATGGCACTAAGGTTTGGCTAAATGCACACTCATCCCTACGCTATCCGGTTAATTTTACCGGAAATGAACGCGTAGTGGAGATAGCTGGTGAAGCTTATTTTGAGGTATCAAAAAATAAACTAAAGCCTTTTAGGGTAATTGCTAATGCGGTAGAAGTTAAAGTGCTCGGTACTCATTTTAATGTAATGGCCTATGCCGACGAACAGCTAATTAGTACCACACTTTTAGAAGGCTCTGTAAATGTTAACAACACAATACTTGTGCCCGGTCAGCAGGCACAGCTCAATAAGCAAAATAATAAAATAAGAGTTTCAAAAGTCAATACTGAGGAAGTCGTGGCCTGGAAAAACGGACTCTTCATCTTTAGGAATGAAGATAGCCAGTCTATCATGAAAAAAATTAGCCGCTGGTATGATGTTGAAGTAATATTCAAAGATAGAAAATTAATCAATGAAAGGTTTGGAGGGACTTTTTCTAGATCTGGAGAACTTGCGGATATGCTTGAGAGCATGTCGCTTACTGAACGTATTCATTTTAAAACCGAAGGAAGGAGGATTACGGTCATGAATTAACGCTTACTCAAAAAAGAAGTCTGGAAGTGTTGCAATCACCCCAGACTATCTGATAAGCTTTTTTAGTCTGTTACTAACCAAATATTAACTAATCATCTTTCAAATGTATAAAATACATAACAAATTCCTACGCAATAATATTTATTGCACCCAAAAAAAAATCTGGCTTATTATGAAACTAACGATTGTTTTATTACTGGCAACATCACTCCAATTTGTGAGTGCAAAAACTTTTGGACAAAAGATTAACCTTGTGAGAAATAATGTAACCTTAGAGGCAGCTTTAATGGAGATACAAAAACAAACGGGCTATAATTTTTTCTACTCACAGGAACTTTTAAAAAACGCAAAACCTTTTGATATCTCGGTTTCCAATTCCTCGTTAAAAGAGGTTTTAGCTATTTGTTTTAAAGGGCAGCCTTTAACTTATATTTTAAATAAAAAAACCATTGTTGTAAAGCCTGCCGACCTGAAGAATATAGTACAGGATATTACCATAACGGGTAAAGTTTTAGATCATCAGGGTTTGCCATTGGAGGGCGTAAGCGTTAAGCTGAAAGACGCTAACAAAGAAACGGTTACCAACCAAAATGGCGACTATACCATCTCCGTTCCAGATGGCGATGCGAAGCTGGTGTTTTCATTCCTTGGGTTTGAAAGCCAAGAAGTTACAGTGGGCACGCAAACGTCTATCAACATAAACTTAAAAACGGCGTTGTCTGCTTTAGAGGAGGTGGTTGTTATTGGCTACGGTACAGTTAAAAAGAAGGACCTTACAGGCTCGGTATCGCAAGTTAAATCAAAAGAAATTAATGCTATGCCAAACGCAAATGTTTTACAGGCTTTGTCTGGTAGAGCTGCAGGCGTACAGGTAAGACAAGGTTCAGGTGCACCGGGTTCTTCCAGCACAGTTAGAATTCGTGGAGGAAACTCTATTTTGGGTAGCAATGAACCCCTTTATGTAATTGATGGATTTCCGGTAAATGGTTCTCCTACCCAAATTAACAACACAGATATTGAAAGTGTGGAAGTGTTAAAGGATGCATCTGCTACGGCAATTTATGGATCACGTGGTGCAAACGGTGTTGTCCTCATCACCACCAAAAAGGGCAAGGCAGGAAAAACTGCAGTAAGTTTTGAAACCAGCTATGGGACACAAAGCCTCATTAAAAAGTTGGATTTGATGAATGCCAAGGAATATGCGATATTTTATAACGAGCAGCGCACCAACTCTAATTTAACCCCGTTTTTTTCACAAGCAGAGATAGATGGTTTCGGAGAGGGATTTGATTGGCAGGACTTTGTTTTTCAGAAAGCCCCAATAAGAACTACTGCGCTTAACGTAAACGGTGGAAATGAGAAAACTCAATTCTCTGTTTCTGGAAGTGCATTCGGTCAAAATGGTATTGTTAAAGGAAGTGATTACGATAGATATTCTTTAGTTACCAGTTTAAACCATAAAATAAGCGATAAATTTAGCCTCAGTTTTTCAAGTACTCTATCTAAATTATCAACCGAGCGAAAAGATAGTGGGGGCGGTAACCGGGGTAATTCTATGATTTCTGCAGCAGTTTCTGCACCTCCCACGTTAACGCCCTTCAACGACGATGGCTCATACCGTGTGCTTTCAACGGCTTATCCATTTATTGCTACGGATATAAGAAACCCCATTAATTTTATTAACGAGCAAAATAGCAAAATTAAAGCGAATGTTGTGTTGGCAAACGCTTCTATAAACTATAACATAACGCCTGCGCTACAGCTTAAAATAGCTGGGGGCATAGAAAATAGAGACGAGCGAACCGATACTTATACTACCACTAAATTTTTTGCGTCCGCAGGATCTGCGAATATATTTGCTGGCCAGTTTACGAGTTTCCTCAACGAAAATACATTAAGCTATCAGAAGGAATTTAATAAGCACTCCTTAAATGCGGTATTGGGTTTTACGTATCAAGATTTCTTGAATACAGGAGTTAGCGCCGGCGGTACGGGATTTTTGAGCGATAATTTTGAAAGTTACGATTTAGGTGCAGCGGCAAATCCCAATGTTCCTGGCTCTAGTTATATTAAATCTGTATTACTTTCCTACCTGGGTCGCGTTAATTACAGTTACGACAACAAATACCTGGCAACCGTTTCTTTACGAAGAGATGGCTCATCACGGTATAGCGAAGGATCGAAATGGGGCTATTTTCCTTCCGCTGCTTTAGCCTGGAGGGTATCAAATGAGGAATTTTTAAAAGGGAATGAGCTTATTTCTGATTTAAAACTGCGTACCAGCTTTGGTGTAACAGGTAGCCAGGCTATTAATCCTTATTCAACACTCAATCAACTCTCTGCGGGCCGCACAATTTTTAACGATGCGCCCTACACTACTTTTGCGCCAGGAACCGTGTTAGCTAGCGATTTGAAATGGGAAACTACAGAGCAACTAGACTTTGGTATTGATATAGGGTTGCTAAAAAACAGGTTTTTGCTGACAGCAGATTACTATATTAAAAATACCCGTGATTTATTAAGCAATGTGATACTCCCTTCATCTTTAGGCTATACAAGTACCATTCAGAATGTTGGACAGATAAAAAATACAGGGCTTGAGCTGGGGCTTGAGTCAAATATTTTAAAAGGGGCTTTTAACTGGGATCTGAATGCAAATATTGCTTTCAATAGAAATAAAGTTATTAAGCTCTCGAAAGGTGATGAATTGTTGAGAGATCGCGTGAACTTGGTAGTTATTAATGATGTGACCAGTATACTCACAGAAGGAAAGCCCGTAGGAACTTTTTGGGGATACCTAGAAGAAGGCTATGATGCTACAGGAAAAATCATATTTAAAGACCTTGATGGCGATGGTACAATTTCACAAAATGATAAAACATATATCGGCAATGCAAATCCAGATTTCATCTACGGTTTAAATTCTACAATGACGTTTAAGAACTTTGAATTGAATTTGTTTTTTCAAGGATTGCAGGGCAATGATATTTTCAACGCTAGTTCAATTACCAACACGCTTGATTATGGTTTTGGATTGAACATGACACAAGACGTTTTTGATAATAGATGGACACCACAAAATGCCGCCAATGCAAAATACCCGAAAGTAAGTAATGCTACTGCGGTGAGGGTTTCGGATCGCTTAATTGAAGATGGTTCTTATCTGCGATTGAAGAATGTGATGTTAGCATATAACCTGCCAAAAAGCATTTTAAAGACAAACTGGATATCTAAACTTACGCTTTATGCAAGTGGACAAAACCTCTTCACCAGCACGAATTACTCTTGGTGGGACCCAGAAACTAACTTCAGGATAGATTATCACAGTTATCCAAACGCGAAATCAATAACATTTGGGCTTAGAGCCGGATTTTAATCAATATTAAAATAGTAAAAAATGAGAAAGAAAGAAATAAATAGATTCCCCAAATTAACAGCTATCTGCATGTTAATCTTAGTGGGACTGTGCACATCATGTAAGGATTTATTAGAAGAAGAACCGAAATCATTAGCGGTAGAGGTTTTTTATAAAACTCCTCAAGAAGTAGAATCTGCGGTAAATGCCATTTATCCTCCAATAAGGACACAAATGGCAGAATATGTAGCCACACTGGAATGTCATTCGGATTTTTTATATGGTAGAGGCAGTTGGGAAAACATCAGCTTATACCAAGGTTTTAACGACACAAATACCGGGAGAGTAGTACCCTTTTGGAATGGATTTTATACTGCTATTAGAAATGCCAATCTAGTGATAGCTAATTCACCTGATGGGGCTGCCTATGATAGTTATAAAGCCGAGGCAAAGTTTTTAAGAGCATTTGCTTATTTTCAGTTGGTTAGAAACTGGGGGGCAGTACCGTTGCGTACCGAACTTAATATGGAGCAAAGAGATCTGGCGAAAAGCAGTGTTGACGATATTTATGCATTCATTGAAAAAGATTTACTGACTGCGGAAATGGGCCTCAAACCTGTAGCAACGGCCGCTGGGAGACCAACAAGTGGGTCTGCCAAAACGCTTTTAGCTGATGTTTATTTGCAAATGGCGAAATATCCTGAAGCCGCCGCCAAAGCCAATGAGGTTATTCAGTCGAACAAGTACTCACTGATACAAGTGACCAGTAAAGCGAATATCCAGGATAACATCTTTGGACCTACCGTTAACAATAGCCCGGAAGAGGTGTTTTACTTTAAGTTTTCCCGATTAACCAATGAGGGCAACTACCTTTTGTTTATTGTAAATCATCCTAGCACAGGTTTGTTCGGATTCCCAGGGGCATATGCTGTTCACGGTAATAAAACCAACCCTATTTTTGTAAACTGGAATGCGAACGACTTAAGAAAATCTCTCTATGACAATATTAACTTTGGACTCGGCGCAAATACGCTGGTAACTTCAAAGTTTGTCGACAAACTTGCAACAACTAACCGTACTGCAGGTAATGATAACACGGTTTACCGCTACGCAGATGTGTTGTTAATCTATGCTGAAGCTGCGGCCAGAGCGGAGAACAATGTAAGTCCCGCTGCTTTAGAGGCGCTAAACAAAGTGAAAAGAAGAGCGTATGGTTATAATCCGGCTGTTCCTTCTGTTGTAGATTATACTGCTGCCGATTATGCCACTACTCCTTTCTTGGATTTGATTATGAAAGAGCGGGTTTATGAATTTGCTTTTGAGGGAAAACGCTGGCTAGAATTGAAAAGAACTGGGAAAGCAAGCGAGCTTGTACTGGCCAATAAAGGCAAAACCATTTTGCCAAAGCATCTTTTGTGGCCAATACCACTCGGGGAAATTGATTATAACGACGCATTAGATCCAGTAACCGATCAAAATCCGGGCTATTAATAGGTTCAAAATCATAAAAGCACATGAAAGAAGTCAGAAACATTTTTATTATCCTCCTACTTTTTGTAACAACGGTAACCAAAGCAAATATCAATGCATATGAGATTATTGTTTACGGCGCAACACCTTCTGGTGTTGCTGCCGCCATAGCTGCGGCCCGTGAAGGAAAAAAAGTACTGATCATAGAGCCGCTAAATATAGTTGGAGGCATGATGAGCGGGGGACTTTCGTTCAGCGATTCTAATCAGACTGCCCGCGAATCATTGGGTGGTATTTTTGAAGAAATACATCTTCGTATCGAAAAAATATACAAGGATAAAGGTATCAAGCTGCCCTATGAAGTAGCGGTTAAAGATAATCGGAAATGGATGTATGAGCCTCATGTTGCCGAACGGGTTTTTCTGGACATGTTAAGAGAAGAAGGCGTCCCGGTAATGCTTAATGAAACGCTAAAATCTGCCAAAAAGGAAGCCGCCAGAATTGTTTCCATCAAAATGTATTCCGGTAAAAAGTTTACTGGGAAGGTTTTTATCGATGCAAGTTATGAAGGTGATTTATTAGCGGCTGCAGGGGTAAGTTATAGCATTGGCAGAGAGGCTAGGACAACATATGACGAGTCATTAGCTGGCGCAATTTATCCTAAAGAAAAAGTGAGTATTAAAGCAACCGATAACAAAGGAAAGCTTTTACCATTTATAAACAGCAACAAACTTAGTCCCGAAGGTGAGGGCGATCATCGGATTATGACTTATAGTTTCCGTTTATGCCTATCTTCCGATCCTGATAATCAGGTGCCATTTACGAAGCCGGTCAATTACGATCCTAACGATTACGCAATTTTCAAGTCGTATTATCAGGCGAATCCTAACGTGCGGACACCCATTGATTTCTACCCGCTGCCGAATAAGAAGTTTGATGGAAACAACGGCATTTCTTTACAACTTTCTTCGGGCTTGGTTGGCGAAAATTACAAATATCCCGAAGCCAAACCAAAACAACGCCAGAAAATATGGAAGGCCCATCAAGATTTCACAGAAGGCTTACTTTATTTTTTACAAAATGATGAAAGCATGCCAGCGCCAATACATAAACAGATGGCAACTTTGGGCTATGCGAAAGATGAGTTTGCAGCAACCAACCATTTTCCGCCAGTGCTATATGTTAGAGAAGGGCGAAGAATGAACGGTGCATATTTTTTGACCCAAAAGGATATTTTAGAAAATGTGGAAAAAGCCGATGCAATTGGAATTGGTTCTTTTCCAATAGACTCGCATGATTGTCAGCGAATCGCAACAGCAGATGGCGGTTTTATTAACGAAGGCACTATATTTCCAGTACATGTAAAAGGGCGATACATCGGTCAACCCCATCAAATACCTTACAGAGCTATTACACCAAAAGCCGAAGAATGTGTTAATCTTTTAGTGCCAGTTAGTTTGTCGGCAAGTCATGTTGCTTTCAGTTCAATTAGAGTAGAACCCACCTGGATAGTATTAGGGCAAAGTGCAGGTATAGCGGCGGCCATGGCAGTGGAGGAAGATAAAAACGTTCAAAACTTGAATTATGCTAACTTAGCTAAAAGGTTAAAAATGCAAAAACAAGTTTTAGAGTTGCCAATATTGCCGAAGTCCTAATGAGATCAATGATAAAGAAGACGTTTTTTTTCATGATTTGCCTATGTTTTTCATTGATAGATCATGCTTTTTCGCAAAATCTTAAAGCGCAGTGGATTGCAAATTCAACGGTTGCCGACACACCTAATACGTGGCTGGCCTTCAGAAAAGTTGTACAATTAAAAAATAAACCGACCAACGCTATTGCAAGAATCGCCGCAGATAGTAAATATTGGCTATTCATTAATGGGGAAATGGTAGTTTTTGAAGGGGGGCTAAAAAGGGGGCCAAATCCATCCGGCACTTATTACGATGAAATTGATTTTAGTAAATGGCTAAAGAAAGGTGAAAATATCATCGCCATCAAAGTGTGGTACTTTGGCAAGCAAGGCTTTTCTCACCATAGCAGCGAAAAAGCAGGATTATTATTTGATGGTTATATTGATCAAACTCCTGTTTATAGTGACAGCACCTGGGAAGTAAGTGTCTTACAGGCATATGCCACCGCTGCTCGTCCTTTTCCAAACTATCGGTTGCCCGAGTCAAGTATCTTATACGATGCAAGAAAAGAATTAATGAATTGGAATGTTGATCCATTGATGGCGATGGGAAAAGCGGTGACGCTGGGAGAATCTGGAGCCAAGCCCTGGAATAAATTATCACTCCGGCCAATTCCAATGTTTAAAGACTTTGGCGTTAAAAAGTATGTTGGCAAACGCACTATTCTTTCGGGTGAATTAGCAGATACAATAATTTGTGAATTACCCTATAACGCACAAATTACCCCGTTATTTAAAATCAAAACGGAGAATGCTGGCATGCGCGTAGTAGTTTTTACAGATAATTACCTTACCTACAATGGCGGAGATACTTATTTGCGGTCAGAATATATCACTAAGAAGGGGTTGCAAGCATATGAAAGTCTAGGATGGTTAAATGGGCATAAGGTTTATTATGTTGTTCCAAAAGGTATTAAGGTGCTGGGTCTTTATTATAGAGAAACAGGTTATGATACCAGTTTTTCGGGTTCTTTTAACTGCAGCGATGACTTTTTTAATCGATTTTGGGAAAAGGCGAAACGAACACTCTATCTAAACATGAGAGATACATACATGGATTGTCCGGATAGAGAAAGGGCGCAGTGGACTGGGGATGCTGTTAATCAATCTGCACAAGCTTTTTATGCCTTATCTCCTTCAAGCTATCAACTCTCAAAAAAGTGGATTCACGAGATGGTCGATTGGCAAAAGCCAAATGGGATACTGTTTTCTCCAGTACCAGCGGGGAACTGGAATAAGGAATTGCCAGACCAATGCTTAGCCACGATAGGATACTACGGATTATGGAACTATTATCACTATACAGGAGATATAGAAACCTTGAAATACGCATATTTGCCAGCAAAGAAATATCTCGAGTTATGGGAACCCGACGAAAACGGATTGATGAAATTTAGAGGGGGAGACTGGACATGGGGAGATTGGGGAGATGAAAAAGATATCCAATTAATTTTCCATTCATTTTACTATCTTGCCTTAAAGGGAATGCTGCATTCTGCGAACGTTTTGGGTAAGGTAGCGGATGCAGACAAATATTCGGATCAGATGAAAATCTTTAAACGAGCTTTTAATCAAAAATATTGGACGGGAGAATGCTACAGAGATCCGGCATATAAAGGTAAAACAGATGACCGTGTACAGGCTCTGGCAGTGGTTGCCGGTTTAGCAGATCAAGAAAAGTATAACGCTGTTTTAAATGTTTTAAAGCAAGAAGAACATGCAAGTCCCTACATGGAGAAATATGTGATGGAAGCTCTTTTTTTAATGAATGAACCTGATTTTGCGCTGGCGAGACAAAAGAAACGTTTTAGCCAAATGGTGAATAATGAAACCTTTACCACTTTATGGGAAGGCTGGAATTTTAATGATCCAAAATACGGAGGCGGAACAATAAACCATTCCTGGAGCGGTGGAGGCTTGGCAGTGCTTTCCCAGTATTTATGTGGTGTTTCACCATTAAAAGCAGGCTACCAATTATTTCAAGTTAAACCACAAGTAGGTGAAATGAAATACGCCAGTGCAACGGTGCCAACAATAAGTGGTACGATTAAAACTTCCTTTGTAAACAAAGATTCAAGTTTAAAATTAACAGTCTTGGTTCCAGGGGCTACGTCGGCCGTAATTGTATTGCCAACAACCTGTAAGGAAGTGAAATTAAATGGTAGAAAGGTCTGGGTAAATGGTAAATATACTGAAGAAGCTAATCGCACATTCCGGCAGAATGAAATCGATGGCTCTTTAAGTTTTGCCGTCCCGGCAGGAAAATGGAATATAAAAGCATTAAAATGAGAAGTATAAGCTATTTAATATTGTTTTGTTTGTTTAGTCCTATATCGATATTGGCAAAATCGCCCCCTTCAATTGTTAACATGAAGTGCGAATATTTGGTTGAGCCAATAGGAGTAGACGTTGCCCATCCGAGGTTAAGTTGGCAGCTTCATGATGAACGAAACGGTGCTAAACAAACTGGATACCAAGTTTTTGTGGGAACCGACTCAGCCCAAGTAGCTAGCGGAAAAGGATCGGAGTGGGCCACTGGCAAGGTGATATCCGACAACTATCTGATTAAATATAGCGGTAAAAAACTCTTACCATTTACCATTTATTTCTGGCGGGTTGATGTATGGGATAAAGAGGGAAAGAAAGTTCAAAAGATTTCAATAAGTAAATTTGAGACGGGCGTAAAGGAGATGTCGAACTGGAAAGGGGCCTGGATTTCGGATGTTCAAGATGTTACGCTAAAACCGGCACCCTATTTTAGAAAGAATTTCCAATCCTCAACTACAAAGAAAATTAAATCTGCAAGAGCATATATTGCAGCTGGAGGTTTGTTTGAGTTAACTATTAATGGAGAAAAAGTAGGTGATCATAGCTTAAATCCTATGTATACGAGGTTTGATAGGAGAAATCTTTATCTTTCTTATGACATTACAAAACAGCTTAGGAATGGCGAGAATGTGTTGGGAGTACTTTTAGGAAATGGCTGGTATAACCATCAATCTACTGCGGTTTGGTTTTTTGATAAAGCACCTTGGAGGAATCGCCCTACGTTTTGTATGGATACCAGAATAACCTATGAGGATGGGTCTATCGAGATTATTACGACAGATAGAAGCTGGAAAACATCCTTGAGCCCTGTTATTTTCAATAGCATTTATACAGCAGAGCACTATGATGCAAGGTTAGAACAGCTAGGCTGGGATACCCCGGGTTTTGATGATACAAAATGGAAGAACACTATACTGCGTGCTGCCCCCTCACAAAACATAGTTTCTCAAATGCTCCATCCTATTCGCAAGGGAATGGAGCTCGAGGCTAAGGTTCGCAAGTTTAACGACAGTACCTATGTTTTTAGCCTGGACAAAAACATATCGGGCGTCTCAAAGTTAAAAGTCAAAGGCGAAAAGGGTACGGTTATCCGTTTAAAACACGGCGAACGTCTTTTAAAAAATGGCAAAGTAGATTTGTCCAATATAGACTACCACTTTCGGCCTACCGACGATAAAGACCCTTTTCAAACGGATATTTTTATCTTGAACGGAAATGGGGAAGAAACGTTTATGCCCCGCTTTAACTATAAAGGGTTTCAATATGTGGAAGTTAGCAGCAGTCGCCCAGTAAGCTTAAACAACGAAAGCTTAACGGCTTATTTTATGCATAGCGATGTGCCAGTTAGCGGCAAGGTAACCTCCTCAAACAAAACACTTGACAAGATTTGGGAAGCTACCAATAATTCCTACCTGGCAAACCTGTTCGGTTACCCAACAGATTGTCCGCAAAGAGAGAAAAATGGCTGGACAGGAGATGCGCATATTGCGATTGAAACAGGGCTCTATAATTTTGATGGAATTACCATCTATGAGAAATGGCTAGCCGATCATAGGGATGAACAGCAGCCTAATGGGGTATTACCATCCATCATTCCTACCGGGGGATGGGGATATGAATGGGGCAACGGTCCCGACTGGACAAGCACCATAGCCATTATACCCTGGAATATTTACCTTTTTTATGGAGACACTACTATTCTTTCTGATAATTACCAAAATATTAAACGTTATGTCGATTATCTTGATCAGATAAGCCCTACGGGTTTGACTTCATGGGGGCTTGGCGATTGGGTTCCTGTTAAATCCAAGTCTTCAGTAGAACTTACTTCTTCCATCTACTATTTTGTAGATGCTACAATTTTGGCAAAAACTGCCAAATTACTGCATAAGCAGGCAGACTATGAGAAGTATAGGTCTTTAGCGGAAAAAATTAAGCACGCTATCAATGATAAGTTCCTCCATAAAGAAAGCGGAATTTATGCAAAAGGTACTCAAACAGAACTAAGTGCCCCCTTATTTTGGAACTTGGTACCTAGCGAACTTAAAGCTAAAGTGGCAGCAAACCTCGCAAAAAAAGTGACTGCAGAAGGTTTCCATTTAGATGTAGGCTTGTTAGGAACTAAAACCATTTTAAACGCGCTAAGTGAAAATGGATACGCAGATTTGGCCTATAAAATTGCTTCTCAAGAAACCTACCCTTCGTGGGGTTGGTGGATTGTTAATGGAGCAACCACGCTGTATGAAAACTGGGACATTGATGCTCCTAGAGACATCTCAATGAACCATATTATGTTTGGAGAAGTTGGGGCCTGGATTTATAAATCGCTTGGAGGGATAAAAGCAGACCCGGAATCTCCAGGCTTTAAAAATGTGTTGATCAAACCTCATTTTGTTGAGGGCTTAGATAGTTTCGCTGCAACGCACGAATCACCTTATGGAACCATCAAGTCTTCCTGGGAAAAATCTGGAAAAACAATAAACTATCGACTCACAATTCCGCCCAACAGTACGGCAACAGTTAGCTTAGACAAAATAAAAGACCGGAAAATATATATAGATGGTAAGGCTCATGAATTGAAAGAAATCAAATTAGAGTCAGGATTCTATAATATTAAGCTAATCGACCCATAAAACCCGTCTAATATATTTTTAACCTCTAAACTCAATGACGATACAGTTTTTTTGCCCCAGGTGGGGAAGCGATGCGCTAAATTGGGAAACATTTGGCCAAAAAGTAAGCGCTGCGGGCTATAATGGCTTTGAAGTTGGAATTACCCAAGCTACTACAACGGCCCAATTGCAGGAGATATGGAGTGTTGCAGAAAAATTCAACCTGCGCATTATTATACAACATCATGATACCAATGAAACAGATTATGCTAAGCATTACGATATTTATTCTGCCTGGTTGGAAAAGGTAAAGGGAATGCCCTGTGTAAAAATTAACTCGCAAACTGGTAAAGACTTCTTTAGTTTCGAGCAAAATGCCGCATTAATAGCTGTGGCTGAGAAAGTGAGTGCGCAAAGTGGTACTTTGATTGTTCACGAAACACATCGCAATAAGTTTTCTTTCGCATCCCACATTACGCAGCAATATTTAACCAAACTACCAGACTTGAAGCTCACATTAGATATCTCTCATTGGGTTTGTGTAGCGGAGTCATTCTTGGAAAACCAGCAAGAGGCTGTACAGCTGGCGCTTAATCGTGCCGAGCATTTACACGCTAGAGTGGGTTATCCATGCGGACCGCAAGTGCCCGACCCGCGTTTGCCGGAGTGGCAACAGGCTTTGAATACACACCTGGGATGGTGGGACAAGATTGTAGCGCGGAAACGAAAGGAAGATACCCTGCTAACCATTACCCCGGAGTTTGGACCTTATCCATATATGGTACAGGTACCCGCATCATCAAACGCCGTCGCACACCAGTGGGACATCAATCTTTATATGATGGAACTATTGAAAAAAAGGTATTATTAAGCGCAAACGTTTGTGCACTGTTTTAGCATGCATGTTTTATTCTTTTGGTTTAACTTTCTGCTATGAAGAATAAAATGAACATGTTTAAATGTAGCGTCATGCTACTCCTGGTAGTTTTGAGTGCTAACGTTGTATTGGGCCAGTCGGTATTTTATGTGCCCGCAAATAAAGGTTACGTTGAACCATTTACGGGTGGCAGGCAGCAAGGTGTAAGTGTACCCGTTGGCTACCCAGAGCATAAGGGAATCGTTTCTAGATGGACGGATAAAAGCAAAAGTGTAGTGTGGTATTTATACCATACTAAAGGTAGTTATCAATTTTCTATCATTAATGAGGTGAAAAGTGGGGTGAATCTGGATTTTGAGCTAACGATTAAACCAAGCGCAGGGAATAAGCAATTTAGGAATATAAATCGCCACGTAAAATTTAAAGGTAATGGCCAAAAAGATTCGCTGTATGTTGCAAAAATCGAAGTGCCGGAAACCGGGTATTTCAGATATGAACTTAAACCACTTTCAGCACCAGCTGATGCTATCAAAATACATAGTTTGGTTTTTAATACTAAATCTCCAGGCGCACAGGTAAACCAAACAGATTACCAATCTTCACCATCTGTTCATTTATCTTTTAAGTCTACCGACAACACTGCTAAATTATATAATTGGATTTACCAGGAAATTATTGTCCCCGAAGGACAAGACCCGTTAGCTACCTATTACATGAGCCTGGGGTTTTTTAGGGGTTATATGGGTATCCAAACCAATTCGCCAACCGAAAGAAGAGTATTGTTTTCTGTTTGGGATAGCAAGGATTCTGAAAAGGATAAATCGATGACCAAGGAAGATTTTGTGACCTTGGTTGATAAAGGAGAACGTACCACCACGAACAGTTTTGGTGGAGAAGGTACTGGCGGGCAATCTTATGTAAAGGATGCGAACTGGAAAACCGGTAAGCCGGTAAAATTCTTAATGAATGCTGCCGTGCAGGACAATAATTCGGTTGTTTTATCTGCCTGGTATAGATTAGAGAATGAAGATTGGGTGTATGTTGCCAGTTGGAAAGCGCCAAAGGAACAGCGGTTGTTTGATGGGTTTTATTCTTTCTTAGAAAATTTTGGCTATACAAATGGCCAGATGAGAAGAGAAGCTTATTATTACAATGCTTGGGGTTTCGATGCTAAATTAAACAAATGGGTAAACTTTAATAAAGTTCGTTTTAGCAATACAGATGGTAAAGAAGGGCAACGAGTTGATTACGAGCAGGGCGTATCCAGCAAGTTTCCCGACCGCTTTTATATGTCATCTGGAGGTTATACCCCAACCGTAAAAACTGCCGACGAAATCCCACTCGCAAAAACCAATTTTGACCTTGATTTAAAACCCTTTATGCAAAGAGTAGAACAAGCTTTAACCCAGCCGGGCAAATAGCTAATTTATTTGTAAAGTTTTTAATTTGCAATCAATCAGGGATTTGTTTAAATTGCTAGTATGCCCAAGCTGCCCTCTTTAGTTTTTGCAATCGTATGCTCACTTATGTTGGTGCTTACGCAGTTACTAACGTTTCAGCAATATAAGATAGCTAAAGAGAAGCAGAAGAATGAACTAATGCATGAGGCTGCTGCGGTGAAAGACCGGTTTAGGAATATTTTAGTGAGTGATATAGCCGTAGCGAAAACTTTGGCGATTATTTATAAGCAATATGGTGTTCCTGCTAAGTTTGATAGTATAGCCAGTCAAATACTGAATAACAACCCCTATGCGCAGGCACTTCAAATCACTGAAAATGGTATCGTAAAGAATGCTTACCCGGATACACTTTATAAAAATACAATTGGAACTAACGTAAATAGTGACCCCCTTCGTAAAGCTGAAGAAGCATTTGCCGAAAATCGAAAGGATATATATTTTGGTGGTCCAAGACAACTTCGTTTTGGCGATACAGGCATAGTTGGGAAAGTGCCAATTTTAAAGGATAACAAAGTAATAGCGGTTGCTACCGTACTTACGCGGCTCGACATTATCAAGAAAGCAATTGCTCACACGGGTGTTGACCAAAAAAAATTCGCTTATCAATTAATAAAAGTGCAAAAGGGGGAAAGCTTCCCCTACACCATGTCTAATGTAAAAGCCGACAAAGAAAGTGAATACGTTGATAGTGAAATCCCTGAAGGGGACTGGGTCATGCGAACGAGTTATGCTCAGGGTTATGTGGTAAATAGATTCCCTTTTTTAATATCGGGTATGGGCCTGTTACTTTCGGTAGTAGTTAGCCTGCTTGCTTATAGAAGGGCGCGAGAACCTTACAAACTGAATAAGATAATTGAAGTAAAAACGGCTCAGGTTAATAAAGCGAATAAGGAACTTAATTTGCTTAATCAGATTAATGATATCATTCTGGACGAGGATCATATCGGCCGCCTCTTTACGAGGGTGTGCAAATGCATAGTGGAATCTGGGAGGTATGAATTGGCCTGGATAAGAAATGAGAAAGATGTTAGTGCTGTAGAACCAACCATTATATTGCCTTTCGAAAACGGTGAATTATGCATCCATGCAAAAGAATGTACGACCATTGACGAGAATGAAGTAATTACCTTAAAGCGCCTGGTAGCTAATATGGCTATTGCTGTGCAGCATATTCAAAATCGGCTTGAACTAGCTGAATCCCAAAGTAAGTTTCAGAACTTGGTTGAAAATTTTACCGTTGGGGTCTATATCGTTCAGAATGAAAAGATAGTATACGTAAATCCACGAATTGTGGAAGAGTTTGGGTATGCCGAGCATGAGATTATTGATAAACAAGTGGAAGACTTTATTTATCCTGGCGATATGAAGCTTGTACGGGAAAATATTAAAGAAAGGTTAGCAACTGACGGCAAAGCCAGCGGGAGGTATGAAGTTAGGATAGTGAACAAGGAGGGCAAACCCTTATGGTTTGAGGTTTTAGGGGGGACCACATTGTATCAGGGACAGCCAGCATTGATCGGAACAATGGTAAACATAACCGAACGGAAAGCTATTTACGCTGACCTAGAAGAGTCGAAAGAAAGATATAGTAATCTGTTTAATTTTAGTCCGCTACCAGCATGGGTTGCCGACGTGGATACCTTGCGTTTTTTGGATGTTAATAATGCAGCAGTACTTCACTACGGCTATAGCAGAGAAGAGTTTTTAGCGATGACTTTGCGAGACATTAGGCCAGCTGAAGATCTTGAAAAAATGTATAGTGCTGTAGAAGAGGGGTTGAAGCACGATGGAATTTTTCATGTGATTATGACCCATTTAAAAAAGAACGGAGAACTGATGGAAGTCGAAATCCAAGTTGCGCCAATTCAGTATGCGGGTTTTAAAGCTAACATGGCAATTGGTACAGACATAACTGAAAGACAACGTTATATCCATGCCATAGAAGCTCAAAATGAACGGCTCCGGGAAATTTCGTGGATCCAGTCACACCATGTTCGCGCACCCCTGTCTCGAATAATGGGGCTAATTCAGACTTTAGCTGATCTAAGCGAAAGTACTGAGGAACAGCAAAAAGTACTTGATTACCTTTCCATTTCAGCTAATGAACTCGACGAAATTGTCAAAGCCATAACAGCTAAATCAAAAACCCAGGATTTGTTAAAGCCTCCAGGAAAAACATAATTTTCATTAAATTTTATCTTTAGATAAGTATATCTTTAAACCCTGGTGTCTTCAACACAGATGCCAAAGCTTAAGCTAAAAGCGGTTTAATTTGATGCCAGAACAAAAAGAAAAAATCCTTTCGCTCTTTAGAGAAATACAAAATGGGAATAAGCTCGCATTCAATGAGCTTTTCCTAATGTATTATCCCAAACTTTTAACTTTTGCTAAACAATATACCAAAAATCAGGAAAGTGCTGAGGAAATAACCTCGGAACTTTTTGTTAAAATATGGATTAAACGAGCCGGACTATTTGAAATACTGAATCCAGAAGTTTATCTTTTTATTGCCATCAAGAATGCTTGCCTAAATTTGATCAGATCGGAGAAGAAGCGATCCCAATTCTTCCATGAAGAATTACATCAATCAATAGCTCTGTGTTCAGATGATGATGGGCTGAAAATGGAAAACCAAGAACTCAAAAAGCAGTTGGACCTGGCAGTGAAAGCGCTACCCGAACAACGTAAGCTTATATTCAAACTCATCAAGGAAGATGGTTTAAAAGCACAGGAGGTCGCCTTAATCTTAAATATTTCTGTAAGAACGGTAGAAAATCAGCTCTATAAAGCTGTTAAGGCACTCGCCGAAGCGATTAGTGATTACATTGGTTACCACCCCCAAAAAAGAATTTCCAAAAAGCAAGCGTTGTCGGATTTGCCACTGCTATTTTTTTTATAAGGAGTAGGTATTTTTCAAAAACCTTGTGTCTTCACAATATACGGTTCTAACACAAATGATAAAACAAAATGGAAAAGGACGAATTCTTAAAATGCTTATCTAGTAAACTATCAGGAGAGATTTCAGTTGCTGATGAAGCGTTATTGGAGCAGGCAATCGAAAATAACGAAGAATTTAAACGCCTCGCAAGTGAGTTCGAACACTATTTCAAGCAACATACAGTAGGTAGTTCAAATTTGGAACAACTTAATCATATCTGGGAAATGATTTTAATTGCAGAGGAGGAAGGCTTTAAAGAAAAGTTTAATTATTCCCTTCCCAGGAAAGCTATTTTTGCTGGTTTACCTATGTTGAAAATAGCGGCAATGCTGGTGATTTTCATCGGTGCAAGTTTATTAGGTTATCAATTTTTATATCGTAATGCCGATCCTGGTTTAGTCAAAATCGTTGCCACGAATCAGAAGTTGTTTAAAATGCTGGATGATGGTACCAAAATATGGCTGAACAAAAGGTCGGTAATAAGTTATAATGAGGACTATGGGAAACATAAACGAGAAATATTTTTAGAAGGAGAAGCTTATTTCGATGTGACAACGAACAAAAAAGTTCCCTTAATTATCCATGCGAGTAAAATAGATATTGAGGTAAAGGGAACTGCTTTTAATGTAAAGGCTTATAAGGAAAATAAGGAAATACAAGTGGCACTGGTAAGAGGCCTCATTCAGGTAACAGATAAACTAGACAGCAACCATAAAATATTGCTTAAACCAAATGAGAAACTAATATTTTCTGCTACGGAAAACAAAGCCCAAAATAATTTTATGGTTCTTGCAATGGCTTCTCAAGTTTTACTGGGCGACACAAAGTGGGTCGCCGATACACTTGTATTCCGTAAAGAGAAACTCAAGGATCTTGTCTTACGAATGGAAAAAAAATACGATTTGAACATAGAAATCCAAAGCGAGCAATTAAAGGAAAAACGCTTTAGCGGAACATTTACAAATGAGACCATTCATCAAGCATTAGCTGCGCTTAAACTTTCCTATCCATTAACTTATACCATCAACAAGAGGTTGGTAGTGATTAAAGACTAATCATGAAAAGATGTTTATTGACAATGGTATTGCTTTTCAGCTATCAAATACTAAGCGCACAGGATCGTAAGTTGACTTTAAATCTAAACAATCAATCAATACACTCATTTTTTAAAGAGATAGAAAATAAATGCGGTTATACTTTTGTGTATAGCAACGAAGTTATTTCTGATTCGATGACTGTGTCCCTTAACGTGGTTCGTATGCCTGTTGCACAAGTACTCGCAAATATACTTCCGGAGAAAAAGCTTGCGTATAGGATGGTATCTGATAGGTTAATTGCAATAGGTAGCAAAAAACAGTCTGAAGGAGAAAACATTTCGCAATCAAAAACATCGTTCAATGGCGTTATTGTTGACCAAACCGGGAAAGGTATTCCATTTGCATCGGTAAGCCTCTTCGAATCCAGTACCTTGGTAACCGGCACAATCAGCACTGAAATTGGAAATTACCAACTTTCGCATTCCTTTGAAAAACAACATGCTTATAGGTTAAAGGTTTCGTCTATTGGTTATGAAGTATTGGAGCTTAATTTTATCTATCCAGATACAACTGCACTTAAACGTGTGGTCATGACTGAAGACAGGCAGACATTAAAAGCCGTGAGTGTTATTAGCGAGAAGCCTTTGGTAGAAAGAAGAACTGATCGGTTTATTGTAAACGTAGAGGGGAGTTTTTTAGAAGTGGGGAACAACGGGCTCGAAGTACTTCAAAAATCTCCTGGAATATGGGTAAGTGGGGATGGTTCAATTAAAATAAAAGGAAACCAATCTGTGATGGTGATGATTAATAATGTAGTTCAGCGAATGTCTGAGGGGGATCTAGCCGAATATTTACGCACTTTAAGATCGGAAGACATCGCTAAGATCGAGATTATTTCTAGCCCTCCGTCTGAGTTTGAGGCAGCCGGCTCTGGAGGTATCATCCATATTGTACTAAAGAAGACGCGGAAGGATGGTCTTGTAGGTCTAATGTCTAGTCAGTACAGACAGCAGGAAAACCGTCCGGCTTGGTCTTCTGGAATCTCCTTAAATTATAAGCTTAAAAGCTTGTACTTGTCAGGTAATATATCTGGTGGTAAAGAAGAGAGCGACTATATTGCAAGTACAAAAATTAATTACCCCAACGAAGATTTTTATGCCAGTAATACTGATAGATATAATAACAATGGGAGATTAATGTATCGGGTTAGCGCTGCTTATGACCTCGGTAGAAATCAATCTCTGAGTTTTCAATCTGTACAGAATGAGAGCAAAATGAACCAATATTTCGATACTTACATCTCCTTTCAGGGAGGACAACCCCTTACAGGACAAGCGCGGTCGGAATGGTTCAGAAAGCCCTCTCTTCATTCGTCGACACTCAATTACTTGCTTAAAACGGACAGTCTTGGTTCAGAATTAAAGATGATTGCCGATTACGTATACAGCACCCGAACAGAGTTGAATAATTTTAGTTCAGTATATAGTTTTACACCGAAAAACTCAACTTATCGTAATAATACACCCAATAAGACTAATCTTTATAGCTTGCAAACTGATTACACCAAAGTGTTTGGTGAAGCACTTTCTTTTAAGACAGGACTTAAATTTGTAGCCACTAAAAGAGATAATGAAGTTCTAAATGAAAATTTAATAGAGGGAACCTGGCAGATAAACCCCAAATTAAGTAATCGTTTTATTTATAACGAAAAATTATCAATGGCCTATGCATCATTGGAAAAAACTTGGGGTAAGCTGAGCGCTAAAGTCGGACTTAGGGCGGAGTATACTGATATGGAAGGTAACTCTCTTACGGAGAATTCAAAGTTTAACAGGGATTATCTGGGACTTTTCCCCTCACTTTTCGTTAATCAAAAGTTGAATGAGAAAAATGGTAGTGCGCTCTATTTAAGTTATTCGAGAAGATTACAAAGACCAGGCTTTGCAGATCTAAATCCTTATCGATTACAGTTTGATGATTATTTGACCCAGTTGGGAAATCCAGCCCTGACGCCAGAGTACATGCACAAACTTGAAGTTGGGACAGTTTTTTGGAAGGGCTTCTCCGCAGATATATATTATGCCCTCACATTAGATAAAATTGCCCAACTGGCAAATCCAGTGGGAAATGTAATTGAATACCAAACCCGGAATTTTAGTAATAGCAAAGAATACGGGTTTTCATTTAATGCTCCGCTTAAAATTTTTAAATGGTGGACAACAAATACTTCGTTAGCAGGATATAACCTTAGCTATAATTTAACAAATTATCGTATAAGCCAAACTACATTTTATGCAAGATCGTACCATGTTTTCACTTTAAAAAACTTCCTGGATTTGGACGCCGGATTAGATTATCGTTCGCCATTTGTACGGGCAAACACAAAAATTGCCTATCAACTTTATACGGATTTTGGAGCCTCTAAAAAATTGTTAAATAAGAGTTTAACAATACGTTTTTATGTGGCAGATTTGCTGAACACAGCCAGGGAAAAAGATTTTACAGAATTTGGCGATACAAGAATTGATTTTTATCAAAAGAGACCAACCAGGAATTTTAGCTTGTCAGTGAGTTATAATTTCAGCTCGGGTAAAAAATTTAATGCCAAAAAGATAGAGCAGAGTAATGATGAAGAAAAACGTAGGATAGGAAATTAATTAACATTTGAACTAATTACCGATATGAATAAGTTTATTGTGCTAGTTATACTGATGTTAAATGCGATACTAACAAGGGCACAAGATCGTAAAATAGCAGATACAACGTTAGTTTCCACGGATGCGGTGCGGTTGTCTGGTTTCGCCGTTGATCTAGATGGTAAAACAATACCTTTTGCCACCATTTCACTTCTGCAAGATTCAGTACAGGTAGGGGGCACTATAGCGAACGAACATGGAAGCTTTACGCTAGCATATGATTTGCTGGCAAATCAGCCATATACTTTGAGACTCTCCTCGTTGGGTTACGAAGGTGTAAGCATTGGTTTTTCTCGAGTCGCTCTTAAATCTGACCCAATAGACTTCGGCAAAGTTAAGCTAAAACCAACCACTAAGCAACTTAAGGAGGTTAATGTAAATAATGGTCAGCAAGTGATAGAAATGGACGGTGGAAATATCGTGTTTAATGTTTCCAAGAGCATTAATGCCCAGGGATTGAATGCTCTTGAATTATTAGGCAGGGCGCCGGGAGTTGTGGTAGGTAATGATAACAGTGTCTCCTTAAATGGCAAGCCTGGCACAACCATACTAATCGATGGAAAGCAAACTTACCTCTCATCTAGGGAAACTGCAGAGATACTAAGGTCTATGTCATCATCAAATATCAAATCGATAGAGATAATAAGTAGTCCGAGCGCAAAATATGATGCTGCAGGAACTGCTGGGATTATTAATGTGAAGACCTTGAAGTCGCTTATACAGGGATTTAGCGCCGGCTTTACTACGGGTTTGAGTTATGGAGTATACCTCAGAAATAATCAGGATTTATCGCTTACTTATAGGAAAAATCGCTTTAATATATATGGCAACTATAGTCACTTTTTAGGTAATTTTTCCTATCTCTACGGAGCTGACAGGATTCAAGGGGACAAGTTCTTCAATAGCTTCACAGATGATATAGATAAGAGAAAAAAAATGGGATCTAGATTAGGAGCCGATTTTTCAATTGATAAAAATCAAACCATCGGCCTATTATTAAATGGGAATTTTATTTTTGGAGGAGGGATTACCGATACCAATACGGAAATAGGCGATGCGCAAAACATGCAAATTGATCAGCGACTTATTGCAATAAACGATTACTATTATCAGCAAACACAACGCTATAATGTTAATCTAAACTATAAATATGAAGATACGTTGGGAAGGATAATTAACATTGATGCAGATTATGGTGATTTTACTAAAGGTGCAAAAAACCTACAATCAAACAAATACCTAGCGGTTAATAACGTGGTTTTAAGCGATAATCTTTATCGTTCATTAAATGGAATTGATATTGGTTTAAAGGCTATAAAATTGGATTATACCACAAATCTATGGAAAGGAAAACTGGAAACAGGAACCAAATATTCGTCAGTATCTACGAAAAATGACTCCAGGTTTTTGACCGTAGAAACAGATGGCGAATTCCTAGATCCTTCGAGGTCCAATCAGTTCACTTATGTGGAAAAAATTGCCAGCGCCTATGTCAATTATACTAAAAGCATGCAAAAATGGCAACTTTATGGCGGATTAAGAGTAGAGCATTCTTCTTCCCTCGGTGCGTTAGCAGTGATTTCCGAAATATCTGGTAATGCAAAATCAATCACCAGAAATTATACAAACTTATTTCCTTTCTTTTCTGCTAACTTAAAACTTACCGCAGCTCATCATTTTTCTTTGACCTACTCCAGGAGGATTGATCGTCCTGCCTACCAAAACCTCAATCCATTTATCTATTTATTGGATGAACTTTCTTATTGGCAGGGAAATCCTTTTTTGCAACCCCAATTGAGTAATAGGGGTTTACTCCAGTATCTTTATAAAAGCTCAACTATTTTGGGACTTAGTTATACTTATACTGATAACTTTAGTGTGGAAGTTACCGATACGGTTGACCAGGCTAGCATAGTAATGGTTCCCCGTAACCTTGGTGTGCAACAACATATGGCTTTAAGCCTAACTCAAATGCTGCGTCCAGCTAAATGGTGGAATGTAACCTTTAATAGTACATTGTTCCGTCTTTTCAATGACATAGATTTTGGAGGAGATAGAAAACTTGATCCTAAACAAAATGCGCTTCGAATGAATCTGCAACAGACTTTTAAGTTGCCGTATCAACTCACGGCCGAGGTAATAGGTACATATAATTCGAAGAGATTAACCGGAGCAAATCAATTCTCAAGAGCAAATAGTTCGGTAGATTTAGGGCTGCAACGAAATTTTATGGCAGGAAAAGCTAGTTTAAGGCTGGTGTTTAGTGATGTGTATAAGGGGAGCAAGGCAAAGTCGGTACAAAGTATAGGGAAACTGTATATTCAAAATTACAGCTACTTCGAAACCAGGCAGCTAAGGTTCAATTTTAGTTATAGGTTCGCATCCGGTAATGCAAAGGGGCCACGGAGCAGGAGCTCGGCACTTGAAAACGAAAACGGCAGAATCAAATGAGAAATCCCTAGCATTTATCATAAGGGTATTTGATAGAGAATTTTTTTCTTAAGTTATTTTTTTATACTTTCGCCGCCCCACTAATTTTTTATCGTTCTACCTCGGCTTATCATGAAGAAATTTTTATATGGAATTGACTTTGGAACAACCAATTCAGCATTGGCAATTTATGACGAGGATTCGAACCAAATCCACAGTACAATCATTATCCCTTCCCTCATTTACTTTTATCACCAACTAAATACTGGAGCAGAGAAAAGTTACGTGGTAGGCGAGGAGGCTATTACAGCTTACCTAGCTGATGGAATGAGAGGGAGATTTATTAAATCAATTAAACAGATCTTATCAAGAAGTAGCTTTACCGAAACCAGAATTCATCATAAAAGGTATAATGCCTCAGATCTGGTGGCCATTATTTTAAAGGAATTAAAAGAGCGAGCAGATAAATTAGTGGGACAGGATTGTGGCAAAGCCATTATTGGCAGACCTGTTTTTTTTGATGATGATAATGTACAGAAAGATACACTGGCTCAAACCCGGCTAAATAAAGCGGCCCAACTTGCGGGATTTAAAGAGATTCGATTTCAATTTGAGCCAATTGGAGCAGCTTTTTCCTACGAAAAAACACTGGTAAAAAAGGAAAAGGTACTGGTTGCCGATTTAGGGGGAGGAACAACAGATTTCACTTATTTAGTGCTAGATCCCGCAAAAGTTGGAAGTCTGGACCGCAAGGACGACATGATGGCAACTGGCGGCATATATGTAGGAGGCGATAGTTTTGATTCGGCCTTTATGTGGGAGAAAGGGACACCATATTTCGGAAAGCATACTACTTATGAAGCGACTCCGGGGAAAGTTTTAACTGTGCCGAAGTCTCTTTTCGCAAACATTTGCTCATGGGATCAGATGAATTTTTTTAACGGACTACGCATTAAAAAAGACATAGAAGATTACTATTACTTTTCTGGTAAAGACATTAAATTCAAAAACCTAATTACATTAATTGATCATAACTTGGGTTATTCGATATTCCAATCCATTGAAAAAACGAAGATTACGCTTTCAGATGCTAAGGTTTCAAATTTTAGCTATCATCAAATGGGTATCGAAATTGAAGAAGAAATTACATTGCAGGACTACGAACAAATCATCAAGAAAGATGTAGATCGAATAGCTGCTTATCTAAACCAATTTATGTCACAGCATGGCATTGGCGAGGAGGATGTCGATAGCCTCTTCCTAACCGGCGGAACTTCTATGGTAGCCAGCATTCAAAAGTTATTCAAGGATAAGTTCCCTCATATAAGCCTAAACTCCGGCGACAATTTTAAAAGTGTAGCCAAAGGCTTAGCTTACAGTGGATACCTATTCCATAGTAAATAAATGTAAGTGCTTACATAATTAACAATTTTTAACAATAGTTTTAAACGAGTTGTCTTACATTTGCTTTTATTATTAAATAAAATGGTGTAACATTTATAAAAAAATTGCGTCATATTTATAATAAAACCCACAAATAAACTATTTAAGTCATGAAGTATAATAAGAAATTTTTGTTTTTATTTGTCTTTTTAATTTATGTAAGTTCTTACGTAAATTACGCAAAGGCTCAGGATAAACCAGTATTCTCTTTAAAAGGGAGCTTAACAGCGGCTCAGAATCCCAAGTTTGATGAAGTGACTGTTCATTTGCTCAATGCAAGTGATAAAAAGCTCATTAAATTGGAATATTCCACGCCAGATGGGGCTTTTGTTTTTGAAAAAATCCCGGAAGGCAGTTATCTGCTAGTAATACAAAGCATGAACTTTGTAAAGTACGAGTCGCCGGTAATTTCGTTGGATAAAGATTTAGCATTAAGCCCGATTAATTTACAGGTAACATCCAAAAGCTTAAAGGAAGTTAGTGTAACAGCAACAAAACCATTTGTGCAGCAGCTGTTTGACAAAACTGTCATCAATGTAAGCAGCTCCATTTCGGCAGTTGGCAATACCGCTTTAGAAGTATTAGCCAAAGCACCGGGTATCACAATCGATCAGAATGATAACATTTCCATGCGCGGAAAACAAGGGGTATTGGTCATGATTGACGGGAAGCAAGTGCCCATGTCAGGACAGGATTTAGCGAATATGCTTAAAAACATGCAGGCTACCCAGATTGAAAAAATTGATTTGGTAACCAATCCTTCTGCCAAATATGATGCTGCAGGCAATGCCGGGATCATTGATATTCGCTTAAAGAAAGGGACTAACGTTGGTACAAATGCCAATGTAACGATGAGTTTCGGACAAGGGAAATATGCAAAAACGAATCCTAGTGTAAACTTTAATCATCGTACCAAGGTTGCTAATGTATTTGGTTCCTATAACTACGGCTTCAATCAGAACTTCAATAAGCTTGATATCCTGAGGGACTTTTATTCTCCTACTAATCAATTACTGGGAAGCAATAACTACAATAACTATTTTAAGTTTCAATTCGACAATCATAATGCGAGAGTGGGGAGTGATTTTTATGTGAATAAAAATATTGTTGTCGGTTTTTCAGCCAACGGAAGCTATAATAAAGGCGAAATAAGCACAGATAGCCATGCAAACTCTTTCAATGGTCAGTCGCAAAGTACGGGAACATTTAATACAGTAGGTACTAACACTCCGTCTAGAAGTAACAATAGCCTTAATTTAAATTACAGACATACCATAGATACTACCGGGAAAGAACTTTCTGCTGATTTTGATTATGCTCGTTTTGCTTCGAATGAAACGCAGCAAAATTTAACAAATTATTTAAATACTGGTGGTACACAAGCAAAGGCGCCCTATCAATTACTAGGCAATTTGGGGGGAGTACTGAGTATAAAATCATTTAAGGTCGATTATCAACAGCAAATTAAATCTCTTAACACAAAAATAGAACTTGGAGTTAAAAGCAGCTGGGTAACATCAGATAATGACGTGCAGTTCTATGATCAAAGTAATGGTGGTGCTGTACTAGATGTTGCAAAAAGCAATCATTTTATATATGACGAGAACATTAATGCTGCTTATTTGAATGCGAATCGTTCCTGGAAGAAATTTAGTTTGCAATTGGGACTACGGTTAGAAAATACCAACGCTAATGGTCTGCAAGTAACCGATAAAAGCACTTTCGATAGAAATTATACGCAATTATTTCCAAGTGGTTATGTGGGATATAAATTTACCGAAAATAGCGATCTAGGACTTTCACTGAGCAAAAGAATTAACCGGCCTTCCTATCGCCAATTAAATCCCTTTAAAGTTTTCTTAGATCCATTAACCTATTCAACGGGTAATCCTTATCTTAAACCTGAGTTAAGTAATTCGTTTGAGTTAACTCATACCTATAAACAAAGGTACATTACCAAGTTAGGATATAGTAAAACAACAGATAACATATTGACGGTTCTTTCGCCAGATGAGCAGCCTAATTCTGTTATTCAAACGAATAGGAACTTAGCAGAATTTGATTATTATAACCTTAGCTTCGGTTTTCCGGTCAGTGTAGGGAAATGGCTAACAAGTACCACTAATGCTTTAACCTACTATGGAAAGTATAAAGGTAATTTGGCCAATACCGATCTGGATGCGAGCCGCGTAAGTTTTAACCTGAATTCGAACAATGTAATTAAATTTAACCCCACTACCACCGCTGAAATAACCGGTACTTATCAAAGTAGATCTTTTTATGGACCGTTGGATATTAAAGCTAACTGGGGACTGACATTAGGTTTACAAAAACAACTGTTAGACAAAAAAGCTTCGCTGAGGTTAAGCGTAAGTGATGTTTTTTACACGCAAAAGGTTGATGCATATACCTTGTTAAATGGGTATGGTGAACAATTTTACCAGAGCAGGGACAGTCGCGTAGCAACCCTTAGCTTTAGTTACCGATTTGGCCGATCGCAGGTGGCAAGTTCAAAAAGAACAGGTGCGGCCGATGAGGAAAAGAGAAGAGCAGGTTAAATCAAGCTAATTTTTCTAACTTAGGTAAAAAAATAATTGATGGATTTAGTGAACGAATTGGCAGAACTAGCTATTGCTACCCGTTTAAAAAGATTAAGCGAAAGGCTTTCTAATGATGTAAGTAAGATTTATAAAGAATCAGACGTTGATTTTGAGGCCCGGTGGTTTCTGATCTTATCCATTTTGGAGAAAGAGAAACTACTGGCCATCACCGAAATAGCAGACTATTTACAACTTAGTCATCCTGCCATCATCCAGCTTGTACAAGAACTAGAGAAGAAAAAATTAATTAAGGCGTCAGTTGATAAAAAAGACGGAAGGAAAAGAATGGTTTCCCTTACCGCAATGGGAAAAAAAACGTTAGCACAAATTGAACCGGTTTTAAGGAGCATCAAGGCCGAAAACAAGAAATGGATTGATTCTGCTAGCGCTAATATTCTGGATATTTTAACTGAACTAGAGCAATCATTAACAGATCAAAGCATGTATCATCGCATTAAGCTAAATATTTTGCAACAAAAGCCTGGCTCCTGTTAAATAAATTTCTTAATAGTTCTTTCTAATTCCCATAAATCATATGGTTTTTGAATGTAGGCATCGCAATGAGAATCGCGCAGTAGTATGCTTGAAATTCTGCTCGCGGAAAAAAGAATTACCGGAATATGCTTAGTTCGGTAATCTTCTTTGAGCTCTTTACAGATTGTGAAGCCATCTTTATAGGGTAAACCATAATCTATTAGAAATAAATCTGGTAAATAATTAGCCAAATGATGCGAAAGTTGCTCGGGGTTACTAATTAATTGTACACTAAAATTGATAGAAAGTGCAGAGTCAAGTACATCCAATATAGATGAATCATCATCAACAATTAAGATCGTTTTTTCCATTAAGCCTATTTATCTTTTTTGCTTTTGTCTTTATTAAAGGCCTGATCTTCCCATGCTCCATTCTCATTAGGCTCACTGCCCGATTGGGCATATTTCGGTGAATTTCCCTCACCGTTTTGGTCGAAAGTAGCTTTGCCTTTTGCATCGCCGGATTGTTTCGGTTTTTCTTTTTTATCGCGTTGATTGTTCATAGTCTATAAAATTAAATGGTGATTCTTCCACCAGTCACTGGAATAGTAGCTCCAGCTACATAACTGGCCTCATCACTCGCTAAAAATACAAATGCGGGCGCCACCTCGGCTGGCTGCCCAGGTCTACCCATTGGTGTGTCTTGTCCAAAGGTATCTGCATCAGGCATAGTTGAAGGAATTAACGGTGTCCAGATAGGGCCTGGTGCCACAGCATTTACCCTAATTCCTTTACCTGCCATCAGCAAGATTTGAGCAAGATTGGCCGTGAAATTTTGAATAGCGCCCTTCGTAGCCGCATAGGGTAATAAGCCTGGTGACGGCGAATAAGCATTTACAGAAGTTGTATTGATAATACTACTACCGGGTTTCATGTGAGGCTCAGCCGCTTTACTTAGGTAAAACATCGCATGAATATTGGTATCGAATGTTTTTACCCACTCGGCAGCAGAAATTTCTTCCATTGAATTTCTGGCCATTTGGAAGGCGGCATTGTTAACCAGGATATCTATTCTGCCAAATTCCTTAACCGTTTGTGTGATGATTTTTTTGCAATGGCTTTCTTTGCTAATATCACCTTTGATCAGCAATGCTTTTCTGCCCGCCGCTACTACGTGCTTTGCAGAATCCTTGGCGTCGGGTGTTTCTCTGTCACTCAAATAACTGATCACCACATCGGCACCTTCTCTTGCAAAAGCAATTGCAACCGCTTTGCCAATACCAGAATCGCCACCCGTGATAATTGCAACTTTATCTTTTAGCTTACCAAACCCTTGATAACTATCTTCACCATGATCGGCCAATGGCTTCATGTTTTTCTCTATCCCAGGTACTTTTTGCTTTTGCTTTGGGAATGGAGGTACAGGCTGCTTTTTATCAGGATGCTTAACGTTTTTTAATTTTCCCATAACTGTTTTCCTTAAATTGAAAACAGTTGGAGTCAGAAAATGTTTTATCCGTTAAATATATCTGTTTATTAAATTTTCAAGAAACTCTTGTTTCCCACTAATTGTTGCCGGCTCACCGTTGTTCGCAGCGTAATCTCTTAAGTCTGCCAGACTTAGTTTTCCCTGTTCAAATTCAGCCCCTTTGCCACTATCATAGGAGGCATATCTATCACTTCTGATTTTTCTATAATCAGACTTCTCCAAAATTGCATCTGCCGTAATAAGTGCTCGTGCGAAAAGATCCATCGCACCAATGTGGGCATAAAAAAGATCCGTTTGATCGGTAGAATTGCGACGGATTTTAGCATCAAAGTTAACTCCACCTCCCTGCAAACCGCCACCCTCCAGTATAATTAACATCGCTTCAGTTAATTCATTAATGTCATTCGGGAATTGATCAGTGTCCCAACCATTTTGATAATCACCACGATTAGCATCTATCGAGCCTAATAGTCCATTATCAACCGCAACTTGAAGCTCGTGCTGAAAAGTATGGCCAGCAAGTGTAGCGTGGTTAACTTCCAGGTTTAATTTAAAGTCGGCCATTAAATCATACTGCCGTAAGAAACTGATCACAGTTGCCGCGTCGTAATCATACTGATGTTTAGAAGGTTCGCATGGTTTAGGCTCAATTAAGAATGTGCCCGTAAACCCCTGCTTTCGTGCATAGTCTTTTGCAGTGTGTAAGAATTGAGCCAAATGTTCCTGTTCACGTTTCATGTTGGTGTTAAGTAAACTCATATAACCTTCTCTTCCGCCCCAAAAAACATAATTTTGGCCTCCAAGTTCAATCGTTGCATCTAGCGCTGCTTTAACTTGTGCAGCACCATGGGCCAAAACATGAAAGTCTGGATTAGTAGCAGCACCATTCATATAACGTTTATGGCTAAACAGATTTGCAGTTCCCCAGAGCAACTTTATCCCCGTTTGGGCTTGTTTTTGCTTTGCATAATCGACCAGGGTCTGCAGCCTGCGTTCGTTCTCTGCAATATTATCACCATAATCTACCACATCCACGTCATGGAAACAATAATAAGGAATTTGCATTTTATGCATAAATTCGAAAGCGGCATCCATTTTAGCTTTTGCCCTTTCGATCACGTCTTTTTTCACGTCCCAGGGAAAAAGATGCGTTGCGCCACCAAAAGGGTCGGCTCCATTGCCATTAAATGAGTGCCAGTAGGCACACGCAAATTTAAAATGGTCGGCCATCGTTTTACCGGCAATTACTTTGTTTGCTTCGTACCACCTAAAAGCAAGCGGATTATCGCTTGATAAACCCTCAAACTTTATTTGTTCAGTTCCTTTAAAATATTCTTCCATGATAAATTTATACGCTTTGAATTAATTTAATGTATTTAGCTTGCATTCGAGTAACTTTTTCCAGTTTTGATAAGGCTCTTCTATATTTTCTAAATTCGGCTCAATGAGCCTGATCGGTTTTTTATTGATAAATGCTTCTTCGGCCGACAGGTAAATCCCCGCGCCAATTCCCGCTCCAATGGCAGCGCCGTAACTGCCGTCATTTTCATAAAGTTCAACCGGTACGCCAGTGATGTTTACAAAAGACTGAGCAAAAATATCGCTTAAAAATAGGTTTGTTCTCCCGGCTCTAATAATAGAGGGTTTCATTCCATTTTCTTTTAAAATATCTAAACCATAACGAAAAGCAAAGGCGATCCCTTCTTGTACCGCTCTAAAAATATGTGCTTTGGTGTGTAAATTAAGGTCTATATGCTGCAAGTGCGCACCAATTATTTGATTGTTCAACATTCTCTCAGCTCCATTGCCAAACGGGAGTACAAGTAGCCCATCGCTTCCCGGAGCTATATTTTTTGCAGCATCATTCATTGTTGCATAGTCCATCTCGGCATCAAATAGACTTTTTGTCCACCTGTTCATACTACCTGTACCATTGATACAGAGTAACACGCCCAAACGTTGTTCCAATAAGCCATGATTAACATGGGCAAAGGTGTTTACTCTCGATTGTTTGTCGGCCAGCAATTGATCGGTAACTCCATAAATTACCCCAGACGTGCCAGCGGTTGCAGCAACTTCACCTGGCTTGGTCACATTGAGCGATAAAGCATTGTTAGGCTGGTCGCCCGCTTTGTAGGCCACTGTGATACCGGCTTTCAACCCTAGTGTATGGGCAATATTTGCGGTCAGGTGACCATGCTCGGAAAATACGGGCTTCACCGTTGGAATAAGTGATTCTGCAAAGCCAAAATAAGCCATGAGTTCCTTAGACAAAGAGTTGGTAGCGAAATCCCAAAATATTCCCTCCGATAGTGCCGAAATACTAGTGGTTATTTCCCCAGTGAGTTTCATAGCGATAAAATCTCCTGGTAACATGACCTTGGAAATCTTATTGTAAACTTCTGGTTCATTTTCTTTTACCCAGGCCAGTTTTGATGCAGTAAAATTTCCTGGCGAATTAAGGAGATGTGTTAAAGTAAATTCTTCTCCCAAATAAGCTGAGGCTTTTTCACCTACTTTAACAGCCCTGCTATCGCACCAAATAATGCTATTCCGCAAATTCTGCTGGTTTTTATCTACCATCACAAGTCCATGCATCTGGTAGGCTATGCCAATAGCGGAGATCGCTAAAGGGTCATATTTTTTTTGTGCATTACAAATTAAAATAGCTGTTTGTACATGCTCCCACCATAACTCAGGCGATTGCTCAGCCCAACCGTATTTCGGCGTAAAGATTTCACTTTCCGTTTCTGGGTATTGTGCGCTTGAAACTGTTAGACCAGATGCCGAGTCCACTACCGAAACCTTTATGGAGGATGTTCCTACATCAATACCTAATAATAACATATTCTTTTTAGCTATTTTCGTGTTTAATACAGCATTGTATCTGACGAAAATAAACAAATATTTTATATTCGCAATCGATTGCTTAGTAATTTATTAGTGTGCACCTGTAACCGTAGCCAGTGAAAAACCAAAAAAGAACCACGATTTATGATATTGCAAAGAAGCTCAACCTCAATGCTTCATCGGTTTCCCGTGCCTTAAGCAATAATAACAACGTTAGTGCAGCTACCCGGGAATTGGTATTGAAAACGGCAGCAGAATTAAATTATAAGCAAAATAGTTTAGCGTCTAACTTACGGAGAGGACACAATAAAACCATTGGGGTAATTGTCCCACATATTAATCAGAATTTCTTTGCAGATGTTATTGCAGGCCTGGAGGAAGTAACCTATCAACAAGGTTATAACCTCATTATTTGTCAATCAAATGAATCATATACAAGAGAGGTAGAAAGTGTAAATACGCTGATTAACCAACATGTAAGTTGCATAATCATCTCTGTAAGTGCCGATTTTGAAGATGATAGTCACCTAAGGAATATTTTAGCCCAGGGAATTCAACTGATCCAGTTTGATAGGGTAGCAGATAATCTGGAGACTTTCAAAGTTGTCAACGATAATGAGCGTGCTTCAATGGAAGCTGTTAGCCACTTAATAACACAGGGCTATCAAAGAATAGCTTTGCTGGAGGGACCACAGAATTTGAATATATTTAAACAAAGAAAAGATGGTTACATCGCTGCTTTAAAGAAGCATAATTTTGAAGTGCTGCCAGAACTGATGATAGAAAATGCATGGACAAAGGAATTGGGAGCCATAGCGACACGTAAACTGCTCAACATGCCGATGCCCCCAGATGCGATATTTGCTTCTACTTCAGATTTTTCTGCGTTAGGTGTGTTGGAGGTTGCTCATAAAATGGGTGTAATGGTGCCCGAGAAATTAGGTATTTGTGGTTATTCAAATGAGGCCTTTACAGAAATTACCACACCTTCTATTACCACTATCGATCAACATAGCGTGGACATGGGGAAAACTATTGCGAATTTGTTTTTCCAAGAAATGGGCTCCGAAAAAGAGGTGCGCCCTAAAATCGTTAATATTCAACCTAAATTAATCGTCAGATCGTCAACCCTTAAAAATAAGCTTGGTCGATCAGTTCGTTAAAACATTTGCGATTTTTTGTAACAAGGCATCAATTTCAAAAGGTTTAGCCAAAAAATCATCGGCTCCCGCAGTTTCGGCCGAGCGTTTCAGATCATTGCTCGCAGAGATTAGAATGACGGGGATATGCATGGTCCTTTCATCATTTTTCAACTTTTGACAAAGCTCCCTGCCGTCTGATCCAGACATCCATATATCGAGGATGTAAACATGTGGTAATTCGGCTTGGGTGAGTACTGTATTGCCGTTTAAAGTAGTACTTACTTCATAGCCTTCCATTTCGAGTACCATAGACACAGCATCTAATATTCCAGGATCATCGTCGGCAACTGTGATTCTCTTTTGTTTATTCATCTTGTGTTAGTCCCAAAAAATTTGGGGGACTTAACTTAAAATTAAAAAAAATATGATAACGACAAAGATAAGAACTTATTTTGCAGTATATGCCTCTTTACCTAATTTTCGCAACATACGGTAATGGGAGCCTAAAGCACTGAGAAAGGTGGGGCTTTCTATGTAAGGTAAATTGAATTCAAATGCGGTTTCCTTAACAATTTTTCCAATCGCCGGATAATGGATATGACAGATTTTCGGAAATAAATGGTGCTCAACTTGTCTGTTTAGACCTCCGCAGAAAAAACCGGCAAGTTTACTATCCACTGCAAAATTCGCCGTAGTCATCATTTGATGGGCAGCCCATGCTTCCTCGATATTTCCTTCATCATTTGGGTGCGGGAAACTGGTTCCCTCAACAACATGTGCAAGCTGAAAAACTAAACCTAGCACTAGGCCTTGGGCAAACTGCATAGCTAAGAAGCCAATTATAAACTGCCACCAGGTGATGTCTAAAACTATAAGGGGCAAAATGATGAATAAGAAATAATACAAAAATTTGAAGAAGAAGAGATTAAAATATTCAATTTTGGGATGATTTGTTGCCTGGGAACCAATCTTTGATTGAAAGAATTTTTTGTAGTCTTTTCTGAAAACCCAGGACAGCATCGCCAAACTGTATAGCCCAAAAGCATACACATGCTGATAGCGTTGTATTTTATTGACTGGTTCTTTTTCGCAAAAACGAATTAAGCCAGGCGCTACGTCTATGTCTTCATCATGACCTGAAATGTTGGTATAAGTATGATGTACAATGTTATGGCAAATACTCCATACGTAGGCACTTGCACCGATAAGACTAAATAAAAAACTGAACGATTGGTTAATCAACGGCTTATCAGAGAAAGCTTTATGTATCGCGTCATGGCAGATATTGAAACCAACAAAAGCTCCAAATACGCCCAATGCCATCGACATGACGAGCATCGCCAACGGACTAAAATGACCCAATAGAATCATGACATACAAAACAATGAATGTCCCTAAAAAAAACAGGGCTTTAAACCACATGGCACCATTGGCATGAATGCTCAAATTTTGATCATCAAAATGTGCATCCACACGCTTACGCACCGTGGCATAAAAGGTAGACTTATTGGTATTGGTGAACTTGACTTTCTTTGTCATACTTTGAGAGAGCGTGATTTAGGCGGTTTTATAAGTTACTAATGTACTTTAATTACCCGGTCTTTATACACTATTAACGAAATAATTGTTAATTTAGATGTTCTAACCTAAAATCTTATGAACAAATTAATAGGCTATCTGGGCATAATGCTCTTTTTCATTGTTAGTTGCAAAAAACCGGGAACGTTCCCAAGTCCAGAGCCTGACCCGCCAGTCGTTGTCAATCCCCCAAGTAATCTGCCCCCGGGCGCTAAAGATGGAGTCGCCTACCTCAATAATGGAACTTCCGCATTAGTCACCCTATATGCGCCCGGTAAAACGTCGGTAGCCTTAATAGGGGATTTTAATAACTGGTCTGCAACAGCTCATAAAATGGCTAAAGCTTCAGATGGGTTAACCTGGTGGGTACAAGTTGATAATTTAAACCCCAACACAGAGTATGCTTATCAATTTTTGGTAGACGATAATCTGAGGGTCGCAGATCCATATTGTGAAAAGGTGTTGGATCCTAATCATGATAGTTTTATTCCCGCCTCAGTTTATCCAAACTTAAAGGCATATCCTACGGGTAAAACCACTGGCATTGTAAGCGTGATGCAGGGAAACCGACCTACGTATACATGGAAAAACAATAATTTTGTTCGTCCCGATAAAAATAGCCTGGTCATCTATGAATTATTGCTTCGCGATTTTACACAAGAACATAGCTATGCTGCCGCATTGGGAAAATTGGATTACTTAGTTAACCTCGGAATTAATGCGATTGAACTAATGCCCGTTAACGAGTTCGAAGGTAATTTAAGCTGGGGATATAATCCATCCTTTTACTTTGCTCCAGATAAATATTACGGCACGGAAACAGCTTTAAAAAATTTTATAGACGAATGTCACTCGCGTGGAATAGCTGTTATTCTCGACATGGTCTTGAATCACTCATTTGGTCAATCGCCCATGGCACAGTTATATTTCGAAGGGGGTAAGCCTTCGGGTAATAGTCCGTGGTTTAATGTTGATGCCAAACATCCTTTTAATGTAGGCTACGATTTTAACCATGAAAGTGCCGCCACTAAATATTTCGCTAAAAATGTGATCAAGTTTTGGATGCAAAATTATAAGATCGACGGCTTTCGGTTCGATTTATCAAAAGGCTTTACGCAGAAGAACTCTTCTGGTGATGATGTTTTCAGGCAATATGACGCGGGAAGAATTGCAATCTGGAAAGAATATAACGGCTTTATAAAGAGCTTAGACAATGCTAATTTTTATGTGATTCTAGAACATTTTGCAGAGGAAACGGAAGAACGTACCTTGGCCGACGATGGCATGATGCTCTGGAACAATCTTAATTATACTATGAATGAAGCAACAATGGGCTGGCTAAACAATGCTGATTTTTCGTGGGGATTTTATACCAAACATGGTTTTGCTAAATCCGAAAATTTAGTGAGCTACATAGAAAGCCATGATGAAGAGCGGTTGAATTTTAAGAACATTAATTTCGGTAATGCCTCAGGATCGTACGTTATTAAGGATTTAACCACCGCGTTAAAGAGAGAAGAAATGGCTGCGGCCTTTCTTTTCGCTATACCTGGTCCTAAAATGATTTGGCAATTCGGTGAATTAGGTTACGACACGAGCATTGATTTTAATGGCAGAACCGGGGTGAAACCAATAAAATGGGAGTATTTCAACGATCCGAGCAGAAAAGCCTTATATGAGGCTTATGCTAAATTTATAAAACTCAAGAAAGGTAATTCAATATTTAATTCGGCTACAATTAGTTATAATTTAACTGGAGCAATTAAATATATAAAATTGGTTAATAGTACAAACACAGTGGTAATAGTGGGTAATTTCGACGTAAATCCGCAAGTTGCCGGAATAGATTTTGGTAGTAACGGCTTATGGCTCGATGTACTGAATGGTTCTAATATTAACATTTCTGCTGCACAATATAATGCTACCCTTGCCCCAGGCGAATATCATATATTTAGTAAGCTAGCTTTGAATCAATAAAAGGGAACTTGGTTTTGGCATTGTGCATATTTATCCTTTAATTGCATAAATAAAAAGATAAATGATGATCAAAAGAGTACTCCTACTATACCTTGTTTTTTTGTCTGCTTTTTCTGCGGCTGCTCAAAATTATACTCCCTCAACTGCTAATCTGGAGGCGAGAAAATGGTTTAATGACGCCAGGTTTGGTTTATTTATCCATTGGGGTCCCTTTAGTATTCCCGGTAGTGGAGAATGGGTAATGAATAATCGTAAAATTACCGTCAACAATTATACGCGGTTGCAAGATTTTTTTAATCCCACAGCTTTTGATGCCGCTCATTATGTAACAATGGCGAAAAATGCGGGGATGAAGTATATCACGTTAATTACCCGGCACCATGATGGTTTTAGCATGTGGGATACCAAACACTCAGATTTTAATATCACCAATACACCCTACAAAAAAGATATTGTGAAAATGATGGCCGATGAGTGCCACAAGCAAGGGATAAAGCTCTTTTTGTACTATTCATTGTTAGATTGGACCAGAGAAGACTATCCGCACGAAACGGGAAGAACTGGTCAGCATAGTGGTAGGAAAGGAAAAAGCGATTATGCGAGCTATCTGCAATTCATGAAGAATCAACTGACTGAGTTATTGACCAATTATGGCGAGATTGCAGGTATCTGGTTTGATGGTCACTGGGACCAAACGGCCCCTGAAGGTGAAAAAGATAGAAACTCGAGAATAGATTGGAAATACGATGAAATATATAGCTTGATCCACCAACTACAGCCCCAATGTTTAATCGGTAATAATCACCACCTTACGCCTTTTGCAGGTGAAGACTTCCAAATGTTTGAAAAAGATTTGCCGGGAGAGAATAAATCAGGCTTAAGCTTTCAAAAAGCATCAGATAAACTGCCTTTAGAAACCTGTGAAACGATCAATGGCTCTTGGGGTTTTAGCTTAACGGACACCACTTACAAATCAAATAAGCAATTGATCGAATACCTCGTAAAGGCCGCTTCATTAGGGACTAATTTATTGCTTAACATTGGGCCCATGCCAAATGGAAAAGTACAGCCCGAATTTGAAGAGCGCTTGCAGGCAATGGGTAGCTGGCTGAAAACCTATGGCGAAAGTATCTATGGAACAGAGGCTGGTTATTTAAAACCGCAGGAATGGGGGAGTATGACCAAAAAAGGAAATAAGATTTTTGTGCATGTTTTAAATGCCAACACTAACCAGATTGTGCTACCGCAGTTCTTACACAAAAAGATAAAAAAAGCTTATTTGCTTAAGGATAATTCCAGCATTCAAACCAAACTTTCAAAAAATGAGCTAATCATCACGCTTAATTCTGACGAGCAGGAATTAGATAGAGTGGTGGTATTAGAAGTATAGGGCGTAACAATTTCGTGCCTATGCTAGTAATGCTTTGCAATTTTTTGATATTTATAGCGATACAACCAAAAACAATCAAATGAAGAGAATTTTTACCTTAACACTCATTGCATTAAGCTTTGTAAGCTTTACGCAAGCTCAACAACGCCGCGAAGGGCAAAGACCACCAACCGCTCCAACTAACCCTGCAGTAAGAGAAGAACCAGCAGCCAGAACACAGAGCGTGGCATCAAGAACCATTGTGCCAGAAAGTTCGGTCATTACCAATCATACCGTAACCATTAGAGGGAAAGCTGTTCCCTACAAAGCTACAACAGGAACTTTACCAGTATGGGATGAGGAAGGAAAAGCTATTGCCGGATTATTTTATACTTATTATGAACGCTCTGATGTTCAAAATAAAGATAGCAGACCCCTGGTAATTTCTTTTAACGGGGGCCCAGGTTCTGCATCGGTCTGGATGCATATCGCCTATACTGGTCCAGTGGTTTTAAATATCGACGATGAAGGATATCCAATTCAACCCTATGGTTATAAAGATAATAGTGCTTCAATTTTAGACGTTGCCGACATTGTTTACATCGATCCGGTAAATACGGGTTATTCCCGTGCAACTAGCAAAGACGTACCAACCAATAAGTTTTTTGGCGTTAGAGCCGACATCCGCTATTTGGCCGAATGGTTGAATACCTTTGTAACCCGCAATAACCGTTGGGCTTCTCCCAAATATTTAATCGGAGAAAGTTATGGCACCACCCGTGTTTCGGGCCTCGCTTTAGAGCTGCAAAGTAACCAATGGATGTATTTAAACGGGGTAATTTTAGTTTCGCCTACCGAACTAGGGATTGAAAGAGGAACAGTTTTGGACGCTGCGTTGCGTTTACCGTACTTCGCGGCAACAGCTTGGTACCATAAAGTTTTACCTGGCGATTTACAAAGCAAAAAATTAACGGATATGTTGCCAGAAGTGGAGAACTTTACGGTAAATGAACTTATTCCGGCCATTGCGAAAGGTGGGTTTTTACCAGCGGCCGAAAAGCAGAAAATTGCTGCTAAGATGGCTCGTTTCTCCGGTTTATCTGAAAAGGTTATCTTACAGAACAACCTTAACGTCTCTACCAATTTGTTCTGGAAAGAATTATTGCGCGATAAAGGCTATACCGTCGGAAGATTAGATTCGAGATACAAAGGGATCGATAAATCGGATGCAGGTAATAGTCCGGATTATAATGCAGAATTAACCTCTTGGCTGCACTCATTTACCCCGGCTATTAATATGTACATCCGCAATGAGCTCAATTATAAAACAGATTTAAAATATAACATGTTCGGTCCGGTAAACCCTTGGGAAAGAAGTGGCGACCAAACAGGCGAAAATTTGAGAGCGGCAATGGCTCAAAATCCTTATTTGCATGTTTTAGTTCAATCGGGTTATTATGATGGTGCCTGCGATTATTTTAATGCAAAGTATAATATGTGGCAAATGGATCCGAGTGGTAAGCTGAAAGATAGAATGAGCTGGGAAGGGTATGAAAGTGGTCATATGATGTACCTGCGCAAGCCAGATTTACAACTAGGAAATGATCACATCCGTGATTTTATCGAAAAAACATTGCCAAAAAAAGGTGTTCCTGCGAAGTTTTAAACAACCAATATTTAAATTGCTGTAACAATGAAACAAATCTTCATTCTAATTCGCGTAATTGTGGCTATTACACTCATCACTTTAGGGGTGAACAATTTGAGTGAGCCCTCTAATATTGATGTAGCAATTGGGGTATTCGAGATTATATTGGGATTAGCAATTGTATTTAAGCCGATAACTAATTTATTTAAAAAGATTTAAAATGGACTCATCTATGTCGAGAAAAATTATCAGATACGTATTAATATTCGTTGCATTTCTTGCTTTTATAATTATTCAACCATTTACTTATGAGAATATAGATGCTGGAAATGTGGGTATCAAAATTAATCTATACGGTACCAATAGAGGCGTTGATAATATTACCATAGTAACCGGTCGAGTGTGGTACAATACCTGGACAACTAAAATTATTGAATTCCCAACGTTTACACAGTCGGTAGATTACGATCCGTTTGTGGTAACTACAAAAGACGCTGCGGAGTTTAAGGTGGATCCTAAGCTAAATTACCATGTAAACCCGGCAATGGTTCCTCAAATTTATAGACAATACCGTAAAACATTAACTGAAATCGAACAACAGTTTATGCGCAACAGTATTTATGATGCCTATCGTATTGTAGCGAACTCGTTTAGTTCGGATTCAGTAATGTCTAACCGGGAAAAATTCGAAGATAGAATACAAACGGTGTTGATTTCTAAATTGGGTAAAGATGGGTTTATATACGACCAACTTACTTCGGCTATTACGCCTCCAGAAAGTTTAAGACAAATGATTGATGAGAAAAATGCTTCAATCCAAGCCCGATTAAAGGCAGAAAATCAAGCTAAGCAAGCAGATGCCGAAGCAAAAGTAAAGGTGGCAACGGCTACAGGGGAGGCACAAGCACTATTAGTTAGGGCTAAATCTGAAGCTGAAGCGAACCGATTAAGACAGGCTTCATTAACACCGATGTTAATACAGCAGGAATGGATTAAAAAATGGGATGGTAAATTACCTACTACACAAACCGGAGCGGGTACAAGCTTTATGATGCCTATTAAGTAAGGAGTTCTTTGTTCTTTTAGCTATTTTCCGTATTTTTACAGCCCGCATATGGAACAGATCAAAACATCATTCGATTTCGAAAAGCCCTTAGCTGATTTAATGCAGCAAATTGAAAAGGTAAAACAAGTTGCTGACAAAACTAAAGTAGACATGTCTGCAACTTTAGCAGAGCTTGAAGAAAAGGTGGCTAATACAAGTAAAAGCCTTTATAGTAACTTAACAGGGTGGCAAAAAGTACAGATGTCGCGCCATGCTGAAAGGCCTCAGACTTTAGATTATATCAATTTTATTTGCGATGACTTCATTGAAATGCATGGCGATAGAACTGTTAAGGACGATAAGGCCATTATTGGGGGTTTTGCTTCCATTGATGGGCAAACAGTGATGATCATTGGTCACCAAAAAGGAAAAAATACCAAAGAGCGTCAGTTTCGTAATTTCGGGATGGCAAATCCCGAGGGTTACCGGAAGGCTTTAAGGTTAATGCGTTTAGCCGAGAAATTTAATAAACCTGTTATATCGTTTATTGATACCATGGGTGCCTATCCTGGTTTGGAAGCCGAAGAGCGTGGACAAGGTGAAGCGATTGCAAGAAATTTATTAGAAATGTCGGTGCTCAAAGTGCCCATATTATGTTTTGTTGTTGGTGAAGGTGCATCAGGCGGAGCCTTAGGAATTGGGATTGGCGATAAAGTTTATATGTTAGAGCATACCTGGTATTCGGTTATCTCTCCCGAATCTTGCTCATCTATTTTATGGAGAAGCTGGGATTTTAAGGAGAAAGCTGCAGAATGCTTAAAGCTTACCTCAGATGATATGTTTAAAAACAAGTTAATCGATGGTATTGTCAAAGAACCCCTCGGTGGTGCGCATCAAAATCCCGAATTGATGGGGGAAACATTAAAGAAACAAATAGTCAAAGATCTTAAAGAATTAACTAAACTAGATACAGACAAGCTTATAGCAACCAGAATTGATAAATTCTGTGCAATGGGTGTTGTGGTAGAAGGTTAGTTTTTCAGCTTAGCTTTGAATAATTTCTCCAGCTTTTCCATTTTCGGTAAGATTACTATTCTGCAATAAGGCAATTCTCCGTTTTTAATGTAGTAGTCTTGATGATAGTTTTCGGCAACATAGAAAGTTTCCGCTTTATCAATGCTGGTTACCACAGGCTTGCCAAATGCATTCTCTTTATTAAGCGCTGCCTTATATTTTTCGGCAATTTCTTTTTGTTCAGGGCTATGATAAAAAATAACGGAGCGATATTGTGTGCCAACATCGGCGCCTTGCCTGTTCAAAGTGGTAGGATCGTGGGTTTTCCAGAAAATTTCTAATAGCTCGTCGTAGCTAATTTTTGCCGGATCATATTCCATTTCAATCACTTCGGCATGGTTTGTTGTTCCGGTACAAATTTCTTCATAAGTAGGATTTACTGTATTGCCGCCTTCATAACCCGATTTAACGTTGGTTACGCCATTTAAGCGTTGAAATAGCGCTTCTGTACACCAAAAGCAGCCCATGCCGAAAGTTGCTTTCTGTAATTTCTTTTGCTGAGCATCTGCATTTTCCATAGATAGGAGTACTAAAATTAACAAGGTAATGTATTTCATCTTTTACGAATTACTTTCAGTAATTATACGCAAAACAAAGGAAGATAGTTTTGAATAACTAAAAATGCTAATTATTATTGACAATAGGATGGCGATTGCAATAAGTTTTCTAAATTTATACATTCATAAAAAACAAAAGATATGTCTACACCTTATATCCCATGCCTTGATCTAAGCAGCTATATTCATGGTACTGAAGAGCAGCGTAAGAAGTTTTCTGATGAGCTTGGAAGAGCTTTTAATGACTCAGGATTCGTGACCATTACCAATCATGGTGTTAGTCAGGAGTTAATTGATAAGTTATATGCTCATATAAAGGGAGTTTTTAGTTTACCAGTAGCGGTAAAACGCAAATATGAAAAACCCGAATTGGCCGGACAAAGAGGCTATACCAGTGCTGGGAAGGAAACGGCAAAAGGCGCAAAAACGGCCGATTTAAAAGAATTTTGGCAAATAGGACAAGAGGTGACCGATGGAGATCCCATCAAAAAAGAGTACCCTGATAACGAAGTTTTGGAAGAAATCGAAGGCTTTAATACGGTTACCAGAGAAATTTATCAAAAACTCGAAGAGAATGGCAAGCATTTGTTACGTGCCATTGCCACCTATTTAAACTTGCCGGTTAATTATTTTGATAAACACGTACATAATGGAAATTCAATTTTAAGAGGAATCCATTATTTTCCGATAGAAGACCCGGATGCCCTGCCAGATGATGCTGTACGTGCCGGAGCACATGAGGATATTAATTTAATTACCCTGTTAATCGGTGCGAGTGCCGATGGTTTAGAAGTATTAACCCGCAATAACGAATGGTTGCCAATTAAAGCACATCATACCGATATTGTGGTAAATGTTGGCGACATGTTGCAACGCCTAACCAATAATAAGCTTAAATCTACCACACACCGGGTTGTTAACCCCCCGCGCGAATTGATGAAAACGTCGCGTTTCTCCGTGCCCTTCTTTTTACACCCAAGAAGTGATATGGACTTAACAAGTTTACCTTCAACAATCGATGCTGACCATCCAAAAGCCTACAACGATATGACTGCTGGAGAATATTTGGATGAACGTTTAAGAGAGATCGGGTTGAAAAAATAATTAACTGAAAATTGTTAGCCTTTTTTCAGGAATTCTGTTTTTAATACAATCCTCATTTTATCAGCTTTACAATCCACCTCTTTAGGATCGTCGGTTAACTTAATATTTTTGATAACCATACCTTTTTTTAAAGTTACCGATGTTCCTTTTACGGGCAAACTTTTAATTAATATTACTGAATCGCCATCCTTTAAACGGTTACCATTACTGTCTTTTACAATTAATTCTTCTTCCATTGTTATTGTGATTTTTCACAAAGATAAGATAAATCTTTAAGGCCATTGTAGGGACGGCTAGGGAAAGTGATGCAGACAAAGTAACTATTAACAGGGGGATAACAGGGGGTTAGCAGGGAGTTAACAGGGACTAAACAGGGATTAATGCCTGTACACCCCCTGTTAATTCCCTATAAATTCCGTGTAAAATTTATGTTAAAGGTCTCTTTTTCCCTAATTTTTCTTATCTTTATTAAGAAGCCGGTGGCATTAGACTGTTTTAAATTTGATGATATGGCAATAATTAGAAATGGGCCTAACGGAGGCTTAACAGGTAAATTTGGTTCGGTTATAGGTTATAAGCTGAACGGACAGGATGTTATTAAAGGTTTAGCTAAAGTAAGGACAAAAAAGCCCGGAGCTAAAGAGTTAGCGAATAGAGCAAAGTTTGCTTTATTGCAAGCCTGGCAGCGGCCGCTCTTAGGTGTGCTTAGGGTAGGCTTTAGAAATTATGCACCCACTTTTCAAGGCTTTGTTGCTGCCAAATCGTATAACAGTAAGCACGCATTGAAAACGAGGGAAGATGGCACCTCTTATATTGATCCAAGTTTAGCCTTAGTGAGTTTTGGAAGTCTTACAGTTCCGAAAACCATGCATATGGAACGCCAGGGTGATAGCATATTGTTCACTTGGAGTACAGATGGACATTATGAAATGATAGACCAAGCCATGGTATTGGCCTATTGTTCCGAAACTGGCCAAGCAGCGTATGACATTGCCGCAGGAAAGCGGTACATGGGTACGGCTTCTATCGAGTTACCTGATGATTCAGCAGGGTGTGAATTTCACGTGTATATAGCTTTCGTAGCGTATGATCATAGCTCGCAAAGCAACAGCCACTATTTAGGGTCGGTTATTGCTTAATTGCCGCTCTTCTTTCCTTTGTCAATCGCCTTAATAATTGCGTCCTGTATCCGCGGACGAATATTTAACCTTCCTAATTGTTCGCTTACCGTTGGATTTACCCGATTAGAGAGAAACACATAAATCAATCCTCTTGTAGGATCTGTCCACACCGCAATACCTGTATAACCGGTATGGCCAAAGGTTTGCGGTGAAGCCAATGAAGATGGATATTTCTTCGTTAAATCTGGATCCCAACGGTCAAATCCCAATCCTCTTCTGCTAATGTTCGATTGTTTTGCAGTAAACATATCAACGGTCTGGGGTTTAAAATACTGCTCGCCACCATAAGTGCCTTTATTAAGCATAAGCTGATAAAAGATTGCCAGATCGTTGGCCGAGCCGAATAAGCCAGCGTGACCTGCAACACCGCCTTTTAAAGCAGCTCCCTGATCGTGCACATAACCTTCTAATAGCGTTTTTCTGAAAACTTTATCATCTTCTGTTGGTACTATCCTATCTTTTGCAAAACGGTTTCTTGGGAGATAGCCAGCAGTATGCATACCCAATGGCTTATAAAAATTGGCTAAAACATACTGGTCTTCCGGTGTTTCTGTAATGTGTTCAACAATATCCTGCATCACGTACATACTGATGTCACTGTACACGTAGCTTCCTCGGGTTTTGATGGGCGAGTTTAACATTTTTGGCCACATAACATCATTAAAAAAACCTCTTTTAACATAATAGTTGTCTGCCACTTTTGTGGGGAAGGCAGCTGTTGAATCCCGGCTATAATCTCCTTCTTTAATAAAATTATGAAAAGGGATATAAGGAATAAAACCAGCTTGATGGAGCATTACTTCACGAACGTTGATGCCGTTCATGGGGGTATTTCTTGCTTTTGCAATATAAGAACCAACATTGGTGTCCAATTTTAATTTGTTCTGTTCCACTAAACGCATCACACTCGGCGTAGTAGCCGTAACTTTTGTAACTGATGCCAGGTCGAATATATCGGTTATATTGTCGGCTCTTCGATTGTCATAGGTATGGTAGCCAAAAGCTTTGTTATAAATTACCTTGCCATCTTTCGCAACTAACACCACCATACCTGGGGCAGCTTTTTTGGTGATTCCTTCTTTCACAATTTCATCGATTTCCTTCAGGTCATCCGTGTTAACACCTGCATCTTCGGGTACGGTGTATTTTAACCGGGTAGTTGTAGTCTTGTAGCCTGATCCAACCGTATATTTTCCCGAATATCCTATAGTTAAGGTTTGCTGGGCGGCTATACCTCCAAAAATAATCTGAGGGATTACCATGCTCGACTCCTGGTCAATTTGTGGTGTCCAAACTATTGGTGCGGTTAGCTGATCGAGATTGGCCAAACTTTTGCCATCGCCAAATAGTGCCACTATTACATTTTTATTTTTAGCAATGTTATTGATGAAATTCAAATATTTGCCATTGGAAGACATTGCATCCGTAATCGCAATGATCACCGTATTAAAATATTTTAAATCATCTTCTAGGTCGTTCAACGTAGATGAATCCTTGTATTTTAAAGCACTCATCGACTGCACATCTGCATATTTATAGAGCAAGCTGTCAAAGGCCAACTGATGTTCAAATCCTAAATTAACCGAAGCAAAATGCTTGTCGCTTAAACCCACAATTGGAATTAGGTTCTTTTGATTGTTAAGGAGTACAGAATTTTTAGTAATCGCATTGATTGATTTTAAGCGATTTTCGTTTTGTCTATGTTCTTGTGCGCAGGCACTTAAGGTAAAAGCTAGGGTTAGAAACGCAACAATTGTACTTATTAATTTATTTTTGATCATATACCTTTTCTCCATTAACGTAAGTCTTCAGCACCTTATTTTGTAAAATTTGCGTTGCGTTAGCTTTCATGATATCGTTTTCGAGCACAATGAAATCTGCAAACTTGCCAATTTCCAAGCTTCCTTTTTCCTTTTCTTCGAAGTTAGCTTTTGCGGCCCAAATGGTCATCCCTCTAAGAGCTTGTTCGGCCGTTAAAGCATTTTCCATCTGGTAACCATTTGGAGGGAAATCTTTAGCGTCCTTTCTGGCTGTAGCAGCAAAAAATGTAAACATCGGGTTGATCTGCTCCACAGGAAAGTCGGTTCCCAAAGGTATCCAACCATTTTGGTCCATTAATTGTTTGTAAGCATAGGCACCCTTCACTCTTTCGCTACCCAAGCGATCACCCGCCCAATACATATCGGAAGTGGCGTGTGTAGGCTGTACCGAGGGAATGATGCTTGCGCTGCCAAATAGGTTAAAATCTGCCTGAGCGACCACTTGTGCGTGTTCAATTCTCCATCTCTTATCATTTTTACCGCCTAAAACCTCATTATAGATTTTGAGAATGGTACGGTTTGCAGAATCTCCAATGGCGTGGGTGCACATTTGAAAGTTGTGTTCGTTTATTTTTTTAGCTACCTCTTCAAAGTGCTTAGTCTCGCTTAATAGGAAACCTCTCTTATTCGGCATATCGGTGTAAGGATGTAATAAGCAAGCACCTCTGGAACCTAATGCTCCATCTGCATATACTTTGAAAGCCCTTACATTTAATCGATCTGTTTTAATTGCTCCTCGTTTAAATAGGTAATCAAAATTTTTCTCGGTATCAGAAAGCATCACATATAAACGCATCTTTAATGTTTTCTTGGCCTGCATTTTTTCAATAAAATCTACCGCTTCAAAGTCTAAACCACAATCGTCTATCGTGGTTAAACCTACTGAAAAACAATTTTTTTGCGCATCAAGAAAAATTTTCTCCATTTGCTTTGCATTGGGTGCCGGTATTTTATTTTGAACCAGTCCCACAGCATTGTCAATTAACAGACCGGTTAATTTGCCATCTTTTTCTACAATATCTCCCCCTGTTAAGGAAAACGATTTGCTAACTCCCGCTTCGTCTAGGGCTTTTTGGTTTACCACAGCGGCATGACCGTCTATTCGCTCCAATAGCACGGGACGGTTCGGGAACATTACATCTAACTTTTCTTTTGTTGGAAATTCCTTGTTTATCCAATCATTCTGATCCCATCCTCTACCAATTAGCCAGCCATCGGGATTTGTCTTCGCGAACTCACTTAACCTAGTTAAAACCTCATCCCAGCTGTTTGTCTCTCTTAAATCAGCACTCTGCAAACTTTGTCCATAGCCCATAAAGTGGGCATGAGCATCAATAAAACCTGGATATACGGCTTTTCCTGCAACATCCACCTCTTCATTGGCTGCAAATTCCTTGCGAATATCGTCCGTTGTTCCAACGCCAACAATTTTGCCGTCCTTAATAGCCATTGCTTCTGCTATTTCAAACTTGTCGTTTACCGTGTAAACTTTTCCATTATAGATAATCATATCTGCTTTTTGCTTTCCACAGCCAGTGAGGACGAACAAAAGTATGAGTAGGAAAGAGAGTCTTTTCATGCTTTAAAGATAGGAAAAGGTTGGGAGTTTTTATACTGATGCGGTTTAAAGATTAAAGCCGGCTTCTCCTGCATCACCTCTAAGTCATTTAGTATCAATAATGTGAAAACAGACTTAAGGATAAAGCTAATTTTCGCTAAATTAGCGACCTTACTATAATAATAAATGTCTGATATTATACAACTTTTACCTGATAGCGTTGCTAATCAAATCGCCGCTGGCGAAGTGGTACAGCGACCGGCGTCGGCAGTAAAAGAGTTGCTTGAAAATGCGATTGATGCTGGGGCTGACAAAATTCAATTAATCGTTAAGGATGCAGGGAAGGCACTCATTCAGGTCATTGATAATGGTTGTGGGATGAGCGTTAGCGATGCGAGAATGTGCTTTGAGCGTCATGCTACTTCAAAAGTTCGCAAAGCGGAAGACCTATTTGCCATTCGTACCATGGGTTTTAGGGGAGAAGCAATGGCTTCGATTGCGGCGATTGCTCAGGTAGAGTTGAAGACCAAACGGCATGAAGAAGAGGTGGGTACATTAGTGGAGATTGAGGGGGCTTCATTTATCAAACAAGAGCCTGTTGCTACCCCAGGTGGAACGAGTATCTGTATTAAAAATCTATTTTACAATACCCCGGCCAGGCGTAACTTTTTAAAAAGTAATCCTGCAGAAATGCGCCATATTATTGACGAATTTCAACGAGTTGCTCTGGCTAAGCCCGCCATTGCTTTCAGTCTGCATCATGATGGAGTAGAGATTTATCGTTTACCTGCTTCTGCATTAAAACAACGTGTGGTTCATCTATTTGGAAATAATTATAATCAACGATTAATCCCTGTGGAGGAAGAAACCACAATTATTAATCTTAAAGGATATATTGGAAAGCCTGAATTTGCCAAAAAAACCCGGGGTGAACAGTTTTTCTTTGTAAATGATCGTTTTATAAAGGATGCTTATTTAAATCACGCTGTAAACAAAGCTTACCAAGAGTTGTTGCCTGAGGATAGTTATCCATTGTATGTATTATTTATAGATATCGATCCAGCTAAGATCGACGTAAACGTGCATCCAACTAAAACTGAAATCAAGTATTTGGACGAAAAGTCCATTTATGCCATTATTCATTCCGCTGTCAAAAGATCTTTAGGGCGGTTTAACATTAGTCCTACCATAGACTTTAATCAGGAAACGGGTTTCACTCAGATGATAAGTCCCATTCCTCAGGAAGATATTGTACCTCCGAGTATTGCTTTCAACCCCGACTTTAACCCATTTGCACCTAGCAGGTCGCCTGTGAAAGATAATGTGGTAACCTATGTACGGAATTATGGGAATGCTGGCAATAACTCACAAAACTGGGGCTCATTGTATGAGGTTACCGAACATAAGGTGGTAGCGCAATCTGCATTGCCCTTGACACCAACTTATGAAGGCGATCAATTTGAGCCGGTGCAGAAACAATTTATGCAGATACATAACCGTTACATTGTTTCACAGATTAAGTCGGGTGTAATGGTGATTGATCAGCAGGCTGCGCATGAAAGGATTTTGTATGAAAGATTTTCGCTTCATTTAGAAGATAGAAAGGGAGCTTCCCAGCAAAGTCTTTTTCCGCAAACGGTTACTTTAAGTCCGAACGACTACGAATTAGCCAAAAGTTTATTAGAAGATATTAAAAGCTTGGGTTTTGAAGTTCGGGAATTCGGTAAAAATACGTTGGTTATTGAAGGCGTTCCGGTTGATTTGGGAAGTGCAACAATTAATGAAACGCAATTATTTGAACAGCTAATTGAGGGCTATAAAAATTCACAACAGGAGTTAAAACTTGATAAAAGAGATTCCTTGGCCAGAAGTATGGCAAGGAACAGTGCAATTAAAGCAGGAACAGCTTTAAGTCAGCAAGAAATGAATACCTTAATTGAGGAGCTTTTTTCTTGTAAAACTCCTAACTTTAGCGTGAATGGGCGACCAGTGATTCAAACTATTGCGCTGAGTGAAATTGCGCAGAAATTTGAGCGGTAGGGATAGGGAGATAGATTGCTTCGTGCCTCGCAATGACGGGTGTGGTGCGTTGAAAGGACGGAAGGGTGAGGGATAAAAATTTGCAACAAAAGATCGTCATTGCGAGGTACGAAGCAATCTTTTGACTATGCAGGGTTAGGTTGCTTCGCTGCGCTCGCAATGACGAAAGATGAGATTGCTTCGCTGCGCTCGCAATGACGGGTGTGGTGCGTTGAAAGGACGGAAGGGTGAGGGACAAAAATTTGCAACAAAAGATCGTCATTGCGAGGTACGAAGCAATCTTTTGACTATGCAGGGTTAGATTGCTTCGCTGCGCTCGCAATGACGGGTGTGGTGCGTTGAAAGGACGGAAGGGTGAGGGACAAAAATTTGCAACAAAAGATCGTCATTGCGAGGTACGAAGCAATCTTTTGACTATGCGGGGTTAGATTGCTTCGCTGCGCTCGCAAGGACGGAAGGTTAGATTGCTTCGCTGCGCTCGCAATGACGGGTGGTGCCTCGCAATGACGGGTTGTAAGTAGAAAGAAAGAAATAATATTATATTGGAAAATCCAAATCAAAAAAACTATGAATAACATTCCACCGGTTGTTAAGAATTTGCTAATTATTAATGTGCTATTTTTTGTGGCCAAATGGATTTTTGAGCAACAAGGAATTCCATTTGCTGAGTATTTAGCCGTATTCTACTTCGATTCGCCTTTCTTTAAAATATGGCAGCCACTCACCTACATGTTTATGCACGCAAACACGATGCATATTTTCTTCAATATGTTTGCGCTTTATTCGTTTGGAGGAATATTGGAAGCGCATTGGGGGCCTAAGCGCTTTATTAACTTTTACCTTATCACCGGCTTTGGCGCTTTGGCTTTGCAATGGGCGGTGCAGGCATTCGAAGTTTACCAAATCACGGGTTCAGCGATCAATAATCTCGACACGCTTTCGGTAGCGAGCTTAGCGGACCTAGAAACGATGAAATCAATTTACTTTGGACCAATGGTTGGTGCCTCGGGTGCTATTTTTGGTTTGCTCGTGGCTTTCGCAATGCTATACCCCAATATTGAGATGTATATTATGTTTATCCCAGTTCCGGTTAAAGCAAAATATATTATTCCAGTTTACATAGTGATTGAGCTATTTTTAGGGATGGGAAAATTTGCCGGAGATTCTGTGGCCCACTTTGCCCATCTAGGTGGTGCACTGATAGGTTATATTTTAGTTAAGCTATGGCGAAACAAAACAACTTTTTACGATTATTATGACTAGAGGATTGTTGCATGAACTGTATATAAAGTTTTTCAAGTCGGGCAGCCCCGCTATGCTATATATAGGTATTAACGTACTTATATTTATTGTTGCTTCCTTGCTGGGGGTGTTCATGGTTTTCTCTGGCGAAAAGGGATGGCTTACAGCGCAAATTCAGGAGTACTTTGCATTCCCTGCTACCATAGCTAGTTTGCCGTTTAGGTTTTATACAATTATAACCTACCAGTTTTTTCATGCCGATTTTTTTCATGTTCTATTCAATATGTTATGGTTGTATTGGATGGGACAAATATTCTTAAGTTTTTTAAAACCCCGTCAATTTCACTTTGTGTATTTGGGTGGCGGTATTTTAGGAGCGCTCACATTTTTATTGCTATTCCACATTGTTCCGGTATTTTCCGTTCAGCAGGCAACCATTATCGGTTCTTCAGCCTGTGTAATGGCTATTTTAGTTGCCACGGCTACTTTAGTTCCGGATTACAATCTTCAGTTAATGTTACTTGGAAATGTTAAATTGAAATACCTCGTTTTAGCCTATATCATACTTGATGTTATTGGAACCGGTGGAGCCAATGCCGGCGGGAGCATTGCCCATTTAGGCGGCGCTTTATTTGGATTTAGTTATATCAAATTATTGCAGAACGGGAAGGACTTGAGCGGTATCTTCGTCAGAAAGCCTAAATTAAAAGTCGTAAGAAATTCCGCCCCGAAAAAAAGTGAGCATATCGTTAATCAGAAAGAAATAGATGCAATCTTAGATAAAATTTCTAAGGCCGGATATGATCAGTTGAGCAAGGAAGAAAAGGAGATTTTGTTTAGGGCAAGTAAGAATTAATGAAAAAAAAGAGGATCACACTTTTTGATAAACTGGTATTTGGGGTAGCCATTCTGTTGGCTATTGGTATGTTTATGGGGATTAGAGCTGGAGTAAGCGACCCTCGTGAGCACATGATTATCGCGTTTTTTGGTTTAGCCTATCCATTCTTCCTTTTTGCAAATATTTTAGTGTTGATCTATTGGGCTTTGCGAGCTAAGTGGGTAGTTGTTATCTTAACTGTAGTTTTGATAGGCTACGGCGGCCACAGTTTAATTGCTACGTTTGGTTTTTTTGGTAAAAAGGGCGCGCTGCAAAAAGAAGATGTCAAACTGATCAGGATGATGACCTACAACGTGCATAATTTTACCCCTTATGGTGAAAAAATCTCCTTGTTAACAAAAGAGAAAATGCTGGATCTTGTGGCAACCCAAATGCCCGATGTAATCTGCTTTCAGGAATTCTATACCAGAAAAAAAGGGCCATTTGATATCATCGATAGTTTAAAAACGTTGCTCAATATAAAATACTACTACTTTGAGCCCACTATGACGAGTGAGAAGGAATCAATTGGAATGGCGATTTTCTCTCGTTACCCCATTAAAAATATTGGCAAAATTGAATTCCCAAATGTGAGGGGCAATGAGAGTATATTTGCTGATATACAGGTTAATAATAAGCTGGTAAGAGTGTATAATGTTCATTTGCAATCCATCTCTTTTGGGAAGGAAGATTATACTTACCTGGACCAGGTTACCAAGGATATGGATCCTCAGGTGACCTCCTCTAAACGGATTTTGAGGATGCTGAAAGGAGCATTTAAAAAACGAAGCGAGCAGGTTGATCTCATGAAAGCCCACATGAAAACTTGTGAAACGCCGTATATTATTGCAGGAGATTTTAACGATACCCCAGCATCTTACGTAGTGAGGAAAATGACCGATTCCTTAAATAATGCATTTATTAAGAAAGGGCAGGGTTTTGGAAAAACTTATAACGGTAAGTTCCCCAATTTTCAGATAGATTATATTGCAACCACCAAAGATATTGAGGTGGTAAATTATCAGATTATTGAAGCGAGACTATCCGACCATTTTCCCGTTCGCAGCGATCTGCGTTTAAAAGAGTAACATAAAAACCAACGTATTTATTAAATTTGCCACATGATACAAAATCTACAGTTATACAATACCATTTCACGGAAAAAGGAATTATTTGAACCGCTAAACGCCCCGCATGTGGGTATGTATGTATGTGGTCCAACAGTTTACAGTGATGTGCATTTGGGTAATTGTAGAACATTTATCTCTTTCGATTTAATTTTTCGTTACCTGAAGTTTAGCGGATATAAAGTTCGCTATGTGCGTAATTTAACGGACGCCGGGCATTTAGAAGGAGATCGGGATGAAGGTGATGATAAGTTTGCAAAAAGAGCAAAGTTAGAGCAGTTGGAACCCATGGAAATTGTGCAAAAGTACACACTGGGTTTTCATGATGTGATGAGGATGTTTAATACCTTGCCTCCAAGCATTGAACCTACCGCAACCGGGCACATTATTGAGCAGATTGAAATGATCAAAACCATTATAGCCAATGGGTATGGCTATGAGGTTGATGGAACGATTTATTTCGATGTAGAGAAATACAGCAAGGAATATAATTATACCGTATTAACCAACCGCAATTTAGAGGATATGCTTGCCAATACCAGGGAGCTGGGTGGACAGGATGATAAGCATGGGAGGTTAGATTTTGCGCTTTGGATTAAAGCTAAGCCCGAGACATTAATGCAGTGGGCATCTCCTTGGGGCGCTGGTTTTCCGGGATGGCATATTGAATGCTCTGCGATGAGTGCAAAATATTTAGGTCAGGAGTTTGATATACATGGGGGAGGCCTGGATTTGGCAGCAACGCACCACACCAACGAAATTGCACAGTCGGAAGCATGTAGCCACCACCAGCCCGCAAAATATTGGATGCATACCAATATGTTAACGGTAAATGGTACGAGAATGTCAAAATCTGCCGGCAATGGTTTCTTGCCGGGTGAGTTGTTTACCGGTAACCACCCATTGTTAAAAAAGGGGTATAGTCCTATGACAGTGAAGTTTTTCATGTTGCAGGCCCATTATCGCAGTACTTTAGATTTCTCTAATGAGGCATTAGAAGCTTCTGAAAAAGGATTTAGACGTTTAATGAGTGCCATCAGTTTGCTGCCAAAGCTTAAGGCTAGCGAAGAAGGTGATTTTGAAATTGAGCAATTGCGCATCAATTGTATCAACGCTATGAACGACGATTTTAACAGTCCGATTGTAATTGCCGAGTTATTTGAAGCGGTAAGAATCATTAATACCGTTTATGATGGAGGGGCAAAAATTTCCTCAATTGAACTGGAAAAGTTGAATACTTTGATGAATGATTTTGTATTTGATGTATTCGGATTAAAGGACGAGGATAGTAGCAATGTAGAGCTGAATGATATATTGGATATGGTTATTACGCTTAGGAAGGATGCTAAAGAGAATAAAGATTATGCAACATCTGATAAGATTAGAATCGGTTTGCAGGAAATAGGCATACAACTAAAAGACAGTAAAGAAGGAACAACTTGGAGTAAAGTTTAGTAAAACAATGAGTAATATGTATAAAAGGGGTAAGCTATCTTTGTTGTTGTCTTTAATGGTATTGATAGGCTGTAATTCAGATCAACAACAAGAATCGACAAAGGAGGAGCAAAAAATGGTTGCCTTGATGTCTCCAGATTTTAATGCCGATAGTGCGTTTGCTTATGTTAAGGCGCAGGTTGATTTTGGTCCGCGGATTCCTTCTACCCCAGCGCATTCGAAATGTGCGAAGTATTTGGAGCAAAAGTTACAATCTTTCGGCGGCGAGGTGTTCATACAGGAGGCTCCAGTTAAAACTTATGATGGAAAGACACATCAATTAAAAAATATTATTGCTGCATTTTATCCCGAAAAAAAGCAACGTGTTTTGATCACCGCACATTGGGATGCACGTCCTTTTTCTGATCAGGATATGGATGAGGCTAGTAGGGATAAAGCATTTGATGCCGCAAATGATGGTGCGAGTGGCGTTGCGGTAGTGCTCGAAATGGCGCGCCAAATTCAAATGAAGCAGCCAAATGTAGGGGTGGATTTTATTTTGTGGGATATAGAAGATTATGGAAAATCTAATGACGAAACGGAAAAGGAGACGACCTGGTGCATTGGTTCTCAGTATTGGTATAGAAACCCGCCAGTGAAGGGATATAAACCATTGTATGGTATTAATTTGGATATGGTTGGGGGAGAAAGTGCGCAATTTGCAATGGATGAGGTATCTCGACAATATGCGCCGCAAGTAGTACAAAAGGTTTGGAGTATTGCTAGTGAGATTGGTTACTCAAATTATTTTGTTAACCTAAATTCTGGCAGCTTAATTGATGATCATTATTGGGTTAACCAGGCGGGTATACCTTGTATTGATATTATTCATTTTACTGATGCGACGGGTTTTTACAAAAACTGGCATACGCAATTAGATAATTTAAATAATATTGACCGGAATACTTTAAAGGCAGTGGGACAGGTTGTTTTAGAAACAATCTATAGGGAAAAACCAGCAGCCTAGTGTTAATTGTTAATTTACTTATATTAGCTAAATATTTACTCCTATGAAAAGAATTATTTATACCTTATTTGTTTTGTCTGCCGGATTTTCGGCCTTTGCCCAGAAATCAGATGGCAGTGCAAAGTCGCTGGCAAAAACAGAAGTAGCTTTTTCAGATTACGCCTTAAAGAATGGAACTAGTGACGCGTTTGCCACTTTTGCTGCGTCAGATGCAGTTGTATTTAGGCCAAACGCAGTTAATGCAAGACAATTTTATGCGAGCGCTCCAGATATGAAAAATTTATCATGGTCGCCCAGCTATACACAGATTTCGAGAAGCAGGGACTGGGGTTTTACAACTGGTGCTTATCTTGTTGATGGTGAGCAAAAATCATACGGGCAGTATGTTTCTGTATGGCGCGGTAAAAATGGGAATTGGGAAATGATTTTAGACATGGGAACTGAAACAAACAAGCCATTAGACAAGGTAACCCCGGTTATCATAGAACCAAAAGATAAGTTCAAGCCTTTTTTTGCAACCGAGAAGGAGTTGAAAATGAGTAGAGATATTATCTATACCACCGAAAAAACACTGAACACCACGTTAAAAACCTACGGATCTAGTGCTTTTTCTGGTTTTTTAAGTGCTAATTCTCGTTTATTATTCCCTGGAACTGAACCAATCATTGGAAAAGAAAATATTCAGGCTTTTAACTACAGGATGATTGATAAAATAAGTTTAAAGACTACGTCGGCTGATAAAGCACTGGGTGGTGATCTTGCTTATACTTATGGGATTGCTACAATCGATTATAAAACCGATTTGCGCGAGAGCTTCAATTATCTATATATATGGGAGCGCCAGGCAGATTTTAGCTGGAACATCTTAGTACAGATTTACACTTTGGCCGACCGTTAACAGGATGAGGAGACTGATAGTTTTATTTGCCATTTTGCAAGGGGCATTGGGAGCATTTGCCCAAGAAAAATTTGATGTACAAGGTAAAGCAGGCTGTAGGGGAATTATGCCCGAAAACACCATTGCCGGAATGATTAAGGCGTTAGACTTAGGGGTAACTACTTTAGAAATGGATGCGGTGATATCGAAAGACCTCCAAGTGGTGTTATCTCAAGAGCCTTATTTTAACCATGAAATTAGCCTTTCTCCAGATGGGAAGTTAATTGCTTTCAAAGACCAAAAGAAGCATAATATCTTTAAAATGGACTATGTCGATATTCAGCAGTACGATGTAGGAAGTAAGCCTCACCCACGATTTCCTGGTCAGCAGAAATATAAAGCTTATAAGCCTCTGCTTGGAGAGATGATCGATTCTGTAGAAAGCTATGTAAAATTAAATCGCTTAGCTAAGCCAGATTATAGTATTGAAACAAAATTAATCCCTAAGGGGGACAATGAGTTTCAACCCGATGCAGCCACCTATATTGAACTCATCATGGCGACTGTGAAGAAGAAGAAAATTGAAAAGCGCGTGATTATTCAATCTTTTGATGTGAGAACCTTGCAGTATCTTCATAAGAAATATCCTAAAATAAGAACCGCTCTTTTAATTGATGAGAAAGAGGATTTCGAAGATAATATTAAGGAACTAGGTTTTAATCCGACTATATACAGCCCTTATTCGGTATTGGTAGGCAAATCATTGGTAGAAAAATGTCATGCATTAGGCATTAAAATTATTCCCTGGACGATCAATTCGACAAAAGACATTAAGTATTTGATGAATTTAGGAGTAGACGGCATCATTACTGATTATCCAAATTTAATGGGGCAGCTTAATAACTAGTTGGTTTCTTTTTGGAGCAAAATAATAGCGCGACGGTTAGGGTCGGCAATCGCCTGAAAAATATTTTGCTAAAATAAGTCTTTGATAATTTGTTCAATGGATAAACCTTCAGCTTCTGCCCGGTAATTTCGCACAATACGGTGGCGTAAAATCTGCTCTGCTACTGCTTGTACATCCTCAATATCGGGAGCATATTTTCCAGAAATTGCCGCATGGCATTTAGCACCTAATACTAGAAACTGAGATGCTCGTGGCCCTGCTCCCCAACTTACATAATTGTTAATAGCGGCAGACGCTAGTGGGGTGTTGGGGCGAGTTTTTGAAACTAATTTAACCGCATATTCTAAAACATGGTCAGTAACCGGAATACTACGGATTAGTTGCTGGAAATATTGGATTTCGCTGGCATTGATTACTTTAGTCAATTTAACTTCGCTATTGCTTGTGGTATTTTTAACAATCGTTAGTTCGTCTGCAAATGTTGGATAATCTAAGTGAATGTTGAACATAAAACGATCCAATTGTGCTTCCGGAAGGGGGTAAGTCCCTTCTTGCTCAATCGGATTTTGCGTAGCGAGTACAAAAAATGGTTGTGGCAAACTGTGGGTGTGGCCTGCGATAGTTACCGCTTTCTCTTGCATGGCTTCGAGTAAAGCAGCTTGAGTTTTCGGCGGTGTCCGGTTAATTTCGTCGGCCAAGATAATGTTCGCGAAAATCGGTCCTTTGATAAACTTAAGGTGGCGGTCTTCGCCAAGTATTTCCGCCCCGATAATATCACTTGGCATTAAATCTGGCGTAAATTGAATACGATTAAAAGAAAGGTCTAAGACACTTGAAACAGTTTGCACCAATAAGGTTTTAGCTAAACCTGGTACACCAACTAATAGGCAATGGCCATTACTGAAAATAGCGACCAACACCGATTTAATTACTTCATCTTGTCCAATAACTACTTTGTTAATTTCGGATTGGATTTTTTTGAAGGACTGATGCAGTGCATCGACGGCTTTTACTTCGCTTTCAAATTGCATGCAACTTATTTGTTTTCGTTTTTAGCCCAAAGTTTCATTTCGTCGCAAGTTGCAAATTCCTCGTCAACTTTGATATATGTTGTCTCTTTGCGTTTTTGGAACCACTCGCTTACTACGCGGTCTTCCTTTTCTTTTTGGGCGCGTTCCTTGAATTTAGGGTAATCCTGCTCCAAATTTCCTTTGTGAGGAGGTATTTTGGATTTCAAGAAGAAAATTTTATAACCCTCTTTACCTTGTTCAGGACTTGAAAAAGCAACCGGTTGAGAAACTTCTCCGACTTTCATCGTATCAATTACGACAAAAACACTTGGATCTAGCTTATCAACGGGAATAAATGTTGTTCTTGCCGTAACATCGTCTGCATATAACATCATACCGCCGTTGTATTGAGTTTCTTTATTATCGGAATAATTGGAGGCTGCGAAAGCAAATGGCATTTTGTTTACAGCAATATCTTTATAAATACTATCTGCTTTTAATTTCAACCTGGTTAAACTCTCAGGCGTAGTTTGCGGCTTCACTAATATATGGCGCACATGAGCGGTTTCTCCCCGGCGTTCTAATACCTGAAGAAGATGGTAGCCATACTCTGTTTCAAAAACAGGCGACATTTCTCCAGCCTTTAATTTAAACGCCCAGGCAGTAAATTCTTTAACCATTGTTGTCCTGTCAATAAAGCCATAGTCACCACCCTCCGATGCGGAGCCTGGATCTTCTGAATAGCTTTTAGCCAAGAATCCAAAATCTTCGCCCTCTTTGATACGAATCCTCATCGCCTCGAGCTTATCATAAGATTTTTGTTTTTCGGCTTTCGTTAACTTAGGGTATAAAACAATTTCCCCAACCTCTACTTCAGTGCCAATATCTGGCAAGCTGTCTTTCTGGTAAGAATCGAAATATTTTTTTACTTCTAAAGGTGTTACACTAATGTTTTCAGTGATTTTTGCCTGCATTTTTTGCGCAATTAATCCTTCTTTTACATCAGGGCGCATCTCATCTTTGTATTGCAATGCAGATTTATGTAAAAACTGTTCCAGCTGTTCTTGCCCACCCATACGCTTAATTTGATAGCGCATCCGTTTGTCTAACTCATCATCAACCTGCGCATCTTCTACAACAATTGAATCGATTTCAGCCTGTTGCTTTAAAAGTTTTTGAATCAGCATTTGCTGAAGGTACATGCATTTAATGCGGTCGTCGGCAGGATTTCCCTGATTTAAATAGATAGCATATTGCTGATTCAACTCAGAGAGGAGGATGATATTACTACCTACAACTGCTACCACTTTATCTACGTTCTTCTTCTGAGCTTGTACATTTATAAACAGACACATTAATGCAACTGCTATGCCTAAAGTTTTCTTCATTCTATATATTCAATTCTAAATGTTTGCAAAGTTAATATTATTTGATAAGAATTAGCTAGAGCTTGGCTAAATGCCTTAGTTCATCATCATTAATCTTAACTGTATATTTCGTTCTTAGTGTTTTAATCCATTGATTTTCCAAGCTTTGCTGGTAATCTGCAATTACTTGGCCCCTCACTTCATCAAAGTCCTTATTCCCATAATTCGAAGCATTTGCCTGATGAAATTCCTTTAGTTTACTTTCATTATCTTGCGCTTTGCTCCAAATTTTTTGCTCTGAAATATTGAACATCAATACTCCTTCGCGATATTCATTCATAATATAGGCGTATTCTAAATTTTTTGGTGAGGCTTTTTTTTGTGCTCTAAGCGCCCTTTCATAGCCATTAATTTCTGCTTTATAAGCTGTGTCTACGTCCAACCCCATTGAGCGGGCATCTATAACCTTGAGCTTAAAGTTGATGTAAAGATTTAAATAGGAAGCTAAATCAGCATATGTCGCATTTGCTACACCACCATGATTTTTTTTATAAACCCACATAAATTCTTTACTGCTTATAGATTTCCCGTTTACATATGCCACGTTTTGTGCATACGCAAGAAAATTTAAAGAACCCAATAAAAAAATGCAACAGACTTTTCTCACAAAAGACAACACCTATATATATTAATGGATAAAAATAACAATTTGCGCCACTATAATAAGATATTTAACTAATTTTAACAGAAAAAAATTCTGTTAATATTATATGGCTAACCAACTTACAAGTAACGCCGAAGCCTTACGTTTATTTTTTACTGAAGATATTTATTTAATACCTCAACAAGCAGTAACTGTTGGAGAGTCAGCCGTGAAGCCAATGAAAGTTGAAGTAGTATTTAAATATTTAGGAAAAAATCAAAAGAACATTTTAATCTTGGTAAACGACGATCAAAATGAGGTGAGTACAGTTGAAGGGAGAGAATTGTTGCGGAAATTGGTAAAAGCCATCGATCTTACCGCGAATGACTTTGCCTTGGTTAATTATGCATCGTATAAAGGACATCATTATGATGATTTTAAAACAACTTTTGGTTGTAAACTGGTTTTAGCTTTTGGTGTCGGTGCAAGTGACCTCAATTTACCGGTGCAGCCCCAAAATCTACTGGTTGACTACAACGGTGTGAAGTTTATTTTCAGCTCGAACCTGGATGACCTGGAGCGTGATTTGCCGGGTAAAAAGACATTATGGACAAGCCTGCAACAGTTAAAATAATGGAACGGTTAGTATTTGCAACGAATAATCTAAAGAAAACAGCAGAAGTTAAGGCATTATTGTCGTCCGACTATGAGGTACTGAATTTGAGTGACATAGGTTGTTTAGTAGATATCCCTGAAACGGGCAACAGTTTTGCAGAAAATGCAACTTTAAAAAGCAGCTATGTTGTGATGAATTACCAGATTAATTGTTTCGCCGACGACAGTGGACTGGAGGTTGAGGCATTGAACAATGAGCCTGGTATTTATTCTGCGAGGTATAGCGGCTCAAGAGGGGACGAAGTTAATTTAAATTACCTTCTGGCGAAGATGGAGGGGATTGAAAACAGGAGAGCCAGGTTTAAAACCGTGATTTCATTGATACAAGACGGAGAAAACCATCTTTTTGAAGGGGTTATCAACGGAGTATTACGCACTCAGCCTTCGGGTACAATGGGATTTGGGTACGACCCGATCTTTCAACCAGACGGTTATACCGAAACATTCGCACAAATGACTTTAGCGCAAAAAAATGAAATCAGCCATAGAGCAATAGCTATGCAAAAGTTGATAACTTTTTTAAAAAGTAACCCGTCATTGCGAGGAGCGTAGCGACGAAGCAATCTTACGTTGTTAATTAGATTGCTTCGCTGCGCTCGCAATGACGGGACACTCGCAATGATGGATGCTTGGTATAACGGGTCGTCATTGCGAGGAGCATAGCGACGAAGCAATCTTACGTTGTTGATTAGATTGCTTCGCTGCGCTCGCAATGACGGGACGCTCGCAATGACGGTAGGTTAACTCGCAATGACGGGACGCTCGCAATGACGGTAGGTTAACTCACAATGACGGACGCTCGCAATGACGGATGCTTGGTATAACCGGTCGTCATTGCGAGGAGCGTAGCGACGAAGCAATCTTACGTTGTTAATTAGATTGCTTCGCTGCGCTCGCAAGGACGGGACGCTCGCAATGACGGGAAGTCGCAATGACGGTAGGCTAACTCGCAATGACGGGACGCTCGCAATGACGGGCGCTTTAAATGGTTTCCCTCGGCTTTTTAGCCGGTGGTGCTGTTTTAGCCGGAGTTTTTGTGGCGTTCGTCTTCGGAGCAACTTTAGGTTTAACTTTGTTAACTTTCGGTTTAACCGGTGTTTTCCCAGATGGATTATTGATAATGTCATTTTTGCTTTTCGGTCTTAGCTCGGGCTTCCATATAAAGCCAGTTAAGATGGCGTCTTTGGTCGCTTTTTCGGGCGATGAAAATGTACCTTCAATCCCTTTAACAATCTTAATTTGGGAAATATCTTTATCGGCAAAACTTATTTTTATTCGGGCACTAACAGTTTGATTTTGCTGATATTTTCCATCACTTTTTTTATCATAGCTGATGCTCTCCGCATTGCCATCTACATACATGTCCCTGATCTCCCCGTTATCGAAAAAAGCAGTAATCAATTTACCTTTTACCTGGTTAAATTTAGTCGTATCGGTTTCTTGATCTACAATGAACCCATTTTGCAATACCTGAGCACTATTTATTTTCTTGTTTTTAAATTGTACATGAATAGTGTCGCCCGTTTGCTGTGAACTATCAGACCATAGGATAGGATCCCGATATAGCCTCAAGGTAGAATCGGCTGCAGTAAAAAATAGGGAGTCGGACTTGGCCTGTAAGTTGGTTTTAAAAACGCGAACATTATGGTACGCGCTAATGGTCCGGGTTCTAACGGTATCGGCTGGGTTAAATGGGGCAGGAGGGAGCTTTTTTGCTGTAACGACGCTGTCTTTTTTAGTGCTCGTTTTTGGAACGGCTTTAACAGAGTCTTTAGCCAGTGTTTTTTGGCTTTTAATAAGCGTATCCTTTGCTAAGCTATCGTTTTTTATAATAGATTTCGGTTTTAAATCAATAGAGTCTGGAACTGATTTGAGAGAATCAATGGGTGGTATTACCGCTGTGGAATCTGGTGTACTAGTCGGTTTTACAACTTTTCCGTTTCTTCGATCTTTTCTGCTTGGTTTAGTAGTTGCTTTTGGAGTTACTACGGGTGTTTTTTTAGGTAAGGCCGTATCAAGCGCTGGTTTACCGGCAGGGGTTTCTTCGGTATTTGGTTTTTCTTCTTCCACGCCAATTTCATCATCTGCCAAAACGGTTGGTTTTTCAATCAGCTTCAATGTTTTTTGCAAAGTCATCTGCGCCTCCAATATATCTGCGCCTAGCCATAATGAATCCGGGACGAGCTTGTCGTTAACAGTCACAGAGTCGGCTGTTCCCAGTCCGACGTAGGCATTTATCTGCACCTTAATCCGTTCATCTATTTTAAAATATTCGCCCAGCTGCCCTCGCAATTCTAGTTTATCCTTGGTATCCACAAAAATGATATTCTTAACAGCTTTTCCGTAGCCTCGTTTGCCATCATAATACAAGCTGTCGCCCTTTAAGCTTTTTGTATCTTGTGTATAAAGATTCTTTTTGCCAAAAAATGCTTTCTCGGTCTTGGTATTGTATTCGCCATTCTCAGTATAAAGGTTATCATCTTTACCTTTAATATTGGTAGGTCCATAAAAATAGGTCTGATTAGTAAACGTATTATACCGTAGGGTATCGGATTTTATCGTTACCTGTTCTGTAACCACCACTACATTGTACCTGAAATAGGCATCTTTCGTGCTGGCCAAATAATACCCTCTTTTACTGGTTACAGTAACATTATTTTCCTTGTTTACTATTTTTCCGTTGTCAACATAAGTGCCAACCCGGCTTGCCATATTGTAATCGAAAATATTAGTGGTAAGTGTAGTGGAGGGATCAGACATCCGTACATTATTCATTAAGTGCGCCATTTTAGCGTTCCCATCATAATTGAGCTTGTCGGAGAAGATATTTACGGTGTCCTGACGAATGTGAACATTGCCAAACGCCTCAAAATAATTCAATTCGCTCCATAGCCGTGCACTATCGCAAGTTAAAATAGCCCCGTCATGCTCGAAAATAGGTCTCTGAAGACGGGTAATTTGCGTTTTATTGTCCACAATCATTTGGTCGGACGTTTGAAGAACAATTTTTGTTCTTTGTTGAGCAAACATTATGCTGGGAAACAGCATTAAAAACAAGAAAAGGCGTAATTTCTGCACTTTACAAAGTTAAGTTTAATTTTTTTTTAATGAGATAGACTTTGCTGGTTTAAATTAAATATTTTTGAATGATGTTACCTGTAAACAGTTTTGTTGATTATATCAAAAAAAATAGCCTTTTTACCCCAGAGGATAAAATTCTATTGGCCGTAAGCGGTGGTAAAGACTCTGTTCTCATGGCTCAGCTATTTAAACTCGCAGGGTTTAATTTTAGTATAGCCCATTGCAATTTTAATTTGAGAGGCGATGAGTCACAGCGGGATGAAGCTTTTGTAAAGTTATTGGCGGCTATTTTGGAAGTGCCGTTTTATGTAAACCATTTTGAAACAAAAAGTTTTGCCAAGGAACATCAATTATCTACTCAAATGGCCGCAAGAACATTACGGTATAATTGGTTTGAGGAAGTGAGAACTCAATACAAGTATCATTACATAGCGGTAGCTCATCATCAGAATGATTCTATTGAAACATTATTGCTGAATTTAACCAGAGGGACAGGAATTAGCGGGATGCATGGCATTTTGCCGAAAAGAGGATATCTCATCAGGCCGTTGTTGTTTTTATCAAGACAACAAATTGACGATTTAGTCAATGAAAACCATATCGATTTTGTAGAAGATAGTTCCAATCAAAGTGACAATTATGCGCGTAATAGCATTCGACTTAACGTTGTTCCTGTTTTAAAGGAACTGAATCCAAGTTTGGAAGAAACTTTTGTGCAGAATTTTATCCGTTTCGCCGAAACTGAAATGGTGTTACAAAATGTAATAGCGCAAACAAGGAGCAGTTTATGTGAAAATCGAAATGGTGATATTTATATTTCGATCGACAAGATTAACCTGTTGCAACCCCAGCGTTTATTGTTCTTTGAGCTGCTTAAGCCTTATCATTTTGCATCCGCTGTTGTGGAAGAAATTTTACAATCCTTAACTAAACAAAGCGGCACCCTGTTTTATAGTCATACTCATTGCTTAACAATAGATAGGAGCGAAGTTATCATTTCACCATTGCGGGAATCAGCGCATACAGCCAATCGTTTCATCCATTCGGATGATGAAGCCATATGGATAGGTAGTCAACGAATGATAATGACCCATACTTCTTCAACTTATTTCGAATCGAATTTGAATAAGCTATTTGTAGATTCAGACCAGCTAATATTTCCTCTGGTTCTGCGTTTCTGGCAGGATGGAGATCGGTTTATGCCGCTAGGAATGCAGCATCATAAAAAGGTGAGCGACTTCTTAATCAGTCAAAAGATCCCAATTCCCAACAAATCAAAAATTCCATTACTGGTGAATGGCAATGGTGAAATAATATGGGTGGTTGGATTAAGGCAGGATAATAGATACAAAGTAAAGGCAACAACAAAAAAAGTTGTTATATTCGAACTATTAAATCAATAACCGAACTTGTGAGCTCATTGATACCTTTAAAACATTATACCTACTATCAATAACCGAACTTGTGAGCTCATTGATACCTTTAAAACATTATACCTACTATCAATAATGGATCAGAAACACGTTTATATCGAAAAGCAATACATTGGGAGGGATTACATTCGCATTTGTATCAGGTTAATTATGGCTGCTTTTTGCTTTGGTGCTTATGTATATGAGCGCGATCGTGACAATACTGTTGATCTTTTTCTGGTAGTTGGCTTCGGGATTATAGGCGTTTCTATTATACTTTTATTTCTTATCCAGTATAAAATTCGTATAGAAAATAAAAGCGTGATAATTGATGGCTTGTGGACTGCCAAAAAAGTTAAAATTGATTTGAATAGTATCGTTAAAGTAAGGAAAGACACCTATAGTAGCTATTTATTTAATAACCCAGTATATAATTTACATAAAAAGGGGAGTATACGTTTTTATTCTTCTGGTAAGGATGCGATTGTATTAACAGATCGTGATGGGTTAGAATATTTTATTGGAACTCAACGACCGAATGAAATGTATCTGGTTATTCAGGACGAAATGAAGCAGTAGTTTGATATGATGATGAACTTTAGATATACCTTTTTAGCCACAGCGCTCGCATTAGTATTTACAACCGGACTAAAGGCCCAAACGTACATGCCTAAAGTATCTAAAGATTCTTTGGGTATTCTCGAGGATCGTATTGCTGTTTTAAAAGCCACTTTAAAACTTCACGAGCTTAAGGTTAAAGAGGCAGAGGAAGAGAAAGACGTTGAAAAGCTTAGGATAAAACTAATAAAGGCGAATGCCGACTCGAAGGAATCGGCATCAAAGAACGACGATCTTTCAAAGAAGTTTGGTACCGGAACTTTAGATGCCAAAGCGATACAGAAAATTGCAAAAAGAGCGAAAGACGATATGAACGATGCACAAAAGGCGTTGGATTCTTATGACAAGCAGAAAAAGAGAGTAGAAGATATTAGGTCGGAAATACGGGTGGAGGAAGAAAAACTGCTAGGGATGAAACCACTTGTGAGTTTTATTACCCACAGATAACACAAATTAGCTAAGATATAGGTTAATTTGCGTAAGACATATACGTATTAATGAAAATAGGAATTGTTTGTTACCCTACATTTGGCGGAAGTGGCGTAGTCGCTACAGAATTAGGTAAAGCCTTGGCCAATGCGGGCCATCAGGTTCATTTTATCACTTATAGCCAGCCTGCGCGACTTGATTTTTTTTCAGCAAATTTATTTTACCATGAGGTTTCGGTAAGGGATTACCCCTTGTTCGATTATGCTCCTTATGAATCGGCTTTAGCCAGTAAACTGGTAGATGTTGTCCGTTTTGAAAAATTGGATATATTACATGTGCATTATGCGATACCCCATGCGTCTGCAGCTTTTATGGCGAAGCAAATTTTAGCAACCTTTGGTATCAATATTCCTTTTGTGACTACGTTGCATGGTACAGATATTACCCTTGTAGGGAAAGATGCAACTTATAAACCAGTTGTGACGTTCTCGATTAACCAAAGCGACGGTGTAACAACGGTTTCTGAAGATTTAAAAGAAGATACTTACAGTCATTTTGATATCAAAAAAAATATTAAGGTTATCCCTAATTTCATAGACTTTAATAGGTTTAGCTTACAACCTAAAGACCATTTTAAGAAAGCGATAGCGCCCAACAATGAACGGATTTTAATCCATACCTCTAACTTTAGAAAAGTAAAACGCACGGAAGATGTGATTAAGATGTTTCAAAAAGTGCAGGCAAAACTACCATCAAAGTTATTAATGGTGGGCGACGGTCCGGAGCGTACTGCCAATGAACAACTGTGTCGCGAACTTAATATTTGCGAAAATGTACGGTTTTTAGGGAAACAAGATGCGGTTGAGGAAATTTTATCGGTTTCCGATTTGTTTATTATGCCCTCCGAATCGGAGAGTTTCGGTTTAGCCGCCTTAGAGGCTATGGCCTGTAAAGTGCCTGTTATCACTTCTAACGCAGGGGGATTGCCCGAATTAAATATCGACGATTATTGCGGGTATATGTGTAATGTTGGCGATGTTGATGACATGGCGAACAAAGCGATTACCATTTTAAGTAACGAAGATACCTTGCGCTATTTTAAAGAAAACGCCTTAAAGAGAGCACAGGACTTCGATCTTAAAAAGATATTGCCCATGTATATAGACCTTTATACAGAGGTTTTAGCCCAGTCGGTAGCAGTGAGCTAAAAAACTTTAAATTTTACTGAAGATTAAACAAACCGGCGCACCAACCTGTATTCTTTTTCCGCTGTCGGTTAATTTTCCTGTTGTTTTATCACGGTTAAAAATAACCACGTCATTGGTATACTGATGTGCCACTAATAAAAAGTCGCCACTTGGATCTATGCTGAAATTTCTGGGCCCTTTTCCTAGCGTGCTTACAATTTCTACGAGCTTTAGCGTTCCGCCCGACTGGATTTTAAACACACTTAGCGTATTTGCTTCTCCTCTATTACTTTGATATAGGAATTTACCATCTTCCGATACATGAATGTCTGCAGCATCAATTTTTCCAGAAAAATCTTTCGGGGTAGTTTCAATTTCTTGTATTTTTTGCAAATTGGCGTTTGAATAACGATAAGCTGTTATTTTTCCATTAAATTCATGGGTAAGGTAAGCAAATTTGCCATTCGGACTAAAAGTTAAGTGCCTGGGGCCGCTGCCAGGATTGGTTTTAGTAACACTTTTACGAATTAACGTTCCGGGATGATTAGTTTCAGTCGCATAAACGTAAATTTGATCTTCTCCTAAATCTGTAACAATATATTTTTTATCAGGGGTTAGTTGTATCTGGTGTACATGAGAACTTAACTGGCGCTTCGGATCAATACTTTTCCCCGTATGTTGTATCACTTGTTTGGTGTCTAAAAACTTTCCGTCTTTGCCAGTGCTAAGAGCAGTAATACTTCCTCCCGAATAATTTGCTGTTAAAACTTTTTTGCCATTCGTGATAATGTAGCAAGGATCGGCCCCTTCAGGTGATTTTCTGTCTAAAAATTCAAGCGTCCCACTTTTAGAGTCGAAGCTGAATGCGCTTACTCCGCTTTCTTTTCCATTCTCATTTACACTGTACAGAAATTTATTGTCACTACTAAGGGCTAAGTAACTTGGGTTCACCACGTTTTTAGCAATGCTTTTTAATTTCGTATCGGCATTTGAGCTATTAAAATCATACACATATATCCCTTCACTCGTACCTTTATTGGTGTAGGTTCCAATGAGGAGGTTGTATTTTTGAGCTTTAGCGTGATTCGCTAGCAGAAAAATTGAAAATAGCAGTAAGACGTTCTTTTGCATAATGTTGATTTTAACGCAAAGTTTAAATTAGCTTATTTTATCAGATGCTTAATCTGGATAAGCTCATGTTCTTCTAAAAAGCGCCATCTACCACGCGGTAAATCCTTTTTGGTTAAATTGCCATACACAACGCGGTCTAACTTCACTACATCATATCCTAAATGTTCGAAGATACGACGTACAATACGGTTTTTTCCACTATGTATTTGGATGCCTACTTCTTTCTTGCTTGCTCCGGCAACATAGGATACGTTATCTGGTTTAATCAAGCCATCTTCAAGCTCTAAACCGAACTGAATTTTATTGAAGTCACCCTGACTTAAATTTTTGCTTAACTCCACGTGGTAAATTTTTGTAATACCATTTTTTGGATGGGATAATTTATCAGCAAGATCTCCGTCATTAGTCATTAAAATCAGTCCAGTAGTATTTCTGTCTAAACGACCCACCGGATAAATACGTTCCCTGCTTGCTTTTTCAACCAATTGCATCACCGTTTTACGTTCTTGTGGATCGTCTGTAGTGGTAATGTAATCTTTAGGTTTATTTAATAAAACGTACACTTTCTTTTCACGTTTTAGTAGCTCGCCATTGTAGCGTACTTCATCTTTATAGGGATCAACTTTGTGACCTAACTCTGTTACTGGGATATTGTTTACAGAAACAACGCCTGCCTCAATGAGTTCATCAGCCTTACGGCGAGAGCAAATTCCTGAATTGGCAATATAACGGTTCAAACGAATCAGTCCGTCATCTTTAGGCTCGGCCGTTTTTCTTGCTCTAGTTGTTGGGGCAACTCTTTCACCACGATCATCTTTGCGTTTAAAGTCGCCATCTTCACGTTTTCTATACGGGCGGCTATCTGTGCTTCTTGATGAACCTCCCTTTTTGTCTGCGAATTTAGATTTGTCGCCGTCTGTTATATAATTGTCTTTTTTAACGTAGCTCCGTTTACCTTCCTTAGCTTCATCTCTCGAACTTCCTTCTTTGTAGGCTTTAGGCTTGTAAGTTGAGCTTCCAGAGTCTTTCTTTTCCCAAGGTTTAAAACCACCTTTACCTTCGCTTTTTGGCTTGTATGAGTTTGATGCGCCACTGAAATCTTTTCCGGCTGATGGCCTTGCTGAATATGGCTTTGAATCGCCGTCTCTTGAAGTTCTTGGTTTATATGCTGGCTTATCGCCTGAGGCTAAAGGTTTGCGTTTATCTCTATCCTCTTTGTCGGAATTGCTTTTTCCGTCCTTTTCACTGTATCTTCCCTTGGGTTTATCGGTGCCAGCAGGTCTTCTGCTTTTGCTTCCTTCGCCCGCTTTGGACTTGTCATCGCGACTGTTCCTGTTGTTATTTCTTATCATGATATGCCTTTAACCACATAATTTATGCGGGTACAAACTTACGAAAAAAATGATGTTATTTCAATTAATTAAAAACGCCGTTTAAATAACCTTAAGCAGTGATTTTGAGGCTTATTTTTGTAACTATTTGATAATTAGATTAATATATTGTACCTTTGTCGTCAATTTATAATTGTTCACCAAAAAAAGGAGGAAGATGATAAAGAAACACCTCATTCCATCGACGGTAATCATAGCATTATTAGTGATGGCAAAAGTGTTTGCTTACACACTACCAGAAAATGAAAAAACACCACTAAAGAATAACAATCTCACCACCATAATAGAAGAACCTGAAGAGCCAGAATTTACAATAGCTCAGTTAGCATTTGCCGATGAAAACCTGCCTTTGGGCGATGATAAAGTAATTGGTAAAATGAAGAAAGTTTTGGCGTCTTTTGGCTACCAAAGTTTACAAACCAACCGCTTACATCGTAAGGCAGCAGAATGGTTTCCGGTAATCGAACCTATTTTAGCATCTTATGGCATTCCCAATGACTTTAAGTACATGCCCCTTGTCGAGTCCGGCTTGCAAAGCGGAACCTCACCGAAGGGAGCATCCGGGTTTTGGCAATTTATGCCAGGAACTGCACGTATGTATGGCCTAAAGGTAAATAGCCAAATTGATGAGCGTAACAATCTGCGTAAATCTACCATTGCAGCATGCAAGTACATTAAAGAGCTATACGGCATCTTTAACAGCTGGACATTGGTTGCGGCGGCGTATAATGTTGGTGATGTGCACATGAAGAAGCAGATCAATAAGCAAAATCAAGACAATTATTTCAAAATGAAGTTAAATCGGGAAACAGGTGGATATGTTTACAAGTTAATTTCAATGAAAGAAATTCTTGAAAACCCTGTTCGAAATGGCTACTCGAGTCAGAAGGCATTAATTGCCTATACAGAAAGCCCGTCGAGCACAATAGAATAACTTAAGGCTTACGAAGTTTGCTAACTTTGTAAGCCCTGTTGTTGATTTTGCTTATTTTTGCAATATGTCCTTGCAAAAACTCCGCGTAATTTCAGTAAGTAAACAACCTACAGAGGTGATCAAGATTTGTTTTGAAACACTTAATGGTGAATCCTTACACTATCAAGCGGGACAGTTTTTAACGCTAGTATTCGATGTTCATCAAAAGCAATTGCGAAGATCCTATTCTTTTTGCAGTTCACCTGCGGTTGATGAGCCCATCGCTATTGCAGTAAAGCTGGTTGAGAATGGAGAAATATCCAGGTTTATCCACCATCAGCTAAGCGCTGGAGATGTTGTTCAAATTGCCGAGCCTAACGGGCAATTTGTGTACGAACCCAAACTCAAAACACCAAGAACGATCTTTTTATTTGCAGCTGGAGTAGGTGTTACCCCTTTATTTTCTATTTTAAAGACGGCATTGCTTAAAGAACCCACTGCTAAGCTTGTGCTGGTTTACAGTAGTAGGAGTGCAGATCAAACACTGTTTGCGGCCGACATTCAAAGGTGGCAGCTTTTGCACCCTGCCCGCCTTACCGTAGTCCACCTATATAGTAATAGCAAGAATTTATTTCGTGCAAGGCTAAATGGTATCTTAATTAATCAGCTGGTGAAGGAGAATATGGAGTTTGATCCAAACGATTCCCTGTTTTACATTTGCGGACCGGTTGATTATATGGATGTTTGCCGTATTACTTTATTAAGTGCAGGGTTTAAATCCGATCAGCTTAAACGTGAAACTTTTGTGTTGCCGGAAGACGAAGTGGATGAAGACGATAGCACGGAGAAGGTAGTAGATAAAAATACCTACTCAATCGTTTTGCATTTCAACGGAAAAGAACATCGTTTGTTGGTGCCTTATCCTAAAAGAATTTTAGAGGTTGCTTTAGAAAACAATATAAATTTGCCTTATAGTTGTAGTGGTGGGGTGTGTAGTACCTGCATTGCTAATTGCATACAGGGTGGGGTACGGATGGATTATAACGAGGTATTAACAGACGATGAAATTGCTCGTGGCAGAGTATTGGTGTGCACGGGGCATCCCACCGAGAATGAAACAATTATTTCTTGGGAATAATGCGGGGCGCTTGTAGTTTACAACCTTTGCGCTGGTAGGGGAACAAATTCAGTTTCGCCCGGAACTGGTGCAAAATCCTGTGCTACCCAACGTTTCTTTGCAGCTTCGATCAGGCTCTTATCACTCGCCACAAAATTCCAATATATAAAGCGCTCCTCTGGAAACGGTTCGCCGCCAAAAATATAAATGGTCGTGTTTTCTTGCATCGTAAATTCGCACAAGGAGCTATCATTTGCTACTAAAAGTTGTTTCGGACCAAAGCTATTTTCTTCGCTAGTGATACTGCCCTCTAAAATGTAGATCCCGCTTTCTCCAAAAAGTTCCGTGCCTATTTTAAGCGTGCTGCGTTCTTTACTTTTTAACTCTATGAGGTATAGGGGGCTATAAACCGGAATGGGCGATTGACGGCCGAAGGCAGTGCCAGCAATCAGTTTATAATGAACGCCCTCATTTTCCCAAGTGGGAAGCTCATCCGCATCAGCATGATAAAACTCAGGCTCCATTTGTTCTAAATGTTTAGGTAGCGCTACCCAGATTTGTAAGCCATGTAGCATTTTATCGCTGTGGCGGAGGTATGCAGGAGTTCGTTCTGAGTGGGCGATGCCTTTTCCGGCAGTCATCCAATTTACCTGGCCGGGTTTAATTTCGATGGCAGTGCCAAGGCCGTCCTTATGCATAATGCTCCCTTCGAACAAATAGGTAAGCGTAGATAAACCAATATGTGGATGCGGAGGTATGTCTATGTTTTGATGATCGTTCATTGCTGCGGGGCCCATGTGGTCGATGAAGGAGAAAGGGCCAACCATTCTTTTTTCCCTGAACGGGAGTAACCTGCCAACTAGGAAGTTCCCAATGTTGGTTGGGCGTTCTTCAATGATGAGTTTAATGTTCGACATCTGATTTTTTTTTAAAGATAATAATTTGCCTAGGAAATATCTTTATCGCACTATTTTCTTTATTTGTACATTTGCAATTGATGATGAAAAGCTATTTAAACCTATTCGATTTTACGCAACGTGTAGATTATAAAAAAGAAGTGCTTGCTGGTTTAACGGTGGCGATGACGATGATTCCAGAGTCGCTTTCATTTGCTATTCTTGCTGGTTTTCCGCCGTTAACAGGTTTATATGCTGCATTTATAATGGGTTTGGTTACTGCTGTTTTTGGAGGCAGGCCAGGTTTGATTTCTGGTGGGGCAGGGGCAACGGTTATTGTGCTTATTGCGCTCATGAAATCCAATGGTTTAGACTACGTATTTGCCGCAGTTGCGCTGGCAGGCGTTATTCAGATTCTGGTGGGTATTTTTAAGTTCGGAAAGTTTATTCGTTTGGTGCCGCAACCTGTTATGTTCGGGTTTGTAAATGGATTAGCCATCATCATTTTTATGTCGCAGATCAATCAGTTTAAAGTGCAGGGTACAGACACCTGGTTAGCTGGCTCAGCTTTATACATCATGTTAGGTTTGGTTGCCTTAACCATTGCAATCGTAATTGGATTTCCGAAAATTACCAAGGCAGTACCGGCATCTTTAGTGGCTATAGTGGTAGTTTTTGGTTTAGTAGCAGGTTTCGGGATCCATACAAAAACTGTGAGTGATATTGCCTCGGTAGCGGGCGGCTTTCCTCCTTTTAACATTCCCAATATTCCTGTCAATTTCGAAACGCTCAAGATTATTTTTCCTTATGCGCTCATTATGGCCAGTGTAGGGTTAACAGAGGGGCTGCTGACTTTAAATTTGGTAGATGAAATTACGGCGACAAAAGGGAATGGAAACAGAGAATGTATTGCGCAGGGGAGTGCGAACATTTTAAACGGCTTTTTCTTTGGCATGGGCGGCTGTCCGATGATTGCGCAAACATTGGTTAACCTCTCTTCGGGTTCAAGGGCTCGTTTATCTGGCATTGTTGCCTCGATAACTATTTTATTGATTGTTTTATTTGGGGCACCTGTTATAGGGCAACTTCCCATGGCCGCACTGGTTGGGGTAATGATTATGGTGGCGGTAGGTACTTTTGAATGGGCAAGTTTTAAGGTGATCAACAAAATGCCCAGGCACGACATTTTTGTAGGCGTTTTGGTGGCTGTAATCACTGTTTTATTGCATAATCTGGCATTAGCCGTTTTAATTGGCGTCATTATTTCCGCATTGGTATTTGCGTGGGAAAGCGCTAAACGCATTCGGGCAAAAAAATACGTCGACGAAAATGGAGTGAAGCATTATGAGATTTTTGGTCCGCTATTTTTTGGTTCAGCAGCCACGTTTGCCGAGAAATTTGATGTGTTGAATGACCCTGAGCAGGTTATAATCGATTTTAAAGAAAGTAGGATAAATGATATGAGCGCAATTGATGCGGTAAACAAAATTACGGAACGCTATGCAACTGTGCATAAAACAGTTCGGCTACGTCATTTAAGCGGCGATTGTAGGACGCTCTTGCAAAATGCAAGTGGGATTATCGAGGTCAATATCATCGAAGATCCCACTTACAAAGTAGCTAATCGTTAGCAACTAAACCTGGTATTTCTACCATTTCATTTGCGTCTGCCTGGTAATCAACTCCTGCTACATCAAAGCCAAAAAGATTTAAGAAGTCCTTTTTATAGCCGGTCAAATCTCCTGCAGCTGGTAAATTTTCGGTCGTCGATTCTTTCCACAAGGTAACGATCCGAGCCTGCACATCATCGCGCATTTCCCAGTCGTCTATTCTAATACGCCCTTTCTCATCTACCGGAACCGCATCACCGGTGTACAATCTATCCTTGAATAGGCGCTGAATTTGTTCGATACAACCTTCATGAATGCCTTCTTCCTTCATTATTTTGTATAATAAAGATATATAGAGGGGAATGACAGGGATTGCTGAACTTGCCTGGGTTACCAATGCTTTGTTAACAGAAACATATGCTTTTCCGTTTACATCAGCCAATTTATCGGAAATTGTAAAAGCTGTTGCTTCTAAATGATCTTTAGCTCTGCCAATGGTACCTTTCCTATAAACTGCTTCTGTTACAGCAGGACCTATATAAGAATAAGCAACCGTAGTAAAGCCATCAGCTAACAAATTTTCTGCTTTTAGCGCATCAATCCACATTTCCCAATCTTCTCCGCCCATAACGGCTACGGTGTTTTCAATTTCTTCTTCGTTGGCCTGCTCTATGCTTACTTCCGATACGATGCCTGTGTGGAAGTCGACCGTTTTATTGCTGAAATTTTGGCCGATAGGTTTTAAGGTTGAGCGATGCAGCACCCCCGTATTTGGGTTTGTTCTAACCGGAGAGGCTAAGCTATAAATCACCAGGTCAATTTGCCCCAGATCAGCCTTAATTAACTCCATTGTTTGTGCTTTTATTTCGTTAGAAAATGCATCTCCATTAATGCTTTTTGCGTATAATCCTGCTTTGATAGCTTCGGTTTCGAAGGCTGCAGTGTTATACCATCCTGGCGAAGCGGTTTTGCCTTCTTTAGGTGGTTTTTCAAAATAGACGCCTATTGTAGCAGCACCTGATCCGAAGGCACTTGTAATTCTGGAAGCTAATCCGAAGCCGGTAGAAGATCCGATAACCAATACTTTTTTTGGACCATTGATTGGTCCTTTAGATTTAATATAATTAATTTGATTGATAATGTTTTGCTCACAACCTTTAGGATGTGCCGTTAAACATATAAATCCTCGCATTCTAGGTTCAATAATCATAATTCTAAGCTAATAACTCCAATAATAACGCGATTTTATATTCTAAGCGTTTTGTTTGTCAAAACTATTCTTAATTTCTCTCCATTCCAAATATTTCGTGGTTTTGTTGGCGCTTTGACAAAGTGGTAGAATTTCTGTATTTTTGCAGGCTGTTTTTTAATGCAGTTACCTATAAATTTATGAGCAAAAAGAATATAGACCTAGGCGAGCAAAAAGATGTGGAAGTGTATGGTGCTAGGGTGCATAATCTTAAAAATATCGACGTTAGTTTTCCCCGAAATCAGCTGGTAGTGATTACCGGTTTAAGTGGAAGCGGAAAATCATCCCTGGCTTTTGATACGATTTATGCAGAGGGGCAGCGGCGCTATATGGAAACTTTTAGCGCTTATTCCCGTCAGTTTATGGGCGGAATGGAACGCCCCGATGTGGATAAAGTTTCGGGCCTTAGTCCGGTTATTGCCATAGAACAAAAAACAACGAGTAAAAACCCGCGTTCAACTGTGGGTACGATTACCGAGATATACGATTTTATGCGTTTGCTCTATGCACGTGTTGCGGATGCTTTCTCTTACAATACCGGTGAGAAGATGGAGCGCATGAGCGAGGATCAAATCTTAAAAAATATCTACAAAAAGTTCGATACCATGCCCGTAAATATTTTAGCGCCCGTTGTAAAAGGGCGTAAGGGACATTACCGGGAGCTTTTTGAACAAATTCGGAAGCAAGGCTATGTAAAGGTTCGCATTGATGGGGAAATTCAAGACCTAACGGCTAAAATGCAAGTAGACCGCTACAAAATACATGATATTGAGATTGTGGTTGATCGTTTGATTATTGACGAAAAGGATCATAAAAGGTTGTTGGATAGTATTCAAACGGCTATGCGATTGGGAAAGGGCGTTATTAAGATTAGCGACAAAGAAAATAACGTAGCGCATTTCAGTAAGTTTTTAATGTGCCCCACTACCGGCATTTCTTATGATGAGCCACAGCCAAATAGCTTTTCTTTTAATTCACCCTACGGTGCATGTGAGCGTTGCGATGGCCTGGGGTACATTTTTGTAGTCGACAAGGAATCGGTAATGCCCAATATGAAGCTGAGCATTTTAAACGGCGGCATAGCGCCACTGGGCGAGTACCGCGATGTTTGGATGTTTCAGGTTTTGAAAGCTCTCGGAAAAAAGTACAACTTTTCACTTTCTACACCATTGGAAAAGTTAGGTGATGAAAACATCGATATTATTTTAAATGGAACACACGAACTATTAAGTGTGGCGGTTGAGTATAATAAGTGGAATGTACAGAATTATCAGGTTACGTTCGACGGGATTATCAAACTCTTGGAAGAGCAACAAGAGAAAAGGGGAGATACCGCTCCTGATGACATGGATACATTTAGAAAGTTGAAAACTTGTCCCGAATGTAGTGGTGCGCGTTTAAAGAAAGAGAGTTTACATTTTAAGGTAGATGGGAAGAATATTTTCCAGTTGGCCGAAATGGATATTAACGGACTAAAAGCATGGTTTGTTGACCTGGAGGAGAGATTAAATGATCGTCAGAATATTATTGCCAAAGAAATTTTGAAAGAGATCAGGGCCAGGATTGGATTTTTAACGGATGTGGGGCTTACCTATTTATCATTAGACAGAACGGCGAGAACACTTTCGGGCGGGGAAGCTCAACGGATTCGACTGGCTACTCAAATTGGTTCGCAGTTGATGAATGTGATGTACATATTGGACGAGCCCAGTATTGGTTTACATCAGCGAGACAATGAGCGACTGATCGGTGCTTTAAAAAACTTGCGCGACTTAGGCAATACCGTTCTTGTGGTAGAGCATGATAAGGATATGATTTTGGAAGCCGATCATGTGATTGACATTGGTCCCGCCGCAGGTGTGCATGGCGGAGAAGTGGTAGCGCAGGGAACGCCTGCAGAAATTTTAAAATCTGGAACGCTTACAGCGGCCTATTTAAATGGCAAAAAAGGAATTGAGGTGCCAAAGAAACGCAGAAAGGGTAATGGACATAAGTTATCGATCATTAAGGCAACGGGGCATAATCTGAAAGATGTTTCTGTGGATTTTCCATTGGGCAAGTTTATTGCCGTAACCGGTGTTTCTGGGAGTGGCAAGTCGAGTTTGATTACCGAAACTTTATATCCGATTTTGAACCATCACTTTTTCAGGGCCAAAAAACATCCATTGCCTTACGAGAAAATTGTGGGATTGAAAGAAATTGATAAGGTGATCGAGATTGATCAGGCGCCTATTGGGCGTACACCTCGCTCAAATCCTTCAACCTATACCGGTGTATTTTCAGACATTCGTAACCTATTTGTATTATTGCCTGAGGCAAAAATTCGTGGTTATAAGCCTGGTCGTTTTTCTTTTAACGTGAAAGGTGGTCGCTGCGAAACTTGTCAGGGTGCCGGAATGAAGGTTATTGAGATGAACTTTTTGCCCGATGTGGCCGTTCCTTGCGAAGAATGTGGGGGCAGACGTTATAATCGTGAAACCTTAGAAGTTCGCTATCGCGGGAAATCCATCAGCGATATATTAGACATGAGCATCGAGGAGGCCTGTGTCTTTTTTGAGCATATGCCTGCCATTTACCGGAAGATCAAAACTTTAAATGATGTAGGTTTAGGCTATATCAGGCTGGGGCAATCTTCTACCACCTTATCTGGGGGTGAAGCTCAGCGGGTTAAGTTGGCGACCGAGCTTTCGAAAAAAGACACCGGCAAAACTTTTTATATTTTAGATGAACCCACCACAGGTTTGCACTTCGAAGATATCAATGTTCTTTTAGGCGTGTTAAATGAGCTCGTTGAAAAGGGAAATACCGTATTGGTGATTGAACATAATTTAGACGTGGTAAAAGTGGCCGATTGGGTGATAGACTTGGGTGAAGAAGGCGGTATTGGAGGTGGAAGGATTATATTTGAAGGCACACCAGAAGGCCTGATCCAAAATCCGATCAGTTTAACGGGCAAGTTCTTGAAAAAAGAAATGGAGGGTTAAATACCCTCTTTACCATTGAATTAACATTCGCTGGGCAGAAAAGCCCGGGCCGAAGCTTAACATCAAACCTGTTTCTCCTGCCTTATGCTGGCCATCTATAAATCTTTCCAGTACATATAATATGGTGGCGCTAGACATGTTGCCGTAGAGTCTTAAAACCTCTTTGGTGTCATCCATATTTTTCCCTAGCACTTTAAATAGCCCTTCCACCAGGTGTACAATCTTTTTCCCTCCGGGGTGAAAGATCAAGTGGTCGATCTCTTTAATGGATAAATTATTTTTAGCTAGAAAGGGATGGATAATCCCTTCGAAATGCTGGGCTATTACCTCAGGTACTGCGGGGTCTAGCACCATCTGTAAGCCGGTGTTACGCAAACTAAAGCCCATCATTTGTGTGTTGTCAAAAAAGTGGTACATTTCTTCGGCGATGATTTTGGGTCCTTCATCGTTTTCATGAGAGCTCATTAATACACAGGCTGTTCCATCTCCAAAAATTGCGGCACTTACAATGTTGGCCATCGAGTAATCGTTAAGCTGGAATGTAGCTGTAGGCGATTCAACTGCTATCACTGCCGCTCGTTTTCCGGGGTTCGACTGTAAGAAATTCTTTGCATAGATCATGCCCGAAACCCCTGCCGCACAGCCCATTTCGGTAACGGGTAACCTTACAATGTCCTGTCTCAGTTTTAGTTCATTAATGAGGTAGGCATCTAGCGAAGGGATCATTATTCCGGTGCAACTCACTGTAATGATATAATCTAAATCCTGCGGCTCCCAATTTGCTTTTGCTAGCGCGGTACTTAAACATTCAGTAGCATATTTAATTCCTTCTTTGATGTAAATGTTGTTTCGCTCTTCAAAGCTCAGGTTACTGAAAACCTCTTCTGGTGCTAAAAAAGAATAGCGTCTATCAACCTCTGCACCCTCCATAATTTTTAAGGCTTTTCTAATAAATCTTTCTTCTTGTCCTTGTAACCAAGCCTCGAAAAATGGAATAATATCAGACGTAGGTCTCGAATATTTTGGTAGTACTTTGGAAACTGTTTTAATGCTTACGCTCATGCTGTTTGAATAATCCACTGGTAACGGAATGCCCATTTCCATTTGATAGAAAAGGACTTTAATTTTAGGGTATGGGAATACCTTCTTAGGTCGTCTTTTTTAAAACCTCTAAGTATGGATATCAGGCCATCTTCTCTCGACATATCATTTAGCTTAAAAGAAAAGCATAGGGCCTTAAATAAGTAGTAGGCTATAGCGCTTCGTTGTAAATCGTTAATTACTATACCAACCTTTGTGAGCGGTAAAATGTTTGCTAAAAGGCTCGTTATTTCTTCATCTTTAAAATGATGCAGTGTTAAGGTGCATAGTACGATATCGTACGCTTCGGTTTGCTTATCAAATATGTCGGCACACTTGTAGCGGATGTTAGGGTAGTTGACCGAAAGCTTTTGCGCATGCTGGATGGTGAAGCTATTAGCATCGATACCGGTGAGCAAAAAATTTAACTTGTGCTTTTTTGCATATTCTGCTAATGTTCTTAACATATCGCCGTTGCCACAGCCAATGTCGACTATGCTGATGCTTGCTTGCGATTGATGCTTTTTAAGTAGTGATTTTACCCCTTCGAGGGTGATTTTATTGCCGCCTAGTAGTTGATTTATTTTGGCAATCTTATCTAAGGCATCTCTTAGTATGTCGCCCTCCATCTCGAAGTTGTCCATTAGCTCGGGCAAGTTACTTCTATGCGTTGTATCTATTCCCATCATTTACAATTGGTTTTCCGTGTGTTTTCTCTATAATTTTATTGAGTAGATAGGGCGATTTTGCCAAGCCGCTAATTAATAAACTGGAGAGCTTTTCTTTTCTTAGCAGGGAAGCTAATAGGCGACCCATTTTTATCCGGGACCTAAATTCGACATTCCAATTTAGGGTGTACAGGTGCTCCAGTTCCTCACGGGAGTTGATTTCTCCAAGTTTAAGCTTTACCAGTAACGTTGAAGCAATTTTTGCACTATGCATCGCCATTGCCATCCCGTTACCACACAGTGGGTGGATAAGTCCGGCCGTATCTCCAATCATCAATATATGATTTTCTACCGCCTTTTTTTCGCCGAAGTATAGCTGACTGATCACCAGCGGTTCATCAAATAAGGGGGTACTTTCTTTAAATACAGCCTCCAGGTGTTTATTTTGGTACAGCACCTTTTCCTCGTAGTTTTGAATATGCTTATACTTTTTGAAAGAGTTATAGTCTGCCAAATAGCAAATATTTATGATGTCGTTTTCGACCTTTGAAACCCCGCAGTATCCGCCTTTGAAGTTATGTACGGCTACCAGTTCATTCGGGAAGTTACCACGGTAATGCCCCTTCACCGCTAAAAATGGCGAAGCTTGCTGAATAAATGACCGGCTTAATTTAATGTCGATGGCTGAGCGCTTACCATAAGCGCCGATGATTTGGTTGGCGCTGATTTCTTTCCCGCTATGCATTGTCACAAAGAACTTATCGTCCTTAAACTCGATATTTGTTACCCGGTCTTTGATGACGGGGACGCATCGTTTAATTAATTGCTTGTAAAGAAAGTGATCTAGCTCAAATCTGCTAATGCCAAAACCACCAAGCGGTAAATTTGTTGCAATACTGGTGTTGGAGCGCGTTGTGAGCTGAAATTGATGAATTGGATTAGGCTTAAGGACTGTGATGTCAAGATTGAGCCAATTTAAGTAAGGTAGCACTTCATTCGAGATGTATTCACCGCAAACCTTGTGTTGAGGAAATTCATTTTTTTCTATCAAGGTTACGCTGAGCCCGACTTGCTGCAAATGAAGTGCCGCAGTTAAGCCCGCTAGTCCGCCTCCAATAATTAAAATATCTAACGCTTCCTTCATAGGGATAGTAAGTTAATCAATTTTATTAACTTAGGTGACATGAAAAAGCTACTCAGTTCGTCTCAGATGCAGGAAGCAGATTCTTACACCATTAAGCGTGAAGCTATTTCGTCGACAGCATTAATGGAACGCGCTGCGGCTGCCTTCGTGGAGGTTTTTAGCGCAGATTTTCCGGATAAAGAAAAGTCTATCGCTATTTTATGCGGACAAGGGAATAACGGAGGTGATGGCTTAGCAATCGCCCGGCTGCTTAACCTTGCCGGCTATCAACACATCTCTGTGTCGTTAATCAATTTCGGAACCAAGCAAAGTGAAGATTACGCCCACAACCTGGCGCTTTTGGAGCAAACTGATGTGGCGATAACCCCGGTTTTACTGCCAGCTGCGCTCAAAGGGTTAACTGCAGACTTAATTATTGACGCCATCCTAGGGTCGGGTTTACATAAGCCCCTAACCGGGAAGTATGCGGAATTAGCAAGTTTGTTAAACGATTTAAATAAACCCATCGTTGCCGTAGATGTGCCTACCGGGTTTCCTGGTGAAGGACCGGTTGACCAGCCTTACCTGGGTATTAAAGCGGAGTTGGCCATCACTTTCCAGCGACCTAAAATTAACTTTTTCTTTCCCGAATCAGCAGTCGCCCTAAATAGCTTTAAGGTGGTTGATATAGGTTTGGACGAAGATTTTATAGCGCGCCAAGAAAGTTATTGGAAGTTGAATGATGCATTGACCGTTAAAAGTAGACAGAATTTTACCCATAAAGGAACTTACGGACATGCCTTAATTGTGGCGGGAAATACAACCACGATGGGTGCTGCGCTGTTGGCTGCCCGGGGCTGTTTGCGCGTTGGCGCAGGATTAACCACTGTTTGCCTGCCACAAAGTGGCTTAATAGCGCTCAATACAAGCTTACCCGAAGTAATGGCTTTACCGAGAAGCGAAAATTTGGATCTCGAAGCTTTTGAAAAGTATACGTCCATTGCCATTGGTCCGGGTTTGGGTACTGCAGCAGCTAGTGAAGAGATTTTAGCGAACCTGCTCAGCTTAAAAAAGCCATTAGTGTTAGATGCAGATGCACTTACCTTGCTGGCCGATAGGCCTGATTTGTTTGCCGCCGTACCCCATCAATCTATGCTCACACCACATTTAAAAGAATTCGACCGTTTATTTGGCGATCATCAAAACTGGTGGGCCAGGGTAGAAACCGCAAAAAAACAAGCTTTCGAGAGGCAGTTGATCATCGTACTTAAAAATCAGTATACCTTTATTTGTTTGCCAGACGGCGAGATTTACATTAACCAAACTGGTAATCCTGGCATGGCCTCAGGAGGCATGGGTGATGTATTAACCGGGACGATAACTGGTTTGCTAGCACAGTCTTATACAGCAGCGGATGCAGCGAGGTTAGCGGTTTATATCCACGGCAAGGCAGGGGATGAATTAGCCAAGAACAGTTTTGCGATAAGCGCTTCGCAGCTTGCTGATGAAATACCGAAAGTGATGAAGGGCTTAACGGGTTAGATAGCTCCCATTACTACCATTTTTTCCATGGTAGGGTTTACGCTTCCACCAACTGGTTCAATGGTTACTGCAAAGGCTTGCGCTTTTTCAATGGCATCCATTTGTTTCACAGCATCTTTTGCACGTTCACTATCGCCAAAAATGCCCAGGCTAACAGGTTTGCCATCTACCAATGCCCACAACTGATATTCATGAGCTTGATCGGTTTTAGGCAGGTCCATTGCAGCATAATTGATCAGGATATTTTTATTTACTTTGTTCCAATATACCAGCATTTCGGCTTTCGGAGAGGTTTTAACGCCAGCAAGCTTAACTGTTGTCCACTCGTCTGTTTTGGTCATGGCTATTCTGTTCTCCATGCCCGCATTCTGAAATTCCAGTTGTGAAACCGTTTGCGCAAATTTCTCTTTATCACTGTTTAGGGCGGTGATTTGGAAATTGGCATCTTTCAGTTCTTTATGAGCCGAAAATAAAGCCCCTATGCTAATGGCTAATAAAATACTGCAAGCAACTAGTGCATAGCGCAATTTCCTTACTTTTCCATCATTATTATCATACAATGGAACAATTTTGGGTTCAGCTATTTTAGCAAAGATTTGGTCTTCTATATTGGCAGAGGGTTCAACCGCATTTTGTAAGGCATAAGTTTCCATCGCAAGCTCAATGGCTAAAATCTCTGCTTTTACCTCAGGATGTTTTTGAGCCATTGCTGCTACTTCGCTACATTCTTCGGCAGATAATTGCCCTAGAACGTAAAGTTCAAGTATGCCAGATTCAATATATGCTTTTACTTCTTCCACTTCAATTAAAATTTTTCCTTAACTCTAAAATTGCCATACGAATACGAGTTTTTACTGTACCTAGAGGTAAATTTAATTCTTCTGCTGCCTCAACGTGTGTGTACCCTTTAAAATAAATCATATCTAACACATTTTTAAACTCTGGTTTCAGCTTCGTTACCAACTCTTTCAAACCTAAAGTATCTGCATTAAAAGTAACCCTTTTTTGCTCGTCAATGAAATCTACGTTATTTTCTATGTCTTGGTTTTTAGCAGCGTTTTTAAAGTCTTTGGATCTTAATTTGTCGATTGATAAATTTCGTGCTACATTCATCATCCAAGTAAATAAACGGCCTTTTGAGCTATCATAACTGGATGCAGAGTTCCATATTTTCACAAAAGTTTCCTGCAATAAATCTTCTGCAATTTCGGTATGAATAACTATTCTCGAAATAACCCCAAGCAATGCTCCCGAATACATATCATACAACGCTTTCATAGCGATGGTGTCTTGCCTTTTTAGTGCGTTGACCAGTTCTTCTTCGGATAGAGATATTTTTTTTGTTGGTGCCAATGATGCTAATATACAATCAAATTGCGATAAAAGAAATTTTACTGTTAGAATTCAAACAAATGTTTTTCGGCATGGTAAGAAGAACGCACGAGCGGTCCACTTTCTACATATCTCAAACCCTTTGCTAAGCCTATTTCTTTGTATTTGGCAAATTGATCGGGGTGGATCCAATCTACCACTGGGTGGTGATTTTTAGTGGGCTGTAAATATTGACCCAACGTTAGGATATGCACTCCATTTGCCACTAAGTCGTCCATCGCTTCCAAAACGTCGTCTTCAGTTTCGCCTAAGCCCAGCATAATACCAGTTTTTGTTCTCAGTCCGAATTCAGAAATTCTTTTGAGCGCTTCTAAACTTCTATCATATTTAGCCTGGATCCGTACTTGTTTGGTCAGGCGCTTTACGGTTTCCACGTTGTGCGACATTACTTCAGGGCGTTCTGCTAATACTCTGTATAAATTATCCCACTGACCTTTAAAATCTGGCACCAAGGTTTCCAGGGTTGTTTCGGGGCTTTCCCTTCTAATTGCCTGGAGTGTTTCGGCCCAAATAATCGAGCCCCCATCTTTTAAATCGTCCCGATCTACCGAAGTAATTACGCAATGTTTTACTTTCATCAGTTTAACCGAGTTTGCTACCCGATTAGGCTCGTCTAAATCAACTGCCAATGGTCTTCCAGTTGCAACGGCGCAAAATGAGCAGGAGCGTGTACAAATGTTTCCCAATATCATGAAGGTTGCGGTTCCCGCTCCCCAGCATTCTCCCATATTAGGGCAGTTCCCACTTTCACATATCGTGTGTAATTTATGCGTATCAACGAGGCTCCGCACTTGTGCATATTCTTTCCCTACAGGTAATTTAACCCGTAACCAATCTGGTTTGCGAGGTTTTTCTGTAACGGCTGCAACTACAGGAAGTTCAATCATATTGCAAAGTTAATACTTAAATATTGGGATGATGTAAATTTAGTGCTATTTTTATCCAAAATATTACAGCATGGCTACTTCAAAAATAACCTATACAGGCGAACTCAGGACTTCGTCGGTTCATTTAAAATCTGGTATAGAAATTATTACCGATGCTCCGGTAGATAATCAAGGTAAGGGGGAAGCTTTCTCGCCTACAGATTTATTGGCTACCTCTTTGGGTAATTGCATGTTAACCATAGTGGGCATTGCTGCCAGAACCCATGGCTTTAGTATTGATGGAACGACGGCCGAGATTACAAAAGTGATGGGCGAGAACCCTCGCAGGGTTACTGAAATTATTGTGAACCTTCAATTTCCTGGCAATAGTTATAGCGATAAGGATAAAGAGATTATAGAGCGTGCTGCAAAAACTTGTCCGGTTGCCTTTAGCTTACATCCTGATATTAAGCAAGAAATTACCTTTAACTACCAGTAGACACATCAGCTTTGTAAGGGATGTATTTCGGACTTTGATCAGAGGGTTGGTCTAACAAACTCTAACCATACTCTGAGCAAAGTCTAACAATAGTCTAAGCTTTTATCCGGGAGCACGGGTTAATTCCTTACCAGTTCAGCAACTTCTTCTGCAGAAATATCGCCATGTGAGAGATCGAGGATACATTCTCCGTTTTTGATAAGTAACAGTTGCGGAGATTCGTGGTGCACCTGAAACACTTCCGCAACCTCTGCCGATATATTTCTATAACTGATTAAATCTAAAAAGTAGAGGTCAATCTCTTTCGGAAGAACATCTTCATCCATTTCGAACCGCCTTTTAGCCATCGAACTGATGGAGCAACGTGTGCTGTGTTTAAAAATCAGGCTATACTTCTCGTTTTTTTTTATCGTATTTAATTGATCAGAATCAATTAAGTTAATCCACTGCATATTATCCTCTTTTCTTTTTTCCTTCTGGATAGGTACTATAGGCTGGGCATAAACGTGATGAGCATGATTCTAATACAACGATTGCACAAAAGGCAACTAATAAGAGTATGGCTATCTTTTTCATCTGCGTATAGTTTAATGCTTTATTATTCTAAAGTACTAATTTTTATGAATAACACCTAACTCGTTAAATTGTTGTGGCAAAGTCGGCCATTTTTATCGCAGTTATTGCGGCTTCATCACCTTTGTTGCCATGTTTGCCTCCGGCTCTATCTAACGCCTGTTGTTCATCATTGGTGGTAAGCACTCCGAAAATAACCGGTTTGCTATGTTTGATGCCTACATTCGTAATGCCATTTGCAACCGCATCACAAATAAAGTCAAAATGTTTCGTGTCGCCTTGTATTACACAGCCTAAACAAATTACGGCATCAAGGTCTGGTTGCCGATTTAAAAATATCTCGGCTGCGGCGGTAAGTTCAAAACTTCCTGGTACTGCCACTGAGTAAATGTTGTTTTCCTGTACACCATGTTTTAAAAGTGTTTTTAATGCGCCATCATATAACGCACCAGTAATTTTTGCGTTCCATTCTGCAACTACGATTGCAATTTTAAAAGCACTACCATTTGGAATGGTCGTATGAGAAAAGTCGGACAGGTTTTTTAAATGTGAAGCCATGGGACAAAGATAGCGGTATAATTTGAATCCTACATAATGCAAAAAGAGTCCCGATATGTCGAGACTCTTTCCTATAATAATTTAACTCTTATTTTACTTGAACTTGCACGCGAGCGATATATTCATCGATCATGGCAGCTTCCTGACTTTCTGGGAATTGAGTTTTAATTTTTGTGTAAGCGTCTTCGGCTCCTTTAAAATCCTTAAGATTTTCATTTACTAAACCTAGTTTTTTAAGGAACATTGGTGAAGTAAACTTATTGCTCGCCTTATCGGCAGCTTTTTGATAGTAGGTTGCAGCTTGTTTATAATCTTTTAACTCGCTATAGGCATCACCCAATAAACCTAAAGCTAATGGATCGGCTACCGGACTACCTGTTGCGGTGTATTTGCCCAAAGCCTCAGTTGCTTTTTTATATTCACCTTTACGTAAATAAATACCACCTAAATATAAATTAGCAAGATTTGCAGATTTAGTGTTGTCATATTCTTCAGCAATTTTTGCCAGGCCAGGATAACCACCTTCTCCGTCGATCGCTTTATTAGCTAAAGAATCGATACCTACATATTGTTCTGCTTTAAACATTTTAGCAGCAGCTTCTTCAGCACGGCCAGGTAAGTAAGATGCGAAATAATAAAGGGCAATTGCGCCTAAGGCAACAACTGCTGCAGCAATAAAAAGCAAGCTTTTGCCATTCTCTTCAACGAAAGAATTTTTTTTCACTGATTGTGACGTTTTATCTGTTGTAGACATGTGTTCTAAAAATTGAGTTGCAAAAATACGTTTTTCAACGAAAGTAACAACTGCTTTTCGTAACTATTTAATAAAGAGGTCTCATTTTGTTTATCTTTGTAGGTAAACTATGTGGTTAAAAAACATTACCCTTTTAAATTTCAAGAATTATGCGTCCGCAGAACTTAACTTCGCAGAAACAGTTAATGCTTTTGTAGGAAACAATGGTGCGGGTAAAACCAATTTATTAGATGCGATTCATTATCTGTGTTTATGTAAAGGATACTTTAATCCGATAGATAGCCATCAAATTAAAAGTGATGAAGATCTCTTTTTGATTCAGGGAGATTTTGATCGGGAAGAGAAGAATGAAAAGATTTCCTGCGGGTTAAAACGAAATCAGAAAAAGCAATTTAAAAGAAATAAGAAGGATTATGACAAGCTAGCCGATCATATCGGACTTTTTCCGCTAGTAATGATTTCTCCATACGATGTAAACATTATGATGGACGGGAGTGAAGAACGGCGCCGATTTATTGATAATGTAATTTCGCAAACGGATGCTTATTATCTGGATGAGCTGATTACCTATAATAAGCACTTATTGAACCGAAATGCACTTTTAAAGCAAGTGGCTTTAACTAGGAAGCTGGATGTTTCTTTACTGGAGATTTTAGATGCGCAGCTTATTAATTCGGGGAATAAGATTTTTGAGAAAAGAAAGCAATTTATGCTCGACTTTATTCCGCTCTTTAATAAACATTATAGTTTTATAAGTGACGATGCCGAAAATGTTGCATTAACTTATCAGTCTCAATTAAATGAGGAGCCGTTTGACGAGCTTCTTAGTAAGACGATAGAAAAGGACCGGGTTTTAGAAAGAACCACCACGGGCATACATAAGGATGATCTGCTTTTTACACTGGCCAACTCGCCCTTAAAAAGGTATGGCTCACAAGGGCAGCAGAAATCATTTCTAATTGCACTAAAGCTGGCGCAATATGTTTATCTGCAAAAGCATAAAGGTTTTAAACCAATCTTGCTGCTCGACGATATTTTTGATAAATTAGACGACTTGAGAGTTCGCAAGCTAATGGAAATGGTATCGCATCATGATTTTGGACAAATTTTTATTACGGATACCGGAAAAGAAAGAGTGCTTTCTGTTTTTAACACCATTAAAGTTGCAGTAACTTTGTTTGAAGTAGAAAGCGGGGTGGTAAAACATGCGTAAGCCAAATGATATCCTTTTAAAAGACGCTATCACCAAAATGTTAGCAGTATACCGGCTGCGCGGTAAGTATGATGAAACAGGCGTAGTAGCTTTTTGGCCAGAATTAATGGGTACTGCCATAGCCAATCGGACAACGCAAATTTACGTGAGCCAAAAGAAACTATTTGTCCGTATAGAATCCTCTGTAATTAAAAACGAACTTTTAATGGTGCGCACAGGTATTATTCAGAAATTGAATGAAAGAGCCGGCTCGGAAGTAATTACGGAAATTGTTTTTTTGTAAGCAGCGCCGACATGAAAAAGTCAACATTTAAAGTAGATTTTCTATTAATTACTATAGTAATGATGCTTTCGTTTACAGGAAAAGTAAACGGACAGCTAGTACACGTTTCTTTGAAGGAAGATGGGGTTTATAGAGAACAACTATCACTAAAAAGACAATTGGATACTACTGTTGTTAAGAATGTACCAGCAAAATTATTTGCAAAATGGAGCTTGAGAAGAGTCGCTTACAATCCTTCACAAAATTTGTTTGATGACGTATTAGATGGAAAACGGTCGACGGGTTGGTTTTCGAAGTTTGTGCGCAACAACAATATAGATACTGTTTTTTTATCAAAACAAAAAATTCCAAAGAACCTAATTTATGTAGTTACGGGATTAGATGATAGTGGCTTAAAATATGTAATTGTCGATGCCAATAATAATAGAGATTTCGCAGACGACAAAGTATACAGCTTTAATTTAAAAGATACCAAAAAAGTCTATCCAGAGCTTCAGGTTGCGATTAGCTATTTTGATGGGATTGTGATTAAAGATGCGTGGGTAACAATGGTGATCGATGCCTATGATACGGCTGTTCCCGACTCCTATTTTTCAGTAGTAAAGGATAAGGCACTAGATATTACTCTGCTCAAAACATTTCCAGATTGGTCAGGAGAGGTGACTATAGAAAAGGAAAAGTATTTGATAAAAATTTCTAACTATAACAAGCTATATAAAAATTCTTCTTTTAAGATATCCGTTGAAAAGATAGTTCCCGGGTCACTTTCCAAACATCTTTACAGCTATTTATCTACAGATACCATAGATATTGGCTATAATCGTTATTTGTATTCAGGTATGGCTAAATTAGTTCTGTCTTTGAATTACGTTAAGAAAAATGACTTATCCGGTGGAGAAATCAATTCACTCGCACCTCCAATAGAGGGGAAAGATGTAATGACAGGTTTGTCTTTCTCTTTGAAAAAGTATCTTGGAAAATATGTTTTGATAGACTTTTGGGGTACTTGGTGTGGTCCATGTATTAAGGCTATCCCGGAATTGAAAAATATATATCACCAATATCAGCAAAATGTAGCGTTTGTAAGTGTAGCCTTTGATAAGACAGCTGATATGGATAAGTTAAGAACTCTTATCACTAAATACGGTATGACTTGGCATCATTTGTTTGACAATATGGAGGCGGGAAAAAGTATAATTGCCAAACAGTTTAAGGTTCAGCAATTCCCTACCAGTATCTTAATAGACCCAAAAGGCAAAGTCGTATTCAGATCGGTAAGTGAGGTTGGTTTAAAAGATTTAGCAAATTATTTAGTCAAGGTGGGGGTTGAACGTAATAAAAATTGAGAAACCTTCCATCTCTATTTTAAAAGATTGTCCAGATCAGCTCCATATACATCTCTGGCAATGATAACCCCCTTATTGTCAATCACTACATTAGCAGGAATTTGGGTTAAGTTTAGGAAAACAGCCAACGGAGAGTTAGTAGCTTTGAGGTCAGAATAATTTGCCCACTTTACTTTATCGGCTACGATAGCGCTTTTCCATGGATTAACTTGGTTGTCAAGGGAAAAGCCTACAATTCTCAAACCTTTTTGTAAATACTCTTTTTCTTTCGCTCTAAGGTCGATGTTAATGAGACGGCAGGGTGCACACCAACTTGCCCAGAATTCTATTAAGGTGAACTTACTTTCTTTGAAAAAATCCAAATCCAGCGCCTTGTTGCTGCCTGCGGTATCAATCACATTCGTAACTGGAAACAGACTATTTTTTTTGTCGGTACCGGCAGCAGTATTTGTAGCCTTAAGATCCTTGATTAAATTTAGCTTCTGATAAAGTTCTTTGCCAAAAAAGTTGTTTTTAACCTTGAAACTTAATTTTCGATAGCTATCGATGTATCCAGCATAAGAAAAATCTGGTGCCGCACTCATTAAATAAGCAGATGCAGGATTATCCGGATTGTTTAATGCAAGATTTTTGTAACTCACATTAATCAGCGAGTCAACTTTATTAATTTCATTTTTAAGCTTTTGTTTGGCTTCATGGTTTACCGCAGAGTCCAGTTCATTCACCAAAACAGATTTTTGACGGTATAATTTTTTAGTTGAACCTACAAAAGAAAACCAGGTATTGTGAAACTGGGAATCCGTTGTGATATTGGCGTTGTAGGTATATAGACCATCTCCTACCTTCGCGTTTGTAATCTCCGCAGTATAGGTACTGTTATCAACAAGTATTTTGGCTCCGGAACTTTTGAACTGCAACATGGCAACAGCAGGTTCGACGATATTACCAGAAATTGAAAAGGTGTTGTCTTTGACAACCCCGGAGAAGGTTTTGCCAAGTGTACTTAACGAAAGCTTGATCGTATCTCCATCTTTTAAAAGACCCTTTATGCCTGGTGTGTTTTTCACGCTCCCATTTATTGTAAAATTTGTTTGACCATAGAGAGCCCCAGCCGATAAAAAAAGAATTAATATTAAAAGATTTCTCATGCTTAAAGATCGCCATATTTTAATGGGTTAATTTAAACATAACTAAAGTTTCTCTAAATACAAACTTAGTGTAATATTCAATTAATAAATCTAATGGATTACCGTCTATTATCCCCTCCCTCCAAAAACTTTGGAGATTAACCAGATAACGAGTGCTATTACGAGAACTACAACGATTACGCCGGTCCAAACGCCCGCTTTAAAAATGCCTTCAATTAAATCGCAGCTAGCAAATAGGGTACATGCAAGGGCGATGGCTGATAATGGGATATACTTTTTCATAACAATTCAGATTTGATCTTTTGGTAAGAACAAACCTGAATTGAGAAATGTTTTAACTATTCTCCGCCGACTTTAATCAGCTCTATTTCAAAAATTAACGTGCTAAAGGGAGGAATCTCGCCTGCACCCCTTCCGCCATAGGCAAGGTTATATGGAATAAAGAAACGGTATTTCGCACCTTCTTGCATTAATTGAACACCTTCTGTCCAGCCCGAAATTACTTGGTTTAAGCCAAACGTTGCCGGTTCTCCGCGTTTATAAGAGCTATCGAATTCTAAGCCACTTAACAATGTTCCCTTATAATGAACGGTTACTCTGTCTGTTGCAGTCGGTTTAGCCCCTGTGCCCGGTACAATTACTTCATATTGTAATCCACTTTCAGTGCTTTTGATCCCTTCTTTGGATTTGTTTTGGGCTAAGAAGGTAGCACCTTCATTGATGGTTGGCATATGCTTTTGTTTTTCTATTTCTTCGTTTTTCTTGGCAAGCTCTTCTCGTTCTTTACTGAAGCCCTCGAAAAGTGTTTGGATAGCCTCTTGACACTGCTGCTGGGTTAAAGTGGGGTTAGCGCCCGCAAAAACGTCTCTGATTCCCTTGTTTAAAAGGTCAAAATTAAGCATACTTAATCCGCCAGATTTAAAGCTGCTTCCAACATTTACACCTAAAGCATAGCTGGCAGAATCGAGATTTGTTTTAAAAGGCTGCGGTTTTACAACGGGCTTTTTTACAGTAGTTACTGCTGGTTTTTTAGCAGGACTAACGACGGTTTTTTTGGCAGGGATGGTTTTTTTTGCAGTTTGTGCGCTTGCAGTCAATCCGATTAAAGATATAGTGGCTGCAATTAATAATATTTTCATTATTTAATTAGGTTTAAGGTCGAAATATACTAAATAATCCAAAAAAAAGTCATTTCGATCAAACGAAATGACTCTTGAACTGAATAAACGATTAATCGATCGGTTTATTTTAAAATCTCTCAGCTGCAGTGAAAAAGAAGTCGCCCTCAATTTGTGCGTTTTCATCCGAGTCTGATCCATGAACTGCATTTGCGTCAATAGATTTAGCATATTTCTGACGGATAGTTCCTTCAGCAGCTTCGGCTGGGTTAGTAGCGCCAATTAATTTTCTGAAATCCTCAATAGCATTGTCTTTTTCTAAAATAGCCGCTACAATTGGTCCAGAAGACATAAAGCTTACTAAATCGCCGTAAAAAGGACGTGCTTTGTGAACTGCATAAAACTCTCCAGCAGTTTCAGCTGTTAACTGTGTGTATTTTAATGCAATGATTTTGAAACCAGCATTTGTAATGTCGTTAATGATAGCACCGATGTGACCATTTGCAACAGCATCTGGCTTAATCATGGTAAATGTTCTATTTGTACTCATCTTATTTATTTTCAAATTTTTTGCAAAAATACGTTTTAAAAAATATAAATTACTAGAACTTGTGAAGTTAAATTAAACGAGATGTATAAAAACTTCGCAAGTCTACCTAAAATCATTAGCTTTGCGTCCGAAATATGATATCCTTAAGCGAATTAAAAACATTACTTTCTACTCCACAGAAAATTGTGATCACCACGCATCATAAGCCTGATGGCGATGCAATGGGTTCTTCTTTGGGTTTATATGCGTATTTAATTCAAAAAGGTCACCATGTATCGGTTATTACGCCGACAGATTACCCTGATTTTTTGCACTGGCTGCCAAATAATTCAGACGTAATAGTTTATACGGAAGCGGTAGATAAATCGTTACAATTAGTGGATGAGGCGGCCATAATATTTTGCCTGGATTTTAATACGCTTAGTAGAATTAACGAATTGGGTGAACATATTCGCGGAACTGAGGCGATAAAAGTGATGATTGATCACCATTTGGAACCCGAAGATTTCGATGATTTCAGACATTGGAACATCAATGCCTGTGCGGCAGCGCAATTGGTGTACGACTTTATTGTAAATGAACTGGATGATGTGGCATTGATTAATAAAGATGTTGCTACGTGTTTATATACGGGTATTATGACCGATTCAGGCTCGTTTCGTTTCCCTTCGGCTACCTCTTTAGTCTATCGCATCGCTGCTGATCTGATAGATTTAGGCGCTGAACATTGGCGTATTCATCAATTGGTTTACGATAATGCGTCGGAGAACAGACTTCGCTTTTTAGGGCACTGCCTCACTAATAAATTAGAAATTATCAGAGAGTTTAACACGGCCATAATTTCCGTAAACGCACAGGAGCTTAAAGACTATCAAATTGCCACCGGAGATACGGAGGGGATTGTAAATTATGCACTCTCCATTAATGGAATTAAATTGGCTGCATTTATTATTGAAAGAACTGATAAAGTTAAATTATCTTTGCGTTCAACCGGGGATTTTCCTGCGAACGAAATATGTAAGAAATACTTTGACGGCGGGGGACACAGGAATGCAGCTGGTGGCGTTTCAGAGCAAGATTTAGCTTCAACAATTGAAGCTTTTAAAGCAATATTACCGGAGTATAAAACGCAATTAATACAGTAAAATAAATAGACATTTAAAAGACAATTAAAAAGCAAATATAAAATAATGAAAAAAAGTTTAGTAATTCTTTTAGCAGCATCAACAGTTTTAGCTGCTTGTAATAAGGAACAGAAAGGTAAGGGTGGCTTACTGTATACCGTGCATAAAGATGCGGGTGCAACAAAAATTAAGGAAGGTGATTTTATTAAAATAGACTTTATCCAACGAAATGATAAAGATTCTATTATGGATGCTACCTATGACCACGATCAATCAAGAATTTTTCCAGTAGGTAAAAAACTTTACGACGGAGATATGAATGATGTATTGACACTTTTTGGGGAAGGCGATAGTGTTACTTTCAGATTAAACATTGACACGATGGTGTTTTATAACAAACAACCTCGTCCAGAGCAGTTTAAAGATCAAAAATATTTAAATTATACTATAAAGATTCAAAAAGTATTGAGCAAAAAGGCAAATGAGGTTGATTCTGTTTATCAGAAAAGAGCAAATGAGTTTTTTACTGCTGATTACAAAGCTACTTTAGATAAGAAAAAAGCTGGCGAAGCTGCTAAAATGAAAAAATATGCAGAGGATAATAACCTTAAAGTAACAACAACTGCAAGTGGTTTACAATATGTAATTTTAGAACCTGGAACAGGTCCGAAGCCAGTTTGGGGAGATACAGCAGTAGTTGATTATACTGGTAAGTTAACTTTCAAGAAAATATCTGGTGTGGACAATGTGTTCGATACAAGTGTAAAAGCTATCGCTGAAAAAACAATGACTCCTAATCCTATGAAGCAATTTGCTCCAACTCCAATTCCTTTGTCGGAAGGCATTGCTAAAGGATTTGTAGAGGCTTTACAACTGATTGGTAAAGGCGGTAAAATTACTGTTATTATGCCATCTAAATTAGGTTATGGTGAGCAAGGTGGTGGTCCAATTGGTCCATATAGCCCACTTGTTTTTGATATCGAGATGAAAAATATTATCAAAGGAAATCCGGCTACAACTATGCCGCCTCCACCAGTAGAACCAGCACCAGCTGCGCAATAATATTTAACTTATAATGAGAACCTCCGATTTACCCCGGGGGTTTTTTTATGCTTTTTCCATTAAGAATAGATACTTTTGTGCATGCTTTTAACAGATACCCACACGCATCTTTATTACGAAACCGATACGGATAAGCAAGCGCAATTGATGAATAGGTGCTTTGAGAACCACATTGAAAGGCTCTTTTTGCCAAATGTTGATACGGCCTCGATTGAAATGATTGATAATTTAGTGAGCAGATACCCTAACAATTGTTTTGCGATGGCAGGTTTGCACCCTTGTGATGTAAAAGAGGATTACCAGGAACAATTAGGTGCGATTTACGCGAGTATAATAGGTCGGAATGTTTATGCCATTGGTGAGATTGGTATTGACTTATATTGGGACAAAACTACCTTGCAGATTCAACAGGATGCATTTAGGCAGCAAATTTACTGGGCTAAAAGCCTTAACCTCCCTATTGTAATCCATTGCCGCGAAGCATTTGATGAAGTTTTTGAAGTGTTGGAGTCGGAGAGAGGCGAACAGTTAAGGGGTATTTTTCATTGTTTTACAGGAAACTTGGAACAGGCAAAGAAAGCGATTGACCTGAATTTCTATTTGGGAATTGGGGGAGTGGTAACGTATAAGAAAGCTGGACTGGATTTAGTTTTGAATGATATACCTATCGAACACATCGTACTGGAAACAGATTCTCCCTATTTGGCGCCCGTACCCTTTCGAGGTAAACCTAATGAAAGTAGCTACTTGATTCATATCGCGCAAAAGGTTGCCGAGATTTATCAGCTAAACTTGGAAGAAGTGGCTGATATCACGACGGAGAACTCGAAGAAGGTGTTTGGAATATAGAATCTAACGCAGATAAATTATCAATTTTAACCGCAAAGATTTTTTAACCACAGAGTGAGCAGAGTCTTTCGCAGAGAAACTTGGAGTTGGGTCGTTTATTAATTTTCAGTTAATTAACTTATTGTTTTTCAATGCATTATAGATATTTTGTAATTTGCAGAATGTCTGAAGATTTACTAACAAGAAGAATTATTGGGATTGCAATTGAAGTGCATACGGCTTTAGGTCCTGGTTTATTAGAAAATGTTTATAAGGAATGTTTATATTATAAACTAATCAAAGAAGGACTTAATACCGAAAAGGAGAAAGTTATACCCATCTTTTTTGAAGAGGTAAGATTAGAATGTGGTTATAGGATAGATTTAGTGGTAGAAAACAAAGTTATCCTGGAACTTAAAAGTGTAGAAGTATTACATAATGTTCATTTGGCTCAGGCCTTAACCTATATGAAGTTAGGTAACTATCAAACGGGTTTACTTATAAATTTCAATGTTTATAGATTAAGAGATGGGATTAAAAGATTAATAAATGGTTATTAATCAGCTCTGTTTTTTCTGTGAATTCTCCTAGTTCTCGGTGTTAAAAAGCCTAAAACTAATTATCTTTGCGTTATTAACATGACAAAAATTCTCATCATTTATACCGGCGGTACCATTGGAATGGTAAACGATGCCAAAACTGGAACGCTAATTCCATTTGATTTTGCGCAGATTAAAGAAAATGTCCCTGAATTGGCGCGTTTGGATTATGAATTATCGGTTCATTCTTTCGACCCTATTTTAGATTCTTCTAATATGAACCCAGCGGTTTGGGCCGAGCTTGCGAATTTAATTTTAGCTAAATACGAAGCTTATGATGGGTTTGTAATTTTGCATGGGTCTGATACAATGTCCTTTACGGCCTCTGCATTAAGCTTTATGTTACAGAATTTAGGTAAGGCAGTGGTTTTAACAGGTTCTCAATTACCAATTGGGGAGATTAGAACAGATGCGAAGGAGAATTTAATTACAGCTTTAGAAATTGCCGCAACAAAGAGTGGTGATAAAGCAATGGTTCCGGAGGTTTGTGTTTACTTTGATTATCAATTGTTTAGAGGCAATCGATCTATCAAATACAATTCTGAAAAATTCGAAGCCTTTCAATCTCCCAATTATTCGATCCTGGCAGAAGCGGGAGTGAATTTAACATTCTATCATAATTATATATTACCTTATCCGACTGAAAAATTTAAGATACATACAGATCTGAATGCCAATATTGGGGTGTTGAAAATGTATCCTGGCATCACCGAATTAGCGGTTAAAGCGATCACAGAATCGGCGGTCGACGCCATTGTTTTGGAAGCTTTTGGTTCGGGGAATACGACAACGGCTCCATGGTTTATAGCGTGTTTAGAACGAGCAATTGCACAAGATAAAATTATTGTAGACATTTCTCAATGTAAGGGTGGATCTGTACAATTAGGCGTGTACGAAACGAGTAGAAAACTCCAGGAAATGGGCGTTTTAAGTGGCTATGATATGACTTTTGAAGCTACCGTAACGAAATTAATGTTTTTAATGGGACAAAAATTGCCGATTAAAGAAGTTAAACGATTAATGGAAGTGTCGATTGCGGGAGAGCTTAGCCAATAGACTGTTGGATAAAAAAACACAATTGTGATGAATATCATGTCACTTACTATAAGATTTACCTTATTTTTGTAATTCAAGTCTTGATACGCATAAAATGAAAATAGAACAAATATATACAGGATGTTTAGCAGAGGCGGCTTATTACATAGAAAGTAATGGAGAAGCAGCTATTATTGATCCGCTACGTGAGGTGACGCCTTATTTGAAAAAGGCTGCGCAAAATGGAGCAATTATAAAATATATTTTCGAGACACATTTCCATGCGGACTTTGTTTCAGGCCATGTAGATTTAGCGGAGAAATCGGGTGCTACAATTGTGTATGGACCGACGGCGAAAACAGATTTCAAATCTCATATTGCCAAAGATGGCGAGCAATTTAAAATCGGACAGCTCACTATTACCGTACTTCACACTCCAGGGCATACGCTCGAATCTACTACCTATTTATTGACCGATGAGAACGGGAAAGATCATTGTATTTTTACTGGCGACACTTTGTTTATTGGTGATGTGGGTAGACCGGATTTAGCGCAAAAAGGGGAGTTAACGATGAATGATCTGGCAGGGATGCTTTATGATTCACTAAGCAATAAGATCAAACCTTTAGCAGATGAGGTAATTGTTTACCCAGCTCACGGTGCAGGATCTGCATGTGGTAAAAATATGAGTAAGGAGACATTTGATACACTTGGGCATCAAAAGGAAGTAAATTATGCTTTAAAGGCAAGTTCAAAAGAACAGTTTATTAAAGAAGTAACTGAGGGAATTCTTCCGCCTCCGCAATATTTTGCCCAGAACGTGGCCATGAATAAAATGGGCTATGAAAGCATAGATGATGTGTATAAGAAAGGACTGGTAGCGCTGTCGCCTGCCGAATTTGAAAACTTAGCGAATTTAACCGGAGCCTTGATACTGGATACCAGAGATCCACAGGTTTTTGCGAAAGCGTTTATTCCTAATTCGATCAATGTAGGTTTGAACGGTCAATTTGCCCCATGGGTGGGCGCTTTGATCAGCGATTTGAAGCAGGAAATTTTACTGGTTACTGAGGAAGGCAAGGAAGAAGAAACCATTACCCGTTTGGCAAGGGTAGGTTACGATAATACTATCGGTTATCTTAAGGGTGGTGTTGTGGCTTGGGAAGCTTCAGGAAACGAGGTAGATCATATAGTATCCATTTCTGCTGCTCAATTTGAGGCTGCTGTAAATGCAAATGAAACCCTAAATGCCCTTGATGTGCGTAAGCCAGGGGAGTATGAAGCAGAACATTTAGAAAATACCTTAACGCGCCCGCTAGATTATATCAACGAGTGGACTAGTGCTTTAAATCCAAAAGAAACTTATTATATCCATTGCGCAGGTGGATACCGTTCAATGATTGCAGCTTCCATTTTAAAAGCGCGTGGAATTGAAAATGTGATTGATATTGCCGGCGGTTATGGAGCAATTAAGGAAACGAGCCTTAAAAGAACAGATTTCGCTTGTCCGAGTAAAGCCATGAAAGCATAATTTTTAAGGTATTCGAGTATTCTTTTCTTTGTTTTTTAATTGAAGAATTACCTTGTCAATATTTTTCTTCATAGTTTCTTCAGTTTTTACATAGGATAAATATTTCAAGATGTCTTTTATTCTGGTTGGGGATAAGTGGTTGAAATCCTTTGTCAACTCGTGATGTTGAAGGGCATCGGCCAACAACTTTGGCATAGGATACATTTTGTCAACATGCGTATGGTTTTGTTCAATTTCAAACACTGCTATTTCTCCAACTGCGGTTTTACCACCTTTCATCATGATTAGATTCACAAAAAGCCGGTAGGGTGCATTTTTTACGGGTACTAAGGTTTGTGTAAAATCAAAACGGTTAATTTGCCCTTTTACCCTGATATATCCTTTTTCGGGAGTCATTTTCTGCGAGATATCTCTAGGAACATCAACCGCCCAATTGATACCTATTTGATAAATTTTTGCTTGAAAGGAATACTTCATGACTTGCCCTTTAACCGGGCAGCAATAAATTTGTTCATTGCTTTTTCAACCCCTTTAATATCTTTTGAAGTAATAGCTGACCCAATTACATGGTTGCCGGTTTTTGGCAGTGCAACTTTTTGCTTGTCTTTTAGCGGAGTACCGAGTTCATCAAACATTTTTAACATCGCATCAACCCGTACTACGGGATCTTGTTCGGTCTCACTTTTGTAATAATAGAGCATGAGCACGGGTTGCTTAACTTTATTAAAAAGTTCTGTATTCATACTGCTTTCCAAAAGCTCCTCTAACTGAACGACCGATTCAAGCCGATAGTTTGTGTACCAAAATTTCTTATACAGCGGGCTTTTGCCGTCTACTCGCCGCTCATTTCCGCCTGTTACTTGTCTGGCAATTTGCAATCCCCATGGGTTGTTGAGTAGCCACGCCTTACTGTCGTTAATGGCGATATTGGGCGACATCAATACTAAACTATTGATTTCGGGATAGGTAGCTGCTAATTGTAAGGCCAAGCTTCCCCCTGTTGAGGTACCCACTAAGATTACTTTTTTTCCTAATTTCTGACCAATTGCATAGGCTTGTTTTCCGCTTTCCCATAACCGATCTGCCGTAAAGAACTCCATAGGTGCGATGGTGTCTAAGCCATGGTCGGCCAAGCGAGCTAAATACATATTGGCATTTAACGATTTGGCCAGATAATTATAAGCGGGGTTTCCTTCTGCTTTGGAAGCCGAAAAACCATGCAGATAAACGACCGCATACTCCGTTTGCTCTTGTTTTGAGCTATCGGCCCATACAATCTCAGCTTCATTACCCGGTTTCACCTTGTATTTTGCTTCCTGTAACGAAACATAATTATTTAAGGCCGCGAGTTCTGGAACATTTGGCAGCTTGGTTGCATAATTAGGCTTTGATGGTTTTGGACCAATAAAGTACAGCACTAACAAAACGATGATTAGGGCCAAAAAGAAACTTACAAATATTTTCACATTAATAATTTGATTAAAAATACGCTTTTAATAAGTAAGTTTGCAAACACATTTTTTAGCTGAATGCCCGGAATAAATCAGATAAAACTCCCTATAGCCACCGAAATTGATGCGTTTGAAGCAAAGTTTAAAGCTTCGATGCAGAGTGATGCCCCTTTACTTAACCGAATTACGCATTATATTGTAAAAAGTAAGGGTAAGCAGATGCGGCCAATGTTTGTCTTTTTTGCCGCTAAATTATGCGGCGGAATTGTTGAATCAACACATCGCGGTGCAGCGTTGGTAGAATTATTGCATACGGCAACCTTGGTACATGATGACGTAGTAGACAATGCCTACGAGAGAAGAGGTTTCTTCTCTATCAATGCACTATGGAAAAATAAGATCGCTGTGTTGGTGGGTGATTTTTTATTGGCGAGGGGACTATTGTTGTCAGTGAACAATAATGAGTTCGCCTTGTTGAAAATTGTTTCCGAGGCAGTACAGCAAATGAGTGAGGGTGAATTATTACAGATTGAGAAGGTAAGGAGGATGGACATTAGTGAGGAACTCTATTTTGATGTCATAAGACAAAAAACCGCTTCCTTAATTGCCTCATGTTGTGCTTGTGGAGCAGCTTCAGCAGGTGCTGATGAACAAACGATTGAAAAAATGCGGCTATTCGGAGAAAAGGTGGGAATCGCATTTCAAATTAAGGATGATACTTTTGATTTTGGAACGGATGATGTAGGTAAACCACTTGGAATAGACATCAAAGAAAAGAAAGTTACTTTACCGTTAATTTATGCATTAAATTCGGTTGATAAGGCAGAACGAAAGAGAGTAATCAACTTAGTTAAAAACCATCAGGATGATCCAAAAAAAATCCAAGCGATTATTGACTTTGTAAACAGTAAACAAGGAGTTCATTATGCAAACCAAAAGATGCTGGAATATCAGCAACAGGCGTTTGATGTCTTATACACCTTTGAGGAAAGTGAAGCCAGAATCGGTCTAGAACAATTAGTTAGATATACCACAGAACGCAAAAAATAATGTCGCACGAACTTTTATTTATTTCCGGTTTTTTAATCTTTATCGTGCTCATTTTAGCACTTGATCTGGGGTTGTTAAGTAAAAGAGAACACACGATCACTTTAAAGCAAGCAGCCATCATGAGTTTCATCATGGTAGTGTTAGCGCTTAGTTTTTACCTGCTGCTGGTTTTAGAAGGGCAATATTTACACGGTATCGATAGCTACGCTAGGCTCGAAGAGGTTGTAGCCGCAAATAAACACCCAATTACCTTAATACCAGGCCATTTTGAAGAAAGCTTAATCATTTATAAAAAGAACCTGGGAATAGAGTTTTTAACTGGGTATGTGATTGAATACGCACTGTCTGTAGATAATATCTTCGTAATTGTGCTTGTTTTTTCAGCGTTTGCAGTGCCAGAAAAATACTATCATAGAGTGTTATTTTGGGGGATCTTAGGGGCCATTGTCATGCGTTTCATTTTTATTTTCGCTGGCGCAGCGTTAATTAAAGAGTTTTCTTGGATACTATATGTTTTTGGAGCGTTTTTACTTTTTACTGGCGTGAAAATGTTCTTTTCAAAAGAAGAAGATGATAAGATAGATCCCGAGAATCATCCTGTAGTAAAGTTTGCTGCCCGGTTTTTTAAAATTCATCCTAGATATGAAGGCAAGAAGTTTTTCCATAGAGTAGGTGGAAAAAAGCTAATAACCCCGTTATTTTTAGTGCTGTTAATTGTTGAATTTACAGATTTGATTTTCGCAGTGGATTCAATTCCGGCAATTTTTGCGGTAACAAAAGATGCTTATATCGTATTCTTTTCAAACATCTTTGCCATCATGGGATTGAGATCGATGTTTTTTCTTTTGGTTAATATCATCCATAAATTCCACTATTTAAAAACGGGACTGGCTATATTACTAACATTTATCGGAGTCAAAATGCTTGCACATGATTATTTAAAAGGCTGGGGTTTTACAACGGAACATTCTTTAATAGTTATTGTGTCTATTTTGACGGCTAGTATCGTGGCATCTTTGGCGTTTCCTAAAAAGCGGATTAAACCAGGATTGTAACTAATCAGTGAAATCTTTAATTCTGTATAATCTATTTCAAAAAAAAAGTTAATTTCACTGAATTAATTTTCAATGGTCGAGTTTACCAAATCGTATTTACAAATGAGAAATTTCCTTTTCCTAGCACTTGCTGCTCTTTGCTTTAGTGCCAACGCCCAAGATAACTTTGGTTCCGCTTTCAAACAAATTAACAAAGAGGTACAAACCAATTCAAATGCATATGCGAATTTAAAAGATGCATCAAGTACAATTGGGCACAGACTAACAGGATCGGAAAATGGCGCAAAAGCAGAAGAGTATGCGTATAATTTGCTAAAATCTTATGGTTGTGAGGTGAAGTATCAACCATTTGAAGTAGAAAGCTGGAATAGAAAAACAATTTCCGTTAAAGTTGGTCCTTCTAGTACAGCTATGAAAGCAGTTAGAGCGGTAACTTTAGCGCACTCACCGGTTGAATCAAAAGTTACCGGGGAGATTATTGATGTAGGTAATGGCCTGGATGCAGATTATCAGCCTTTATTGGAGAAGGTGAAAGGGAAAATCGCTTTGATTTATTTGGGTGTTTTACCGGGGTCTCCAAAAGGAACAGGCTCTCTACACCGTTCTGAAAAAACGGCGATTGCTACAAAATATGGTGCTATTGGCGTAATTATTATCAATACAGTTAAAAATGGCGTGCTTTTAACGGGAACTGCCTCGGTTACGGGTAAGTTAATTCCAATTCCTGCAGTATGCATAGGCTTGGAAAGTGGAATGGAGTTAAAAGAAAAACTCAAAACTGCACAGCAATTTTCGACCATTGAGATGACAAATTTCTCTGGTTTAATTAAAGCTAGAAATGTAATTGCTACTTTCAAGGGAACGGAGTTTCCTGCAGAGAAAATTGTGGTTGGTGGCCATTTAGACAGTTGGGATTTAGCAACGGGTGCCATAGATAATGGTATCGGATCTTTCTCGGTAATTGATATGGCAAGGACATTCAAAAAGCTTAATCTTAAAAATAAAAGAACTGTTGAATTCGTGCTATTTATGGGCGAGGAGCAAGGCCTTTTAGGTTCTAAAGCCTATGTAGCGCAGGGCAAAGAAGATAAAACCTTAGACCAGGTGCGTTTTATGCTGAATTATGACATGACAAACGATCCAAAAGGTTTTTCTACTTCAAGAGAAGAGATGGAGCCCTTGTTTACTGCCTGGGGAGCCGATGTTGTAAAAATAGATACAAACTTTAGGAATTTATTTCTGGCGGGCGCAAGTTTGCATAGTGATCATCAACCATTTTTATTAGAAGGTATTCCAACGGGCGGCGGAGCCGGAGGAAGATTGCCAAACAATTCAGGACCATTTTATCATTCTGATGGCGATACGTTTAAGCTGGTAGATGAGCAAGGCTTGAAAAACACTGTCCGCTATGGGGCTATGCTTACTTATGCATTAGCTAATACCGGTAAAATACCTGTGCAGAAGCAAACAGAAGAAAAATTAGAGGCCTTCTTAATTTCTCAACGCTTAAAAGAACCGTTAAAAATTGCGGGAGAGTGGAGGTGGAAAGACTAGGAGTTAATATAGCTCTCCAACTGTGATATGGTTTGTTTTTGATCAGCAATAATTAACTTAACTACATCACCAATAGATACCATACCGACGACTTGATTTTCATTTACCACCGGTAAGTGTCTGATATGTTTTTCCGTCATAATTTCCATACAACTATCAATACTGTCTGACGAGGTTACGGTAATTGGATTGAGGGTCATGGCTTCGCTAATAGGCGTATCTTTCGAGGCTTTACCATGTAAGATAATCTTACGTGCATAGTCGCGTTCTGTAAAAATGCCCTGTAAAGTTCCGGCCTCCATAATCAATAAGGCACTGATGTTTTTTTCAGTCATCATTTTTAGACCATCCAAAACAGAGCTGGATGCAGTTACACTGTACACTTGAACAGGTTTGGTATTTAAGACATGCTGAACGGTTCTCATAATGTTTTGTTTATTAGCTACTTAAATTTAAACAAAATTATTGAAAATCAAAAAAGGATATTTTAAAGCATTGTTAATATCTCATCAACATATTCCCTATCGTTCGCCAGGCGTGGAACCTTATGCTGGCCACCTAGTTTTCCACGTTGCTTAAGCCAATTGTAAAAGGTATTGGTTGGCACATTATGCACTTTTGGCCTTTTTAAAGCCATATCCTTAAAACGTTTAGCATCGTAATCGGAATTGATTTCCCTTAGCGTCTGATCCATTATATCAATGAATAATTCAAAATTGCTGGGCTGAGTTTCAAATTCGATGATCCATTCATGTCCGCCTGCTTCTTCACCTTTAAAGTATATGGGACAAGCGGTGTAATCTCTTATTTTCGCTGAGGTAGCTTCGCATGCCTTTGCCAGTGCTTGTTCGGCATTGTCGATGATCACTTCTTCGCCAAAGGCATTGATGAAGTGCTTGGTTCGACCTGTTATCTTAATTCTAAAGGGATGAATAGAGGTGAATTGCACGGTATCTCCAATCAGATATCTCCATAGCCCGGCATTAGTAGAAATGATGATCGCATAATTTTTATGGAGTTCCACTTGGTCTAAAGAAAGTGTTTTGGGCTGTTCAGCTCCAATATTTTCTAAGGGTAAAAACTCATAATAAATCCCATAATCGAGCATCAAAAGTAATTCTTCAGACTGATCTTGATCCTGTATGCCGAAAAAGCCTTCCGAGGCATTATAGGTTTCCAAATAATACATGTTTGGAGAAGGTATCAATTCTTTGAACTGCTCTCGATAGGGTCCGAAATTTACTGCGCCATGGAAATATAACTCCAAATTAGGCCATACTTCCAGCAAATTCTTTTTTCCGGTAATTTCCAGAACTTTTTTCGCTAAAACAATCGTCCAAGTAGGAACACCAGCAATATTGGTTACGTTTTCTTTGATGGTGGCTTCAGCCATTTTATCCATCTTTTCTTCGTAATTGTCCATTAAAGCAATCGAAATATTAGGCGTTCGATAATATTCTGCCCACATGGGAAGGTTTTTAATCAGCACCGCTGAAAGGTCTCCGAAATGTATATCATCACAGAGTTGATTAATTTGATGACTGCCCCCGAGTACCAATCCTTTTCCCGTAAACATTTGGGTATCTGGTCTGTGATTGCAATAAATCGAAATCATATCCTTTCCGCCTTTAAAATGACATTCTGCTAGAGCTTCCTCAGAGACAGGAATAAATTTACTTCTATCGCTTGTTGTACCCGACGATTTAGCAAACCATTTTATTTCTGATGGCCATAGTACATTCTGCTCACCTTTGAGCATCCGTTCGATATAGGGTTTTAGCGTATCGTAATTTTGGATAGGAACGCGTTCTTTATATTCGGCTACCGTTAAAATAGATTTGTAATCATACTGCTTTCCCCATTCGGTATTTTGGGCGCTTGCAATTAAGCTGTGTAACCATTCCTCCTGCACATCTAATGGATACTTCATAAAAAGCTCAATCTGATGGATGCGCTTCTTCATGTACCAGGTAAATATTGAATTAACAATTGCCATTGAATAGATTTTTATAGCTTTTTTCTGCGTAGTACAAAGTTCGAACCTAAATATACTTTTCTTACCATTTCGTTGGCAGCTAACACCTCTGGTGTGCCAGACTCAAGGATTTTACCTTCAAAGAGTAAATAAGCACGGTCGGTAATAGATAAGGTTTCCTGTACATTGTGATCGGTAATCAGGATTCCGATGTTTTTGTCTTTTAAACGGGCTACAATAGTTTGAATTTCCTCTACCGCAATAGGGTCAACACCAGCGAAAGGCTCATCTAGTAGAATAAAATTTGGATTTGCAGCAAGTGCTCTGGCTATTTCCGTCCGCCTGCGTTCGCCCCCGGAGAGTAGATCGCCTCTGTTTTTTCTAACTTTGTGCAAACTGAACTCGTTGATTAGTTCTTCCAATTTTTCTCGGCGCTCTTCTTTACCCATATTGGTCATCTCTAAGATGGCCATAATATTATCTTCTACCGTTAATTTCCTAAAAACACTAGCTTCCTGTGCTAAATAACCTATGCCTTTTTGTGCTCGGCGATACATTGGGTCTTTAGTAATATTTTCGCCTTCCAGATAGATATTGCCCTCATTTGGTTTTATCAACCCAACAATCATATAAAATGAAGTTGTTTTTCCTGCACCATTTGGCCCAAGTAACCCAACAATTTCTCCCTGACTTACTTCAAAAGAAACATCATTTACAACAGTGCGTTGTTTATATTTTTTAACCAGATTCTCGGCTTTTAAAATCATGCTATTTTTATTCCTTTAATATTTAATTGCAATCTTCTTTTTTCTTTCCATACATTCTCTTCAATCATATAGCATATAGAAAATAATGTATTTGGCCTTAGTAACTCCTCGAAGTTCGCTAAGCCAAAGGCAATGCTTTCAAAAATAGCTGAATTTTGTTGTTTTACACTTAACTTTAAATGATTTGTGCCAACAATTTGCGGAAAACCTATCAGGCTAACGCCGTGGCTAACAAAAGTTGGGTTCATATTTGATGGTCCGAAGGGTCCCATTTGTGTTAAAATACGATAAAACTTCGAATCTATTTGTGCCAAATCAATCTCTGCATCAATCAGTATTTCCGGAATTAATAGATCAGGATGAATAGTTGCGGCAACTACAGTTTCAAATTTTTGAGAGAATGACTGCAGGTTTTCCGGTTTTAAGGTCAACCCCGCTGCAAATTTATGCCCGCCAAATTGCTCTAGCAGATCTGAGCACGCTACAAGTGCCTCATAAAGATCGTAGCCAACAACTGAACGGGCTGAACCGGTATAAAATCCGTTCGACTCCGTTAAAACAATAGTGGGCCGGTAATATTTTTCCGTTAAGCGGGAGGCTACAATTCCGATCACGCCTTTATTCCAATCTTGTTGGTACACCACCGTTGTTTTTCGATGAATAAGCTCCTCATTTTCTTCAATAAGGGCTAAAGCTTCTAAGGTAATATGTTGGTCAAATGATTTACGATCGGTATTCTGTGCGTTAATTAAATTGCTTTGTACTAATGCAATATCGCCTTCACAAAGCAACATTTTTACCGCTTCGTTGCCATGCCCCATTCGTCCCGCCGCATTAATACGAGGGGCAAGTATAAAAACAACATCGGTAATGGTATAGTGGGTTGTTTTGTTGGCAATTTCCATTAAGGCTTTTAAACCCCTACAAGGATTTTCATTGAGTTTTAACAAGCCATAATGGGCAAGTACTCTATTTTCATCAACTATGGGCACAATATCTGCAGCAATGCTCACCATGGCCAAATCTAAATATTGCGTGTAAAGTTCGTCTGGCAGGTTCATCGCTTCGCAATAGGCCTGAGCTAATTTAAACCCAATTCCGCAGCCCGACAATTCTTTGAATGGATAGCCACAGTCTTTTTGTTTCGGATCTAATACCGCAATAGCCGAAGGGATTTCATTTCCTGGTAAATGGTGATCGCAAATGATAAAATCTATTCCCAGGCCTTTTGCATAGTCGACTTTATCAACCGAACGAATGCCGCAATCTAATGCGATGATTAAACTGAAATTATGCTCACTGGCATAATCGATCCCTAAAGTAGAAATGCCATAACCCTCTTTATGCCTGTCGGGTATATAATAAGCAATGTTATTGGTGAATTGGCTGAAGAAACTGTAGGTTAAGGCCACAGCCGTAGTACCATCTACATCGTAGTCGCCATAAACCATTATTTTCTCTTCCCTTTCTAGCGCCAATTTAATCCGGTCAATGGCTGTTTCCATACCCTTCATTAAAAAAGGGTCGTGCAGGTGTGTTAATTGCGGTCTAAAAAAGTAGCGTGCTTCTTCAAAGTTTGAAATTCCCCTCTGTGCTAGAATTTGAGCCAGACTTCGATCAATATTCAATTCGCGGGCAAGTAGATCGCTCAATCTCAGATCACCTTGTTCAACTTGCGCCCATCTTTTTTCCATCTTTACTGTTTCTTTGATAAACAATTAATTGTTAAAGCATAGATACAAAAAAGAGATGAATTAATCCCCGTTCGTCCTTATATTTGCTTCAATATTTCTTATATATCTTTTCTCGCCTATGCCGATGCAAGTTTTTACGTTAAATGAAGGTTCTTATTCTGTAGATTCCACTAAGAAATTTATACCATTTGATCCTTTGAAGGACAATCCGAAAGACAGACCTGCTTCTTTATTTATCCATGTCCAACCTTTTTTAGTTAAGTTGGATAACCAATTGATTTTATTGGATACAGGTTTGGGCTATAGCGATGAAGCAGGGGAGTTGCATTTACATAAAAATATTAAGAAGGCAGGATTTGACCCGCAGGACGTAGATTTAGTGCTGATGTCGCATTTGCACTTCGATCATTCAGGAGGCATGGTACATCATTTGGGAGAAAAGATGGAGCTTAGTTTCCCGAATGCTACTTATGTAATGCAAAGAGAAGAATGGGAAACTGCATTTACGAGCTCGTCCTCCTCTTATCATACAGAGATTTTTGATTTTTTGCAGCGCAATGCCCAGTTGAAATTTGTGGAGGGTACTGGTAAATTAAACGATCAAATTAGTTTCGAACTAACGGGTGCGCATTGCCCTTTTCATCAGGTTTTTTTGATGGATGATGGGGTAGATAAGGTGTTTTTTGGGGGTGATGTGTTGCCAGAGCCTGAAGAATTGATTCGCAAGTTCATTGCTAAGTACGACTTCGATGGCCGAAAAGCCATGGAGTTACGGGATGAATACGGTAAAAAGGCAGTGTCAGAACATTGGAAATGCCTGTTTTATCACTCCAAATCTAAAACTCAAGCTTACATTGAGTTCGAGGACGATCGGTTTAAGATTGTGTAGATTTACCTGATTGCTTTAATCAATTCAGTTAGACGCTCCATGGAAAGGGGCTTAGAGATAAAACCTCGAACAGTTTTATAGCCTTTTGTTTTTTCAATATCATTTTCATAAACAGAAGATGACAGAATGTACATGTCTACCTTTTGCTCAATGCTAAGCTCTTCATAGGCCTCAATAAACTCCCAGCCGTTCATAACCGGCATATTGATGTCAATTAACACTAAACTTGGTAGAGGTTTATTTTGGGAGATGGTATCAGTTAGATAATCTATCGCCTGTTGCCCATTGTTTCTGGCTATCATATCAATATTGAAGCCTGTTTTTTCAACAATCTTTTTAATGATGAATATGTTGATATCATCATCATCAATAACTAAAAGGTTGAGCTTGGAATCTGACATTTGATGAGTTATGTAGCTATAGCGTTAAAGGTATATATTGAAAGTCGAATTAACAAATCCGTTTTCAACAAAAAAAGCAATCCTCACTTTGACAAACTTTTAAAGTTTGCTAAAGTGAGGATTGCTTTTAAGCAAAAATAAAACAGGCTTATTTTTTCACCACTAATTTTACAGAGATTGTGAAAATATCTTCGATCATTTTATTGCCTATGTCAGAAAATACTGATTTGGACCTGTATTCAATACCATATTTAGTACGATCTATTTCAATTTTATCAGCCACTGCAGTAACTGTTTTATCAGCGTTCCAAGTTATTGTGGCTGGGAAAGTGATTGAATTGGTTTTTCCTTTGATCGTTAAATCTCCGGTAACATTTACGTTAGCACCGTTACCCTGAATTTTTTTAATAGTAAAGCTTGACGTTGGGAATTTCTCAACACCAAAAAAATCATCGGCTTTCAGGTGTTTGTCTAACCCTGCATTCGGTTTTTCATTGTCCATTGTTTTAATACTACTCATATTAGCAACAAATCCACCGCCAGCTAATTTTTTTCCCGAAAATATTAAACTTCCAGAAGTTAAATCAATAAATCCAGTATGTCCGCCAACTAATTTTTTTGCTTCCCAAGAAATACTAGATTTTGTTAAATCTACTGTGTAAGTATCTGCTTTTGGTGTAAAGGCTAAGAAAGAACCACATGCTATAACAGCTACTGCTAAAATTGTACTAAGTTTTAATTTCATTTTAATTATTTTAATTGAGGTAAAGATATTTGTTTTTTATGGATGCTTTCTTATCCTATGGTAAGAATTGAAAAAAGTGATAAGGTTTAATTGGAAGCGCTTTATTGCTGCGGACCAAAGTATAAACTAAATCTGCTATACAATTCGTTGTATTTTTTCTCCAGATCCTGGGCTAGTTTAGTTTGCTGGTATTGGGCTGCAACTTTAGCCATCGGTTCTAAACCATAAACTAAAGCGATTTGCACATTTTGTCCGCCAACCAAAATGCCTTTACTCTTGGAAACATCGGCCAGATAACTAATTTCTTTTTGGATATACTCAGCGGATTTTTTGAGCAGTTCGTTTGCTTTTGCTGTTTCTCCTAAAATATAAAGGTTCTGTGCTCTGGTGGCAACACTCATCATTGTTCTAATTCCATAAATTTTAGTCGGCATTACCTCATCGTATTTACGAACTACTTTCTTAGCGTCTTCTAATCTGCCAGCTTTAATTAAACCCGTAGTTAAGTTGTTAAATATATTATTAAAGATAGAAATATCATCTGCCGACTGAGAATCTAAATAGGTGGCATTTTTCACATTACCCCATTTAAATTTATTCATTACGTGGTTATACATGGGATCTAAATTAATAGGTTGGTCGCCAGTGTCATTTAAGCTGTCAGGTTTTAATGGCAATAGACGTAAAGCTAATCCTTCAGAATATAGATAATTATCTAGTCCATTAAATTGTTCAGAAGGTACTGTGCTACAAAAATAAATCGGACGTTTCCAGTTGTTATGAGCCAAGATATCAAACATGGCTAAGGTGCCTTTTGTTACATAGCCTTTGTTGAACTTCCATTCTAGGCTTGGTGCAATTTTATCTGCAGCATCCGCTGGAAGTGTACCCGTACTGATTACATCCTCTGGGTTAACCGTTAGTTTGAAGTTCTTAGTAGGAATAAAATTTGTTTTGCTGCCATCGCTTAGCGCTAACTTATCTGATTCGTTTTCAGAAAGTAGCAGTTCCACAATTTGTTTAAGCTCCACGGACTCGGCGATTTTATAATCCTGATAATACATGACATCACGAACACCTGACACATATTGGTTTGGTTTCATAGAAAGAGGCAATGCTTCTGACTCATGAACTTTTCGTTTCATATTGTTGATATACCAATCGGTATCAAAAAGACTCAAATTTACCAAGCGAATATCCGGACGGATATTTTCTACCTCCTGGGCATACCAGAGCGGGTAGGTATCATTATCACCATAAGTAAATAAAATAGCGTTTGGCGCACAGGATTCAAGATAGCTTACTGCAATATCATGTGGAACCATTTTACTTGAGCGATCATGATCATCCCAACCTTGTACTGCCATAATTATTGGTGCACAGCCCAAAGCAATTACTGTAGCTCCTATTGCCGCTGTTTGCGGAGTAAGTTTTTTGGCTAGCCATTCCCTAATGGCCAATACGCCCAATCCAATCCATATGGCAAATGCATAAAACGACCCAACATAAGCGTAATCTCGTTCACGAGGTTCTAAAGGTTTCTGATTTAAGTATAATACGATGGCCATTCCCGTAAAGAAAAATAAAAGCCCAATAATACCAGCATCTTTCTGATTGCGTTTAAAGTGCCATATTGCTCCTAAAATTCCTAAAATTAGTGGCAAAAAGAAAAAGCGGTTATAGGACTTGCTTTCAACAATGGAAGGAGGAAGATTTGTTTGATCTCCTAGCATCATCGCATCCACTGGTTTGATACCACTTAGCCATTGACCTTCGTAAACACTACCCTGACCTTGGTCGTCATTTTGACGTCCGGCAAAATTCCACATAAAGTAACGCATATACATTAAACCGGTCTGGTATTTCAGGAAGAACCCAAAATTTTTGCCAAAGCCAGGAAAATCTGTATCACTCAGGTTCATCATGTCTTTATAATAGTCTACATGTCTGGCCTCATCACTATACATTCTTGGGAAAAATACTTGATGCTGTAATCTTCTAATGCTATCAGGGAAGCCATCATTCTCTCCAAAAACTTGCTTGGTTTTTTTTCCAGCTACCTCATATTTTTTTTCACCTTTTCGGTAAATGGTTCCAGTTACCTCGCTAATTGGCCTGCTGCCATCATCTTCATATTTAGGGACCGAATTATAATTTTGTCCGAACAAAAGTGGCCTGTCACCGTATTGCTCACGATTTAAATAACTTAAAAAAGAGAAAGCGTTATCCGGGTCGCTATTGTTCAGGTTTGGTTTAGCTTGGGCTCTGATAACAATCATTGCGAAAGAAGCATAGCCGAAAATAACGAGCACAGTAGATACGAGCGCAAGATTTAAAATTCTTTTCTGATGTTTAATTGAATATCTGATGCCCCAAGTGAGCGAGATAATTACGATTAAAGCAAATACAAGTACGCCTGATCCAAAACCAAAACCAAGCGTGTTTACAAAGAATAAATCGAAATAAGCGCCAAAAGAAACTAAATATTGAATAATTCCATACTGAATGATGGCTAAAATTAAAATACCAATTCCAAAAGTCTTAAGAATGCCTTTGGTGGTAGCCTGTCCAGTTTTTCTAAAATAATAAACGAAAGCAATGGCGGGGATGGTTAATAAGTTTAATAAGTGAATCCCTATGGATAAACCCATGATATAGGCAATAAATAATAACCATTTGTCGGCATGAGGTTCGTCCGCGATTGCTTCCCATTTTAAAATAGCCCAAAATACAATAGCCGTAAATAGTGAGGATAATGCATATACTTCAGATTCTACTGCTGAGAACCAAAAACTATCTGAGAAAGTATAAGCTAGTGCGCCAACAACACCGGCACCCATGATGCTGATCAACTTGGAAGAAGTAAGTTCTTCACCCGTCTTGATCAATACTTTTTTCGCTAAAGCGGTAATTGTCCAGAACAGAAACAAAATTGTAGCACCGCTTGCAACGGCCGATCCTACATTCATAAAATAGGCAACTTTATTCACATCGCCCATCGCGAAAAGAGAAAAGAAGCGTTGGATCATTAGGAATAACGGAGCGCCTGGTTGGTGAACAACTTGCATTTTAAATGCGGAAGCAATGAATTCTCCACAATCCCAAAAACTAACCGAGGGTTCTAATGTTAAAATATAGGTTAATGTGGCTATGAAAAAACAAATCCAGCCTATGATATTGTTCGTTTTTGAATAATTCATGGTATTAATTGGTGATTACAAAAATGTTTAGTGCATGAAATGCAGCCGAAAATAAAGAATTAGATTGATATTAATATAAATATTTAGTGAGATTGATAAATTTTTGGCGTTTAAATGCACTTAGAATAGGGTTTTAATAAAAATTTAATTTTTTTTCAATCTAGACTTGCAGCTGTAAAAAATATACGTAAATTTGCATTCCATTTCAGAACAACGTTTGTGATGAAAGATTGTCCGATAGTATAAGGGTAGTACAACGGTTTTTGGTACCGTTTGTCTTGGTTCGAATCCAGGTCGGACAACAATTTTTTTTCGGATTGTGAATAAAACCGCAATCCGATTTTTTTTAACCAGCATTGATACCCACAAATCATGCCCTTGCAATTTAACCCAGTTAAAATTTTTGCCGGAAGCGGCACTAAAGATTTAGCGAAAAAAATTGCCGAAGCTTACGGCAAGCCATTAGGAAGCGTTACTTTAAGTCGCTTTAGCGATGGCGAGTTCCAGCCTTCATTTGACGAGTCTATTAGAGGGAGTGATGTCTTTCTTGTTCAATCAACGAATCAACCAAGCGATAATTTAATGGAACTTTTGTTAATGGTTGATGCAGCGAGAAGAGCCTCAGCGCATTACATTACTGCAGTAGTTCCTTATTATGGTTTATCTCGTCAAGATAGAAAAGACAAACCTCGGGTAGCCATAGGAGCTAAGTTGGTGGCGAATTTGTTGAAAACTGCTGGTATCCATCGTATTATGACTATGGATTTGCATGCGGCTCAGATACAAGGTTTTTTTGATATTCCGGTTGATCACTTAGATGGGTCGGTTATTTTTGTGCCCTATATAAAAAGCTTAGGATTAAAAAATCTAACGATAGCCTCGCCAGATATGGGTGGTTCATACAGGGCTCGTACTTTTGCAAAGTTCTTCAATGCAGAAGTTGTAATTTGTGATAAACGTCGTTTACGTGCCAATGAAATTGAATCTATGTCGATTATTGGAGACGTAACCGGACAAGATATTGTGTTAATGGATGATATTTGCGATACCGCCGGAACCTTGGCTAAAGCAGCAGCTTTAATTATGGAAAATGGTGCGAATAGTGTGAGAGCCGTTTGTACGCATGCGGTTTTATCGGGCAAAGCGTATGAAACGATAGAGAACTCCAAATTAGAAGAGCTGATCGTAACTGATACAATTCCTTTGAAACAAGAAAGTAGTAAAATAAGAGTATTAAGCACCGCTCCATTATTTGCAAAGGCCATTGCCAATGTAAACGAGCATGGTTCAATTAGCGACCTATTTAGGGTTTAGTAGAGAATTTAATTTTAACAATAAATATATATCAAAATGAAAACAATCGCAATTAGCGGTTCTCCAAGAGAGAACGTAGGGAAACGCGATGCTAAAGAGCTTCGCTATGAAGGTAAAGTTCCTGCAGTATTGTATGGTGGTAAAGAGCAAGTGCACTTTGCAGTATTAAGAACTGATTTAAACGAAGCTATCTACACACCGGAGGCTAACTTTTTAGAAATCAATATCGGTGGTACTAAAACCAAAGCTATTATTAAAGAAGTACAATTTCACCCTTTAACAGATCTATTATTACACGTTGATTTTCTTCAATTATTTGATGAGAAAGAAATCGTTATGGAAATTCCAGTTAAATTAACAGGAACATCTCCAGGTGTTAAAATGGGGGGTAAATTAGTTCAAAAATTACGTAAACTACGTGTTAAGTCATTGCCTAAGCATATGCCGCAGGTAGTTGAAGTAAGCATTGCTAAAATGGAAGTTGGTAATTTATTCCGTGTTCGTGATTTGGAAAAAGGCGAATTCGCTGTTACTAATACTCCAGAAGATACAATTGTTTCGGTTGCAATGTCTAGAGCATTAAAGCAAGCTGAAACTGAAGCTGCAAAAGGCAAATAGTCAATTACAGTTTTCAATTAACAGTTAAGAGCGGTACAAAAGCAATTTTGTACCGCTTTTATTTGCGCCAACTTTCCGACCCAACTTTCCGACTTCGTAAGTCGGTGCTTTTGAGGTCGACTTACGAAGTCGGTTTTTGGTCGGCTTTTGTGTTCTGCTAAACAAATTTTATCTTTACAAAATGAAGTATCTAATCGTTGGCCTCGGTAATATAGGAGCCGAATACGCAAATACAAGGCATAATATTGGGTTTAATATTGTCGATGAGCTAGTGAAGGATTTGGGCGGTGATTTTGACCTCTTGAAATTAGCTTATTACGCGGAAGTTGGTTACAGAGGCAAAAAATTGCACGTGATTAAACCCACCACTTACATGAACCTTAGCGGTAAAGCTGTTAATTATTGGATGAAAGAATTAAAGGTCTTACCCGAAAACGTATTGGTTGTGGTCGACGATCTTGCTTTACCTTTAGGGAAGTTAAGAATGAAATTGCAAGGCAGTAGTGCTGGTCACAATGGCTTAAAAAGTATTGAAGAGTTGTGCGGCGGACAAAATTATGCCCGTTTACGTTTTGGGATTAGCGATAATTTTAGAAAAGGAATGCAAGCCGACTATGTATTGGGCCACTTTGACAAAGACGAACAAAAGGAGCTGCCAACATTAATCAACCGCGGGGTAAGCATGATTAAGAGCTTCGCAACTATCGGCGCTGCGCAAACCATGACATTATTTAACAAATAGTTATTTGTTTAAATAACTATTTATTTTGGCATGCAACAGCTGCGGCTCAAAAGATTTATTTAAAATATCATTGGCTCCTGCTTCCATTGCAATCTTCCTGTCTGCTTCCAAAACGGCTGCCGAAAAGTTAATAATCGGAATGTTTTCTTTGCCCGGTACCGCGCCGTTTCGAATGGACTTTATGGCATCAATTCCGCTCATTACCGGCATATAGGTATCCATTAAGACTAAATTATAATCTTCTTCTCCAATCTTGTTTATCGCTTCCTGACCATTTTCAACAACAACAACTTCGATATTCCAGCTCTTCAATATTTTGGTAATTAAAAATGTGTTTATAGCATTGTCTTCGGCAAGTAAGATTTTAACATTTTCAAAAGGAAGTAATTGGGTCGGTTTAGCCTGTACTTTTTCATCTTCTTTAGCTGATGAAACCACTTGAAACCAATTTGTAAAACTAAAGGTACTACCCACTCCTTCTTCACTTTCAACATCTAGAATTCCGCCTTTAAGCTTAGCTAGATTTTTAACAATAGATAACCCTAGACCCGTTCCGCCAAATTTTACGGTCGTCTGCTCATCCGCTTGCTCAAATACTTCAAATATCTTGTCGATATTTTCTTTAGCAATCCCAATCCCGGTATCGATAACCATGAATTTAATTTTCAGACTATTCCCCTTTTTATCTAAAACAACAACTTTTAGTGTCACCGATCCACTACTGGTAAATTTTATGGCATTGCCAATCAAATTCATCAAGATTTGATTTAGCCTCAAAGAGTCAGTAATAAGCTTTTCCGGAAGTTTTTCATCTAGCTCAAGGATTAATTTTATTTGCTTCTCCTTTGCGCCAATTCCCAGAAGATTGATCACGGCTTTACATAATTCAATGATATTTGTTTCACTTTGATTGATCTTGAATTTTCCAGATTCTATTTTAGAAAGATCCAACACATCATTAATTACTCCTAACAATGACGTGGATGAAGTTTTTAGGAGACTTAACATTTCAGCTTGCTCCTTATCAATCTCGGTTTGAGAAAGTAAATTAACCAATCCTATGATCCCATTAATTGGGGTACGGATTTCATGGCTCATATTCGCTAAGAAATTTTCTTTGATCCGCTTTCCTTGCTCGGCAAGCTCTTTGGCTTGAATAAGTTCTTTCTGATATTTTTCAAGCTGACTGTTTTTACTCTTGATTTCTCGTTGATTTCGAACAAGCTGAATAAATGAATCAACCTTCGCGGAGGTTACAAATGGATTTAGTGGTTTATAAAGGTAATCTACAGCACCAGTATTTAAGCCACGAACGGCATACTTTGTTTCCATGGAAATAGCTGTCACAAAAATAATCAGAATATCTTTGGTCCGAGGATTGCTTTTTAGGATTTCTACTAGTTCAAAGCCATCCATTTCAGGCATTTGAACATCAACTAAGGCTATGGCAATGTCTTGCTCCCAAGAAATGCGAAGTGCGTCATTGGGTAGGGTTGTGGAAATAATATTTGTGTCATCACGTTTTAATAGCGCTTCTAAGGCAATGATGTTTTCTATTTTATCGTCAACAATCAGGATATTTATTTTTTCCATCTTTTAATCTATTCTTTGGTATATATTATGCCTTTTGTCGATAATCTTAAACCGACTTTTTAAATGTGTATGACTTAGTGTTTCCTTTGAACCCAAACATAAAAAGCCAAAGCTAGCTAAACTATGGTAAAATAGTTCGAGAACTTTATTTTGTAAATCCCTGTTAAAATAAATGAGTACATTTCTGCAAGAAATAACCTGAAATTCATTAAAAACCCCGTCTGAGACTAAGTTGTGAATAGAAAACAATACATTTTTCTTAATAGAATGTTTAATAGAAACAGCGTCGTATTTTGCAGTATAGTATCTAGAAAGTGATTGCAAAGCACCAGATTCCCTATAATTTTCAGAATTGTGTTTCATTTTATTCAAGGTGTAGATTCCGTTTTTAGCAATCTTTAACACATCTGAATTAATATCCGTGCCATAAAAAAAACTTCTGTCATATAAATGCTCTTCCGCAAAAAGTATAGCGAAGGAATATAACTCTTCTCCACTTGAGCATCCTGCATTCCACACTTTAATTCGTTGATAGGAATTCAAGTATGGCAATATGTTTTCTCGAATCGATTTGTAAAAAAGGGGATCCCTAAACATCTCTGTCACGTTAACAGTTATTTTAAGCAAAAACTGCTCGAAATAGGCTTGGTCATTTATAAGTAACGAACGTAAGTCAAAAACACTTAGTTTTTGCAGCTGCAGAACTTTGGTCACTTGCCTTTTGAAAGAAGCTTCTGAATACTCACTAAAATCAAAACCATGAACATGCTTAATAATCCCAATTAAGTCATGTAATTCCTTGATGCTGATTTCCGTTGGTTGATGTTTTTTTAGAATACTCATATTTTACTTAGCCAAACTCTCATCATTGACAACAAATGGTCAATGTTTACTGGTTTTGAAATGTAATCATTAGCACCCGCTGCAATGCATTTTTCACGATCATTTTTCATCGCCTTGGCAGTTAACGCAATAATAGGGAGGGTATCGAATTTTTTCTGTTTTCGAATCTGAGTCATCGCCTCATATCCGTCCATTTCAGGCATCATGATATCCATTAATACCAAGTCGATGTCTTCGACACTATTCAATTTTTCAATGGCTTCGCGACCATTGTTAGCAATTACAATTTGCATATCATAAGATTGTAACGCTGTTGAAAGAGCGAAAATGTTTCGCATATCATCATCCGTGACTAATATTTTCTTTCCGTTCAATGATTTTTCTGAAGCTACTAAATCTTTATTAATTTTAACCGAACTTGTTGCTCCGTCTGCCTTAAGCTTATTCATGAATAAACTTACTTCATCAATCAATCTATCATTAGATTTATTGGATTTAAGTACCATTGCCTCAGAGTAGTGCATAATCCTTTCCATTTGATCGTTTTGAAGCTCCATGGCAGTATTAATTACAACTGGGACTGTTTTCAGGTGTGGTTGTGCCTTAATCTGATCCAGCAGGTCAAATCCCGAGATGTCAGGCAAGTTTAAATCCAGAATGATACAATCAAACGATGTTTCCTTGAGCAACGCTAATGCCTCTTTTCCAGTAAATGCCTGCGCAACGCTTACACCTGTATCTTTTAATTGCTGCGCTAAAATTTTGCTTTGTAATTCTTGGTCTTCAATTAGCAATATCCGGTTTAACGCATGATTGCCAGGTATCTGACCGAGCAGGTCAAAAGCATGGGCTAATTCGTTTTCTCCTATTGGTTTTTTTAAAAAACCAATGGCTCCTTCTTTTATTGCCTTTTCATCTTTTTCATCTCCGGCCGACATCATATGTACAGGGATATGCTTGGTTAGCGGGTTGCTTTTTAACTTTTTAAGAATAGTCCAGCCATCCATAACCGGAAGCATAATGTCTAATATAATCGCGTCTGGCAGGTTCGCAGTGGCGAGATCCAAGCCAATATCCCCGCTATGCGCCAAGATGGGATTAAAGCCCTTTTCAATTGCATAATTTTTTAGAATTTCCGCAAAATTCTTATCATCTTCCACAATTAATAAGGTGTTCTTTTCCGAGTTTATTTTTAAGGGTTGCGCAAAGGTAACCAATGGTTTTTCTTCGACCGGAATTGGTTCGGACACTTCTGTCACATCTTTGCTCGCTAAGTGCTGAGGAATAAAGAGTGTGAACGTACTACCCATATTCGACTCACTTTTTATCTGGATTTCGCCACCCAAGATGCTTGATAGTTCTTTGCTAATCGATAATCCAAGACCAGTTCCCCCATACTTTCTGCTTGTAGAACCATCAGCCTGTTGAAAGGCTTCAAAAATTACCGATTGTTTATCTTCCGATATTCCAATCCCTGTATCGTTTACAGCGATACCTATAACAGTACCTGTATGTTCTTTAAGTTGTTTCGAATAGAACACGGTTTGCTTCGGTACTTTGAACAAGGTTAACATAACTTCACCATTTTCAGGCGTAAATTTAAAAGCGTTGGATAACAGGTTTTTAATAATCTGTTCTAACCTCGATAAATCCGTCGTAAAATCCGGAGGTAAATCTTCAGAGATTGCAATCCCAAACTTTATTTTCTTGTTTTTAGCAACTTCACTAAATAAGGCCTCCATGTCTCTTTTAATGTCATCTGGAGATGCTTTCTCGATGGTTAAATCGATCTTTCCAGATTCTATCTTTGAAAGGTCTAAAATATCATTGATCAAATTTAATAGGTCTGTTCCCGCGTTTTGGATAACTCCCGCATATTTTACCTGGTCTTCATTTAAGTTAGCAGGCTTATTCTCTTTTAAAATTCTAGCTAAAATTAAAATACTATTTAACGGAGTTCTCAATTCATGGCTCATATTAGCTAAAAATTCAGATTTGTACTTGCTAGATATCTCTAATTCTTGGGCTTTCAAAGAAATGGCTTCGCGGGCCTGACTAATGGAAACATTTTTTTCTTCGAGCAATTGTGCTTTTTCCTCAAGTTCAGCATTGGTTTGTTGCAATTCTTCTTGTTGCACCCGGAGTTCTTCTTCTGATGCTTGAAGTTCACTGCTTTTATAGAGTAATTCTTCGTTGGTAGTTCTCAGTTCCTCCTGCTGGGTTTCTAGTTCCTCTGCTTGTTGTTGTGTTTGTTCAAATAAATCTCTCAGAATTATCCTAGAAAATGCACTATTGATGGCAATACCTATGTTTTCGGCAACGCTGTTCAAAAACAGGGTGGTCGGTTCTTTAGGAGCATCTTTTAGGCCTAATTCAATAACCGCAATAGTTTCATGCTCGAATAGGACCGGCGTTAAAAGAATATAGTTGGGGCTGGTGTTCCCAAGCCCTGAATTAATTTTTAAGTAATCGGCCGGAATATCTGTTAATAATTTCTGTGTCTTCTCCAGTGCAACTTGTCCAACCAATCCATCACCCAAAGCATAATATTCTTTTCGCTTCTTTAAGGGATAAGCGTAAGTTCCTGTAAGTTCCAAATTTTTATCTTGTGCGTTGCTCAAAAAGATAGCACCAATGGGGGCATCTATATAATTGCAAATACTACTAATAATATGGTTGGCCAACTCACTTAACTCTTGTTCACCGCGAATTTCTTCATTCAGTTTTGCAGCACCAGATAGTAACCAATTTTTTTGCTCATTGTCTGCCGATAAATTTGCTAACTGCGCATTATTCTCTCTAATCTGAATTTCTGTGTCTTTTTGCTGATCAAAGGTTCTTCTGATATAGGATAATAGAAATAGTATAAGCCCGAAAATAATAAGCGCGCTAATCAGTACAATTAACGTAGTCTGGTTGCTGCTAAAACTGGTCTCTTGCTTTCTTTGTTTAAGCAATTCCATTTCAACGTCAATCATCCGCTGACTAAATTTTATATATTGATCTTTGTAGTACTTACCTCGATCGGTGAGGATAAGCTCAATGGCAGCTTCGCGACCTTTAGCTCTATTAGTAGAAATCACCAGCTCCATATCAGCTATTTTTAATTCGGCATAGTGCCCAATTGAGTCGGCATTGTTAGCCTGTTTAGGGTTGTCACTAACGAGCATTTTAAGATCCTTAATAGCAGGATAAATCTTATTTACAGATTGGGTATAAGGAATAAGATATTTATCTCTTTGTGTGATAATATATCCTCTAAAGCTGGTGCCAGAGTTTAATAAATGGAATTCAGATTCTCTGATTTTGTCAATTACTTCGTGGGTATGGGCCTGTAAATTTGAATCATCATTTAAGTTCTGAATGCTTAGATAGGAGCTTGCGGCTGAAATTAGTACAAAGACAAGGGTAATTGCAAAGCCACTAAAGACCTGCTGCTTAAAAGATAGTTTAAACATCGTGATAGGTTGATGATTTATAATGGGAATAAATCTAAAGGAATTATAGCTATAATCAAAGATTAATCTACCCTTGGATCGAAAAATCAATAAGTTTATAACTGTAATCCCTGCGAATAAGTTGCCCCTACAGGTATAATTTTATCATTTATCCAAATCTGCGATCTGTCATATTTGTTGATTTTGCTTTTAGCAATGATAAATGCCCTATGAACTCTTATGAATTCTTTTGCAGGAAGCAAGTCGAGTAATTCATTAATGGTTATTCTAGAGCTAAGCATTTTGTCGCCCGTTAAATGGAGTTGTGTATAATTTCCAGAGGCTTCGATATACAGAATGTCTTCTAAAAGTACTTTCACTTGTTCGTAGCCATCTTTAACGAAGATAAAAGCGCTTTTAATTTCTCCTGCATTACTACGTAAGTCAAATAATTCTTTTGCCTTGTGACAAGCTTTCAAGAATCGGGATAATGAAAAAGGTTTTAATAAGTAGTCAACCGCATCGAGTTCGAAGCTCTGTACCGCATGTTCGCTATAAGCCGTTGTGAAAATGATCATTGGTGCCCTAGTGAGTGTTTTAACAAAATCGATACCACTTATATCCGGCATTTTGATGTCTAAAAAGATTAGGTCTACTTTATGTTGTTGAAGATAGGCAATTGCATCAAATGCGTTTGTAAAGCGTGCATTTAATTCAACAAATGGAACTTTTGCAGCATGCGCAGCTACAATATCAAGTGCAATTGGTTCATCATCTATCGCTATAGCAATCATTTAATTCAAAAATTTCTCTATCTGACTATATAATTCTTCTTGTTCACTTGGTCTTTTAGCTTTACTCACAACCAGTTTACCTTCTTTGTCAAATATAAAATATTGCGGGTAATATTCTGCTTTGTCGTTGGTGTTTGCTAACAATTCTTTCCAAAAAGGAATAATCGTCTGCCTGGTTTTGCGAAGATGAAGACCTTCTAAGTTGTTTATTTTGATAAAATCACGCCAGGAACTATCTAAATCGTCCTCATCTAAATCCAAATAAAGATAAGCAACTTCCTTCCCCTTAAACTTAGTTTTTAAATTGGGAATGAATTTTAACTCTTCCTTACACGGCCCGCACCAAGTTCCCCAAACATCTAAATAAACAACTTTTCCTTTCAACGATTTGATGACCTCATAAATTGATGTCATCTTTTCATAGTTATCAACTATTTTAATACTTGTATTTTGGATGTTTTTAGTTAATTTTTCTTGTAGTGAGTTTAATTTTGAGTGGATGTCATCAAGATAGTTGCTTGTTGGGAATTTTTGTTTAAACGCTTCAGCTAGTCCAATCATTAACTTCAAATCTTTATCGTTGTATAGGTTAACTAATTGCTGATAGGTGTATGGTTCTACCACCTTTGATGGTAAATTTTTAATGCTTCCAATCCAGCGCCAATAAGGCTTCCCAAAATTTTTAACGATGCTGTTCGCGCTGTCTAAGGTAATGCCGAAATAAGGAATAAGTTCATTTTTACCAAGCTGATTAGGTTTCACCGTAAAGAAAGCTTTCGTCTCCAAGTACCGGACATAGTTATCTAAAAAACTATAATATTGCGGACCTGCTGGCAGAGCTGATGGATGTTGGTCGCTTTTATCGAAAATAGAAAGAATTAAACTATCTACTAGCGGTCTGTTTGAAATTCCAGTTCGTGCAAAGTCATTTAAATAGTTATAAGCAATACAGGTTAGCTCAGTAGAGATTAAAGCCTTATCATGAGTAGAAATCGCTGAAGATTTGACCTTTTGAATCTTCTCCGCTTGTTGAGCGAAATAGGGTTCGATTACCTCCTTTCTTAGTTGTTTTAGCGTGTACTTTGTATAAGTTCTAGTGGGGTCATTAGCTAAAAAGAAAGGGTATTCCTCCAATTTTACACCTTGCATCACCTTACTTTCAGCTAAGGCTTTGCCGCTAATCAGTTTAAGTGTACTGTCTCTCGCATCTAACACAACATCTAGATTGCTGTTGGGCGAAAGTAATAACGTATGGAATTTTCTCAGAAAAATAATATTCGCAAATTTCTGCATTGGGATCGATAGGCTGGCCGCAAAAGACCCATCCTTTGATATTGGAATATCGATGCTGTTCTCTTTGTGAAAACCATATATTACAGGAATATTTATTTGAAGTTTTTCGACACCCGCGTAATTTTTAATTTTTCCGGTCAACCTAAATTGCCCATAACTATTGAAGCACAAAATGCTAAGAATGCATAACAAAATTATTTTAAGCGACTTTTTCATATTTATTTCGTTGGTCCGTTATTTGAAGTTTCGTAAAATTTACCCCATTCCACTAATCCTTTCGAAGTAGCGAATAAAGGATTCTGTTGATGATCTGCTAAGGGAGTTAAATAATTTCTAACGGTCAGCTTTTTTGGAGTATTTGCATTCAAAACGATGTTAAGCCTATTAAAACCACCAACAATATTTGTAGTTTCATTGGCTCCTGCGCTTAAGAACAATAAACTGGGTTTATTAAAGCTAGCTTGTTTGATATAGTTTTCAATTTTCTTGATTATGATATCATTAAAACGCCAAACTGGTGTGCTATAACAAAATCTCGCATCAAAAAGAGCTGGCCTTTCTAACAACGTATATAAAACAAATAAGCCTCCTCTCGAATGACCTGTTAGTGTTTTATAACCATTCACTCGATAGTTACTGTCAATCTTTGGGATAAGTTCCTTTTCAATGAAAGTCAAAAACTGATCTCCATTACCCATTAGACTCCCCGGGTCTTCAGTTTCTGTTTGCATAAAGGGGGGCGTCTGATCTCTATTTCTACTAGTTTTAGTATTCATAATTCCAACCACAATACATTCGGGAATTATGCTGGCTCCTGCTAAAACCGAAATTTTATCAGACGTATGAATATCTTGATTTCCGCCATCCAATACATACATAACCGGATACTTTTTTGTAGGCTCTTTCAGATAATTGAGCGGAAGGTGTACAATTATTCGTCTCTTTTCCGCTAGGATTTTTGAGGAGAATTCCGTCAATACCAAGCTATCCGTTGCAGGTCTGGTCTGCGCAATTACTATTGTCGATGATGCCAGTACTAAAAAGGCAAGGGTGGATAATCTAAGCATGATTATAATTGCAATGTTAAATGAATAAAGAACTCTTTTGCGCTTTCGCGGATAATCAGTTCATGTTTGCCGGGATATAACAAAACCAATCGCTGTTTTACATTTTCCAATCCAATCCCACTTTTTAACTTTTCCGGATCGTGATCTGGCTTAATATGGATGCTGTTATGCACGTCAAAATAGAGTGTATTTTCTTTTGTTTGTAAGGTTATTTTAATATGCGAGGGGTGTTGTAAGCTGATCCCGTGCTTAAAGGCATTTTCTACGAAAGGGATTAATAACATGGGAGCAATTTGAAAATTATTCAGCTGCTCGTCGATTTTAGTTTCAATAGCGATGTCAGCTGATCTGGAGGTTCTGAGTTTCTGTAGGGAAATATAGTTCTCAAGATAGTCTATATCACGTGTAAGTGAAATTTTCTCCTGTACGTTCTCATGCAGCATAAAACGCATCATATCCCCTAATTTCTGAATCCCCTCTCCTGTGCGTTCGGCATTTTCCTGTAAAGCAGTACCATACAATGTATTTAAAGCGTTAAATAAAAAATGGGGATTAATTTGCGACTGTAAGAAACTTAAACTGGCATCAGATTTTCCAAGTTCTTTCTTTAAAAAGCTGATTTCAGATTTATTTTTGAGCCGATAATTGTAAATAACCCATATTAAAGGCGTAGTAAAGAAACAATGAACACCCATATTGAAACTAAATATAATGGGCCAAGTTTCGTCATCGTGAGAAAAAATCATTGCGACAGCTGCCACAATAGCGCCTGTTAAAGCCAGTAAAAGGATGCTACGCCATAAAAAGCCCCAAAATCCGATATTCATGTTTTTGAGATCTGGGATTAAACGGTAAAGCGAATAGCCATAATGTAAGATCCCAAGGGGAACTACAAAGGCCCAGATGATCCCGTAATAATCTCTGTCGGTTTGTGTACCTAACAGGAATAAGATAAATACATAAGCTACGAATGCGATCACACATTCATTCAGGATTTTTGGATGTTGATATTTCTGATTAAAATGCGTAAGTATTTTTGGTAGAAAAGTTTTCGTTAGCACATAAAATGAAAACATCAAAATTATATAGGTGGCCTGCGCGAATCCTTTTACAAAGAGATGAGTGTAAGCTTCCGTGATATTGTTGTATTCTACCAACAAATAGGCCTGACTATAGGTATAGCCAATGCTCATAAATAAACCGTATAAGAAAAACACAGAAAGGAGCAAAAATGTATTCAGGATTAAATTAGTTTGCCTGATAAGTGTAGGAATTAAATAAAAATTAAGGAGGAGAAAAACCAGATATACATAGGTGGTGCTTAATAGTTTGGGCAAGAAATAATGGGGTAAATAGGAAAAATTAATACCAGCATTTTTAAACGAATAAATTTGGCGGGAATAGAACCTACCCGAAAGTGTATCGCTGTCTATATTAATAACCATTAAAAAAATAACCAGGAGATATAATCCAGTAGCTACCCAAAATTCAATCTTTTGTAAATCTTTAAAATTCATCTTTTTTGTTTTATGCTGCAATTTTACTAAGATGAGCGTATTCATTTAAATAAAATGTGACTAACACCTTTAAAAATGTGACAAACTGAAGTTTTATGTAATTAAAGTGTTTAAATTTGACTGTCAACTTTAAACCTACCAACTTATGACCCTTTATGGCATCCCAAATTGTAATACAGTTAAAAAAGCACAAAATTGGTTAAAAGCAAACCAAATTGATTTCGAGTTCCACGATTTCAAAAAAAAAGGCGTTACTGCAGAAAAACTAAAAGAATGGTTTGATGCCTTTGGCGCTGAAAAAGTAATTAACAGAAATGGCTTAACTTTTAAGAAATTAAGCAAGGAAGAGCAATCATTAATTAACTCTCCCGACAAAATAATGAATTATTTAATAAACTCAACAAGTGCTATTAAGCGGCCTATTTTGGAGCAAAATGGTAAGGCAATTACAATTGGATTCGATGAGGCAATTTTCCAAAGTAAATTAAAGTAGTTTTAGGATGATCCAAATATTGCCAAATTAATATTGGAATTAACTTTTCATTAATTATATTTACATCAAAACATAACAACCACACCAGTGAAATTTAATTTTAGAGGCAATTCAACTAAAAAGAAGAAAATATTAATCGTTGAAGATGAACCGATGAGTGTCTTGCTGATACAGCAAATCCTCAAAAGTTATCAGTTTGAATTAATTGTAGCCACTAATGGTGTTGATGCCATTGAGAAGTTTAAAAATACCGATATCAGTCTTGTAATTATGGATCTTTATATGCCAGAAATGGACGGTTTTGAGGCTTCAAAAAGAATAAAACAAATTTCAAAAGATACTCCAATCATTGTAATATCTACCACTACTATTGCCGAAGACGATCTGAAGAAAGATATTGGAATAGATTATTTTTTAGCAAAACCTTTAAATGTTGTCAAGTTTAAAGATTTTATTCACATGCTGTTACTAGCTTAGAACATCTTCTTCCTTCAATGTCGGCACTGATTAATGCTCCTTTTCAGTTAAAGTTTGTTAAATGGAAACAATTTACTGTGAAAGAACGTTAAATTTGAGTATGTCCAGGAAAATCCTTGCTTTATTTCTTTTTCTTGTTCCTATCCTATCACAGGCTCAGGGTGTATTAACAGGGAATATTTTTGATAACATCAACAGATCTACCTCAATAGAGGGGGCAACAGTTAAGAATCTTACCTCCAAAGCACTCACGTTAACTGATAAGAATGGACATTTTGCAATTTCTGCCAAAGTCGGAGATTTAGTGTCCTTCGGAATGACAGGTTATCAAACAGATACGGTGTACCTGACCAAATTGTTCCCTAAAAATATATACTTACGCGTTTCAGTAAATGCGTTGAATACGGTCAATGTAACCAGCACCAAAATTTCTCCTTTTTTAGATTTAAAAGACCCAAATGCAATGCCAACCAGACAGGTAGATTATTCGAAAGAAAGGGGAGGGTTGCGTTTAACATTAGGCTATGATAAATTCAAGAAACAACAAGCGAAAATTAAAGAGTTGGAGGAGTATGAGCATTTCAATGAGGAAATCAATGATAATTTTACAGAGGAGTTCGTTAAAGATTTGCTCAAGATTGATAGTGCAGATTTGAAAAGTTTTATGCGTTTGTTTAGACCGACGGTAGCTCAGGTAAGGGCAGAAAGACCTTTCAATTACGCATATTATACAGCTACTGCTTATCGCGCCTGGTTAAAAATTCCTGTTAATCAGCGGAACCGACCTTCCTTACTTAAGCCAATTAACAACTAATTTACAAACATTTATTTGGAAAGTTTTAATTAGCCATTACCTTTATCCAAAATAACAATCATATGTTTAAATCTTATACTAAATTCTTTTTATGCGCATTTGCTATATGCGTTTATAGCTTAACCAGCTTTGCACAACAATCTTCTTCTGCAAGTACAAATTACAGTCCGGCAGAAGCATTCGGTCCACTATTTTATACTCAAAATGGAAACGAATTTCGGTCAGCAAGTGGTGCACCTGGGTCAAAATATTGGCAAAACAGTGTGGATTATACCATCACTGCCAATCTTGATGAGTCCAAAAATATGGTAAGTGGTACAGTAACCATTACTTACAAAAATAATAGTCCCGACAAATTACCTTACTTATGGCTACAATTGGATCAAAATACCTTTAAAGAAACTTCAAGAGGCTATGCAATTACGCCTCCAGGAAGCCGTTATGGTGCCCAAGGCGAAAAATTTGAGGGTGGATATACCATTAAAAATATAAGTGTATCTCAAAAAGCGGCCCCAGTTAAATTTACTTCTTTGGTGGAAGATACCCGCATGCAGATCCGTTTAGATAAGCCAATGTCGGCTAATGGCGATATCGTAGTCGTTAAAATGGATTATTCTTATATCGTGCCAAAAGAAGGTTCGGATAGAACAGGTCACTTAACGACAAAAAATGGTGAAATTTTCGCTATTGCTCAGTGGTTCCCACGGATGTGCGTATACGACGATGTGTTAGGATGGAATACCTTGCCTTATTGGGGTGGTGGTGAGTTTTATTGCGAATTTGGTGATATAACTTATTCCATTACTGCTCCTGCAAGTCATATTGTAGTTGGATCTGGTGAGTTGTTAAATCCACAAGAGGTATTTACTGCTGAACAATTAAAAAGATGGAATGCAGCGAAGTTGAGTGATGCTACAGTTCACATCCGTGCTGAATCGGAAGTTACAGACCCTAAGTCTCGACCTGCTAAAGATAAACTGACATGGAAATTCAAGATATCCAATGCGCGTGACGCTGCATGGGCATCATCGAAATCTTTTGTATTGGATGCAGCGCGTATTAACCTGCCTAGTGGAAAAAAATCATTAGCAGTTTCGGCACAGCCCGTAGAAAGTAACGGCATGGATAGTTACGGAAGAGGAGTTGAGTATGTGAAAGCAAGTATTGAGCATTACTCAAAAATGTGGTTCGAATATCCATACCCAGCTGCGGTTAACGTGGCGACAAATATTGGTGGTATGGAATACCCAGGTATTGTATTTTGCGGGTGGACTGCCAAAATGGGCGGAGCTTGGGGTGTAATTGATCATGAGTTTGGCCATACTTGGTTCCCGATGATTGTAGGATCAAATGAGCGCAAGTACGGCTGGATGGATGAAGGATTTAATACTTTTATCAATGGTCTGTCTAGTAGTGAGTTTAACAATGGCGAATATAAACCACGCCCAACTAGGTGGCATGGCGTAGGGAAGACCTTGGGAAATCCTAATCTGGAAAATATAATGCTGATGCCTGATGGGATGAGAGAAATGAATATCGGATACAACCTCTATAGTAAACCGGGGTTAGGTTTAAAATTATTGAGGGATCAAATTGTAGGTAAAGAGCGTTTTGATTATGCCTTTAAAGCGTATATTAAAAATTGGGCTTACAAACACCCTACACCAATCGACTTTTTCCGTTCGATGGATAATGGAACTGGTGAAGATTTGAGTTGGTTTTGGAGAAGTTGGTTCATGAACAGCTGGAAAGTAGATCAAAGTGTAACTGATGTTAAACCCATCATGAAAGAAGGTAAACTTGCAGGATACACCATTAAGGTAAATAATTTGGAGAAAATGCCGATGCCAATTATCTTGCAGATTACCACCAAAAGTGGTAAAAAGGAAACGGTTAGAGTTCCTGTTGATGTTTGGATGAAAAATACAAGCTGGTTAGTTCGCTATAGTACAACAGAGGAAATCACAGAAGTTGTTTTAGACCCTGAACAATTAATTCCAGATGGAAATGCAGATAATAATATATGGACTGCAGATGGCACAGCTTCAGCATCAACTACGCCTCCAGCTAACTTAGATGCTTTTCTGGGTAGCTATTCAAACCCAGAGGCACCAGTTAAGATAACAATCGCTAAAAATAATGGCGGTTTAACGGCGCAATTAGGAGCGCAACCTGCAGCTTCGCTTAAATTTGTAAGCGGTAGTCGTTTCGTAAACGAGGCTGGAAATCTAGAGTTTGAGTTTAATTCATCAAAAAATGAGTTAACATTAGCAGTTGGTGCAGACAGCTTTGTATTTACAAAAGATAAATAGTTTTTACTGGTTCAACCGAAAGCCTCGATCTCGATCGGGGCTTTTTTTGTGGAAGAAGTAAAAAAACTATCACATTTTTATTCTTTTGGTGTTTTATGGGTATTCGGCATTGAAAGTAAAATGCTGTAGAAGTACGGTGAATTAATGGGAGATAAACATTTTCTGTTTTTCACTATCTTTGCACAATGGCACTACAGGAACAAAAAAATAATCCTCTACACGGTTTAACATTAGAGTTTATCGTTAAGCAGTTATTTTTTCATTATGGTTGGGAAGAAATGGGGAATTTGGTAAAGATAGATTGCTTTAAAAATAACCCGACGCTAAAATCAAGCCTTAAGTTTTTGCGTAAGACAGACTGGGCACGTAAAAAAGTTGAAAAACTATACCTTAATACTTTTCATTAATAGGTTAAAAATCGTTAAAAAAAGAAACCCTATCATACAGAGAACTATCTTTAGACGTGGGTTTAAAAAGAGCATTTTTTTTACTGGTAATACTTATTTCGCTCGTTGCCGATGTGCATGCGCAGATTAATGGAATTGTTTTCGACCAAGCCTCTAGAAAGCCAATTGCTCATGTTGAAATAATAAACCTTACGAATCAGGAGAAAACGGTTAGCAATGATTATGGTGAATTCACGATTATAGCAAAAATGAACCATCTTTTGGTTTTTCGCAGGCCAGGGTATAGGTCGGATACGCTCATGTTGGTCGACCTCAAGCCATTGAGAAGGTACATGGCGGTAGACAAGAACATTTTAAGTACCGTGGTAATTTCCGGACAGCAAACCCTGAGGGAACAATATGCGCATGTTTTCAATAAAGCAAATCCAATCCTATTAAAACAAGGAAGAGGTTTACTTTTTTATCCCTCTAACTATTTTACTAAAGAAAGCAAGCATGCTCGGCAATTTGTAAAGATGTTGAAAAGGGAAGAGAAGGAGAAAATAATAGACAGAAGGTTTAATTTAAAGACCGTTGCCTCATTGCTACCTATCAAGCAACCAGAACTGGATGCGTTTTTAGTGCTTTACCGACCAACACTACAATTTATAGAGCGTGCAAAAGCTGAAGATTTTAAAAATTATGTGCTACATTGCTATCAGAAATTTAAGTTATTACCCTCAGAAAAACGCGGGTTACCATCTTTAAAAGCTGGATAAATTAGTATATTTATAATCTAATCCCTAACTAATTAGCCATGTATAAAGTGAAGCAATTTATCCCCTTTATTTTACTTGCATCGATATTTTTTAGCTTTAACACATCCTGCCAGGGTAAAAGTAAAAAGACAAGTGTACTTGTTTTTTCGTTAACCAAAGGTTATAGACACAGCTCAATTCCTGCAGGGATAACGGCTATCAAAAAGTTAGGCACTGAAAACGGTTTCCAAGTTGATGCCACAGAAGATGCCGCTGCTTTTACAGCAGAGAATTTAAAAAATTATAAATTACTGGTTTTTTTAAGTCCAACAGGAACAGATGTTTTCAATGCCGATCAGAAAGCGGCCTTAAAAGAATATATTAACAAAGGGGGAGCTTTGGTTGGCATTCATGCCGCTACAGACTTTAGCTATGAGTGGGAGTGGTATGGGAAAATGATTGGTGGCTATTTTGAGAGTCACCCCAATGTGCAAGAAATAAAATTAGATATTGTAATGCCCCAAAATAAAATGGTAAAGGGACTACCACAGCCCTGGATGCATAAAGATGAGTGGTATAATTTCAAAAACTTTAACCGTGATGTTAAGGTTTTAATTAAGGCTGATGAAACATCTTATAAGGGTGGTAATATGAAAAATGATCATCCAATTAGCTGGTATCACGAATTCGATGGTGGAAAAGTTTTTTACACGGCCATGGGACATACGAAAGAATGTTTTGTGGATCCTTTGTTCATTAAGCATTTATGGGCAGGAATGAAATGGGCTATGAATTAAATAAGAAATGATTCGAATAAACGACGATACCCCTATTGAGCAACTTCAAGATATTAAAATCGGAGATTTGGTAACTGATACCTTTAGTAAAACAGGATTGGTAGAAAGCATCGAAATTACTGACGATGGATTGTACCGGATCTATGAATTCCATTTAGTTACCGGTAGAGTGATTTTAACCAAACGGTAAAGGAATTTGCAAGCCCGCCTTTAAACTCTTGCTGTGTAAAAAAGATGAATGATGAGCAATAAATTGCCTTTTTTGCACCATCATAGAGCAAGTTTTCATTAATGAAATCGGTGATAAATGATTGTGCTGTGTGGTAAAAGAAGATTGTTTAGGTAGCTTTTCCATTATGGCGTTTGATTTGACTAGTTAAAGGTATTTAAAAGTCAGATGCCATGTCGTTACAAACTTTATCAAGCTATTTAATGCCTTCATGTTTTGCCTTAATGCTACTTCCAAATAAACACCAAGCACAAGGTTTAGGAAATGCTTTGGAGTTCAATACCCAACTATCCATTCAAGTATTTTCAGACGGAGCAAATAAAATTGCAGGTTACGCAACTGGGAAATCTTTAGCCTACCATTTTAGCCTGCTAAATGATTTAAATTTAAAGGGCATTGACGTAGTTTTTAACTATAAAGATTTGAGTAAAATCCATGTAGTTGAAAAGCTAGAACCAGGTGAATTTGGAAACATGTTTGCCTTAATCGGTATGCTCAATTTTTCGATGGGCAATCGAAGGTTAAGGCTGGTTTTATCGCCAGGAATGGGGATTAGTTATTTAGCTAAAACGTGGTATACCCACAGTAATCCAATTACCAGCAGTCATCTCAATTTTTCACCTACGGCAAACCTAAAGTTGAGTTTGGGTCTTAATGCCTATAAAGCAATTTTGGCTGGCTTAAGTATCGCACATTATTCAAATGCTGCTATGCGCGTTCCAAATAATGGATTAAATATTGTCGACTTCAATCTGGGCGTAAAGAAGTATCTCATTCAACATAAACCCATTAAGCTGGTTCAGTATGAGAATCCGGATTTTAACAAACACAATTTAGAGTTGGGTGTAAATATCGGGTACAGAGGCGTATTCTATCAGAAACGGAACTTGTATAAATCAGGTGTTTTTTTTGGATACAAATATAATTTTAACCCTTCTTTTGGCCTAAGCACCGGCATGGATGCAGTTTACTACTATTCCGTCTTCGATAGCAAGCGTTATACAGCAACTTATCAGTCTAAGGCAACATCCTTAACTAGCTGGAGAGTAGGAGTAGGGGCGGGTCCAACAATAAGTATTCGAAGATTGAGCTTGACGGCAATTTATGGACGCTATCTTTATTTTAACAGTTACTGGCCAATTTATACCTATTGGAACGGGAGCGTTAAATACAAAGCAAATAATTGGCTGGCCATCCAAGCTAAACTATATGGACATAGAGAGGAAGTAGACTTTTTAGGGATTGGAGTGCTGTTTAATTGGGCTTTGTAAATTTTGTTTTATCTAGATGCTTTTTTTGAACGCATTCACGATATAAGCTACCGGTTGATAGAGTAAAGTTTCATTGATCATGATGGTGCCCTCATTTGCAGCGTTTGGCATTGGCATTCGGATATTAAATTCTTGATTAAGTTTTGCCTGCATCTTTTTAGCATCAATATTTTTCGCCAGTTTAATGCTGTAAATATTTGTGCCTCCAGCTAACGGTTCAATCTTAATACCTGGGAGCTGGTTCAAACTACTTGCTATTTCTTTAGCTGCATTGATTGCATTGTTTAAGCGAGTTTCAAACCCTTCTAACCGATATAAAGCCATCGCTGCGTTAGTCCAATTTCCATACATGGCACCCCCATGTATTTTTATTAAATGCGCCATTTTATCAATAACTTCTTTCGGCCCGCAAAGCATTGCTCCCGCACTTGCACCCAAATATTTATAGAGCGAAATATAAGTAGTGTCAAAATAAGATGCATATTCTTTGATAGAAACACCGGTCCAAGCAGAGGCCATAAAAAGCCTTGCTCCATCAAGGTGAAGTTTGATGTTGTTACTTCGGCAATAAGCACTAATTTTTTTAATCTCCTCCAATGGCACAAACTTTCCATCCGTTCTGCGAACAGGATTTTCTATCGATACTGCACCAATTCCACTTTCAAAAACTTCTTCGTTTTTTAAATTCGCTATGGCACTGTGTAGCTGTTCGGCGGTAAAATAAGTTTCGTCTTTAGCCAATGGCATTAAGCGTTTTTGAAATAAAGATTGTGCTGCATCGGCTTCATCACGATAAACATGACTAGTGTCTTGTACAAATACCTTCGTCTTATCGCCACTTAACACTGCTATTGCCAGCTGATTGGCCATGGTGCCACTAGGCATAAAAATTGCCTTTTCTTTGCCCGTTAATTCACAAAACTTTTCTTCGAGTGCTTCGATAACACCCCCAACACCGTATCTATCCTTTACAATAGCAGTTGCCGCATGTGCTTTTTGCAACTCATTCAGATAATCTCCAGGCTCGAACATTTCACCGTCTCCAAATAATTTGATCACTTTTGGGGCGACATCAGGGAATTGATTTTTGTTAGGGTCAAATGCTGCGGCCGTTCCAAAAGGAACAACAATTGGTAGCAAGCCAAGGCTAGATTTTTTGAGGAAGTTTCTTCTATTAAATGCAATCATAATTTATCTTCGTAAAAGAGAGTTTGATAAACTAAGATACAAGTTTGTTAAGCAAACTTTTTATGGTGTTGTAACGATTTGTCTATTATTCTCGTACATGTAAAAAAACAATCCATTTCGTGATGAAGAAAGTATCTATATTAATTTGTTTGGTGGCCCTTGGATATTACGGTTCGAATAGTGCCAGCTATTTCGGTCTGTTAGTGCCAGCGATTACGGTTTAAATGATGCCACTTTAATGGTTTAGTTTTTA
>NZ_FOPP01000004.1 GCF_900113525.1 Pedobacter insulae
AAAAGGAATAATCCCAGCTTTTTTATATAATTGTATGATCTTTTAAGTGGCACGGTTTGACCAAAATCACTGGCATCATCACTCCGAAATACTCATCTTCGGAAAAGGCCGGGCAAAGAGGAAGAGAATTTATTAGGTGGACTATTGGAAAAGGCAGATTATGATGATCCTACGGTCATTGGAAAAAAGAGGAAGAAGAGGCCAAAAGAGGAAAGGTCGCAAGATTTTAGCTTATAAAATGGAACAAAAAGATGGGTTTCCCCGAGTTTTTGTCGCGGCGGCCTATTCCTCGATCACCACTCCTCCGTTCTCGCTTAGCTTTTGCAGTGCTTCTTTCATGGACCGGATCTGTTCTTCCGAATGTCCTTGCCATATGGTGACCTCTCCGACAACCTTGAAGGGAGTAGTCGAGCGGTAGGACATCGTCGGATTGCCGGGGAATCTCTTATTGGTTACGTTGGGATCGTCCTCAAGCTCACCGGTCGCCTCTACCAGGTATATCCGCTGCTTTCCATCGCCCGCGGCAAGTTCCGCTCCCCAGACCGCTGCATTCAAAGTTGAAGCCAAGTAGATGTGTCGTAACTGTCTGTCTATGTAATTTGACGTGTAGCCCGTGGAGATCAGATCGCCGATATTCAAGTCAGCTTTAGTTCCATGAAAAAATGTTTGCTTAAAAGGATCCTGTATGGGCGCATTTGCTATTTGTTGGCTCTCCATGGTTATTTCTTTTGATTGATTGCTGCTAATTTTTTGTTCATCAGTTCCATGGCACCTGTAAAATATTTTGCAAGGACAGCCAGCTCATCTTGGCTAAAACTGGACAGCAGTTCCTGTGTACCGGTTTTGAAATCTTCGTACAGAGGAAGGAGCAATGCGGTTATTTTTCTGATGTCCGGGACCAGTATGATCTTTCTTCTGTCACGGCTGTCGGTCGATCTTCTGATGAGCTGTTTTTCCTCAAGGCGGTCGATCAGGTTGGTCACAGCGCCCGTTGTCAGTCCGGTAAAGACAGCTAGTTCGCCAGCGGTCATCTCTCCGCGCTGGAGAAAAAATCCTAGATATTTATGGTCTGTGCCGGCCATCCCGGCCTTGCGACCGATAGCTTCATGCATCTGTATCGAGGTATAGGCAAACTGCTGGCTCATGCTGACCAGTCTTTCGACTTTTTCTTCCATAGCTTTTATCTTTATTGTAAAGTATCTTTATTACAAAGATAATTGTTGTTGCTCAGTTTGGGAAATTATTTCAGTGCCAATTTTTGATTTATGTATATCTGTGCTGTAAATTAAAAGTTTAACGATTTGTATTATTAAATAATGTTAAATTTATTTAGATTATATTCTTATAGTGTACCTTGATGCTATGAAACGTAACCTGATCCTAGTCCTTATGCTATTTGGGCTATTTAACCAAAGTATAAAAGCACAATCTCCAATTTTACAAAAAGCTATTCAGCAGCTCAGCGCAATAAAAAATGTAAGCTATACCGAAAATAGGACGACAAAAGATTTTTTCTCTGAGGAGTTAAGTAAGGAGATTTATGATGTTCATGTAAGCAATCAGCTAATGGAGAACAAGCGTGTAGAGCTGTTTGAGTTTTCTACTACCGGGAGTAAACTGGTATTTAATGGCTCTTCTTTTTTGCGACTACAGACTAAGAAGAAAACTTACGAGATCGATAATACACCCGACCCTTCATTGTACCAGCGCGAGTTTATGTTTGGATGGCTTAAACTCATGCAAAAGTTTATTGCAAATACGCCAGGCAAGGTAAAAATGTTAGCAGATACGCTGATCAATGCTATTCCCTGTTATCATTTCAAGATCACTGAGAAGGATACTGTGATTAATAAAGAGCGTCAATACAGCATTTACGACATTTACCTTAATAAAAGCGGTTACCTTCCGGTACGTACCAAAAAAAATATGCGGGGCGTACTGAGCAAGGGAGGTTATGAGGTGGAAGGGATGATTACGTATAGGCAAGAGCAGACTTTTTCCAATTATAAGGTTAACGATAAGAACTTTCCCGACTTAAGTGAATTTAAAATCCCGGTAGATTATAGTCCCGAGAAAAGCGAAGATGAAAAGCCGCTATTGGCAGCGGGAACCGAGGCTCCAGAATGGTCGCTTGTGAGTACTTCTGGCAAATTTTTATCGAGTAGGGAATTAAAAGGTAAAGTTATATTGATCGACTTTACTTCGACTTCTTGTGTGGCTTGTATCCTTGCTGTTCCAACCATGAACAGCCTACATCAAAAATATGCAAATACAGAGGTTGAAGTGGTGAGTATAAACTCTTGGGAAAAGAAGGAAGCCGTTCTAAAGTTTGTAAAACAACATAAAGTAAGTTATCCAATTTTTGTTGACCCAAAGAAACTAGAAGAGAAATACAACGTAAGTAGTATCCCCACCTTTTACATCATTGATAGAAAGGGTAAGGTGGCTGCTTCATTTAGTGGTTACAGCGATAAACTGCAAGCTGAGCTCATCGCTAAAATAGGAGAAATTAATAAATGAGAAATTGCTTGACCATACTGCCATGAAAAGAGAATTTGATACACGGGCTGCGGACCAGGTCCGGGAAATGCTGATTGACCAAAAGGATGTTGCTGAAAAAGAAATGTTCAGCGGAATATGCTTTATGGTCGATGAAAAATTGTGCATCTGCGTGACCAAAGAAAATCTGCTGTGCAGGATTGGAGAAGAAAAAGTCCTGACAGAGTTGGAAAAGGGTACTTGCAGTCAGATGGTGATGAACGGCAGGACAAGTAAGAATTTCGTGTATGTGCCAATTGCGGAAAATTTAAGGAAACAGGATTTAGCCTATTGGGTCAACCTTTGCCTGGAATATAATCCGATGGCCAAATCCTCTAAAAAGAAAAGCAAATAAATTTTCCCAGTTACTCGGGAGCGGTCATTCCCATTTCTGCCCACTCTTGCTTAGAAGGGCCGTAAAGACCGGGAACGGGTAAGCCCCAAAAGCGCATGATTACTGTCATATGGCCACGATGGTGGCTCTGGTGGTTTATCAGTATACGCAATACTGTGCCTTTAGACCATTGATCCCCATACATGTCTACCATCTCCAGCAATGAAGAATCAGTCCATTTGGAATGTACTGCTTTAGCAATTTGAGCAGCATAATCTTCATATTTGACAGTCAGCTCCGCCATCGTGTCGGGCAGGGATTCATGTTCCAGCGGATCGGTTGTAAATAAACCTGCTTTGTGCCCCATTTCAGTTAGGGTTTGGGTCAGGTGCCAGCCCAGGCGTTCCAGCGAACGAACTTCAGGATGAATAGTCTGCGCACGCAGTTCATCGGTTACGATCTTCAGAACTTTAGCAGTTCCTGCTGTTTCATATTCCCAGTCGGTCAAAAAATCATGGATGGTTCTATACATTTTAAAGAGATTAGTTTTTAAAATTAGTACGACAAATATAAAAATTAATAACTAATATAATTAGTATTATTTAAAAGAAAAAAACTAAAAATATTAGTTTTGTTTACGTGTATGGAATGGCGTTCCGTAGTTTTGTAAAACCAAGTCTATCAGGCCCGTGAAGCCGAGGTGAACCTGACCTTTAGAGTGGCCTCTAAGCGGCTAATTTTATACCTTTGGAAATTAAGGTTATCAAAAAGAAGTTATGGAAAGCGAAATACTGGATTTAGAAGCACAAATTGTTGCAGCCATTTTAAGCAGCGATGTAAAGGTATTGGACCAGTTGCTGCACGATCAGCTGGTATTTATCAATCATCTAGGTATGGCCCTTTCTAAACAGCAGGATCTGGCCCCGCATATTAGCGGGGATTTGAAGATTACTCAGTTAAAAACTTCAGATCAGCAGGTGCATTCTTTCGGAAATACAGTTGTGGTTGTGGTTTCAAAAGAGATTAAAGGCAGCTATCTAAAACAGGAGTTCGAAAGCCATGTCAAATTTACCCGGGTCTGGCAACAGACTAACGGACAGTGGAAAGTGATCGCTGCAAGCAGTGTGCCTTTACAAATCTGATAAAGAGGTTCAATACTGATCAGGGTCTTGATCCATTGATAAAAGCGGCCACCAGGAACGGTTCATTTATTTACCATGCATCAATCCACACCTGAAGGATAGCGCTGACTTAGTGTAGCGAGGCGGAATAGATCGACATTGCCTCGCTGATAAATATTCTAAAATCTGGGTCAGTCTCACCACTTTCGCTGGTGAATCTTTCATCGGTCAGGTAGAGCTGCCCTAGACCTTGATAGGCCTCAGCCTGCTTGTCTACTGCCTGGTGGGTACCCCACAGTTTTCTTGTATTTTGATAATGCTGGCCTACCAGTTCCTGCACAGTTTGGTTTGCGGGCTTTAAGTGCTTTAGCTGGTAGAGGGATTTGCCCAGCTCCTTTTGCCTTGAAACCAATGCCTGCATAGCTTCCTTGCTGAGGCTTTTCAAATGGTTTTCTGCATGGGTTACCGCTTCTTCACCGTAGCTGCTGATGGCCTGGTTTCGGTAATTTTGGGCCTCTTGCTCACTGAGCCCCTGATATAGATCTTCGAGGTTTAACATGGTTTTATTTTTTAGTGAAATAAGGGTTTGATTTAGCGTTTTCATTAAGGTATCGATCCGGCGTCTTTTGGCTTTTAGCAGGGTCTTATGGCCTTCCATGGCTTTGATCAGATCGAAGTTTGGATCGTCCAGGATGGCAAGTATCTGCTTTAAAGGGAAGTCAAGTTCCCTGTAAAACAGGATCTGTTGCAGGCGCAGCAGTTCGGACTCGCAATAGAGCCTGTACCGCGAACCAGTCCTTTGGGCTGGTTTAAGTAGGCCCATGTGATCATACAGGTGCAGGGTCTTGACTGTTACACCAGCGAGTTTGGCCAGTTGTTTTACCGAATAGTTGCTTTGCGTGCTCATGTTCTTCTGATTACGCAGACAAAGGTAGGCTATGACCTTAGGTAAGAGTCAAGAACTATTTTCAAAAAAATGATTTTGGTCCATTATTTCTTAACATCAGGGCATGATTTTAGGAGTAGTCCGATTAAACAGTTGCGGTCAAATCGTTTTGGATACCTCCAATGCTTTGTAATAGTCGATGTGTTCCATTTTGAAACGATTTGATCAAGGTATCTTCCTAAGGTACGAAGTAATTGACAATATAGGAAATCCACACGGTAAAGGGTGATGTACATCACTTGGGTTTTTGATATTGACCAGATCGAAAGCCGAGCCGAACTTGACTAATCATCCGCTCAGGTGACGATCAATACTTTAACAAGGTTGTAAAAACGGAAATTTGTAATGTATGAACAATGGTAGCCTGCCTTACCTTGATGTAAACTGCAGCAAGCACGCGCTTAATTTCTAGAATGATTTGTGTATTTTTAACCCTAACAAAATTAGCCTTTCATCATGTCCGTACAACATTTCAATATCAAGGGTCTCAACGACCAGCAGGTAGCGGTCTCTAGGGGTAAATTCGGGAACAATGCATTAAGCTATAAAAAAGAAGCGACCATTTTAGATTCCATAAAGGGATTGGCTAAAGAACCGATGATTGCCCTACTTGTGATTGCATCGCTCATCTATTTTATAAACGGGCGAGCAAGCGATGGCTTTTTTTTGATATTGGCTATTGCTTTGATTGCTGCTATTTCCATTTATCAGGATTCTCGGAGCAGAAATGCGCTACAGAAACTGAAGAACTTTACCCAGCCTAACTGCAGGGTCATCCGAAATGGCTCGACAATTGAAATAAAGAGCGAGGAGATCGTGGTTGGCGATAGCTTGATCGTAGAAGAAGGAACCTCGGTGGTGGCCGATGGTATCATTGTGCATTCCAACGACTTTTCGGTAAACGAATCGGTACTAACAGGGGAATCCCTTCCTATTTTTAAAGATAAAACACATCTGGAGCCGTTTATCTATAAAGGTACCACGGTGGAAAGTGGCCTGGCTATCGTTAGGGTAACCCATGTTGGAAACCAAAGCCGCCTTGGTAAGATTGGAGTAAGTCTAGAGGCAATCAAGGAGGAAAAGTCTCCATTAGAAATTCAGATCAACACTTTTGTAAAAAAAATGGTGGTGATAGGAGCCTTGGTGTTCATGGTGGTCTGGGGCATTAACTATGTTGCTTCCCGTGACCTGTTGGAGAGTTTGCTCCAGGCCCTTACGCTGGCAATGAGCATTCTGCCCGAAGAAATTCCTGTGGCCTTTACCGTCTTTATGGCTTTAGGTGCGTGGAGGTTGATGAAGATGCAGATCGTAGTCAAACAGATCAAAACGGTGGAAACTCTGGGCAGTGCTACGGTCATCTGTATCGACAAAACGGGGACCATAACTGAGAACAGAATGGCGCTGGCAAAGCTTTTCACACTATCGGGCCAACGTATTTCTACGCTGGGAGAGCTATTGGGCCCTCAGGAAAAGGAGTTGATTGAGACTGCCATGTGGGCAAGTGAACCCATCGCTTTCGATCCCATGGAGCTTGCCCTACACAAAGCTTATGGCGAGTTTGCCAAGGATGATGACCGCGCTGATTTTAAGATGGTACATGAGTATCCACTTGACGGAAAGCCGCCGATGATGACCCATGTTTTTAGGGACGAAAAGGGCAGACAGATTGTAGCGGCCAAGGGAGCACCCGAGGCGCTGATGAACGTCTGCGATTTAACTGAAGTTGAAAAACAAAAAATTGAAGATGCTTTGCTAACAATCACCAAAGAAGGGTACCGGGTTTTAGGTGTGGGACAATGTGAGTTTTCGGGCACTGATTATCCCAAAACGCAACAAGAGTTCCCCTTTGTATTAAAGGGAATTGTCGCTTTCTATGATCCGCCAAAGGCGAATATCGCTAAAGTGATGCAGGATTTCTACCGGGCGGGAATTGCCGTGAAGATCTTGACCGGCGATAATTCGGCTACCACCCAGGCCATTGCCAAACAAATCTCTTTTAAAGGTGCAGATAAAAGTTTAACCGGTGAGCAACTGATGGGGATGTCTGAGATGGAGCTGCAAGACAAAGTAATGGAGACCACGATTTTTACACGCATGTTCCCTGAGGCCAAATTGCGAATCATTAATGCCCTAAAGGCAAATGGTCAGGTGGTAGCCATGACTGGGGATGGAGTGAACGACGGTCCAGCTCTAAAAGCAGCCCATATTGGCATTGCAATGGGAAAAAAGGGAACCGAAATTGCCAAGCAGGCAGCTTCTTTGATTTTGTTGGAAGATGATCTTTCCAAGATGGTGATTGCGGTGGCCCAAGGCAGAAAAATCTACGCTAATTTGAAAAAGGCAATCCGGTATATCATTTCCATCCATGTTCCCATTATGCTTACCGTCTTTCTTCCGCTGTTGCTGGGCTGGGAATATCCAAATATATTCTCTCCGGTTCAAGTTATTTTTTTAGAGCTGATCATGGGACCCACCTGTTCGATTGTTTTTGAAAATGAACCGATAGAGAAAAACTCTATGCTGCACAAACCAAGGCCATTTAATGCTACTTTTTTTAATGGGAGGGAACTGGCGGTCAGTATCTTTCAGGGACTAGCCATTACCTGTGGAACATTGTTTGTCTATCGGTACGCTGCTGACCACTATTTCGGAGAATCATATACCCGTACCATGGTATTCACAGTGTTAATTGCAGCCAATGTTTTCCTGACTCTTCAAAGCCGCTCATTCTATTATTCGATTTTTACTACTTTAAGATATGAAAACCGCTTGGTGCCACTGGTTATTGCCCTTACGGTGTCCATCACAGGGCTGTTGTTGTTCGTTCCTTCTCTGACGGCATTTTTCGGCTTTGCTCGCCTTAGCGTTGTCCAAATACTGGGCTGTGTGTGTGTCGCATTTGTTTGTGTATTCTGGTACGAGCTTGTAAAGCTAGAAGGCAGGCAAAGAAAAGTTCGAGCATAAAGGTTGGGGGTGTGAGATGAATAGCTTATCGGACCGGGGTGTCATTTCCGCTGATAAGGGAACGAGCATTTCGAAGACGTTAGTTTGGGCGTGCGTCTGGTGTTGGCGAGATAGCCATAGAGGTTTTAAAATCCAACAACCAGTAATTTCTTATCATTAAATATTTTGGGTTTAAAAAAAGTAAATCCCCAAAAGTAAGAAGATCATGCCCAACAACTCTATCTTTATTTGGCCAGGAAATAGGAGTTTTGTAGGTTCGGCACTTTTTGGAAGGTTGACTTGAAAGAGTACTCCGCGGACCACCACTAAATCCCATTGTCTAAACTCCCTTCTTCCCAGTTGGGCGAACGAAGTTTCCACAAAGTAATTGACAATTGCAGCACTATCTCTCTTTTTTTTAGGTAAGCGGAAATTGTTGTCGATATATTGGTCAAATAGTAACCCATCCCGATCGATTTTTTTCCACCGTAGCGTGTTTTTTATCGTACCGTAATTAACTTGCTTGGCGAGCGTATCTGGTCTACTGTTTTTAAGTATTTGATCATTCTTTTCGACAGCGCAGGAGCTAAGCAGTGTAGTCAGCCAAAGTGCCGTTGCTAGTAGATAGAAAATAGTTTTATTTGCTGTATCGTGGATTCGTTTCATGGATGCGTTGTTTAGCGATAATTTGATATCCCAAAATCTCTTAATTTGTTATCGGATGCAATGATACTTGTCATTTAAAAATGTGATATTTTTTAAAAAACCAGATCTTCAAACGAAACTTTTGAGACTAGTTCAGATTGGTGGCTTTTTTATCCTTTTGACGCGGTTGAACCAAACTTTCTTAAGCATTACTGAGTCGTTATCAAACTTAAATTCTCCTTTGAGTGTGTTCATTTTAGAATTCCCAAATTTTATCAGCGTGAGCGTTGTTGTTTCGATCTTTTTTTGTCAAAGTTCATATAAACAGCAAGTTTTTCGGTGCCAGTGCCACCTTTTATATCAAAAGCTGCGCCCCACCTAAGGAAGGAGTTAAATACCGCTGAGGTTGGCCATCAACGATATGATAAGCACTAATATTGGAAGCGTTATATAACGCAGGTGATGAAAGTGCATTTTTTCCGTCAGCGGTTAACACGGAAATTGAAACATCTGCGTCTAGTACGCTCGACTTTTTTTTGCATGCCACGGCAAAAATAAAAGCAATGAACAATAAAGCTAGTTTTAAAGTTTTCCTAATTAATTATTGGCAAGCATAACCCAACGGGCTCAGCTCTTTCTATTTTTGAGGTAGGCAAACCCGCCTGTAGACCAGATGGCCGCGAGAATTAACACGGGCTGGAAAAAAAGACGGGCAAGTCGGGCACTGTTGGTATTCAATCCAAAGGCATCAGTGTGGTTGAGGTACTGGGCAATGTTGCCTGGAAATATGAGGATGTAAAACAAGGCCAAGGCAAAGCCGATCTGTGGTCGTTTGTTTTTCCAGCATAACATGGCAAGTCCAAGGGAAATTTCTACGACGCCAGATAAGATCACAACCAAGTCTTTGCTTAAGGGGATCCAGTTGGGTACTTGTGCCTGAAACTCCTGCCGCTGAAAGGTGAAATGTCCCAAGGCGGCCGCAATCATGAATAAGCCCAAGATGATGCGAACCGTGTGTTGGGCCATGGTGGTTTTTATCTTTTGCATGTTTAAAGATAAGCTAAAAATACTTATCTTAGAGGTTGATGGTAACCAAAAAGAAAATCAATCACATTGGCCTAAGATGCTTGTTTCCTTTTATAACTGTTCTGCTAACTATTCTTGGTTTTTCTGTTTTTGCGCAACAAAAATCGATTAGTTTTAAGCGTCTTACCATTAATGATGGGCTCTCTCAGAATACTATTTTTTGTATTTACCAAGATCATCGTGGCTTTATGTGGTTTGCCACCGAAGATGGGTTAAATCGATACGATGGTTATGAATTTAAAATTTTCAAGAATGAACCCAATCAGCCTCGTAGCCTACAAAATAATCAAGTGAACGTTATTGCGGAGGACGCCAACAAACAGCTAGTTGTGGGTACTGCAGGCGGATTGAGCTTTTTTAATCGCGAAACAGAAGACTTTGTTAATATTGTGATACCACGGAAAGACAAAGATCTTCAATCATCAAACTTTGTCACGTCCTTGGTATTTGATCGCAATTACCTTTATGTGGGCACTTATGATGGACTTAAATGCTACGATTTAAAGGATAAAAAGTTCAGAGACGACCTAGTACCAAAAGGTTTTCGTGAGTCAAATGTGCAAACGCTCTATAAAGATAATCGAGGTAAATTGTGGATTAGTTATAAAAGCAGCTTAAAATGTATAGACCTCGTTACTAAAAAGGAAGCCCCACTTCCTGATGCGATTGCGAAAGCACTTTCGAAAACGCCAAGCACAATTCGCATAATTAAGCAAGATAATACAGGCGACTTCTGGTTTGGTACGGAACAAAATGGCCTGTTTTATTTAAAAGGGCGCCAAAATAGTGTGGTAAATTTTCGGCATCAGCCTGGCAATAAAAATAGCCTACCGGTTGACGTAGTGAGAGATCTATATTTTCACGAAGATGGAACGTTGTGGATTGCCACAAGAAAGGGACTTTGTATTTTTGATAGGAAGGGAAGTTTATTTACGACTTATACTAACGACAAATACAATGAAGCAAGTTTATCGCATCGATCTATTCTAAAAATTATGCCAGATAGGCAAGGCAATATTTGGATAGGGACGTACGCAGGTGGGGTAAATGTGTATAATCGAGCTAATCTGAACTTTACAAATATTGGTGAACAAATGGGTTCCAAACCGGGATTAACGAATGCGGTAGTGAGCTCTATATTGCACGATAGAAGTGGGGGATTATGGATAGGAACTGAAGGTGGAGGGTTGAACTATTTAAATAGACAGAAACAAATTTTGAGTTCTTATAGCCTCAAGACCAAAAGCTTGGTTTCCGAAAATCTCATTAAATCACTTGCATTAGATGCTAAAGGAAATATTTGGATAGGTGCATTCGATGGGCTTAGGTATTTTAATACGCGCACGAAAACTCAAACATTACATGTCTTGCCCTATGATGCTTTATATAGGGGAAGATCACAAATATATTCGCTTCTTGTGGATGGAGATGGTTTATGGGTGGGAACTAATGGAGGAGGGTTAATTTATACCAATCCTGAAAGTGGAGAGCAGAAGATTTTTGTAGCAGACCTGAAAAACAAAAATGGTTTAATAGGGAATAATGTGAGTGCACTAGTAAAAGATGGATCTGGTAACTTATGGATTGGCACTTTACAGGGGCTTGCCTATTTAGACACTAAATCGATGAAATTTAAACGATTTGTACATACTAAGTCTCCCTTTAGTCTGAACAATAACAATGTAACTTGTTTATTTATCGACTCTAAAGGTAGGTTCTGGATAGGGACTAGGGGTGGAGGACTTCATCGTTTTGATCAATCAAAAAGCCGATTTTATAGTTACACGGAAAGAGAGGGTTTACACAATAACGTGATTAGGGCAATTAATGAAGATTTGAAAGGTAGGATTTGGCTAAGTACTAATAAAGGCATTAGTGTATTTGACCCATCAGCATTGGACAAGGATACCACTTCTAAGCTTAGGTTTAAAAATTACAGTGTAATTGATGGCCTCCAAAGTAATCAGTTCATTACCAATGCGACCCATCGTTTGCCTAATGGAGAGCTATTATTCGGCGGCATTAATGGTATCACTAGCTTTTTTCCTGATCAAATTGTGTCGAACAAGCTGGCGTCACCTGTGGTATTTACCGAATTGCTAATTAACAATAAACCTATAGATTACAATAAGGAAGATTCGCCAATCAAAAAAAATGTAGATGAGGTAAGGAATATAACCTTGCCCTATGATCAGGCTTATATCACCATAAAATATGCCATGCTCAACTACTTGAATACGGCAAAAAACACTTATGCTTATATGCTTAAAGGCTTCGGTAAGGACGACTGGCACTATGTTAAAGATCAACGTAGTGCTACATACACCAATCTAAATGCTGGTAAGTATGTTTTTATGGTAAAAGCGGCCAATAATGATGGGGTATGGAATACCAAAATAGACCAGATCATTATTCATGTACTGCCTCCATGGTATAAAACCTGGTGGGCCTATTTAATCTACTTATTTATTATCGCCGGACTACTTTATCTTTTTTATTACTTCTCTTATAAAACCGCGAAACTTAAAAACGAACTAGATTTTGAGCAATTAAGTCACGAAAAAGACCAAGAGCTTTCTCAAAGGAAGCTTACGTTTTTTACGCACATTTCTCACGAGATTAAAACGCCACTTACGCTGATTATTTCGCCCATAGAGAAACTTTTGAGCACGGTAAATGACCATAAGTTGCAACAACAGCTTCAGTTAATCCACCGAAATGGGGAGCGCTTAATGCGACTTACCCACCAGTTATTAGACTATCGAAAGTTTGAAACGGGCAATATGAGGCTTCAAGCTGCTGAAGGTAATATGATCAGGTTTGTGAAAGAGGTAATGGTCGCATTTCAATCTTACGCAAAAAGTAAAAAAATACACTTTAAACTGTTTGCCACTCAGAAGAGTATTAGGGTTTGGTTTGATCGGGATAAAATGGAGAAAGTACTTTACAATTTAATTGCCAACGCCATAAAATTTACCCCTTCTGGTGGAACCATCACGCTATCAGTATTGGAAAGGGCCGGTACCAATAGCGGAGATGCAGGGTGGGTTACTATTGCTATTGAAGACAATGGGGTAGGGATATCGCCAGTTTATTTGCCAACTATATTCGACCAGTTCAAGCATTATAATGTGAACGGAATTAACGGTGAGGGCACAGGCATCGGTCTTTCCCTCTCTAAGGGTCTGGTTGAGATGCACTTAGGCAAAATTGAGGTTGAAAGCACGCCTGCTACCAGTACGATACCTGGAAATACAATTTTTACTGTTCTATTGCCTTTGGGAAATACCCACCTATCCAAAGAAGAGATTATACATGATTATAATAATAGCGAAGACATCCGTACTTATGCAAATACGGAAGAAATTCAATTAACTGAAACAACCATAGCTAAGAAGCAGTATATTTTAAATGAAAATACTTCGCAACGGTTAATGATGTTGGTAGTGGAAGACAATCCTGAGGTATTAGCCTTCGTGGCTTCTCATTTTGAAGGTGATTTTGAGGTAATTACCGCAGTAGATGGAATAGACGGATGTGAAAAGGCTACTTCACAACTTCCAGATATCATTATTAGCGATGTGATGATGCCCAATTTTACGGGAACCGAGTTATGTGAAAAGTTGAAAAATGACCAACGCACCAGTCATATCCCAATCATTCTTCTTACCGCACGGGAGACTTTGCTTTATAAAATAGAAGGACTGGAAACTGGAGCAGACGATTATATTGTAAAACCTTTTAATTTAAAGTACCTAGAAGTGAGGATATGGAACTTGCTTGAATCGAGAATTAAATTACGGGAAAAATATAGTCGGGACTTAACTTTGCAGCCCACCAATTTGGCTATTACTTCGATTGATGAAAAGTTTTTGGAACGCACCCTGAGATACATTGAGGAAAATATGGCAGATGAAAATTTATCTGTAGAGGGTTTAAGTAAGGAAGTTGGAATGAGTAAAACCACTTTATACCGCAAACTTAAAGCGCTCACCAATCAGAATACAAATGAATTTATTAGAACCGTACGTTTAAATAGAGCTGCCCAATTGCTTAAGCAACAAAAGCTGAATGTAAGTGAAATTGCTTATTTGGTTGGATTTAATGACCAGGATTATTTTAGAAAATGTTTTAAAGAAAAGTTTGGGTGTACCCCAAAAGCCTACGCCAATCAAAGTAGTGAAGATAAGAGCTAGTGAGTCTTTTAATGGAAGGCACCAACTCCCCAATTTTTAACACCTATTCTTTTACCTTTAAAATTAACTTCACTGGGAGAAAGCCAATAATTTTTGGCAACCTCTTTTACATCAACACCAATCGATTTAACTTTGATCCCATTTGTTGTTTTAATGAATAAGTTCTTGTCTAAAATGGCAGCAGTATCTCCTATTTGAGAGGGCTTGGCGAAACCATAATAGGCATTATTAATAAATTGGGCAGTTTCTCCTTCAGATTCGGTGACCAATGTCCCATCACCCTGCTGATAAAATATATTGTTGTAAAAAACAGATGTCGGCAGTGCCTCATCAGCAACCACTACGGCTGCGTCTTTGGGTAAAACCACTGTATTATTATGAAAAATACCGGAGCCTCGAGGCTTTGTCCACACAGGGAAATCGAATATATGCTTTCCCTTTACGCCATCATTAACACTAAGGTTGTAACGAACTATCGATTCGCTAGACGATCCATAAACTAACATAAACCCACCCTCATTGTCATGGCTGTAATTATATTGCACCACAGTGCGGTAGCTGTCTAAATCAGCATCAAAAGCTTGCCCGTCCATGCCCCCGCGCGTGTGATGAACCTCATTGTACTCAAATCTTGCTTCATCGGTACTTCTGCACCATAAAGCCACGCCATGCTTCACTAAATTTTCAGGGCCGTTATGATTTTCGTAGGCCAAGTTATGCGAAATAATGGGTTGGAAGGCATATCTAATTATAGCACCATCGCCGGCACAATGATGTATTTTATTATTTCTAATAATGAGCTTTGTGAAAGGTCGGTTGCCTCTTTTGGCATTATTGCCCTTCGTTAAGTTGGTGAAAATCCCTACTCGGTTGATATTTCCGATCTCACAATTTTCTATAATGATATCATTAAACTTGGTATTTTCTCCACCTATCAAACCAATGCCACCAGTATTCTTTCCCTTGGTTTCGAAAGAATAATCGCCCATAATGTCGTGAATATAAAGGTTAGTAAATCTGAAGTGTTGTTTTAGCTCATTAGCTAAACTCGTTACTAAAATACCGGTCCTGTTACCTACGGATGCAGCCTTGTTGGTTAACTCGAGGTTGTCAATATGCCAGCCCTCTATGTTTTTCAGTAAAATAATTTGGTCTACCTTTCCCTTGCCATCAATTATTGGTTTCTTTCCTTTCCCGTAACTGGAAAGCGTTATGGGACGGTTGGGAGTTCCTGAACCCTGTAATACTAATTGCCCTTCCCAAAACTCATTACATTTGAGCCGAATGATATCTCCGGGTTGAAATACCTGCGCATTGATTTTAGTCAGTGTTTTCCAAGCGTTGGTGGGCGAAGAGCCAGAATTTTCGTCATTACCGGTTGTCGCATTTACATAATAGGTTTTGCTTTTGCCTTTGTTACCCGGTGCGTTAAAGGCAAGCATAATCGCTAAGCTTAATGCCGACCATATGACTACGCTTATTACTTTCATTATGCTAAATTAATAGATCTTTTTTAATTGAATTCCATTTATAATGGCTTCGTCCAAGATTGGCTTGAAGTTAATTTTTATGCCTGAGTTATGTGTTGCGGTTACCTTAACTTTGTAACTATGGGCTTCGGCGGCTTTAAGCTCGTTTTTATTTCCCAAATTGGCAATCATGGTTTTACCATTTATTGCAACATCAAAATTCCGTTCTTTAAACTGCTCATTTACTGTTGTTTTAGCGCCTAAGTCGTAAGCTAAGGCTTTTTGTGGTTCGCTAGAAACAAGTTCGGCAAAATGTAGGGTAAGCTCATATTCGCCATCTGGCACATCAAAAATAAATGCGTCCATACCTATCCGTTGGGTTTGGTAAACAGGATCTAAAGCTGTGCCTAGTATATTTTTGTTCGATCCAAAGCTTAGCCTTGAAGTATCTGTCATGCTGAAACGTGTGCCACCCACATAACCCCAAGAACCTTTTGTGTACGCTTGTTCTGGTATCCATAACTCTTGGGCAGGCTGAGCCAAAAAATAGCGGGTATCGCCCAAGCTTATGTTTACATCGCTAAACGGAAGCGTTTCGCTATTTAATATTTTCGGAATTAGCCGTGCCACCACTTCAACCTGGTCTTGTTTTCCATGGCCGGTGGTGGCAATGAGCGTGTTGCTACCTGGTAATAATGTTACGGTAAAGTTGGCAATTCCCATTGAAGTTGTTTGCTTGCCAATAGGTACTCCATTCACGGCTAGACTAACCGTTTTTTGATTGCTATACACTTTTATTTGTTGCCTGAATTCGTTGTTGCCGTCGGCTACACCACCCAGCACAGTTCTTCCTGTTAAACCAATTTTAATAAATGGTACCGTTAGTAAATTAGCCTGATAAAACAAATAGGTGTCTTTAGGTTTTCTGTCGATGGTTAATAAGCCTTTATTGTTAATGTGCGGATCGGTTTCAACTCGTTCTTCGGAGTTAAAGTCGGCCAAGTTCCACGCCATTGCAGCGGCTACAAAAGGTCTTTCTAGCATAGCTTTTAGGTAGAATTCGTGATATTGAACAGCATATTCCACACTTTTATCAAACCTTAAAGGTTGCTCGCTATGTATTCTACTATCGGCATCAGCACCGTACTCGGTAACTAATAAAGGTTTGTCGGGTAGCAGACGATGGTGCATATCTAAAAAAGTGGCAAAGCCAGTATATTTTCCGGTGTACCATCCTTGATATAAGTTCCAACCCACCAACATAGGGATTTTGGTTAAACCAATCCGATTATAAAGCGCAAAGTTACCATGATTTGGAATCATAGTATACCTATTCGGATCCTCTTCCCTGGTAAGGTTTTCTAACTCTTGAGCTAATTTAAAAACATTTTTAAAATAGACCTCCCGTCGTGTGCTGTCATTGGCAAAAGGGGGGCGAAGTAATACTTCGTTCATATAGGCCCAAATAATCACACTTGGATGATTATAATTTTGCCGAATCATTTCCCTTTGCATGTTTTTGCTATTGTTCGCAAATGCTTCGGTCTCGGTAATGGCATTTACAACCGGTATTTCAACCGCCGCAAGGAGCCCTAACTGATCGCACGCCGCTAATACCGCTGGGTCTTGCGGGTAGTGTGCCACACGAAGAAAGTTTCCCCCCATTTCTTTTAATAAGCGCACATCTTTAATTGCAATCTCGTCGCCAACGGCGTTACCCAGGTTTTTGTAATCTTGATGTCTGCTGGCTCCAATTAATTTAAGTGGCTTGCCATTTAGAAAGAATCCCTTTGCCGCATCAAATTTAAACCATCTAAACCCGAGCGGGTTTGAAACCTGATCTAATAATTCTCCTGTCTTAGCATTTCTGATAGTGGTAATAAGCTGATACAGATTGGGCTCGGTTGGCGACCATAATTTTGGATTGTTAATTTCCTCGAAATTAAGCTCAAAATGAGTAAGGCCATCGCTTTTTAGTTGTTTTTTCTGCTCGGCAATTACCCTATTTTTGTATTTTAGGGTTGCCGTAACGATTAGCTCAGTTACATTCTCTGCAGCATTGTTAATGTCCCCTTTTATACTTACGCTTGCTTTTTCATCGCTAACTAGTGGGGTGGTGATAAAAACACCTTTTCCACCATATTTATCAATATTGAAATGTGTTTTTCCTGCTACAGTTAAGTAAACGTCTCGATATAAGCCACCAAAGAATGTAAAGTCGGCGCTCAGTGGCGGAATGTTGGCGTTATACCGGTTATCTACTTGAATAGTAATTTCATTCTTACCATTTTGATCGAAACGCAAAAAAGGGCTCACATCTACATTAAAACCGGTATACCCACCAATATGAGTGCCGGCCTTTTTTCCGTTTACAAAAATTACAGTAGTTTGGTTTGCGCCCTCAAAACTGAGAAACACCTTACGGTTTTTCCAGTTCGCTGGAATAACAAGGTGTTTTTTATACCATCCTGAGCCTCTATAATAGCCAGGTACATCGTCGTTTACATCAGTTGTATTCCAACTGTGAGGGATTTGTACTTTTTCCCAGCTGATTTGCTGAGTTAATAGGGCAGGGTAAGACAGCTTTCCTTTATAAAATTGCCAATCGGAATTAGCAGATAAACTTATCCTTTCTTGTGCCCTGGCAACGGAAGTTAAAATGATAAGGGTAATTAGTAGGGTAAAATACAGGCAATTGTTTCTCATGGTAAATTAGGTTATTTTTTGAGTTCGTTAACCTTGTCGAAGTAGTTTATCAATTGATAGCGTTGTTCATTAAGTTGTTTCATCAACTTCAACAGGGGTGTGTAAACCTGATAGTGATTATCTACAATTCCCTTGTTTGCATCCACATTCGATGGCTCAGCACCTACCAACGTGGGGTCATTATCTTGATATTTGAACCAGTGCCATCCAACACAGTTTTTCGATTCCAACAGCCCTAAGCAGAAGTTTTGATAAGCCTTACCCCGATCAGCCTGTGTTCTTACAATCCAGCCTGCACCCGAAGTGTTCCCCAATCCCGAATCCTCACCTTTTGTGTAAAATTCTGTTACGATAAACGGCTTTTTAGTCCATTTTCCCCAATTGTGCAATTGTTGTTTGTTGGGTGTCCATACCCCATAGTAGTTGATCGAAACAATATCCAGATATTTACCTGCAGTTTCCATGAATCTGGCGATGTTCTTTTCTGAAGCATAAAAGCGACATCCAAGGTAGAGATGGTTTGGGTCATATTTTTTTATCGCTTTACGTACAATCGAAAAATAGCGACTGGCTGCTAATGCTAGAAATTCTTCGCGGTGTGCATCGGTTATCTGCTCTTTATTGATCCCTTTTTCAGCAATCCATTTAGTCGCTGCTAAATAACCAGGGTCTTTTTTGTCTTCCATACTAAGGTAGCCTTCTAAATATTGTAGATGAAGGGGCATCTCATTATCAGAGAAATAGCCCAGTAGGTTTGGATCTCCTTTATACCGTAACAATTTTTTAGCTTCATCCTCGCAATGTGCTTCAAACTTTGGATCGAATACAAAGATGGTGTTTTTAGGATAGGCCTTGTGACCAGGGACCTGATAGGTCCCCCCGCGTTTATCGCCATAGCTACCCATAAAATTTAAGTTAATGGTGTAGACCAATGGTTTTTTTGCCCGTGTGTTTGCTGCCACAATTGCCTCGGTATCCGACCAGGAACCTGAGCCATTAAAGCCATTCTGAATAAGGAGCGCTGTGGTCTTGCCTATCCAATTCTCTTTACTACTGAACTTTTCTGCAAATGCTTTTTTATTTCTAGCGCTTTTTCCAGTATTTATACTGTTTACTGCGATATGAAAGTTGTAATATCCATCTGGATCGACTATAAACCATCTACCATTGTCGTTGTGTGTATAGAAAAAACCAGTCGCTTTTGTACTGCGTGTTAAGTCGCCACCATATCTTCCAAGTTTGACATCTTTCGGTTGATAATCTTTAAAATTATCAATTAATCTTGTTTCGAACGGCTTATAGTCGGCTATTACCACCTTTCCATCACTATCCCTGCCCCGAGTTTGAGACTCCACATCAACTGATTTATAATTCCCAGTTTGCTGAGCATATAATTCGTAGGTAAAACTACCTATTACGAATAAACCGCTCATCAGCAACTGTTTTAAAGGCTTTGTATACATTTCTAATACTGGTTAAAACTAAGTGCAATATACAGGGTGCTAAATTTTGATCGCCACTGTAAATAATGCAAACATGCAGGGTGAATCTTTCACCGAAAATACGAGGAGACGTAAATCATTGAAGGCAATATTGAAAGATTTACCATGTTTATCTGTAAGATTTTTACTTGAAGTAGTCCTAGTTTAGCCCTTATCTTGGCTTTATATAATTTCGAACCTAACGATGGAAAAAAATAGAATTGGATTGATACTAGTCGCCTTATTTTTGGTTTTTATTGTGTTTTTCTTCTTCAATTTGTTTCTATAATTAAAATAAACCATTTATAAACCTTAATTACAACTCATGAACAGATCATGTTACCCCAACATGTTTAGGCTTACGCTTCTCTTGTGTTTTTTGTGGCACGGCGTAGCTTTTGCACAAGAAAAATCAATTACAGGAAAGGTAAGTTCAGATCAAGAACCCTTATCAAGCGTAGGTGTCCAAGTGAAAGGCACCGATAGACGTATCGTTACCGATGCAAGTGGAAATTATAAGATCACCGTTAATAGCAACGATGTGCTTGTATTTACCTATATCGGTTACGTAACGAAGGAAATGTCTATTAGCAACCTCACTGGTAGTATACTTAACGTAACTTTAGAAAAGGACATTGCTCAGTTAACGCAAGTTGTTGTGGTGGGTTACGGTACACAGAGGAAGAGTGATGTGTCAGGTTCTATAGTTTCGGTTAAACCTGATGCGATGAACGCTATTCCGACCGCTAGCATTAGCGAAATGTTAAGAGGTAAGGCTTCGGGTGTTCAAATTACCACAGAGAGTTCGCGCCCGGGAGGTAGTTCAAATATTTTGATCCGCGGGCAGCGCTCGTTGTCTGGCGGTAATGCGCCTTTGTACATTGTAGATAATGTGCCTGTCAATAATGTTAACGACATAAATGCAGCAGATATAGCATCTGTGGAAATTTTAAAAGATGCAGCTTCTCAGGCTATTTATGGAACTAGGGCCGCCAATGGGGTAATTTTAATTACAACGAAGCGTGGCATGGCGGGAAAAGTGAGTGTAGACTACAATGGATATACAGGTATACAACAACTGAAAAAGAATTTTTCTTTATATAACGGTAGTGAATGGGCTACCCTGCGTAGAGAAGCATTCCGCACAGAAAATGCAGGTAATAACTACGAAAGTGACGAAGTTGTTTTTGATCCAATAGCCCGTAAGGTAATGGCAAACGGCCAAGCGATAGACTGGCAAAAATTTATGATCGAAGATGCGCTTTCGCAAAAACATGATTTGAGCATTAGAGGTGGCGGCGATAAGACGCAGATTGCAGCTTCTTTAGGTTATTTCGATCAGCGTGGCATGGTTGCAGGCGCTGGTTTTAGAAGAGGGACAGGGCGGATTAATATCGATCAAAAAATTAATAAGATAGTAAGTGTTGGCGCTAATCTTTCTTTTACAAGAAATAAATTAACCCAAGAAGATGGTAATTTGAATGAATATATTATCACCTCGCCACTAGCACAACCTTATGGAGAGGATGGCAATTTGCAGCTGTTTGTTAATGGTGAAAATACCACTAACCCGAAGTTCTTAAATGAACAAACGGTAAATGAAACTACCACCAATCGTTTACTTTTTAACGTATTTGGCAACTTTGATTTGTTTAAAGGTTTTAGGTATAGAGTGAATGCCAATATAAATACCAGAAACAATGAACAAGGTACTTATCGTACTAAACTTTACCTAAAGGGTAGTAATATCGGTAATGCCGCCTCCATTTCATCAGGAAACTATAATGACTACCTAGTAGAAAATATTTTTTCTTATGAAAAAGATTTGAATGAGAAGAACAGATTTGATGTAACCTTATTACAGAGCGTATATAAAGAGGTGAGTAGAACCACAAGTTTATCGGGTTCTCAATTACCCACAGATATATTGGGTTATAACGGTTTGCCTTCGGCACAGGTTATTGGTACGCCCTCAAGAAATGTTACCGATAGAACCCTGCTTTCTTATATGGGCCGGGTGCGCTATACATTGATGGACAAATACCTATTTACCTTAACTACCCGTGTGGACGGTTCTACTGTTTTTGGTCCTTCCAATAAATATGGCGTATTCCCTTCTGCTTCAGTGGCCTGGAGAATGGAACAAGAGGAGTTTATAAAACCTGTTAACTGGATTAGTCAGCTGAAATTAAGGGCCAATTATGGTCAAGTGGGTAACCAGGCTGTAAGTCCCTATACTACTTTGGGTGAAGTTAATTCTTATCCATTTTTATTCGGTGATGGTTCATTCCAAACTGGATATCTTCCAAATAATCAATTATCAAATCCTAACCTGAAATGGGAAACTACAACGTCGCTAAACTTGGGAATGGACTTTGATTTATTTAAGGGAAGAATTTCGGGTGCGCTAGAATGGTACAATACTGATACAAAAGACCTATTGGTTAGCAAGTCGATAAATCAGTCGCTAGGGTATAGCTCTGTGTTAATTAATTTAGGTGAGGTAAACAATAAAGGTGTAGAGTTTTTGCTAAACACCATTCCGGTTCGAACCAAAGATTTTACGTGGGGCATTGATTTAACTTATACGGCTAATCGCAACAAGATCGTGAAAATTACTGGTGATGTAGATGAAATGGGCAATCCAGTAAATGATCTAAATAACAACTGGTTTATTGGGAAACCGATTAATGTTTATTATAACTATCTTTTCGATGGCATTTGGCAAACTGGCGACGATATAGCCAACTCGTTTATGCCTACTGCTAAACCTGGCGATATTAGAGTGCGCGACCTTAATGGAGATAATAAGATTGATGCGAACGATAGGGATGTTATCTTGCGAGATCCCAAATGGTTTGGCTCATTCGGAACGAGCTTTAAATATAAAGCTTTTGATTTGTACTTGGATTTTTATACTGTTCAAGGCTCGGTTAGGAGCAATCCTTACCTATATGATTTTAATAGCGGTGGTTCATTGAGTGGAAAAACCAATGGAATTCGGGTAAATTATTGGACTCCAGAAAATCCTTCCAATGAATTTCCACGCCCTCGATATAGCTCTACTATTCAGTTCTTTTCTGCCCTAGGCTATCAAGATAATTCTTACATCCAGTTTAGAACTGCAACATTGGGTTATACTTTACCTGCTCGTTTGGTTAATAAAGTAGGTATACAACGTGTTCGTGCCTATGTTACTGGCAATAATCTTTTTAATGCAACTGATTATTCTTCTTACAGTCCTGAAGTAACGCCAGCTGGTTATCCTGAACCACGAACTGTTCTTTTCGGTTTAAACGTTTCATTTTAATTATCTTCTCATGAAAAAAATATATTATTTAGTTACCGTCGCTGCCATTTTATTCACTTCTTGTAAAAAGGCGATGCTCGATGAGACCAGTAAAGATAAAATCACACAAGATGCGGTTTTTAATACGCCAGAAGGCTTAAGTACCGCTGTAACGGCACTCTATAACCTGGATCGTAATATTTTCCGTAATGATGCTGAGTCTACCGTGTGGACTAGTTTTATTCGTGCCGAGGATATTACTGTTACAAGAGCAGGTAGCGGAATTGGTTTCGCAAGGTACGATAACACGATCAATGCGTCAACCTCACAAGTTCGGCTATTTTGGAGTCATTATTACACCATCATCGAACGTGCAAATAAAATCATTACGTCTGGTGAGCAGCAAGGTTTAACCAATGCGGAAGTGGCGCAAGCCGTTGCAGAAGCAAAAGTATTCAGAGCACGATCATATTTTTATCTTTTTCGCACATTCGATCGCATTATCTTAAATACCGAACCTACTACTGTAGATAATCTAGAACGAACTTACACACCTGCAAATCCAGAAGACGTTTATGCATTGATGTATAGCGATCTGGACTATGCCATTAGCAAACTCACTTATAATCCTCAAAACATAGGGCGTTACACACAAGGAGTGGCTCGTCACGTAAAGGCGCAAGTGGCTTTATGGAAAAAAGATTATGAAGAGGCAGCACTTCAGGCAGACGAAATTATAACTAAAGGTCCCTATAAACTTTTAACCGATCCCGGTGATATTTTTAAAGGGGCGAACCTTAACCATACCGAGGCAATTTTGGTAAGCCAATGGGACAGAGCTGCAGGTGGTTCGGCCGGTAATCCAGTTGGGCATCGGTTAGCGCAATATTTTGTTCCTAACTATTTTAAACAAGCAGGTATTTTAGTTAGTGATGCAAATGGAGGCTCGGCTTGGGGTCGGACTTATCCAAACCCTTATTTACTCAGTTTGTATAGTGCTAACGATAAGCGTTTAGCTGCATTTTATAAATTATTTTGGGTGTATGATAATCCAAGCACTCTCCCTGCTGGGAAAACACTTGGACAGCGAGTTACTGCTTCAAACGCATCCATTTATTTCGATCAGTTATATCCAGCCTGTTTTAAATATGTAGATCAATGGACTAAACTGGCACCTAACGAAGCACAGAGTTTTAAAGACATTATCATTTATCGCTTAGCCGAAACCTACCTGATCGGTGCAGAAGCGCATATGCGTTTAGGGGGTGCTAATGATGTCACAGCCGTTAAGTACATGAGCGATTTACGAAGTCGGGCAGGACTAGGCCCGTTTAATGGTGCGGTAACCGAAGATTTGATTTTGGATGAGGATGCTAGGGAACTTTCGTTCGAAGGACAACGTTGGTATATGTTAAAACGATTAGGTAAGTTGGTTGAACGTGTAAAATTGTATGCTGGGGATCCAGCGGTAAATGCTATACAGGCACGAACAGGTATCCAGTCTTACCATGTTCGCTGGCCAATTCCACAATCAGAAATTGATAATATGAAAGGCAAAGGCAATTTTACACAGAACGACGGTTATCCGCAGTAGTACCAATCCTAATAAGTCGTGAAAATTAATCCACTAAAATGTAAACAGATGAAAACAAATTTAAAATTTGCAGCATTGAGCGCAGTTTTTTTAGCTGTAGCTTGTCAAAAAAATCAGCCACAACCTGTAGAAGGTAGAAATGATAATTTGGGTAAAGGAGGTGGGAAGACGACAATGATGGTTGGGACTACCTATTATGTAGATAATGTAGGTGGTAATGATAGCAACGCTGGTACGAGCACTGGATCAGCTTGGAAAAATATATCGAAAGTAAACAGTTTTGTTTTTTCGCCAGGAGACCAGATCCTTTTTAAAAGAGGAGGGGCATGGACCAGAACCTTACGTCCTCAGGGAGAAGGTATCTCTGGTTCTCCAATTGTAATCGATGCTTATGGTACAGGCGCAAAGCCTATTATAAATGGAGGGGGTGCAAGAGATGAGGGGCCAGATGGGCTTATCAATACCTCTGATGATATTTTAGATGGTGGTGCTACCATCTTACTAAAAAATCAGTCGTATTGGAGTATTAACAATATCGAGGTAACTAACATATCTTCTACCCAAGGAAACAGACAAGGAATTAAAATTGTGGTCGAAGATGTACCGGGTAGTTCAACTGATGAAATAGTTCAGGGCATTACCATCAAAGGTGTTACTGTTAGAGACGTTTTTGGTCAGTATAGTTTTGATACTGGAAAAGACACTGGTGGTATTAGTTTGTTCTTTTATCGTGCACCGGGCTCGGCATCTAGTGCATTAGTAGATGCGAGGTTTCAAGATATAAGAATTGAAGAATGTGAAGTTAGAGATATGAATCGTGGAGGGATTTTTTCGGGCTGTTCCGACAACTTAAGTGCAGATACCCATTTTGATCCCAATGATTATCCGATCTCCAACTTAGTAATTAGAAGAAACATAGTGGATAATTGCACGGGCGATGGTATAGTTGTTCGTTTTGCAAAGGCACCCTTGATAGAAAGCAATTTGGCGACTAATAACCATAGCGGCAATGAAAGCTTAGTTCAGCATGGTGTAGCTATTTGGTGCCGAAGCACTAAAGATGCCGTTTTTCAATTCAACGAAGTGTACGGAACCCAGGCTGTTTCTAGTGATGGAATGGCTTTTGATGCAGATTTAAGAGCAGTTGACACAAAGTTTCAGTACAACTATTCTCACGATAATTTAGGTGGTTTTATGTTGTTAATACGAAGCTCAGAAAATACAACTGTTCGATACAATATTAGTCAGCGTGATGGAAGAAGCAACGCCGTTAATAGAATTTTTCATTTTTCTAAGTATCCCACTTCATTTAGTTTACCGGGCGATGCACAGATTTATAATAACAGTGTTTATGTATATGATAATACTGCTACAACAAGTACAGAAAGTGTAGCATTATCAAATTTTGCAGATAACCGCACTAAATTTTCCAATAATATATTTTACAATCAAGCTGGGGGAATTGTTAAAAGGCCCGAAGATTCATCTATTTGGGAATATAATCACTTTTACAATTACACTAATGTGCCGTCATCACCAACAGGTATTTATGGAGAAGGTACTGGAGTAAACACCAATACCACAGGAAATCCACTGTTGAGTAATGCTGGAAGTGGTGGCAATCTTACAGGGATTGGTACAAAAAATCAAGACGGATCATCGTCGTTAGGCACTCAGGTAGATGGTTACAAAATTACGTCTTACGCATCTCCAGCTTATCAAAAAGGAAGGTTGATAAGTAATAATGGGGCAAAAGATTTTTATGGCTTAACGGTGAGTTCAAGCGCACGGCCTAATAAAGGTGCGCACAATGGCTGTTTAGGTTGCAATTGATGATGTTAGTAATCCGTTTTATATTTCTTTTTTATTTTTTTCTCTTGGAAATTGGCCAATCAGATGTGGTGCTGATTGCCACGGTAAATGGTTATCCACTTCATCTTAAAGAGCTGCAATATGAAATGAGTAATCAGCGTACTAGGGTGTATGCGTATTTTGCAGCAAAATGCGATTTGGGAGAGACAGCATTGGATTGGACTAAACGCTATCACGGCGAAGTTCCGCTAGAAGTATTAAAGAAACGTGCTTTAGAACAGGCAGTTGCAATTAAAGTGCAGCAAATTGAAATGAAGAAACATGGAATTGATGTGGCAATAAATTACGAGCAGTTTGTGAGGAAGTATGAAGAAGCTACCTTAAAGAGGAAGGAAGCTATCAAAAATGGAGATATTGTTTTTGGCCCTCCCATTTACACAGCGCAAAACTATTTTAATTATGTATTTAGTAACCAATTAAATGCCTTAAAAGTAACCTTAATGGATAAAAAACAAATGGAGGACAATTCCTATCAAGAATGGCTAAATAAAAAGCTGAGTATGGCTAAAGTAATGGTTGTTACTAACAAATGGTAGTAAAATATTTGATTTGAAAACTTTACTTATTCGAATTTTCTATTTAACCACATTGTTTTGTGGTACCGCGAATGGCAAACAGGTAACCCCCAGGGTTTTCTATATCGATGCCATTAGCGGAAAGGATTCTAATACAGGCCATGCAGTAACGGCGGCGTGGAAAACCTTAGACAGAGTAAACGCTGCGGTTTTTTATCCAGGAGATCAGATTCTTTTTAAAAGCGGACAATCGTGGATAGGACAATTGAACCCAAAAGGTAATGGACAACTGAAGAAGCCTATCCTAATTGGGAAATATGGGTATGGAAAGAAGCCTTCAATCGCTGGAAATGGTGTTGCGAATGGTACATTGTATTTTCATAATCAGCAATACTGGGAAGTTTCCGATCTGGAAATAACCAATTATGATGCGAAGGAACAACAGGGTCAGGAATTATCTGCTTGGGAAAATGGTAATCACACTACTTATGTACTTCCAATACTACCTCGGCAATTGGTGAATAAAAACAAACCCAAATACGGGATTTATGTTACTGCCGAAGACGTGGGTGAGGTGTCACATCTTTACTTTAAGAACTTAGAAGTTCATGGGGTAAATGGTTATATCAATCAGGCCGATGAGTTGAGCAAAGAAAATGGTGGGATTGTATTTAAGGTTTTAGGTAGTGAGAAGCCAACTTATTTTAATGGAATATTAATAGATTCGTGCCATATCCATGATGTAGATCGAACAGGAATTCTATTGGTTAGCTCGCCTTGGAGTAAGCGAACATTGCTTACGAATACCAACTGGGTACCTTCCTTAAATATTGTGTTACGCAGGAACAAGTTGAGTAAGACAGGTGCAAACGCATTGGTGGTGCGCGTTGCGAAAAATCCTATAATTGAGTATAATCTTTTTGATCGATGCGCAATAAAGGGATCGGGGAATGCTGGTTTCAGCTTCAATACAGACAATGCATTATGGCAATATAACGAATGTAGATTTACCAAAGCGAATGTTGATGATCGAGATGCGGGTGGCATTGACTCGGATTACAAAACTAAGCATACCGTTTTGCAGTACAACTATGTACATGATAATGATTACGGAATGCTAGTGACCGGTGGTCCCAATAACTTCAATGATTCGACCATTGTACGCTATAATATTTTCGAAAACGATGGTAAATTCGCACATCCTACCCATAAGAAATGCGTGATTAGGGTAAGCGGAAGTGCTACCAATACACAGGTTTACAATAATGTGATTTTTTTAGGGGCCGATCAGATTGATACTAAAGTTGTTTCGCATGAAGTTTGGAAAACCAGTCCGGATGGAACCGTTTACCGGAATAATATTTTTTATAATTTGAGTACAAATGCTTACTGTGATTATGAAGAAAGCACTAATAATTACTTTGATACTAATCTTTATTTTGGCAATCCGATTAAAAATATCTTGTTCGATGCCAATGGAATTTATAGAGATCCACTGTTTGTAAATAATCAAAAAGGAGTTCAGAAATACCACCTCCGCTTAGGCTCCCCAGCATTTGGAACAGGTCATATAATTAAAAACAATGGGGGGCGAGATTTTTATGGAAATCTGGTAGACCGTGATAAGGCGCCCAACATTGGGGTTTATAACGGAGCTTTAAAATAAGAATGTAGAGTGCAGTTGACCGAAAGGTTATTGAGGGCTACATTTCTAGCAAAAAGAAAAAATAATCGAATCCTTTATGCAGCCTTTTTATGGGGGAGGGCTTTTTTGCGCTGATAGTTGATTCCATTGGATTCATTTTTTAATAATATATTTGGATATGAAAGCATTTTTGGGAACTGGGCTATTAGGCTCTAATTTTGTTAAGGCAATGCTCCGCAGAGGAGATCAGGTACAGGTTTGGAACAGGACAGCATCAAAGGCCAGTGCATTGGAAAAAGATGGTGCCAAAGCATTTGCAAATATTGTTGATGCGGTAAGGGGTGTTGATTTCATTCACTTGACGCTGAAGAACGATGCGACGGTAAACGAGGTATTAGAAGCTGCCAGTGCAGGCTTTGCGCCTGGAGCTACTATTCTAGATCATACGACAACCTCCAAACAGGGAGCCATTGAGCGAACAGAATTTTGGGCGGCTAAAGGCTTTATCTATGTGCATGCACCAGTATTTATGGGGCCTCCGAATGCATTGGAAGGTACGGGAAGCATGCTGGTTTCGGGCAACCAAGAGGTAATAGCGAGGGTGGCGCCTTTACTTTCAGAAATGACAGGAAAGCTTCTTAATTTTGGTCCGGAGGTAGGAAAAGCAGCGGCAATAAAGCTCGTAGGAAACTCTTTCCTCATCTCTATGACTGCTGGGCTATCAGATGCGCTCGGACTTGCAAAGGCACAAGATGTTGATTCGGCAGCTATTGCCGAGCTATTTGCTTCATGGAATCCGGGGGCAGGGGCGCCTGCAAGGTTGGATAAATTAAGAGCTGGGGATTTCAATAATCCCTCTTGGGAGTTAGATATGGCCCGGAAAGATGCAGGACTGATGATGAGCGCCGCTAGCGAAAAAGGAATTAAATTAACAGTGATTCCAGCTGTTGCGACCGAAATGGACAGCTGGATAGCAAAAGGGCATGGTGCTGCCGACTGGAGCATAATTGCGAAAGACAATCGTTAACTATTTCTTAAATTATTTTTAGTCCTTTAAGCTGATATGGTGTTAGCTTTTCTGCTGTGGGTGCTAATTCTGTAATTAGAAAATTTATATCTTCTAATGCGGCAACTTTCAGTCTTAAAGAAATATCAAGCTTTTCCGAAATACAAAGCACAGCTGATTTTTTGGATGAGTTTAACATTTTTCTTTTCAACTGATTAATTTCCCAGTCTGTATCTGTTAGTCCGTCTTTAGGATGTAATGCGCTCGTACCTAATAGGCACAAATCTGCATTTACCTCAGCAAGTTGACTAATGGCGTGACCTCCATAGTTTATCTTTGAGTTTTTAGAAAATTTCCCGCCGACTAAATTCACTTCAATTTTAGGATATTTAGAGAGTTCAACTGCTACCAGGGGACTAACCGTGAAGAAAGTGGCTTTTAAATTTTCGGGCAAGTGTTTAATCAACTCAATGATTGTAGTGCCGCCGCCGGTTAAAATAACCATGGAGTCTTTAATTAGCGAGATGGTTTTTCTTGCAATATTGCCTTTGGCTTCTTTCGCGTAAACTGTGCTGGAGCTGAAAGTAGAGTTGTAAGACGTAGAGAGTGCGCCTCCATGTACTTTATATAGGAGTCTCTCGCCAGACATCTCTTGCAAATCACGTCTAATAGTATCTTCAGAAACGTTTAATAATTGTACTAAATCCGATGTAAGCACTCTATTGTGTAAGTTGATTTGTCGCATCACAAAGTCATGCCTTTCTTTTTTTAACATTGATCTGGCTTTAAAAATACTAATGTATAAAAATTAAAACTAGAATGCAGGTTATTGCAGGTTTTTGCAACAAATATTCGTTTTTTTTAAAACAAAGTTGTGAATTTCTTTCGAAAGCCGAAAAATAATCAGCATATTTACTTTCGAATTGTTATTTATGCGTATTAATGCGTTTTTAGCAAAGACCAGATATAAATAAAATAAAACTTAATTATTAACCAAAACGGCGTTTATGAAAAAAAAATTACTCTTAATTTTTCTCGGTACATTTCTACTATTTGCGGATGCATTTGGACAAGAAAAAACCATCACGGGAAAAGTTAACTCCCAAGATGGTCCCATACCGGGCGTTTCTGTTAAAATAAAAGGAACAAATGTAGCGAGCCAAACAACTGGCAACGGAACTTATTCGATCAAAGCCTCAGCAACTGATATTTTGGTGTTTAGTTATTTAGGTTACGTGTCTGTAGAAAGACCCGTTGGCACCAACACCACAATCGATGTAACATTACTCGAAGATTCTAAGTCACTAGAGCAAGTGGTAGTAGTTGGGTTTGGTACACAGAAGAAAGAAAGTTTAACTGGTGCAGTTACTTCGGTAAATGTGTCGAAGGTATTTGGAAATCGTCCTATACCAGATTTAGGAAGAGGCTTGCAAGGAGCGGTTCCAGGTCTTTCGGTCGTTGTTCCTAGTGGAGAAGTAGGATCAGACCCGATTATCAAGATTCGGGGGCAGATAGGCTCAATTTCGGGTTCGAGCAATCCATTAATATTGGTAGACAACGTGGAAATTCCGAGTATTCAATACGTTAATCCGAATGATATTGAAACAATAAGTATTTTGAAAGATGCTGCATCAAGCGCTATTTACGGATCTAAAGCTGCATTTGGGGTAGTATTAATTACCACAAAAAAAGGAGCTAAAGTAGAAGGAAATAATGTTACCTACTCAAACAATTTTGTAATGCAAACTCCATTTAAGGAAATTGACATTGCTGGTATTGATGGTTTGGAATATACCTTGGATGCACATGAAAACATGAAGCAACCTGGTCCGGCCGGAGGATTTTGGCGGATTGACAGAACCAGCTTCGAAAAAATAAAAGAATGGCAGACAAAATATGCGGGTGTTGTTGGTAATAATGATCCTGTTGTTTATGGACGTGACTGGTATTGGGATGGGGCGCAAAAATTTGGGTATAGAATTTATGATCCAGTAGAAGCAATGATTAAAGATCATAATCTTTCACAAATGCATAATCTGGGTTTAAATGGAAAAAGCGGCAATACAATCTATAATTTAAGCGTAGGCTATTTGGGGCAAGAGGGGATGATGAAACCAGCCAAGCATGATGATTACCGAAGGATTAATCCCGCACTTTCTGTCTCCACAAAAGCAACTAGTTATTTAACTCTTCGTGGAGATTTGAGGTATGCTGAGGGAACAAAACGCAACCCTAATTCACTTAATGCAGCTGCTTTTGCTGCAGATCCATGGCTTTATATGTATCGTTGGAGCCGTTTATTCCCTATTGGTGTGCAAGAGCAAGGCCAAGATATTATTGATCCTGCTTTCTCTGCCCGAATGTCGAACGATCAAATTCGTAATGAGAAGTTTTTGAACATGAACTTAGGTGCTACGCTTAATTTAACTAAGAATTGGGATGTACAGGCTGATTATGCGTATAGTACACAAAATAATTTAACCACTGCGTCCGTTCCTTATGTACAAGGTCGTACGCATTGGTATGGAGTGGAGGCCCTTAGGGATGAAAATGGTCAGGTATACGTAGATGAAGATGGCAATCCTACTCAATCGGGTGGTATGCCGGCTTACCGTTTCCCGCTGACAGATCATACTTTAAAATCAGCTACTTATTTTTCACAGAATAATTTTAGATCACAAAGAAAAACTTTTAACGCTACAACAAATTATAATTTGGATTTAAAAGATCATCAAGTTAAATTTTTGTTAGGTACTAACATCGTTTCTTTCGACTATTCCAGTCAATTTTCGACCTTGGGTAACCTGCTGAACAATGACAATCCGCAGTATGAATATTCCGTTGGAACTCAAGAAGCAGGAGGAGGAGCGAACTGGGATTCACAAGCTGGATTTTTTGGAAGAATTAATTATGCTTTTAAAGATAAATACCTGTTAGAAGGTGTTTTGCGACGTGATGGAACTTCTAAATTTCCTACTCACTTAAAATGGAGAACTTATCCAGGTGTTTCTGCAGGATGGATTGTATCTAACGAAGGCTTCATGAACGGTGTTAAATCGGTATTGAGTTTTGCAAAATTGCGCGCTTCATGGGGTAACATTGGAGATCAGTCAGTCATAAACTCACTGTATTTACCTACTATGGATATCGCCAAAAATTCATGGTTAAACAGTGGTGGAATTCCTTATTTTCAATTGGGTACACCCCCTCCTGTATCACGTAATATCGGATGGCAAAATATTGAGCACATCAACCTTGGTGCTGATTTAAGGTTCTTTGAAGGTAAATTGGGAGTGACAGCTGAAGTTTTTCAGCGCTATACTAGAGACATGATTATCGACGGTGATGCTTTACCTGCTACCTTTGGTGCCACCGCACCTCGAGGAAATTATGGAGACTTAAGAACTCGAGGTTGGGAATTAAACTTAGATTTTGCGCATCAATTTGACAATGGGCTCCGTTTATCATTTGATGCAAATATGGCGGATGCGGTAACCTTTATTACTAAAGGATCTGACTATCAAATGCCTTGGGAAAATAGAAGTGTTGGGTCAGCTTTTTCAACAGGCCGTAGATATGGCGATGTGTATGGTTTTGTAACTGATCGACTATTCCAAAAGGATGACTTCGTATATGACGATAATGGCAATTTTGTGCAAACAAATATTGTGTTTAATGGTACCAGTAAGCGAACAAATCTATTAGCTGGAAATAATCCGGTTTATCAAACTTATTTCGAAGATGGTAACCAAACGTTATTGATAAGTCCCGGAGATGTAAAGTTTAAGGACTTAAATGGAGATGGATACATCGATGCAGGGAAAGGTACTAATGGTGATTCGGGTGACAGAGTTGTGATTGGAAATACAACACCAAGATATCAATATGGCTTCCGTTTGGGTGCAGATTATAAAGGATTTGACTTATCTGTTTTCTTCCAAGGAGTTGGGGAAAGAAAAATTTGGGGCGACGGACAGTTAGCTATTCCAGGATATTTTGCCAAAGAAGGAGCAATGCCACAGGTAATTGCTGAAGATTATTGGAAAGCAGATCGTACGGATGCCTTTTATCCAAGAGCATGGAATATGAATGGGGCCAGTGAAGGATATGTAATGAGACCTCAGACAAAATACATGCTAGATATGTCTTACTTAAAAATTAAGAATATCACGGTAGGTTATAACGTACCAAATGCGTTTATGAAAAAGGTTGGAATTAAGAATGCACGCGTGTATGTTTCGCTAGAGAACTTTATTACGTTTGATAATTTAAGAGGCCTTCCAATAGATCCAGAAGCGATTTCAGGATTTTCAATGTTAGGTTCTGGTAGCACAAATTATAATTTAGGCCGTACAGGTACCTCAAATCCAGCATTTAGGTCAGCTTCTGCAGGGCTACAAATTGGTTTTTAATTTAAAGGAAGAAAGAAAATGAAAATAAAACATACAATAATATTCGTCTTTGTAATTATGGTATTGGCAGGTTGTAAGAAATTTTTAGACCGACCTCCTTTAACTTCCGAGACAGACGACACAGCTTGGGAAAGCGAAGAAAAATTGCGTTTATACGCCAACAAATATTATACTGATTTTTTTGACGGCTATGGAAGTGGCTTCTCTACCGCCGGTGCGCCATTGGTAGGCTTTACCAATAGCGACGATATGGTAGTGCAAGGAAATCAACCTAACTTTACCCGTGCGGTTCCAAATAGTGGGATATGGAGTTACTCTTCGATCCGCTCGATTAACATCATGTTAGAGCGTATAGACACTAGAATGGCAGATGTATTATCTGCTAGTGCGAAAGCTCATTGGACTGGTATCGGAAGGTTCTTTAGGGCGTTTAGATATTCCGAACTGGTACAGGCTTACGGAGATGTTCCTTATTATACACGAGAAATAAGCAATACAGAACTCGACGAACTATACAAACCCAGAACATCGCGCAATGAAGTAATGGATGGAGTATATGAGGACATGAAATTTGCACTTCAAAATGTTCGCTTAGATGATGGAGATCAAAACGTGAACAGATACATTGTTGCGGGCTTTGTTTCCAGACTGGCACTAACTGAAGGTACTTGGCAAAAATATTATTATAAAAATAATGAACAAGCTAAGAAATTTTTAGAGTTGGCTGTTGAGGCTGCCGATATGGACATTTCGAGTGGTAAGTACGATATTAATACCGATTATAAAACCCTGTTTACCTCTAAGGAACTAAAAGGAAACAAGGAGTGTATTCTATATAGAAATTATGATCCTGCGGCTGGGGTTACGCACGCTATTGCATCTTATGGTAACTTAGCCGAATCGACACTGAATGGCCCTACTTCGGATTTACTAAAATCATACGTTCTTACTTCTGGAGAGGTGTGGCAAAATGCTAGTCCGGCTGATGCATCATTTAATTTAGACAATATGATCGCAACACGCGATTCTAGATTTGAAGCTACTTTTTACAGTAAGCCAAGTTTACTAAACAGGGGTTCTTTTTACTACATTACGAAGTTTTTACCTAGAGAAGTAGAAAAGCGTACCCAAGTAGATTTACTCGGTATGCCTCCTGAATTTACCGGAGATAAAAATGAAACTGATGCCCCAGTATTACGTTATGCAGAGGTATTGTTAAATTGGATCGAAGCAAAGGCCGAATTGGCGAGTTTAGGCGGTCCGGCAGTCATGCAAAGTGATATAGATAGATCAATTAATAAAATTAGACTTAGACCATTAGCGCAAGAAGCTGTAGATAGAGGAGTTACAAAAACTGCTCCACTTAGTTTAACTGCTCTTCCAGCAGATCCTAGTAGAGACCCACAAGTGTCGGCTTTAATCTGGGAAATTAGAAGAGAACGTAGAATGGAGTTTGCCTTTGAGATTTTCCGTTTGGCGGATTTAAAGAGATGGTCTAAATTGGAATATATGGATAATGATCTGAATACAGATTTGATATCTGGGGGATGGGTAGATTTCCCTGCACAATTGCCTGGCGCGCTAACATCGGCTAATGTAGGCAAAATTGCTGTGGTAAGCCTAACCGGAACGGAAACCGTTTACAACGGATCAAATGGTGCAGCTATGAAGGGCTTTTATAAAAATACTGCCAATAAAAACCGATTACCATTTTTAAATCAAGCCAATATCAATCCATATTTGGCGCCTATTGGCCGTGTACAAATAGACGATTATGCAGCCAGGGGATACCAATTGTTGCAAACGCAGGGGTGGCCACAGAATTAAGCTATATTATTAATAGTAAATAAAAAATTAAATAGATGAAACTAACATATAAAACATCAAAAATAGGTATTTTGGCAACCTTCATGGGATTGTTAAGCCTAGCTTCATGCAAGGATGATTTACCAGAAGCACTTGATACTTCCGCTAATGTAACTGTTTTGAATTCAATTAAAATAGTTAACGCAGGAGCTAATGGAACTACTGTATTGGAGGGCGTTGTGGATGAAGATGCTAAGACGGTATCCTTTCCAAGAATAGAACCAACCACCGATTTCTCAAATCTGAAGTTTGAAGCAAATTTATCTTCTGGTGCTAAACTAAGTCAAGACACCTATCCGGTTACATTTGAAGACGGCCAATCGGAAAAGGTTATTGTAGTTAAAGTCTTAAATGCCCCCCGCTTTCGCGAGTATTTGGTTAAATTACGGTTGAAAGTACCCGTATTCGGAGCCGATTTTGAAAATGGAACTACGTATGATTTTACAAGTAATCCATTAGGAGCGCCACTTTACGATGCTTTCGCTGGAGCATTAACAAGAGGGAGTGGGTTTGATGGGGATAAGGTATTGGTTGTTAAAAGAACGGAACCACACCTGCTAAATGTTTCAGACTTGAAAACAGGGGTTATTAATAAGATGATGCTTAATATCACCGGCGTTTCAGGTGGAACATTTTCTATGAATATGGGTGCTCAGGTAAATGGCCATACTTACATCGCAAGTTTGTCGGGCGGCCTCACGAGTCCGTTAAAAGTTTATCATTGGACAAATCCAAGCGCTGCACCGGAAGTGATAGCTAATATAAATGTAGCGACCATAACCGGAGCTGGCACCAGACATGGAGATAACTTCTCGGCTAGCCTAGACGGTCAAGGAAATGGATACTTCTTTTTCGGAGACAATGCCGGCGGTAAAATATTAAGATTAGATGTTGCTAATTACACAACAGTAGGTAACCCAACTGTTTTCGCAACACCTGTTGCAGGCGGAGGCTCGTGGACTTCTTATAACAGAATTGGTAATACGAGCGAATATTTATTCACAGGTCACGATGCTCCTGTAGCCCTTGTTTCGGAAGGGGGCGCATCTGTGTTTACCATGAGCAGAACGGCTATTCCAGTTAGAGCGTCAGACGCCCGCATTGTTAATTTTAACAGTGAGCGCTATCTTATTGTAACAACCGCTGCAAGAACTGGATCAGAGGCAACTAATTTCTTTGTGTATGATATTACGAAAGGTGATAATGTGAAAGACGCATTGACTAATTTAAATAATCAGCCTACGATTACTCCCGTATTCCAATATTCATTAATGGGGCCTGTAAATACATCACCAGCTTCTCAAACCGGTTTTTATATTAAAAAGGACGCATTGGGCAACGATGAATCTTTGATGCTTTACGCTGCTGCAAGTGATGCGGGCTTTGTGTTTTTTGAATTCCAGAAGAAAGTAGCTTTAGATTAAAATTGATGAAAAGAAAATCTTTAAACCTAGTGGCAGTGCTTGCAATAGCACTGCTGCTAAATGCCTGTAAGAAGGGTGACGATAATGTTATTCCTGATCCTCCTAAACCGCCAGCAGAAACTGGTCTTCTTTTTCCAAAAAAAGAAATGAGAGCAGTTTGGGTGGCCTCGGTTTATGGTTTAGACTGGCCACAAGGTGTTTACACCGTGGCAGGCCAGAAACAACAATATATAGATTATCTTAATAAGTTTAAAGCACTTAATATTAACGCAATCTATTTTCAGGTAAAAGGTATGGGAGATGCGTTTCATAATTCTAGCTACGAACCTTGGAGTTCATCTATTACTGGAACTAGAGGTGTAGATCCAGGATATGATGTGCTTAAATTTATGATCGATGAAGCCCATGCCAGAGATATCGAATTTCATGCATGGATGAACCCTTATCGGGTAGCAACTCGTGCCGGAACGGGAAGCTCATTTCCAGCGCTTCATCCTTCGGTTAAACCAGAATGGGTATTAGATTTTCCAACTATACGAATTTATAATCCTGCGCTACCTGAAGTTAGGCAACGCTTATTCGATATTGTTAAAGAAACTATTACAAAGTACGATGTTGATGGAATACATTTCGACGATTACTTTTATCCAGAGGGTCAGACATTTACAGATCAAGCAGATTTTGTGAAGTATGGTGCAGGTATCAATAATATTCAAGATTTTAGACGTGACAACGTAAATAAGGCCATCAAAGGTGTATACGATGTGATTGTGGCTACGAAACCGGGAGTGGTATTTTCTGTTTCACCTGCTCCAGACATCAATAAGAATTTTAGTTCGCTATATGCCGATGTCAAGAAATGGAACCAGGAGGGATGGGTTGATGTGGTTATCCCGCAATTGTATCAAGAGGTGGGAAACCAATTCAATGATTTCCAATTAAGACTCTCTGAATGGTCTCAGAACAGTTTCAAAGCGGCATTAATGGTAGGCCATGGCTATTACAAATTTGGAGACCCTACTATGCCTGCTGCTTTTCAATCATCTTCTGAGCTGCAAAGACAATTTGACTTAACAAAATTAAATAAGAAAGTAGTTGGAAATGTAATGTACAGTGCTAAATATTTAAATTCAAATAAGGTGGGTATTACCGATAAGCTTGCTGCCATTTATAAAGATCCTGCTGTTATGCCTTTTTTGGGTCGTGCTTTAGCGCCTGCTCCTACAGTGGCAACAAATGTGAGAATAGAAAATGGCACATTAAAATGGGATGTTTCAGGCGGCCTGAAATCTGTTGTGTACTATTTCTCTGATTTAAAGAAAGAAGGAAGAGTATTAGCGTTAACAAACTCAAATACCCTGTCAATTACTTCAAATGGTTTTTATTCGGTTTCTACGTTAAATACGGATAGTCAGGAAAGCAAGCCATCCGATCCGGTAGAGAAAAAATAACAATATAGCATAAAGCAGCCAATTAAATGGCTGCTTTTTTTTTGAAACGCATGTAAGTTAGCCGTAATTTGCTTGCCATGCCGTTTTTTCCTTATATGGCAAACGTTTGCGTAATCTTTGCGACTCGTATTTTCTTCTTGTCTATGTACTTTAGAATATCATGAAGTAAATAATTGAAGAAATAAAAACGTATGGACAATAAAATATCTGCAAACAGAAGAAGTTTTCTTAAAGGAGGACTCGCACTAGGGGGGCTCTCATTGTTAAATCCAATTTCAGCCGTTGCCAATCCTGTTGTATTGGAAGAGGAGGAATTTAGCATTAAAGTTGGACCTTATCTACAAACAGATTTTAACGGCAGTATAGCTGTTTTATGGATTACAAACAAGAATTGTAATAGTTGGGTGGAATACGGAGAAACTCCTGAACAAATGCCAAAAAAAGCATATGGAGAAGGAGAACTGGGGTTATTACCAGCAGGCCGTTTAAATTGCGTTAAGCTTCCGGATCTGAAGCCTGACTGTAAATATTATTACAGAATCGTCTCCAGGGAGATAGTGAGTTTTCAGCCTTACAAAGTTACCTATGGTAAAACAATTCAGGGAGCAATCGAACATTTCGTAAATGCCGACTTGAAAAAAGAGGAGGTTTCGTTCGTGATGCTTAATGATATCCACGACAGACCGAACTCTATTCCTGAGCTTTTAAGCTTGGATAAAGGCAATAAACGGGATTTCGTGTTTTTTAACGGTGATATTTTTGATTACCAGACGAATGAGCAACAGATTATTGATCACATGCTTGAGCCATGCGTATCAGCTTTTGCTAAAACAACCCCATTCCTGTATGTAAGAGGCAACCACGAAACACGAGGGGTATTTGCACGCGACTTTAAAACATACTTTCATCATGTGGCTTATACGGCGTTTACATTGGGGCCAGTGCGCTTTATTGTGCTGGATACCGGAGAAGACAAGGAAGATAGTCATCCTGTTTATGCTGAACTAGTGGATTTTGACCATTATAGAGTAAAGCAAGCAGCTTGGCTAGCGCAGGAAATTGATCGAAAAGAGTTTAAAAAAGCAGCGTTCAGGATTGTATTAATGCATATTCCGCCGCGTTACTCGGGAGATGGCCACGGGGCAAAGCACTGTACAGCGCTTTTCGAACCCATTATGAACCGCGGTAAGGTAGATTTAGTTTTGAGTGGGCATACCCACAAGTATAAAGTTCATCCACCTGCGAAAGGTCAAAATAATTATCCCATCATTATTGGCGGTGGACCATTAAAAGGTACAAAAACGCTTACCAAAGTACTTGCAACCAAAACGGAATTGAAAGTAGTTATGCTCAATGATTCGGGGACCGAAGTAGCTGACTATGTTATTGCAACAAGATAAACGCAGAGGGAAATACTAGTCCAGCACAAACGTTTGCGCACAGTAAAATGTAAATGTAATCACAATTAACCCGTAATTTTCCCTCATTCAATACTAACCACTAACCAACCAACGTATGATTAAAACCATTACTAACTATTTCCAGAGGCGATTTATTCTCAATGCCGATTTAAGAAGCTTTAAGCTTCACCGCAAATTCTAATAGACCACAACTAATACAACTTAACAAAAATCAAAATGGGTAAAAATTTTACTAAGATTTTTTGTTTCTTGTTGTTTTTTGCATTTGCTGCAAAGGCAAATAGTAATAAACATGTAGATTCAAAAATTGCGTTCAACGTAAACCTTTTGATGTTTCAGCAAGATTCAATACAGGCTGATACATCTATTAAAGATTCTATCGGTCGCAGCATCCGTGAAAGAGCACGCTTCAAAGGAAACCGCGACTCAATTAAAGTTTCTACTGCAAGAAACCTACCGAATTTATCACTACAACAAATGATAAAGGGAAATGTATCCGGTTTGTATGTACAAGAAACTAGTGGAGAGCCTGGAAGCGAGCAAAGCATGATCATCCAGGGATCCTCAACGCCGATCTTTACCAAAAAAGACATTTATAATATGCAGCCTGCTGTGTATGTAAATGGAGTTTATTTAGTGCAAGAGCACCCTTTTGCCTATGAGGTACAGAAATATGATTATAATAGGATAGGCCCGGCTACCAATTTATTGGCAAACGTAGATATTGATAACATTGCCTCAATTGAAGTGATTAAAGATCCGGTATCGTTGGCCAAACTTGGACCGAACGCCGCAAATGGTGCAATTTGGATTACTACTAAAGCAGCGAAAAGCGGCTTGAGGGAAATTAGCTTTAATTCCTATTTCGGAATGGTACAGGCTGGAGGCGCAAATACGGTAAATGGTGTTTTCGAAAATAAGTTTCGCCAGCCATTTTACCAAAAATATGCTTCTCAGGCAAATCTGAACAATTATGCCTCGTACCTAAGGGATTCTACAAACCTAGATTATTTTGGTAAATCTAACTGGAGTGACCTTTACTATCAAAATGCTCCAATTTTTACTGCGAATTTAGGTATTACCGGTGGTTCGGAAAAAGCGAATTTTAGATTTTTTGGTTCCGGAACAAAGAACGCAGGTAATGCTGACGAAACGTCCCTAACAAAATACAATGCTTTTTTTAACATTAACATGATGCCATTCAAATGGCTTACAGTTTCTAGTTTCTTAAATGCCTCTAGAATGGATAGAGATCGGAACAAGAACTTGAGAGATCGGTATGCCGAAGTTAGGTATCTGCCTGATTTTGTAAATCCGCTCTCGCCAAATAAAGATAATTACCAGTTATTTTTAAATGAATACAGTAAAGTGGTGGATGATAACAGAAATAACTTGCTAAATGGTTCACTTTCGTTAAACTTTAAACTAACTCCAAAATTAAATTTCAATACCGCAGTGGTTTTCGATTATAACGAAGGGATAAGAGATGCTTTCTTCCCAACTACTTTAATGGACGGAATTAACTTTGTTTCAGGTTATTTCGGTTATAACCAACGCTTTGGACTAAACAATCAGTTAAATTATCAATACGACTTAAATAAGGATAATGTATTCGATTTTGAGGTAGGACAATCGGTTCAGGGCGATACTTATAAATATAATTATGCCAGAGGCTATGACGGAAATAGTGATTTCATTAAAATCAACGTTGTTGAAGGAAATTCAAATGATGATGATTACTTAAACGCAATCAACAACTTTTATCTTTTCAGGTATACTGATAGAACCAGGAACGGGATGATGTCGTTTTACGGCTCAGCCAAGTATAGTTATAAAAATTTATTAAGTTTTGGAGCGATCATAAGAAGAGATGGTAGCTCTAATGGACAGCCAGATAGCAGATGGATCACTACGCCTGCCTTTAGCGCAGACTGGAATTTGAAAAATCAGTTCTTAACAAAGAATAAATTTTTTAACCAATTAAATATTGGTGCCTCTTGGTCTAGAGTGGCTAAGATCTTTTTAGAGGATAGGTTCGGCGCGGGTCCGCAATATCGTTCAGAATATGGATGGTATGAGGAACCGACTATTCCAACCTTTGGTGGTTTTCAAGGCATTACCCGCCCTTATAACACTGGTTGGGTAGGTTATGGGGTTAGTTTACCCTATGCAGATAGGTTAAATATCAGTGCTTCTTCAACCATGTTGAATAATCGCATAAGCACCTCTGTAACACTATATAACCGCACCAATAAGAACCAGTTATTGAACATCCCAGTGTCTGGCGAGAGTGGATATACCAGCATTTACAAAAATGGGATGGAAATCAACAATATGGGAGTAGATTTCGACTTTACAGCCACGATTATACCTAACGAAAAGGCATTAAGCTGGACTTCGGGTTTAAACCTGAACTATAACAAGAATGAACTTAAAGCACTGCCGGATGGATTAAGTGAATTAGTGATTGGTGACAACAAACTGAAAGTGGGCAAATCTTCGGGAAGTTATTGGCTATATACCAATAATGGAATTTACAACAGCGACTCTGAAGTGCCAACTAATCCCTCGAACGGACAAAAGCTAGCATTTAATGGCTTAACATTGAAGGCAGGAGATCCAAGATGGGTTGATTACAATGGTGATTATAACATTACGGATGCAGATAAACAATTTACCGGCGACAGGTTGCCAAAATTAATTGGCGGATGGATGAACGATTTCAAATACAAAAATTTCGAATTGAACTTTCATCTTTTCTTTGCGCTTGGGCAAAAAGCAATCAACCAGTTCGATGCAAGCAGGTATGACTTTGCCAATCGCGAATCGGCAAACGACATCAACTCAATCAAGGAAGTAACTACCTGGCAAACCTCTGATAAAATAAAAACTTATCCTATTTATAATGTATGGAGTAATGTAATTCCATATAGAGCAGATCAAGATTTGTTTTTAGAGAATGCCTCTTACGTGAAATTGCGCTCGGTAACGTTAGGTTACGACCTAACAAAAAGCAAATTTATCAGTAATGCCAAATTAGGGTTCAGACGCGCATACTTATACCTAACGGGTAGCAATTTGTTGACCATTACTAATTTTTCGGGTACTGATCCAGAATTGATCAATTACACGGGTTATTATAATGGTACCAGCTTGCCTATTGCGAGAACCTATACCATTGGTTTAAAATTAGATTTATAGGAGGGGATATAATCATGACAAAAAACTATAAGATGAAATTCAACAAATTTTTACTGGTGCTACTGGCAGGTTTCTTTACTACAATTGGTTTTTCCTGTAAAAAAGTATTGGAAGTACAACCCAATAGCTTAGCAGCAGAAGAAAATCATTGGAACAATTATGAAGACGCCAAAGGCGGCTTGATTGGGATCTATACCCTAATGCGTACCGCAATGGTAGCAGATAATACCCATTGGCTAATGGGTGATTTGAGACAGGGAGATTTTACCTCAACCAACAGATCGGATTTAAAAGCCATTATTGATGGTGAATTGAATGCTTCTTACCCGGTAATTCAAAGGGTTAGTAATTGGAAGCGTTTTTATTCTGTAATTAATGCTGCAAGCTTATTTATTGAGCGCTCACGAGAAATTGTAGCAAGTGATCCTAGATACACGCCTATTAACAACCAAGTAGATGTAGCACAAGCAAGAGCATTAAGAGCTTTTGCCTATTTTTATATGGTACGGATATGGGGAGATGTTCCTTTGTTGATTACGTCCCATGATGGCGATTTCAATACGCATCCACGGACCTCTAAGGATAAGGTTTTAGCTTATGCTACTTCAGAGTTGTTGCTGGCTACCAAAGTTTTGCCATTTAGGTATGGTGGAAATGATCCAATATTCCCTGGGTTATATTACGGAGCGAACTGGCCTACTTGGAATGGCGTTTTATTTACCAAATTATCAGCCTATGCTGTATTATCGCATATTGCTGCATGGCAAGGCAATTATTTGGATTGTGAAGTTTACACCAAATATTTTTTAGATAATATTACCAGCTTAAACGGCGATGGTAGTTTTGGGGTAAAGTATATTAGTGTAGACGAACTTACCGAAAATGTGAATGGCTATAGCCCTTTTGCCTTTAAGCGTGCCGTACAAATTGTAGGTTTCGGTTTTGAATATGGAAACGGAGAAGCCACAGCAAACGGACACTTAGAGCAATTAACCTTGGCAGCGCCTTTGATTTTAAAAGCCAATCCAGAGATATTTATTCCAAAAGATACTATTCGAAAAGCTTTTACAGATGTAAATGACCTAAGATTTAGTATTGATCCACTCACTAAACTGTATCGTAAAAACTATTTCACAAATTATAGTTCAGAGCAACCGATTTTCAGTAAAATAAAATGTATTGGTAGTGCACAAATCAGCGGAAACTTTGCCTTGTTTACTTCAGCAGTATTATTTACGAGGTATGAAGAAGTGACTTTATTGCGAGCTGAAGCACTGGCTGTTCTGGGACAAAGAGATGAAGCAATTTCTGCGCTTAACCGCGCCTCAGCCTTAAGGGGAATTAAGCCTTTCCAATCAAACTCATCGAGCGATGTAATTGAAGCCATATTTGCTGAAAGAAGAAGAGAGTTAATGGGCGAAGGGTGGAGATGGTATGATTTGGTTAGACTTAACCGAATTAAGAAGAATAACCCAGCTTTTAATACACTTTTAGCTAATGGAGGTATTTACTGGCCAGTATCTAGAGATATTTTAAGTGCTAATCCATCTATTAAACAGAACCCTTATTGGAATTAATTACCAAATTATTTTTTAATTATAAGATGATGATAAACAAAAATATAAAGCGTTTTTCGAGGTCATTTACCATGCTTTTGCTTGTTTTAATAGCATTTACAGCATGTAAAAAGGAATCGATGTATCACGATTATGAAAATACAATCAAGGAATTTGATGGGACCGCATTACAATATTTACAGTCCCAAAAGAACACTTTTGATTCACTGCTCCTTGTATTAGATAGGTTGCCGGAATTGAAAGATTCACTAAGTGCAAAAAATGTAACCTTATTTGCACCTACAAACCAAAGCTTCCAGGCCGCTATTAAAAATCTAAATATTGAGCGTAAAGCACAAGGCAAAAGTGCATTATACTTAAGCGACTGTGACCTGGCCGAGCTTGATACCCTTACAACGAGGTATATTTTGAGAAATGCACGTACTACCGATAGTTACGCACAGTTTGCTGATGGTTTGAATATTATGAGTATTAAGTATGCATATCCAATGCACGTACAATACAATAAGTTAAATGCCTCGGGTTTTGTAGGTGGAGGTCCTCAGTCGGTTATTTTTAGCGACCCCAAAGGGTCTATTTTTGAGAAGTACTGGGAGAATGCCAATACCAATGCTGTAAACATCAAGACAAAGAATGCCATTGTAAATATTTTGGCACCCCTGCATGATTATGGTTTTAATGAATTTGTAATTAGGGTAAATAAATAACATTGAAAAAAATGAACAAGAACATATTTTTATCATTTCTTACACTGGGAGTTTTAAGTATCTCCATCTTGCTAACAAGTTGTAAGGACAATATACCCGATGTGCGTTTGTCATTAAGTGACGATTCGCAGTTTACTGTAAAATCTTACCAGCCAGTTTTAGGTCGAAATACGTTGTTTACGGATAATTTTAGCATTGGAAGCTCTTCTATTCCTTTAAATTTTAAAATTGTAAATATGCGCCGGTTTACCGGAGAGGCGGCTCCTGAGTTAACAGATTACTTCCCCGTACAAGTGTGGAAATCAGCTTATGATGGCTCTGAAAAATCTATCGCAGAAATTGAAGCAAAGCGCAAGATAGAAAATCATCAATTGTTTGAAATTCGCCAACATTCTGGCCAATTCATGATGTGGGCAAAAGCTAATTCTAATTTTGTGAGAGCACAGCCAGACTCTGGTTATGTATTCGATGTAGAGGTTTCAAATTCTGGTGGTCGTAAATATTATAAAGACTTCAAACTTCGTCCTTTTAAAGAGCGTGCTTTCGAACCCTCTACCATCATTGCCAACGTTGGTCAATCGACTCTGTTAGGCGGTATTCCATTTTTTAGCAATATCAGAGGCGAGCGTACAGGCAGGTATCTTTCTCAAAGTCAGGAAGATGTTGTAGTGTTGTTTAACAAGAAAAGTGATGTTGGTAATTCGCTGACATTCAAGTTTGTTGATACACTTTTCAATCCTATTGATCCAAGTAAGTTCAATACTACGCAATGGTCATCATTGGTACATGGTTTTGATATGGTAAAAGATGCCGAAAAGGTAACCTATAAAGTAGCTTATCCCATCCCGTTGGCGGCTTATCCTACGCAATACACAGTGGGTAATGGCGAACGTGCCTTATCGACCTTTAAGTACGAGCGGCAAGGATTTGGAAATGTGAAAGAAGCAGCATTTTTAAGATTGGAATATGCCATTTTCGAGAAAGGCGACTGGGAAATCATTATCTGGTTTAAGACCGAACGTCCAAAATTCACCAATGATTAATAGAAACACTAATTTATCTAATATGAGATATCTTTATATAATAGCTTTTTTATGTCTGTTTTTGGGCATTAATCAAGATTTAAAGGCGCAGCAAAAGAAAACGGTTACAGGTACCGTCTCTGATAATTCGGGGGGGATACCGAATGTTAATATTTTTTATAACAAAACCGCTATTGGAGCCACCAATGCGAACGGAAGTTTCTCTGTGTCAGTCCCAGAAGATGCAGTGTTGGAATTTTCTTATATAGGTTTTAAGACCGTAAAGATGAGTGTGGCTGGTAAAACAAAATTGACTGTGAAAATGGTCGAAGATGATAACCAATTAAAGGCAGTTACCATTCAGGGCTATGTAAGTAAGTCGAAAGAACTATCGGTAGGATCTAGTGTAAAGATTTCTGGTAAAGATTTACAAGCAGTTCCAGTTGCCAGTATTACCGATATGCTTCAAGGAAAAGTAGCGGGTTTGAATATCCAACAGAATACCGGATCACCAGGTATGCGTGGTTCGATTGCACTTCGTGGTTTATCTAACATTAATGTAAGCGGTTCGGGTGACGGCGCATTTTTACAATCTACTTCACCTTTATTTGTGGTAGATGGGGTTCCGATTGATGACAACAGCAACTTTCAATATGGTTTCCAGTCTGCAGGCCCGGGTATTAGTCCCATTTCCCTAATTCCCCAACAAGATGTAGAAAGCATGGAGATCTTAAAAGATGCTTCAGCAACCTCATTATATGGTTCAAGAGGTGCTTATGGTGTTATTTTAATAACAACCAAAAGAGGTAACTCTAAAATTCCTGTAATTAGATACAATACCCAATTCTTTGTGAGTGCACCCCCAAGACTTCGACAGGTTATTGGTGGAAGAGGTGAGCGCGATTTACGTATTGCACAAATTATGCAGAGTGATACGAGCTATTATCGTTCGCTAGCTTTGTTGAATGCAACAGAATATATTGCCGACAGCTTAAATGCTTACTATAATAATGCTACAGATTGGCAATCGTACTTCTTTAGGTCTACCTTTAACCAAAGTCACAATTTAAGTATAGACGGGGGAGATCAAGCGTTCAACTATAAAGTAAACTTTGGCTACTTCGATCAAAACGGAATTCAGGAGAATACCGGATTTAATAGATCGAATTTAAGGATGAACATGCAGTACATGCCTAGCGCCAAATTTAAATTATATACCACCATTAACGGTACATTGGGTAAAAACCAAAAAGGTAGTGGAAACGGGTTATTAAATACAGGGGTTGCAACCGGAGGAGCATCGTCATCTTTACTACCGTCTCCTTCTCTTTTCTCTGCAGTTAATAGCGTGCTTGGCGCCATTACTACAGATAATGATAATAAAACTACCGAGTTGAATACCACAACAGAAATGAAGTATGAATTTGTTCCCGGGCTTAGCTTAACTTCTAACTTCAATTATACATTTAATACGGGTGTTGAGGAAAACTTTTTACCATCTACCATCAATGGTAACGCAGCGTCTTTGTATACTTTTAATAGTGTAAAAAACTCCATTTACAACAGGAATTTATTGAACTACTTTTATAGTATAAAAGACGGCAGTGGCGAAGATGCACACAACTTTAACGCTTATGCTTTTACAGAATTGGATTCCAAAAATTTTAAAGCTGATGTGATCCAAAATAATAAAGTTGTAAATGATTACTTAAGGGGCCCAATAGTGGGGGTAGATGACTATTTAACATCACTAGGTGGTACATTAGATAACTTTGATCAATTCAGATCGGTAGCATTTGCAGGTAACTTTAGTTATAACTATAAACGTAGATATGTGTTGGACGCTTCCTATCGTGCCGATAGAAGCTCTAGTAATGGACCTGAAGCAGGATACATCAAAAGTCCGTCAATTGGAATAAGATGGAATTTGCAAAATGAAACCTTTACAGAGAAATGGAGAGAGTGGTTTGAATATGCTTCCATTAAATTAAGTTACGGTACCGTATTGCAACCGCAAGGAAATATATACGATGTATATGGTAGGTATGTAAATGGTGCGGTTTATAATGGTGCTCCAACTGTTTTAATGAATTTGGGAACATTGCCAAACTCAAACCTACAGCCTACAAAAAACACTACTTATAACGCGGCTTTTGAATTTGGTCTCTTAAAGAACAGGTTGTTTGGAACATTTGAAGCTTATTACAAACAAGTTGATAACCAATTACGAGAAAAGCCTTTGGCCAATGTAAGCTCGTTTACTAACATAAAAACAAACGAAATTAGTTTAGTTAATATAGGTTATGAGGCAAGTTTAACGGCTAGGGTGTTTGAGCCATCAAAGCCATTTCAATGGACCATCAGTGTGAATGGAGCCATTAACAATGATTATATAGCACACTTGCCGGATGGAGTAAGAGAATTTATTTATGTTGATCCAAGTACAGGCCAGTCGATAATGTATCGGTTAGGTCAGAATGCCCTAACCAATTATATTTATAATACTAAAGGGGTATATGCCAATGATAGTGAAGTACCAGTTGATCCTTTAACGGGTTTGAGGTATCGTTCTGGTGCTAATAACTCGTTCTTAAGTTACTATAAAGCTGGAGATCCTCGATTTACAGATCTTAACGGGGATTATGTACTTGATGAAAGAGATTTAGTAGCAGCGGGTAATTCTCAGGTGCGTTTTCATGGAGGTGTAACGATGGATTTACGTTACAAACGTATTACGATGCAAATTCAAGGAAATTATGTAATTGGTAGAGATGTACTCAATAACTCACTTGCTTCGCAGTTTGCATCTTTCAACAACCCATTAGCAATTCAAAATGGTTTCCGTACGAATCCATCAGGTGTTGTACCATTAGGGGCTTACGATATCTGGACTAGAACCGGTCAACTGGCCAGGTACCCTAATCCATATGATTATTTAAGGTCAGGCATTACAAATCCTTATCGTACTAACCAGACCTTGTTTCAAGAAGATGGATCTTATTTTAAATTAGGTTATGTGTCGTTAGGTTATACCTTAAACCAAAAGTTTACCAACAGATTTGGAATGAACAGAGTAGTAGTAGGTGGTACTGCAAGTAATGTTTTCTTGATCACCAATTATTCTGGTACCAGTCCAGAAAGTGTAAGTGATTTGGGTAGAGACAGTGGAGCTATTTATCCAAACCCTAGAACCTACACCTTTAACCTAAATATTGAGTTTTAATAGTGATGATGATGAAAAAATATACCTACATACTAATATTAGCCGTGGTAGCTACGACTATTGTTAGTTGCAAAAAGTTTTTGAATATCGTACCAGTAGATAACTTATCTGGGAATAATTTTTGGCAGACCAAAACAGATGTCGAAGGATTTACCAATGGTTTGTATGCTCGCTTTAGAGGAAAAGTTGGACAAGGTAGCGGTTTTTCTCAAGTAGCAGATTTGCGTAGTGCGCCACTCATTAGTTCTGGTGCGGGTAACTATATAAATCTAATGTCTACTAATAATTTAAGGAGCTTGTCGGCCGATGGCCAGTGGACCGGCGGCTACAATTTTAGAACCAACACTCGCTGGAAAGAGTTTTTTGACGTTGTTGCTGCGGCAAACATTTTATATGCGAAGATAGATGAGGTCCCAGCTGGTGTTTTATCAGATACTGAACGTAAACAGTATAAAGCTGAGGCTGTATTTATGCGTAATCTTTCTTATTTTATGATGGTAAGGTTGTTCGGTGATGTTCCGTATTATACTTCAGCCTTTAGCGAAGAAAGATTGCCAAGAACGCCGATGGTTACGGTGTTGAGAAATTGCATTGCCGATATGGATGCAGTTAAAGGTGACTTACCTTGGACTTATTCAGATCCTTCGTTGATAGGCGTAAGAGCTATGCGTGGTAGCGCCATTGCTTTATTAATGCACATGAATATGTGGGCAGCTGGATTTGATCAGGCAGAAGCCAATAGAAATAATTATTATGATGCAGTAATCAGTTTGGGTAAAGAGTTAGAAACCTCTACCGATTACAGGTTATTACCGTATGACAATGAACAATATAAAGTCATTTTTAAAGGACGTACCAAAGAGAGTTTATTTGAGGTTTTCCAAAACGCAAATAATGGAGAAAAATTATCTCAATATTCTAATGTAGGTTTCTTGCTAAGTCATTACCCATTAAAAGGCTCTGTAAATACCACAAATAGTTTGGCCTATTATGAAAAAGAATGGATGGATAAAATCTATTCTGAAGGAGCGCCTGATGGTAGAAAAGATGCTTGGTTCGAAAACAGAACGGTAAACAATGGTACTTTTCAGTTCAAGAAATTTGCAAACGTATATGCTGAAGGCTTAAATATTTTGAATGATGATAATGTGATTATTTTCAGACTTTCTGATGCTTATTTATTAGCTGCAGAGGCTAATGCGAACAGAGATTCGGAAGGGGAGGCAAAACGTTATCTGAATATGGTAAGAGATAGAGCTAATGCTACGGTAATTACTTCAACAGGTGCGAATTTGAAAGACGATATCTATTATGAACGGGTTAGAGAACTGATGGGTGAAGGACATTATTTTTATGACTTGGTAAGAACCAAGAAAATAACTGAAAGCAAGTATGCTAAAAATCCTATTTCTGTTACCGATTTCAATGCTGGCGCCTGGACTTGGCCAATAGATCCCGTGGCTCTAGTTAATAATCCTAACATGACTTTAAATAACTATTGGAGATAATATCATGATGTATAAAATAACTTTAAAAATAGCCTTATTTATGTTGATTGGCTTTACCGTTTTCACTTCTTGTAAACGAGATGAATATTTCTTGGACACCGGTAAACACAATCCCAACTTTAACGGAACTATTCTTGCTTACCTGAAATCTAAACCAGCTTACTTTGACACGCTAACAAGAGTCATTAATATTGCTGGAATGAATGACGTTTTCGAAAAGGAACAAATTACCTTTTTTGCGCCAACAAGTTCAACAATCTATAAAACATTAAAAGCACTGAATGCCGATTTGCAAAGGAATGGAAGGGACACCGTTGCCAAACTTGAGCAAATTAAACCAGAAACTTGGAAGGAAGCACTTTCAATGTACATTTTTAAAGGGGTTAATCGTTTAAAGGATTATCCGCAATTAGATACGATTGCTTTCGCCGCATTCCCCGGACAAGGATATACCTCATATGCAGGTAGAACGATGAATATTGGTGTGCTATTTAATGACGCAGTGACCGAAAGAAATCCGGATGGAAGTCCCAAAACGTTTGTGAAATATGCTGGGTATCGTCAGTTGTATTTATCATACATTCCCGATTTTTCAAATCCAACGGTGAATCTACTTAACATTCCGGTTTCCTCTTCAGATATTGCCCCTACAAATGGTATAGTCCATGTGTTGGCACAAAACGTTTTCGAGGGGGCTACCCTAAAGAGCAAGCATAATTTTGGCTTTAATACGCGAACATTTATAGACAAGGTACTTGCAGATGGAATTTTACCTGTAACACCTTAAATCTCATTTAATTATTCAATTGATATGAAATATATAATACATAAACATACAATGCGCTTAGGCCAATTATTGTTAGTCTTGTTAGTGCTAAGCTTGTATTCTTGTAAAGAAGAAGTTATCGGAGAAAATCCTTACAGTGGAGGTAAAGAACCTTTAGGAATTAAGTTCGGTACAGCTTTGCCTGAACCCGAAATAGCTAGTCCTGGTAGCGAAGTAGAGGTGAGTATAAGAGGCTTAAAGAAATTTGAAAATAACTATAAGTTCTATGTAAATGAGGTTGAAGCTACCGTTTTGGCTTTTACCGATAGTACCGCCAGAATTAAAGTGCCAAATAATGCGAGTAGTGGTGGTATGTCAGTAATCAGTGATGGGCAGACTTTCTTTGGACCCTTATTAACAATCAGCGGGAAAGTAAGTGCTGACGGGTCTTTTCAGGCAACTGTAGGTTCGAATTCAACAATTTATGATATTCTACGCTTGCCGAGCTCGAACTATCTACTTACTGGAGCATTTAGTGATTTTGATAATAAAGGCAACGTAAAAGTACCTATAGGCGGAATTGCTCAAATAAATTCGCAAGGTGCCTATAATACGTCGCTAAACTTTGGAAAAGGTGCCTTAGGATCAATTAACAGTGTAAATCGACTAAGCAATGGCAAGTTTTTAATTTCAGGCTTCTTTTTCAGTTTTAACTCAACCAGAGGAAAAAGAATTAATATTAATGGCATCGCAACTTTAAACAGCAATGGTACATTAGATAGTACCATTATTGATGTCATTAACCCTACACCAAATGATTTCAGAAAGAACAAGGATACAGTACCTACTTTTAATGGAGGCGTTGCGGGCGTAATTAAAAAATCTTTTGTCTTTAATGATCGTATATATGCAGTAGGGGCTTTCGAAAATTACCTAAGGGTTTTTTATGATCGGTCTACCTACGATACAAAAGTGTATGATAGAACCAAGATAAAGCAAATGGTTTGCATGACTTTAGATGGCGCAATGGATTCTACCTTCCATTTTGATATGGCTACAAAACAGAGTCCTGCCGCTGGTAACGGGGAAATTACCGATGCTATTCAGCAGGCTGATGGAAAATTGATTTTGGTAGGGAGTTTTTCTACTTTCAACGGTTTGCCTGCAAAGCATATAGTCCGCATTAACTTAGATGGTAGTGTTGATCAAACTTTCAAAGCTGGAGCAGGTGCTGATGATAATATTAGCTCGATTACTTACAATGCCACTACGGATAAAATTATCATTACCGGTTCATTTACTACCTATGGTGGAACGGCGAAAAAAGGTGTAGCAATGCTAAATGCTGATGGAAGTGTAGATAATACCTTCAATTTTGGAACGCTTGCTTCGGGGTCGGCTACCTTTGCCTCACAATTGAACAATGGTAAAGTAATCGTTACTGGTAATTTTAAAACATACAATGGCGTGATTCGTCAAGGATTTATGGTTTTAAATGCAGACGCATCTTTAGCGTCAGGTTACAATAATACGGGACAATTTACTGGTCGAGTTTATAAAATTATCGAAACCACTTCATCATTTGGTAATCCAGCGGTGATTTTAGTGGGATCTATCCAGCGTTTTGATAACAAGAAATTTGGCAATATCGTAAGAGTAGAAATCAAAAATTAAGGAGATATTAATATGAAAGATTTAACAAAATATAAGCAATCATTCCTAATCAATACAGTTGGTTTGGTATGCTTGGCAGCGATTTTGCTTTTTGCGAGTTCTTGCAACAAGGATTTTCCCAATACGCTAAGAGTCGACTATCCGGATGATACCACAAATGTGACTTTAAAGGAGCGTAAAGTTCTCTATATTATATTGGACGGTGTTAGGGGTAATGCTTTAAAAACAGTAAATCCGCCAAACTTGGCGCAAATAGTAAGAAAATCTATTTATGCTTACGATGCGCTTTCAGATTTTGGAACCAATGCTATGACCAATGCTGGCGCGTGGACGAATGCAACCACCGGGGTAACAAGTGATAAACATAAAGTGGTAAGTGAAGACTTTTCGGGTAGTCAGCTTGCAACTTACCCATCTCTTTTTACAAGATTGAAACAGGTAAAACCAAATTTGAGAACTGCTTCAATTGCTGCAAGCCAAGCGTTTAATGCTAACTTAGCACTAGATGCAGTTTCAAAAGTAAATTTTGAGAATGATGACGCTAAGGTTAAAGATGCCATCGTTGAGGAACTGAAAAAGCCAGAAGCTGCAGTGGTTATTGGTCAATTTCATAGTGCTGAAATTGCAGGAGCAGCAAATGGTTATACGGATAATACGACAGCTTATACCAATGCAATTCTTACGTTAGATACGTATATTGGGAATATTATGACTGCCTTGCAACAGCGACCAACTTTTGCAAAAGAAGATTGGATGGTCGTAATTGCGTCTAATAAAGGGGGGAATGTTCCGGTTGATCCGGGCTCCGTTGGATTGGGTGCTTTCAGTGATCCGGTAAGAAACAACTTCATCGCATTCTATAATCCTCGTTTTGTAAGTCAGATTACCCCAAAACCAGATATTAATTCATTACCATATTCTGGCTTTGCTCCAAGGTTTACAGGTACGTCATCTATATTTACAAATGCAAAATTAAACAATAATACTTTAGGGAATTTTGGTAGTAACGGACAGTTTACTTTTGTTTGTAAAATCAAAAATGATGGCGCAGCTTCAAACTACCCAGCTGTAGTTTCTAAGAGAGCTTCATTTAACATTGGCGTGCCAGGGTGGGTGTTGTTTTTAGAGAACGATGTGATTATGTTAAATATAGGTCAAGTAGGGTTCAGCAATAGACAAGTTAGTTTTGGAAAGATAAGAGATGGAATTTGGCATTCGCTAGCGTTTAAAATTTATAATGACGCTGGAAAAAGATGGGCAACTGTATTTCTAGATGGAGTAAAAGGCTTAAGCCTTGACATTACTGATCGTGGAAACTTTGATACCACTGCACCATTTACCTTAGGGGGTAACTTTGCTGCAAATGAAGGTGGAACTATTAATGTATTGATAAAAGATATTGCCCTATTTAGTGCTGCGATCTCTGATGCTGATTTGGTCGCAAACATGAAAAAGGCAGTTATATCTGCAGACTATCCAAACTATGCTTCTTTAGCTGGGTATTGGCCCGCTAATGAAGGAGGCGGTACCACCATTGCTGATGTTTCGGGCAAAGCACCAAGCTTCACTACAAGTGCCAATATTAATTGGACTTCCTTTTCAGACTCTTCACCGCATGTTTCACCACTTATTTCATCTGCAACTTTTGGGGTCGTCATCAACAATGTTGACATTCCATACCAAATTTACCAGTGGATGGGAATAATTGTGCCAAACTCATGGGACTTAATGGGGAAAACTTGGAGACCAACTTATACAGATGTTCGTAATAACTAATTAAACAAGAATCAAGAATATGAAATCAACTAGATTTTTAAACTATATTGCTATCATACTATTAGCGAGTGGTTTTACAGCTTGTAAAAAATATGGCATAGCAGTTGAAGACGGTTATGATGATGCATCTGGAAATCAACAAAATATTACTGTTGATACCAATATGTTGAACATTGACCGTTCTGCCTATGCGAAAGCGCGTGTTTTCCCAGGGTTGGTAGATCAGTCGGAGCCTAGGGTGAAAGATCAGAAATTCACGCTAGATCTTAACTTTACACCGCAAACAACCGAAAATCTGAGAATTTCGGTTGCCCCAAAGCCTCAGTTTAGTACTGGATACTACGCTGCACCTGGCGAATTAATTAAACTTGTTTTGCCTGAAGGTGTAAACGGGTTAAGCATACAAATAGGTGGGCATACCGATAATTTAACTGGCAAAGATCCATTGTTGCGTGATCCAATCATCATTCAAAGGAAACAATTGTATCCAGGGGCTAATTATGTACGTAATATCTATGGTGGAACTATCTATATTAATGCGGCGTTTGCCATCCAGGCACCTGTTGAATTTACGATATCTGGCGCATGCGTTTCACCCGATTTTATATTGGGTGTAGATACACATGAGGCTTGGAAAGCGAGGGTGCTGGCGTCTAAAGTACCTTGGTTAGAACTGCGCTCTAAACGGGTCGTGTTTTTAGTGCCTCGTGATAAAATTGTTAGTCAATTTAATAATCCTGTGGAACCATTGGTTGATATGGCTGAACCATTAGCCCTGTGGAATACGGTCTTTGAGGAAGATTTCAACGGTTGGATGGGTTTATCTGATAATGCCTCTGATGTAAGAGATCAAAGCCCACAAGGGCAATGGCGGGGAATACTAGATATTCAATTATCTGCTGGTTATGGACATGCTGGTTATCCTTTCGTGGGGTTAAATGACAGAGAATGGTTTGGTTCGTTTACGAGTGCCACTAGGTTGAAAACAAGTATCGGCACCTGGGGCTCTTATCATGAATTTGGTCATAATGCACAACAAGGCAGTGTTTGGAGTTGGAGTACCCTGGGTGAAACCACTAACAATTTATTTAGTTTTAAGGTAGCGCATAGGATTAATGCTAATTACAGTGACCTGCACCCAGCGGTAAAAAGCGGTTTCCCACAGGCCATCACCTATGCAAGTGGAACAGGAACTAAAAACTTTGATGGCGACGCAGAAATTGATGATCCATTTAAACGAATGACACCGTTTGTGCAAATATTTGAACTGTATGGTTACGGTGCCATGACGAAATTGTACACTGAAGCACGTCGTGCGGTACGTTTAGCCAATAATGATTTAGATAAGCACGATTTTGTATATGAGAAGTTATCTGAATATTGCAATACCGATTTAATTCCATTCTTCGAAGCTTGGGGTATTTTGGTGAGTCCCCAGTCACAAGCAAAAATAGGTGCTAAATATCCATTGTTAAGTAAACAGATTTGGACCTATAACCCGTTGACCAAAACTGGAGGGACCGGAAATATTATACATACTACCAGCATGCTATCTGCAAGTTGTCCACCGCAAGAGGGCTCATTAGCTGCGATGGTTGATAATACTTTATCTACCTATTATCACTCAAAATATAGTAACATTGGCCCAACCGAGAGTTATCCATTTACTTTTGTTTTAAGCGCTGGGGCAAATATTCCAATTAAAGGGATGTATTTTAACGGACGTGCGGGTGGTAATCGCGCGGGTGACGCTAAAGAAATAGAAATATTTAGCAGTAGAGATAACATCAACTTTACCAGTATAGGAACAACTACTTTACCGAGTACCGCGAATAGAACTGAATATATTTTCCCTAATGGAAATGTTAGCGCTAAGTTTTTTAAAGTAGTTGTTAAAAATGGACATACCACTAACCCATACGTAGTTTTTGCCGAAATGAATTTAATTAAGCCTTAAATATTATGAAAAAGATTATAAATCGCATTCTCCCATTGGCTTTATTAATGGGTATAGTTTATTCCAGCTGTACAAAATATGATAATCCGCCTCCTGTTTTTGAGGAATTTGAGCCCACTGTAACCACGCAAAGAAAGGTGCTCGTTATTAGTATTGATGGTTTAGCAGGTTCAGAGTTAAAAGCAATCGCACCCACCAATATCGAAGCCTTAAGAAAGACATCAAAATATAGTTACGACGTTTTGAGGGGCCAGGTTGCCAATGATGTGGCAAGTTGGGCTACTATGATTACCGGTGTGAGTTATAGCAAGCATTTGATCAGGGAAAATACGTTTCAGCCTACACCGAAAGAGAATTCACATGATGCTCCTGCTGTTTTTAGAAATAGTTTTGACTATGTGCTGCAATATAAATCTGTAAAAACAGCGATGGTAACCCCATGGGCAGAATTAAGGAATTATGTGAAAGTGGTAGATCGCGCACCTGTGGTAACAACCGATGTAGCGGTGAAAGATTCTGCGATAAATATTATCAATACCATTACTCCTTTAGGCACCATGATCGTTAATTTTAGAGATGTGCAAGCTGCTGGTGCAAGCGGAGGCTTTTTAGCAACCAATGCTACTTATAAAGCTGCTGTTGTTAAAGCAGACGAATATGTAGGTAATATAATTACTGCATTAAAGGCACGAAAAAATTATGTAAACGAAGATTGGCTGATAATGGTGACAACTAATCATGGTGGAAGCAATGATGATCCAAAGCCAGGATTTTTAATTGCCTCGAATAAAAATCTAAAAGAAGAAGAAGTTAAGAAATCTGGTTTCAATACGGTTAATTTTAAAACCGATGCGATTGTTGCGGCTGTTCCTGATGATCATGGACTTTATAGTTTTGGAACCGACAAAGATTTTTCGGTGCAAATGCAAACCAAGTTTATGTCTGCTAACTACTATCCTCAATTTTTAGGTAAAAGTACCTCAAACTATACGGGATGGTTTTGGATGCAAGAAGGTAATCAATGGAATTTGGAATTTGGAGGTACCAATAATGGTGGCGGTGGTAAGCAACAATTGGGTATTGCTGCGGGCCTAGCGGATGGTTCATGGCATACTTTAACCATGACCGTTAAATATGTAAACTCTACTACAAGAACTGCATCAGCTTTTGTAGATGGAGTATTTAAAAGTTCTTACAATGTGAGTGCATCCAAAAATATCAATACCACCGAATTGCTGAAATTAGGTGTTGTTGGAGGAAATTCAGATTTCTATGCAGCTAATTTAAGCATATTCAACATTGCTTTGGAACCTGCTGTTGTAACTGCTAATATCGCTTTAAAAGACATTACTAAACATCCAAACTATGCAAACTTAATAGGCTTTTGGCCTATAAATGAAGGCGGTGAAGGAGTAATTTCAAACAAAGCACCTGTAGGTTATGATATGTATTTGTCAGGCCCTTTCTCTTGGCCATCTATGGGAACGAGCTTGCCGGCAGGAAACATTCCAGATCCGAATGCAGGCGGTAAATCTATTATCCTTACGCCTGCGGCGGTCTCAGCTACGATGCTGTATTGGATGAACATCAAGATTTTGCCGGTATTCGGTATTGATGGTAATCCTTTCTTAAACCAATTTGAGATAGAATTCTTAAAATAACAATAAAGCTGTTATGCAGCATCAAAATGCCCCCGAAAGCAGGAAGCTATCGAGGGCATTTTTTGTGAACAACAAAATCAAACCTCCATAGCATTTGTTTATTGGCTATGGCATTTAACCGAGACCAACAGCCATCCCAAAGAGCAGAATGCACAATTGCGAGAAATTGCTTGGTCTCAGTCGCATATTGTACGTGCACCGCTGGCCCGGATTATGGGCCTAACCGCTAATGTATCTCCCCAAATAAACATTATTCGCAATTCTTTTCCGGTCTAAAGAAGTTATGCTTACATATACGTCAATCGCTTTACCGATAAAATGCTCACTTAATTGGAGGGCACATTTTTTAGCTGCACGATTTACGCCACCAATAAAGCCATCTGTTTCTTCCAGCTCGTGAGCATATGCAACAATAATCATTTGATCATCGAAACTTGTTTTTGGTACACTTTCAAAACTCCAGGTAATATGGAGGAAACCATCAGCCAATGTAACTGCAAGATCTTTAACCATCGGTAAAATACCCTTGCTGAAAATAAACTTACCAAAATCTACACTTAGATTGGGAGAAATGCCCAAAATACTTTCATGGTAATTTGCCGAGAATGCAGCACTAATTTCAGTTTGACTTTCTGCTTCATGCTTCATTCCAACCGTAATATAAGGGTGAAAGGGAACCAGAAATTTATTGATAAACCTCATTTTTTCCTGTGTGGCTATTTGCGCTGGAGTTCGCTTGCTTTTATTGCTCTTTGGTGGAGCGATTCTGAGGTATGAAATCGTTTTCCACGTTCCGCCAATAACAGGCCCTAATTTTCCTGATAAGGGTCCTAAAATTCCTTTTTTGATCTTTGCCATTTTGTTTATGTTTTGTTATTTGTTACTAATTCGTCGTCCGTTGCTCGTTCCAACTCAGCCCTTCATTGGCCTGCCAACTGCCTTTACTTAGACTTTAGGTCTAACAAAGTCTAACGCTAGTCTGACAAGACTCTAACAATGGCCTGAGTTGGACTAGCGATAAGCTAGGTTTATCCTAGCGTATAAACGGGTAAACTCAATAATTAAAACAAGGATAGGAAAATGGATTATATACTGGCAGTCTCCTGGGTCTCGTAACATGAAGAGAACATTTAGCCCATTAGCTCCAAAGGGCGTTTTTTCGAAGAAATTTTATTTGAAAATTTTCATTTTGCCATTATCCAAACAAATCGCTCTCTCCAAGATGCTGCTTGATGAGCCTTAATATCTGCTCGCCATATTCAGCGGCTTTTCCCTCGCCCACACTTTTAACCTTGGCCAATGCGGTGAGTGATCTGGGAAGTTTAGCGGCGATTTCAGATAATGCTACGTCAGATATGAGGTGGTAGCCTAATAATTTCTTTTCTTCAGCGGTGTTTTTTCGCCAGTGGAGGAGTTGCGCATAAAGTGCTGGATTTTCTACCGTAGCGATTTTGCTTTGTTTTTTCTTCCAGCTATCGAGCGCCTTGTAATTAACGGCGCTGCTTTTAGCAGCGTGGATGATAGCTTGTACAGTTGGCAAATCGGCAAACAGTTTGAAGATTTCGATTTTTGTTGCTAATTGCTCAATTAGCAGGTTAAGCGTAGGGAAGTAATCGGCATGAAATGGAGTTCCTTCAACCAATTTATGCAGGTCTAAAATATGTTCGTGAAACGAAATGATAGGGGGTAGGAAATAGTCGGACGCCTTGTGTAACCGAGGCCTAATTGTTGCTAGTTTCAATTGCTGAGTAGTCACGAGTTCTTTTTGGCTAAAGCTTTTTGCGACGGCATTGATCTTCTTTTCGAGGAGTTCTGTTGAAGAGGTTAATTTTTGGATGATAAGTGCTTCGTCTGGAAGCAATGCTATCACAACTGCTTTTAGTTGCTGATAAGTTTGATGGATAGATTCAAAATCAAAGCTTTCCAGTAAAACTTCTTTTTCCAGTGCCTCTGTTGCCTCTTTAAGTTTCTGTTGATCTGGAGTTTCCTGCTGTGCTTTTTTCATAAAAGATGAAACTGCCGGATCGGTGATGATGTTGTCTTTCTTAACCTCATGTTTTAGAATAAGGCCGTTCAAATTTCGGCAGCGGCTTAAGGCCACATAGGTTTGTCCATGGGCAAATGCTGCGCCAACATCAATAATGGCCTTGTCGAACGTAAGCCCTTGGCTCTTGTGTATGGTGATTGCCCAAGCTAACCGCAACGGGAATTGGGTAAACGAACCGGCACTGCTCTGCGTAACTTTTTGATCGGTTTCTGAGAGTGTATATTTGTTGTTTTCCCATATTTCCTTTCCTACTTCAAATGGAGTGCTGTCATCCAGAAAAGTAACATTGATTGTGTCGCCGCTTATGCTATCAACTTTAGCGGTTCTGCCGTTATAAAACTGCTTTTTACCAGAGGCGTCATTTTTGATAAACATTACCATGGCACCTGTTTTTAGTACGAGTTCTTCCTCAGTTGGAAATGCTTCTTTTGGGAAGTCTCCGGTTACGGTAGCTTTGAAAGTATGTGTGTTTCCGGGTAGTTGCTGTAGTCGTTCTTCGTTGATTGTTTTAACAAGCGGATTATGGGTGGTTAGGGTAACATAATGAGCAAGATTTTCGCTGCTGGGCAGAGCTTGGTAATTTGCATTTAACTTGGCTAAGAGCGCATCGCTCACAGCACCACTACGGATTTCGTTTAAGATTTCTATAAAGACCGGATCATTCTGTCTATGAACCTTTTCCAATTCGAAAGTAATTAAGGAAGATCTCTTAAAGACAAGACTGTCGAAAAAGTAAGGACCCTTATAAAACTTGCCTAAAAGATGCCAGTCGTTTTGGAAAACTGGCGGGAGTTGATAAAGGTCGCCGATCATCAATATCTGCACCCCGCCAAATGGTTGGTTTGTTCCTTTTACAAATCTGAGTACTCTATCGATGTAGTCTATTGTATCTGCCCTCACCATACTAATCTCATCGATAATCAACAAATCCAAACATTTAATGAGTTTTGATTTCTCAGGTCCAAAGCTTTTACCATAGAATTCTGCAAATAGCGAATCGAAGGATAAAGGAGGTATGGGCCCAAAAGGGACTTGAAAAAAGGAATGTATAGTTGATCCACCTGCATTAATGGCTGCAACTGCTGTTGGGGCAACTACAGCCAAGTTCTTATGCGTATTAGATCTGATATAGCGTAGGAAGGTTGTCTTTCCAGTTCCCGCTTTCCCAGTTAAAAAAATCGGACGATTAGTATTTTCGATAAAGTCGATAATGAGCTTGTGCAGCGAATCCAGGGTCATGAAAAATAGGGGTATTGATTTGGAGTGACTAAGGTAAATGTTTGTTGGGTGTTGCGGAAAGGAATTTATCCACATAGAACTCGTGGTCTAACATCATTTTGACACAATTTTAAGCCTACCGTGTTTATACCTTAATGGATATTCAATTTAATAACTATTATTCCGGAACAAGTGGACTGTTGTTGCCTGTTCCAAATAAGCTCTACTATCCCGAAGAGTTTAAAGAGAAATCGCGATTGTGCTATTATGCGTCCCTGATGGATACCATCGAAATTAACAGCTCATTTTATAAGATGCCTATGAGCAGTACTGTGCATAGGTGGGCAGCTGATGTTCCTGAAGAGTTTAGGTTCACTTTTAAGCTTTTCAGAGAGATTACTCACAATAAGAACCTGGCGTTCGATCCAGAGGTCATTTCACGTTTTTTTCACGTAATTAATAACGTTGAGGAGAAGAAGGGCTGTCTTTTGGTGCAATTTCCCCCAAGTATTAAAATAGGGGATTTATCACAACTTAAGTTTCTAATGTCTTTGCTTAGGGAGAATGATGTGCAAATGGAATGGAAAATTGCTTTAGAATTCCGACACCCATCTCTGTATGTCGATGAAATTTATGAACTCTTGGAACATTACCAGTTCGGGATGGTAATCCATGACAAAAGCCCTGCTAATAGTCCGTTGCGAGAAACCCATCCCGATTTTGTTTATTTGCGCTTTCATGGGCCAGGTGGGAATTATCGGGGTAGTTATAGCGACGATATATTATATGAGTATGCGAGTTATATAACGGCGTGGCTTAGCGAGGATAAAAAGGTGTATGTTTATTTCAATAATACGATGGGCGAAGCGCATGCAAATCTAAATCTGCTGCGTCAAATTGTTCGAGATACTTATTAGTGGTGTTACGGGGTAATAGTGGGGAGGGTAAACCAAAAGATGCTCCCTTTACCAAGCGTACTTTCTGCGCCAATTTTACCTCCATGGCGTTTAATAATCTCGCTTGATATATAAAGTCCCAGACCTAGCCCCGAGTATTGTCTGCCGTAGTTGTCTGCGCGATAGTAACGGTCAAAAAGATATGGTAATTTTTCTGCTGTTATACCTTCTCCAGTATCGATCACGGCGATTTTAATTTCGGTCTCTGAAGCTTCGGCCTTTAACTCGATGAACTTGGATTTTGCTGCATACTTGCTGGCATTGGTAATAAAGTTAAGAATAACCTGTTCAAGTCGCTGCGCATCTGCTCTGAAAAGTATGTCTTTAGGTGCGTTCAGGGTGAGCTGTTGATCTCGGTTTACCGGAAGATCTACGATCAGCTCCTCGAGGAATTGATGAAGGTCTAAGACAGAATATTTAAGTTCCATTTGACCTTCTTTTATGCGCTGGGTGTTAAGCAAATCGTCAATTAACACACCTACTCGCTCTACACTACGCGATGCCTTTTCGATTAGGTTTGGCATTCGAGAAGTTTGGTCTAAGGAGCTTTTCAACCTTTCCATAAGTTGCATTGCCGTTTTTAAAGTAGTTATCGGAGTTTTTAATTCATGGCTGGCAACTGAAATGAATTCGTCCATTCGGTTAAATTCGCTTACTTGTTCATCGATATTATTACAAGTACCAACCCATTTACTGATTTGGTTGTCATCATCGCGGTTAGGCAAAGCTTGAATTAGGTACCATTGATAATTCCCTAATACATCTCTTAATCTAATTTGTTTTGTAAATCCTGTGCCCGAACGAAGCGATGACGTCCATATTCTCAGGAATGCAATGCGATCATTTTGGTGAATTTTTGTATACAAGCTTACCAGTTCGGTATCATTACCAAAGAAGCTCGTAAAGCGTTTATTAACATAATTAATATGTCCTGCGCTACTTGCTGTCCAGATCATTTCCGGAACAAAGTCCGAAAGGAACTCAAAATGATTGCGTTCTTTGTCGGCAGTTCTCTTAGCCTGTAGCAGATCGTGTTCGTATTTTTTTCGGTCCGTAATATTGAAAATTGTACTATTGATGGCAAGAATTTCACCGTTTTCCGCTTTTACCGTATTAGAGTTCATCAGGCCTGGAAACTTTGAACCATCACTACGAATGAAATCAAAACTAATTTCCTGTACCGAATCCTGTAGCTTAAGCAAAGGGAAATAGAACATCTCGTAATATATACCTCCACCGCGACTGATTAAATTATTTAAATTCCACTTGTATAGTACGGTTTCACGTTCCAGCTCTAACCAATTAAGTAGAGTTTGATTGATTTTGATAATTTTGCCATCGGCCGTACAAGAAAGGTAGCCGCAAGGAGCGTTCTCATAAAGAGCAACCGGGTCTGTAAGTGAATCCAAGAACTTTTTATCCACAGGTATCCTTAGTTTAAATAGGCTTTAATCGCATTAATGGTTTCATCGGGAGCACTCATGTGCGGGCAATGTCCGGTAGCCTCCAGAATAACCATCGTATTGTCTTTCAACTGCTCATGCATATACTGTCCAACTTCCATCGGCGCTACTATATCCGCCGTACATTGTAATGTGAGTGATGGTGTGATAAGATATTTAAGATCACTTCTATTGTCGGCCAGAAATGTTGTTCTTGCAAATTCCCGTGCAATAATAGGGTCTGTTGCACAAAAATTATTGGTTAATCGTTCTCCAAGCTCTGGTTTGTCTGGATTAGCCATAAATGCCGGAGCAAGCGCTTTAGACCAGCCTAGGTAGTTGCTATCCATCATTTCAAATAGGTCTTCGAGGTCTGATCTTTCAAAACCTCCGTGATACTCTTCATCGTTAAGGTATCGAGGCGAAGGACCGAGGAAAATGAGCTTCTCAAAATACTCGGGGCGTTGGTTTGCAGCTAGTAAGCCGATCATTGACGAAACCGAATGACCAACGAATATTGTATCTTTTAGGGAAAGGGCATGATATATTTCTAATATATCCTTGGCATAACCGTCGAGCGTTGAATAGCGTTCGCTATTATAAGCCGTTAAATCTGAACCTCCAGCTCCTACATAATCGAACGTTACAATACTGTAATCCTTTTCAAAAGCTGCCGAGATATCGTTCCATACCTGTTTATCACATCCGTAGCCATGTGCAAGCACCATTGTCTTACTCCCCGAGCCAAAAATGGATACATTATTTCGTTTTACAATATCTGTCATAAGTTCGAATTATAGAAGAGCTGTTTCAAACTTAGCTAAAAGAACGCCTAACTGCAAATTATAGGAAGCTACCTAACTATTAAGCAAATATTTGTATTTTGGACCATGCAAATCAATGAACAAGCATGGTATGAAATAAGTAATGTTGACAAACTCGATTCCCCTGCATTGGTGATCTATGTAGATCGGGTGAAGCGGAATATCCAAACGTTAATTAATAGTGTTAACTATGTAAATAGGCTGCGGCCTCATGTGAAAACACACAAGAGTATAGCAGTTACTGAACTGATGATTTCAGCTGGGATCAATAAGTTTAAATGTGCCACCATTGCAGAGGCTGAAATGTTAGGCATGTGCAAAAGTAAAGATGTGTTGCTAGCATACCAATTAAATGGACCAAAGATAGACCGCTTTATTGAACTTATCAAAAAGTATCCCGCCACAAAATTCTCCTGTTTAATAGACCATATAGCCGCTGCTGAAGAACTCTCCAACATAGCACAAAACAACTCACTTACCATTGCCATTTATTTAGATTTGAATGTGGGCATGAATAGAACGGGAATAGTGCCCGAAAGTGCAGTTCAACTTTATGAGAAGATAACCCGACTACCTGCTTTAAAACTTATGGGGCTACACGCTTATGATGGGCATATTGATGAGGTAGATATCTTTAAACGCTCGGAGGCGTGCATGCAAATCTATCAGAGGGTTTTGAAATTGAAAGAAGCACTGTTGGCAAAGGGTGCCGACAAGATGGAAATGATTATGGGTGGCTCGCCCTCTTTTCCAATTTATGCGCAATTAAATGAGGTAGAATGTAGCCCGGGTACTTTTGTTTACTGGGATGGTAATTACCTGAACGGATTGCCGGAACAAAAATTTTTACCCTCGGCCTTGGTAATTGGAAGAATCGTTTCTATGCCGTCGAATGTACTGCTTACTGTTGATATCGGACATAAATCTGTTTCTTCAGAATACGAACTTACCCGTCGGCTCCGGTTCTTAAATGCTCCAGAGTTGCAAGCTGTTTCCCATAGTGAAGAGCATATGGTCCTAAAAGCTTCAGAAAATCATACTTATCAAATAGGAGATGTGCTATATGGCTTGCCATATCACGTCTGTCCAACTTGTGCGCTATATGAATCTGCGGTAAGTATTAAAGACGGTACGCTCGATAAAGTATGGAAAACGGTGGCTAGAAATAGAGTGATAAGTATTTAAAATAGATATTATATCTTTAAACGAATCAAATTACACAGGAAATGAACAAAGAACGAGTAAAAGATAACTTCGCTTCGCGGCGGAACTTTATTAAAAGCGCAGGTATTTTAACGGCGTTTACAATTATTCCCCGGCACGTACTTGGTGGCGTAGGTTATTTGGCACCTAGCGATCAGGTGAGTTTAGGTTTTATTGGAGTTGGTCGTCAGGGGGTTGGACTAAAGAACTCGTTTATAGGTTTAGAAAAAGCCAGAATTGTTGCTGCTAGTGATGTGTATGGCAGAAAACTGAAATCTTTTGCGGAGCAAGCAAATGAGTATTATGCTAAAAAGAATAATACCAACGTTCAAAAGTCTTGTCAGGAATATCTTGATTTTAGAGAAATACTTGAGCGTAAAGATATCGATGCAGTAGTGATTGCCTTGCCAGACCATTGGCATGCTGCTGCGGCGGTGAGGGCGGCAGCAGCAGGGAAAGATATTTATTGTGAAAAGCCCTTATCACTCAGTATTGCTGAAGGCAGGGCAATGGTAGAGGCAGCGAGAAAATATAATAGAGTTTTTCAAACAGGCTCCATGCAACGGTCGTGGGCAGAGTTTAGGCAAACAGCCAATATTATGCGTAATGGGCTTTTGGGGGATATTAAATCTATCAAAGTAAGTGTTGGTGCACCTCCAGTTCCCTACGATTTACCTAAGCAAGATGTACCAGCAGATTTAGACTGGAATAGGTGGCTTGGACCAAATGAATATGTACATTACAATAGTCGTATAGCACCGAATTTTAATGAGCAGCCTGCGTGGGCAGATTGGCGCTTATATAAGGGGATAGGAGGTGGAATGGTAACCGATTGGGGTGCACATATGTTCGACATTGTACAGTGGGGTTTAGCTATGGATATGAGCGGTCCTGTAGCTTTTAATCCGCCAAGTACCGACAATAAATACTTAAATTTTACTTATGCTAATGGGATTCAAGTAAGCCATGAAAATTTTGGTATAAGTAATGCGATACAAATTATTGGGAGTAAGGGCAAGTTGGAAGTTCAGCGTGGTAAATTGGTTACTGATCCTGTTTCTTTAAAAGATTATAAATTTGGCGAAAGTGATAAGCAAGTGTATTTTAGTCAAAATCATTACCAAGATTTCTTAGATGCTGTTCAAACCAGGGGAAACACTGTTGCTCCGGTTGAAACAGGGCACCGCACCGCAACAGTTTGTAATTTGGCTAATATTGCCTACGAATTGGGAAGACCATTAAAATGGAATCCTGAAAAAGAGAAATTCATTGACGATAAAGAGGCTAATAAATTAATAGGCAGACAATTGAAAAAAGAATGGAAGGTTTAACCAATCAAATAAAATTAAAAGAAATCATCTTTACGATTTGTATGACGTTTGCCAGTGTTCTCGTTTTTGCTCAGGCAAATAATAAGCATCCTAATGTGATTATTATTAATATGGACGATATGGGTTATGCAGATATCGAACCCTATGGTATGACTGGTATTGCTACCCCTAATTTTAATAAAGCGGCCGAACAAGGAATGCGTTTTACACATTTCAACGCCGTGCAAGCTGTTTGTAGCCCATCAAGGGCAGGGCTTTTAACCGGCTGTTACCCTAATAGGTTAGGTCTAGCTCATGCATTTTCACCAACCACCAAGATAGCATTAAATCCTTCGGAAGAAACAATTGCCTCTCTTTTAAAAAATGCAGGTTATAAAACTGCCATGCTCGGTAAATGGCATTTGGGAGCGCAACCACCATTTTTACCCCTAAACTATGGTTTTGACAGCTTTTATGGAATCCCTTATTCACATGATTATTGGCCCGTTAATTACGATGGCAAGCCCGTTGAAGAAGGTAATCCTAAGGCTAAACATCCACCTCTACCTATTTACGAAGGCGATAAAATCGTTGCTACCAATACGACACTCGACGATCAAGCAGCATTGACGGGAGTATTAACCCGCAAGGCCGTTGATTTTATAGAGAATAATAAAAAGCAACCTTTCTTTTTATATTTAGCTCACCCCATGCCCCATGTGCCACTAGCGGCCTCAAAGAAATTTAAGGGAAAAAGTGATATAGGACTCTTTGGGGATGTGATTATGGAGCTAGATTGGTCTATAGGAGAGATCATGAATACCTTAGATAAGCACAATTTGTCTGAGCATACCATTCTAATTATCACCAGCGATAACGGTCCATGGATTCGTTTCGGTAACCATGCTGGTTCCACTGGTGGTTTACGCGAGGGTAAAGGAACCGCTTGGGATGGCGGAACACGTGTGCCTTTTATAGTGAGATGGCCTGGTAAGATTAAGGCAGGTTCGGTAAATAGTAGGTTAATGACTAATTTAGATATACTACCTACTGTTGCGTCGTTCACACATAGTAAGTTGCCAAAAAATAGAATAGACGGATTGAATTTTGCCGATTTACTCTTGGGAAATTCAACAGCTGCGGTACGTGAGGTTTTTTATTACTATTATGACGCCAATAATTTGAAAGCGGTAAGATATAAGAATTGGAAACTTGTGTTGCCAAGCAACTCGCAAACTTATGCCGGAACCCTAGGTAAAGATGGGGTGCCCGGTAGCTCGCAGTTCTTACCCGTAAAGATGGCACTTTATAATTTAGCTCACGATCCTGGTGAAATTTATGATGTCCAGACCTTGTATCCAGAAATGGTGGAAAAAATTATGCAGTATGTCGAAGAAGCACGAGCCGACCTAGGTGATGAATTAACCAAAAGGAAAGGCGCAAACGTGAGAGAAGCCGCCCAAATAAATTAAAATACAAATTCAATTATTTAATGAAGAAAATTATAATTACCTCCCTCTTATTTACAATTTTTACTAATAATGTTAGTTTGGCCCAACAAAAACCAAATATTGTCATCATTGTATCCGATGATCATGCTTATCAGGCAATTGGTGCATATGGAAGTAAAATTGCAAAAACACCGAACATAGACAGGATAGCCAAGGAAGGCGTTACGTTTAACAAAGGCTATGTTACTAATTCTATTTGCGGACCAAGTAGAGCGGTCATATTAACCGGTAAATACAGTCATAAAAATGGCTTTAAAGACAATATTAGTTATCAGTTTGATGGAAGTCAAGACCACTTTGTAAAACAATTGCAAAAAGTTGGCTATCAAACTGCATGGATAGGGAAGTGGCACTTAGAAAGTACCCCACAGGGATTTAATTATCATAAAATCTTAAAGGGACAGGGGCACTATTATAATCCGGAATTTTTGAACATGGACGGGAAACTGGAGCGCATTAATGGCTATGTAAGTAATGTAATAGAAGATGAAGTGGAAAAGTACTTAGATTCAAGGGATAAAAGCCAGCCGTTTTGTGTTGTCATAGGGCATAAGGCTACCCACCGAACTTGGTTACCCGATACCAGGGATATGGGGCTGTATGACAATGTTAGTTTTCCACTGCCCAAGCACTTTTATGATCATTATATGAATCGTGAAGCTGCTAAGGTACAGGATATGAGTATTGACAAAACAATGTTGATGGGTTATGATTTGAAAATGCTTTCCTACAGTAAAAATGGAGAACCATCGGTAAATAGGATGACTCCTGAACAGAGAGGTAAATTTGACGCTTATTATCAGCCCATTGAGGCCGATTTAAAAGCTCGGAATTTGAGTGGTAAAAAATTAATCGAGTGGAAGTATCAGCGCTATATGCGGGATTATCTTAGTACAGCTGCATCCTTGGATCGAAACATTGGGCGCACATTGGATTACCTTGAGAAAAACAACCTGTCAAAAAATACCATCGTAATTTACCTATCGGATCAGGGCTTTTATTTGGGTGAACATGGTTGGTTTGACAAACGTTTTATGTATGAAGAATCTTTCAGAACTCCACTGGTTATGCGCTATCCAGGCGTAATTAAACCAGGTACCAAATCAGATGATTTGGTGTTGAACATGGATATTGCGCCGACGGTGCTTGATGCCGCAGGTGTGGATATTCCCAAAGACATACAAGGGGAATCATTTTTGCCTTTAGTAACGGGACAGAAGGCTCAGGGGCGTAGTGCTATCTATTATCACTACTATGAGAATAGCGAGCATTCAGTTTCTCCTCATTTTGGGGTTAAAAATAAGCGTTATAAGCTCATTCGTTTTTATACGAGGGTAAACTCATGGGAGCTATATGATTTGCAAAAGGACCCACATGAGGTAGATAATGTTTTCGGCAAGAAGGGATATGAAAAAGTTACGGCAAGTTTAATGAATGAGCTAAAAAATCAAATGGAGAAATATGATGACGCAGATGCTATAAAGATATTCTCGACGCAGCTAGGAAAGTAGTTAAATTGCAAATTACATCTCCGAAAAAAGTCGGTTAAAATGATTTTCAAGATGGTTTCTCATGGCATTACGGAAAAGTTCGGGAGAGCCATTTTCTAAGATATCCACTAACCCTTTATGTGATACATATTTGTCAAATTGGATTTGCTTTTTTAACAAACCACTGTTGTGTACATAATCGAAAATAGGTAATAACATACTCTGGAATTTTTTGAGGGTCGGATTTCCGGTGATGTCATATAATTTTCCATGAAAGGCAATTTCATGATCGATATTAAAGAGATGATTTTGTGTGGCATTAGGTTCATTACCTACTATTGCTTTCAACTCTTCGATATCGGGCTGGGTAATGTGCTGAAATATGAAGTCGGCCATGCCAATTTCTAATACCATTCTTATTTCAAATATATCCTTCAGCGTACCCTGATCTAAAATATGAGGATTCATACTTTTGCTCAACACCCCAAATATATCTGGTGAGGTAATTACAGAACCTTTTTTCTTCTTTGATTCTATCAACCCCATCATTCTCAATCGTAACAATGCTTCTCTAACAACAGTTCTACTTACACCTAAATTACTGCAAAGTTCTAATTCTGTAGGAATGCTATCGCCAACTTTAAGTTTTTTTTCTTGAAGCAATTGCACGATGTTGTCTTCTACCCGATCTACTAAAGAACTAGTATCTACCTGCTTAAAATTGGCCAAAAAATCCATTATTATGTATAATTTATTGATAGGAAAAATACGCTATACTTCCCTGGGAGCAAATATATAACATTACTGAGAAAAAAACTTCAATTAAAATGAACAAAATATTTGGAACAAATAAAAATAATTCCGTACTTCGAAAGTATTATGTATAACATAATAATCAAATAAAACCATGATGTATGAGAAAAAATTACCAATCAAACGTTAGCAAATTAGTGCTAACACTAGTGATGAGCTTCATGATGCTAATCGCTAATGCCCAAAATAGAAATATAACTGGGCGTGTAACCGATGCTTCCGGTGTTGGAATTCCAAGCGCAGGTGTGCTGATAAAAGGGACCAAGATAACAACTTTAACAGATGGAACAGGGAATTTTAGCATTCCGGCAAAAAATGGAGATATATTAGTCTTCTCTTTTATCGGCCTCATTGCTAAGGAAGTTGTTATTGGCAACCAATCATCCATTGCTGTAACCTTGGAAGAAGATAATCAAGCGTTAAACGAAGTCGTTGTAGTTGGTTATGGTACCATAAAGAAGTCAAAATTAACAGGCTCGGTATCAAAATTAGATCCAAAGGTTTTGGAAACAGGTATGCGATCTAATCCTGCTCAAGCCTTGGCTGGTACAATACCTGGTTTAAGAGTTTCTACAACAACAGGAAGACCAGGCTCAGTTGCAAGTATTACTTTAAGAGGAGGAACGAATTTTGACGGTAGTGGTAGTCCGCTAATTTTGATGGACGGTCAAGTGAGAAACTCTCTAAGTGATATCAATTCTGAAGAAATAGAGAGTATGGAAATTTTGAAAGATGCTTCTGCAACTGCTATTTATGGAGCTAGAGCCAGTAATGGGGTAATCTTGATTACTTCAAAAAGAGGGAAAACAGGATCATCGTCTATTTCCTTGAAATCAAGAACAGGTGTAAGTTATTTGAATACCCCGTACGATTTTCTCAGTGCCGAAGATTATATCAAATGGACGCGTTTAGGCGTGGTTGAAGCTATCAAAAACGGTACGTTAGGAACAGTTGCGTCAAATAGTGCGCTGGCCGCAGTTGGTCCTAGAGGTACAGGAAATGTTTATAAAGATGGAGCGGGCAATATTTTAGATGGTAATTATAGTAGCAATGCTATTTGGAGTACAATGCGTTTAACTGCTGTTAACCAAGAGTTGCTTTCAAAAAATACAGGCTGGAAAACAATGAAAGATGCCGTTCCCACCAATGCTCAGGGTAATTACGATCCCAATGGAACATACGCAGACCTAATTTATAAGGATTTTAATTACGGGGATTATGGGCTTCATAAAACTGCTCTTTCGCAAGATTATAATATCAGTATGAATGGTGGAAACGACAAAGGTAGCTATTTTGCGAACATAGGATATTATAATGAAGGCGGTCTCTCGTTAAAAACATTTTACCGTCGTTTAAATTTTAGCGTCAATGGAGATTATAATGTAAAAGAATGGTTGAAATCTGAAAGCGGAGTTCAGTTTATCAAAGCCAATTGGAGAGATCAATCTCTTTTTAACGGCGAGGCGAACTATTGGGGACGTATGCTTTCTGCACCACCAACTATGCGTGGAACAAACGAAAAAGGTGATTTGTTATTGGGACGTGATGCAAGTGACGGTAATCCTATAATTAATATCGATAAATATAAGGTGGACAACCAATCGGATAAATTTACCCTGAGTCAGGCCTTCAAAGTAGATTTTACAAAAGATTTATTCTTCAAAGTAAAAGGTACCTTGTTTTATGAGGAGGGATTTTATGAGAGTTTTAATAGGGACTTTAGAACAGGGATTATGAGTCTTACCAACCCCAATACAGGTTGGAATAGAGATAGGACATCTGCTGCATCCTTCAACCGCACTACTAGACAAACCTATAATGCGATTTTGAATTACAAGAAGTTAATTCATAAAAACAGTTTTGATGCGATGGTAGGTGCCGAATATTTTGACGCCTACAGCAAGGGATTTTCTGCAGATGGAAAGTTAGCACCTACAGATGATTTTCAAGATTTAAACCTTACTGCTAAAGATGTTGCAGGAATAGGCGCTAGAAATATCGTTTCAAGTCACAGTAGAGAACGGATATTATCGCAATTTGCTAGAGCTAATTATGATTATGATGAAAAATATCTACTTTCTTTTACAGTAAGAAGAGATGGCTTTTCTAGACTAATTGGAGACAACCAATTCGGGATATTTCCAGCAGGTTCTGCCGGATGGGTAATTTCTAAGGAGAACTTTATGCAGTCAACTCAAAACTGGTTATCGTTTTTAAAACTAAGAGCGAGTTATGGTAAGAATGGAAACATTGGTATCGGAACTTCCAATGCCATTGGTTTATATGAATTACAGGGTGCTTATGGACCGCAGAATGCCTATAATGGGGTAATAGGTTTCTTAAATACCCCTGCAAATCCAAATTTAAGATGGGAAAAAAGTACCACCTTAGAAGGGGGATTGGATATGGCCTTTTTGAAAAATAGAATCACTGCAGGCGTTGGTGTTTACAATAGAATTACATCCGATAAATTAGCAAATGTACAGCTGCCAACTTCTTCTGGTGTTTCCTCTGTTCGCACCAACAATGGAAGCATGCAAAATACAGGCGTAGAATTAGAAGCAAACTACAAGATCATTCAGAAAAGTGCAGTACGATGGGAGATAGGTGCTAATGCAGCTTGGAATAAAAACAGGATACTTAAACTACCTTTTAATGGAAATGAAAATAACAGGCAAGGCGGTCAGCAGATTTATGATCCAGCAACAAATAGATTGGTTTGGGTTGCCGGCCTTCAAGAAGGACAAGAGCCAGGTGAGATATATGGTTTTGTTAAAGAGGGAATCATAAGAAATGCGGATGATTTAGCGAAATATAACAAAATAGATTTAGCCGCCGGGCAAGTATGGTATGGTGGTTCTGCCGGTAAAAAAGTAGCTAGCCAGTCGTTAATTGCTAGCAAAAATCTAAATCCCAACGCAAATTCACCTACGTTTATCGCTACTCGATTAGGTGATGTTAAATGGAAAGATATCGATTTGAATGATACCATCGATACCAGAGATATGGTGAAGTTAGGTCGCACATTGCCTCGTTGGACAGGGGGCTTTAATACTTCCATCTCCTGGAAAGGTTTAAGTCTATTTGCTCGTATTGATTTTGCACTTGGTTATAAACAAATGGACTTTATGCAACTTTGGGCATTAGGAAGTTTTCAGGGAGAATTCAATGCAACAGAAGTTGTTAAAGATACCTGGACACCAGAAAACCCGAACGCAGCTTATCCGAGATATACTTGGGCAGATCAGTTAAACTCAAAGAATTTCGACAGACCAAGTGATATGTTTTGGGTAAATTCGAATTATTTAAATTTTAGAGAGGTCTCATTAAGTTACAGTCTGCCGACAAAACTACTTCAGAAGGCTAAAATAGGCGGCTTAACGATTACCGCTACTGGACAAAATCTAGGGTACCTAACAAATAAACAACTTAATTTGCCTGAACGTACAGGTTCTCAGAATAGTGCCTATATAATCCCTACCCAAGTAATTTTTGGCGCTAACCTAACCTTTTAAATAAAATATTATGAATAAGTTAAAATATATAGCATTAGCATTTACGCTCGTAATCAGCACGATGTCTTGCCGTAAAACACTAGATTTGGCGCCGGAAGATTACTTTGGAGATGGTAATTTTTGGCAAAACGAAGCACAAGTAAACAACTTCATGGCTGGTATGCATGGCCAGTTTAGAGGCAGTATGTTTCAGTTCGAACGCCTTGGCGAGTTAAGAGGTGGAAGCTTTAGCAATGTGGACAGACAAAACACCTCTTTGAATGAACTACCTATCATACAACAAGATCTATCAGAGAACTCAACTGGTATTGGTAGTTGGGCCGGTTTTTATGAGCCAATATTGCAAATCAACTTGTTTATTCAAAAAGTTGAAGCAATAACATTTTTATCTCCTGCCAGAAAAAATGCTTTCTTAGGGCAAGCTTATGGATTGAGGGCTTATTATTATTTTCACCTATTGCGTACCTATGGAGGAGTTCCTATTCGCTTGGAACCCGAAGTTTCAAACGGTAAAATTGATCCCATAGAATTACGTAAAGCCAGAGCAACAGAAGCAGAGGTATTAACAGTAATCAAAGGCGACGTTAATAAATCGATTGAACTATTCAACGGTGTAGCTACTACTTCAGATAAAAGCCAATGGTCGCCAAATGCATCACTGATGCTAAAAGGTGAAGTGTATTTATGGTCGGCCAAGGTATATAACACAACTGCCGATTTAGCCGATGCAAAAGCAGCTTTAAACGCCGTAACCGGAACGAGCTTACTAACTGGCACTGCCAGCAGCTTTGCAAACGTATTTAAAACTAAAAACAATAGTGAAATTATTTTTGCCATAAGATACGCTGTTGGAGAAGCCGAAATGCCTAGTGTAGCTCAATTTACTTACTCAACTTTTAATTTCGATGGTCAGCACTATAAAGACTCTGTTGCAAGTGCAGGAGTGGGTAATTTCTTGGTCGACCCACTAAAGTTGGCGCAAACAAACTCTCAACAGGTAATCCAACGCTATGCCTATACTTTTGAACTTTTCCAAACTTACAATGTGGCAGACAATAGGAGGAACGCCACTTTTTATGACTATTATAAAGTAAATACGGGCGTTAATCCAAGGGTTCCAACAATAAGAAATACTGCCTTAGTTAAATTCATTGGCCCAGACCCAGCTACAACAACCAATAAGAAATATTTTACAGACGATTGGCCGGTTTATAGGGAAGCAGACAGGCAATTAATGCTTGCAGAAATTGTGAACGCGGAAGGTGGAGATCCCTCGACTTATATTAAAGTTGTGAGAGACAGGGCTTTTGCGCCTCTATCAGATCCTACACCTTTTATAACTAGTGGCAAGGATGCAAATGAACTGGCTATTTTCGCAGAACGAAGTAAGGAGTTTGTTTTTGAAGGTAAGCGATGGTATGATTTACGAAGAATGAAATTTGCTAACGAGCCATTAGTATTTAAATCTCCAAACCATAAATATGGCGTGCTTGATAAAGCAACAGAGGGTTACGAAATTCTTTGGCCAATTGAAAAAGCGATATGGACCAATGATCCTTTAGTTAATCAAACACCTGGTTATCCTACTACCAAACCCTAACAGGTTTAGCTAAATAAATAACGATTACAGACTATAACTACGAATATTATAGTCTGTAATCTTCCTATCCTGTCATCATGATTTTAAAAACTACTACATTTCCCATGAATTTCAAACCACTAAAAGGTTTAATTGCAGCCCCATTTACACCGATGCATGCAAATGGAGACATAAATCCTTCCTTAATTCCCGCATATTATCAATTTTTAAAACGTAACAAAGTTACAGGAGCCTTCATTTGTGGGTCAACTGGAGAAGGTGTATCGCTCACCATGCAAGAAAAGATGCACATAGCAGAAGCCTGGGCAGATGCAACAAAAGATGATGAACATTTTAAAGTGATGACTTTGTTGGGTGGAACGTGTATTGCGGATTGCAAAGTATTGGCCAAACATGCCGAATCAATTGGGTTATATGCGGTTTCATTTACTGCACCTTCGTATTTTAAACCAGCAAATGCAGCTATTTTAGCCGAAATTTGTAAGGAAATAGCGATAGAAGTTCCCAATATGCCTTTTTATTATTACCACATTCCAGTGTTAACAGGAGCTAATATTGCCATGATCGATCTATTGAAAGAAGTAGATGGGAACATTCCAAATTTCGCTGGCATTAAATATACGCACGAAGATTTTATGGACTTTCTTTCCTGTATGAACTTTAGCAGTGGTAAGTTCGATATGCTATGGGGTAGAGATGAAAATATGCTCTCCGCATTGGTATTGGGAACAAAGGCTTCTGTGGGTAGTACTTTTAATTACATAGCTCCTTTATACAATCAACTAATGGAAGCTTTCGAAGAAAATGATCTCCAAAAAGCAACAGCACTACAACAAAAATCAATCGACTTTATTCGTTTACTGGGAAAGTACGGTGGTATCGCTACCGGAAAAGCATATATGAAGTTGGTTGATTTTGATTTTGGCGGATTTAGACTTCCTGTTAAGAATATGAGTGCTACTGCATTTGAGGATTTCAGCGCTGAGGTTGCAAACCTAGATTTTAAATCTTTTAGGTCGGTAAACTAAAAAAGCGAACATTTTGAGCGCCTAACTGCATTGGCAATGGTATCTTTACCTAAGCCTTTTTTTATGAAAAACACTACTTTTTATCTTACTTTATTGATTACTACAATATTAACTCCGAATTTATTGGCGCAAAAGGCAAACATCCACGACATTGCCTGGATTATGGCAGGCAACATTCCTCCTGCCCATCAACAAAATGTATCTGTCGGTCTGGCAGGTGCCGCGATTGGTGTTTTAGCCAATAAGCTTGTGCTTGCTGGGGGCAACAATTTTCCTGATCAAATGCCTTGGGAAGGAGGAAAGAAGCGTTATTATGATGATATCTTTGTATACGCAAAGTCCACAACAGGTTTAACCTTAGCGGATACCAACTGTAAATGGAAACTCCCATTTAACTTAGCATACAGTGCTGTGTGCAGTACCCCTAAAGGAATGGTTATTGCGGGCGGAGAAAATGAGAATGGATTGGTTAATAAGGTTTTATTGCTAACATGGAATGCCGGAGCATTAACGACCAGCTATCTGCCAGACTTACCGAATGGCTTAACTAATGCTGCCTTAACCTATAAAGGAGATAAACTTTATGTGGCTGGCGGAGAAAATGCGGATGGAGCCAGCAATCAGTTTTTATCTTTAAATTTAAACGCGTTAAACGATGGATGGAAAGCATTGGAAGATCTTCCCCATCCTGTTTCCCATACGGTATTAGTAAGCGCTGGTGATGAAATCTACCTTATTAGCGGTAGAATGAAGAACGTTGGCGATACCAGTACAATTTACAATCAGGTTTATGCTTTTAAGCTGAGTGAGCATACCTGGACAACCAAAAATGCCATGCCTTATCCGGTGTCGGCTGCGACTGGAATAGTTAAAGGAAATGACATTTTAATCTTCAGTGGCGATGAGGGAAAGACTTTTCATGAAACCGAGAAGTTGATTGCTACGATAGACCGCGAAAAAGATACATTAAAGAAAGAAACGTTAAACCGGCAGAAGGCCAAACTTCAAGAAGGCCACCCAGGTTTTGCCAAAACGGTTTTAAAATACAGTCTTTTGAAGGGCAATTGGACAGTACTGAAAAGCACCATGCCGTATGGAACAGTAACTACAACTGCGGTAATATTTGATGAGGAGATCGTCGTCGCTGGGGGCGAAATTAGAGCAGGCGTACGAACGCCTCATATTTTGGTAGGTAAAATAAAATATACAAAATGATGGAAACCAAAAGATATGCTTGGACAGTAGTGGGCCTTCTATGGGTGGTTGCCCTGTTAAATTATATGGACCGGCAAATGCTCTCTACCATGAAACCTTCCATGCAAATTGATATTGCAGATCTCCAATCGGCCACAAACTTCGGTTACTTAATGGCTATCTTCTTATGGATATACGGTTTTATGAGCCCGGTGTCGGGCATTATTGCCGATAAGTTTAATAGAAAATGGTTAATTGTAGGTAGCTTATTCGTGTGGAGTGCCGTTACCTTTGCAATGGGCTATGCCACAACATTTAATCAGCTCTATCTTTTAAGGGCTATTATGGGCGTAAGCGAAGCTTTATATATTCCTGCTGGCTTATCGCTCATTGCCGATTTTCATAGCTCTAAAACCAGATCCCTTGCTATTGGTATTCATATGACTGGTTTATACATGGGGCAGGCACTAGGCGGCTTTGGGGCCACAGTTGCTAAAAATTATACCTGGCAAGCTACGTTCCACTTTTTTGGAATGATAGGCATTGTATATGCACTAATTTTAGTCTTCTTCCTGCGTGAGAAAAAGGTTGCTAAAGCAACCGCAACAGATCAGCTTACCGCTGGCCCAAAAGTACCTATCCTTAAAGGCTTAGCATTATTGCTCAGTAATATTTCGTTCTGGATTATCTTAATGTATTTCGCTATTCCAAGTTTACCCGGTTGGGGCGTTAAAAACTGGCTCCCAACTTTATTTGCGCAGAACTTAAACCTGCCTATGGAACAAGCCGGACCTTTGTCTACCATTACCATTGCCGCTTCTTCGTTTATCGGTGTAATTTTTGGCGGTATCTTATCAGATAGGTGGGTGCAGAAAAACTTGAAGGGCCGCATTTATACGAGTGCAATAGGTTTGGGCCTAACCATTCCTTCGCTATTATTGATAGGCTTTGGTCATTCTTTGTTTCATGTAGTAGGTGCAGCACTTTGCTTCGGAGTGGGTTTCGGAATGTTCGATGCAAATAATATGCCTATATTGTGTCAATTTGTTTCCTCGAAATACCGTGCAACAGCTTATGGAATAATGAATATGACAGGCGTATTCGCAGGTGCCTATATTACAGATTTACTGGGAAAATCAACTGATTCTGGAAACTTAGGTCATGATTTTGCCATGTTATCCATCATCGTCTTTGCAGCCTTAATGATCCAACTTTATTTCTTACGTCCAAAATTTAACGACTTTACAGATGCTCAAACCAATTAACATATGAAAGCTATGAGATTAAAATTAAGCCTAGGTTTATTGTTGATATTCAACCTGTTTGCTTTTCAGGCTTTTTCAACTACAGGAATTACAATTACGGCTTCAGCACCAGTGTCGCCAATATTTAAAGGAATAGAGTCTAATCCTTTATTGTATTTACGAATATATGTTCCTGCGGGAGAAAAACTATCATTACGGAAGTTAACGCTAAAAGCAAACTCCGCCGCATTACAAGCCGTTGAAAGCGTAGATGTATATTTTACCGGTAGAGAAGCCTCCTTTAATGAAAAAGAACATTTGGCAAAGCTTAACCCTACCAGAATCAGTGAAAGCTTGGCAATTAGCCTACACTTAAAACCCGGTGTAAATTATATTTGGTTCAGTGCCAAACTTAAAAAAGACGCAGATATCGATTCAAAGATCGAGTTTCATGTTGTCCAACTGGAGGATGTAAATTCAAAGAAACATCAAGTTAGGGAGGTAGGGAAAGGATTTGTAAAACGATTGGGTATTGCAGTAGTTAAAGGTGGCCAAAACGACATCCATACCTTTAGAATTCCGGGAATAGCTACAACAGATAAAGGTACATTAATTGCGGTATACGATATACGATATAAAAATTCGAGAGATCTGCCAGCAAATATTGATGTAGGTATGAACAGAAGTACAGACGGTGGTAGAACATGGGAGCCGATGAAAGTGATGATGGATATGGGCGAACCACACGACAACAACGGGGTGGGAGATCCCGCGGTGCTTTTCGATCCCATTACCAAAAAGATTTGGGTAATCGCATTGTGGAGTAAAGGAAATCGCTCTATCGCAGGGTCAAAACCTGGTCTCTCAGAAGATGTTACCGGACAGTTGGTGGTAGTAAGTAGTGATGATGATGGCCTTACCTGGTCGAAACCCAAAAGCATCACCGCTGGGGTGAAAGATCCAGAATGGAATTTGTTTTTTAACGGCCCCGGTAGCGGAATAGCGATGGCTGATGGTAAAATTGTTTTCGCTGCACAATATTGGGACGAGCATGCTATGCCGCACTCAACATTAGTGTATAGTGTAGATCATGGTACAACCTGGAAAACTGAAGACGGACCGATCCCAAATACAACAGAAGCACAGCTTATAGAAACCTCACCTGGAACATTAATGTTAAATATGAGAGATAACCGGGGAAGTTTTAGAAGTATTGCCACCACGGCTGATTTGGGTAAAACCTGGACCGAACACCATACTTCTTACCAAGCACTGCAAGATCCAGTTTGTATGGCCAGCTTTATCAAAGCTAATGTTCTAGTTAAAGGCAAACAACAGCAAGTAGTCTTCTTCGGAAATGATAATACGCAAAATGGCAGGTTTAATTTAACTATCAAAGCTAGTACGGATTTAGGCGAAAGCTGGGACAGCAAAAATGAGCTATTGGTTGATGATCGAAAGTTATTCGGCTACTCATCCCTAACAAAGATCGATGATGGCATGATTGGTTTCTTTTATGAAGGTGTGAGAGATATGTATTTTGTACGTATCCCGGTAACCGAAATCTTAAAATAAATCAATGAAGACTGTTGCCAGGGTAATTATTGCGCTCACATTTTTGTGCAGTAACAATGTATACGGACAAAAAATTAAAGTTGCTTGCGTTGGAAATTCTGTAACAGCTGGATATTTATTACCTAATCCCTTACAGAATTCGTATCCCGCTCAACTGCAACAATTGTTAGGTAATAACTATGAAGTGGGCAATTTTGGCTTAAGTGGAGCAACGCTTTTAAAGAAAGGGCACAGGCCTTACAATAAAACTAAGGAATTCATTAACCTGTTAAACTTTAAAGCTGATATTGCCATAATTCATTTAGGGTTAAATGACACAGACCCCAGAAATTGGCCAAATTTTAAAGATGAGTTTCAAAGTGATTATCAATGGTTAATAGATACCTTGAAACAAGGAAATCCTCATATGAAGATTTATATCTGCAGTCTCAGTCCTATTTTTAGCGGACATTCAAGATTCAAATCAGGAACTCGTGATTGGTATTGGCAAATTCAGGAAAAAATAGAATCCATTGCCAAGGTTAACCACCTCCCGCTGATAGATCTATATGCAGCCTTACATAATCGCCCTGAGCTTTTTGCCGATAATCTTCATCCTGACAAAAGGGGGGCAGGAATTATCGCCAAAGCAGTTTATCAAAATATAACCGGCGATTTTGGAGGCTTTAAGTTGGATCCTTTATTTGCTGATCATATGGTATTACAGCGCGACCAATTAATTGGTGTATATGGAACAGCTAATGCGAACGACCAGATAGAAGTTAACTTTAATAATATGATTAGGCGTGTAGTAACAGATCGTACAGGAAAGTGGAAAGTTCAATTCCCTGCTATGAAGTTTGGAGGGCCTTACAATTTAACAATCGTTTCTGGTACTCAAACACGGCGTTTGAAAGATATCCTTATTGGAGATGTTTGGTTATGCTCCGGTCAATCTAATATGGCTTTTCCTTTAAAATCAGCCGCAAACGGTATTAACACAATTGCTAATCTGAACAAAAATTTACCCATAAGATTGTTAAAGTTTAATGCAATCGCTGAAACGGATAATATATCTTGGGATCAACAGACATTAAATGCGCTGAATGAACTTGCGTATTTCTCTGCAACATGGACAAATTTGGAACCTAATACCGTTGCTGATTTTTCAGCAGTTGCTTATTATTTTGGCGAAAAGTTAGCAAAGCAAGTAAATGTACCAATAGGGTTAATTCAAATGGCAGTAGGTGGCTCAACACTCGAGTCGTGGATCGATAGAAAGACATTAGAACATGACGATCTTTTAGTCGATTTAACGAATAACTGGCGGAAATCTGACTTTATGCAAGAGTGGGCAAGGGGCAGGGCGGATATGAACCTGAAAAATGCAGGTAATCCAAAGCAAAGACATCCTTATGAACCTGCCTATAATTACGAAGCTGGGATTTCAAAGCTGATCAAATTCCCTATCAAAGGGATAATTTGGTATCAAGGAGAAAGTAATGCGCATAATGTAGAACTTTTTAACCACGAAATGCCCGTGTTAGTGAAAAGCTGGCGAAAACATTGGAATGCTGATTTTCCTTTTTATTATGTACAACTGTCGGCCATAGATCGCCCATCATGGCCATACTTCCGCAATGCACAGCGAAAACTCCAATCCCTTATCCCAAACGCCGCAATGGCAGTGAGTTCAGATCTTGGAGACTCATTAAATGTGCACCCAGTACATAAAAGGGAAGTGGGTGAAAGATTAGCACGCTTAGCGCTGAAAAACACTTATCACCAAAATATCAAAGCCAGCGGACCAGATGCAGTGAAAGCGATTAGAAAGGGCAATTTGATCGTAATTACTTTTAACCATGCGCAGAAATTACAGCCTAGCAATGGATCCATTTTAAAGGGCTTTGAAATAGAAGATGATAAAGGAAATCGTCTGCTAGTTAAAGCAAATATTTATAAAAATGAGGTCCATTTAACCATACCGCCTAATCGGATTGTCGTTAAGGTGCTTTATGCTTGGCAGCCATTTACAAGAGCAAATCTGGTGAACGAAGTTAAACTGCCAGCCTCAACATTTTCTATTACCGTAAAATAAATCTTTATGAGCTATACAAAGGAAGAGCTGAAGAATCTCTCAGTATTTTATAAAAATCAGTTATTGAATAATACAGTGCCTTTTTGGTTTCCTAAATCCATTGATGAAGAATATGGTGGTTATTTGTTAATGCGTGATCAGGACGGGAGTTTAATTGACGACGATAAAGCGGTTTGGATCCAAGGGCGTGCTGCCTGGTTATTATCCACACTTTATAATACCATAGAATCTAAAAAGGCCTGGCTGGATGGTGCAAAATCAGGGATAGATTTTTTGAATAAATACTGTTTTGATACAGATGGCCAAATGTTTTTCCACGTTACACGAGAGGGAAACCCAATTCGTAAAAGAAGATATTACTTTTCCGAAACCTTTGCGGTTATTGCCAACGCCGCCTATGCAAAAGCGAGTGGCGATGAAGAGGCTGCTGAAAAGGCCAGATATCTTTTTGGGAAATGTATTGAATACGCAACCAAACCTGATCTTTTGCCTGCGAAATTTACAGGTACACGCCCTGCAAAGGGTATTGGTGTACCCATGATTATGATGAACACCGCACAGCAATTAAGAGAAACCATCGGCGACCCACGTTGTGATGAATGGATCATGAAATGGATTGATGAAATCAACAACAACTTCGTAAAAGACGACATCAAATGTGTAATGGAGCAAGTTGCGCCAGATGGGGCTATTATTGATCATGTAGACGGAAGAACCTTAAACCCTGGTCACGCTATAGAAGGAGCATGGTTTATTTTGCATGAGGCAAAATACCGGAACAACGACCCCGAATTGATTGCATTAGGTTGTAAAATGCTCGACTATATGTGGGAGCGTGGATGGGACAAGGAGCACGGCGGGATCTTATATTTTAGAGACGTATATGATAAACCTGTACAAGAGTATTGGCAGGATATGAAATTCTGGTGGCCGCACAACGAAACAATCATTGCCACATTGCTCGCCTATACATTAACTGGAGATGAAAAATATGCCCGCTGGCATAAAATGGTTCATGATTATGCCTATCAAAAATTTCACGATCGTGAACATGGTGAATGGTTTGGTTATTTACATAGAGATGGCTCATTAGCACAAACTGCAAAAGGTAATCTTTTTAAAGGACCCTTTCATTTACCCAGACAAGAGTGGTATTGTTCACAACTATTACAAGAACTAGGATATTAAGCAAACACGTATATGTTTCTAACAAAAAAAAAAATATTAACGGTTTCCTTTCTTTTATGGTGTATGGGTGTAATCGCACAGGCACCGTTAACCCTTATTCCAAAACCACAATCACTTGTCCTATCGAAAGACCAGTTCCCTATTCATCAAGTAAAATATATTTTCTATTCAGTAGATTCATTAAAAAATGAAGCTTTATTAGTTCAGAAAATATTAGCTGCTGAAAACATTACTGCAAAAATTGTAAAGGGAAATAAAGCTATTGGCAACCCGTTTATTAAGCTCGAAATAGGATCGCCCGCTCTTGGCGAGCAGCAAAAAGAAGCTTATCGGCTAAAAGTTGAGGCAACAAAAATTGTGATAACAGCTTACACCCGAACGGGAATATATTATGGTGCCCAAACGTTAAAACAGTTGAGCGGCAGTCGTTTTGTAAAGGCAATCGACATCCAAGATGCTCCCGCTTTTGCTTGGAGGGGATATATGGTTGATGTAGGGCGTAATTACCAATCGATGGCAATGCTGAAACAACAAATTGATGTCATGGCCCAATATAAATTAAATGTGTTTCATATGCATTTAACAGAAGATATTGCTTGGCGCTTAGCTATTAAACGGTATCCGGAGCTAACAAACGCACAGTACATGGAACGAAATAAAGGCAAGTATTATTCGACCGCAGAAATTAAAGAACTTATCCGTTATTGCCGAGAAAGACACATACAGTTTGTTCCAGAAATTGATATGCCTGGGCATAGCGCTGCTTTTAAACGAGCAATGAAAGTAGATATGCAGAGTGATTCAGGTTTAGCCATTGTAAAAAATATCTTAAAAGAATTTTGCGAAACTTACGATTTACCCTATATCCATATAGGAGCTGATGAAGTAAAGATTACCAATAAGAATTTTTTGCCTGAGATTTTGGCCCTGCTTAAATCGCTAAATAAAAAGGTAGTTGGCTGGGAACCAGGGGGTAATTTCGATGAATCTACCATTAGGCAATTATGGATGGATGATGCGGGACTAACTAGCGGGAAAACTAAGATCCAATACATTGATTCGAGACATTTATATGTTAATCATATGGATCCCCTGGAAAGTGTGGTTACCATTTTTAACAGACAATTAGCGGATGTAGATACCGGAAATGAGACTGCTTTGGGCGCAACTTTATGTGTTTGGCCAGATCGTGCCGTTGCGCATGAAAGTGATATACTGCGAATGAATGGCGTTTATCCTGCAATGTTGGCCTTTGCTGAACGTAGTTGGTTAGGAAAGGGTTATAGCGGTTGGGTAGCAAATATGGATCTAAATGGGGCACAGGCGCTAACCGAATTTAAGGACTTTGAGAGACGTTTGTTAGTTCATCAACAACAAAATTTTACTGGAATGCCGTTCCCTTATCAAGCGCAATCAACCATAAGTTGGCAACTATATGGGCCCTACCCTAATGGGGGCGACTTATCAAAAGCTTTCGAACCTGAGAAACCTATTTTTAAACAGGAAGAGGCATCGGCAAAACAAACTGCATTAGGGGCAACAATTATTCTCAGGCATTGGTGGGCGCCAAAAATTAAAGGTGTGATACAAAATCCTAGCCCAAATACTACCTGGTATGCATTCAGAAAAATATGGGCAGAGAAAGATACAATTAAAAACTTTTGGATTGGTTTTGGTAACCCATCAAGATCACAAGCAACAGATACCCCGCCGTTAAATCAATGGGATACACACCAATCAGCAGTCTGGCTCAATGGTGAATTGATTTCACCACCTGTATGGCTTCGTGCCGGTCAGAAGGGTAATTTAGAAATTCCATATGTAGACGAAAGCTATGAGTATCGACCGCCCGTATCCTTGAAATTAAGGAAAGGCTGGAATATCATCCGTATTAAAGCACCCATTGGTAGTTTTAATGGAAAGAACTGGAATAATCCCGAAAAATGGATGTTCACCTTTGTTGCGGTACCAGATGCTGTACCAAAGCAATCCAAGTATAAACTCGTTTGGTCTGATGAGTTTAAAGGAAAAGGGGGCTTCGACTCAACAAAATGGCAATATAGTGTACGTGGAAAAGTAGCATGGAACAAGTACATGACGGCACTGCCAGCTTATGCCTCTTTAAATAAGGGCAATCTCCTATTGAGAATGGATAGTGCAGTGATTCCTAATGATCCTTTGCCATATCATGCTGGTGGCGTACAATCATCGGGTAAATTTAGTATTACCTATGGTAAAATAGAAGTTCGGGCTAAATTTACCCAAGGTAAGGGTTCATGGCCGGCAATATGGATGATGCCTGAACCAAAAACCGCTCATGGTAATGGTTGGCCAGCTGGTGGTGAAATTGATATAATGGAGCACGTAAATAATGATAGTGTTATTTACCAAACAATCCATAACAGTGTAGTAACTGATGCCAGTGGCGGAAGTAAAGCCTCTAATTCAACATCATACCGTCAAAACAATTATAATATTTATACTATTGAATGGACTCCTTCAAGCATCAAATTCTTTGTTAATAACGTTTTAACATACACTTACCTTAAAGCTGCCAATGGCGACCTTAAACAGTGGCCCTTCGATGTTCCGTTTTACCTAATTCTTAATCAGGCAGGTGGTGCTGGATGGCCTGGTCCAATCAATAAGGCACATCTTCCTTTTTCCATGCAGGTTGATTATGTACGCATTTATAAATTAACTTAATTCTGACTATCTTAGCCACCCTATGAAATTAAAACTTGCTTTTGCCCTTCTTTCAGTGCTGTTCACGTATCATGTTAATGCACAAAATAGTGCACCCTTCGTTATTCCAAAATTACAGGAATGGACAGGTAACACAGGCTTCTATACCTTAAAATCAACTATAAACTTGGTTGTAGATGACAAGCTTAACGACTTGTTAACCACTTATGTCCAAACGTTTGCCAATGATTTAAAAGCTGTTTATCCAAAGAGAAATATTCGGATTAAAACCGGTAAACCTCAAAAAGGAGATATTTATTTTCATGTCGATAACAATAGTCAATCAATCGCAAGCGAGGGATATGAACTGCAAATAGCCGACTATCTAACTATCCATGCAAAAACACCTCTCGGAGCGTTTTGGGCCACCAGAACTATTCTTCAAATTTTAGCACAAGATCCAACCCAGCTCAAAATTCCGAAAGGGATAGCAAAAGACTTCCCTAAATATGAAGTAAGGAGCTTTGTGCTAGATGTTGGCCGTAAATTTTTTACGATAGATTTTCTAAGAAACTATGTGAAGTTATTGTCTTATTATAAAATGAACGACTTTCAAATTCACTTAAACGATAACGGATTTAAGCAGTTTTTTAACAACGATTGGAGTAAAACCTATTCGGCATTTAGACTGGAGAATGCAACTTACCCTGGCCTTACTGCCAAAGATGGAAGTTATAGCAAGAAAGAGTTTATCGACTTACAGAAATTGGGTAATACTTATGGTGTAACCATTGTACCTGAAATTGATGCACCTGCCCATGCATTATCAATAACCAAAGCAGTACCCGAAATCGCCAGTGATAAATATGGTGCGGACCACCTGGATATCACTAAGCCCAAAACTTACGAAGTGGTTCACAATATATTTAAAGAATATTTACAAGGACCAAACCCCGTATTCATTAATGAAGAAGTGCATATTGGTACAGATGAATATGCTAAAGCTGAGGCAGAAAACTTCAGAAAGTTTACCGATAGCACCATAAAATACGTAGAAAGCTTTGGTAAGAGGGTTAGACTTTGGGGTGCGCTTACCCACGCAAAGGGACAAACACCCGTGAAATCGACCAACGTAACCATGAACCTTTGGTATAACGGCTATGCAGAACCGGCCGAGATGTTTAAATTGGGTTATAAGGGTATCAGTACACCAGATGGGTGGCTATATATTGTTCCAAAAGCAGGTTACTATTATGATTACCTCAATCTAAAAAATATTTATCAAAAATGGGCACCCAATGTGATTGGAAAAGAAGTGTTTTCAGAAGATAATAAGCAAATAAGAGGTGGAGCCTTTGCCGTTTGGAATGATCATGTAGGCAATGGAATTACTCAAGAAGATGTAACAGATCGTGTTTTTCCAGCACTTCAGGTATTGTCGCAAAAAATGTGGATAGGAAATACGGCCGATAGTTTAATGAAGTTTGAAGTTTTTAATGGATTAAGTAAACAAATAGGTGAAGGACCAGGCTTAAATCTTCGTGGAAAGGTAAACGGGAAGGATAGTTTGGTATTGCAATACGATTTTACCAGTTCAAAATCGGGGAGATTTACGGGTAAGAAGAAACCGTTCCAAACCACTTTAAACGAAATTGGTTATGATTACACAGTTTCATTCACCATAAACCCGAGCGCCGGAAATCCTGCAAACGCAGTCATTTTTTCATCGCCAAAAGCTATTGTTAAACTTAAACAGTTGAATACTTCGATGTTAGGCTTCTCAAGAGAAGGTTATGATTATAATTTTAATTATACCGTGCCAGAAAATGTATGGACTAAAATTACTATCACAGGCAATAACAAGGGTACTTCTTTGTATGTGAATGGTGTGTTCGTGGAACGTTTAGAAGGTGCTATGCAATCATTCGCAAATACAAAAGACAAGATAGCTAAGGTGCAAACATTATTTTTTCCTTTAAAATATATAGGCGATACACAAAATAGTTTTAAAGGTGCAATTGGTAGTCTAAAAGTTTTTAATAAAGTATTAACTGATAAGCTAATTAGTAAATTATAGAATGAAAAGGATATCTGTCAACCTCTTATGGTCTTTTCTACTGTTTGTTTCAATGGCAAAAATAGGATATGGGCAAGCTAACCCTGCTATATTTTTGTTTAATAACCAAGCGAAAATTATCCCGCTTAAGGGACTTGCCGAAAGAAGAATTGCCAGTATCAATTTTGGTTCGGTACACGCCTCAGTATTCGATAGTCTCTTGAGTAAATATGCTTCAATCAACAATTTTGATGCGACTTCTTATCGAACAGATTCACTTCATCTAGCTAATTTAATGGGCGACTATCTGAAGTTTTATAATACCTTGATTATCCAGGTAACAGCCCAGTCACTAAATGACCCCGAGATTATCAGTTTTATTGCTGAAAACCAACAAAGGAAAAAACTCGTTATTGCTGGTTTTGGAGAGCTCAAAGCACTTAAGAAGCTCGACTTCATTACAGGACCTGTAATATGGAGCACAACGCTTAGTGCTGAAGCGGCTGATCATACAGCACAAATAATTTTTGGCGGTTTGGCAGCAAAAGGTACATTAAAGCAAAATATCAGTGCTAAATACAAAGCAGGATCGGGGTATTCGACTACAAAAACCCGATTACGATATGCCATGCCAGAAAGTGTGGGCATTAAATCCGCGGATTTAGATAGTATTGATTTAATTGCTGCAGAAGCAATTCGCGAAAAGGCAACGCCAAGCGCCGTAGTACTCGTTATAAAGGATGGTACGGTAATCTTTAATAAGGCTTATGGGTCACATACCTATGATGGAACCGAGCCAACTAAACTAACAGATATTTATGATTTAGCTTCAGTTACCAAAGTATCGGCTACTACCGTTTCGGCGATGAAGCTATATGAGCAGCACAAAATTAGTCTCGATAAAACAATAGGCGATTATATACCCAATGCAAGAAACACAAATAAGGAAGATTTAAAGGTTAGGGAGCTATTAACGCACCAATCTGGTGTAACCCCAGTTTCATTTTATCTCAAACTTAGACCGGAAGAATATAGCGCTGATTCTTCCAGATTATACCCTGTAAAAGTAACCGATGGCTATTACTTTAAACCAGGGTATTTTAGGGAAATGTTTTGGCCAGCTTTTTTGAAAGCACCCCTCAAGAACCGCGGTACTTATCTCTATACAGATATGAACCTATACGTAATGAAAGAGATCGTGGAGTGGCAATCGGGTGTGCCTATCGAGAAATATGTACAAGATCAGTTTTATAGACCACTTGGTATGTATACGGCTGGGTTTTTACCAAGAAACCGTTTCGAAAAAAGCCAGATTGTACCCACCGAAGAGGAGGGTAACTTTCGCAAATCATTACTTCATGGATACGTACATGATCCTGGTGCATCATTAATGGGTGGAGTTTCTGGTCATGCAGGTCTGTTTTCGAGTGCGAATGACCTAGGTATACTTTACCAAATGTTACTTAATAAAGGTACCTATGGAGGCGAAAGCTACTTTAAGCCCGAAACAGTTAAGTTGTTTACTGCTAAACAGTCTGCTGTAAGTAGGAGAGCGCTAGGCTTTGATATGTACGATCCGGATACAACTAAAAACTACCCCGCTAAACTTGCTTCTCCTGGCACATTTGGGCACACCGGATTTACTGGAATTTGTGTTTGGGTTGATCCGAAGTACAATTTGATTTATGTATTTCTCTCAAACCGTGTTCATCCAAAAATTACCGATAAGCTTTATCAATTAAATATTAGAAGCAGGATTCAAGATGTTGTTTACCGCGCCTTAAAAAAGTGATAACTTAATTTTAGTGATTATCGCTACATTTGTGTTGCAAAAACCTATAAATTTCTAAAGAGATGATTTTAATATTAAGAAGAATAAGCCTCTGCTCGATAATATTTGTCGCAAGTAGTCTTGCGGCATTGGCACAGAAAAGCTATAACTATAGTGTAAACTTAAATGAAGTTAAAGACGATCGTTTAACAATTACGCTTCACACTCCAAAAGTTAAAACAGCTACAACTACTTTTTATCTACCTAAGATTGTACCAGGAACTTATATGTATAGCGATTATGGCCGTTTTGTACACAATCTTAAGGCACTCAATAAAGCCGGCGATACACTTCAGGTGAAAAGAACGAGTGATAATAGCTGGGAAATTACTAATGCGAAAAAGTTATTTAAAATTGTATATGATGTAGAAGATACTTGGGATACCAAAATCAAAGGCTTTGTATATCCTATGGCTGGCACTAATTTTGAACAAGGTAAAAACTTTGTGTTCAATACCTGCGGTGTTTTTGGCTATCTCGATAAACTGAAAGACCTTCCCTTTGAGTTAAACATTATTAAACCTACAGGTTTTTATGGCTCAACTGGTTTAGTACCTGTAAAAACTTCTGCCACTGCCGATATTTATAAATGTAACAATGCAGACCACTTATATGATTCGCCGATTATGTTCAGTTTGCCTGATACAACTTCTGTAAAAGTCGGGAATACGGATGTGCTGGTATCTGTATATTCTCCAAATAAGCTGGCGAAATCTGCTTTTATTGCCGAACACCTGAAAGAGATTTTATTAGCTACAAATCAATACCTGGGCGGTAAGTTGCCAGTAAATAAATATGCGTTTATTTATTATTTTAATGGAGAACAAACACCTTTCAATATTTCTGGTGCTTGGGAACATTCTTATTCTTCATTTTATAGCTTAAATGAGCAACCACAGGAAGAAGCCATTGGCAGTTGGGTCGATATGTCTGCGCATGAATTTTTCCATATTGTAACCCCATTAACCATCAGTTCTAAAGAAGTAAAGAAATTTGATTTTAATAATCCTGTTCTTTCTAAGCATTTATGGTTATATGAGGGTAGTACAGAGTATGATGCACACCATGTACAGGTGCAATATGGAATTAACACTGTTGAAGAGTTTTTGAAGAAATTAAGTACAAAGATTACCAATTCTAGACAGCAACTAAATGACACTTTGAGTTTTACCGAATTAAGTAAAGAAAGTGCTGGGAAATGGAAAAATGAATATGGCAATGTCTACGAAAAAGGAGCTTTAATATCCGCTTCGCTAGATTTGTATTTATTGAAATTATCTAATGGAAAATATGGCTTAGCTAACCTTAAGCAGGAGCTTAGTGCTAAATATGGGAAGGATAAATATTTTGATGACGATGAGCTTTTTGATGTGATTGAGAAAATGACCTATCCGGAGATCCGTACTTTTTTTAGCAAGTATGTAGAAGGTGGTACCCCGATCCCGTACGATCAGTTTTTTGGCTATGCAGGTGTTAAGCATATACCAGAAACAGAAATTAAGGCGGTGACACTAGGCGGTTTCGCACCTGGCTTAAATGCCGAAGGTGTCATTTTTATTGCTAATGCAAATCGTTTAAATGATTTTGGTAAAGCAATGGGTTATAAATTGGGTGATGAAATTATTAGTTTAAACAACATTAAATTAACTCCAGCAAATTTCGGAACCGTTACAGGAAACTTTAGTGCAAATGCCAAAGAAGGTGATAAATTAACAATCGTCGTCAATCGAAAAAATGCCAGTGGCGTTAAGGAAGAGGTTGTTTTGTCGCAACCCGTTCAGTTTGTAAAAAAGATAGACTATAACAGACTTGAACTTATGACTGATGCTACGCCGGAGCAATTAGCCATTCGAAAAATATGGTTGGGAGAAGGTAAATAACATAGTGGTAGCTACACTGCTAAATTTGTTAGCATTAAGTTGAAATATTTAACTGTTATTTCCTAGCTTTGAGTTGTTAAGCAATTATAACAACCCAATAGCAAATGGCAGGTCTTGAGGTAGTAGCAGCAGAAACTTCTGAGAAGATATTACGATTATATCCGAATGAAACGGCCTGGCATAGCGATTGGAAAAAGGCTTTTCCAGAAGCTTACCGTGAGAAAACATTCTTAAACCGTAAAGAAGGCTATTACCATCGGGCAGATATATTTACCCCATGCGGCACTGCCATTGAGTTTCAGAATTCGCCCCTCTGTTTGGAGGAACTTCGAAGTAGAGAAGCATTCTATCCAAATTTAATATGGGTAGTAAACGGCGCAAAGTTTAAAGGATTTAAAGTATTAAAACACCTTCCAGACGTAGCAGACTCCAGACTTTCAGCCTTTGAGTTTTCCCACACTTCCAATTTAACCATGGTACGCAAGAGCGATATCATTTTAGGTGTTGAAAAGCCTAAAGTAATGACCTTTCATCATCCCGAACTTCGAAACGTGCCGCTAACTTCTTATTATTATTCTTTTCGCTGGTCGCATCCACATCGAGTATGGTATGAAGCAAAATGTCCAATCATTATCGATTTGGGAGGCTATTTTTTATACCAGTTAAAACAAAGAAGTCAGCTAAACGGAAATTATGCGTACTTGCAGATGATTCCGAGAAAAAATTTTATCACACAATACTGTGGCAATTTACCCTACACACAAATTTTATAATACAAAGGAGTTACTCAATTAAACCAAATATGAAAACAATTAAAATTCTATTATTAGGCTGTATGCTGCTCTTTACAGTTCAGGCCAATGCACAGGATGCAAGTGCTAAGCTTATTAAACTAATGGACGAGGCCGCAACTGCCTGGAACAAGGGCGACCTAGATGGTTATATGGCACTATATTCCCCTAAAGCAACCATGATGATGACTACCGGCAGATCGGGACTGGCCAGCATTAGAGACTTGTATGTTAAATATTACTTTGAAGACGGTAAAAATAAGCAAGATCTAAATTATACCAACTATGAAGTGACCATGCTCGGAAAAGATAATGCATTATTAACCGGTGTATTTATCCTCAAAGCAAATGATAAGTTAAAGGAAAGAAAGGGAACTTTTTCAGTGATATTTACCCGCGAAAAAGATGGTTGGAAAATCCTTCATGATCATTCAGGGTAGCAAAATGCCAATTTGCACCAACCTAATGCAGATGGGGCAGAGGCAGAAAAAGGGAGAGTACGAAACTAATATTTATTACAATCTCATGTGAATAGGAATGGTTGCTAAACTTTACCTTTGCGCGTAAATAACGTGCGATGTTTACTACTCCATTGAAGCCAAAAAATCAGCAAATAGCTACTTTATTGGCTTTTTCCTTAATACCTATGTCGGGCTTTGCGACCGATATCTACATCCCTTCGTTACCCACTATGGCACAAAATTTAGGGGTAAGTCAGTTAGCCGTGCAGCTAACCTTGGGTATGTTTTTAATTAGCTATGGGGTTTCGCAGCTATTTGTGGGTAGTTTATTAGATAGTTTCGGAAGATACCGCATCAACTTGATCAGCCTGCTAATTTTTGCTGTTGCCAGTATTGTCATTGCCAATACCGCAAATATATATATTATCTATGCCATGCGCATTGTACATGGTATAACAGTTGGTGCGATTGTAGTTTCAAAGAGAGCTTATTTTGTAGACGTTTATAAGGGTGATCAATTAAAGAACTATCTCAGTATGTTCTCTATTATCTGGGCAACGGCACCAATTGTTGCTCCTTTTGTAGGAGGGTATTTGCAAAACTATTTTGGCTGGCAGGCAAACTTTTACTTTTTGGCTTTGTTCGCAGTTACCATTCTTATTTTAGAACTGATTTTTAGTGGCGAAACGATTAAACAACCTATGGTCTTCAGTTTAAAAAAGATCGCTAGTGTGTATAGCTCAATGATCGGTACAGCAAGTTTCACCTTAGGGATTGTTATGCTAGGGTTATCTTACTCGATGGTGATGGTTTACAACATGACAGGCCCGTTTATCATTGAGCACGAACTGGGATTAAGTCCGATTACTGCCGGTTATTGCTCACTCTTATTGGGTGGTGCAGTAATGCTCGGCGGCTTTTTGGGTAAAGCCACTATTAACAAACCTTTTGTAAAAAAGCTATCTGTTAACCTCCTACTACAATGTTTGTTTTGTTTAACAATGTTTGGTAGCGTTTTCTTTGTAGAAAACCTTTATTCAATGGTGTTTTTTGCCTTTATAATTCATGCTTCTTCAGGCTATACATTTAATACGTTTTTTACCTTTTGCTTAAGTCGCTTTCCAAAAAATGCAGGGATTGCAAGCGGCCTCACAGGCGGTATCAATTACGTAATCGTCTCCTTTTTAAGTTACGGCATTATCGCAGCGATCCCAGCAAAAGATCAGCTCAATTTAACTTATAGTTATGCTGTGCTGATCATTTTATCACTGGCTACGATGTTTATAATCTTCAAGCAATATAATAAGGCGGTAAAGGGTTAAAAGTGCACTATGTATGATGAGGTAAACACATCTAAGACTCTTCTTTTTTGTTATCTTTCCCCAACAGCTGTTTTCCATAGACTACCAATTTATAACCGCTACGTTTAATAGAGATAGCCCGTTGATAACGTTGGTCGGTACCCTTATGCTTACTATATGCCGCAAAAATCATCGGAGCAGTTAAAATACCTATAGCCTTATTTTTCTGGGTCCTGTCTACTACTGGAATAAAATCAGTCTGGTATCGGTCCATAAGTTGTATAGCTAGGGCAATGCGACTATCTGGATAAACGTAAAGTTGTTGTTTATTCAATATATCTGCGATCACACGATTTTTGTCGGCATTAGGGTTATTAAGGCTACTAATACTTATCCTTCCCAGCATATTACCTTCTTTATCGCAGGCAATAAAACCCTTAAGCTTATTATCTTTATGATGTTGAACACTTTTCTTTACCTGTTCTATGAAGCTTTGAGGAGAAACTACAGGAATTTTCGTATGCATAAGCTCACCCACATTGATACCTTGAAGTGCGTCTGGCTCATAGGCGCTTGGTGTAGCAATTCCTCTGCGCTGTATCTTCTCGGTCATGATTGTTCCTTTCATTATTAAAAATGAAACGAAATAAGCGGCTGTACAAGCACCCATTAAAGGTAATAGCCCATTGGGCTGCATAGTAGTTTCGAAGGCGAATATAATCGAAGTAAGTAAAGCCCTTGATGCGCCGGCAAACATAGCAGCCATGCCAATTAATGCACAAGTTGGGAGGTTTACATTACTCGATGGATAGATGTACATTACTAACATGCCAATACCCAAACCTGTTGCGCCGCCTATGGTTAATAGAGGGGCCAACGTTCCACCTGATGTTCCGCTGCCCAGCGACACAGCCCATGAAATAAATTTAAGCAAACACAAACCCAAAACCATCTGAACCGTCATAGAGCCGCTAAGCAATGCGGAGATATTGGAATATCCCACACCTAGCGTATAAGGCGCAAAATAACCCACCACACCAACTGCAATGGCACCTATCGCGGGCCAAAACATCCAGTGAATGGGAAGATGTTCAAAAAGATCTTCAATCAAATAAACACTTTTCGATACGCCAGTGGCAATCACACCGATTACCGCACCCATTAAGGTATAAGCAATCATATTTTGGTAACTCGGAGTGGGTAATGGTGCCATTTCAAATACCGGTGCGCTCCCAAAAAGTAAATGGTGCATGGCCGTGCCCGTTACACAGGCAAGCGCTACAGGAATAATTGATCGAGGAGAAAACTCAAACAATAACAGTTCTATGGCCAATAAAACTGCAGCCATCGGCGTTCCGAATATTGCAGCCATACCAGCTGTTGCCCCGGCAGTCAGCATTATTTTTCGCTCATTTGGTGTAATATGCATCAGTTGCCCAGCAAACGATCCTAATGCACCCCCAGTAGAAATAATCGGGCCTTCAGCCCCAAAAGGCCCACCCGTTCCTATTGAAATAGCGGCAGATATTGGCTTTAACAACGTAATAATTGGTTTAATCTTGCTTTCATTCGTAAGTACCTGTTCCATAGCTTCTGGAATACCGTGACCTCTAATAGCTTGAGAGCCATATCTAGCCATCATACCTACAACAAGTGCCCCGATAACTGGAACCACTATCACCAGAATTCCTAATTGATGTCCAGCCGGAGAACGTTCTTCAACAGATACGATCCCATAAAAGGAAAGATTGGTAATCAGATCGATTAACAACACTAATAATTTAGCAATCCCGCCAATGATGATCGCATTCATTATCACCTGCAAGCTAATTAATAATAACCTTTTCGTTACCAAGCTCCCTGATGGCTCTAAATAGGCCTCCAGATCTGCAAGTGCTGGTGCAATGGGAATTTTCCCCCTAGAAGATTTTCTGAACATTTTGCAAAAGTATTGTTTTAACAATATTAATTTGAATCTATTTTAAAATAAATCCTATATTTATATTGTATTAACAATAATTAATGGATACTAAAGAACCGAAACACCTCAATTGTTTTCTTTGTAAACACAGTTTGTCAGAATGGCAAGATATGATCACAAACCGCGCAACTATCCACCAATTTAAAAAAGGACAACAGATTTTTTCGGAAGGTGAGCAGGCTCAAGGTTTTTATTTTTTGCACAATGGTAAAGTTAAAGTGCATAAACAATGGGGGCCAGATAAAGACTTAATCATAAAAATTGCTAAAGAAGGTGAGGTACTGGGACACAGGGGCATCGGAACCAATGAAGAATATCCCGTGTCGGCTACTGCACTAGAGAATACAGAAGTGTGTTTAATAAGCGCATCGTTTTTAAAAACCACGTTAAAAGTGAATCCCCAATTAACTTATGAACTAATGCTATATTATGCCAATGAGTTGCGAGAGGCTGAATTAAATATGAGGGACCTTGTACACATGGACGTTAGAGGACGCATTGCCAAAGTATTGAGCAAACTTGAAGAGATTTTTGGGGTTGATGAAAAGGGTTATATCGAATCGACTATGAGCAGACAAGACATTTCTTCTTTTGCCGGTACAACATACGAAACGGTTTTTAAAGTTTTAAATGAGTTTAATCATAAACAGTTTATTGTGCTCGCTGACAAAAAGATTATGATAAAAAACCGACGGGCGTTGATTGGTAACTCAATAAAATAGTTTCGCTTTCGCCTCCTTAATAGTAGGTAAAAAGTTAACCTGACGACCTTTATTGCTCTCTGAGATGAATTGCTGTAGACTTTTGCTTGGATACAGATCAAAGTTGCCAACTATGGCAAGTTGAACCCTAAAGTTGGAAAACTTTTGCAGTATCCCGCCTGCTAAGCCATTTTGCAGATCGAAAAAAGCTGGTGTAATATTCGTTTCGTAAATAATAATTTTATCAAAACCCTGGTAATATAAATCTACAAGTAATTGCAGGCCGTCTTCTGCATCGTTTATTAAGAAGCGATCTGCTGTAATTTCGGCTATTTTTATCTCACCTTGCTGGTGTATTTCGGTATTCATAAGCGCACCTAATGTAGCATTTTTATTGCGATATTTTAAAACCACCTAATTTTTTGTTAATTGCAACATGAAGACAAAAATTTTAACGCTTGTTTGTTTCTTAAGCATAATTAACAACGTATATAGTCAGGAACGCATCAATGCAGATGTAACTACTGCTATGCAACATGCCAGTGCAGATATTATGAAAGCCGATATCACTTATCTTGCTGATGATAAGCTGTTAGGTAGACAGCCTGGAAAACCTGGTTATCAAATGGCGGTAGATTATGTAGTAAGTGAACTACAAAAAAATGGTGTAAAGCCTGCAGGTGAAAAAGGTACCTGGGTGCAAACAATCTTGATGCGTAAAGCAACCGTTATACCAGGATTTAGTGCTTCCTTAAATGCCGAAGGTATCGAAACCCTGTTGGTTGGAGGTAAAGACATTGCCCTTACACCTAATCCCATTGCAGCACAAAGTAGTGTAGATGCAGGCTTGGTTTTTGTTGGTTATGGCATTACTGCGCCCGGCTTAAATTACGATGATTATAAAGATCTCAACGTAAAAGGAAAGGTGGTTTTAGTTATCCGTGGTACACCCGAAACTTTCCCCTCATCTGATGCTGCTCATCACCAGAACCTAGTTACCATACAAAGTAATGCGTTAGCCCATGGCGCAGTTGGGGTTATATTATGCACTGCAACCAGCAACAGTCGTGGCTTCATGAACCCCAGACCAAGTACTAGTATGCTCGATAGTAAAGGAAAGTTGGTTTCATCATCTTCTTATCCTTTTCCTAAAATAAAGATCGTAGGTATGTTGAGCAACCCTATTTGTCAGACTATTTTTAGCAAAGCAGGTAAGCAGCTAGCAGAAACCGTAACGCTTTTAAAAAGTGGAAAGCCACAATCTTTTGTGACTGATTTTAAACTTAAAGCATCTTATCAGAGCACCTATACTGACTTTAATACATTCAATGTAGCGGGAAAAATAGCAGGAACAGATCCAAAATTAAAGAAAGAGTTTGTGGTACACAGTGCTCACTTAGATCATGTTGGTGTTGGCGCCGTGGTTGCTGGCGATTCAATCTATAATGGAGCACATGATAATGCATCAGGAGTTGCAAGTTTACTGCAGATTACCAAGATTTACCAAAATTTGAAAGTTAAGCCCAAACGTTCTGTGCTTATCTTAATGGTTACAGGTGAGGAAATGGGTCTATTAGGTTCAAGCTATTTTGCGACAAAGCCCACTGTTCCTGTAAAAAACATAGTTGCAAATGTAAATACCGATATGCCGGCAATTATTGCTCCATTACTTTCTGTAGCTCCCTTAGGCGCTGAACATTCTACCCTTATTAATCCTGTTTCTGAAGCCGCGAGCCACCTGGGTTTAACAGTTGAAGCGGACCCGGAACCAAAGGAAAATAGATTTGTAAGAAGCGATCAATATAGTTTTATCAAACAGGGTATTCCAGCTCTGCACATTAAATATGGTAATAAGACTGCCGATGGTAAAAATGACCTGAACTTATTTGTGGAAAAATGGCGCGCTAAATATTACCATAAACCTCAGGATGATATCAATGGCATATTTGATTTTGAGGCAGGACGTAAATATGCCCAACTTAACTTTTTGATTGGTTATTTAGTGGCTAACGACGAGCAGAGACCAAGTTGGAACCCAGGAGATATTTTCGAAAAGAAGTAATTGATGTAAACTTCAATGAAACAATAGATACCCGCAAGCAAAACTTGCGGGTATTTTTATTTATGAAGAATTCACATATTTATCATAACCAAACAAACAACTTTAGTTTTACTTAATTTATTGACAAACTTCTTCATTGCGAGGTACGAAGCAATCTTAAAGCGCCATATACCATGGAGATTGCTTCGTGCCTCGCAATGACGCATCATTTTAGTCGAAATCTACAATACAGGTATTCCTAATTCCTTGCGCCTTTTATTTGATAATCTTTAGGAGGTATAGCATTTAGCAGGTGCGTTACAAAGTAATCCCACCTTCGTCGCATCATGTAGGGACCAAAAGCTCCAAAACCATGCGCACTATTAGGGAACAATAGTAAATCGAATGTTTTGTTCGCCTTAATCAAAGCATCAACTACTAACATGGTGTTAGACGGAGGTACATTATTATCCATCATTCCATGTGCTAACATCAATTTACCCTTTAAATTCTTAGCATAATTTTGGTTTGCCTGTGCTTCATAGTTAGAATTTTCAACCAAACCATTATAACGCTCGCCCCAATCATCCTCGTAGTTACGATTATCGTGGTTTCCCGATTCTGCGATACCTACCTTAAAGAAGTCAGGATAACGTAATAAAGCTGCTGCGGTTGCAAAACCACCACCTGAATGTCCCCAAATACCAACTTTATTCGTATCGATCGGATACTTTGCAGCAAGTTGTCTAATGGCCGTAATCTGATCTGGTAAGGTGTTCTCAGCCATATTGCCGTAGCTCATGTCATGAAAGCTTTTAGAACGGAAAGGGTTGCTCGTGCCTTCAATCATTACTACGATAAAGCCTAATTCTGCTAAAGCTTGATGATCGCCTCTAGATGCCGAGAATGACCAACTCCCAACGCTACCGCCTTGTGGACCAGGATAAATATAGTCTATCACAGGATATTTTTTCTGAGGATCCATATTGGTTGGTGTAAATACCAAACCATAAATATCGGTTTTGCCGTCATTTGCTTTTACCGAAACAGGTGTTGGAGCTTTCCATCCTGTAGCTTGCAAACGTGATACGTCAGTTTTCTCTAAGTCTGTAATCAATTTGCCAGTCATGCTGCGATAAGTCATTACAGGTGGCACATTAGGTTGAGAATAAGTATCGATAAAATAATTCTCAGATGGTGAGAATGTAATTTGATGGTTTCCTTCTTCTGGTGTTAGCGAAACTAAGTTTTTACCATCAAAACCGATTTTATAAAGATGTGCAAAGTATGGATTGCCTGGTTCACGACCAACTGCCATAAACACCAACTGACGATTCTTTTCATCAACCTTTAATAAACGAGTTACTACCCATTCACCTTTGGTAATTTGATTTTTAAGCTTTCCAGTAGTGGCATCATATAAATACATATGACCCCAGTTATCGCGTTCCGAATACCAAAGTATTTCTTTAGAGTTTGGTAAATAACGCCAGTTGATAGCGCCGCGACCTGATTCGAATTGTGTTTTTACGACTTCTTCGAAAACCTCTCTTACTTCACCAGTAGTGGCATTTGCAATCCGGAATTTTTCTTCTTTGTGATCTCTAGAAGTCGATAGAAATGCCATCTCTGAGCCATCAGCCTTCCAGTCAATATCATCTAAAGTACCGCTGCTTGCAATATCATCGCTCATGGTGGCGCGGTGTGGATCTGCAGGAATTTTTAAGCTCACTACGGTTCCAGCCTCTACGTCGATAATCACTCTTCTAATAGTTGGGATTTCTTTGTCGCCTGGAAGTGGATATTTCCAAGCTTTTAACACAGGAGCTCCAACATTGGTGGTAACAAGGTACATATCGCTCGACATCCTTTGGTCTTGCTGAAAAGTTGCTACTTTTTTTGAATCTGGCGACCATCTTACAATTGCCCTTTCACTCGATTTCCAGCCAGCGTTATCTGTAGCATACCCATAATCCTTAATTCCATCTTTTGTGAGCTGTTTTTTCTCGTTTGTCACTAAGTCGCGTACCCATAGGTTATAATCTTTAATAAATACCGCTTTTTTGCCGTCTGGCGATAGCGTTTCAGGTACGCCACCTGCCATGCCAGCACCTCTGCCTCTACCTTGCGGGGCACTAGCGATGGGTTTAACTGGGCTTGAATTGTCGACGCTAATTTTATAGCTTGGTAACTCAACTTTCCATCGCTTTCCATCAGCTGTAACACCAATTGATTTTCCATCGGCGGCATAGTAAAGCGCTGTAATTGGCAATTTGTTAGCTTGATAACTTGACCCAGCTGCAGTAGAAAGTGTAGCGGCCATTTTCTGGTGATCAAATGCAGGTAGCTTACCCTTTTTAGCTGGATCTACTAAAACAAAATTCGTTCCTTGGGCTGTTGCAATCGAATACCAAAATCGATCTCCTGCCAACCAGTTGGGCCTTAAATTAGCCTTATCTATCAAAGATTCGGTATTGTAAGCCATAAATTTCTCAGCACGTTCATAGTCCTTATCAGTTAATGACCTGCTTTGCTGAGCCGTGGCGCTTAAACTTAGCGCACAACCCGTTACAAATAGTAAATATCTATTCATCATATTAATTAATCTAAAAGCATTTAAATTCGATGTAAATTAAAATTTTTACATCTGCTTTTACGAATTGGGATAGAAATGTTACCTAATTAATAGGTGCTAGCCTATACAACGATTGTTATTTACCGATTTTCCTTTCCTTTAACCAAGTTTCCATGGTGTTCCAAAAACCGTCGGCATATTTCCAACTTAATGGCTCGTTGGAATAGCCACTTTTAACTACCATTCCGGTATGTCCCATAGTGGGGATAATTTTAACAGTATAATCTTTATTACTTGCTATTGTTAAAGCTTGCTTAACTAGTGGGTAGCTTTTTTGCGAATTTACATTCCAATCCTTCTCTGCCATTAGCCATAATGTTGGCGCTTGAACTTTCTTTAAATAATCATAAGAATCGTAAGCCAGGTTTGCCTTTAGCCAGATCCACCATTTTGCTGAACTTGGAGATTTTACCCTTTCTTCTGGGAAGAGTTTTTTGTACCAGTTTTTGCTGTTGTGGCTCTTCAATACCTCATTGCCTTCTTCCCATGTTTTACCGGCTGCAGCAGCAAGCCAATGTCTGCGGTACATACCGATTATCTCTTCAACTTCAACAATGTTGAAGCCATCAGCCAACAAAGAACCCCTATATTCATGGCTGATCGTTTCTAAAACACTTTCGCCAGAGCCTACGCGCATTAGCAGAAATGCTAAATCTTTTGTCTTTGCAGCTGCCATTGAACCAACCCAGCCTCCCTGGCTATTACCCAATATGCCAATTTGTTGATGATTTACAATTGGTATGGTTTTCAGAAAGCTGATGCCAGCACAGATGTCATCCGCTAAGGTTTCTAAACTAGCCGTCTCCCAGTCGCCGCTCGATAAACCTGCACCTCTTTTATCAAACGTTAATACGCCAATTCCCAATTGTAAAAAGTAAGTCGTGAAGAAACCTACGCCACGAGTACTTGCACCAGAACCATGCGCAAATACTACAACAGGGTGAGGGCCTTTGGAGTCTGGAAGATATAAATCGCCTTTAAGCAAAGTAGTATCGCTTTTGAAAGAAACTTCTTTGCGAATATGACTACTTATTTTCTTGCCAATAAGCTGTTTATCTCCTGTTTGAAGCTTTAATTGTTCAATTACTGCTCCTTTATATTTAAACGAAAATATTTTAGTACTGTCGTTGTTGTCTCTAAATTGATGTTTATCGATCGTTATTAAGGCACCTAGCTGTAAGGTTTTAAGGTCTAAATAAACAAGGCTCTTGTTAATTTCATCAAAAATACCAAGGGTGATTTTATGTTGATTTCCAAAATCATAAGTGCCTTCAAAAGGATATAGGGCTGATTTATTTGTTGTTTGCTGCTGGGCTATAAGCTCAAGCGAACTAGAAAGTAAAATGAGGAAAACAAAAATGCGCATGTTAAATTGATTTTGTAGTATGACGCTAGTTCAAAATTGTAGGTTACACGTTACATACATCTTAAATTTATTTTTCCATAACAGTTCATAACAGTTAAATTTTTAGCAATTTATACATTCGGCTAACCAAACATAAATAACCATGCAAGCAATTTTAGGGGTATTTTTTCATTTTATCGGAGGTTTTGCCTCTGGTAGCTTTTACATTCCATATAAAAAAGTAAAGGGTTGGGCTTGGGAAAGCTATTGGATAGTAGGTGGTATTTTTTCATGGCTTATTGTTCCACCGTTAGCTGCTTATTTAACTATTCCAGACTTTGCGGGAATTATTTCGACCACTGGCGGACAAATTTTAGCGCTTACTTACTTTTTTGGCGTATTGTGGGGAATCGGCGGATTAACATATGGTTTAGGCGTTCGTTACTTAGGTGTTTCGCTAGGAAGTAGCATTATTTTAGGGCTATGTATGGTTTTAGGTTCTATCCTTCCATCCATTTATTTCGACGTTTTTCCGCAAGAAGGCAAGGATACATTCACTATGTTTTTAACTACAGAATGGGGTCGCATGGTATTATTGGGCTTATTAGTTTGTGTAATTGGTATTGTGATTTGCGGCAAAGCAGGGATGATGAAAGAAAAGGAATTAAAAGCATCAACAACTGATCCGCATGGCATGGAAGTTAAAACAGAATATAAATTTGGCTTAGGTTTGTTTGTAGGAATTGTTTCCGGTGTTTTAAGCGCGTGCTTTAATTTTGGGATCGAAGCAGGAAAGCCTATGGCCGATGCTGCAAATGCACTTTGGAAAGCTGCTAATCCAAGCGAAACAGGGAATTTCTTATTTCAAAACAATGTGACCTATATCGTTGTGCTTTGGGGTGGCTTAACAACTAATTTTATTTGGTGTATGATTTTAAATGCCCGTAATAAAACTTTCGGTGATTATACAAAACCTACCGTTCCATTATTGAAAAATTACATTTTCTCTGCCCTTGCAGGTACAACATGGTTTTTGCAGTTCTTTTTCTACGGTATGGGCGAAAGCAAAATGGGCAATGGAGCAAGTTCGTGGATTTTACACATGGCATTTATCATTTTGATTGCCAATATGTGGGGAATAATCTTAAAAGAATGGAAAGGCGTGTCGAGGAAAACCTTTATTACCGTAGTAGTCGGAATTATTACCATTATAGCTTCTGTACTGATTGTAGGCTACGGAAATTCTATTAAATAAGCAGTTTTCAACAACGAATAAACCAATAAATAAAAAATCTAATATATGTCGGTTAAAGAATACAAGTACGTAAGTTACCTATGGGATGAGGAAGAAGCTAGCAAATTGGCTGGAGATGAAGTAGCGCTTTTAATTTATCGCTCCAACTTATTAGGTGCCGATTTGCGTTTAACCAACTATGGTGGTGGCAATACCTCTTGTAAGTTGATGGAAAAAGATCCGCTAACAGGTTCCGAAACTGAAGTGATGTGGGTAAAGGGTTCCGGTGGCGATTTAGGTACCTTAAAAAAGAGTGGCTTAGCTGCGCTGTACATTGATCGCTTAAGGAGCTTGAAAAATATTTACAGGGGTGTGGAACATGAAGATGAGATGGTAGAGCTATTTAACCATTGTATTTTTGATCTAAGCTCGAAAGCGCCTTCAATTGATACACCATTACACGGCTTTTTGCCTTTTAAACACATAGATCACTTGCACCCTGATGCAGCTATCGCAATTGCGGCTGCTAAAGATGGAAAAAAGATTACAGAGGAACTTTTTAATGGTACTATTGGTTGGGTGGAATGGAAGAAACCAGGTTTCGAGTTAGGCTTGCAACTGAAACAATGCTTAGCTGAAAATCCGGGTATCAGAGGAATTATGTTAGGCTCTCATGGCTTATTTACTTGGGGAGATACTGCTTATGAAAGTTATATCAATACTTTAAATGTAATTGAGATTTGCTCTGATTATCTGCAAAATAACTATGGTAAAAAAGGACCTATATTTGGTGGACAACAAATAGAAAGTGCCGATGCGGCGCAACGTAAAAGACAAGCAGCTGCATTAGCGCCAGTTTTACGTGGATTGTGCTCATCAAAACAACACATGATAGGTCACTTTACCGATGACGCGCGAGTTTTGGAATTTATCAATTCAAATGATTTAGCACGCTTAGCGCCAATGGGAACTAGCTGTCCAGATCATTTTTTGAGGACTAAAATAAGTCCGCTGGTATTGAATTTATCAAGTAATGCAGATCTGACTGATGCAACCGCTGTTAAAGCTACGCTAGTACCTGCTTTCGAAGCTTACAGGGAAATGTACACGGAGTATTACGAAAAGTGTAAGCATGCTAATAGTCCAGCCATACGTGATACTAATCCTGTCGTAATTTTATATCCAGGTGTTGGAATGTTTACTTTTTCGAAAGATAAACAAACGGCAAGGGTAGCGGCCGAGTTTTATATCAATGCGATTAATGTAATGAAGGGGGCAGAAGCGATTTCTGAATATACTTCACTACCACACCAAGAAGCTTTTAATATTGAATATTGGTTATTAGAAGAAGCGAAATTGCAGCGCATGCCAAAACCGAAGCCCCTTACTGGTAAAATTGCTTTAATAACAGGAAGTGCCGGAGGGATTGGTAAAGCTATTGCCAAGAAATTTGTTTCGGAAGGTGCAGTAGTTATCTTAAACGATATGAATGCCGAGCGTTTAGCTGAGGCAGGAGAAGAATTTAAAGCTATGTATGGAAAAGACGCTTACAGTACTGTTTCATTAAATGTAACCAGTGCAGAAGATATTAATGCCGCCTTTGATGCTGCCGCATTAGCTTTTGGTGGCATTGATATCGTGGTGAACAATGCTGGATTATCAATCTCGAAAACAATCGGCGACCATACCGAAAAGGACTGGGATTTATTATATGATGTTTTGGTAAAGGGCCAGTTTTTTATCACGCAAGCTGCAACAAATACTATGCAAAAGCAAGATATTGGTGGCGATATTATTAATATTGTAAGTAAGAATGCTTTGGTTAGTGGGCCTAATAATGCAGGTTATGGTAGTGCAAAAGCTGCTCAATTGCATCTGAGTAGATTAAATGCGGCAGAACTAGGAGCAAATAATATCCGTGTAAATGTGGTTAATCCCGATGCTGTAATTAGTGACAGCAATATTTGGGCAGGTGGTTGGGCCGAGGGTAGAGCCAAAGCATATGGTGTAACTGTGGCCGAATTGCCTGCTTATTATGCAAAACGCACCCTGTTGAACCAAATCATTTTACCTGATGACATTGCCAATGCATGCTTTGCTTTTGTAGGAGGCTTGCTGAATAAATCTACCGGAAATGTATTGAATGTGGACGGGGGAGTTGCCATAGCATTTGTGAGATAGGCACTTTGACAACCGAAAGGTTGTCAAAGTGTTTAGGTAAAGGGTGAGAAAAGTGTGGAAAAAAAAATAAAATACTTAACATGAACATCGAGAAAAATCAAATAGCACAGCATAACGATACGCTTTTAGGTAAGCATCAAAAACAACTTTCTCATTTAAAAAATGAATGGGAATCTGTGGATATAGAGAAAGTGATTCAAAAACTGGTAGACTTTCAAATTGCTATCCCAAGCTGGGCTTTAGGCACTGGCGGCACCCGCTTTGGCCGTTTCGCTATCAATGGCGGTGAACCGCGTAACATCGAAGAGAAAATCGAAGATGTCGGTTTATTACATGCACTAAATGCTTCAAGCGGAGCGATATCATTGCATATTCCCTGGGATATTCCTCAAAATCCCGAGCAGATTAAAAGCCTAGCTGCTAGCTACGGACTTAAGTTCGATGCTGTAAACTCTAACACTTTCCAAGATCAGCCCGGACAGGCTTTAAGCTATAAATTCGGATCTTTGCAACATGTTGACAAAGCAGTTAGAAAGTTGGCCATTGAGCACAATGTTGAAGTAATTAAACAAGGTATAGCCTTGGGTTCTGAATCCTTAACTGTTTGGTTAGCCGATGGATCTTGCTTCCCAGGACAGCTTAACTTTAGGAAGGCTTTCGAAAATACTTTAAACAGCTTACAAGAGATTTATGCTGCATTACCTGCTAACTGGAAGATGTTTGTAGAATATAAGGCTTATGAGCCTAACTTTTACTCGACTACGGTTGGCGATTGGGGACAGTCGTTATTATATGCTAACAAACTGGGTGAGCAAGCCTATACTCTGGTCGATTTAGGACACCATTTGCCAAATGCTAATATCGAACAAATTGTTGCGTTGCTGTTAATGGAAGGTAAACTAGGCGGTTTCCATTTTAATGACTCCAAATACGGGGATGATGATTTGACAACCGGAAGCATTAAGCCATATCAACTTTTCTTGATCTTTAACGAATTGGTTGAAGGGATGGACGCACGAGGCATGGATCATGCCACTAGCTTAGGCTGGATGATTGATGCGTCACACAACGTTAAAGACCCATTAGAGGATTTATTACAATCAATTGAAGCGATCATGATTGCCTATGCTCAAGCGCTGTTGGTAGATCGAAAAGCGTTAACTGAAGCGCAACAAAATAATGACGTGGTTGCTTGTCAGGAAATTTTACAACATACGTTTAGAAGTGATTTAAGATCCATTGTAGCCGAGGCCCGACTAAGGGCGGGTGCAGCTCTGTCGCCATTAAATTTATATCGTAATTTAGGGTGTAGAAAAAGCTTAATAGGTGAACGCGGTCAAAACACGGTGGCTACCGGTTTATAATCAACAGTTAAGATGCCTATACCAGTTATTGCAATATTTGATGTTGGGAAAACCAACAAGAAGCTCTTCTTGATCGACGAGAACTATCAAATTGTGTACGAACGCTCAGCCCGTTTCGTCGAAACGGTTGATGAAGATGGAGAACCCTGCGAAAACTTAGAGAGCTTGCGTTCATCAGTATACGATTCATTACATCAGGTATCAAAAATGGCCGAGTATGAGATCAAAGCGATCAACTTTTCTACCTATGGTGCCAGTTTTGTATACCTGGATGAAAACGGTGAGCCCTTAACGCCTTTGTATAATTATCTGAAGGCTTATCCCGAAGCACTAAAAAATGAGTTTTATACAAAGTACGGTGGAGAAGAGCAGCTCTCCCTCCAAACAGCTTCACCAGTATTGGGAAGTTTAAATTCTGGCCTCCAGTTTTATCGCCTGAAAAAGGAAAGACCTGAACTTTTTGCTAAAATTAAATATGCGCTGCATTTACCTCAATATTTAAGTTATTTAATTACCGGTAAAGCAGTTGCCGATATCACCAGTATTGGTTGCCACACCCATCTGTGGGATTTTAATAAGAATCAATACCATCAATGGGTAATTGAGGAGGGGTTAGTTGCCAAGTTTGGAACTTTTACGCCAGCTGATTCAAGTTCAGCATGCCAATTTGAAGGCAAGAGTTATCAAGTTGGCGTGGGGCTGCACGATAGTTCTGCTGCATTGATTCCTTATCTGGCTAATTTCTCTGTTCCATTTGTACTTTTATCAACAGGGACATGGTGCATTAGCTTAAATCCGTTTAATCAAGATCCCTTAACGGCTGAGGAGCTAAAACAAGACTGCCTTTGTTACATGCATTTTAAAGGTAAAGCCGTTAAAGCTTCCAGGATTTTTGCCGGGAATGAGCACGACCAGCAATTGAAACGCATTGCTGAGCATTATGACCGTGCAGCGTATCTTTTCAAGCATTTAAAGTTTAACCCAGGATTGTTCTTAAAGCTCGGAACGAAAGTTCCAGAAAACCAGTTTCCGCAACAGGAGTTCTCTACTACTTCAGCCTTTGGAAAAAGGGATCTTAGTTTATTCAAAACCGCTGAGGAAGCCTATCATCAATTGATTTTCGATTTAGTTAAACAGCAGGTCTATTCGTTGCGGTTAATTTTAAATCCTGGTGTAAAAAGAGTTTTTGTGGATGGAGGTTTTGGTAAAAATGCAATCTATATGCACTTGCTTGCAATATCTATCCCCGATATTGAAGTATATGCTTCTTCCGTTTCACAAGCAACGGCAATAGGTACAGCCTTGTCAATTAATGATGTTTGGAACGATAATCCAATTCCGAATGATATTATCGAGTTAAAGTACTATTCGTTTATACAACGAACTTTATAGTGCTGTTTTTGCGTGGCACGGCCGTCATGCGAGGTAGGGCCGTCATTGCGAGGTACGAAGCAATCTCAATTAGATTGCTTCGTACCTCGCAATGACGGAATAGGATGCCCCCAATGACGGAAATAGCATGCCTTAAACGAAGTAGCATACCTTAAAACAATGACTAACACCTAAACCTTTGGTAAATGTACCTCTGCTAACATACACCTGGCACTGCCACCTCCATTTTTCTCAATCGTGTACAAAGGCGCATGCACAAGTTTGCAATATTTCGTTAATGAAGCAAGTTGATTGCTCTCTAACGATAGGTATGCTTGCTCCGACATTACCAATAAGTCATCTCCAGTATTGCTTTTAATTTCCAGCATATTGCCGGCAAATTGGTTCATCTGCGCAAAGCTGATCTCAATTATTTCTTTACCTGTGTCGATCAAACTTCTTCTTAATGTGTTTTTTTCTGTTTCATCAGGTATTGAATCAAAACAAACTACAGCGAATCGACTGCCAATACACATCATCACGTTAGTATGGTAAATGGGAAAACCTTGATCATCCAGCGCGCTGAAAACTACTGATTTATAGCCTGCTTTGCTGCAAAATTCAGCTAAAACCTTTTCATCTGTTCTTAATGATAAACAGGCATAGGCAATTCTATTTACCCTATCTAAAACCAGACTTCCGGTTCCTTCTAAGAATACATTGTTAGCCTCATTTGCACTCAAATCTATTATCCTCGTAATAACAAAATTTTCATGGATACGGTCTATGATTTCCTTTCTGCGTTCCGCCCTTCTGTTCTCAGAGAACATCGGATACAGGATTACTTCTCCATTATCGTGAAACGAAACCCAGTTATTGGGAAAAATAGAATCGGGCGTTTCTGGAGTTAACGTGTCATCAATTACTGTAACTTCAACGCCATTGTTCCTTAACATCGCTACAAAGCCATCGAACTCTTTCAGTGCCAAGCTTTGTACATTTTCGTCTGACGACTCTTGTTGAAATTTATTATTGCCAGCCGTTTGCGCATTGAATTTAAAATCAACTGGCCTAATCATTAAAATATGGTTGGTAGTCTGCACGATGGTTAGTTGGTTACTGTTTAAATTGGTTAATTGTTTAGCTTAGGTCATCTCTTAATAAAGGAAGACTCATACAGTGAAAACCGCCACGGGCTCTCGATAACTCTGCTGAAGGCATTAAAATTAACGTATCTACTAGCGTATCGGCATTAGCTTTACCGCTTTCTAAATCATTAATCAAATCCTTTACCTTAACGATGTTAAACCCTTTTGCTTTAAATGCTTCAACCGTTTTGTCATTTCTATCGTAACCTAATACTACACCTTCTTTAATGGCCAAAAGGTTACAAGAATCTGTCCATTGTTCACGAGCATCAAAAGGAAAAACACCATTGCCACTGTAAATAAATTCAACAGGTTCGGTGCTCTTAAGGTCGTTTGTGCTAATATCTTCAAAAAGCTGTTCCATGCTCACAAAATGCTTAGGTTTACTTTTATCCTTGTAAAACTGGATAATTTCAGTCTGCTCTTTAGGTTCAGGTTGCACTAAGAAATCAATTGGGGTTTTATATTTATTTTCATCAACACTGGCTATTGAATGCAATAGTACCCACACATTACGTTTTACCTGCGTAAATACCGTGTCTAAATGCATAAAATCCCGTTTATTTGGAATTCTAACAACCGTAACTTTCTCAACCACGTTATTTTCGAATAACAACTTCATCGCTTCGTTGGCGCCATAGGGCGAAGTACGCTCACTACAACCTATAAGTACATGATTAGGGCTAATCATCATTACATCGCCTCCTTCTAAAGTAGTTCTGTTCTCTAACTCTTCACCCGGGCGCAGGAAATGATGCTCTGAATCTGGAATCTCTAATACGTGGTCATGATAATTAGCAAACATGGGGTGATTAAAAAAAATGTAACGCATCAATAAACTTTCGCGTACTCTTGCCTTTTTAGCGGGCTTGTTGAGTAAGATATAGTTGTTGATGGTAGTACCCACATCCCGGGTAAAGATCAGGTTTGGGATAGGAGAAAAGATCATTCTTCCATCTGGCAATGAGCCAGATATCAAAGTTTTAGCCAGCTCCGTAGGTTCAGTTTCAATTAGTTGTAATTGAAGCTTATAAGTACAGCCCTCAATGGCGCAAACCGAAGCACTTAATTTCTTTTTAATAGCAGTATTTTCTAAGACATCTCCCAACAACTGTTGTAATTCGATTACATTTTCTGAAGCGTGAAAATCTTTACTATCAGGTTTAAAAAATGATCTATCAGCTTCATCTGAGTCAATAGTTGCTAACTTTCCTTTAATCTTAGCAGGGTCCAAGAAATACATCAATAACTTCACGTAATAATCGTATTCGTCTTTACGGATCGTATCTAAATGTACAATGTCTTCGAAGAGCCAATCTTGAGCTTTGGAGGGTACAACCTTACCCAGTCCACTATCGGGACTATGGATTAACAATTTTCGTAATCGACCTATTTCAGTATTTACCTGTATTTTGAAATTATCTTTCTGCTCGTTCATATATTTGGTGTAGTGGTGCAAAGCTAGCAGATTTTTTCTGAAAGTGAAGTTTGTTTCCTGAATAGGGATACCCTGAAGGCCGCTCCATGCCAAACCTCTCATTAATCTTTGACTTACGGACTTCTTTAGTTATTTTCGCCTCATGAATTTTATCATCACCGAAACACTCAATGCTATTAAACATCTTTATCAGGAAGATGTAGCGGAAAGTGTCATCAATATACAAGAAACAAGAAAGGAATTTGAAGGGCAAATTACCCTTGTAGTATTTCCTATTGTTCGTTTTTCGAAAAAATCACCCGAAGAAACTGCCAATGCTATTGGCGAATATCTGCTTGCCAATGTAGCAGAAATCACAGCTTTTAATGTAGTTAAAGGATTTTTAAACCTAAGTATCGCTGATTCATATTGGTTAAATCTTTTCAACAATGAGCTTTTAAAAGATGATTTCTTAACTGTAAAGCCAAATGGTAAAAAGGTAATGGTAGAGTACTCTTCACCAAATACCAATAAACCCCTGCATTTAGGCCATGTACGAAATAACTTATTAGGTTATTCAGTTGCCGAGTTGCTTAAGGCTGATGGATTTGAGGTGTTTAAAGTGAATTTGGTTAACGATAGAGGTATTCATATCTGCAAATCAATGTTAGCTTGGGAAAAGTGGGGGGATGGCGAAACTCCTGAAAGTTCTGGCTTAAAAGGCGACCATTTAGTTGGGAAATACTATGTGATCTTCGATAAAGAGTATAAAAAAGAAATCGATACACTAAAATTAGACGGTCAGACCGAAGAAGAAGCTAAAAAGAATGCACCGTTAATGAAAGAAGCCCAACAAATGTTGTTGAAATGGGAAGCGGGTGATGAAGGGGTTATTGCGCTCTGGAGAAAGATGAATGGCTGGGTTTACGAAGGTTTTGAGATTAGCTACAAAAACCTGGGTGTTGATTTCGATAAATATTATTACGAAAGCAATACTTACTTATTAGGTAAGGATACCGTTGATGAGGGATTGGCCAAAGGTGTGTTCTTTAAAAAAGAAGATGGCTCTGTTTGGATCGATTTAACAGCCGATGGTTTAGACCAGAAATTGGTGCTAAGAGCTGATGGAACTTCAGTTTATATTACGCAAGATCTCGGTACCGCACAAATGAAATATGATGATTTCCATATGGATCAATCCATTTATGTGGTTGGTAACGAGCAGGACTATCATTTTAAGGTATTGTTTTTAATTCTGGAGAAACTAGGTAAAAGTTGGGCCAAGGGATTATACCATTTATCTTATGGGATGGTTGATTTGCCAAGCGGTAAAATGAAGAGTAGAGAAGGAACTGTGGTAGACGCTGATGATTTGGTGGCTGAAATGGTTGAAACTGCTAAGCAAAAAACTGAAACCCTAGGTAAAATTAATGATTTCTCTGAGGCAGAAAAAGCTGAATTATATACCAATATTGGCTTAGGTGCCCTTAAATATTTTCTATTAAAAGTAGAACCTAAAAAGCGACTGTTATTTGATCCTTCTGAATCGATTGATTTTCAAGGTAACACGGGACCTTTTATCCAATATACCCATGCGAGGATTAAATCTTTGCTGAGTAAGGCGCAATATCAAGCGGCAAAGAGTATGGAGCAAGGCGCTTTAACAGCAACAGAGTTAGACATGATCATGTTGTTGTCGAAATATCCAGCAGAGTTGAGCAACGCGGCTAAATCATATAGTCCAGCATTTTTAGCTAACTATTTATATGAATTGGCTAAGTTGTTCAATAAGTTTTACCATGAGGTACCGCCAATTGTAAAAGAAGAAAATGCTAACGTAAAACAGCATCGTTTAAATATTTGTAGCCTAACAGCTGATGTATTGAAAGCAGGGACGAAGATCTTGGGTATCAATGTGCCCGAAAGGATGTAAGATGTTACGTTAATGACGCCTCTCTTTCAAGAACTAATCCTCCTTTGCCTTGCCGCATTTGCAGCTGGTTTTATCGATGCCATTGTGGGCGGCGGTGGATTGCTTCAAACACCGGCAACCTTGCTTATTTTACCGCATTATCCTGTCGCTACCATTTTTGGTACGGTTAAAATACCATCATTAGCCGGAACTAGTATTGCAGCTTTTAAATACGCAAAGCAAATTAGGCTAAACTATAAAGTTTTAATTGCTTGCGTTATTGCGGCCTTTTGCGCCTCCTTAATGGGTGCTTATTCTGTGAGTAAACTAAACAACGATTTAATTAAGCCAATTATTTTGGTGGTATTAATCCTCGTTGCTGCTTATACCTATTTTAACAAGCAATTTGGTATTCACCAACAAAAGGAGCATTCGCCTGCCAAGCAAGTTTTTTTAGCAGGCCTCTTTGGTTTAATCATTGGGTTTTACGATGGGCTGATTGGTCCGGGCACAGGCTCGTTTTTGATTTTAGTTTTTATTGCCGTACTAGGCTTCGATTTTGTTGGAGCCAGTGCGCATGCAAAAATCGTAAACATGGCTACTAATTTAGCGGCTTTGATTTATTTTACTTCTACTGGGCATGTGTTATTTCAATACGCCATACCTATGGCGATTTTTAACATCATCGGCTCGTATTTTGGGGCTAAGCTTGCCTTACTGAAAGGAAATAAGTTTGTAAGGATTTTCTTTCTGATTGTCATTTTCGGTACGATACTGCGGTTTGCTTACGACGTGTTAAAGTAACGTCATTGCTAGATAATTCGTCATTGCGAGGCACGAAGCAACCTTAAAGCGCTATGCCGGCCCGCCCACAGTGAGATTGCTTCGTGCCTCGCAATGACGAATCCAACGAATAGCCTCCCAAAAAAATAATAATATTTTTTTATCCGACGTAGGGGTAGACCTTCATCTTGTTGTCTCATTTTAAAATTAGACACAAATGAAACTTTTGATACAAAAAATCACTCTTCTAAAAGCAATCTTTTTTGCGTTACTTTTATTAACCAGCCTTAACCTTTTTGCACAAGTTCCTGGCAAAATTCATGTTGGTTTTATTTATCCATTAAGTTCTAACGGAACCCACGCACCTTTAGATACTAACAACTTCTCTATTCACTTAATTGCAGGTGTTTCTGCTGCCGAGCGAGGATTAACTTTTGCCGGCCTAAGTAACTTCGTTCGCCACGATGCTGTGGGAAGTCAATTTGCAGGTTTCTCTAACCATATTGGTGGCAAAGCCGATGGTACCCAGTTTGCGGGGTTTGCCAATACTTATCGTGGTGGAAAAGGGGCAGCCTTTGCAGGCTTTACCAATATTGCAAATGGTAATGTAAAAGGTGCCCAATTCTCGGGTTTCGCTAATATTGCGCATCATATCAAAGGTGCCCAATTTGCTGGATTTATCAATCTTGCCCATAGCATTAAAGGTGCCCAATTTGCAGGTTTTGCAAATATTACCAGTCAAAATGTAAGCGAATCTCAGCTTGCAGGCTTTATCAATATTGCGAAAAAAGTAAAAGGTGCGCAAATTGCAGGCTTTATCAATATCGCCGACTCTTCAGATTACCCTATAGGCATTATCAACATCGTTAAGAATGGCGAAAAAAGCATCGGCGTAACTATAGATGAAACACAAACCACCATGCTCAGCTTCCGGTCAGGCGGAAAAGCTTTATATGGCATTATTGGAGTAGGCTATAACCATCAAAATGAAGACGAAGTGTATGCCGCTGAAGTTGGCTTAGGCGCTCATTTCTTTTCATCAAATGCCTTTAGTTTAAACACCGAGCTTGTTGCCACTACTTTAGAAAGTTTTAAAGCAGGCGAATATTTTAAAACCTCTTTCAGAGTTATGCCGAATGTCAAGCTGTTTAAAACACTAGGTGTTTTCGGCGGACCGTCAATTAACTACGTAACCACCAATACTGATGAAGGGAAGCAACTTTATACTAAAAACTTAAAGACTTGGAACAACAAATGGGGCAATGACTACAATGCACTATATGTTGGTTATACGGCTGGTTTACAGATCCTTTTTTAGGGATTCTTTGATTAGCTATGCAACCATCTAGTTGATTTAACAATCAATTCTCTTTAAATATTTACTTTATAAAACACACACAAATGAAACATTTATTATTATTTATGCTCGGCATTTTGATGTTCAGCTCATGCCAAAAAGATCGGTTAACTGCCAATGGCGATCAAATTACAGATACCAGAACCTTAAACGAATTCACTAGTCTGCATGTTAGCGGGGCTAGCCCAGTTCACGTAACCTATGGCAACGAATACAAAGTTGTTCTAAAAGGATCGAGCAATCTTATTCCATACTTTAAAACCACTTTAGATGGTAAACGTTTAAACTTGAGCTATAAAAATGCCAATGTTAGACAAGATGATATCGAGATTTTTGTTACCATGCCGCTTGTTAAAGGCACTTCGTTAAGCGGAAGCGGCAGCGTTAACATTGATGGTAATTTTCCATCTATTGCAGATTTTGATTTGAGCATTAGTGGTTCTGGAGATATCTCAGTAAACCAAACATTAAATATAGATCGTTTGGATGCGACTATCTCAGGCTCTGGAAAAGCATTCTTCCAAAAGGCAAATGTAAAAGAGGCTGATATCGATATCTCGGGAAGTGGCGACATACATGTACAAGTTGCCGATTATTTAAAGGCTAGAATTAGCGGCAGCGGAGAGGTTTACTATAGAGGAAATCCACAATTAGATACCAAAGTCTCTGGTTCAGGCAAAGTACTTAAGTTTTAAGACCATGTTAGCCATCCCCGAATTATTTGGCGCTGCCGAAATTAATTTAGCCGATGTAAATTTGCTGCAGGCGAAAGCTCCAGACTTAATGCTGTATGCATTACCTGGCGTGTTCTTCTTTACTATTGTTGAGCTCTTAGTATCTCATTTTGGTGAACATAAAACTTATGAAAACAAAGAGACCTTAGGTTCATTACTTATCGGTTTAGGCAATTTAACTGTAAATCTGCTAATGAAGGTAGTGTTGGTTTATGCTGCAATTTGCTTGTACAATCTTTTGCCTTGGCGCATGTTGCTGAATTGGTACACGTTAATTCCTGCCTTCATTCTATATGATTTTTGCAGTTACTGGTCGCACAGAATTTCGCATTACAACCGTTTCTTTTGGGCAACTCATGTTGTGCACCATTCGGCAGAGCATTATAATTTAACCGTGGCATTCAGACAAAGCTGGGTACAGCATTTCAAAGTAATCTTCTTTATACCTGTAGTGTTAGTTGGTTTTCATCCTGTTGTATTTATGGTAGTTAGTCAGTTAAGCACTTTATATCAATTTTGGGTTCATACAGAGGCCATTGGAAAACTGCATCCTTTTATGGAGCGGTATTTTGGTACCCCTTCCAACCACAGAGTTCATCATGGGAGTCAGGAAAAGTATTTAGATAAGAACTTTGGGGCTACCTTTATGATTTGGGATCATCTATTTAATTCATTTCAATACGAGGAAGAGAAGCCGATATACGGGCTAACTAAGCCGGTAACTCATAAAATTAATCCCTTTCTCCTCAATTTTCAAGAGTACATTGATATGTTTAATGATGTTAAAGCAAGCAGGGGTTTAAAGGAAGCCCTATTTTTTATCTTCGCTAGTCCTGGTAAAATTCATCACCGAAAATTAATGCCTTTATCTATGGCGACGTATAGATCCAATGAGTATAAGCATTTTAAAGTAATTGTTATGATAACGGTATTTATTTTGCTGTTAACAAGTTTGGTAAGTGCTCAAAACACTGCAGAAGCACTCCCTACACCTGTGGGGAAAAACCTGCTTTTTTTCTTACAGCGTACACCTGATGCCAACACCATTATTTATGAAATTAACTTTAGGAGAGATGGTACAATTGATCCGCAGAAACCAGTTATTGGTTCCTGGATTAGGTATGAAGAAGAACAGAAGTATAAACCTTTAACTGGAATTGAACAGCGATTTGCTTATGGCGTAAAATGTAGATCTCTTGGTAAGGATGAGTTTGAAATCCGTTTAGCTGCTTATAAAAAAATGCCACTTTATTTATTAAAATCAACAGCAGACAATACTTATAAGATGTATATAAAAAACGGAGACGATAATTTGTTGCTTAAGAGAGTATTCGTAAAAGTAGACGGTGGCTCGTTTTGGTTCCCGAAAGTGCAGTATATTGATTTGATAACAGCACATAGTGAAACAGGCAAAGAGATTATTAAAAGGATAGCGATTTAGGGATTAGAAGTTGTACGTTATAAGTAATACGTTGTATGTTCTACGTCTGGATGCGGAAAAAGGTTCTTGAACAAGATCTCGTCATTGCTAGGTACGAAGCAATCTACCCCTTAAGGTATTTGTGCTTTAGGATTGCGTTGCTTCGTTCTGTGCAACACTTCGTAATGATGGGAAAACATTGACGATTTGGCAAGCAACTCAAAACCAACAACGAAAAATAATATATTTGAACCTTGAAAACAATTAGCGCTTCTTCAGATCATTACCTAGATGATGCAGACTTTGAATCCTTATTCAGACTGCATTATAAGGCGCTGCTTGCTTATGCCACGGTGATTGTAAAGGACGAAGATGATGCTGAAGAAATTGTTCAACAACTTTTTTTAAAGTTTTGGGAAAGAAGAGCGCAACTTAGTGTACAGACCTCGTTAAAAGCATACTTGTATAAATGCGTTTATCACGATAGTTTAAATTACTTGAAACATCAAAAAGTTAAAACAAAATATCAGGATTTTACCCATCATGGTATGGATTCGGCTTATCATACGGCGGCTGATCGGTTAGAGCTTACAGAATTGCAGCAGCAAATTAATTTAGCATTAAACGATTTGCCAGAGCAGTGCAGGACTATCTTTCAAATGAGCAGATTTGAAGAACTAAAATATAGAGAAATAGCTGAGGAGCTGGGTTTATCTACTAAAACTATAGAAAACCAAATGGGGAAGGCTTTGAGGATTATGCGTATAAAATTGGCGGATTTCCTCATTTTATTGCTTTCTTGTTTAATGTATTACAAAGATTTTTTAAAATAGGAGAGATAAGAGATGGAAGATGAATTATTAATTAAATTTTTACTAAGGGAAACTAACGCTGAGGAAAATTCAGCGGTAAATGAATGGCTGCAGTCAACTGCAGAGAACCCTGTTTACTTAGCTTCTTTAGAAAGGATTTGGGCCGAAAGCAGGAACTTATTGAGTAAGCGTGAGGTAGATATCGATGCCGCTTGGCTAAAATTTAAAAATAAAGCCAATACAGTAAAGCCCAATGCGACGATAAGGTTAAAACCAATCAACTCATTGGCGCGCATTGCCGCGGTATTTGTGCTCGCTATAGGTTCATGGGCACTTTACACGATTTTTAAAACCCAAGGTTACACTGATGTGAAAACGAATCTCCAAGTGAGGTCACAACTGCTTCCAGATGGTTCTGAAATTACATTGAATAAATTTTCACATATTGAATATGCAAACAACTTTAAAAATAAAAGGAACATTAAACTGGAAAGTGGGGATGTATTTTTTGAAGTTGCCAAAGATAAGGCTAAACCTTTTATAATTGAAATAGATAAGGTTACTGTAGAGGTGGTTGGAACTTCTTTTAATATCAAGCATTTAAAAGGATTAACTGAAGTAGTAGTTGAAACAGGAATTGTTAAGGTGAGCTTGGGTAACGCTACTGTCTTATTGCATAAAGGAGAGAAATTGGTTTTAGAAAAAGGAGTAAATAAATTAGCCAAACTACCGGTTAACGATGAATTGTATAACTATTATAGAAGTAAATTATTTATCGCCGATCAAACACCTTTACCAATTTTAGTCGCCATTTTAAATGAAGCTTATGGTGGTAATGTAGTCGTAACAGGTGCGGCAAAAGAGTTAACAATAACTACAACTTTACCTTATGAAAAATCATTGGATGAAAATCTGAGAACGATTATTAAAACTTTTGATAATTTAAAACTTAAGCGTAACCAAAACGAAATTATATTGTCTTACTAAGCGAATGAAGCATAAAATTATTCTTTTCCTACTATTGCTTTCTAATTTTGCTTGGGCACAGGGCTATAGAAACAATTTATCTAAATTGGTTACTTTCAACATTAAGCAACAACGTGTTCGAGATGCTTTGCAGCACATCAGTACAGCAGGTAACTTCTATTTTTCTTATAACGGGAAATTAATTAACCAAGATAGTGTAATCGATTTAAATGTACAGCGTATGCCTGTACGAGATGTGCTTGACCGGATGTTTGCTGGCAAGGTTGCCTATAAGGAAAGCGAAGAATATGTAATACTAAGGTATGCAGTAAATCATTTAACCATTGAGCCTGAAAATATTACCACTGCCGAAAATTTATATCTCATCAGTGGTTACATTGTTGATACCAAAACGGGGAAAAAAGTAAAACAAGCCAGTGTTTACGAAAAACGCCTATTGCAAAGTACGCTAACGGATGATGAAGGCTATTTTACCTTGCGGTTTAAAGGAGAACATAAAGAAGTTATATTAACTGCTAGTAAAGAAACCTATAGAGATACTGCTTTGGTTTTTCTTGCTGATATAAAAATTGAGCCGCAAGGATATAATGATCCCGATAAAGAGAGGGGTACTATTTTCTCGAATACCATTGAAGATCTAGGAATTAGTAAATTTCTTTTATCTTCTAAGCAACGAATTCAAAATCTTAACATTCCTAACTTCTTTGCAAATACGCCATTTCAAGCCTCGCTATTGCCTGGTTTAAGTTCGCACGGCATGATGAGTAGCCGGGTGGTCAATAAGGCTTCCCTGAATGTGCTGGGTGGCTATACAGCAGGTGTTGATGGAGTAGAGGTAGCGGGGTTATTTAATTTAACTATAGGTAAAGTAAATTCTTTTCAAGCCGCAGGTTTATTTAATGCGGTAGGTGGTGATGTTCAGGGAACGCAGTTCGCCGGTTTAATTAATTACGATAGACAAAACGTAGGAGGTTTTCAGGCTGCAGGTATTGCAAATTCAGTAAGTGGGAATTTAAATGGAGTGCAAATTGGTGGGATAGGAAACCTTGTGCGTAAAGACGTAAAAGGAGTACAGATTGCGGGTATTGGAAATATGACCACAAGCAAGTTTACGGGTACACAGATTGCCGGAGTGTTTAATTATGCCAAAAAGCATGAAGGACTGCAGATTGGCCTAATTAATTTGGCGGATAGCAGCTCTGGTACGTCAATTGGCTTGCTTAACCTCTCCAAAAATGGGTATAAAAAACTAAGTTTCTTTAGCAATGATTTAGTAAATGCCAATGTTGCGCTTAAAACCGGCAATGCCAAATTGTATACGCTTTTAATTGCTGGTAAAAATTTTTCCGATACAGCAAACATAGAAACCATTGGAATTGGTTTTGGTCATGATTTCTTATTAGGTAATCGGTTAGCAATCGAAACAGAAATGATTACCCAGTATTTGCATTTGGGTAATTGGGATTATGCGAACATATTAATGCGTTTTCAAGCTAATTTAGAAATCAAGCTATTTAAAGGTTTTGCTGTATTCGGCGGACCATCTTATGCTTATTATAACAGTGACGCTCCCACAGGCTCAAGTGCAAAAGGCTATAAACAAAATATTGTTCCAGCAAAACACCACAAGTTTAGTGGAAATAACCAGGGTTGGTGGGGCTGGAATGTCGGGGTGACGTTGTTTTAGAAAACTACCTCCCAGCAGCATTTCATATTCTTGTAGAGATTATCTCCCTCAACTCGTTATTTGCACGAACCTTAACTTTTTGTGATACTACGGAACTGATTTTATAGGAAATTACTTTGCCGTTTTGCCAGGTGCAACTAACTGTGAAACCGCCGCGTGCTTTTAAGCCAGTGAACGATCCCCTTATTCCCCACGCTTTTGGAATTGCGGGTAATAAATGAATTTCACCAGCATGGCTCTGCATCAGCATTTCGGGAACAGCACCTATAATTCCCAAGTTACCATCTATTTGGAAGGGAGGATGGGTAGTTAAAAGATTAGGGGAAGTATTATAGGTGAGTAATCCGCGAATCATTATCGCTGCTTTTTCTCCTTCACCCAATCGAGCCCACAAAGCACCGCGCCACGGCCACGACCAAGAACGGCGACTATCGCCTACCGTTGATGCAACAGTGAAGGGTTTATCCCTGTTTACGCCATAATTCCCGCTTCGGCTGCGCAATGAGATAATAGCAGCGTGGGCCAATGCGGGGGTTTGGCTAAGGGTGATCTGCCTGCCGGGATAAACACCAAATAAATGAGAAGTATGCCTGTGTTGATCATCTGGCCTATCTCGATCGGTTTGCCACTCTTGTAGCTGACCCCAACTTCCAATTTTATTAGGCGCTAAATGCTGTTGCATGTTGGCTACTGTTGCTTGATAATCGACATCAATTCCTAAGACTTTCGCTGCATCCAGGTAGTTTTGAAATAAATCCCATACCAATTGCTGGTCGTGCATTACCCCGTCTTCTCTTGGTCCATGCTCGGGCGACCAGCCCATAGGGACCACCAAGGTCCCGCCGGAAGTTTGCTTTAAACGATCTTCCCAATACTGACAAATTTCTTTCAAAATAGGATATGCTGTTTTTGCTAAGTAAGCTTTATCCATAGTAAAGGCCCAATGCTCAAATACATGCTGAGCATACCATGCACTCGCGGGGATATTCCATTCCCAACCATGCCCGCCGAATATACTTTGACTGGTTCTGGCAGTCCAGCCCCGGGTTCTTTCCCCAAAGGCTTTTCGGGTAGCCATGCGACTTGGTTCTTCAGCAGCAACTATAAAATCTATTAATGGTACATGGCATTCGGTTAGACCTGTAGTTTCCGCACCCCAATAGTTCATCTGGATGTTAATGTTGCTATGATAATCGCTCGCCCAAGCTGGGGTATTGCTGTCGTTCCATAGTCCTTGAAGGTTAGCCGGTAATCCGCCTTTACGTGAAGAGCTTACCAGTAAATAACGCCCATACTGAAATAACGTTTCTTCCAAATCGGGATCTGCAGCACCGGCAATGTATTTTTTTAATCGTATATCGGTAGCTAGTGCCAATATACTGTCGGCACTCGTGCCAATGTTGATGGTTGCAGCTTTAGTAAGTCTAGTAATATCAGCAATATGACGCTTTATCAATTTTTGATAGCTTAATTTTTGCGCTGCTGTCTGTTCTTGTTGGATAAGGGGCATTGGATCTGCACCACGCCAATTTAACACATAGTCTGGCTTGTAATTAGTACGGGCATTTACGTAAATCGTTAAGGTATTGCAATTCTCAAATACTAAACTATTCCCTTCTGTGCGAACTGTGCCGCCCCTCTGTAACAAGCGCAGGCTTGCAGCATATTTTAATTGATTGGGTAGGATGCCAGCAAAACTCAGTTCATTATTTTGAGCAGTGCTGATGGCGCCCTGTGCCGATGCTAAAGAGATTTTTCCAGAAAAGGCTGCCTTTTTATTAGCCGTGTATTTAAAAACAAGTACTTGGTCTGGGTGGCTAGCAAAAGCATCTCGTTTTACAGTAATTCCATTAGCAGTAAAGGTAGTGTTATGGATTCCGGTTGTGATGGCTAAAGAACGACTGTAGGAATTAACTTGGCCAATTTTATCAAAGTTGATGGTAATATCTCCAAAATTGCGATACGAGCCGAAACCGTGATCTCCGGTGGTGTATGCGCCATCCCAATTATTATCGCCCGACCAAAGACTCTGTTCATTAAATTGAATATGTTCGGTATTGATATCACCAAATAGCATGGCCCCTAATCTACCATTTCCTATCGGCAGCGCTTCGGTTTCCCACTTTTTCGCGGGTTGATTGTACCATAGCTTGGGCTTGGTTCCGTCATTGGCGTTAACCGCTAAAGCGGACATAAGCAATACCGTAGCATAAAAGAAATTGACTGATTTCATTTGCGTTTTAATTGGTTCATTGGGGTTTAAGTTGGGAAAGATAAATAATTTTGTGCAGGCACGGAAGCGGATGCTTATATGAGCGGTATTTTTGCACATTTAGCTTAATTAAAATAAACTGGCAAATTTTATTAACTTTGTACTAATGCTATCAAAAAAGACAAAATACGCCATTAAAGCACTCGTAATGCTTGGTAAAAATATGGATCAGCCGCCTATGCAAATAGCCCGCATAGCTGAAGATGAACGTATTCCTAAGAAATTTCTTGAGCAGATTTTATTGGACCTTCGTAACGCTGGCTACTTATATAGCAAAAAAGGAGCAGGAGGGGGCTATAGCCTTAACAAAGACCCCAAGGATATTTTTTTAGTTGATATCCTTCGTATTACCGATGGACCGATAGCGATGGTGCCATGTGCCAGCATTAAATTTTATCACAAGTGCGAAGAATGCCATGATGAAGTTACCTGCGGAATTCGTAAAGCGTTTATCGAAGTGCGTGATGCTTCCTTAAAAGTGCTTGGTGAAACCAGTGTTGCTGACATTATCAATAAAGAGAAAACCCCAATTTCAGTAGTGTAGAAGCAGTATTTTAAAAAAGTTATAACTTTTCTCCTTTAATAGACTACTAAATCTATATACTTTATATATATTTGTCCAATTATTATTTGGTTTGTCGCTTTATCCGGGCTAGAAAACAAATGATATTTGGTAGTGTACCCTAACAAATCTTAATTAAGTATGAATAGTTTTAGAACAGAATTAGAAAACCCAATCGTCCAACAAGATATTATCGATCTAGAAAGAAAGATCAACGATTTTCGTTCTGGTAAAATTCATGACGAGAAGTTTAGAAGCTTGCGTTTAGCGAGAGGCATATACGGTCAGCGCCAACCAGGCGTACAAATGATCCGTATTAAATTACCTTTTGGTAAAGTAACCTTTAAACAATTACTACGTATTGCTGATATCGCCGATGAGTATGCAAGTGGTAATTTGCACCTCACAACACGTCAAGATATTCAAATTCACTATGTGAGCTTAGATCGCACACCCGAGCTTTGGCAAAAGCTAGAACAAGACGAGGTGACCATCAGAGAGGCTTGTGGTAATACCGTTCGAAATGTGACTTCATCGCCTAATGCCGGAATAGATCCTGATGAACCATTTGATGTATCGCCCTATGCACAAGCAGTTTTTGCTTACTTCCTGCGCAATCCAATTTGCCAAGAAATGGGGCGTAAGATCAAAATCTCGTTTTCTTCTAGTGATAAAGATACTGCCTTTAGTTATATCCACGATTTAGGATTTATTCCCAAAATTAACGAAAAAGGGGAGCGGGGGTTTAAGGTGTTGTTTGCTGGTGGACTAGGAGCACAGCCCTTTTTAGCAAGTGCTATTAATGAGTTTTTGCCGGAAGATGAATTAATCCCTTTTACTGAGTCGGTATTAAGGGTGTTTGATCGCTACGGCGAACGTACCAATAGAAATAAAGCGCGCCTCAAATATCTGGTACAGAAGTTAGGTCTGGCCGAGGTGTTAAGACTGGTTGCAGAAGAAAGAATTGCGAATAAAGTCAAAACCTTCCCAATAGATATAAACAGTGTTCCGCTTCCATATTTTCCATTTACACAAGATTATCCGCCCGTAACAATTGCCAATGAAAATCATTATCAGCATTGGCTAGCCACCAATGTGGTGCCGCAAAAGCAAAATGGATTTTACGCAGTATATGTAAAAATTAAAGTTGGCGACATCAAAACAGACCAGGCAAGAGCATTTGTACGTGCTATCACGCCTTATGTGGCCGACGAAATTAGGGTAACGCAAAACCAAGGCCTATTGCTTAAATATGTGTCTAAAAATGCATTACAACCACTTTATAAAGCTTTGCTAGATATAGACTTAGCACACGCAGGTTTCGATAGTCTGGCAGATATTACTACGTGCCCAGGTACCGATACTTGTAATTTAGGGATCTCTAACAGTATGACCTTAGCCGAAGTATTGGAAGAAGTGATTTATGAAGATTTCCCAGAATTCATTTACGAGAAGAACATTAAGATCAAGATCAGTGGATGTATGAATTCTTGCGGACAACATGGTTTGGCAGAAATTGGCTTTCATGGTAGCTCTGTTAAAGCAAATGGCAAAGTGGTACCCGCGGTGCAAGTGATGCTGGGCGGTGGAACAGTAGGTGATGGCGGAGGCCGTGTGGCAGAAAGGGTAATTAAAGTGCCTTCTAAAAGAGCACCGCAAGTATTGCATCTCATTTTAAATGATTTTAAAGCGAATAGCCCTGCAGAAGAGAATTTTCATAGCTATTACGACCGACAAGGGAAAGATTATTTCTATCAACTGTTAAAGCCGATAGCAGATCTCACATCCTTACAAAGCAATGAATTTGTAGACTGGGGACATGAGGAAACTTTCGAAACTGCCATAGGTGTGGGCGAATGTGCCGGGGTGGTGATAGATTTAGTGGCAACTTTACTACTTGAAGCCGAAGAAAAGTTTGGATGGGCTAAACAAGCGCTTGAACGACAGGCGTATGCAGATTCGATTTACCATAGCTACAGTACATTTATCAGCGCAGCCAAATCACTATTGCTCGATAAAGGCATTAACAGCAGCACGCAAGTTGGCGTGATTAGAGAGTTTGACAATCACTTTGTCGAAAGTGGAGAAATAAATTTAACAACACCTTTCAGCGAGCTAGTTCTTCAAATTAATAAAAATGAGCCAACCCTAGACTTTGCGGCACAGTACTTAAATGAGGCGAAAGGTTTTTTAAAACAGATTAATGAAATACGTGCAATTGCTTAACCATGGAGAGAGATAAACAACACATAGAACCGAAAATAACACTATTAGGAGCTGGTCCTGGTGATCCGGAATTGATTACCCTAAAAGGTGTACTCGCTTTGCAGCGTGCAGATGTGGTACTTTATGACGCGTTAACTGACGAAGCTTTATTGAATTATGCCCCTAAACATGCCATTAAAGTTTATGTAGGGAAGCGCTCCGGCGAGCACTCGTTTGAGCAAGACGCTATCAATAAGCTGATGGTAGACTATGCTTTAAATTACGGACATGTTGTTCGCCTAAAAGGTGGTGACCCTTTTGTTTTTGGCAGGGGGTATGAAGAGTTAGACTTTGCAACATCGTATAATATTGCTGTAACAGTTATTCCAGGTATTTCGAGTGCTATTGGTGTACCGGGTTTGCAGCAAATTCCAGTTACACATCGCGGTATGAGTGAGAGCTTTTGGGTAATTACGGGAACAACTTCATCAGGTGCTGTATCGGAAGATATTTACCAAGCCGCCAATTCTAACGCAACCGTTATCATCCTAATGGGCTTAAAAAAGTTGCCGCAGATTGTCGACATTTTTAGTGTCGCGGGTAAAAACAATTTGCCAGTAGCCGTAGTGCAAAATGGCTCATCAGCTGAGGAGAAATTAGTAATTGGTAAAGTGGATAGTATTTTAAGCAAGGTAGCTGACGCAAAAATAGCGGCTCCAGCCTTGTTGATTTTTGGCGAAGTGGTTTCTCTTCATCCATCGTTTACTAAATTAATTAAACCATATGTTAATATCGCCTAGGCCGAAAGAAGAGGTACAGTTTCCCGAGTCAGAAATGGGAAATCAGCTGTTTCCGGTTTTTATTAAACTGAACCAGTTGCGTACTTTGGTAATTGGTGGTGGCCCCGTTGCGCTTGAAAAATTAACCGCTATCTTAAAAAATAGCGAACAAGCAAATATCACACTTGTTGCTAGCGCTATTATACCAGCAATTAGCAACTTTAAACAAACCTATCCTAAACTTAAAATCGCAGAGAAGAGGTATGAATCCAGTGACTTAAATGAGGTCGATATCGTATTTGTAGCAACGAATAACCATATACTGAACGAAGAAATTAAGGTAGATGCCCATCAACGAGGACTTCTGATCAATGTTGCCGATAAACCCGAGCTATGCGATTTCTATTTAGGCTCTGTTGTGAAAAAAGGCGATCTCAAAATTGCTATTTCCACCAATGGGAAATCGCCAACGATTGCAAAAAGATTAAAACACTTACTTACCGAAAGTTTGCCAGAGGAGTTGGATGCCACTTTGCAGCAAATGAGTTCTTTAAGGCAACAATTAACGGGCGATTTTGCTGCTAAAGTAAAGCAGTTAAACAAGGTTACTGAACGACTTATTAGTCCTAAAAAAAGCTTTTTGGAAACAAATATTAAATGGCTGATTTGGCTAGTAATCCTGTCTTTTATTGGAGTAGTAGGATTTACTTTATGGAATACAGAGCCTGAATTTCAAACGTTTCTGATTAACATGGACCCATTGTTTTATTGGTTTTTGGGCGCTGGATTTACATTCGCTATGATTGATGGTGCCATTGGTATGTCGTATGGAGTTACCACAGTCTCTTTTTCTTTAGCAATGGGTCTCCCTCCCGCATCTGCTAGTATGGCTATTCATATCTCCGAAGTATTGAGTAATGGCATAGCAGGTTGGATGCATTTTAGAATGGGCAATGTGAACTGGAAATTATTTAAGGTCTTAATTATTCCAGCAGTTACAGGGGCGATTATTGGAGCTTATTTACTATCGTCTCTCGAAAATTTTAGTCAATACACTAAACCTGTCGTAGCGATTTATACACTGGTTCTTGGAGGTATTATTTTGATGAAAGCTTTCAGTATAAAAAGAAAGAGAGAAACACAGAAGATTAAAAAAATAGGTGTACTAGGCTTTTTCGGTGGTTTTATTGATGCCGCTTTCGGAGGTGGATGGGGTTCGATCGTGCTGTCAAGTTTAATCGCAGGAGGTCGTCATCCTTTGTTCTCTTTAGGAACGGTAAAGATCAGTCGCTTTTTTATTGCCACGTTAAGTTCACTAACCTTTTTTACCATGTTGGGTGGGAGATACTGGGAAGCAGTTTTAGGTCTGGTTATCGGGAGTGCATTGGCTTCTCCCATTGCTGCAAGGGTTTCCAATAAAATTTCTGCTAAAACGATTATGGTAGCGGTAGGCATTATTGTAATGACTGTTAGTTTAAGAAGCATAATCAATTTCATTTTAAAATTAATATAGGAGATGGAACTGACTCAATTAAAAGAAGAACTCAAAGGTTTGGGTGTTGTACACCAACTACAGCATCTGGCTGAAAAATTTAAGGGAAAAATCGTGTTCTCTACCAGTTTTGGATGGGAAGATCAGGTGGTTACACATTTAATATTTAGCCATCATATTCCCATCAAGGTTTTCACATTGGAAACGGGAAGACTATTTCCGGAAACCTATTATGTATGGAATAGAACTTTAGAAGTTTATCAACAACCGATCCATGCCTATTATCCGCAAACAGAGGCGGTGCAGCAAATGGTAAATGCCAAGGGACCAAACAGTTTTTATGAATCGGTTGAAAATAGAAAGGAGTGTTGTTATATCCGTAAGATAGAGCCTTTAAAACGCGCATTGGCCAATAATGAAATGTGGATTACAGGTATTAGAGCCGAACAAAGTGCCAATAGAGATGATATGGAGAACATAGAATGGGACGAAGGGAACAGGCTGATTAAGTTTCATCCCATCTTCGATTGGAGTTTGCAAGAAGTAAGGGATTATATCAAGAAAAATAACATTGTTTATAACACGCTGCATGATAAAGGCTTCCCGAGTATAGGTTGCGCACCCTGTACAAGGGCAGTACAACCGGGAGAGGATTTTAGAGCGGGTAGGTGGTGGTGGGAAGACCTCTCGAAGAAAGAATGCGGACTACATGCGGGTTGAAAGATCATCGTGGCGAGGTTACGCCCGTCATTGCGAGGTACGAAGCAATCTGTTCGTGAGATTGCTTCGTACCTCGCAATGACAGGAGCTTGGCAATGACGATTACGAATACTGAGCATGACAAAGTGAAACAAATTATAAGAAATAGCATAAAAACATGGATTATTTAGACGAACTAGAATCAGAATCGATTCACATATTAAGAGAAGTTGCTGGGCAATTTGAGAAGCCAGCCTTATTATTTTCGGGCGGAAAGGACTCAATTACTTTAGTTCGATTGGCAGAAAAGGCTTTTCGTCCGGGGAAATTCCCTTTTCCATTAGTGCATATTGACACCGGTCATAACTTCGAAGAAACTATTCAATACCGCGACGAAATGGTACAACGGATTGGAGAAAGGTTAATTATAGGCTCTGTGCAACAATCAATAGATGAAGGAAAGGTAATTGAGCAGACCGGTAAAAATGCCAGTAGAAATGCGCTTCAAACGGTAACCCTTTTGGATACTATCCAGGCACATGGATTTGACGCCTGCATTGGCGGTGCGCGTAGAGATGAAGAAAAAGCGCGGGCCAAGGAACGTATTTTCTCAGTCCGTGATGAATTTGGGCAATGGGATCCAAAGCGGCAGCGGCCAGAGTTATGGAATATTTACAACGGTAAAATCCATAAAGGAGAGAATGTTCGCATATTTCCTATTAGCAATTGGACTGAGCTGGATGTTTGGAATTACATCCGTAGGGAGAAAATTGCATTGCCAAGCATATATTTTGCCCATCAACGGGATTGTATTACCAGAAATGGTCAGCTAATGGCTGCGTCCCCTTTCTTAAATATGGACCATGAGGATGTGGTAGTGAATAGAAAAGTACGGTTCCGTACCGTGGGCGATATGTCTTGCACGGCAGCAGTTGAATCCGAAGCAGATCAGATTGATGATATCATATCGGAAATTAGTGCTTCAAAGATTTCGGAACGCGGAGCGCGGATGGATGATAAGGTGTCGGAAGCAGCTATGGAGGATAGAAAAAAAGGGGGATACTTTTAATTAAAAGAACAAAACAATATGAATATACTGAAATTTTTCACCGCAGGTAGTGTAGACGATGGCAAAAGCACGTTAATAGGGCGCCTGCTTTACGATACAGATTCGATTTTAGCAGATCAGTTAGAGGCGCTAAAGCACGCTAATCGCAAGAATGATGACGGAACAATTGATTTAGCGATCTTAACCGACGGACTAAGAGCCGAAAGGGAGCAAGGTATAACGATTGATGTGGCCTATAAATACTTTCAAACCGAGAAACGAAAATTTATTATAGCCGATACGCCAGGTCACATTCAATATACCAGAAACATGGTAACAGGAGCGTCGACTTCGAATTTAGCGATCATTTTAATTGATGCCAGGAACGGAGTGATTGAGCAGACTATCCGCCATTCCTACCTTGTTTCCTTACTAGAGATAAAACATATTGTAGTTTGCATCAATAAGATGGATATGGTTAATTATAGTGAAACTGTATTTAATGCTATCATCGAGAAATACAAAGCACTGGCGCAGAACTTAGGTTTAAAAAATGTAACCTATATACCTGTAAGTGCTTTGAAAGGAGATAATATCGTGCAGTCGTCAGCAGCTATGCGCTGGTATGAAGGAGAAAGTCTGCTCCATTTTCTGGAACAAGTGGAAGTTGAGGTGCTGGATAAATCTGCTTCAGCGAGAATGCCGGTTCAATGGATAATTAGGCCGCAAACAGCACAGCTTCATGACTATAGGGGTTATGCAGGCAGAATTTTAAGTGGAACATTTAAGGTGAACGATCAAGTTACGGTACTCCCGTCTAACGTCAGCTCTTCCATCAAAAAAATAGACTTCTTCGAAAGGGAATTTACAGAAGCTTCAGCGGGGCAATCCGTTGTGATACATTTGAATGATAATATTGATATCAGTAGAGGAGACACCTTGGTAAATACGGTTGCCAAGCCTCTCGAATCTCAACTCATTGAGGCAGATTTATGTTGGATGGATGCCAGATCACTAGATAGTTCCGTAACTTACTTAATCCAACACAACAGCAGGATTAGCAAATGTAAAATCGCAGAGATCATATATAAAGTTGATATCAATACGCTAGAAAAAGCTGCAGCTGAAGATTTTAAATTAAATGACATTGGGAGGGTAGTGGTTAAAACTGCAGAACCTCTGGCTTTCGATATATACGGCGATAATAGGGCAAATGGTTCAGCAATTTTAATTGATAGCAGAACCAATCTTACCGTGGGTGCGCTCATGTTCAGGGCATCAGTGGAGTAGGAAGCTGTCATTGCTAGATTAACCCGTCATTGCGAGGCTAACCTGTCATTGCGAGATTAACCCGTCATTGCGAGGTACGAAGCAATCTGATCGTGAGAGATTGCTTCGTACCTCGCAATGACGGACACTCGTTCGCACTTCCTCACAAGGAACATAATAGTTCATAATTTTATTTTAAAATAAATACTACTAATAAGGTAGATATTATATACATTTGTATTGTTGAACCAATTTACCGACCGTGATGATTATAGAAAGAATAAAGAATGCTACTGTAGAACCTAAGATAAGCCTAGTAGGCGCTGGTCCTGGCGACCCAGATTTGTTAACTTTAAAAGGAGTGAAGGCCTTACAAACTGCTGATGTTGTTTTGTATGACGCTTTGGTAAACGAAGCATTGTTAAATCATGCGCCTAAGCAGGCAATTAAAGTTTATGTAGGTAAAAGGTCCGGAGATGAATCATTTTCGCAAGAGTTGGTTAATAAACTGATGATTGATTATGCATTAAACTATGGTCATGTGGTTCGCTTAAAAAGTGGCGATCCTTTTGTATTTGCCCGTGGCTATGAAGAAATAGACGTAGCCGAATCTTATAGTATCCCCACAGAGATCATACCCGGTATTTCGAGTGCTTTAGGAGTTCCTGGTTTACAGAAAATACCAATGGTTTATAGTGCACTTAGTGAGAGCTTTTGGGTAGTTACCGGAACCAATGCTAAAGGAGAAGTATCCCCGGATTTATACGTTGCAGCAAAATCAAATGCCACCATAGTTGTATTAATGGGCATTGAGAAAATCAAGGAAATAGCTTCAATTTTTAAGGCAGAAGGCAAAGAAAATCTACCGGTAGCAGTGATTGAGAATGGTTCGTCGGCAAACGAGCATGTAGTAGTTGGCATTGTTGAAACGATCGAGGAATTAATTATAGAAAAACACATTCAATCTCCAGCGTTATTGGTGTTTGGGCAGGTCGTATCGCTACATCCTCAATTTAATGCAATTAAAGATTTTTACGCCATATTGGCTCAAGAAGAGTAATCTTTATGGATGAAGTAGGCATCAAGTAGGTATCACGTAAGTTTGATGTAGTGCTAAAGCCTACTTGATACCTACTTGATGACTACTTGATCACTACTTGAAGTCTACTTAAAGTGTAGCTGACTGACATCTTTAAATCCACGCCCTTTTAATTCAAATACTAATTTTTTATTGAAATTATTTTTCCTATTTATTGGTATTGCTTAATCTATTGCCTATTTTGACTGAAGTTTTTTCAAGCTTCAAAATATGGAAATTATACACTTTAGCGCAGAATGTTATCCGGTTGCAAAAGTTGGTGGCTTAGGGGATGTTGTTGGCGCTTTGCCAAAATATCAGAATAAGCTTGGCCACGTAGCCAAAGTGGTAATGCCAGCTTATAGCAATAAATTTTTGTATGAGAACGAGTTTGAAGTTGTTTACGATGGATGGGTTAGATTAGGAAACCATAATTTACAGGCTCGCATTTTCAGGGAAAGAACAAATAAGTTAGGTTTTGATCTATTCCTGGTGCATATTGCTGGGTTGCTAGACCGCGAAAAAGTATATGGATATGATGATGATACAGAACGCTTTCTAGCATTTCAAATAGCTGCCTTAGATTGGATTGCCCAATGGGAACACAAACCGAATGTGATCCACTGTCATGATCATCATACGGGACTAATACCATTTATGATCGGCAATTGTCATCAGTACCGCCATTTGAATTATATTCCGACAGTTTTAACCATTCATAATGCTCAATATCAAGGTCAGTTTGGCTGGGACAAATTGTATTATCTTCCGCCTTATGACTTACGGAATTCAAATAAATTAGATTGGGGAAATGCGATCAACCCATTAGCATCGGCTATTAAATGTGCTTGGCGGGTGACTACGGTTTCACCGAGCTATCTGGAGGAAATCAGCTATCAAGCCAATGGCTTAGAGGGTTTGTTATTTCAGGAGAAAGGGAAGTCGGCCGGTATTTTAAATGGTATAGACAATGATGTTTGGAATCCAAAATCAGATCCCATGCTTAAAAAAGGTTTTACCAATAAAACGGTAGAAAGCGGAAAAAAAGCAAACAAAGAAGCCCTGTGTGATGTTTTTAATTTAGATAAAACGAAACCATTATATACATTTATAGGCAGGCTGGTGGGAGAAAAAGGCGCAGATCTACTACCCGATATTTTTTACAATGCCCTGCAACAAAGCGACGGGGAACTTAATATTTTGGTGCTGGGCTCTGGCGACCCGCATGTGGAAGATCGTTTAAATGAGCTAACCCATCAGTTTCCGGGCTTTTATAATGCGTATATCGGTTATAATGAAGCCTTGTCACACCAAATATATGCTGGGGCAGACTTCTTATTAATGCCTTCTAGAGTTGAACCCTGCGGTCTAAATCAAATGTATGCTTTGCGTTATGGCACTATTCCAATTGTGAGACGCATAGGAGGGTTAAAAGACACCGTAATTGACATTGGCGATGGAGGTTTTGGAATTTGTCATGATCAGACTAACGTGTGGGATGTGGGACATGCAATTGGACGGGCATATGAACTTTATTTAGACCAGAAAAAGCTTAAGGAAATTCGTAAGTTTATCATGAACTTAGACCACTCTTGGGATAGAGCGGCACAACAATATATAGATTTATACAGCATGTAAAGCAATAAAAAGTATGACAGATAAAGTATTAGGTGTAATCCTTGGCGGTGGTCAGGGCTCCAGATTGTCTCCCTTAACCCAAACACGTTCTAAACCTGCGGTACCAATAGGGGGTAAATATCGTTTAGTTGATATTCCGATCTCAAATTGTATCAATTCAGGTATTCATAGAATGTTTGTTTTAACCCAGTTTAATTCTGCTTCCTTAAACAAACACATTAAAAACACGTATCACTTTAGTCATTTTTCTAAAGCCTTTGTTGATATTTTAGCTGCTGAGCAAACGCCTGAAAATCCGACTTGGTTTCAGGGTACCGCTGATGCGGTGAGGCAATGTATGCATCATATTATGAACCATGAGTTTGAATATATACTCATTTTATCAGGCGATCAATTGTATCAAATGGACTTCAGGGAGATGCTCAAAGCCCATATTGAAAAGGATGCAGATATCTCTATCGCTACCATTCCGGTTACTGCAAAAGACGCCACAGACTTTGGAATTTTAAAAGCGAATAAAGATCACATGATTACTTCATTTACCGAAAAGCCGAAAGTTGGTTTAGAAGAATGGGTTTCGGATACTGGGGAAGAGATGGGACGTGAGGGAAAAGTTTTCTTGGCATCGATGGGTATTTATATTTTCAATCGCCAGTTTTTGATGAATATCTTAAATGAAAATATCGAAGAAAAAGATTTTGGTAAAGAAATTCTACCAAGAGCGATAAAATCTAATAAAGTTCTCAGCTATCAATACGAAGGATATTGGACTGATATCGGTAATATATCGTCATTTTTTGAGGCCAATCTAGGTTTAACTGATGAATTGCCGAAATTTAATATGTTTGATAGTGCTCATACGATATTTACCCGTGCAAGAATGCTTCCTCCTTCGAAAATATCGGGTACCACATTAGAAAGAACTGTTATTCCGGAAGGTTGTATTGTGCAAGCGAGCAGGATTGAGCATACAATTTTAGGCATTAGATGTAGAATTGGCAAAGATACGGTCATTACAAATGCCTATATTATGGGATGTGATTATTATCAAACTCTTGAAGAGATTGAGTCTGAAACTAAATTAGGAAGATCTTTAATGGGTATTGGCGACAGGTGCTTTATCAATAATGCAATTATTGATAAAAATTGTAAAATTGGAAATGATGTAAGAATTAATGGGGGTGATCATTTACCAGACGGCGATTTTGAACTCTATGCAGTTAAAGATGGGATTATAGTGATTAAGAAAGGAGTTGATATTCCCGGAGGCACACATATAGGCTAACAGTAAATTGATATTCCCCATAACATTTTACGGATTTTATTTGTTATAATGGAATATGGAGAATAAACACCTTTATCAAACAGGAATAATTGGAAATTGTGCATTCATAGCACATGTTAATGTAAATACAGATATATCATGGCTATGTTGGCCTAAGTTCGACAGTCCGTTTGTCTTCGGTAGTTTACTGGATAAAAAGAAGGGGGGCGAATTTTCTATCCTTCCTGTTGGGGAATTCACTTCTCATCAGTACTATATAGAAAATACCAATGTTTTAAGAACCGAAATTACTACGGAGGAGGGGAAATATAGGGTAACCGATTTTGCCCCACGATTTAGGTTATACGAAAGATATTATAAGCCCTTAATGCTTATTAGGAAAATTGAGGCTTTAGCTGGAACCCCCCGTATAAAAATTAAGTGTGACCCGGTAAGTGATTACGGGCTGAAAAAAACAAAAGCTACACGGGGAAGTAATCATATCGATTTTAAAGGCGGTGAAGAAAATATCCAGCTTAGTACTAATGTATCTTTAAACTATATATTGGAGGATAAAGCTTTTGTACTGAATGAAACGAAATACCTTATTTTAACCTTTGGGTTTAATTTAGAAGCCCCCATAAATAGTACTGCTGATAAATTTTTAAAGGAAACAACAAATTACTGGCGGTTGTGGATAAAGCATTCATCCATAGCTATTTTTCATCAGCCCTTTGTAATCCGGTCTGCTTTGGTTTTAAAGATCCATCAATATGAAGATACAGGAGCCATAATTGCCGCAAGTACCACAAGCTTGCCAGAATCGCCAGGAAGTACAAGGAATTGGGATTATCGGTATTGTTGGCTACGGGATTCGTTTTATGTACTCACCTCCTTGAACCATATTGGCCATTTCGAAGAAATGGAGAAGTATTTTGCTTATCTATCCGATATTTCACTTGCCGAAGACGAGCGTTATCAGCCACTTTATAGTATCACCGGAGAACGCCAGATTACCGAATATACGTTAGACCATCTATCGGGTTATAACCATGAGCGGCCTATTAGAATTGGTAATCAAGCAGCCGAACATATCCAAAACGACATTTATGGACAGGTGTTAATTGCTATGCTTCCGCTCTACACCGATCATCGGTTTGTGTTTTCTGAAAGAAGTGACTCTTTAAAATGGCTGGATCATGTTTTATCGAAAATTGAGAGCACAATTGACGAGAAGGATGCCGGTATTTGGGAATTCAGAAACATTGCCAATACGCATTGTTATAGTAATCTATTTCAATGGGCAGGCGCCAATGCAGCCTTAAAAATGGCGCGCACAATAAACGATGTCGGTTTTGAGGAACGTGCGAAGATTTTAATAGATAAGGCTGCCGCAAATATCGAGGCATGTTATGATCCGGTACGAAAAGTGTATGCAAACGCTGTCGGAAGTAAACATCTGGATGCAAGCACCTTGCAATTGATTATGATGAATTACTTAGATCCATCCTCCCAAAAGGCCAAAGATCATTTGGCTGCACTGGAGGAAGATCTTAGAACCGAAGATGGATTATTTTATCGCTACTTACACGAAGATGACTTTGGTAAGCCCAAAACCACATTTTTAATTTGTGCCTTTTGGTATGTAGAGGCCTTAGCATGTGTGGGGAGATTGGACGATGCGATTAAAGAGTTTGAGAATATTATCAAATATTGCAACCATTTATTGTTGTTCAGCGAGGATGTTGACGCTAAAAATGGCAGTCAATGGGGCAATTTTCCACAAGCATACAGTCACGTAGGTTTAATGAATGCAGCTTATAGAATTGCCGTTAAATTGGATAGGCCTATATTCCTTTAACCCACTAAACAAGTGAGCTTAATAATTTCCTTACCTCTTTATAATCCGTTAAATAATAACGAGCCTCAGAAGGGTTATTTCCCACTTTTATGGTAAACGCTTCTGGGGGCATTGCCTTAAAGATATCTTCATCGGTATGGTCATCCCCTAAAGCCATAATAAAGTCGGGGTTTTTATCATGTAGCCAATTTAAAACGGCTTTACCTTTGTTAACTTCCATGTTTTTAAATTCGATAACTTTGTTTCCATGCATTATCTGAAGACCCCTATCGGCAGTTAGAATAGTTAAATGACTAACAATTTCATTTGCTCTTAACTCGCCCAGTCCTTCTTCTACTTTTCTGTAGTGCCATACAATAGAATAACTCTTCTCTTCAATGAAAGATCCTGGCGTTCGGTCAATATAGGTTTCAAGTAGTGTCTTAATCTCTTGCTTCCATTGATTGGTAAGAAGAGGAAGAGAGCTCCAGTTTTCATCGCTGGTTTTTTGCCACGCACCATGTTCGCCGATAAGATCAATTTTAAGGTGTCCGAACCATTTTTCTAAAGTTTCATGACGTCGGCCACTTACAATGACTACTTTATTTAGTGGCGACTCATTTAATTTATCGATTAGTTCATAAAGCTCCGGATCCGGTGAAGCATTTTCAATATTCTTTTTAAATCCCACCAAAGTTCCATCATAATCTAGAAAAAATATTCGGCTCTGGGCTGCTTTATAATGGTCAATAATAAGATTATTGACCTCATTAGTAGCATGTTTTGTTTTTAAAGAATCCTGGAGTTGTTTTACCTCTGCTAACTTTAACATGAAGTTGTCTACCCATCGCTTAACACTAAATTTTTTAACTACAGCTCTCATGGCTATCATTCGTTCCCGCTGTTCTTCCTGAGGCATTTGCATCGCATGCTCTATGGCATTCATAATATCTCCTAAGTTGTTTGGGTTTACAATCAATGCATCGGTAAGCTCTTTCGATGAACCTGCCATTTCACTCAAAATTAGCACACCATCATCATTGTTTCTGCTGGCAACATATTCTTTACTAACCAAATTCATTCCATCTCGCATGGGGGTTACTAAGCATATATCAGCTGTAGCGTAAAAGATAGACAATTCTTCAATCGGAAAGGAGCGATAAAAATAGTTTATCGGATTCCAAGTCGCAGTTCTATGTCGTGAATTTATATCGCCTACAGTCCTATCAATTTGCTCTTTTAAGTCCCTGTATTGGGGTACCGTATCCCTTGACGGAACAACGACCATTGTCCACACAATTTTCCCTACGTATTCGGGATTATTTTCCAGTAATAGTGAGTAGGCTTGTAGACGTTCCAGTATCCCCTTACTATAATCTAAACGATCAATGGATAAAACATGGGTTGCTTTATCTGGAACATTGTTTAGTCTTTCTATCTCTTTAAATACAGCAGGCTGTTTAGGGAGAGAGCTAAATTTATCGAAATCTATTCCCATTGGAAAGGCTTCGACCACAATTTGCCTTTCGTTACAGGTCAAAATATTTGCCGAAGCGGTGATAGGAAGTAGACGTGCTGTAGTATGAAGAAAATGGCGTACATCATCATAGGTATGAAAACCTATTAAGTCAGCTCCGGTTAAACCTGTTAGCAATTCGTTTCGCCAAGGTATTAACCTGAATATTTCATAAGAAGGAAAAGGTATGTGTTGAAAAAAGCCAATTATTGCATCTTGTTTATAGGCCCTAATCAAATGTGGTACTAACAACAGTTGATAATCCTGGACCCAGATTTGATCACCTTGCTCAATAAACTTTATTGTGTTATTGGCAAATTTTTCATTTACGGCTTTATAACTATCCCAGTAAGACTGCTCATATTTTGCGTAGGTAACCACATAATGGAATACAGGCCATAGGACTTCGTTCGAAAATCCTTCATAAAATAAATTTATCTCTTCCTGGGTTAAAAATACTGGATAGAGGTGTAGCTCTGCAAGTTTGTTGGCAACTTCTAACTGCCTGTCTTCTGGAATTTCCAATCCTGGCCATCCAATCCAAATCGAGTTGCCATTTTTATAGATGTCGCCAAGTCCGGTGGCTAATCCTCCCTCACTTGGGATGTATTTGTATTCGTTGTTTTCTTCAATAATTTTTACGGGAAGTCTGTTCGATATTATAATTGTTTTCATGCTTTTAACTAATGGTGAGCCAATAAGGAACACTTTTTGAATGGGATATCCAAATTTTATTCATTAAAGTACTTTCAAATGATTAACCGTTGTTTTAACACCAAAAAGGGCTTATTGTTTGGAATTTTAAGTTTTTTATTGGAGATTCACGAACTAAATTTCCCTAAATTGATCATGAAAATAGCGACTTACAATGTAAATGGAGTTAATGGTAGATTGCCTGTGTTATTACGTTGGCTCGAGGAAACCAAGCCGGATGTTGTTTGCTTGCAGGAATTAAAAGCTCCTCAAGATAAATTCCCCTTGCAAGCCATCAATGACGCTGGATATGAGGCAATTTGGCATGGACAGAAGAGTTGGAACGGCGTAGCGATTCTGGCCAGGGGAATGGAAATTCAGGAGCTTAGAAGAGGGTTGCCTGGTGATGATGATGATAGTCCGAGTAGATACATCGAGGCATCTATTAATGGAATGGTGATAGGATGCTTATATCTTCCGAATGGAAACCCGGCACCTGGACCTAAGTTTGATTATAAATTGGACTGGTTTGAAAGGTTTACCTTACATGCAAAGCAATTAGTTGAAATGAATTTACCCGTAGTATTGGTTGGCGATTATAATGTCATGCCTACAGAATTAGATGTTTATAAGCCTGAACGTTGGGTGGAGGATGCGTTATTCAGACCGGAGACTCGTGCGGCTTTTAAACGGGTGGTAGACCAAGGCTGGACGGATGCTATTAGAACGCTCTACCCTGAGGAGAAGATCTATACTTTCTATGATTATTTTCGAAATGCTTACGGTAGAGATGCTGGACTGCGCATAGATCATTTTCTATTGAACCCAGCTTTAGCGAAGCGATTAAAGAGGGGTGCAGTTGATCGGCACGTAAGAGGATGGGAAAAAACAAGTGACCATTGTCCGGTTTGGATCGAGTTAATGGAAGCATAAAACTTATTCATCAGCTTTTGTGTTTATTCTTTAAAAGACAAAATGCAGCTAGAATCAGAACTTTTAATCCACGCTTCCCGTAGTGGGAATATCCAAGTATTGGCCGAACTCATTAAGGGTGATGCTAACCTCAATGTACAAGATGAGAAAGGCTATACCCCCCTAATCATTGCTTGTTACAACAACCAGTTCGAGGCGGCAAAATTATTGATTGAACATGGTGCCGACGTGAATGCGAGTGATTTGGGTGGTAACACCGCTTTAATGGGGGTAGCTTTTAAAGGCTATGCAGACATCGCTGAATTGTTGATTGAAAATGGAGCAGACCTAAATAAGCAGCATGGAAATGGAGGTACTGCTTTGATGTTTGCTGCCATGTTTGGAAGAAATGAGCTCCTGAAGTTGTTATTATTACACGGTGCCAAAACGGATATTTGTGATGCTAGGGGATTGACAGTTGCTGAAATTGCTGCTCAGCAAGGAAATATCGAAGCGATAAATATACTCGCTGTATAAAGATCTTACGAATAATTAAAGACTAGTGAAAAGGTAGTAAGGCTGTTTGGTGCAGAATTTACTTCTAAACTGCCCTGATGCATTTTCATAATATTTCGGGTAATGGTTAAGCCGATACCTGAACCGTTTTTCCGGGTGGTGTAAAAAGGGACAAAGATTCGTTCGATGTCTTCCTTATCGATTCCTTTACCATTGTCTACGACATCGATATAAACCTTGTTATGTATTAGGCGGTACGTAACTTGAATAATAGGTTTTTCGGTATCTTCCAAGGCATAAATGCTGTTGGTAATCAGGTTGATGATTGCCTGCTCAATTAATTTAAAATCTAATTGCAGCGTGATTTTCGAGGCAGTTTGCAACACTTGGAATTGAATGTGTTTAGCAGATACCATGGGTTGCATCAGTACTTTGATGTGCTGTAAAACCTCTCCAACGCTGTATTGTTCCGTGTTTGGAGTAGGTAATTCTGCAATTAAACGGTAGTCTTTTACGAAGTCCAGTAATCCTTCAGATCGCCTCTTAATGGTCTGCAAGGCAGGTTTTAAATCATCCAGATCTTCGCTGTTTAAAGTTGTTTTATTGGCTATCATCTGATTTACTGTATCAGAAAGGGAGCTAATGGGCGTAATGGAATTCAATATTTCGTGAGAAATTACCCCGATTAACCGGTTCCATGCCTCGGTTTCTTTCTGTTCAATTTCATCTTTAATATTTTGGAAAGAAATAATTAGATGATCTATGCCATATAAATTAATTGGGATAACCTCTATAGACAACTGAATGAATTTTTCTTGCAATTTAATTTCTAAGAAGCGTTTACCACCTCCGTTGATTTTACTTATTTCTCCGGCAAAGATAGGCAGATGCTGTTCGAAACGGTGCCAATAGCGATAAGCGGGAACGTTTAATAGATTTGTGGCCGCCTCATTAAAGAAGGATATTTCCGAGTTTCGGTTATTTTCTTTTTTGACAACAATAACCCCGACTGGAACTTGTTGTAATATCGTCTTAATAAGCTGGAATATGGCATCTTGCTCGAGTTGAATATCTTTATGAACTTGAATAATTTCGTTGAAGGACTCGTATAATTCTGGAAAGCTTCCCTTTGTTGCCTTATTCTTAAAGTTTAAAGTATGATCACGCGTTTTAACGGCTAAAATGAAGCGTTTAATGTCATCCCTAATTTCGTTAATGTAGAAATACAGGGATACAATGCTAACTAACAAAATAATACTTACCCCTGTTATGGTAAACCACAATTCTGTATTTCGAATGAGATAATACAAGAGTATTGCCATCAAATTAATGAATAGCAGCTTAATGATTAATTTAAATGTAAATCGTTGGTGAATCATAACCCAAACTTTTCTATTCTTCTATACAAAGCTGCTCTGGTAAGGCCAAGTTCGGCAGCCGCCCTGGAGATGTTTCCTTTGTGTTTTTCAATTGCCTTATTTACCATCAACTTTTCCATTTCATCTAAGGGCATATCTGTTTGTAGAGGAGTTTGATTGCCAAATTTCTGCGGAGAAAGCTGTAAGTCTTCCATAGTTATCTCCAGACCGTCGCTCATGATAACTGCTCTCTCTATTACGTGCTGTAATTCGCGGATATTGCCTGGCCAACTGTAAGCTAACAAAGCTTGTTGCGCAGTTGGATTAATCGTTTTAATTGATTTATGGTACTTGGTTGCAAATATATTTAAGAAATGCATAGCCAAAAGATTAATGTCATCTCCTCTTTCACGCAACGGCGGCAAAATTAGTTCTACTGTATTAATTCTGAACAATAAATCCTGCCTGAAAGTTCCTTTAGCTACCATTTCATTCAAGGGCATATTAGTCGCAGTGATTAAGCGTACATCAATTTTCCGGGCTCTACTATCTCCTAAACGGGTTACGGTTTGATTTTGGAGCACACTTAACAACTTTGCCTGTAAGGGAAGAGAGAGGTTTCCAATTTCATCTAAAAAAATAGTACCGCCATCTGCCATTTCAAAACGGCCTGGCTTATCTTCTTTAGCGTCCGTAAATGCGCCTTTTGTATAACCAAAAAGTTCGCTTTCAAAAAGATTTTCACTGAGTGAACCCAGATCAACATGCATAAAGAACTGCTTTCTTCTCAAGGAGTTCTTGTGCAACTCATAGGCAAATACCTGTTTTCCTGTACCGTTTTCCCCTAAAATCAGCACATTCGCATCTGTTGGCGCAACTTTGATCATTGTCTTTTGTAAATATTGAACGTTTTCATTGTTACCAATGATATTTTCAAATTTTCGCTCCATATCATGCTGCAAGGACGAATGGATTTTCTCTAGTTTCTTAACTTTTTTATTCGATTGCCTTAACTTAGCTGCTGCTGAAAGGGTGGCAAACAACTTTTCATTTTCCCATGGCTTCAAAATGAAATCTATTGCACCTTTTTTAATAGCTTGAACAGCTAATTCTACATTACCAAAAGCAGTCATTAAGATCACTATGTAATCTTTATCGATAGACAGGATATGCTCCAGCCAATACAATCCTTCTCTGCCATCGCTAGTACCTTTTTGATAGTTCATGTCCAATAAAATGATGTCGATCTCATTTTTAGATAATAATACATTTATTTCTCTGGGCGATTTACAGGTGAGAACTTGATTGAAATGTTGCTTTAAAAAAAGGCGGGCACTCAATAATATGTCATCATCGTCATCAATTACCAATATGTTGGCGTCGGTCATATTCTTCGAATTAATTTATTCTTTTCTAAACGGCGTCATCACCATGCATCGTCATTGCGAGGTGCGAAGCAATCTCCCAGTTAAATTAGTTAACATGCAACTCCTCGTAATAACACTTTATTAATCTGGTGAAAACCCAAAGCTAATGCAAACTGTCCGTTGTTGTACAGGTATTGTCCGATATTGAACAATATTTTTTAGTGAATAATTTTAAATTGCTGATTTGTAACGTTTTAAAAATTAATTGCCACTTGGCATAAACTTGGCAAAAGGCATAGCATACTACAAATAAAATGGATAAAGTAATACAGAAGAAACGATTTAATAAGAAGACCGTAATGATTATAATAGGAGTAATCGCTTTTATAGCATTAGTTGTTTACGGTTATACCTTATCATTAAACAAAGTTTATAAGGCAGAGGCTGATAAAATTACGGTTAGTAAAGTTCAGTATGGCGATTTTGAGGACGTGGTACTTTTAAATGCAAGTGTTGTCCCATTAACTTCGGTAATTGTGAGCTCCTCTGAAGGAGGTACTGTTGCAGAAATTTTTACCGAAAACGGGGCGACTGTGGTTGCGGGAACTCGCTTATTACGTATTGCCAATCCAAATGCTTTGTCGAGTTATACTTCAAGCGAAACTAGTATTACAGAGCAGATTAATCAATTGAGGAAATTACGGCTGGATTTGGAACAGAACCAAAGGATGATGAGTCAGGATATGATGGATATTGAAAATAGCTTACGAACAGCAACCAGAAAATATAAGATTGATAGTTCACTGTTCTCTAAGAAAGTAATCACGTTACAAGAGTTTAATAACTCTACCCAGGATTACGAATATTATCTAGGTAGAAAGGCTTTATTAAAGCAAGCTGTTAAGCAAGAGAATCAAAGTCGTGTTATGCAATTGCAGCAGATCGAATTTTCCATTAATCGAATGAACGAAAGTTTACAAACTATTAGGCAAAATATTGAGAATATGACTATCAAAGCGCCTGTTTCAGGTCGTTTATCATCCTATGACCCTGTGATTGGAAAGTCGTACGGGGCCAACGAAATGTTGGGTAAAATTGATGTTTTGCAGGGATATAAATTGCAGGCAGGTGTTGATGAGTATTATATCAATAGGGTTAAAGAGGGGCAAACAGCACAATGTGAGTTTAACGGAAAAACCTATGCCCTTACGGTTAGAAAGGTAATTCCTGAAGTTACTGCGGGTCAATTTCAAGTGGAGTTGGTGTTTGAGGGTAAATCGCCCACAGAGTTAAGAAGAGGACTTTCCTTACAAGTTAAATTAACCTTGTCGGATAATAGTAAATCTCTTTTATTGGCACAAGGGCAGTTTTTCCAAAGTACAGGCGGCAGTTGGGTGTTTGTGGTCGACAATGGAAAGGCTACAAAACGTAACGTTAAAATTGGCCGTAAAAACTATTTATATTATGAAGTATTGGAGGGTTTGCAAAAGGGGGACGAAGTAATTACCTCATCTTATGATCAATTTAACCAGTACGATATTATTGAAATTAATAAATAACCAAAGAACTATAACAAATTAGTTGGTTTAAGCTCCGTATCAGGTGCGTGATCGGGGCGCCAACTTTAAATATTATCAAAATGATCAAAATTGAAAATTTAGAAAAAGTTTACAAAACTGAAGAAATTGAAACTACGGCTTTAAATGGGATTAACCTGCATGTAAAAGAAGGAGAGTTTGTTTCAATAATGGGCCCATCTGGTTGCGGTAAATCTACTTTATTGAATGTAATGGGGCTTTTAGACAAACCTGAAAGTGGTAGTTATAAATTCGTGGATACCGAGTTGTTAACACTTAATGATCGTGAAAGATCTAATTTTAGGAAGCGAAACATGGGCTTTGTGTTTCAGAATTTCAATTTGATTGATGAGTTAACAGTTTTTGAAAATATTGAATTACCATTAATCTATAATAAAGTTCCGGCTACAGAACGTAAGAAGTTGGTTAATGAGATCATTGGTAGAATGAATATTGTTAACAGAAGTGGTCATTTTCCTCAACAGCTTTCTGGAGGTCAACAACAACGCGTTGCAGTGGCACGCGCATTAGTCACTAAACCAAAATTAGTACTGGCCGATGAGCCAACCGGAAACTTGGATAGTACACACGGTAATGAGGTAATGGAATTGCTTTGCGAATTAAATGAAACCGGAACAACAATCGTAATGGTTACACACTCGAGCCATGATGCAAGTTTCTCTAATAGGATTATCAATTTAAAAGATGGCCACGTTATTTCCGAAAAAATAAATAAAGGAAGAACGGAAGAACTGATTTAACATAGCAAGTCTCGATATCTAACACTAAAACTTGATACTAAGAAAATGTTTAAACTCAATTTTAAAATAGCCCTTCGCAATCTTTGGAAGAACAAGGGATATACCTTGTTAAATATTTTCGGTTTGGCTGTAGGATTAGCTGGTTTCATTATGATTTTGCTTTTCGCCAATCATGAAAGAAGTTACGATACATGGAACCCCGAAGCTGCTGAAACTTACCGAATTTCGATAAGATGGGCACCTGGCGAAGAAGAATACTCTTCAAGTCCGGCCGAATTAGCACCTGCTTTAAAAGCGACGCTGCCCGAAATAGAAGATTATGGCCGTTTTTATGTGTGGGATATGTTTCAAAGGTTGGTAAGCACGGGTAAAAATGAGCTTTACTTTGATCATATTATGGGGGTTGATAGCACTTGGTTTAACTTGTTCCCTTATCAATTTATTTATGGTGACGTGGGAAAGTCGTTATTGTCTAAAGATCAAATTGTGCTTAGTAGTAAAGCAAGCGAAAAGCTTTTTGGCAAAGGGAATCCCGTAGGTAAAAATTTGGTAGTTAACACTACTACAACGTATATTGTAAGTGGCGTTTATAAGGAGCCAAATACACCAGAACATATGGATGCTGACGCTTTTGTGAAAAAATCATCATCAGGAGATGGCTGGGGCAATGGAAATTTCTATACATATCTGAAAATTAAAAAAGGTATTAATAAGGCCAAATTTGAGAAGAAGCTCAACCAAGCTTTCCTCAAGTTACCTATCCTTAAAGAGCAGGCTTGGTTAAAGACCGCACAGATATACCTTACCCCGGTAACTGAAATATATCTACATGCTACTTCTTCCCAGGATCCTGCTAAAAGAGGAAATCCGACTATTGTAACCATCTTAGTTTTGTTTTCGGCATTACTGCTTGTTATTGCCTGTATTAATTTCACCAATCTATCTATTGCACAATCCGTTAAACGTGCAAAGGAAACAGGCGTCCGTAAAGTTTTGGGTGCTGGCCAAAGAAATCTTATCTCTTATTTTTTAACAGAAACCATCATCCAATGTATTTGTGCTTTATTAATTGCCTTTGTACTTGCAGAAGCATTTATGCCAGTTTTAAATAACCTAATGGATACAAACTTAACTCTTTTTAATTATGCTCACCCCGTGAAACTGATTGTCCAGATTTCGGTGGTTATGCTAGTAGTTACAGTATTGGCTGGTGGGTATGCTGCCTTCTTTTTAGCTAATTATGAACCTGTAAAGGTTTTAAAAGGCAATTTTTCTAGAAGCGTAGGAAGTTTATGGATGCGTAAAACATTAATTTCTGTTCAATTTGTAGTTGCAATTGTGTTTATGATTGCTTTAATTATTATTAGGCAACAGGTTAATTTTATCAAGAACCAAGACGTAGGCTTTAAAAAGAGTCATGTGATGGTATTTAAAATTAGAAAGGGAGAAAGTAGGAAGAACTTTGCACAGTTAAAACAACGTTTGCTTAACCTAGAAGGGGTAAAGGAAGTAAGTAGAGTTAATTATTACCCGGGCGTTAAAGCAATGCAGGTTATAGGAAGAGAATTTGAAGGAAAAAGCGTACAAAACCTAAGCATGGTTACCGTAGATTTTGATTATTTCGAGGTAATGGGCATGCCTGCTCAGTTGGGACGTACATTTTCGAAACAATATATTACCGATAGCACTGCCATTGTGGTAAACGAATCTGCTGTAAAAAAATACGGGCTACAAAAACTATTAGGACAAAAATGGATTGATAATCGGACAATAATTGGAGTTGTTAAAGACCATATTCAGAAAGGCATGGAAACGGCAGCAGAACCTACGGGATTCGTTGTTGAAGGTAGAAATACTAATAGAGCAGATAACGTTATTATCAAAGTTGCAGATAAAAATTTAACCCAAATTGTTAAAGGTGTGCAAAACACATGGGAAGCTATTGAACCATTTCCATTTCAATATAGCTGGCTAGATCAGAGCTTTGCAAACGTGTATGTTCAATACGTAAGACTAGATAAGTTGTTTAATATTTTTACCTATGTTACACTTGCCATAGCAATGCTTGGCCTGTTCGCATTGGCATCTTTTACTGTTCAAGAGAGAACAAAGGAAATTGGCGTTAGAAAAGTATTGGGAGCAGAGACCAGTGATATCTTAAAGATGCTAAATAAGAGCTTTTTATTATTAATAGTTGTCGCAAACCTAATTGCAATTCCCCTTGCCTATATATTGTCGAACAACTGGTTGTCTGGATTTGCTTACCGTACGATTATTACTATTTGGCCATTTGTAGTTGCTATGGCTATTTCTGTGATTGTTACGTTAATCACCGTAAGTCTGCAAGCGCTTAAAACGGCAAAGGCGAAACCCGTTGATGCGCTTAAATATGAGTAGTTGTTAGTTGGGATTTAATCCTTAAAAGTAAAGAAAATGTTTAAACTCAATTTTAAAATAGCCCTTCGCAATCTTTGGAAGAACAAGGGTTTCTCCTTGATAAATATTGGAGGCTTGGCCATTGGTTTGGCCAGTTGCATGGTATTGTTGCTTTATGTAGCCTATGAGTGGAGCTATGATAAACAATTTACTGATAATGATAAAACTTACATTGTTTATCAAAATTCAGTTGCCAATGGAAAAACCTTTAGTTGGGCTTGGACGCCAAATGCAATGGCTAAAGAAGTCGAGGCTAAGATACCAGGTGTTAAATATGCTTCTCATTCCACTTATCCAAATGCAAAGCTCATAAGTTATGGTGAGAAAAAAATAAGTAGTAGAGCAGTTTTCGCAGATCCATCTTTCGTCAAAATATTTGACTATAAATTTATTAAAGGTAGTGCAAGCCAAGTTTTGAAAGATGTGAATTCCATTATCCTGACCAAATCATTTGCTGAAAAACTTTTTGGAAATGAAGATCCAATCAATAAATCGGTTAAGCTAGAAAATGAGGATGTTTTAAAGGTAGCTGCAATAATTGAAGACGTACCGGCCAATACCAGCATATACCTCGAATGCATTATGCCTTGGCAGTTATTTGTAAAAAGAGAGAGCTGGGTAAAGGAAGATAATTGGGGAAACAATATGTGCCTTACCGTGGTACAACTAAAAGATAACAATTTTTTCGACACTGCAAACGCTCAAATGCATGGCATTTATAAACGCAATCAAAAGGGAAATACAGCAGAGGCTTTATTACACCCCTTAACTAAATGGCATTTATATAGCGATTTTGAAAATGGTAAATCTGTTGGTGGCAAAATAGATCAGTTGAAAATATTTTTAATGCTCGCCTTTTGTATCTTGTTGATTGCCTGTGTTAATTTTATGAACTTATCGACCGCCCGCTCCGAAGGTAGGGCTAAGGAAGTAGGGGTGCGTAAAGCAATTGGTTCTTCCCGCAGATCGTTGATCAATCAATTTTTATTAGAGTCGGTATTACTAACCGTTATCTCTACTGTATTGGCGTTTATCCTTGTTGAGATTAGTGTACCCTACTTCAATAATCTGCTAGACATCAAATTGGAAATTGACTATAGTAATAGTAGGTTTTGGATAACCTTATTGTTGTTAATGGTTGTTACTGGACTTGTTGCGGGAAGTTATCCAGCCTTATACCTGTCGTCTTTTGAACCGATTAAAGTTTTGAAAGGTTTTAGGATTAAAACAGATTCGTCAGTTTCAGTTAGAAAAGTTCTAGTTGTAGGGCAATTTGTCTTCGCTGCTTGTTTAATTGTCTGTACCTCAGTAATTTATCAACAACTTAGCTATGTAAAGAATAAACCAATTGGCTACAACAAGGCAAACCTAGTGCAGATTGCTGTTCAAGGTAAAATGGCCAACCAAACAAAGCTTGACTTGATTAAGGCACAATTATTGAAATCAGGCGCTGTATCTAATGTAACTTTCTTTAGTCAGGATATAACCGAAAGTGGCAATAACACCACGGATGTGTCTTGGAAAGGAAAAATCCCAGGCGAATCTATTCTTTTTAATAATAGAGGAATTGGGGGTGATTTTATAAAGACAATTGGCACCGAGTTGGTTGCGGGAAGAGAATTTTTAACAAACGGCGTAAGCGATACCAATAGCGTGATGCTAAATGAGGCCGCAGTTAAGATGATGAGACTTAAAGATCCGATTGGTGCGACCATAAGATTTTGGGGAAATGAGCGGAAAAATGTTGGTATCGTTAAAGATTTTGTAGTGGAAAGTGCTTATCAAAAAGTCGCTCCCATGATATTTTTTCCAAGTTCTACTTGGAGTGCTTCGGTCATCATCGCTCGTTTAAACCCCGATCAGAATCTTAGTTCTTCTTTAGAAGCAATTGATGCTATTGTTAAGGGAATAGAACCCAATTACCCAGTTAATAGAAAATTTGTTGATGAAGGCTTCGAAATTAAATTTAAAGACGAGAAGCTATTAGGGACACTTTCTAATTGGTTTGGTGGTTTTTCTATCTTTATTTCTTGCTTGGGATTGTTAGGTTTAGCTTTATTTATGGCGGAGCAGCGCAAAAAAGAGATCAGCATCCGTAAAGTTTTAGGAGCCAGCACAGCTAATATTTTAGCATTGCTCAATAAGGAGTTCATTAAGCTAGTAGCTATTGCTAATTTGATTGCTTTTCCCCTGGCTTATATAGTTATTAATCAATGGCTATCTGCTTTTGAATATCGTATAACTATCTCGGTTTTGCCTTTTGCCTTAGCTGTTGTGATCTCCCTGTTAATCGCGTTTTTAACAGTCAGCATTCAGTCGGTCAAAGTTGCGAAAGCCAACCCAATCGATGCCCTTAAATACGAATAATACGTGATGCATTTCGCCCCTACAACTTATAAAGCAATACGTAAAACTTAAATAAGATGTTCAAATTAAACATTAAAATCGCTTTGCGAAACCTCTGGAAGAATAAAACTTCCTCATTTATCAATGTAATTGGTTTAGCCATTGGCTTGGCGGCCTGTTTGATGTTATTGGTGTACGTATCCTATGAATGGAATTTTGATAAGCATGGGAAAAACTCTGCCAATCTTTATACCGTAATGACTAATATCCCTGGTGATGATGGTAAGATATTTAAAACTTTTGAAGGATCAACAACAGCACTCGGTCCTCTACTAAAAGCAGAGATACCTGAAATTAAACATTTAGCCAGAATGAATTACCTCAAGAAGGGATTGATAGCTGTTGGCGAAAATAGTTTTAAAAAACTGGGAAAATTTGCCGAACCTGAAATCTTAAAGTTGTTTGACTATGAATTTATAGAGGGAAATGCGGCAACTGCCATGCAAAATCCAAAGTCGATCATTATTACAAAGAGTACCGCCGATGCCTTATTTGGATCTACCAACGTGTTAAATAGAGTTGTTCGCTATCAGGATATGGAGGATTTAACTGTTTCGGCAGTAATTAAAGACCTACCAGATAATACATCAGCTACTTTAAAATTTGACTATTTAATGCCCTGGGCTTTTTATGAAATGGTTGATGCAGATGCGAAAAGCTTAAACTGGGGAAATTTCAGTTATGTGACGATGTTTTTACTTGATTCACAAGCTGATATAGTTAAGGTAAGCGAAAAAGTAGATAAAGTTGTTAAAACTCATCTAAACCAAGCAACGCAGCCCTATAGTATTTATCAATTTAATAAACTTCACCTTTATGGAAAGTTTGAGAATGGCGTAAGCGTAGGAGGCGATATTGAGCAAATTTATCTGTTTGTAGGATTGGCCTTTGGCATATTGATGATCGCTTGTATCAATTTTATGAACATGGCAACAGCAAAATCCGAAAAAAGAGCAAAGGAAGTTGGTATTAAAAAAACAATAGGCGCTAATCGGATTTCTTTGATCACACAGTTCTTAACAGAGTCGATGGTACTAACGTTAGCTGCCGTAGTTCTTGCCATAGCTATGCTAGAAATATTCTTGCCCACTTTTAATCAACTGCTAGGTATAAAAATGGATATATTTTATTTTAGCGCGTCGAGTTGGGCAGGTATTTTAGGAATTGTTCTAGCTACAGGATTGATTGCGGGAAGTTACCCTGCATTCTATTTATCCTCTTTTAGTCCTATTCAAACATTAAGAAAGAAGATCCAAGGCAAAGGTTATTTCTCGATAAGCCTTCGTCAAGTATTAGTGGTTGGGCAGTTTTGTTTTGCCATTTTATTAATCATCTCTACATTGGTTATCTATCGTCAACTTCAATATGTAAAGAATAGACCATTGGGAGTAAATATCAATGCGCTAATTGAAATTCCGCAAGAAGGGGCGTTAAAAGATAGGTACGAATTGTATAAAGAGAAATTATTGAGGTCTGGCGCAATTACAAGTATCAATAATACCTCTACCAAATTATCACATCATAATTCAAATTTTTTAGATATACGCTGGGATGGTATGACCCAGGAAAGAAATTTAACCATTTTTAATCAAGTAAGGGCAGGGTATGATTTCACTAAAACAAACGGAATTAAACTAATTAGTGGCAGAGATTTTTCTAAACAATTTGCTTCAGATACTTCCGCTATTTTGATTAGTGCATCTGCAGCAAAAGTAATGAACCTTAAAAATCCAATAGGAGAAACGATTACGATCCATGAAGAGAAATATAATGTTGTAGGCTTGTTTGATGATTATGTTTGGGATACACCTTATAAATCAAATAGCCCAATGGTTGTAATGTTTGCAGACAAATACACCAGCTTTATTACCATGAGGCTAAATACTGCAAATAGTATTCAACAGAATATAGAAGCAGTTTCTAAAATTACTAAAGAGCTTAATCCAGCCTATCCGGTAGAAATTAGCTTTGTGGATGATGTTTATGCAGAACTCTTGCAAAAAGAAAAAACATTAGGTATTCTCTCTAATCTCTTCGGCGGTTTAGCAATTTTTGTTTCTTGCCTCGGTTTATTTGGCTTAGTAGCTTACAGTGCTGAACAACGTACCAAAGAATTTGGTGTACGAAAAGTACTTGGTGCATCGGTAGCAAACCTGATGCAGCTTTTATCTGTCTCTTTTATTAAAATGATTGTGGTAGCCATCGTAATCGCAACTCCATTAAGTTATTATGCAATGGGCAAGTGGCTAGCTAAATTCGAATACCATACGGAAATAAGCTGGTGGATTATTCCAGTTGCTGGTTTTGCGACCTTAACAATGGCACTAATTACCGTTAGTTTTCAAGCCTATAAATCGGCCAAAGCTAATCCAGTTGATGCTTTGAAATATGAATAAGTCAGAAAATCTATAAATCTCATTAAGATGTTCAAATTAAACTTAAAAATTGCCCTACGTAACCTTTGGAAGAACAAAGGCTTTTCTTTAATCAATATTGGCGGATTAGCAATTGGCCTGACTTGTTCACTGATGCTTTTGTTGTATGTGAATTACGAATGGAGTTTTGACAAACAGCTTAAAAATTTTGATAAGATCTATTTAGCCAAGCTTAATCTCAAGTTTAATGGGAATATCGCAACAACCGGAGCGGTTCCTTATAAGTTAACGGGAGCAGTAATGGAAGAAATTCCAGGTATCAAAAGAGCAAGTCGTTTTTATGTTCATCATGGAAGTAAACTGTTTAGCAAGGGCGAAAATAAATTTAAGTTAAAGTCTCTTTATGTGGATCCTTCCTTTATTCAAATCTTACGCTATAATTTCTTATACGGTAATGAAGGCAGTGCTCTTAGCAAACCAAATTCACTAATTTTAACAGCCTCTACAGCAAAAAAGCTATTTGGAACTGAAAATCCAATTGGTAAAAGTGTAAAGTGGGATAATTTAAAAGAGCTACAGGTTACGGGGGTAATCGAAGACTTGCCAAAAAACCAAAGTATACAATTTGAAATCTTACAACCATGGGCATTTTTTGAACAAATTGATTCCAGTGTAAAAACGAGTGGATGGGGGAGTATTGATTGTGCCGCACTATTTGAACTAAAAGACAATGCCTCTGTTGAACAAATTAATGGGTTACTTAAAAATTTTGTCGTAAATAAAGAACCGGAATTAAAGTCCTATATCTACGAGCCATTTCTTTTTCCCCTTAGTAAAATTCATTTATATAGCCAATTTGAAAATGGAAAAGTTGTGGGAGGTGGAATCGACCAAGTTAAGTTATTTGCTTTTTTAGCATTATGTGTACTACTTGTGGCCTGTATAAATTATATGAATTTATCTACAGCTCGTTCAGAAAAGAGAGCAAGAGAGGTTGGGGTGAGAAAAGCTTTAGGGTCGAGCAGACAAACCATCATGGGTCAATTCATCCTAGAATCGCTAATGCTTTCGCTTTTCTCTATGATGATTGCCTTTGCTTTGGTTGAAGTTTCCCTTCCATACTTCAATAATTTATTGGCAGTTACAATTGAAATAAATTATAGTTCGTATCTGTTTTGGACAGTGATTATTGGTTTAATTCTAATCACTGGTCTACTTGCAGGCAGCTATCCAGCGTTCTACTTATCGTCTTTTATCCCAGTTAAAGTGCTTAAAGGCTTTAAAGGCTCTATCGGGACTTTATCATTTAGAAGAGCGCTGGTTGTACTTCAATTTAGTTTATCAGTTTGTATGATTATATCGGCCATTGTGGTATACAATCAAATTCAATTTCTGAAGAACAGACCGTTAGGTTTCGATCAGAACAATATGGTTCAATTAGATTTAGAAGGAGCGTTTAAAGATCCGAGCAAAACTGAAATTTTTAAGAAGGAACTCCTCCAGGCGGGGGCTATAGTTGCTGCTTCAGAATTTGCAAGTCCATTTACCGAAGGTGGTACTATAACGGGAGATGTAAGTTGGCCAGGAAAGCCCGCAACCGACCGCTCGATTATTAATTACCGGAGTACGGGTTTTGCTTTCACAAACACCATAGGAGCTAAAGTTTTAGCAGGAAGAGATTTTTCTCCCCAATTTTCGGCGGATACCAATACCTCTGTATTGCTAAATGAGTCCGCTGTTAAATTAATGAACCTAAAAAAGCCCGTTGGAACGATTATCCATTGGGATAATGAGCCTTTAAAAATAGTAGGTGTTATTCAGGATTATTTTAGTGAGCGATTAGGTAAAATTGGCGAGCCGACTTTATTCTATTACAATGTTAAGACTAGTGGGGTGTTGTTACTCCGATTAAATCCTAATCAATCATTAACTACTTCGATTGAGCAGATTAAAAGAAGCACTCAAAAATTTAATTCTGCGTATCCGGCAGAAATAACTTTCGTAAGTGAGGGTATGCAAACAAAATTACAGAGTGAGCGACTCTTAAGTATTCTTTCAAACGTTTTCGGTGGCTTTGCTATCTTCATTTCTTGCTTGGGCTTACTGGGCTTGGCACTCTATATGGCTGAGCAGAGAAGCAAAGAAATTAGCATTAGAAAGGTTCTGGGAGCAGGTTTGTCAGATATTCTTGTGCTACTTAACAAGGACTTCATGAAACTTGTCGTAATTGCAAACGTCATTGCCATACCAATAGCCTATATTTTAATGACTAACTGGTTAAAGAAGTATGATTATAAGATTGATGTTAACTATTTGCCATTTCTACTAGCTGTAGTTGCCTCTATTTTAATTGCTTTGCTAACAGTAAGTCTGCAAACGTTTAAGGTTGCTAAAGCAAATGCGGTTGATGCTTTGAAATACGAATAGTCTCAAAAGACTGTAAAATCAAGGTAGAACTATATCTCACACGTAATAAATTGTAAACGATGTTTAAACTTAACTTAAAAATTGCCTTTCGTAATCTGTGGAAGAACAAGAGCTACACATTTATTAGTATCTCAGGCCTGGCGGTTGCCCTAACAATTTTTATTTTGGCAATGCTGTATGCCAACTATCAACGCGGTTACGATACTTGGAATAAAGATTACCAACAGATTTATAGGGTAAATTACACGTCGACAGAGGGAGAAGATGTTGGCTTAAGTCCAGGCAATCTAGCCACAGTTAGCAAAGAAAATATTCCAGCCGTAGCCGCTGCTACTCGTATCCAAGATTATTGGTTTGGCGAAATGTTGGTAAAAACAAAGGGCAAAAGTCTTTACATGAAAGATATTTTGCTCGCCGATAGTAACTTCTTTAAAGTATTTCAATATCAAGCCGTTTATGGCGAAGTAAACAGCGCCTTAAATACTCCTCAATCTGTTGTGTTAAGTAAAGAATACAGCGAAATTTTGTACGGAAAAGGTGTAAATCCGGTAGGAGAAACTATCACACTCGATAATAATACAGGATACTTAGTAGAAGCTGTAGTTGATGTAGCCCGTCATCCGTCACATTTTAAGTTTAATTTGATCAGGAGGTTCAAAAAAAGTGCGTCGGCCGATTTCTATAGCAACAACTATTACACCTATGTGAAACTAACAAATAATGCTGACTTAGCGCAGACTAAACTTAATTTTAACAAAACTAGAAAAGAAATTTTGCTGGCTGAACTTAAAAAACTGCCAGTTGAGGATCAAGCTGGTTTTACCAACTTTATCAATAACAACAGCCTATACCTTCAACCGATTAAAGATATTCATCTTACAAAAAGCAAAGTTGAATATGAGTTTCCGAATAATGGTATTGGAAATTACATGTACATTATGCTTGTTGTTGCATTTTTAGTTCTAATTATTGCCGCTATCAACTTTACCAATTTAGCCGTCACGATGGCCACCAGAAGAGCGAAGGAGACAAGTGTTAGAAAGGTGCTTGGTGCGCAAAAAATGCAACTTGGTATTCAATTCATTCTTGAAACTGGATTACAATGTGTTTTTAGTTTAACTATTGCTTTAATCTTGGTAGAGTTATTTCTACCATCCTTTAATGCTGTACTGAGCACTACCATAGTGCTTGAGAATTTAAGCGACTATCAAGAAATCTTGATGCAAATTGCTGTCGCTTTGGTAATGATTACGCTGTTGGTAGGTCTTTATCCTGCGCTATTAATTAGTAATTTCTTACCGGCAACTGTTCTTAAGGGCAATTTTAATACCAGCAATAAAGGATATTGGGTTAGAAATACGCTGATCGTAGCTCAATTTGCTATTGCAATATTGTTTATCTCTGGTATTTGGGTGATTAACAGTCAGCTTAATTACATGCAAACTAAGGATCTTGGATATCAGCCTCAACAGGTTTTGGCTATTAATATGATGCAGGATAATAGTGATCAGCATTTCAATAAGATTAAAAATGTATTGAAAGGTATTGCTGGAGTTAATACGATTTCGAGGGCCGATCATATTCCGGGGGAAGATATGGGCGGAAATAGCTACAGCGCTAATGGAAATACTTATACAGGTAATTTTATAGCTGTCGATGTGGATTATTTTAATGCCATGGGTATGAAACTATTGGCAGGGCGAGGCTATAGTGCAACAAATACCTCAGACACAGCAAAGTCTATTATTTTAACCGAGACAGCTGCTAAAACCTTTGGTATTACAGATCCTGTAGGAAAAACCCTAAAGTTTCACGGGCAGGAGGTAAACATTATAGGTCTTGTAAAAGATTTTAATCATTATAGTCCCGAGAAAAGTTATCAACCCATTGTTTTTCAATATATGAGAGGTAATCCGTTACGTTATGTGATCGTAAATATTAATCCCGCGCAGTCTGCAGCAACATTGGCTGAAATAGAAAAACAATGGACGAAACTTGAACCAGAATTTCCAATCAAATATAATTTTTTGAATAAGTCATTTGAAAAATTATTAGCAAGTCAGGCACAATTAAGAAAGTTAATCGGTATGCTATCTGCTGTAACAATTATTTTGGCTTTGATGGGGTTATTTGCTATTGCCGCATTTACCACTCAACGGAGAAGCAAAGAGATTAACATTAGAAAGGTACTCGGCGCCTCATTAATGGATATACTTAAGCTATTAAATAGAAATTTTGCCATTCTAGTAATTATAGCCAATTTAATTGCTTGGCCAGTTGCTTATTTAATTTTAAATCAATGGCTTAGTGAGTTTGCTTTTAGGATAAGCATGCCAATTTTACCATTTATCCTATCGGGCGTATTTACCTTACTACTTACCGTCATTATCGTTAGCTTACAATCTTTTAAAGCTGCTAATGCGAATCCAGTGGATGCACTTAAATACGAATAAAAGTATTATCCATAATCATATTGCAAATGTTCAAACTTAACCTGAAAATAGCGCTTCGGAATCTTTGGAAAAATAAAGGAATAACTGCCATTAATGTTGGGGGATTAGCCATTGCTCTGGCTGCCTTTATTTTATTAATGATGTATGCTACTTATGAAACCAGTTTTGATAAAGAAAATCCGAATTATGATAGGATTTATGCGGTAGGTATCGCTTATCCCGAATTTAAAACTAATTATGTAGCTGCCCCATTTGCGAAAGCTATCAAGCAAAATTTCCCAGAAGTTGAGTTAGCTGGCCTTGTGAAAGGAAGTTCTTTTGAACTGGTGATCAAAAATGGCAAAAACACGATTTTTACTAACAATATTCTCCAAGCTGATTATCATGCGGCGAAGATATTGAATATCCAGCCTAATGGCGGCCTACAAAAACCGAGCGGAGATGCACAAAGGCTCACTTATTTGAGCGAGGAAAATATGCGCGTGCTATTTCCCAACAAAAATGACCATAAACCTGAAATGGTTGGCTTTGGCGCAAGTAACTCTGGTATAACCGGAATAATTGATGGGTCTATCAAAAAAAACGTACAATCGAATTTTAATTTCGATGGGATATCAATAGGTAATGAGTTTGGTGGAAGCGATAATTATGACATGAATGACTACACCATTTATTTACAGGTTAAACCTGAAACGGATGTAATTAAGCTATCCCAAAAAATTACGGACCTATATAGAGCAGAGTTACTAAAAAGCAGCGGCAGCAAGAAAACAATTGACGAAGTAAAAGGTATTGCTACATTTTTGGATCCATTGTCTAATCTGCATCTACGACCGAAAGCCGGCAATAATGGACCATACAAAGTTTTGATAGCGCTCTCGATATTAGGGGTTTTAATGCTGGTCATTGCCTGTATCAATTTTACTAATCTGAGTATTGCACAGGCAGCGAAACGGGCTAAAGAAGTTGGCATAAAAAAGGTGCTGGGCGCTTATCGATTTCAACTCACTATACAATTTCTGCTTGAAATCTTTATGCAATGCATGACTGCTACAATTTTGGCCTTGATTTTAGCAGAATTAGTATTGCCAAGCTTTAATAACCTATTCCAAGTTAAGCTAGCAATCTGGAGTTTTGGGAATGATTTATTGCTGCAATTGCCGCTTATTGTATGTATCATTACCGTAGTAGCAGGTACCTATCCAGCTCTGGTTTTAGCTGGTTTTAAACCAGCATTGGTTTTAAAAGGCAACTTTTCTACAAGTAAGCAGAGTTCTTGGCTACGTAGCGGCCTATTGATTTTTCAATTTAGTATTGCGGTTGTGTTCATTATTGGCTTGTTCATTATTAACTCGCAACTTAAATATATGCAGAACGAAGATTTAGGATTTACCCCAAACCAAGTGGTATACATTAAAAATATCTCGTTCTTTAATCAACCGGTTAAATTTGAGCCAGTGAGGGATAAGATTTTGAAAGTCCCGGGAGTTCAATCCGCAACTGTTGCAAGTTTTATACCTGATGGAAAAGCAAGTGGTATAAATAATTACACCGCTAACGGTATTTCAGCAAATATTGATTTCGTAGACGTTGATTTCGACTATTTCGAAACCTTGGATATAAAGCTTCGAGAGGGACGTTTTTTTACTGGAGACTTCAAAACAGATACTGCAAATTCTGCGATAATTAATGAAAGTGCGGTGGCCAAGTATGGACTTAAGAACCCAATCGGGAAAATTATTAGAGGCTGCGAAATCAATTATAAAATTGTTGGTGTAATTAAAGATTTTAAATCACAAGGTTTCGAAAATTCAGTTCAACCAACGATTTATATGATTAAGGATCCATGTAGCAACTTTAAAACGCAGATTATGCTCAAAGTGGATAGGCGTCAAATGGCCAGTGCATTGGCTACCTTGAAAGCGAAATGGCCTGAGATTAATCCATTAGATGGGGAAGATTTTCGTTATGAATTCTTAGATGAATTATATGGAAAACTTTTCAAAAAACAAGAACAATTACAATCTGTTTTTTTCGCGGCAGCCATCCTCACGATCTTTATAGCTGGGCTAGGTTTGTTTGCTTTTGCAAAATATATAACCAATGGGCGGATGAAAGAAATAGCAATACGCAAGATTTTAGGTGCTACAGATTTACAAGTCTTAAAGTTAATTAATACTTCATTTTTTGTTATGGTAGTTATTGCCAACTTGCTATCGTGGCCATTAGCCTATATTCTTACCAAAAAATGGCTTAAAACTTTCGCTTATAGTATCGACATTCCAATGATGCCTTTCATTTTGAGCACCCTTATCACCATAGTGCTAACCTTATTTACGGTAAGCTTACAAGCACGAAAGGCAGCAAAGGCAAATCCTGTTGACGCTTTAAAGCATGAGTAGATCTTAATCGTTCACAATTGTACAGACAGATGTTCGTTAACGAACAGTTTTGAAAGTATTGTTTTCTTAATGATCTGATATATAGCTATTTATATTCTTAACTAACCTTGGTACAAAATTGGCATTCAGCACACTATAAACACACCTCAACAAACCCAACAATAACAAAGTATGTTTAAGTTAAATTTAAAAATAGCTATTCGTAACCTTTGGAAATACAAAGGATATACTGCAATTAATATATTCGGTCTTTCAATTGGATTGGCCAGTTGTATTCTAATCTTCATTTTTGTTCGTTATCACTTGAGTTTTGATAAAGACTATAAAAATGAAGATAGGATTTATCGTGTAGTTTCTTCGTGGAAGTATCCTGATGGAAATGACTCTAAATCTCAGGGTGTTCCGCTTCCGCTGCCAGCGGCTATGAGAACCGACTTTTCTCAATTTGAGAAAGTAGCTGCGATACAACAAGGTGTAGGTATTGTTAAAGTAAAAGCACTACCTGGTAAAGCCGAAATTAAAGTTTCAAGTTATGTTTATTATGCCGAACCATCGTTTTTTGAAATATTTGATCATCAATGGCTAGCTGGAAATCCAAATCAATCTCTATCCGCTCCAAACACTGTTGTATTATCTGAGGAGACAGCAAACACTTATTTTGGCGACTGGCGCAAAGCCCTGGGTAATAGCATTACTTTGGATAACGAGCGAGATTTTAAGGTGACTGGTGTGATAAAAGATAATCCCCAAAACAGCAGTTTTCCGCTAAAAATTATTGTTAGCTATGCCAGCTTTGTGAGCAAAAATGATAAGTCATGGAAGTCCGTTTCGTCAAATTCAGAATGTTATGTACTGCTTAAAAAAGGTGTTTCCCAAAATGACCTAATAAAACCTTTGGAGCAATTTCTAAAAAAGTATTATGTAGAAAATAGCGTAGGTAAAGAGTTTCATCATTTTCAAGCTTTAAAAGACATTCATCACAGCGACGATTATGGGAATTTTGCTCAGCAAAATACACCTTATAAACAGATCATCGGCCTGGCTATCATCGGTCTGTTTTTATTGCTAACTGCCTGCATCAATTTTATAAACTTAGCAACTGCACAGGCTGTGAGTCGTTCGAAAGAAGTCGGTGTTCGAAAAGTAATGGGTAGTAGGCGCAAGCAATTGATTTGGCAATTTCTAAGTGAAACTACTTTAATCACCGTTATTGCTTTACTATTAGCCTGTGTATTTTCTGAGCTGGCTTTGCCAAAAATGGAAAATTTGTTCGGTGGCAATGTTTCTTTCAGTTTGTTTGGACACCCTGTAATTTTTGTTTTCCTATTTGGCCTACTCATTTTAGTTAGCTTCTTGGCCGGAATTTACCCAGCTTTAATTATGTCTGGTTTCAGTCCGGCTTTAGCGATTAAAAATAAAATAGCAGCCAATGCAGGTGGTGTTGGTTTACGGAAAACATTGGTTGTGGTTCAATTTGCGATTACGGCTGTGTTAATTGTAAGCACTTTGGTAGTCATCAAGCAAATGAGCTATATCCGTAATAAGTCACTCGGCTTTGATACTAAAGCAATCGCATTGGTAGGTATTCCGAGCGATAGTGTGAGCCGAATAAGGTATAACAGTTTTCAGGAACGAGTGCTGGCGGTACCGGGTGTAAAAACGATTAGCTTTTGTTCCGCACCTCCCTCTTCCGGTAACAATAATCAAACAAGCTTTACTTATAACAGCTCAAAAGACGCAGATTTTCAGCTTAACATTAAAATTGCAGATGAAAATTATTTCAAGACATTTGGACTGCAGTTAGTTACGGGTAGAACGCTTAGTAAAAGTGACACTACCAAGGAGTTTGTTGTAAACGAAACACTTCTCAGAAAGCTAAACGTAAAAAATCCGAATGAAGCAATCGGTAAAATAATGAAAGTCTGGGGCCAATCGGGCCCAATCGTTGGCGTAGTTAAAGATTTTAATAATTATTCTCTGCATGAAGAGATTTCTCCAATTGCTATATTCTCTAGAAAAAGTAGAGTTTCTACGATTGCTATTCGGATGGAATTAACTGAAATGACTGCTGCTTTAAAAAACGTTGAGCAGATTTTTAATACTACTTTTCCTGATTCTGTATATGAAAATGAATTCTTCGACGAAAGCTTGAAAAATTATTATGAAACTGAACAGATCATGGGTACACTTTTTAAGGTATTTGCTGGGGTGGTAATCTTTATCTCATTTATCGGCTTATTTGGCCTGATATCTTTTGTGGCAACCCAACGAACCAAAGAAATTGCTATTCGGAAGGTTTTAGGAGCGTCTAACTTAGAATTGATAAAAATGCTGAACAGTAGTTTCTTATGGATGGTTTTAATTGCAAATATGGCGGCTTGGCCTATAGCTTATATATTTGTTTCTAATTGGTTAACCACTTTCCAATATCGAACTGCGCTGGATATCTGGCCATTTGTAATTGCCATGGTAACATCAATGACCATAACCATTGTAACCGTAAGTTTAAGATCTTATAGAGCCGCAAAAGCAAACACAATTGATGCATTAAAATACGAGTAGTTTAGGTTGAAAGCTTAACATAACGAACATGATAGAATTAAAAAACATAGAAAAATATTACGCCAACAAGGGTGTTAAGAGTTACATTTTACGCCATGTAACCACTAGTATTAAACAAGGAGAGTTTGTATCCATTATGGGGCCATCTGGAGCGGGGAAATCTACCTTACTTAATATCTTAGGAATGTTAGAAGAAGCTACGTATGGTGAATATCATTTTATGGGTGAGGATGTAACAGCGATGAATGAACGTAAGCGGATTGAATTATATCGTAACCATATCGGATTTGTATTTCAGGCGTATCATTTAATAGATGAGATGACGGTAGCTGAGAATATTGAAGCGCCTTTACTTTACAAGAAAATACCAGGAGCAGAACGTAAAAGTCGCATTGCGGATGTATTAGATCGTTTTAATATGGTCGCCAAAAAGGATTTATTCCCCAATCAGTTGTCCGGCGGACAGCAACAGTTGGTGGGTATAGCGAGAGCGCTTGTAGCACAACCTTCCATCATTTTAGCCGATGAACCTACTGGTAATTTACAGTCGGCCCAATCCGAACAAATTATGGACCTTTTTAGAAAGCTTAATCAGGAAGAAAATATTACAATCCTACAGGTTACCCATTCTGAGAAAAATGCGCAATTTGGAAACAGGATTTTGACAATTGAGGACGGCGTAATCAAAGAAGATGTATCAGTTTCTAAATAATCAAAATACTCGACAAACCAAGAAATCAGCTTACTAAACAACAGGTTATGTTTAAACTCAATCTAAAAATCGCGCTCCGTAATTTATTTAGAAATAAAGTGTATGCTGCAATTAATATTGGCGGATTAGCACTTGGTTTAACGGCATTCCTGTTTATATTGTTGTATATCAATCACGAAGAGAGTTACGACAAGTGGTCGACAGACTTAAAAAATGTCTACCAAGTGAGAGAAAGACATAGTTTTTCTACGCCAGATAATCTCGAACATTGGCAGGAATCTAACAATAGCAGAGTTGCCAATTTATTAAAGGAACGTATTCCTCAAATTGAGGTAATTACAAAGATAGATAAGGTTTGGTCGTTCAGCGACGGAACTGCAGTAAAGATTGAGCATGCAGACCCAGTGATGATTCGAGATATCAGAGACGCAGATCATCATTTTTTTCATGTTTTTCCGTATAAATTTTTAAGGGGCGACGAACAAACCGCTTTGGAAAAGCCAAATTCTATTGTTCTTAAGGAAGCTATTGCCTTAAAGTTATTTGGAAGTTTGAATGTTTTAGGAAAGCAAGTTAAAACGTTAGTTTGGCAAGGAGATGAAGGTAACTCGCTTATTGTTACAGGTGTGGTAGCTGCTCCTTCGACACCAGAGACCGTAGCATTCAATGCGATTACACGCACAGGTAATAAAGATAATGATCCCGAAAATCCTGGGACAACTAATTATTGTCAGATTTACGCCAAGATAACAGACAACAGTGATACGACTAAACTAAATAAACTGGTACAGAACGTTTACGTAGCGTTTAAAAAGAAAACTTTTGCCGGCAAAGATGTTGGCTTTGAGGAGTATTATAAAGACAAAAGTAAAAGTCCGGGTTTAAAATTAGTTAGTTTACAGACCGTTCACGGAAATCCAGCTTTAACGGTAAATTGGTTGGAGAAGGTAAAGCCGATTATCGCTATTTCCATATTTCTATTATTGATTTCAATTATCAACTTTGTTAACTTAGCCACTGCCCAGTCTGTTAAGAGAGCCAAAGAGGTGGGAGTCAAAAAAGTATTAGGGTCTTATAAGAAGCAGCTAATTATTCAATTTCTTTTGGAATCGGCATTGCAAAGTGTGGTTGCGTTATTTTTCTCTGTTATTTTAATTGAAGTACTATTGCCTTCTTTCAATTCATATTTTAATGTCAACTTAAGCTTTTGGCACAATGCTCAGTTGTTTGTATTGATCATCCAGCTTATCGGACTATTTTTACTGGTTACTTTACTTGCTGGTTTTTATCCAGCTTGGATATTGTCAAACTATAACCCAGTTTCAGTATTAAAGGGCAATTATGAAAATGGGCTTAAAGGAATTTTCCTTAGGAATGCACTTGTGATTTTTCAGTTCGTTATTTCAGTTACGTTTATGATTAGTATTGGTGTAATGCAGCTGCAAACTGACTATATTAATCATAAAGACTTGGGTTTTGACAAATCAAAAGTCATCAACATTAAATCAAGTTACGATGAAAATTTTGCAAGTAAAATAAGGCGGATCGCGGGAGTCCAATATGTAGGTACTACCACGCAAGTTCTTGGAAATGCCTTTAATTTCAACGCTCCGATTGATTATGAAGGTAAGAAAATCGACATCAACAGTGTAACTGTTACCATGGAAGCATTACCGGCTTTAGGCGTAAAAGTGGTGAAGGGTCGTATTTTTTCTCCACAATACAAAGCAGATACCTTAACTTCTGCAGTACTTAACGAGTCTGCTGCCCAATTACTGGGTAAAGATGTTATCGGTAAACACTTTAGTCAAAATAGTGGAAAAGCTATTCTACAAATTGTGGGGGTAATTAAAGACTATCATAATGAGGGTTTTGATAAAGCTGTTCTACCAACAATGTATAAAATTACTAAACTGGGAAGTAGTTCTAATACTAATAACATGTTAGTGAGATTTTCTTCGGAAAATAGTGAGCAGATTTTAGAAAAAATCGCCCGAGAATGGCGACTTGCCTATCCTAATTACCCCATGCAATATGCTGCATTAAATGATTCTTTTGAGAAGATATTGGAAGAGAATAAGCGATTTATAAACATGATTGTACTTTTTAGTGTAGTTTCTATAGCTCTTTCACTACTAGGCCTATTTGCGCTTTCAACTTTCATGGCGAAACGTAGAACTAAAGAAATTGCTATTCGAAAAATATTGGGCGCCTCTAATTTGCAATTGATGAATATGCTAAACCGGTCATTTCTATTATTGGTATTAATGGCAAATTTCATAAGTTGGCCAATTGCCTTTATTTTAACTAGGAAATGGCTGGCAGGTTTTGCTTATCGTATTGATATGCCTATCTGGCCTTTTTTAATTGCTACGGTGTTATCTGTTGCAATTGCGATATTCACAGTTAGCTTGCAAGCTAGAAAAGCTGCAGTAAGTAATTCTGTCAATTCATTAAAATACGAATAACATATGATAAGTTATATATTGTACGTAATATCCTTCGCACTTACTTGTAATGTAATACGTAAAACTTAAAAGGAGATGTTTAAACTCAATTTAAAAATCGCTCTAAGAAATATTTGGAATCATAAATTAACTACGTTAATTAAGTTAATTGGTTTGATTGTGGGCTTAAGTACCGTTGTACTTTTAGTAGCGTACGTGATGTTTGAACTTTCATTTGATCAGCATAACGTAAACGTAAATGAAATTTACCGCTTACACTCTATTAATAGCAAGGACCAGAAAGAAGAAATCAATTTACCATCTGGTTTGGCTGAGATGCTACGGGACGAAGTTCCAGAAGTGAACAAGACAACGATGTTGCATAGCCATGAGGTGCAGGTTAAAGTTGGAGAAAACTTTTTTAAAGAACATTTAGCCACTACTGAAAATACTTTCTTCGATATATTTACTGTTCCATTAGTAATTGGTGATAGCAAAAATCTTTTGAAAGAAGCTAATACCTTAATTATTTCTGAGGGTTTTGCAAAAACTGCATTTCCCAAAGGCAATGCGGTAGGACAGCTTATCACATTAGCTAACTACCCTAATGCGTATCAAGTGGTAGGAGTTATGAAAGATTTGCCAAAAGCCTCACATTTTCGTGCAGATTTAATTACCAGAACTGGTCTTTCGAAAAAATTAAATTGGAGCGGCTATTCATCAATTCCTCAGTACATACAATTGAAGAAAGGCGTATCTCCACTGGTTGTTGAACAGAGATTGAAAGCACTTTATGGAAAATACAAATTTCCAAAAACTGTAAAAATTAACTTAATGCCTTTAAGCAAAATTCATTTGTATTCTCATACTGGTAGTGAAATGGAGGCAAACAGCGATATTAAATATATTTATATCTTCTCTGTTGTGGCATTTTTTATTTTATTGATTGCAATTGTAAACTTCATTAACCTAACCATAGCGGCATCCATAAAAAGAGGAAAAGAAATAGGGGTGAAGAAGGTTATGGGTGCTTCACCCAGACAGCTGAGAGTCCAGTTTTTAAGCGAGAGTTATTTGTATTTCATTCTTGCAGCATTGCTGGCGCTAATTTTAACTCACGATTTAATTCCATACTTAGGAGGTAAATTGGGCGTCGAAGTTTCACTTTCTGGCATGGTAAATTTGAAAACGGCCTTAATATCTTTAGGGATCATCGTGTTTGCAGGCTTTGTTGCGGGTTTGTACCCCGCCATTATACTTTCTAGATTAATGCCAGTTAAGACACTCAAGGGATATACGGGGCACACATCTGGAAAGTTTGGTTTTAAAAATATTCTCATGATCTTCCAGTTTTGTATCTCTGCTTTTTTGATCATCTGCACACTTGCTATATATACCCAATTGAATTTTATAAGGGATAAGAACTTAGGTTTTGATAAAGAGCAGATTTTGGTTTCGTCTTTTACGATGTTTGGGGAAAATTATGCCAATTTTAAAGAAGAGCTGCAGCGAAAAGCTGATATAAAGTCATTAAGCTTATCCTCTTTTAACATCGGTAAATCTTTTGGAGGATCATCTTCTTGGACAAACGATAATGATACTACAGAATATAAATCTGATCATGTTTATGCGGATTTAAACTTCATCAACACTTTAAACATCCAGGTAGTAAAAGGGAGAGCCTTTTCGGATAAATTTGGTGCCGACATGGTGGACTATGACAATGTTATGGGGACTGTTTCATCATACGAAGCATATCAAAAAATTATTGCACAGAAACCAATTCTATTGAACGAAGCGGCAGTTAAGGCATTAAATCTTACTCATCCTGTAGATACGGTATTAAATTTTGGCGGTTTACAAGGAAAGGTTATTGGCGTAGTTGCTGATTTTAATGGTATGTCGCTTCATCATAAAGTCAATCCTTTAGCAATTAACTTGTCGCTAAATGGCATGGCTGGCTATTTATTTGTCAAAACTAATTCGGTTAACTTATCTTCAACTAAGGCAATGATAGAGGAATTGTGGAAGAAATATTTTCCAACTATTCCGTCCGAGTTGACATTTTTGGATACTCATCTTGAGCAACTCTATCAGTCGGAAATGAGATTAGGTTCCTTATTTATTACGTTTGCGGGTATTGCCATCTTTCTATGTTGTATAGGCCTGTTTGGCATGGTGTTCTTTGAGGTACAACAACGAACCAAGGAAATTGCAGTCCGCAAAGTATTAGGAGCATCAATCAGAGATTTATTAGGATTGCTGAATAGTAGTTTCATTAAATTGGTTATCCTAGCAAATCTATTAATATGGCCTGCATCATACTATTTAATTAGAGAATGGTTAAACGGTTTTTACTATCGTGCAGATTTATCATATATACCTTTTGTAGGTGCGTTAGGGATTAGCTTAGTGCTTACGTTAGTTACAGTTTCATTACAAGCCATAAAAACCATCAGAAAGTCGCCAGTAAAGGCATTGAAATATGAATAATTCTGTACAGTAGGTACTTAACTTGTTAGCTTTAGGTTAATGTATAAAAATAAAATATATTTGTGTTCAACTATCACACACAACCATGGCCACTAGCGATTTAACCTACGAAACGAGTACATAAGTAACCTTTTTTGGCTAGATCGTAAAACTCGTTATCACTATGAGCTACAGAAAACTGACACTTGGAGTTTTATTAATGCTATTTGGTTTGCCTAGTTTTGGGCAAAGACCAAACGTCGTTCTAATTTATACCGATGATTTGGGCTATGGAGATTTAAGCTGTTATGGTTCGAAAATTATCAAAACACCCAATATAGATAAGCTTGCCGAAAATGGAATTCGTTTTACCAATGGCCATGCAACCTCGCCAACCTGTACCCCTTCTCGTTTCGCGTTAATGACAGGAAAGTACCCTTGGAGACAAACAGGTACTGGGATTTTACCCGGTGATGCGAAAATGATTGTTCCTACCGATAAAACTACCTTACCCAAGGTTTTTAAAGGTGCCGGATATACAACGGCAATTGTGGGCAAGTGGCATTTAGGCCTGGGCGAACAGGTGTCGAAAAATTGGAATAGTGAGATCAAACCTAGCCCTAATGATGTAGGTTTTGATTATTCATTTATCTTTCCTGCAACAGCTGATAGGGTACCCACTGTATTTATGGAAAACCGTTTCGTGGTAGCTACTGATCCAAATGATCCTATACTGGTAGACTATAAACAAAAAGTGGGCAATGACCCAACGGGAAAAGAAAATCCTGAGTTGCTTAAGATGATAGCATCACCCGGACAAGGGCATAACAATACCATTGTAAACGGAATTGGAAGAATTGGTTGGATGAGCGGTGGTACGAAAGCTCGATGGACCGATGAAGAGCTGACCTTTACTTTTTTAGAGAGAGCTCAAAATTTCATCATAGATCATAAAAAAGAGCCATTTTTCTTGTCCTATAACTCAACCGAACCCCATGTGCCACGTATGCCTGCTACGAAATTCAAGGGGAAAAGTGGCCTAGGTTATCGTGGAGATGCGATTTTGCAGTTGGATTGGACCGTTGGAGAGATTGTTAAAATACTAAGAACTAATGGTTTATATGAAAACACAATGATTGTTTTTAGCAGTGATAATGGCCCTGTATTAGATGATGGATATGAGGACGGTGCAACCAAGGGATATGGCGGTGAACAATTGGGAGCAGTACGTGGAGGCAAATATAGTTTACTGGAGGGTGGGACAAGAGTTCCCTTTATTGTAAGCTGGCCTAACAAGATTAAATCAGGAGTTTCTAACGCACTCATGAGTCAGATAGATTTTGTTGCTTCTTTTGCAGGTATGTTAAACCAAACTATTCCACAAGGTGATGCGCCCGATAGTGAAAATCATTTCGCCGCCTTAATCGGTACTGATAAAAAAGGAAAGGAATGGCTTATTGAAGGAAATAACAAGACCGCTATAGCCATTGTAAAAGGAGATTGGAAGTATATTAAGCCAAACAATGGTGTAGCTTATTACAAATTAGTTGGCATTGAAATGGGGAATAGTCAAGAACTACAGTTGTACAACCTGAAAGAAGATATCGCCGAGCAAATTAATTTGGCCACTAAGTTTCCTAAAAAAGTGAGAGAACTGGAGATGCTACTAGAAAAAATGACAGCTAAATAAATAATGAGAAAATACTGCACATTAACAACTATTTTAATTATATCGGTAAATTTAGCATTTGGCCAATCAAAAAAACCTAACATCATCTTTGTACTCACTGATGATCTTGGTTATGGTGATGTGGGTGTCTTTTGGCAAAATCAACGTGCCAAGCTAGGCGACCGCACTAAACCCTGGACTTCTACCCCTAATTTAGATAAGATGGCCGCCGAAGGTGCAATCCTTACCCAGGCCTATGCCGCCGCTCCAGTTTGTGCCCCTTCAAGATCGTCTTTACTTTCTGGTTTGAGCCAAGGGCATGCGAGAGTTCGTGATAATCAATTTGATAAAGATCTTGCTGATAACCATACACTGGGAAATGTATTGCAGAAAGCGGGTTATGCCACTGCCGCAATCGGTAAATGGGGCTTACAGGGAACCAATGAATGGCCTGCACATCCATTGAATAGAGGTTTTGATTATTACTACGGTTATATGCGCCATAGCGATGGACATGAACATTACCCGAAAGAGGGTTTGTACCGAAAGCCAAAAGAGGTATGGGAAAATAGGAAGGAAGTGAGCAAGGATTTGGATAAATCTTATACCACTGATCTTTGGACTGCGGTAGCAAAAAAATGGATTGTTGATCTACAAGAAAAAACAAATAACAAGCAGCCGTTTTTCATGTATCTTGCTTATGATGCTCCCCATGCAGTACTTGAATTGCCTACTGGTCCATATCCGGCAGGAGGCGGATTGCAAGGAGGTGTGCAATGGTTAGGGCAACCAGGTCATATGATCAATACGGCAAACGGCAATATCGATAGTTATACCTATCCAGATTATGCAACTGCCAGGTACGACAATGATCATAACCCATTAACACCAGAAGTTCCATGGCCAGATACTTACAAGCGATACGCAAGTAGTGTACGCCGAATTGATGAAGCTATTGGGGATATTCTTAAATTATTGGCAGATCTTAAGATTGACGATAATACCCTTGTTATTTTTAGTTCAGACAATGGCCCGTCTATTGAAAGCTATCTGCCTAAACCACAGGTAGATTTTGCGGCAAATTTTTTCGGAAGTACAGGGCCATTTGATGGTATCAAACGTGATGAATTGGAAGGAGGAATGCGCATGCCAGTGATTGTGCGCTGGCCAGGCCATGTACCTGCTGGTAGGGAACTGAAAACACCCACCATTTCGTACGATTGGTTACCAACAATGACAGCCGCCGCGGGATTACCTGCACCGGCCAACTCAGACGGTCGTTCCATCCTTCCGGCACTCATTGGCAAAGGAAAACAAAGCGATGGTATTATTTATTCTGAGTATTTCGAAGGTGGAAGATCACCGAACTATGCAGAGTTTGCACCAGACAACCGCCACAAAACCCGTAAACAAATGCAGATGGTTAGAGTGGGCAATTTTGTTGGATTAAGGTACAATGTGAAAACCGCCGATGATGAAGTAGCAATTTTTAATGTAGTAAAGGACTCACATCAAAGCAATAACCTGGCTGCTAAAATGCCTGAGCGGGCACAACGGATGAAGCACATGATGTTGCAGGCTCGTAGGCCAGACTCTTCGGCAAAAAGGCCATATGATGATGCATTAATTCCTGCTTCTTCTGTAAAGAAAGTTAAACCAGGAATAGCCTGGAAAGCTTTTGATGGAGATTACCCGTGGTTACCGGAAGTTGCCACGCTAAAAGAGGTGGCGAGGGGTTCGGCTGTTTCGCCCATGCCTTTGGCGGGTCATGGCATCTATTTATACGAAGGTTATATCAAAGTGCCAACAGATGGAGCATATACTTTTTATTTAAGTTCAGGAGAGAAAGCCCTCTTACGAGTTCATCAAGCCACTTTAATTGACGAAGACTATGGCTACAAGCCCAACACAGTTAAAGAAGCAACTATCAAGCTAAAGGCGGGTTATCACCCTTTCAAATTGTATTGCTCGGGAAAAGAAAAAGTAACATTTGATTTGAAATGGAAAGGGGATAATTTTGAAAAAGACAGCATTCCGGGTAATGTGTTTTACAAAGAAAACTAATATTTTCTAATCCGTTTAGATTTGTTAGTTTTGGATAATAAATATGGAATATGAACCATTGGCTAGTAAAATCAGAACCATTTAAGTACAGTTGGGAGAAATTTAATAAAGACGGACGTACCTTTTGGGATGGTGTTCGGAATTATCAAGCGAGAAATAATCTCAGAGAGATGAAAGAAGGTGATTTAGTCTTATTTTATCATAGTAATGAAGGTAAAAATGTAGTAGGAGTTGCTAAAGTTGCGAAAGAGGCTTATCAAGATCCTACAACGAGTGATCCCAATTGGGTGGTGGTAGATCTGGTTCCGGTAGAAACTCTTAAAAATCCGGTAACTTTAGCGCAAATTAAAGCTGAGGAAAGTTTGAAAGATATCTCCTTAGTTAAGCAAGGTCGACTTTCTGTAATGCCGTTACGGGCCGAAGAGTTCGATAAAATCTTAGAGATGGGAAGCTGATGAAACGAATACTTATTTGCTTATTAATCATGTTTTTAATGTGTGCTACTTCAAGTTTCGCTCAATACGTAAAGTATGAGGTGAAAGTTGTACTGGATAGCGTGAAGAATGTTAGAGGTACCCTGCAAAAGGTCTCGGAAGATGGTATCGCCGTACAAGATTTTCAAGGCAGATATTATATTTTTAAAGCAAAAAATATTGTCAAGATTAAGGTAAGACGAAAGGGGTTAACGGTAGTGGAAGGCTTAGGGACAGGGTCAGCTATTGGGCTTTCTGCCGGTGTTGCAATTTTTTTCTCAAACGATACTTTTGATGATTTTGGACAAAAGGCACTGGGCACTGCATTATTAACAGGAGTAGGAGCAGTAGGCGGAACATTGGGTGGCATAGTAGGCGAAGCACTGAATACTAAACTCATTCTACATATAAATTTGGATACACAAAAATTTAGAAAGGAATATTTAAAACTTGAAAAATATTCCAAATCGGCTTATCTTGACAATCCCACCAGCATTACTAAGTGATCGATTTTTGATTTCTCTTACTTGTCATCAATCCAACCGACATAATAATACTTGTACCTAATACCGCCATAAACAAAAATGAGGTCCCTATCTCGGGTATTTTTAGTTCATTAGGTAAATTGTAATACAGAAGAATGCTTATGAGCCCACGTGGTGTTATAAAACCTTCGGGTACTGTGTTTTCTTTTTTAAAAATTCTTAAGTAGGCAAAACGTATAAAGTAAATTGAAAATAAAATCAATAAACCATTCAGAAAGATATGCTGATCTTCCAGCTTAAAAATATCAATGGTAAAGCCAAATATTACAAAAAAGAAAGTTCTGAGAATGAATGCGCTTTCGGCCGATAACTGATGAAGCTGGGCTAAATCGTTTGCCAAATTTTCATACAAAAAAACACCCCTAAACCACGCATGTTTAATCTGATCGGCATTGTTTAAAAACAACCCAAATGCTAAGATTAACACTAAGGAAGAAAGATGGTAGGATTGGCCAATGGCATAGACCAAGATTAAGATAGAAATAATCAAAAAGAACTTCACATGGTGAGAAATTCTTCCCATTATATATAATAATAAGACACAGGCGATGATTGACAAAGCAGTTATTAACGCCATGTTTAATCCCAGACCAGCAAATGAGCTCATTGAAATGTGAGGGTTAGATACGGCAAAGTTGAATAAAATAATCCCTAAAATATCGGAGAACGAGCTCTCATATATAATAAATTCTCTCGTTTTTTTACCTAATCCTGCAACAGAAGGTATAGCAATGGAAGAGCTTATTACGCTAAATGGGATAGCATTGGTAAAGCATAGATAAAAATCCCTTCCCGTAATTTGCTGAATAATGAGGGTAATCGTGACTACGGTAATAATCAAGATAAAAAATGCAGCAAAAAAAGCGCCTTTAATTACGCTGTTCTTTTGTTTATTGTACTTGAGATCTAATGAGCCTTCAAATACGATGAGAATTAGCCCAATTGTACCCAATGTAGGCAGTATCCTCAAAAAATTAATTGTCTGCCAATGGAAATGTTCTGAAAGTAATTTTAGCCCAATGCCCAATAGTAAGAGTAGTAAAACCGAGGGGAGTTTTGTTTTAGTGGCAAAAAGGTCAAATAAATAAGAAAAAATGACTAGTCCACTTAAGGCTATTAAAGTTGTGTAAGTAGTCATGGCCGATTGTTTTTATTCTTTAAAAAATAAGGCTTTTAACTCATTCGCATCATTGGGCTCCATTTTACCCGCTAAGATCAAACGTAATTGACGTCGGCGTAAAGCTCCGCTATATAATTCGATCTCTTCAACTGTTTCAGGTCTTAATTCCGGAACTGGTATGGTTCTTCCACTTTGGTCAACAGCGACAAACGTATAATATGCTTCATTTGATTTCGCTCTGGTACCAGATGGTATGTTTTCAGCCCAAACATCTAACCGAACTTCAACAGAAGTGTGGAAAGCTCTTGTTACCTTCGCTTCTATAGTAATTACATCACCGAGTTTAATAGCTTGCTTAAATGACACATTATCCACAGAAGCTGTTACCACAATTCTATTACAATGTTTTTGAGCTGAAATAGCAGCAGCGATATCCATCCAATGCAACAAACGGCCACCCATTAAATTATTTAAAGTGTTGGTGTCGTTTGGCAACACCAATTCGTTCATAATGGTAAAGGAATTTTTAGGGTTTTTTGCTTTAACGCTCATAAGGCGCAAAATAAGGAAAACTCTTAAACAAAACCACACTTTTAGTGTTATTACGTAAATTCCCTAAAATATGCAAAACCAAACGCTCATCCAATACTTTCATTGGTATTATAATGAACCTGAAAATCTATGGGTTAAGGCAGCTAATGAAGCTGGAAATTTAAAAGAATTAGGGATAACCACCGTGTGGTTTCCACCGTCAAATAAAGGGAGTAATGGGGGGTATTCAATTGGATATGATTCGTACGACTTATATGATCTTGGTGAATTTGATCAAAAAAACAGTGTAAACACCAAATATGGGAGCAAAGATGAATATCTTACCGCAATAGCAAAGCTTCATGAAAACGACATCGCTGTTTTAGCTGATGTTGTATTTAACCATAAAGCAGGCGCCGATGAGTTGGAAAAGATAACTGTAAGAAAGGTAAGTAAGGAGAATAGAGAAGAATTTATCTCTGAAGAAATGGAGATTGAAGCATGGACCAAGTTTACCTTTCCTGGGAGGAATGGACAGTATAGTAAATTCATATGGGATTACCAATGTTTTAGTGGCGTAGACTGGGCGCAAGATTTAAATGAATCGGCAATTTTTTCTATTCAAAACGGATATGGTGAACGTTGGGAAAACGTGCCTTCAACTGAATTGGGCAATTACGATTATCTGATGTTTAATGATATAGATTATAGAAACGAATCTGTAAAGGAAGAGCTTAAAAATTGGGGTCATTGGTTTTACTGTATTACCAAAGTTGATGGATTTAGGTTAGATGCAGTAAAACATATATCTGTTGAGTTTATAAATGGCTGGATAGACGATATGAAAACTACATTCAATCGAGATTTCTTTTTTGTTGCCGAAAATTGGAATATCGAAGACGTAGCCGAATTAAAAACTTACATTGAGCTAACTGCTGGGAGAACACAACTCTTTGATTCACTTCTTCATCATAACTTCTATTTGGCCTCCATAGAAGGTAAATCTTATAATTTGGCAAGCATATTTGATAACACGGTTGTTCAATGCAATCCTTTTCTTGCGGTAACATTTGTTGATAACCATGATTCACAACCCCTTCAAGCACTTGAGTCGTTTGTAGATTTTTGGTTCAGGCCATTAGCTTATGCAATGGTCTTGCTTAGAGAAGCAGGAATTCCCTGTGTTTTTTATACTGATGTTTATGGGGCCAAGTACGATGAGGATGGAAAGCAGATAGAAATAATTGGGCTAAAAGAATTACCTGAATTATTGAATGTTAGAACAAACTTGGCTTATGGTGGACAAATAGATTACTTAGATCATCCTAATTGTATTGGGTGGACCCGCGCAGGGGATAAAGAGCATCCCAACTCTGGAATCGCTGTGTTGCTTAGCAATGGTGAGGATAGCTTCAAAGAGATGGAGATGGGAAAGGCTTTTGCGGGAAAAACAATGAGAGATGCCTTGGAGAATAGAAAGGAAAAAGTAGTTTTAGATGAAGATGGTAAAGGAATGTTTTTTTGTAATGGAGGGAGTGTTTCCGTTTGGGTATTAAAAGAATAGCCTAATTAAACTTACTTTATTGCACTATTAACATGGCTAAAACCTATGAGTTCTTCCCATCTGCCGCCAGGTTTGCGGTAGTAAACGAATACTTGATAAGAATTATCCGTTTCAAAAAATGACCCTTCAAAATAGGTGTCATCAAATTTTCCAGTCTCATCTACCCAAATATATTTATAATCATATAGTCCCTGTTTCAATTTAATGTTTGCGAAATATTTTCTTTTGCTAATATCGTAAACTAATTTATTCTCCTCACTTAAATTAAAATTATTAAACCGGCCTACTACATAAATATTGCCTTTGCTATTTGGTGGAGTAGTACTTAAGCTAAAAATAACTTTTGTATAATCACTATCTGTTGCCGAATCTCTTCCATCCTGGTTCCGGATAAAGAAATTCCCATTTTCGTCGAACTGATTGGTATATTTTGGAGCACTACCTGATACGTCGGTAAACAGCTGGGCTACGTTAATGGTGTCTACATAAATTTCCTGAACATGTTCTGCTTTAAAGCGAAAGCTTCTAATATCAAATTTTCGAAATTCATTTCCTCCCCAAAATTCATTTGCATTTAGTTCGTTATAAACCAACGAACCTTGTTTCACAAACAAAGGTTTAGTATTTAAAATTGCCGTATGCGTATTCATGTTTTGCATTACAATGGCCTTTATATCCTGATGTGGATTTTGGATGGGCATTTGGTGAAAAATAGTGAAATTAACCTTTTGCTTTTTTGTGCGGTTTACAACCTGACTACTAGCCACTATTTCTGTCCCTACGTTCAATACTGGATCTAGCACAAAAAAACGCTGAGAAATAACTGGTTTGTTTTTGTTACCATTCTCATAAACCTTTAAAAGATAGTTTCCAGCTATCTTTGGCCTAATCTGATCATTTGGAAGTTTAAGATCGTAGTGCGTAAACTTTTGAAGCGTGTTGAAAGAGTAGCGATATTTCGTAATAATATCTTCATTAAAGCTCTCTAAATAATCAATGTAATTAATTTTAGACGGCTTCCAGTCTGCCGAACAATGTTCTACCGTATAGCTAAACCCACGATTGCCGCCTTTGAGGTCGTCGAAGCTAAAGGTTAAACTTTCATTGCTTTTTAAAGTATAGATCGGTATAGACTGTTCTTTTTTTGAATTATAGCATTCAACGGTTTTAATACTCGATTGATAAACTTTATTCTCATAAACAAAGGCTTCTTGTGCCCAACTATGGAGCGTACATGAAAGCCAAATTGATAAGAAAATTGCTTTTTTCAATAGGTTAAGGTTTTTATTGTCAAGTAATTAATGTCAAATATATAGTGTTAAGGGCGCTCATGTGGCATAGTTTCTATACCGTTTTACTCGGCATTGCGAGGTACGAAGCAATCTCCTTCTGAATTGTTCATTAAATTGCTTCATACCTCGCAATGACGCATCCTCAAGCTAGCCCTCCAATTCCATTATTTCTCCGGCAAGCTCTTCCCAAGTTTTTTGCGCATGATCTAACAACGTCTTCTCAGCTAGATAACGCTTATTAGCCTCTTCTAGTTTATGCTTGTTTGAATAAATATCCTCATTAGCTAATTCGAGCTCTACTGCTTTCACGCTTAGTTCAAAAGCCGAAATTTCTTCTTCAATTCGTTTTAACTTATCGTTAAGCTTCTTTAACTGTTGCTGTGTATTTAAGGGGAGCGGTTCTGCTGCTTTTGGTTTTTTCTCTTCTGCTTGTTTTACGGGAATTGGTTTAGGTGTTGGGATTACTCTTTTGCTATTCCACTCTTCATATTCTGCGTAAGTTCCCGGATATTCCTTAATTTTTTCCTCTTCTATAAACCAGATTTTATTCGCTACGTTGTCTAGGAAATATCTATCATGAGATACCGAAATAAATGTTCCTTCGTACTGTTGAAGTGCTTGGATCAAAATATTTACCGATTGAATGTCTAAGTGGTTGGTAGGCTCATCCAAAATCAAGAAATTTGAATCGGTGGTTAATGATTTAGCTAAAGCCACTCTCGACTTCTCACCCCCAGATAATACCTTAATTTTCTTGAATACATCGTCGCCTGTAAACAAAAAGCAACCCAGGATAGATCGTAATTCTGTATCGGTATGTTTAGGTGCAAATGCCTGAAGCTCCTCTAAAATGGTATTGTCTAAATGCAATGATTCGAGTTGGTGCTGTGCAAAGAAAGTAGTCGTTACATTATGTCCAGTTTCTATTTTACCACTAAAACCCTCCGTTCCGGCTATCATTCTCAATAGTGTAGATTTACCTTTACCATTGGCGCCAATCAGCGCAATTTTATCGCCTTTTTCAATTAATCCGTCAGCGTTTTCTAAAATGTCAATGTTAGGATAGGATTTCGTCGCATGCTCAACCTTAACTACGTGCCTTCCACTGGGTTTAGAGAACTTGAAACTGAAATTTACTGTAGGATTATCATCGTCTACATCCTCTACACGTTCCATTTTATCCAAGGCTTTCATCCTCGACTGAGCCATTTTGGCTTTACTTGCTTTAGCTTTAAAACGTTCTATCAAACGCTCTTCCTGCTTAATTTTAGCTTGTTGGTTTTTAAACTCTCCCTTTTGGATCTCACCACGCAGAGATTTTTCTTCTACATAAAACGAATAGTTTCCTGCATACACAGTCAATTTCCCTTTCCTGGATTCAACTGTCTTGCGTACAATTTTATCTAAGAAGTATCTATCGTGGGAAACAATGACAATGGCACCTTCAAAACCACTTAAATAGTTTTCTAACCACTTAATAGAGGGTAAATCCATGTGATTGGTAGGCTCATCCAATAAAAGGATGTCAGGTGTTTGCAAAAGAATTTTGGCCAACATTACCCGCATCCTCCAACCTCCAGAAAATGTATTCAAAGGGCGGTGTTGGTCTTCGGTACTGAAACCTAGGCCTGCTAAAATTTCATTTGCACGATATTCGATGTTGTAACCATCTAAAGCTTCAAATTCTTGTTGTTTATCGCTCAGTTTGTATAGCGTTTCTTCGCTATAATCAGTTTCAATTTTTTTAAGTAGTTCTTCAATCTCATCATGCAATTGGTTTTGACGCTCAAAAGCCTCCATCGCAACGTGTAAGATCGTATGGTGAGATTCGTAAGAAAGCAAATCTTGGTTTAAGTAACCAATTTTTAAATCTTTTGCCATCGAGATACTACCCGATGAGGGCGCATATTCGCCAACTATTATTTTTAATAAAGTAGACTTTCCAGTACCATTTGCACCAATTAGCCCAACTCTATCTCCGGGCTTAATGTGCCAGTTTGCTTCATCGTATAAGGCTCTAGAGCCGATTAGGAAGGTTAAGTCGTTTATAGAAATCATTTCGCTACAAAAATACGAAATTCTCATCTACATTTATTGCTATTTTATTCCCATTCTCAATTTCCCAAAAATTAATATCTTTGCCAAATGTATCGCCTCGTTAAACCTGTTTTCTTTCAGTTCGATCCGGAAAAGGTTCATTATTTTGTAGTGAAACGTTTAAAATGGTTTAATGATTATTTTCCTTTAGGGAAAACCATTCTGCGAAGTAGCTTCGATATCAATCTAAAAGGATTGGAACGTGAAGTTTTTGGTATTAAATTTAGAAATCCAGTAGGACTAGCTGCTGGATTTGATAAAAATGGCGAATATGTGGAAGCTCTTAGTAATCTGGGCTTTGGTTTTATAGAAGTTGGTACCGTTACCCCTTTACCTCAGCCAGGAAACGACAAACCTCGTATGTTTCGTTTGCAAGATGATAGCGCTATTATTAATCGAATGGGCTTCAACAACAAAGGTGTTGATGTAATGGCCGAGCGCTTAAGACTATTAAAAGAAAAAGATCCATCTATTGTGGTGGGAGGTAATATTGGTAAAAATAAAAATACCCCTAATGAAGACGCAGTAAGCGATTATGTCAAATGTTTTGATCGTTTATTTGATGTAGTAGATTATTTTGTTGTAAATGTTAGTTCTCCCAATACACCTGGACTAAGAGCCCTCCAGGAAAAGGAACCATTAAAAGAATTACTTAATACTTTACAGCAACGTAATCGTAAAAATGATATAGCTCGACCTATTTTGCTTAAAATTGCTCCAGATTTAACGAATGAGCAATTAGATGACATCATAGAGATTGTTAAGGAAACTAAAATTGCCGGCGTAATTGCAACAAATACAACCATTGACCGAGATGGACTTTATACTGAGGAGAAAATAAAGAGCGAAATGGGTGGTTTAAGTGGCAAACCTTTAACAAAAAGATCTACTGAGGTTATTCGCTATTTAACGGAGAAGTCTGGTAATGCTTTTCCGATTATCGGGGTAGGAGGGATACACTCGCCCGAAGATGCGAAAGAAAAAATCGCTGCAGGGGCTGCGTTGATTCAGTTGTACACAGGTTTTATCTATGAAGGACCTGGGTTAATTAAGAGAATTTGTAAAGAATTAGTTTAATTGAGAAGTAGTTAATTACTCGCCCTCTTGCATTTTTAATTGTTGTTCTGCTACTCTGAATTTTGTAATCCTTGCGATGAGCGCTAACGGCATTGGCTTGTCGACAGGAAACTGAACAGACCCTTTCCCTTGCTTGTAATTTGACAGCTCTTCTTCGAATGCTTTATGGCCCGTAGGCGTAGCATAAAAGCCAATGTGGTTTTTGTATCCTGCAAAATAAACTAAAGGTTTCCCTTTTAATTTAAAAGCAGGCATGGCATAGCTAATTGATTCTATGGCTTCCGGAGCTGTTTTTTGAATGGTTTCACGAATTTGTTGTAGCTTTTCCTGCACCGTTGCAGGAAAAGCCGAGATATAGTCGTCAATATTGTCAGTTTTAGTTTTCATTCTTGCTATGCTAAAATACAAATTACATTATTACAACAAGTAAATATATTAATCTTCCGGTTCCAAATATGCTTTTAGGGCTGTATATAAGAAGTGCGTCCAGCCTTCATTGAAGTTGTTTTTAGCGAAGTCTTTGCCAGCTTCTGCAAATGTTTCCAATCCTGTATGGGTAATTCGTACAAGCGTTTGTTCTCCTTTATCAAGAAGCTCCCAGGTTACCAGTGAGTTTCCGGGATAATTATCATAGCGCCAGGTATAAGCTATTTTTTTGCCCTCAATTACTTCCGTTACCTCACAGAGATGTAAATATTGTGTATTAGCATCGGGACCCCCCATAAAATCGAACTTGAAACCTACTATAGGCTTAAAATCTTCCAGTTGGAAATACCACTTTTTCATTTCGTCATTGGTGGTGATTGCGCTCCACACTTTCTCGCTAGTTGCATTAAATAATCTTTCTACAATTACTGGTTGCTTATTCATATTGTTTTTATTTAGGTTTAACATTAAGTTCGTTTGCCGATAGATGAACCGCTAGTGCATCCAATTTGTTTGTCCAAAAAACCCGGTATTGTTCAATCCATTCAGCTACTTCATTTAATTTCTGGAACTTAACTTCACAAAATCGCTCTCTTCCTTCTTTTTTTATGGTAACCAGCCCACATTCGGTAAGAATTTTGATGTGCTGGGAAATAGCTGATCGGCTCATGTCGAAATTTTCTGAAATAGCATTCAAGTTTAATGACTTAAATGCTATTAAATTTATGATTTCCCTTCTAGTTGGGTCTGCAATCGCCTGAAAAACATCTCTTCTCATCTTCTTGATATGTAAGTATTTGCTTACAAATATATATGTAAGTAATTACTTACGCAATTTTTTTTATTCTTTTATTAAGTGTGTAATATTATGAATAGGCTAGTACTATATCATCGCCTCTTACAAACTAGGTTATACTTAAATATTATTCGGTTTTTAAATGGATATTATTCGGACACAATTGTCATATATCCGAACAATATCCGAATGATATCCGAGTAATACCTATTTAAATGGGCCTACAATCTTCCAGGAAATATGCTTTTGTGCTAAGGAAGAAACTTATATCGAAAAAGAATAATGTTGGGAGGGAAAAAGGGCGACTAACGCGCACAAAAAAAGCATCTCAAAAATAAATTCGAGATGCTTTTTAAATGTTTTAAAAGAATAAAAGACTAAGCTGAAGCTGTAAGTTTAGCTAATACAGCATTGTTTTTAGCCAATTGATCTTTAGTAGATTGCTGTGAACGACTTCCTAATTCAATGTTAGTCGCTAATTTTAATGTTTTTACTTCTAAACGAGAAACTGTTTTATTGTATCTGTCTTTTCTTTTTAATCTTGTAACTGCCATGATAATGCGTTTTATGTTTCCTTAATTATTATAAACCTGAGGTCGAGAGCGGATTCGAACCGCTGTAGAAGGTTTTGCAGACCTCTGCCTAGCCACTCGGCCACTCGACCCTTTTAATTCAAGGTTGCAAAAATAGTAATTATATATGAGGATGCAAAAAGAAAGCAAATAAAATAATGGCAATACTTGTTAACATATTAACGTTTTAAGCTCAATTTGCCTAGCTCACTGCAAAATATAGCTGCAGAAACTGCCACATTTAATGACTCGGCAACACCAATTCTTGGAATGGTGACGGGTACTGTAATCAATTTTAGGAGGTTTTGGGAAATTCCATGGCCTTCATTTCCCAATAAAATCAATCCTTCATTTCCCCAGTTAACTTCATAAATATCATTTCCATCTAATAAAGCACCAAATATAGGGAGGTTAACCTGTGCAATAAATTCCTCTAAATTGGTGTAAAAAATGTTCATCCTAGCCAGGGATCCCATCGTGGATTGCACTGTTTTTGGATTATAGACCTCAACGGTATGTACAGAGCAAATGATCTGATCAATTCCAAACCAATCAGCCGTGCGAATGATTGTACCCAAGTTACCTGGATCTTGCACATCGTCTAAAACCAAAGAAAACTTACCTTTTAATAAATTGAGGTCTAATTTTTGCTTTATAGGGACATTTACAAGTGCTATAATTCCCTGAGGCGCTTGAAGCGTACTAATCTTCGCTAATTCCACGTTGTTTACCTCGAATAACTTTATATTTGCGGGGAATTTAGGTAAAGATTGAAAATAACTAGGGTCATAATAAATACTGTGCAATTGATAATTGGAATTGATAAATTCTACAATAGATTTTATACCTTCAATAATAAATATTCCACTTTCTTTACGGTATTTTTTTTGATGTAAAGATTTAATAAAACTGATTTGAGATTTTGAAAGCATATAAACTTAACGATAAACAGCAGGTACAAATTCTTACAATATTACTATTTATTCTTGTTTTTATAGCAGGTTGTTCGTCTACAAAATATATAGAAGACTATCAGGCTATTGTAACGAAAGTTAAAATAGATAGTATTGATAAGCAATTTGAAGAGCAGGCTTATAATTATGTGCAAAAAGATATCAGACCTTCAGGTACAATTGGGCTAAATGTGGGAATCTATAATATTTTCAATACCAAAGATGGTAAGTATAAAACCAACAATATAAAGCCATTAGGCTCACCGCCACCAATTTTAGATAGTGCCTTAGTAGAAATTTCAAGAAACCAGATCGAAAAATTCCTAAAAAGTAAAGGCTATTTCAATGCGAAGGTAAAATCAGAGCTTTCTGTTCTTAACAAGAAAGCAAAACTTAGGTTCGTAGCAGATCCAGGGCCAGCTTTTTTCATCAACAAAGTGGGATATAGAATTCCTGATGAGCAAGTTAAAACGTTATATCTATCCCAGAAAGATACATTTACTCATCTCCACGAGGGAATGCGTTATGATGAAGACTCGCTGGCGTTGGAAAGAGAACAGATCTATCAGTTAATGCGTCAAAATGGATATCGCTATTTTGAACGTCCCCACGTAAGGTTTGAACCAGATTCGACTCAGCATAACAGTAAGGTAAGTGTAGATTTGCTTATTGATGACCCTATTGATGGGACAAAGCATAAAGTGTATACCATTGACAGTACGAACATTATTATTGCGGAAAATTCGGAGGGTTTCTCTGATTCGGAAAGGCTAGCAGATTCTTTGAGAAATAAAAAGGCCATTAGAGGCATTCGTTTTATAGATCTTTCAGGAAGATTTAGAAGGAATCCGATTGTGAGATATGATTTTTTGAAATCAGGAGAAATCTATGATATTAGAAAAGAAAATCTAACGTATGACAGGATGTATCAATTGAATGTTTTCAAGAATGTAAAAATTGATTATACCTTGGCAAAGGACAGTACCAATAAAATAAATCCGGTTATTTTGTTGATTCCGCAAAAGAGGATGAGCAATAGAATAGAGGGAGAGGTACCTTTTAATAACGGTACGGTGGGTTTTACATTAAGTAATACCTATACAAATAATAATTTTTTAAAAGGAGCGGAGCGGTTTCAGTTCCAAGTTAAAGGCGGCTTACAAGCCAGAAGAACGGAAAATAAGTCAATATTTAACGACATATACCAACGTGATTTTTCTGTTAGTGCGAGCCTATCTGTGGCGAGGCTAATGATTCCTTTTGTGAACATTCCCATGATGGGTAAAAATGGGATGCCATATACCACTTTCTCAACAAGCTATTTATATGCCTTGCAGAAAGACATTACCGTTCGTCGGATCTTTATCAACTCTGTGACTTACGATTGGGTAGAAACTAAATCAAAATTGCATTCATTTACCCCGTTAAATGTTGAATATAGGTTTGGGAGTATACTCATAGATACGCTGGATAAAACTGATATTGATAAATACAATTCAAATAAGAAACTATTGGAGAGCAATTTTTATAATATCAAATTGTTGGGACGTAAGGATTTCACTTTAGGGATGAAATATGCCTATACGCTTAATGGCGATAAGTTATTACAGAATAGATCATTTGTATATTTTAGAGGAAACATTGACATTGCCGGCAATCTTTTGCAACTTTCAACCAGCGCATTTGGCGACAAACACGATCCGAAAAAAGGTGATTTCGGAAAGATTTTTGGTTTACCCTTTAATCAATACGTTCGTCCGGAGGTTGATCTTCGTTGGTATAAAAGCCTTGGAGGCGATAGACAGTTTATTGCCAGAGTTAATACAGGTATAGGTTATGCTTATGGAAATTCGACAGCAATGCCTTTCGAGAAATTATTTTACGCAGGTGGCTCAAGTGGCGTTCGTGCTTGGCAGGCAAGAACCCTTGGTCCCGGAAACTATAACCGAGAGGTGATTACAGATTCAATTGCGAGAAGTGCCTCATTTGGAATAGATCAACTTGGGCAGATGAGAATAGAAACGAACTTCGAATACCGTTACTTGCTTATGAATAAGCTTTTCGGAGCAAAGTTAAAAGGAGCGGCATTTCTTGATATGGGCAACATATGGAATATTTCGGCCGGAAACCCTCAACCAGAAACTTATTTCAAGTTAGATCAATTAGGTAAGCAAATAGCCATTGGTACCGGGATTGGATTTAGGTACGATGTTGAATTCTTCGTATTTAGGTTTGATTTGGGCTTAAAAATAAAAGATCCCCAGTTTGTTGGTTCAGAACAATGGGTAATCAACAAGTTTTTTAATGGGGGTAAAGAATTTAAAAGAAGATATCAAAATTCGCATAATCCTGACGTATATCGATTTATGCAATATAATTTTGGTATTGGATTTCCTTTTTAAAGACTTACCAAGTTAGTTACCTGATTTACAATATGATAAACAGGGGTTTCTTGTAACCTTGAAGCTACAATAATTTCTGTACCACAGGAGTTGGCATTAAATAAGCGTTGTACCAGATCTGGGCAATTATTGTCCTTGCTAAGATGTGATAAGAATAAGTGGCTTAGATTAGCTGATTTGTGGCTTGTAAATAAAGCTAAAGCCTGGGAGTTTGATAAGTGACCATTTCCCCCTCTAATTCTATTTTTTAAAAAATAAGGATATCTCCCCAGATCGAGCATTTTATCATCATAATTAGCCTCTAAAAACACGGCATGACATTGTTTAAAGTTATCTATAACGTGTTCACAATGTTGCCCGATATCCGTAAATACGCCAACTTTAGTTCCTTTACAGCTCACGGTGAAACTATGCGGCTCAACGGCATCATGCTTTTTGGGAAAGGCAATAATTTTTAAGTCGCCTATTTGAACGGGCGAATAAGCTTTAAATTCATGCAGCAAGTGCAAGGGCAGCTGTTGTTTCCCACATACCAAAGTGGATGGTGTAATGTAAACCGGCAATTGATATTTTTTAGCAATTACCGGAAGACCACGAATATGATCACTATGTTCATGCGATATAAAGATGGCTTTTACCTGGTTCATGCTCAAGTTAAGTCTTTGCATTCTCAGCTCTGTTTCTTTGCATGTTAAACCTACATCAATCAAAACCGCTTCATTGCCATTACCAATGTAAAAACAATTGCCGTTGCTGCCTGTATTAAGAGATGAGATAAATAGCGACATATATGCAAAGGAAATAAAATCATTAAATTTAATTACAGAAAATTATAAACATTTTAGAAACAACAAATAAAACAACTTGATTGAACTGCTGTTTTAACTTAAACTCACAACTATGGAAGAGAAACATAACAATGCTACCGCACAAAGACCGGCAGGGGCGAGGCCACTGGATGCCGCTATTATACCAATTGATATTCCAAAATATATTAGCGAGCTAAAACAGGAAGAAGCTTACAATAAAAATGGAAAAAATGCAATTACCGTTTTTAAATCCGATAAAATTACCATTACGTTGATAGCGCTAAAAGAGGGGGAGGACTTCCATCCAGGCCAATCTGAAGGGGAGGCAATTATGAGCATACAGTTAATAAACGGCCATTTATCATTTGAAAGTTTAGGTACGGTAACGAAGCTAACAGAAGGTCAATTGTTAACGTTACATCAGGAGTTGTCATTCACTGCATTGGCAATTTCTGATAGTATTTGCTTACTAACCTTGTTTAAAGGGCATTAAAGGATTTTTTTTATTCCGAGGATACTATAAGCTAACAAATTGCGATTCAGGTATTTTTGCTAAAAAAGTGGCTTAAAACATATTCAGGGCAATCATAAATAATTCTTTTGATACTTGTTTATTGGGTTTAAATGATATATTTGATAATTAAAACAAATTAAAAACATGGAAAAATTCTCAAAAGTTAAAGAAGTAATCGCTGCGATTGAGGCAGATGCAGAAAAATTTTATAACGGCGGTAATGCTGCTGCAGGTACAAGAGTACGTAAAGCTATGCAAGACCTTAAAGGTTTAGCTCAGGAGATCCGTACCGAAGTTACTGAAAAGAAAAACAGTGCGAAATAATAATTTTTGAGCGTGATTATTAAAGAAAAGGACCTGCAATTGTAGGTCTTTTTTTATAGGTTGGTTTTTTGACAAAATTTATTGATGGCCTCCGTGAGCGCGGGTGGAATCTCTGCGTTACTTTTAGCTTCAAATTTATGCTGGGCTGAATTGTATTTTTCGATAAAGGTTCCGTTATCGCGATTGAACTTCAGGAAACCTTCCTCGAAGTATCGCTCTTCTACCTCCATTGAGGAGTCCATAGATCTAAAAGTTAATGGATTTGCTTCTTGAAAATCTTTACTTACTCTCATCCACTGGTAAATTTTGGAAATATCTTCATCCTGTGGAAGATCATTTCTTTTGATTTCAAGTAGATAAGTATCGGTGTTCTCCAAAAAATAAATACACGTAAATGTAGGTGACATTTCGATTAGGTTGATTTGAATAAACGAAAATACGTATTAGAAATTTTGGTAAAAAAAGATTTTATCAACATAACAATGCAGCGGTGTTAATTATTTTTTTAGTTTCCTGAAATTTATTCACATATTATTGGTTCTTTGAAGGCTTATTTTCTGTCTTATTGCTTAATTTTAATACATCATCTCCCTGGTTTTTTTTAGCGTTTTGAATAGCGCTTTTTAGCTCATCTGCTATTTTGTAATGATGCTTTAAAATAGGTAATGTTTTAGAAGCAAAGCTAGCGATTGCAGCGTTATCCATGCTCTTGGCTAAACTAAATAGGTTGATAGCTTCATCATGTTCGTGAACCATTGAGTTTATGTAAAATTCATTCTTTGCCTCATCGTTAAGTCCTTCGAATTGTTTCAACAACTTTAACTTTGAAGCAGGCAGGGTGGTAGGGAGTATAAAGTTTTCTTTCTGGGCAATTAACTTAAGTTCTTGATTGGCTTTTGAATGATCATCTTCTATCATCTGTGCATATTCAGTGATTTCCGGATTTGTTTTGGTAGTTTCCAATAGTTTGGAGCTCATCTCCACTTCCATTAAACCACCTATTGCGGCATTGTTAAAGAATGTGGCCTTGTCCTCGTTTTTCATTTCAGCTTCACTTTTTTTGATAATATTGGTGTCGTTGGAAGTGATAACTGTAGCTGATTCTGTTTTTTGTTCGTTTTCCGGATTGCTACAAGCAAATAAAAGTGGAGTGATTACGAATATTATACTTTTTGATTTCATAATGAGGAGTTTAGTGTCAATGAATTATGTTTTCAATTTCAGCCGCTATCTGATTTATTTTCGGTAAGTTCAAAGTAAGCTCTGGCTGATCAATAAGACCTTTTTTATAGTCGTAAAATGGAAGTCCGCCTGGCTCTATTTCTTCCTCAGGTAGGAGTTCCCAAGCCCCGTTCGACTCTCTTATTGCACCAATGATTCCTCCGAAATAGATTAACTTAAAATAATTGCCTTCGGGCAAAACCGTTAGTGTTACATCTTTATCATTTTGTTGAATACGTATGTTAAATGGTTCCATAATTATTAAACCAATATTTTAAAAATTTGTTTCTAATTTAACTCAAGTTGCTGCAGGTATATGTTCAAGAGATCCCCTACTTCGTCGACCGTACGTAGGATAACTTGTTCTTGGTCCCCATTGAAGATCACCTTTTTATTAAAAACCTCCTGCCTATGATGAAATCCACAAATGAACATGGTACCAACTGGTTTTTCGTCACTTTCGCTACCTCCCGGAGCAGGTAAACCGGTTATCCGATATAGATGTCGGACTGAATTATTTTTTGTAAACCGAGCGTAATTGCTCTCGTTACTTCCATTGATTCGGGAGTGTATTTTTCGATAAGTTCATGAGGTACAGCAAGCACAGTTTCTTTCAGGCAGGCATCATAACATACAAATGCACCTTTTAAAAATTTACCGGCATCTTTTACCAGCGAAAACTCTGCGGCTAAGCGACCAGCAGTAGCGCTTTCTGCAAAGGAGAGGTAGAGTTTGTGTTTTATAAGCAATTCCGCGACAAGCTGTAAATTTTCACTATTCATATATAGCGTTTACTAAGTTTTTCTACTAAGCAATAACAATAGCATAGAATTTAGGTTTATAATTTTTTATCAAAACAAAACCCTTTCTCCAAAAATGAGTTATTAAGTTCTAATATATTTTTATGCCTTCATCCGTAATCTCCAGTATGCGCTATGATCACGCAAAGATGTTGCTTTATGTAGTATTTATATCTGGTGACGTATACGCCTATAAAGAAGTTCCTGAAAAAGTGTACAAAGATTTTAAAGCCGCTATTTCTAAGGGAACTTTTTTAAATAGAAAAATCAAAAAATGCTATGAAGCAGTAAAAATAAATGCTGAATAAATTAACTCACCCTACCTTTCAATTCTTCATATACTTTAAGGTATTTTTTGAGCTGTAAACGAGCATGATGAATCCGTGTTTTAACAGTGCCTACAGGCATGTCAAATTCTTCTGCTATTTCATGATACTTATAGCCTTCAAAATATCTTATGAAGGGGTCATACAAATTTGTGGGTAATGTTTTAAGTGCCTTTGAGATGTCTTCGTTGATGAACTTCAACTCTCCATTATTTCGTGAAGCACTATGCGCTAGGTTATTGGAAGATATATTTTCTTCAGTAATGATAAGCGCTCGTGACCGAGTACTTCTTCGATAATTGTTGATAAATGTATTTTTCATGATGGTGAAAAGCCATCCCCGAAAATTTGTTCCTGGTTTAAAATTGGCAAAGTACGTGAACGCTTTTAGTAAGGTGTCTTGGATGAGATCATCAGCATCATCTTCATCACGTGTAAAATTCATCGCGTAAGTTTTCAATTGTGAGCGATATTCAATAATCAATGAATCAAAATTTAACGTTTCAACAACCATAGTTTTAACTTTTAGCAATCCATGAATTTGGATGGTATGAAATTTAAAACAAACTTAATACCAGTTGTTAGTTTCTTTTTTTTGAGAATTCAAGCCATCGTATAAAACTGCTTAACTGTTATTTCGCCTTAAGGCTAGTTTTGCTTAAATCAGACAGTTTTTTCTGATAATTTGTTCAGAAAGTTATCAATGTTGCTCCTGGAAGTACACAATTAAATACCGTATTTCACCACTCATTTTACGTATTTACCGAAATGCAATTATTTAATAATAACCTTCCATCTTTTGTGTTGTTTGTTCATCAGGGTGTAATCATTTATCTTTTTTTTGGAATCTAGCTGATCAATAAGAGTACATTAATTAAAGTTTTAAGAACATTTTGCAGTCAACTATTATTATATAAGTAACAATTGTATTTTAAAATTAAATATTATGGAACAGCAAGAAAATCACAATAACCCATCAGGAGGGATAAGCAAAGACGATCACCAGCTTAAGGGAGAGGGAAATCCAATTGAAGGTACTTCGGCTGATAATGCCGATGTAAATGCAATAGAAGACCAGCAGGTGAAAGTAAAGGATTCGGAACATAAAGAAGATAATGCGGCTAATGCTAAAGATACTTCGGGTCATTATCAATCGCATAAAAAAGCACCTTAATAAACTTAAGGTGCTTTTCATCTATTTTCATAAAATTACTCCTGTGCCGCTGCTTCATTTACACAATTCATAGCGAGTTCAGTTAGCGCTACGTCTGTTTCTTTCTCATTATCAAGAGTTTGTTGTAAGAGTTCTTGAACATCTGTATGTCCCATTGTTTCTGCAAAAGTGCGTAAAGTGCCATAGGTTGCAATCTCGTAGTGTTCAACCTTTTGAGCGGCAATAATTAATCCTGCATCACGAACCATCGTTCCCTTATCAGTGTCTTCCATTACTCCTTTTGCCTCTTCCAACAGGCCAGCCATTGCATCACATTTTTTTGCTTGGGCTTTTTCACCCAATAGTTTGAAGACCTGCTCTAAACGAGAAATATGATCCTGAGTTTCTTGCGTGTGTTTTTCAAGTGCCGCTGCTAAATCTGGGCTCGTTGCTGCTTTCTGCATTTTAGGTAATGCTTTAACTAAGTGATTCTCGGCCCAATAGATGTCTTTCAATTCATCTACAAAGAATTCATGAAATTCTGAATCTTCCATTTTACCAGTTTTCCCTTTAGACATTGTTTTTTTTGATTTTGTTTCCATGGTATTTGATTTTTATATGATTTAAATTGTGATCATTCCTCCTGTAACTGGAATTGTTGCTCCTGCTATGTATGCTGCTTCTTTAGCAGCAAGAAAAACAAAAACATGAGCAACTTCTACGGGCTGTCCGGGCCTTCCTATTGGGGTCGACTTCCCGAATTCTTCGGGGTTAGGTACAGTAGCCGAAATTAAAGGGGTCCAAATTGATCCCGGTGCGACTGCATTTACTCTTATCCCTTTTCCCTTCATTAATAAAATTTGGTTCAAATTGGCGGTAAAGTTTTGGATTGCACTTTTAGAAGCAGCGTAAGGTAAAATGTCTGGCGAGGGACTATAGGCATTTACAGAGGTTGTGTTGATAATACTACCTCCAGGTTCCATGTGTTTTTCGGCAGCTTTACACAAATAAAACATAGCATGCATATTAGTATCGAAAGTTTGCTTCCACTCTGCTGCCGTAATATCGGCCGTTAGTCCTCTCGATCGCTGAAAGGCCGCATTATTAATTAAAATGTCTATACCGCCAAGGGCTTTCAAGGCTATTGAAATAATCTTCTTACAATGTGCTTCACTTCGAATATCACCCTTTACCAGTACCGCTTTTCTACCTGCATCTTCAACATATTTAGCTGTTTTTTTGGCGTCTTCGATCTCTTCATCACCCAAATAGCTAATCAACACATCTGCACCCTCTCTTGCAAATGCGATAGCTATTGCTTTTCCAATTCCAGAATCACCGCCCGTAATAATTGCTCTTTTATCTTTCAATCGATTGTTGCCTGTGTATGAATCTTCACCGTGATTGGCAGGAGGATTTAATTTATCCTCTTTAGCGAGAGAATTCTCTTTTTGCTTGGGGTATGGGGGAACTGGATATTTGGTATGTGGGTTTGCTTTTTCAATCTTCATAGCAGTGGATGTTACCTAAAAGGAACACCTTTGCCAAAAAAAAGTTTTTAGAAGAAAAATTTTATAAAAAATAAGGCTCGCAACTTGCGAGCCTTATGGTGTTCCCGACGAGATTCGAACTCATATCGATGGTACCGGAAACCATAATTCTATCCATTGAACTACGGGAACATTTTGCAAATATATAGAATGGCATCTATACCTACAACTTATAACTCCTTGGTCATCTCTTTTAGGAATGTTTTTTCTTCACTATTTAAAAACGGACTTAATTTTTCGAAGACTAAGCGATGATACGTGTTTAGCCAATTAATATGTGATGCTGCTAATAAATCAACTTTTACAATACTTGTATCAATCGGAGCTAAGGTTAAAGCTTCAAAGGCATAAAATTCATTAAACTCATTCGTTTGGTCTTCAACTGTGAGTACGAGATTTTCTATTCTAATTCCATGTTTTCCAGGACGATAGATGCCCGGTTCTATAGAAGTTATCATTCCTAATTCCAGTGCAATTGGGGTTGGTCCGGCATTGATAACTTGTGGCCCCTCGTGTACATTTAGCAAATAACCAACACCATGCCCAGTTCCGTGTCCGAAATTAATTCCATGATCCCATAATGGCCTTCTCGTTATGGCATCAATTTGATAGCCACAGGTACCTTTAGGAAATCGAGTTTTACAACCTTCAATCATTGCTTTAAGTACTAAGGTGTAATCAGTTTTTTCTTCTTCGGTAGGATTGCCCAATGGTATCACCCGCGTAATGTCCGTTGTTCCATAAAAATATTGACCGCCAGAATCTACTAAAAATAATCCTTCGGCCTTGATTTCAGAGTCACTCTTAGAATTCGCGGCATAATGAGGTAGTGCTCCATGTGCTTTATAAGCCGAAATCGTATTAAAGCTTTCTCCAATAAAGCCCACTTCCGCAGCTCTAAAACTCCGTAATTGTGCAGCTGCCGAAATTTCTGTCATTTTTATCTTGCCAGCATTTTCTTTAACCCACTTTAAGAAACGGGTGATCGCTATCCCATCTTTTCGCATAGCGATACGAGTATGTTCAATTTCCGTACTGTTCTTAAGCGCTTTTAAATGAGTAGAAGGGTTTGTTTCCTTTACAATTACTACTGAAGAAGGTATGAGCTTATACAATGCTAAGCAGTTTCTTCTTGGGTCAATTAAAATGCTGCTTTCAGCAGGAATAAATTGCAGATCTTTTGCAATAAATTCATAGTTTAATAAATTAACCCCACTTTGTGATAAGCTGGTTTTATCTTCTTCTGTTAACTTATCGCTTTGTATATATAATGTAGCTTGATTTTCGGCTATTAACGCAAAACTCAACACAACCGGGTTATAATTTACGTCCTTGCCTCTTAAATTAAATATCCAGGCAATATCATCAAGAGAGGAAATAAGGTGATGTTGAACATGATATTGTTTCATCACTGCTCTTATCAGATTAAGTTTCTCTTTTGTAGATTGGCCTGTAAATTCTTCACTAATTAGAAAAGCCGGTTCAGTAGGTAAAGCAGGCCTGTCTTTCCAAATTGGCTGGAGGTAGTCTTTATGTTTATACTTTATTTTTTTTACGGTTAATTGCTTATGAAAGAGTTCGCTCAAGGTAATTGAAACTAATTTCTCATCAAAACCAATAACCGCAGAGTCGGCTAAGTTTTCTCTTAACCAAGTAATGTATTCAGGAGTATGCTGAGCTTTTAGCTTTACCAGTTGATACCCACTGTCTTTCAACTGTTCTTCAGCCTGTTCAAAATATCTAAAATCAGCCCATAAACCGGCGAAATCTTGGGTAATAACTACCGTACTAACTGACCCTCTAAATCCTGTTGCAAAAGAAATACATTTGTAATGGTTGGGGAGGTATTCACTCATATGCGGATCAGCTGAGGGAATTACATAGGCATCTACGCCGTCTGTTTTCATTTGCTCCCGTATAGCACTTAGTTTTTCTTTAAAAGTCATCCACAAATGTGGGAAAGAATTCGCTTTTAAAAAAATGTGAATCTAAGAAAATAGATTCTACAATGCTGTACGTTTAGTCTTATATACTATAAGCCTTGATCATCTCTTCATTTACTTTGCAAGAGCGTTGTGTTTTTAAGTCGATCATCACGTAGTCAAAAACCCCATCTGAAGAAACTTTTCCAGTCGCTTTGTTTACAATCTCGAACTGTACGTTGCTTCCTTTTTCGTTCATCTCTAAAATTCCGGTTCTAACAACCATAGTTTCTCCAATTTTTAGCGGTCTTTTAAAGCTGATTGTTACTTTAGCAACTACCCATCCGAAACCTTGTTCGGTAAATTGGGCCCAACTCATGCCATAGCATCTTTCCATTTGCTCATACCGCGCGGCGAGCACATAATCTAGATATTTACTGTTATGTACATGGTTAAACATATCTATATCGTCTGGACGAACAGCTAACTCAGTTTCGAAAATGCTATATTGGTTTTGGATCAAAATGTTGTGTATTTGTAGACAAAAGTAGGAAACAATCTTTTAAATTGGAGTTTATTAGTGTGCTTAGTGCAAATTTTCTTACTTTGGTAGGATGGGGAGTTTAATATCAACGCAAATTAAGGAGAAATAATTAATGAATATTCTTGCAGCGCTATGGGTTTTCTATAAAAAGCTTATTTTTCCCTCTTTCGCAATATCAGTTTTATTAGCACTCTTTTTTATTGATTCTAGTAAATTTCTATCGGGGGTCGGTATTGCCTATGTTTTCTTAACTCCATCTTTACATTTTCTCTTTTATGATTTAAGTCGACCTAAGGAGTATTATTTTTACCACAATCTTGGGCTTAGTAAAACTACATTGTATTTAAATTCAATACTTATAAGTTTAATTATAGGTATTATCTTATTACTTATATGAGTGGTTTGTATGTTGACAGCGTAAATAAAGAGTTTGGTTTAAATCAGATCTTAACTGATGTTTTTATCAGCTGTAAGATTGGAGAGGTTATTGGACTTTTGGGAAGAAATGGCGCTGGAAAGTCTACTTTGTTACAGATTATTTTTGGCGCCTTAAAGGCAGGTCATAAATACGTTAAGGTAAATGATAAGTTAATTCATACCTTATTTGATAGTCGTGATTTAATACGATATTTGCCGCAAGACAGTTTTTTGCCAATACATGTAAGTGTTAAGACGATAATAGCCATTTATTGCACCTCCATCCAAGCTGCGCAACTACACGAACTCGCCTTTATTAAGCCATTTCTTTTTAAAAAGAGTAATGAACTTTCTGGTGGTGAAAAAAGGTTAATTGAAATATTTATCCTGCTCTATGGCAAGGCTAAGTTTGTGTTGCTTGATGAGCCATTCAATGGCTTGGCTCCGTTGCATATTGAGCTAGTAAAAGAAGGTATCAAAGCAGCAGCTGTTAATAAGGGCTTTATCATCACCGATCATGATTATTGAAGTGTGTTAAATCTCTCAACATCAATTATATTGCTCCACAACGGAGCGACGAAAAAAATAGAAGACCCTCAAGAATTAATAGCTTTTGGGTATTTGCCTGCAAATTTGCAAATTAGCTAATATGTCGTATCTTTGCGCTCAATTAATTAATTTATAAACACTTTAGTATCATTCAAGAATGTATTTAAGTAAAGAAAAGAAAGCCGAAATCTTTAAAGCACACGGCGAAGTAGAAACCAATACTGGTTCTGCAGAAGGTCAAGTAGCGTTGTTTACATACCGTATAGCGCACTTAACAGAACACTTAAAGAAAAATCGTAAGGATTTCTCTACGCAGTTGTCACTTCAAAAATTGGTAGGTAAACGTCGCGGTATTTTAGCTTACCTATACAAAAAAGATATTGAGCGCTACCGTGCTATCATCAAAACATTACAGTTAAGAGATATCATTAAGTCAGTGTAATTTTATCATTAAAAGCCATCAGACTTGTTTGATGGCTTTTTTAGTTGAATAATCGAAGAAAATATAAATAAACTCGGTCTGTTCGAAAGAGGAAAAACAGGCCACAACAATTTAATATGAATGTAATAAAAAAATCGTTCGATTTGGGCGATGGAAGAATTGTAGAAATTGAAACAGGTAAGTTAGCAAAACAAGCTGATGGTTCTGTTGTAGTTAAAATGGGCGATACCATGTTGTTAGCAACAGTTGTATCCACAGTAGGTGCTAAACCAGGTACCGATTTTTTACCTTTATCGGTAGATTATCAAGAAAAATATGCGGCAGCTGGCCGTATTCCAGGCGGATTTTTACGTCGCGAAGCAAGATTATCTGACTATGAAGTATTAATCTCGCGTTTGGTTGATAGAGCTTTACGCCCTATGTTCCCTTCAGATTATCACGCTGATACACAAGTAATGATTTCATTAATCTCGGCTGATAAAAATATTATGCCAGATTGTTTAGCTGGTTTAGCAGCATCAGCAGCTTTATCAGTGTCCGATATTCCTTTCAATGGTCCAATTTCGGAAGTTCGCGTTGCGAAGATTGATGGGAAATTAGTAATCAATCCATTAGCTAGTGATTTGGAGCGAGCAACTTTAGAATTTATGGTTGCTGGTTCGGCAAATGACATAGGCATGGTTGAAGGTGAGTGTGATGAGATTCAAGAAGATGAAATGGTTGAGGCTTTAAAATTTGCGCATGACGCTATTAAAGTTCAGTGTGCTGTTCAGGTTGAATTAACGGAAGCTACTGGTAAAACCGTGAAACGTGAATACAGCCACGAGGATCACGATGCTGATTTGAAAGCTAAAGTTTATGCAGATACTTATGATAAAGTTTATGCCGTAGCTAAGTCTGGCGCTAATAAAGACGAACGTAAAAAAGGCTTTACTGATATTATCAATGAGTTTTTTGAGGCGATGCCAGAAGATACCGAAGATTTAACTAAAGCAATGGCTAAGCATTATTACCATGATGTGCAGTACGATGCAATTAGAAATCTTTTATTAGATGAAGGAATTCGTTTAGATGGTCGTAAAACAACTGAAATCCGTCCAATTTGGAGCGAAGTTGGTTACCTTCCAGCAGCCCACGGATCAGCGGTATTTACCCGTGGCGAAACTCAATCATTAACATCAGTTACTTTAGGTAGCAAAGATGATGAGCAGATGATTGATGGTGCTTTTATCAATGGTTATAACAAATTCTTGTTACATTATAATTTCCCAGGCTTCTCAACTGGAGAGGTAAGACCAAATAGAGGTGCTGGACGTAGAGAAATTGGGCACGGTGCTTTAGCACAACGTTCTTTGAAAAAAGTATTGCCACAAGGCGAGGAAAATCCATACACTATCCGTATCGTTTCTGACATCCTTGAATCAAATGGCTCGTCGTCTATGGCAACTGTTTGTGCAGGTACATTGGCGCTAATGGATGCAGGTATTAAAATCAAATCGCCTGTTTCTGGTATTGCGATGGGCTTAATTACCGATGAGAAAACTGGTAAGTATGCTATTCTTTCTGATATTTTAGGCGATGAAGATCATTTAGGTGATATGGACTTTAAAGTTACAGGAACAGAAAATGGAATTGTAGCTTGCCAGATGGATTTAAAGATCAATGGTTTATCATATGAAGTGTTAACTAAAGCTTTATTGCAAGCAAAAGAAGGCCGTTTACACATTTTAGGTGAGATGAAGAAAACGATTGCTTCACCAAATGAGGACTACAAACCACATGCACCACGTATTGTTTCCTTAAGTATTGATAAAGAATTTATCGGTGCGGTAATTGGCCCAGGTGGTAAAATTATTCAAGAAATGCAGCGCGAAACTGGCGCTTCGATCTCTATCGAAGAAGTTGGTAACAAAGGTATTGTTGAAATTTTTGCCGACAATAAAGCTGCAATTGATGCTGCTGTGGCACGCATTAATGCCATTGCTGCAAAACCAGAAATCGGTGCAGTTTACCAAGGTAAAGTAAAATCAATAATGCCATTTGGTGCATTTGTAGAGATTATGCCAGGTAAAGATGGTTTATTGCATATTTCAGAAATTTCATGGGAGCGTTTAGAGACCATGGATGGAGTATTGAAAGAAGGCGATAAATTAGAAGTGAAATTATTGGATGTAGATAAGCAAGGTAAAATGAAACTTTCTCGTAAAGTTTTATTGCCAAGACCTGAGAAACCGACTGCTCCACAAGCATAAGGCAATTTTGTCAAATCTAACCCTCTCAGTTTCGCTGGGAGGGTTTTTGCATTTAGGGTAAGCTATACACACAAAACTTTCGGGCTTTCGGGCTAAAAACTGTCAGACTTCTTTTGTAACTTGCAATATCTCATTATTCGTCATTGCGAGGTACGAAGCAATCTCTTTTCTGCGCTAGCTTCAAGATTGCATCGTACCTCGCAATGACGTTAATCGTAAAAAAAGAAACTTTATGAAACACTTCATCGCCCCATCGATTCTAGCAGCTGATTTTGGAAATTTACAACGAGATAGTGAGATGATCAATCAGAGTGAAGCAGACTGGTTTCATATTGATGTGATGGACGGGGTATTTGTGCCGAATATTTCTTTTGGTTTTCCGGTAATGAATGCCATAAAAAAACACGCTCAAAAACCGTTGGATGTGCATTTAATGATTGTTGATCCGGATAAGTACATTGAGGATTTTGCCAAGGCAGGAGCAGCGATTATCACTGTTCATTATGAAGCCTGTACCCATCTGCACCGGACAATACAATTAATTAAGGCATCGGGATGTAAGGCTGGAGTGGCATTAAATCCCCATACACCAGTAGCATTCTTAAAAGATATTTTGGCCGATCTTGACCTGGTACTGATCATGTCAGTGAATCCTGGTTTTGGGGGGCAAAAGTTTATTCCCCAATCTTTACTTAAAATCGCCGAATTGAAACAAAATGCTTTACAGGTAAACCCAAGCTTAATTATTGAAGTAGATGGAGGCGTAAGTATTTTAAATGCTGCGAGTTTGATTAGTGCCGGAGCAAATGCGCTTGTTGCAGGAAATGCCGTTTTCGCAGCTCCAGATCCTTTAGGGATGATAAAGGAACTTAAAAACTTAACAATTGGTTCTCATCAAATTTAATTTACTGCATGCTCAAATTTTGCCTGTTGATTTTTGCCATACTGGTAGGCTTTACGTTTGTAAATGCCCAGCCTTTGGTGAAGGTTTCAGGAACAGTTTTCGGAATAGATGAAAAGCCCCTTTCAAAAGTTACAATTACAGTGCTCGGTCAGCGGGAGTCTACACTTACCGATCAAAATGGTACTTATGCCATTTATTCGAGAACAACTTCTTTTACGCTAAAGTACAATCTCTTAGGTTATCAGCCAATGCTGATAAAAATCAATGAAAAAGTAGCCGGTAGAATTACCAGGGAGGTTACATTGATACCTAACGTAAATGAATTAGAGCAGGTAACTATTACGAATAAACAAAACCAACTGAGTAATTCAAGTACGATTAATATTGCTGATCTTTCTTCGTTGCCTTCTGTTTCGGGCAATTTCGAAACAATCATCAAAACCTTACCGGGAGTTTCAACAAACAATGAACTTAGTTCTCAATATAGTGTGAGAGGGGGAAATTTTGATGAGAACCTTACTTATGTAAACGACGTAGAAATTAGCAAACCGATATTAATCAGAAATGGTCAGCAAGAAGGTTTGAGTTTTGTTAATAGTGACCTGGTGACCCGTGCCAAATTTTCTGCGGGAGGTTTTGAAGCAAGATATGGTGATAAATTATCATCTGTTTTGGATGCCAAATATGATCGGCCCGATAGTAACCATCTGGCCTTCAATGCGGGACTTTTAGGTGCGTCGCTCGCTATTAAAAGAGCTGGTGCCAGAAATTTTTTATTAATCGGGTTGCGCTATAAGAATAATGCGAGCTTGCTGAATACCCAAGATAATAAAGGAAACTATAGACCTAATTTCGGTGACGCACAATTGTTATATCAACATAATTTTTCAGAGAAATTTAACCTCAGTATATTAGGGTATTTTAATGGCGGTCGGTTTAATTTAATTCCGGAGGATCGCGAGACTTTATTCGGTACCTTAGAAACGCAACTCCGTTTAAAAGTTGCTTACAATGGCCAAGAGATAGATGATTATCGAACTGGAGGAGCGGCGATAACAGCGACTTTCAGCCCTAAACCAAACCTAGTTGTCAAATGGATCAATAGTTATTTTAACACGCGGGAACGTGAACGCTTTGATATTGAAGGAAGGTATCTATTTGATGAACTTCAAACCGATTTTACCAAAGTTGGTTTTAAAGCAATCAGTACAAATCGCGGTATTGGCACCTATTTGAATTATGCAAGGAACAGTTTGAATTCTGAAGTCTTAAGTTCTGAGGTAAAAACAGAACAAAATTTTGGTAACCACGTCTTTTCGTGGGGAGCAAGGGCCGAAAGGAACAAGTTTGTAGATAACCTCAATGAATATCATTTAATTGACTCAGCTGGTTATATTTTGCCAAATAACGCCAAAAAGTTCTATTTAGAACAAAGCATTTCGAAAGCTAATATTCTTGAGATTGCTAATTTTACTGCCTTTGTACAGGATAGTTATAGCTTATCAAGTAATACTGATTTACAATTGGGCATCAGGGGCAACTACAATACCTTAACAAATCAATTGTTATTAAGCCCGAGATTATTGTTGGCATATCGTCCAGAAAGCAACAATAAAATCATTCGTTTTTCAGCTGGAATCTATCAGCAGGCGCCCAGTTATAGAAGTATACGAGCCTATGATGGGGAATTAAATCTTAGTCAGAGAGCGCAACGTTCCTACAATTTTTCAGCAGGCTTAGATTATGCTTTCGATGGACTTGGTACCCGTTTGAAGTTCAGTTCGGAAGCATACTTTAAATATGCAGATAGGTTAGTTCCGTACATTTTTGACAATGTAAGAATTAAGTATCTTTCTACTCAAACAGCTAAAGGACGCACTTATGGGGCGGATTTTAATATTGGTGGTGAATTTGTGAAAGACTTGGTCTCTTATTTTAGGCTTTCGTTAATGGCAGCTGATCAGGATATTAAAGGTGATTTTTATGTTAAAGAAAATCAATCAGGAACCGCTAAGGTTATCTATCCTGGTTATTTAAAACGCCCGACAGATCAGCGCGTTAATTTTTCAGTATTTTTTCAGGACAGGTTATTGAAAGGAGATAGTTATAAGGTTCATTTAACCATGCTCTACGGCTCGAAGTTACCAATTGGGGCGCCCTTGAGCGAACGATATACTGACGATTTTAATATTCCAGCTTATAAACGAGTGGATATTGGCTTTTCTAAAGATTTTTTAGACGACAATAGCTTAAAAAAACCTAAGCTTTTGAGTCGTTACTTTACTTCGTTTATCGCTCATTTTGAAGTATTTAATTTGCTCGACATTAATAACACCGTCTCATATCTTTGGTTAAAGGATGTGGATAATGTTCAGTATGCTATCCCAAATTATTTAACTGGTCGCCAATTAAACTTTAAATTGATTTTAAAGTTTAAAAATCATTAATTATCTGACACAAAACTGTTACATTTACGCCTATATAAATTTTAGATAAAATGAGACATAATTTTGGTGCAGGTCCCTGTATTTTACCTCAAGAGGTGTTTAAGCAAGCTTCTAGAGCTGTTTTGGATTTTAAAGATGGATTATCAATTTTAGAAATTTCACATCGTACACCTGAGTTTGAAGGTGTTGTGGAAGAAGCTACCAAATTGGTAAAAGAACTGTTAAATGTACCCGCTGGATATTCCGTTTTATTTTTACAAGGTGGCGCTAGTTTGCAATTTGCGATGGTGCCGATGAATTTATTACCAGAAGGCGGAACAGCGGCTTATTTAGAAACTGGAGTTTGGGCAAATAAGGCAATTAAAGAAGTTAAATTCTTTGGTAAGGCTAATATTGTTGGTTCCTCAAAAGAAGCTAATTATACCTTTATCCCTAAAGATTATATAATCCCTGAAGACAGTGCTTATTTTCACTGTACGTCAAACAATACCATTTATGGAACAGAGATGTTCACGCTTCCGGTAACTAAGGTTCCCGTCGTTTGTGATATGTCATCTGATATCATGAGTAGGGAGATAGATGTTTCAAAATACGATTTGATTTATGCTGGGGCTCAAAAGAATATTGGCCCTGCAGGATTAACAATCGTTATTGTAAAGGATGAGATCTTGGGGAAAACTGGAAGAGGCATTCCCTCCATGTTGAATTATCAAACTCATATTGAAGGTGGCTCTATGTATAATACACCACCTGTATTTTCTATATATGTGGCCATGCTTAACCTAAATTGGTTAAAATCTAAAGGAGGGGTTGCCGAAATTGAAAAAGAAAACAGGGCCAAAGCTACTGCATTATATACTGAGATTGATAGAAATTCCCTTTTTAAAGGCACCTGTGCAGTGGAGGATCGTTCGAGAATGAATATCTGTTTCGTGATGGAAAATCCTGAGTTAGAGAAACAATTTGCAAAATTTGCGGATGATAATGGTTTTGAAGGGTTAAAGGGACACAGAAGTGTTGGTGGCTTTAGGGCATCAATGTACAATGCGCTTCCTATCACCAGTGTACATGCGTTAATTGATTTAATGCAGACTTTTGAAGAAAAACACAAAGCCAACAAATAGAATTTTAATAGCAATATAAATACGTTATGATCAAGATACTCGCCAATGACGGCATAGACCCAGTGGGGAAAAAACTGCTTGAAGAGGCAGGTTTTATAGTAGATACTCAAACAATTCCGCAAGATCAACTTGCCACTGCTTTGCTAAATTATGATGGTATTACAGTGCGCAGTGCAACTAAAGTTAGAAAGGAATTAATAGACGCTTGTCCGAATATTAAGTTAATTGGCAGAGGTGGGGTAGGAATGGATAATATTGATGTGGAGTACGCTAGGAGTAAAGGCCTTGCAGTTGTAAATACTCCCGCTGCGTCATCCCTCTCGGTTGCTGAACTTGTTTTTGCTCATCTTTTTACTGGTGTTAGATTTTTGCATGATAGCAATAGGAAAATGCCTGTTGAAGGAAAAACCAAATTTAACGAATTAAAAAAGGCTTACGCAAAAGGAATTGAGTTGCGTGGCAAAACTATTGGGATAATTGGTTTTGGAAGAATAGGAAGGGAAACTGCAGCAGTAGCACTAGGTTTAGGAATGAATGTATTAGCTTATGACTTGTATCCTTTTAGTGGGAACATTACTTTAAACTTACAAGGAGGTATTAAAGTTGATATTCCAGTAGAAACGGTGGCCTTGGCTGATGTAATTGCAAAGAGCGATTTTATTTCACTACATACTCCATTTGCTGACAAGCCGATTTTAGGAGCAGAGGAATTTGCGGCGATGAAACCTGGCGTTGGGATAGTAAATTGCTCAAGAGGCGGTACCATAGATGAGCAAGCATTAATAGAAGCATTAGATTCTGGTAAAGTTGCTTTTGCTGGTTTAGACGTTTTTGATAATGAACCAACTCCTTTGGAACGCCTTCTTAATCATCCTAAAATTTCACTTACTCCTCATATTGGCGCATCAACGAATGAAGCTCAAGAACGTGTTGGAGCAGAATTAGCTAATTTAATTATCGCGCACTTTAGCGCGTAAAGCAAGAGGCGAGGGGCAAGATATTTATAGGGCCCCTTGCACTTTAATAACCAAATATAAACTTCTTATGCCAAGGATAAAGCCATTTTATGCCTTAAAACCTGCTATGCATTTGCAGAATAGTATAGTAACTCGGCCGCTTGAAAACTATAGCCTCGGTCAGGCCAGGCTAATGGCTTCTGAAAATCCACATAGTTTTTTGCATTTAATTAATCCAGAGCTTGATAATCCTTATTTGAGAGGTTCAAGACAGGAATTAATCTATAAAAAGATTAATGAAAATCTCGAACATTTTTTAGAAAATGAAGTTATAAAGAAAGAAGATAAACCTGCTATTTACATCTATCGAGTAATCGCCGACGGATTGACGCAAAATGGGATTTGGACGCTAACTCATATCAATGATTATTTGGACGGAAATATCAAAAAGCATGAGTCGACTGTTGAAAGAAGAGAAAAACTCCTTTCGGAATATTTGCAGCAAACAGGTCTGGATGCTAATCCGGTTTTAATTACTTATGCTCCGAATGAGCATATTGATCAGGTGATTGCTAAATATCAGGAAAGAAAACCTGACAACGATTTTGTATATCAGGACGGCTCCCAACATCAGTTGTGGACAATAGAGCTCTTGGAAGACTTGAATTGCCTTGTCGCGGCATTTGGCAGTATTCCTACTGTTTATATCGCAGATGGTCACCACAGAATTGCCTCTATGGCCAAGATGGCCAAACTTCAAAGAACTTTAACGACCGAAGAAGAGGATTCCTCCTATAACTATTTTTCTACGGCTTATTTTAATACCAAGGAGGTAAAGATAATGGCCTTTAACAGGATGGTTAAAGATTTGAATGGTCTCAGGGTAGAGGATTTTTTTAGTGCAGTAGGTGAGTCATTTGAGATTGAGAAAGTAAATGAAATGGGTAATCCATCTAAAATACACGAACTAGGTGTGTATATTGATAAATCATGGTACAGACTTGTCGCCAAACCTCATGTTTGTGATGAAAATGATCCGGTAGCTGTGCTTGATGTGAGTATTTTGCAAGATTATATTCTAGAACCGATTTTAGCCATTAAGGACCCTCGTACCGATGCACGGATCACCTTTGAAGGCGACAAAACGCCTATTAGCGATTTGCAGCGTCAGGTTGATAATGGGCATTATGCTGTTGCCTTTACGCTTTATCCTACTTCTATTCAGCAATTGATAGCGGTTGCGGATATAAATGGAGTAATGCCGCCTAAATCGACCTGGGTAGAGCCCAAGTTTTTAGTGGGAATGTTAATTAACCGTTTTATTTGAGCCTAGTCCAACGCATTTAATAATACCCAATATCTAAACCCTAATATTGCTTTCTGAAAATTGGTTAGTTTCAAGGGATCCTTCTGATAATAACTTGGGAGGAACACCTTATTAAGCTTGACCAGTAATTTAAAAAATGCTTTTTTCATGTTTATGGATGAAACTCTACCCTAATAATGTCATTTAAATGTAGCCCGAGCAAACCACTTGCTTTCCCTTTATTGATAGCGATCTCTAGGTGGTTGCTAATTCCGAAAAGACATAATTTTTCGCCTTCCGGTACCTCATTGTAATGCCAGCTCAGCTGACTAATCGTTTCACTTTTACGAAAGTACAGTGTGAAGTCGCGGTTTCGCTGGATTTTAGTGAAAAGATCTTTTGTAATATTAGTAATAACATTACAAAATGTATCAATATAAATAACACTCCCTCTAATGATATCTCTTTCTATTACAGGGTGTAAAAGCGTTCGTTCCTCAATTTCTGATGTAGGTATACCTACTTCTTTTAATTTTCCCCCTCTAGCTAAAGTAGTTGCTGCTTTTACAAAGATATCAACCAAGGGAAAATGCAAGTACTTTAAATCTTGCATAATGTTTAATTCCACAATTTCATCGGGCTTCTCCTCAAACAACAGGGAAAATATACCATTATCGGCACCCACAAAAAAATGGTCCTTATATTTTAAGGCAACATATTTTGTATGTTCACTAAATACCGAATCTATGCCTATAAGGTGTACTGTGTTTTTTGGAAAGTACGGATATACATTCTTTAGGACAAACGCAGCATAAGAAATATTGAAGGAGGGAACTTCATGAGTAACATCAACAATATTAGCTGTAGGCAAGACACTCAGGATACTGCCTTTCAATGCAGCCTGGTAAAAATCTTTTGATCCTAAATCTGTTGTTAATGTAATTATTGCCATTAAAAATTCAATATTTATGCTTATTCTTGCCTATAGGCATTTCGCCTACAAATATTCAATTTTTAAATCAAAATATACACTTCTATTTAAAATACAATATTTTGAACGAACTAAAGCTAACATTAGAAACAACAGACCAGGTCCAATTTTGGGGCGCAAATAATGAGCATTACGAATTAATTAAAAGTGCTTTTCCAAAATTGAAGATCGTAGCAAGAGGAAATGACGTAAAGGCATTGGGCGACGAGGCTGAATTAAAGGCTTTTGAGCACAAGTTTGAGCAATTGGTGGCTCACCTCGAAAAATATAGAACATTATCACATAATGATGTTGATGCAATTTTAGGTGCTAAGAAATCTGCGGCAAAAACTGATGAAGTTCCCGCAGTTGCAAATACCGGGGAAGTGATTGTTTTTGGCAACCATGGTCTCATGATAAAAGCCCGTACAGCCAACCAACGTAAGATGGTTGATAGCATAGGTAAAAACGATGTGTTGTTTGCCATCGGACCAGCAGGTACTGGAAAAACCTATACTGCGGTAGCATTGGCCGTAAGAGCACTTAAAAACAAGGAGATTAAACGAATCATTTTAACCCGCCCTGCTGTTGAAGCGGGAGAAAGCTTAGGCTTTTTGCCAGGAGATTTGAAGGAAAAAGTTGACCCGTATTTGCGTCCGCTTTACGATGCGTTGGATGATATGATACCACCAGAAAAGCTAAAACTGTATCTGGAGAACAGGACCATCGAAATTGCGCCTTTGGCCTTTATGCGAGGACGTACTTTAGATAACTGTTTTGTTATTTTGGACGAAGCCCAAAACTCTACCGACCTTCAATTGAAAATGTTTCTGACTAGAATGGGTCCTACTGCTAAATTTATTGTTACAGGTGATGTTACCCAAATAGATTTACCAAAGAAGGCTCAATCTGGTTTGCATAACGCACTTCGGATTTTAGCGGAGATCAAAGGTATTGACATCATTTACCTCACTGGAGAAGATGTTGTTAGGCATAAGTTGGTGAAAGCAATCTTGAAAGCCTACGGGGATATTCAGTAATTTTCTTATTTTCGCACCAATGAAAGCAATTAAAGAAACTCATTTCAGTTTTCCAAAACAGACCAATTTTTATAAAGGTAAAGTTAGAGATGTATATACCATTGATAACCAACTTATGGCAATGGTAGTTACAGATAGAATTTCGGCGTTTGACGTGGTTTTACCAGAGGCTATTCCTTTTAAGGGGCAAGTTTTAAATCAGATTGCTGCCAAATTTTTAGCTGCGACAAAAGATATAGTTCCTAACTGGGTTATGGCCGTTCCTGATGAAATGGTTACCATTGGTAGGATCTGTGAGCCTTTTAAAGTTGAGATGGTGATTAGGGGATATTTGGCAGGTCATTCTTGGCGTGAATATAGTGCGGGTAGAAGGACTGTATGCGGAGTTGATTTACCAGAGGGGCTCAAAGAGAACGATAAGCTACCAGCACCGATTATTACCCCAACTACAAAAGCGGCAGTTGGCCATGATGAGGATATTTCTAAAGAGGAGATTCTTTCGCGTGGTATTGTCTCCTTGGTCGATTATGAGAAATTAGAAGCATTTACGCAGGCTTTATATCAACGTGGTACTGAGATGGCAGCTGAGCGGGGCTTAATCTTGGTAGATACCAAGTATGAATTCGGTAAGGAAGGAGATACAATTTATTTAATCGATGAGATCCATACACCAGATTCATCCCGTTATTTTTATGCTGATGGATATGCAGAAAGACAAAAAAATAATGAAGCGCAGAAACAGCTTTCTAAAGAATTTGTAAGAAAGTGGTTAATTGAAAATAACTTTCAAGGTAAAGATGGTCAAGTAGTTCCTAAGATGACAGCGGAAATAGTAGAGTCTATTTCAGAACGATACATCGAATTATATGAGCAGATTACTGGTGAAGTTTTTGTTAAGAATCCCTCTTCGAGCATCTCTAACCGTATAGAAGAAAATGTGAAAAATGCGATTAATGATTTATTATCCTAATAAAAATCGTTACTTTCGTTAAATACTTTAATAAACCAACCATGAAATTCTCGACAGATAAACACGAAAAATATGTTGTTTTAAAATTAGATGAACCTAAATTCACTAATGACAATACTCCTGCATTGAAATCTGAGTTTATCTTATTAAATGCTGAAGGTTATCGCAATATAGTGGTAGATCTTTCAAAAGTGAAAGAATGCGCTGACTCCCAGGATTTAAGTTGTTTATTAGTAGGGGATAGGCTATGTAAAAGTGCGGGAGGTATTTTTGTGGTAACAGGCGTTAGTCAGGCTATTGCTAACATTGTGAAAATATCTAATATTCACCAAGCCGTAACTTTTGTGAATAAATTAGATGAGGCAACTGATCTAATTTTTATGGAAGAAATAGAAAAAGAATTACGCGGAAGCGTAGATAAGGGGTAGAAATGACTTTCGAAGTAACCATTCTTGGTAGCAGTTCTGCTACTCCGGTTTACAACAGAAATCCCACAGCTCAATTACTTAATTGCAACGAAAAGTTTTATTTAATCGATTGTGGAGAAGGTACCCAACAACAATTGATTAAATTCGGCTTAAAGGCATCGAAGATAGATTTTGTCTTGATCAGCCACCTGCACGGTGATCATTACTTTGGATTAATTGGTTTACTTTCAAGTATGCATTTAAATGGAAGAATTAAGCCTATCCACATTTTTGCCCCCGAGGCATTAAAGGAAATCTTGGATATACAATTTAAGCATTCAGACACGAAGCTGAGATATGAACTGATTTATCATTTTATTAATCCTAAAAAATCCGAAATTATACTTGAGAATTCAGATGTTGTTATCCAAACAATTATTCTTAACCATCGAATTCCTTGTACTGGTTTTAAGTTTACAGAAAAGAAGCGATTGCGAAAGGTTGTTGTCGAGCGACTAGAAGCAGCTGGTGTACCACTTGAATATTATGCGATGCTAAAGCGGGGATTGGATTTGACTTTACCAAATGGTGAGGTGCTATTGAATGTTGATTATACAACAGATTCAGCTACCCCAAAAACTTATGCCTATTGTTCAGATACTTTGATGGACGAACGTTATTTTAATAGCATAAGAAACTGCGATACGCTCTATCACGAAGCGACGTTTTTACATGAAATGATAGACAGGGCTAATGAAACGCACCATACCACGGCGCTGCAGGCGGCTGAAATAGCCAGTTTGGTACAGGCCAAGAAATTACTACTGGGTCATTTTTCATCCAGATATAAAACTTTGGGTCCTATTTTAGATGAAGCTAAGACGCTTTTCGAGGCATCAGAGCTAGCCGTAGAAGGGCATACTTACCAGATCTAACTTCTATTTATCTTTTTTGTTTCCGCCTCCGAATACTGAGAAATGAACATAGCGTTTAGGATTCGCTTTTAAATCTATCATCAAATTATCTAGGTTTTTAGAAGCACTAGTTAAGTTTTGGTACATTTCTTCATCATTCAATAACTTACCTAATGATCCTTTTCCGCCTTTAAGATCGGCTACCATTCCTTGTAGGTCTGCAATTGCTTTATTGGCATTATCAACAGTTTGTTTAAAGTTTAGAGCCGCTGCTTTGTCGGTAACGGTGTTTAAATTAGCGAGGATAGCGTCGATCTTAGCACCGTTATTTTTGAAGTTAACTGTGATTTGTTCAACATTTGAAAGAATGCCGGATAATTTTGAACTTTCTGACCCTACTAATGCATCAACCTTTTTCGAAGTTGCTTCTAAAGCCCCCAAGGTTGAAGCGATGCTGGTAAAACTCTTATCAACGTTTTTCTGAAAATTAGGATTAAGTATAGAGTTTACACTCGTTAATATAGAATCCATTTTAGTAATAATCTGCTCAGCTTTCTTCTGCACAGGCTGTACGGTTTCCATCAGGCCCTTTTCTACATTAGCATTTAATGTGTCCCCATCTTTAGCGTAATTTCTATCGTTCCCCAGATTCATTACAATCGCTTTTCCTCCTAATAAATCAGTGCTTTCTAAACGGGCAATCGTATTTTTTGGGATATCATATTTGCCTTTAATCTTTAAAGTAGCAACAATAGTTCCATTCGGCTGTAGGGTAAGTTGATCTACTCTACCAATTTGAAATCCATTAATAAGCACAGGTTTTGAAACTCCGAGCCCATCAACCCGGTCGTATTTAGCATATAAAACAGTTTCGCTTGAGAAAATAGAATTCCCCTTTAAAAAATTGTAGCCGATAATTAATAATGCGATAGCAAATGCCGCCAATACACCTACTTTTGTTTCGTTTTTTATTTTCATTAATTTAGGGATTTCTGTTATTAACTAATTCTCAATTTCTTTTTTATATTCCGAAACGGCTTTAAAAATGGCGTTCACTATTTCTTCTTGACCTTCATCAGAGTTAATATAATCTTCTTCTTCAGGATTGGAAATGAAACCTATTTCAGTAAGTATCGAGGGCATAGCAGCACGTTGTAATACCAATAAGCCTTGCTCCTTAACACCTCTGTTTACTCTTTTGTTTAGTTCGGTATAATTTTTTTGTACAAGTTTAGCTAAAGATAAACTTTTTGCTCTGTAAAGAGATTTATATAAGGATAATTTGATCAATTCTTCTGGATCGGTAACAATGGCCTCCTCCTTATTCTTGTAATTTTTGTCGTTGATAATGTCTTCATTTTCCTTTAATCCGGCATCCATCTCGTTTATCCGCCTATAGGCACCAACAAAGGTTTCTGTTCCTCTTGTAGTATGATTGCCTTTTGGCATGGAGTTACAGTGAATGGATATAAAGATATCTGCTTTGGCATCATTCGCTATTTCCGCTCTGCGATACCAGTCTACATCAACATCAGTTTTACGGATTTGTATAATTTTAATGCTTGGAAGCTCCTTTTCAAATTTTTTACCCAGTTTTAAGGCAACCTCTAAAGCCACATTCTTTTCGTAAGAATATCTTCCTTTTGCACCTGGTTTTACGCCACCATGTCCGGCATCAATCACAATGGTTTTTATGCGGTAACCCTGCGCTCGGGAAACATGGTTACTTAAACAAAATAAGGAGATAAGCGTAAATAGAATAATCGTTTTTTGTCTCATTAATCGATATTTGCTGCGAATTTACAATAATTTAGGTTAAATTATATCTCAACGCTGTGCTTATATGCTTGTATGGCTTTTAAAAGACAATTGGTGATTTCCACTTGCCCTTCCTCTGAATTCATGTAATCCTCTTCACCTGGGTTACTGATAAAACCTATCTCAGTTAAAATAGCCGGCATACCTGCCCGAGCGAGCACGGCTAAGCTTTTTTCCTGAACGCCTCTATTTATGCGGCCAACATTCACATATTCGTCTTGTACAAGCTTAGCAAGTTTGAGACTCTGCGCTCTAAAAGTGTTCTTCATCAAAGATAAGATTATGGCACTCTCAGGATCATTTGGGTTAAATCCCTCATAATTGTCTTTGTAGTTATCCTCTAAAAAGATAGAGGCGTTTTCTCTTTTAATGGCTTCATCTTGCTCATTTACTCTGCCAATACCCGATACGAATGTCTCCGTTCCTTTTGTAGAAGTGCTTTTTGAATATCTGGTTTTATAGATTGGTACCCTCTTGCCCTTTTTGTTTTTGGTATAACCGCTGATATATTTTTTAGCATATACAGGCATGTCGTTGCAATGGATAGAAATAAAAATATCTGCTTTGGCATTATTTGCGATGGCAATTCTTTCATAGAGCGGAATAAATACATCGGTAGTGCGGGTGTAAATTACTTTCACATCCTTCATCTTTTCTTCTATAACCTTTCCGAGCCTTAATGCTGTTTTTAACGCAACATCTTTTTCAGTAGAGTATTCGCCGCGTGTACTTCCATCTTTACCGCCATGGCCTGCATCGATTACAATTGTTTTAATTTTATATTCTTGCGCAACTGCCTGATTTTTAACGTATAGCGTAATTGCTAAGCAAATAAATAACATCAAAATTGCATTTGGTCTAACCAATGGTATATTTTTCATTAATTTTGAACGTTTTGGGTTAAACAATAATACAAAAATAACATTCACACACGAAATTGAAATTTTTTAAAGACATCATTTTTATATTGGTCATTGTTTTATTAACACTTGTTGGTAAAACGTTAAAAGCGGCCAATTATTTTTCTTTTCAGCAAACAACCCAAAAAACAGATACCACTCGTAAAGCTGGTAATAAAGAGGATGCGCCTGATAAAGTTCAATATGCTGCGGATGATTCAACGATCACCGACAAGAAAACAGGTATGGTTTACCTCTATGGTAACGCCAAAGTTTCATCGGATGGCTTTGAGCTCCAAGCGGATTATATTAGGTATGATTCAAAGAACGAGATTATTTTTGCGAGTGGAGTTAGGAATAAGAACGGGAAATATGCAGGCAGACCGATTTTTAAAAGTGGTTTAGAAGGGAATGCAATTGCCGATTCACTTTATTATGATAATGTAACTAAAACCGGCGTTATTCATGGAGTATATACTGCACAAGAAGGAGGGTTCTTCTCGGGAGGAAAAGCTAAAGTACAGCCTGATAATGAGGTGCATATAAAAGGGCAGGTGTTTAGTACGTGTAATTTACCACATCCACACTTTGGGATATTTATTACAAGGGGTATCGCAACTGAGAGGCAAATTATAACGGGGCCGGTTTATCTTAAAATTGAAGACATCCCGATGCCTTTAGGCCTACCATTTGGGTTTTTTCCCAAGCCCAATAAAAAGGCGTCAGGTTTTATTTTACCCACACCAAATCAAGATCAAACTCGGGGATTTTCCCTTAATGGAGGAGGATATTATAAAGCATTTAATGATTATTTTGATGGAAGGGTGCTGACAAACGTTTATACAAACGGGAGTTACGACCTCAGTTTGATGTCGCAATATCTAAAAAGATATAAATACAATGGGGGTGTTAATCTAAGTTATTCCAGTACAAGAAATGGATTGGAAGGCACTCCTGAATACAAGCCGCAAATCAACTTCAATATTTCTTGGCAACATGCTCAAAATGCGTTGGCCAGACCAGGTTCAACATTTAGCGCTTCTGTGAATGCAGGTACTTCTAGCTACTATACAACTACCGCAGCCAATGGAAGTTATGATATAGGTGCAATTGCGCAGAATACGATGAGTTCTAGTATTGCCTACGGTAAAGTTTTTGGCGACGGCCGATTTAATTTGACTGCTGCCTTAAGCCACTCGCAAGAAACACAGGCTAAAACAATAAGTTTAACATTACCTCAAGTAAGTTTAAACATGTCGACACTAAATCCGTTCGAATCAAAAAGTAACCTGGGTCCTAAAAGATGGTACGAAAAAATTGCAGTGGGATATAGCATGCAGGCCAGTAACACAGTGAATACAAAGGAAGATCTTTTATTTGACAAAGGAGGATTAAAGAGATTTAAAAATGGCGTAAGTCATTCCATACCGATAAATATGGCATTTAATCTGTTAAACTATTTTAATTTTAATGCAAATGCCAATTACAGCGAAAAATGGTACTTCCAAACGGTTAATCAACGAAAATTTTTGGGTGTCGACAGTGTGGCTTTAGATACGGTAAATGGCTTTAAAAGAGCAGGTGAATATAATATTGGCATGAGCATGTCGACAAAAATTTACGGGCGAAAGCAGTTTACTAATTTTGGTAATATAAAAGGTATCAGCCATGTGATAACTCCCAATTTCAGTTTCTCTTACAAGCCAGATTTTTCGGCAAAGAAATATGGTTATTATAAAGAACTTAAGTATTACGAGAACGATATCAGACCGGGACGTAGTCAATTAATTGATGGCAAACCAATACTAGATTATCGAGGTAAACCCCTTATGTACTCTATATTTGATGGCTCACAATTTGGTGGCCCATCTGCGGGCGAGCAGGCCAACTTGAGTTTTTCACTTGAAAATAATGTAGAGTTAAAGGTTAAGTCTAAAAAAGACACGACCAACGCCGGTGAAAAGAAAATTCCAATTATACAGGGTTTATCATTCTCCGGGACCTATAATTTTGTTGCTCCTGTAAAAAAACTTTCCCCGATAGGCTTTAGCGGGCGCTCACAGTTCACAGATAAACTGGGTTTCAATTTTAGTGGTACCTTTAGTCCTTACTTGGTGGAAAATATTCTTAATACCAATACGGGGATTTATCAACTTAACGAATCAGACAGCTATGTGTTTTCGGAAGGTAAACTCCCGAGATTAACCAACTTTAGTTTCTCGTTTGATTATAGTTTTAATCCAGAGGCATTAAAAAAGCGAAATCAAAATATGGATGCTTTAAAGAATCAACCAGCTAATCAAGGAAGAACTCCAGAACAGATTGCTGAGTTGGAGGCTATCAGTAGAGATCCAAATGCATTTGTAGATTTTAATGTGCCTTGGAATTTTGCGTTCTCCTATAGCTTTAATTATAGTAATGCGCTAAGCTCAAGAACGACTAAAAATATTTCAAATACATTAAATTTTAATGGTGACGTTAGCTTAACGCCAAAGTGGAAAATTCAATTCCAGTCTGGCTGGGATTTTAAAGCAAAAAATATTTCACATACTTCATTCTCTATTTACAGAGATTTACATTGCTGGAACTTAAATGCGAGCTGGATCCCTTTTGGTACTTATGCAAGTTATTCAGTTACCATCCAGGTGAAGGAAGCCATTTTACAAGATCTTAAATTAAGTAAGAGAAAAGGATATTATACGAAGTATTAATCAAATACTATGCTCGCAGAAATAATTACAATCGGAGACGAAATTCTTATTGGACAGATTGTAGACACCAATTCGGCCTGGATGGCTAAAGAGTTAAATAAAATCGGACTTGCGGTAAAGCAAATTACTTCAGTTTCAGATAATGCGGCACATATCGTGTCAACATTAAACGAAGCTCAAAAAAGAGCAGATATTATTTTAATAACGGGTGGCTTAGGTCCAACCAAAGATGATATTACCAAACTCACATTATCGAAGTACTTTAATATGCCATTGAGGCAAGATAAAGTTACTTTGGATCATATTACCTCCATCTTCGCAAGGTTAAATAGACCGATGATTGAATCAAATATTCGTCAAGCTGATGTGCCCGATGGTTGTACAGTTATACAAAATGCCAATGGAACAGCACCCTGTATGTGGTTTGAGCATCAAGGGAAAATTATTGTGTCGATGCCAGGCGTTCCTTTCGAAATGATGTATTTAATGGAGGAGGAGATTATTCCCCGTATAAAGACCGCCTTTAAATTGCCTGTAATTATCCATCAAACTATGTTAACTGCAGGACTTGGAGAATCATTTCTTGCCCAAGAGATTGCTGATATTGAAGATAGCATTCCGTCGCATATTAAGTTAGCTTATTTACCAAAACTAGGTCAGGTTAGGTTAAGGTTGTCTGCATCAGGGAGTGATGAAGAATTGTTGAAAAATGAAGTTAGCGCCATAACCGAACAAATTGTCGCCAGGATATCGAAATATGTGGTAGTAGCAGATGATCTTACACTGGAAAAAGCGATCCTGGATAAGATGAAAGCAATGGACTTAACTTTGTCTACTGCAGAAAGTTGCACCGGAGGATATATTTCTCATTTAATTACGCAACATGCAGGATCTTCGGCTGTATTTGCTGGCGGAGCGGTAGTGTATTCTTACGATCTTAAAGAATCCATTTTGGGAGTAAATCATAAGACGCTTAATGATTTTGGAGCAGTTAGCGAACAGACAGTAAGGGAAATGGTTCAAGGTGCCATTTTGCACTTTAAGACAGACTGTGCTATTGCGGTGAGTGGGATCGCTGGTCCGGATGGGGGAATGCCAGACAAACCCGTTGGTACCGTGTGGATTGCTGTTGCGCACAAACAGCAAGTAGTGGCTAAAGTATTCAACTTTGGTGGAAAGAGAGTTCAAAACATAGAGAGATCTGCCACAGCTGCATTTACGCTTTTGTTAAATTTATTAAAGCAAGATGTTTGATTTCTATGCAAGCATAGATTATTTTCCTAGATAAAATGCAGAAAAAATGTAATTTTGCGTCTAACTACCGGATATAACTTTAGAATAAAATGGCTCAATACGAATTATTGTTACCAAAAATGGGAGAAAGTGTTGCAGAAGCAACCATCATTAAATGGAATAAGCAACTTGGAGATATGATCCAATTGGATGATACCGTGTTGGAAATTGCGACAGACAAAGTAGATTCTGAAGTCCCGTCGCCAGTGGCAGGGAAATTGGTAAAGCAATTGTTTGCCATTGATGATGTGGTACAGGTAGGCGAGGTAATCGCAATTATTGAAACAGAATCTTCTGTTGAAAGCCCGGTAATAGTAGGTGATAGTGCCCAGTTGGTAGCAGATAGTGTTCAGTTAGTAGTTGATAGTTCACAGGTGCCTGGAACTGATTTATTAACAAATCAGGTTGATGAGATACCAGACTTTAAAAGTTCCGACCGTTTTTATTCGCCATTGGTTAAGAGCATAGCCACCCAAGAAAATATTTCTCTTGATGAACTCGATCAAATTAAAGGGACAGGGTCGGAGGGACGTGTAACAAAAGATGATCTGTTAAATTATATTCAAAGTAAAAATGGCGGCCAGCCTGAGAAAGTAGCGACTGTAGTAATGGAAACACCTTTGCCAAAGGAAGAGCCATCCAGACCAACACCGAACACTGAACAACGGACAACTTCTGTGAGCGGTGGCGATGAAATTATTGAGATGGACAGAATGCGTAAATTGATTGCCGATCATATGGTGATGAGCAAGCATACCTCACCCCATGTAACTTCCTTTGTTGAAGCTGATGTAACAAATCTGGTTAAATGGCGTGATAAAGTAAAAGCTAGTTTCGAAAAACGTGAAAATGAAAAAATTACTTTTACACCAATTTTTATCGAGGCGGTAAGTAAAGCAATAAAAGATTTCCCAATGATTAATATTACCGTAAATGGGACACAAATTATTAAGAAAAAAGATATCAATATAGGTATGGCAGCAGCTTTACCAAGTGGAAATTTAATTGTACCTGTCATTAAGAATGCAGATCAACTAAATTTGGTAGGATTAACTAAAGCGGTGAATGACTTAGCGAGTCGTTCTCGCATCTCGAAGCTAAAGCCCGATGAAACTCAAAACGGTACATTTACGCTAACCAATGTTGGTTCTTTTGGCAATGTTATGGGTACCCCAATAATCAATCAGCCACAGGTTGCGATTTTGGCAGTTGGCGCCATAAAGAAAAAGCCTGCGGTATTAGAAACGGAATTTGGGGATGTAATTGCTATTCGGCATATGATGTTTTTATCGCTGTCCTATGATCACCGTGTAGTTGACGGAGCATTAGGTGGTTCCTTTGTACGCCGGGTGGCGGATTATCTCGAGGAATGGGACCTGAATAGAGAGCTATAAGTTTACTGTTAATAATCCGACCTCAGTGGTGTTAAAAAGCAAAAGCTCCGAATCGAAATCCAGAGCTTTTTGCAAGTAAAACAAAAAAAAATAATTAATTAATTTAACAATACACCTTCCTCGGCAATCGACTTTATCATATCCTCACTGTAATTTAGTTTCCCGGTTTGCGCGATAAATACATCTTTTTGAATTAATAAGTCCTTATTGGCGATAAGATTTTTTAAGCTAACGCTTCCGATTACGTATTTGTAGTCGTTTCGAGAAAAGCGTTCCACAATATTTTCAACTTGTAGCTTATCAACGGTATATTCATGTATATAACGTAGATAAACTTCAATGTTTACTTTGTCAGTGTGAATAAGACCGTTTTGTTGGTTATATTTTTTGTACTCATAACGGTAATCGTAGCGTAATGCTGCGATGTCTGATAATACTGCTGCACCTGTTGGGTGACCTCCGGCTCCTTTGCCAAAGAAGAATTGTTTGTCGGCAAATGCTGCTTGAACGGTCACGCCGTTATATTCGTTTTCAACATTGTATAAGAAGTCGTCGGCTTTTACAAACTTTGGTAATACAAAGGTAACCACCTGTTTGGTGCTAATTTTACGGGCAGTAGGGACTAATTTAATTTTATAATTCTTTTCTTTAGCGTATTGGATGTCATTGTCTGATAGATTTTGAATACCAACATTTAAGATGTGGTCGGGATTGATAAAGAGACCATAAGCATGTGCCGTTGCAATGGTAAGTTTAAATTTAGGATCATAACCTCCAACGTCTAGGATAGGGTCTGTTTCAGCAAAGCCTAAATCCTGCGCTTGCTTTAAAGCAGTTTGATAAGCAAGTCCTTCATTAAATATCTTCGATAAAATGTAGTTTGAAGATCCATTAAAAATACCGCTTATGCCGTGTAGTAATTCATTATCATAATATTCTTCCAAATTACGAATGATAGGGATACTACCACATACAGCGCCTTCGTATAACAGGGAAGTGCCATGCTCGGCCTGTAATTTCACCAACTCCTGTAAATGTGTAGCGATCATTTTTTTATTGGCCGATACTACATTTTTCCCATTACTGAGCGCTTTTTTTACAATCTTAAATGCAGCATCTGCATCATCGATTAATTCCACAATGGTATTGATTTCAGGATTATCTAAAATTTCATCATGAGAAGTCGTAAATAACGACGCTGGTAAAGTACGTTCCTTATCAGGATTTTTAATGGCTATTTTAACTACTTCCAAATTTAAACTCTGACTGCGAATAATATCATTCAGCCCCTGACCAACCACACCAAATCCAAATAACCCGATCTTAAGTTTCTTACTCATTTTTTATTTTTAAAATTATGCTGTTCTATTTAGTTTTATTATTTTCTCGCTTGGACTTTCCTTTAAAAAATTTCCAATAATATTAGTTAAGCGATCCGTTTCAATTAGGAATCCATCATGTCCATATGCTGAGCTAATGCTGCTAAGTTGCGCACCTTTAATATGTGTTGCTAAAAATTTTTGTTCACTGAGAGGGAATAACACGTCATTTTCTATACCTATAACCAAGGTGTTCGATTTTACATTGTTCAATGCATCTGTAACACTTTTCCTACCTCTGCCCACATTGTGGCTATCCATTGCCTTGGTTAAATACCAGTAGCTATAAGCATTAAAACGTTTACATAACTTCTCTCCCTGATAATTCTGGTAAGATGCTGCCCGATAACCGGTTGTTTTTTCATTAACACTTTCCAGTTGTGTAGCTGCGTAAGCTTCGTAAGTGCGATAGGACAATAGTGCAATACTCCTGGCTGCCTTTAACCCTTTTAATCCTCCATCTGGTTGGTTTGCATAAAAAGTACGATCAGTACTGATGGCTAAACGCTGACTTTCGTTGAAGGCAATTCCCCAAGGTGAGTGAACCGCATTGGTAGCAACCAATATTAAATTTTCAATTTCATTAGTGCCAGCTAGCGACCATTCCAATGCCTGTTGTCCTCCCAATGAGCCGCCAATCAACACCTTAATCTTGTTTATGCCTAAATGCTTGGTTAACAAGTGATGAGCTGCAGCCAGATCTCTGATCGTGAATTCCGGGAACGAAAGGTAATATGGCAAACCGGTTACGGGGTTCTTGCTTAATGGATTGGAACTGCCATAATTGGAGCCAATTATATTAGCACAAATGATAAAATGTTCCTCCGGGTTAAATAATGCATTATTCCCGAATAATCCTTTCCACCAATCTAGTACATCCGAATTTGCGGTTAAAGCATGGCAGGCCCAAATTACATTGTCTTTAGCAGCATTTAATTTGCCAAATGTTTGATAGGTAATTTCCAGATTACGTAATTTTTTTCCGTTTTCGAGTTTGAAGATTTTAGGGTGCTTATATATTGAAGTAGTGCTCATTTATTAAAGTTGTAAGTGTGAATGATGGGCATAATCATCTTAAAAGAAGAGGCTTAACCGATGCTTTCCTAGTTTAAAGAAAATAAAATGGAAGATTATTGGTTAGCACATGCTAAAGCATATACTTTTACTATACGACATATTTATCGTAAAAAAAACCAGTTTTGAGTTCAGACCCAAGTTCTCGCGAAGCGAAATTGAATTGAAAGTTTTCATATTCTTTAAATTTATATTTCCAAATAACACCATGTTACCCGGTCAGGAATTGGCACCTTCTCCGTTTGGGAGGGTTGCCAGTGGGTCAAAGAGCCTGTCTCTAGCCACTTCTTTATAAATCAAACCAATAAAGGAATTGACTTTATATATTTAGCCTTCGCCAAATAATATTTCAAAGGTAGGAATATAATATTTCATTTACAAAATTATATTCTGATATTTAATCAACTTACTGAAAGTGAATACGATTTTTATTAAATTTGTGCTAATGCCTGGTTTAAATCTTCTTTGATATCATCTACATGCTCGAGTCCAACTGAAATTCGAATTAAATTCTGTGGAGTTTTAGTGTCGGGCCCTTCTACAGAAGCTCTATGCTCTATTAAGCTTTCTACACCCCCTAAGCTAGTTGCCTGGGAAAATAGTTGTACTGAATTTACTACTTTTCGTGCGCTTTCCGCACCTCCCGTGACTAGAATGGAAAGCATTCCGCCGAAATTTTTCATTTGCTTTTTCGCAATCTCATGTTGAGGGTGACTTATTAACCCAGGATAGTATACAAATTCCACTTTTGGATGAGCGGCTAGATACTTCGCCAATTCCATTGCATTTTCGCAGTGACCTTTTATGCGATAGGCTAGTGTTTTAATACTTCTAAGTAGTAAGTAGCAATCAAACGGCGACTGTACTGCACCGCCAATTTGTTGTATATTTCTAATTTTTTCCCAGAATGGATTAACGGTTGCGGTCGTTAAAGAACCTCCTAAGACATCGCTATGGCCACCTATATATTTGGTAGTAGAGTGCATAACAATATCAGCACCTAATGTTAATGGATTTTGCAACATCGGTGAGGCAAATGTACTATCACAGGCAAGAATTAAATGATGCTGTTTGCATATTTTTCCAATTGCCTCTATATCACTTATTTTTAATAATGGATTGGAAGGCGTTTCCACCCAGATCATTTTTGTTTCAGGTTTTACATAGCTGTCTATATTTTCAATTGCTGTTAAATCTATAAAATCGAAGCTAAGTGTAGTACTGAACATACTTTGCAGCTGTTTTTTGAAACCCCAATACATATCATCAGGCGCAATAATATGGCTGCCGGGATCTAAAGCTTGGAAGACAGCCATTCCAGCCGTATTCCCGGAGGAGAATGTGCAGGTTTCAGCACCAAATTCCAATGCAGTAATCACACTTTCTAAAGCTGATCGATTTGGATTGCTCACTCTACTATACATATGGCCCCCAGGATAACCTCCATCTTCAGCGCGATAAAATGTGGTGGATAAACTAATGGGCATGCTTACATCGCCAGTAGCTGCTTCGGTGTGGTTGAGTGCGTGAATAGCTTTAGTTTCAGGTTTCATATAGATCGAATTATCAAAGCAAATTTACTCGATAAAAGGACAATTGAATTATTTTTGGCAAGATTTATGTAATCATCTACAAAATTAAATAATTATAAGATCATGAAAAGAATATTCCTAATCGCCAGCCTAGCTCTTGGCTTACTCATCACTTTAGATAGCTGCTCTCCAAAAACAACTTCTGGAACCGTTGCAGTGAAACGGGGAGACGTTAGTGGAAATTGGATTTTATCGAATGTCTCTTTCGAAAATATCCCAGAAATTGCAGTGAAGTCATTTTTAGGAGAGAATTCATACGCATGTTTTATTGGTAGTACTTGGAGTTTAACAAACAGTGGTAATGGTAAATATGAATTACCGGCAAATTCTACTTGTGGAGCTAAGACTCAGAATATTTTTTGGTCTGTGAGCACCGCAGATGAAACTTTTCAGTTTAAGAAAGTAAATGAAGGTGAAAAACCAAAAAATATAACCGACGGATATCGTTTAATGCTTAGCTCTGCAGATGATAATAACATGGTTATTAAATCACCAATTGAATACGGGAGTGGTTCAGCTTACGTAGTACTCAACTTTACCAAAGCAGTAAGGTAATATAAAATAGGTCATTCGAAGGTTTCTCCTATCGAATGACCTATTAAAATTACAACAAAATGATGTTCAGTAACAGCAATATTGTACTTTTGCTAATCATTAAGGAAAATCATACGTGCAATCATTAGCTATTCTTTTAAATAACCCGAATCTACCGAAGCCATTATTAACCATAGCCCAGAAAGTTAAGGATAATGAACGAATTTCCCTGGAGGAAGGTGTCTACTTATATGAACATGCGGAACTTGGATATTTAGGCGTTTTGGCTAACTATATCCGAGAAAAGAAGCATGGAGATCTTACTTATTTTAATAGAAACTTTCATTTAGAGCCGACTAACCTCTGTGTTTACGACTGTAAATTCTGTTCCTATTCCAGGCTAATTAAACAGAAAGAAGAGGGTTGGGCCTTAACAATGGAAGAAATGTTAGCCATTGTGAAAAAATATGACCATGAGCCGGTTACAGAAGTGCATATTGTAGGGGGCGTTTTACCACAGTACGACGTTGAGTTTTATAGTACATTATTTACGGCAATTAAACAGCATCGTCCCGCACTGCATGTTAAAGCACTAACACCGGTAGAATATCATTATATATTTAAGAAGGCAAAAATAGATTATGCAACTGGAATGAGCCTCATGAAGAAAGCAGGCTTAGAATCAATTCCAGGGGGCGGAGCAGAAATATTTGCCGAGGAAATTAGGGAGCAGATTGCAAAAGATAAATGTACCGCCGACCAATGGCTTGCTATTCATGAAGAATGGCATAAATTAGGGATGCGCTCAAATGCAACGATGTTATACGGCCACATAGAAAGCTTCGAACATCGCATTGATCATTTGGATCGCTTGCGTATGTTGCAAGATAAAACTGGTGGTTTCCAGACATTTATTCCTTTAAAGTTTAGAAATCAGCATAACCAAATGAGTCACATAGCGGAAGTTTCTGTTATTGAGGATCTAAGGAATTATGCAATTAGCCGTATTTACCTAGATAATTTTGATCATATTAAGGCTTACTGGGCTATGATTAGCAGGGAAACGGCTCAAATGTCTTTAAATTTTGGTGTAGATGATATTGACGGAACTCTCGATGATACCACTAAAATTTATTCGATGGCGGGTGCAGAGGAACAGAACCCGGCAATGAGCACCCAAGAATTAGTTAATTTGATTAAGCAGGTTGGTCGTAAGCCGATTGAAAGAGATACGCTATATCATGTTGTAACCGATTATACGGACGTTGTTTTTGAAAATGAAGTTAAACCACAATATTATAAATTACCCGTTATCAATTAGGAGGATTATATGGTAGAACTTTATATCATCCGCCACGGCGAAACTGAATTAAATAGATTGGGGATTGTACAAGGTAGGGGTGTGAATACAGATTTAAATAACACAGGCCGAGAACAGGCAGATGCTTTTTTCGCACACTATCGGCATATTCCATTCGATTATATTTATACCTCAAAACTTAAACGAACCCATCAAACTGTTCAGAAATTTATTGATTTAGCTATCCCGTGGGAACAGTTAGAAGGTTTAGATGAATTAGCATGGGGAGATTGGGAGGGTAAGCCTAATACAGAAGAAGCAAGGCACGCTTTTAAGGAAATTGTTGAGAAATGGCAGGGCGGCAATTATGAAGCGAAGTTTGAAGGTGGTGAAAGTCCGAATGAAGTGCTTTTCCGTCTCACAAAAGCAGTTGACCTCATCAAAGAAAATGTGACTGCAGGCCGTATTTTGGTCTGTATGCATGGGAGAGCAATGCGCCTGTTGTTGTGTTACCTGCTCAATAAGCCATTGTCTGAAATGGCCGATTTTCCTCACCAAAATACAACACTTTACAGATTAAGTTATGTTGGGAACAAATTTGAGGTGATAGATTTTAACAATACCGAGCACCTGGATCATTATTTGCCAACTGCTAAGCGTTAAAAAAATAAATATATTGAATAAGATCAAAATTTCGGCTGTTGTTTATACCAATACCAAACCCTTTATTTACGGAATTCAAAAATCTGAGGTATCAAATCAGATTTCATTAGCTTTAGATATTCCTGCAGATTGTGCTTTAAAATTAATTAATGATCAGGTAGATATAGGGTTAGTTCCAGTTGCGGTCATTCCTTTTGTTCAGGGTGCGAAGATTGTTGGTGATTATTGTATTGGATCTGTTGGTGCCGTTAATTCAGTGTTTATTTTATCCAATGTTCCTGCTGCCGAAATTAAAACGGTAAAACTTGACCCCGAATCACGTACATCTAATAAACTGGCAGAAGTTTTATTAAAGTTCCACTTTAAAGTGCCTGTTGAATTTAAAGTGAACCAAGATGAAGACTGTGATGCCATTGTTTTAATTGGCGACCGAACTTTTGCGCGTAAAAGCGAGTTTAAGTATGCATATGATATGGGAGAGGAATGGATGAAATTTACCGGTTTACCATTTGTTTATGCAGCTTGGGTGGCGAATAAAAGTATTCCAACGCCATTTATAGACGATTTTAACGCTGCACTAAAATTGGGCTTAGCACAGCGTCAGGCTTTGTTAAAGGAACTTCCTTCGGTTCCTGGTTTTGATTTAGAAGACTATTTGATGAATAAGCTAGACTTCGACCTAACCTCAGCTAAGCGAAAGGCCTTGAATTTATTCCTGGAATATTTAAAGGAACTTTAAGTTAGCAGCTTACTTAGAATTTTTTAGCATGTTACCGTAATTATAAAGGTCATCATAAATATCAAAGAATAGGCCTTCTTCGTTTTCGTTTAACGAAGTATTGGAAAAGAATATTACGGCAACTTCCTTGGTCAAGTCGGCCAGCATAAAAGTACGCACTCCAGGATCTGAACCGTTATGACCAATGCGGGTGCCACCCATTTTTGTTGCCCAGAAGATTCCGGAATTCAGTCCGTTTAACTTTACGTTTTCCGGCTTATTTTGTTCGGTAAATTGGAATCGAGTTAGTTCACGCGCACTTTTTTCATTTAGTAAGCTAACTTTCTGATATTTTCCATCATTTAATAGGCAGCTAAAGAAATTTGATAGTTCAGCTACTGAGGTGCGCATACCTCCATCTGGATAAGTTGTACTCTCATATAAAGGTATAGGTTCAACCTTGTCGCCTTGCTTACTATAAAGTTTGGTGTGTTTATTAATATCTATATCCGACAATGACCAGCCAGAATTATACATCTTTAATGGTTTGAATATATGTTTTTTAGCATATTCGCTAAGTTTTTCTCCTGTTCTCAATTCTACGATATAACCAGCTAATCCTGCCCCCACATTACTATATGCTCTATAAGTGCCAGGTTTTGATTGTAAGAAATTATCTTTTGAATAATATTTCCCTTCGGGCAAAAAATAATTACTTATAAATGAACCAAGATCTTCTGGTTTTTCCCCTCCATAAAATTGGGTGCTATCGCCATAAAAAGGATGGCGGTCTACGAGCCCAGAAGTATGTGTGGCTAAATGTCTTAATGTTATTTTCTCATCCGGAAAGTTTGGATTAACCACTTTAAAGGGTAAATAGGTGTTAATGTCTTCATCCAAAGAAACTTTCTTGTCTTCAACAGCTTGCATCAAACAAACGCCGGTAAATGTTTTTGTGATTGAAGCAATATTCATGATAGTCTTTGGCGTAAACGGCGTTCTTTTTTCTCTGTCCGCATACCCGAATCCCTTTATCCACGCTAATTTATTGTTAACGATGATGGCCGCACTCATACCTACTATTCCTGTTTTGGACATTTTCGCTTCAATCAATGAATCGATTGAGCTTCTTGTATGCTCATTTGCAGATTTAAAACCTTGACTTTGCGCCTTTTTATAAGGTGCTAATAAAGCTATGACTAATATAAAAGTAATGGGATTTTTCATGTTTTTAATTTTGTTAAAGGTTTAATAATACTATTCTGGTAAGCGATCTTTTTCCCCCTTTTTTCTGTTAAACCGGTAAACTGCTGTGACATTTAAAATGGGTCCTATGCCATTATACCTAGATTGTAATTCATAAGTGGGTGCATTAAGTATTTGCCGGTCAATTAAAGAGTTGAAAATATTGTTTGCAGTGGCGCTGATGGTCATCTTTTCCTGTAAGATGTCTTTGCTTATCGCCAGGTTAACCCGGTATTGGGCTTTGTTGATGGATTGGATGTCTTTAAACTTAGCCCGGTAACTAACTAATGATTCTATAGCTAAATTTTTTGGTAACTTAATCCTGCTGTTTAACTGGGTAGTCCACATTTTGTCATCTACGCCGTATTCCTTGCCTTCAAATGCACCTTGTTGTTTAAACCTATAATAGTTTAAGTTCCAAGATAATCGCCACCAAGAAGTTGGATTGTAAGTACTTGATATTTCCAAGCCATATCGTTCCTCATTATTTAGATTGATTGGAGTTCGTAAAAAGTTACCCTCAGCGGTTTGCTTAAGTACATACTGAAAATAGTTATTTGTACGTGCAAAATAGAAATTAGGGGTAATAGTAAATTTATTCCATCTTTTTAATAGCGCTAGTTCAAAAGAATTAGTATAGGTAGGGTCTAGGTCTGGATTGCCGACAGTGAGATTACGGATGTCAGAAAGTCCCCCAAAGGGATTAAGTTGCCAAAATTCGGGTCTGTTAATTCTTCTACTATAACTTAGTTGTAAGTCTGTATTTTTTTGAAGATTATACACGAGATGCGCAGTTGGAAATATGTTTATATACTCTTTTTTCTCATTAAAAGTTCCAACCCTATCAGAAATGCCAATAAAAGACATTTCTGCTCTAAGTCCTAATAGGTAGTTTAATTTTTTTATTTTGTTTCCAAATTGCACATAGGCGCTAAATAAGTTCTCGTCGTAGTTTAATTTGTTGTTATATTGAGGAAGTAAGATATCATTAGATTTGGCCCAATAATCGCTTCTTATTGCGCGAAGGTCACTTCTAAGCCCTGTTTCAAAATTCCCAAATATGCCTAAAGTTGTTTTCAGATCACTTTGGATAAAAATATCATTGCTACGCTCAATGTTTTTGGTAGTTAAATTGCTGCTTGAAATTGAACTCGGAAAAGTTTGCTGCTGATTGATATGCTGATTTTCATCATCATTCCAAAAATCGTATTGTAAGCTAGTAGTCCACTTGTGATCTTTGTTATCGAAGGTTTTAACGTGATATAGTTCCAGTTGATTGTATTTTTTTGGCTCTCTATAATGCTCGTGCCTGTAAATACTGCTATCGCGCGTATTGTTATTACCGAAATAATTATAGTTATAATCAATATCATTATCTATGATCAGCGTACTATGAAAAAAACTTCCCGTTAAAGTGTTCTTTGGATTGATATAATAATCTCCCCCCAGATAAAAATCATAAGAATCATCTCGCCTTTTTGTGAAATTGTCTTGAAACAAGGTCTTTTTTACAACGTTTCCTATGGTAGTTTGAATACGGTTTTCCGTTAAATATAGATTCCTAATCCGTAAACCTAAATTGGTAAATAAATTAATTTTTTCTGTTTTGAAACTAATGTTTGCATTCCCATTGTATATCGCGGGCGAGCCGGCACCAGCTTGTAGGGAACCGTTTAAACCTGATAAACTGTTCTTTTTTAATACAATATTAATTATGCCAGCCCCGCCTTGGGCCTCGTATCTGGCTGATGGATTGGTAATGACTTCAACTTTTTCAATACTACTTGCTGGTAGTTGCGCTAAACCATTGTTCATTGACATCATGGAGGGTTTACCATTTATTAATATGCGAACTGCATTATTCCCCCGCAAACTGATTACCCCGTTGGCGTCAACATTTACAGAGGGGACATTGTTTAGAATGTCGCCGGCATTTCCACCTTTCGACATTAGATCCTTACCTACATTGAATACTTTTTTATCTAAATTTAGTTCTAAACTTGATTTTTCACCGAGTACGTTAACAGATTGCAAGAGTTTAACGTCTTCGTTTAGCAATATATCCCCTAAATCTAAATCACTATCAATTTTCTTATTTTCAAGTAAAAAGGGTACAAATGAAATGAATTCAAATTTTAGTTGATATTTTCCAGGGACTATTTTTATCAAAAACTCTCCATTTTCGTTAGCCGCAAAACTTTTGATGTTTTTTTGATCCTCGGCCAATTGTAAGGTTACACTGGCATTTGCAATAGGCTGCTTAGTACTGGCTTCCAGGATTTTTCCCTTAATTGTTACGTTTTTGACTTCCTGTGCAATGCATTGGAAGGTGCAGAGCATTAGCAGGCTAGTTACTACGTTTCTTTTAATATTCATTTTCGTATTTTTAACCGAAGATGCTCTCCTGGGCAATGCGAAAAATGAATAGCCGCTTGATAATTGCAAAACACTGCTGTATGATCTTGATTAGCAGGCAAATCTCATTAGTGAGTATTTCTGCTGTATTCAGCAGTTTTTTTGTGGTATTCGTCGACATTTACAATGAGTAATTCAAACGAATGTTATCTTTGAAAAGATGTCGATCTTTAATAAAATAATACGCTTTAGTTCCATTTATCGGTTTTCTAGCCATTTGTTGTTCTGGTTAGTGGTGTTTATTGTTCCCCAGTGGGAAGCAGGAACTAGTTTCAGGAATATGTTAATAGAGAACATGTTCTATGTGTTTTTTTATATGATGGCCTCGTATTTTGTTGCCTATTTTATTATTCCCATGTTATTGAAAGGGGAGAATTATTTTTTAGCTACAGTTTATTTCATAGTCGGCGCTTATATAATTAGTGCCATTTTACGGATTACGGTGGTGTATGTACTGGAGCCTATTGTGAGAAACCCACCGTTTGATCAAGAACCCATATTACAAATTTTAACGGATATGCATACCCTGATTAACGTGTATTTTCTGCAGAATTTTTCCCTGGCCTGGATCTTTGGTTTTATCAAATTAATGAAAGATCAATATGCTATCAAGCAACGTACGCTTTTGTTAGAAAAGGAAAAAACAGAGGCAGAATTGAATATTTTGAAAGCACAGCTTAATCCTCATTTCTTATTCAATACACTTAATAATATTTATTCATTATCTTTAGTTAATTCTCCAGTAACTTCAAAATCTATTGCTGGGCTTTCACAAATTTTAGATCACGTACTTTATCGTTGCAATAGTACCTATGTTTCCATATCATCAGAAATTAATTTACTTATTAATTATATCGACCTCGAGAAGTTGAGATATAGTGATCGTCTAGTTGTTAATTTCCATCACAACATTGAGGAAGAATCAGAAATTGCTCCATTAATTTTACTATCCATTGTGGAAAATGCATTTAAACACGGCGCTGGGGAAGACATAGGCAGGCCAGTAATCGATATCGATCTTAGGTTAGAGGGTACTAAATTTTATTTCAAAGTAACAAATACGTTTATTTTTAGGGAAGAAATTGAGCAATATGATAAAATAGGCCTGACCAACATTCGTAAACAATTAGAGATAATTTATCCAGGAAACCATGAGCTCATTACCTCCATTAAGGAAGGGACCTTTGTAACTTTATTAACTATAACCTTGGATAACCAAGAAACCACAAAAGCCAAATCTATTGATGAAAGTAAAATGTCTTTTAGTAGATGATGAACCATTAGCCATCGAGCTAATTAAGAACCATTTAGAACAGTTAGCTCTTTTCGAAGTGGTAGGTAGTTGCAGTAATGCTGTAAAAGCATTGGAAGTGCTGAGGATTGCACAGGTGGATTTAATATTTCTAGATATTAAAATGCCTCAACTTACGGGGATTGATTTTTTAAAAACCTTAAAAAATCCACCTTCCGTAATTATAACAACAGCGTACAGAGAGTTTGCATTAGATGGTTATGATCTGGATATCGTAGATTATCTTTTAAAACCGATTACTTTTGATCGATTTTTCAAAGCAATAGACAGGTACCTCAGAACGGTACAAAGTCTGGAAAATCCCGGAATCCCGACTAGCATAAATCAATTTATCTATATAAAAAGTGGCGTGAAGTTTCATAAAGTGTATGCGGAAGATATTTTATACATTGAGAGCCTAAGAGATTACGTAATTATCCATTGTATTCAACAGCAAATCAATGCCAAATACAAAATTAGTGATATAGAGAAAGAGTTAATACCTTTTAATTTCCTTCGTATTCATAGGTCATTTATCGTTAATCCAAGAAAAATAAGTGCATTCACAACGAATGACATTGAAATAGGAAATAAAGAAATCCCGATCGGTACAAACTATAAATTACAAGTGCTCAGTGTGTTGAAAAACAAACACACTTAAACACCTATTTTAAAAAAAAAAGCTATTCCGCAAACCTTGTTGCGAACTCTTTCGCAAACTCGATTAATTTTGTAGCACCAGCTTTTGGTTTATGAAGATTAAAATCATCGCTCAATAGTCCTTTACCCATGGCGATGCCCATTTCTACATAGTTTTTGGCAACCGGTTCTGGTAAGCCTGCCTGTAGCATTCCCGCAAATAACTCCTCATTAGTAAATTGTATCCAGGCTAAGTTGGGATTATTGATTGCTTTTCCTAAAATTGAGGCTACTGCTGCTGCTGTTTGTTTTTCACTATAAACATATTCGAAACTTTTTCCTTCGAAACCGAATTCGATTTGATTGGTAATTTCCGTAGCAATATCAATTGGATGTACGAGTATCATTTCAGTTTCGTCACTGTAATTTGAGCCAGTAAACCCTACGTTCTTAATTAAGGGGATATCGTTGTAAAAGTTGGTATAAAAGAAGCCCGCTCTCAAATGCTTGACGTTAACGTTATCTAACCTATTTAAAATCTGTTCTACATCATGCAATCCTTTAATCGGGCCTGTTTCTTCTGGTAAATGTGCGCCTATGCTACTCAAATTAATGATGTTTTTAACACCAGCCAATTTGATAGCTTTAGCATAGCTTTCACCTACATTTACCATATACGCTCTTTGATCTGCTGTTCCAAAATTATTAGGGGTCATCGTGTAAACTAGATCTGCTTGTTTGAATGCTGCTGTTAGAAAAGCAATATCCTCTACTGATCCTATAGCAGGGATAGCCCCTAACGCTTTTATGTTACTTGCGGTGGCTTCATTGCTACTCACTACTGTGACAGCATAACCTGCATTCACTAATTTCTGCGCCAGTGGCTTACTAATATTTCCTAATGATCCGGTGATTGTAATATTCATATTTTTTTATTTTAAATGTTGTTTGGACAAAGGTATATTTGTACTTACTTTTATACAAGTACTTACCCTAAAGTATGTATTATGACCAAGATTAAAGAAAACTCTACGCGTAATGAAAATAAGCAATTAACTGCTGGATGGTGCCCTGTAAGCTACGTAATGAATAAATTGGGCGGTTATTGGAAGCCGATTATACTTTTCCAGTTAATTGAAGGCCCTAAGCGATATAGCGAATTACGGAAGGCTATTCCAACAATAACCGAGAAGATGCTTATACAGCATTTAAAACAATTGCAAGAGGATAACTTAGTGCTTAGAACGGCGACAGCTGTAGTCCCGCCACATGTAACCTATAAACTTACCCAAGCGGGAATAAATTTAACACCTGTAATGGAGGCCATGGCTAATTGGGCTATAAATAATAGAGAAAATAACTAGGCACCTATCCTAAAGCTCTCCACAATATTTTAATTTCTCCACAAAAACTTTATCACTAACAGGCAACGTTGTATATTTACGGCTTACGTAACCGCATAAAATTTTGGCTAAAGCAACAGAAAAGGTAACTCCATTAATGCAACAATATAACACCATTAAAACCAAGTATCCTGGTGCCTTATTGTTATTTAGAGTGGGCGATTTTTACGAAACCTTTGGTGAAGATGCCATTAAAACTTCCCAAATTTTAGGAATTGTTTTAACTAAAAGGGGAACCGGTCCCAATGGAGCTTTAGAACTTGCAGGTTTTCCACATCATTCGCTGGAAAATTATCTTTCTAAATTAGTTAGAGCCGGACAAAGAGTAGCTATTTGCGATCAGTTAGAAGATCCTAAGCTTACCAAAAGTATTGTGAAGCGTGGTGTGACAGAATTGGTTACGCCTGGTGTCGCCTATAATGACAACATACTAAGTCAAAAATCCAATAATTATTTAGCTGCAGTTTATTTTGATAAGCAGACTATCGGAGTTTCGTTTTGCGATATTTCTACCGGCGAATTCTTGGTTGCACAAGGTAGTGCAGAATACATTGATAAGCTTTTACAAGGTTTTAGACCTACGGAGGTTGTTTTTCAGAAAAGTAAGCGGCAGGAGTTCCTATCAACTTTTGGGGATAAATTTTATACTTTTCATATCGATGATTGGGCTTTCACCAATGATTATTCAACGGAGATTTTAACCAAACATTTTGAGGTTAATTCATTAAAAGGTTTTGGAGTTGATAAATTACAATCCGGGATTGTAGCGGCAGGTGTAGTACTTTATTATTTGGGCGAAACGGAGCATCGCAATCTGCAGCATATAACCGCTATTTCCAGGATTGAAGAGGATCGTTACATGTGGCTGGATCGGTTCACTATTCGCAATCTTGAGCTGGTAAGCTCACCGAATGATAATGCTGTTACCTTATTCAATGTGTTAGATCAGACCAGTACCCCAATGGGTGCCAGAATGCTACATAAGTGGATTATTATGCCATTGAAAGAACTAAAGCCCATTCAAGAGCGCTTAGGGATGATAGAATATCTGGTAAAACATGAGGAGTTGTTGCAAGAATTCTTAACTCATATTAAACCGATTGGTGATTTGGAACGCCTGATATCTAAAGTTGGTCTGCAGAAAGCCGGACCACGTGAGCTTTGCCAGCTTAAGCGCGCATTGTATCATATTGAAGAAGTTAAAAAGATTGCACATCTCACAAAGGATCCCTTTTTAACCGTAATGGCTGATCAGTTAAATCCCTGTTTAAGTATTAGGGAGAAGCTCGAAAGAGAATTGCAACATGATCCACCTGCATTATTAATTAAAGGCAATGTGATCGCTGATGGAATTGACGATGAATTAGATCGGTTAAGGAAAATAGCTTTTGGCGGAAAAGAATATTTAGTCGAGATCCAGAAAAGAGAAGCTGGTAGTACAGGTATTCCCTCCTTAAAAATTTCATTTAATAATGTTTTTGGTTACTATTTAGAAGTTACACATACCCATAAGGACAAGGTTCCTGAAAGCTGGATCAGAAAACAAACACTCGTAAATGCCGAACGATATATTACCCCTGAATTAAAAGAATACGAAGAGCAGATTTTAGGTGCCGAAGAAAAAATCCATGCAATAGAAGTTCGTTTGTATAACGAACTATTGTATCAAGTTGCGCAATACATTAAACCAATTCAGCTAAATGCTTATTTAATTGCGCAATTGGATGTATTACTTTGCTTTGCGCAGCTAGCGGTTAGCAACCACTATGTAAAGCCTGAATTAAACACAAAAAAGGATTTAGATATTAAAGGTGGACGCCATCCTGTTATCGAAAAGCAATTGCCTACGGGTGAAGAATACATTACCAATGATGTATTTTTGGATAATGATACCCAGCAGATCATCATTATTACCGGGCCGAATATGTCGGGTAAATCGGCTATTTTAAGGCAAACAGCCTTGATCGTACTCATGGCACAAATGGGTTGTTTTGTTCCTGCAAAAGCTGCTAAAATAGGCGTTGTCGATAAAATATTTACCAGGGTAGGTGCATCCGATAATTTGTCGAGCGGTGAGAGTACATTCATGGTAGAAATGAATGAGACTGCAAGTATTTTGAACAATATTTCTGATCGGAGTTTGATTTTGTTGGATGAAATAGGTAGAGGTACAAGTACTTATGACGGTATTTCCATTGCCTGGGCTATAGCGGAGTTCCTGCATGAACATCCAACAGCACGTCCAAAAACTCTTTTCGCTACGCATTATCATGAACTTAATGAATTAGAGAATACCATGGGTCGTATCAAAAATTTTAATGTTACGATTAAAGAAATGTCGAATAAGGTTATTTTCTTGCGCAAGTTAGTTCCAGGAGGAAGTGAACATAGTTTCGGTATCCACGTGGCGAAAATGGCCGGCATGCCTGCTAAATTAATCAATAGAGCCAATGAAATATTAAAACGCCTAGAAATAGATAGAACCGAAGGTCAAAGCATTAAAGACAGTATTAAAAAGGTGCAGAACCAGGCTTATCAATTGCAGATGTTTGCCGTTGATGATCCGGTTTTAGTCAAGATACGAGATACACTTAACAACCTTGATGTAAATCTATTAACTCCAGTGGAGGCATTGTTAAAGCTTGACGAAATACAACGATTGATTAAGACGTAAAATTTGAGATGAGAAAGCAACTGTTATTTTTTTTCATTATCGTAACGTTGTCGGCCTGCGGGACTCGGAAAAATACCGTCTCTACCACAAAAGCAGCACGAGCCGCAGATGCGATGGCAAATTTAAAGAGCAAAGAGCTGTATCGTTTTATTACAGCGTGGACAGGGGTAAAATACAGGTTGGGTGGAATGGATAAAAATGGTATCGATTGTTCAGGTTTTGCTTTAATTTTAGAAAGAGATATTTATGGTGTAACTTTACCACGAAGATCGAAGGATCAAGCAGAGGTCATTAACCAAAAAGATAAACGTAACCTGAAAGAAGGTGATTTAATTTTTTTCTCGTTTGGTGGCAATGAAGTCGACCATGTTGGCGTTTACTTAAATGATGATTTTTTTGTGCATGCCTCCACTACCAGAGGTGTTGTTGTAGATGATTTAACCATGCCAGTGTATCAAAAAGCTATTGTAAAAACAGGAACCTTAAAATAAGAAAAATGCGTAAAATACTATTTTCACTCTCACTTTGTATCGGGTTTTCGATGGCGCTTAATGCCCAGTCGGTGGCTTTAAGGCCTGGGAATACGATCTCCAATATTTTGTTGAAAAATACAAATGGAGGTACTTATGATTTTAAGGCTCAAAAAACTGCCAAAGGCTTTATCGTGGTGTTTATGACTCCAAGTTGTGATCATTGCAGAGCCTACGAAAAGCGGGTGATAGCACTTGATCAAAAGTATAAAGGTAAAGGATACCCGGTAGTCGCAATTGGACCATATGGAGATTATCCCAATGAATATCCTTTAGACGCGCTGGCGGAAATGAATAAACTAGCCAAGAATGAAGGTTTTACTTTCCCTTATTTGTCTGATTCAAAATTTAAATATACTACCTTATTGGGTGTTCAAAAAACTCCTACTGCTTTTGTATTACAAAAGAAAGCAAACGGATTTTTAATCGTTTATAAAGGAGATATTGACGATGAACTTGACGCTAAAAAACAGCCAAAGCATAAGTTTGTAGAGGAACAAGTAAATAAACTAATCAAATAAACCTCCATCACTTGCAAGAAAAAGACTCATTCTGGACGAAATATAAGCAGTTTGCAACCACAGAAATTCTCATGTATCTTATCATGATTATTGGCATTGGTTTAGGCATCATTATTTTAAGTTAAGCACACATCTTTGTTGCTCGGCTGTGTTTACCTCATTGATAAATGTTACGAAATCAACATAGCTTGCTGCTGTGAACGTGCCTTCATTTAAAACAAACTTGCGATAATATGTCAGTACATTGTCTTTCAAGGTTGTTGTCGCCACGTAACTGCCAAATTGGTTTTGTAATGATTTATTTAATGGTTCTAAAACTGGTTTTAAGTCTTCAGTAAGCGTATAAGTAAAATTATCTTCATCTGTATAACCTCTATTTAAATGCAGAGGCATCAGCCTGTTTCGAACCTCGGCAATTGGGATTTTCATTTGAAAGGGATTGATCGGAAGGAATAGTTTGTTATTATTTATTGCGCCGTAACCATTTACACTCATGGCTAAATTCTCTAATAATTCTGGAAACTTATCTTTATTTTCGGTATAAGTGATTTTGTCAAAATTTACATTATTGATTGGATAGACCTTTTTTAAGAATTTTTCCTGCTCACTGGGTGTTTTATCAACAATATGGTCATGATGATCATATTGTGTGCCCTGAAAAACTGTATTTACCTCACCATTGATATTTCCATTCTTGTTAAGTACAAAATTTGCAGTACGCTTTTGGAGATTCTGTTGCGCTGTATACTTAGGTGTACGTAATAATTTTCCACCCGATGGGGTACACGCCAATACTATTCTGTCGTCGGTAAAATTGCTCAAAAAGCCATATGGAATTTTCTGACTTGTACATTCTAACCAAGTAGTATCTCCTGCAAGCGGTACGCATAAAATTACATGATTGGCCTGATTCATGCTTGCAAAAGAGGGATCAAGACTTCTTTTTTCATCACCCGCATTTACCACACAATAATATGAAACAATGTCGGCTGCTTTTAATAAACTTTGCATATAATTTACCAAGGCTTTGCAGTCGCCATATCCAAGCCGATCAACCTCACTGGCACTAATTGGCCGAAAACCTCCTATGCCTATTTGAACGCTGATATACCGGGTTTTATCTTGCAGATATTGATAAATTTTACGGACTTTGCCCTGGGCGGTCTTTTCCTCCTTTACCAAATTTTGGATTACTGCTAAGGTTGTAGCAGGCAAAGTTGCCCTGTCTTTTAAGAGGTCGTCATAAATCCACTTCCCGAGCTCTTGCCAGTTGGTGTAATTTGATTGGCGATTGTAATAGGTAAAATCTTCAGGTGCAATCTTCACAAAAGGTTCATACATTTCTCTATGTGGACTGTAGGGCTCGGATTTAATACCGGGCAAATTACGTACTGTCCAGGTTATTCTTTTTTCTTTCTCATTAATGCTTTCTACCGGTTGTTGTAGCAAATTTTTAGATTTCACGCGAAATTTATCAGCTGGCTTACAAATAAAGCTGTAGGTACTTTTTTCTACCGAAACATCATCAGCTGGCTTAGGGTACCAAGTTGGAATGATTAAATTCTGCTTAAAACGTACTTCGTATTGATAAACTACCGTATATGGATAGGTGTTCATGCTTGGTGAAAAGCGTTTTATCCTATTATCTTCAAAGAGCGAGAAATTTTGTACCGCACTTTCATCGATAAAATCATTTTGTGAAAATTTGGCATGTAACTTACCGAAAGCATTATATATTTCTCCTTTTACGCTTTTTATAATTGTGCTTTTGTCATAAAAAAGAACCAGGCCGGCATTGCTTTCGCCATTCTTATTTAAAACAGTAATTACCTGTTTTACCGCATAGATCACGTTGTCGGCAGCACGCATATCAACTACTGTTTCTTCACTTCGAATGGTTGCGTTTGCTCTACTTAATAAGGATGACGGGATAAGCTCTGTATTGTAGTCATTTTGAGCATAACAAACAACCCTAATCAAGGTGTAAACAAAAAATAAGATAGTATGCTTCATTTATTTAGCTCTTTTTAATAAAAGATCAGTTTTTTGATTTTGGATAATCTTATTGAAAAATTCTTTCAGATAAGGGTATTCTTCAGCTTGATAAATTGATTTGCTCAATTGCTTTAGCTGTGTGATAGTTAATATATCATTATTCAAGGTAGTTTGGAGCACATATTTACCGCCCCCGTTTGGTAAGGCGATTCCCAGATCTTTCGGCTTTTCTAGTAACTCGTACTTTTCTGGCAAAGTAATGTTAATGACAATTCTTTCGTCATTTGCTGTACCAAGATCTATCGGATAAGTTCTTTCGCTTAGATTAAAAGGATTTTTAGAAATCCGGTTTATAAAGAATGGATTTAGATAAAGCTGATCCGCATTTGTTAAATCATGAACAGAAAATTCAATTTCATATTTTTCTGTTAAAATATTATCTAAGCTATCAACATTTAATATTTCTTCTTTTTGAATACTTAAATTGGTCATTTTCTCATCCAATTTTTCTACATATTCTGCTATAGAATTATATTTTTTTATTTCTTGACGTTTCATAAAAGCGTCATAACCCAAGCTATGAGTAGTAATAGTACCTTTTATTTTACCATCTCTACCCAATGTACCTGCTAAAATATAACTTGTTGTACTTTTTTGAGAAGCTTTTAAATCTATCCAGTAGGATGGTTTTTTTAAGTTTATTACTCTTCCTTGATCATTGATACATCTTAAGGGCAATAAACCAAAAGGTAACAATGGCTCTGTAGCATCCAACAGGTAACTCTCAGATCCAATATTTACTTTTGCTACCACATAGTTAAATTCTGTAATTACAGAGAAGAGCTTGTTGACTAAGCCTTTCTCCCTGGTTGATAAAATAACGGCTTCAGCATCTAGATCGGCAGCTGAAAGCGCAGCTATCAGACTTAAATTAAGGTCGGCTACATTTCCAGTTCTATTATCCATTACAGCTTTCAAATTTCCCTCGGTATTTATGCCGTAATAGTTATTCCACTTAAGTTGTTTTTTGATATAGCCATAAATGGCCTTTGCTTTGGCCAAATCCGTAGGAGAATCTTTAATGATATTAGGAATTATATCTTTATAAAGATCTTTTCTTTTCATTTGGCCGCCAAATTCTTTAGCTGATTTTAGTTCATAATCTACATCCTTCCAAGTTTTAGTAAAGCTTTGTTTTGAGCCATCAGGACGTTGACTATCAGATAGTTCAAAATAAACTGCCGATTTGAAATTGCTGGCAGCGGTCATAAAATCCTCTTCTATAAAAGCGGGAATTTTTTTCATGATATATGAAATTTTGGAACAGTCAATTTTAGCTCCCATTAACCGCATACATTCATTATCACGTTCCACTTTCTGATCAGTTAATTTATATGGCCCCCTCAAAACCACATTGTAGTTATAAACAGCTGGGATATTAACCTGGTATTCACTGCTTATCTTGGGAATATCACTTTGAAAATCCCAAGATTTATAATTGAAAATATTTGGTGAGAGCAATTCATAACTATATTCAATGATCGAACCGTCTTTAAGGTTAGGAAGCGTAAATTTTGTTAATTCAATATATTTAGATCTTTGCTCGGTAAATATGGCTTTTTTATCCATCATGGTTTCCTCAAAAACCCCTGCATTATAGTTATACGTCGAGGCTCTTATTTCTGAGATATATTCTTCATGGTTTTCGCCTTTGTAGGCAGGGATTACAATATTGGCATGCCTAAAGCCGTCTTTATTAAAGATTTTCAGTTTTACATGATATTTGAATAATAAATTTATTCTACCGTCATCATTCAAAAACATCCTTGAAGTGCCATATTCTTGGATTACCACAGCGTTTGCACTGCTATCGATGGTATTTCTATCGATTAGCTGATCTTCATAGTTGATTTTACCATAATCGAATTGTTGAGAAAATACAGTCGAACTTAACATCGTGCATAGGATAAGACTGAGCGGAAACTTCATAGAGAAACTTTTTTGAATTTAACTGGGCAAATAATGTAAAAACTGGATTTAAATTGATAGTATTGCCCAGCGAAAATACAAAAACTTATCTCAAGAAATAAAGGAATAAGGATATAGTTTCGTAGCTTAGTTTTTTTAGAAGAGACCGATATATTTTAGAATGAAATTAAATTTAAAACGCCCGTTGGCGTTCTTTGATCTTGAAGCAACTGGTATAAATGTAGGATCAGATCGTATTGTTGAAATTGGTATGTTGAAAGCCATGCCTGATGGAACTGAGCTAATTAAAACGATGAGGATTAACCCTGAAATGCCTATTCCTTTGGCTTCCTCTTTAATCCATGGTATTTACGATGAAGATGTAGTGGCAGCGCCAACCTTTAAAATGGCGGCAACAGAAATAGCTGATTTTATTGGAGATGCAGATTTAGCGGGATATAATTCGAATAAATTTGATATTCCAATGCTCTTGGAAGAATTTTTACGTGCAGGGATTGATTTTGACATGGCTAACAGAAAATTTGTTGACGTGCAGAATATATTCCATCAAATGGAGCAACGTACTTTAAAAGCGGCTTATAAGTTCTACTGTGGAGAAGATATTGTAAATGCACACAGTGCTGAGGCAGATATCAAAGCAACCTATCACGTACTATTAGCACAGTTAGACCTTTACAAAGATCGCCAGTTCGAAGATAAGCAAGGAAAAATCTCAGTTCCCGTAGTGAATGATGTCGATGCCCTGCACCAGTTTACAAACTTGCATAACCCCGTTGATTTTGCCGGTAGAATGGTGTATAATGAAAATGGGGAAGAGGTAATCAATTTTGGTAAACATAAAGGTAAAACGGTTGAACATATTTTTGATACCGAGCCTAGTTATTATGCTTGGATGAAGCAGGGCGATTTCCCGCTGTATACTAAGAAAAAACTAGACGAAATCTGGAGCAGATGGTCTAAAAAGAAAGAAGAAAATAAACAAGCTAAGCAACAAAAGCCGGTATTTAAGGCTCCGAGACAACCAGAAAAGCCAGCAGCAGTTGTCACAACTGATATGTTGGAACAATTAAAAATGAAGTTCGGAAAATAACCAATGAGATCGATCAAGGTCCTTTTGCTCTCTATATTTATTTGTTTGAATACTCAGGCCCAGTTGCCAGTATTCGAATCTTTTAAAGAAGCTTTTCAAAAAGGAACGAGAGATATGAGCGGAATGCCCGGAAAGAATTACTGGCAGAATTCCGCAAACTATGATGTGAAGATTGATTTTAATCCCGTTACAAGGCTTGTTTCGGGAAGCGTTGAGATTGAATATTTTAATAACAGTCCTGATAAGCTTAAGGAAATCTGGTTCAAACTTTATCCAAATTTGTACAAGAAGGGTGTAATTGGTAAGTCAAAGATAAACGAACGCGATAAGGGTGAAGGGGTCAATATTACTTCATTTATAGTAAATAACAAGCTACAACCTTTAAACAGTTTAATTGTCGACGGCACAAATATGCAAGTAGACATCCCGGAGTTAAATGGTGGTGGGCGTTTAAAAATAAAAATTGAATACCATTATGTCTTAAATAAAGGATCTCATATTCGCACCGGGGAAGTGGATGCTGGTGCCCATTTCGTAGCCTATTTTTTTCCCCGTATTGCGGTGTATGACGATATTAATGGTTGGAATAAAATTCCCTATAGTGGTTCAGAGGAATTTTATAATGATTTCTGCAATTTCAAAGTTGCCATTACAGTACCTAAAAATCATGCTGTGTGGGCTACAGGAGACTTAGTAAATGCATCCTCAGTTTTTCAAAAGGATGTTAATCAGAAACTCCAGCGCGCCGAAAAAAGCGATCAAACGATCGATGTAATTGATAGTATTGATTTAGCCCAAAATAGGGTTACACAACAAAAAGATTTTAATACCTTTAAGTTCGAAGCCAAGAATGTGGTCGACTTTGCCTTTGCCACCAGTAACCATTATGTATGGAAATCAAATAGCTTAATCGTTGATCCCAAAACTGGACGAAGGACTAGGGTTGACGCAGTTTTTAACCCAAAGCATAAAGACTATCTGGAAGTAATCGATTTCGCCCGTCAAACCGTCCATGCCATGAGTTACGTTTTTCCTAAATGGCCATTTCCCTATAACCATGAAACGGTATTTGATGGGTTAGACCAGATGGAGTATCCCATGATGGCCAATGATAATCCCGTAAGCAGTAAAGAAGACGCTATTACCCTTACTACCCATGAAATTTTTCATACTATGTTTCCCTTTTATATGGGAACTAATGAAACCAAGTACGCCTGGATGGATGAAGGCTGGGCAACCATTGGAGAATGGCTAATTTCGCCCATGATTGATCCGACGATTGTGGATGAATATGGTGTAGCCCCAACTGGAAGCTCATCTGGAACAAAGGACGATGTGCCAATCGTTACGCTAACTACTGAATTAAAAGGTGCGGGAACTTTTACAAACAACTATCCTAAACCTGGTTTTGGCTATTTATTTGTGAAAGACTATTTAGGCGACGAGCTGTTTACAAAAGCATTGCATCATTATATCCATACTTGGCAAGGCAAGCACCCAATGCCATATGATTTCTTTAATAGTATGAATGCAGGCGCAGGTAAAAATCTGGATTGGTTCTGGAAACGCTGGTTTTTTGAAGAGGGTGTGATAGATATGGCGATAAAGAATGTGGTGAAAACTGAGGAAGGCTATTCGGTTGAAATCGAAAATAAGAGCAATAAGCCGTTGCCGGTCGATTTAACATTTACTTACGAAGATGGTTCCACTTCTAGCCAACACTATACAATCGGTATCTGGGAGAATGGTGATAAGCTATTTACCACTTCGATCAACACTACCAAAAGGCTAAATAAGGTTGTATTAAAAAGCACGCATGTTCCTGACAAAAACAGAAGTGATAATAGCTTTATAGTTAATTAGTAATTGGTTATTGGATAATTAGGCTTTGCGATTATGCCCTCATCGCTCAGCAATAAATGGAGCTTAGGATCAAGTAATATTTTTTGTAAAGTGGTTTTGTTACCATTAATTAAAACCTTGTTTTGTATTAATCGTATGCCGTGACTATAATCCGCCCAGGTATTGGTGTGTTTGTTATATACAGGCTGAATAGCTTTTCCGCTAAGTTGATGCCAGCCATAAATAACTACTTTTGGGGTTTTCTCCGTATAAATCTTATTACTAATGATGACATCCTTTTTATTGCCGGCTGTTAAGCCACCTTCATGGTGTAATTGTATATAAGGAGCAAGTTGCTGTTGTACGATGGTATTATGAATTTCGAAAATTGGAACGGTAGTCATAGCTTTTGTAGGTGCAATAGGGGCGGGTGCCAACTTAATCGTAGCCTCGGCATAAATTAAATCGACCATTTTCTTAGTTGGTAAGGAACAATCTAATAAGGTCGCCACCTTTTGAGCTAAAATCGGCGTCATCGGCATGTAGATAAAAGCATCATCATTTCCAATTGATAGATAGTCCGGCAGCGTATAAAAAGTAATTTTGTGTTTTTTACCATCAACCGTTAAATCATGTTCTATGCGAGTTAGCTTTTTTAAAAAGTTGGGTATATTACCTTTTTTGATTTCTTTTAGAATTAAGTTTTCCCTATCCGCTAAATTCAGCGAGGTATCAAGTATGGTCTTAAGGAACTCGTCTTTTAAGATCGCTGTCGCTTTTCTTTTTTTGATGGGCAAGGCCTGACCGTAAGTAAGTGAAGAAAAAGATAGCAATATTAAGCCCAACCACAATATTTTCATATGTTTTTAAATCAATTGATTTCAAATATATACAATAAATCAGGCCGTTGTTATAGGCGATTTAGAAAATCAATATTTCTTTTTAATCCAGTGAACTTTGTTCGTTTAACCGCTGAGCCCTTAAAAACTCTCTTAAAGACCTCGTCGGTCATTTCAATTAAATCAGCTTTTTTAAATGCTAAAAGTTCAGTTGGGGGGTTGAACGCAGTTTCGTGATGAGGAGTGGCGAAACGGTTCCAGGGACAAACATCCTGGCAAATATCACAACCAAACATCCAGTTTTCCATTTTATCTTTAAAGGTAACTGGAATTTCATTCTTTAATTCAATAGTAAGGTAGGAGATGCACTTGCTTCCATCAACCGTATATGGCGCAACAATTGCTTCGGTAGGGCAAGCATCAATACAGCGGGTGCAGGAACCACAATGGTCGGCTACAAAAGGCGAATCATATGCCAACTCGAGATCGATGATTAGTTCAGCCAAAAAAAAGAATGACCCTGTTTCTTTGCTAATAAGATTTGAATTTTTACCCCGCCAACCTAAACCCGATTTTTGTGCCCAGGCCTTATCCATAACAGGTGCTGAATCCACAAAACAGCGACCTCCAACTTCGCCAATTTCCTGATTTATAAAAGCTAGTAATGCCTTTAGTTTTTCTTTAATAACCGTATGATAGTCTTCTCCATAGGCATATTTAGAGATTTTAGGTGCTAATGGATCAAGCTGGTTCTCTGTTGTAAAATAATTTAATGTTAATGAAATCACCGATTTCGCATCTTCCACCAATAATCTTGGGTCAAGTCGCTTGTCAAAGTGATTTTCCATGTAGCTCATTTCTCCATGGTGGTTGTTTTTTAACCATTGCTCTAGTCGTGGAGCCTCTTCTTCTAAAAATGTTGCTTTGGAGATACCACAAGCCATGAAGCCAAGTCGTAGTGCCTCGGCTTTAATTAGCTGACTATATTTTGTGGTTTTGGAATGCATGCTCTGCAAAGATAAGCGTTATGACAAAAACAAATCCATGCTTTAAATGTTATTAGGGAAATTAATACGCATTATTATGGAAACTACAACGCCGAACCATAACAACAAAAAGCACCCGACCCCAATTCCGGTTGAAACCGATTATGAAGCACATAATGATAATCCTGGTCCAGCCCCAACGGTTAATGAGCCCGACAATAAAGGAGCGGGTGCTGCTATGAAATGGATAATTCCAATCATTGTTATTATATTATTGATTGTTTATTTTGTGTATTTCAGGAATAATGTAACCAATTAAGTGGGCTAGAACAAGTTTCCTGTCTGACCTAATTTAATTCGGCCCAAATGTTTATAAGCTGCTTCGGTTACTTCACGCCCACGCGCCGTTCGCATGAGGTATCCTTCTTGAATTAAAAATGGCTCATAAACTTCTTCAATAGTTCCATCATCTTCACCTACGGCGGTTGCAATCGTTTTTAAGCCTACCGGTCCGCCTTTAAATTTATCGATAATCGCTAAAAGGATTTTATTATCCATTTCATCCAGTCCATGTTCATCTACATTTAATGCGGTTAAGGCATAACGGGCAATTTCTGTATCAATACTTCCATTTCCTTTTATTTGAGCAAAATCCCTCGTTCTTCGAAGTAAGGCATTCGCAATACGAGGAGTTCCACGGCTTCTTCTTGCAATTTCATAGGCGCCTTCATCTGTTATTGGCGTTTTTAATATTTCAGAAGAACGCAGTACAATGGTCGTCAGTAATTTGGCATCATAGTAGGCCAGACGGGCATTAATGCCAAACCTGGCTCTTAATGGAGCGGTTAACAATCCCGATCGTGTTGTTGCACCAACAAGGGTAAACGGATTGAGGTTAATTTGAACCGACCGCGCATTTGGTCCGCTTTCCAACATAATGTCAATTTTAAAGTCCTCCATCGCCGAGTATAGGTATTCTTCTACCAGCGGACTTAAGCGGTGTATCTCATCAATAAATAGAATATCGCCTTCTTCTAAGTTGGTAAGTAGGCCAGCTAAATCACCTGGTTTATCCAACACGGGTCCGGAAGTCACTTTAATCCCTGCACTCATTTCGTTCGCAATAATATGCGAAAGTGTTGTTTTTCCTAAACCCGGAGGGCCGTGAAGTAGCACATGATCTAAAGCTTCCCCTCGCAACTTGGCCGCACCTACAAATATTTTAAGGTTTTCCATGATCTTCTCCTGACCCGTAAAATCTTCAAAAGCCTGCGGACGCAGCACTTTTTCAATGTCACGCTCAAAAGGACTTAAATTTTCATTGGAAGGGTCGAGGTTTTCGTTCATTTTTGAGTACTTAGTGACTATATATTTAATTATTCCCTAAAAATTTCCTCGCTACGGGCGAGTCTTTCATGCCATTACTGTAATTATAAAATCCTTCGCCGCTTTTAACGCCGTTTTTGCCAGCCATTACCATGTTAACCAATAACGGGCATGGAGCATACTTTGGATTGCCAAAACCATCCTGTAAAACCTTTAAAATTGCCAAACAAACATCCAGACCAATAAAATCAGCCAATTGTAAGGGGCCCATCGGATGTGCCATGCCAAGTTTCATTACTTGGTCTATTTCGTTCACGCCTGCAACACCTTCGTATAAACTGTAAATGGCTTCATTTATCATCGGCATCAAAATTCTATTAGCTATAAAACCAGGATAATCATTCACCTCAACAGGAATTTTAGCTAGTTTCTTGCTTAGATCCATCACCGTTTCAGTGGTTTGGTCGCTCGTAGCGTAGCCCCTTATCACTTCTACTAATTTCATTACCGGAACGGGATTCATAAAGTGCATTCCTATTACCTGATGACTGCGATTGGTTACCGAAGCAATTTGCGTGATGGAAATAGAGGAGGTATTAGTCGCTAAGATTGCTGCTGGTTTTGCAAATTGGTCTAGATCTTTGAAAATCTTTAGTTTTAAAGCTAAATTTTCGGTCGCCGCTTCCACAATAAGGTCAGCATCTACAACGCCATCGCTTAAGTGGGTGAAGGTTGTGATGTTTTCAAGCGTGCTTTCCTTCTCAGCTTCATTGATTACACCTTTCGAAACCTGGCGATCTAAATTTTTAGTGATGGTTAAAAGTGCTTTTTCTAAGGATTCTGCATTGATATCTATTAGATTTACCACATATCCATGTTGAGCAAAAGCATGAGCTATTCCATTTCCCATTGTTCCTGAACCGACAACCGCTATTTTCATAAAGTCTATTTTATATTGAGTAATGCAAATTTAGGAGAAAATCGCGAGTAATCTGAAATCGTTTTTAAACATCATTATCAAGTTAGAATACTTAAGGTGCCAATCTATTGATTTGCCATTTTCCATTAACCAAATCATATTTAATCCGGTCATGCAAACGACTTGATCTGCCTTGCCAAAATTCAATTGATACTGGCTTAACAATATAGCCACCCCAATGTGCGGGCTTTGGAATTATCTTATCTTGATAAATTGATGTTAGTTCTTCAACTTTCATTTCTAGGTCGGTTCTGTCGCTAATAACCTGGCTTTGAGGCGAAGCAATCGCACCGATTTGGCTACCTTGTGGGCGACTATGGAAATAGGCTTCGGAAGTCTCTTTGTCTAGTTTGTCTACCTTTCCTTCAATACGAACCTGGCGTTCTAGTTCAGCCCAAAAGAAAACTAAACAAGCTTGAGGGTTTTTTTTAAGTTCTTTCCCTTTGGTGCTAAGGTAATTTGTAAAAAAGCTAAATCCTTGATCGTCAAAACCTTTTAATAATACAATCCTCGCATTGGGTCTTCCTGTTTTATCGGCGGTAGCTAAAGTCATCACATTGGGTTCGTATAGCTTTGCAGCTAGCGCATCACTAAACCATTTTTCGAACTGCTTGATCGGGTTTTTATCGACTTCTTTTTCAGTTAATTCGGCGGCACGATAATCTTGCCTTAAATTTTGTAACATTTCTTTTGTAAGCTCCATGTACAAAAATAGGATTTAACTTTGATACTTCGTAAGTAAACCGACTTCGCAAGTCGGCATGCGGGAATCAACTTACGAAGTCGGTTAGAATTATGTAAAAGGAAGCATAATTTAGAAAATGGTTAAATTATTTTCCTTTATGAGGCTTTTTCTGCGGCTTCCTGCAGCTTTGTATGAAGCTCTCAAATTTATCGACTTCGCAAGTCGGCGTTTTAGAGCCGACTTGCGAAGTCGATTTGGTAAAATGAGATAGGTTGCTTAAATTTCATAAATGTTAAGCATTACACCCCCCTCGACCGGCCGATTGTTAATTTCTGAACCCTTTTTAAATGACCCGAACTTTAAAAGGTCTGTTGTGCTATTGGCAGAACATGACGAAGAAGGGACACTCGGTTTTATTTTAAATCAGCCCAGCGCCCTTTTGTTAAAAGATTTAGTGCCCGAATTACCCGAAGCTAATTTCTCTGTCTTTATAGGTGGTCCGGTTGAAATGGATACCATTCATTTTATACACCGTTGTTATGGTAAATTAAACAGTGGTGAGGAGATCGGAAATGGAGTTTACTGGGGAGGGAATTTCGAAACCCTTAAAATTCTGGTAAATAACAATGACCTCGAAGAAAGTGAAGTGAAGTTTTTTTTGGGATATTCTGGCTGGGGCAGATCACAACTAGAGCAAGAAATAAAGGAAAATACCTGGATCGTTTCGGCTCAATTTCACCCCGACGTGGTTTTTTCGCAAGATGAGGAAGAGGTTTGGCGGGAAGTTATTCTAAATCTTGGGCCAAAATATGCGCACATCAGTAATTTTCCTACCGATCCAAGGTTAAACTGATAAAAAAATTAATTATAAGGAAAATTTAATTCAACTTAAAAAGTCTAAAATAGGTTAAGCTGTATAACGCAAAATAAAGCGATTTGAGATATTATTATTTTTCGGTTTGACTTATAGGCTTGAATAGTAAATCATGTCTTATATCGATTTAAAATAGCGCTGAAATGGATGTGGAATTTATGTAGGTATTGAACGGTCGTGTTCGGCCGTGCTTCGGAATCGCTAAATATCCAGTATATTGGCGCTGCATTGTTTTTAAGCATATTTTATAGTCTTTCTATACCATTTGCATAGTTTTTCTATACTTCCAACTATACAATCACTATGGAAAAGCTATAGCGGAACTATAGCCGAACTATAGGATAGGTATAGAAACAATATAGCAATCTCTACGTAATCCCGAAGCGCATAAGTAGCTGGTATTAACTTTTGGTTAAATCAAATCATTCGCACTTTCTTCTACTTTTTTTCTCAACTCGTCTTTATAGGCCTGTATTTTTATAGCTAAAGACTCATCAGCTGTAGCTAAAATTTGAACAGCCAATAACCCAGCGTTTTTAGCGGCATTTAATGCAACCGTTGCGACAGGGATCCCGTTTGGCATTTGTAGGATAGAAAGAATGGAATCCCAACCATCGATAGAATTAGAGGATTTTACCGGAACCCCGATCACAGGAAGGGTAGTAATGGAAGCAACCATTCCAGGTAAATGTGCCGCCCCACCGGCGCCTGCGATAATCACTTTTAAGCCTCTATGGGCTGCCTCTTTAGCATAAGTAAACATACGCTCTGGTGTGCGGTGCGCCGAAACAACAGTCATTTCAAATTCTACACCAAATTCTTTACAGATGTCAGCAGCGTCTTGCATAATGGGTAAATCAGATTTGCTGCCCATTATAATTCCTACTAAAGGATTTTTTTGATTATTGCTCATTTTGTTTTTGTCTATTTATATTTAACCGCAAAGGTTATATCATATTAATCATTATTCCTAATTCGTCTTATCTTAACTTTGATAAGTAATAAACTATGTGGGTGTCATTGCGAGGTGCGAAGCAATCCTACAACTACAGCTTAAGCATAGCGCTTTAAGATTGCTTCGTACCTCGCAATGACGATTGTATTATTAACTCACTACCTTTAACGTGTGTTGCACATACCGTGCTTTTTCTATTGCCTTTTCGCGGTTCTGATCTACAATGGTTACATGGCCCATTTTACGGAAAGGCTTAGTGTATTTTTTTCCATATAAGTGGATATAAACACCATCAATGCCCATTACTTTCTCTAAATTCTCATACCGTGCTAAACCATCATGGCCTTTTTCACCTAAAAGGTTAATCATAATCGCATTATTAATAGACCGAGTGTCTCCCAAAGGTAAATTAAAAATAGCTCTTAAATGTTGTTCAAACTGAGATACATAATTGCCTTCAATCGTTTGGTGACCACTATTGTGAGGGCGGGGTGCCAGTTCGTTGACTAAAATATCTCCATCTCTGGTTACAAACATCTCCACGGCAAGTATCCCGGTAATATTTAATGCGGAGGCAATATTCAGGGCTATTTTGTCTGCCTTATCTTGAAGATCCTCTGGATAGGTGGATGGAGAAATTAAAAATTCCACTAAGTTGGCTTCTGCATTAAACTCCATTTCAACCATCGGGAAAGTCTTCATATCCCCATTGGCATTTCGAGCTACAATTACCGCAATCTCTTTATCAAAATCTATGAGTTCCTCAATTAATGAAGGACTTTCGAAAGCATGATCTACATCGGCAAGGTTATTTATTTTCATAACGCCTTTACCATCATAACCGTCTTTTCGCTGTTTTAAAATATAAGGGAAAGAGAAATTGCCATTACTTAAGTCGTTTTTAGAACTTACTAACTGAAAAGGAGCCGTAGGAATATCGTTTTCCTTAAAGAATTGCTTCTGAACTCCCTTATCTTGGATTAATCGAATAACCCTAGATTGAGGAAATACCAATTTGCCCTCTTTCTCTAAAGCTTCTAATGCCTCAATGTTGACCTTTTCAATTTCGATTGTAATGATATCGGCCTTTTTCCCGAAATTATATACGGTATCAAAGTCTGTAATCGACCCACACTCAAATTTATTCGCAATGTGTTTGCAGGGAGCATCCGGGTCGGGATCTAAAACTAGGGTTGTTAAATTATAATTGATAGCCTCTTGAATTAGCATTCTTCCTAATTGTCCACCACCTAATATGCCTAATTTCAGCTCACTTATCTGTTTTGCCATTATTGAATATAATTTTATGCTTATTTTGCACAAAAATAACAATATAAACCAATTCATGGAGGCAGATGCGATAATTATTGGAGCGGGGGCTTGCGGACTGATGTGCGCAGTACAGGCAGGCTACCTGGGAAAAAAGGTTATTTTATTGGAAAGAAATCATAAACCGGGTGCAAAGATCTTGATTTCAGGGGGAGGGAGATGCAACTATACCAATCAATGGGCTACGCCCGAACAATTTATCTCTGCCAATCCACACTTTGTAAAATCGGCATTTACGCAATGGACGGTGGATGATACCATTAATTTTTTTGAAACCTACGGCATTATTGGCAAAGAAAAAACTTTAGGACAGTTATTTCCGGAGTCGAAGAATGCTACCGCAGTTGTAGAGATATTTACTTCGTTATGCGCCGAAATGGGCCAGGAGATTAGGTGCAATGCTGATGCGAAAGAGATCGCCATCATAGAAGATGGGTTTAAAGTTACCTACCATGTGGGCGATAAAGCGAAGACTATTGCTGCTCCGAAGCTAATTGTAACCAGCGGAGGCTTACCGATCCCTAAAATGGGTGCAACAGATTTTGCCCTAAAATTTGCGCGTCAGCATCACTTAAATATCATTGAAACTGCACCCGCCTTAGTGCCATTAACTATTACGGGGAAAGACGAAGCTTGGTATAGCGAACTTTCTGGAAATACAATTTTTTGTGAGGTAAGCACGGATGAAATTTCTTTTGAAGAAAACATTCTATTTACCCATTGGGGATTAAGCGGACCGGCTATCCTTCAAATTTCTTCTTATTGGAGAAGGGGAAGCATCATTAACATCGATTTATTACCGAATCAGCAGATATTAGCGCATATAGAAACAGAACGAAGCTCGAATGGTAAAACCCTCTTGTCGACCTTATTAAACCGCTTTTACGCGAAAAAATTTACAGAAGCGCTTGGTAAATTTCTCCCATTAACTAAAACGGTTGCCGATTTAAGCAAGATAGATCTTGAGTTAATAAATAACACCATACACTTCTTTAAAGTTAAGCCAGCGGGAGACAAAGGGTATGACAAGGCAGAAGTAATGCGTGGAGGTATAGATACCAACGAGATTTCTTCGAAAACGATGGAATGTAAAAAAATACCAGGGCTTTATTTCGGTGGCGAATGCGTAGATGTAACCGGCTGGCTAGGGGGCTATAACTTTCAATGGGCCTGGGCAAGTGGTTTTGTCATCGCTCAGGGAATTTAATTAATTATCGATGTCACACTCGTTAAAATTTTCTCGTTTTTGTATTAAACCTAAAATTTTAAAACGATGAAGAAGACCTATGCTCTATTTGTGCTGATTGCTTTTGTAATTTGTTTAACGTCCTGCAAAAAGGACCGTCCAAAAGATAAATTTAGCGTACTTAACCTCACTGCTAAAGAACTTCAAAAGGCAGAAGCTGATAATAAATTTACCTTTAATATGCTTAAACAGGTTGCCGCCGCTGAAACCGCAGGCAAAAACCTGATGGTATCTCCGCTAAGTGTAAGCATCGCCTTGGGCATGACCAGCAACGGAAGTAATGGACAAACACTAACAGACATTAGAAATGCCATGCAGTTTAAGGACTTTACAGAAGCTGAAGTCAATAGCTATTACCAAAAAATTATCAAGTCGCTACCTGAATTGGACTCTAGAGCAAAGCTGCATATCGCAAATTCTATTTGGTATCGCAATGATTTTGCAGTATTGCCTAGTTTTTTAGAAACCAATCAATCAAATTACAATGCAAAGGTATCGGCACTGGATTTTGCAAGCCCGACCGCCAAGAACACAATTAACAGCTGGGTAAATGATCAGACCCAAGGAAAAATCCCGACAATCATCAATGAGATTTCTAGTAATATGGTGATGTATCTTATCAATGCCGTTTACTTTAAAAGTGCCTGGAAAAATCCATTCGACAAAAGTAAGACCGCCAAAGCAAACTTTAAGTTAGCTGACGGAAATATGGTTCAAGCCGATTTTATGTATAGCGACCGGATGGATTTGCGGGGTACGGCAGATCAAAATGCCGCCATTTTTGAACTGCCTTATGGCAACGATATTTATAGCATGGTTCTCGTATTGCCCAAAGCAGGTATGCATTTAGATGAGGTTATAGAAAATTTGGATGCAAACAAATGGAAAACATGGATGAGTGGCCTCACAAACATGAGTCCCTCTGTAAAAATTCCCAAGTTTAAATTTAGCTATGAAAAAACCCTAAACGAAACATTGGCAGGTTTAGGGATGAGTAATGCATTTAGTAATAATGCAGATTTTACTAGAATAAATGCAAATGGTGGACTAAAAATCAGTGAAGTAAAACATAAAACATTCCTTGATGTAAATGAAGAAGGAACAGAAGCTGCTGCTGTAACTTCAGTTGGAATAACTTTTACCTCCGTGCAGCAAGCGGTTTTAATCGATAGACCGTTTATGTTTGCTATTAGAGAAAGACATACAGGGCTGATCTTATTTACTGGCTTGGTTAACAATCCTACACTAACAAACTAGCTAATAAGTCTTAAAATACCTACTTTTGTATTTTAAGACTTATTTTTTGGAAACAGACCTGTTATTAATCACTCCGCCGTTTACGCAACTGAATACACCGTATCCTGCAACTGCTTACATTAAAGGTTTTCTTAATACAAAGAGCATAGCTTCTACTCAGGCAGACCTAGGTATCGAGGTTATTTTAAGGCTGTTTTCAAAAAATGGCTTAACGGATTTGTTTAATCAAGTTGATGATCGAAACGCGTTCGACTGGTCTGCCAACGTACAGCGCATTATCGCTTTAAAAAATGAATACCTTAAAACTATTGATGCGGTTATTGCCTTTTTGCAAGGTAAAAATCCAACTTTAGCGCTACAGATTTGTCAGGAAGATTTTTTGCCTGAAGCAGGTCGTTTCGCACAATTAGAAGAATTAGATTGGGCCTTCGGGGCCATGGGAACACAGGATAAAGCCAAGCACTTAGCCACACTATATTTAGAAGATATTTCAGATTTTATTGTGGAATGTGTTGATCCGAATTTTGGTTTTAGTCGTTACGCAGAGCGTTTAGGCAGAAGTGCAAATTCATTTGATGAATTGTATGAAGCGTTAAATCAAGAAGCGACTTATATTGATCAAGTACTGATCAGTATCCTAAAAGAAAGGGTGGAGGAAGTGCGGCCTAAATTGTTTTTAATTTCTGTCCCTTTTCCGGGTAATTTATATGCTGCTTTCCGTTGTGCACAATATGTAAAGCGAAATTACCCCACTATAAAAATAAGCATGGGAGGAGGTTTCCCGAATACGGAACTGAGGTCGTTAAGCGATAAAAGGGTTTTTGAATTTTTCGATTATATTACGTTGGATGACGGAGAATTGCCTATCGAGCTTTTGTATAATGCGGTGATCAATAATGATGAGTTCAAGCTTTATAAAAGGACCTTTTTGCTGGAAAATGGAACAGTTGTTTATAAGAATGATACGTTAAGAAGTGATTATAAACAAGCAGATGTAGGCACACCCGATTATACTGATCTGGTTTTGGATAAATATATTTCGGTCATTGAAATCGTAAACCCGATGCATCGGATGTGGAGTGATGGACGTTGGAATAAACTGACCATGGCCCACGGTTGTTATTGGGGTAAATGCACCTTCTGTGATATTTCATTAGATTATATTAAAATTTACCAGCCTGTTGCAGCGAAATTGATTGTCGACAGAGTTGAAGAATTAGCCAAGAAAACGGGGCAAAATGGTTTTCACTTTGTAGATGAAGCAGCCCCGCCTGCATTAATGCGTGAGGTGGCTTTAGAGATTTTAAGAAGAAAAATTTCGGTAACCTGGTGGACCAATATTCGTTTTGAGAAGAGCTTTACGGCAGATTTGTGTTTGCTGTTAAAAGCTTCGGGTTGCATTGCGGTTTCAGGAGGTTTGGAAGTAGCATCTGATCGGTTATTACAACTGATTGATAAAGGGGTAACGGTAGCGCAAGTTGCAAAGGTAACGCGAAATTTTACAGCGGCTGGAATTATGGTTCATGCCTATTTAATGTATGGTTATCCCACTCAAACGGTTCAGGAAACAGTAGACAGCCTGGAAATGGTTCGGCAATTATTTGAAGCTGGTGTATTGCAATCTGGTTTCTGGCACCAATTTGCGATGACGGCCCATAGTCCGGTGGGTTTATATCCCGAAAAATTTGGTGTGGTAAAAGAAACTGAAGCCATAGGTGCTTTTGCAAACAACGATATCAATTATATAGATAGAACGGGAATAGACCATCATAAATTTAGCTTTGGTTTAAAGAAGTCATTGTTCAATTTTATGCATGGTATATGTTTCGATCACAAATTGCAAGATTGGTTTGATTTCAAAATCCCAAGAACGACCATCCCAGCTAATTTTATTGACCGCGCGTTAACTGGCAATGATAATTTTAATGTTAAGCCGACCGCTAAAATAGTATGGCTAGGGGGTAAGCCAACAATAGCAACCTTTAGCAAATCAAAAAAAGGCAATACCTGGCAAATGATGAGGCTAAGTTTTCATAGTAAGAAAGATACTTTCAGCATACAAACCAATCCACAAGAAGGAGATTGGCTTGTATCAATGTTGGATAAAATCTCAGTTTCCAACGAGAAAGTTTATACCTTTCAAGAAATCAAAGCCGATTTTGAAAGTACCATACCACATTTCGAATTATTCTGGTATTCGAAACCAATTAACACTTTAAGAGAATTTGGTCTATTAGTGCTTTAAGTTAATCACAGTTAGGAATGGTAAATGTCCAGGTTTCAGATCCTTTATAAGGGATGGAAAAGGCCACACCTTTATCCAATTCAAACCATAATTTACTGCGCACCTTTTCTCTCGTTCCAACTTCATTCATCGTTAAACTATCGTATAAACGGCCGTTTACCATTACGTATTTAATTTTTTCGGAATTTCTGATATCGTCCAAAGGATTAGCATCCATAACCATTAAATCGGCCAGCTTACCCGGCTCTAACGAACCAATTTCTTTTCCCATTCCTAAATAATTTGCTCCGTTCAGTGTTGCAGCACGAATGGCTTGAAGAGGGGTCATGCCACCTTGAACCATCATCCAAAGTTCCCAGTGAGCTCCTAAGCCTTGGATCTGACCGTGTGCGCCGAGATTTATCTTCGTCCCTGCATCAGCAATTTGCTTCACTGCCTTCGAAACTTCAATATGGTTATAATCTCCATACTCAGAAGTTGTTCTTCTTCTCGAACGGGCATCGATAATGGCACGTGGTGTAAAGGTCAACAATCTTTCGTTTTCCCAAACATTGGTTCTGTCGTACCAATAATTCTCTCCCCATTGTCCGCCATACGCAACAATTAATGTTGGTGTATAACCAACATTTGTATTTGCCCATAGGTTAACCACGTCTTTATATACGGGCGACACTGGAATGCTGTGTTCTATGCCGGTGTGACCATCATTAATCATGTTCATGTTCGTGAAAAAAGTAGATCCGCCTTCTGGCACTACTTCCATTTTTAATTGGCGGGCTGCTTCTAAGATCTGCTGACGTTGCTCTCTTCTAGGCTGATTGTATGATTTCACCGAAAATGCCCCAACTGCTTTTAATCTCCGCAAATGAGATAGTGCATCTTGTAAATTATTAATAACCACTTTAAAATCTCCATCGGCACCATATAAAATTGACCCGGTAGAGTATAGGCGCGGACCGATCATGCGGCCTGCTTTCAGCATCTCGCTCTGACTAAACACCATTTCTGTATTGCTGGAAGGATCGTGAGCGGTAGTTACCCCAAAGGATAAGTTGGCCAGATATGACCAGTCTTGTTGTGGACTTACGCCATCCGGACTTGTGCGTAAATGCGCATGTACATCTATGATGCCCGGCATAATGGTTTTGCCTGTAACATCTATCACCTTGGCATTGTCAGGAATAGCAACATCTGTGGCTTTTCCGATTGCAGTGATTTTATTGTTTTCTAACAGAATAGTACCTTCCTCAATTACTTCGTCGCCTTTCATGGTAATTAATCGCGCACCTTTTAAAGCCATTAAACCTGTTGGCGCATCTGCTTTTAATCTCAATCCAATATGGATACCCACCGTATCAAGCTCAGGGAGTACAGCTGGTGCCCCTTCAAGGAAACTGAATGTGTTGGTAATTTCACGTTGGTAATATTGTTCTCCTAAGGTCCACAATAACTTTTTACTGTCTGCACTCCAATGTAAAAAAGTGCCGGCATCTTTTGTAACACGAGCTAGGGGGAGAGATTTGTTATTTACGGAAAGATCTAAAGGCACACCTGTAGTTACCAAAGGCGTAATGTAGGCGTTAAATAATTCAGTAAACGCCATCCATTTGCCATCCGGACTCGGCATAAACTGATTACTGTATTGAGAGGTAAAATGAGTGCGTTCATTTTTACCATCCAAATCAATGCTTTTAAAGGCTTTTTTGCCCGATTCATAACCTTGAAAATAAATTCTACTATCGTTGGTATTAAACATAGGTTTAATGCCGCTCTCACTCACCAGGGTTTTAGCCCCTCCGTTGGCAGGGATAGTAAATATTCCTGTACCTTTTCCAAAGGTTAAACCTAATACTTCGTTACCAACCCCTTTTCTAAATACAATCTTGTCACCTTTATTTGAGTAATTTGGAGAATAATAATAGCCTTTTTCATCAGTTAAGCTAATTGTTTTTCCATTTTTTAGCTCCGTTCTTTTCACTGCACCTTTAAATTCATCGCTCCAGGTAGTGTATACGATAAACTTACCGTCCGGACTAAAATCCGGTTCAAACTCGAAATCAATGCCATTCGTTAGGCGTTCCGGAACTCCATTCGGCATTTCTTTTTTATATAAATAACCTGCAGCGTTAAACACTACCATCTTACCATCAGGAGAGGTGGTTAACTGCCTGATCATTTTGGCCGTAAATTCTGGGGTATATACCTGATGATCGAAGTGTAAAGCTTGCTGAGCAGTTTGCGTACTATTCACTTCGAAAGGGATCTCGGTAACGTTTAAATTGTTCAAATCTATCTGCTTGATTTTACCGCCAGCATAAAAAACTATCTTTTTGCCATCTGGTGTCCACGCAAAGTTGGGGTAAACGCCAAAAATAGCCCAAGTTTCTTGTTGGTCGCGTGACAAATCTTCATACAGCGGCCATTCTTCCTGTGTTTTCAGATTTTGGATAAACAGCACTGTTTTTAAACGCACTCTTTTTACAAAAGCCATAAATTTGCCATCAGGAGAAATTTGTGGCCTTGCCGAACCCCCTTGTTCAGCAATTAAATTACTGAGTTTACCAGTAGTTAAATCTAATTGCCTGATGGCGTAAATTAAACCATTTGGATCCTTACTGTATTCGAAATTGGGGCCGGGAGATACATCTTCGCTAAAGTATAAAAATTTCCCATCTGGTGATACATTCGGTTCACCAGCATCTTGCTGATCATTTTTTCGCTTAGTTAACTGCACACCATCGCCGCCATAAATGCTATACATCCACATTTCTCCGGCCCCCAATGATCTCGAGCCTGTAAAATGTTTTCTAGCGATGATGTATTCGCTATTTGGCATCCAGGTAGCATTGTTCAGCAAGCGGAAGCTTTCTTTAGTAATTTGCTTTTTATTCTTGCCCTCGCGATCCATGATCCATATATTGTCTCCACCACTTTTATCGCTCGTATAGGAAATGAATTTTCCATTCGGACTAAACCTCGGCTGTACGTCATACGCAATGCCGCCGCTAATTAATTTCGCCTGTCCACCCGTAATCGGAATCGTATAGATATCGCCAAGTAGATCAAACACAATAGTGTTGCCATCTGGACTAACATCTAAATTCATCCAAGTTCCCTCATCTGTGTTAATCGTGAAGTTCTTTGTAGGTCCAAGGTATTTCTCAACATCCCATTTTGCGGTTTCCTTTTTGTCTTGCGCAGTTAAATTAGTTGAAATAAAGAATATTGGTATGAATAAATACAGGTACTTCATATTTTAGATTATGGAATTTATATAATTTCAAAGTTAATAATTTAAGCGTAAAGACTTTCAACTTTTCAACGTATTTTTGGCTACAATCTTCTTATGACAGCAACAGAGATTTTAAAGAAATACTGGGGATTCGATCAATTCAGACCCATTCAAGAGGAGATTATTCAATCTGTTTTGAATGGAAAAGATACTTTGGCGTTGCTTCCAACCGGTGGAGGTAAATCTGTATGTTTTCAGGTTCCCGCAATGATGATGGACGGAATCTGCCTGGTAGTTTCACCGCTTATTGCTTTAATGAAGGATCAGGTTGAAAATTTAAAAGCTAGAGGAATTGATGCCATCGCTATTTATGCTGGAATGGGCAAAAGGGAAATCGACATCTTGCTCGATAATTGTATTTATGGAAAAATTAAATTTTTATACCTTTCTCCTGAGCGTTTGTTATCTCCTATTGTAAGAGAACGCATCGCCTATATGAATGTGAATTTAATTGCAGTTGATGAGGCTCATTGTATTTCTCAGTGGGGTTATGATTTTAGGCCTCCCTATCTTCAGCTCAGCTCTCTCCGGGAAATTCACCCAGATAAACCCGTATTGGCACTTACCGCTACCGCCACTTCATTCGTTAGAGAGGATATTCAAGCTAAACTTGCATTTAAGAACGCAAATGTATTCGTTAAAAGTTTTGAACGACGAAATTTAAGCTATGTGGTTTTTGATTTAGAGGATAAGCATAAGAAGCTGATCGAGATTATTAAAAACGTGAAGGGCTGTGGTTTAATTTATGTTAGAAATAGACGTGAAACAGCTGAGATAGCGTCTTTTCTGCAAAGAAATGGCATTTCTGCAGATTTTTACCATGCAGGGATCGAGAAGGAGCTTCGGTTTAAAAAGCAAGAAGACTGGAAAAAAGATGTTATCCGCGTAATGGTTGCCACAAATGCTTTTGGAATGGGTATTGATAAACCTGACGTTAGGTTTGTAATCCACCTGGACTTACCAGATAGTTTAGAAGCGTATTACCAGGAAGCTGGGAGAGCTGGACGGGATGAAAAGCGTGCATTTGCTGTTCTATTAGCCAATAAAGCCGATCAGCTAATGTTGAAGGCGAAATATCAGGATAGCTTTCCTACCGTTGAAGATATCAAGAAAACATATCATTACTTAGGAAGTTATTTTCAATTAGCCTTTGGCGCAGGTGAAGGACTTAATTTTGAGTTCGATTTAGCCGATTTTTGTAAACGGTTTAAGTTGGGTGTAATTAAGACTTTGGCAGCCCTTAAGTTTTTGGAACATGATGGATATCTCGTTTTATCGGAAAATATCTATTTACAATCCAGGATAATGTTTACGGCCAATCATGAAGACGTGTATCGATTTCAAATTGAAAACTTCGGTTATGATGCGATCATCAAAACTATCCAGCGTTCTTATGGAGGCGCATTCGATGGTTATGTAAAAATTAAAGAATCTGATTTGGCCAAACGCTTAAAGACTTCTTTTAACGAGGTAGTGGCTCATTTGAACAAACTACAACAATTGGAAATACTATCTTATTTACCCCAAACAGACCAACCCCAATTACAATTTATAGTGCCTAGAGCCGATCAGCTGCACATGGATATTGATGTGAAGTATCTTAAATTAAGACAGCAGATACAAAACGATCAAATTAACGCGGTTCTTTCATATTCAGAAACTTACGAATGCAGAAGTAAACAACTACTTCACTATTTTGGAGAGGAACACGCAAACACCTGTGGATTTTGTGACGTATGCCTGACCGAGAAAAAAATAGCAGATCAAGGACAGCTAAATGACAAGATCGATTTCGAAATTATTAGTCATCTACAAAACCAAGCGCATCACTTTGACGACTTGGTGCTTAAAATAAATGTGGGAAATCAGCGTGAACGCATTGAAAGGATACGGGATTTACTGGATGCCGGGAAGATTAAAAGCGATGGAAACAGGTACTACGTTTAACAATTTGCGCTTTGCGCGAAACACTATACACTTTAAACATTTTTCTATATTTTAGCGCATGCAAAACAAAGACGACAAGAAAGTAATCCGCTCATGGGCTTTTTTTGATTGGGCAAATTCTGCCTACAATTTAGTCATTACTTCTACTATATTTCCTGCCTACTATACCATTATCACTTCCGATAAAGATGATAGCACGATAGATTATGTGACCTTTTTAGGCTTTAAATTTGTGAACTCTGCCCTGTACAGTTATGCAATGGCAGTTGCATTTTTAATCATTGCGATTATTTCTCCCATACTTTCGTCGATAGCAGATACCCGTGGAAACAAAAAGATTTTTATGCAACTGTTTACCTATTTAGGTTCGCTCTCTTGCTGTGGTTTGTTTTTCTTTAAAATAGAGACTTTAGAAATAAGTGTGGTTTTGTTTATTTTAGCGGCCATTGGTTTTTGGGGAAGTTTGGTGTTTTATAATTCTTATTTACCAGAAATTGCCAGCATAAAGGAGCAGGATAAAGTGAGTGCAAAAGGCTTTACCTACGGTTATATAGGCAGTATTATACTGCAGATCATTTGTTTTGTCTTTGTATTTAAACCAGATTGGTTCGGGATTGTTGATGGATCAGTTCCTGCGAGATTGTCATTTTTAATGGTAGGTATTTGGTGGATGGTATTTGCGCAAATTCCCTTTAGGAATCTTCCAAAGGGAAGTCCTAATTTCAAAACCCAAAAGGGAAATATCATGCTTAGCGGTTTCTCTGAACTGAAAAAAGTTTGGGGTCATGTAAAGCAAATGCCTTATTTAAAACGCTTCCTTTTTTCTTTCTTCTTTTACTCAATGGGGGTACAAACGGTGATGTTGGTGGCCACTATTTTTGGCGAAAAGGAACTTCGCCTATCGACGGAAAAATTAATAGGAACTATTTTATTGCTTCAAATTGTGGCGATACCGGGTGCAATGTTAATGTCATATCTTTCCTCCAAAAAATATGGAAACATCAATGTGCTGATTGGCGTGGTTACCATTTGGATAGGTTGTTGTATTGCGGCTTACTTTATCCATACAGAATTTCAGTTTTATGCACTCGCTGGGGTTATCGGATTGATAATGGGAGGGATACAATCGTTGTCCAGGTCTACTTATTCAAAATTTTTGCCACAGGAAAGTCCGGATCATACTTCTTATTTTAGTTTTTATGATGTAACAGAAAAGGTTGCACTTGTTTTTGGGATGTTTAGTTTTGGCTACATTGAGACAATTACCGGCAGTATGCGAAACTCTGTTATTGCATTAGCAATGTTTTTTGTTTTAGGATTGCTATTTTTGTTTTTTGTTAAGAGGGTAGCGCCAAAAACCATCACCAAAATTTATTCATGAAGGTAGAATTATTTGTTCCATGTTTTGTAGATCAGTTATACCCAGAAACCGCTTTTAGTACAGTTAAACTTTTAGAGAAAGCTGGATGTGAGGTTAGTTATAATGCTAAGCAAACTTGTTGCGGTCAGCCCGCCTATAATGCTGGTTATTGGGAGCAAGCGAAAGAAATAGGCAATAAGTTTTTAAACGATTTTTCGTCGAGTGATTATATCGTAGCTCCATCTGCCTCTTGTGTTGGGATGGTTAAAAATGGATATAATGACTTGTTTACTAATACGATAGTTCATAACACTTGTAGGAATGTGCAAGGTAATATCTTCGAACTTTCTGATTTTTTAATCAACGTGCTGCAGCGCGATTACTTTGGTGCTGAGCTTGATGGTAAGGCGGTATATCATGATTCATGCAGTGGCTTAAGAGAGTGTAAAATTAAAGACGAACCCCGGCAGCTGCTTTCGAAAGTGCATGGTTTAGAGATGGTCGAAATGGTTGATACGGATATGTGCTGTGGTTTTGGTGGTACATTCGCCGTTAAATTCGATGCAATTTCATCAGCAATGGCCGAGCAAAAAGTGAATAATGCATTGGCTATGAAGGCAGAATATGTGATCTCTACAGATTTGTCGTGCCTTATGCATTTAGATGGTTACATTAAAAAGAACAATATTCCGTTAAAGACTATGCATCTTGCTGATGTGTTGGTGAATGGGTGGTTAGATTACTAACTATGTTACAAAGAAATTAACCTTTTTTAACATTAATATCTAAAAAACTAAGGTAAATTTGCAGTATTAAATATTGATTAAAATGAAAAAAATTATAGTAGCCTTTTTGGGTTTATTGGTATTTACGCAAGGGGCTAATGCGCAAAAAAAGACATCGGGAGCAATTCAGTTTGAAACGACTGTAGACCCGGCTGCGTTGGCAACTGCTAACGGCATGCAACTAAGTGAAGAGATGAGGGCTCGTATGCCAAAGGCTATGAAAACTAACTTCGAATTATTGTTCACTGCCACAAATGCAAGCTATATGCCTGTTATTGAAACGGAAGATAGCAATGGCGGTGGCGGCGGTGGCGGCATGGGTAGAATGATGATGCGTTTTGGTGGAGCAGGCGGTGCTAGGGAATACTATTATACTTTCGCTGATCAGAAATTAGTAGAAGTGTTTGAGCTCAGCGATACAACTTATGTTATGCAAAGTAAATTAACAGTTGCGAATCCTCCTCAAATGAACATGGGTGGCGGACAAAGACCTGGAGGTAACAACCCAGCTGCGGCCGCAAGTCAGAGTGCAGTGCAATTTCTACCTGGTCCTCCAACTTTAGAAGTAGTAAAAACTGATGAAACCAAAAAGATTTTGGGATTTGATTGCAAAAAAGCCATTGTGAAGTCTATTCGTAAGGCTAAGGTATTGGATATGGACAAAGATATTATTGATGAAACGGCTGTTTGGTACACCACTGATCTGGGTTTTAATTTCTCTCCTAATCCAAATATGTGGACAGAAGGCGCTGTTTTAGCTTTAGAAAACAAAGGTAATAGTACAGTTGCAACCAGTATCGAATATCGTGGTGTAAGCACTAAGGATGTAACTGCCCCTAAAAAGGCAACTCCGATTACACAAGAAGAGTATCAGAAAAAAATGGAAAGCATGATGAACAGAATGAGAGGAATGGGAAATAATAGAGGTGGGGGAGCTGGACAAGCGAGAAGTATTATCATCAACTAGTTTTTTTAAAATATAATGGTTAAGCCTTTGGATTTTATCCAAGGGCTTTTTTATTGGATTGCTGTTCTCCTTATAATTTGTTATGTTTATATAGTGCTAGATTACAACGTGCAAAAAAATGGAAAAAGAGCAAAGATTTGTGTCCTTCAACTGTAAATTAGTTCTTGTATTTATATTAGTCTTTGCATTTAAAAATGGAAATGCGCAAAGCGATTATACCTTAAACGGCGGTTTAAAAGTGACTGCGGATTTTACAACAAAGGACTCCATACTTACGTTGACCTACAAAAATGTTGCGAATACATCATTACTGATATGGGTTGGCGACTTCGGAACCTCTTTTATCCTTAATCACAATGATATTTCCGGTAAATATTTAGCCTCACCGATTGTAAACGAAATATATTTGATTCACAAAGATATAAAGACTTTTAAAAATTACGAGAGTTATTTCTTAAGAAATGATAGTAATGAGCTTAATCTTTACAACTATAGGAATTTAGATAATGATCAGTTTATTCAAGTAAAGCTATCCTTAAATAATGACAGTCTTATAAATTACCTTAAAAGTGGTAAACTTTTAATTAAAGGTGTCGTAACATTTTTAAACCAACCAAAAGTTGATATGGACGGCGATTTTAAGGACTCTTATTTAATACAGGATTTAAGTTCCCTAAAAAAGTGGTTAACAATGGTTGGAAATTATACACCTTTATTGCGTGAACATAGTGCTTATTTGGATCCTATTATTTTGAAAGGAATTTCTTTTAAATTTAATAGGCCTAATAACGATCAGGTGCTCAATGGGAGGTCTTGGAACCCGCATTATGCAGATCTTTCAAAAGCAGGACTGGTAAAACCTACAAATAGCGTTGAGGGGATTGCAAATTTTGCATCCTTTGAAAAGCTATACCGCTTTGCTAACAAGCATTATTTTACGACTAGGATAAGAATAAAATAGCTTAGTTCGATTACAACCTTTGGTTATTTTGCCTATCTTTGCCTAATAAAAATCACGTAGTAGGTGATTTAATTAATTATTTTTTCAAATTCTAGATCATAGTTGTAGATGATTAACATTACTTTACCTGACGGTTCTACTCGTCAGTACGAAAAGGGTACCTCAGCCCATCAAATCGCCTTGTCCATTTCGGAAGGCTTAGCAAGAAACGTTTTAGCAGCAGAAGTTAACGGAGAAATCTGGGATTCATCGCGTGCAATTGAAACCGATTCGTCAGTAAAATTATTAACATGGAGCGATGCCGCGGGTAAAGCTACCTTTTGGCATTCATCAGCTCATTTAATGGCCGAAGCGCTTGAGGCACTTTACCCAGGAACTAAATTCGGTATTGGTCCGGCTATTGAAACAGGGTTTTACTATGACGTTGATTTTGGAGATCGTGAATTTTCTTCGGATGATTTTAAGGCGATTGAAACCAAAATTATTGAATTGGCCAAACAAAAAGAGTTATTCACACGGGAAAGTGTTTCTAAGGCTGATGCCATTAAATACTTTACGGAGAAGGGCGACGAGTATAAATTGGACCTTTTAGAAGGTTTAGAAGATGGAAAAATCACTTTTTATACCCAGGGAGCTTTTACCGACTTATGTCGCGGACCGCATATCCCAAATACAGGATTTGTTAAGGCTGTGAAATTGATGAACGTAGCTGGTGCTTACTGGCGTGGTGATGAAACAAAAAAACAGTTAACCCGTATATATGGTGTAACTTTTCCGAAGGCTAGTGAGTTAACAGAATATTTGTTGATGATCGAGGAAGCAAAGAAACGGGATCATCGTAAGTTGGGTAAAGAGCTTGAGCTGTTTATGTTCTCGGAAAAAGTAGGGATGGGTTTGCCAATGTGGCTGCCAAAAGGAACTGCACTTCGTGAGCGTTTAGCACAATTTTTAACCAAAGCGCAAGTTAAATCGGGTTATGAGCAAGTAATTACCCCACATATTGGTCATAAAAATTTGTACGTAACTTCTGGTCACTATGAGAAATATGGGAAAGATAGTTTTCAGCCTATAAAAACACCTCAGGAGGGTGAGGAATTTTTCTTGAAGCCCATGAATTGTCCGCATCATTGCGAGATGTATAAATTTAAGCCACGTTCTTATAAAGATTTACCTGTTCGTTTTGCCGAATTTGGTACCGTATATCGTTATGAGCAAAGTGGAGAATTGCATGGTTTAACACGTGTTCGTGGATTTACGCAAGATGATGCGCATTTATTCTGTAGACCCGATCAGGTTAAAGAAGAGTTTAAGAAAGTAATTGACCTGGTGTTATACGTTTTTAAATCGTTAGGATTTGACAATTATATTGCCCAGGTATCTTTACGTGATCCCGAGAATAAAGCAAAATATATAGGTTCCGATGAAAACTGGAAATTAGCGGAAACGGCAATTATAGAAGCTGCTGAAGAAATGGGATTGCCAACTGTTGTAGAGCTTGGAGAAGCAGCGTTCTATGGTCCAAAGCTAGATTTTATGGTGCGCGATGCATTGGGTCGTAAGTGGCAATTGGGTACCATCCAGGTGGATTATAATTTACCTGAGCGTTTTGAGTTGGAATATACCGGAAGTGATAACTTGAAACATCGTCCGGTTATGATTCACCGTGCCCCGTTTGGTTCACTAGAGCGCTTTGTAGCAGTTTTGATTGAACACTGTGCAGGGAACTTCCCGTTATGGCTTTCTCCTGAGCAATATATTATTTTGCCGATCTCAGAAAAGTATGAAGATTATGCAAAAAAAGTTTCAAATGAATTAAATAATTCCGATATTCGCGGGCTGATAGACTTTCGAGATGAGAAGATTGGAAGGAAAATTAGAGATGCTGAGGTTAAAAAATTGCCTTATATGCTCATTATCGGTGAAAAAGAAGCGGAAGAAGGTAAGGTTTCGGTTCGTAAACACGGAGAAGGAGATTTGGGAGCGATGACTTTAGCAGAGTTTAGTGAGTTAATTATTAAAGAAATTACAGTTTAAATAGCAAAAACATTTGGCATTAGGAAGACCAGGATTTAATAGGGGACCACGTCCTCCTTTTAAGAAAAAAGAAGCAGAACATAATATTAATCAGTATATCAGAGCTCAAGAGGTGAGATTAGCTGGCGATAATGTTGAGCCAGGGATTTATCCCTTGTCAAAAGCTTTGGCACTTGCTGATGAGTTAGAACTTGACCTAGTTGAGATTTCGCCAAATGCGGTTCCGCCGGTTTGTAGAATAATCGATTATAGCAAATTTGTTTACGAGCAAAAGAAGAAGCAGAAAGAGATTAAAGCAAATGCTAAGCAAACTGTAATTAAAGAAATTCGTTTCGGACCGAATACGAATGATCACGATTTTCAATTTAAGTTAAAGCATGCAATTAGCTTTTTGGAAAATGGGGAGAAAGTAAGAGCTTACGTACACTTTAAAGGTAGAGCGATTGTTTACAAAGAGCAGGGCGAAATCTTATTGTTAAAGTTTGCTCAGGCATTAGAGGATATCGGTAAGGTAGAATTGTTGCCTAAATTAGAAGGAAAGCGAATGTTTTTAACACTTGCACCTAAAGTAGCAAAGAAGTAATAAATTATATAAATTAAAACAGGGTTATGCCAAAAATGAAAACCAATTCCAGTGCTAAAAAGCGCTTCACGCTTACTGGAACAGGTAAAATCGCAAGAAAGAACGCATACAAAAGTCACATTTTAACAAAAATGAGCACTAAACGTAAGCGTAATTTAGGCCAGACAAGTCTGGTAAGTGACGCTGATATGGGCAACGTTAAACGTATGCTTTGCATCGGTAAATAATTAATTTTTAACCAGATACTCGGTACCTAAGATTGTTAATACAACACCGCTTATCAAAAACAACACATTATGCCACGTTCGGTAAACGCAGTAGCTGCTAGACGCAGAAGAAAAAAAGTCCTAAATATGGCCAAAGGCTATTGGGGATCAAGAAGCAAGGTATTTACCATTGCTAAAAACACGGTAGAAAAAGGTTTGCAATATGCATACCGTGACCGTAAAGTTAAGAAAAGAGAATTCCGCGGATTGTGGATCCAACGTATCAACGCTGGAGCACGTGAGCACGGTGTATCTTACTCTCAATTAATTGGTAAATTGACTGCAAAAAATATCGGTTTAAACCGTAAAGTTTTAGCAGATTTAGCAATGAACCATAAAGATGCTTTCAAAGCAATCATTGATGCAGTAAAATAAGATAGCTATATTTTATAAGGAAAAGGGGATAACGTTAAGTTATTCCCTTTTTTTTTCTGCTTCCCTAAGCTCCTGCTGCATTACCTTCGCAATTTTTGTACTGCCATCATGGCTCCATCCCGGGGGATTTAAGATATATTTTATTTTATCCCTAAACTTTGGTGCTTTTTTCACATCATTGGTTAAGGCAATAAATTCATGGAAAATGATATTAATCGGGCCAGTATCCTTCAATGGGGTGGTGAGTCCGTATTTAATCACATCTTCAGGAAGTTCTTCCTGAAAAGTCCCGAACCATCTGTCCCATAAAATTAAAACCATTCCCATATTTTTGTCCAGGTAGCGCACATTGCTGGCGTGGTGTACCCGGTGATGAGATGGCGTGACAAAGATATACTCGAACCATGGATGCAATTTTCCAATAGCCTGAGTATGAACTAGGTTTCCGTAAATCTGGGTAATAAGGTAAGCAAAAAGTATATCTGCCGCAGTAAAGCCCATAAAGGCTAAGGGGAGATAAAAGAATACTCGATATAGCGGTTCAAACACCGTAGATCGGAATCCTGTGGTTAAATTAAAATGTTCTGAAGAATGATGGGTAACATGCATCGCCCAAAAAAACCTCACATAATGGCCCACCGTATGCAGGAACCAGTATAGAAAGTCTTGTACCAGAATGAGAACAATCCAATAAATCCAAATATTTGAGATCTCGAATAAGCGAAATTGGTAGCAATAGGCCAACAAGAAGAAAGTAGCCGTTTTCATTGCCAAATTAATGAGTACGGCGACTGTCATTAAATACATATTAGTCCAGGTATCTCTTTTGACATAGATCTTCTTGTCGTGCATATAGCTGAAATACATTTCAACTATGGTGAGCAAAATTACAAAACCAAACAAGCCACCTATTGAAAGATCACTTCCTGTAAACTTCATTTTTTATAAACTATTATAGTGCTTTATACTACTTAAAATATCTGCATCGGTAACGCGACAATTGAAGGTGCAATGCCCAATCCTTTCCAAAAGTGAGAACATGATATAGCCGTCTTCATTCTTCTTATCGCTCTGCATCAATTCGATTAAGGTATTAAAGTTTTTTTCTGCAATGGTATATTTCGGATAGATCGAAGTAATATAGGTACAGATATCATTCAATTCATCCGTTTTCAGGTCGCAATACTTAACAGAAAGAAAAGCTTCACAAATCATCCCAATAGCAATGGCTTCACCATGTGTAAGCGGCTTTTTATCGTGCGTTAAGGCATAGCTTTCAACGGCGTGACCAATGGTGTGACCGAAATTCAAAATTTTACGCAAGCCTTTTTCTAATGGATCCTCCGTTACTACTTCATTTTTAATTTGAATTGAACGATAAACATTTGCGGGGGTAACCTCCTGGTATTCATTAAGCTTCAAGGCCTGATAATAATCATGATCGGCAATGAGCCCATGTTTAATCATTTCGGCGAAACCTGACAGCATTTCTCTCTTAGAAAGCGTAGTTAAAAAGGTATGTTCAATAAATACCGCTTTCGGTAAGCTAAATGTACCCACCATATTTTTTACATGATCAATATCGATACCTGTCTTACCTCCCACGGAGGCATCAACCTGGGATAATAGGGTAGTGGGAATGTTCATAAAATCTATCCCTCTTTTATACGTGGATGCTATAAAACCACCCATATCTGTAATGACGCCGCCTCCTAAATTGATCATTAAACATTTACGGTCAGCTCCAAAATCAAGTAAGGTCTTCCAAATTCCGATGCAAAAATCGATATTCTTATTCTCTTCTCCCGGATCGGTTTCGATAATGTCGAAATCTTCTAGATCGTCTAAAAACGACCTAAAAATTGGAATGCACAATGCCGATGTGTTTGTATCCACAAATACGAAGACTTTACTGTACTTATTTTGGTGTACAATATCTTTTAACGGAGCTAATCCTGATTCAAAATAAATTGAGTGTCCAGCGCTTTTTATCGGTTCCATTAAATAACTTCAATTATACTGCCCATAAAATCTATTTTATCACCAACGCGAACCTTTAATCGTTTTCTGTTATCTACCTGTCCATTGTATTTTACTAAGCCTTCTTCCACAACAGTTTGGGCTTCTCCGCCACTTTGAACCAAACCGGTCGCTTTTAAGAGTGCAATTAAGGGAATAAATTCGCCTTCTAATTTAAATTGTATCATTGTGAAGCAAATTTACAATTATTTATAAAGGGTTTTGCCTTTACAATGAATTGAATTTATATTTTTGCACTCCACTGACCAATTAAGTATAAGAATGGAAGTATCTCCCAAAAAAATAATAAACTTTGACAATACAGAAATTGCTTTTCGCAATAAGTCGAATGCAGAGTTAAATCAGGGCTTTTGGCTTTTTAAAATGATAAGCAGTAATTTTTTAACTCAGGTTGGTCCACCTATTGCCAATTTTCTGTTAAATGTCGGTTTTCCCATAAAATGGGCTATTAAAGCGACTATTTTTAAACAATTTTGCGGTGGCGAGACGATCGAAGAATGTGAAAATACCATTGCTCAATTACATCAGGGCAAGGTGGGGACTATTTTAGATTACTCTGTTGAGGGAGAAGAGGAAGAAGAGGTGTTTAACTTTACCTGCGAAGAAATTATCCGTACAATTGAACGTGCGGACGGCGATATCCGTATTCCAATTACCGTTTTCAAAGTAACCGGGATTGGCCGTTTTGCCTTATTGGAAAAACTGGATGCTAAACAGACGTTAACACCAAGTGAAACTGAAGAGTACGAAAGAGTTAAAGCCAGATGCGAGAAAATCTGTAAGACTGCTTACGATAGACATGTACCGATTATGATCGATGCCGAAGAAACCTGGATTCAAGATACGATTGATGAATTGGCTTTGGAGATGATGACCAAGTATAATAAAGAAAAATTAATTGTTTATAATACCTATCAAATGTACCGCCATGATAAGTTAGCAGATTTAAAGGCTGATTATTTGATAGCAAAGGAAACCGGATTTATTTTAGGTGTAAAGATGGTTCGGGGTGCCTATATGGAAAAGGAGCGCAAGAGGGCAGAAGAGATGGGTTATCCCTCACCAATACAACCTGATAAGGCTTCGTCTGATAGAGATTATGACGAATCTTTACGTTTCTGCGTAAAGCATCTTGATCAGATTGGTATTGTGTGTGGAACGCATAATGAAGAAAGTTCGCGCTTGCTCACTACTTTAATTGATGAAAATAATATACCTCATAACCATCCACATGTGTATTTTGCGCAATTATTGGGTATGAGTGATAATCTGAGTTTCAATTTATCCGATGCTGGATACAACGTTGCTAAATATGTTCCTTACGGACCGATTAAAGCAGTAATGCCTTATTTATTTAGGCGTGCCCAAGAAAATACCTCCGTTGCCGGGCAAACAGGTCGTGAGCTTAGTTTAATCGCTAAGGAAAAAGCCAGAAGAAAGTTGTAAATTAGTTCGTAGTTAGCTTATCGAAATTGATGAATTTAAGAGGAGTTTTACTATTAACCTTACTTTGTCCATTCATTGGTTATGCGCAAATTGCGGTTCGGGGTTTAGTTGTCGATGAAGCGACTGGCAAACCTATTGAAAATGCTTCTGTTTACTATAATAATACAAAGTTAGGCACTATGACCAATACGAGTGGTGCTTTTTTATTGTATGCAAAGCACCCACAACAAGATCTGGTCATCTCTTCGATCGGATATGAGAAAGTGGTGATGACCATTCTTGATAAGGATTCTCGATTTAAAATAGTAATGAAACCTAGGGTACAGCTGCTAAATGAAGTGGTAATTAGCGATAATAAGTTTGGCTGGAAGCGATGGGGGACATTATTTTTTAAGGGTATCATGGGTGATGATAGTCATGATTATCCGGGCAGCTATATTGTAAATCCTGAAGTGTTAAATTTTTACTTTGATCGGAGCACGAATATTTTAACAGTTAATAGTAGTGATCCTGTTATTATAGAACATCCAGAACTTGGCTATACAATTAATTTAGATTTAGCAAACTTCGAGTATGATTTGATTAGTGAAAAGACACAATATTTTGCAACGACTTTTTACGTAGAAAAGTTCGATAAGGTAAAAGCCGAAAACATTCAACTTACTACAAATAGGGCTTACTTAGGTTCCAGAGATCAATTTTTAAGGGCGTTGTATCATAATAAATTAGAAGAAGAGGGTTTTAAGCTCTATACCTATCGATCGGTTAAAAATTTAGAAAGACAAAGGGTAGAGGAGGAAGTTAATAGATTAAGGCTTGCTGAAATATTGAAAGGCAATCCTAGACCGGGTTTCAGATTAGCTGATTTAAAATTGAATAAAGATACACTGAAGTATTATCAGAAAATTCTTGGACAGCCAGGATTAATTTCTAGAAACCTAAGGGCAGTATCTTTAGACTCTATGCTATTTAGTGATGCAGCGGATAACCTAAAAACTTTAAAATTTAAAGATTCGATATTAGTTACTCATGGTATAAGCAGAGAAAAAGCAATAATGCATACAAACTTTAGGAATCATTTCCCAAGTAGACGGCCAGATAAACCCTTAGAAGAAACAGTTGTTTTTTTAGTAGGGGCTGAGGAATTTCAAATTAACGAATGGGGTCAGTCGCTTAGCAATAGCTTGCAAATGAACGGATTTATGGGGCAACGTCGATTGGCAAGAACTCTACCTTCAGATTTTGATCCAAAAATACCGAGAAAGCCGATGAAAAAATAGGAGACTATTTTATTTAACCTCAACAATTTTGAATTCTTTTATTCCATCAGGCATTTCCCAATTTATTAAATCTCCGGTTTTATAACCTAACAATGCAATGCTAATCGGAGCAAAAATAGATACTTTTTTCTCGGTCATATTTGCTTCTGATGGCTTAACAATTTTGAAATTAAGTTCTTTGCCGTCGGCTGTACTAATGATAGTTGCCTCCTTATTTAAGGATACGACATCAATTGGCAACTGGTGATCTTCGTATATAACCGCAGTTTTAATCTCAGTTCGTAAACGCGATTTATTATAGTCGCTCATGATAGCTTTCTCAAAATGTTCGCTTAAAAACTTATAGTCGCTTTTTGATAATTGAATAGCTTTGGTGTTCATAAAAAAAATGGTTAAATAAATAATAGCCACTGTTTTGTACAGTAGTTAAAAAATAGAAAAAAGAATAAGTAATAACTTATTTCCCCGAGTTAAAAGAAGGTTATGAAACCCGGGGTTAATTGATAAAGTCTTTACTTTTTGATTGAAAAGTGAAGACAATACGATCCAACTCATGGCTTTTTTGTAAGGCATGACATTTACAGTTCGTATTTTTTTCAAGGTATTGCATTAAGGCAAATATGGGATTGAATTGGGAGGATTCAAAATCTAAGCTTAATATTTACAAAATAAGGATAATTGGAATACTGTTACTTCGTTTTCATGAAGTAACAGTATGATATAAATATTAGTTTAAATCAAACCGATCGAGGTCCATGACTTTATTCCACGCATTCACAAAATCTTGAGAAAATTTAGACTGCGAATCTGATTGTGCGTAAATTTCTGCAATTGCTCTTAATTCAGCGTTTGAACCAAATACTAAATCGGCGCGGGTTGCGGTCCACTTTACCCTTCCGGTTTTACGATCTATGCCTTCATATATTTCTTTGTCTTGATTTACGGCCTTCCATGAAGTATTCATATCCAGTAAATTTACAAAGAAGTCATTTGTTAATTGTTCAGGTCGATGAGTGAGTATACCAAGATTAGAGCCATCATAATTAGCATTTAACGCACGCATGCCTGCAATAAGCACCGTTAGTTCTGGTGCCGATAGTGTAAGCAGTTGTGCTTTGTCAATTAGTAATTCTTCTGTTGAGGCTAGGGTCCGTTGTTTTTTATAGTTACGAAAACCATCAGCTACCGGCTCTAAATAGTTGAACGATTCTACGTCAGTTTGTGCTTGAGAAGCATCCATTCTTCCTGGTGTAAAAGGGACGGTAACAGGTTGGCCTGAATTTTCAGCAGCTTTTTCAATGGCGGCGCATGATGCAAGCACGATCAAATCAGCCAGTGATACCTTTTTATCGGTAGTTTGCGCAGTATTAAATTGTTTTTGTATGCTTTCTAACGTACTTAAAACTTTATCAAGTTGCGCAGGATTGTTTGCTTGCCAATATCTTTGTGGTGCTAAACGAATACGTGCTCCATTAGCACCACCACGTTTATCGCCACCTCTAAAAGTTGAAGCAGATGCCCAAGCGGTTGTTACTAGTTGACTTATCGTTAAACCAGATTCAATTATTTTGCTTTTTAACAACGTTATATCATTGTCATCTATTAACTGGTGATTAACAGAAGGGATTGGATCTTGCCAAATTAATTCTTCTTCGGGTACTTCGGGACCAAGATAACGGCTAACTGGACCCATGTCACGATGAGTTAGTTTAAACCATGCCCGAGCGAAAGCATCTGCGAATTGCTCAGGATTTTCGAGGAAACGTCTTGAGATCTTTTCGTACGCTGGATCCAGTCTTAAAGAAAGATCTGTAGTTAGCATAGTAGGTTTGTGCTTCTTAGTGGGATCAAAGGCATCTGGGATTATATTTTCTGCATCTTTTGCTACCCATTGATGTGCACCTCCAGGGCTTTTGGTTAATTCCCATTCAAAACCAAAAAGGTTTTCAAAGAAATTGTTGCTCCATTGTGTTGGCGTAGTGGTCCACGTCACTTCTAAGCCACTGGTAATGGTATCAGCACCTTTACCACTGCCAAAAGTATTGTTCCATCCAAATCCTTGTTGTTCAATACCTGAAGCTTCCGGTTCCTTTCCTACATGATCAGAAGATGCAGCACCGTGAGTTTTACCAAAAGTATGACCTCCAGCAATTAATGCTACAGTTTCTTCATCGTCCATTGCCATACGTGCAAAGGTCTCCCGAATATCTTTTGCTGCAGCAATTGGATCTGGGTTGCCGTTTGGCCCCTCTGGATTTACATAAATTAAACCCATGTGAGCTGCTGCAAGTGGCTTTTCGAGGTCATGAGAGTGTTTATCGCCATCTGCATCTTCATCAGAAACTAAAACACCGTGTGCAGCAATGCCTTCAGACCCTGTAGCATAGCGTTGGTCGTTGCCCAACCAAGTTGTTTCTGCGCCCCAATATATATCTTCACTCGCTTCAAATACATCTTCCCGACCACCTGCGAAACCGAATGTTTTAAAACCCATTGATTCTAGTGCCACATTACCTGTTAGGATCATTAAATCGGCCCATGATATCTTCTTGCCATATTTTTGTTTGATAGGCCAAAGTAAACGACGCGCTTTATCTAAACTTACGTTATCTGGCCAACTATTTAAAGGCGCAAAACGTTGTTGTCCCGCAGCTGCACCCCCGCGACCATCGCCTACTCGGTAAGTTCCAGCGCTATGCCAGGCCATGCGGATAAATAAACCGCCGTAATGTCCAAAATCAGCAGGCCACCAGTCTTGGGAGTCAGTCATGAGTGCATGAAGGTCACTTTTTAATGCTTGGAAATCAAGGCTTTTAAAAGCTTCTGCGTAATTAAAATCCTTATCCATTGGATTAGATAGGGGAGAATACTGACGGAGAATATTCAATTTTAATTGATTTGGCCACCAGTCTCTATTTCTTGTACCACCACCACCAATATTTTGTTTTTTAATTGCTCCATGAAATGGGCATTTGCTGATGTCATTTGAATTATTGTCCATATTAATTCTTGGTTAAGTTCTTAATTTTGCATTGTCGCTTTCGTAAAGATATACGAGATAACCTTAACTATCAAAGTGCTTTTCTCTATATGAATATAGTTAAAAACTATGGGGAATAATTGCGCGATCAATAAAATTTATTTTACCCTAAAGGGTTGGTTGCCCAGCAAAAGGTCAAAAAATAAAATGAAATCGCTTACCAAGCTGTAACCTGGATATTGAAAAGTGGCAGGCTTGTTTTTTTCGAAATAGAAATGCCCCACCCAAGCAAAGCCATATCCTATAAATGGGATCGCGACAAAGAAACGCCAATCATGAAAAAGTATAGCCCCAATTAAAGTTAAAATCACTAAGCCGGTACCTATAAAATGTAGCACTCTGCTTGTGAAATTTTGATGTTCAGTTAAATAAAATGGATAAAACTCTTTTAATGAAGCATATTTTTTTTGTTTCATATTCATTATATTTAAACGGTTCACCACAAATGTAGTTATCTATGAAATATTATTTATCATTCCTTATTTTTTTTATACCCTTATCTAGTGATGCACAGATTAAAATTTCAGGTAGGGTAGTTGATGAAATAACAAAACAGGGAATTGCAGGTGTATCTGTTTATATTAACAATACTACTTATGGAACGGAAACTGATCATAAAGGTAACTTTTCGTTTAACGCTATGCTTACTGGTGAGGCTACATTGATTCTTTCACATATTGCTTATGTTAGAAAAGTTCATGTATTAGATAACAGCCCCGTTGTGAATTTACATTTTGATCTCGACCCAAGCACCAATAAATTAAGTGAAGTAGTTGTGAGGGCTAAACCTAGTAAAGATCATATAACAAAGTGGTTTAATCTTTTTTACAGAGAGCTAATTGGAGAATATAAAAAAACGACGAACTGGTGTAAGATTAAGAACAAAGATTCTCTTTATTTTGACTTTGATTCTGAGACTAATAACCTCAAGGTCTTTGCAAAAGGGCCATTAATTATTGAGAATATCTTCTTGAATTATAAAATTAAGATTGACTTGGAACAATTCGAATATAATTTTACTACAAACGAAGTTATATTTAAGTATTATGCATTTTATGAAGAATTACCGCTGATGATATTGCCCAAAAATCAGATTAAAAAGAATAGAATCTTTGCCTATGAAGGTTCCAATATGCATTTTATGCGCGGTGTGTATTCAAAAACAATTGGATTAGATTTCTTCTATATATTCAAATATTCGGAAGTTAAAAACATGGAAAAACAAAGGGTTACTAAGATCTATCTGAAGAAAATGGCTGAAGCTTATGTTAAAGAAGAAAAACCTGATATTAGCTTACCGCATCTTTTTTCGAGAGACACCGCTAAATATTATCAAGCTGTTTTAAAACAGGCCGACACTATAAGCGCTAAAACAAAAGAAATAGATTATAGATCGTTTATAAAAAGTGACCGTAGTTCAAGAACGGTGAATGTTAATTTTGCGGACACAATATTAATTCAATATGATGTAAATAAATTGAATAATGAGGAGCAATTTTCAGCAAGGATTAGCAGTAGTAAAGCACGTGTGACAGCTAAAAAGCCAGATTATAGATCCACTTATCTCTATTTTTTCAAAGCGGGTGGAGTAAATGTTCAACGAAGTGGTTATTACCCAGAGGCAAGTTTGTTCATGTATGGCGATATGCCTGAAAGAAGGATTGGGATCTCGTTGCCTTATGATTTTGATTTAGAAAAAATCTATAGTAAATGATGATGTATTAAAAACTCTTTTAACTTTTCTGGATGGACATCCATTAGTAAAGTACGAAGACCTGCGTTTTTTGCACCTTCAATATGCTGTGGACTATCATCGATAAATAAAGTTTCTTTTGGGTTTAGGTTATTTTCTTTAATCACTTGTTCGAAAATAGGAAGGTTTGGTTTACGCAAGCGCATTTGCTGAGAGAAATATGCCTTTTCAAAAAGGTTATCGTAATTCTCGATTTCGAAGGTTGTTTTGAGGTAATTGGTTATCCAGTTATAGTGGATTTCGTTATTGTTGCTTAGTAAAAATGTACGGTATTTATTTTTTACCTCCATTAAAACTTCATGATTATTGCCTGAAACCCCAATGAGTAAACTGTTCCATGCATCATCAATGTCTTCGTCTTTTAGCTTGATATTTGAAGCAGCAGCTCTTATACCTTCTCTAAATTGAAGAGGTGTAATAGTTGCGGTTTCGAAGTCATCAAATAAAGGATTATGACTTTTATGTGCAAAAAATCTTTCAACATTGTTTATCCCCAATCGTTCAAATGCTTGTTGTGCCCTTGTAAAATTAATTTCGAAGATTACATTTCCGTAATCGAAGATGATATTTTTAATATTGTTCATGTTAACCGCAAATATAGGCTTTTGATTGATTTCTGTTATTTGGTTAATTAAGGTCAGAGGATTCAATCTTTTTTATTCTCAATCAACGGATTAAGTATTTTTTGATTGTTTTTTTAATTTTTCCGATAAAAGAGTTTCCAAAATTGCTCGAAAATAGCTAACATTGCAACGCAAAACCAATATCGGTTTTCTGCGCCTATAGCTCAGTTGGTTAGAGTAGAAGACTCATAATCTTTTGGTCCCTGGTTCGAGCCCAGGTGGGCGCACAAAAAGCACTTACGAAAGTAGGTGTTTTTTTTTTGCCCTCTCTTGCTGGGAGTGATTCAAATACAATTTTTATTAATCATAATTTTAAGCGCACTTTGTAGAATTGGTAGCATTTAGCAAGGCAGTCTTTCCTATATTACATGAGCGATGTAGGGGAACAGGGAAGTGTTATTTGAAAACTGAATTTAAAATAGAAAGCCTTAACTGGTGAGATTAAGGCTTTCTGTTTAAGATTATGGTTTTTATGATATTAAAAGTATAAAACAAATCTATGATATTTTTATATTAAATTCATATTATCTTTAGATAAAATTGCATTTTTATAGTTAACAATTTGTTTTTTATAGCCTGCCATATAGATAAATACACTTTTTTAGTGGAAAAAAAAACCTAAGGTTATTTTTTTTTGACCTTTTTTTCCGCTAAAAGGAGTTTAAACATTCATTTTCTCAACGTTAACGTTTCCATTTACGCACGAAAAAGGCGCTAAACTAGATTCTTTAAATAGTCAAAAGTTGTCTCAAAAAAGGTACCGATATTCAGACCGTTGCTGTGGTTAAAATAAATAAATATCAATAATAAGATAACGGCAATATAGATGAATTTTTTAAAAGCAAAGGCAAGAATAATAATAATCAATGGTATGATGATTAAGAAAATTCGACTAATTGTGAACGGATTTAAATTGCCCTCTTTTTTGTATACATAAAGCAGTTTTCCATGTGTCCCGTTATCATTTTGATGTTTAATATAGACGAAAGTCGATTTATCAATTTGTAAGGGCAAAATTCCTACGCCATTATTGAATGTTATTTCCTGTGTAAAACCACTTATGGCGAAAGTATACACCCCATTAATCGTTTCCAGAGGATTATTCAGGGAATCTGCCGCTATAATTGCTAGTTTGCTGTTTTTTAATAAGCTCTCTTTCACAAAAAAATTATTGATAGCAGCATTTTGCGCAAAGGTATGCGTTAGGCAAAAGCATAATAAGGCTAGGTAAATGTATCTCATTCTATAGATCTTTTATTATAAATTAAATATCCTAAATGTAATAAAATACCATTTCTCTTAATGGCATCATCGTATAAATTATAGCTTAAACTAATTGGTCCCACAGGCGTATGATATACCAAACCAGCGGTACCTGCATAATGCCATTTGCTAAAAGGAAGGTCATACCCAACACCCACTGGTGCCTGCTGGATAAATTCCTTATGAGCTGAAAATAAATAGCCCTCTATTCTTAAGTCAAAATTCTTCTTAAGATAGAAAATATTCTTCAATCCGCCAGCTACATAACTTGTGGCTCTAAAATTATGTAAAAATAACGATCTACTATCCTGCAATGGATAAAAGGCAGGAGCTGAAAGCAGAGATGAATAATAATTTCTAAACAATGGTTGGTTAGAGATCACGCCTTCAGCTAGATAACCTAGTGTATATTTTTTGGTATGAAGAAAATAATGTTCATCACTTATCTTTATATAGGCCCAGTTTCTAAACTTTCTGAATATACCTGGTTGGCTCGCCAGCGTACGATAACTATTTCCCGGAACATAATTTTCTTTTCCTGAAGTATAATTAATACTGAATAAAAAATTTTGACCAGTAGATGCATATTGCTTTCTATTTAAGGAATTCTTTTCAAACAGCAAACTTGTTCTAAAACCATTAAATACCGTCCGATCTAAAATGTCACCGACAGCGAAGGAATTTGTCGGACTATAATTATCACTATTATTGATAAATGAAGTGATTAGAGAAATTCTAGCGTTTTTGTTCAGTGGGAAACCCATTTTTAAATCAACCTTTCTATCTGCTTGTTCAATATAGGTTGGATGGGGGTTTTCTATAAAAATTTCGCTGGTATTATAATAGTTCCAATGGTTATAGGTAAACTCTGCTGCTAAAAATAGGGGTAAGCCAGAGGGGTAATCTACACGACCATTTAATTGTACGGATTCATAAAAGCGGCCAGAATAGAAATTTGTACTAAACGTGTAGGCTCTTTTATTCAGATAATTATACTGGAGACCGAGGTACACGTTACTAATTGGTCTCGAAGAGATATTACCTCCAAAATCAATTTTAAAGCTTTTCTTTGGCTGGGCCACAATTTCGAAATTATAACTATCGGTTAATTGATGATAGGTGATTTTTGGATAGACAGTTTCAAAGGTTTCGTCGGCCACCAATTTATAATAACCTTGCTTAATGTCCGCCAAATTAAAGGTTGATTGGTCACTTTTGAACAAGCGTTCTATGTATTTTTTTTGCTGACTATTTACCCCTGAGACAATTATAGTATTGAAAATAAGATTTGGCTTCGACGAATTGAATTCAAGTCGTTTTAAGTCGAGTTGATATTTGCTTACCCGTTTTGTAATCGACTTTTTTATTTTCTCCATATCTGCTATGGTAGCCTCATATCCTTTTTGAATGAGTTGTGCAACAGGCGCAAAGTTTGTGGTGTTAAAATCTGCCAATTCAGGTTGGATGTATATTCCGTTTGGACCGATAAGTGTGGAATCAGATTTGGAAAGAAACATGTAGACCAAAAAGCGGTTCATTAATCGATCGTCATCCTTTGGATACTCATTGAAGATTTTGGAAGAAACATTGGCACCGATGATGATATCAGGTTTAAATTCTTCTTTCATTACATCAGCCGGGAAGTTGTTATATAGACCCCCATCAAAAACATATTTATCTTCCAACTTGATTGGACGGTAAACCAATGGAACAGTCATGGTAGCCCGTACCGCTTCGGCTAAGCTGCCTTTGCCCACGGCAATACTGGTTTGAGATAAAACATCTGATACCATGCAGCGATAAGGGACAAATAGCTTGTCGAAATTGTCCTTAGCGCTAGATGATGCCTGAGAAAAAAGTTCTAGTAATGCAAAATTAAGTGGGATATCGTTCACCAGATTAGGTCTAAAACTAAGCCTCAAGCTTGTGTCGGCAGAAAGTTTAGCGGTCAATATAGATGCATTATTGTTGCTTTTTTGAAAGTAAAAACTATAATCGCTTTTATACCTGCCACTTACCCAATCCTGAAAATCTGTACTCAAAGCAATTTCTTCCATTTGTTTTGGAGAATAACCCGCAGCATACATGGCCCCAACGATTCCTCCCATCGAAGTACCGGTAATGTAATCTATAGGGATATTGTGCTCTTCTAATGCTTTAAGTATGCCGATATGTGCCAAACCTTTGGCACCACCACCACTTAAAACTAATCCTACTTTTTGCGCCTTAGCACAAAACGCTAAAAGAATAAATAGGATAGTAAAGAGGTTTTTGATAAACATTACGTATAAAAATATTGTTTTTCTTTCAATAACGTAATATTAGGTCGATTTATGACAAATTCCTAATTCAGCATGTAAATACTATAAGTTAGGTATGTTGCAAAACTCACCCATAATATATATGGAATATAAAGTAGTCCGGCAACTTTATGAATTCGATAGAATAAAATCGCATTCATAACCAGGAATATCCATAAAACCCCAATCTCTATCAAAGCGAAACCGATTTGTTGTAAGTAGAAGAACAAAAAGGACCACATTAAGTTTAATATCAGCTGTAGAATATATATCAATATGGCTCTATTGTAACCAGCAGCAGTTTTCCTTTGTTTCCAAACCAAATAAGAAGCAATTCCCATCAAGATATATAAGGTAGTCCACACCGGACCGAAAATGTTGTTGGGCGGATTAAATGATGGCTTATTTAAAGTGGTATACCAGGTCTTAACCGATTCGAAGGTGAAGAAACTTCCTAAAGCACCAACTGCTAATGGGATAAGGAGACAGATGATAAAGGGAAGAATCTGAAATTTTTTAGATGTCATATGTTTACGGGTTAATGGAAGCATAACAAAAATTTATCCAACATGTTTATTTTATTTCATACTGATTTACAGGTAACTAAACACTTCTATATGTTTGCTTCAGTGACCTGTAAAACAAATCTCATTTTATAAAGTTATTGATATGCGATGAATAAATATTTAGTATCTTTCGTAAATATGTAATGCGTTACTTAGAAATGTAATTTATTACGTTTTTTAATTATATGGCTAAAATAAACTATAAGCAACAATTAGAAGAAGTTAAAAACTTCGTCCTAGATTACTTCCATACCCGGCATGATGCAAAATTAGTTTATCACAACTTAGATCATACTCAAGGTGTGGTAAATGCGACTATGCAAATTGCAAATCATTATCAACTAAACGATAAAGATTTTTTCATCGTCTGTGCTGGAGCTTGGTTTCATGATACCGGGTACTTCGAAGATATCCAAAATCACGAACAAAAAGGAGCGGAAATCGCAATTGAATTTCTTAAAAAACAAGATATCCCTGCAGATGTGCGCGATTCGGTAATGCAAGTTATTTTGGCTACTAAAATGCCACAACGGCCGACGAATTTGCTGGAGAATATTATCTGCGATGGAGATCTTTTTCATTTAGGAACCGAAGAATTTACTGAAAAGCGGAAACTGATGCATAAAGAGCTTGCTTTGCTCTATCAAATAGACAGTAATAAGAAAGAATGGAGATTGCGAGATGTTCAATTTTTGGAAAGTCAACATTATCACACGGATTATTGCGAATTATTGCTAGGTGATCAAAAGCAGAAAAATATTGATAAGCTTAAGAGTAAGCTAAAAGGAGAAATGAGCGCTGTGAACGTAGTAGATGAGGGTACAGTGGTTAAGGAAGAAAAATTGCTAAGTAAGAAAGACAAAAAACGACCTGACAAAGGTATAGAAACTATGTTTCGTATTACCTCATCAAACAACCAGCGATTAAGTGATATGGCCGACAATAAGGCTCAGTTATTAATTACCGTTAATTCCATCATTTTATCATTAATTGTGAGTTTGGTTCTTAGGAGACTGGAAGATAATGCATTTTTAATTGTGCCTACCTTTATTCTTTTGATGGTAAGTTTGGGGGCTATTATTTTCTCCATTTTAGCCACACGCCCATCTATACCGGACGGTATTTTTTCAGATAATGATTTGGAACGTAAAAAAGTGAATTTGCTCTTTTTTGGCAACTTTTATAAAATGGCACTAAGCGATTATTCTAAAGGAATGATAAAGGTGATGAACGACAATGAATTTTTATATGGTACGCTTATTACTGATGTATATTCTCAGGGGGTTGTATTGGGACGTAAATATAAGTTAATCCGCATCGCTTACAATATCTTTATGTTTGGACTTATTGCAGCGGTTTTTGCTTACATTATTTCTTATATCGCCTACGGTAAACTTTCTTAAAATGTTGGATTCGAAAATTGAAGACGTTTTTCACCAAAGAGATTTAAGTTGGCTTTCCTTTAACGAGAGAGTATTGCTGGAGGCTACCGATAAACATGTCCCTTTATTAGAACGGATTAAGTTTTTGTCTATTTACTCCTCTAACCTGGATGAATTTTATCGGGTAAGAATGCCTGTTTTATTAGCCTTAGCTAAATTAAGTAAGAAGGAGAAAAATCATATTGCCTTACCAGAGGGTTTATTAACCACAGCTAATCAAACTATTCATCGTCATCAGCAGACATATGGTGAGATTTTAAGCAAGTCGATAATTCCTGAACTTCATAACCATCATATTAATTTTTTATATGGGATGCCAATTCCAGAAGATTTAACTGAGGAGACTAGTGGATATTTCCTTAGTCAGGTTTTAGCATTTTTACAACCCGTAACGCTTGATTCAAGAAAGTCAGATTTCTTCCCAAATAACAACGAGCTGTATTTTTTGATAACGCTTAACGCTGAAGAAAATGAAAGCGTTGTTATTTTAAATATTCCTTCAAACAATTTACCCCGGTTTTATAAGATTACCAAGAATGAGCAAACATTTATTGTTTTTCTGGATGACATTATTAGATATAACCTCCCGCTACTCTTCCCTGACGAGGAGATTACGGGTTGCTACAGCTTCAAAATTACCCGTACCGCTGAAATTGATTTAAAAGACGAATATTCTGGTAATTTAGCGGAACAAATAGAAAAGCAGTTGCAAAAGCGCGACTTTGGTTTAGCAACCCGATTTTTATATCAATCGGGTGCCGGAGAGCAGGTAATGGCTTTATTAATTGAAAAATTAAACTTGCAGAAAGCCAATCAAGTTGAAGGTGGTAGATATCACAATCTAAAAGATCTGTCAAGTTTTCCTGTTTACAACCCGGCACTGGAAAATGAAAGGTGGGCCCGTATAGCTTATCCACCATTGGCGAAGAACCAGCCACTATATCAACAAATTTTTAAGAAAGACATTCTTATTAATTCCCCATTTCAGGCGTATGACAGTGTTTTAAGATTCTTCAATGAAGCGGCTACAGATAAACAAGTTGAAGAAATTTATATCACACTTTACCGTGTTGCCAGCGACTCTAAAATTGTTAATGCATTGATTAGCGCTGCCAAAAACGGAAAAAAAGTCTTTGTTTTAGTAGAACTAAAAGCACGGTTTGATGAGGCTAATAATATCAAATGGGCTAAAAAAATGACTGAAGCAGGTGTAACGATAATTTATAGTGTTACTGCTTTAAAAGTTCATGCTAAAATAGCGTTAGTTAAGCGAAAAATTGCAACGCGGTCAGTCTATACAGGTTTATTGGCAACAGGCAATTTTAATGAAACGACGGCCAATTTTTATACAGACCATATTTTGATGACCTCGCATCCGGGCCTGATGCGTGAGATGGAGTTGCTCTTTATCTTTCTCGCTAAAAGGGTTAAACCAACCGATCCGAAATTAATTTCCTTTAACTATCTTTTCGTTGCCCAATTTAACTTACAAGAGCGATTCCTTGCGTTAATTGACCGGGAGATTGCACATGCAAAACAAGGTATTCCGGCTTCCATTGTTATCAAATTAAATAATCTAGAAGAAAAAACGATGATCAGTAAACTTTATGAAGCATCAAGAACGGGCGTGAAAATAAGGTTAATTATAAGGGGCATTTGCAGATTGGTAGCTGGTTTAAATGGAATGAGTGAAAACATTATTGTTACAAGGATTGTTGATCGCTATTTAGAGCATGGCAGGATATTTGTCTTTGAGAATGGAGGGGAAGAGGAGATTTATATGGGATCTGCCGATTGGATGAATAGAAATATTTATCGGAGAATTGAAGTATGCTTCCCGGTTTTTGATGAAGATATCAAAAAAGAGATAAAATCTATGCTCAATCTCCAGCTGACAGATAATGTTAAGGCCGTAACAATAAATGACAAAATGATTAATATTCCTACTGTAACAAAAGGGGAGGTTAATCAATCCCAATATCGTATCTATGAATTATTAAAAAGTAAAGCCGATGGTGAATATAACTAAACATAACAAGCACATTTTAATTATCGCCATGTTATCAATCTCAGTAACATTTATAGCGGTGTCTTGCATAGGTAAAAATGACAAAGCTTTGGCGTTACCACCAGGATATAATTTAAACAATCCCCAGAAATACAGTATGCCCGATATTTTACAGGAAATTTCGGGTATCGCTTTTAATAAAGGAGACAATACATTTGTGTATGCCCAACAAGATGAAGATGGTAAGCTTTTTAAATTACCGCTTGGGTCTAAGGACGAAACTGTTACCAAGTTTGCCGGAAAGGGGGATTATGAAGATGTTTCTGTGATCAATAATTGGGTAATTTTACTTAAAAGCAATGGCGATCTATTCTCATTTCCATTGAGTGAAACGAAAAATGAAAGTACAGGAATGGTAAAAGAAAATACAGGTTTAGTGCCTAAAGGTGAATACGAAGGAATGTTTGCTGATGAGGCAACTGGCAACGTCTATTTATTATGTAAGAACTGCAAGACAGATAAAGGCAGCAAATTAACAAGTGGTTACGTATTTGCTTTTAATAATAATGGCACATTCAAAGCGAAAGGAACCTTTAAAATTAATGCCAGCAAAATAGATAATTTAACAGGTAAAAAGAAAGGGACTTTCCATCCCTCAGCCTTAGCAATAAATCCCTTAACTAAGGAATGGTATATTATTTCGTCAGTTAATAAAGTTCTGGTTGTTTTAGATTCAAAATGGGGAATTAAAAATGCTTATCATTTAAGTTCTAATACCTTTAATCAACCCGAAGGAATTGCATTTGACAAACAGGGGAACCTCTATATATCTAATGAAGGGAGCGAGACTCAGGTTGGAAATATTTTAAGGTTTGACTATAAAAAGAAATAAAGTATGATAGGAAGATTACTTTTTACAATATGTTTTTGCCTTTCAATGGGAGCGTATGCACAGGATTCCGTTAAATATAGGGTAATTTTAATTGGTGATGCAGGCGAAATGAATGACGGCCAGAAAGAATCGCTTAAGAACGCAGCAAAACATGTAATTAAAGGTAAAACAACGACACTTTATTTGGGTGACAATATCTACCCTGTTGGCATGGCCATACCTGGATATGGAGATTTTGCCGAAACTTCAAAGATATTGCAATCTCAGTTTAAACCCATGCGTGATGCTGGATCTGCAGTTTATTTTATCCCTGGTAATCACGATTGGGATCAGTCAGGACCAAGAGGGCTTGCTAGAATTCAGGCACAAAGCGACTACCTAGCTTCATTTAACGATCCGCTTCTGAAATTGATTCCCGCGAATGGTTGTCCAGATCCCGTTGCTATTAACCTTACGGATCGGTTAACCGTTATAGCGTATGATAGCGAATGGTGGCTTTTCCCTTACAACAAGGCTAATCCGGATTGCGATTGCCAAACTAAAGATGAAGTATTGCAGCGATTGGAAGACTTACTGGAACAAAACCGGAATAAGATTATTATCCTAGCTTCTCATCACCCGTTTCAGAGCTATGGAGCACATGGTGGTTATTTTACGCTACGAAACCATTTGTTGCCTTTAACTTTACTAAATCATAATCTTGTTATTCCCTTACCCGTAATAGGCTCGATCTATCCGTTTTTGAGATCAACCTTGTTAAGCCCGGAAGATCTTAATCACCCGCGCTACAAGGACATGATTAAGAGCATAAATGCGATTTTTGGTGAAAAACCCAATGTTATTTATGCTGCTGGCCATGAACATGGTCTCCAGTTTATTAAGAGTGATCAGCTTCAGATTGTAAGCGGCTCTGGTGCCAAGATTACCGCAAACAAAAAAGGTAAGAATTCGTTGTTTCAGGAAGAAAGGCAGGGTTATGTGATTGCTGATCAATTGATTAATAACAATATGAGATATAAATATTTTATATATGCTGATACAGGTGTTAAGGAGGTGTTCAGTTACACGCAATCTTATAAGGAACTGGCAGCGAAACAGGTTAATGAATTTAAGGTAATCAAGAGTGATAGCATTAGCGTGAAGGTTCACCCATCTTATGATAGTGTTGGTCGATTTCATCGCTTTCTTTTTGGAGAGAACTACCGAAAAGATTATGCGATGGAAACCAAATTTCCAGTGTTGAGAATTTCAGAACTTAAGGGCGGTCTAAAACCTACGAAATTAGGGGGGGGTAATCAGTCTAAATCATTACGTTTAGAAGATAAGAACGGTAAGGAATGGGTGTTACGCAGTGTTGAGAAATTTCCAGAAGTATTATTGCCGAAGGGCCTTAGAGAAACTTTCGCAAAGGATATCATTAAGGATAATATGTCGGCACAACATCCATTTGGCGCATTAATAGTTCCTACCTTGGCAAAAGCCGTCGACGTACCTCATACTACTCCGATTATTGGTTGGGTATCTCCTGATCCGGCTTTGGGAGATTATATGACGGCTTTCGCAAATACCCTTTGCTTATTTGAAGAGCGCGAACCATTAGGCGATTCAGACAATACGGGTAAGATGTTTAAAAAGTTGGACGAAGATAATGACAATACTTACGATGGTGAATCATTGTTGAGAGCAAGGGCTTTAGATGTTATGATAGGAGATTGGGACAGACATGAAGATCAGTGGAGATGGTATCCTGAAAAGACAGAGAAGGGCAAAAGGTACATTGCCGTTCCACGAGATCGCGATATGGTTTTCTACAGCACTGATGGTTTCGTACAACGGTATGCGCAATCGTCGTCGTTGTTGCCTATGATGCAGGGATATGAAAGAGAAATCAAAAATATAGATTGGTTTTTATGGGAGGGAAGAGCCATGAATAGCAGGTTGATGTCTCAGTTTACTGAAAAGGAATGGGATAAAGTTATTCAGGAGTTTTGTGCACAATTAACTGATGAGGTGTTCGAAAAGGCTTTAAAGCAATTACCTGAACCAAATTATAGTCTACGTCATGATCAGTTCTTGCTACGTTTGAAAGAACGAAGAGCCTCCCTTCCCAAATTAATGAACGATTACTATCATTTCTTCAATCGTATTGTGGACATCCAAACTAGTCATAAAAATGAGAAGGTATCCATAATAGATTCAGCAAATCAGCACTTGACGGTTAAAATTAATAAGATTTCGAAAGAAGGTAATATTAAGGAGGAGATGTTTAGCCGTACGTTTGATCCCGTTATCACCAAAGAAATCCGACTGTATGTAAAGGATGGTAACGATAGTCTTTATATAGACAATAAAACAGCTCCCATAAAGCTAAGGATTATCGCAGGAGGTGGCAGAAAAGTATATCAAATACCAAATGCTGAAAGAAGTATGCAGCTGTTTGGACGTAAAAATGGTAATTCTATTTTTACAGGAGATGATCAGGATAGGCTGCGTAAAAGGATGTCGGCAGATACTGCCAATGTAGGTTATTTAGGTAAAGATATGTACAGGAGAAGATCTTTGTTATTAAATGCAGGTTTTAATAACGATGACGGCCTATTACTAGGTTTGACTTATAAGATGACGAATCCTGGTTTTCGCAAACTACCTTATGGCAATTCGCATATTATCTCTTTTCTCCATGCTTTTTCCACTACTGCTTTTCGTTTTAATTATCGCGGCGATTGGTTAAAAGCTATTGGTAACGCAGATTTAATTGTTAAAGCCGATATATACGCACCAGATAATACACAAAACTTTTTTGGCGTTGGTAATGAAACGAAATATGAGGAAAGGATAAAGTATTATAGAGCTCGGTTTAATATTTATCAAATAGAACCAGCACTGAGGTGGCGTAGACCGAAATCGACCTTTAGCATAGGTCCCAGCTTCCAATTGTATAAATATGATATGGAAGATAATGAAGGTCGGATACTGACTATGCCGGCTCAATTGCATTCGAATGATAGTTTGACGGTGGGTCGGAATAAGTGGTATGGGGGCATAGTAGCTAACTTTATCAATAACACACGCGACAACGATATTTTACCGACATTAGGGAGTTATATAGATTTTAAGTGGTCCATTTTTAAAGCATTAAATCAGTATGCAAGTTCATTCGGACAATTTACCGGCGATATTGCCCTCTATAAAAATATAGATGGAAGAGCTAAATTTGTTTTAGCCGATCGTTTTGGAGGAGGTGTTACAATTGGTAAACCGGCATTTTATCAACATTTATTTTTGGGTGGACAAGGAAATTTACTTGGTTACAGGCAATTTAGATTTGCGGGAAATCATAGTTTCTATAATAATTTAGAGTTGAGAGCCAAACTGGGCGATTTCATTAGTTATGTGCTGCCAGGACAGGTAGGGTTAATCGGTTTTTATGATGTTGGAAGGGTTTGGGCGAATAATGAAAAATCAGACCAATGGCACCACGGCGTGGGCGGAGGGATGTATTTTTCACCAGCCTCGCTCGCTATTTTTAGGTTCGTAATGGGTAGATCTAATGAAGGATGGTATCCGTATGTATCAATGAGTTTTAGGTATTAAGAGGAAAAGGTTATGAATACAAGTGTTATCCAGATAAATAGAAATGAGTGTATAAGCTGTCAGGTAGAATCGACTTTGTCGTTTAGGCCATTAATTACCTATTTAAAAAGCAGGCTTAAAACCGAGCAGACTTTAAAAGCTGAATTTTATCGATTTTTACTGGAAAAGATTGACCGGGAAGAGGCTTTAAAAAACGATATCGATGTGGACGATCTGGTGCAATACAAAGATACTTTAGAACTTATTTATACCATATTGACCCCATTAATGGCTAATGAGAAAGATTTGCTATGGGCGTTGAGCACACCTGTGCCGGATAAGATCTTTTTTAGTACCGATGCCTTTTTCGATGTGCTCTCCTTACACGCTGAGCAGGAAAATTCAAAGAATGTAGAAAACGAGTTAAGTAAGGAAAAGCAACAGTTACAGTTTATTTATCGAATTATTTTAAACCGATTTTATAACTATACAACCATCCTCAAGAATGAGATCTTATATGCCTACATCAGTCCTGAAACTCAATTAACACAATATTACAATATTAATGCTGACACACAATTCATAGATATAACCTACGAAGGAGAGTTGCCCGAACTAAATTTTGAGGCAGTTACCTCAAAAATACAAGAGGGCAATGAAATAGCCTATTTACAAGAAATTATACCGCTTAGCAAATTTGAGTTTGACGGATTTACCGTAATATCATTAGCAGATGTAACCTTGCCGCATGCCATTGAAGGAATAAGAAGCGCATTGGTTAACCATACCTACGAAAATGAGGCTTATGAACATGTTATTCAAGCATTAAAAACACTGGCTGGCGATGGCAGGATTGAATTTGGTTTGCTCCCGTTTCTAATGGTAAATAACAAATTTGTGTTTGATAACGATAAAGAGTCTCAAAGCATTCTTATTAATTCTGGTAAAAAACATGAACTTCAGGAAGAGTTGTTTTATGCCTTAGTAGACGATTATAAAGACAATCCGAGACCTGTATTTTTTAATATTTTGACAGATGAGAAGATCCAACGCTTTCCTTTTCTTGATGTTTTGAGGAAAAACAACATTCGATCTTATTCGTTCTTCCCCATTTTCTATAATAATCAATTGGCAGGGGTAATGGAGATTTATTCTAAGCAAGATCTAGAAGTAGATGATAAGTTAATTTCAAGGTTGCATTCGGCTTTGCCACTGTTAGGACAGTTAATGCAATACCGTATTGAAGAATTTAATCTTCAAATGGACGAAGTATTGAAGGATAAATTTACCGCGTTGCAACCCTCTGTGCAATGGAAATTTAATGAAGTTGTGTGGAACTTTGTTAAAAAAAGCAAAGGAAAAAAGAAGGCACAGGAGATAGACACAGTTACCTTCAAGGGACTTTATCCGCTTTTTGGAGCGATTGATATTAGAAACTCAACAGTGGAGCGCAATTTTGCCCTGAAGGAGGATTTAAAGGTTCAGTTAGCAAAGCTTAGTGAGACCTTGACCTCATTGCGCCTGATAGTACATTTGGACTTGATAGATAAAATTTTATTTAACTGTAATGAATGGTTAAAGAAAATTGATGAATTTATAAGTTCTAGTGAGGAAGCATTATTAAATGAGTTTTTAGAATTAGAGGTTTACCCGATACTTACACATATTGAAAAGGGGCATGCCGATACTGCGGAAATTATTGGGAATTATTTTAAATTCATTAACCCAATTTATGGTGAAGCATTTGAACACAGAAGAACGCTGGAAACTTCCATGCAGTTTATAAACAATGCGGTAGGCGAATATTTGGAAGAGGCACAACAAACTTTGCAGTCTTCTTATCCTTGTTATTTTGCCAAATTTAGGACTGATGGGGTTGAATATGATATCTATATTGGTCAAGATATTGCCCCAGACCAACCTTTCGATCTGTTATACCTAAAAAATATACGTCTTTGGCAGTTAACAGCTATGGTAGAAGTAGCGAGATTAACGAATAGTTTGGTAAGTCAGATGCCGAGAGCGTTGTTAACTACCCAGTTAATTTTTATTCACTCAAACCCGATTGACATTAGTTTTAGGAATGATGAACGTAGGTTTGATGTAGAAGGGGCGTATAATATCAGGTATGAAGTGGTTAAAAAGAGAATCGATAAGGTACTAGTTAAAGGGACGTCCGAGCGTTTAACTCAGCCTGGAAAAATTTCATTAGTTTATTTTAATAATTACGAAGCCAACGAATACCGTGAATATATCAAATATTTACAAGAACAAGGCTTTTTACAGGATGACCTCGAAACATTAGATTTAGAAGAATTACAAGGTGTGAGCGGCTTAAAAGCACTTCGTGTTGGGGTTAATTACATGTCGTGCGATTTTTTTGACGAGCAATGGACCAAGATCAAAAGTTCTATTAAGAAAAAAGCTGTGATACACTAGCAAATTGAAAACAATGTTACGCCCTCTTTTTGCTACTCAAACTTTGCATCAATTGATCGTATAAGTCTTCGCTGCTTGTTTTTTGAGGTTTCATCTTTTTAACGACTACTCGTTTTCCTTTAGATTTAGCTTTGATGATCTTTAACAGTTCTCGGCTATACTCATCTTTGAAAGCGGTAATGTCAAAATCTGAGCTATATTGCTTGATAAGGGCCATTCCGACGTCCATTTCCTTTTTAGTGATCGTACTGGTATTTACCTTTTTAATGTCGGCCAGGCTTCTTATTTCTTCCTGAAATCTTATTTTAGTAATGACAATAACGTTTTCCAATGGATGAATGACACAAAGATTTTCAGTGCTTCTTAATACAAAGCGTGCTATACCTGCTTTTTTTGACTTTTCGAGTGCTTTTAGCAGCAAAGCGTATGCTTTGGTTCCTTGTTTTTCCGGCTCTGTATAATAGGAAGTTTCGTAGTAAATAGGATTAATATCTTTGATGTCAACAAAGTTTTCGAGTTCTATTATTTTGTTCTTTTCTGGAGCAGCTTCCTCGAAGTCATGGGGATCCAGTATTACATAGCTGTCTTTTAAAAGGTATCCCTTAACAATTTTTTCAAACGGCACTTCTTTACGGGTCTCGGCATTAATTCGCTGGAATTTAATTTTTGCATGATCCCGCTCATCCAGCATATCCAAGTCAAGATTGCTATTCTGTACCCCAGAATATAACTTTATAGGAATATTAACGAGGCCAAAGCCTATTGAACCTTTCCAAATTGATCTCATGATTAATAAACAAATATGGATTCGGAAAGTTTTTTAATTAAACTTGTAGCTCAAGACTAACAATAAAAAAATGAAATATAGATCGTTTAAAGACGTGCAGGTAGCAGATATCGGTTTAGGAACTTGGCAATTAGGAAGTGCAGAATGGGGTAACGTGGATGAAGAAATGGCCTTAAGTATTTTGCAGGCATATACCGACGCTGGAGGGAATTTTATCGACACCGCTGACATTTACGGAAGTGGATTAAGTGAAAAGTTAATAGGCAAGTTTTTAAAGACAGTAAATAAGGAAGTTTTCATTGCAACCAAGCAAGGGAGAAGGAGTGATGGAAATTACGGCTGGCCTCAGAATTTCAGTTATGACTCTATGAAACGACAAGCAGAGAGTTCGCTAGAAAATCTTGGACAAACGCAGCTATTTTTAGAACAACTACATTGTGTGCCACCTGTAGAACTAAAATCAGGTAAAGTATTTGATCACCTTCGTAAATTCCAAGATGAAGGAATAATTCGGTATTTTGGAGCAAGCGTGGAAACCACAGAAGAAGCTTTAGTTTGCTTAGAGCAAGAAGGTTTGGCTTCCTTGCAAATTATATTTAATTTGTTTAGGCAGCACGTTGCAGATGAGTTGTTCGAAAGAGCGGCTAAAAAAGGCGTTGCGCTTATTGTTCGAGTGCCATTAGCCAGCGGTTTGTTAAGTGGCAAATTTAAAGAGCATACTACTTTTGTAGATACGGATCATCGTAAGTTTAATGCCGATGGACAATCTTTCAATGCTGGAGAAACTTTCTCGGGGATTCAATTTAATGAAGGCATTCGGTTAACTCGAGAGATAGAAACTTTATTGCCGGACGAGCGCACGGCACAATGGGCTTTGAGATGGATATTAGACCACCCCCAGATAACCACAGTCATTCCGGGAGCCTCAAAAATTAACCAAGTAAATGGCAATGTAGCCGCTTCAGATTTAACACCACTAACTACTGCAACCCATCAAACTTTGCGAAAGCTATATGATGGTAAGATCAAAGAGCAGATTAGAGGACATTATTAAGAGTTCACAATTAATCATTTTTTTTTATCTTAAAGCCATGAAACAAGTTAATCCTATTAAAACTCGATTTTTAATGCTACTTGGTAGTACTGTTCTGTTAATTTCAGCTGCGCTGTTGATAAGTAGCAAGAAAATGACAAAGGAAAATGCTTCCAAATTGGATCTGACAGTAGAAACCATAGCGACCGGCTTAACCATGCCTTGGGCTACAGCTTTTTTACCCAATGGAGATATGTTAGTGACTGAGCGAGTGGGTAAATTAAGGTTAATTAAGGACGGGAAATTAGATCCCATTGAAATCACGGGCCTTCCGAAAATTTTATATCGCGGACAAGGTGGATTACTAGATGTAGTATTGCACCCTGATTATGCAAAAAATGGCTGGATTTATCTTAGTTATTCTTCACCAAAAGCCGATGGGGAAGAAGGACCTGATAATGGATCAAATACTGCCTTAATGCGGGCCAAACTTAAGGGCCATGCATTAACAGATGTTCAGGTGGTTTTCAAAGCGTTACCCAATGTACGCTCCTCGCCCCACTACGGTGGCAGGATAGTTTTTGATAATAAAGGATATCTCTTTTTATCCCTTGGCGAACGCGGAGAAAAAGATAATGCTCAGCAATTAAGTAAGGACCAGGGAAAAATTGTTCGCCTGCATGAAGATGGAAAAATTCCGACCGATAATCCCTTTGTCAATACGCCAGGTGCAAAACCCGAAATATGGAGCTACGGACATCGTAATCCACAAGGAATGGTAATGAATACATCAACTGGAGTGTTATGGGAGCATGAACATGGTCCGCAAGGCGGTGATGAACTAAATATCGTAGAAAAAGGAAAAAATTATGGTTGGCCATTGATCACCTTTGGGATAGATTACGATAATAGTATCATTTCAAAAGATACCGCTAGAGTTGGATTGGAACAACCAGTTCTTTATTGGAAGCCTTCCATAGCGCCTTGTGGCATGGATTTTATTACCAGCGACAAGTATAAGGGCTGGAAAGGAGACTTATTAGTAGGTTCTTTGAAGTTTAATTATCTCCAGCATTTGGTAGTCAAAGGAAATAAAGTATTAAGCAGAGAAATTATTTTAGAGAAAATCGGACGGGTAAGAGATATTCGTCAGGGACCAGATGGCTACATTTATGTGGTATTAGAAGATTCTGGTAAAATTGTGCGTGTTATTCCAAAAAGCTAATTATTATGAAATTATTTCCATTATTATTTTGTGGGATTACATTTTCTCTCGCTTATTTCTCTAACCAAGATAAAGAACTTGCCAAAAGCATCGCCAGAGGAAAGGAGATTTATGTAGAAACCTGCATAGCTTGTCATATGGGCAAAGGTGAAGGGGTGAAAAATACATTTCCTCCATTAGCAAAGGCTGATTATTTATTGAATTCACCAACTAAGGCAATAGCGTCCATTAAATTCGGTTTGAAGGGTAAAATTATGGTAAACGGGGTAATATATGAAGGGATGATGCCAAGTCCCAACATTGGTAACGACGAGATAGCCGACGTAATGAATTATATTTTAAACTCTTGGGGAAATAGCACTAAACAACCCATGATTACAGAAAAAATGGTAGAAGCGGTTAAGAAATAAAAAACCACCAATATTTACTTGGTGGTTTTTACCAATTAACGTTCTCTTATGCGGCTAAAATCTAAAAATCCTATCAATAAAAAAGCCACGGCATAGGCAGTAGAGGCCCACAAAACATAAGGGATTCTAGCAACATTTTCTTTAAAAAAGATGAAAGCTGCATAGTTGAAGAAAAATTTATCTGGATCAATTAGCTTGTAGCCGATCATGTTGATCATTCCTAGGATCGAAAACAGCACACCCACTCCAATTGGTATTAAAAAGCTTTTGAAACGGAGACCCAACCAAAATTGTAGCGTGGCCAATGGTAAAATAGCAAGATAAGCTTGAGACATTTTCATTAGGTATTGCGACCAATCTACCTGATTGCCAGCAAAATTGAACTTTGGGTTCAGCATACCAGAGAACATCCCAGATACACCCATGAATAAGCCATGAGCGATGAAAAAGCAGATCATGAAAGCGTTAAATATCAGAAATTTAGAGAAGTATATTTTCCAATAAGACTGAGGGGAAGCAAATACTTGTTTCCAGGTATGGTTTCGATATTCAATTTGAGGTAATAGCGCGCTAATAAGGACAATAAACATCGGAAGGAAGACTATGCTGATCATACCTCTTCCCTGATAAAAATAGAAATTCCAAGCGTCTTTACTAAATACCTTAATTTGGTCTGATGGGACTCCGTCATGTTCTTCCTTAAATATTATCAGGACAAAAATAGGAACTATAAGCGCCATTGCGATTGTAAATAACCAAATGGGAGAACGCTTGGTTTTTAAAAATTCAGATTTTAAAGAGATCATTAGATTCATGCGTGTTGCGTAGTTAAGTCCATAAATAGTTGTTCAAGGTTGTTTTGTACTGGCTGTAATAAATAGATATCCAGTTGTTTTTCGTAGAGTTTCCTACCTATATCGGCAATATCTTGTTCGTTTTGATAAGCAACCGAAATGGCATCATCAAGTTGTTCTGGTTCATAAGCCTTTAACACACTAATGGCGCCCACATTATCGGAAGTACGGATAAGTAGTTTAGCTTGTTTCTTTTGCAACAGGTGCAGCTCTTCCAACGACCCTTGAAATATCATTTCGCCTTTAGCAATAATGCCTACATGACTTACCATTTTTTCAATCTCAGTTAATTGATGGCTCGACATTAAGATCGTCATGCCATGCTCTTTGTTCAGTTTTTTAACCAATTCCCTGAGTTCAATAATACCGGTGGGATCCAAGCCATTTGCTGGCTCATCTAGAATCAATAATTCTGGATTGGGAAGCAGGGCAAGTGCGACAGAGAGCCGCTGTTTCATGCCTAAAGAAAATTGTTTAACTTTCTTTTTTGCTGTATTATCCAGACCAACAATCTTAAGCACTTCAGTTAATCTCGCCTTTGAAGCACCGTATAGTTTGCGGTAAACTTCTAAATTCTCATCTGCACGTAAATGGCCATATAATGAAGGATTTTCAATAAGTGACCCAACCTTTTTCAAAATATCAATTCGGTTCGACTGAAAATCTTGACCAAAAATTTCAATTTTTCCTTGCTGAGTTTTAAGGAGGCCTAAGATTAAGCGCAGGGTAGTAGTTTTACCAGCGCCATTGGGACCGAGAAACCCATAAATTTGCCCCTTATCAATTTTTAGGTTGATATCGCTTAACGTCTTCGACTTTTTGGAATGGAAGTGTGTTAACCCTATAGTTTTGATGATATTATTCATAATTGTAAATTACACTAGTGTATTAGTTTAATAATACACAAGTATACGACGTTTTTTTATTTTAACAAAGAGATTATGATTTTACAAAAAAAAATCACCGACCTATAGTGCTTGGCACTACGGATCAGCGATGATTTTCTCCATAGGTAGGAGAGATTTTACAGGGTGTAGTGCAGATTTAAGTAAATACCTCTGCCTCGGGTTGTATATCCGTAAATTTCCTGGTATTCAGTGTTAAAAACATTCTCCATTCTCAAACCAGCAGTTAAGGTTTTGTTCACGTTAATTCTCCCTGAAAGATCTAACAGCGTGTAATTAGAAATACCTTTTGTACTAAGCGCACCATAAGGACCAAGGGATGAATTATAATACACATCGCTCCTTGCTCCCACAGATCTTACATTACCTGTAATTGATAATTTCGGTATAGGCAAATAGGTTAGCCTGATGTTTGCAGCGGTAGGTCTTCTGACTAAGCCAATCGTTTCAGTAAATTTATTTACAAAAGCGCCATTTGTATATAATTGTACATGGTTTTCATGGGTATGAGAAGTATCTACATTTATTGGATCGTAGGCTAATTTTCCACTGATCATACTGATATTTCCACTTACTAAAAATTGCTCGCCAATTTTGGAGCTGATGCCTAGTTCTATGCCCTGATTCATCTGTTTGCCAATATTGATGTAAGTATCACCTCTATAATCGAGATAGGTAAGCGATGCTATACTTGCATTACCGTTCCATAAATAGACATAGTCGATGCTGTTTTCAACCGTTGTTTTAAAGAGTGATAAGGAGAAAAATATGTTTTGGTTTATTTGTTGTTTTAAACCAAATTCAATCGAAACAGAAGTTTCAGGTTTTAGTGTTTTGTTACCTCTTAAAATGTTCGAGGTGAAATCCTTTTCTGGAGAATAGAGCTGGTAAAGTGATGGTGCATTAAAGCCTGTAGCATACGAGGCATATAGTAGTCCCCCTTCTTTTAGTTTTAAAGATGGGTTAATTTCATAAGAAATATTATTTCCAAAAAGACTGTGATCGGTATTTCTAATCCCAAGTGCTAGGTTAAACGGACTATAATCATCATTTATAACACTACCATTTATATCGATATGCATAAATTGATGATTGGTTTTTACGTTTATAGCTAGGTCAGTAAGATCGCTTTTGGTTTCAAAGCCACCGAAGGCACTTGAGAAATAGCGGGTGTTGATATTCATTCTCTCCTTGAAAAAACCGCCTCCGGCAACCAGGTTTAATCCTTTAAGGCTATAATTGCCCTGAAGCTCCTGGGTGTTGGTTTCTCCATCATAAATACCCTTAAAGTGACTATGATTGTAAGTGCCAGCATCGTCTACAATAGAAGAGTCGGTAAGGTTAACCCTTTTAGTAGTGGTATTTCCTCCGATGTATTTGAAATTAAGTTTATCATTTATTTTATAAGCTGCGCCGTAAGTGAATAAGTCTCTCTTAAAATCAACAGTATTGGCATGATCGTCTTTATAGGCGCTGGCATCTATATCAGCTTTTTGATCGGTATTTTTATAAGACGCATATAGATCTAGCTTGTTCGTCCTATAGCCCAATTTACCTATCAAATCTAATTTCCTGAAGTTGTCTCTTTCACGATTTTTGTGGGCATAGTCATTGGGGTTCGTTACCGTGTCAACTGTTGCATCTAATCCTTTGGTATTATTGTTATAAATTGCTCCGTTGGCATAAAATCCTGATTTGTGTGAGTAGTTTAATAGCGCATTCTGGCTAAACATAGAGGTTTTTTTACCGAAAGTCCCCGCTTGCAAGTTTACATCGGTATGGATACCTGGTTTATTATTTTTTTTGGTGATGATATTGATCACACCACCAATTGCCGAAGATCCATAAAGGGTACTATGTCCACCCCTCACAATTTCAATTTTATCAATATTGGCTATAGAAAGCTCGTTAAGCTCAATGCCATTATCTGTATTGGATGGATCGCTAATCCTTACTCCGTCAATCATGATTAGCGTTTGGTTGTTGTTGGCCCCACGCATAAATAGGCTATTTACCTGCCCAGGATTTTGCCCTGTACCTACTACATAAATTCCTTCCTGTTGTGATAGGAGTTCTGCAACTGTGTTAAAGCCGCTTGCTTTAATTTGTTCGTTGCTAATTACGGTTACACTTCTTCCAACATCAATTACTTTCTTTTCGCTGCGCGACGAAGTGACGTTAATTTGTTCAAGATCAATGGTTTTCTTTTTGTCGATTTCTTGGGCGTAGCCTAATCGCGAAGCTACCAGTAGGCCAATCGTAAGAATGGTTTTAAATTTCATTTTTTGGGGATTAATTAAATAATTATACAATATTGCTACACACTATTGTACCCCGAAAAGAATAAGAATAAAGAAATAACGCTGGAAATTAATACCAGACAGCTATTTTACCTTTGACTTTCCTCTTTCGCGGAGGTAATAAGTCATTATATAATGAGGCAGGTATCCTGACTTTCCCGACTTGCTGATCACCTTCCCGCCTAAGCAGTGGCTAAATTGATCAGTAGTACTTCCTCAAAATGAGGCGAGATTACAGTTGCGCGACAGTCCATGATTTTCACATGGTTCCCTATTATCTTTGGTATTACCCAAAGCACCTTATCATAAATGATAGCGGCCAAAGGTAGATAAAATTCTCTATTTTCTTCTATCTTATCTTACATTCAGCACAAGCTCTGCGGATTCTGGGATTTTTGTAATGAACAACATCGCAAAAAAAAAGCGATTAAATAACCAAAACGGCAAACCATTTTGTGACAAGCTTAATAACTGCATTTACCATCGATCAATCATACTATGATCAGATTTTACCCCTATTTCAATTTGATTTCACCCCCAAGGAATGTCACATTCTTGATAGCTTTGGTAATGCTGGTAGATAAAGTTATCAACTATTAACCAAATACCCAGTATTTGTTCAATAAACCAAATTATTCACAACCTAAAAAATCAAGTATGAAATTAAAACGTTTACTACTTCTGTTTGTGATAGCTTCAGGATGGGGAACCAGTTCCTTCAGAAGTTATGCTCAAACTTACACAAGGCTAAAAACGCAAAATTTTTATGCCAAATCGTCAAAATCCGATGGTAAAGACACGGAAAACAATTTAGAACGATCTACACTTCAAGAAAACACGGTTCGTCTTATGAAAATAAGTGGAAAGGTAATTGATGAACTTTCTCAGCCACTAGCCGGTGTAAACGTGAAAGTTGTTGGTAAATCACCTAGTGCACAAACTGGTGCCGACGGAAAATATATCATTGATGCAGAACCAACAGACTCTTTAGAGTTTTCTTTTGTGGGATACGTAAAGCAAAAAATTGCTATTAGAAACAGAACAACAATTGATATTGTTTTGCAACCCGAAACAGAAAATTTGGATGAAATAGCAGTTGTAGGTTATGGTACTCAAAAGAAAGTGAATCTTACAGGATCGGTATCTACTATCAGTGCCGATAAAGTAACTAACCGTCCAATAATGAATTTGTCTGCTGCGCTTGCAGGTGCTGCACCGGGTTTACAGGTTACACAATCTACAGGAAATCCTGGAGCAGAAGGTGTGTCGATACGGGTGCGTGGTATTGGCTCTTTTAACAATAGCGCCCCACTGATAATTGTTGATGGCGTAGTAGCTGATATGACGCCGCTTAATTCGGATGATATTGAAAGTATTTCGATTCTCAAAGATGCAGCCTCTGCCGCCATTTATGGATCGAGGGCGGCGAACGGTGTAATATTGGTAACTACTAAAAAAGGAAGAAAAAATGAGACACCAAAAATCACTTTCACGAGTTTATACGCAAGGGAACAGGCAGAAACAGATTTGAAATTTATGTCGAGTACGGCAGATTGGATGGAACTGCACAACATTGCAAAGCTTAATGCCAATCCTACTTCCACTTCTCCTGATTATGCATACAGTACTATTGACGAATGGCGTGCTGCCAATGCCAACCCAGGTGGTACCTACACTCATCCGGTAACTGGGCAAACTATACCTAATTCACTAGCTTATCCTAATACAGATTGGGCGCAAATTCTTTTTCAACCAGAATATTATCAGCGACATGGCGTGTCTGTTTCGGGAGGAAGCCAAGCTACTTCTTATTTAATGTCCTTAGGCTATCAAAATAATCCTGGTACATTGGATAATACCGGTTTACAACGCTATAATGTAAGAGTAAATTTAGAAACAAAAATTGCCAACAATATTAATTTTGGTACGCAGACCTACGCTACTAAAGAGTATAAAAAACCAGGCAATACATCAATGACTTTCCTAATGCAGGCTTTTCCAGGTATAACACCTATTTATCAAGGCAAATACGGAGCTAGCGAAGATCCTTTCACTACTCAAAAGGATAACATCCTTCAATCTGTTGCCAGTACAGGAGGTCAAGCCGAAACTACCCGTATTAACAGTAGCTGGTTTGTAAATGCGAATATTTTGAAGGGCCTTTCGGCTGAAGCCAGATTTAACTATAGCGAATATATGGATGAGGACGAAACTTTTTCAAAGAACCTCCCTCGTTATAGCTTTCGACAGAGTTTTGAGACACCAATTGAATCTATAGGTAATTTGGATCAGGCACTTACCTCTCGCTATGCGTACAATTCGCATAGCTATACAGCAAATCTTTTATTGCGTTATGCTAAAACCATTGGTAAACATGATTTTGGTGCATTAGCGGGCTACGAACAATACCAGACTGAAAGTAGCGGGTTTTCTGCAACCAAAAAAGGGTTGATAGATTGGGATATTACTGATATTACTTCTGGATCTACTATGGAGTCTATTGGTGGAAATGCAAAATCTGGGTATGGTATGTTGTCTTATTTTGGTCGTCTTAATTATGCTTATGATAGCAAATATCTGTTTGAAGCTAATCTTCGTAACGATATTTCATCAAGATTTGCGCCCAACTACCGTAGTGGTATCTTTCCTTCTTTATCTGCTGGTTGGATATTGAGTAGGGAAAATTTCTTTGCGCCGCTTAGTAGGTATATAAACTATTTTAAGATACGAGGGTCTTACGGTTCATTAGGTAATGTTACTTCGGGTAATTACGATTGGCAAGCCTTATATAGACGAGTAAACAATGTGTTCAATGAACAGGTAGCCAATGGATTGGTGCTTGCAACGATTCAAAATGAAATGCTATCATGGGAGAAAACGACCACTTACAATTTAGGTATTGAAGCCAAGTTTCTCAACAATCGCTTGAGCGCCGAGGCAGATATCTACTCCCGCCTTACCTCCGATATTATCACTAACTCCATTATTTATTTAACTATGGGTAATGTATCTGCTCCAGTGGCTAATACCGCTAGTATGAATAACCGTGGTATTGAACTTTCATTGGGTTGGAATGACAAGATAGGCAGTTTTAGATATGGCGTTAACGGTAATATTAGTTACAATACCAATAAAATCACCAAATTTAACGGAGCACTTAAGTATGAACTGGATCCTACAACTAAAGATATTTGGAACAATCCCACACTCCGTTATACCAATCTAGCTGATGTTTCTACAGGTGGCGATACTCGTCGTGTAGAAGGATACCAGATAGGTGAATGGTTTCTCCGTAAACCATACCAAGGCAATGGAACTTACATCAACGGTGATGGTTCTATAAATCCTAATGGTGGCCCAAAAGATGGTATGATACGTAGTAAGGCAGATTTAGATTGGGTAAGATCTATGATAGCGGCAGGCTATAAATTTGGTAATGGTGCTGGTAATACCGTAGGTGCTGGTGCCGCCAATATATGGTATGGACAAATGGTTATGGCCGATGTAAATGGCGATGGAAAATATGGTAATGATGATGATAAGGAATTTACTGGCAAATCAACTGCTCCAAAATTCGTATTTGGTCTTAATTTAACAGCAGCTTGGAAAGGGTTCGATATGAACATGCTTTGGTCTGGTCGCGCAGGCTCTTATCATTACATCAACGACCGTGGAGCAAATGGTTCAATTTTGGCTAACACTGCCGACATGTTACCAGCAGATGCTTGGACAAAGTATTATTTTTACAATGCAGTTAAAGCAAATACAGATCCAAACTACGATCCCGCAAATGATCCTGATGCTAAGATCAATGGGAAATTCCCACGTTTGTTATCTGCAAGCTCTATCATGCCTTCCAATACGTTTTACTTATACAATTCATCGTATTTAAAATTGAAGTCTTTGCAGATCGGTTATACATTTCCAAAAAATTGGATGCGTGCCGCAAAAATAGGCGACCTACGTTTTTATGTATCGGGAGAAAACCTGCTCACCTTCAAAAACAAAGCATTTGAAGGTGTAGATCCTGAACTCGGCAGTTCATTAATTGTGTACCCGCTTGCCAAACTGTATTCAGCGGGTGTAAATCTTACTTTCTAATCAATCAACATCACATAACATGAAAAGAATAATATATTTTTTAGCAGTAACTGCCATAGTAGGTAGTTTGCCTGCTTGTAAAAAAGTGCTGGAGACAGCTCCCAACGATAGGCCATCTTCGAGTACCATGTGGACTACAGAAAGCATGGTAGACCAGGGTGTAATTGGTGTTTACTATTCACTACAGCGCCCGGTAAGGGCAGATGGTTTAATTGGTACCAGTGGTAATATTGGCTATTATGGTTACGAAGCTTTTGGTATGACGGGTCAGGGGGAATATAATTTGGGTGGTTTATTTACCACTGCGGTAAACCCAAGCGCTGCTTATTTTACACATCATTGGAGATGGTGTTATGATGGCATTCATCGCGCCAATCTTGCTATTGCCAATATACCCGGAGCTGCTATGAGTGAAGCTAAGAAAAAGAAATTGGTGGCCGAATGTAAAGCGCTCCGAGCATTTTTCTATATGCGATTAAATGAATTGTTTGGCCGCGATGGTTTAGGAGTACCTCTCTACACAGAACCAGCGCTTAATCCTTCAGATCTTAATAAAGGTCAAAGTCCGGAAGCTGAAGTGTGGGCCTTGATTATTAAAGATTTGACGGAGGCTATTAACGAACCGACTATGCCAAATAATCAAATTGGCGGAGAAGGTCGTATAAGCAAAGGCGCTGCGTACGCTTTAAGAGGTCGTGCGTATTTAATTACAAAGCAATATCCATTGGCCGCTGCCGACTTTGCCAAGGTAGGCGAGATGGGCTATAGCTTGTATCCAAATTATCAGCAATTGTTTAAATTGGGACAGGAACGTTGTCAGGAAATGATTATGAGTGTGCAATATATTGAAGAACCTACTGGTTATGGTAGTACGTTGCAAAAATATTTCGGGGCGTTTCAACAAGGTTCTAAAGATAGTAGAGGGTGTTGGACCGATTTACAGGTAACACCGGCGTTAGTAAACCTTTACGAAGTGAAAGTAAATGCAACAACGGTAAAGCCATTTAGTTGGACAGATTATATTCCTGAATGGAATGCAATTAGTGCTTTAGGTACGCCTAATCGCAAAGTATTCTTCCTTCGCGATCAAAAAGTGAATGGTTCAGATATTCATAGTACAATTACTTCTGCCATCAACACTCAGTTGAATAATCTGAATGCAAGTGCAAAGGCGCTTTATATTCAGCAGGGTAATGAAGCCCGTTTAAAAGCTGCTTATGCAAACAGAGATCCTCGTTTGGCATATAATGTTGTTACACCTTATGCCGATTTTAAAGGTGTTAACAGCAGTTCTACTGCCGAAGCTATGTACACCTACAGGTTTCCAGTAACCGGCAAAGTGTATGCTGATCAAGCTAATGCTGAACCTAGATTAAATGCTAATTTGCCATCGACATATTATACCTCCGGAAGTTGCAATGCCCAGGCAGAATTTAAATATATTTACCGAAAATTTACTGGTGATGGATTGGAATTTGCTCGTAGGGAACAAAACCCGATTGATGAACCTATTATTCGTTATGCCGATGTCTTGTTAATGTGGGCTGAAGCCTTAGTAGAGATGAATGACTTGCCGGGCGCCATGGCAAAGGTAAAACAGGTAAGAGACCGTGTAGCTATACCAACAATGGCTACGTCATTTGCTGATCAGACCACAGCTCGGAATTATGTCCGAGATGAACGCCGAAGAGAGTTAATGGGTGAAGGTGTGAATTTCTTTGATGAAATGCGCTGGAAAACCTTAAAGGATACCAAATTTAGTGAGAAAGTAGCGCAACATGCATGGGGCGGTACCGAAAGTACAGGCGGCACTACGTATGAATGGATAGGCGATCAATGGCACAGATGGCCTGTGCCAAAAGCAGAAATTGAATTAAATAAAAATCTTACTCCTACACCAGGTTGGGTGTACTAAGTTTAATTTTTAAATAATGCAAAAGCCCCATCAAATTGGGGTTTTTGCATTTATTTGCTTATTACCAAATTAAAGAATTATATCCTCTCTTGCTACCATCCCTCATCGCATGAGTTATCCGTCTATGTTATCATTACCAAGATATTCGCTTGGTGTTTGCCCAAACTGTTTTTTAAACTCTCTGCTAAAATATTTTCGATCGGAGAAACCTACCATATAGCCAATTTCGTATATGGCGTATTGTTTTTGTTTAAGTAATTGTGCTGCTTTTTTTAATCTAACAGATTTCGAAAACTCGTGAATTGATAAATTGGTTAGTGCCTTTAGCTTTTTATACAACACCGATTGGCTCATACCGATTTTTTCGGATAGCATTTCTACACTCAGATTTTCGTCTTCCATATGGTTCTCAATAATATTAATGAGTTTGGCCAAAAACTTCTCATCTAGCGAATTCGTGACTGGGGCTTGGGGTTCAAATAGTAGCGTTTTGCTGAACTTTTTACGCATAGCCTCACGGGCATTTAATAAATTGCGCACTTGGAGTTGTAAAATTTTGTTGCTAAAAGGTTTAGAAATATATACATCGGCACCCCCTGCTAACCCACTAATTTGGTCATCTTCGGTACTTTTGGCTGTTAATAATATGACTGGGATATGACTCGTTCTTTCGTCGGTTTTTAATCTATTACATAGTGTTACCCCATCAAGTTGAGGCATCATCACATCACTAATTATTAGATCTGGGATTTCATCTATTGCTTTGTTCCAGCCTTCTAAGCCATTTTTTGCTAGGTATACCTGATAATTGGCAGCTAGATATTCTTGAATAATTAATCGAATGTCAGCGTTATCGTCAATAACTAATACGCTTGGCTTGACCACTTTTACAACACTTGTAGTAGGAGCGGGGTTAATAATTTGAACGGGTTCTTTAAGTGTTATTGGTGTTAATGCGGTAGTTTCGCTTTGGGTTTGATATTCTTTTGGTTTTAAATGTTTAGTACCAAGCCAGAGGCTTACGGTAAAAATGCTGTAACCCGGATTATTGTTATCAGCAAGTTCGCTATCTATATTTATTTGTCCATGGTGAAGTTCTACAATAGCCTTAGTTAAGGCCAAACCGATACCATAGCCCGTATTTTGGATGTGTTTATCATCTACCTGAAAAAAGTTTGAAAACAGTTGTTCTAAATGCTCTGCCGCAATACCACGTCCGGTATCACTAATACTGATGTTAACTTTTTCTTTGGTTGTTTCTACCTTAAGTGTAATGCTTTGTCCATTTGATGTAAATTTAAAAGCATTTGAAATAAGATTGAAGAACACCTTTTCTAATTGCGTTTTATCAAAATAAACAATTAATGGATTGCGGTTATGAATAAAATTAAATGTAATGTTTTTTTGTTGCGCTAAATGCTCAAAGGATTTGAAAATATCATCGAGAAATTCTATAATATCATAACCTTGCATGTGCAGTTTAAGGTTTTTAGTTTCGGCTTTTCTAAAATCCAGCAATTCGCTCACCAAACGCAACAAACGATCGGCATTGCTTTTAATAAGATATAATTGTTTGTGAATGCCATTGTTGCCCTTATGTTCTTCCATCAACTTATCAATAGGAGCCATAATTAACGTTAAGTGCGTTCTAATTTCGTGTGATACGTTGGTAAAGAAATTAAGCTTAACTTGGTGCAATTCTTCGTCTTTTAACAAGAGTTCTCTTAGATAAAAAAAACGGGTTACGAAGAAGATAACTGCAGCTACAATTAAAATATAAATACAAAAAGCCCACCAAGTTTTCCAAAATGGTGGTAATATTTCAATTTTAATGTGATTGACTTTACTCCATATCCCGTCATTATTAGCGCCTTTTACCCATAAAGTATATTTACCTGCCGGAAGATTGGTATAGGTAGCCGACGGAATGTCGGTTTCTATCCATTGGTCGTTAATGCCTTCTAATCGGTAAGCATACTTATTTTTGGTAGATTTAATATAGTTAAGTAAGGCAAATTCTATGGTAAATATGTTTTGATCGTATTTGAAAAGTATCTTTTCTGTGTTACCAATGTCTTGTTTTAACAAATTATTATCATCATTTATTTTAACAGCTGTACCAAATAACCGAAGTCTGGTAAAAACAATAGGTGCCTTTGTGGTATTTGTAGAAATCTCGTTTGGGGAAAAAAAAGTAAGGCCATTGTAGCCTCCAAAAAACATTTCACCACTTTTGTTTACGAAAGATGAATTATAATTAAACTCATCGCCTGCCAGACCGTCGCTTATGTTATAATTTTGGAAAGTCTTTAAATCAGGATCAAATTTGTTTAATCCATTAGAGGTGCTAATCCACAGAAATTGTTTGGTATCTTCTAATATGCCTAACACATTATTATTCGATAGGCCTTCTCTTGTAGTGTAAATAGTACTAAATGAGTTGGTTTGTGAATTGAAGTGAGTAAGTCCGCCATAGTATAAACCAATCCAAATATTACCTCTAGAATCTTCCTGTATGCAATTAATATAATTAGAATTATTGCTTACACTGTTGCTGCCTTTTGGTAAATCAAACTTCACTAATTTTTGTTCGCTTTTTATGTAGCGATAAAGCCCGGTTGTAGTGGCTATCCAAATGTTTTTATTCGAATCTTCGAAAAGTACTTTAATGTTTTTATGCACGAGCGATTTTAATGCTCTTATGTTTGCAACCGGAGTTAAAGTGCTAGCAGTTCTGTTAAAAAGATTTAATCCGGTTTGGCTTCCAACCCAAAATAAGCCATCGTTGTCTTCTAATATAGCAACAATTTCTGCTCGTCTGCTATTAAATTCGTTTTTATCTGATAGTACTCGTTTAAATGTACCCGAATTTTTATCTAGTATATTTAATCCACCGCCATGAGTTCCAATCCATACATTTTTATCTTTATCCTTATAAATAACTTTAATTAAGTTAGAGCCTAATTCCCCATGTTGATTATAAACTTTAAACTTTTTAGTGTTCCAGTCGTAATAATTTAAACCGCCGCCTTCAGTGCCAATCCAAAAATTATTACCATCAGCCTGTATAATAGAACTTACTACATTATGGCTAAGGCCAGATATATTTTCGTTGTATTGCCAGTTTTTAAAATTAGTGGGGTTGGCATAAATTACATTTACGCCACCATAGTAGGTTCCTATCCAAATAGAGCCATTGCTGTCTTCGTAAATACTATAAATAGAATTTTGGTTTAAACTGTTAGCGTTAGTTTTTTTATGCTGATAATTAGTAAAGCTTTTACTATCTATATTTAAAACACTAAGGCCTTCTTGTGTGCCAACCCATAAAGCTCCATTATTAGCAACCATTAATTTTCTAATGGCATTATGTACAATAGTGTTTGTTTGACCGGGTATGTGCACAAAATGCGTGAAGGTTTCGGTGATTTTATTGAAAAGATTTAAGCCTCCATTTTCTGTGCCAAACCATAATCGATTCTGTTTATCTTCAACAATACTGGTAACAGCGTTATCGCTGATACAACCCAGCTTGTTATCTTTTTTAAATACTTTAACGCCATAAATTTTCTTGTTAAATAAGAATCTAATTAGGCCATTATTTGTTCCTGCCCAGATATAACCATCACTATCGTTGGCAAGGCTTAAAATTTCGTCGTTAGCTATATTGGCTGTTAACCCTAAATTAACTGTTGCGCTAAATTGATTATTGTTTTTGTTTAGAAGTACATACAATCCGTAATTGGTAGCAACCCATAAATAACCTTTTTTATCTTCGTAAATGTGTTTAATGCCATTATAAACGGCTTTTTTTTGAGGTGGGTTTAGGAAGATTCTTTCAAAAGTATTTTGTTTTGCATTATATCTATTTAATCCATTGGCGGTGCCGATCCATAATGTTCCTTTTGAGTCAGTATAAAGGGCAGTTATATAATCATCTGATAAAGTTTGTTCATTAGTAGCAATACTTTTATACAACCTGAACTGAAAGCCATCGTATCTGTTCAATCCAAATCTAGATCCATACCACATAAAGCCCGTATGATCTTGTGTTATCGCAAAAATAGAATTTTGTGATAAGCCATTTTTAGACATTAGGTGGTTGAAAATAGGTGACTGTCCATTACTGCCAAACTGTTGTAAAAGGAGCCAGCTTATTAAGATAATTCTGTTAATCATTTGGGAATTTGGTTAGTCTTATTTTATCTCTATAAAATTACAATTTTAAGTGTTTTTAATTGAATAAATAACGTTACCTTAAGTGTTCAAATGGATTTTCTACCCATATAAAATAGATTTTCTACCCTTTAAATTATACAATAGCCACATCTTTACTCTAAGTGTTGTATTGTTTATACCCCGACTTGATTAAAATACCAAACCATGAAAACAAAGAGCTTCTATAAATTACTGATTTTGCTTTGCTTAATTAATTTCATTTCGTTTACGAGCGAAGCTGATACCTATTATGTGGATAGTCAAAAAGGAAATGATAATGCTTCAGGTAAAAGTGTGAAAAAAGCTTGGAAAACATTGGATAAAGTAAATAGCCAGCTTTTTAAAGCGGGCGATAAAGTTCAGTTTAAACGCGGCAGTTATTGGCAGGGGCAACTGGTACCGAAAGGCTCTGGAAACCAAATGGCATCCATTATTTTTTGTGCTTACGGAAAAGGAAATTTACCTCATATTGCTGCCAATGGTAAATATCAAGATGCGGTGTTGCTTAAAAACATAAGCTATATTACTGTACAAAATTTAGAGCTTTCTAATCATGATACTACTATAAAGGAGCAAAAAACAGGTCCAACAGCACTACGCATTTTAGCCGAAGATATTGGTACGCTTTACAACATTAAAATTTCGGATTTATATATACATGATGTAAACGGCGATAACAGAAAAGGCAGTCAAGAAGGTCACGGTATATTTTGGGATTGTAGAGGACCTAAGCCTAGCCGTATAGAAAATTTACTTATCGAAAACTGCAAACTTGTGCGTGTAGATAGAAACGGAATACGCGGTAACGGCACTTTTGGATTTCGTAATAACTGGTTCCCTAATAAAAACTTAGTCATTAGAAATTGTACGCTCGAAGATATTGGTGGAGATGGTATTGTAGTTAAAGCTTTTGATGGATCATTGATTGAGCATAATAAACTTTTTCATATTAGAACGCGAGCTAAAGACAATGCTGTAGGTATTTGGCCCCACAGTAGCGATAACACTATTATTCAATATAATGAAGTGGCTTACACCAAAAATCAAGACTGGTCTAACGATGGCCAATCTTTTGATATTGATGGTAACTGCAACAATACCATTATACAAAACAATTACAGTCACGATAATGAAGGCGGTTTTATGTTGGTTATTTCTGATGCCATTAACGCCAAAAGTATGATGACCAAAAATAGCATCATTCGTAATAATTTAAGTATTAACGATGGAAATAACCGTAAACGGCTTTTCAATTTTGCGCTTATAACCGATAGCACCTTAGTAAGCAATAATGTATTTTATAACGACACAAAAGATTCGGTAAAAATAGAACTGATAGATGTAGAACATGCTATCCCAAAACACATTGTGTTTGAAAAAAATATCATACAGTACTATAACGGTGCTCAGGCAATTTTTACTAAAAGCGAAGAACAGTATAACGCTATTACTTGGAATGAAAATACTTTCGACGGGAACATTCTAGGTAAAGAAAAGCTTAAAAACCTTACCGAAGGAAAAAAGCTAATTAAAGATAAAAATCTTAAAGAGTACCCTTGGGTATTACTAAAACAATTGAATTTAAAATAATTAAAATCATATTAATTTCCGATACAAACAATCTTCTCCGAATGATAAACCGTAAATATTTCTTACAATTTCTTCTTTTTGTAAGTATAATCATCAATTTTAAGCAGGTACTGGCAAATTCAGCCGATAATGGTCGACAATCTTTTTCGTTAAACGACAACTGGAAATTTTATTTTGCCTATAATTTTGAGCAAAATATTGACAAACAAACCGTAAATCTGCCACATACGTGGAATGCCGGAGAAACTTTAAAAGGTGTTGCTAACTATAGCAGAACCACAGCCATTTACGAAAACACTTTATTGATAAAACCTGAATGGAATGGTAAAAGGCTTTTTATTTATTTTGAAGGGGTTAATAGCGTAGCTACAGTGTTTATTAATAAGAAAATTGCAGGCGAGCATTTTGGCGGCTATACCGGCTTTTGTGTAGAAATTACCAATTTGGTTAAGCCCGGCGAAAATTCAATTAGCGTACAAGTAAGCAACGCTTATCGTACAGATGTAATTCCTTTGCATGGCGATTTTAATATTTATGGCGGCATTCATCGCAAGGTATCCTTGTTGGTAACTAATGCAAACTGTATTAGTCCGTTAGATTACGGCTCATCAGGTGTTTACATTCAGCAAGAGCAGGTATCTGCACAAAATGCATCGATAGAAGTTTTGAGCAAATTAGCTGTTCAAAGCACCCAAGGACTATCACTACAAACCACCGTTTACGACCAGCAGAAAAGAAAAGTTGCCAGTTTAAAAACAGCGTTAAGCACCGCAACAACATCATCTTTAAAGCAGCAATTAACAATTGATCAACCCACTTTATGGAATGGAAAAGCAAATCCTTACCTGTACTCAGTAGAAGTAAGTTTACTGCACAATAATGAAATTATAGACCAGGTAACACAGCCACTGGGCTTACGTTATTTTAAGGTTGATGCCGATAAAGGTTTCTTTTTAAATGGTCAATATCTTGATTTGTATGGTGTTGGCAGACATGAAGATGTGGCAGGCAAAGGTTCGGCTTTAACCGATACCGACCAAGCTAACGATATGGATTTGATTAAAACACTTGGTGCAACAGCTGTAAGGTTAACTCATTATCCACACAATAAGCAGTTTTATGATTTATGTGATAAAAATGGTCTTGTGGTATGGTCTGAAATTCCATTTGTTGGTCCAGGAGGATATACGGGTACGGGATACATTAAAAGCAAAACTTTGGAAAGCAATGTAAAAACCATGCTTTTAGAAATGATTAGGCAGAATTATAACCATCCGTCTGTTTGTTTTTGGGGATTGTTTAACGAGTTGAAATTGGATTACGATGATCCACAACCATTTATTGAAGAGCTAAATGCATTGGCAAAAGATGAAGATCCTGGGCGATTAACCACTTTGGCTTCTAATTTAGAGAAAAATACTTTTACCAATCTTACCGATTTAATGGGCTGGAACCAATATTTTGGTTGGTATGGGGGTTTATTTAGCGATGTAGGTAATTGGGCCGATGCAACCCATGCCGCATTACCCAAAAAACCAATCAGCATAAGCGAGTATGGGGCAGGGGCAAGTCCGTTTAAACATACCGAAACCCAAGATAAAGTAGCACCGAAAGGAAAATTCCATCCAGAAGAATATCAAACAGCTTTTCATGAGGCGCACTGGGCTGCTTTAAAAAAGAGGCCTTTTATTTGGGGTAAATTTATATGGGTACTGGCCGATTTTGGGTCATCTATCCGTACAGAAGGCGATCAGGATGGTATGAATGATAAAGGACTGGTAACTTACGATCGCACTATAAAAAAAGATGCCTTCTACTTCTATAAAGCCAACTGGAACCCTGAGCCAATACTGTACCTTGCCGAACGTAGAAATACCAATCGTACCAAAACAATAACTACCGTTAAAGTTTTTAGCAATGCTGCAAATGCGCAATTATGGATTAATGATAAATTAATTGGTAAAAAAGCTAAGAACGACCTAAATACCATCCTTTGGGAAAAGGTAAAATTGGCACCAGGTCTCAACAAAATTGTAGTTAAAGCAGAAATAAAAGGCAAAGCATTAGTAGATAGCTGTGAATGGACGGTGAATTAGTTAGTTCAAGTTCATTAGTATGCACCAGCTTGCAGGGGCATGCCATAACACTAATGGGCACGAAAATTGTTTTGCCTAACACAAAAAAACCAGAAAGGAAAAAGTGGAAATAATTCTCCGGAATCTGGAGTTTGACAGGAGAGGCTTCCTTAAAGAAATACAACCTTATGATAAAATATGTTGCAATTCCATACTACATGGCCATCGGGCGTTCCATCCTTTCAGGTAAGGACAACAGGAAGGAAATCCTAGAAAATAAAAAAATGGGTATGATTTCCAACATGGCATCCAAACTGGCTGCTGTTATATTTATGGGGATGTCTGCCTCCTGCGTGAGCCTCAAAACGCCACAACGTGAAGACCTTGTCTCCCTGATGGCACCAATGGAAATAGGAAAGTATCCAGTCAGCGTCAATCGTACAGTCACCTCTAAATCTCGGAAGGACACGATAATTTCAACGGTGGTATGGCAGTATTTTAAGAATTCTGAAGGAAAAGACTCTCTTGATGTCGAACGAGCCACGCATATCAAACTGAAGATGGTTGATGGAAAGAATCTTGTGGCGACATTATATCATGGGGATGTCTCCTTAAAGACAGAGATAATGAAAGGCAGTCTGAAGAAGGGCTACTTCAGGGCTAGGCACGATTTTTCCATGAAGGGCGTCCCGCCGTTTTACTGGAAGACGTCTTCCGCAAAAATACAATTCGGAATCGGCAGGGAAGGACAGCTATATATCGATACTGCCGATGAAACCAATGGTAGCATTCTGATCATGGTTGCCGGCACCCCTGGTTTCACGCGAAGCCTTACTGTTCCTGCTATTGAAAATAAATAAGACTCGAAAGCAAAATATAGAAGCTCTCTGCCAACTATCACTTTCATATTTCGGATGTAATAGAATCAGTCAGTTTTTAAATAATTTTACTTTTAAGCTCCTTATATTTTGAACGTCCTATAGGCAAGGTTTCGCCACTTTTCAGCAAAAGGCCATACTTTGACCCGGGGCTCACCAGTACCTTATCCGACAATTCCAGGTTCACCAGGTATGATTTGTGGATGCGTTCAAAATTTGCTGGAAGCAATTGTTGTAAGTGTTCCAAAGACTTATCATGCAATTCCTTCTCACCGTTCTTCAAGTGAAGCTCTGTATAAATGCCTGCGCCTTTGATGTAATTCAGCTCAGCGATACCCACCAAACGCAGTTGTCCCGCTTTTTTAATAGACAGGTATTTAATCCCTTCCTCAGGTTTAATCGAAGGCGTGATGCATCTTTTTAGTGCCTGGAACAATCGGTCCTCATCAAATGGCTTAGGAACGAAATCAATAACCCCATAAGCAAAAGCGGTGATGGCTTTATCCGTATAGGCAGAAACAATAATGGTATGAAAAGAACACGCAACCATGCGCTCCAACACTTGAAACCCATCATCCCCATTCAGGTTCAGGTCAAGAAGCAGCAGGTTCAGCGGTTTGGAGGCCACGTATTGGATCCCTTTTTGCAGGGAATCACAGACCGTGATTTCATGTGCTTTACTTCCGAAAAACTCTGCCGTCATGCGCTGCAGTCGACGGGCAATTCTGGCCTCATCCTCAATGATTAATATCTTCATTTAATTTAAAATATTAATGGTGGTTAACCAACCTGTAGCTGTAGCGGCAGAATGAAAGGTCCATTTTTGCCCGTAACTCTCCAGCAGCCTTGCTTGAATATATTTAAAGCCCGTGCCTCCATGTCTATTCTCCGAGATGGGGCGGTTTCTGGCAAGGGTTTCAAAAAGATATTGTCTCATCGTCGGTCTTTTGATATAAGTCAGTCGAAAGGTGATGCCGTTCCCAGACAAGGGAATACTATGGGTGATGCCGTTTTCTAAAATCGTATGAAGGATAGCTGGTGGAATCATTTCGCTTTCATCTATCCCCGAATCTTCCCATTGAAAGTTAATCTCTTTACGGAATTCCATCACGGCTAAATGCCGTTTACAAAGCTCGATTTCCTGGGTAATCGGAATCAAAGTCTGCTCAGCAATATCATTCATTACACCAAATTCAGCAGCCAATTCCTGGATAAAACGGGCGCCATCTTTAGGCGATTCCTCTACCCAATCCATCATTGATGTTAAAGTATTTCTTAAATAATGAGGCTGAATATTCTTCTTCAATAATTCCAGTTGAAGTCTTGATGAAAGGGCCAGTGCTTCCTGGTGTTCTTGTTCCAGCTCACTCGCCCGTATGGAATGGAGATAAAGCATACAAAGTACAATCACTGTAAAGCTTATAAAGAGCCCATAGTCATAGACGATATACCTTCCTACGAGTCCACTAATAACTAATCCGGCAAAGACAATAAAGCCACCCTTTTCTTTCCTAACAATTGCTTTGCCTACGATGAGGAAAGTGCTCATTAACATAGCTAAACTATACAGGCTAGCTGTTAAATCATATCGCCCATGATTATAAACATAAATAACCAGCAAAATCAGCAACAAGATCCCAAAAAGCCACATTCGTTTTTCGAGATGAAAATGAATTGCAAAATACCACGGCACCAACAGTGCGATGGCAAAGGTGAGCCAGCCGATTACTTCAAGGCGGGTATAAAAATAATGATAGGGAATCACGACATGGAATTTTAGGTATTCCATAATCAATAAAAGGAAAAAGAGCAGGCAGATGGTGGCGAAAATTAAAATCGTTAATTGCCTGCGCTTGCTGTTGATGTATAGAAAGAAATAATAGACAGCAGCGGTAAGGAAAGCACCGGCCATCAGGTTCATATAAGCCATTGCAATCAATGGCATGGTGAGTAATGTGCTATATTTAAAGATCCTGAAACCTACTCTACGATCAGCTGAAGGTTGAGCAGTTTGTGTAGTCCTGAGCGCAATCAGGTGATCGCCTGCAATGCTTAAGCTGTCGGGGATCAGGAAAACACTACTTTCAGTTCCTGGCTCTTCTTCTTTCCCATTGATCGCAATTTTTCCATTTTTACCAATCAGCACGCCATCCCAGTAGACCTCAAATGCACCGAAAGAATTGATAAGCAAGCCCAATGGGCGTTGACTACTGTCAGTCTGATGCAGTTTCAAATGTGTACGTGACCAGAAAACCCTGTTTGCCGTATTCCCTCTAATTTCCGACCACGTCTTATCATTTAAATTTTTAGCTGCAAAAGCCAGATTGTCGCCAGTGGTATAAAGCGTTATCGGTTCTTCATTGTAAACCACAGGTAGACTAAACTGGCCGAGGAGCGTAAATAATAGTACGAGGAGATGCATGAAGTAAATATACACGCTATTTTACATTTACAACGACCGTTTGAAAGACTATAGAGCCGTTGGCATGTTTTTTAAATACCTATGCACCTCAAATAGCTACACTTGCTGTATGAAAACAACTTTACTTACCCTTGCCATCCTTATTCTTAGTACCCTCTTATTTGCACAACGTGCACAACTTTTAGGTATGGTACAAGAGCATCCGGGCAATAGCCCACTTCCTTCTGTTACCGTTACATTGAAAGATGCATCCGCAAAACTGATAGCCGCAGCAATTACAAATGATCAGGGGATTTACCAGTTAGACGGCATTCCAACTGGCAGTTTTGTTCTTACTTATAGCTTCACAGGCTTCGAGACCTTCACAAAAGCCATTGAGATTACTTCCAGTAAATCTATTAACCTAAATGCAGTCGCCTTAAAACCAGATGCCAGGCTATTAAGCGAAGTCACTGTCATCGGCGAAAGAGCGGCTTTAAGTCTTAAGCCTGGAAAAAAAGTATTTGAGGTAGGGAAGGATATAGTTGGACAGGCGGGTTCTATCACTGACCTGCTGAATGTTGTGCCGTCTGTGAGTGTGAGTCCCGGTGGAGGGATCAGTTTGAGGGGCAACAGTAGTGTATTGGTACTTATTGATGGTCGACGTAGTGGCCTAACTCAGAGCAATGCTTTGGAGCAGATTCCTGCCGATCGAGTGGAGCGTGTGGAGATAATTAGTAATCCTTCTTCCAAATATGATGCCTCAGGTTCAGCAGGGATCATTAATATCATTTTAAAGAAAGATAAAAAGTCCGGTTTTAGCGGTCAACTCCGTGCGGTTGCCGGAAGTCCGAATGACACCAGACTCAATTCCAGTCTAAACTATAAATCCGATAACCTTGATCTTTTTGCTACTTATGGAATAAGGAAAACGGATTATGTGGGTTTGTACAGGTTACAGCAAAGATTTAACCCTTTAGAAGCAGGTGAGCTAAACAGGCGTCAGGATGAGCAACGTCATGATGACGGTAAATTACTTTATTTCGGTATAGACTATCAAGTCAATGCAAAAAACACGGTTACCGCAGCCTTTCTGCGCAATGCTACTGATGATCATGATAAAACGCAGTTGAGATATCTTTATTCCAACAAAGATGGGGCTATCGACAGCAGCCTAAATCGCAATGGCGAATCATGGGAGCAACGAAATTATAACCAGGTAGAGTTTAATTATACCCGCAATTTTAATACATCTGGCAAGAAGTTAACTGTAGACATGCAATATGATTTCTGGAACAGCAATAAAGATTGGAATTTAAGTACGGAGCGCAATTTGCCAACAAATATCTTATTACCGATAGTGAGAACGGGAGCTCGTGGCGCCACCAAAGATCTCATTGTACAAACTGATTTGACACTACCGATAGATAGTAACGCCGGTTTTGCATTTGGTTTGAAAATGGACAACCGCAGCGTACGCAGTCATTTCATTGCAGAGCAGGAGCAAGGAGGTCTTTGGGATATTATTGATCAGATTGATAATCGATTGATTTACAAAGAATTGATTGGAACTGCATATATCGAGTTTTCTAGTAAAAGTGGTCGCCTGAGCTATCAAGCAGGTTTAAGGAACGAGCTTACACAGATTGGCATTGAAGAAAGTGGTGGTGAATATGCCAGCACTAAAAATTACAATCGTCTGTTTCCTACGCTTAGCCTCAATTATAACTTTAGCAAAGGTGTTACATTGCAAGGGAGCTATAGCAAAAGGATTAACCGCCCTTCTCTTAACCTCATCTATCCTTTTAATGAATTGACTGATTTAACGACTCGCTTTATGGGTAATCCAGATCTTAATCCATCTTATGCTGACGTTTTTGAATTGAGCTTTCTGCAGAATTGGAATTCATTTACTTTCAACCCATCGGTATATTTCCAAAACAATAGGGATGTCATTAAAGAATATACCTACCGAAATAGCGATAACCTGTTTATCACTTTACCGGTTAATATTGACCACGAAACGCGACAAGGTATTGAATTGTTGCTGCAATACAAGCCGGTGAAATGGTTGCAGATGGCTACTGAAATTAACGCATACCGGTATTCACAGCGCGGGATTTATCATGGACAAGACTTTACCTACACAGATAATACCATCACAGGGAGAATGAATACCCAGGTTAAGTTAAAAAACAAGTTAGCGTTTCAAGCGATTTACAACTTCATTGGGGTAAATGCAACAGCACAAACGCGGAACACTGCTATTCATAGCATTGATGTAGGTGCAAGCAAAACTTTTCTTAAGGATAGGATTACACTATTGTTTGATGCGAGCAATATATTTGAACTTCGAAAATTTGAGAGCAGAACTATAGGCGCTGATTATGTGATCAGACAAAGCAATATTCCCAATGCAACACGTTACAGGATGACGTTGATTTATAAGCTGAATCTGAAAAATAACCAATCCGTTAGGCAGGCGAAAAGTGGAAATAGGGGGTAAAGTGATTCCTAGCTTAGCCAATCTTTATATGTTTTATCCAATAGGCTTAGTTTTGGGCAAACCGATATATCCAATACAAAAAAATGGAGTATTTATTGATGCTGATACAAAAGCATGGCTTGATGCTATACTAATGATATTAGAGCTCGACAATGTTTTAGGTTACATATTAAAGATTCTATTAGATATTAGCTATTCATCAAAATCTGATTGGGCGAGATTCCATATTTTTTTTTGAAAATAAAGGAAAAATGAGAGAGGTCTTCAAAACCGACTTCAAGGTAGACCTCGGTTGGTTTTTTCTTTTTCTCGGAAAGATGATAATAAGCAAGTTCCAGTCTTTTATTGGTCAACCATTTTTGTGGCGTTGTCTGGAATATTTTTTTGAAGTCCCTATTGAATGTTGATAAACTTCGACCTGTCAGATAACCTAATTTTTCCATTGGCATGTTAAACATAAAATTTCGTTGCATGAAATCGACTAAATCGATCTTGCCAGGAATATCGAAATTAGCGAGGACGCTGTCTACGCTAGGGTCGATCAATCTCAGGATATTGATGGCCTCTTCGATTTTAAGGCTGGCCAGATTTGCTGGAAATTCAGTTTCCAATTCAAAATAAGGGATGAGAGAAGCTAGACAGCTTTTCAGCAAGGGGTGGTTACTAAAGCGGTAAATCTTGTGCTGAGATTGGGTATGCTTGTTATGCTCAGTTTTTTCGTAGAATTTTTTTAGTCTTTCGGTTGATAAATGCATAACCACGGTTTTATGTGGCATGCCGTTTTTAGGATAGTTGATGATCGTGGCCAGTTCGTTCCTGGGGATCAAGAAAATATCCCCAGTTTTAAAATCAAACGTGGATTCGGCCTGTATGATCTTTGTTTCCCCCGAAATGAACCATACCAACATGTGATCATCAAACATCAAGTCCGATTTGAACAGCTTGTCCTGATAACAGGAAAGCTTGATGTCTTTGGTCAGGTATTTTGAAATATGTTCCATCGTGCTAAAGTTATTGGTTTTTGCACACTTTTCATTAGACGCTTTGACCACCATCGATTAAATACTCCGACCCTGTAATGAATAATGCTTCGTCACTTAATAAATATGTGATTAAGCTTGCTACTTCTTGTGGTTTTCCGAAACGGAGTAAAGGGATACTTTTAACCATTTTATTTTCAGTATTTTTTTCTTGGAGCTAATTCAACTGCTGCTATTTCAGAACAGTATTTAGCGGTGCTTTACTAGCTGCATAAACTAATAGCATATCTATTTTTCCATATCGCTGGTTTTCATATTCTAAAATTTAAGATTAAAGTTGATTTAAGAAATCTCAAAAGACACACCTGTCATATCCTCACTTAAATCCCATAGTCTTTTAGCACTACTTTCGTCCAAAGAGTAAGGTTTTACACCATAAGACCCAACACTGCTTTCATCGGCCAGTTGAGCAATATCACAATCTTCACAATAAACGCCTCCAACATTATCAAGCAGAGAACTTGTAGCACACCATACTGTTGTTGCTGCACCTTGTTGAATTGATTTTAATCTTGCTGCCACTTCCGGAAGCATATTACCATCAGCATCCAAGAAGCCCATTTGTTGAAATAGTTCTAACGAAGCTTCTCTGCCTAATTCAGTTCCTGCAATTGACCCAGGATGTAGTGAGTAAACCCTAACGTTAAATGCTTTGGCACGGTTGTCAAGTTCAAGAGAAAATAAATTACTGGCCGTTTTTGATTGACCGTAAGCTTGTAAAGTTTCGTATTCTCTATTAAGGAAGTTAGGGTCTTCAAAATTGAATGTACCCATTTGGTGTCCAAGAGACGATACATTGATTACTCTTGCACCATTTGCTTTTTTAAGTGCGGGAAATAATTTTGCTGTCAAGTGGAATTGACCTAAATAGTTAGTTGCCAATTGTGATTCAATACCTCTGCTGTCTCTGCGTAAAGGAACCCACATAATGCCTGCATTATTTATGAGCAAATGCAAAGGTCTGTTTGAAGCGAGGAATTTTTCAGCAAATACATCAATAGAGGCTGGATTCATAATATCCATTGTTTCTAATTCTACATTTTTTATACCGTTGAGATTTTTTTTAGCTTTATCAACGTCTCTTGCAGGTACAATTACTGTCGCCCCTGCGTTTGCAAGTGTAATTGTGGTTTCAAGGCCTATACCTGCATTTCCACCTGTTACAATTGCGATTTTACCTTTAAGGTCAATCCCATTGATTACATCACTTGTTGTTGATGTTGCGTTGAATCCTGAACCTTTTGGTTGTTGTAACGCACCTTGATAATTGTTGTGTCTCATTTTTTTAATTATTAAAAGTTTATAAGACAAAATTAGCGTCATAATAAGTGCTTCGCTTTGTTCAAAAAGTCAATTTACTTTGTTTAAAAAGTCAAGGATTTATTGCCTGTTTATTTACTGAGGAATTTACTTTTTTCAATGATATCTTTGGACTTGCTAAATATTACTGGACTTATTTTTCAAAAAAAAATCCAATATTTACAGATGAGATGCCAGGCGGGGAAGACGGCAAGGGATCTTTTCTATCTGGCAGCCTTATCTTTAACCAGTTTATATGAAATATCGGACTAAACTTTTACTTCTTGTGTGCTGTGCAGCCCTTTCCTGTCAAAACCAACCACAGCGTACAACTGCGAAGACCAACACAAGACATGCAATAGGGAAGGACCTGCCGGAAATGCATGCGGATACGCTCCAGTTTATCCATTTTGATGGAAACCTCGATTATTGGTACGCTTTCTTTCTGACATCACAGAAAGATACGCTGCGGCTGGTTACCGATCGGTTATTAGAAAAAGACCTGCTCAATAGGCTGCTTATCGTACGTTGGAAGCCAGACTCGCTTTGGGAAGCCGGGGACGATGAAAGAAAGTACATCGATAAACGCATAATCAGCTATAAGGAAATTAGAGGGAACCCATTCATCCCAGCGATCTCTGAGGAGCAAGTGCTGGATGACATCAGGAACCTCGTGGAGGTAAAAGAAAATGCCGAACGTGTCTGGATTGCCAAAAAACCAAATTTCGAATACCCATATTATGAAATCGAAACAGCAACTGAGGGAGAAGGAACTGTCTCCAGATTGTACTCTTTCAGAGCGTATACTTATCCGCGCTATGAAATCAAAATTTTTAACCGTTCCAATGATAGCGAATTGGCCTTAGCAGACTGGCGCAAGATAAATAACTGATGAAACATTTTAAAAAATTGGCCTTGTTAATTCTATTCTTATTACTGATTCCTATTGTGCTGCTGTACATCAATATACAGAAGGCAGCCCGGCTAGATGCACACTATATGGCGGCTCTTCAGGGGATGCATTCCGAGCCATTTGTGATCGACGAGCTGAATATTCCAGGCAAGAAACTTGTTCTTCAATCCAGTGCTGCTTCCGCAGGAAGCCTGCAGAAAGCCGAAGGACTGGGATACCTGCACTATGATACGCTTAAGAAACAGATCATTATCAGTTCGGAGGAGAATGTTCGTGGCGAAGGAGGTTCTTCAGGTATGGACAAAATGGTTCATTTTTCTTATTTCTCTTTGGAGGGAAAGCTGATGGACCATAAAAGCGCACGCCACAGAGTTGATGATGCGGGACTTGGAAATAGCATATTGCTGAAAAATTGGATTTTGCCATTCCAGAAATGGAAAGATGAAGGTCAGGAGATTTTCCTGAGGATCGGAAACGATACATTAAAATTTAAGCTTCCAGTAAAAAAGGGCGAAATTTTTCTGACAGAAAAACACAGCTACCGGACAGACCTTGCCTATTACAAGCTGCCTTCGGCCCTCAATAAAGAATTTCCAACCTTTTTGCTTTATCAGCCCCAGAATGGGCGCGAACGGCTCTTCATAATAAAAAACCGCGATAAATAGATGACCGGCATTATGGATGGGCAGATGATTTCCTTAGAGAAGACCCGTGAAATTTCAAAGGAGATTGTAAACATCAACGGATTGGCCAGATCAGAGCGGCTTTGAGGCTTTAATTACCGCCATCAACTCTAAAATATAGGCATGAGTAGATTTTTTAAGTCTGGGCCGCTCGTCAGTATTAAACTGAATAGCTATCGCGATATCCTCTTCTGGGAAATATTCAGCATCTGTACTATAACCTGGGAACCAACCGCCATGACCATATCCTAAGCCAAAATCTTTACTTGGTCTAATTTGCATAGCAAAACCATAAAGATGATCTCTTCCTGTTTTCGCTTTCACACCTTTTTTCATTTCTTGTCTGCTTTCTTCAGAAATCCCTTTAAAATTATAAAGCGCTTTAGCAAAAACCGCTAAGTCTGTGGAATTGGAAACAAAACCACCACCAGCCCATTCAAATTGCGGACTAAAAACGAATTGGCCATCTTTAACCATGGCACCATGGAAAGGAAATGGACTTTGGTTGCCGGAATAACCAGTAGCCAATCGTTCGAATTTCGATTTTGTGGAAGGCTCAGTGTTCACTAATTGATAAGGTTTAATGACTTGCTCTTTAATCATATCGTACATTTTCTTACCACTTATGTTTTCTAATATGTAAGCTAATATCAAGTAATTCGTATCCGCATAACCCCAATCTGTTCCCGCGACAAATAATGGTTTTCGGTTAAAAACATAACCAAACGTTTCCACTGGTGACCAAACTTTATAAGGATCTTGTTTAATTTTTTCCATAAAATCGCCCAATTCGTAATACTCTTCTATGCCAGAAGTATGATTCATCAATTGTCTGAATGTAATATCATTTGCGTTGGGCAGGCGATTAAACCATGGCTCCTTGCCAATATAGAGCGCTATTTTATCATCTAATTTAAATAAGCCTTTTTCTTTTAACATTAAGGCAACCACAGCAAATAAGGTTTTACCATTACTACCAGAAAACATTCGATGATCTGCTTTCATGGGTGTCATTTTTACGGAATCAGCAATACCAGCAGCTAAGGAGATCTTTTCTCCATTTGGCAAAATAGCGGCAAAGGTAATTCCCGGAAATTTATTCACCAACTGAAAGGAATCTAGTTTATTTTGTAATCTGCTTTTTAAGGTAGAATTAGTGCTCTTTTGAGCAAATACAGATTGTACAATTGATAAGCACAGCAGTAAAATTAAGGCGAAACGTTTCATTAGTGTTTAGTTGAAATGGTAATATCGAAGTTAATGAGTTAAGCTCAACGTTTATAATTCTATCATTATTTTTACTTGGACACTTTTAAGCCGGCTAAGCTAGAGTAGGCGTTTTAGCTGCAATTTCTATATTAAATATACAATTAATCTCTGATAAAAAGAGTATTGAAGACAGTGTTTATTAGCACTCGCTAGCAATTGAATATGTATGATTTGATAATGAGTTAATTTCTCTATCAAATATATCATTTGTATATTTAGTTCAAAACCCAGTTTCAATGAACACGCACTCCTATCAAAATTTTGTGATTGAAGTATTTGACGATCCGACTTATCAATCTGCATCCACGGATAACAAATTTAATTATTCGAAACATTACTCCAGTCTTGATGAAGATTGTGTGCCAACATCAAAGCATGGCATCATAATCTATCAAGAAGGCAAAGAAAGGAACAACTGTATTATTCTTGGAGGTGGTGGTAGCACTAGTATTTACAATAATTCATCTGTTATAGCTGCGGATCAATTATTGATTTGTTGCGCTGACAACATTTTTTGCATAAGCCTTCCTGACCTAAATTTAGAATGGAACATTCAGGCCGATCAGGCTACTTGTTTTCATATTTATAACTTTCATGAAGATTATATAGTTCATGGGGAACTGACAATATCACGTATCGACAAAAATGGCAACATAAAGTGGCAGTATGGTGGTTCCGACATCTTTGTTACATTAGACAATGAAGATGCTTTTACCTTAAATTCTGATCACATAGCACTTACAGATTTTAGCAAGGCAAAATATAAGGTCGATTTTAATGGTCAAACAATTGCGTATCAAGAGCAATAAATTATTTGTCAGAAATGAACTGAATAATAAGAAAAAGTGATAAAATGGATTTCCATACCAATTTAAATATCATAGTGGAGCCTATAAAAACAGAACTAAAGAACCTAGATTGGCTAATCCCAGGCTATATGAAAAAACTTATTATATGACTTACGGAGATAGTTAAAGATCAATTAGTGAATTTTATCATTTATAGTCTCATTATCGTAATATATAATTACTTGGAATTTGATGGTAACCTCACTGCATCTATATAGATCATGCCAATGGTTACATTTTCGATTTTACTCCTATTCGGAAGTATAGCCTTGATATATCTGGGACAACGTATCACCAACCACATATTACCATCCCTTTTTCTGCCGCAAATCTTAGGTTTTTTTATATTAATTTTCATCGCATTAGGTAATAATAACAGCATCTATGTAATAGGATATGGTATTGACGAGATCTTATGGAGTGCTTTATTTATAACGTCTTTGCTCAACCTCAGGCTATATTTGCGTCAACGAATGAGAATTATGAAAAACCTATGATAATTTCAAATAATACGATCTAAATTTATATTTTAAATTTCGTTCCTGATTGATTTGAACGCGGCTTATGAAAATTCTTATTTTCAGTAATAACATCATAAATATGCTGGTCTAACCTTCCGTTACTAAGTCCATATCTAGCAAAATTTTGAGGATAAATTAGTTCATTACTTTGGTATTTGACTAGTTCTCCATTTTGAAAGCGCATGATCAATTGATTTACTTCTCCTTCACCAGTGTAAATAAAATCCGATCTATCAAAATAAAAAAAGAAATTTGTAATATTTTTAAAGCTCTCGTTGAAATTAATTCTGATATTATTTCCAGATATGGTTAAGCCACTTTGTTGTATACCCCGAAGGCTACCCTTGTAATAGACTGCTGAATGTTATCTAAAAAAAGAGTTACTAGAGATGTTTTGTAACCAGCATGACGGGCATAATCAGCTAAATCTTTAAATGAGGCGTCATTAAAAACCGTTTCTATTAATACATCTTTACCATCATCAATGCTTTGTCTGGCTAGATCTTTAGTTCGGCCCTTATACACATCGGTCATCAATACTTCAAAACCTTCAAGTTCATTCAACCGTGTACGAATAAATGTCGATTTACCGGCAGCATTACAGCCAGCTACAAAAACCAATTCAGGCATAATGTTAATCCAATCTTTTAATGATCGTATCTCTCACCTCAATAGGCATATCATTTTCATCAGTTATTACTTCCAGAGCAACAAGATACTTCTCGCCTGTTGGCAACTCTTTACGCCAATACCCCTGGTCTTCGGCAAACTGTGCATAAAATGGATTGCCTAATTCAAATGCACGTTGACGACCTAACTCATGCATATTACCCATGTTTTTTAAAAGCTTGTCTACAATTGAGGATGTTTTCATGAAGATAAAATATAGTGGCTATTACAATACAAAAAACAATTCATTAAAGGAATTATTCAAATATAATTATAATGGTGGTAATATCACAGATGTGATATTTAAACAAGGGATTTAGTAATATTTTTTAACGCAAAATGCCCCAATTTGCATTGAGGCATTTCGTGATCCCGCTGGGATAATGACTTATTAATCCAATCGGTACTAAATGAGCAAGTTATAAAAAAATATATAATCATCATTTCAATTTGGGCACCAAATTGGGCACCAGTTATTTTGATATGTTTTGACCAATTTTGAAAGAACAAATCGTTGTTGAATACAATATAGTGATTATTTTACTATTAATATGTTATTAAAGATAATATATATAATTATTAGTCAGTTAGTATATTAAAGGGAATATAGCTTTTTATATCAAAGATTTTTTTCCTCTTTCTTGGGATACCTAACATGATTTCAGCCAGAAATTTATCTCTCAATTGTTATTTCTTTCTAATTCATCTTTTGGAAAATGAAGTTTGTGAATTTCGGTTATGAGTCTGGAAATTTCCTTGGAATTGCTGTAAAATTTGCTCATTTGAGGGATTGCCTTGTTCTTTCATTTTTATTGTTGAATAGTCAAATAATATGAAGAAGGAACGATTAGGAGTTTAATTTATTTCTATCTTATGAATAGTGGACAATATTGCATTAGCTATTAATTATTAATGTTGCGCTGTAAATCAATGATATATTGTTAATGTTTGGGTCGGTCAGCCAAAAATCAGCCATGCGTTCATTATTGGTAATACCATATTCTTATAATTTCATAGATTTAGTTTTGTGCGGGTAGGGTTGCCTTAAATTTTGTTTTAGTTTAGTCTTTTTAACCTATTCGGGCCGTGGAAATAACTGGTACAGCTTCCCTCTAGACAAATATTACCTGTAAAGCAGGTGAAGGAGATTGTATCAGTAAATAGGCAAATCCTTCAAAGGAGACGTTATAAATATCCCATCAGGAGTGGCACACTAGCATGGTGTAAGTAGGGACAGTACTATGACCGATGTGATCAGCAAAATCAAAAAGCATTACCGCCCTAACCTTAATCGCTCTGTCCTTTAAATACAACATCAACGCCATTGCACCTGCCATAGGTTTGGATGACTACATTCCAAAACCGTTCGATCTGGAGGAACTATATGTCACTCTTGGTAGCATATCCCGAAAAACCTAGAAGGAGATTAAATAGCAGCAACACCTAACTGCGTTAATAACTTATTTTAAGGGCTTAAGTTCAAGCTCATTTAATCGCCACAGTTGAGTAAGTGGTAAGATTACTACGATGTCATTTTAAGGTACTTTTCTTGTAGTCCAGAATTTCTTATCAAAATATTTATTCCAATTGATTTTGAAATCATTAGTTTTGCCGAGTGAGACTTACTTCGCTGATATTGACTATGATCGTTCTGGTGCTGAACACCATTCCGTGCTGTGCATTAGAAAACAATAAAGAACAGGCAATGGAGCAGTCGGCGAAGAAAAATGCTATTCAACATGGTGATGACTGCAAGAACTGTTCTCCATTCTATTCTTGTCGAAGTTGTTTTGGATCCGTGTTGGTATCAACGATGGTACTAACAGTTGATCTAACTGAGCCGCAAGTTCGGTCCATTACCCAGAAAGTTATCTTTAACTACACTGATGGAGTTGAAGTTAATGTCTGGCAGCCACCAAAGGCGGAATAACAATCCAACATACGAGATACCTCGTCAATTATAGACTTTCACATTTAATTTTTCACATGAAGAAATTACTATTGCTATTGGCGGCTGTGCTTTTCAGTGCCTTAGCCTACTCACAACATACATTTAAGGTAACCGTAAAGGATGCCAAAACAAACCAACCTTTATCTGGCGCATCTGTTTTATTGTTCAATAGCACAAAGGGGGCGATTGCAGACAGCTTGGGAACTGCAATATTAAATGGCATTCCCACTGGAAAACAGATTATCGTCTTTACGTACATTGGTTACCAGAAAAAAACGGATACACTTAAGTTCCCATTGTCACAAGCTGAGCCAATGGTCATTCTGTTGCAATCGACAGAAGAAAATGAAGCTCTGGAAGAAGTGGTAGTGTCTGCAACAAGGGGTAGCAGAACTATCGATAACATCCCTACCCGTGTGGAAGTGATCGCGGGAGAGGAACTGGACGAAAAAGGCAATATGAAGCCCGGCGATATCCGCATGATGCTCGCTGAAAGCACCGGCATCCAAACGCAGCAGACTTCCGCCACAAGTGGAAGTTCAAGCATCCGAATACAGGGACTTGATGGAAAATATACACAGATTATTCGCGATGGATTTCCATTGTATTCTGGATTTTCTGGTGGACTTGGGCTTTTACAGGTTGCCCCACTCGACCTCCAGCAGGTAGAAGTGATCAAAGGCTCTTCATCCACATTATATGGTGGGGGAGCAATTGCGGGCCTAGTCAATCTGGTCTCAAAAAAACCGACCGAAGAGCGCCAGTTAAATTTTCTGCTTAATGGCACTTCAGCCCTTGGGCTTGATGCTAGCGGATTTTATGCGCAAAAATTTGAAAAAGTTGGCATTACCACTTATGCCGCCTACAACCATGGTTCTGCTTATGACCCATCTAAAATAGGGCTAACCGCAATTCCAAAATTTAATCGTTTTACGCTTAATCCCAAGCTATTCATTTATTTTGATGAAGCTACAACGTTGATGGCAGGTGTAAATGCTACTGTCGAAAAAAGGATTGGTGGCAATATTGACTTTGTAAAAGGAAAGACAGTGTCTAACCCTTATTTTGAGGAGAATAATACCGATCGATATAGCACGCAAGTGGAACTTGGACATAGGCTTTCAGAAAATGGAAAGCTTACTTTTAAGAACAGTATTAGCTATTATGACAGGAGCATAGAACTTCCAAGCTATCTTTTCTCGGGAAGGCAGGTATCTACTTATAGTGAGGTAAACTATTCTAGAAATGGTGAGAAAGCTGATTGGGTATTTGGAGCAAATTTCCTTTCAGATAATTTCAAGGAAGACATCGGTACGTCTGCCGCATTACGGAATTATTCCCACAATACCATTGGCGCATTTGTTCAGAATACCTGGAACTCTACCGAAAAACTGACTATAGAGACAGGTATAAGAGGGGATTACCACAATGAATATGGATTTTTCTTCTTACCGCGTATTTCGGGGTTATGGAAAATCAACGATCATGTTTCCACACGACTTGGAGGAGGGTTCGGTTACAAAGCACCGAATGTTTTTACCGAAGATGCTGAACGAATACAGTTCAGATACGTACTGCCGATAAACGTGAGTAACACAAAGGCAGAACGTTCTTACGGTGCAAATTATGATATAAATTATAGAACTTCGCTTTTTACTGATAAAGTTGGCTTTAGCATAAACCACATGTTCTTTTATACCCGAATTGCAGACCCTATATTGCTTACTCCAATAGGATCAAACCTTGCCTATGTACAGCCTAATGGAAATATAATCACTAAAGGAATGGAAACTAACATTAAGCTAACATATGCTGATTTTAAACTATTTGTAGGTTATACATTGGCAGATGTTGGCCAAAAAGCAGGATCCGTCTATACAAACTATCCCTTGGTATCAAAGCACCGTTTAAACAATGTATTGATGTATGAGATCGAAGACAAATGGAAAATTGGAGCAGAGGCCTATTATTTCTCGAAACAGCAATTGAATGACGGTGTTATTGGAAAAAGTTACTGGACGGCTGGCCTAATGGCGGAAAAGCTGTGGGAGAAATTTTCGATCTTTGTGAACTTCGAGAATTTTACGGATACACGTCAGACAAAGTTCGATAGCATTTATACAGGCAATATAGCTAGCCCTATATTTAGAGATATCTATGCACCTGTTGATGGATTTGTAATCAATGGGGGGATAAAGTTAAAACTATAAGTATGAAGAAATCGACGTTTGAGATAAAGCGGATGGATTGTTCGGCAGAAGAACAGCTTGTTCGCATGAAACTGGAAGGCTTTGCAGAAATTTACCAGTTGAACTTTGATTTGGCTAACAGAAAGTTGGAGGTATTTCATTCTGATGATGTGAAACATATAGCAGATGCTATTCATGAGTTGAATTTAAATGATAACTATGTCGGTTCTGAAAATACCTTTAAACAATTATCTGCTTCAGGTAATGATAGCCATGAACGAAAGCTTCTACTCTATGTCTTGTTGATTAATGCATTCTTTTTTGCGTTGGAAATGGCAACGGGAATTATATCCCATTCTATGGGATTGGTAGCAGACAGCTTGGATATGCTGGCCGATGCATTAGTATACGGGCTTAGCCTTTTTGCGGTAGGTGGAACTATATTTCGAAAAAAGAAGGTCGCAAAAATCAGCGGATATTTTCAATTAGGACTGGCAGTATTAGGCTTCTTAGAGGTTCTTCGCCGCTTTTTTGATGGTGGAGAAGTGCCAGAATTCAAGATGATGATAGCTATTTCTTTACTTGCACTTGTTGGTAATGCAAGCTCGTTAGTAATTTTAAGGCGAACGAAAAGTGAAGACGCACACATCAAGGCGAGCCAAATATTTACCTCTAATGATGTGGTCATTAATCTTGGTGTGATACTGGCGGGTATTTTGGTTTACCTATTGTCATCCAAGGTTCCAGATCTGATTGTTGGAACTATAGTTTTTGCTATTGTCATTAGAGGAGCATTTTCAATAATGAAACTAGCGAAATAAATATTTAATAAAATACTTTACATAAAAAGCCGGGGATTCCCCGGCTTTTTACTGCTATTTGCAGGTTTTTTTGCATTCCCCTGATGCCTTACAGGCCTTGCTGCAGGTATCCATGCAATTTGGCTTACCACAGGTTTTCGAACATTTTGTACAACTGTTCATTTTGCTGTTACAGCAAGGAGTGTTTGCATAAGAAATTGAGAATATAGATAATGACATCACCATTGTGGCGAAAAGAAACTTTTTCATGATTTTTGATTTAAATGATTAATAATACTTACGGTACTAGATAGATGTACGGAATTATTATTAAACTTTTGGAGGGTGCCAGCCAATCTGTGTGTATCCAGTAATAACACCAATTGTTGCAAGTGGTATAGACTTACCGTTGCTCAAGATAAAAATATCTTGAAAAAGTAGCTGTTCAGAAATGATGAAACCATATTGGCTGCAAGAAACCATTCTGCTGCACGCCTTACTATCACATCCATTGTTCTGGTTGGTTTGTTTTCCGTGCTTGCAAGATCCTTCCTTACAGCAATCCGAGACCGAACTTGGACGCATATTTGCGCCATTCCCCTGAAGAGATGAAAGCATCAAAATGCAGGCAACCAGAAGTAAGGCGATCGGCTTCACAAAACAAATAACGTAATTGTAGTTCAATAAGATGTCATTTCAGTTAAAATACTTTGGCTGGAAGTGAATTATGACAAAAACATGTAATAATGATGTATTGAAGGTTCTATGGAACATGCGGTCAATTTAAACCTGTAACTGGATATTTTTCTTGTTGTTTGAATCCACCATTTGTTGTGGAATTATACAACTTTTTCACAAAATCCTGTAAAATTGGAAGCCCTAAGTCGCCTTAACTTTGTTTATCAATAATAAGGTAATGAAAACTCAAGACGATATACAAACCATTTTGCTCCCAGTTCTTGGAATGACCTGTGCTGCCTGCGCAAACAGCGTGGAGAGTATGATCGGCGCCCAGCAGGGAGTCGAGCAAGCAGAGGTCAATTATGCCACCCAAACCGTTAAGGTCTCCTATCACCCAGATCAGGTGCAGCCGCCGGCATTCCAAAAAGCAGTGCAGTCAATAGGTTACGATCTGATTATGGATTCCGAAAATGGAAAAGAAAAACAGGAAGAGGTACAGCAAAAAAACTATAGTTCTCTGAAGAGGCGAATGATTGCCTCTGGAATACTAGCACTTCCAGTGGTTTTGATCGGTATGTTCTTTATGGATATACCGTATGCAAATTACTACATGCTGGCACTGACAACCCCTATACTTTTTATTTTTGGAAAAAGCTTCTTTGTTAATGCCTACAAACAGGCAAGTCATGGTAGAGCGAACATGGATACCCTTGTTGCCTTAAGTACTGGCATTGCATACCTTTTCAGTCTCTTCAATACACTATATCCAGAATTTTGGCACCAAAGGGGGCTTCATCCACACGTTTATTATGAAGCAGCCGCCGTGGTTATTGTATTTATCATGCTGGGGAAACTGCTTGAGGAACGTGCTAAATCCAACACTTCGTCCGCCATCAAAAAACTGGTCGGGTTACAGCCAAAAACGGTACTAGTTATTACAGAAAATGGAGAGAAGGAAATCCCGCTCTCTGATATTGCAATAGACGATAAAATACTGGTGCGTTCTGGTGAAAAGATTCCTGTTGATGGCGAAATTTATGAAGGAACATCCTATGTAGATGAAAGCATGATCTCTGGAGAACCTGTTGCGGTTTCCAAGAATATAGGAGATCAGGTCTTTGCAGGAACCATAAATCAAAAAGGAAGTTTCCGGTTTGTGGCCCGTAAAGTGGGTGGGGAAACCATGCTTGCACAGATCATAAAAATGGTGCAGGATGCCCAAGGCTCTAAGGCGCCAGTACAAAAGCTCGTCGATAAAATTGCAGGGATATTTGTTCCAATAGTGATTGGCATCGCACTTCTTACACTTATAATATGGATATTGGTTGGTGGTGAAAATGCCCTCACCCAAGGAATGCTGGCTATGGTAACCGTTCTGGTAATTGCCTGTCCCTGTGCCCTCGGCCTTGCAACTCCGACAGCGATTATGGTTGGCGTTGGCAAAGGTGCAGAAAATGGGATATTGATCAAAGATGCCGAAGCGCTGGAACTTGGACATAAGGTTAACGCAGTTGTTCTAGATAAGACCGGAACCCTTACAAAAGGCAAGCCTGAAGTAACAGAACTCAATTGGCAAAACAAAACAGATATTGACAAGCAAAAATTGATCGGTATCCTGTTTGCACTTGAACAGCAATCTGAACATCCGCTTGCGGAAGCTATAGTTCGCCATCTGCAAACAGCGAATGTTCACCCGACAAAAGTGACGGGCTTTGAAAGTCTAACTGGAAAAGGTGTACAAGCTACATTTGAAGGACAAAAGTACTGGGCAGGCAGCCATAAAATTTTAAAAGATGCTGGTATCGAAATTGAAGGAAATTTAGAGAACTCTGTTACTAGGCTTCAAGATCAAGCAAAAACGGTAATCTATTTCATTAATGAAAATAACGTACTAGCTACTATTGCCATTGCCGATCAGATTAAAGAGGGTTCTGCCCGTGCTGTCTCTGAACTTTTAAAGCGGAATATTGCGGTATATATGCTCACTGGAGATAATCACCAAACTGCTTCTGCCGTTGCGAAACAAGTGGGAATTACAGATTTTAGAGCTGAAGTACTGCCCTCAGATAAGGCTGATTTCGTTAAGGAACTGCAATCACAGGGAAAGATAGTTGCTATGATCGGTGACGGCATCAACGATAGCCACGCCCTTGCACAGGCAGATGTCTCGATTGCAATGGGCAAAGGATCAGATATTGCAATTGATGTTGCCAAGATTACCTTGGTTTCATCTGATCTTTTACAGGTACCCAAGGCGCTTAGATTATCCAAACTTACCGTTAGGACTGTTCGCCAAAATCTATTTTGGGCATTTATTTACAATCTTATCGGTATCCCGATTGCCGCAGGAATTTTATATCCGCTTAACGGCTTCCTTTTAAATCCGATGATTGCAGGTGCTGCAATGGCCTTAAGTTCTGTATCAGTGGTGAGCAATAGTCTTCGCCTTAAGTTTGCTAAACTCATTTAATCACAAATAATAATTATAATCATGGAAACACTAAAATTCAAAACCAATATCAAATGCGGTGGATGCATAGCTGCTGTTACTCCCCACTTGAACAAACTTTCTGGTATCGAAAAATGGGAGGTGGATACACAAAACCCCGACAAGATATTAACGGTGGAGGGAAAGCAGGGAATCGATACCGATCAGATCATCGACACGCTGGAAGAGGCTGGTTACAAGGCAGAAAAAATTTAATCCGGTTTTCATTTTGGCAAGAACATCATTTAGCTATCAATTTGATGTTCTTGCCGTTGATAATTATGCCGTTGAAACAAAGCGTATATTAGCATTTAATCTAACCTATTAGTATGTTGTTATCAATAAAAAACATGGTGTGTGACCGTTGTATTTCGGTAGTAACACAACAGCTTCAGCACCACGATCTTCAGGTTGAGGATATTTCACTTGGACAGGCCATTGTGTCTCCCGAACCATCGGAGGAAATGTTGAGTAAAATTTCCGCTTCCCTTAAAATTTTGGGATTTGAACTTATCAATAGGGACAAGGATAAGCTGGTTGAACGGATCAAAAACATCATTGTTGAACTAATACACCACTCTACACAACCAGAATTTCACGTCTTATTCAGTGAGGTGCTCAGCGACCGATTGCACCGGGATTATGGTTACTTAAGTAGGTTGTTTTCGGAAAGTGAAGATATCACGATCGAAAAATTTATTATCCAGCAGAAAATTGAAAAAGTTAAGGAACTCCTTCAATATGGGGAGCTGAACTTAAATGAGATTGCCTGGCAAATGGGTTATAGCAGTAGTGCACACTTGTCCAATCAGTTCAAGTCTGTAACTGGTATATCCCCAAGGGAGTTCAGATCACTAGAAGTAAATAACCGAAAGCCACTGGATAGTATATAACAGATATGATTTTTAGTGAAGAGCATCCGACAATCATTCTTCAGTCGCAACAACTAACTCATGGCATGATAAAATTCAGAGCTACGTACAAATGATGTAATAAATTATTGGAATTATATAACAAAAAATCATTAAAGTAACTTATATTTGTCTCGCTAATGAAAAGAATACTGCTGACTATTGTTGCTTTTTTCTATCTGGGAACTTCCAGTGGGGCAACTGTGCATTTTCATTATTGCATGGGAGAGCTTGTTAAATGGGGCTTGACTTCACAAAAAGAAGGTAATTGTGAGTTTTGCGGCATGACTAAAAATGCAACCAAGAAAAGTTCATGTTGCAAAGACGATTATAAGCAGGCCAAAGTAGACCAATCAAAAAAGGCGACTCAGCTTGTTTATGAGTTCAAACAGTTTTCAGCAGTTATCCAGCATACATTTAGAAATGATGCTTATCAGGTTGCTTTATCAGCTCTAAAAACAAATACTGTATTCAGTAATGCACCACCAGAAAGGCTGAGTGTTCCTGTCTTTATCAGAAATTGTACCTATAGAATATAAGCCTTTTTCCTTACCCATTTCCTGCACATTCGTGTATCGGGCATAGCTTTCTATAGCCCAAAATCTTTATACCCAAATTTTTATTTCAAATCAATTCATTATGAAATCATTACGATTCTCTTTGGTAGCCATGTTGGCTTTCCTTGGCAGTGCAGCTTTTGCACAGTCTAAAACAGACAGCGTTAAAGTATCTGGCAATTGTGGCATGTGTAAAAAACGCATAGAAGCAGCTGTAAAAGTAGATGGAGTAACTGCTGCAGAGTGGAGCGCAAAAACTAAAATGCTAACCATAAGTTACGATACTGACAAAATTAAGTTCGATGATGTACAACGCAAGATTGCTGATGTAGGGCATGATACACCAAAATTTAAAGCTACTGAAGCGGTTTATACTAAACTTCCAGGGTGCTGTAAATACGATAGAGCAAGTCGGCCGACAAAACAGCCAGAATCAGATCACAAACATTAACATTAGGTGCCTGAGTAATCAGGCACCGATTTGAATAAATTAAAGATGGTACATAAAATTATAGAATGGTCCATGCGCAATCGGTTTATTGTGCTAGTGCTTTCTGCGGGATTGTTTATATGGGGAGTATTCTCTATACAAAAAAATCCTATAGATGCAATTCCCGATCTTTCAGAAAATCAGGTCATTGTATTTACCGAATGGATGGGCAGATCGCCACAATTAATAGAAGATCAGGTTACCTATCCACTAGTTACCAATTTGCAAGGTATTCCCAAAATCAAATATGTAAGGGGCTCTTCTATGTTCGGGATGAGTTTCATTTACGTAATCTTTGAGGACGATGTAGATGTATATTGGGCCAGGGAGCGTGTAATGGAGCGAATTAGTACAATCGCTAAAACCTTGCCAGAAGGTGTCGCTCCGCAATTAGGTCCTGATGGCACAGGCGTAGGTCATGTGTTATGGTACACCTTAGATGCCCCAGATATGGATTTAGGCGAACAGCGAGCCATACAAGATTGGTACGTAAAATTTGCGCTGCAAAATGTTCCTGGAGTGAGCGAGATCGCTTCATTTGGTGGTTTTCAAAAGCAATATCAAATCAATATAGACCCCAATAAACTATTGTATTATAAACTTAGTGTGCCACAGGTAATTGCTGCTATAAGAAGTAACAATAACGAATCAGGTGGGCGTAAGTTCGAAATGAGCGATATGGGTTATATCATTAAAACTTCGGGCTACCTCAAATCCCTCGAAGAGATCTCGAATATTCCTGTAAAGAACCAAAATGGCACACCTATAAAGGTCTCAGATCTTGCCACTGTACAAATGACAGGAGAGACCAGGCTGGGCATATTTGATCAGGATGGTGAGGGAGAACGCGCAGGTGGAATTGTGGTCATGCGTTACGGCGAAAATGCGGCAGAGGTAATAGAGAAAGTAAAAGCAAAGATGAAAGAAGTATCAAAAGGATTGCCTAAAGGCGTAAAATTTGATATTGTATATGATCGGGGCGAACTCATTAAAGAATCTGTCGATTCGATTAAAAATACATTAATAGAAGAGATGATTGTGGTATCGCTCATCGTATTTGTATTTCTATTCCATTGGCGCAGTGCATTAAGTATTATTATACAAATTCCAATCACCATAGCGGCAAGCTTTATCCTGCTCAATGCTTTTGATATTTCATCAAACATTATGTCGCTTACCGGTATTGCACTGGCCATAGGTGTAATTGTAGACAATGGTATTATTATGAGCGAAAATGCCTATAAGCATCTGGCAGAACGATATGCGTTATGGGAAAAGGACCAAAATAAAACAACAACATTATGATCAAGTGGTTTAAAAATATATTTAAAAAATCTCCAGATTGGATCACTGAAGAAGATCGCCTTGCGGTGATTACCACATCCAGTAAGCAGGTTTCAAGAGGGGTGTTCTTTGCAACAGTCATTATCATAACCTCTTTTTTACCCGTATTTATGTTAACCGGACAGGAAGGTAAACTGTTCCATCCGCTAGCGTATACCAAAACATTTATCATGATTGTAGATGCTTTATTGGTAATTACGCTGGCACCTGTGCTGATTTCCTTTTTTTTGAAGGGAAAATTTAAGCCAGACCATGCAAATCCTGTAAACAGAATACTGGAAAAGGTTTACGAACCAATTATCAGAACTGTTTTAAAATGGAGAAAAACTACAATTGCAATTAACATTATTGCCTTGTTGATTACCATTCCATTGCTTAAAAACCTGGGAACGGAGTTTATTCCTCCGCTGGATGAGCAAAGTATTCTTTTTATGCCGATTACCTTGCCTGATGTATCTAATGCAGAAGCAAAACGAATATTGCAGATACAAGACAAGATTATTAAATCGGTACCAGAGGTTGATAAGGTTTTAGGAAAGGCAGGTAGGGCTAATACGGCTACTGATAATTCGCCAATTAGCATGATTGAGACCATTATTACCTTAAAACCTAAAAGTGAGTGGCGTAAAGGGATTACCAAAAAAGATATTGTAACAGAACTAGATGCTAAACTACAAATTCCAGGTGTGGTAAATGGTTGGACCCAGCCTATTATCAACAGGATAAATATGTTGGCAACGGGTATTCGTACCGATGTAGGGATCAAGGTTTTTGGACAAAATCTAGATACTATTGCTGCTGTATCTGAAAAGGTGAAAGCCGCACTAGAAGGCACACCTGGTGTTAGCGATTTGTTTGTAGAGCCGATTACAGGTGGAAAATACATGTCTATCGATATTAAAAGAGAAGAACTGGCACGTTACGGTTTAACTGTTGATGATGTAAACCAAGTGGTAGAAAGTGCCTTGGGTGGTGCAACCATTGGCAATACTATTGAAGGTAGACAACGTTTTTCTATTAGCGTACGTTTGCCACAGGAATATAGAAACAGTGTAGAGCGAATCCAGCGTATTCCTATTCAGTCGGCCACCTTTGGCGAAATTCCCTTATCAGCAGTAGCTGATGTGAAATTTGAAGACGGGCCACCGATGATCAATTCTGATAATGCCATTTTGCGTGGTGCTGTAATGTTTAATGTGCGTGATCGGGATTTAGGCAGCACAGTTAAGGAGGCAATGGAAAAGCTAAACAAAGAGAAAGGGGTACTTCCAGAAGGTTATTTCTTGGAATGGAGTGGGCAATATGAAAACCTTATCCGCGGTAAGCAAACATTAATGTGGATTGCTCCCATTGTTTTGGTCATTATTTTCTTCTCCTTGTATTTCGCTTTTCACTCGGTAAGAGAAGCTTTTTTAAGTCTGATTACCGTTCCATTTGCATTAATTGGGGGTGCCTATATTATCTATTTTTGGGATGTAAACTTATCGGTTGGCGTTGCCGTAGGTTTTATTGCCTTGTTTGGAATTGCCGTAGAAACGGGGATTGTAATGGTTATTTACCTGAACGATGCCATGCAGCAACTCATTAAACTAAAAGGAAACTCAAGTGAGACCATCACAAAAGAAGATTTGAGAGAATATGTAATTCATGGTGCTGCCAAAAGGCTAAGGCCGAAACTAATGACGGTTTGTGTGTCGCTGTTTGGTTTGGTACCCGTATTATGGGCTACTGGCGTTGGCGTAGATGTAATGCAACCCATTGTGCTGCCCATGATAGGTGGAGTATTGACCTCATCTACCCACATTTTACTGGTTACTCCGCTCATCTTTTTAATGTCTAAAGAATACGAATTGAGGAAATATGGAAAATTGGAGGTTCACGATGTACAACATTAAAAAAATAACGTTGATACTGCTGCTATTGCCATTTTATGCATTCGCGCAGCAAAAACCGTTACTCTCATTAGATACGGTTTTACAAAGAATAGATAAGAATAACCTTTTGTTGCAATCGTATGGATTAAAAGCAGAAAGCTATAAACATACGGCTAAAGCATCAACAGCCTGGATGGCTCCAATGGTAGGTGTGGGTACATTTATGACTCCTTATCCTGGGCAAATGATTATGGATGAGAGCGATAAAGGCTCTTTAATGCTGCAATTAGAGCAGGATATTCCCAATCCAGTGAAGCAAAATGCAAACAAACGGTATATCGAATCGAAAGGTAAAGTAGAAAATGAAACCCGGGGAGTTACCTTAAATGAATACAAAGCGCAAGCAAAGCGACTGTATTTTGGCTGGTTGGTTGCTCAACAAAAGATTAAAGTGCTGGCGCAGAATGAAAAGATTATGCAGACCATGAAAAAGATCGAAGAAATAAGGTATCCTTTTAACCAGTCAAAATTAGGTAGTATATATAAAACTACTGCTAAACTGGAAGAGAACCGAAACATGATCATCATGCAAGAAGGTGATATTGCTAAAAGTCGGGCTTGGTTAAATAGTTTAATGAACCAACAGGGAAATGCTGATTTTGCTATTGATACCACTTATCAGCCAGTTTTTGTAGCTGCAAAAGCTATTGATACAGGTAGTTTGGCCTTGGCCAGAAACGATATTAAGAAAATGGATTATAGCATACAATCTATGCAGTTGAATATCGAAGCGATGAAAAAACAAAGTAGACCTGATTTTAAGCTAAGATTTGATCACATGTCTCCTTTAACCAAAGCAATGCCCAAAGCTTTTAGCATTATGGGGATGGTAAGTATTCCAATTGCGCCATGGTCTTCAAAAATGTATAAATCTGAAGTAAAAGGAATGCAGTATGAAGTGCAGGCCATGGCAAAAGAGAAAGCGGCTATGCTTCAAGAAACCCAAGGTATGTTATACGGTATGCAATTTGAAATCCAGTCTATGCAAAAGCGGATCAAGGTAATGGAGGATAAAATTATTCCGAGTTTACAAAAAACACTGGATGTTAACTTTTTAAGCTACCGTGAGAATAAAATGGAATTACCAGAAGTAATCAATTCGTGGGAAGCATTAACCATGATGCAGACGAATGTGCTAGATGAAAAATTGAAACTTTACTTAATGATTGTAGATTATGAGAAAGAAATATATCGTTAACTCCTTTAGCTTTGCTTTGTTGATGATGGCTGGCATGATGGTGATCAGTTCTTGCAATAAGAATAAAGCTGTTAAAAACGACGCCCATAATGATCCAGGAGCGGTAAAAATAGATAGTAATCTTTCTCACCTGCTTAAACCTACAAATGCACAGGTTGTATCAACATTGCCCGTAATTAAAGCCGAGTATGGCACTAGAATATTTACCGAAGAAGCACAAGGTGTAATTAATTACGATACGCGTAATGAAAATAGCGTAGCAAGCAGGGTAAGTGGAAGAATAGAGCGTTTGTTGATCAAGTACAATTACCAACAAGTTCGCAAAGGGCAGTTAATTATGGAAGTTTACTCCCCAGATTTGGCCGCCGCACAGCAGGAATTGCTTTTCTTGCAACGTTCTGAAACAGATCTGTCCATGTTAGAGCGAGCTAAACAACGGCTAATGTTATTGGGAATGAATAATTCGGCAATTAATCTATTGTTAAAAACAAGAAAGGTTAATTACCGTATTCCTATTTATAGCAGTGCAGATGGGTACATTCTTGAAAAATCTGCTGCAGCTTCGGTTGCGCCTCCATCTGCTGCACCATCTTCTGGTGGAGATGGAATGAGTAGCATGGGTGGTGGATCTGCAACCCCTACTGCGCCAGCTATAAGTGTCCCGGTAAACTCGCCGGTAATGCTACGAGAAGGACAGTATGTAAATGCCGGACAATCGCTTTTTACGATTTATAATGCCAATAGTATGCTAGCAGAGTTTTCCTTTAAACCTGAATTGGCATCACTTGTTAAAAAAGGAGATAAGTTGATGTTTTATAAAACTGCCGATAAAAGCACTGCCCAGAACGCAACTATTGGAATGATACAACCTGTTTTTAAAAACGGCGAAAACTTTACCATTGCCAGAACCTACCTCAACAAATCAAATTTTAGGATCGGGGAACTTCTTACTGCTAAAATACCTGTATTGATAGCTCCTTCATGGTGGCTGCCAGAATCTGCGATCGTATCATTAGGAGACAAAAAAGTGGTATTTAAAAAAGAAGGTAATGTAGTTGTTCCAAAAACGGTAAAAACGGGAGTTACCATAGCTGGGATGGTACAGATTAAAGAAGATATTAGCAATTGGGAGATCAGTAGAAATGCAGCATATCTAGTTGATAGTGAAAGCTTCATTAAAAAATAAAATTATGGAACGTAAATTATTTATAAAGAAAATTGCTTTAATGACCGTGCTTCCATCGGTATTTATTGCAGCGTGTAGCAATGAGAAAAAACCTGTAGAGGGGGCTGCAAAAGAAAAGGTGCAGACTTTTACTTGTCCTATGCACCCACAGGTTATTAAAAATGAAATGGGTACCTGCCCTATTTGTGGGATGGATTTGGTGCCTTTTGAAAAGAATAGTAATGATAAAGCACTGAAAGTAGATGAGAAGCGCCAGGCTTTAGCCAATATAACCACCATAATGATAGGTGAAAATAGCTTTACTGGTGGTAAACAGCTAAATGGAAGGTTAACTGTTGATCCTGAGCAAAGTAGTTATATCTCTAGCAGAATTGCAGGTAGAATAGAGCAATTGTATGTCAGAGAAACTGGAGTTAAGGTAAGTAAAGGACAGCCTTTGTATCAACTGTATTCTGAGCAATTGGCTACCCTGCAACAGGAATATTTAATGGCTGTAGCACAAGAGAAACAATTTCAGGGTGATAAAATAGAAAGTCAGCTAGTTGCTGCTGCCAAACAGAAGCTACTACTATATGGTCAATCTGAAAAACAGGTTCTTCAATTGTTAAAAACACAGAAAAAAGATCCATTTATTGTGTTTTATGCCCCACAAAGTGGTGTTGTGGCAGAGCTATCCGTAACACAGGGGCAGTACGTGCAAGAAGGGGGCTCAATATTAAGACTAGAAGGTTACGGCCAGTTATGGGTCGAAGCAGATGTTTATCCAAATGAGGCTAAAAATATAAAACAGGGCCAAAAGGTTAAGGTAGTGGTTGCCGGCTGGGAAGATCAGCCACAAGAAATGACCATTAGCTTTATTACGCCAGCCTTACAAGCAGGTACACAGCTTACACAAATTAGAGGGACTATTCCTAATCCATCAAATCAATGGCAACCAGGTTTACAAGCCAACGCCTTTTTACCTTCTGCACAGCAAAGTAATGTGTTGACTTTACCAGTAGATGCTGTAATAAGAGATGGGAAAGGAATGCACGTTTGGATTAAAAGCGGAAAAGACAATTTTGAAGCCAAACTTGTAAAAATTGGACGAGAAAATGATGATCAGGTTGAGATTGCTGAAGGTCTTAAAAAGGGTGATGAGGTAGTAGTAACCGGAGCATATTTGCTGTATAGCGAGTATATCCTTAAAAAAGGAAAAAATCCTATTGAAGGAATAAAATAAGTAAATCATAAATATTAATTATAAAAACAAAAAAAAATGAAAACAATAGCCAATTTTGTAATGATTTTAGTTGCAGTAACTTTATTCGCAGCTTGTGGAAATAGTGAGAAACCAGTAGCAGAAGATGCTCATGCAGGTCATAACCATGCAGCAGGCGAAGGTCATGACGCTGCTCCTACAGAAAAAACAGCTGTAGGGGCTAGTTTAAAAGACGATAAATTAAATGCAGTGTACCAACATTACGTACTTCTTACCAATGCTCTTGTAAATGGCGATATGGTCGAGGCAAAAGTAGCTGTTAATGCTATCGAACTGGGTTCAAAAGAGCTTAGTAATAGCAGTACATTGGCTACATTAGCAGCCAAAATAGGTGCAGCCAAAGATATCGATGCCCAAAGAACTTTATATGCCGATTTGAGCAAAGATTTTATAGAAAGAGTAAAAGGCTCTGGCTTAAACTCTGGTGAGATTTATGTAGAATATTGCCCGATGGCATTAAATAATAAAGGAGCAGCATGGTTAAGCAAACAAAAAGAAATTAGAAATCCTTATTTCGGTGAAAGCATGATGACTTGTGGCGAAGTAAAAGAAACATTGAACTAAGAATAGATGATTTAAACGCTGCTACTCTAAATGGGTAGTAGCATAATTATATAACTAATAGGTTGAATTATATAAATTTAATTTTGCATCTTTATATAGATTTGCGTATCCATGAAAAGTAAAGCTATCTTTCTGTTAGTTATATTTTTGCTCAACACCGTTGTGGGCTTTGCCTGTGCTTTGGGAATGGAGGAAAAACATGATAATGATAATCATTCCCATACAAAAGCGGCTGTTCATGAACACAAAGATCATCAGCACAATCACGCCAAGGGTCATGAACATAAGATGACTTCAACACCGGGGCTAGATTTTTCAAAAGAAGATCCTTGCTGTAAAAAGGTGGTAAATGAGCTGACCATCCAAAATAAACTAATCCCGGAAAGCGCTAAAGTACTGGTTAGTTTACCAGTAGTGTGGCTTACCAATTACGCTTATAATCTACTAATTCCTGTAAGCAGTATTGAGCGAGGTCAAAGTGGTTACATAGATCATCGATATCGACCTCCCAACGAAGATATTCGAATAAGCATCCAAAGTTTTCAGATATAAGATTTAATGGGTTTGCTAAACAGCCAGTTCACTGCTGTTAGCTTACAAATACATTTTACATAGGTATTGCTATGTCCAAAAATTAGTATAAACATTAAATTATTACATCATGAAAAAAATATTTTTAGTAGTTGCCTTAGTTGCAGCTGCATGGATCAAACCTGTTTTTGCCCAAAACAGCCAAACACAATCTTTATTAGCCTCTTATTACGACATCAAAAATGCGTTGGTAAATTCCGATGCAACCTTAGCAGCATCAAAAGCAAGCGGATTTTCTAAAGCACTGGGCAGTATGGATATGAAGTCAATGCCAAAGGAAGAAATGACAGCTTTTATGGGGCTTCAGGATAAATTGGAATTTGATGCCAAACATATCTCAGAAACAAAGGAGATTTCCCACCAAAGGGAACACTTCGCTAATTTTTCAACCAATCTTTTTAAACTGGCCAAAGCTGTAAAGTTGACCAAAGAGCCTTTCTATTATGACTATTGCCCAATGAAAAAAAGCTATTGGCTGTCTGATAATGCAGCGATTAAAAATCCCTATTTCGGAAAACAAATGTTAACCTGCGGAGCGATAAAGGAAACTTTAAAGTAATTCTGTTTGTTATTTGTACAGTTTCACCTTTTTTGGGTGTATTAGCTGTACAATTGACTTCGGATTTTATCAAATAATTCTGCCTAGGTAATATAAATGCAATTGCTTCCTTAGGTAGGTAATCAACAATTTAAAAATATTTTAATTAAAATACGATGAAAACATTAATTTATAGCTTGGCTTTTTCTTTACTATTTCTAGCCGCCTGTTCTAATGGTAATAAAGAAACTCAGACAACAGCTACGCCAGACTCTACAGCAACTAAGGATGTCGTAGCAGAAACTTCAGAAAAAGGTGCTTCTACTGCTGCATTGTTAAGTTCATATATCAAATTAAAGAACGCCCTCACAGCTGATAATGACAAAGATGCGGCAGCGGCCGGAAATGAAATGGTTGCTGGTTTTGCTTCTTTTGATAAAAAATCTTTAACACCAGAGCAGGATAAAGCGTATACCGACATATATGATGATGGCAAAGAACATGCTGAACACATTGGAGCCAACGTTGGAAATATAGCCCATCAGCGTGAACACTTTGATATGTTGAGCAAGGATATGTACGACCTTGTTAAATTGCTCGGAACTAATCAATCTTTATATGTTGACCATTGCCCAATGTACAATAAAAATAAGGGAGCAATCTGGTTGAGCGAAGTGAAGGATATTAAAAATCCCTATCTTGGAAAAGCAATGCCAACTTGCGGCACGGTTCAAGAGGAATTAAAATAGTGGCCATGAAGGGCATAAAAAAAGTACTTCTTGGGTTATTGGTAATCCTTGTAATTATCCAATTTATACAACCTGCCCGCAACAAAAGTGGGCAGGCTATGCCAAATGATATTTCTAAAATGGTTGCTATGCCGGCTAAAGTACAGGGGATCCTGAAAAAAGCATGCTATGATTGCCACAGTAACAACACTCAGTATCCATGGTATGCCAATGTGCAACCTTTGAACTGGTTCTTGGACGATCATGTGCAATCTGGTAAAGCAGAACTGAATTTCAACGAATTTGGCGCTTATACTCCCAGAAGACAACAGAGCAAATTGCGCTCCATAGAGAATAGTTTGAAAGATGGTACCATGCCTTTGTCCTCCTATACATTGATTCACAGAAATGCCATTTTGAGCGAAGCGGAAAAAATGCAAATAATTAGCTGGGTTCAAATATCAAGGGATAGCTTAAGCAAAAAGAATTTTTAACCAACATTAATCACCAAAGAAATGAAAAATATGTTAACAGCCTTTTTATTGATCTTTTGTGCTGTAGCTTCCGCTCAGGATATGAAGGGAATGAAAATGCCAAAAAAGGAAAGTGAAAAACCGACCGAGGTTATCTATACCTGCACCATGCACCCGGAAATACAAGCTAGCAAACCTGGCAATTGCCCGAAATGTGGTATGAAGCTCGTCGTTCAAAAAGCAAAAGCTGTTAAACCGAAAGCTTCCGCTCCAGATAAAAAACCGCAGCCTGCAAAGACTTCAGATATGGGAGATATGAAAATGCCCATGAAGGAGATGCCAAAAAAGAATGACGGAATGGAAGACATGGGTGGTATGGATATGGGGGATGACAGTACCAGGATGGAAAACATCAAAAAGGCAAAAGCAAATTTGGGGCCTATTAAAACCATCACAAATAACCAAGCCCCTCGCACCGTTCGCTATGATCTTTACATTGCCGATACAACCGTAACATTCGGAAAGAAAACAAAACGGGCAATTGCTGTAAACGGTCAAATCCCTATGCCTACCTTAACATTTACCGAAGGTGATACGGCTTTGATATACGTACATAATAATTTGGATGAGGAGACATCCCTGCACTGGCATGGCCTGTTTTTACCCAACAAAATGGATGGAGTTCCCTTCCTTACACAAATGCCTATTAAACCCCACTCTACTTATATCTATAAATTTCCCATCGTTCAAACAGGTACACACTGGTACCACAGCCATAGTGGACTTCAAGAGCAGATTGGTATGTACGGTGCATTCATTATGAACAAAAAGAAAGAATGGGATATTCCAACTATTCCAGTGGTATTGAGTGAGTGGACAGATATGAAGCCAGAAGAAGTACTCCGGAGCTTGAAGAATGCCAATGATTGGTTTGCCATTAAAAAAGGAACAACCCAAAGTTATGCCGAGGCCATCAGGACAGGGCATTTTAAGACCAAGATTAACAATGAGTGGAAGCGCATGAATGCCATGGATGTGAGCGATGTATATTATGATGCCTTTCTGATCAATGGCAAGAACCAGAATGTTCAGCCCCAGTTTAAGGCCGGGGATAAGGTTAGGTTACGCATTGCCAATGGCGGAGCCTCTGATTATTTTTGGCTGACCTATTCAGGTGGTAAAATAACCGTAATAGCTACCGATGGAAATGATGTAGAGCCTGTAGAGGTAGACAGGTTGATTATTGCCGTGTCCGAAACGTATGATGTGGTAGTAACCATTCCGGAAAATAAAAGCTACGAATTTTTGGTAACACCAGAAGATCGTACGAAATCGGCATCACTTTGGTTAGGTAAAGGAGATAAAGTCCCTGCCCAGAAACTACCAAAATTGAAATATTTTGCCGGAATGAAAATGATGAACGACATGATGGACATGAACGGAAACATGATCGAAATGGAAGGTATGAAAATGCAGAACCAGGCCATGGATATGAATACAGTAATGTATCCGGAAGTAACAGGCGAGGAAAAACCGAAAAAAGAAAACAAAAAAGCAGCAATGCCGGGTATGCAGATGCCAAACGATAAAAGCATGGCAGGAATGAATATGGCCGCTGATAATCCTGACATCGTTACGTTAAACTATGGAATGCTCCGTGATCCCAAGAAAACAACCTTACCGAAAGGGCCATGGAAAGAGCTGAAATTTGATCTTACCGGGAATATGAACCGCTATGTATGGTCTTTGGATAACAAAACGGTTTCAGAAAGCGACAAGATACTGATCAAGAAGGGTGAAAATGTGAGGATTATCCTGTTCAACAATAGTATGATGCGCCATCCTATGCACCTGCATGGTCATGATTTTAGGGTAGTTAACCAGCAGGGCGAAAATGCACCCATGAAAAACGTTATCGACATTATGCCGATGGAAAGGGATACCATAGAATTTGCCGCTACGGAACCTGGGGGAGATTGGTTTTTCCATTGCCATATCTTGTATCACATGATGAGTGGTATGGGCAGGGTATTTAGCTATGAAAACTCGCCACCTAACCCCGAAATTCCTGATCCAAAATTGGCACAACGCAAATTATTTAGCGATGACAGGGAATTTCATCCAATGGCAAGGGTTGGAATAGAAACCAATGGTAGTGACGGTGAAATTATGCTGGCCAATACCCGTTATCGTTTAACAACAGAATGGAGAATTGGTTTTGATAAAGAAATGGGATATGAAAGTGAAAGCCACTTTGGAAGATATATCGGACGAAATCAATGGCTATTACCTTACGTTGGTTGGGACTTTAGAAAAAGGACTGTTGATCCATTGGACAAAAATATATTTGGACAATCCTTAGCACCAGGAAAAAACATTTTCGGACAGAGTAATACCAAAAACTTTAGGCAGGTATTTCAGTTAGGGGTACAGTATACCCTACCGATGCTGATTATCGCAGATGCTTCCATCGATCACAAAGGAAATGTCAGGTTTCAGTTGATGCGGGAAGATGTGCCCATCTCCAAAAAATTACGCTTTCAATTTATGGTAAATACAGATAAGGAGTACATGGCAGGATTTAGATATATAGTTACCAAGTACTTTGGTCTATCTACCCACTATGATAGTGATATGGGCTATGGTGCTGGACTTACATTAAATTATTAACTTATTAATCATGACGCATACCTATAAAATAACCGGAATGAGCTGCCAGGGCTGCCGAACCAAGGTTGAAAAAGCATTGAATGGAATTGATGGCATTTCTGCTAAGGTTACGCTGGAACCTGCTGAGGCAATAATTACCATGGATAAGCATATTCAGACTGAAAAGTTGCAGGAAGCATTATCGGCTAGCGGAAATTACAGTATTGAAATGAAAGCCCATGAGAAGGATACAAAAGAAAAAGTTCATCACCATCATGGCACAACCCCTATTAAAGTAAACAGGGAAGAAACTGGAGGGGTGTACTATTGTCCGATGCATTGTGAAGGAGATAAAACGTATGATAAACCAGGTCATTGCCCAGTTTGTGGAATGGATTTGCTAAAACAGCCTACATTAAAGCAAGCAACACAATTTACCTGTCCCATGCATCCCGAAATCATTAGCGATCAGCCCGGTTCCTGTCCAATTTGTGGGATGGACTTGGTGCCGTTAGGGGGTAATTTGGAAGAGGAAGATAAAGTCTATGAAACCCTTTTGCGCAAGTTTAAGATTGCAACAATTTTTACGGTACCCATCTTTTTAATTGCGATGTCAGAAATGATACCAGGCAACCCGATCTTTAAGTTAATGGAACTGAAATATTGGAACTGGGTTCAGTTTGCCTTTTCTATCCCCGTGGTGTTTTATGCAACATGGATGTTCTTTCAACGTGCTTGGCAATCTATCATTACATGGAAACTCAATATGTTTACCCTGATCGGTATTGGTGCGGGCGTGGCTTGGCTTTTTAGTCTTGTCGCCTTGCTTTTCCCTGATGTTTTTCCAGACCAGTTTAAAACCCACCATGGTACGGTCTATGTTTATTTTGAAGCGGCCACCGTAATCTTGACCTTGGTGTTGCTTGGTCAGCTTTTAGAAGCTAGGGCACACGGGAAAACCAATAGTGCCATTAAAGAGCTATTAAAATTAGCCCCAAATACGGCCACAAGGATTGTTGGAGATAAAGAGTCGACAGTTTCCATTGATGACATTCAAAAGGGGGATTTGTTAAGAGTGAAGCCGGGCGAAAAAATACCGGTAGATGGTAGCATTAAAACAGGAGAAGCCATCATTGATGAATCCATGATCTCTGGAGAACCTGTTCCGGTGGAGAAAAAGACCGGAGACAAGGTAAGTTCAGGTACGATCAACGGAAATAAGACTTTTGTAATGTTGGCAGAAAAAGTGGGTTCAGAAACCCTGCTGTCCCAGATTATCGAAATGGTTAATTCTGCCAGTCGTTCAAAAGCACCTATCCAAAAAATGGCCGATAAGATTTCAGGCTATTTTGTGCCCGTGGTAGTATTGATTGCCATTGTTACCTTTATTGTATGGGCAATCTATGGACCTGAACCATCTTATGTTTATGCATTTGTAAATGCCATTGCCGTATTGATCATTGCCTGTCCATGTGCCCTGGGCTTGGCTACGCCTATGTCGGTAATGGTAGGTGTTGGAAAAGGTGCCCAATCTGGTATACTCATCAAGAATGCAGAATCATTAGAAAAAATGAATGCAATTGATGTAGTTATTATTGATAAAACTGGAACGGTTACAGAAGGTAAACCATCTGTAGAAAAAGTAGTGAGCGTAAATTCTGATTTCAATGAAAAGGATGTCCTTGAAAGAATAGTAGCATTAAATAGTAGCAGTGAGCATCCTTTGGCGCAGGCTACGTTACGTTACGGAGAAGAAAATAAGATAAAAGTTCAACCAATCTCAAATTTTGAAGCGGTAACCGGTAAAGGGGTTATAGGTAAGCTGGGCAAAGAGGAACTTGCTTTGGGGAATCAAAAATTAATGGAACATGTTAAAGCCAAAATTGACAATAAATTAGATGAACAAGTTAAGGCTGCCCAAAAGCAAGGGAAAACGGTTTCCTATCTAGCTGTCGGAAATAAGGCCGTTGGCTTTGTAGTTATTTCTGATAAAATTAAAGCTTCCAGTGCAGCAGCTATTCATAAACTTCAACAGGAAGGTTTAAAGGTGATTATGTTTACCGGAGACAATGAAGATACGGCAAGAGCAGTTAGTGGAACCCTGAATTTAGATGGCTTCAAAGCAGGGATGCTGCCAGAGGATAAGTTGAATGAAATAAAAAAACTACAGGGCGAAGGTAAAAAGGTAGCTATGGCTGGCGATGGTATTAACGATGCCCCTGCATTATCGCAGGCAGACATTGGTATCGCTATGGGGACAGGAACGGATGTCGCTATTGAAAGTGCAGCAATTACTTTGGTAAAAGGTGATCTGAACGGAATTGCAAAGGCAAGGTTATTGAGCCATAAGGTAATGGGCAATATAAAAGGGAATCTGTTTTTCGCTCTTGGGTATAATGTACTGGGAATACCTGTAGCGGCTGGACTTTTATATCCGGTTTTTGGGATTTTATTGTCACCGATGATAGCTGCACTAGCGATGAGCTTCAGCTCAGTATCTGTAATTCTGAATTCTTTACGACTGAGAAGTGCAAAAATCGATTAAACAATGTGGGTGACAGCAAACTGAAAAGAAATTTAACTTGATTGATCATGAAAAATATGGAACATAAAGATATGCAAATGGAAACATCGCATAAAAATTCCTACAAAAAACTGCTGACTATGGCAGTACTTTCTTTCATAGCGATGTACATTTTGATGTATTCAATGGCTAACAGCATAAGTAACATTTATCCAAACATTAATCAATTCTATATGGCAGCCTTGATGACTATGCCAATGGTCATCATTGAACTAGCGTTAATGGGCAAGATGTATGGGAATAAGAAACTAAACGTAACCCTGATAGCTCTTAGTTCGGCAGGTTTAATTGGGTTCTTTTCTTTAATACAGTTTCAAACTGCCGTTTCGGATAAACAGTTTTTAAAGGGAATGATCCCGCATCATGCAGCGGCCATACTAATGAGCGAGCAATCGAATTCCCAAGACCCTGAGATAAAAAAATTACAGGAAGAAATTATTTCAAGCCAAAAACAAGAGATAAAAATAATGAAGGCAAAGTTGAAAGAACTAGAAAAAAAGTAACGAACTATTTTGTTTATATCAGTTAAATATTTTGACAGGCGAATACTATTTCATTTTTTTTACGTTTATTTATATCGAGAGCGTTAATTTAGATAAGCGGGAATAGCCTTAGGCGGTTCCCGCTTTCTTTTTGGCAAGTACCGTTGTTTTATAACGAAGCTCATGTATCGTCAAAAAATGACTTCATACCCTTCAATACTAGAAGCGAGGCATTCAGCCTTTCAATTATTTCTCATTTTATTTGCTTTTTAAATCTACGTATCGTAATATTGCGATATAAAATTATGGGACTTACAAAGACAGAAATATTCACGCAGGAGCAGAACGAACTTTCGACACTTTTGAAGGCGATTGCACATCCTGCACGCATTGCGATATTGCAGCAGATCATTTCTGCGAATGCCTGTATCTGTGGCGACCTCGTGGAAGAACTCGGACTTGCGCAGGCAACGATCTCCCAGCATTTGAAAGAGCTGAAAAATGCGGGCATTATTCAGGGAACGATCGATGGGGTGAAGGTCTGCTATTGCATAGAACCGAAAACATGGGCCCTTTTACAAAAGCTGTTTGGAGACTTTATGGGCTCCTATTCAGATCCCAAGGACTGTTGCTAACCCTTTTTTTGAGTAAATCCATCGCAAAATTACGATACATAAATAGAGAATATATGAAACTATCAGAAATCAAAACCATCTTGGCAACAGCTGAAGCAGTTAATTTCCAAGTAGAAAACGGAGAAACCGTACCAGAACATTTCCACGTAACAGAAGTAGGTGTCATCACCAAGGACTTCATCGACTGTGGAGGAAAGGTGCGCCATGAGAAAGTGGCAAACTTCCAGTTATGGGATGCCGATGACTACGAGCATCGCTTGAAAGCTGGAAAATTGCTGAACATCATTTCCCTATCAGAAAAGGTATTGGGCATGGAAGACCTGGAAATCGAAGTGGAATACCAATCTGGAACCATAGGCAAATATGATCTTGGCTTTGATGGAACGAATTTCCTCTTACTTGCCAAGCAGACAGCTTGCCTAGCAAGGGAGGCTTGCGGCGTTGAAGACGCTCCAAAAAAAGGAATGGTTAATCTGGCAGGTGCGGCAAACAGTTGTACCCCTGGTGGCGGTTGCTGTTAATCCGTTAGTTATGAAGATAAGGAATTTATTGCCATCGGACTGGGATTCGGTGAAATCAATCTACGAAAAAGGCATAGCCACAGACAATGCCACTTTTCAGACCAGCGCACCCTCTTGGGAAGAATGGGACAGCTCACATCTTGGCACATGCAGGGTCATTGCCGAAGAAAATGGAAGTTTGCTCGGATGGGCAGCATTGACCCCTGTTTCTTCACGTTGCGTGTATGCAGGTGTAGCTGAAGTCAGCGTATATGTTCACCCCGAGCAATCAGGTAAAGGAATCGGGCTTGCGCTTTTAGAAGCGCTTGTAACCTTAAGCGAAGCTGAAGGAATATGGACCTTACAGGCAGATATATTTCCCGAGAATATCGGTAGCCTTCGCATCCATGAAAAAGCAGGGTTCAGAACCCTTGGCGTTAGGGAGAAAATTGGAAAGCAGAATGGGGTTTGGAGAGACACGGTGCTTTTGGAAAGAAGAAGTAATAAAATCATTTGATACTAGAAATTATGAAGAAAATATTAGTGCTATGCACTGGGAACAGTTGCAGGAGCCAGATTGCAGAAGGTTATTTAAGACATTTTGCTGGAGATAAAGCGGAAGTATACAGTGCGGGAATTGAAACCCATGGCGTAAACCCAAAGGCTATTGAGATCATGAAAAGGGATGGAATAGACATTTCTCGACATACCTCCAACAACATTGATGAGTATATGGATACCAGTTTCGATTACGTGATCACTGTTTGTGATAACGCAAAAGAGAGCTGCCCTTATTTCCCGACGAATGCCGTAAAGTTCCATTATAACTTTCCCGATCCCGCAAAAGCTAAAGGCACCGAAGAAGAAGTGATGGAGCAGTTCCGTGAAGTAAGGGAGATGATCCGCAAATACGCACAGAACTTCGTTAACGAGAACTTAAAGCGCTAAGATGTCTGCAAACAATTGTGCGCCCGTAGTGGAGCGGAAAAAACTTGGTTTCCTTGACCGTTACCTTACCCTTTGGATATTCTTGGCGATGGCAATTGGTGTCGGTATTGGCTACTTCATACCGTCATCATCTGGCTTTATCAATTCATTCTCCAGCGGAACAACAAATTTACCGCTGGCAATCGGCCTCATCCTGATGATGTACCCGCCACTTGCAAAAGTGAAATATGAAAAGATGGGTGAAGTGTTCAAGGACACAAAAGTGCTAACTGTTTCACTGGTGTTGAACTGGATCATCGGGCCATTGTTGATGTTCTTTTTAGCGATAACTTTTTTAAGGGATGATCCCGAATACATGGTTGGTCTTATCTTAATTGGACTTGCCCGTTGTATTGCCATGGTCGTCGTATGGAATGAACTTGCAGAGGGAAACCGCGAGTATGCGGCAGGGCTTATAGCGCTCAATAGTATCTTTCAGGTACTGCTCTATAGCGTTTTCGCTTACGTGTTCATTACCGTTCTTCCTCCATATTTTGGACTTAAAAGTCTGGAAGTGAATATTACGATTGGTGAGATAGCCAAAAGTGTCGGCATATATCTGGGACTGCCTTTTGCATTGGGCATTATCTCAAGGTTCGTTTTGATCAAAATGAAAGGTGAAGAATGGTTCCAGGATAAGTTCGTACCGATGATATCGCCCATTACCTTGATTGCTTTGCTTTTTACCATCGTGATCATGTTCAGTCTAAAGGGTAACCTGATCGTTCAGATTCCAATGGATGTGGTTCGAATTGCCATACCCCTTGTGATCTACTTTTCGATCATGTTCGTAGCCAGCTTTTTTGCGGGCAAATACTTTGGTGCGGATTATTCAAGGAGCACTTCGATTGCCTTTACGGCCACTGGGAATAACTTTGAGCTGGCGATTGCAGTTGCCATAGGCGTGTTCGGTATAAACTCTGGACAGGCGTTCGCAGGGGTAATCGGGCCTTTGGTAGAGGTACCCGCACTCATTGCACTTGTCAACCTGGCCTTCTGGTTCAGGAAAAAGTTCTATTAAATTCACTAACTTTAGGTTATAGGATAGAAAACAATGGTTAATTTCAAGAACAGTATTCCAGCGCTCCCTGCTGTCAGCGTTAAAAAGGCTGTGGACTTCTACCAGTCAAAAATGGGCTTTGTTGCCCGTCATCAGGAAGAAAGCTTTGCCATATTGGTTCGTGGAAGTGTCGAGATCCATCTTTGGCAGGCATGCGACAAGAGCTGGAAATATAGGAGCCTAGCTCTTTTCCTTAGACCGATCTGGTCGGGGGCAGAAACTTTCATAGCGGGAACCGCAAGCTGTAGGGTCGAGGTTATAGGGATCGATGTGCTTTATCTCGAATATAAGGCTCAGGGGGTACTGCACAGTGAACATTCGGTTGTAGAAGAACAATATTGGGGACACCGCGATCTAGCAACCCTAGACTTGTATGGAAACCTTATCACGTTCTATGAAGTGGTAAACTAGCCACAGCAGGAAGCCCCTGCTTGTATGGGTGGACATTTGGCCGTCCCATAACTACAGAATACACAACAGTCTCCTTCGAGTGGTTTTAGCACTGTTTTGCAGCTTTCACATTCGTAAAAATACTGACAGGATTCGGTAGGCATTTCTTCATTCTTTGCAAAGCCACATTTTGGGCAGGTAATAGTTGAATCGAGTATTATTGTAGTCGCCATTCTAGTCTTTGTTTATAATAGTGTTTCTATAACCGATTTTTCTTATTTTTTTGCTAATACTGTCAGTGGTTATACTGTCTGGGTTGTAACTGACCAGCGCCATTCTTTTTTCAAATGAGGTCGTGGAGCTGGCAATACCGCTAATGCCTTTCAATCCCCCGTCAATGTGGCTGGTACAGCCTTCGCAGCTCATTCCCTCTATGGAGAACTTTACATTGGCAAGTTTTTTACTTATTGTTCCGGTTGTAGTCGCTGTCTTTGGGCTGGCATAAAGCAAATTTGAATAATAGGGAAAAGTGATCAGCAGGGCAGAGATTACCGTTACAATCATGAGAAACTTTTTTGACCCCATAAAACTTTTTTTCTGCACCTCACATCCACAATTATCTTTTTGTATGTCTTTTCGTTTCAGCAGGTTGAACCAGGCCAGTGCGAACACCAGAATGGTCAGCCCGATAATATACGGGCGATAAGGCTCGATCCAACTGAAGTAGGTTGATGCGCTCCCTGCACCTCCGATGACGGCAAATAAAGGGGCAATGCAGCAAAGTGATGCCGTAAAGGCCGCAAACAGGCCTGCTATCCAGCTTTTTGTTGTTCCTATACTCATGGATGTACCGTAGTTAAATGTTTTTGCAGTTGATTGAAGAATGGGCGAAGCAGGCCGAGTTGGGAAGCCTCAATGGAATAGAATACGGTCTGGCCTGATTTTACCGAATGGATCATGCCACCATCCTTCAGCTTACGAAGGTGCTGTGATATGGCAGGGATTGTCATACCCAATATGTCGCTCAGGTCACATGGGCAAAGTTCGCCTTCTCTGTTTAATAGGAAAAGTATCTTTAGTCTAACCTCGTTCCCGGTGAGAGCCAATAGTCCTGATAGGTATGAGAATGGACCACTACTTTCATTCAAGGCTTCTTTGCAATTATTAATCTGACCTTGATCCGCGAAAATTCTTTTACAACTGTTCATCATTAAAATAATGAACAAATATAAGCATTTAAGCAATTACTTAAATACAAATTATGCAATTCAGGGATAGGATATCTTCTAGATGCCAATCAATAGATTGTCTGTTGTGATCATTGCGCAATTCTCATCTAGGGAAAGAAATATTGAACGGATTAATGATGGGTCTAAAGATGCAGAAATCAATTTGTCACCAAAAATGGTGAAGATTTGTCGCAATACAATATATTGCGACAAATCCTCTTTGTTTTTATCGCAATACTTTGAAATTGTCGCGATATGAAAGACGAACGGAAACAACAGATAGTGGAAAAACCATAACCTATTGACCCCTCTTTACCAAAAATAAGTTATTGATTATTGTCTGACAACCAGTTTGCTTTGCGGTATTCCGAAATTGGCGGAACGGGGTTAATCAAATTGGTTTATCCAAGCAGGTATTTAATGTATAAAACTCAGCCAAAACTCAGCCAAATTATAGAAATTCTTCCGAAAAATTGCCATTAAAATTTTCCGAAAAAAAGACTAAAAAACGGCTAATTTTAACATGAAATTGATGATTTAACGAAAATTTTATTTGTTGACAATAATGTGATCGACACAAAATAGATTTAAAATATGTCTTTAAAGTGGTTTAAATGATGTTTTTTGTTTATCTTTATTTTTAAATTTTAATTAAAAACTCAGCCAAAACTCAGCCAAATCACTCAAAATGACGGATAAAAAACCCCTTTTAGAGCATCAAAAACAGCGTTTAGAGCTCGCAATTGATGAAATATCCACTCCGATATTCTCCACAATTAGTATTTTAGGTAAATAAACGACTAAATCTTTCTATAGAATGTCAGTTTTAAACATCTAAGAAGCCAACAAAATAAATATTAGAGTTTTTAACTGAAATGTTCTAGTTCCAGCTGTCGCCGAGAGATATAAAATATTAAAAATTGGATTATTTTAATTTCCTTTATAAGGATGGTCTATGCAACTCAAATAGATTTCGATTCAATTTTTCCTAACATCAAGCCAAATACAAGCTATTATACATGTCATGAATTTTTAGAATGGTATCCTAAAATTTATATTTGGTTACTACCTAACCAGTACCCAAAAACTCCATTATATCCTTTCCAATTTTGCCATATCATTTAATATTCAAATTATGGCAACCATTGAATTTATAACCAAAGAAGATCTTGATCAGTTTAAGCAAGAACTCTTTTCTGAACTAAGGCGACCTGGACAAAGGCTACATAAAATCAGTGAACAAAAAGAGTGGTTGAAAAGCTATGAAGTTCGTAAGTTGTTGAGCATATCGCCTGGTACGTTGCAAGGTCTTCGAGATACTGGCAAACTCAAATTTAACAAAGTTGGTGGGTTGATGTTCTACAAGTACGACGATGTGATTGCACTCGTGGAGGGAAAGAAAATAATTCCCAAACCCTGAATCTAGAACCAGTTAGTTTCCAAAAAGTAACAACGTTATTCACGGAAATCAACTAAAAAACGAACCATAATATTTTACAGTTTTAAGTTCCAAAACCAATGTGATTTCGGTTACGTGTAAACACCATTGTGTTTGGCAAGATGTATTTTCGCATGCGCGAAAAATCTTGCCGCCCTTGAGGTCGGGGGATTTGCTCGGAACTCGCAAATCTTGGAACTTTCTTAAAGTGATAGGCATGCCAAGAAAAAAGCTTAAAAACGAAGATGAAATACTCAGCCATAATTTGATTGTTAGGGTGGATGCTGCACAGTTCAATAAGCTTGAAAAACTTCGCATAGAAAGCAATTGCCAAACGGTCGCTGAAATTGTACGCAGGATACTTTCTGGCAAGAAAATCAACTGTTTCTACACAGATGTAAGTATGAATGCGCCCATGGAAGAATTGGTGAGTATCAGAAAGGAATTGAAAGCAATTGGCATCAACATCAACCAAATTACCAGAACATTTAATCAGGAAAAAACCTCTGAAAACAACAGAGCTTATTATGTTATGAAAGTGGCAGACCTATATAAAAAGGTCGATGAAAAGGTGGATACACTTCTATTGCTCATTACAAAACTCACTGAAAAATGGTTGCAAGGATAATCAGCGGCAAAAGCATTAGGGGGTTGCTCAATTATAACGAGGCTAAGGTTAATAGCGGTGAAGCCAGCTTGATCTTGGCAAATCGTTTCGGAACCGAAATTGAACGGCTGGACTTTAACAACAAACTAGTCCGCTTTGAGCACCTAACCAAACTAAATATAAAAGTCAAGACTAATGCCCTGCACATCATGCTAAATTTTGATAGGAGCGACAAGTTGGATACGCTTATGTTTCAGCAAATCGCATCCTCCTACATGGATCGTATAGGTATGGGCGAACAACCGTTTTTGGTTTATCAGCATAAAGATGTTAGCCATCCGCATATCCATATCGTAACAACCAATATAAAAGCAGATGGCAAACGGATAGATATTCATGGGCTTGGCAGAACGTTGTCCGAAACCGCCAGAAAAGAACTGGAAATTGAGCATAATCTTATCAAAGCTGAAGGAAGAAATAGGAGTGAAGCAATTTCAATAGCGCCTGCATTAATTGAAACAGCGTACTATGGAAAGGTGCCAACCAAAAAGGCAATCTATGGTATCGTAGCTGAGGTTATGAGAAGTTATAAGTTTACCTCTTTTGTTGAATACAACGCTGTTCTGAAACAGTTTAATGTTATTGCAGACCGTGGAAGGGAAGATACAGTGATGTTTCAAAAACATGGGCTGGTTTATTCTATCATTGATAAAGATGGCAATAGGGTTGGTATTCCTTTTAAGGCGAGTGAGTTGGCAACTAGACCAACACTAAATAACATAGAAAAGAGGTTTGAGAGGAATGCTGAAAAGCGAAAGCCATACAAAGAAGGGCTTGTGAAACGTATTGAACGGGTGTTTTCAAAATATAACAGCATAACAAAACCAACTCTGCTTGCTGAGCTTAAAAATCAAGGAATAGCTTTAATATTCAGACAGAACGATCAGGGGCTGGTTTATGGCTCAACATTTATTGATCACAGGAGCAAATCAGTTTTTAAAGGCAGTGACTTGGGCAGGGAATATGGTGCCAAGGCTTTTCTTGATCGTTGCGGTAATATGGATAGGCCGAAAACGTACCTTAAAACTAGCGAGCAAACAAAATCTTATCTCGAACCCATTACCCCAACCAATTATCTAAAAGACCTGATGGAAAGCAGTAATACTGAACAGTTGGCAACCGTAGGGCAAAGGAAGAAGAAAAGGAAAAAGTACAGGGGTTTTTCTCGTTAGGGAAAATGCAGATTTAACATAACTTAAAGGAACTACCATGAATACAGGAGAGGATGCACAAGGGCTCAGAAAGATTGTAGATTTTACCCGTTTCATTAGTGTTGTAATTTTGGTCATCCATTTTTACAGCTTTTGTTATGAGGTTTTCAATCGATGGGGCTTGACAGCGGAGATTACTGATCGAATAATTTTCAATATCTCAAAGACGGCAGTCTTTAATCACATGATGAATGCAAAATTGGCTTCATTGCTCTTTTTGGTTATATCGTTAATTGGCTTAAGGGGTAAAAAGGATGAAGATATACAGCTTAGGTCAATTAGTAAATATTTGTTATCGGGATTGGTCTTATATTTTGCCAGCGGGCTTACCTACTATTTACATCTGGCTCCAGATACAACTGCAATCCTTTACATAACCGTAACCGTAATTGGCTTCCTGCTCATTTTGTCTGGTGGGGCTATGCTATCAAGGTTGATACATGAAAATTTGAGTAAGGACATCTTTAATGATGAAAACGAAACCTTTCCGCAAGAAGAGCGGTTGCTAGAAAACGAGTATTCCATTAACCTTCCGGCCAAATACAGATTGAAGAACAAGACAAGGGACAGCTGGATCAATTTTATCAATCCATTCCGTGGTATGTTAGTGGCTGGTACTCCTGGTGCCGGAAAATCATATTTTGTCATCAGGCATATCATAGATCAGCATCTTAGGAAGGGATTTTCGATGTTTATTTACGACTTTAAGTACGATGATCTGACCAAGATTGCCTATAATAAGTTATTGAAGTATCGTAAAAATTTTAAAGTACAGCCCTCATTTTATATCATCAATTTTGACGACCTGAACCGAACACATCGATGTAATCCACTTGATCCCAATAGTATGGAGGACATAACCGATGCTACAGAAGCAAGCAGAACGATTATGCTAGGGCTTAACAGGGACTGGATCAAGAAACAGGGGGATTTCTTTGTAGAAAGTCCGATTAACTTTTTGACTGGTATCATCTGGTACCTGCGTAAATATGAAAATGGTAAGTATTGTACTCTGCCACATGTAATCGAGCTGATGCAGGCAGATTATGATCCGTTGTTTGCCATTCTGAAAGAAGAAGAAGAGATTAAGGTTTTGATTAATCCATTTGTTTCGGCATTTCAGAATAAGGCAAGGGAACAGTTGGAGGGGCAGATTGCCAGTGCTAAGATTGGCCTTGCAAGATTATCGTCGCCACAATTATACTATGTACTTAGCGGTAATGATTTTACCCTTGATGTGAATAATCCACTGGAGCCTAAAGTGATTTGTGTGGGCAACAATCCACAGAAGATACAAACTTACGGAGCTGTGCTGTCGCTCTACATTTCCAGAATGATCAAACTAGTTAACCGAAAGGGGCAACTAAAGAGTAGTCTGGTGTTTGATGAGTTTCCAACGATTTATTTTAACAATATGGATAGTCTTATTGCTACCGCAAGAAGCAATAAGGTTTCGACCACGCTTGCAGTTCAGGATTTTAGTCAGCTTAAAAAGGATTATGGTGCAGAGCAGGCTGATGTCATCAGCGGCATTGTTGGCAATATCATCAGTGGGCAGGTAACCGGAAGTACCGCTAAAAAACTATCGGAAACTTTTGGGAAAATTATGCAGGATAGAACTAGTCTAAGCATCAATAGCTCTGATACTTCCATATCCAAATCAACACAACTAGATTATGCGATACCAGCTTCAAAAATTTCATCTCTTTCTTCGGGCGAGTTTGTGGGCATTGTTGCCGATAATCCAGATCAAAAGATAAAGCTTAAGGTTTTTCACAGTGAAATTCAGAATGATCATAAAGCAATTGCCAATGAAGAGGAAGCTTACCAAGCTATACCAATAATTAAGAAAACAAGTGAAACAGATATTCAGGAAAATTATCTAAAGATAAAGGCTGATATTGAATTAATTTTTGAGTTAGAGCTCAAAAAAATTGATGATAGAAAGCCAAAGGATGGAAGTGCCAAAAAAACTCAAGAGAAAGATGTTAAAGTTGAAGATGATCGCTTTTCAAGTGATGGGCCATCTATTTCAATGTAATCACGATAGTTATTATTTACCATAGGTGCTAGATAATTATCTGCAAATTCAAAGTAGGGTCATAGCGTTTTGAGATAAAGCGAAGTTAATAATGCATAAATTAGCGCATATGGAAACCGAAGAAAATATTTTACGGCAGAGGAACATAAAGCCTACTGCAATGCGTTTGTTGGTGGCGGAGAAATTACTAGCTCAACAGTATGCCATCAGCCATAAAGAATTGGCAGAACTTTTTGATCGTGCGGACAGTATAACGCTCTTCAGGACGCTGAAGACGTTTTTAGAACACAAACTTATCCATACCATCGATGATGGAACAGGTATTGTAAAATATGCACTTTGCCAATCCAATTGCAGTTGTAATCCATCAGATCAGCATACGCATTTCCATTGCTCACAATGCAAGAGAACTTTTTGCCTTATAGATGCAGAAACACCAAGTATCAATATTCCCCAAAATTTCACATTAGAAGGTGTCAATTTGGTTCTTAAGGGAAGATGTGACAGGTGCCACTAACATAATCCTAAACTTTGCAATCCAATTGCATTATTAATTATATATATTTGCATAGTAATGAGATTGATAATCACAATATGGACGTTTTACCTAATGGCGCTTTCTTCGCTAAGCTGTAGTGATGGGAGAAACAAGTGTGATAAATCTATTGCAAAAATTGAAATTGTTCAATCTCATGACCATAATGCAGACACTGATGATAGCTGTAGTCCATTCTGTTATTGCAGCTGTTGTAGCATTAGTTTAAATTCATTAGTTTTCAAGTCTTTTGAAATAAAATCACCTAAGTTTAATTTCGTAGGCAAAAAAATTATCATTCGCGACTATTCGCTTGTTTCCAACTATTATGGGAATATTTGGCAACCGCCAAAGCTAACTATTTAATCTTTTCAGATTTTCTTAATGCTATTGATGGTTTGCTACAAACCTCATTGAACTACATGCCATTTATTTGTCTTAAAGGTGCTGTCAACGTTTAAGGGATATGCTTTATTCGGACATTTATTTATAGGCATTATACATTTCATTCGATAGTTATTAGATTATCTGTTGGCCTCTTGCAAGAAGAGCCAGGAATTTATTTTTCAAAATTTAAACAGATATACGTGTTAGATAACATTATAAAATTCAGTATTAAGAACAAGCTTGTTGTTGGTATAATGACCTTATTACTGATCATCTGGGGAGTGTGGAGTGCCACAAAACTGCCCATTGATGCCGTACCCGATATTACCAACAATCAGGTACAGATTATTACGGTTTGCCCAACATTAGCGGGGCAGGAAGTAGAACAGTTGGTAACATTCCCTATTGAGCAGAGCATTGCCAACATTCCAGATCTGGAAGAAACCAGAAGTATTTCAAGATTTGGTCTATCGGTAATTACGGTTGTATTTAAAGATAAGGTAGATATCTATTTTGCCAGGCAGCTAATCAACGAAAAACTAAAAGATGCAGTAGAAAAAATCCCGAAAGGAATAGGTACACCAGAACTTGCACCAGTAAGTACGGGTCTTGGCGAAGTGTACCAATATATCATCCATCCGAAAAAAGGAAGCGAAAAAAAATACAATGCCAAAGATCTGCGTACGATGCAGGACTGGATAGTAGCTAGGCAGCTGTATGGGACACCTGGGATTGCAGAAGTAAATAGTTTTGGTGGCGAACTAAAACAGTACGAAGTTGCGGTAAGCCCTGATCGCTTAAAAGCAATGGGGGTAAGCATTACTGATGTGTTTACCGCATTGGAAAAAAACAACCAGAATACAGGCGGTGCTTACATTGACAAAAAGCCAAATGCCTATTTCATCCGTGGTATTGGTTTGGTAACGTCTTTAGATGATGTAAAAAATATCAGTGTAAAAAATGATGCCAGCCGTATTCCTATCTTCATCAAAGACATAGCAGATGTAAGATTTGGAAGTGCGGTAAGATATGGAGCTATGACTTACAATGGCGAAGTTGATGCCGTAGGTGGCGTAGTGATGATGCTAAAAGGCGAAAACAGTAACGAGGTTGTAAAACGGATTAAAGAAAAACTACCTGTCATTCAAAAATCTTTGCCAAATGATATTGTGATCGAACCCTATTTGGACCGTACAGATTTGGTGGGCAGGGCGATGAGTACCGTCGAAAAAAATCTGATAGAAGGTGCATTGATTGTCATTTTCGTATTGGTGGTTTTCTTAGGTAATTTCCGTGCTGGATTAATTGTTGCTTCTGCTATCCCACTTGCCATGCTATTTGCTCTAGCCTTAATGAACGTGTTCGGTGTGAGTGCCAACTTAATGAGTTTGGGAGCGATAGATTTTGGCTTAATTGTAGATGGTGCGGTAATTATCGTTGAGGCCACTTTGCATCATTTGGGACTTAGAAAATCCACCCAAAGGCTCACACAACAGGAAATGGACAATGAAGTATTTGCCTCGGCATCCAAAATCCGTAGCAGTGCAGCTTTTGGAGAAATCATCATCCTGATCGTTTATATTCCTATTTTGACTTTGGTAGGTGTAGAGGGTAAAATGTTCCGTCCTATGGCGCAAACTGTAGGTTTTGCCATTTTTGGAGCATTGATTTTATCCCTTACCTATATCCCAATGATGTGTGCCTTGTTCCTCTCTAAAAATACATCGCACAAAGAAACCATTTCGGACAGAATGATGAACTGGCTGCAAAAAATGTATCAGCCAATGCTAGAAAAAGCCATTAAGGTAAAATATTGGCTTGTCGGAATTACCGTAGCGATTTTTGCATTTAGTATTTTCTTGTTTAGCCGAATGGGAGGCGAATTTATTCCACAGTTGCAGGAAGGGGATTTTGCTTTTCATTGTATCCTTCCACAGGGAAGTTCATTGAGCCAGAGTATCGAAACCTCGATGCAGGCTTCAAGAATTATTAAAGAATTTGATGAAGTGAAAATGGTAGTAGGCAAAACCGGAGCAGCAGAAGTGCCAACCGACCCAATGCCACCAGAAGCTACCGATATGATGATTTTACTTAAACCACAGAGCGAGTGGAAAAGCGGAAGAACCTATAATGAACTAGCGGATGCAATCAGCGAAAAGCTGGAAGCAATACCAGGGGTTTTCTTTGAGAAAAACCAGCCGATACAAATGCGTTTCAATGAATTGATGACGGGCATCAGGCAAGATGTTGCGGTAAAGATCTTTGGGGAAAATCTGGATACACTTGCTTTGAATGCCGAAAAGGTTAACAAAGTAATACAGACGGTACAAGGTGCTACAGGTCCTCAAGTAGAGCGTGTAAGCGGCTTACCACAGATAAACGTAGAATATGACCGCACCCGTTTGGCTAATTACGGGATAACGGTAGAAGACGTAAACAATGTGCTGAGTACAGCTTTTGCTGGTAAGAGTGCAGGTGTGGTTTTTGAAAACGAAAGAAGGTTTGATCTGGTGGTTCGTCTGGATAGTACCCACCGGAGCAGTATCGAGGATGTAAACAATCTGATGATACCGACTTCGGCCGGCAATCAAATTCCATTATCACAGGTAGCCACTATCGACTATAGACTTGGGCCGGCACAGATCAGCCGTGAAGCTGGAAAGCGAAGAATTGTAATCGGATTTAACGTTGCAGGCAGGGATGTACAGAGCGTGGTAGAAGAAATACAGCAAAAACTGAATGCACAGATAAAATTACCGGCTGGCTATTATTTTACTTATGGCGGTCAGTTCGAGAATTTAAAGGAGGCCAGTAACAGGTTGATGATAGCCGTTCCGGTTTCGTTGTTGCTGATTTTTGTACTGCTGTATTTTACCTTCCGATCCTTTAAACAAGCTGGATTGATATTTACAGCTATACCAATGAGTGCAATTGGTGGTATATTGGCTTTACTGCTTCGTGGTATGCCTTTCAGTATCAGTGCAGGTATTGGTTTTATTGCCTTGTTTGGTGTGGCGGTTCTTAATGGAATTGTGCTGATAGGTACTTTCAACCAACTCGAAAAAGAAGGGATAAAAGATGTTTTCAAACGAGTAATCGAAGGAACCAAGATCCGTTTGCGACCAGTATTGATGACGGCAACCGTAGCCAGTTTAGGTTTTTTACCGATGGCATTGAGCAGCAGTGCTGGTGCAGAAGTACAAAAGCCTTTGGCAACGGTAGTTATCGGTGGATTGATTACCGCGACATTCCTAACCTTATTCGTTCTTCCATTATTGTACATCATTTTTAATTCAAAAATTAATCTAAAAGGAAAACCTAAAATGAAACCTATCGCAACCATAATTGTGTTATTTCTATCATCATTAGGCTTTACGGCAAATGCACAAACAGGCAAAGCTTTATCCGTTGATGATGCCATACAGCTTGCAATTGAGAATAATAAGCAATTACAGGCAGGAGATTTGGAGGTTAAGGCAAGTCAGGCACTGAAAAGAACAGCCGGAGAATTACCCAAACTGGATCTAAATGCGCAGTTGGGACAGTACAACAGCGTGAAATTCGATAAGTCGTTCCAGGCGTCCCAAACTGTTCCTTTTCCAGCTTTGTTCGGCGCAAAAAAACAATTGATCAACGCAGAAATTAAGGGTAAAGAACTGCAAAGAAACCTCACCTTGCTGGATTTGAAAAATCAGGTGCGCACTTATTATTATCAGATCAGGTACCTGCAATACAATCAGAAGCAATTGCAACAATTGGATAGTTTATACAACGATTTTATGAAGATTGCCCAGCTTCGATACAAAACTGGTGATACCAAAAAAGTGGACATTAGCACAGCAACAGCCAAGAAAGGCGAGATCAATCTATTATTAAAACAGAATGATGTGTTCTTGACCAATGCCCTCGCCAATCTGAAAACACTGATGAACACAGATGAAGATTTTGCTATTGCAGAAAGTGGGGTGTTTCAGCCTTTGCAAATCACCAACTTGCTGGACAATGAGGTGGTAGCCAATCATCCTGCCATTCAATCCCTATATCAGGATGCTATTATTGCCGAACAAACCAAAAAGGTAGAACGGTCGCAAGGCTTACCCGACTTTGCATTTGGTTATGTCAACCAGTCGCTAATTGGCTTTCAGAATGTAAACGGATCGGAGCAGTTTTTCAATGGAGGGAAAAGGTTTAGTTCGGTAAATATCGGCATTGCCATCCCTTTAACCTATGGCGCAACAAAAGCTAGGATAAAATCCTTGGATTATAAAAAGCAGGCCGCTGAAGCTACTGCCCAGCAACAGCAAAAGACATTTGCTTCACAGTTGCAAAATGCCAAGCTGCAATATCAGCAGGATATGCAACAGTATAATTATTTTAAGCAGGAAGCATTGCCTAATGCAAAGGAAATTATCTCGGCGGCACAATTGGGCTATAAAACGGGAGATATCAGCTATGTGGAATATCTTTTTGCATTGCAAACTTCAACTGATATAGAGCTGAATTACCTCAAAAGTATTCAACAGGTAAACCAATCGGTAATCAATATTTATTCATTCATCAATCAATAAGTAAAAATGAAATTCAATATAAATAAAATCACAACTATAGCTGTTGCAGCTGTTCTAATATTTACTTTTTCCGCTTGCAGTAATCAAAAGGAAGCCGATCGAGATGAACATGGGGCGAATGAGGAGCCTAAAAAGGAAGAAGCACATGAAGAAGAAACATCAACTATTGCTACACTTACGAGCGAACAGATAAAAACGGTAGGGATAGCGTTAGGCAGTGTAGAATTTAAAGAACTAACGGCAACGATTAAGGCTAATGGTAATTTAAGTGTTCCAAATAACAACAAAGCCAACGCCACCTCTTTGTATGGTGGAGTGATAAAAACGCTTAATGTCCAAATTGGTAATTATGTTAAAAAAGACCAAGTGATTGCTACCATTGCCAATCCACAGTTTATACAACTTCAGGAAGAATATTTGACGGCAGCCAGTAAAATAATATTCGCAGAACAAGAGGTGGCGAGGCAGAAAGAGCTGAATGAAGGTAATGCAGGAGCAAAGAAAAACCTGCAAAGCGCCACTGCCGACTTGAATAGTTTGCGCACCAGAAGAGCCTCATTACAACAGCAGATACAATTAATGGGTATTAATCCAGGTACACTATCGAACAGTAATCTAAAATCATCATTGGCAGTAATCAGTCCATCTAATGGTACAATTAGTAATGTTTATGCCAAAATTGGTAGTTACATTGATGTTTCTTCACCGGTTGTTGAAATTGTAGACAACAGTTCCTTGCATTTGGATCTCCAGGTTTTTGAAAAAGATTTACCACAGGTAAAAGTTGGGCAAACCATCCATTTTACTTTAACCAATAATCCCACTACTGAATATGATGCTACAGTTTTTAGTATCGGTTCATCTTTTGAGAACGATAGTAAAACTATTGCTGTACACTGTCGCGTAAATGGAAATAAAACTGGTTTAATTGATGGAATGAATATTACGGGAATTGTTAGCCTTAGTAATGTAACAACTCCTGCCGTACCTAATGATGCTATTGTTAATGCTGATGGGAAATATTATGTGTTTGTACAAACTGATAAAAAATCAGAAGACAATCACGAAGAAGGAGAGGAAGGTCACGATCACAAAGAGGGAGAAAAAAGTGACATTACAGAAGCAGATAAAACAGATGCCAAAAAGTTGAACGAGAAGAAAGAACATAAAGATGAAAAATCTAATGTCAGTTTTGAAAAGATAGAAGTGCTTAAAGGCGTCTCGAATATGGGATATACGGCAGTTACTTTCGTTACAGAAGTTCCCAAAAATGCAAAAATTGTAGTGAAGGGGGCGTTTTTTGTAAATGCAAAATTGAGCAATACAGGTGGGCACGAACACTAAAATTTAGTGACTATGATTGGTTAAAAATTCATTTTCCGATGTATTTGGTGTTATATATGATGGTGGTTTGTGCGCTGCCATCATACCGCACCTGTAAGCAAACCGATCGACCCAATAACTTTTGTGAAAACAACACGGAGAACGATATTTAATTTATATAAAAAAAACTACTAAAAGACTATTATAATGGAACACAAACATAAGTACGATGTACAAGGCAAACAGCTTTGCTGCACGCCACAAGAAGAAAAAATATATACCGATGCCAATGCTAAAAAGCTTTTGGAAAAGCATCATGACGATGATGGTCACAATCACGAACAGTCAGATGATGACGGACACGACCATGGGAGTACAGATAAAACCACTTTTCAAATGTTTTTGCCAGCCATTATCAGTTTTGTTTTGTTGATGATTGCGATCGCTTTTGATAATTGGTTTACTCAGGCTTGGTTCATAGGGTGGGTAAGAATTGTATGGTATGTTGCAGCTTATATTCCTGTCGGATTTCCTGTGATTAAAGAAGCATTTGAAAGCATCAGAAAAAGTGATGTTTTTTCAGAATTTTTGTTGATGAGCATTGCCACCATCGGTGCTTTTGCTATTGGCGAATACCCTGAAGGTGTTGCCGTGATGCTATTTTATGCGGTTGGCGAAGTATTCCAGACTTTGGCGGTTACGAGAGCCAAAGCTAACATTAAAACTTTGCTCGACCAAAGACCCGATGAAGTAACGATTTTAGAAAATAACCAACCTAAGACTGTAAAAGCTGAAACCGTAAACATCGGCAATATCATTCAATTAAAACCCGGAGAAAAATTGGGATTGGACGGCGAATTGTTATCCGAAACTGCTTCTTTCAACACCGCTGCATTAACCGGAGAAAGCAAGCCTGACACCAAAACCAAAGGCGAAACCGTATTGGCTGGAATGATAAACCTAACAACCGTTGCACAAGTAAAAGTAACCACGGCTTACACTGATAGCAAGCTTTCTAAAATTTTGGAATTGGTACAAAACGCCACAGCACAGAAAGCACCAACAGAATTATTCATACGAAAATTTGCAAAAATCTACACACCAATTGTAGTATTGTTGGCAGTGCTAATTACCGTGGTCCCTTATCTTTTTGTGGATGATTATGTATTCAGTCAATGGTTGTACAGAGCATTGGTTTTCCTGGTAATTTCTTGTCCGTGCGCATTGGTTATCAGTATTCCTTTAGGGTATTTTGGTGGAATTGGTGCCGCTTCCAAGAATGGAATTTTATTTAAAGGAAGTAATTTTTTAGATGTCATTGCCGATATTAAAAATGTCGTGATGGACAAAACCGGAACCATGACAGAAGGCGTTTTCAAGTTACAGGAAGTGGTATTAAAACCTGAATTTAATAAAGACGAAATCCTGAAAATGGTCAACGCTTTAGAAAGTCAAAGCACGCATCCGGTTGCCACAGCTATCCATCAATATGTAGGCGAAATCGATCATTCCATAAAACTAGAAAACACCGAAGAAATTGCAGGTCACGGTTTGAAAGCTATCGTAAATGCTAAAGAATTATTGGTTGGAAATTTTAAGTTAATGGATAAGTTCAACATCAAATATGATTTAGATCCAAGTACGATTGTTTATACCTTAATCGCCATTGCCTACGATGGAAAATTCGCAGGTTATATTACGATTGCAGACAGCATTAAAGAAGATGCTCAGCTAACCATTGATAAATTAAAAGCATTAGGTGTAAAAACTACAATGTTGAGCGGGGATAAAAGCACCGTTGTGCAATTTGTAGCAAAATCTTTAGGAATAAACAATGCTTACGGCGATTTATTACCAGAAGACAAAGTAAATAAAGTAAAAGAACTCAAAGCTGGAAACCAAACCGTTGCGTTTGTTGGCGATGGAGTGAATGACGCACCAGTAGTAGCTTTGAGCGATGTAGGCATTGCAATGGGCGGTTTGGGAAGTGACGCCACCATAGAAACTGCTGATGTAGTGATACAGGACGATAAACCAAGCAAAATCCCAATGGCAATCAATATTGGGAAGCAAACCAAAAAAATAGTCTGGCAAAACATCACATTGGCATTTGTGGTAAAGGGAATTGTATTGGTGCTTGGCGCAGGTGGTTTAGCCACAATGTGGGAAGCCGTTTTTGCAGATGTAGGTGTGGCATTATTGGCGATTTTGAATGCGGTAAGAATTCAGAAGATGAAATTTTAATTATGATTTAAAATTTTAGCCATTAAGAATATTTATGAAAAAAATAGGATTTTGAAGTGTTACGTCCGTAAAAGTATGATCAAAGGGATCAGTACGCGGGTTTGTCTTCAAAATCCTTTGGAAATACCAATTAATCTTAAAAAATGATTTCGAAGATAATCTCCATACTTTTTTTAATTATAGTTAGTAAAATATCCATTGCACAAAACAGTCTGATGATTGAAAAACGACCGGATACTACTCTAAATACCGCGAATGTTTACAAGTTAAATTACAGGAAACTTATATTGCCCACATCTCTTATCAGCATAGGCGCCATAAGTTTTGCTATCCCGGGTATGAAGAGACTTGATGTAGCAACTAAGATTGAGGTTTCCCATCACCGATCAAAAACAACACTAGACAATTATACCCAATATTTTCCGGCTGTTATGGTTTATGGGCTAAACCTTGCAGGGGTAAAGGGAAAGCATAACTTTAAAGACAGGACTATTATCTATGTTACGTCACAATTGATTTCTGCTGCAATTGTAACACCTGCAAAATCCATAACTGCAGAAGAAAGGCCAGACAGATCTAATAAAAAGTCGTTTCCTTCAGGTCACGCAACTACGGCATTTTCTACTGCTCATTTTATGTATAGGGAATATAGGGACGATAATCTTTTATTGAGCTTTTCGGGATATCCGTTTGCTATTTTCACCAGTGTATACAGAGTTTTTAACGATAAACATTGGGTTACCGATGTTGTTGCAGGTGCGGGAGTTGGTATTCTATCAACAGAGCTTGCTTATTGGTTATATCCAAAGTTCAGTTCATTTATTAATGTTAAGAATAAGAAAAGTAATAGTATCGTTGTTCCTTATTACCAATCGCAAAAGTTTGGTCTATCGTATCAACTGTCATTTTAATCCGAAATAATTTGATTTATCGTATTTAAAGTGGAAGAGAAGAAAAAGATATTGGTTTATAAATCTCCCGTTAAAAAGTCAAGACTTGCTGCTCAGAGTAAGCATGCCAAGCAAAAAGAAGGAATTAAAAAATCACCTTTTTTTGTTTTTTTGATGATATTGATGTTTGCGATATTGACTGTATTCATTATTGTTAAAATAATTCATATTTATTCACATATTTAGCGAACGAAATGGATGAAGAAAAATTGTTGCTGTTTTATAAGCTATTACCGATGTAGGTAATCAAATTGTGATTGAAAAGGGTGGGTTTTTAAGGATAGAACAGATGAATAGTATATTTGCTTATGTGACTGAAGTCGTCAATTCAATTGCTCTTTTGGCAATTCAATTATAATACGTCCCTGCTTAGCCAATTTTTTGATCCGCTTTTCTTCTCGATAATCGAGTATACTAAATCTGAACACAATCATTGCGATCAGGTATGTCATTGCAATAAATGACGTTCCAAATATTAAATTTCTATAAAAGAAATCTCCAAGGTTATCGGAAAGGTCTGACTTTATCCAGTTAATCTCTGGTTGATACGGAAGATAGGAAATTTCAGCAATCACGGGGTAAGTTGGTTTCTTCCAATCTTTTTTATCTAGCGTAAAAGTATGCGAACTTGACTTGATTATTTTTCCGTCTGGTAGTGCAAAGGTATAGTCGAAGTCACGCATTCTTGGATGATCTGAATACTCGTAAAGACCTGACTCTCCAGAAATTTTTCCGACTGCAACTTCTCCATGCTTTATTAATTGATAATGTCTGTATGGATCAATGTGCTCTCCCCATAAAAAGAAATAGATAAACGCCAGTATGGCGATGTCGAGCCATGGAAACCAAACGCTATAAATTTCTTTGAGGAACGAGAGGATTTGAGCTTTAATTTTTTTCATTTCTAAACAGTATTTATTTCTCCCTAGATAAATTCTATTCTAATTTAAAGAAAATATCGTTCACCAATTATTAATGACTAAAAATAGTCCAATCAAAATAAGCGCATAAGCTAGCAGGCTGCAAAATCCTTCAACCGATCTGGTAGCTACTGATTTTTCATAATTAGAAAAATGTTCTAATCCATTCGGCCCCCTTCTATAAAATCTTCTTCTATTGATCCAGTAACGTAGGTATATTCCAAAAAGCATTGTTGAAATTCCGATTAGAAGAGATGTATTCATAGCATCTTTATTTTATTTCCACCTCTATAAAAATACGCTTATAAAATATTTGAAGTGGTAACATGTTCGATTTTGAGACAATGCTTATATGGTATTGGGATTTCTGAAATTGTTCAAATATGTAGTAGATGATAAAGATTGCCTTTCGTCAATAGCTTAGTTGAATTATCAATCTTTTTGCGCGGTTCTAATTAAAACTCGTAAAAATTAACTATAATGTAAACAATTTATACCACGCTAACTTAACGCAATATAGCATGAGATCTCAAAACTTTATTATCACCGAACTACGGATACACTCCAAGTGCAACGAAGTTTATAAGAAAATCCTTAAAGAAGACACATATCATTTTAATCAACTCGATTTAGTGAATTACCAAGAGCAACAATCGCTCGAAAGGAGTATTTTCGGAAAACGAGTTTTTATTCAGGCAATTGTCGGTAAAAATGGAAGTGGAAAGAGTTCAGTTCTAGAAATTATCTATAGAATTATAAATAATTTTTCATACTACATTTTAGACGGAACTCAAATGAAACGAGTTTCAGCTGAGCCTATTTATTTAATAGAAGAGCTATATGCAGATCTCGATTTCATAATTGACGATGTAAAATGCTCGTTTATGGTACGTGATAAATCTTTGGGGATTATTCGCGGCGAAGAAAAGTTCTATTTTGGTAATTTTGATGACGACTTCTTTGAATTTTCAGATTTTAAAAGCAATAAAAATGAAGGAATTGTTAAACTGGTTTCTTCATTTTTTTATACAATTGTAACTAACTATTCTTTTCAGTCATTAATTACTAAGGATTTCGAAAAAGACATTGCTCGCGAGTTTATTGGCTCTAAGGAGAAAGGTTATCACTCGAATGGAAATTGGCTTGACAGTTTATTTCGTAAAAATGATGGTTATGTAACGCCAATCGTTCTGAATCCTTATAGAGATGAGGGTAAAATCGATCTTCAGAAGGAGTACGACCTAACATTGTCCAGAATTGCTGCTCTACTCATCCATTCAAAACATAGCAAAAAAGATCTTTTAAGTGGTTATAGTTTGTCAACAATTCAATACAAGGCAAATCATAGTCATTTTCTAAAAAAATTGTTTATAAAATATAATGAGTCAGACGATTCAATACATTTGACTGAACTAATGGCAGCAATGGTTGATAAAACATCTGTAGCAAGTCAAATTATTCAAGCATATGGGTTTGATATTACTCAATTTCAGAATGAAGATGCAGTTGTTCCATATGCTTATCTAATATATAAAACTCTAAGTGTCCTGAGTAAATATGCTCAGTTTGAAGCTTATATAAATGTTCCTGAGATTAGAAAGTTTGGACTAGAAATAACTGAGGAGCAAAAAATTGATTTATTAGCCGGTATATCAGAAATAAAAACATTTAAGTCACATGTAAACATTAAAATTTATCAAACACTTAATTATATAAATTCCTATAATAATTTGATCAAGGCATTTAATTTAGAAGAATATATTCCTTACAAAGACAAGAAGAGATTTGGAGATATTGATGATATTATCCACCGGCTTCCACCGCCATTTTTTGAGCAAGACATTCGGCTGTTACGAAACGAAAATGAAGAAAAAGATCTCCCATTATCATCTTTAAGTTCTGGGGAGCGCCAGTTTATTTATACAATTGGAACGATTGTCTATCATATAAAAAATCTTCTTTCTATTCAACAATCCAACCGAATAAGATACAGGAACGTTAATCTGATTCTGGATGAAGTGGAGATTTGCTTTCATCCAGAATATCAGCGCCAATTTATCGCACAACTACTTGACCTGATGGATAGATTAAACTTAACAAGAAGCTGCTCGTTTAATATCCTTATCGTTACACATTCCCCTTTTATACTATCTGATATCCCTAAAAACAATATTCTATATCTGAAGGATGGGAAGCAGTATCCTGATGAGGGCCTAATTAATCCTTTTGCAGCAAACATAAATGACATCCTTTACCAAAGCTTTTTTCTGGAAGGTGGCTTTATGGGTGAGCATGCAAAAAATCAAATTGTATCTGCAGTTAGTGCCTTAGAAAGGATTATAAAAAAGCAGAAAGTAAGTGTGAAGTCACTTTGGAACAAACAATCACTATTGGAGTTAATTGAAATGACCGGTGAGCCGCTATTGCGTGAAAATTTGTTTGGCTTATACACTCAAGCTTTCGATCAACCTTCTTATGAAGATCAGCTTATAGCCAAAGATGAGGAAATAGATAGGTTACAAAGGTTGCTTGATAAAAGGAATGGAGGTAAATCATGAAGTCTATATTATTGACTCCAGCTATAGAAGATATGGCTAATGAATATTCATCAGAGTTATTTTTAGATAGAAAAGATGAATTCGTACAACCGCTACCTAATTTAAGAGCTTTGCTTAACGGACTTGATAATGCAGTTACGATTCGCACTGGGTATAAAAAATATATAATAACGGTAATCCGAGTCTATCCATTTATTAACAGACTGAAACCAAGTTTTATAGATAGGGTACACCAATTATTTGCAAACCTAGATGTTGATTTGAGCGAAAAAATAAACATAAATGGAAAAGATTTGCCGTTTTACAAGCATGTTACATCTGCAATGAGATATGATGCAGTTAGGGACAAAGATTTTTTGCCTTATGCCAAAAGACTTGGTATCCGTTCATGTGTTTATTGTAATGCAAATTATGCCATCTCATTTAAAGTTAAAAAGTCTAATATTGCAAAATACGAATTGGATCATTTTAAGCCTCAATCTGTATATCCCTATCTATGTACTAACTTTTACAATCTTTACCCTGTCTGTGCAAATTGTAACAAAGCTAAACTGAAAACTATAACTCTGTTTCCCTTATATACTGAAGATCCAGCAAGACGCTATCCATTTAAATTTACATTAGATAAAAAATCAATAGTTAAGTATATGTTAACGCAAGACTATACGGACCTCAAAATTGAATTTGATACTTCAGACCATGATGATCATAATAGAGTCTTTAAAATCGAGGGTAGTTATAATGCTCTTAAAGATGTTGCAGAAGAATTGATTTGGAAACATAAAATATATAATTCATCGTACCTTAAAAGTTTAAGAGAAAGTTTTGGTAAAAAGTTCAACTATGGCGGATTTAACCGTCTTATTTTGGGAAATTATGACAAGCCTACAGATATACATCAAAGGCCATTAAGTAAATTAACACAAGACATTGCTAAGCAACTGGGGATCCTCAAATAAGATTGTGTTTGTAATTAATATTTTTATGTCTAAAATAGAAATGTTATTGCTTATTCAATATAAAATCTCATCAATCTTGAATAGGCTTTTGTAGACTTAAAGTTAATTCTTTGACTATAATCTAATTTAGTTATGTAATTTTTAACCATTGAATTTCACTAACTTTAATATTTCGTCATCAAATTTTAAAAGAAATATGTATGAAGATGATACCATATTGTCTAGAGGTAAGTATAAATTTACAGCTCTTTGCAGGGTTCCGCCAGAATACCTACTTAACTTATATGCGAAAAAGAACAAAGCTAATCCTGAACTTTACGAGTATATTGAAAAGAACCTATCACGGATTAAAGCGAGAGCAATTGGAGAATTAGAAATCCCCGAACTGCACCTAGTATGCAAAAAAATAGTCTACTCTTCTGAAAAAGTAGCCAAAGCTGAACTAAAGAGAATAACTGAAATGAAAAATGACCATAAAATCCCCATCCGCTCGTACTATTGTGAAGTTTGTGGATGTTTTCATTTAACTTCTAAACCACAATCTTGAAATCATATCGATTAGATGCTTATAAAAATGTTAATCAAAAGAATGAAATCCGATACTGCGTCCAAGTAATATTGTAGTGTCTTAGTTTAGGAGATAAACTAAGATTCCAGCTGATTGGCAGGTTCAATATTAATTACCTCAACTACTTTCTTCACTGATATTGAACCATCATTATTTATTTTATTGGTTTTTCTCAGAGTTAATACAACAAGGTCATAAGTAGCGGATTTACTAGGAATAACGTCTTTTATTTCAACTCCTAAAACTTTTGCTAACAACGGTAAGTGGCGAATGCTATATTTAGCCCTCTCAGATAAAGTTTCAACTTTAGAAACAAAGCCATCGGCGAGTTTCATTTTTTGAGAGAGTTGAAGTTGAGTTATGCCTTTTTTTATCCTTAACTCTTTAATATGCAGAATTAATAAATAATCTATTTCAGACATTTCTCTATATAAAATTTCTTCAGATTTGTTAGCCATTTTTTAATGGCAATTGACATATATAAAAAATTTTTATCAACTCCACTTGTGGATTTAAAAAATTGTTATTATATTAGTCCTATAAAGCAATTAAATTTTAATTATTGTAAAAAATATTAGATAAAAATAAAATTCAGATAACTGAATTGAAGTAATTACTGAAAGAACTTGTGGTGAAAAGTAGGACGTTCGAACACGAGAAGTAGGGAAAACTCAATTCCTATGCTATATTTGTATAGCGTAAGGATTTGGGTCACCTGCTTATTCCGTGTTCGGCCGCTGTAAAAGGCGGTGGTGGTCCTACACCTTCACTGCGGGATAAGCACTAAAGGTGGCCCAAATCTTTATGCTTTCTTTCGGTTAAATAATTAACCGTGAAAAAACAACCTAGAACACTGATCACAATTACCCTTGCCTTTACAAAAGAGGCAGGGGAGGGTTATGTTGTTTTCAGCTTGCCAAAACCAGTTAAATCTACAAAACAGCTGTTTCAGCTAATTATAAAAAGCCCGGTTTGAAATTATTAGACCCTGCTTTCTTTAATATAATTTTAGGTGGTTAATAGTTAATAAAAACTTAAAGAAGCAGGGTTTTTCTCATAGCCTTGGTTTGTAACTGAGACCATTCGGGCAATACTCTTAAAATCAAAAACTAACTAACATCATATTAATGAAAAAAATAACGATATATATCGTAATGGCTTTGCTATGCCTAAACTTTAAGGCTCAGGCACAAGACAACAAAGCGGTAGATGTAACCTTAAAAGGTATACAGATAGGGCAGAAGGTGCCAGATATTACCATTACAGGTTTACACAATTATAGGGACACTAATGGCAAACTAGCCACAACAGCTAAACTTTCAGATTTTAAAGGCAAACTACTGATACTCGATTTTTGGGCTACTTGGTGTTCGCCCTGTGTAGCCATGATACCGAAGATGGATAGTTTACAGAAGTCTTTCGGAGATAAAATTCAGTTCCTTTCGGCGACTTATCAAACGGAGAAAGAGGTACTGCCGTTTTTGGAGAAGTTCGAGAAACAGCAAGGGAAGCATTACAATCTGCCAGTGGTAACCAGCTCAAAACAACTACACCAGTTATTTCCCCATACTACTTTGCCACATTATATATGGGTTGATGGGAGTGGACTTGTTAAGGCGGTAACGGGCTATGAAGAGGTAAATACCGAAAATATCAGTAAAGTATTTGCAAATGCAGTTGAATTAGAAAGAAAAAAGGATATGAATGTAGTTTATAACAAGGAGATACCCTTGTTAATAAATGGTAATGGTGGTAACGGATCAAATTTGATTTATCATTCAATTTTGACTGGATATATTGATGGATTAGGTAGCATGCAGAGAATACGAAGTGCAGAAAAATCCACCAAAATTATACGGGCTATAAACTATCCATTGTTAAATTTAATGCAGTTGGCCTATGGAAATGGACAGTACAACTGGAAAAAGAACCGCACAGACGTAGAGGTTTCAAGTCCCGAAAAAATATCTTCTGGTTTAAAAGGCAGGGCAGTAGAAGAATGGTTAAAAGCCGGTAATGGATATTCTTATGAACTAATATTGCCTAATAATTCTAAAAAGAACCTTTGGGAAGAAATGAAGTCTGATTTGGCAGAGCTTTTTGATGTATATGAAATTAATATAGAGAAGCGTAAAAAAACGTGCTTGGCAATAGTTAAAACAACCGATGAAAATCTATTTAATAAGCACCATACAGATTACCTATATAAAGCTACGGCTGACGAACTGCTAATTGAGAATACTTTCTTTAGTGTACTCACTTGGAACTTGGAGAATGTGTACTTAAAGGGATATCCCAATCCGATAATAAACGATACTGGATACGATGGTAAAATCGGCATTAATCTTCAGGGTGATCTTAAAAGCTTAGCGGGACTTGATATATCTCTTGCAAAATACGGTCTCAAGTTAGTTGAAAAGGAACTATTTATACCCGTATTGGTCATCAAAGATAAACATGTTAATACGGGAGTTGCAGAAACTGCAGGTAAAAAAACATTCACAAATTAGCATCCTTTATCAAATGAAAAAGTACATATTTTTAATGTTATGTCTTAGTATAGCCGTAATTAAATTAAATGCACAAGGGGCTTTAACGGGGCAAGTTTTCTCTAAACAAACTAAAGATCCATTGAGGGGTGCAACAATTAAGGTGCATGAAACAAACCAGACGTTAATAGCCGATTCTAACGGCAAATTTAAGTTGATTCTTTCAAATGGGGATTATCGTTTAAGTATTATAAATATTGGATACTTAAAGAAGGATATACTAGTTAATATTCCTTACGAAGGGCTTCTCCTTATACCTCTTTTGAATGATACAACACTGTTGGATGAGGTAACAATTAGTACTGGATATCAAAAAATTTCAAAAGAAAGACTTACTGGCTCAGTCGTTAGAGTAGACAATAGCCTTATCGAGAGAAGGGTATCAACCAATATTCTGAACCGACTGGAAGATGTAGTCCCAGGTGTTGTTTTTAACAGGTCAGGGCTCTCTTCCAGGAAAAGTCCTATGAGCATAAGGGGGCAGAGTACCTTGTTTGGGAATACCGATCCGCTGATTATCCTTAATAATTTCCCTTACGATGGAGATATAAATAATATCAATCCAAATGATGTCGAAGATATTACCATTCTTAAAGATGCTTCAGCAGCCTCGATATGGGGTGCCAGAGCTGGTAACGGCGTTGTTGTTATTACCACTAAACAAGGCAGTAATATTGGCGGCCCAAAAGTTAACTTTTCATCGAGGGTTACCATTGGCGAAAAACCTGATTTGTTAAGCTCTCAGATTATGGGCAGTAGTGATTACATAGAAACAGAGAAGAGGCTTTTTGCCTTAAATTTTTATCGTAGCACGGAACTTTCTGCAGCTAGGGCTCCATTAAGTCCAGTTGTTGAACTTTTAATAGCAAAAAGAGACGGCCTGATTGATCCTAGAACTGCTGATGAACAAATTGAAGGAATGAAGCTGTTGGACGTCCGTGAACATTATCTAAAATACCTTTATCGCTTACCATTTAACCTGCAACAAAGTTTAAATGTAATGGGAGGTAACCAAAGTGGAAAGTACTATCTTTCTGCTGGTTGGGATAAAAATTTGGAAACACTGCGTGCAAATGATTTTAACCGAGTAACCTTAACTGCTAATAATAGCTATCTGTTTCTAAATAAAAGGTTAGAACTATCTGCAAATGTTAATTTTAATCAGAACAATAATGTGGTACAAAATTTGGGAAGTGCAAATATCACGCTCAGTAGCCTGGGTGCAATCTATCCTTATGCCCAGCTTGTAGACGATAGTGGCAATTCCCTTCCCATAGCAAATAACTACAGATTATCTTATGTTCGTTCTGCAGAGCAAAAAGGGCTTTTGGACTGGGCCTACAAACCATTGGATGAAATCCGTTATGCTGATAACACAACAAATTATAGAGAACTAAGAGGGGATTTTGGCTTATCGTATAAGGTCATAGATGGCTTACGTGCCAAGATACTTTATCAGTACATCTATGGAAATTCTATCGGAAGAAACAATAGGTCTCAAGAAACCTTTTTTACCCGTAATTTGATAAATACATATAGCATTATCAATGCTAATGGAAGTGTAACTCGTCCCATTCCCTTAGGAGGTATTCTTGACCAGACGGATATAACTTCAAATAGCCATCAGTTAAGGACACAATTGTCTTATGATAAGCAGATCGGCAAATCACATTACATTAGCTTTTTGAGTGGATACGAATTTAAAGATGGTGAGACCCAATCTCGTAGTTTTAGAATATATGGGTATGACGACATGCATGCAACAGGACAGTTAGTCGACTACCAGAAGAACCACGTTTCCCAAGTTACACCTACTACTACAACGCTACGGATACCTTATATGGACATTATGGGATCTTTAACTGACCGCTTTGTTTCTTATTTTGCGAATGGGGCCTATACCTTCGATAGCCAATACAACGCTTACGCAAGTATTCGCCTAGACCAGAGCAATATTTTTGGAGTTAACACCAATCAAAAGGGTATACCGCTCTGGTCAACTGGATTAGCATGGAATATAGACCGTGCAGGTTTTTTTAAGGTAAGGGAGATAAATGCCCTTAAGTTAAGATTTAGCTATGGTTATAACGGAAATGTAGATAGATCTCTTTCTGCCTATACTACTGCACAATATTATGCGGGTTCGACTGTTTCGACTGGTTTGCCATATGCAACGATACAAAATCCACCAAACCCTAACTTGAGATGGGAGAGGGTTAGCGTAATGAATACAGGAATAGATTTCTCTCTATTCAACAGCAGATTGAGCGGAAGTTTTGATTATTATATTAAGCGAGGGAAAGACCTTTTAGGCGCTACGCCCTTTCCTCCTTCAACAGGAATTACTTCTTTTAGGGGCAATTATGCACATACCAAAGGCAAAGGTGTAGACATTAGTTTGCAAAGTATTAATGTCAAATCGATATTAAATTGGCAGACCAATTTCATCTTCAGCTATTCTAAGGATATCGTTACTAGCTATGAACTGATTGCTGCCAACGCAAATTATTTGGAACAGGGCATAAATGGGGGCTTTCCATTGGTTGGCAAGCCGTTGTATGCTATTTATAGCTACAAATGGGCTGGTCTTGATCCATTAAACGGTGACCCGATGGGCTACTTAGCTGACAATATAAGCAAGAGCTACGCACAAATGCAGACACTTACGCCAGTAGATAAACTTATTTTTAATGGAACGTCTAGACCGCTTTATTACGGAGCAGTTAGAAATACAGTTTCCTTTAAAAACATTAGTCTTTCGGCCAATATTAGTTATCGTCTTGGATACTACTTTAGAAAGTCAAGTATTAGCTATGGTGGAAATCAAGGATTAGGCGGACATAGCGACTATGAACTAAGATGGAAAAATGCTGGAGACGAACTCAAGACCTTTGTTCCATCTATCCCTGCTAGCAATAATGCAAGACGAGATATTTTCTATGCCTATTCGGAGATATTGGTGGACAAGGGTGATCATATACGTTTACAGGATGTTAACCTTTCGTATGACCTAGATAGTAAACTCTCAAAATTTGGAATAAAGGGTGTTAAGTTATTTGTCTATATAGATAACATAGGATTGATATGGAAGGCAAACGATTTTGATATAGATCCAGATTTTCAGGGAATACCTCCTGTAAGAACATACTCTTTTGGTATAAACCTTAACCTTTAAAGCGTCAACTAATGAAACTAAAATTTTTTATAGTACTAATGTTTTGTACTGGCCTGTTTTCTTGTAAAAAAGAATTTCTTGAAGAAAAACCATCTAAATCATTATTAGTACCAACAACGTTTGCTGATATGCAGGCGTTACTTGATAATTATAGGATAATGAATTTTCAAGCTCCAGGCCTAACAATGCTAGCAACTGACGAAGTTATACTTGGTGATGCTACTTGGTCAGCACTTAGTACTGCGCCTCAGAGAAACAGTTATGTATGGGCTGCAGACTTGGCCGAGGGTGCAACGATTTTTGAGTGGAACAACCCATACATGGCAATTTTTTACGCAAATGTAGTTTTGGATGGATTGGACAATATGAGCGATGCAGATAAGGATTCTCCAGAATGGAAGAAGCTTAGAGGTGCTGCTTTATTTTTTAGGGGCTCGGGGTTCTTTTACCTGTCCCAGCTTTTTTGTGAACAGTATGACGATAAGGCTAATGCAAATCTTGGAATTCCACTTCCTTTGCATCCTGATGTAAATAGGCGCTACGGGAGAGGTACACTGCAAGAAACCTTTGATAGGATACTAATGGATTTGAATGAAGCATACACCTTATTACCGGAAAAGGAAGTTTCAAAGATTAGGCCTACTAGCTTAGCAACAGCCGCAATGCTTGCAAGAATTAATCTTACAATGGGCAACTACAACGAGGCTGGAGAGCTTGCTAATAGTTGCATATCGAAATATGACGGATTGATAGATTATAATGTGCTTAATCCGTCCTCATTCAACCCATTTGAGGAGACACTTCCAAACGGAAATGCAGAGGTTCTTCTATACATGGCATCTGTATCATACGCTTTTCAAGGAGCTTCGACTACAACTGTTGATCCAAATCTATATGCACTATATGAGGAAATTGACACGCGTAAAAAAATATTTTTCACAACAAATACAGCTGGCTTAATAAATAGCAGGAATTATGGTGGAATATCGCTGCCTGAAGTTTATTTGATTTCTGCAGAGTGCTATGCAAGGAACAACGCATTATCAGAATCCATGGTAATGCTACATCGTTTACGTGAAAAAAGGTACATCAAAAATTCGATCGCACAACAAACAGTTTTAAGTAGAGATGAGGCCTTGCGCTTAATTTTTATCGAAAGAAGGAAAGAACTTTCATGCAACAGTAGAAGCATGAGGTGGTACGACCTTAAGCGACTGAACAAAGAACAACTGTATGAAACTACTTTAAAAAGGTATGTGAATGGCCAAGTTCATGAACTTTTGCCGAATGATAGACGCTATGTTTATCCAATACCCGATCAAGAAATTATAAGGCATCAGCATGTTCAAAATCAAAGATGATAATAAAAAAGGCTTTCTAAGTATTTTAGAAAGCCTTTTGATTAGTTGTTTACGGGTTATAGATGAATTCGCCTTGGTTTGTGTCTCCATCAGGGATACTTGAAGGGCTGGTTGGTGGTGTAGAGTCCTCAAATTCGGCTGTACAAATTTGTTCTAGATTGCTTACACATCTATACGTATTTGGATCATGTGGGGCTTCTCCATTATCTTCAGCAATTCCGGTTAGATTGCGCCAGCCAACCGATGGAACAGTTGAGTCTTTCCCCCAAAGAACCATTGCTTTTTTAGATTTGAAAGCACTTTGACTAAATATTATCCCTGCTGCTGCTAGGATTAATACTAATCCAAATTTGTTTACACTTTTAAGTGCATTTTTAAACTTTTCCATAATTGTAAGTATTGACGTAGTACCCTTTGGTTTTGAAGGTACTAGTAGGTTAGGCCTAAAGACCGATTTGGCTTAGGTCTTAGGCAATGTTTTATTTCTTATTGCAGACAAGCCATAATTCTGCTCTATTATTTCGTTCAGTTGTCAGGCAAGCTCCTTTCTTTTTTAAGATAAAACAATCTGTTATATAATATCCAGCCATTCTCAATAGCAAGACCTAATACGGCAAGTGAAACAAAAAAGAGATTAAATATTAAGTGTGTTCCGTAACTCATGTTTTTTAAAATTCCACCACAACTACATGGTATCCTTCCAAATACACCGGTCATTACCACACCTATGTATAAAGTAAAAGCACTTAATAAGAACAAAGAAGCCCAAAGTGCTATCTTCCTTGTATTTGGAAATAGAAGGAGGAAAGTTAGCGTGACTTCAATTGTAGGGATCAGCCATGTTAATAAATTTGCTATTGTAGCGGAAAATATCTGATTGCGCATTTCTCCAACAGATTTATCATAATCTATTAGTTTACTAAAAGCAGCATAGAAAAATAACGCAGCTATAAGACCGCTGATGAATTTTAATATAGTTTCCTTTTTCATGATTGCTAGTACCTTAATTTCAGTTCATAATCTTAAACCAAAATTAGGTTGTTTCACAGCTTTTGAGCGGGACACATGTCGCAAAGCAAATGGCAATATGTCAGAAAATAACTGGACGTATGTCTATAGAATTAAGTGAGTTATTTACCGTGGGCATATGCTATAAGTAAACGGCTAAGCTGTTTTTCACTGATCCGTAGATAGGATGAAAGGATGCGTTTGGGAAGATCATGAATAAACTTCCCTAGCAAAGCAGATGCAAATCTGTACCTTTCTATAGCAGGTTCTAGACGCATCATTTCTGCATTTTCAATTTCTTTTAACTTCTGCTCTTCCAAAATGCACAACAAAATTTTTATCGCTTCTGGCTGTTGCCTAAAAAAGCGTTCGAGTTGTTTGTAGTTAATGGAAAGTAATTCAACTTGGCTTAAGCATTCAACATACTCTAAACTTGGCCTTTTAAGATATATGCCATTTTGCGAAATGAAATCTCCTACAATAAATAGTTGGCTTGTCCCCGCTAATCCTAATTTTAATGGATAGCGTCTAAGCAAACCATTATTTACAAAGTATAATGAATTGTTAAATAGGTTTGGACCAATAATGGTCTGGCCTTTTAAATAGTCAACACAAAGAAACTGTTCTGAAAAAAGATCTTTTATATCTTTTTTGCAATGTGGTATTTCATGAAGTTTAGCTATGAGTTTTTCGTATTTCATGTTTTTAATTGCAAAAAAAGAGTGTTTGAATATCCCAGTCAAGTGTAATACTTAGTTGCTGTTTTTCCACCTACGCAGGCATTATCGAGCAAAATGGTGTAGAACAAAGTTTTTTTGGGTGGATTTCTTTGTCCTGTTATTTTTAAGGATTCAGCTTTTATTTAGTAATGCCTAAAATGTTTTAAATAAAAAAATGACATGTTACCACTTTTAAAAAAAATAGGTGCTACATTGAGTTTTAACTCTCGATTATTATGGTAAATATTGACTACGCTAAAGCAAGCTTCAGGGATTTTGAGAATATTCCCGGAATTGATGTGATGGAAAGGGCTGGTGAATTCCAGTTATTTCTAGATTATTTAAGTGTAAATGGACACTTGAACTACCGAATAGAATCTCTGTCTGGCTGTGCTCCAGAAATGGACCTCCTATTGCCCGGAAAGAGTATAGCACAAAAATGTGCCTGTTTCGTCTCCAATGATTATCTCGGTTTTACTCAGCACCCCGCAATAAAAGTGGCGCTACAAGATGCCATAGAAAAATTTGGTAGTGGTGCAGGCGCTTCTCCAGCTATCGGTGGTCATTTTGTTTACCATCAGCAATTGGAAGATAGGATTGCAAAGTTTTTCAAGAAAAAAAGTGCCATACTCTATACTACAGGTTATACTGCAAATAGTGCTACTTTACAATGTCTTTTGCAAAAAGAGGATATTGCTATTATTGATATGGCGGTTCACGCGAGCGTTTATGAAGGTTGCCAGCTCACCAATGTAAAAACTTTTCTGCACAATAATATGGAGGCGCTGGAGCTTGCACTAAAGCATGCACAACATACATTTCGTACAAAAATGGTAATTATCGATGGTGTATATTCCCAAGATGGAGATTTAGCAACCATGGATCGGATTGCTGAGCTTACACATCACTATGGGGCTTATCTGGTAGTTGATGATGCCCATGGCACAGGCGTTGTTGGAAAAACAGGCAGGGGCGCAATTGAAGAATATGACCTATTTGATAAGGTGGATATTGTAACGGGAACCTTTAGCAAGGCTTTTGCTCATATAGGTGGTTATGTGGTTGCTGACACCAAACTGATCAACTTTCTAAAATATCAATCAAAACAACATCTTTTCTCCACTACTGCAACACCAACTACTTTAGGAATACTTAAGGCAATGGATCTTTTGGATGAAGAACCTTTCTGGAAAGATCGGCTTTGGGAAAACGTGAATTACCTTAAAGATGGATTATTGGGGATGGGGCTTGATATAGGAACTACAGCATCAGCGATAATACCTGTTAAGATTGGTGATATAGGCAAAACCTTAGAGGCCGGAAAGCAATTACTGAATGCGGGTGTATATGCCAACCCGATCATGTACCCGGCAGTATCAAAAAAGAATGCCAGGGTCAGGCTCAATATCATGGCTACGCATACAAAAGAGCATTTAGATAAGCTATTGAATGCCTTTGAAGATGTTAATAAAAAGCTCTCCATTTCCAAAACATAAATTAATGCCTATGCCTCTCAGAATTAAAAACATTTCCGGACACCTAAAGAATAAAGAACAAACTATGCAACGGCTGGTAGATGCCGTAGGCGCAATCATCAAACATAAGGGCTATAAAGGACTGGGCCTGAATGCAATTGCCAAAGAGGCTGGAGTAAGTAAAATATTAATACATAGGTATTTTGGTGGGGTTGATCAGTTAGTTGAGGCATATGTGCTTAAAAATGACTATTGGATAGCTAAAACAAAAGAGGTAAGTAGTGAAGCCAGTGGCAATACAGATCGAGAAACATTAAAAAAACTAATATCGGATCTGTTAAAAGGCCATTTTGAATATTTCTATACGCATGAAGAAATGCGCTCAATTATTTTATGGGAAATTACCGAAAAGACTGACCTACTCAATAGTATTTCACATGTCCGTGAAGAAGTAGGAAAGCTATTGCTTGAAAAGTCAGAACTTCTGTTTAAAGACGGCAAAAAAAGTCTTAAGGGCGTTACTGCTCTCATGGTGAGTGCAATCTACTATATGGTACTTCATGCCAAAAAGAACGAATCTACAATATGCAGCATCGATGTAAATTCGGTAGAGGGCCAAGAGGAAATACTAAGGACCATTGAACAGATTGTTGACTGGACATTTGATGAAAAATGAAGTGATGAACTAGTTGTGGTGGATTATGGAAAAAGAAAATGCTAAATTTTATGTTGTTGACGGACTTGATGAGCTACGAAAGATTGTGCAAAATCTAATTCAATCAAGTCTGGAGGCTATTCCTGATACTAAAGAAGGGTTTATTAATGATACAGATGGACTTGTTATACGTATACAGAGAGATGTACAATTTAGGCAGCTACACTTAGATGAGTATGCAGAAGTTTTCATGGATCACCTACAGTCTGAATTGGTACAGCTTTCCGAAGATTGCAATACGTTTCTTCTCTCTGATAAAAAAGTCCATTTAGAAGTAAATTTCAAAGCATATCTCATAATTATTCTGGATGTAATCAATAATTTGATTGACCACTTTAAAATCCACTATAGTTACTGTTTTAATTTTAAAAAGGTAGTCCCTGGTCGTTATAAGCAAAAAGCAGATTTGATCTTAACTAAAATTTCGGAGAAGCTTATTCCATCATTGGAATTGTCTGGGTTAGAAGAAAAGCTACTTGAAGTGCTTAAGACATATTTCTCGGACATGAAATCGAATAAAAAAGTCAGCTTCCATTTGCTAGATTTTTGGACTGTGCTCATAAATGATCTGAATAAGATAAGTTCGGAAGGAGTAGAGGAGGTTGAACTGGACCTGTGCAGAATTTTTTGTTACCATAACTTTAATTACCCGCCCCTTATTCAGTACTATATATCAAGATTGCAGCTCGATTATGATGCGGTCGATAATTATAGAGAGGAATACATTAGGATTACTGTAGAAATAAGGAAGTTAAGGCAGTTCATTATCAGGAAAGGATACGGTTACGACGCTGATGCTATTGAATTAAGGGAAGCTCTCTGTCATACATTAGAAAACGAGCTTGTTTGTATCAAGAAGTTGATCAACATGAATAAAAAAATCTTTGAGGGAACTGGAACAAGATATTTTCTACAACAGTTCTACTTTAAAATCTCTATATCTATGGAGCAGTTTTTGTTTATTTTCCGGCTCTTGATCGATAAAGGCATAGTATTAGTGAAGCGTAAGGCTGATCTCTATGAATTTATACATGCGCATGTAGGCACAGTTAAAAAGAATAATCTTTCCATAGGAAATATGCAGAATACTTATGCCGAGAATAATAGAGTTACGGCTATAAAAGTCAGAGCGCTATTACAATCTTTGATTAAGCAGATAGATGAGAAGTATCTTTTGACTATATTTTTCTTTACCTATTAAAATAGCTGTATCTGCAATTCTTGGTCTATTTCGTTGCTTGATTCATCAATAATTAATAATTCAACAGATGTGTCTCTAGTTCGTCTTATCTGGCAGGTCTTGAAATCTCCATAGTTCGCCCTGACTTCGCTTGCACAGGTCGTGACAGAAAACCTTGCTATGTTTGAATTATATCTGGTTATATAATCGGCAATAAGTGGGTCGTCAGCGAATTGAGAAGCTGTCGCGAAAACATATATCGGTGCTCTATTGTAAAAAAGCTCTGCGAACTCAATGGAGGAAAGATTATTTACCTCTCTTCCTTTGTTGAGAATACTATTATAGATCTTGTCAAAGTATTTATGGTTTTTCGAAGCGCTTGCTTGGGATATGCGTCGAGCACTGATCAGGATCTGGTTGGTCAGCTCTCTAACCCTTGCAGTAAAACTGTGCTTTACATGTATTATGTATATTTCTGTGTCATTAATAAAGATGATGTCACATGGTTCAATGCCTTCTGGTTTTATGGTATCGATTACAAAATAGTTTTCGCGGCCATCATATTGTATATTGTAATCTCCCTCATCAATTAAATGGTGGCTATTTGTCTTGAGCTCCCAAGGAATGTCCATTATTCCTGCTGGAAGTTTCGTTGTCCTAAATATTGCTGCAGTCTGTTTTTCTAGACTTTTGACAAATGCATCCTTGAGCTGATACCATTTATTATCCACAAGGAAAATAGGTGTTTTATTTAAGTTGAATTCTGCATTTAGATGGAATAAGAAGCTACTTGCTGTAGTTCTCTTGCTTCCTCTATAGCATTCAATCCTAACTCCTCTAAGGTAGAATAAAAATCCTACCTCATTATCACCATTTAGTTCGTACGCACGAAGAACTACAGTACTGAAAATTTCGTCTTTATCTAGTAATGTAGCAAATTGCTCATGTTTATCTTCTCCTTTTTCCTTAAGTACATAGGTTTCGGCCGTGTAAAAAGCCTCTATATTGTTGGGACTGCACAAATCAAATTCAAAATGCTGGGTCATTGTGTTAGCTGTTCGCTGCAGGATTGGTATATAATTGAATATTCGATTATTCAGTTGCTGTTGCAGTTCTTCAATCAGGATTTTGTCTCTAAGTTCGGTATAAGAGCTTAGTAGCTCCTGGGGAGCAAGTTCATTAATAGTGCAAAGCTCAGATATAATCTGATGCAAAGTATCAAAATCTACCTCTCTATGAATGCAAAATGCTTTTCCTACAGAAATCTTAAGCCTTTCAGTATTTTTTTTCAGCAAGAAAGAAAAATATTCATTACTGGTTTCCTCACTCAATTTTATATGCAGTTCTTTTGGAATCTTCCCGAACTGTAGATAATTAATTAATTTATAATTATCTCTGAATTGTTCGCTAAGCCCAACTTGTTGCCCTACTATTCGCCTCGACTTGGTAGTAAATGCCTCATCATTGTCAATGGAAATGATCCTATCATAGATATCAAGTCCAAAAGAATGATCCACGAAATTTACAATTATGGGAAAAGCGTTACCACCTATGGCTGCATAAAGGTTGTGTTCTGTTTCAACAAAAAGTACTAACGTTAATTTTGTCTGATTGAAAATCTCTGAGTTGTTTTTAAGTTCTGGCGGAAGAAACGCAGCCCATTTAGATTGTTTATCTGCAACTGAATATAGGTACAGATAATAGGTACGGCCGTCTTTAGGAAATTGAATGAGCTCCAAATCGTCCTGACCATGCATTATTTCCATTTTGGCATACGCAACCCGGATTATAACCTTCAGCATATCCTCTGTTGTAGAAGTCCCGGATAATTGTCGGTGCTGTTTATCTATTTTAAAGATTTTCGGTATGATATTCATGAGGCGACATTTAGAAATGATGACAGGCTAATTTCAAATATAAACATTTTACTCGGTCTAAAATATTCTTCCTACCACACATTTACAACGCCAAAAAAATCAGTTGTCTACTCATCAAGTGTAGCGGAATAGTTTAGAATATGGTTCATTTTAAAAGATGCATTAAATTGTACTTTTTATTTTTTATGACAAATAAATCCATCTAAAATTCTCCTATTTCGTGCTCAGAAATGTCTTTTTTAATTCAGGTGGAGATTTTTTTTATTTACTTCCACTTGTAACACATAGTAAGTCTATCAACCTTTATGTCTTAATGTTCAGTTGCATTCTTATTGCATTTTATTGCAATAAAAGTATCAATGAAATTAAACGCTCAAAATTTAATCTTCACTCGACGGCGATAAGCTGTATAATTTTCTTGAATATGATTTTAATAGCAGCAACTAAACTTTTTGAAGAGCTCTTAGAAACTATAGAGCAATTGGAACAGGATAACAGGGAAGCTATAATTGATCCTGTACCTTACCTTAAAACCGCAAACCATTTTATGAATGCACTGCAATCATTGGTGCTAACAGGAAGTTTTGATGATCAGCAGGAAGAAATTTTGTTTTTCAAGACAGTGAAGCCCAAGTTCAGGTCTTTGCAGATTTATTATTTGACATTGCAAGATATCACTTTTAAAAAACCGAAGGGCTGCAAGAAGATATTGAAGAAATTCTATACCGATGAAATCCAGAAGATTTGCTCTTTTCGTTGCTACAACCAAAATCTGGTGAATTATTACTACTCTGGAGCAACTGAGATGGATGCACAACTTTTCTTAAGAAAAGTTGAGGAACATCCCCATTGGTTACTCAAGCCTAAGCTTGAACGTGATGAAAGATTTTCAACCCCAGCAGACTATTTAGTGGCAAAAATTTTAGCAATGGAAAAAATCCAGCTTTATCTGGCCGAAGAAATAGTAAAACTGGAGGGTACGAACTTTACTGAAAATAGATCTGTAGACAAAAAGGAATACCGTTGGACAGGGGAGGCCATCAATCTGGTAGAACTTGCATACGGTTTGTATTATACTGGCGAAATCAACAACGGCAATGCTGGAATAGCTGAGATCGTAAGATTATTTGAGAAGATATTCAACATTGCGATTGGTAAACCTTCAAGGAGATTTTCGGAAATCAAACAACGCAAACGGCTAAGCAAGACCAAATACCTCGATCAAATGAAAACAGCTATTGATAAAAGAATAGATGACGACGATGAATTTGTTCCTAGACCTAATTTCAGGTAATTAGTAATGGATTGTTTATTAGGATGTTGTGTTTTTATTTTTGGGTAGTACCCAACTGGTTGCCAAACATAAAATCGAAAGCTTAGAAACTTTGCTTCATCAAACCCCAATGCAATGGTGCTTGGGAGAAAAGCAAAGAATTTATGTTGGCACAATTTACATGGCAGGAGTTTTGGCTTGCAATACTTCTACTCACCTTGCTCTGGTATTCGGGTATCATCCTGTTTTACTTCCGTAAAGAACTTAACCTATTTTTTAGCAAAGGATCACCTTTCAAAGAACCGTTTCCTCGCCGCTGGGCAGATAAGGTAGAAGAGCCTATCCAGAAATTTGAAGAACATGATGGGCTGCTGGGCGCTTCTAAACTAGCTGAAGGAACGAGTACGGTAAGTATGGGGCAAGTCAGTTTTAGAGAGGATGAAAATGCCAAATCTGAACAGCTTGGACTAATACCAGATGTACTTCAGGAGCTGAAAGAAATTTTTTCCATTCTGGAAAAAGAGGAAGGTAACAAACAGGACTTTTTCAATATGATGGAAATGGTCAGGGCAAAATATGGACAGATTGGTTCCAACCCACGCATAGTTCAGATTAACCAGTTTATTGCTGAACATGCCCCATTCCACCTCTCGAAAGAAGAATTGGAAAATCTCTGGGATTAACATCTACCAATTAGCATCAAAATTTATTCTCAAGCTGTAAAATCAAAAACATTATGAAACGTCAATCCAATAATAACGGCAACCAAAATTTAGGCAAGTCTCTATTGCTATTATTTACCCTTTGTATCTACAATTTGTTGACCAGTCTGTCTCTTTTCGCCCAGGATGGAAATGCAGGGATACAGGAAGCAACCAACAAGGTAAAAGGCTATTTCGACACGGGAACCGACCTGATGTATGCCATCGGTGCAGTTGTTGGCATCATAGGGGCAATTAAAGTTTTCAATAAGTGGAATGCCGGAGAGCCTGATACCAACAAGGTAGCTGCAGCCTGGTTCGGTAGCTGTATCTTTTTGGTGGTAGTGGCAACTGTTCTTAAATCATTTTTCGGGATATAGCCATGGCCAGCGTTTATAAAATCAATAAAGGTGTAACCAGACCTATAGAATTTAGAGGCTTAAAGGCACAGTACATTGCCTATCTAGCTGTAGGACTGGTTCTATTACTCATCAGCTTTGCCATTCTCTACATTTCTGGACTGAGCCTTTTGGTGCTATTACCATTGATCATCACCCTTGGAACAACACTTTTTTTCGGTGTATTCCGCTTAAGCCACCGTTTTGGTGAGCATGGCTTGATGAAATTTTGGGCAAAACGTAGCCTTCCAAATTACTTGAAATTCCGTTCCAGACGATTGTTTACCTCGCTCAAAAGCAAATCGAATATTCCAACAACATCATTTAAAAACTAATCCAATGGTAGAAGCAAAAGACATATTGCCCATTTACAAGGTGGAGAACAACGCCATTATTTCGATGCATGGCGATGTAACCATTGGCTATAGAGTGGAGCTTCCAGAAATCTTTACCTTATCAGAAAGAGATTACGAGGCGTATCACCAGACTTGGGTAAAGGCAATTAAATTGTTACCACAGCACAGCATTTTCCTAAAGCAGGACTGGTTTACCGAAACCAAATACAAAGCTGATTATACTATTGATCGCAGTTTCCTATCCCGTAGCAGTGAGGTATTCTTCAACGAAAGACCATTTTTGGATCATGAGTGCTATATTTTCCTAACCCAGAAACCAAAAGAAAGAAAGCTTTCCAGTTCGGTATACAGTAATATTTTGCGAAAGGCCATTGTACCCAGCCAAACCATTTCTCCTATACTTTTTAAGGATTTTCTGGACAGTGCGGGGCAGTTTGAGCGCATACTGACTGATAGTGGATTTGTTGGACTAAAAAGTTTGAACGATGATGAGTTGGCTGGAACTGCAAACAAAGCTGGCATTATAGAAAGATATTGCTTTTTATTGAACAAGAATAACCAACCAATGATCCGTGATATCCACGTGAAAGATGAGATCGTAGTTGGCGATAAAAAAGTTGAACTCTACACCTTATGTGATACGGAAAATATGCCTGCACTTTGCGGAAGCCGTATCAATTATGATAAGTACAGTACGGACAGGAGCAAGTTTTCCGTTGGTTTTGCAAGTCCATTAGGTTCACTCTTAAATTGCAACCATATCTTGAGCCAATATGTTTTTGTATCAGATGTGCAGAAAACCATCAAAAGATTGGAAGCCAAAAAGCTCCGTCTACAATCCTTATCTGCCTATTCGAGAGAAAATTCAATTTCAGGAGATGCCACAAACGACTTTCTGAACGAGGCAATTGCCCTGCAACGATTACCTATCAAGGCACATTTCAATGTATTGGTATGGTCGGAAGACCAAGAAAAAAGCAGAGACCTTAAAAATCTCGTATCGTCGGCAATGGCACAGTTGGATGCAGTTGCCAAACAGGAAACCGATGGTCAAGCTCAAATCTGGTGGGCTGGACTTCCCGGAAATGCTGCCGATTTTCCTATGAACGATACCTTCGACACTTTTATAGAACAGGCAACCTGCTTTTTCAATCTGGAAACGGGCTACCGTTCTTCTCTCAGTCCATTTGGATTACGTTTAGGTGATCGCCTTTATGGTAGGCCCGTACATGTCGATATTTCTGACGAACCTATGAGGATGGGTTTTACTACCAACCGGAACAAGTTTGTTTTGGGGCCAAGTGGTAGCGGAAAATCATTTTTCACCAACCACATGGTTCGTTCCTACTATGAGCAAGGGGCTCATGTGGTATTGGTGGATGTGGGACATAGCTACAAAGGTTTGTGTGATCTGGTAGGAGGCTATTATTTTACCTACAGCGAGAGCGACCCCATTAAATTCAATCCATTTTACCTTTCTGAAGGTGATGTTTTGGACACGGAGAAAAAGGAAAGCATTAAAACGTTATTACTTGCCTTATGGAAAAAAGACGATGAAAATTTCAGGCGTTCGGAATATGTAGCCTTATCAAATGCATTGACGCTTTACTTTGCCCAACTGGCAAACAGACCTGATATTTTCCCTTGTTTCAATACATTTTATGAGTTTCTGAGCAATGAATATGTACAGGTGTTGGAAACCAGTAAGGTAAAAGATAGGGATTTTGATATCAATAATTTTCTGTATGTCCTTAATCCATACTACCGTGGAGGCGAGTTTGATTACCTGTTGAACGCATCTGAAAATCTGGAATTATTGCATCAGCCATTTATTGTAATAGAGTTGGACAATATCAAAGACCATCCGATATTATTTCCCGTGGTTACACTGATCCTGATGGAGATGTTCATTTCCAAAATGAGAAAGTTGAAGGGGATACGTAAGGTTTTGCTAATTGAGGAATGCTGGAAAGCCATTGCAAAAGAGGGTATGGCAGAATACATCAAATACCTCTTCAAAACGGTAAGAAAGTATTTTGGAGAAGCCATTGTGGTAACCCAAGAGGTAGAGGATATCATCAGTTCGCCGATTGTAAAACAGGCCATCATCAATAATTCAGACTGTAAGATATTGCTCGACCAGTCAAAATACCAAAACAAGTTTGACGCTATACAGGAACTTTTGGGGCTTACAGAAAAGGAAAAGTCGCAGATACTTTCGATGAACAAAGCCAATGATCCCAAACTCAAATACAAGGAGGTATTTATCTCTCTAGGAGGACAATACAGCAAGGTTTACCGCACAGAAGTTTCAACAAGCGAGTATCTCGCCTATACCACCGAGGAAAGTGAAAAGCTTCAGGTTCAAACTTATGCACAACGATATGGAAGTATCCAAAAGGGGATAGCAGTACTAGCAAACGAATTAAAACATAAACAATAATCAGTTATGATATCATTTCACGAAACTGGTGCAGTTGCCTGCATCGGTGCAATCAAAAGAGTTATGAAAAAATACATGGTCATCCTCCCAGTGAGCGCCATGACGCTATTTGTGTCCATGCCCACAGGGGCAAATGCTCAGATAGCAGTTTTGGAAGTCATTAAAGCAGGAGTAAAAAAAGTAATCAAGGCTGTCGACCTTAAGGTTCAGCGTCTACAGAACGAAACCATCTGGCTGCAAAATGCTCAAAAGGTATTGGAAAACCAGCTTTCTAAATTAAAGCTGACTGAAATAGCCGATTGGACGGAAAAGCAGAAAGAACTCTACAAAAATTATTACGAAGAGCTATGGAAAGTCAAATCAGCCATTGCCTATTACAAGAGGATCAAGGATCTAACCGAAAAACAGATTGCCATTGTCGATGAGTACAAGTGGGCATGGGGACTGTTCCAAAAAGATAAACATTTTACCGCTGATGAACTGGAGCTCATGCAGAAAGTTTATTCGGGCATATTGGATGAAAGCATCAAAAATTTAGACCAAATCCTGCTTGTGGTGAATTCATTTAAAACGCAGATGAGCGATGCTAAAAGACTGGAAATCATAAATGCTGCTGCCGCTCAAATGGATACCAACTTTAGCGACCTAAAATCTTTCAATACCCAAAATAGCCTGTTGAGCATTCAAAGGGCAAAATCGTTGGATGAGGTAACTATTTTAAAAGAATTGTATGGAATTCAATAGACAACAACAAAGTAGTTATAGCCATAAATGTATGTCTGTATCGAAACCAATCAGACTTTTAGGGCTAGTATTTCTATTACTTTTTATAGGTACAAACACTTTTGGTCAAACCTGGGGTGAATTCTTCAACCAGAAAAAAACGCAGAAAAAATACCTGCTCGAACAATTGGTTGCCTTGAAGATGTATGCAGGCTACCTCAAAAAAGGTTATGATATTGTCGGCAATGGAATAGGTACTGTTAAGGATATAAAGAATGGCGAGTTCAGTTTGCACAGCACCTTTTTTTCCTCGCTTAAAAGCGTTAATCCTGTCATCAGAAAAAATGCAAAAGTTTCCAGTATCATTTCCCTGCAAGTCTCCATCATTAAAGCTTTCAAAAATATCGGTGAAAATGATGAACTGAAACTTTCCGACAACCAGTACATATTAGGTGTAAAGGATAGGGTAACCGATGATTGCCTGGATGACATGGAGGAACTCTTACTGGTCATCACTTCTGGAAGGCTGGAAATGAGTGATGATGAGCGGATAGAAAGATTGGATGGCATTTATGAAAGGATGCAGGAAAAAGCTGCATTTGCACAAAGCTTTACAGACGAGGTAAACCTGCTCATTCATCAAAGAAAGAACGAACAAAAATCTATTAACCATTTAAGAAAAATTTATGGAAACGATTAGAATAATTAAAGTAAAGGGTGTAAAAAGCATCCTGTATTTAATGCTGACTTTATTGTTGGTCTGTCTTTCATCTACAGTTTTTAAGTTAAGGGCACAGTCTACAGAGGTACAGCAGCTCCTGCTAAATGTAGAGAAGCTCAGCCAGTTGAAAAATATCCTTTCAGATATGAAGCGTGGATATACCATTGTCTCCAATGGATATAATGTGGTGAAAAATATTTCACAGGGCAACTTTTCCATGCATGAGGTATTTCTGGACGGTCTGATGCTGATCAATCCAGAAATCAGGAAATATGAAAGGATTGCGGATATCATCACCTATCAGCAGCATTTGATTTCAGAATACAAATCTGCCTACAACCGTTTCAGAAATGCCGACTCTTTTAGCCCTGAAGAACTAAGTTATCTATCCGGTATTTATGGACGGCTTTTCGACCAGAGCATTAATAACCTGGATGAACTTTTAACAGTAATCACCTCTTCAAAACTAAGAATGAGCGATGATGAGCGCTTGAGGGCAATCGACAGAATTTTTTTGGACATGCAGGACAAGCTCATCTTTTTAAGAAGTTTCAATAAAGAGGCGAGCATACTCAATTTACAAAGGCAAAAGGAGAAATCGGATATCAGTGCCACCAGAAGATATTATAACCAAAATTGAGCTGTGATGAAAAAGGTAAATATTTTATGCATTGGAGCATTTGCCCTGCTCTCGCCACTTGGCGCATATTCACAGGGCATAGCGGAAACACTGGGCGGAATGCAACCCGTTCTTGACAGGGTGTACAGCGAGATGTTGCCACTATGCAGTCGGCTCATCGATGTGGGCAGGGGGATAGCGGGATTTGGTGCACTATGGTATATCGCCAGCCGTGTATGGCGCCAGATTGCCAGTGCCGAACCCATAGATTTTTACCCATTGCTCAGACCTTTTGCTTTGGGAATGGCGATTATGATGTTTCCACTGGTCATTTCGCTGATGAACGGGGTATTACAGCCAACTGTTTCAGCTACTGGAAAAATGGTAAGTGATAGCAACAAGACCATAGAACGCCTGCTTAAAGCAAAGGAAGCCGCCATAAAAAAAAGCAAGCATTGGCAAATGTACGTTGGAGAAAATGGGAGTGGAGACCGTGAAAAATGGTTGAAGTATACTTTTCCAGAACAAGGTAGTGACGGTATTTTGGACGGATTGGGGCATGACATCCAGTTTTTTATGGAGAAGCAGTCCTATAACTTTCGTAACTCCATCAAACAATGGATGAAGGAAATTTTTGAGGTGCTTTATGCAGCAGCTTCATTGTGCATCAATACCGTAAGGACATTTTTCCTGATTGTTCTGGCCATTTTAGGTCCGCTGGTATTCGGCTTTGCGGTATTCGATGGTTTTCAGAATACGCTTACGGTTTGGCTGGCAAGGTATATCAACATCTTTCTTTGGTTGCCCATTGCCAATATCTTCGGGAGTATTTTGGGGAAGATACAGGAGAACATGCTAAAACTAGACCTTTCCCAGATCGAACAACAGGGCGATACCTTTTTCAGCGGGACAGATACAGCTTACCTCATATTTTTGCTGATCGGTATCATAGGTTATTTTTCTGTACCCAATGTGGCAAACTATGTTGTCCATGCAGGTGGTGGTAATGCTATCCTCCAAAAGGTAAATGCCATCATTAGTAGTACCAACAGTACGGGAATGAAAACCGCATCATCTGGAGCTGGAATGGCTGCAGATATGATGGGCAATGCTTACCGCAATATGCAACAGGGTTATGCTGCTTCCAGTAATGGCGATTATTTGCCAGATCAAACGCCTGGACAACATCAACACGATAAGCTGAGTGGTAAGGAAGGAAAATCATAATCATTAATAGTAACACCTAATCTATTTACCCATGTTCAGTCAACTAAGAAATATAGATACCGCATTCAGGCACATCAAAAGATTCAGTCTTTTTCTGATCATTGCCTGCATTACCATTTCAGGATTTGCCATTTACAAGAGCTATGAAATGGTTGGTAAAGCACAGGCAAAAGTTTACATCCTTGCCAACGGAAAAGCCATAGAAGCTTTTAGTACCGAACGGAAAAGCAACCTACCTGTAGAGATCAGGGATCACGTAAAAATGTTCCATCACTACTTTTTTACTCTTGATCCTGATGAAAAGGTCATCCAGCGCAACATTAGCAAAGCTCTGGAACTATCAGACCAAAGCGCAAAGAAAAGTTACGATAATCTGAAGGAACAAGGTTTCTACAGCAACCTGATTTCGGCCAATATCTCACAGGAAATAACAATTGATAGTGTTCATCTTGATATTGAGCAGTATCCCTATTATTTCCGCTGTTATGCTACACAACAACTTATCCGTTCGAGTGCTACAGTAAACAGAAAACTGGTTACCCAAGGGTATTTGCGAAATGTCGGACGCAGTGATAATAATCCTCATGGTTTTCTGATCCAACGCTGGGAAACTTTGGAGAATAGCGACTTACCCTTAAAGCCCTAAACGTATGAAACTCTTTAGGAAAAACAGTACATCAATTGGTGGCGATGCGATTGCCGAGAAAATTGCCAAAAAGATTATCGATAGGCAAAGAACATTAGCCAATTATCTCAACAGAAAAACAAGGAACATTTCTGGCAAGTTATGGATGGCTATTCTGATAATTTTTTGTGCGGCTTTTGGGTGCTATTGTACATTTCTGCTCATTAGGGCGCTAGGCTGATTTAATCAAATACAGAAAAATCATTTAAAAATAAGATTATGGAAACAATCAACAAAAAGGACAAGCGGAAACAGTTACTCATCATTCCATTACTCATTGTCCCATTTTTGGCACTGGGATTTTATGCGATGGGCGGGGGTAAAGGTAGAGATGCAGATCTTCAAAAAGGTCATCGAGAAATCAATGCCGACCTACCAGATGCAGCTTTCAAAAAGGAAGAGCCAACTGATAAAATGGGTTTTTATAAGCAGTCTGATACGGACAGCTCTTACATTAAGGAAAGTGTAGGGGATAGTAGCCTGAATAGTATTAATGCCCGTTTGGCCAGAAATATAAACGAGCAGGATATAAGGACTGATGCCATTAATCAGAAGCTGGAAGCTTTGAACAAAGAGATCAATCGTACAGAACAGCCACGTTCAAATCCTTACACTCAATCAAAGGGTAGGCAGGAAGCATCCATCAAAAACGATGTTGACAGGTTGGAAGCCTTGATGAAAACTATGCAATCTGAAAAAGGAGAAGACGTGGAAATGGCACAATTGAGTGGGATGATGGATAAGATTATTGCCATTCAGAACCCGGAAATCGCTCGTTCAAAAGAACAACTGAACTCGTTTAGGGACAGCCAGTTCAGGGCTGTGCCAGCCACGATTGTAGAAAATCAAAAGGTGGTTCAGGGAGCAACGGTTAAGTTTCGATTGAGTGACAGCGTTCGGCTGAATGGTCAGTTAATTCCAAAAGGACATTTTTTGTTTGGAACCTGCAACATTACCAATCAACGCTTGTTGCTACAGATTAAAAATATCAGACTCGGAACTTCTATTATCCCCGTTGATCTGACGGTGTATAGTTTAGACGGAATGCCTGGTATTCCTGCACCGGAAGCTGAATTGACAGGCGCAGTTAACGGTGGGGCTGATGATGCGATCAGAAGCATGCAGTTCCTTTCCATGGATCAGTCGTTAGGAGTACAGGCCGCCGGAGCTGGAATAGACGCCGCAAAATCCCTGTTCAGCAAAAAGCTAAAAAAGGTAAGAGTCAAGCTCAAAGCTGATTACCCCATACTTATCCGCATCAATAAGAAATAAGACAATGAGCCAGGACGAAAATAGCATAGCACCCATTATAGATCTGTTAAAGGCAAGTGGACTATATGACAAGGGGGTGGAACAGAAGATTTTGGATGCCATAGCCTACAGAACTGGAGAGCCAATTGAAGTAACCCGGGTATTTGATGGAAAAGAGGTAACCATAGAACCATATCTAAATTTCTCCTATGGTCACCCTACGCTTTCAAGCTATGCTATTTGGTTGCCCGATAATTATAAAGCTTACCATCATTTGGAACATGATGGGATAAATACGGTAATGCTCGAACAGCAATTGAAGCAGTTGCAATGGGTAGGTGATAACAGTCGCATCTTCGATAACAGGATGACGGGAGATGATCCACTTGATTACATTATCTCTCAATTAGGGATGCTCTACAGTGCTGGTGAAAACTTATTGGCAAAAGATTATCGCAAGGCATCGGAGATGCAGAATACAAGCACCTCTCTTATGTTAAAATATTTTACAGGGACCCCAATGGAAGGCAGCATGGGCCCCAAGTGGTTGAATTGGAATGAACGGTACGAGCGTTCGGTTCTTTTTCCAATCCATATCCATATCAATCTGCCAGGAAACAGGATTAATAACAGGGAAGAACTTGAAAAACTTAGTCAAATGGCTTTTCAGAACAACCCAAAAAATCAATTTATTATGAATTTGAACAATTTGGAAAATCTCAAAGAAGAGATGAAAAATCTGGGCTTCAAGGATAAGCTCATTGAGAAAATGGAAGATAACATGAGAAAAGATGTTCCCGAGTTTATTCTTCACGATAGTATCCCAGCGACAAAGGGGCAAGTTGATCTAGCGCTTCATTTTAAGCAGTCTAATCAATCTGATTTCTATTACTTTAACAAATTTACAGTTAGCCATAACCAAGGTAAACCATTAGAAGAAGGTCAGCATTACATGGTCATTACCAAAAATGAAGAAGGAAAAAATATCGTTAAGAAACATGAAAATGTGAGCGATGCACTTGCTTTCTTTAAGGAGCAGAAAGGTAACAGTGAACTTGCGGTAGGGAAAGACGCGGCCAATAAAGTAATGGTAGCTAGCATGGAAAATGGCAAGGTAAATTATGTAGCAAAGGAGTTCAACCGTACCTATTATGCAAGCCCTGCAACCCAGACCATTTGGCTGGAGCGCGGTAAAGGCTTTACAGCTGAACAAGCAGCTAATTTGATACAGGGCCGTTCGGTTTATCGTGATGACATGATGAATATGGGAGGGGAGACCTACAAAGCTTGGATTAAGCTGGATTTTGATAAGGGTAAAGACCGTTTTCAGAATTACAGCATCAACCAGTACCATGACCCGTCCTATGGTTTCGATATCAACAAAGTTCTTGATAAGTTTAACATCAAGGAGCTGGAAGATCCTGCGAAGAAAGTGCTTTTGGAAGCATCATTGCGCAATGGCAACAGACCGCTGGTAACAGTTGAAAAGGAAGGGCAGGAGGTGAAGGTATTTTTGGAAGCGGTACCTCGATACAGCCAGTTGAACATGTATGCAGAAAATGGTAAACCAGAAAAACGAGAACAGTTTTTGAAAGAGACTGCGCTTTCAAGTACACAGGAAAACACCAAGGGTCAGGAAAAGGAAATCAGCGAGAGCCAAGGTGTTAGGAGATAATTTAATATCTTAGTTTTTTCTACCTGTACAACAAAAAAAATAAGGAAATTGCCTAAAAGCAATATAGATCACTAAAATTTAATTTAAATAGTATGGAAAAATTCACAGAATTAAAGGCGCTGATCGCATCAGCTGAAGCAGATGCCACTGCATTTTTTGAAAAGAACAACAAGGCAGCGGGGACAAGGTTAAGAAATGCGTTACAGCAGACAAAAACTTTGGCGCAGGATATCCGTAACGAAGTTACTGCCAAAAAGAACGAAAAATAAACAGCTTAGCTGTTTTGGTAAATGCCTGACTGGAAACGGTCAGGCATTTTTTTTGCTTTTTTTTTACAGGTTTATTTCTTTTTTAATTTTAGCTAAAAGATAAGTCAGCGGTAAAACCGCTTTGCTCGTACCTCGCTTCAGCCGATTTCCGCATTTATGCAACAATGGCTTCGTGCCTCGCCAACGTTGCGCTTTCTAATACATCATATCAGCATCATCTTCCATAAACTTTCGGAAAGATCAGGGTAAAAATTCCACCTAGGCTTTTTGTTGCAAAATTTCTGAACAAGCCCTTTGACGTCAAGGCCAAGCCCTACGGGTTTGCTGAAAAAAAATCTTCCTCACTCGCTGCGCTCGGAGCGTATTTTTTTTCGCAAAGCCTTGCCTTACAAAGGGCTTGTGTCAGGAGCGGTGGTTTAACAAAAAGCCAGGAGGCCCTGCCGACTGGATTTATAAAAAAGATAGCCACATGATAGCAACAAAGGACAGAAGCCCACCCACCCAAAGCGGTACAGCAAACAGCGACCGCCTAAACAGAACTGCCCCAATAGGGGAAATTATTCAAATCATTATCAATAAAAATTTAAAATCAAAAGTTATGAAAACTGCACAATTAAACGGTTCAGCCGTAAATGGAAAATCAGAAGTTAAAATTAGTCAACCTGTAAACAATGGTACAGCAAATAAGGTAGAGACAAAAGCCGAAGAGGTTAAGGACATCGCCCAATCAATCGATTTAAAAAATGTGGAACACGTAAAACCCGAAACAGGAACGCCAGCAGTGGAGCAACCAAAAGTTGAACCTACCAAGATTGAAATCAAGGAACAGTTGAAAGAAGAAAAACCTGCCCTTAATTTAGAAAAAACCATCAAGTTGGCGTTAGACTTAAACCGTCGTATCAATCAGAGAGGTAAATTATTGGAAACAATAAACACCTTAGAAGCCTTTGAGGTAGCGCAAAAAGATGATGCAGACGAAACAGATACGAACTTTTTCCAAGGCTGTACCCTTACTCTTGAAGATGATAAGGGCAGAGAATTTACCACTAAAAACCCTTTCATCATCCGTGAAGTAGCAAGCAGGGTAAATGCTTTATGTGTTGATAAATTAGCCGAAATCGAGGGAGAGATTTTTATTCCTGCTTAATTAAAGTAACGCCCTTTGCAGGTTGCAGGGGGCGTTTATTCATTTATCAAAATCCAAAAAAAAATGAACCCTTTAAGGCTCCATCTTACACTTAAAAATATAACTGTATAAAGATGAAATACGAGACAATATTTATTATGGCTCGGGTGGCAGTTCATGCCGACCATATCAATTTGGGGGATATCGTACACGAAATAGAAACCCAATCTAAACTAACATTAAGCGATACCGCTAACATCAATATTTTAGAAACTGAAATTTTGGTTTCACGAGTGAGGAACATTAAAAATATCAATCATGGCACACAACATAAATTATAACGAAAAGACACAGAAACATAGTTTCTTTAGTGTCAAAGAAAAAGCATGGCATAGCTTGGGGCAGATCATTACTGATTACCCGACAAGTGCGGAAGCGATAAAACATGCAGGACTAGATTATCTAGTAGCAAAAAGAAGTTTGATTACTTTTTCTGAATACATCGACCAACAGGGAATGCTAAATAGTATTCCTGATATCGAGGTAGATAATTTTTATGCAAACGTAAGAACCGATACTAACAAAGTTTTAGGCGTCGTCGGCAAGGATTACAATATTGTACAAAACGTAGACGCATTTGCCTTCTTTGATAGCATTGTAGGTGGTAAAGATGGAATACTATATGAAACTGCAGGTGCTTTAGGCAAAGGGGAACGAATTTTTATTACTGCAAAACTGCCCGACTATATCCGTGTAGGTAGGGTGGACTGCATTGAAAAATATTTGTTCCTTACTTCCTCCCATGATGGATTTGGTAGTATTACTGCATCTTTTACCCCTATTAGAATTTGTTGCCAAAATACGCTTAATGCCGCACTAAAAAACCATACCAATTCGATTAAGATACGTCACACGGCTAGCGCACAGGAGCGCTTGAAGCAGGCACATCAACTTTTGGGAATTACTAACCAATTGGCTAACGAATTGGAAGAGGTTTTTAACCATTGGTCGAAAGTAAAAATTACAGATAGACAGGTTAAAAGATTGGTTCAGTTGGCAATGGTGCCAAATAAAGAAACATTAAACAATCTTAAAGCCAATAAACATGATGAATTTTCAAGTGCATATAACAATATAGTAAATAATGTTTTGGAATATGCATTAGCAAGTCCGACCCAGCAGGAAGTGAGTACAAAAGGAACTGTTTTTGGTGCTTATAATGCCGTTACGGGTTATTTTCAAAATGTTAGAAATTACAAGAATGATGAAAGTAAATTCAAATCCATCATGTACGGAACTGGTTTGCAAAGAAGTCAAACCGCATTTGATTTATGTAGTATGTTTGCTAAAAATGGCGTAGAAGCTTTAAATTAGGTTTTTGTTGTAAATAAATGCCCACTTCATTAATTAAATGTAGAGGGCATTTTTTTGTCGGCGCCTTAAGTGCTTTGAATGTTTTTTAAAGTGATTGTGCTAAATGAGAATAAGTTACCTGGTAATTCAGGTAAGTTTTTGTTCAAAGTATTACTTCTTTTATTATTTGTATGATCGAAAAAAGCCAACTCACCTTCTGTTTCCATTCTATCGAAACATACAAATCGTATATCGGTCGCAGATTTAACCTTATCACAAGCAACAATAGGATCAATATTGCGCTGAACTATATTGTAGTGTAGGATATTGAAGCTTATTAGCATATCTGTAGAAACCAAACTTTGGCGTGGACTTACGATATAGGCTATTTTGCCACAGCACAGGCACGGATCATTAACATTTGTTTCATACAGGTGTTTTTTTATAAAATTAACTTTAGTTTACCATATTTAAAAGGTAATAGCACGAATGATAATAGTATAATTTATCTGTTTATGCAAATGTTGATAAAAGTTAGGTAAAAACGCCAGACTTTTATTTATATTTACAGCTAAATAAGGTGCTCTGAAAGTAACTTCAGGGAAAAACGCCTAACAATACATGAGCGATAAAGGAAAACATAGAGAAATTGACGATTTATTAAATAGGATCTTTAGGGAGGATTCTAAGTTAAATTATTATCCTTTGAACGAGTTGTTTGAGCAACGTCTGGCTTATTTGGATATAACCACACATCAAGCATTGAGAATTATGGAGATTGACCATAAAACTCTTTCAGCGATACTTACGGGCGAAGCGAAAAAAGTTGATTTTCTTACTATCGCTAAATTAGCGGACTTTCTTGAGGTATCGCACGAGGAAATTATTAATAAATACTTTCAATTGGTAAGCGATACACACAATGAAGCAATCTCTGCGGCAAAGCGTAGAAGTTTCATCGTTAACAACTTCAATTTACCTAGCTTAAAAAAAATCGGTTTCATCAACAGTATTAATGAATTTGATGAGATCGAAAAGCGTATTAATTCATTTTTTGGGTATGATAGTATATTTGATCATAGCAAGCATAAAGTTACTGCTGCATTTAGTAGCGGGAAGCGTACCACTAACAAAGAAAATCTAAGTTTTTGGTATGCAGCAGCAAAACAAAGTCTTGATCGTACTCCAAACCCTTATCAATATGATAGAGAAGGATTAATAGAATTTTTTCCACAGATCCGCTGGCATTCGATCAATGTTGAAAAAGGACTTTTATTAGTAGCTCAAGCATTATTCAAACTTGGTGTTACTTTGATAGTTGTACCCAAGTTTACTAAAGATCTTCACCTTCGTGGTGCGACTTTGGCCTATCGGGACAAGCCATGTATAGTACTTACAAAATATACCAATTTTTACGCGACTATGTGGTTCGCCCTTATTCATGAATTATTTCATGTTTTGTACCATTGGGACGAAATATTAAATGAAAAATACCACATTTCCGGCGAAACCGAATCAATGAGGATTAGCGAGACAGAAGCCAATGAATTTGCCCGTAAATATCTGTTTTCTGATGAAAAAATGGACATTGTTCGTGACCGCATTGACGAACATCGTTATGTTAAACAGTTTGCTGAACAAAACCACGTTCACCATAGCATAATTTATACATTTTATTCATGGGATAGTGGCGATGACGAAAATTATAAGAGATTTCATCGTTACATGCCACCGTTTGACAACCTATTACAAAGATTTAAATCAGATGAATTTTTGAGATTTGTTCCTGTAAAAGAAATTTCCAGTAAACGAAACGTAGACATTTATACTATATAACAATGGAAGATAATTTGAAAAATGTTCAGCAAGATGCTGATAAAATTGAACTAAAAAAGCTTAGAGAGAAAGATGAACAGGGAATGTTATTCTTCAATACAGAAGCATTACTGCCTAGACCATCATTAAAGCAAGATTTAGAGAAACACCAACTTCAGAATGGTCTAGAATTTACAATCAGGGAAGTTAAAGACCTTATAAGCGATATGGCAAGGGACTACGAGCCAATGTTCCCGAATAGAATACCATTTTTTAAATTGATGTATCAGTTATTGAAATGGGATAACTTAAACCCTAATTCATTTATCAAACCACCTGTTGTGGCAATTTATATCAAAAAATATATTTATGCAAGATTTGATAAAGATATTCTCCCAACACTTCTAAAAAAAGATAACCCATTTGTAAACGGATATATAAAGAAATTTAAGTTATTCCAGTTCTTAAATGATGATGGTCTTTTATTGCTTGAAAGTTATATTAAGGAAGCAATTGAAGTAATGAAGGACTCTAATGATTGGTATGATTTCGAATTAAAATATACTGCAAAGTATAAATTATCGGTTCAACTTAAAATTGTGGCATCTAACTAAATATCGTTTGATAAGTGAATGTAAGGTTATCAAATGATATTTTACTCAAATTTTACGCCGTAAATGTAAATACGTTTGACAATTATGCTCAGCAAAACTGAACCATCATTGAGTTTTTGTATGATTGGACTTTAAGTGTAAACGTTGGCTATAATTAGCTCCCTGAGCTTGGGATTGAGAATATTTGATCCGAATAACTCTTATTTTCCTATTTACAAGCATTCTTTAATTCTCCATTTTCATTAAATAATATACCCTTAGCTTCATTCATCTTTTTGCCAATTCTGCTTTTCTTCACTCTGGCATATCTGTGAGTAGTGCGAATATTTTTGTGACCTAACATTTTGCTTACATCCTCTAATGGAAAATTCAGAACATTTAACATAATATCTGCGAATGTATGCCGTGCAAGATGACTATTTAGCGGTCTTCCAATCTTGCATATATCAGATAGTTCTTTTAAATAGACGTTATACCTAAAGTTACTGTTTACTGGAATTAAACGATTATGTACTTTACAATAAGGATGTTTTTTATACTTTTTTATTAGTTCACTAACAATAGGAAGTACTGGAACCATCTCTGTAACCTTTGTTTTTCCTCGTTCCTTTACCAACCACGGTTCATGTTCTGATCCAACGTATACTATATGCTCATTACTTAGATTATAAATATCCTGATAGGCAAATCCTGTAAAGCATTGGAAAATGAATGCATCCCTAACTTTAGCTAAGCGTTCAATATCAATCTTCTTTCTCCATAATGTTTCTACCTCGAATATTTCAAGAGGTATTATCTCTGGATCTTCTGACCCACATTTGAATTTTGCAATTGGATTTTTAGGAATCCACAGGTTCGCTTCTGCTATATTTAAGAGCTGTTTTAGATTTTTAATCTGTTTCATTGTAGCGGCATCTTGCAACGCTGGAGTTCTTTTTACAGCAAGATATTTGTAGAATTTCTGTGCGAAGGAGTATTCAATAGCTGATAAGCTAAGATCTGTAACCTTAAATTCAAATGTTAAAAACTCAACAATCTTCTTTTGAGTGGCTTTCCATTGTTTTAATGTCTCTTTTGATCGTATTTTCTTCTCTACCAACTCGCTGAAATCTTTAATATGGATTTCAGTTATTTCCAATAATGAAGGTGTTTTATGTTCTTTTACCTCATTCTTTTTGCCTTCAATAGGAATGTTTTGGTAAATGTTTTTTAGCATTGATGGGCTAACAGAATCATACTGGGTTTTTAATACATTAAAATTAACTTCGAGTGAGCTCTCAATGTGGTTAAGGGCTGAATTAATTTTCTTAGAATCAGTTGACCTCATTACTTTTTTCATTTCAACGTTCCAGTCCTCAACATGTACTTTTTGGGATGTTGAAAATTCAGCATCATTTCCATCAATAGAAATCCTGCAAATAATAGGAGCAAGGCCCTTTGAATCGGCTTTTGATTTACGGTGCCAGAATAGGATTTTTAGGGTTTGGTTACTTTTCATTTCTCAATCTTTTAGTAAAACATTTTATTTGTTTTCAGATTGTTCTTCAGCACTTTAAATCAATTTGATCTAGTATGACTGGTGCCCAAATTTACCGATTACAATTGGGCACCAGTTAGGGCACCAGTTTGTATGGTTTAAGATGGTTTGAAATGACTTATAATTTTTTCAGAATTGCGGTTTAAAATATCTTTTAAACAGAAAAGGCGCAATCTCTTGCGCCTTTCGTGATCCCGCTGGGATTCGAACCCAGGACCACTACATTAAAAGTGTAATGCTCTACCAGCTGAGCTACGGAATCAATCCTTTTGATTAAGGAGGGGCAAATATAGAAATTAAAACTTATCTACCCAAGTATTTATAAAAAAAGTTAAAAATGGGGTATGATACATCATAAACTCCACACAAACGTTTGCGTGGTATTTAATTAGTATAAAAGACTCAGCATCTCTACATTTAGTTCTGTAATTAACCAAAATGCTGGATTCTTTTTATACCGACGACACACGAATGAAAAAAAACGCAATGATCTTATTAGCTGTGCTGCTTTTTAGTTTAAAAGTTCAAGCACAACAATTACCTGCTGAGCTACAAACGCCCGAGGTAGTTTCTGTTAACAGAATGCCTATGAGGGCATCGGCCTATGCCTATGAAAACCAGGAATTGGCAGCCAAAAGAAATAAGGAAAAATCTGAATACTTTTTATCCTTAAACGGAACATGGAAATTTAATTGGGTTCAAGACCCTAGAAATAGACCCTTAGATTTTTATAAAAGCGATTTTGATGACAGTAAATGGGACAACTTTAAAGTGCCCGCAAATTGGGAAGTTAATGGATATGGCCTTCCAATATATGTAAACCAACCCTATGAATTTGCCGGAAAAAGAAATACTGGAAATAGAATGAATCCTCCTTTCGATATTCCAGAAGATAACAATCCGGTTGGCTCTTACAGGAGAAAGATCAATATCCCAGAAGCATGGAAAAACAGACAAATATTTATTAGTTTGGGTGCGGTAAAGTCTGCGTTCTACATTTGGGTGAATGGCAAAAAGGTTGGCTATAGCGAAGATAGCAAGCTTGCTGCCGAATTTGACATTACTAAATACGTAAAACAAGGAGAAAATACCATCGCATTACAAGTTTACCGTTGGAGTGATGGTAGTTATCTAGAATGTCAGGACATGTGGCGCATTTCTGGAATTGAAAGAGATGTATATCTCTACTCAACTCCAAAATTAGATATCAGAGACTTTAAAGCCACAGGTACTTTAGACAATACCTATGCCAATGGTTTACTCAATGTGGACCTAACAGTTGAAAATTATAGGATAGATCAACGAACCAACCATAGTAGACCTGATAGCTTTTATGTTGCCCTAAATCTGTTTGATGCAAAAGGAAATAATGTTTGGAAAGATGTTACAGGACTTCAAAAAGTATTGGGCAATTACAAAGCTAACCTTTCTTTTAAAACGCAGATAAGCAATGTAAAAACATGGTCGGCAGAAATTCCATACCTGTATACGCTCTATGTGACGCTTAAAGACAAAAACGACAAAGTAATTGAAGTAATTCCTCAACGCATTGGTTTCCGCTCGGTAGAAATCAAAGGCAGCGACTTATTAGTGAATGGAAAAAGAATCTTCTTAAAAGGCGTGAATCGCCACGAACATAATGCCACTCAAGGTCACACGCTTTCTCATGAAGATATGAGAAAGGACATGGAAATGATGAAAAAGTTAAACGTTAATGCAGTTCGCCACTCACATTATCCGCCAGATCCTTATTGGATGGAACTTTGTGATGAATATGGTTTATATGTAATTGATGAAGCAAATATTGAATCTCATGGCCGCTATTATAGTTTAGAAACGACTTTTGGTAACGACAAACAATGGCGGGTACCTCATTTAGAGCGCATAACTAGAATGTATGAGAGAGATAAAAACTATACCTCTGTAATTACTTGGTCGTTAGGGAATGAGGCAGGAAACGGTGTGAACTTTTATGAGGCTTATGAATGGCTAAAACAAAGAGATTTCCGCCCAGTACAATATGAAAGAGCTGAAAATGACTTTAATACGGATATGATTGTACCTCAATACCCAGACCCTAATTGGCTGGTTAGATATTCGAAAGGAAAAAGCGAAAGACCTATGATTATGAGTGAATACGCTCATATTATGGGTAATAGTCTAGGAAATTTTAAAGAATATTGGGACGCTATTGAAAATAATCCAAAACTTCAAGGAGGCTTTATTTGGGAGTGGATAGACCAGGCAATAGATACGGTAAAAAATGGAAAAAGAATTTTAGCCTATGGCGGCGATTTTCCGTTAGAAGGTCCGGTTAATGAAAACTTTAGCGATAATAATTTCTGTGTTAAAGGAGTAGTAACTGCTTATCGTGGTTTAACACCAATGGCTATTGAAGCAAAGAAAGTTTATCAGTTTATAAAAAGCAACTATTTAGGTAACAAACAGCTTAGCATTAACAACAGTTACTTCTTTAGGGATATTAGTAATATTCAATTGAAATGGGAGATTTTAGAAGATGGACGCATTATTGAAACTGGCATCGTAAATAACCTAGAAATTGGCCCAAGAAATACACAAACATTTACACTCCCTATAAAAACTGTTTCCAAAAGCGGTAAAGAGTATCTTATTACCTTAAGATACCTGCTTAAAACAGAAGAACCGTTTTTGGAAAAGGGATATGAAATTGCAACAGACCAATTTGTATACAGCGGCTCAGCTCCTCAATATCAAACCAAAACTGGCAATGGCGACTTAAAGGTTGAGGAAAGTGCGGAAAAATTAACAGTAAAAGGAAAAGACTTCGCAGTAAGTTTCGATTTAAACAAAGGCTTATTAACGAGTTATGTTTTAATGGGACAGGAGCTAATTTCCCAAGGACCTCAACCGGCATTTTACCGCGCTCCAACAGATAATGACATTGGCGCAGGCTTAAATAAATCGGCAAGAATGTGGAGGAATGTGTATAAAGAAGGCAGTAAATTACTATCAAAAAAAATAGAAAGATTAGCTGATAAAGCTTTGACCGTATTTTTCCATTCTTCATTGCTAAATGGCGATTCTGAAACTGAACAACTTTTTACAATACAAGCCGACGGAACGATCAAAGTAGACAATAAGTTAATTGCTATTAAAGGAAGCCACAAGGTACTGATGAGAATAGGGAATGATCTGCAATTGAATAAAGAGTTTAATGCAATCCACTTTTACGGCCGCGGACCTGGTGAAAATTACTGGGATCGTAAAACGGCCTCTTTAATCGGTTTATATAAGGGGAAAGTAAGTGAGCAGTATTTTCCATATGCGAGGCCACAAGAAAGTGGGAATAAAACTGATGTTCGGTGGGTCTCCTTTACTAATGCAAAAGGTAAGGGTTTGAAATTTGAATACATAGATAGTTTTTTGAATTTTTCTGCATTACCTTACGCTATTGAGGATCTTGATCCTGAAGCAGAAAAGAAACAATATCACTCTGGCGAACTAGTACAAAGAGATCAGGTTTATGTACACATTGACTTACAGCAACTAGGAGTGCAAGGAATAGATAGCTGGGGCTCATTACCTTTAAAAGAATATCAAATCCCGTACAAGAACCATCACTATAGTTATTGGATTAAACCAGTAAAATAAAACAAAAACAGAAATGAAGGGTTTATTATTTGATACTTAATAATTTTTTTTAATAAAACCTACATAAGATGAAAGATGTGAATATGCCTAAAAACAATCCGACAACCCAAGGAAGTCCGATTGCAGACCGTACCAATCATAGTGTAAAGGATGATAAAAAGATGAGGGGAATATCGAATGGCGGTGGACAAAGATCTGACCAAACATCGAACAGAGACAATGACCGCAAGAGAGGTCAAAAATAGAAAAGGCACCGGGAAACTGGTGCCTTCTTTATTTGCATTTCAAACTTTATCAAATCTGGATTGTTCTTAACATAACAGTTCTATCCATTTATTAAAATAAAACGAAATGAAATATCCAGTAATAGCATCATGCTTACTTATAGCCGCAACATTATCGCAAAGTTGTGTAAGCAATAAAAAATATGCAGAATTGCAATCTAATAACACGAAGCTGCAGCAAAGCAATCAGGAATTAAATTCCCGTCTTCAAGCCAGTGAAAGTGATTTGTCTGGTACGAAAATTCGGGTTAAAAGTTTAGAAGAACAAATAGCGTCTGAGAGGGCAAATGTTGCTTCTTTACAAGAAGCTTTAACAAAATGTTTAAATTCTAGTAACCAAGGCGGTGCTAACATTTCAAAATTAGTAGATGAAATCAACTCGTCGAACAAATACATTCAACAATTAGTGAATAGTAAAAACAAAAGCGATTCACTTAATGTAGTTTTAACTAACAATTTAACCAGGTCATTGAGTCGTGAAGAAATGAACGATGTAGATGTACAAGTATTAAAAGGCGTTGTTTATATTTCGTTATCGGATAATATGTTGTACAAATCAGGTAGTTATGAAATTTCCGATAAAGCAGGAGCTACCTTGGGTAAGATTGCTAAAATCATTAAAGATTATAGCGGCTACGATGTATTAATTGAAGGTAATACCGACAATGTGCCCATCAGTATGCCTAACATTCGTAACAATTGGGATTTGAGTGCGTTAAGAGCCTCGTCGGTTGTGCAAGCACTACAGAATAATTATGGTGTTAACCCTAAACGTTTAACAGCAGGTGGTAGAGGTGAATATAATCCCGTTGCAAGTAACGATTCGCCAGCTGGAAAGTCAAAAAACAGACGTACCCAGATTATTATCACGCCTAAGTTGGACCAATTCATGGACCTGATCGGAAAAGCGCCAGAGGCAGGTACAAATAAGTAGCTTTTTGTAATTAGTAGTTAGCATTTAACTAACTACTAATTACTATATTTGAAGCATGCCTAATTTTGCTAAATTATTAGAATCAATTATCCCTGCAGATCGTATTAAAGCAAGGTTAATTGATTTAGTTTCTTACGCCTCAGATGCTGGTTTCTATTATCTTCGTCCCACAGCAGTTGTTCAACCCGTCTCAGAAGACGAAGTAAAATCTCTTTTTCAATTTTCACATCAATATAAAATCCCGGTAACTTTTCGTGCAGCCGGTACCAGTTTATCAGGCCAGTCTATTTCAGATGGGATATTGGTCGATTTAAGTCAGCATTGGAATTTTGTGCGGGTAGAAGATAAAGGGGACACAGTTCGTGTTCATCCCGGCGTAATTGGTGCGGTGGTAAATTCGGAGCTAAGAAAATATGGACGCAAGATAGGCCCTGATCCCGCAAGTATAAATTCTGCTATGATGGGTGGAATTATCTCTAACAATGCCAGTGGGATGTGTTGTGGTGTAAGTAAAAATTCTTACCATACCATTAAACACGTAAAATTCGTCTTGCCAAATGGTAAAATGTACTTTACGGAAAACAAGGAGGATTATTTAAGATTTAAAACAGAGTGCCCAACCATATATGACGAAATATCATCAATCAGGGCTAAAATATTAGGCAACAACGAGATTTATGAACTCATTAGGCATAAATACAAAACTAAAAACACCGTAGGATATGCTGTTAACGCATTTATAGATTATGAAGATCCACTTGATATTCTTGCCCATGTTTTAGTGGGGGCTGAAGGTACTTTAGGATTTATTGCGGAAGCAGTATTAAATACCGTTCCCGATTATCCTGTGAAAAGTACAGCTTTATTGTATTTTCCCAGTATCTATGCAGCCTGTCAGGCCATCGTTCCCTTAACCGAATCTGGTGCCGAAGCAGTGGAACTCATGGATCGCGCGTCCTTAAGCTCTATCGAACTCATGAAAGGAGTTCCTGCTATTATCAAGACGCTTCCCGATACTGCAGCGGCTTTGCTTGTTGAATACCAGGGAAATACGGTAGGCGAGCTTAAATTGAAAGCCGACAATTTCTTAGCAGTAGCTCCACAGCTTTCTTTAATCGATACTCCTGTTTTTACGGAAGATCCCTATGAACAGGCCTTCTTATGGAAAGTAAGAAAAGGAATGTTCCCATCGGTTGGTTCGGTAAGAGCTAGCGGTACCACGGTTATTTTGGAAGATATAGCAGTACCCGTATCCCGTTTAGGAGATGCAATTCTGGATCTGCATGAACTTTTTATTAAACATCACTATACCAATGCGATTATTTTTGGACATGCCAAAGATGGAAATATCCATTTTGTAGTAACCCAGGCTTTCGATACAGCTGCAGAGATAGCAAGGTATGATGTGTTTTTGAAGGAGGTGGTTTCCTTGGTGGTCGACAAGTACCAGGGTGCTTTAAAAGCCGAACACGGAACCGGGCGTAATATGGCACCCTTTGTAGAAACAGAGTGGGGTACCGAGGTTTACCAGATCATGAAGGCTTTGAAACAGGTGATAGATCCCCAAAACCTTTTGAATCCCGGAGTAATTATCAATAACGATAAAAATGCGCACCTTCAAGCCTTAAAAGATTTACCTAAAGTGGAGGAGGAGGTAGACAAATGTATGGAATGTGGCTTTTGTGAATATAAATGTCCAAGTCGGAATATCACACTTACCCCGCGCCGTAGAATCGTAGTTCGTAGAGAATTATTAAAGCTAAGTAGAAAAGGAGATACCGCTCCCTATAAAGAATTGTTAAAGCAGTACCAGTATGATGGCCTGGATACTTGTGCTGTGGATGGACTTTGTGCAACAGCCTGTCCGGTTGACATTAATACCGGTTCCCTAGTGAAACGCTTACGGAGAGAAAACCATAGTGCTTTTGCCAATGGAGTAGCTTTACGTATTGCCAAAAACTTTAAACCCGTAACTAAAGTGGTAAAAGTTGGTGTATATGCCGCTACAACCATCAATAAAATATTCGGTCAAAATGCAATGGTAAATCTTACCAAAGTGGCAAAAAGGATAATTCCGGCAGTTCCTTTATGGTCAAACCAAATTATTCCTACTAAAAACCTTTCCAGTTATTTAAATAGTGGTTTTTCTACTAATATTCCCTCAGTTGTCTATTATCCTACTTGTATATCACGCGTAATGGGTGGCGCAGCAACAGATAGGAAAAATATTATAGATACTTTTATCAGTATTTCTAATAAAGCTGGGATGGGATTTTTAATTCCATCGGAAATCCAAAGTACCTGTTGTGGACAAATTTTTTCTTCAAAGGGTTTCACTCTTGCTTATCAGCATACTGTAAACGATACCATCAGTAAATTATGGGAGTGGAGTAGCCAAGGTGCTTTACCTGTTGTGATGGACATTACTTCCTGTACCCTAACTTTGCAGGATTGCGCGCATGCTTTAACACCAGAAAACAAACAAAAATTCGATGCAATTAAAATAATTGACAGTGTTGATTATGTAAAGGATTATTTATTGCCTAAGCTAAACATATTAAAAAAGAAGGATAAAATTGTATTGCATCCTGTATGTTCTTTACAAAAAATGGGCTTGGAAGCTAAATTTTTGAACATAGCGCAACAATTAGCATACGAAGTGAAAATGCCGGTTCACGCAGGATGCTGTGGTATGGCTGGAGACAGAGGTTTTATGTTTCCAGAATTAACGGCATCGGCTACCAAACCAGAGGCCGACGAGGTGAAGGACGAGGAATATGATGGTTATTATTCGAGCGGTAAAACATGCGAAATCGCCCTATCAGAAGCCGTAGGTAAAAATTACGAGTCAATTGTGTACTTATTAGATGAGTGTAGTTGATTCCTTAAAAGTGAACTCGTCTAACAACTTCATAGAGATCAATGCTTCCTCACCACTACAGGGGTTTGATGCTTTACCCAAAAAGTAATTGACTACCTGCTCGATCATTGGTTGTTGCACATGTTCTAAAGCATTAAATACGTAATCCTGCTGGTCACCGTTAACCGAAACCGTTATTTTATGTCCGAACATAGGGAAGCTGATTTTGCCATTACTGCCATAGATCTCACAAATATCCATTTGATCTTGGGAGGCTACCGAAAAACACCAGGTTCCATTAAAAATGATACCATTTTCAAATAGGATTTGCCCCGTTACCAAATCGTCGACAGCCGAATCTTTTTGTTGCCGGGTTGCCATACCCTTTGCATTGTTAACAGCTCCGAAAAAATAGGTCATCAAATCTAATTGGTGCGGTGCTAAATCGTGAAATAATCCTCCGCCCGATATGCTGGGGTCCATTCTCCAATTACTTTCAGTCTGGGCAACGAGCACAGGGTTTATAGGTTGAAGCATCTTTAACTGGATAAAGCGAATATCGCCAATGGCCTTTTGGGCCAAAAGTTCTTTTATCTTGATAAAAAGAGGTTGTGCTCTTCTATAATGAGCAACAACTAACTTGGTCTGATATTTTGTAGCAGCATTGATCATACGTTGAGCTGAAGACGCATTTAAAGTCATAGGTTTCTCAACATACACTGGCTTTCCGGCCGTTAATGCTGTTATTGTGTATTCCTCATGCTGCAGGGGAGGTGTAGCAATATAGATCGCATTCACCTCTGGATCATTAATTAATTTGCTTGCATCATTGTACCATTTCCGAACGTCATGACGCTTTGCATAATCTGCAGCTTTCGCACCATCTCTCCGCATTACTGCAACTAATCTTGAATGAGGCACTATATTAAAAGCAGGACCGCTTTTAACTTCAGTTACATCGCCACAACCAATTATGCCCCATCTAATTTCTTCCATATGCTCGTATCTCATTTTCGTTTTAAAAACCTTTATCTCCTGTCTTTAAATGTAATGGTTTTTTTAAAATTAGCTAGCCAATAGGCCTCTTTTTTAAAATTGATTTTATAAAAATTTTTAATAGTTATATATTAGGGGTTTAATAAATACACAAAAACAAACTAAGAATGAATTTAACAAGAAAAATCTTATTTGTAAGTCTAATTGGCCTCTCAACGGTACTATATTCTTGCAAAGCAAAAAAACCAATCGTCAAAACTCCGGCTCCGGTTTCTAAACCAGCAGCAGTTGAAGAGAAAAAAGCTCCAGAGCCTGAAAAGAAAGAAGAAGAAAAACCAATGCCAGTAGAAAAATTAAATTCCAATTTAGCGAAAGTTCAATTTGAGTTTAATTCATTTGTTTTGAAAACTGCCTCATTACCCATCTTAGATATGGCAGTAACGGAAATGAAAAAATTTCCTGATACAAAGTTTATCTTAAATGGTCATTCATCGGCAGAGGGATCGGAATCGCATAATTTATCGCTTTCTGTAGACCGTGCAAATGCAGTTAAATCTTATTTTGTAAATGCCGGACTGAATGCTGCTAACTTTAAAATCGTTGGCCATGGTGATAAAATGCCTATCGCCAGTAACAGTACCGAAGCAGGTAGGATTTTGAATAGAAGAACTGAAGTTCAAGTAGCGAACTAATACGCATTATGGTCGTAGGTTAACGCTACGACCATAACTTTCTTTTAACGATTATTATTTCTCATTTGCTACAACAAATTAATCGATTGTTTGTTTATAGCTTACATGAGTAAAGTTTTTACAATTACAGAAGGACTTGAGAATTTAGGCGCTCTGAGAACAGGCGGACAAGGTTCTGTATACAAAGGAAAACGAACCGGCACAATCTATACAGCCGTTAAATTAATTCCAACCCCAATTTCTGCGGAAGACCAAAACGATAAAAATTATAGGAATTTCAAAAACGAAGTAGCCAAACTTCAGAAAGTAAATGAAAATCCTAGTCCCAATGTAGTTAAGATCTTAAGCTCTGGCTTAACAGAAAGCGGTTCATTTCCATTTATAGAGATGGAGTTTATTGAGGGACCAGATCTGTGCGAATTACTTAAACCCCCACATGCACCCATATTTACCATTAAAGAACTGGTTAAAGTTGCCGGGCAACTAGCAGCCGCCTTGGCACATTGTCATCAGGTAGGGGTTAAACATGGCGATATTAAAAGCAATAATGTAAAATATAACCATCATACCGGTAATTATGTACTGCTCGACTTTGGTTTGGCCATCATGACCGAGGAGCAACGTAGAAGCAGTATAAGACACGCGGGAGCGATAGAATTCATGGCCCCTGAACAAAATTCAGGCGAAATGCTCACACAAACGGATGTGTATAGTTACGGAATTATATTATATGAATTACTGGCCGGGCAAGTACCATTCCCCTTAAAAGGAAACAGCGATACAGCCAGGAACACCGTAATGGTGAGCCATATGGAAAATGAGCTGCCCGACATGCTCATGCTACGTAGAGCCAATTTACCCGACAGCTGGTCTAAAGAACAACAAGAGCAAGAAATGATGTTACCGCTTTGGTTGTTAGATTTTATCAATACTTGTTTACAAAAAAATCCAGAGGCGCGCTTTAAGGACGGAATTGCGTTGCAAAATGCCTTTATCGCGGGAACGCTTTCGGCAACTCCTCCCGTACAAATTGAGAATGTTGTAGCAGAAGCACCTTCAACTGGCGTACGTTTGTCGACCTTTGTTTTTGCGTTGATGGTGGTAGCCTTGCTTGGTCTATCTACCTATGCGGCCTACTTAACTTTTCTTAAACCCGCTCCAGACATCACAAACATCGAGCAGCATGCGAGGCAGCAACTCCTCGATAGCCTTGAAACGGTTAGACAAGATTCTATTGAGCAGGAGCAACAGGTAGCCATCCCGAAACCGGTCGCGATTGACACACCAATCAAAACACAGGAAAAAATCAAGAAAGACACGGTAGATACGGCAGAAAACTTAACCCCTGACACTTCTTTAAGTCCAGAGTCGATCTAAATCTATACGCAATGAAAAACCAATATAAAACCACAAGATCTCTCAATTATGGAAGCAAAGACTAGTTTTTGGCAGCGCCTGGGCATTCAGGATTGGTTTTTAACAGATGAAACCAGAGGCATAAACGGCAAAACACCTGCGCTTACGCCGGAAGTAGTCTATAGCTATATCATTGAAAAATTTAAAAGCTCTATCAAAGAACTTTCTTTTGCCGACCGGGTAGTATTTTACCACGAATTTATTATCAGCTTTAATGCGGAAGATTACCGCGAGTTCGTAGAAAATAAGCAAGGGATCTTTGGACTCATTGTGCAGGAAACAGTAAAGAAGTTTTACGAAATCTTAAAAGGCTATCGCATGGCGGGAAAAAGGGTAGAACCTTCTGGCAATAAGTGGGTATTCAGGTTGGTATCTCATCCAGATTATGTACGAGGTGATAAAGGTTTTATCGGTAAGCTATTGCCAGATAATAACACTAAATCAGAAAATCTTAGAGTAACTTTTATTCCTCGACAAACAGGCATTGCACAAACTTTTGATGTGAACAATGATATCTTAAAAGGCTTCACCTATTATAGCGATGGCTATATGGAAATTCCTTACGAAGAGGAACTGGAGTATGTGGAAGGTGGGATTAAGACTTCCAACAATACTTTGCTAGGCCGTCTAGAAACAATTGTGCCAGATAAGCAATTTTCTGGAAAAAAGATTGAATTTTTAATTAAAGATCAGGAGGTAATTGTATCTGGCGCAGAGGAAAGTAGGGAAGAAACAAATATTTTTAAAATTCCTTCTGAATGGGTAAACTCACCACATTTGCAAATCCGCTTCAATAAGGCCGATGGAAAATTTTATGTAGCGTCCTTTGGCGAGCTTACCACCCTAAATGAGATCCAGATAGAAAAAAGTAATGTTAACTCACCAGTTTGGACTGAGCTTCCTATTAACTCAAGAATGTTATTGAACGGCATCGTGGGCCTTAACCTATTTAAATCTTAAGGATGTCGCAGGCTTTATCTATAGGACTATTAATTATTGTGTTGCTACTACTTGCTACACATTTTAGAGATATTAAAAACTCGGGGAATAAAAAATGACAACTCACTTTTTCGGACTCACAGATACTGGCAAAAGCCGGGGAAATAATGAAGATAGTTTTGTTGCTGAAGAGAAAGGTGACAATCAATTAGTTTTAGCAGCTGTTATTGATGGTGTTGGAGGTTACCATGGCGGAGAAGTAGCTGCTGCTATAACAAAAGATGTATTTGCCAAGCAAGCTGTAAAGCCACGGTCTGCCATAATCACCAATATGATAGCGACGTTTCGAGCGGCAAATAAGGCGATCTTAGACGGCAAAAGTTCAGAGCCTGAGCATGCAGAAATGGCTTGTGTAGCCACTTTGGTAGTTGCCGACATTGAAAATAATCAGTTTTATTATGCTCATGTAGGTGATACTAGACTATACCTGTATCGTGACGGTTCATTAGTGAAGATCTCAAAAGACCATTCCTTTGTAGGTTTCTTAGAAGACTCTGGGCGTTTAGATGAAAATGCAGCAATGACCCATCCCAAACGCAATGAAATAAACAAGGCAATTGGTTTTAGCGATCAGATTGATACAGATGAAAGTTATATTGAAACGGGCCAATCGCCTTTTTTACCGGGCGATCTGCTTTTATTGTGTAGCGACGGTTTAACAGATATGGTCGATCGAGACGGAATTGTGAGTATGCTCAGCCAAGGCGATTCGCTCGAAATTAAGGCTTCGAACCTGGTAAATCTTGCTAACGAAAATGGGGGCAGGGACAATATCACCGTCGTCCTGGTCCAAAACCCTAAAAAAGCAAAAGAAATTACCCCTGCTAAATACGATTCCATTGTTACACCCGATCCTTTACCAGTAGAAAGGCCTATTGCTGAGTCTATTGAGCATAGCCCAAAACCTTCTCGTACTAAACATTGGTATGGTTTTACTGCCCTTATTATCCTTTGTCTGATCTTACTGGCTTCTACCATTTTACTCTATCATAATAATCAACAGAATTCCTCCGGCGACGTTGCCCACATTGACACTATAAAACCTCAGCGAAATAGTCAGGAGCAGCTGTTGCAGGATGCTTTTAACCATACTAAAGGCGACACCTTGGTGTTATCTGATAGTATCTTCAAAAGTCCCATCCTCATTTCTGATACGTTGCACATTAACCGGGACTCGTTGTTCATTATAGCTAAGGGGATGATACTTCAGGCAGATACCAATTATAGTGGCGCAGCAATAGTGATAAATGGACAGCATAAAGTTATTGGTTTTGATAGCTTAAATTTCAACGGATTTGCAACGGCGATTTCCTTAAGTAATACAAGGGTGTTATTGAAAGGAGTAAGCTTCATAAACTGTAAAATTCCCGTTCAAAATAACTATTCCTTTGCAAACCAAGTTCCCGTTACGGTACAAATACCATTTACAACAACCCTTCCTAATCGTCCCAAAAACCTTAACTAATGATGAGTAGGAACACTGAACGGATATTTTTATTGACGATTTCGATTGTCCTCTTCCTTTTCTTTTACAGACTTTATACTGTAATCCAGACCAGGTTTGCTGAAGTTGAACGGCGGTTGCAAGACGGTACAATGGTAAACATGAATGCTGAAAATCCTGCTGCGCAGCTTAGTAAGCTATTAAAGAAGGGCTATTATTTTGAAGATCCGAGGGATATCGAACTCATAAAAACTACTGTTGCGAAAGCGCTAAAAAGCAATGCTGCGTTAGACAATGTAGGGGAGCTGAACAAAAGAAACTACTATGTGCTTGCACTGGATGCAGAAAGAAAAGGAGGTAAGTCCTTTAAAGCAAGAGTGGCGGCATCTAAGGCAATGCTCGGCTATACAGGCGAAGATTCGCTAAAGTTTGAGCAAGAACGAACCCAGCCGCCTGCGTACAGCGCAACTGTTGAGCTAGGTTTGGGTGATTATGCAATGAACGGAATCATTTATGTCAAAGAAAATCCGCAACAAGGGGTGCTTGTGAGATTGGAGATGATCGTACCTCAAGACAGTTTATATTCGGAAGAGCTCGCCGAAGATAGAGTACGCTTAACCGAAAAATCTTTAAGCTTTAAAAAAGTGTTCATCAAAGATACCTTGGGGAAAAAAAAACTCGAACAGCTTACAGCCTATGCTCGCACAGATGCCAATGGGAGGTTTAGTTTTACACAGCTTCCAAATAAAAAGGTTTTTAAGGTATTACCGCTTAAGCCTGGCTTTCAATTCGGGACTTCAAAAGGTGTTCAAAGCTTGGAAAGCGACCAATCTTTTGTGTTTTATCAAAATCCCCATACAATCAGGCTCTTTTCTACGCGAGACTTCAATATCCTGAAAAAAGAGAAATCAATGATCGTTCGTACCCCAGGAACATTTAATTATTCGTTTTTAGTAATATGCGGTTGCTTTATCGGGTCTTTTTTATTGATCCACCTCATCTTGTCCTGGAAGTTTAAAGAGGTAGATCAAATGATCCTACCTGTAATCATGTTGCTTACTGGTATTTCATTCCTTACATTGTTAAGCTTGCAAGACCCCTTGCGCGATCGCTTCTTAGCAAAAGACTCAATCATCTATCTCTTAATAGGATTGGGAGGTATGTTGCTTGTCTTAACCCTTCAAATGCGGCGTTTTAATACAGACCATTGGATTTATCGACTGATTCTTTTCAAGAACCTGCGTTCGGCAGCAAACGGCTGGCCGTGGATTGTTTTAGCGATTGGTCTGCTTTCGCTAACGGTGCTTTTTGGGACTGGTCCGGAAGGAAGCGGGGTAAAGGTAAATCTCTTTGGCTTTCAACCGAGTGAAGTAGTTAAATACCTGGTGATTTTTTTCCTCGCTGGATTTTTTGCCGTCAATGAAAAATTGATTAGTGAATATACCAGCTGGAATAAAAGATGGTCATTCTTCTATATCGCACTAATAGCTATTTTGCTCACGCTGATGCTGTTCCTTATTTTGGGTGATCTTGGTCCAGCTATGGTTGTTTGTTTTACCTTTATTACCCTGTTCTCCTTTTCTAGGGGCGACTTCGGCTTTATGGCAGCTGCCGTGATACTCTTTGTTTTGGTGTCCTGGTTTTTAGATAATGTTTGGCTTGCCGTAGGTGTCACAATATTGTTAGTAAGTTTGTTAATGTTGTTTCAGCGTAAACAGTTAAGTGAATCGGCAATTATGGTGCTAGTCATAATGGCAGGTTTTCTAACAATAGATCAAATTCCGTATTTAGATAAAGTGTTCCCAGGACCTGTGCAACGTCTGGGCGATCGAAAGGCCATTTGGCAAGATGCCTGGAACAATGAGGTGTTTGGCGGCGACCAAGTAGCGAATGGTTTATGGGCAATGTCTACAGGCGGTGTTGCTGGACAAGGTGTTGGGGAAGGTTTTTCGAAAACTATTCCGGAACCGCATACCGACATGATTTTGCCCGCTATAGGAGAAGAATTTGGTTTAACGGCAATGTTGGCAATTTTCTTAATGTTCCTACTATATCTTCATCGATCTATCATTATCGGTCGAAGAACGGGTTCTCCATTTTTATTTTATTTATGCGCTGGAATTGGAATTTCAACCTTTGTGCAATTTTTACTCATTGCGGGTGGCTCTACAGGTGCATTGCCCTTATCCGGTGTTTCTTTACCCTTCCAAAGTTACGGAGGTTCATCCTTGGTATTGAACTGTGTAGCTGCCGGATTTATGTTGGCTGCTTCTCGAGTTCGAGGAACGGCTTTACAGATGGACTATATGGCTAAACAGCAGGATAAAAACCTTGTTCCAGCATTAACTGCAGCCTGTTTAGGTGTGGTATTATTAGGCATAAATGTTGGCAGCTATGTTGTCAATAATCAAAAATGGGTAGTTAACCCATCCTTAGTTGCCGATCGCGGAGGAGCTAGGATGTTCAGTTATAATCCGCGGATTGCGATATTGATGAACAGACTCGGTGCAGGTTCTATGCACGACAGGAATGGAGTACTGTTAGCCACCAGCAATGCCGATAGTGTAAAAGCACAAAGATTTAAGTTAATAGGAGCAGGCATCGACTCTTTTAATCTGGACTCAGCAGTGCATCAAAGATTAGATCGATTTTATCCGTTTGAAGAACAAATGTTTTTTTGGGTGGGCGATGCAAACTCAGGGGTATTTAACGGAAGTGTAAACGGGTATTTCGCGGAATATGAACATGCCGCCGAACTAAGGGGGTTTGAACTCCCAACTAAAACTTATCATGTTAAAGCAAGCAGCTATCGAGAAAATAAGTTTTTAGCACGGGGAGTGAAAGAAATGACAGTTGTAAAACGTGATTATAGCGCTTTGGCACCTTTGTTATTAGCGGGAATAACAAGCAATAAGGTCGAAGATTTTAAATTGAAAAATAGAGATGTACAGTTGACCATGGACGCTGGCCTTCAAACAAAAATTCAAAAATCGATGGCCTTGGATACTTCTTTAAATGATAATCGCGTTTCTGTAGTAGTGATGGAATCAAGTTCTGGAGATGTATTAGCATCTGCGGTTTATCCGCTGCCACCTATTCGAGATTGGGAGAAGTTAACCATGACCTATACTGAACAAAACCAGTTATCATCATGGATGACGACTTCCGACTTGGGATTTACCCATTTCACTCAGCCGGGATCAACAGCGAAGTTGGCTACTGCGATTGCCTCCTTCAATAAGTTAGGTTTAGCTGCTGCTGATAGGAAATTTAATGTGGCTTCCTGGGAAAGGATCAGAACCAAAGGTATCGAGCCAGACGAAACCGGGGTGATTAATTTGGAAAGAGCCGTTTCCAAATCAAACAACGTATACTTTATTAAGCTGGCTAACGAAGAACAGTTACAAGAACAAATGGGCGATGTATATCTTAAAACCGGAATGTTTTTACACGGTGTTGGCGGTTATTATTATACGAAACCCAGCGAAGATCATAAACAGGTAGAAAAATGGAAGGAACTTTGGCGCAGAACCGAATTTAACACAAAGCCTAAATACAACCCCAACAATATCAGAAAAACCCGGGCAAAAGGTATTTCTGGAATGTCTTGGGGACAAGGAGAATTAATTGCAAGTCCTGCAGCGGTAGCCAGAATGGTGATGGGAATTGCTAATCATGGTGAGATAATCACCAATCGTTTTATGCTAAAGGCCGGAGATCATGTTCAAGCCGTTAAATCTGGCACTAAATTAACAAACGACCCTCAATACGCTGAATTAATGAGAAAGTATATGATTAAGCAAAGTGAATTAAAAACCGGAATATTAGGAATTGCTGTAGCTGGAAAAACGGGTACGCCAGAAAGGATATGGAAGAAAGAACAGATAAACGATGGTTGGTATGTCTTTTTTGCTCCAAAACCAAACGGAAATGGAAATGTGGTTGTTTGTATACGTATCGAGGTCACAAAGGGCTCTTCTGATGCAGTTCGTCTCGCAGGAAGACATGTTATACCTTTCTTACTTAAAGGAGGTTATATTAAAAGTATAACGCCTCCAGCACGTGTAATTGCGCCAAAGCCCATAGACAGTTTAGTGGAACAAAACCAAATACAATAGTATAGCATATGATATTTAACCTATTTAAAAGTGGAAATGAAGAAAAACCTACCGATGTTAAAGGCATTAGGCATGGCCTACTCCAGTTTATTAAGCAAGAACTCCAAAAGGCAGAAGGCGGAGAAGGCGCTCATATTAAAGGTTTAAGTATTTATTTGAATTGCGACCCGGCACAAAGACACGTGTATGAAGCTGCAGTATATTTGGATGATCAGGAAAAGCTGCAACAGGAAATTCAAAAAATCAGCGATGACTATGCTTTAGACTTACCGCCAAATTGGACATTGAGCATCAGTTTTGAAGAACCTTTTCCGGAAGAGTCTATCGCTTTCGAGGAGCTTAATGCAGCTTTGTTTGTTAAGACTAGTAAACATTATATTAAGCAGCAGATAAAAGCTTATATAAAAGCCCTAAGCGGCGAAACACACCAGCCTTTTTATGAGTTAGACTCTGAATGTGGCAAGTACAATATTGGCCGTGATGAGAAAGCGCAGTCAGACGAAGGCTATTTCCGTACCAATCACATTGCTTTCCCATCATCAAGTAGCAATGAGAGCAATAAATATATCAGTCGTCAGCATGCCCACCTGGAATACAATCCCGATACGTTACAGTTTTTAATCTTCGCTGATGAAGGAGGTGTTCCTCCCCGTAACAAAGTTAAGGTACTTTCGGCCAAGACAGAGGAAGTAATTAAACTGCATTCTACGCACATTGGACATGAACTATCAGCAGGAGATCAAATCATTTTAGGCGAATCAGTTGTTTTAGAATTTAGTTACAAACCATATGAGTAAAGTATTTACTATTGCGGAAGGATTAGAGAATTTAGGGGCACTCAGAACGGGTGGCCAGGGTTCGGTGTATAAAGGAAAACGCATAGGCACCATCTATTCGGCTATTAAATTGATACCTACTCCAATTCATACCGAAGACAATAGTGATAAAAATTACGTGAACTTCATTAATGAAGTTACCAAACTGCAAAAAGTAAATGAAAATCCAAGCCCCAACGTTGTAAAAATCCTGAGCTGGGGGATTACTGACAGCGGTTCATTTCCCTATATAGAAATGGAATTTATTGAAGGGCCAGAGCTAAGCGGGCTACTCGAGCCGCCACACCCAAAAGCGTTTAGTGTGAAAGAATTAGTGAGAGTGGCAGATCAGTTAGCTGGTGCAATTGCTCATTGTCACCGAGTAGGCGTAAAACACGGCGATATTAAGAGTAATAACGTAAAATATAACATTCATACCGGAAACTTTGTATTGCTCGATTTTGGCTTAGCCATTATGAGCGAGGAACAGCGTAGAACCAGTATTCGTCATGCGGGAGCTATAGAATTTATGGCACCGGAGCAACATGAAGGCAAAATGCTGTTGCAGAGTGATATTTACAGTTTTGGTATTATTTTATATGAACTATTAGCTGGCCAGGTGCCCTTTCCATTAACAGACAATGGTGATACCAGTAGAAATAGGGTAATGGTTAACCATTTAGAGGGCAAAATTCCAGACCCAATGCAGTTGCGAAAACAAAACTTGGTTAGTTCGCTGTCTGGTAAAGAAGATGTATGGAGAGAAATGCAAGTCCCAAGCTGGTTGTTAGCTGTATTAGATAAGTGTCTAAAAAAGGATCCAAGCGAGCGGTATGCCAACGGAATGGAACTTTTAGAAGCAATTACTTCAGGAATGTTGATTACTAGCCACGAGAACCCATTACCGGGCAATATTCCAGCGCCGCTCCCTATAGCTAATAAAACTGGGACTGTACAAATTACACGAGGCACACTAACGGCATGGGTAGCCATTATCTGCCTGTTGGTAGCTCTGCTTACTTATGCTGCGCTGGATAAAAATGAACGCGTTGTTTATTATGCAACCACGCCAGACGTTAAGCCTTTTGCAGCTCCCTATGTAACCCCAAGTGATGAATACCTTAAACAACTCAAAAGAGCTGAGGAAATACGCATTTGGACACAGCAACAAAAGGTGCTAAATGCGCAGCGTGCCGCTGCCGCGGCTGAAAAATCCAAAACAGAAGAAGTTCAGAAGAAAAAGAAAAGAAAAAAATTCTTAGGTATATTTTAGGAAACAGGCGAGTCATTTATTAACCCAAGTCAAGAAATATGTTTAAAAGTTATAGTTGCTTTGCAATCAGACTTTTAAAACACATAATTCATGAAACAAATAGGTACGATCATTTTCTTTTTATTTTTCTCATTTACCGCTGCCTTCTCCCAAAACCTTAATCAAACCGTAAGGGGAGTAATAACAGATCAAGACAGTAAGCAGCCAATAGAGGGCGCCACAGTAGTCATAGCTGATAGCAATCCGCTAAAGGTTATACTAACCCGCAAAGACGGAAGTTTTAGATTCGACAATATGCCCATCGGAAGAATAACCATACACGTGTCTAACGTGGGATACGAAAAACTGATACTTCCTAATATTGTTGTTAATTCGGGCAAGGAAACTGTATTGAATATCAATATGCAAGAAGCTGTTGCTCAATTGGACGGAATCGTATTAACTTTCGATAAAAACAAAGGTCAGCCCCTAAATGATATGACCTTGGTAAGTGGTCGCTCCATTTCTCCAGAACAAACGAATAGATATGCGGGGGGCTTCAATGATCCTTCGAGGATCTTGTCCAATTTTGCCGGGGTTACCAGTTCCCAGGACGGCAGCAATGATATTATTGTGCGAGGCAACTCCCCTAAATATATTCAATGGCGGTTAGAGGGAATGCAAATTACTAATCCCAATCATTTCTCTGATCAAAGCGCAGTAGGGGGTTCTATTAGTGTCTTAAATAACAACTTGCTAGCAACTTCAGACTTTTACACTGGTGCCTTCTCAGCAGAATATGGAGATGTATTGTCTGGTGTGTATGACGTTAAACTAAGACAAGGAAATAACGAAAAATTCGAATCAATATTTGGTCTAGGTGTATTAGGTACAGAACTCACCCTCGAAGGGCCATTTAAGAAAGGTTATAAAGGTTCCTTTTTAGTAAATTATCGCTATTCTACAGTTTCATTACTCAGCAACCTCGGTCTCGCGGGGGGCATAGATGGGACATTAAATTTTCAAGATGCTGCTTTTAAAGTTGTATTGCCAACTAAGAAGGCTGGACAGTTTTCTTTTTTTGGTATAGCAGGCTTTAGTAATTTTCTATTTGAAGATGTTTCCCCAGCCCTGTGGCAAACGCCTGGAAGAAGGTTCCTGCCTAACAAAATTGGTGAAAACTATCAAAAAGGTTCTCAGCTGGCTAATTTGGGTATGAATCATATTTTAACGATTAATAAAAACAGCCATATTCATACTGGGCTTTCCTTCTCCCTGGAAGGCGTTGATGATGATGTTTTTGAGAATTTTAAAGTCGACACGGTGACACGCAATCAACTAAATTTTAACGGTAGATTGCTTAGATCCACATATAGGGGCGAAATTACTTATAACAACAAACTTAGTTCGAAGCTTAAATTACAGGTCGGAAGTAAATATGCTTTACTAGATTATAAATTTAATCAAAGTATGTTAACGGACAGTACAAACGTAAGAGCTACTTTAGTTAATTTTAACGAAAACATAAGTACAATTAGAAATTTCATTAATTTTAGATATAGATTTAATGAGAAACTGACTACGGTATTTGGTGTACAAAACATGAACGTTTTGCTGAACAATAAGCATACAATCGAACCCCGGCTTTCATTAAATTGGGAGTTAAGTAAAACTAGTGTATTAAGTGCAGGGTACGGCAAGCACAGTACGATGGAGAGCATTCATCATTACTATAGCCAAATTAAATTATCAGACGGAAGCAGTATAGAACCCAATAAAGACCTTGATTTATTGAAGGCGCACCATTTCGTGCTGGGATACGAGAAGCGTTTCAGTAAGTACATGATGATTAAACTAGAAACGTATTATCAGGATCTTTATAACTTGCCCGTAGCAAATGATGAAGGAAATATATTCGCGACTATTAATGAAGGATTGGATTTTCAATACCTAGACTTGGTAAACAAAGGAAGCGGCAAAAATTATGGAGTAGAATTAACGGTTGAGCGCTTCTTTAACAAAAACTTCTATTACCTTGTGAATGCTTCAGTATATAATTCGACTTACAAGGCCTTAGATGGCATTGAGCGTAATACTAGGTTCAATGGAAACTACCTGGTAAATGTTTTATTCGGTAAAGATTTCCCAAAACTTGGTAAAGCTCAAAATAAGACGATTAGCTTCAACAGCAGAGCGTTTTTTGGAGGAGGTAAAAAGACAATTCCCCTGTTAAGAGGGGCAGATGGAAATTTGGCTGTTGATCCTGCTAGTAAAAGATTTTATGATTATGGTAAGGCGTATAAAAATGATATTCAAGATATATATCAACTTACGATGTCGCTTAGTTATAAGATCAATAAACCAAAGGCAACTCACGAAATTTTTCTAAATATAGAGAATATTACAAATAATAGGGCCAGGCTTTCAGAGTTTTACGATCCTGGAGAACCTGGTTCTGTTGGTTATATGAAACAGGGAGGTGTTTTCCCGAATTTGATGTATAGGGTTTATTTTTAAGTAATTTATGGATATGATGAACGCCGCAATAAGGGATAATTATTGTACTCCCGATATGCTAAGAATTGTCAGGGTCTCTTTGCCATGGCCGGGCGACGATGAAATCTTAGTGAAAGTAAAGGCCACTACCGTAAACCGTACAGACTGTGGTGTTCTCACGGGAAAACCCTGGGCAATACGGTTGTTTATTGGCTTGTTTAAGCCTATGCGTCCGGTAACTGGAACCGATTTTTCGGGAATAGTAGTAGCCAAAGGTAAACACGTAACTCAATTTGAAATTTGCGACCACGTTTATGGCTTTTTTGATGAGGGCTTAAGTTCGCATGCTGAATATGTAGCCGTGTCGACAAAGAAAGCAGTACTTAAAAAGCCCGAAAATGTGACCTTCGAACAAGCAGCTGCCAGTCTGGAAGGTGGACATTATGCTTTTTATTTCTTAAAAAATTTAAAGTTGAATGCTGGGGATCGAGTTCTTGTAAATGGGGGAACCGGGGCAATTGGTAACGCAGCTCTACAATTTTTAAAACATCTTAATGTTCGTGTAACTGTAACCTGTGAAACTGCTTTTGTTGAGCTGCTGAAATCACAAGGGGCAGAAAGAGTGATAGATTATCAGAAAGAAGATTTTACTACAATTAAGGAAGAGTTCGATTATGTTTTTGATGCAGTTGGGAAAAGCAGTTTTAAAGCATGCAAACCATTGCTAAAATCAAAAGGAATTTACCTCTCGTCTGAGCTAGGAAAGAATTGGCAAAACCCTTTCCTGGCTTTATTATCACCTTTTATGGGGGATAAAAAGGTGAAATTTCCATTGCCATACTCCGCCAAACACAGCATGAAGCATATTAATGAACTTCTTTTATATGGTGAGTTTATCCCTTTGATAGATCGAAAATATAGACTAGAGGATATCGAAAAAGCTTACTATTATGTACTAAGCGGGCAAAAAAAAGGAAACGTAGTAATTACGGTCAATTAACTTATTTAAAATAATGTATTTATATCAAAATTATCTTAAATTTAAGAGATGAATTTTGATAATACAAAAGATCTTGACCAAGAGGTTTTAGAGATCAAGAAGTCTCTAATAAGCTCAGACTATAACACGCAAGAAGAAAAAGACTTTTTTGCAGATAAAATTATTGTTAAAAAGGTAAAAAAAGGCGAATTGCTTCTAAAGGAAGGGCAGTTTATCAGAAACTCTTACCATTTGTTCAAAGGATGCATCAGGGAGTATTATCTCAAAGACGGCGAGGAAAAAACGGTAAGTTTTTATACTGCCGGTGATAGCCTTTCTTATGATGTAAATAAAGTCAATCAGGTTCCGAGTGCTGTAAGCTGGGAGTGTGTGAGTGAATGTATTATTTCCATTTACCCCTACGAAGTTGAAATGGAGGTTTATAGAAGGTTCCCGAGATTGGAGTCAATGTGCAGGATAGAAACGGAAAGGCAATACTATAATTACAAAACAGAGGTGAACAACTACCTTTCGTCAAGTCCAAACGAGCGTTACGAGAATTTGATGAAGACAAAACCTGAGATTTTTCAATTCGTTCCACTCTATCATATTGCTAGCTACGTTGGGGTAAAGCCTGAATCTTTAAGTAGAATACGGAACCGCTTACGTACTTCTTCAACTAACAAGCACAGTTAGTCAGCTTTAATTGTTTCAACAAGATTCATTTTCGCCGCTCTAAATGCCTGAAAGTATACCGTTACTAGCGCTATGAAAAAAGCTAAAAATCCAGACACTAAAAAGAACCAAAGCTTTAAATCAGTTCTATAAGCAAAGGAATTTAACCAGTTTTTACTCAACAAATATCCAAGTGGCAAGGCAACTATCAAGGCAATTAGTACAGGCTTCGTAAAATCCTTCAACAACATGTAAATTACATTATTGTCAGAAGCTCCTAAAATTTTCCTGATCCCAATTTCTTTGAATCTTCTTTCAGCAGTGAAACTGGCCATCCCAAACAAACCTAACCCAGAAATTAAAATAGCCAGTAGTGCAAAATATCTTGATAATACCGCAACTCTACTTTCTGCGATATATTGAGCCTGGTAATCATGTTTAAGAAATTTATAATCGAAAGTATAAGCTGGATTATGTCTGGTGTGGAAATCTTCAAGAGCTTCCAAAACTGACTTTATATTTCCGGCTTTTATTTTTACCATTACTCTGTTGGTATGCTTTGGTTTGTATCTCATAAACAATGGCCCGACTTTGCGATGAAACGACTCGAAATGGAAATCTTTTACCACACCAATTATTTGCATTTCGTTGCCCCATAACTTAAATATTTTTCCAATAGGATTTTTTAGACCCATTGCTTTAATACCTGCTTCATTAATGATTATTTTGGAGGTATCGGAAATAAATTGACTTGAAAAACTTCGCCCAGCCGACATTTCCATACCCATAGTTTCTATTAAGTCAACATTTACATCTGCCCTTTGAAATTTGATCACTTCTTTATGATTTCTTCCTTCCCAATCAAACTCCCCAAGCGTAAAGCTCAAATCGCCCAGTAATTCTCGATCAATGCTAGATACGTTTGCAACACCATCTATTTTTTTTACCTCATCGATCACAAAGTTGATCTTATTTTTTAAGGCACCATTTGTTTCAAAATACACCACATTTTCCCTGTTATATCCTGGATTCGATTGCTGAACGAATTCAATTTGTTTGTAAACGATTAATACAGATATGATTAGGATTGCTGAGAAGGCAAATTGAAATACCACTAATCCTTGTCTGGTAAACATCGCCATTGCCGTAAGCTGAAGTCTTCCCTTTAATGCAGCAACAGGTTTAAGACCTGAAAGGTATAAGGCAGGGTAACTACCAGAAAGCAGACCGGTAAAAATAGTCATACTTGCTAAGCTGATAAAAAATATGCCATTGAATTCCAAATTCAAATGCTTTCCTGTTATCTGATTAAATTGTGGAAGCAACAATTCTACCAACAAAAGCGAAATAAATACAGCCATCAGGGTGAGAAGCATTGATTCGGAAAGGTATTGTAAGATTAATGACCCCCTTGGTGCCCCCAATACTTTTTTCACTCCAACTTCTTTAGATCTTCTGGATGCTTTTGCCGTAGAGAGGTTCATAAAGTTAATACAGGCAATAATCAGGATAAATACCGCAATGAGTGAAAAGAGTCTTACATAAACTATTCTACCACCACTAACTTTGCCATTTTCAAATTTGTTATACAAATAACTTTCTGCGAATGGTCTGGCAAATAAGGTATAATTCATTACACCCTTTTCGCTTAAATAATTTTCTATTTTAGAGTTGAATACGGAAAGCTGTACGTCTTTTTTTAAAACCACATACGTATTTGGTCCGTAGTTTGTCCACTTTCGATAACCAGAATTTCCATCAGGTCCCAGCAGCACGTCATAAGAAACTAAAAAGTCTACTTTCTCCGAGGTGTTTGTACCCATATCCCTAAAAACACCAGATATTGTTGCATGATTTTCGGCCTGCATTTCGGTATTACTCCACACCATTTCTTTACCAACAATATCGATGCTATTGAATAGTTTTTTTGCGATAGTTTCTGAAATAACAACAGTCTTTGTGCCTCTCAGCACATCATTTTTGTTCCCTACCAAGAGAGGAAAGGAGAATACCTTGAAAAAATCGGCGCTCGCAAACTTTCCCGCAGCTTTAATTGCCGGCTTATGGTTTGCAGAAACCTTACTTTGGCCCAACCAAAAACTTGGTGAAGTTGCAACTGCGATTTCAACTTCCGGGATTTCTTTTGCCATAGTTTCAGCTAAAATCCCAGGTGTACCCTCAACCGTTTGTATTCCATCCGTGAGATGCTCATTTTGTGCAATCTGATAAATGCTATCGTCATGAAAGCGATCAATCCCCATTTCATCGTTTACCCATAGGTAAATTAATAAAGTACAGGTCAAACCAGCGCTAAGACCGATTAAATTGATAAGAAATCCGCCTTTGTTTTTTTTGAAATTGCGGTAAATAAGCAGTAAGTGATGTTTGAACATAATCCAGCTGTTTTTTAGGAATTATTCAAATCGTATGCCATGGAAAAAAAACTCAATTATAACCAGAAATAGCTGTTTTGTAATATCATACTGTTCATTTTTGAACAATACATGTTCGCTACTGCACAAGCGGATGTGAATTTTTCCTACCTGGTTTTACAGGTATATTTTAGACGCTAAAACCAAGTTTAATCTTATACCTATATATTCGGCCGTTTACTTCTTGTTCCAGTTTTAAAACTTCATTTGTTTTCTTGCTAATCCAAAATACTTCCTTATTTCCCTTTTCCTCGTGAACTAATAACCAACAATCAATTTTTTGGTCATTATAACCCGTTAATACCGAAGAACCTGTTACAGTATAAGCAACTTTTTGGTAGTTTGATGCTGTGCCTGGGTCGTAAAATGGAATTACGAATGTTAGCCCGTCTTTATAAGGGAGCATTGGGAATATTTCTAAGTCCGAATGCCAATTTAGAAAGAATTTGTCTTTTGAGGATTGATATCCTTCCCAAATGGACTTTGCTTGTCGCCCAGAAGTTGTGTCGCTTAAGAATTTTCCATTATATTCTACTGTTTTATTAGTAAAATCAACAGTAGTAAGGTTAACCGTTTTGGCTGTACTTGTTCTAGATACCGGAATTTTCCACCACGTTTGGTGAAAAAACGTTTGCATGGTTTTGATATCAGAAATCGTTTTAACAATATGCATAATGCTGTCCTTATCTTCCCATTCCTGATATATTTCAATCGTCGGTTTCCCGTTAAAGTTACCCTTCGTAACTTTTCTTGTCCAAAATTGTGTTTGTGTCCTAACCGAATCTTTTTTCATTTTAAAATATACGAGGTATCTATGTGTACCTTCACGAAGTGCATTCGGGTTGATGTTCTCTGTGCTTATTTGCAGTGTATCTCTTTTTTGTGCTTTGAGCGAAACGACAGCCAAACTAAGGCCAATAAATAGAAGTGTTTTTTTTATCATGGTTCTATGGTTTATTTAGGTTTAAATCCATTTGACTATTTTAAATAAAATTTGTTACCATAATGTCTCCAGCACTAAATTATTAATTGTGTTCACAATAACTTTAGGTTGGTCTTGGTTAATGTAATGACCACTATTGGCTACCAAAATTTGCCTACTATTTGTAGAAAGTAATAAAAAGTCCTTTTGCATCTTTTTCCATGCAGCTAACATTTCCTTTTTTAAGTTCTTATCTTTTATAAAACTATCATACCGTTTTTCATCTGTAGCAGTTAGTACATGAAGTGGAATGGTGCCAAAAGATTTAATTTTTGAAGCTTCTTTTTTGATAGAAATCATCTGATCTTGCTCTTCAAATATTGCATTAACACTTTTAAAAAGTAAGGCTGGTATGATGGTATTATGATATTCAAAATCCTTATTATTAGGAAACATATTTTTGAACATCAATCTAGCAATTCCAAAATTATTAGCGAATTTTAAAAGACCACTCGGCAATCCTTGATTTGTCATGGTGTGCAATTCAGGAGATAAATATTTTTCATCATCAGGACATTGACTATCTACAAATATTACACCTGCTATATCTTTTGGATATTTGTTAACAAAAAAACGGGTAAGTGTTCCTCCAAATGAATGGGCTACAATAATGTACGGTTTTGGAGCATTAACATTTTCTAACAAAAGATATAAATCTTTAGCAATTTCCTCACCTGATTTTACCTTTTCACCTCTGTCGCTCCATAAAATCCCTGCTCTATCATACGAAATGCTAGTGTAAGTTGTAGGTAATTTTTGTTGGATATTATACCACTGAAGATGGCCGGACGGATCAAATGCAGTTTCGAATATTACTGTGGGTCCACCATTTCCTTTTTTATAATAATGAAGACGATGGTTTCCAACCTTTACAAAATCTCCGTTTGGTTTAATTTTTTCAGCAGCATTTCTTGCTCTTCTTTCAAAGAAGAATCCGACAATAAGTAAGAGTGCTACTAAGGCTATTAGGCCAAAACCAAATCTCTTGAGCCATTTAAGGAAAGTTTTCATATTTTTTATGGTGAGGATCTGATAACCCTATGTCATTTGCATCAAAGCTAGCCGCTCAGACATTCCTGTAATATGCGAAAATCACTTTTTATATAGCATAAAAAGCATAATAAGTACTTAGCGTAGGGGTGGATTGTGATTTGGTTGTCTCACTCTAAAACGATAAAAAAATGATCAAAAAATTAAGAAACTATTCGCTTGTATTTACCCTCGTCTTTCTGTTGGCAGCATGTACGAAGGAGCAATCTATTAATGAACCAGGTAATCTTGTTCCAAAAACAGTAGATCAGGATATGTCACTTCCTGCTATTTCAATAAACGGCACACAAATGCATGCCGAGGCATTTGGACCTCCTGATAGTGCGCTATTAATCATACTGCATGGAGGACCCGGTAGTGATTACCGCTATTTACTTAACTGTAAATCATTTGCAAATCAAGGCTTTAGAGTTATTTTTTACGACCAACGTGGTTCCGGTCTCTCTAAAAGACATCCTAGAAATTCCTATTCAGTGCAGTTAATGAGTGATGATTTATCAGCTGTGATTGCTCATTATCGGACGTCTCTTAATCAAAAGGTTTTTTTGCTTGGGCACTCTTGGGGCGCAATCCTTGCATCTATTTACATCAATCAATATCCAACAACAATCAGTGGTATAGTGCTCGCGGAGCCGGGGGGAATTATTTGGCAAGATATCGAAGATTATATCAAACGTTCAAGAACAATTAAATTTTCCAGTGAGTTATCAAATGATTTATTATATGCCGATCAATTCCTCACGGGCAAAGATACGGAACATGCTATTTTAGATTATAGGTATTCCTTATTGCAAATTGTGGAAGGTAATAAACAGAGTCCGACAGGGGATGGAGCTTCATTAGCTAGTTGGAGACCTGGAGCGATTGTAAATAAGGCTTTAATTGATATTGGAGAAAAGGAAAGGCCGGACTGGACTAAAAATCTGAATCAATACAAAACTAAAGTGTTATTTGTTTATAGTGAAAACAACAAAGCCTATGGATTGTCACATGCCCAAAAGGTTTCTTCAGCTTTTCCTAAGGTACAACTTTTAAAAATAAATGGAGCTGGACATAATATGATCTCTTTTCCAACAGGATGGAATAATTTTTACCCACCAACGCTAAACTATTTAAATTCTTTAAAATAAATTTCATGTTAAAAAAAATAATATTAGGGGGGTTGTTAATCCTCAACATAACCGGTTATGGACAAACCATCAACTGGAATAGGCTAGAGAGAACAGATAGACATATGCTAAGCATAAATGCTGGGCTAGATTATGGGCTAACTGGTGGATTGGCCTATGGATATAAATTAAAGACAGAAACTCCGGTAGTTCTTACTGCCGAGTATTCAACGCCTTTTGGTGAAGTTTTAATTGATGATTATAAGTCAAAAATAGGAGTTATGCTAAGATTTGCAGAATTTGGAGATTTTTCCTTTTCGGCGAAACTGCAGGGGCTTTTCAGAAGATACGAAAGCGAGTATGTACGCATGTCCAATTTTGGGACCGAGATCTCTGTTACTAGTGGATATTACAAAAAGAATTGGTATATCGCAGCAGAAGCTGGATTTGATAAAGCTATCATAACACATTTTAAACATGCTGAAATCTATAGAGAAAATTTCCCATTGGTTAAGGATGGATGGTACGAGCCCTCAAGCGGTGGTAATTTTAATTATGGGTTACAAGCAGGGTTTTCAGTTGATAAAAGTGATATCACTTTAAGGATCGGCTGGGTAATTACGCAGGACTTTAAAACTGTCCCAAACCTACCTTTTTATGCTCAACTTGGATACGCTATAAAGCTTAGAAACAAGAATTAAAACAAGTATTTTATGAGGTAAATTGAATATACGTTATAGAAATATCGTTTTTCATTTCTTAACCCAAGTCAAGCAATATAAGGTACAAATCAACCTACTTTTGGATTAATGTTTTTCCAACTTTATAACAACTATTAATTATTTGAAAAATGAAAAAAATCGGTATTTACGCTATTTTATTATCGCTCGCAACTTTTTTTAGTTCATGTGGCATTGGCACCGCCATTGTTTCAAACCACAATCAGAACGCAACAGAAGTACACTTAAGTGCCAACAACTTCAAAGTAGTTGATCAGGTAAGTGGAAGTTCAGAAACCTCTTATGTATTGGGTATTGGAGGTACCAAACAAAGGCAATTATACGAAAATGCTTATTCAGTAATGATGAAAAAAGCGAACTTGCTGAATGGCTCTAAAGCCATAATCAACGTGATGACTGAAGAACATGTTGGTGGTTTTGCACCATTCTTTGTCAAAAGAACGATAACTGTGAGTGCCCAAGTAATTGAATTTACGAGGTAGGGGTAAAGAGAGGTTAATTTCGAATCCGGTCCTTACCTATTGAAATCAATCTCCTCATATAGGCGTCTTGACAATTGATACATAGGAAAAAGCATGCATAGTGATCCTAAAGTCATCCAGTTCTCTATTCCTGGAAACGTTAGGATTAAACTATTGCCTAGTATAAAAAGTGCTGATGTCCATTTTGAATTCACCCTGTTTCTATAAAGAGATATTCCCAAAAGAATATTACCTACAAATAATAGCAGGCACAAGACAAATGATAACTGAATGATACCGGTCATAGATACACTTCCTAAAGGAGCAGAGAGATATGCCCCAAGTACGCCTATAAAATATACGCTTCCGATAATTGATAAAATCGCTCCAATGAAAGAAGTCCATGGAGCTATCTTGTAGGTAAAATTGGTGATTGTTATTGTACTGGCAATATACAATGGCATTGAGGCATAGAGGAAATAATGAGGAAGCAGGAAATACCTGAATATCAGAGCGGGATCCGAAGTTGGACTTAGATAAAACGCCCTGTTTTTAGCTTGATGAAAAAGATTTAGATCGAATAAGGAAGATAAACTATCATGAGAAATTCCCCAGCCTACAGCTGATAGTAAGGGAGCTGCCAGCAGTGAGAAACATGATAATAACTTTATAAAGTTTTTAGCTTTCTTTAAAGCATTTTGTTGCCTAGTATCCATTTGCAAATTAATTAGTTTGCAAGATGGATACTAGTTTTCAATATTGAACATGATTAAGATCAGTAAATTAGGGCTTGGCTCTGACTCTGCTTAAGGTTTCTGGAGCAATTTTTAGATAGGAGGCGATCATTTTAACAGGAAATGACGTAACCAAATTTGGTTTGGATTTTTTAATAAAATCATATCTTTCCACAGGATTTAGCGAGTTATCAAAGATGTGCGTTCTTTGGAATGCAGGGTTCAAGATTTTGGCGAACTGCAAAAAAGACTGCTGCAGTCCGCATAACTCGTGAAATTTCTCTAAAGTCAGCTCTAAGACCTCTGCCTTGCAGTATGCCTTGATTGTTGTACTTGATGGTGACTGGTCAATTAAACTTTGCTGATTAAAAACCCATTCATTATGGAGATGCAGATCAATTACTACTTCTGAGATTTCCTCCTGCTTAAACTGATAAATAGAGCCCTTAAGTAGATAAAAGAAAGCTTTGCAAACCTCACCTTCCTGCAAAAGAGTTTCATTTTTTTGCAAAACCCGATATTTTACATGTCGCTCAAATTCCTCCACTTCCCATGAGGTGAAGGTCCCAACTTTCTCTAAAATCTCTCGTGTGTTCGTCATACTAGGTCCTAGCCAGAAGTTATGATTTTAATAAATGTGAAAATACTTCAAGCCAAATATAATGCGAATTTGATTATGACGCAATTTCGCCAGCTTTCCTACGCTTAATTTCAGCTAAGTAATGTCAATGATTTGAATTTCATGATTTAGATCAAGTGATGCAGTGTCATGTGTTCGATATCTTTGGAAGACAATACTAACAAAACAAATTTTATTATGAAATATCATCCGCTTTCAATCCGTCCATTCCTTGGAGCAGAAGATTTTGAACTTTCTCGTAATTTTTATCGGTACATAGGTTTTCAAGAGGTACTTCTGGGAGCGCACTTGTCCTTGTTTAAAGTCGGAGAGTTTGGTTTCTATCTCCAGCATGCCTATGTAAAAGATTGGATAGAAAATACAATGGTTTTTATGGAAGTTGAAAATCTGGATCAACTTTTTGAGGACTATTCATTGTTGGACCTGCAGAAAAAATACAAAAAGGTGAGGTTAATTCCAATACGAACACAGCCTTGGGGAAGAGCGTTTTTTTTGCATGATCCTTCGGGTATTCTATGGCATTTTGGAGTTTTTAACAAGCAATAGCAGCATATTCTCCATCCATTTCCCTCCAACACGATATTGATAAGAACCAAATGGTTACTAGAAGCTTAATTAAGTACTTAAATCCCCAAATAATAATGAATATTAAAAAATCTCTACTATTAATTTTACTCGCATTTTCGATGTCTTTAAAGGCACAGAAGTTCGATACTCTTGAAATCAACTCTTCCAATGTAAATGCGAACGCCTTACGTGAAGGATCACATCGTTACTTGGTCTATTTCAAAATGAAAAAGGATTCTGTTAGGACTGAGACCCAGTTCTGGACAAGAACGATCAAAAGATCAAATTATAATGGAAAGCCAGTTCTGGAGATCAACCAGGAGTGGGAAGATAAAGACAGTATCCTACATATTGTAAAGTCTGTTTCTGATGCAAAGACGCTTCAGCCTTTATATCATAGCACGTGGTGGAAGATAAATGGCAGGACAGGTCCATTAAAGAAAGTAAGTGTTACCACCGTGGATTTTGTAAAAAATACCGTTGAACATAATGGAAAATTGCTGACTGCTTCAGAAGCGGAACCACAGTCAAAAGCAATTTACCGCGGATATCAGTCTGCACTTGGCAAATATTTTTTGAATTGGCATACCGACCTTGAGATATTTCCCGTACTGCCGTTCAAGCAGGGCTTATTTTTCACAATCCCATTTTACGATCCGGGTACCACCTATGGTTATGAAAAGGTCGTATACCAGGTAACTGGTTCTGCATTCTTGAAAGGTTATAATGATCAAAATATAGACTGTTGGCTGTTGGAGCATCAATCAAAAGGAAATAAGGAAGTATTCTGGATTAGCAAAAAGACACGAGAAGTTCTCAAACTTGAGCAGGAAGTAAGTGGGCAATTTTATCGTTACAAAATTAAGTTAGGTTTTCTCCCTTAAAGAACTACCATATTGCGAAATCTACTTATTGACAATTTCATACTTTCGATAAATTTATATTGAATAAAAATATAAATTTATTGTTTATCAATATATATTTACTATGTTTGTGTTATTAAACATTAACATTTTAAATTATGTCAAAAACAAACAACTTCGTATTTTGGGGCTTATACATTGTGGCATGGCTTATTTTTGTCGGTTTGTCCATTGAAGCAGGAGGCCTGATAGTAAATTTCTTTTTCAGTCTGTATAATCCTGAATTTGTCCAAAACCTTTATCAAAAGTTGGACTTAACCAAAATGTATAACGACAGTAGGTTAGCTTTCTTCGGTATCTATAGTTTTATTCTAATCATTGCAATTTTGAAAGCTTGTCTATTTTACATAGTTATCAGATTAATGCACAAAATGGATTTATCAAAACCGTTCAGCCCTTTTGTTGCGAGGCAAATTTCACAAATTAGTTATTACACTCTTTCAATTGGATTGTTAAGTTATATTGGTAGGCAGTTAGCACGGAGTTTAGTGCATTATGGTTTTGTTACCGACAGCTTAAATACGTTTTGGGCAGATAGTCAGGCATTTATTTTGATGGGGGCTGTAATTTATATTATTGCAGTGATTTTCCAAAAAGGAGTAGAGATTCAAAACGAAAACGATTTAACTGTTTAAACTATGCCAATTATTGTAAACTTAGATGTAATGATGGCAAAGCGTAAAATGTCGCTTAATGAGCTGTCGGAAAAGGTAGAAATAACGCTTGCTAATCTTTCAAATTTAAAAACAGGAAAAGCGAAAGCGATACGTTTCACTACATTAGAAGCTATTTGTAAGGCACTTGATTGCCAACCAGCTGATATTCTAGCGTACGTGGAGGAAACGTATCAATAATTTAGCTGATGAATTAGATAACAAGGAAAGAAGGTTGTATATCGATCCCTTTAATATAGAAATCCAAACAGCCACAATGGGATTTTATTGCCAAAACCGTGTTCAAGGTCGTCTGCAACTATATAGGCGTGATCATGTCCCTGTATTTGCTTGCCCGACTTATTTTTGCCACCTATCTCCATCAGATATTTTCCGTTCACCATAAAATCCCCGACCTTTGGATAGGTTATTATCGCTCCAGAATTTTGGACTTGTGAGAGGAAAAATGTTTCCCTTACATTGCCAGTGTCTGGTTTTCCTTCTGCCAAAGCAGCAATCAGACTAGTATTGTGCAAATAGATCTTTTCAGGCTTGTTCATTAGGCTTGTTCCATGCGAGGCCGAACGCAAATTATTTATCAGCTGTGCTTGTTCTAGTATATGCAACATTTCCAGCAAACGGATCCTGGAGGTGTCTACCTGTTCTGCTAATTTGGTGATATTTGGTGTAAAAGGAACGGAAGTAGAAATGACATACAAAAGCTTTTTGAGTTTAGCTAGCGTAGCAACCTCGATAGCCTTCGCTTCAGGCAAATCGTAATCGATAATTACGTTGATCAACTGGTTGATGCGCATAAAATAGTCTGATTCACCCTCTATAAAAAAAGGATATGCGCCATAATTGAAATAATCGTTAAGTGACTTTAATGGTGAGATGATGATTTTCTGCAGATCCAATGCAATTTCACCATGGCTACTCAATATGTCATCAAAATTATAGATCGGAAGCTCCACTGAATGCTTTAGAGAAATATATTCCCTAAGCGACAATTCTGGCAAATGGTAATTTAGCAAACGCCTGCTTAGATCCACCCTTGATTGCTGTAAAGCCAGGATAGAAGATCCAGAAATAACCAATTTCATGTCTGGCAAAAAATCATATATATTTTTTACTGCTGTCTGCCAATCGTCGTATTTATGAACTTCGTCCAAAAAGAGATGCCTCCCACCAAGTCCATAAAAACGCTCTGCAACTTCTACTAGATTATTTTTCCTAAAGTATAAGTCATCTAACGAGGTATATAACGTCTGATCTAATGGTAAATGAGTCTGAATGTATTGGAGCATTATAGTGGATTTACCCGTTCCACGGGCACCTTCTATGCAAATACCCCTTGCATTCCAGTTAATCTTGTAACTAAGTCCTCTCCTAAACTCAGTACGATTAGTGCCGATTAAGCGTCTAAATTTGTTTATTAATGCCTCCATTGTTTCGTCAAAGGTACGAAATTAATACAAAAACGTATCGCATATGATACATTAAATAAGTGATTTATCGAATAACTTCCAGCTATACTTTTATTTGGAGTATTTTCTAATGTTCTTTTTAAATAAACTCTGTAATTTTCTACTAGATTTAATTTTGCTCGGAAACCAAACAGCTCGTTCAGTAATAGAGGCGAGTTCTAAATTTGTAAAGGAAGTACCTTTGTAAAACTGGTCTGCAGATATTGTGTATCGCATTAATTTAGCTTTTTCATTAACGATGTTCCAATAAAATAAATGCGGTTTAAACCTATCGCTGTTTCCGAAGGTAAATTCGAATCCGTAAAATTCATCTAAGCGATTAAGAGCTGTTTTCCATACTAATTTTTCAAAAGCAGGAACTTTTTCTCCCCATTCTTTTTTCTCTGTTATATAAGAAACAATCAGCGTGTCTTCTTTTATTTTAATTTCAGGATAATGAAATTTATAATACAAATTATCAACCACAGCGATTTTTTCTGAATTCTCGTGATGAACAAATTTAATATCATGAGGGAAATTTTTTAGTAAAAGGGTTTTAATGGCCGTAAAAGCATGTTGCTTATTGTTTTGAGCATAAATTTTATAGGAAAATATAAACATTATAAACAATGCTACAACAGGTAACCTATAGTTTGTTTTTACTATCATTCTTGTTTTTTTGCTATAACATTTTATTTATACAGTTCATTTTCAATACATATACACATAAATATTACTGTTTTTCTAAGCTGTGTAAATATGTATTTACAGTGTTGGTCACTTCTTGCCTTTTACTTTCTGAATCTGTAAAAATATTTAAATGCAAATACGATTCATACTTTTCAAATTTTACAGTTATAGTACCTGATTTGCCTTCTAATATCCAGTGTTCTTCATTTTTTTCTCCAATTTCATAAAAAAGCTCGTAAGCTTTCTTAAAATCATCAGATAAATCCGATGCTTCTATAATGATAGATATTGGCGGGATGAGTGCACTGATACGATACTCGAGAAAGCAGAAATACAGCGAAAAAAATGATCTATGCATTGATTTGTTCTTTATCAATAACAGATGTTTATTAAAAAATACGATAAAGATTAAAAAAAGACATGTTAGTTTAATGCTAATTGTTCGCTACTCTTATTAATATTGTTTTGTTTCTACAGGGGTGCCGTCTGGGTGCGTGTATTTCCATAGCCCTGTTCTTTTTCCGTTATTATATACTCCTGTTTCAATAGCCCACTTCCCTAATTGGTATGCTGCGTAGTTAAATTCTTTCCACTGCCCATTTTTTAATCCATTCATATAGTTACCTTCCGAAACCTTCAATTTTTCTTTTTCATCTCTTCGTTGTGCATATTTTTTCCAAAAGCCAGTTTTCTTTCCCATTTGGTAATTTCCTACTCCATATTCTTCCAACCAATAACCATCTTTATCTCCATTTATATATTTTCCCTTATCGCTTATTTCTCCGTAAGGAAAGTAAGCGATAAAATCTCCCTGTGGTTTTCCATTTTGGTAGTACATTTTACTTTTCAGCTTTCCATCAATGTGATAGCTAGTTGTTGCTATACGATATCCATTATTATCGTATTTACATACTTCATATACTTCTCCTGTTTCATAAAAAGACTTGCTTTCACCGCTTATCTTTCCGTCACTAAAATTAACGGTATATTTTAATTGTCCATTTTGATTAAATTCTTCATATTTACCTTGTTTCTTTTGTGTATTTTCAATATCCGGGGTTCTTAATGCCTTTATAATGTCTGTGTTTATGTTTGTGGGTGAGAAGTTTCCTCTTATCCATATTTTTCCGTTCGCATGATATTTTTTAAAACTAGTAATCTTAGCCATTGCAACATCTAGTTCTATAAATTTTGTGCCTTTTGGGTATCCAACAATGGAGCCGTAACTTGTCCACTTCCCATTTTCTGTACCAACACTATAATTTCCAGTCAAAATTATGCCTCCTAATGCATCATACTGCTTCATTTCCCCATTTAATTTTCCGTTTACATAATATGCTTCGACTGATATGCCCCCTTGTTTGTTGAAAGATTTAAATTTTCCTGAGGGCTTACCATTATTGTCTACAAAAGCGTCTACTTTTAAAATACCGTTGGGGTAATGCTCTTTATATTCCTTTTGTTGGGCTAATACAGAACTTACTGTTATTCCTGTAAAAATGCCAAGAAGTATTAATTTTTTCATTTGTCTTTCATTTTTAATTCAACATTTCTTTAAAAAACGCCAGAAAATTAACGTGTAAACTTGCTATATCGCTATACTGGTCTTCTTTATAAGTAAACATAAGCTCTCTGCCTGAATGTGTTTTTATGGTTACTTCTTTCTTGTTTCTATCCACTATCATATTATCTACATCAACCCACGATAGTGATTTGTATCTGTCTGACAGTATTTGGTCATAAGCAAAACGAATAGGCGGTCTTTCTCTGTAAGCATTTTTCATATAGCCATTTATCTTGTCCAAAAATTCTTTGCGGTTCCAGTCTTTTTCTACAATCACAATCCTGTAAAAACCATGCGTGCCAATTTCAAAGAAACTTATGGGTACATCCCACGATTTTGACAAATAGCCACAATATTCTTCTAATGCTGCTGAGCTTAAATTATTCATAGTAAAACTCAGTTCAGCCACTTTAGGGAAATAAGGCAGTAATTTGTCATTTACTTCACAAAAATCTTTATAATCTTCAATACTGATCGGTCTTATAGAGTAATAGCTGGCTACTGCAAGATAAACGGTGTCGCTTTTCCCCAATGTAAAATAAAAATTATCTTTTCGGAATTCTGCTAATGGTTTAAAGCTGTATTTTTGAAGTCTTTCGACTAATTGTTTTGCTGGCTTTAATCTTTTTTTAGCAAAAGGAATATGGATTTCTTTGTTCCACCCTTCGAGTTGGATTACCTGCTTATCAATAGTGATAAAAGGTCTTTTAAATTCGTACCAAGGCAATAGTACATTTTTGCTTTCAATGCCATGTTCTGTACAACGAATTGAATCTATTGTATTGATTTGCCCTAATAGTCGATTGATTTCACCTAAGAATGTTTTTTCGTAAACTTCTTGTGCGTATAGCAGATTGCCACCCAAAACAGTATTAGCTTTCCCAAAAAACAACAGCAAAACACAGGCAATACTTTTCCCCATAAAAGGTAGTTGGTTTTTCTTCACATATCTTGAAATGGTAGTGAAAATCGGTAATTTAAATGCTCTTTTTCTTGGTTGCTTATTCATATTTAATTGATCAAAAGCGGGATGGGATAAAATTAAATTGCCCCTTTTACTTCCACAATACCAAGTACTTTGTATTTTATATTTTGATAAAATACCTTTAATTTGTAAAATAAACGTCGGTATGTTTGTTCGGATAGGGTTATGTATCACTATGCATTTTATGGGAATGTTTTTTGGCTTCGCCCAAAGTAAAACCTATGAACTAAAGGGAGAGAATGATGATGACCTCTATCCTTACATGCGCTATTGGAAAGAAGTTTCAGTAAGTAAAAAAAGCTTAAATGAAGCAGTTTATCAGCTAGAACAGGGGAGCTTTAAAACTTTTGATCCAAAAATAGGAAGAAATCTGGGGCTTTTTCCTGAACCTATTTGGTTTAATATCAGTGTAAAGAATATTTCGGATAATCATCACTTTTATTGGTGGACTTTTTACTCTCATGCTGATTCGATAATTGTCTATGAACAACAACGATCTAAGTGGAGAGCAATCGATACCTTGCTGCGTAATAAGGTGCTAAAGGAACGTAAGGCAAAACACAGGGCATTGACACATCCACTTTCCTTAGGGACGGGCGAGGAACGAAATTATCTGATAAAGATAATCAACTCACGCCACACCCAGAATTCATTCATTAGTCTTACCACACCCACATACCATCTGTTATGGGAGAATGGATTTTATTGGACTATCGGGAGTTTTATCGGTATATTTCTATTAACCGGGGCAGTAAGCCTCATTATGGGTTTGGTAACAAGGGAACGAACATTTATGCTGTTTTTTGTTTATATGCTCACGGTTTCGGCACTTACACTTTATAATGAACTGATGATCCCCATCATAAAGAATAAATCTCTTTTCTCCCTACTTAATCACACACACCCTTTACCACTTTCTTTAATTGCTACGTGCCTCAATTTTTATATGGTAGATTTTATCTTTGGAAAAGTGAAAAATACTAAACCACTTCATACTTTAAACATACTCAATACAACGTGCCTAGCTCTAGGAAGTATAGCCCTTGTAGGATATATGCTTTTCACCAATAGTCTGCATTCGGGTCAGACCTTATTCCTTTTTGGATGGTATGGCATATTGGCATGTATTTTTATCAGTATCGTTGTAACGGCATTAAAAATAATCATTCTTTCAATTGAGTATAAGAAACTTTATTTTGGTATCCCTTTTTTACTGCTCATCATCATTGTTAATCCTGCGACATACAACCTGAACTATTCGGGAATTTTTTCCTTCTATGAAATTACATACCCTAATTACTTCTTCTGGTTTGTAAGTGGCGAATTTATATTTATAGTGTTTTTAATTGGTTGGAGATATAAAAAAGACCTTGAGTACAGGCATAAACTCGAAATTAAATTTAATCAGATGGAACTCTCTATTCTGAGTGATGAAAGAAAACAGATAGCAAGGGATTTGCACGATGACCTCGGAGCTACCATCAATACCATAAAATTATTGGCTACCAATTCCTACCCTGAAGATAAGCGGCTAATTGAAACCGTAACCATTGCCAGCAATGATATTCGGGTTTTTTACAACAAGCTTTCCCATAAAACTACCGATGCTTCGCTTAGGGCAAGTATTGAAAAACTCGTAATGCTTCACAACAGTTATAAAAGAGTGAAATTTAGTTGTATTTTCTCAGGAGACGAAGCCTTATTGTCAGATATTCACAAGGAGAATATTTACAAAATAGTAAGTGAAATTTGTAACAATACCCTCAAACATGCTCAGGCAACAGATGCGACCATACAATTTTTGATAGACCCTACTACTGCCCAATTGATTGCAGAAGACAACGGAACTGGTTTTTCTGCTGAAAAAGTGCAAGATGTAAAAGGAATGGGGATAAAGAACGTCAAAGAAAGAGTGGCCCTAATGAAGGGAAAACTGCACATTTCATCAAACAAGGGTAACACAACTTATATTATTGATATTCCATTAAAAAAATGAATAATGCCGTTATAAATACCATTATAGTCGACGACCATTTGCTTTTTGCAGAAGGACTTAGCCTTATACTGCATGACATCCCACATCTGCACTTGCTGAAGATCGTTAATTCCTATAACGGTGTTGCCGGGATGTTTTCACAATATCACATCGATTTGATCCTATTGGACATAAAATTAAGAGACGAAAATGGGATTGATATTTGCTTTCTTGTAAAAGAACTTTATCCTGACGTTAAGATTATTCTGATTTCCATGTTCGACCCTGATAGCCTTGCTGTTGAAATTAAAAAATGTAATGCTAATGGTTATATCCCTAAAAGTACCAATGCTCAGGTAGTAAAGGCTACAATTTGTAAGATACTGGCCGGAGAAAATGTTTTTTTGGATCTAGGTAGCAAAAATGTAAAGGAAACTCCCCTTGAAAAACTGATAACCCCTCGGGAAAGAGAAATTATAGCCTTAATAAAACAAGGTAAAAGTGCCAAAGAGATTTCCTGCCTTTTGAATATAAGTGTATTTACGGTTGACACACACAGAAAAAACATATTGAAAAAACTAGAGCTAAACTCTATTAAGGATCTGATTGCATTTTCAGTTAGTAATAATCTATAGCTGCTATTTTGGCTAAACCTCATACAGTTGTTGGGTTAGCCATTACTTGTTTAGTGTGTATACTTTTTTTAATTGTGCAATTCATTTTGTCTTTTGAGCCAATTAAAATATAATTTGTTCCTGCTTAAATAAACAGATCTTAAGGCGCTAGATCGGCACCTTAAGATTTGATCTGTTCTTTTTAAAGATCATCGGGTTTATATCCTATTCGTTTTCTTGGAGGATTGGGACGTTCTTGTTTTTCCAGTAGTTCGTCAAGATACTTAAATACAATCTCCATGTTCTTATTCTGATTATCGCTCTTTTTCTTTATCTTTTCAATCTCTAGACGGATTTCAGTATGGTCTGTAAGCATCATTCTTAATTTGGTAAAGATGCGTATGATCTGATTGTTCACATGAATAGCTCTTTCGCTATTTAATACACTCGATAACATTGCTACACCCTGCTCCGTAAATGCAAATGGGGTTGCTGGGCTATATTCGGCTGTTTGTTGGGGTTATCACAGATTGTGATAACCTCCTGTCATTCCTGTTTGGTTAACAGATACTTCACTTTCTTTGTAACGAGCAGATTATTACTTTTTCGTCTGTTAACTCATGTGACACATTCATGGTTTGGACTTTATAACTTTAAAAGCGATTTGATAATGGTTGCCTGTAGCAAATTATACTAAAAAATCTGCTTCATAGGAGGGAAGCTGATTTTTAATTTAATAAGTTTCTTAAGAATAGCTATCTATCCCTTCCAGTTTAAAGGAGACATTTCAAATTTAACTTCTTTACCATGTGTTCCAACTTCAGTCCAACCAGTTTTTCTGTAAAACTCTTCTGCTCTTGTTCCTGGGGCAGTACCCAACCAAACGGTTTGATTGGTCTGTTCAAAATACCAGTTCAACATTACATCATGCAACTGTCGTCCTATACCTCGTTTGTCATAGTTTGGGTCTACAAAAAGAGCCCAGATGTTGTTTTCTTTTAGATCAACTATCGAAAAACCGACAATCTTATTATCTATTTCATAAACCCATCCTTTACCACGCTGATTAATAAACTCTTCACAATCGGCATCTGTAACCAAGTTTGGATCAGATAGCATATTTTCTCTCACCGCATTTCTTACTACCTGTATCTGTGGTATATCGCTGCTTTTAGCTTCTCGTATATTCATATAAGTTATAATGTTACTATTTTTCGGCAGTTGTAAGCTTTGCCGTGATTTCTCCCTTTTCATTTTTAAGCGAGAGTGTATTACTTTCTGTGGTAAAACTTTTTGCGTTGTTCATCACATCAAGAAAACCTTGTTCCACCTTCAGGTTAGGGCAAGCCATCTGCGTAGCTGTAATATGCGAAAACGTTATGCCATCGGTACCCTTTAGCTCCACATTGCCACCAAAACTGTTACATCCCATATTTCCGGAAACACGGTTTTCCTTGTCAAAAATAAGGAGTGGTTTTTTGGAAAAAGTGCTGTCCAGTACTACTGGTTTTCCGTTGAGTTCGATCAATTTCCACTCTTTTCCGTAAAGATCTGCTACTTCCGGTGTAGTCTCTGTTTTTTGTTCAACCGTATCTGTTGCCGATGCGTCAGAAGAAGTTTTGCTTTTGTTGGTATTACAAGCTGCTGTAAATACAGCCAACGTAACGATAAAAAGGATTTTTCTCATTTGGTATCTATTTAAAAGTTATTTTTAGAACATTGATATTTGAAAACCTTATGCCTTTTTGGTTGCTCTTTATTTTTTTACCTTTTTTAAAGCGTCAAGATACTTTTTCTTCACGCCGTTATCCTCTTCCTTTTCGCAAAGGCTTTCTATTTTAGGTAGCAATTTTTCATTGCTATCGGTCTTTAGTTTTAGTATTTCTGCCAATGCGTAAGCTGTTGCCCAGCGAACAACCGTCCCTGTATTTTCTGCGTTCGGCAAAAGATTATCAATAGCCTTTTCTAATTGTGTGGGAAAAAGTTTGGCAACATTTCCTATTACTTTAGCACTTTCCCATTTCACTCTTGGCTCTTCATCTTTTAGTGCTTTCGTTACATAGTTAAGCAAATTGTCATCCGCAAGTGTTGGATTTTTTTTGGTTGCATATTCTACGGCTTCTATGCAGGTAGCTTTGTCAGTTGCTTTTTGTTTTTCGGTATAAGCCAGTAACTCGTCGACAGGGAGTTCGCTATTTAATAGGCATTCTCCAATAGCAGCAACTTTGCCTTTTGCTTTTATTGTTTTATCCTGAAATATTGCGTCTAATGTCATACTACAAATTATTATGGATAAAATTACAAAAAGATTTTAAGCACCCTAATATGGATTTTAAAAACTGCTATAGTCCCCATTTTGCATTAGCCCCAATCAGTAAAATGTTTCAGTATTACCGTTAAATGTTTCGGGAGTTAAATCAGGTATATTCTAATTTTGTATCTTGTAAAAGATAGATAGCATTTATTAAATGAGTAAAATATACAACATACCGTCTCTTCTGAAATATATCAACGTAAAGGGCAATAACAGTGATATGATACAGGTTGTTTATTACGATGAACATCCTGATATTTTATTGAAGTCACTCCCTATAGAAATTGACTTTTATTTATTGGCACTAAAAGATAAAATTGAAGTACAGTCACCCATTGATAGTATGTCGGACAGTTACCTATACCTTGATAAACCGGGAAACGTAATCGAGTGGGATTTGAAAAATCCTTTTTCCGGTTATGCGATATTTATCAATAAAAAGTTATTGGACAAAGCGGTCAAAGATATTTCCTTTGCCAATTATGATCGACACGAAGCTTTATTTTTAACACCGGAAGAAAAAGATACCCTATATGATCTTTTTTCAAAATCCTACAAGGAGTATCAGAAAGAAAACTTTTCAAAAGAAGTGCTACTTTCCTATGCTTCGCTTATTCTTTCTTATACACAGATCTACTACGAACGCCAATTTGAAGCCCGCAGTAAGGTTTACAATAAAGTCGTTGCCAAATTTTATCAACAGTTGGACACCTATCTCAATAATCCGGAAGGATTGTCAGAGCTTCCGTCGGTAACCTTTTTTGCTGAAAAGGCAAACCTCTCTACCAATTATTTCGGTGATCTGATCAAACATTTTACAGGTACTCCTCCCATAGACCATATACATCTGGGAATTATACAGCTGGCAAAAAATAAGCTGCGACAAACCTCGCTATCCGTAAGTGAGATTGGCTACAGTCTGGGTTTTGGTTATCCTACCTATTTTGCAAGGTTTTTCCGTCAGCAAACAGGAATATCGCCCAAAGACTTCAGGAACCAATGATGAAGTCCCTTAGTTTAGTTTGCCTTTTTATATTTCAACTATTCAGTACCAACGCCCAGACCATGAACAACAATAAAACGCTTATCATTTACTTTTCCCATTCTGGCAATACCAAACAGATAGCGGAGTGGGTACAGGGGAAAATCAATACAGGTATCGTCCTTATCGAACCGGAAATACCTTATCCATCAGGTTATCAGCAAACCATTGACGAAATGTCAAGACAGAACAAAGGGAAAATATTACCATCATTTAAAAAAGTAGATGTGAACATTCAGGATTACGATACGATATTCTTTGGTTATCCTGTTTGGGACATGCGGCTTCCGCCAGTGGTAAGGACATTCTTACGGGACAATGATTTCAGTGGAAAGACGATACTGCCGTTCAATAGCCACGCAGGTTACGGTACAGGGAAAAGTGTTAGCGAAATTAAGGAGTTCGCTCCCAAAGCAAAGGTAGCAGATGCTTTTTCGATCAAGGACAGCAATGTCAAAGATGCGAAGAAAGAAGTGGAGAGATGGATAAATCAAATGTTTGAATAATTTTGTCTATCACGAGATCTATAAATCGATGAACCTTCCAATAAAATAAATGAGCCTTTCAGCAAAGTGAAACAGGCGCAAATTTTCTAAATTTGTACGTTAATATACCATCAGATTATGAATGTACAGGAAGCAGACAATTTCGAAACGTTAAGCTATTCAGATATATTCCTTTCGTGTTTTTCCGAAAGTGGTACGCATTGTGTCCACTCAAAACCAGAACACGTTTTGTTATATCTGTATTCGGGCGAACAGGTAATCGAGGACAGAAATAAACGGATAACCATAAAAGCAGGCGAATGTGCCTTTATCAGACGTGACCACAGATTGACAATGTACAAGAACAGCAAGGGCAAGGAACTGTACAAAGGTATTTCATTGGTGTTTCAGCGTAATGTGCTTCGTGATTTTTACAGTAAAATGAACAAATCGGAAATTCCGAAAGACATAAAAATTTCCGACAAAAGCGTTTTCAGACTCAACAAAACACCTGATATAGAAAGTTTGTTTCAGTCGCTCACTCCGTATTTTGACAGCAACTTAAAACCAACAGAGGGCGTTATTCATCTGAAATTATTAGAGGGGATTTATGCCTTGCTGAACAATAACGAAATGCTTTACCCGATACTGTTCGACTTTGCCGAACCGTGGAAAATCGACCTTTTGGATTTCCTTAATGATAATTATATGGACGACCTTTCAATGGAGCAAATCGCATCATTTACAGGACGGAGTTTGGCAACATTCAAAAGGGATTTTAAAAAGATAAGCAGCCTTACGCCGCAAAAGTGGTTAATCAATAAGCGTTTGGAAATGGCTTACATAAAATTAAAAGAGGAAAACAAAAAAGTTCAGGATGTTTGTACGGAAGTTGGATTTAAAAACCTTTCTCACTTTTCTACTGCATTTAAAAAGCAATACGGTATACCACCGACGGAAGTATTTTAAAATGGATATTATGAACATCAGAAAAGTAACATTAAATGACATTTTACAACTGCAACAAATAGGCAGGCAGTCATTCTCAGAAACATTTTCTTCGAGCAATACCGAAGAGAATATGAGGACATATTTAGAAGAGGGATTTTCTACTGAAAAATTATCTGGTGAACTAAATAATGAAGATTCAGCGTTTTATTTTGCCTTATCGGAAAACGATACGGTTGGTTATCTGAAAGTCAATTTCGGAAAATCGCAAACAGAACTGCAAGACGACAGAGCACTTGAAATTGAACGAATTTATGTTTTAAAAGAATTTCACGGCAAAAAAGTCGGACAAATACTTTATGAAAAAGCTATAGAAATAGCCAAACAGAAAAGCTGCAACTATGTTTGGTTAGGCGTTTGGGAAGAAAATCTAAGGGCAATCAGCTTTTACAAAAAAAATGGGTTTGTTGAATTTGATAAGCATATTTTCAAATTAGGCGATGATGAACAAACGGATATAATGATGAAATTAAAATTGAAATAAAAGATATAGTAATTTAAAATTGAGCTTTTCAGAAAAGTAAATTGAGCCTTACAACAAAACTATTGTAAGGCTTTGTCTTTAACTTTGTATTGTAAAAAGTAGTATAATGCAAACAATAGATATTTTTGAACGGTTGAGAAGAGGCGAAACCATTTTACCAACCGACCCCGAAGCCTATAAAATGCGCGAGGCGTCTTATAAGACGAAAGAATTATTGGTACAGATGAACAACGCAACAGACCCTGCCGATATAAGGAAATTATTGAGCCAAATCACAGGTGCAGAAATAGACGAAAGCCTTGCTATTTTCACGCCTTTGTACATCAACTACGGAAAGCATACTAAAATCGGTAAAAACGTATTTATCAATTTCGATTGCACTTTCTTAGATTTGGGAGGAATTACTATAGAAGATGGTGTGCTTATAGCACCAAAAGTTAGCTTGTTATCAGAGGGACACCCTTTAGATCCCGAAAACAGGCAAGCCTTAATGGTCGGTCACATCCACATTAAAAAGAACGCTTGGATTGGAGCTAATGCAACCATTCTTCCAGGAGTAACTATAGGCGAAAATGCCATAGTCGCGGCAGGTGCGGTCGTTTCAAAAGACATTCCCGATAACACGATTGTAGGCGGTATTCCTGCAAAAATCATTAAGTCAATTTAAAATAGAGAGATATGAAAATATTATCAGTTTTAGCAGTATTAAGCCTGCTATTTTTAGGACAATCCTGCACGCAAAACACAAACAATAAAAATTCAGAGAAAATGAGCGATACAGCAAAAATAGAACACTATACATTTGAGTTGAGCGATAAAGTAACCCGCAAAAAAGTGACCTTTAAAAATCGCTATGCCGTTCACGTTGATTTGTATGACAAAATTGATGTTATTCCTTTCAATAAGTTGGCAACATTCTTTAAAGACAATTTAAAGTAAAATGGCAGTTATGAAACATTCCTTTTTAATGGTTGTGGCTTTTATGATAATGATTGTTTGCAGTGCTTCGTCCTGCGATAAGAATGATGATGATAGTAGCATAAATAATACTCCTGAAAATACTATCCCTATGACTAACGGTAAAATCAAGATAAAAGTGGGTTCACAGACCTTTACAGCTACACTTTTGGATAATAACTCGTCAAAGACATTTAAGGAAATGTTGCCTATGAAAATTGATATGACAGAACTGAACGGCAACGAAAAATATTATGATTTACCGAACAGCCTTCCGACCAATTCGTCCAATCCCGGAACAATAAAAAACGGAGATTTAATGTTGTATGGTTCAAAAACATTGGTGCTCTTCTACAAAACCTTTTCTACTTCTTATAGCTATACAAAATTAGGTTCGATTGACGATGTAACGGGATTGGCATCGGCATTAGGTACGGGGAATGTAACTGTTGCTTTTGAAAAAATAAGTGACAGGATTTAAAATATTAGTAAATCACTTGTGTTATATACATCAGCAACCTATAAGGTTGCTTTTTTTGTAAAAAGCAAAAATCAGTAAAATGTTTCAGTCTTTGAGTGATATGTTTTCGTTTGTCGCCTGCTGATCATACTAATTTTGTGTTATCAAAAATGAGTAATAACATAAAAAGCAAATATTATGTCACAGCAAAAAATCAGTTTCAAAAACAGCAACAACGGAAACATCACAATGTCAGCCGTTATCAATTTTCCTGAAGGATTTAATGAAGACCAGAAATACCCAACAGTAGTTGTATCACATCCTGGTGGTGGTGTTAAAGAGCAGGCATCAGGATTGTACGCTAAGAAGCTGGCAAAGCAAGGTTTTGTAGCCATTGCCTATGATGCTTCGTACCAAGGCGAAAGTACCGGGGAACCACGTCAGTTGGAAAACCCGTACATCCGTACAGAAGATGTGAGTGCAATAATCGATTACCTAACAACATTACCTTATGTTGATCAGGAAAATATTGGTGCTATGGGAATTTGTGCAGGTGCAGGTTATACTGCGAATGCAGCCATTAATGATCATAGAATTAAAGCCGTAGGAACGGTAAGTGCGGTAAACATCGGTCAGATGTTCCGTAACGGTTGGGAAAACACCGTTAAAGATGCAGATGCTATGCCTTACTTGTTGGCAGGTGCTAATGCAAGAACAGCAGAAGCAAAAGGCGAAAGCCAAACAATGCCGCTTGCTCCTATGAAAGAGGAAGATGCCCCGAACGAAGAATTGAGAGAGGCGTGGGAATACTACCACACCAACCGTTGCCAATATCCAACAGCTCCGGGATGGACAACTTTGAGAAGCCTTACGCAGATCATCACTTACGATGCGTACAATAAAGCAGAAGCTTTCTTCACACAGCCTTTATTAACAGTAGTTGGCAGCAACGCTGGTAGTGCCTGGATGAGTGAAGATTTGATCAGCCGTGCAGCTTCGACTGACAAAACAAAATATGTAGTAGAGGGCGCTAATCACATGGTTTTGTATGATGGTGAAAAAGAAGTGAATGAAGCCATTGGACAATTGGCTCCCTTCTTCAGGAAAAACCTGGCCTAATTAAACACAATTTTTTCAAAAAAGCCGGGAGAGGTTGGAAAACACCCTCGGCTTTTTTAATCTTAAAAAAATAGAACAATGAGTACACAAGCAATAAAATTTAAAAATGTAGCCTGGGATAATGCAGGAATTTTGCACTTTCCAGCCAATTTTAATGAAAGCAAAAAATATGCAACTGTTGTAACCATGCACCCCATCGGAAGCTGTAAAGAACAGACAGCAGGTAATGTTTATGGTAAGGCATTGGCAGAAGCAGGCTTTGTGGTATTGGCTTTTGATGCTTCTTTCCAGGGAGAAAGTGGTGGAACGCCGAGATACATTGAAAACCCATATCAACGAACAGATGATGTGCGTTATGCCATTGACTATCTCGAAACACTTCCTTATGTAGATGCCGATAAAATCGGTATTCTGGGTGTATGTGGCGGTGGTGCTTATTCACTGAACATTGCCATGACCGAACGCCGTATCAAAGCGGTTGTATCTATTACAGGGGTTAACTTCGGTCGTTTGCTTCGTGATGGTTTTGCAGGTGGCAGCCCGATGGAAGTATTGAACAATGTAGCAGCCCAACGTTCTGCGGAAGCAAAAGGCGGAGATGTATTGACCATCAATATGTTGCCTGAAAGCGTAGAAGCAGGAAAAGCCGCTGGTATCGAAGATATAGATGTACTGGAAGCCACTGATTATTACAAAACTTCTCGTGGTCAGACCAAAGGTGGAGCGACCAGTGCCGTATATTCCCGTATGGCTGTTGGAATGGGCTGGGATGCGTTCTACCTGTCTGAAACGTTACTGACACAGCCTATCCTTGTGGTAATAGGAGACAAACCTGGAGGTTTCGGGGCATTCAGGGATGGATATGAAATTGTTCGTCGTGCTGCTTCCGCTAAAAAAGAGCTTTTGGTGGTGAAAGGTTTCTCTCATTATGAACTGTATGACCAGCCAGAGCCTGTGAAACAGGCATTGGAAAAAGCTATTCCTTTCTTTAAAGAGAACCTTTAATCATATAAAATCTACACTGTCTATTGTCATATAATATGTCAATGGACGGTGTATGCTATTTCAAAAGATGTACAGCAAAGAAGAAATACTGAAGATGGGGTACTGTGATGCACGAAGAGACCTCTTCACAGGCAAGGCGTGGTTAAAAACCTATGTAAATCCCGATGAAAAGACGAATGCCTACGTCGGCGAAGTCATTTTTGAAGCCGGAACACGCAACAATTGGCATACCCACGGTAGCAATCAGATCCTATTAATAAGAGAAGGTGTTTGCTACTACCAGGAAGAAGGAAAACCTATACAGAAAATACCGGCTGGAGGCTTTATCAATGTTAAGTCCGGTGTAAAGCACTGGCATGGAGCATCACCTGATGGGGCCATGATACATACTGCCATAGGTATCAACGCCGAAAAAGGATTGGTAAACTGGATGGAGCCAGATACAGAAGAAGAATATAACAGAGGTTAATAAAATAAAAATGAAAACAACAAAAGTATTGGTATTGGGTGCAAATGGTGCAATTGCGCAGCACGTTATAGCATTTCTCAAAACGGAAGAAAATATTGAATTAACGCTCTTCGCAAGAGATATTAATCACATAAAACAGTTTAAATCATCCGCAAAAATCATTGAAGGAGATGTGCTAAACGCAGGCGATTTGAACGAAGCCGTAAAAGGTCAGGATATTGTTTATGCCAACCTTTCGGGTGCAATAGATAAAATGGCAAAAGAAATTGTAGCTGTAATGCAGGCTAATCATGTCAAGCGTTTGATTTTCGTAACCTCTTTGGGCATTTATAAAGAAGTAGCAGGCAAGTTTGGCGAATGGAACGAAATGATGATCGGTTCTGATTTAATTCCTTACCGTAAAGCGGCAGATGCAATTGAAAAATCAGATCTGGACTATACAGTTGTTCGTCCATCTTGGCTATCAAACAATGATGAAACGGATTATGAAACTACACAAAAAGGAGAACCGTTTAAAGGAACAGAAGTGGCAAGAAAAGCGGTAGCGGCATACATAGCCGACCTTATCGAAAATCCGCACAAAGATGTAAAAGCAAGCGTAGGGGTCAATAAACCGGGTGTTTATGGTGATAAACCAGCGTTCTATTAAAGACAAATAAATGAAAGTAACACTGATTGCCAATGTATCGGCAAATGGAAAGGTACTGTTGACCGATAACCCCAACTATCACGAACCCCGTGAAGCATTGTTTTTCTTTATTCAATACGCCAATCGGATAGGGAATATCATTATCGGCAGGAAAACGTATGACGTTCTGGAAAGAATACCGGGCAACACAAAAAGAGTGTTTCCACAGGCCGAGGTAATAGTGGTTTCGCAGTCGGGAGCTGCTATTAAAGATTTTAAAGTGGTAAGTGCAGCAGAAGAAGCCATCAACCATTTGGAAAGTAAAGGTTTTAAGGAAATTCTTGTCGGCGGCGGCACAGCCGTTTACAACCTCTTTTTAGAACAGGAATTGGTAACGGATCTATTCCTTAACTACATCCCGATAATCATTGGCGATGGTGGTGTATTGGGACATTCTGAAAATTTAAGTACTCATTTTATCCTGAAAGAGCAAACAATGCTGACAGCAGAAGTATTGCAGGTTCATTATGTAAGAGGATAATAACAGGTAATGGTAAAACGTAAAATAAATAAAAAAAAGATGCTTTGGATTGTACTGGGATTATGTATAGTAACAATAGCCGGTTTTGCCATTACTATTGTCAGTATTGATAGTTACCAATATCGGCGTAACCAAAAGGTAATGAAGGGCTTGCTTACAGATAATGTTTCGAGCAGGACCTTGGTTGTCTTTTTTTCAAGGTCGGGCAATACGGAACTGATGGCAAGAAAGATAACCGCACTCAAACAGGCACACCTCATTCCGATCCAGTCCAAAAGAAACAACATTGGTGTTAAGGGTTGGATAGAAGCCCTGATGGATGCAAGAAAGGCCGAGGCCGAAATCAGTCCGGCAAAAATTGACCTGTCAGAATACGACACCATTTACATCGGTTCACCGATATGGTTGTACAGCCCTGCTCCGCAGGTTTTTGAGTTTGCAAGGCGTAACGATTTTATGGGCAAAAAGGTGGTGTTGTTCAATTCAATGAACAGCAAATTTGAGCAAAAATATATTGATGATTTCAAATCAATTATAGAACAAAATGGAGGGACTTTTGAAAAACACATTTACATCGTTCGTGGCAGAATGACACAGCAGATGGATGTAGATAGTTTCCTGAAAGAAACAGAAAAGTTATTAACCAATTAAAAATATAAACAGTATGCCTTTACAAATTATTAAATCAAAAATCGGGAATGCAGAAGTATTTCAGATCGTGGAATGTGAAATTGGTTTTACATTACCGTCTTTATTGCCTGATGCTACGCAAGAGAAAATAAAAGAGATTGAATGGTTGAAAGCACCGCACATCAACGAAGATTATTCGATGAATGCAGTTTCGCAATCTTTCATTGTCAAATTAAATAATCGGTTGTTGGTATTGGATACCTGTATCGGCAATGACAAGATTGTTGAAGGAGCAGAAGACTTTACCAATATGAAGCTGGAATATCTGGAAGCATTGGAAACCGCAGGAATAGATAGAACACAGGTTACGGACGTTTTCTGTTCGCACCTGCATTTTGACCACGTTGGATGGAACACCTACAAACAGGGTGGGAAATGGTTACCTACTTTCCCCAATGCCAAATATCATTTTGCGAAAGGCGAATACGATTATTGGAAAAACGAAAGCGACAATGATCCGATGAAGCCTATTGAAGATACATCATTCAAAGAAAGTGTTGACCCTATCGTAGAAGCAGGTCTTGTAAACTTTATAGATGTAAATACAGATCTAGGAGATGGCTTTCAGGTCATTTCTACACCGGGACATACCAAGTCACATGTTAGCTTATTGGTTGATGCGGGTAAGGAAAAGTTTATCCTGGGTGGAGATATGTCACACCATCAATGCCAGTTAGCTAATCCCGATTGGGCACAAACAATGGACTACGACCAAAAACAATCTTCTGAAACCAGAAGAAAAGTATTGACAGAGCTAAATGGCACATCGACCCTTTTTACCTGTACGCATTACACATCGCCTTCTTTTGGAAAAATAACCAAAGATGCAAACGGCAAATTTGTTTTCAATGTAGTAAGTAAGGAAATTAAATGATAAAACAGCTTGGGAACACCCTTCTGTTATGGGCGTGTATTTTGATCGGCATATCTAAATCCAATGCGCAGGATGTAGATGGCAAGACTTCGTTCATACTCACCGGAGTAAGTACGGACATTCCAAAAAACCACAAACTGGCTTTGTATGGTGCTTACAGTCCTACGGACAATACCACGGCATTTGTGGTATGGCCAACATTAAAGGTTAATAAATACCTGTCCTTTACACCTGGATATACTTTTTTGGACACCAAAACTGACAATGGAAGCCACCTGATCGAAAATCAAATTCTGGCATCGGGAACCGTTACCATTCCTTTATGGGATAAATGGGCAATTACAGACAGGAATATGTATTTCCACAGGTTCAGAAAGGATGCTGGTGATCTTTCTTTTTACCGAAACCGATTGGGAGTAACACATCGGTTTCAAGTTGCCAAAAAACAGGCATCCGCATCACTCTATAATGAGTTCTTTTTAAATCTTGATAATGGAAGTCTGAGCCGAAACCGAATTATAGTGAGTGGAGATATAAAGCTAACTAAATGGCTCACAACGCAGGTAATGTATATGTACCAAACCGATAAGGTTTTGGGAAACCGTCAGCTGGCATTTTTAATTATTACGGTTCCTTTGGAGAACTATGGCTTATTTAACAAAAAGAATAAATGAAGAAACTAAAAGTAATTATAACCGGAGCAACCGGAATGGTAGGCGAAGGTGTTTTACAGGAATGTATTGCCAATCCAATGGTAGAAAAAATCCTATTGATTAACCGTAGGGTGAGCGGATATACAAATCCTAAAATCGAAGAAATATTGCATAGCAATTTCAATGATATTACGCTGATAGCTGAAATAATAAGCGGCTATGATGCCTGCTATTTTTGTGCCGGAGTTTCTTCCGTTGGGATGGATGAAGATACATACCGTAATCTTACCTATCTGACCACAATGGATTTTGCATCCGTATTATCTGAAATATCACCTCAAATGGTATTTTGTTATGTATCCGGTGCCGGAACAGACAGTACCGAAAACGGAAAACAGATGTGGGCACGTATTAAAGGTATGACCGAAAACCATTTGATGACACTTCCCTTCAAGGCTGTGTATAATTTTCGCCCTGCTTTTATGAAACCCACAAAAGGGGCTAAGAATGTCAAAGGATTTTACAGGGTCATCAATGTGATGTTTCCCATTTTTAGATTGTTCAACAAAACCTATTTCCTTACATTAGAAGAAGTGGGCAAAGCGATGATTAATGTTACCGTGAATGGTTATGAAAAGAATATTATAGAGGTGAAAGATATTGCAGATTTATCAAAATGACAATCTGAACGAGATACGGGCAGATTTAATTTAAGGCACTAATGTCAACATTAAAATTATGATTGAATATTTTACTTTTTTTCTTGTACTGATTGTCCTGATCGTGCTGCTCATTATGTTGGCAGACAGGATAAAAGTTGCTTACCCAGTGCTGTTGGTCATTGCCGGACTGCTGATAAGCCTGATACCGGGGATGCCGACGGTACACATCGAGCCTGAACTTATCTTCATCATTTTCCTACCGCCGCTTTTATATGAAGCGGCATTTGTTATATCGTGGAAAGAGCTCTGGCGGTGGAGACGGATTGTTGGCAGTTTTGCCTTTGTGGTGGTTTTTCTTACCGCCATGTCGGTCGCGTTTGTCACCAACTCTATTATTCCTGGATTTTCACTGGCTTTAGGTTTTTTGCTAGGCGGTATTGTGTCTCCACCTGATGCGGTAAGTGCAAATGCCATTCTGAAATTTGTGAAGCTTCCAAAGCGGATGTCATCCGTTCTGGAGGGTGAAAGCTTGCTGAATGACGCTTCCTCGCTTATCATATTCCGTTTTGCGATGATTGCCGTTGGCACAGGGCAGTTTGTTTGGCAGCAAGCCACATTAAGTTTCAGTTGGATGATCATTGGTGGTGTCGCTATCGGTCTGTTGGTTGGATGGCTGATGATGAAAGCCCACAAGATATTGCCTACCGATGCCAACATTGATATCGTGCTTACGCTTGTGGCTCCCTATGTGATGTATATAGCCGCTGAAGAGGTACATAGTTCGGGCGTGCTGGCGGTAGTAAGTGGCGGTTTGTTGATGTCCGCAAAAAGAAATGATTTTCTAAGCAGTACCTCGCGTTTGCAAGGATACAACGTTTGGAAAAGCCTTATTTTTCTGTTGAACGGACTGGTATTTTTATTGATTGGCCTGGATTTGCCCGAAATCAGTGAAGGACTGGAACAGGAAGGCATTGGATTTTCTGTAGCTGTAGGCTATGGCCTGATGGTAACTGCTGTATTGATACTCGGTAGGTTTTTAGCTTCGTTCGGTGCAGTAATCGTTACAAAAATAGTCGGCAATTTTATTCCTGTAGCAGATAAAAACCCGGGATTAAAAGCTCCGCTAATTTTAGGATGGTCGGGTATGCGGGGCGTGGTTTCACTTGCTGCCGCCTTATCAATACCCATTGAAATGAGCAATGGCGCTCCTTTTCCGTTTAGGAACCTTATTCTCTTTATCACGTTCGTAGTGATATTGACCACATTGGTTTTACAGGGTTTGACCCTTCCGTGGCTGATCAAAAAGGTAAATATTCCCGATTTTGGCGACCACTACAAAGAAGAAGAAGCGGAAGAGCTACTTAAAATGGGATTGGCTGAACATACATTGCAATATTTCCAAACTAATTACAGCCAACAGCTTGACAGCAACAAACACTTACAACCAATAGCCACTCTTTTGGAACACCGGAACAACAGGCAGCAGGAAACAGAAATGTCTGCTGAAGCTAAAAAGGTATATCTTAAAATTTTAGAAGAGCAAAGGGTCTGGCTAATGAATGAAAACAGAACAGATGAAAAACTGGATGAAGAAATTGTCAGAAAGCATCTATACGCAATAGATCTGGAAGAAGAAAAACTGAAATACACTTAACAAATTAATTTAGAATATGCACACAGGAAAAAGATACACCCCTTGGGAATTTGCCAAATGGACATTCAGGGATACGATTTGGTTATTGCTCATAGCTGCCGTGCCAACCATTCTTTATGCAATGGGTTGGCATTTCCTTTCCCTTCCCTGGCAACCGGTAGCAGTATTGGGTACGGCTTTGGCCTTTATTGTCGGGTTTAAGAACAATGCCAGTTATGGCAGATTGTGGGAAGCAAGGCAGATCTATGGTGCTGTAATCAATGACAGTCGAAGTTTTGCATTTACGCTGCGGGATGCTTTGGGCGGTAAGGATAACAAAACGGTTCAGGAAATGTTCTATAGGCATTTTGCCTGGCTCACTGCTTTACGTTTTCAATTGCGGGAACCTCGTTCTTGGGAAAACACCAACAGAAGAGAAAATCAGGATTTCTTGCAAGGCACATACAATATTCCCGAATGGGGAACAAAACTGGACGAGGAACTCAAAAAATATTTATCTGAAGATGAATTTGCCTATATCCTTTCCAAAAAGAACAGAGCGACCCAGCTTATCGCATTACAGTCCGAAAGCCTTGCGAGGTTGAAGAAAGATGGGGTAATCAATGACATTCAATGGATGGAATTACAGAATGGTATCACACGTCTGATAGACGACCAGGGCAAAGCAGAACGGATAAAGAACTTTCCTTATCCCCGCAATTTTGCTTCGGTAACCACTTACTTGCTGTTCGTGTTCATTTTTCTGCTGCCTTTCGGTCTGCTAAAAGAATACAGCGCATTGGGCAATGGAACTTTTCTGGAAGGATATACCATTTGGTTCAATATCCCTTTATCAGCAATGGTGGCTTGGGCATTCCATATCCTGGATACAATTGGTGAAAGCTCTGTAAATCCATTTGAAGGTAGTGCCAACGATATTCCTGTTACCCAGATAAGCCGCATGCTCGAAATAGATATGCGGGATATGCTGGATGAAAAAGAACTGCCTGAGCCGATTGTGGCGAAGAACAATATTTTGATGTAATGGAATAGCTATCCAATAATCGGTGGTACCGAATACCTGGATATATAACTGATCATCTTATGAATGAACCATATTTATAAAGAATTAAAAACAGATGGACGCTAAAAATCTAAATGAGCAGAATGAGAAAATGGATTACTTTGTGGATGTTATCCATCATCTTAAAACCCCCTTTAATCATATTAAAGGCTTGGCTACTCTTTTAGAAAAAAGTAGGACCCTAACGCCTGAGCAGGTTACATACATAGAGCTGATCAAAGCTTCAGCGCAATCGGGACTTGAAATGACAACCAATCTGCTCGATTTAAATTCCCATGAAATTAATTCATCGATCAAAACCGAATTAGTAGAACTGGATAATTTTGTTGGAGATAGGATATTGCAATTTAACCCAATAGCTCTAGTTAAAAATATAGGATTTACCATTAATATCGAAGCAAAAAGTATATGCACAGATAAAGGATATCTTGCTACGATTTTTGATAATCTAACCTGTAATGCCATTAAGTTCTCACCAGCAGATTCAACAATCGGAATACAGGTAATCCAATCAATTGAAGGGATTAAAATTTCGATTAAGGATCAGGGGCCGGGATTTACGGAGCATGACAAAACATATTTATATCACAGATTTAAAAAGCTGAGTGCAAATCCAACTGGAGGCGAAACTTCAAACGGACTTGGTCTGGCCATTGTAAAACAATTAGTGGATAAATTAGATGGTAATATTGAACTGAATTCGATTGCTGGCCAAGGCAGCGAATTTATCGTAACCATCCCTTCGCACAGCATCCGATAACTGGTATTTGGGAAATTGGATTTATTCTCCCTTGATGAGCGAAGCATTTTACAAGAAGAAAAAGGATCTGTAACGAACATTTTGGAAATAATTTTATAGCTATGGATATTAAATCGGAACACTTATATGCCCTTTTACAATCAATTGAAGGGGTAGTATGGGAAGCTGACATTGATATGCAGCGATTTTCCTTCATTAGTGATCATGTGGAACAGATTACGGGCTTTTCAAAAACAGAATGGCTTAATCAACCCGGATTCTGGGAAACGCGTATACATCCAGAAGACTTTGAAGTGGTAACTAAATATTATGATTTAAGAAACCGGAAAATTAAAGGCTGCACTTTTGAATACCGTATGATCCGGGCTGATGGCGAGATAATTTGGGTTAAGGATAATGTTTCATCACTCCGGCTAGATAATGGTGATCATATTTTTAGGGGTATCATAATTGATAATACTACCACAGAAAGATTAAGAGCACTGGAACGATTGGAATATAACATACTAAGATTAAGTTCTGATTTTCGTTTACCTCTGGAGGATGTATTGCTCAATTACCTAAAAGGATTGGAAGCTTTGTTCCCTCAAATGCAATGCTCCAACCATCAGATCAAAAATGGTCGGGTGGCCAGTGGCTTGTCCCCATCTTTACCGGCAGCTTATATTTCAAAAGTTATAGGCTTACAGATCGGAGAAAATGAAGGGTCTTGTGGAACTGCTGCAGCAACCGGACAACAGGTTATTGTAAGCGATATTGCTACTGATAAAAGGTGGTTTAAATACAGGTCTTTAGCTTTGGATTATCAACTTGGTGCCTGTTGGTCAAATCCTATTATCAATACTGAAGGCGAAGTAATCGCTACACTGGCAATGTATTACCAAAATCCGCGGATACCTTCCGAAAATGAACTGCAGGTTATGCAAAAGGCAACTGCACTTTTACGGATCATTATAGAAAACCGTCAAAAGACTGAGGTGATAAATGAAGCCAACTTACTTATGTCACAAAGCCAGGAATTGGCCCACTTTGGAAATTGGCGCTGGGATATAAAACAAGATATTGTTAATTGGTCACCCGCAATGTATCTTATCTATGGTCTGGATAAAAAGGAGTTTAAGGTGAGTTCTACTGGATATCTTACAATGCTCCATCCCGATGATCTGGTTCGCGTGAAGAAGGTTATGGAACGGGTTTTATTGAATCAGGAAGAAATTGAATTTGAAGAAAGGATTGTTCGTCCAAATGGAGAACTGCGCTATCTACGGTCTTGGGCTAAACTAAAAATGGATGCCCAAGGCGCACCGCTTGAAATGATTGGTGCTTGTTTGGATATTACTGAAAAAGTTATTCAAATGCAGGCAATTGAACAACAAAATAGGCAATTATTTGAGATTGCCTGGATGCAATCACATGCAATCCGTTCTCCACTCACTAAAATTATGGCTTTGGTAGACCTGCTTAAGCTTATTCCAGAAAGCAATCCTGAAAAAATAGAATTACTCAAATACTTGGCTGCTGCTGCATCTGAATTGGATGAACAGATAAAAAGTATTAATGAGAAAGCAAAACAGGCAACTTGATTGGATTAAACTAACCAATTGTAATACTCGATAATTTTAACAAATTATAAGTAAATATAAAATATGGGTTTGTATGGTTTAAGATGGATTGAAATGACCTATTATTTTTTCAGAATTGCGGTTTAAAATATATTTTAAACAGAAAAGGCGCAATTTCTTGCGCCTTTGGTGATCCCGCTGGGATTCGAACCTAGTCGAATTTCCTGCGTTTATTCATTATCTGGGAGGTTTTGGATTTAGAACTCACCGAATCACTCACCTTTTTTATATACGTTTTAGCTGCAAATGCTATAGTTTAAAGATAAGAAAATAAACCAACATCATTTCTTTAAAAGTAAAATAATTTTAGAAGCAAAATTTAAGGTTTCCCGTATTGATAATGTGATAATACTGTCTATCTTAGTAAGAACTAAATAAGCCCCATACGCTCTAATTTCAATTAATATATTCTTAAGAATTTACTATGCATATCCTTTTAACTGGATAATATAGCTCTTTAAGTTATAATAGCTTGGACTTTAATGTGGATTTTGAAGTTAATCAAAAAATAAAGTATTAGAACATTACGTGTGTATTTCGGTAAAAGTGGCCACCATATTCCGTTCCAAACTGGCCACCCCAAAAGAAACCATAGCTTTTTGAATACCCTTTGAGCAGTTGCGTTAGATGCATCCAGATTGATGCTCACATACCAAAAAATCTTCCATAGATTTCCAAAACATATACCACATCCAATACTCTCGCTATGCTTTTGCTTCGCAAAAGGGCATAAGATCACCTCCAAGGTTGCAGAACCTAAGTCCCAGATTCAACACATCCAAGAAGAATAAAGCTTGCCCAATTAAGTCAATTTAACGCACTTGATTTCAACTTTAGACCTCAACTCGATACATGGAGTTCAAAACACTCTTTATAACGCTTAAAACCCCTTAAAATAAGCCAAGTGGTCACTTTTGACCGAAATGAGATGACCACTTTGGAGCGTAATATGTGGCCACTTTGGATAAAAAGAGGTGGCCACTTTTAGGATAACCCCCA
>NZ_FOPP01000007.1 GCF_900113525.1 Pedobacter insulae
TGTCTTATCCGTCTATAGCTTTACAGTTTTTTTGGATACACCATTCACTGTCAATGAAAGAAGAAGCAATTGCAAGATTTGATTATCCTGAAGAACTTAAGGAAAAATTGGTAGAGCTGGTTGTTTACCAGAACTATTCAAAAGAAGAAGTAGCTAAAAAGTACGGTGTGGCAAATACCTACATCCTCACCAACTGGATTAATTTGTACAAGAAGAAATTAGAGAAAGGAGCCGTAACTTTAGCTCCTATGGAAAAGCCAAAGACTAAAGATGCCGCTGAGCTGAAGAATCGGATAAAGGATCTGGAGAAGGCATTGGAGAAGGCCAATGTACTTATCTACGGTCTGAACTCTATGATTGACCATGCTGAAAAGGCGCACAAAGTTCCCATTAGAAAAAAGGGTGGTACCAAACAGTAAAGCTGATCAAGGAGAAACGCATTACAAGGATGGGCGTCGGGCCACTTTGTAGACTGTTTGGTAAGAGCCGACAAGCATATTATGATCATCTCAGGCATTACTCCCGGCAGGAGGAGCAGGAAGAAATCGTCATTGAGATGGTCCATCAGGTTCGCAGGGAGCTCCCGGGATTGGGAGGTCATAAGCTCTATAAGTGCCTTTATACGCCCTTTCAGAGCCATGGGATAAAAATTGGAAGAGATAAGCTTTATACCATTTTGGGGAAACACAAGCTTTTGATAGATAGAAAAAGAAGAAGCCCCAGGACAACCCAGTCCAATCATTGGTTTAGACGATATCCCAATTTGATAAAGGAGATGGAGATAGTCCGTAGTAACCAGTTATGGGTCTCTGACATCACTTATATTTGCATAGGTTACGATTTCAATTACCTTTCGCTGATTACCGATGCCTATTCAAGAAAAATCATGGGCTATTGCCTTCATTCTTATCTGAATGCCCAAGGATCGGTGAATGCGCTGAAAATGGCCCTTAAAGATCGAAACTCGGAGGCTCCGCTGATCCATCACTCCGACAGGGGTGTGCAATACTGCAGCTATGATTACACATCATTGCTTCGAAATAATGATATTTCCATTAGTATGACCGAAAACGGAGAAGCATACGAAAACCCCATAGCCGAAAGAATAAATGGGATTCTTAAAACAGAGTTCAAGCTTAATAGGGTATTTCAATCCAGAACCCAGGCAATGTTGGAAGTAACCAAGAGTATTGAATCCTATAATCATCTTCGACCCCACATGAGCTGTAATTACCTCACACCAACTGTAGCGCATACAACTAAGGAACCGTTAATCAAGCGGTGGAAGAACTGTAGGAAAAAGTATAAAAGAACTAATAAAAAACTATTAACTTTATAATTATTAACCCTTCCAAAACTGTAAAGGGAAACCCGTATCAGACCAACTGTAAACCTATATTAGTAGAAGACACGCGAAAGTTCAATATTTTTTCTTTTTTTAACGCTTTCTCGCTAATATAATTTTTGCTTTTTTATTTAATTAGTAGTTAAATATTAAGCGTTGTTTTACAGACAGTTTTGAAGAGCATATCAAAGGCCTTTTGTAATCGTTTATGCTAAAATCGGTTGGCTTCCCGCTAGCCGGACAGTTGGTATTGTTGACAGGTCTATTTTCATAATGCTTTGTAATCTTCTCTTTTAAATTAATTGGTTAAATTGCAAGATTACAAATATGCACAACAAATTTACCGATAACAACCAAATTGGATTGGTTTCAACATTTGAAGAACTTGTAACAACAAAATTTGTGGGAGCCATAAACGCCATTTGCTGGCACAGAACGCTTGTTGGAGATTTCCAAGAAGTGGTTGCCAAACTTCAATTAAAAGAAAATGTTACAGACATTTCAGCAAAAACGCTTTTGGCCTTGCATTTATCTCAGGAAGGTAGCATAGCCAGAAATATTGTCTTAAACGACCTGAAATTATTGGAGGATTTTGGCGCATCACCTTCCCTTAATTTACTTAAAAGTTACGAACGCGATGAAGAATTTGATTTCATTTCCACTGATGTATATTCTTATCACGTAGATCGCTCACCCATTGCTGCCGATACCTTTTTATGTACCTATTACGGGGCTGCAAGCGAAATTTTACCTAACAACCAGGTTGAACAGAAAGTTTTAATTCCTGAAGTTCGGCAAAAGCTTTGGGATTTGTATAAGGGTTCGGAACCAGGATTTGAAGACTTTTTGAAAGAATATTTCTTCGATCTGCATTATCAGCCTACACCCCATGCTAATCCTTTAAATCTAGGAGTAGGTCATCTGTGGAAATTGGCAGTCGATCATCCCGAACAAAGTGTTTTACCATGTGTTCATCGGGCACCTAAAGAAAATGACGGTGAATATCGCCTGCTTTTGATTTGTTGACAATCAACGACTCTTTAACCTGTGCTTTTCTTTGCTTTGCAATGGGGATTTTTTTCGAGGTGAAACTCATCATTAAATAGCCTGAATCTTCATTTAAAATACTCAAAACATATGTTTTGTTTACCAAGTGGGATTGATGGCACCTGATAAACCCATAAGGTGATAGCATCTCATCATATTCATACAATGGCTTAGAAATTACGTGCGCTATACCATTGGTTAAAAAGAAAGTAGTGTAATTGTTGGATGATTCGCAGCGAACGATTTCATTAATCGGTACCAAATGCGTTTCCTTTTGAGTAGCCAAGGCTATTTTCTGGTCTTCATATGGTTGTGGATGCGCTAATAAATGTAGCAGATTGTCTAATTTTAAGTGCTGTTTTTTCGCAACTAGAGATTGCTTTATTTTTTTGACTGTATTTTTAAGCTCTTCAATGTTAATAGGTTTTAAGAGATAATCGAGCGCTGAAAATTTAACAGCGGCAATTCCATAAGAATCATAGGCGGTGACAAATACAACGGCAAAGTCTGGATTTTGAAAGGATTTGAGCAAATCAAAGCCATTTTTATCTGGCATTTCGATGTCTAAAAATACTACATCAGGTTTTAATGCTAAAATTTGCGACCTTGCTTCATCAACACTAGTGGCGGTATCAATTACCTTAATTTCTTTGCAATGCTTGGACAGCAATGCATTTAAATTGCTGTTATTGATAGGCTCGTCGTCAACTAGTATAGCAGTAATCATTGTTTGTCGATCCAGTTATAAAACGTTAAAATAGCACTTGTACCAATTTGTTTCTCGAAATGGAGCATAATTTTTTGACCATTTTTAATTTTGTTGACGGTAGCAATTCTCTCTTCAGTTAAAGAGAGTCCATAACCTGTCTTGTGTTTGTTTACCCAAGTACCGTTATCATTTACGGCAATTACAAAACTATTCTTTTTTTGTCCTGGCGCACAAACAATCTGCAATTTACCCTGATCTCCCATTTTAGCCAAACCATGCTTAATCGCATTTTCTATCAGCGGCTGTAATAATAAGGTAGGTATTTCGAGCTCTGCAGGGTTCAAGGCTTCGCTAACGGTTATCTCCCACGAGAAATTAAAACGGAAAGCTTCAATCTTCATATAGAGCCTCATCATTTCCAATTCTTGGTCAAGCGTAGTGTAAAGCTGCTTACTTTTAGTCAATGTTTGTCTTAATAGCGAACTAAATTCCTGAAGATATTGATTGGCCTCATCTATTCGTTCTGTATTCATCAAACCCTGGACAGTACTTAAAGCGTTAAAAGTAAAATGAGGATTGAGTAACGATTGTAAGCGAGTTGCCGCCTGTTCCAATTTCTGCTGCTCGTTTTGGGTAGATCTTATTTTCTTTTTAAGTGTTATGGTGAGCATTAAGATCCCAATGGCTGTGAGCAGGATTAAAAATATCACATAAGTAATGGGCGATTGATACCAATACGGTTTTACCTTGACGTAAATAGTGCACACACTTTCTTTCTGAGCAACATAGTTAAAACGAAGTTCATATGCTGTATTTGCTTCAAACTTTAAGTTTTTGAAGTTGTATTTGCTACTTCCTCTTTGGATACGCTTGGTTTTTAGGTTACGAAGGGAAAGCTCGACCTCCATGTCATTGAAATCCATAGGCTGAACTATGTCGAGCCTGATTTTTTCGCCGGGCGATAAATTTAATTCATTTTCAATCCCATCCGTTTTTGAGGTATAAAAATGATGGTTATGATCGTAAAATTTGATTTTAGGAAAAAGTATTGGTCGGCGAAGGATATATCGTTTAACTAGTTTTTGGGTGGACTGTTCAAATACATCAATAAAATATTCTTTTCCGGGTAAGAGGTACAGGCTTCCGTTAAAGTTTTTTCCCTCCTTTTTGTCATGATAATATGCATGGAAATTTAGGTCGCCCGTTCTTTTAAAGGCATCTGTAGGGTAAATGTTTACATACCCCCCTGTGGTAAAAACATTTTCGGTTTTGCCCTTTGTGAAAGTTGTAATTTGGCTGCCCGAAACGCCTTTAGCTTCAAATTCAAAGTAGGACGTTGAGTGCTGAGCGTAACCAGTTGAAATGCTAAAAAATAATAGCATGTAAACACACCGTATTATAGCTGTAACAGGTTTTGTCGAATTTGAACTCATGATGGAAGGCTAATATAATATTAATATAAAAATTATTGCGCTTTGGCAAGATTAATCATTGTTTCAAGCTCATTAATTAGTTCTGAGTCGGATAAATAGCCCTCAGTTACAAACCTTATTTTACCTTTCCTATCTATCACCACCTTCGTAGGAATACCTTTTATTAAATAAGCCGAGGCCGTCGTAGATGATGCATCCAGTAACACGTTAAGCGGAAATTTATTTGTATCTACGTAATTTCTCACTTTTGTAGTTGGGGCTATTCCTGTTTCCTGTGTGGCTATATATAAGAAAACTACTTCTGGGTGTCGACCACTAATTTCTTTCATTGCCGGCATAGAAGCAACGCAGGGAGCACACCATGTGGCCCAAAAATCGAGTACCACTATTTTTCCCTTAAAACTGTCAAGAGACACTGTTTTTTCATTCAAATCTAACAGCTTAAAAACAGGGGCAACTTTGTTGCTAATCATCTTTTGTGCGACTTCTAGTGCATACTGTTGCTTTATGGTGCGCTGTAGCGAATCCAGAAATACAGTTACTTTCCCATCACTACCTAATTTTTGTAAAGCCAGTTTCTTAAAGAGGGTAGTCATTTTTATACTCGCCTTTCCCATGGCTACCGTTTTTAAGAGTAGATCATACGCCTTATCAGTTTGTCCATCAGCTACCAATAAAGCACTATAAAGTTCAATAGATGATTGCAGGAGATTTTCATTTCCAAGTAAGGCCTTTTCTTCATAGAATAATGCTTTTTTGTATTGGCCTTTTTGATGGAGTACGGTTGCGTAGCTCTCGTAATAAGGGTAAGCTGCCATTTTCATAAATCTGTTCCAATCTTCGAGGGCGAAGTTATTCGGTTTAGCAGATGGGTCATCTTTATAGGATTCATATAACTCAATCGTTTTTTTTGCCAGAACTGCCGCATAATTAAAAGCCTCGATTTTTATCAGGTTGGAAACGGCCATATTGAGGAAGGAAGTTTGGTTGAACTTGTTTTTGATTTTTCGGATATAAGCTTCGAAATGAGTATAGTTACCGGCATTGAGGAATGATAAGGCGACGTTTCCCTTTAACAGATCTATCTCTTCCACATTCTTACCTGTATCTAATTTGAAAACTTTGATGATGTTATACATCGTATGGATGTTTTTTTGAGGATTTTTTTCTGCATGCATTAACTGAATGCGTTTATTTAAAGCCTCTGTTTGTTGTGCATTCGTCTGCAAAACAATGCAAAAGATGATGTTGAATATTAATGTGACGATTTTCATAAAGATTATTTGAAGGCAAAATTAACCAGCTTGTACCAGGAATAATTATGCAAATGTGAGCAGCTACCTTATGCCTGTGAATTTGGTGTAGTGTGCTTAATTTAAACTAGTTTTTATATTATTGAATACAAAGACTACCTTTATAGTAGTTTATTCGCAAGATCATTGCAAAAACAAACATACATGGACGACGATTTCTTTAAGTATCTATTTGATAAACAAGTAAAAGCAGTTAGGCTTCCGGCAAATGATTTCATATCAGAATGGGCAATCAGGCTTATTAACCTATTGTACCCAGAAAGTAGGAACAGCAATTTTGAAGAACTGAATGCCGTACAGGAACAAGGAGAGCAGCTCAAGTTAGAATTGGTCAACCTGCTTCGTGCCAGCAGCCAAACCATCAACTCCGATCAAATCGCTGAAGATTTTTTCGATGGACTTCAAGCATTATATCATATCCTTGATACAGATATTGCTGCAACCTATGATGGCGATCCAGCGGCTATTTCAAGATTGGAAATTATCCGTACTTATCCGGGTTTTTATGCCATATGTTTTTATCGGATTGCCCATTTACTTCACCAGCAAAATGTACCGTTAATTCCCCGGATTTTGACAGAACATGCACATAGTAGAACAGGAATAGACATTCATCCAGGTGCAACAATCGGAGAATATTTTCATATAGATCATGGAACAGGAGTAGTAATTGGTGAAACTACCAAAATTGGTCGCCATGTAAAAATTTATCAGGGGGTTACGTTAGGCGCATTAAGTGTTAACAAGGATTTAGCAGGGAAAAAACGGCATCCGACGGTGGAAGATGGAGTGGTTATCTATGCGGGTGCAACTATATTAGGGGGAGAAACAATTATAGGTCATGATAGTATAGTAGGTGGAAATGTATGGCTCACAGAAAGTATTCTCCCTTATGCGACGGTGTATCATTCTCCGGTTATTACTATTAGAAATATCAACGAACTTAACTAAATTCAAATATGGCAAGCCTAATCGAATTAATTGGAAATACTCCAATGGCAGAACTTCAAAAATTGAATCCCAATCCAAATGTTAGAATATTCGCCAAATTGGAAGGGAACAATCCAGGGGGTAGTGTTAAGGATAGAACATCCTTAAATATGATTCGTAGCGCAATGGAACGGGGTGAAATTAAACCTGGAACAAAATTAGTGGAAGCTACCAGTGGAAATACTGGAATAGCTTTGGCGATGATCTCCGGGCTTTATAATTTAGAAATTGAATTGGTGATGCCTGCTAATTCTACGCGAGAAAGGAAAGTAACCATGGAGGCCTATGGTGCTAAGGTAACTTTGCTGGAAAGCATTGAGGTTTGCCGCGACTATGCCTTAGAAAAAGGTGCACAATCTGGTTACTTCCTTCTTAATCAGTTTGCAAACAGTGATAATTATATGGCCCATTACAAGACCACTGGTCCAGAGATATGGAGAGATACGGCAGAAAAAATTACTCATTTTGTGAGCGCAATGGGTACCACTGGTACAATAATGGGCTGTTCGAGATTTTTTAAAGAAAAAAACTCCGCTATTGAAATTATAGGATGCCAGCCTACAGAAGGATCGTCTATTCCGGGAATACGTAGATGGCCGCCGGCATATCTGCCTGAGATTTTCGAGGCAGAAAGAGTAGATCGAGTAATGGATATTGCGGAAGAGGAAGCGGTGCAAATGGCCCGTAAACTGGCGAAAGAAGAGGGTATTTTTGCAGGAATGAGTTCTGGTGGCGCCTGTGCGGCGGCGGTTAAGCTTGCAAATGAAATTGATCAGGGAACAATTGTTTTTATCACTTGTGATAGAGGCGATAGGTATTTGAGCAGCGAACTTTTTGGGTAGTATTAAATTTGTTTACTGCTAACCGCATAGGAAAGTGCTTCTACCATATTGCTAACACCAAAGCGCTCAAAAATTCTCCTTCTATAGTATTTAACGGTATCGGTAGCTACAAATATTTTCTCAGCTATTTGATTAATGGTAAGTCCCTGGGCATGTAAACGCAAGATCTCTATTTCTCTTTTTGTAAGTTGTGGTTTTATAGACTTATGCCAAATGCTGGTTCCTAAACTTAACTCCCATTTTTGTTCAGAACCTTGTTTATAGATAACAACATGGCCGGCATTCTTATGATGCGAAATAGAAACGATACAGATCGCCTTCCACATTCTTCCATCACTTGTTAAAAAGAGTGGGGTTAGTTTATGATTTATCAAAATCTTTCTGCCATCCTTATTAACTAAATGAAAATCGTAAGTGATACTATATTGTCTTTTGTCACTAGCGGGCAGGTTCTTAAAAAAATCAAAACCTGCTTCATTTATCTGATCCAAGAGTTTTAAGTCCTGCTCTGGAACATGTTGAAAGTAAAATTGATACCCTAAGTTGAGTACTTCTGCAGCCGAATGTCCGCATAAGAACAATGGATTGTCTGAAACATATTCAAAAGCCATTTTTTCGTAATCGATCACATAAATGCTCTCGTAGGTTAATTGCGAAAACGCTTTTACAGCTTCGAGATAGTGAGTCTGTTGAACCCGATCTTCTTCCGGTACTTCTCTTACAATATTTTTGCTAAGCAGACTTGAGTCAATCTTATCTTTCATATCCTGTTCTAGCTAACAAAACTACACTAATGTGTAGGCTTTGAAAATAATTTTATAGAGATTTTTGTATAAATTTTTAAATACATGCCTAATACCACCATGAAATGCTCAAGCTGTAAAAATACAGTAAATGGTAATTTTTGTAGCAGTTGTGGTCAACCAACGCAGCTTAAGAGAATAGACCAGCACTATGTGCTACATGAAATTCAACATATTTTGCACTTTGAAAAAGGCATTCCCTACACCATCAAAGAGCTATTAATTGCTCCGGGCAAGAATGTTAAAGAATTTTTAAAAGAGAATAGAAGCAGACTGGTTAAGCCAATTCTTTTTCTCGTACTTAGCTCTTTAATGTACACAATCATTAATAACGTGTTTCATATAGAACAGGGATATGTAGATTTTAAGGAAGAGAAACATACAGCTTTAGGTTCAATTTTTTCTTGGATTCAAAATCATTACGGCTATGCGAACATCCTTATGGGAGTTTTTATTTCTGCATGGATAAAGGTGTTTTACAAAAAGTATGACTACAATTTTTTTGAAGTATTAATTCTGCAATGTTTCATTTTGGGAATTTCCATGCTGGTTATTTCTTTATTTGCGCTACTGGAAGGATTATTGCAAGTAAATTTAATGCAGATTTCTGGAATATTCAGTGTTGCTTATTGCATTTGGGGAACAGGACAGTTTTTTGATAAAAGCAGTGTAGCAAGCTATTTGAAAGCACTAATTTGTTATTTATTGGGAATGATTACCTTCCTTACGTTAGCAATAATGCTGGGGCTTTTTATTGATGCATTATAAGTTGAAACTTTCGTCTCTTTTTATACTGACTTTAATTATAACCTGTAACAACTCCCGCATTGATGATTCTAAATGAGGTATGGAAAAATTGGGTTCGGGAGAGTTCTTCGGCGTAACAAATCAAACACTGGAAACAGGTGGACTGATTTTAACGAATACCGCCTATACCCACGAGTATGTGGACTGGCACTACCATGAAAATGTGTATTTCACTTTTATGCTCAAAGGAAGAGTAATCGAAGGCAATAAAAAAGACAAACTTCACCTCTCGGCAGGAAGCTTGTTATTTCACAATGCTCAGGAATCCCATTATAATATCAAACCACCTGGAGAAACCAAAGGGATGCATCTTGAAATTGAAAACCGTTGGATTAGGGAAATATATCCTAATGCGGATATTAATGAGGGGAGCTATGAAGTGACTTGCCCTAAAACTAAAATCTTGTTTTATAGACTTCTAAAGGAAAGTCAGGTAGCCGATAATCTGACAATACTTGGGATTCAAAATTTGGTAATCGAAGCAGTTGATCCATTTTTTAAAAGCCAAGCTGAATCAAGGTCCAGACCTCCTTGGGTTGATAAAGCAGGCGAGCTGTTACAAGACATGTATCTCAGTCCTCCAGGACTTCGGGAAATGGCCTCAGAAATTGGTGTACATCCTGTCCATTTATCGAGATCGTTTACCAAGTACTACTGCTGTTCAATTGCCGAATATGTCCGGCTGTTAAAAGTTGAAAGAGCATTTTCCGAATTCTCGATAAGGGAAAATTCTCTTAGTACTATTGCCCACCGCTGTGGATTTGCAGATCAAAGTCATATGATAAGGTGTTTCAAGGAATTTAGCGGAAATACCCCATCATTTTTTAAACGACTTATTAATTCGTAGCTAGATGTTAATCTTGTTCTATTTTGTGCGATCATGCTGCTTTACCTTTGCATAAAACAAATTCATAATGCGAAAATTTTGTACAATAACCCTTCTTTTTTCACTAACACTTTTTAAGCTGCAATCCCATGCACAGAAAATGGCTTTTTTTGATTTCAGACCGCTAAGAGACAGTGTAAATAAACCTCTTGCCTTTTCTTATAATATCGGTTCAGATAAGGACCTGTATTTGTTATTATCACCCGATGTTTCTCTTCAGACTGAACTTGCTAAGTTAGCTCCACACATAAAAACCGAAGAACTTTTAGCTATTGGTAATTATAGTTTTGATTTTTATATAGATGGGAAAAAAGCTTATACCGAAAATCTGGGGCCAGGCGCTATCTTGCCACAAGATAAGGTTACTAATCGTCCATTGGATATTGTGTTAATCAGCTCAAACAGGTCGGGCTTATGGAGCATCAACCTCTGGGATCGTTTCATGGCAAATGCTGGGATGTCTCTCTTGGGTAGAGAGCCAAAAGTGCTGGAAATAGAAATCAGTGCGTATGTTAAGCAAAACGAAGTTAAATACAGTGGAAGGCTGGCAAAAACACAAATCAATATCACAAGGATTCCTAAGATAGTAGATCCGTTGAAAATGAAACCCCAGCTGATAGCTGAAGGAAGTGGTTTTAAACTTTCCAAAGCGAAGCTGAACAAAGAGTTGATTGTTAGGCTGAATACCAGGATCGCTGAACAGACCTATCGCATGATTAACGGTATAGTGGTGCTGAAGAATGGGGAATTACTTTTAGAACAGTATTATAACGGGGAAAAAAGGGAAACATTCCACGATCCAAGGTCAGTTACTAAATCTATCACCTCCACCCTTACTGGGATGGCAATTGACGATGGATTTATTAAGTCTGAAAACCAGATGCTAAAGGAATTTTATTCGCTTCAAAAATACGCTAACTATAGTACGAAGAAGGATAGTGTAAGACTTGTAGATTTATTGAGCATGAGTGCCGCATTTGATGGTGATGATGAAGTCGAAATCTCTCCCGGAAATGAAGAAAATATGTACCCTACGACTGATTATACAAAATTTACGCTTGATTTACCAATGGATCCAAATAGGAGAAATGGGGCAGGTTGGACCTATTTTACGGCGGGTACCAATTTAGTAATGGATGTGCTCGATAAAAATATACCGGGTGGTGTAGAGTTATATGCCAATAGAAAATTGTTTACGCCTTTGGGTATTGCTAAATTTGAATGGGCACGAACCCCACAAGGCAAGCCTTTTGGTGGTGGAGGGCTTCGGTTACGTGCACTAGATTTTGCAAAGTATGGTCAGCTTTATTCAAATGGGGGTATATTTAATGGCGAGCGGTTGGTTAAAAAGTCTTGGGTAGAAAAAAGTCTGTCGCCAATACAAGTTCTGCCGGCTGATAAAGCCGGGTTTTACGGACTTCTTTTTTGGAGTAAGACTTTTAAGGTAGCTGATAAATCGCACGAAGTTTATTATAGCAGTGGAAATGGCGGTAACAAGATCTATATATTTAAAAATCTGCCCATTGTGATAGTTATAACTGCGTCAGCATATGGCAAGGCATTCGCACATCTTCAAGCTGATGAGATTGTAGAAAAGTACCTACTGCCCGCAATTTTATGATTTATTTTATATTAAATTTTCCCCTCACTGTCATTTGAGAAGAATCCTTCCGCATTCATAATGGGGGCCTTCTTTAAATCTTCCTGACTATTAGCAATTTTTAACTTCGACGTAGGCCAATCGATAGAAAGGATATTGTTAGGGGTAATCACCACGCTCTCTTTAGCGGAAGTGAACACATCATCTATTAGTAAATAGGAAACAGACCAGTTGGATATGTCGATGCCTATATTCTTTACAAGTCCTACGCGGCCCTGTTGGTTGTGGACTTCGTATTTCGCAATTTGATGGAAACTTCGCAAATGTGGATCAAATTCTTGTTTAGGTTCTGCACTGCTAACCAAAGCTGACGCACCCTTTACCATTCCTGTTGTTGGCCAGCCCATACCGGCTCCACCAATCGAAGGCCAGGAATAATGGTCAAATAGACTTGATTCTTGTTGACGTGATACGGGTTTGTCCATGTCTATAGGAGGACTATTTTTAATTTGTTGTTTGGTAAGCTTAATGCTTAAAACGCTACTTGAGGTATCTTTAATAGCGCTAATAGCTGCCGGCGAAATTAGTACCTTGCGCTTAAAAAGCCAGTTCCCGGTTTCTATTACGAGGTACCTCACAACCCAGGAATGGTCGTCGAAATAAATATCCTTCACGGAACCTATTTCTCCATCTAAAGCAGCTATGGAGAATCCAAGAAGTTCTTTTGCATGTAGTAACATAATTCCTGTAGTTTACCTAAACAACAAAACCGAAAGAGGATTGTTGTAAATAGTTAAAATTCTCTCTGGATATCTAAGCGTAATGTCATCAAAACAACTTTATTGCTCAGTTTAGGGTAGAAAAGACTATCTTATGGCAAGCGCCGACTAAAAGGTGCATTTTGTTACACTAAAATTTTACGAATTTGGCATTAAAAAAAGCAGGATTTAACAGGGGATTACGTATGCCCTTCAAGAAAAAAGAACCAGAACATAAAATTAACCATTTCATAACTTCCAGTGAGGTGCGTGTATCTGGAGAGAACATTGAACCGGGAATTTATCCCCTAGCAAAGGCCATAGAACTGGCCGAAACACAATCGCTCGATTTGGTGGAGATAGCTCCAAAGGCAATTCCGCCAGTATGTAGGATTATCGACTACAGCAAATTTCTATACGAGCAGAAAAAAAAGCAGAAGGAAATCAAAGCAAACGCTAAACAGACAGTGATAAAAGATATTCGGTTTGGACCGAATACAGACGACCATGATTTTCAATTTAAGCTTAAGCATGCATCTTCATTTCTAGAAAGCGGCGAAAAAGTACGAGCATTTGTACATTTCAAGGGCCGCTCCATTGTTTACAAAGACAGAGGGGAGATTTTGCTGCTTAAATTTGCGCAGGCGCTTGAAGAAATAGGAAAAGTAGAACTTCTTCCAAAGCTTGAAGGCAAGCGTATGTTTTTGACACTCGCGCCAAAAACAACTAAAAAATAGCTTAGTTTATCTCATTCAAACACTTATAAATGAACAAATTTTCAGAAAGGCTCATTTGGGGAAATACAACCTCTGAATGGGCCATTGCCATTGCGATTATTCTTGGTCTTTTTATCCTCATTAAACTTTTTAAATCTGTTGTGCTACAACGCCTTAAAAAATGGACGAGTGGTACAGAAAACAATTGGGATGATTTTATAGTAACAATGGTAGAAAACTCCATTTTACCTCTTTTATACATCAGCTCTTTTTATTTCGGCATTAAAACTTTATCCCTTAATGATAAAGTAGACAACATAATCCATATTGCCTATCTGGCAGCATTTACCTTCTTCGTCCTCAAAATGATTAGTGCCGCATTCAGAAAATTTGTTTACTCATTTATTAAACGAGATGATAAGAGCGGTGACAAGGAGAAACAGGCGGGAGGATTAATAGTCATCGCTAATGTACTGATTTGGATTATTGGTTTGATCTTTTTCATAGATAATCTCGGCTACAACGTTACCACCCTGATTGCTGGTCTAGGAGTGGGAGGTATTGCGATTGCATTAGCTGCACAAACTGTGCTTGGTGATCTTTTTAGTTACTTTGTCATCTTTTTTGACCGTCCATTTGAAATCGGTGACTTTGTTGTCATAGGGGATAAGAATGGGACGATAGAGTACATTGGAATTAAGACCACGCGTATCAGAACCCTAAGTGGCGAACAGCTTATTTGCTCAAATACTGACCTAACAAATTCGAGACTACATAATTTCAAGAGAATGGAGCGTAGAAGAATTGTGTTTTCTCTGGGATTAACTTATCAGGCAACCAGTCAGCAGTTAAAAGAAGTGCCTGAGTTGGTAAAGGAGATTATCTCCACTAAACCGAAACTCCAGTTTGATAGAGGACATTTTTCTGGCTATGGTGATTTTAGTCTGAATTTTGAATTCGTCTATTTTGTTTTGGATTCGGATTACAATGTCTTTATGGATTATCAACAAGCTGTGTACCTTGATATTTTTACCGCATTTGAAGAACGTGGGATAGCATTTGCATACCCAACCCAAACTTTATTCATGGGCGACCAAAGTTAAAAATTATATCAGATGATCTCCTGTCTGAAACTGCATGGAGTCTAATAAGGAGGATACTAAGAACGGAGTACTGAGATTAAACTTTGCAAAGGAAGCTTGGTGGCCGACTTTAATGGTATATGCACCATTTACATTTGCTAAGATTTTAAACATATCTTCATCTGTCTGGTCGTCGCCTATGCACAAGATGAAGTCGTACACGGCCACATCTAAAAGTTTAGCAATAGCAATCCCCTTATTAACTCCACTATTCCTCACTTCAATAACTTTGTGTCCATTAAGTACATCTAATGGCATTTGTATGGTGTATTCTACGAGTTCTTCATGGAGATTTCTGGATCTCTTTTCGGCCAGATAAGGATCGGCATTGCGATAATGCCAGGCAATAGAAAAATCTTTTTCCTCTACAAATGTGTTCGGACTTCTGAATACGTAGTGGTCCATCATCTTTCTAATCTTCGTTTTCCAGGTAGTAGATTCAGCTAACGCTTGGTTTAGCCATTTACTGCCTTTATCACGGATTTTGGCTCCATGTTCGGCGATAAGCCCAATCGGTAAATGGCCCAACCATTTTTCAAGTGTATGGCTATCTCTACCGCTTACAATGTAGATGTCATTATTTTCAGATTCTGAGAGCTGTCTTAACAACTCAAGAAGTTCGCTATTGGGAGCAGCTTTGGCCGGATCTTTAGAAAAGTTGACCAACGTGCCATCGTAATCTAACAACAGTAGGTTTTTTTTGCTGGATGTATAATCAGAAAGTAATTCTTGACGAGCAAAGTTGTCAAGGAATTTTACTTCGAATTTCAATTGCTGGGATTTTATCTGGTTCAGTTTTTCAAAAAAATCAACAGTCCAGGTATTTATATCATAATTTTTAACAATGTTCCGAATATTCTTCATGCGCAAGCGCTGTTCATCGGAGGTCATTGCTAACCCTTGGGCAATTTTCTCTGTAATTTCATCAATATCGTTAGGATTTATAAGCAACGCATCTGTTAACTCTGCAGCTGCACCGGCCATTTCGCTTAAAATTAATACTCCCTGTTCATCCTTACGGCTAGCTACAAACTCCTTAGCTACTACATTCATGCCATCTCTGAGCGGAGTAACGAGTGCAATGTCACAAGCGGTATACAACCCACATAATTCATGAAAGTCTAAATGGTTATAATGATAAATAACGGGTTGCCAAGTGATGCTGCCTATCGTACTGTTCAGTTTTCCTATATATTCGTCGATCTTTTTTTTGCGTTCACTATATTTAGAACTAACATCCCGCGAAGGAACTATGATCAAAATGAAAACGATATGGCCAATATATGCTGGATTAAGATGAAGAAATTTCTCATAAGCGAGTAGCTGATTGTAAATTCCTTGGTGATAGTCGAGCTGGTCGACCGAAAACAGCATTTTGTTACTGCTTTTAAGTTTCAGGTAGTTTTGTCTGAATAAACCTACTTCCGGGTGAGTGTAAGCATTATTAAATCCATTGAAATCGATGCTCATAGGAAATGAATCCACTTGTACTTGGCGGTTTCCCCATTGGATATATTGGTTGTCATGTTCAACCTTAAGTGACATGTCGACTGTTTTAAGAAAATGTGCAACATACTCCGAGGTATGGAATCCAATTAGGTCTGCACCTAGCATCCCTTCTAAAATCTGTTTTTGCCATCGCTTGGGAATAATTCTGAACAATTCGTAAGATGGAAATGGAATATGTAGAAATAATCCGATAGTAATATTCGGGAATTTTGCCCTAAGCATTCCTGATAGGGGCAACAGGTGATAATCGTGTATCCAGATAACGTCTTCAGGGTGAATTATTCCGCTGAGTTCGTTTGCAAATGTCTCGTTTATCTTTTGATATGCTTCAAAAAAAGAAGGGTCATATTCAGCTAACGACGGCGAATAATGAAATAGAGGCCAAAGTAAAGAACTACAAAATCCTTTATCATATTTTTCATATTCTTGGTCATCTTTTGCAAATACGGGCAAATATTGATCATTAGACTGCCCTGTATCTAGTTTCTCCCAAGTTTTACGGTCGCAGTTTGGTGTGCCTATCCAAATGCGTTCAGAAAATACGCTACTCCCGCTACTTAATAGATAAGCTTCAACTGCCGAGATTATGCCGCCAGAGGATTGATGAGTAGTGTATGATCCATCTTGGTTTTCAATAGTTATAGGCAATTGGTTGGAGACTATCAGTAATCTTTTCTGCATAATTAAGGTGTTTTTCCTAGCGTGAGAGGCATAAATTTGCCAAGAGTAATTCTCTAGGACATTGGGAAAAATAATGTTTTCTGATTCTCAGAAGATGTTACAAAGTTATAAAAAATATTTTTAACCAGATTTTTGAAAAGGTTGAAGCGATGTAAACGACAGCCTGCTTAGTAGATAAATAAAATAAACATTTTTTTACCAAGCCTGTTTCTTAATGAGACTAAAATATCAAACAATGTCAAAGAAACAGCATACAACTGATCAGGTAACTCCTAGGGATGGACTCGATAATACAGGCACGCAGGGTTATGATTCATTAAGTGATGATGCCTTCACCGGGTCTTCCGAAAAACCACTCGAAAATCCCGATAACCATGAAAGTGGAACTGGAAGCTCCTCAGAAGATTTTCCTGATATTAAGGTTGAGTAAGTTGCTTTTTTTCCATTTTCTTCCCTTTTTTTAACCAGATGATTAAACCGGTTACCGGGAGTGCAGCGGCAATGAGGCTAACGATGAAAGCGACTAATTTCCCAACTAATCCAAAGGCAGTTCCTGTATGCAGGTCGTAGTTTAGTGCGATAAGTTTTGTGGTAATTTTGGAACTTGCAACAGGGCGGGCTGATTGGAGCAGTTTACCATTGTATTGATCAAAACGATATTGCATGCGGTCATAAAGGTGGTGGTGGTGTTGATACGCAGATAGGTTAACCGTGCCACTTTTTGCAGCTGGAAAATTATATAGAAAATATGCAGTTTTAGGAGCCTGATGTAAGGCTTGTTTTAATATATCATCTGCAGAAGCCTTGGTACTCAAAGTAGTATCTGAAAGTACTTTCGATTTTGCTTCAGTTGTGAGATCGAAAGACCAAGCTAAGCCGGTTAGGGCAATAATGAGCAGCAAAAGCATAGCGTAAAAACCTAGCACGTTATGTAGGTCGTAGTTCAACCTTTTAAACTTACTGTTCCATTTTATGGTGAGGCTTTTTTTAAGCTGCTTGTGTTTCCATTTTTTTGGCCACCAGAGCACAAGGCCAGATAGTAACAATATAACGAAGCATACAGTAGACCATTTTACTATAAAATGTCCCAGACCTTCTCCCAGCAGTAAATTCATATGAAGGGCAAGTACAACAGTAAAAAATTCTTGTGATGCGTCTTCCATAAATATAACCTTTCCTGTATATGGGTCAAGATATACTTTTAGATAATAATCGTAATAGTTCCAATAGCCAGTTGCTTTTTTATTAATTTTAAATGCACGAAACATAAAGCTCCGGGTAGGATCCTGCGAAATCTCGGCCCTGGTAATACGGTGTTCTTTACCAAGCGATTTCCGAGCTATCTCTAAAAGGGTGTCTAAAGGAAGTTTTTCACGATGAGGTACGGCACTTACAAAACGCCTGTCTTTATAAATCACATCTTTGATCTCATTAGAAAAGGCATAGATTGCGCCAGTGAGACCTAATATAAACACCACTAGCCCGGATGCTAATCCGAGCCAGAGGTGCAATTGTGTGATAAGTTTCTTAATTTTCAAGTTTAAAATTTAAAAGTTAAGCCCGCGGCAACTGTTCTTGGTGGCTGAGCAGTTAAAGTTCCCTGTCCGGTGAAGTAGCGCTCGTCCCTAAGATTGTCTACTTTCAAACCTATTCTATATTTTGGCCTGTCGTAGAAAAGGGTGGTGGTTATCAAAGTGTAACTAGGTAACGTAAATACACCTGTTACCGCCGAATTTCCAGTCATGTGCTTTCCGATGTAATTTACGCCTGTCCCCAAACCAAGCCCCTGAAGGCTACCCGTAGGAATTGTATAGCTGATCCAGGAATTGATCAGTGTAGCTGGACCGGCCGATGCGGGACGTCTTCCTTCTAGTGCAGCTGTAGATTTAGTAAGCTTGCTGTCGTTATAGCTATAACCTGCGATAACATTTAATCCGCTAACTGGGTTCGCAATCACTTCGAATTCTATCCCCTTACTTTGCTGAGTTCCATTCTGCACCGTTACTACATAATTTGTTCCACCCACGTTAACTTCTTCCGGACGGGTCATATTGCTGACTGAAATGTCGTAATAGCTGGCGGTGAAGCTCAGTTTTCCTTCGAAAAGATCTGTTTTTATCCCTCCTTCATACTGGTTGGCATGTTGTGGCTTAAGGGTTCCTGAAACATTTGAGCCTGCAGGTTGAGTTACGGGTTGGAGATTCGAGAAACCATTCATATAATTTCCGAATATGGAAATGCGATCTGGAAGAATTTGGTAAACGAGACCGAATTTTGGCGATATAGCGGTTTGCATATATTTTGAATTAGCTACAATACTGTTGCTTGCCTGATTTAAAGTGCCGCGGTTTTGAAAACGGTCTACACGAAGACTTAACATCCCCATTAACCGATCAGTGAAGTTCAGGACGTTGGAAGCATAGGCACTATAGATATTGCTCTTAGTACCGTTCTTAGTAGGTGCTGCCGCTGATGCCGCAAGCTTGCTTTCTACTGCAGTTCTAGAAATTTTTACATAATTAGGGTCGGCAGGATTGCGGCCACTAACATTATCGAAAACAATATATGGAGAGTTGTCATTATTAATAGTCTGGTTTAGATAGTCGAGCCCCACCACCATTCTATTGCGCAAGCCTAATACCTTAAAGTCGCCGATAAAGTTCTGTTGGAAATCTGTTGCTGTATTAACCGAATTTTGTAGGGATATGTTACGCTCGAGCATCTCATCTGTTGCAGCACCTCTTATGAATGAATAAAGATAGAACCCTTCCGAGCGACGGTTATTAGCTGAGTAGATTGTTTGCGAGGTCCAGCTATCTGATAGCTTATAGGTAATTTGCCCCTTCATATTCACTGTTGGGTTTTTCATCACCAGATCATTGCTGGTGTAAGAGCGCTTCCAGTTAAAGTTTAGTTCCGAAGGGTTAGTCGCAATATAAGGACGTACACGGTTAAGGAATATCGTTGAAGGACTGGTACCTTCAAGCGAGTAGAAGCTTGCGGTTAAGCTGATATTTAATCGCTCGCTGGCACGGTATTCTATGGTGGGTGCAACGAAAATAGATCTTTTGAAGCCTGCGTCTTGAAAGCTTCCTTGGTTCTGATAGGCCGTATTCAATCGGAAAAGTAATTTTTTGTCGTCATTTACCGGTCCATAAACATCAGCACTTAGTCGATTTAAGCCGTAGCTGCCAGTCGTAAAGTTCACCTCACCGCCAAGTGTATCAATAGGCTTTTTAGTAACGATGTTGATTAATCCTCCGAAAGAAACTACTGCACCGCCAAATAGCGTTCCAGAAGGGCCTTTGATCAATTCAACGCGCTCTATGTTAGCGGGTTCAATCTCGCCATTGGTTTGAGATGGAACACCGTCAACGAAAGCTGCTTCAGTCCTAAATCCACGCATGGCATAGAATGATGCGCCATCACTATTGATCCCTCTATTATTTTGGAGCTTATAAACCCCCGGAGAATTCTTCAGTGATAAACTGAATTCCGTTACCATTTGTTCGGTTAAAAGCGTTTTTGGAATGGTAGTGTAAATTTGTGGGTTCTCTAAGTTACCCAATGGCATTTTTGCCGAGGTTGTTGTCTTTTTTACAGAGAATTTGTTTGTACTTCCTCCATTAATTACCACCTCTTCTAATTGTTGGTTGCTCTCTGAAAGGGTAAAATCTTGGATTTGAGTTTCACCATCTCTTAAAACAATTTGACGTTGCTGTTCCCCTAATCCAACATAGCTGGTGATAAGTGTATAACTGCCTGCTTTTAGTTCCTTTAACGCGTAATGCCCCTTGGCATCCACCTGAGCGGTTTTGCCACCCTTAATGGCAACGGTTACAAATTCAGCCGGCTTTCCATCTTTTGTTTTAACAGTTCCACTAACTACGGCACTACCGGGACTTTGTTGGGCTTGTACGGTGAAATGGCCAATAACAAAACAAATGGCCATGAAGAGACTGAATGCTTTTTTTCTTTTTAAGGTACAAGATTTGTACATACTTTTGCAATTGTTAATTAATGATAAATTGGTTGACAATACTACCCGGTGTAAAGGTTTGGCGACTGAGCACCGGGTTTTTTAGTTTTTATTTCTTTTGCAAAAGTATAATTTTAATTGGACTCATTCTAAATAATAAAAAATTTTCTTTAATCGGTTTTTTGGTAAGCTCTGATTTAGTCCTACATTTGCGCGAGATGGCAAATAGGAAGGGCAAAGAGATTAGGTTATTTTTTGCGGAGCTTGGTGGCGAAGAGCTTAGTGATGCGTTGCGTAATACTATGGCTATCATAATGCCACTTTTGGTTTTCTTTTACCTAGGTATGCCTCAACTTGCCATCGGTATTGCAACTGGGACATTGTTAATTGCTAATGCCGACTTGCCTGGAAATCGAAGTGACAAGTTGCAAGGTGCCTGGTTAGCGATTCTACTATTTCCAACTGTAGCGATTGTTACCGTGTTATGCCTTTCACAGATTATCCTGCTTTCTGTATGGATTGGGCTTTTAACGTTTTCGTTAATGATGACAAGTGTTTTTGGACAACGCATCGGAGCCATAGGTTTGTTAAGTGTAATTTTAGCAACCTTCACCATCGGCTTGCATCCGGCTTCGGCATTGAACTATGGTTTCTATATCTTTCTTGGCGTAATCTGGTACCATTTGGTTAGCCTCACGCAAATTATGCTTCTGCCTTACCGATCATTGACGAGGGCATTACGAAAATGTACTAAGCAAACGGCTGCGCTCATGGAGCTTCGCGCAAGTGGTTATGATCCCACTGCTCCTTTAAGTGGTTTCAATGAACGAAACATTCGATTACATCTAAAAGTTAATGCAAGTCATGAATTAATTAGGCGGCTCCTTTTAAGCGATAATTTAGCCATGAGGGAAGAGAGCATTAAAGGTAAAAAGATGTTGGCGAAATCGATGGCGCTGATTGATCTATATGAACAAGCGAGCGCAGTGCACCATGATTATCCATATCTGAGAGCGACCTTAGCTGGCAGTAACGCCCTCGAACTAATAGGAGATTCTATTATTTGCCTAGCAAAACAACTTGATAAAGGCGTAACGGAAAATAAAGAATTATTGGACGATAAAATTGCAAAACTTGTAAGATTGTCTCAAGGTAGTGATGAAAAAAGCGAACTCATTGGCAAACTGCTTGCCAATCTACGTCAGACAAGGTTATTGGTTGAAAAGGTAAATGGCCAGAAACACACTGTTGGCGATCCGAGCATTCTACGGTTTCAAGAGTTTATTTCGGAAGAAGGTTTCAATTGGGAGCTATTGTTAAAAGAACTTAACATAGATTCGCCTATATTTAGGTTTGCTTTACGCTTAGCGATATTGCTTGCTTTTAGTATAGTAATTTTGTTTGTTTTTCCGGGCGACCGTTACGGGTATTGGTTGCCATTAACCCTCATAGTGGTTAGCAGACCTAGCTATGGCCCAACTAAAAAAAGGAATATAGAACGGATAGTGGGAACGTTAATCGGGCTTGTTGTTGGTTGGGGAGTGTTAGTAATGACTGATTCTAATACTTTTCAGTTGCTCTTTGCTGCAGCATTTCTGTATTCTTTTTTTGTATTCTTTAATTCTCGCTACTGGCTAAGTGCGATGGGAATCACTGCAGCTGTGGTACTAAGTCTTGCAGTTTATCACGGACATCCACTCAATATACTCTCAGATAGACTATTGTTTACACTAATGGGTTGCACAATGGGCGTATTCGCTACTTTTTTGTTTCCTATCTGGCAATCAGGAAGACTGAAAGACCTATTTGTGAAAGTGCTTATAGCCAATCGGGATTACCTATATCAAGTTTCTATTGCGGATGAAGAAAATGGAATGCATCAAGTGCGACTAGCTAGAAAGCGAGCCTATCAGACATTATCTGTATTGAGTGAAGCTATGTTGTTAAGTGCCACTGAACCAAAATGGAAAAGAGTAGAACTCGGTGCGGCACGACAAATTCAGCTGCTGTGTTTTCAATGTAATGGACTAATTGCAGCAATGAGCAGTGGAAAAGACAACAGAAGTGCCCCTTATGACCAGCATTTACTAGATGGGATGGATCAATGCATTGCGCAATGTATTAAGTCTGATTTGCCTAACTGGAAAGCAGTTGGTTACGCAACAACAGCATCAGAGCAACCTATGGAGATTAGCGGTGTTATTACAAAATTATATACCTGCTTCAGTAAATAACACTTAATTAAACTTCATTTGTGACCCTAGCAAATTTATTTCTATATTCAATGGGCGTAAGTCCGGTAATCTTTTTGAAGATATCCCTAAATGATTTCGTATCGGTATAGCCCACATCAAACATTATTTCTGATACGTTTTTTCTGGATGCTTCGAATTTCTTTTTCGCAGCCTCGATCCTTACTCTTTGTATATACTCTATAGAAGTATTGTTAGTAGCCTCTTTGAATCTCCTTTCAAAAGTTCTACGACCCGTATTGATTAAGCTTGCTAAAGATTCAATAGTTATTTTATCTTCATAATGTTTTTCAATATGATCTTGTACTTTTTGAATTTCCTCATCCCCATGGTTTCGCTGACCTCTGAATATAGCGAACTGGGACTGACTGTCTCTTCCGATATCTAGGGCAAAATATTTTGAAATCATGACAGCAGTTTCTCTATCAGCATACTTTTCAATTAGATATAATATTAAATTCCATAAACTGCTAGCCCCACCACTGCTATAAATATTATCATATTCTGTTATAATTGCCCCGTCTTCTACCTCCACTTCGGGATATCTTTCTCTAAACTCGTTGATATGAGCCCAATGTGTTGAGCATTTTTTGCCATTTAATAACCCTGTTTCAGCCAGAAGAAACGCACCGATACACAAGCTTGCAAGACTTGCACCTTTCTCATGTAACTTTTTAAAATAGGGTATAGCCTCTGCATTGGCCAGTATGCCTTTGCCGGTGTCGCCATAGGTAGGTGGAATAATAAGTAAATCCGTTTCCGTTACCTCTTTCAGCAACCGGTCGGTTTTTACCGTGTATTCACCATTGTTGGCTGGAACATATTGGTTTAAACCCACATACTCAACCTTAAAAATGGGTTCTTTATTGAAAGTAGTTAGAAACTCATTCGCAGTATTAAAACTTCTAAATGCCGGGGTAATTGCTTCAATTACACCATACTCAGGAACAAATACGGAGATTCTCATGTCAATTTATAAGATTAGACCATAAAGCTATAAAATAGTTGTCACAATCCACCTCTTATTTGTCGTGTTTACAATGTACCTATTTTTAAGTGTTGCTGTACTTTTGGATAGTTAAATCATTATAAACAAAAATCAAATAACAATGGACCAGTTAAAAAAAATTACGGTAAAGGCAACGATAAAAGCGCCTATCGCAGAGGTTTGGAAAACATGGAACACACCGGACGACATTATTAAATGGAATACTCCAGATCCAAGTTGGCATACTCCAACTAGCGAAAATGACCTACGGGTTGGTGGTAAATTTAAAAATAGGATGGAAGCGAAGGACGGTAGCTTCGGCTTTGACTTTGAAGGCACGTATGATACAGTAGATCTCCATAAAGAAATTACTTACACCATGGGTGATGGGAGACAAGCAACTACCACATTTGAAGAAAAAGATGGGGAAGCTATCGTACAAACCGTTTTTGATCCTGAAACAGAAAATGATCCTGAATTTCAGAAACAAGGATGGCAAGCTATCCTGAATAGTTTTGTAAAATATGTTGAATCAAATAACTAAATTATGAAAAAGAATAAAACCATCTTTTGGATAGCAACAATTATCTTAATACTTTGGGAAGGTGTAATGCCACTTGGTACCATACTTATGGCACCGGAGTACGTGAATGCGGGAACGAAACCTTTGGGATATCCGGATTATTTTGCCTACACGCTTATTGTTTGTAAAGTGTTAGGAGTTTTTGCTATTGCGTATGCTAAAACACCTGTTAAGTTAAGAGAATGGGCTTATGCCGGACTTACCTTTAATTTAATATTCGCTTTTATCAGTCATGCCTGCGTAGATCAGAACACGGGCTATATGTTGATGCCATTGGTAGTATTGGGTATTCTTGCAGTATCTTACGTGTATGGCAATAAAATAAGACATCAGGAACAAACTAATTATCAATCTATTGGTTAATATTATTTAATTTAAATTATAAGAAAATGGCAAATAGCGTTTCATTACATCGGATTATTAAAGCAAAGCCTGAGAAGGTATTTAAAGCATTTACAGACCCAGTTGCACATGCAACATGGATACCGCCCTACGGTTTTGTATGCACGGTTCAGGAAACGGATTTTAAAGTAGGCGGAAAGTTTAAAATGACCTTTTTAAATTTCAGTACTGGCAATGGGCACTCTTTCGGAGGGGAATACCTCGAAATTAAACCGAACGAATTGATCAAATATTGCGATCGGTTTGACGATCCGAGCCTGCCCGGAGAAATGATTACAACTGTATGGATGAGAAAGGTCTTGGTTGGTACAGAACTCAAAGTATTGCAAGAGGGGATTCCCGAAGCAATACCTGCCGAAATGTGCTACTTAGGTTGGCAAGAGTCGCTAGAAAAGTTGATTAAGCTTGTAGAACCTGAAATACCAGATGCTTAACATGGAGAAGACAGGTGCAATTTTTATCACCTTTTCTGGAAATTGTAAAGAGGCCCTCACGTTTTACCGAAACTGCTTTGGGGGCCAATTGCAATTTCAAACTTTTGAAAAGGAATTAGGAACTTACAAAGAACTGCCTGTGGTTACTGGCTCGCTGATTTCTGAGAGGGTGACCATTTATGGCTCAGACTTAGTGCACAACGAAGGAAGAAAACTCGGGAATTATATGGCTATTTTTTTGCAATGTCAAAATGCCAGAGATAGAAAACAGCTTATGGAGCAGTTGGATTTTAATAATAAGCCGATCTTCAGTGGGCAACTTGATCGCCAACAACTCATTGAGCTAACTGACCCTTTTGATGTAAGATGGGTATTGGGTGTTTAGTTCCCATTATCGTCCCGCGTCGCAAACACCTTTGAAATAACCAACCGATTCGGCTATCCCTGCTAGTGGGTCTTTCATGTCTTTTTCATATTCTAAACTACAAGAACCCTTATAGTTTACCTTTCTCAGCATTTTTACGAATGCTGGGATATCAATTATCCCACGACCAAGTTCACATGTACTACCATCTTTCGTAGCTGCGGTGACATTCTTTAAATGCATATCAAAAATTCGTTTAGCAAATTTTTGAAGATCAGCCACCGAATCCCGTCCATCTCTTTTGTTATGTCCCATGTCGAAGCATATTCCTACACGTTGATCCAGGTTTTTAATGAGCTTATAAATGCTTTCTGCATTAGGGTATAGCTTATCTTCCGGACCGTGGTTATGAATAGCATACCTAATGTTAAACTCTTTCGTTTTCTGGGCAACATATTCCAGATCGGCATGAGCTGGAATACCTATTATTAGGTCAACACCAACTCTTTTAGCATAATCAAAGGCATTGTCAATTTCTTCTTTTGTTTTAGTATATATAGGCCCAACTGCATAACCAGTTACCTCATATTCTTTTAGTTTAGCATGAAAAGCAGCAATTTCTGTTGCTGTACTTTTGTAGGGCAAATGGAAGTCTTTAATACAGAGATAATGAACATCCACCTTTTTCATCATTTTTAAGGAGGCATCAAGATTAAAATTAACAAAGCTATATCCTGCAATACCTAGTTTAAAGGCATCCGTTTGGGCAGCTGCCTGTTCAATCGGTTCAGCGAAAGCTGATGGAATACTTGTAAGTGTAACTGCAGTTACACCCAATATTCCTTTTTGCAAAAAATTTCTTCTTGTAGTCATGCTAATTTGATTTGTTGTCGAATTTAGTATTTAATCTATCCAGTTCAAACTTTATGGGATGAAATTTTGCGTAATTAAACAGCAAACGTTTGCGTAGTAAGTGCCTTTGTTTGAAATAATTTTGCTTTTTCTTTGGTCGAGATAAAAGATTTTATATTTCTATGCTTAATTTGCCTTATCTTCAAAAATAAAAAAGATGCTATTCAAAAATAGCAAAGGATTTTAGCTTTAAAATTATATAATTACATGAAAAGAAGTGAGTTTATTAGAAATGGTTTGTTAACTGCGGGTGCTATAACTGCAGGCATAGCAACTAAGGAAGCTGTTGCAGCAGAGAAACAAAATTTTGCTTTAACTGATAAAGTTTTCAATATGGATTATGCCCCACATCAGGGGATGTTTGGGAACCATGCTGGTAAAAATTTTCTAGATCAAATCCAATTCATGTATGATAGAGGCTTTCGTTCCATTGAAGATAACGGATACTTAAACAGACCAGTTGAAGAACAAGAGAAAATAGGTAGCTTACTGGCTAAGTTGGGTATGAGAATGGGAGTTTTTGTAGTTGATGGGGGCGACAACTGGAAAACATCGCTGACTACAGGTAAAAAGGAGTTTAAGGATAAATTTGTTCAAACCTGTAAACTGTCTGTTGAAGCCGCAAAGCGCTGTAATGCAAAATGGCTTACTGTGGTGCCGGGTTTTTACGAAAGAAATTTACCTTATGGAAATCAATTTGCCAACGTAATTGACGCGATGCGCGCCGGAGCCGAGATATTTGAGCCACACGGTTTGGTAATGGTGATTGAAACATTAAGTGATACACCGGAATTGTTCCTGCAAAAAACAAACGAAACTTACGCAGTTTGTAAAGCTGTTCAAAGTCCGTCTTGTAAAATACTTTATGATATTTATCATATGCAGCGCACGGAGGGCGATTTGATTAAAACTATGGATCGCTGTTGGGATGAAATTGCTTATATACAAATCGGAGATAATCCAGGCAGAAAAGAACCAACAACTGGCGAAATCAATTATAAGCACATTTTTAAGCATTTATACCAAAAAGGCTATAAAGGCGTAATGGGGATGGAGCATGGTAATGCAAAACCGGGCAAAGATGGAGAGCTCGCATTGATTTCTGCGTACCGATCTGTAGATGATTTTATGTAGTCTCTTTTTCCCGCTGCGCTGATCTAAAACCTTTTTGAACTAAAATGTGTTCCATTTTAAATGAAATAGCTAATCATTTATTATGGGACTACAGAAATACAATCAAAAACGTGATTTTTCAAAAACTAGCGAACCTAAAGCTGGAAGGAGTAAAGATAAAGGTAAGCTGTTGTTTGTTATACAGAAGCATGATGCAACCCGACTGCATTATGATTTTCGTTTAGAAATGGACGGCGTACTTAAAAGCTGGGCAGTTCCCAAAGGACCAGCTCTGGATCCTAAAACAAAGCGCTTAGCGATGATGGTAGAGGATCACCCATTTGATTACCGCAATTTCGAAGGACTTATTCCAAAAGGAGAATATGGGGGAGGAACAGTGATTGTATGGGATCAAGGCTGGTATGAAACCATAGAACCTATTAAAGGTAAAAAAGCGCAGGAGAAATATTTATTGGCCGAACTTAAAAAAGGTTCAGTAAAGATGAAGCTGCATGGAGAGAAACTTAAGGGAGAGTTTGCGCTAGTGCGAACCAATGGCATGGGCGAAAACTCATGGCTGCTAATTAAGCACGATGACGAGTTTGCCTCCAAAAAGGATGTCACCAAATTAGATAAGTCCATCATTTCGGGGAAAACTATTGAAGTGATGGAAAAAACCAGCGAGAAGATTTGGCAAAATAACCACGAAGAAAAAGTGAAAGCTAAGCTGCCAGACGTCAAGAAAAGTTCTAGCAAAAATATCCCTGCTGGAACAGAGGATCCAGAAGTGAGCAAAGATTCTCTTAAGCTTGATTCTGCTAAGCTTTTAAAATCTGCGCCTAAGTTGACGATACCCAAGGGAATTAAACCCATGCTTGCTACGTTAGTTGATGCCCCTTTCGATGATCCAGACTGGCAATACGAGGTTAAATGGGACGGATACCGCGCATTGGCTTTTGTAAATAAAGGGAAGGTGAATTTACTCTCACGCAATAACAAATCTTTTAATGATCAATTCTATCCTATCTACGATATTTTGAGTAAGTGGAAGCTTAATGCGGTTATAGATGGGGAAATTTTAGTGCTTAATGCGAAAGGGATCGCTAATTTTGGTGCACTACAAAATTGGCGTAGTGAGGCTGATGGAGAACTAATTTTCTACGCTTTTGACATCTTATGGTGTGAAGGAAAAGATCTCACTGGCTTAACGCTCGTAGAAAGGCAGGCGATTTTGAATGAAGTTATGCCAACAGATGATGATAGGGTTCGTATTTCTAACGTATTCGATGCGAGTGGGATCGATTTTTTCTCGGCAGCCGAAAGAATGGGGCTGGAAGGCATCATGGCCAAGCGCAAATCATCTACCTATGTGATTAACAACCGCTCTAAAGAATGGTTGAAAATTAAGGTGTCCAAAAGACAAGAAGTTATCATAGCAGGATTTACCCGTAATGCGGACACTTCAAAACTATTTAGTTCTTTAATTTTAGCTGTTTGGGAGGATAAAACACTAACTTATGTAGGTAAAGTAGGCACAGGGTTTTCTGATGCAGATCAGCGAAAGATGATGAAAGAATTTGAACCCTATATTACAGAGAAAAGCCCCTTTACGGTTGTCCCAGATGTTAATAAACTTTCTCGATTTCAACATAAACAATTAAATGCAAAGGCAACTTGGATGAAGCCAGAGCTGGTATGCGAGGTGAGTTTTACTGAGCTAACTGATGAAGGTATTTTCAGGCATCCTTCTTTCAAAGGAATGCGAGCAGATAAACGTGCCAAAGATGTTGTACGTGAAAAGGCGGCTGATGTGGATGAGGTAATAGAAGAAGTAGAGGCGAAGAGCCACCATGATTCGGCTATTCGTCCTCCAAAAAATGCTACTCCAAAAACGTTGCTAAACCCTAAAGACGAAACACAGATAAGAAAAGTTAATGGCAAAGAGCTCAAATTCACCCATCTTTCTAAATATTATTGGCCAGAAGACAAGGTTACAAAACGTGATATGTTCAATTATTATTATCAGGTAGCTGATTACATGTTGCCGTACTTAAAAGACAGACCGCAGTCGCTTAATCGTTTTCCAGGCGGGATCCATGGAAAGGGATTCTATCAGAAAGATGTGAAAGGGAAAGCTCCAGAATGGGCAAAGACCTTTCCATACTCAACGGGTGATGGTGAAGATAAGGAATATTTAGTAGGAGACGATCTGGCAACATTACTGTGGATGGCTTCTTTAGGTTGTATTGAGATTAACCCTTGGTTTTCTAGAATAAAGTCGCCGGATAACCCAGATTATTGTGTAATTGATCTTGACCCGGATAAACATCACTTTGATAAAGTAATAGAAGCCGCCAATGTGGTCAAGGAAGTATTAGATTCTATTGAGGTGCCTTGTTTTCCGAAGACCTCCGGCTCAACTGGGATCCATATTTATATCCCCTTGGGTGCAAAATATGACTATGATCAGAGCCAGCTCTTTGCGCAAATTATTGTAGGCATTGTAAATAAGCAAATTCCGAAGTTCACTTCGCTTGAACGTATGATTGCTGCAAGAAAGGGAAAGATGTACCTAGATTTTTTGCAAAATAGACCAGGTGCAACCATTGCCGGTCCCTATTCGCTCCGTCCAAAACCAGGAGCTACCGTTTCAATGCCAATAGAATGGGCTGAGATGAAACCTGGTTTAAAGATGAGAGACTTTACTATTTTTAACGCAATCGATAGGTTAAAAGAGAAGGGAGATATCTTTAAGGGCGTATTAGGAAAAGGAATTGATTTGGAAACAGCCATTTTAAAAGCAAAAGAGATTCACGGTTAGTTTGTTCAATGTCACGAACATAAATATCTGGTTCTTTTATTTGTGAACTAAAAAAACTTATCTATCTTTGTATCGCTAAATCAATTATCAATGTCAGAAAATAAGATATTACTTAGTCAGGACAAAATACAGCTTATTGAAGAGCTAGCGCATGTGAACGAAAGTTTAGGTCACCAACCTGCCATGTCGAAAATTCTTGCATTATTGACTGTATCGGATGAGACCGAACTTACTTTTGACCAGATTAAGGAGACCCTTGGGTTAAGTAAAAGTGCCGTAAGCCAGGCCTTAACCCAATTGGCCATGGTTAAGAAAATTGGCTACAAAACTCGGATTGGAGATCGTAAACGCTATTTTCACGTGAGAATGGCAGATTGGGATACGCAGATTTTAGCGCAATTTCAAGGGGTCGAATCTCTGGTTGCAATTTACAAAAAAGTGCTTGCAGCAAGGCCATCAAATACAAAAGAATTTAATGAGAAAATGGCAGAGATGACAGATTTCCTTTCCTTGGTGCATAACCAAGTAATTGCGCTTTATAAAAAATATCAAGAAGAGCATAAATAATTTTTTTGTCTAGTTGGTTCTTTATTTACAGAACTAACTAGTATTAACTGAAGATACAGACTCACTGGTAAGCTTAATAAGATTGAAGAAGGAAGTAGAATGGAAGAAGATAAATCAATATTAAAATCACATATAATTGCTGAAGCGGGATTGCTATTTAGGCAATATGGATTAAAAAGTGTTACAATGGATGATATTGCTAAGCACATAGGAATCTCTAAAAGGACTATCTATCAGCACTTAAACGATAAAGAAGAGTTAGTGAATAGTCTACTTGAAGCTAGATTAAGCGCTCATGAATATGAACTAAAAACAAATTCGAAAGCAGCGATAGATGCCATTCATGAAGTTGTTTTGGGCTTGGCCAACTGCAATGCCTGGTTAACTACTTTCAATGGAAAGGTATATTATGACCTTCAAAAGTATTTTTCAAGTGCCTGGGTAAAGTTAAAAGACTTTGAAGAGAGATGTTTATCTATAAGTATCAAGGCAAATTTGAAAAGGGGAATAGCAGAAGAGCTTTACCGAAAGGAAATCAACGTCGAGATTTTAACGTCACTTCGGTTACAGCAGGGTCAGTTCATTTCTGGCTTGCAACATGATCATCAACAATACAGCACAGCACACCTCATCGCCGAGATGACAGAGCATTTTCTTTATGGGGTATGCAACGTTAAGGGTGCCCGATTAATCGAAAAATATAAGCAAGTAACAAAGAATTAAACACAAATTATAATTATAAAAATGAAATCGAGAACAAAAATTGTTAAGCTGATGCTTATTGTGTTTGGAGTAATATCCCTACCGCAATTGGCAATTGCTCAGCAAAAAGTAACATTAGGGGAAGCACTAAGTTTTGCCTTAGAACATAATACCAAAGCCCGTAAAGCAAGGCTGGATATTGAAGGCGGAAAATACAAGGTTGATGAGGTTAGGTCACAAGCTTTACCTCAGCTAACGGGTACAGCAGGCTTAACGTACAATCCCATCATCGGCCAACAGGTGGTAGATTTTGGTGGAACAACACAGACCCTAAAGTTTGGTCAAAAGTGGAATTCGAATGCTGGTGTTCAGCTGTCACAGCAATTGTTTAATCAGCAAGTGTTTACAGGCTTAAAAGCAGCGAAATCAAGCGCAGAGTATTATGCCTTAACTGCGCAATTTACGGAAGAGCAGATTATCGAGATGGTCGCAAATAATTATTACCAAGTTTTGGTTACTAGGCAACAACTTAATGTAATAGATAACAACATTAAGAATGTAAAAGTAATTGAAAAAATTATAGCTAATCAATACAAAAATGGCTTGGCGAAGAAAATTGATGTGGATCGTATTAACGTTAACCTGACTAACCTTGAAACGCAGCGTGATCAAACCTCGAATTCGATTGTTCAGCTAGAAAATCAATTAAAATTCTCTATGGGAATGCCAGTTAGCAATGCGATAGTTTTACCAGAAACAGAGCTGACAGAGGTTAATCATTTGCCGCAGTTAACCGATACCGTTGCGCTCGCAAACAGAACAGAAATAAGGCTTTTAGACAATCAAGATAAGCTATTGAACTTACAACGAAAAGCATATGTTGCTGAGTATTATCCGACTTTAGGTTTAACAGGTAATTATACTTATTCTAGTCAGAGTGGTGGTTTTGATTTTTTGAGTTCTAATTCAAGCGCCATTGGTTTTGGATCGTCAGCTGTAGGTTTGACGTTGAAAGTGCCAATTTTCAATGGCTTTTTAACCAAGGCGAAAATTCGTCAGGCAGACGTGAATATTCAGAAAGCGAAAGAAGATAGAAATGAAACTACAAACGCTTTGAACTTGGCTTACGAGAATGCTAAAATTCAGTTAAAAAACAGTTTGAATACCATTAACTCACAAAGGAAAAATGCCGAACTCGCAGCAGAAATTTATAGGAGTACGCAAAACAACTATAATAATGGTCTGGCTAGTTTAACAGATTTGTTGGATACTGAAACTTCACTCACTCAAGCTCAAAACAGTTATACACAGGCCTTATTAAATTACAAAATTGCAGAAATACAATTAATCAAATCAAACGGAAACATCAAAACGCTAGTAAAATAAATATGAAAAGAATAATAACAACCCTGGTTATCTTAGTGATCGTAATTGGTGGTATCGCTTATGTATTGGGTGGAAATAAAAAGAAAAACCAAGAAAAAACAGACTTTGTGGCAAAAGGAAATGGTTCCATTGCAGTGAATGTCGCCATGGTTTCTAAAACAGTTCCTGAACTGGATTTTAATGTAAACGGAACTTTTATTCCCAATAAAGAGTTAAATTTCTTATCAGAAAATGCTGGCCGTGTAAAAGCCGTTTATGTAGAGGAAGGCGCTCGGGTTAGTAAAGGACAAGTTTTAGCTCGTATCGATGCAGAAATTATCAATACAGATAGAGAAACTGCTGAAGCTGCGTATCAAAATGCGTTAAAGGATGAGGCTAGATACCAAAGCTCTTATGCCACCGGCGGGGTAACGCAGCAACAATTAGATCAGGCAAAATTGACTACGAAAAATGCTAGGTTGCGTTTACAGGCATCTAGCAGAAGACTTAGTGACGCAAATATCAAATCGCCAATTAATGGCATTGTAAATAAAAAATATATTGAAGTTGGCTCATTTGTTACGGCACAGGGAACCCAACTATTTGAATTGGTTGATGTTTCTAAACTTAAATTGAAAGTAAATGTAAATGAAAGTCAGGTTGCTAACCTAAAAGTTGGCGATAAAGTAGCGATACAATCTACTGTTTATCCTGACGAGCAATTTACTGGAAAAATCTCTTTTATTGCAGCAAAGGCAGATGGTGCATTAAACTTTCCGATAGAAATTGAAGTTGCCAACAATATTAAAAATTCTCTAAGGGCAGGAATGTACGGCACTGCTGTGTTCGATTTCCCAAAACAGGCTTCAAGTATTTTAATTCCGCGTACTTCATTTGTAGGTAGTGTAAGTAGCAATCAAGTTTTCGTATTGGATAAAGCAAGTAACACCGCAAAAATAAGAAAAGTTGTTAGTGGCAGGATATTAGGCGAAAAGGTAGAGATTTTAAGTGGACTAACCGAGGGTGAAACTGTAATAACAAGCGGTCAAATCAATTTGGTTGATAACACTCCAGTAAGTATTGTGAAATAAATTATTCCTCAGAAGAAGCAAGAAAATGAAAATAGCAGAAATATCCATTAAAAGACCTTCATTGGTGATTGTAGTTTTTACTGCATTGACCCTGTTAGGCTTGTTAAGTTATTTCTCATTGGGCTATGAATTATTACCAAAATTCTCTCCAAATGTGGTATCGGTATCAACCATTTACCCTGGAGCATCGCCAAGTGAGGTAGAAAATACTGTAACTAAAAAAGTTGAAGACGCCGTTTCTTCAATGGAAAACGTAAAAAAAATCAACTCCACATCTTTAGAGGGTGTATCTATTGTAACCATTACGCTAACGGCTAGTGCCAATGTAGATCTATCCCTAAATGATGCGCAACGTAAAGTAAATGCCATCTTGGCAAATTTACCCGAAGACGTTAAAACGCCCTCTTTAAGTAAATTCTCGCTAGATGATATGCCAATTATCACCATCGCAGCAACTGCAAAAATCTCTGATATTGATCTGTACGATATCATCGACCAAAAGATTGCGCCAGAAATTTCTCGTGTACCTGGCGTGGCTCAAGTATCTATTATTGGAGGGGCTGAGCGAGAGGTGAAAGTAGGCATTGATGGCGCTAAGTTAAAGGGCTATGGCTTAACTATTGTTCAAGTACAACAATTAATACAAGGCGCCAACCTAGATTTCCCTACTGGTAGTGTAAAAGCAGATGGCCAAGATATCTTAGTTCGTTTATCAGGTAAATTTCAAAGTATTGAAGAATTGAGGAATTTGGTGGTTACTACCACACAAAATGGCGCGCAGGTGAGATTATCTGACTTTGCAGACGTACAGGAAACTTCTAAGGAGGCTGAGAAAATTGCCCGTATAGATAGATCGAACTCTTTAACTTTAAGCATTGTTAAACAAAGCGATGCTAATGCCGTAAGTGTAAGTGAAGGGATTAAGAAAGCAATTGCGAAAACAAATAGTGATTACGCAAAGATTAATGGTTTAAACCTCAAAATTGTCAACGATAGCTCTATCTATACGTTAGAATCAGCCGATGCAGTTATTCATGATTTAATGATTGCAGTTGTTTTGGTAGCTTTTGTAATGCTTTTCTTCTTGCACAGTTTAAGAAATGCGATTTTTGTCATGATTTCCATTCCAATATCCCTTATAGCTACTTTTATTGCCATAAGTTTATTTGGGTTTACACTAAACTTAATGTCTTTACTGGGTTTGTCTCTTGTAGTTGGTATTCTAGTAGATGACGCAATTGTGGTTTTAGAGAATATTCAACGCCACATGGAAATGGGTAAAAACAAATTTAGGGCAGCCTTTGATGCAACTAAAGAGATTGGTTTTACGGTAATTTCTATTACCTTGGTAATCGTGGTCGTATTCTTGCCAATTTCAATGAGCACAGGTTTAGTTGCAAATATTCTTCGTCAGTTCTGTATCGTCGTAATTATTGCAACCATTATGTCCTTAATTACATCCTTCACCATTGTACCGCTATTATTTTCCCGTTTTGGTAAATTAGAGCGTATAGAAGGGAAAAATGCGTTTGGGAGGTTTATATTGTGGTTCGAGAAACAACTCGCTAAATTTACAGGGTGGATCACAAACCTTTTAAACTGGACTTTAAATCATAAAGCAATTACTTTAATAGGGGTATTTATGCTGCTATTAAGTTCGTGTGGCCTGTTTGCAGGTAAATATATAGGTTTCGAATTTTTCCCTAAATCGGATAAAGGTGAATTTTTAGTTCAAATAGAACTGCCGAAGGATGCTTCATTAGAGTTGACCAACCAATATGCTTTACGTGCAGAAAACTATTTGAGCAAGAAAGCAGAAATTGATCAAATGATCACTACAGTTGGCCAGTCGAGTGGCGACATGGGAAGCTCGCAAGCTACTGCTTATAAGGCAGAAATAAACGTAAAGTTAGTAGATCGTAAATTAAGACCAGGAACTAGTAGCGACGTCTTAGCTAAAACATTCTCGAGAGAATTAACCAGAGAACTGGTAGGGGCAAATGTTAAAACGGTAAATATTTCCATTATGGGTACCGCAGAAAATGCGAATATTCAATTGGTAGTGATGGGACCAGAATTAGACAGCGCTTTACATTATGCAGAACAGGCGAAAGCTATCTTGGCAAAAATACCAGGGGCTGCAGAAACCAAGATTTCAGTAGAAAAAGGTACACCAGAAATCAATGTAAAGGTAGATCGAGACAAAATGGCTTCTTTAGGTCTAACCCTACAAACCGTTGGTGTAACAATGCAGTATGCATTTAGCGGTAACACAGATGCTAAATACCGCAAAGGGCAGTATGAGTACGATATTAATGTTCAGTTTCAAGATTTTGATAAGAAAAATATCGAGGATGTACGCAATTTAGCGTTCATCAATTCGAAGGGGCAGCAAATAAAATTAATGCAATTTGCAGAGATCAATGAGGGCTCTGGCCCATCACAACTTGAACGTTTAAATAAAACCACTTCTGTAACGGTTAAAGCACAATCCATAGGCAGGCCCACTGGTAGTATAGTGGAAGATTTTCAAAAGCAGCTTGATGAGCAGGAAAAAGAAGGAAAATTACATCGCCCCCTTGGCGTAAATTATGTGTGGGCAGGTGACCAAGAGAATCAAAGCGAGGGTTTCGGTACTTTAGGTATTGCTTTGCTGGCGTCCATTTTATTAGTGTACTTTATCATGGTTGGTTTGTATGACAGTTTTGTGTATCCATTAGTAGTTATGTTCTCTATTCCATTAGCAGTAATTGGTGCATTTTTAGCACTTGCTTTAACCAATAACAATTTGGGAATTTTTACAATTTTAGGTCTGATTATGTTAATTGGTCTAGTTGCAAAGAACGCGATTATTCTGGTCGATTTTACGAACCAAATGAAGGCAGAAGGTAAGGCTACGCGCGAAGCACTAATTTTAGCTAACCACGCTCGTTTACGCCCAATTTTAATGACAACCATAGCCATGGTAATTGGTATGTTACCTATTGCATTAGCCAGTGGCGCAGGTGCAGAATGGAAAAATGGTTTAGCATGGGTAATTATTGGTGGGTTGATCAGTTCGTTGTTCTTAACCTTAATTATTGTACCCGTAATGTACCAATGGTTTGATAACATTCTGCATTACTTTGGAATGGATAAAAAAAGTGCACCAATTGAAGAATTAATTGTAGAAAACTACGAGCACAAAGATGTTCATGAATATGATTTAAAACATTAAGCATTATTATAGAAGGCCTCAAACAAAGTTTGGGGCCTTCTGTATATTTTTCCAGATTAGTTAGGAACTATTGACTAAATAAGACGCTTTCTCCTATCTTTAGGGCTGGATAATATACGTTAATGAAAGAAATTGGTGACTACGAAGACGGAAAGTTTAATTATGAACGGCTGGCACCTATTCTGAAGGCAGTTAAGGCGGCGCGACTCCATTTAGGTCATCATCAGCCAACCAAAATGGCGCTAATTTTTAGTCGACATCGCTATTATAGGCATTTAGTGATTGAATTGGCAAGCATAAACACCAGTCTAAATGGTAAGTTAAAAAATCCACTTGTCTTTCTCGACCCATCCGACTTGATATGGAAAACTGAAAAGCAGGATGAGCTAAAGTTTTATAGTGGGGTAACCCGCTTTAAAAATAATTATAACGAAGGCTTTAGTGAATCTAATCTGGAGGCATTAAAGGCTATTTTACTTAATCCCTTAAAGCTGGATTTTTACACCCATGATGAAAAGGCTTCTTCCACCATCAATGCTGCTTCGGTTGTTCTAACACAAATTTCTGTTTTAAAGGTAAACCTTGAATTAAACGTCGATGAAAGAGGAGATTTTTTCGATATCTCCGGCCTGCTCCACCTTGATGGGAAAGCGATTGCAATGGAAGATTTAAAGCTATGTTATCATTACTTCGTTGAATTTAAGAATAGACTTTATCTAATCGAAAATCCCTATTTTCTAAATGCAATTGAGTTTTTTAAACAAAACCAGAACAATTTAATAATAACACGTTCGGAATACGAAGATTTTCAGCAAAACATACTGACGAAGTTAGAAGAGAAAATCAAGATTAATTACGCATACTTAAAACAGGCAACAAAAAAGCAGCGAATTGAGCAGGGTTTTGATCTAGAAAATGAACAAATAATTTACTTGTCAGAATCAGAAGACTTTGTATTGATCACACCAGTAATGAAGTATGGCAATTTAGAAATTCCGGTTATTTCTCAAAAGCAGATTAGGTCGAAAGATAAAAAAGGGCAACTTTTTACTGTTAATCGCAATGAGGAGCAAGAAATTCAGTTTATCAATACAATCGCTAAAATGCATCCTCAGTTTAAAGAGCAAATGGAAGAGTTTTCCTACCAAAGGCATGCCGATTGTTTTTACTTGCACCGCAAGCATTTTTTGCAGGCCGAATGGTTTTTGGAAGCATTTGAGGTTTGGAGGAGTAGGGGGATTGCTATTTTAGGCTTTAACGAATTAAAAGAAAACAAACTCAATCAATACAAAGCTGAAATTGCTATTCATGTAATTAGTGGGATCGATTGGTTTGAAACTGCGATAAAAGTTAAGTTCAATAAACAAGAGGTTTCTCTAAAGCATCTGCATAAATCTATCAGAAACAAAAGCAAATTTGTACAGCTTGATGATGGAACCTCTGGTATTTTGCCAGATGAATGGCTGGAAAAATTTGAACATTATTTTGCAGCAGGAGAGATTATTGGAGATTCACTGCATACCCCAAATATCAATTATGCCAAAGTTGAAGAATTATATGAAGAAGAGCTTTTAGATCTTGAAAGCAGAGAGCGTTTAAGTCTTTATAAATCAAAGTTCTCAGACTTCGAAAAAATTGAACATATAGAGGTATCCAAGGATTTGAATGCCACGTTACGGAGTTACCAACAAGAGGGACTTAACTGGCTGAATTTTTTGGATAGTTTCAATTTTGGAGGGTGTTTGGCAGACGATATGGGCCTGGGCAAAACGGTACAAGTATTAGCCTTTATTCTTTCTCAACGAGAGCGAGTTAAACATAATACAAATTTGGTAGTGGTGCCCGCCTCACTGGTCTTTAACTGGGAGCAAGAGATTCGAAAATTTGCTCCTTCATTAAAAGTGTTAACGGTTTATGGAGTTGCTAGAATCAAAGCAACTAACAATTTTGATCAGTATGAAATTGTGCTTACGTCCTATGGTACGTTATTGACGGACATTAAGTTACTCAAAAATTATCGATTCAATTATATTTTTTTAGACGAGTCTCAACTGATTAAAAATCCCGATTCCCAGAGATATAAAGCAGTTAGGCTGCTAAGTTCGCGCAACAAGATAGTAATGACTGGTACTCCAATTGAAAATAATACTTTCGATCTATATGGACAGTTTTCGTTTGCTTGCCCAGGATTGTTAGGAAGCCGAGAACAGTTTAGACAGTTGTATTCCGTTCCTATCGATCAATTTAAAGATGGTAAACGAGCCGAGGAATTGCACAAGAGGATTAATCCTTTTTTATTAAGGCGAACAAAAGAGCAGGTGGCTACTGAACTGCCAGATAAAACTGAAATGGTTATTTATTGTGAGATGGGTGAGCAGCAACGAGAAATTTACGAAAGTTGTCGCACCGAAATCAGAGATTATATTATGGGCACTGCCGAAGATGAGTTGACCAAAAGTAGCATGCATGTATTGCAAGGGATTACTAAGTTAAGGCAAATATGTGATTCGCCCACCATACTAAGTAAAGAGAAATATTATGGCAATGCATCTGCAAAAATGGATGTATTGATCGAACAGATAGAGAACAAAGCACCGTTTCACAAGATTTTGGTTTTTTCACAGTTCGTGAGTATGTTAGATCTTGTTAAGGCGGAACTTGTTGCTAGAGATATACCTTTTAATTATTTAACCGGTCAGACGAAAGATCGTGCAGCCGTTGTTAATTCTTTTCAAGACGATGAATCGGTTCGGGTCTTACTAATCAGTTTAAAGGCCGGGGGAGTGGGGCTTAATCTTACTCAAGCTGATTATGTATATCTTGTTGATCCATGGTGGAATCCTGCTGTTGAAAACCAAGCCATAGATAGGACATACCGTATTGGTCAGCATAAAAATGTGATGGCAGTACGATTAATTTGTCCGGATACTATTGAGGAAAAGATTATGTTAATGCAAGAAACGAAAAAGGGAATTGCAAGGGACCTCATTAAAACGGAAACATCCATTTTTAAATCGCTGTCCAAAAAAGACCTACTTGAACTGATATAGATGATAAAACAAAATTCCAAAAGCCAGTGTTCTTTAAGTAATAAGTAAAGAATTATGGAAGAGGACAAAAAGCATGAATCACTCCCGGTGATTAAGGAAAGTGACATTATAGGAGAAACTATCATTTTTGATATTCCCATCAAGCAGAAACTTGCACATGTTATCGTGACCAAAAGTGGTTCCCATTATCATATTAACCTGGATGGTGAAGACATAGGTAGTTTTCACAAAGAAAGCAATGGAGAAATTAATCGGTATGAACAGCCAAAGGGCGTTCATACCGATATTGATGAATATTTTAAACCGATTGAAGCGAAATTGGCGGAGCTAGAGCCGCCAATTTGAAAAACTTCACAAGTCAATTTTTAAAGGCTGGTTCCTTCCGATACATCATTATTATTAATGCCTTTTTTGTTTTTCTTAATTGCATCCTTCAATTTGCCAAACCGGTAATTTAGACTGGTGGTAAAGTTTCGCTGATAGTTTTGATTATAGGATTCTTGTGTGAAATTAGGTCCGTTTGTAAAATTTATTGCTTTTCTATATTTATCGAAAACATTATTAGCTGCAATAGAAAGGGTAAGTTTATTATCGAACAGTTCTTTATTAATGCTAAAAGAAGACGTTAAGAATGAATTTGTTGTGCCTTGGATAGATAAGTTCGGTCCATTATAATTCATGCTGGCAGTCCCTTGCCAAGTTTTACTGGGGCGGTAGGTCACTGATGTAAACGCACGTCTCATTAAGCCCTCTTTCTTGATCAAGATACCATTAATTTCTCCCTTAACTTTGCCATACATTGCCTGTGCACCAACTTGCGCCCTAAGTTTACTGTTAAATGGATAGTTCAAATTTACATTGGCTCCCATTAATGAACCGCTTCCCGTATTTGCAAAGCTGCTTCTTGTAATTTGAGTCACTGGATCGGTTACAGCGCTAGGCATAATTAAGTTTTCAAAGAGCATTCCCCTAGCACCAATATTTAAGGATACTTTTTTAAATCGACTGTAAGTAACTTCAAAGCTATTCCCAGTGGTCGGTTTTAGATCGGGATTTCCCGATGATTCAAAATTCGGATTAGAGCGGTCAACAAAAGGATTTAATTGATTAATGCCCGGACGCTGAATTCTCGATGTAAAACCAAAGTTAATGCTGCTCATGTTTTTAAACTTACGGTTAATCGAAATCGAGGGAATTAAGTTTAACGAAGTGTTGTTTAATTTTTGCGTACCTCCAGCGAAATTCGCATCAATTTCAGTTTGTTCTGCTCTTACACCCGCTTTTACCCCCCAATTCTTGATCATAAATTGATAGGTGTTATATACACCATAAACATTTTGTTGGTTGTCGAAAGTATTTGTTCTTAAGGGGTCTGCTTCGAAACTCCCTGAAGAGTTCATCGATGAAAATCGGAAATCACTGTTGTTATTTCTGAAAATTGCTTTTGCTCCCAATTCAATTGTCACCTTTTTAAGCGGATAAACGTAATCTATCTGAGCAGTTTCTTCTGTAGAGCCCCCCATATTATTTTGTCTATAATCGGCTAGATTGTAGGCTATAGGATTGTATATATCCACACTATTGAACTGATCATTGCTAAAGCGAAAATAACGATAAGAAAAGGTAAGTAAACGGTTCTTGTCTTTTTTAAATCCCAATTGGTAATTTAATGCGGCATCAAAGCCATTTCCGGAACCCTCAAGGTTGTTCTTAAGACCATAACTTTGGATAATCGAAGTGGAATTATAAAGGGTTGAGAGTTGTGTGGAAAGACTTTCATTCTTGTTTGCGTTGTAGTTCAATTGCCCCGATAACAAATTTAGACTATCAATTTCAAAGCTCAATTCTGTACCTACATACGCTGTTTTACCAGAGAAATCTCTCGTGCCTGTTTGGAACAAATCAGTAGGGTTGGTCCCTAAAGTTAACCTACTATTACTATTGTTAAGAAGTGGAGAGCTATTGAGATTTCCCCCTGCATTTGTTGCAATTCCAAATTTCCCTGATTTTAAGGTAAATGATCCTCCAACTCCGGGTCCCCCAACAGGGAAACGATGACTGGTATTAATGGTTCCATTTGTACCATTAACAGATTTTTTGAAGGTGATGATGTTGATTATTCCTGCAAGTCCCTCGCCATCATATTTCGCCGGCGGGGTAGTGATAACCTCAATTTTTTCAATACTAGCCGCCGGCATACTCCTTAAAATGTCCTTTGGATTTCTTTCCATCATGCCAGATGGACGGCCGTTAACTAAAATTTTATAGTTACTATTTCCCTGAAGCTGAATATTGTCATCTGCATCTACTGATAATAATGGTACTTTTCGCATCATTTCTAATACGTTATTTACCTTACTTTCGGGATCTGCTTTAACATCATAAGAAAGCCGATCTATTTCTTGTTTGATTAATGGTTTATCGCCGGAAACTGTTACCCCTTTAAGTTGAGTGGCTCCCATCGTTAAACCTATCGTACCTAAAATTTTAGAAGAACCTGCAAGGCTCACCATATGCATCTTTGTCTGATATCCTATATGTACGATGCTGACAGAATAAGTTCCGGTAACTAAATCATTAAGGACGAATGAGCCGTCTTTTGCCGTTAAAACTGATTGTATCTGTATTTTTTTATCGTTTTTTAAGATTACAGTAGCTAAGTTAATGGGTGTTTGAGCTACGGAATCGGTTACCGTTCCACTTATTTGCAGAGCAGTATTTGTTTGACTTTTTGCACTTAGGCTGAAACAAAAGAAACAAAGTAAAAAGAGTAAAGTTTTCATTTCGAATTAGTGTATTAGTGAATTAATACACAAGGATACGAATTATTTTTATTTCAAAAAATAAAATGTGACGAAAAGCTAAAAAATTGTGATGAATTTGTTTTTTACAAAAGAAGCCCGGGGATTTCTCCCCGGGCCTATATTTATTTTTCTCTGCTTTATTCTTTAAGATGTGTAACCTAGTATCTTCAGTACCTGCTTACTGTTTTGTTCCTCGCCGAATACCTCAAAATTGAAAGTTTCATCTCTATTTCTGCGGATGATTACATGTTTAGGGCTTGGAAGCAAACAATGATGAATACCTCCATAGCCACTTAGTACTTCCTGATAAGCTCCTGTATTAAAGAACCCAAGATATTGTACTTTACGTGTTTTTGGCATAAATACACTATTCATATGAGCTTCCTGGTTATAATAATCCTGCCCGTCACAAGTAATACCTCCTAAGTTTACACGCTCGTATTCAGAGTCCCAATTATTAATAGGTAACAGTACGTATTTTTGGTTCAATGCCCAAACATCGGGAAGGTTGGTGATAAATGAACCATCAAGCATTAGCCATTTTTCACGGTCATTCTGTTGTTTACGACCTAAAACCTTATATAAAATACCAGAAGCTTCTGCGACAGTATATTTTCCAAATTCGGTAATGATATCAGGCTCAATTACATCGTGTTCAGCACAAATTTCCTTAATTCGTTTTACAATTTCATTTACCATATACTCATAATCGAAATCAAAAACCAAGCTGTCTTTAAACGGCATTCCACCACCTATATCAAGCGTGTCTAACTCTGGATTAATTTTCTTGAATTTGCAGTATAAGGTAACATATTTTTCAAGCTCATTCCAATAATATGGAGAATCTGTAATTCCTGAATTGATGAAGAAGTGTAATAATTTAACTCTAAAATTAGGGTTTGCAGAAATTTTGCTATTATAGAAGTCTATCACATCCTCCATACGAACACCTAAACGAGAAGTATAGAATTGAGAGTCTGGCTGTTCTTCTGCGGCGATACGAATCCCCAAGTTGCAAGGCGTATCCATTTCTACCTCATCGTCGTAAAGATTAAATTCTTCTTTGTTATCTAACACTGGAATAATATTTCTATATCCATCATGCAACATATCTATAATATATTGCTTGTATTGATAAGTTTTAAACCCATTGCAGATAACTGTAATATCTTTTGTTAAAGCTCCTTTTTTCTCTAAGGCTTCTATCATCGGCATGTCAAATGCTGAGGAAGTTTCAAGGTGAATGCCATTTTTAAGGGCTTCTTCAACAATATGTCTAAAATGCGAACTCTTAGTGCAGTAGCAATATTTATAATCGCCACGATAATTGTTTTTAATAATAGCAGTTTGAAACAACAATTTTGCCTGCTGTATCTTTTTACTAACCATAGGTAAATAAGTGAAACGCAATGGCGTACCATAGGTTTCTATCATTTCCATTAAATTTAGATCCTGAAAATATAATTCATCGTCTATAACACTGTAACCTTCCTGAGGAAAACCAACGCTTAGATCAAGAAATTCGGAGTAACTCTGCATTTATTTCAACTATTTTTCTGCAAAAATGTAATTTTAAATCGAGAATTAAGGAGTATTGATAAATTTTTTACGCTAAGGTTGCGTTCTTATTTGCACACAATAAAAAATCCCTATCTTCGAAATACGTGAAACCAGAAGATTTAATTTTACTTTTAACTGTGGATGAGTATTCCTCTACCCCAAAATACAAGCAGTTAACGAATGCCATATTATCTGCTATTGAGAATGGTAAGCTTAAGAAAAACAGTCTTTTACCTTCAATTAATGAACTAAGTTTTAAGCTTGAAATTTCTAGGGATACAGCCGAAAAGGGATACCGTCATCTACGGAAATTAGGGGTAGTAGAATCAGTTCCTGGGAAGGGATATTTTATTACGAATACAGATTTTAATCAAAAATTAAAAATATGTTTGTTATTCAATAAGTTAAGCACGCACAAAAAAATTATCTATGATGCATTTAAGAAGGCAATTGGTGAACAAGCCCTGATCGATTTTTACATCTATAATAATGATTTCGCTCTATTCAAAAAATTAATTATCTCTAAGAAGGATGATTATTCTCATTATGTAATTATTCCTCATTTTATTGAAGGAGGCGAGAATGCTCAAGACATTATCAATACTATTCCGAAAGAGAAGCTCATTATTGTAGATAAACTATTGCCCGGAATAACGGGAGCCTATGGTGCGGTGTACGAGAATTTTTCCCAAGATATTTACGCTGCTTTAGAACAGGCTCTACCTCGCTTGGGGAAATATCATACCTTAAAGATTATATTTCCTAAAAACAGTTATTTTCCAAAAGAAATACTTACAGGTTTTTATCGGTTTTGTCAGCAATATGCATTTAACCATAAGGTAATCCATGAGATCGAATCAGAAGATATCAATGTAGGGGAAGTATATATAAATTTGATGGAAGATGATTTAGTTATATTAATTGAACGCTTAATTGCTTTAAAGATTAAAATTGGACGAGAAGTGGGTGTCATTTCTTATAATGAAACTCCTCTTAAGCGAATAATTTTAAATGGGTTAACTACAATTTCTACCGATTTTAAAGCTTTAGGTACACAAGCGGCAGAACTTATTCTAAATCATAAAACCGAAAAAATAGAAGTTCCTTTTTATTTAACTTTGAGAAAGTCTTTATAAGTTTCTGTCTCTATATTACTTGGGAATAAAATTTAAAAAAGATTGAAATTGTGATCGATGCTTTAATTTATCCAATTTAAAATAAAAAGCACCTCTTCTTGAGTTAGATTTATCTTTTTCATTTTGCTTAATCAGCATACCACTGGAAGTAATCTTACGAATAAAATTTCTGTTATCGATAGGTGAATCATACACCTGCTCATATAGCGCTTGGAGTTGGGGAATTGTAAATTTTTTGGGAAGTAATTCAAATAAAATAGGGTGTAAGGCAGCTTGATAGCGAATTTTATCTAACGCCGCCGTAACCATTTGGTTATGATCGAAAATGAGTTTAGGCACCTCTTTAAGTTTAAACCATTCAGCATGATAAAGATTGTTTAGCTGCTTGCTATATTTTTTGATGTCAATTAACGCAAAATAGGCAATTGAAATAGTCCGTTCCACAGAATCCCGTTTGGGATCACCGTAGGCGTGCAATTGTTCCAAATATACATCATGTAGTCCTGTTAATGATAAGAGAATTCTTTTAGCAGCACCGTTTAGGTCTTCGTTTTCTTCAACAAATCCGCCCATTAAACTCCATTGGTCGCGAATAGGTTCAATCGGTCTTTTGATGATCAAAAGTTTTAAGTCTTCTCCATCATATCCAAAAATGATACAATCTACAGCAACTAAGAGCTTTTTCTGATTAGCATACTTCATACCTAAAATAAATTGGTTAAAATAGGGTCATTATAATCCTTAATAAATCCCAAAATGTTAGGAAAGGACTTAAATTCTTCCTTGCGATGTGTGGTTGTCACTACGAAACACTTCATGCCAGCGCGATCGGCCGATTCAACGCCTTTAGGAACATCTTCAAATACAAGGCAGTGTTGCGGCTCAATTCCCAAAACTGCAGCTGCATTTAAAAAAGTCTCTGGATCTGGTTTGCTTAACTTCACGTCATTGGCACTTACAATCCCGTCAAAATACTGCCTGGCATTAAGTCCGTCAAGTACAAAGTCGATATTAAAGGGGATAGCTGCAGAACCGATGGCCATTTTAATGCCTGTCGTTTTAGCTGTGGCCAAAAAATCGTCTAAACCATCAATTAATTTTAAATCAGCCGCATAAGCTTCCTGATAACTTTTTTCTTTAGCCATCGAAATAGCTTCCACCTCTGCTGAGGTAAAATAATCAACTCCAAAAATGCGGATTAGAAGCTCCTCGTTTTTGCCGTACATTTCGTTTTTTACGGCTTCATAGGAAATAGCTAAACCAAGTCTTTTCGTAATAATGGCATACCACGCATCGGCATGATAGCTCATATCATTGATCATGGTTCCGTTCAAATCAAAAAGAAAAGCCTTAGGCTTAAAAATGATCTCTTGCATCTCGCTAAATTAGAAGATTTTTTTGGATTGAAAATATAATCGTTATGATAACGTTAATTTATTTTTCTTACATTAGCCTTTACCTTAACCAATATAAATTTATGAAATCACAAATTTTTAAATCTATTTTATTTCCTGCAATCTGTTTAGCGGTAGCTTTTACTGCTTGCAATTCCAATTCCTCAACATCCAACAATGACGAGGGCAAAGACGATTCGCCATATATTGCTTCTATCGATGGTAAGGAAGTTCAACTGTATACTTTAAAGAACAAGAACGGTGCTTCTGTTTCGATTACCAATTACGGGGGGCGTGTAGTTTCTATTCTGGTTCCGGATAAAGATAATAAGATGGTGGATGTTGCGCTAGGTTACGATAGCGTGAAATCTTATCAAAAAGAAGGAGAACCTTTTTTTGGGGCTTTAATAGGGAGATATGGAAACAGGATTGGGAAAGGTCGGTTTACTTTAGAAGGAAAACAATATCAACTCCAGCTAAACAATGGTCCGAATACATTGCATGGAGGAAATGATGGGTTTTTTAGTAAAGTCTGGGATGCGAAACAAGATGGACAAAAATTGGAACTAAGCTACGTCTCTAAAGATGGCGAAGCTGGTTATCCGGGAACATTAAATGTTAAAGTGGTCTATACTTTAACTGACGACAATGGGCTTCAAATTGATTATACGGCGACAACCGATAAAACTACCGTTGTGAATTTAACCAATCATACCTATTTTAATTTAAGCGGAGAGGGGAGTGGAACTATTTTGGATCATGAGTTAATGATCGCAGCAGATGCATATACGCCAGTAGATTCAACACTTATTCCAACTGGTAAAATCGCACCCGTAAAAGGAACCGCATTTGATTTTAACGTTGCCAAAGCAATTGGAAGGGACATTGAGCAGGCAGATGAACAGTTGAAATTTGGAAAAGGATATGACCATAATTTTGCGCTAGTTGAAAACAATGGAAAGACGCCGGTTGCGACTGTTAAAAGCCCTGTTACTGGGATCACAATGGAGGTTTATACAACTGAACCTGGCTTGCAGTTTTATTGTGGGAATTTTATGACAGGAATTGACAAAGACGGTAAAGGTGGCAAGTCATATCCTCATCGATCTGCATTTTGCCTAGAAACACAGCATTTCCCTGATGCTCCTAATCAGCCTAATTTTGCTTCAACTGTACTGAAACCAGGAGAAACCTATACAACAAGTACAACGTATAAATTTTTAAATAAATAATAAGTAGTTAGTATATAATCGTTAGTAGTTTGACAAGGTGCCCTAAGCATCATGTCTAACTATTAACGACTAACTGCTACGCAGCAAACTACAATTTATAAAACGCACTAGCATTGTCGTAAAAAATCATTCGCCGTTCTGCTTTACTAAATTGAGCGCAGTATTTTTGAACTAAGTTGAACCAATCTCCATAAGGTCTGCTCAATAAAACAACAGGCCAATCGCTCCCATACATTATTCTTTGGGTTCCAAAGTGCTTAAAGACAACATCAAAACAGTTGAAAATATCAGCTTCTTTCCAGTGAATCCAATCCGCTTCGGTAAATAAACCAGAAACTTTACAATATACGTTTTCATGCTGCGCCAACTCTGCGATATGCTCGCTCCATTGTTTTAAATTTCCGGTTTTGGCATCTGGTTTTCCGCAATGATCTAAAACCAAAGGCTGACCTGGTAACCGCTCAACAAGTTTAAGAATTGCTGGTAATTGGGAGTGAACACAAAGCAAATCGTAAGTATAATTATACCTGCTAAGTGCTTGAATACCTTTAGCTAAAGCAGGGTGGAGAATGAATTGCTCGTTTTCTGCTTGCAAAACATGCCGCCAACCTTTAATAAGTTTAAAATTCTGCCAATAAGCTAAACGCTCTTCCAAATCGGGATTTAATAAATCGATCCAGCCCACAATGCCATTGATGACTGGATGTTCTTTCGCTAATGAAAGGAGGAAATGGTTTTCGTCTTCTGATTGATCTGCTTGAACAGCAATACAGCCGGTAATAGGACTTGACTCAATGGCTTTTTTGAAATTAACAGGTAAGAAATTGCGACGGATAACCTCCATGTCTGGCGTAATCCAATTATCTCTAATGGGGTCAAAGTTCCAGAAATGTACATGAGTGTCGATCATAACTAGCCGTTATATGCAGTAATTATTTGTTTACTTGTTCCTAAACCGTCTATTCCTAATTCAACCACATCTCCAGCTTTTAAATACCATGGTTCTGGCTTTTGTCCGAGCCCCACACCCGCGGGTGTTCCGGTAGTAATCACATCTCCTGGTAAAAGTGTCATAAACTGACTTAAATAGGAAACTACGAAAGGAACATTAAAAATCAAATTGGAGGTATTTCCATCTTGAAGCATTTTCCCATTTACAGTAAGCCATAAACGTAAATTATGAACATCCTCAATTTCATCTGGTGTAGCAACAAAAGGGCCTATTGGGGCAAATGTATCGGCACTTTTTCCTTTTACCCATTGTCCATTACGTTCCAGTTGAAATTCGCGCTCACTATAATCATTGTGTAAAACATAACCTGCGATATGATCAAAGGCATGAGCCTCTGAAATATACTTTGCTTTTTTACCGATTACGATAGCCAGCTCTACTTCCCAGTCTGTTTTCTTGCTGTTTTTTGGAATTTCTACCGCATCATTCGGGCCAACTATGGCTGAAGTAGCTTTGAAAAATACAATTGGCTCTGCTGGTATGGGAGCATTAGTTTCTGCCGCGTGGTCTTTGTAATTTAAGCCAATGCAAATTAGTTTTGAAGGGCGTGCAAGGGCGGGACCGAGACGAGTACCTTTGTCAACTTTAATAAGTTCTGAAGTATTGATCGCTTTTTTTAATTGATCAATGCCATCTCCTGCAAAAAACTCTTCGTTATAATCGGTAACCAATGCAGATACGTCAAAGTATTCCTCGTTGATAATTACCCCTGGCTTTTCTTTTCCTGCGTCACCAAATCTTATTAATTTCATTTTTATGCTGATTTTAAAGGTTATGTTTTAAGTATTAAGGGTAGTAAATCCTCCATCGATGGGGTAGTCGCATCCGGTAATAAAGGAAGCTTCATCACTACACAAGAAAAGCGCTAAAGCACCAATCTCTTCAGGTTTGCCCATGCGACCAATGGGTTGGCTTTTCGAGAGCTTTTCGAACATTTCTGGAATGTTATCTGGATAATTCTTTGCTAAAAAACCGTCGACAAAAGGGGTATGGACCCTTGCCGGAGAAATAGAATTACATCGAATGTTTTCATTGAGGTAATCTTTAGCAACACTCATCGTCATGGCTTTAACCGCACCTTTTGCGGCACTATAGGCAAATCGGTCAGGTAAACCAACCAAAGAGGCAATCGACGCCATGTTAACAATAACACCGCCGCCCGATAATCGAAGCTGTGGAATAGCAGCATAAAGGCAATTATAAACCCCTTTAACATTTACGTTCATGATACGATCGAAATCATTTTCTGAAGTGGTATCAACTTTTCCAACATGTGCAATTCCGGCATTGTTAACCAAGATGTTAATGCTTCCAATTCGACTGAAGGTATCGATAACCTGTTGGTGATCTGATACGTCACAAGCATAACTAAAGGCTTTGCCCCCGCCATTTCCAATTTCTACCAAAGTTGACGCCGCCTGCTCCATATTGAGTTCTATTATATGAACTTCAGCGCCCTGTTTTGTCAATGCAAGTGCAATTGCCTTTCCAATTCCGCTACCCCCACCCGTAACGACCGCTTTTTTATTTTGTAATGAAAACATACATTAATTTTTTTGTTTAAGCAGCAATATCCTTCGAAAGATATGATTTTGCTTGCATTTATTCTATTTTTATACTGAGTAGAAAATTATTCTATTACAAATAAAACGGTTCTCCTATGCCGTTCATTCTATTTTATTACCTAATTAATGTGCTATCTTGGCATAGCACTGACTAATTTTAATTCCTATGCTCCATTTAAGACAATCGAAATGAATTTAAAAAGCATAACCAACAAAATAAATAAGTTTTTTTGATTGTTTAATCATTGCTGTAACTTTATTGGTAAATATATTATTTATTGGTGAATTATTTAGTATGTTTACGTTTAGGCTAATATGCTACATTAATTGGTAGATATATTATAGCAATAGCTAGCGCTCTGTAGTTAAATTTGAAATTGATTAACCAAATATGCCTTTTTGATTTTAGGCTATTTCCTGAAAACAAATTGAATGAGAAATTTACTAATTTTTATTTCCCTATTATTTTGCGCACCTATTATTGTAAATGGTGCTGGTAAGCGTAATGAAACCTATACTGTTTTTATTTCGACACAAATAAGTGTTCACCCTAGAATTGGCTATGGCGCCGAGAAATTAGTGAAAGAATTAATGCGGCTTGGTTACGATATAAAGCTAACGGGAGTTAGTTATAATGAAAAAATCAAACCGCTAAATAAAGCTATCGTTATTAGTGTGGTAGACGATGTTGTGTTGGGCAAATTGATTCCGCAAGAAATTAAGGATAAAGTTAATAGTGCAGGTAAGGAAGGGTTTACCTTGTCGACAACAAAGGATGGAACACTCTACATTGTTGGTGCCGATGCTTCCGGAACACTATATGGCTGTATGGAGATGTTGGATAGACTTGCAGCCGATTCTAAAATCCCTAGTCGACTTAGTCTGACAGATCGTCCGCAGATGGTGTTGAGGGGAACGTGTATTGGATTGCAGAAACCCGATTATTTACCTGGCAGAGATGTATATGAATACCCTTATACGCCTGAAAGTTTCCCTTGGTTTTATGACAAGGCATTATGGATAAAATATTTAGACATGATGGTTGCCAACCGCTATAACTCCCTTTATTTATGGAATGGGCATCCTTTTTCATCATTGATCAAATTAAAAGATTACCCCTATGCTGTCGAAGTTGATGAAGCAACCTTTAAAAAGAACGAAGATATTTTTAGATTTTTAACAAAGGAAGCTGATAAGCGAGGAATATGGGTAATTCAGATGTTTTATAATATCATTATTCCCAAGCCTTTTGCTGAAAAGCACGACCTAAAAACACAAGACCGGAATAGGCCTATTATTCCGTTAATTGCGGATTACACGCAGAAGTCTATTGCAGAGTTTGTGAGAAAATATCCTAACGTAGGGTTAATGGTGGCTTTAGGAGAAGCGATGGAGGGGGTAGGACAAGATGATGTTGATTGGTTTACCAAAACGATTATACCGGGGGTTAAAGATGGGTTAAGCGCTGCAGGAATTAAAACGGAACCGCCAATTGTGTTAAGGGCGCATGATACTGATGCGGCTATGGTGATGAAAGCCGCACTACCAATCTATAAAAATTTGTATACAGAGGCAAAATTCAATGGAGAAGCACTCACTACCTATGAGCCGAGAGGAAGTTGGGCTCAACTACACCGCAACTTAAGTGCAATTGGTACCGTTCACATTTCCAATGTGCATATATTGGCAAACCTGGAGCCTTTTCGCTATGGATCAGCAGATTTTATTCAGAAATCTGTTCAGGCAATGCATAAAATATACGGTTCAAATGGCTTACATCTATATCCGCAAGCCTCTTATTGGGATTGGCCTTATTCAGCAGATAATGTAAAGGGCAGGCAATTAGAAGTAGATCGCGATTGGATTTGGTATAAAACATGGGGACGTTATGCATGGAATGCTGATAGAGATAGAGCGGCAGAGATTGATTATTGGGGTAAACAGCTGGCAGCTACCTATGGTGCTAATTTAGCTGGTGGGAAAGCTATACTAAAGGCATATGAAGAATCTGGCGAAATTTCACCAAAATTGCTCAGGCGATATGGCATAACCGATGGGAATCGCCAAACTATGACGCTTGGCATGTTAATGACCCAGTTGATTAATCCATTTCGTTATGGTTTATTTACTTTAATGTACGAGTCTGAAGCTCCGGAAGGGGAAATGATTATTGAATATGCGGAAAAAGAATGGAACAAACAGCCGCATATTGGCGAAACTCCTGTGCAAGTAGCTAATGAAGTGGTCGAACATGGAAAAAAGGCATTGGCGGCTATTCATTCGGCATCCAAAGGTGTAACCAAGAACCAAGAAGAATTTGCACGCTTAAAGAATGATATGTACTGTTATAATGCCATGGCTAATGCATATGCGGAAAAAGTTAGGGCTGCCTTACACATCTTACGATATAAATATTCTAATGAGCTAAGCGATTTAGAAGCGGCATTACCTTTTCTGGAAAAAAGTTTAAGCCATTACGCAGAATTGGTTAAACTAACAGAAAATGATTATCTATATGCTAATAGCATGCAGACTAAACAACGCAAGATCCCGATGAGGGGAGTTGATAAAACTTTTATTACCTGGAAGGAAATGTTGCCTGTGTATACGGCAGAGCTTAATCACTTCAAAAAGAGTATTGACTCTTTAAAACATACTAAAGCAGGATCAGCAACGCAAATTGTACCCTTTAAGAATGCAGAAGTTGAATTGAATGCTTCCCATACGCTTTACAATCTCGCTAAATCAGCCAAAGTTTTTACCGATACCACAGTAAAAATTAAAGAAATTACAGAGAAGTTAATCGGTTTACAAGCTATATCCTTTGGTATATTGTCGCAAAATAAGGTGGGTACCGAAATTACTTTCTCGGCTAAAAAACCCGTAAAGCTATTAATAGGGTATTTCAATGAAAAAAATCCAAAGTACCTACCAGCGCCCCAGTTAGAAACCGATGCTAGTGCCAATAACTACGGACAAGCTGAAATTAAGATCTCCAATGCGATAATCGTAGAGGGTTTTCCACCTATCAATGTTCATACTTTTTCATTTGGAGTGGGTACACATACGCTTAACTTAGGAAAAGGGCAATGTTTGGTTTTAGGTTTTATTGACGATAAGGAAGAATTAAGAATTTTTAACGCCGGCCTCGATGGTCGTGGAAGAGATATAGATTGGTTATTTGAATAATGGTAAGAAGACTAATAATAACAACCCTGCTACTAACTAATTTAGCTTTTACAGGTTTCGCTCAGGATAAAAATGATAAGTTAGGTAAGTATGTAAGCTATTTTAATAGCATTGATACCGAGGCGGTGAAAAATTACATCCCAAATGGGAAAGCTTACCAGTGGCTCTCCGAAAATATTCCTTTATTAGAGTGTCCCGATCCAGTGATAGAGCAAAATTATTATTACCGATGGTGGACCTTTCGAAAGCATCTGGTAAAAACCCCACATGGTTTTATTTTTACGGAGTTTATAGAACCAGTAAAACACGCCGGGAAATTTAATGCCATAAGCTGCGCCTTGGGTCACCATCTTTATGAGGGAAGATGGTTAAAGAATAACAGCTATATACAAGATTATGTTAAATTTTGGTTATACAATGCAGATGTGGGTGAGACAAAACCGCGCTTCCACCAATTCAGCAGTTGGATTGACGACGCCGTGTATCAAAATCATTTAGTGAAACCTGATCAAGCTTTTCTAAAAGAAATTTTACCAGCATTAGATGCCGATTATGAAAAATGGGAGAGGGAAAGGCAACTTAAGAGTGGTTTATTCTGGCAGCACGATGTGAAAGACGGAATGGAAGAATCGGTAAGTGGTTCGAGAAAAGACGAAAATAGACGCCCAACCATCAACAGCTATATGTATGCAAATGCAAATGCATTAAATAAAATCGCTGGTCTTTCCAATAATGAAGTACTCAGCGACAAATATCGAGTTAAAGCTTTATCTATCAGGAAGCTGGTGTTAGATAGTTTGTGGGATACTTCAGCTTTCTTTTTTAAGACTAAGCATCCTAAGGGAGATCTTTCCCATGCGCGTGAAGCAATTGGCTTCATTCCCTGGGATTTTAATTTGCCAGTTGATAAACGCGAATATGCGAAAGCTTGGGATCAGTTACTAGATACTGGTGGATTTAACGCACCCTGGGGTTTAACAACAGCCGAGCGTAGAGAGCCGACGTTTAGAACCCGGGGTTCAGGACATGGCTGCGAATGGGATGGAGCTTTATGGCCTTTTGCCACTTCACAAACATTAAAGGCGCTTGCAAATCTTTTAACCAACTACAAAAACCACGGTAAAATGAATGCTGGAGTGTTTTATAAGGAATTACATAAATATGCATCATCACACACCAAAAATGGCAAACCATATATAGGCGAATACCAGGACGAGAAAACGGGCGAATGGCTTAAGGGCGATCATCCAAGGAGTAGTTTTTATAATCATTCTACTTTTAATGATTTGATAATTAATGATTTAATAGGCATAAAACCGAGGATTGATAATATTTTAGAAATCAACCCGCTAATTCCAAAGGGAGAATGGGACTGGTTTAAACTATCCAATGTCTCCTATCATGGGAAGACAATTATTATCGTTTGGGATAAAACAGGGAAAAAGTATAACCAAGGAAAAGGTTTTCAGGTTAGCGTAAATGGTAAACAGGTTTATAAGGGAAAAATGCTGAAAGCGATAACGGTTGATATGAAATAGAGATTAACATGAAACATAAGATAAGAACGCTAATTTTCACTTTAATAGTGGGCTACAGTTTTAACCTAAGTGCACAATCATATTACAATGTGCTTAACTACGGTGCAAAAAATGATAGTAGTAGATTAGCAACATTTGCCATTAAAAATGCCATCGATGCGGCTTCAAAAAAAGGCGGGGGCACTATTTATTTCCCTGCCGGAAAGTATTTAACTGGTCCGATCCATTTAAAGAGCAATATCACCATTTTCATTGATGCAGGTGCAGAACTTCATTTTAGTGATAATTTTGATCATTATTTACCAATGGTTAAAAGTAGATACGAAGGCGTGGACGTAACCAGTTTTTCGCCGCTATTTTATGCTTATAAGGCAGAAAATATAGCGATCATTGGAAGAGGCATTATCGATGGTCACGGTAAGAAATGGTGGGATTTCGTAGAGGGTTATAAAGAAGGTCAGCCTCGCTCAAAATGGCAGCATACTTTTGACGAATTAAATAAGGATATTCTTTTACCTGACGACCCTAAACAGATGAAACGAGGGTTTTTACGCCCGCCCTTCATTCAAACCATGTACTGTAATAATTTATTGATACAAGGTATAACCATACGCAATTCGCCATTTTGGACGGTTAACCCCGAGTTCTGCGAAAATGTAACCATTCATGCAGTAACCATTACCAATCCACATTCGCCAAATACAGATGGCATTAATCCTGAATCATGTAAAAATGTAAGAATCTCAGATTGCTATATTAGTGTAGGCGACGATTGTATCACCATTAAATCCGGTAAAGACGGTCCGGGCAGAAGGACAGCCGTTGCTGCCGAAAACTATACCATCACAAATTGCACCATGCTGTCCGGGCATGGTGGTGTCGTAATCGGAAGTGAAATGAGTGGGGATGTTCGAAAAATTACCATTTCCAATTGTGTTTTCGACGGAACAGACCGAGGCATCCGACTTAAAACGGCTAGAGGTAGAGGTGGGATTGTTGAAGAGATCAGGGTAAATAATATCATTATGAAGAATATTCGCGATCAAGCAATTGTGTTGGATATGCAGTATGCTAAAACTAATCCGGAGCCAGTTTCTGAACGTACACCTCGTTTTAGAAATATCCATTTTAGCAATATGACAGGGCAGACCAACCAAGCGGTTTATATAAATGGTTTAGAAGAGATGCCAATAGAAAATATTACTTTCAACAATATCAACTTAGATGCAAAGACAGGCTTTGACATAATCAATGCGAAAAACATAGCGCTACACAATGTTACGGTAAATACCCAAATTGGTGCAGCAATTAAAGCTACAAATGTCGACTACCTTGTATTAGATGGCATAAAAACATTTACACCGCTACCAAATGCCCCGACCATTAATCTGAAAAATGTGACTGATGCTTTTATTTATAACGCCTTTCCAGTTCAAAGCGAATCAAATTACCTCCAGGTAAGTGGATCAAAAACTAAAAATATTGCCTTAGGAATAAATAATTTCAGGAACGTCAAAAATCCAGTGAAACTTGAAGCTGACGTACCAGAGCAGCTTATCAAAATAGCACAATAATGTTTATCAAATCACTTAAAATTTCAATTATAGCGATTGTTTCTTTGGCGAATGCACATGCCTTTGCACAAGGCAATCAAGTTTTATGGTATAAAGAACCCGCTAAAATCTGGACAGATGCACTCCCTATTGGCAACGGCAGGTTGGGCGCTATGGTGTTTGCTGGAGTAGCAACAGATCGTATCCAATTTAATGAAGAAACGCTTTGGACAGGTAAACCTAGGAACTACAACAACCCAGGTGCCTCAAATTATTTAGCAGAGATCAGAAAGCTGCTAAACGAGGGTAAACAGCAAGAAGCAGAAGCTTTAGCCCAAGAAAAATTCATGGGACTAAAAAGCGAGGAGGGAGATCGTAAAAAATGGACTGCAGAAATGGCAAGCGCAAACAAACCTGCTATGCCCGATTTTGATGATAGAAGCTGGAAAATAATCCCTGTGCCTTCGTATGAAGGGTGGGAAACAGTTGGTTTAGCAAATTTAGATGGTGCAGTCTGGTTTCGAACCACCTTTGAATTGCCTTTGGAATGGAAAGGAAAAGACTTGGTGTTAGATTTAAATCGGATAAGAGATGAAGATTTCACCTACGTGAATGGTAAGTTAGTTGGTAATACAGATAATCTGAATTCCCGTAGATATAACATTTCGGCAAAAGACCTAAAGGTTGGCAAAAATACCCTGGCTATCCAAGTACTCAATTATTTTGATAAAGGTGGGATAGCAGGATATAAAGACACTCGTAGAAACATTGGCATTTATCCGGTTGGAGGAACAATTGAGCAGGGAATTTCCTTAGTAAAAGACTGGAAATATCATATCCAGAACAATGAACCCCCCGCTACAGCGCAATATCAGGAAAGCTATCAACCTTTCGGCGATTTGAAACTTTATTTTAAAGACCATCGTACTCAATTTAAGGATTATAAAAGATCACTCGACTTAAATACAGCCATCTCTACTACCACCTATACCCTTAATGGCATAAATTACCAACGAGAATATTTTGCAAGCGCACCAAATAATGCCATAGTAGTGAAACTCTCAGCAAATCAGCATAGCGCAATAAGTTTCGATGCAGAATTAAGTAGTCCGCATTTAAGTGCAAAAACTCAGGTTATAGACAATCGAACTATTGCTTTAAATGTAAAAGTAAAACATGGTGCGCTTGGCGGCGAAGCTCGATTGATAGCCGTTGTTAAAAATGGGAATACCCGAACAGCGGACAATAAAATAAGCATTAGGAATGCTGATGAGGTAACCTTGTATTTGATTGCAGCAACCAACTTTGTAAATGCTGATGATGTTTCTGGAGATGCTAAGAATACCCTTAATAAAGCTGTGAATAGTTTAAAAACCAAGACATACACTGCTATTAAAGAAGATCACGTAGCTGATTACCAGCGTTACTATAATGCCTTTACAGTCGACTTTGGAAAATCAGTAAATGAAAGTCTGCCTACTAATGAGCGGATTGAGCAATTCGCCAAAGCAGATGACGCTGCTTTTGCTGCGTTATATATGCAATACGGACGTTATCTTTTAATTTCCAGTTCTCGACCAGGCACACAACCTGCAAATCTGCAAGGCATTTGGAACGATCTCCTTAGTCCCCCTTGGGGAAGCAAGTATACAACCAATATTAATTTAGAGATGAATTATTGGCCTACTGAGATACTTAATCTGTCCGACTTAAACGAACCACTTTTCGCTAAAATTAAACAATTAGCTACAAAAGGCTCGGTAACCGCTAAAAATTATTACAATGCCAATGGGTGGGTTTTACATCATAACACAGATTTATGGAATGGTACGGCACCAATAAATGCATCAAATCATGGTATCTGGGTTGCAGGCGCTGCTTGGTTGAGCCATCACTTATGGGAACATTACCAATTTACAAAAGATCAGCAGTTTTTAGCAAAAGATGGTTATCCACTGATGAAGCAAGCAGCGTTATTTTTTGACGACTTCTTAATTCAAGATCCAAAAACGGGCTGGTTGATCAGTACGCCGAGTAATTCTCCCGAAAATGGAGGCTTAGTTGCTGGTCCGACTATGGATCACCAAATTATCAGAAGTTTATATAAAAGTTGTATCGCTGCTTCCCAAATTCTAGGAACTGATGAAGCTTTAAGAAGAACCTGGCAGAAAAAAATAGAGCAACTTGCACCAAATCAAATTGGTAAACACGGACAGTTGCAAGAATGGTTAACAGATGTAGATGATACTACCAATAAACACAGGCACGTATCGCATTTATGGGGAGTTTATCCTGGTAACGATATTACCTGGAATACACAGCCTAAAATGATGAGTGCGGCGAGGCAATCTTTGTTATATCGGGGCGATGAAGCGACCGGCTGGAGCTTAGCATGGAAAATTAATTTTTGGGCAAGGTTTAAAGATGGCGACCATGCGATGAAGATGATTAAGATGTTGCTAAAACCCGCAATTAATGGTAGTTCTGGTTCTTATGTTAACTTATTCGACGCGCACCCACCGTTTCAGATTGATGGAAATTTTGGCTCAGCAGCAGGAATTGCTGAACTAATTATTCAAAGTCACGACAGCTTTATTGAGCTTTTACCTGCTTTACCGTCTGCTATTCCGCTTGGGCAGGTTAAAGGCATTCAGGCCAGAGGTGGATTTGAATTCAACATTAAATGGGAAGGCGGTAAATTAATAGGATTGGAGCTAAAATCAAAAGTTGGGGGCAGTTGTAAATTAAGGTATAAGGATTTAACGCTTAACCTGGAAACTAAAGCTGGAGAAAAGTATGAGTTAAATGGAGATCTAAAGATCATATGAAAAAGCTGATTGTCCTGAATTTTGCGGTTCTCCTAGTTCTTCTTTGCCCCGCACTTTTTGCTCAGGAGGTAAGAAAGAACATTTCCTTAAACAATAATTGGTTAAGTAGAGCAGACGACAAGGGACCTTGGGAAAAGGTAAATGTCCCGCATAATTGGGATCAATATGAAGGGTATCAGCGTAAATTGCATGGCAATAGACATGGTTATGCCTGGTACCGTAAAACATTTAAAACAAACGAACTAAAAACAGGTAAACGCTTTTTTTTATATTTTGAAGGGGTAAGTTCTTATGCTACTATTTGGTTAAATAATAAAAAAGTAGGCTACCATGCAGGAGGGCGAACAACTTTTACAATTGACATAACTTCCGCTATCAAGTTAAATAACCAACAAAACGAATTAGCTGTTAAAGCAGATCATCCGGCAAATATTCAAGATTTACCCTGGGTTGATGGAGGTTGCTCAACTGAACGGGGTTTTTCTGAAGGGTCTCAGCCAATGGGTATTTTCAGACCGGTGCATCTCTTGGTTACTAACGACGTAAAAATTGAGCCATTTGGTATTCACATTTGGAATAACGATCAAGTTACTAAAAAGTCGGCCGAGTTAAATCTTAGTTCGAGAATCAAAAACTATACAACAACTGCCAAAAGTGTAACGGTTGTAAACCAAGTGCTCGATCAAAGTGGAAAAGTCATCAAAACTGTGAAAGAGGTAGCCAAAGTTTTACCTGGTAAAGAAGTAAAAGTAGAGCAGGTTACCGGAGCGCTAAAAAATGTGACATTATGGTCGGTTGATAACCCATACCTTTACAAGATTAAAACTTCCTTATGGGTAAATGAGGTGCTCAAAGACCAAATTATTACGCCATACGGGATTCGGTGGATTAGCTGGCCCATTGGGGATACGAAAAACAGCAAACAATTTTTGTTAAATGGTAAGCCGGTTTTTATCAATGGCATTGCAGAATATGAGCACTTATTGGGGCAGAGTCATGCATTTAGTAAGGAGCAGATCAAATCGAGGGTGATGCAAATTAAAGCTGCTGGCTTCAATTCCTTTAGAGACGCTCATCAGCCACATAATTTATTATATCAAACCTATTGGGATCAGTTAGGTATTTTAAGTTGGACGCAAATGGCCGCACATATCTGGTATGATACTCCCCAATTCAGAAAGAATTTTAAGGCATTGTTAACTGAATGGGTAATAGAACGTAGAAATAGTCCCTCGGTTGTGCTATGGGGTTTGGAAAACGAAAGCACCTTGCCGGAAGACTTTGCAAAAGAATGTACTGAATTAATTCGTCAGCTCGATCCAACTGCTTCCTCCCAGCGCAAAGTAACTACGTGTAACGGCGGGAAGGGTACCGATTGGGATGTGCCACAGAACTGGACGGGAACCTATGGTGGTAATCCGTTCACTTACGCAGAAGATCTGCAGAGACAGGTTTTGGTAGGGGAATATGGTGCATGGCGTACGCTTGATTTGCATGAAGTTGATTCGCTGGGCAAAGGCTATACAGAGAATCATATGACCAGTTTAATGGAAACAAAAGTTCGTTTAGCAGAATCTGTTAAAGATAAAGTTGCCGGACATTATTTTTGGTTATATAGCTCACATGATAACCCGGGCAGGGTTCAGGGGGGTGAGGGTTTACGGGATTTAGACAGAATTGGGCCGGTTAACTATAAAGGAATGTTTACCCCATGGGAAGAACCAACCGATGTATTTTATATGTTTAGGGCTAATTATGCACCAAAACAAACACAACCCATGGTGTATATCGTATCGCATACCTGGCCAATGAGGTGGAACAAGCCAGGAATTAAAGATAGCATTGTAGTTTATTCAAATTGTGATGAAGTTGAACTTTTCAATGATGTCAACGGTCAATCGCTTGGAAAAAGAAGCCGAGATGCTATCGGTACGCACTTTCAATGGAATAAACCCAACATTCAATATAATGTATTATATGCAGTTGGGTATGTAAATGGTAAGCCGGTAGCAAAGGATGAAATTGTGTTAAATAATCTGCCACAAGCCCCTCAATTCAATAAATTGTATCAAGGCAACGTTAGTTCAGCAACAAAAGAAGGCTATCATTATTTATATCGAGTAAATTGTGGCGGACCAGCATATACAGATAAGAGCGGTCATAAATGGTTGGCCGATAAGCAACTTTCTGGAAAAGATCGTTTTGGCTCAACTTCGTGGACGAAAAATTTCCCAGGGGTACCATCATTTTTTGCTAGTCAGCGCCGAACGTTTGACCCGATTAAAGGCACAACAGATTGGCCACTTTTTCAAAGCTTTAGATATGGCCGACAGCAATTGAAATATCATTTCCCATTAAAAGATGGAGACTATCTAGTGGAGCTTTACTTTATCGAACCATGGCTGGGAACGGGTGGCGGGATGGATGCAACAGGGATGCGCTTATTTGATGTGGCTATTAACGATAAATTGGTGTTGAACGATGTGGATATTTGGAAAGAAGTTGGTCATGATGCTTTGTTAAAGAAACTCATTAAAACAACAGTTAAAGGTGGTTTGTTGACTATTTCCTTCCCAGAAGTTAAAGTTGGCCAAGCAGTAATTTCTGCCATTGCAATTGCCAGTTTAAACAAACACCTCAAACCCGCATTAGAAAGTAAGTCCTTAATAGAAAGTAAAGTCCTTAAAGCTTCGACATGGTTGGATGTGGGAAACCTTCAATACCAGCAGAGCGATATTCAGTTTACCGCTCTCCCATCAAATTTGTATGGTGCCGAATGGATCCAGACTTCGTTAGAAAGCAATGCGGGCATTAATTTTAAAGTAACCGATTTAACGGATGTATTTATCGGTGTTAGCAGGCGATATCACAAGGAAATTCCACAAGGTTTTGAAGACACTAAAACCACTATTAAGAATAGCCTAAACGAAGAATTTTCCGTATTGCGTAAGCGCTTTGAAAAGGACCAAAATGTGGTATTGCCTAATAACGTGGCTGCTGTTGCAGTGTTGGCGCCCACACAGCTCGAGCCGGCTTATGATTTAAAAGCTGTAACCACTTATAAGGCTACGGATGCGGCTTTGAAGGGAAAGCATATCGTCAAGGAGGATTTGATGGGCAGACAGAGAGTTGTCTTTAAAGAGCAAACAGGAGATGTGCTGGAATGGTCTGTTACGGTGGGCGTAGCAGATACTTACTCTTTAACGTTAAAATTTCATAACCCCTTTCAAGATAACTTACAAGCAACGCTGGAACTTTTAAGCGCAGATGGAACGCTGATGAAAACTGAGGAAGTTGTTTTAACACCAACCAAAGAAGGAAAGTGGAATTATTTTTCGACTAACTCTGGCTCCATGATCAATGCCGGAACCTATAAAGTTAGGTTAACAGCTATCAATGCTAAGGGCTTATTTATTGATGCATTGGATGTTCAGTAATAAGATAATATACTACAATACCTAGGCAAAATCTAATATTAATATTATATATTCTGCATTGATATTTGTTTAATCCAATTATAAACGAGCAACCAAAAATGAAGGGTCTTCCAATTCTTGATCTTGCGATTATAGTCATTTACCTGATGGGAATGATTTTGGTTGGCGTGTATTTTTCCAGAAAAAATAAAAGCTCTGAGCAGTTTACCAAAGCAGCCGGACTCATCCCCGGATGGGCAATAGGTATGTCTATTTATGCCACCTTTTTAAGTAGCAATACATTTATAGGAGTGCCAGGAAAAGCATTCGGAGGTAACTGGAATGCGTTTGTGTTCAGTATTTCCATGCCCTTAGCCGCTTGGATCGCAGCTAAATATTTCGTTCCATTTTACCGAAACACCGGAGAGATCTCTGCTTATACTCATTTAGAAAACCGCTTCGGTTCTTGGGCTAGGGCCTATGCGGTGGTTTGTTTCCTGCTAACCCAGTTGGCGAGAATGGGCTCGATATTTTTCGGAATAGCGCTAAGTCTCCAGGCTTTAACGGGCTATTCTATGCAAATGATCATGATCGTAATGGGAATATGTATCATTATTTACACGGTAATGGGAGGTATTGAGGCGGTAATTTGGACAGAAGTAGTTCAGGCAGTTGTTATTACCCTAGGAGCACTTTTAATTTTATATCTCATCATTAGCAATATGGATGGAGGAATAGCCAAGGTGGTGGCAATAGGGGCAAAGGATGAGAAATTTAGTCTTGGAAGTCTTACACCCAATTTAACCATATCTTCCTTTTGGGTAGTACTGTTATATGGCTTTTTTATCAATCTTAATAATTTCGGTATGGACCAAAATTATGTACAACGTTATCATACAGCTTCTTCTAATAAAGCAGCTTCCAAATCCATTTGGCTTTGTGTATGGTTGTACATTCCGGCATCCTTGTTGTTTTTTATAATCGGTTCCTGTTTGTACGCTTATTATGAAGTTAACCCCGATTTAGTTTTGGCCGTTAAACATCAGGTTGCAGTTGAACGTTTACCCTCCGGTGCATCGACCGCAGAAATTTTAAAGTTGCAAAACTCTCTGGGTCCTGCCGACTACGGTGATAAAATTATGCCACATTTTATGGTTACAAAAATTCCAATAGGGGTGGTGGGATTGATAATTTCTGCGGTTTTATCTGCTGCGATGAGTACCATTAGCTCAGGAATGAATTCCTCGGCCACTGTTTTTTCAGTAGATATTTATAAAAGATATATTAAACCTGACGTAACCGAGCGGCAAAATTTGTCTCTCTTGCATATCGCAACTATAGCATTTGGCCTCTTAGGAATGATTGCCGGTATTGCGATGATCGGAGTGAAAAGCATTTTAGATGTATGGTGGGAATTGTCGGGTATTTTTGCAGCCGGTATGCTGGGATTGTTCTTATTGGGTATTATTAGTAGGCAAACTAAAAACCATGAAGCTATTACAGCAACAATTGTGGGAATTGTGGTAATTATTTGGATGACATTTTCTTATTTATTACCGCCCGCATATGAAACGTTCAGAAATCCACTCCACAAGAATATGATTATTGTGGTTGGTACTTTAACTATCTTCTTAACAGGTTTATTAATAACGAAAATGAAGAAACTAAAGGGTTAAATAACTAATTTTTATTATAGAGTTAAAAAGAATGGAAAACTCCCAAAAAGGGTTCATCCCGGTCATGCTCACGCCTTTTTTGAGCAACGGAAATATCGATTATAAAGCGTTAACACAGCTTACAGAAATTTATTTGCAAGCCGGGGCAGCGGGTTTATTCGCCAATTGTTTGTCGAGCGAAATGTTCGAGTTAAGCGACCTGGAACGGATCCAGGCTATCAAACATGTGATTAATGTTGTGGGTGGCGAAGTGCCTGTAATTGCAACTGGTACATTTGGAGGTGCGATTTCCAAACAGGCAGATTTCGTAAAAAAGGTGAATGAGGTAGGCGTAGAAGCTGTTATTGCCATTAGTAGTTTATTGGCGCAAGAACATGATAACGATGATGTTTTTGAAAACAATGTTTTTGAGTTGCTAAAGCAAACAGATCAGATCCCTATCGGTTTTTATGAATGTCCGGTGCCTTATAAAAGGGTTTTAAAACCTCAGCAACTTCAACAATTTGTACGAACAGGCAGGGTAATTTACCATAAAGATACCAGCTTAGAGCTGAGCCAGATTAAAGAAAAGATTAAATTAACTAAAGGCTATAAATTTGGCTTGTATGATGCGTATATGGTACATGCTGTCGACTCACTGAAGGCAGGGTCTGCAGGTTTATCTTGCATTCAAGGCAATTATTTCCCCGAGTTAATTGTGTGGTTATGCGATCATTATAATGATACAAATTTAGCCGAGGAAATAAGTATTGTTCAACAATTTATTATTGATAACATGGATGTGATGCATGATGTTTATCCAATAGTATCTAAATATTTCTTACAAAAAAGAGGTTTAAATATCTCCACTTTTACCAGAAGGGAGGTAGGTTCTTTTACACCCAAAGTTGTAAAAAAAGTTGAAAAACTGTTTGATGATTATACGGCTTTGCTAAGTGATATCAATATCCAGGTTTATATTTGATTTTCCGACTTCTGTTTATATTGATCTCCTTTAAATTTGTTGCCCATTAAATAATATACTTCACTTATATACTTGTAATATTTTATCAGATCCTTGTGACCTTCTCCTCTTTGAATGAGTTTGTTTTTCAATGCTCTTTCAAAATATCCCAAGGAGGTGCCATATTCTTTTTTCTCTCGATAGGCATTGCCTAAGCCTTCGTAAGATCCAATAATTTCGGCACTTGTTTCTCCCAAAATCTTCTCCCTTATCTTCAATGCTTCAAGATGAGCCGCTATGGATTTATCAATCTCCTTATTGTTTCGGTGAACGTTGCCTATGTTGCCGTAACTCGTTGCCACATCGGTATGGTAATCTCCTAGCTTTAGCCGTCGAATAGAAAGCGCCTTGTAATGATAAACTAAAGATTGGTCGTATTTTGCTAGCGCATTATAAATTACACCCAGACTAATATAAGTCGTAGCAATTGCTAAATTATTAGAATCAAGTGACTTCAACCCTTCACCTAAGGCTTTATCCAAATAAACTTTAGCTTTTTCATACGCGTCGCCCCGTGTTAGTATTACCCCAATCTGATTGTAAGAATCTACAAATTTTTCAATATTTCCGAGATTTTGAAATTGAACAGCAGCCTTTTCATAATAAATTAATGCACTGTCTGTTTTCATATTTTTCCGAAAATCAGCTGCTTTAATAAAATAGCTGTCGGCAACTGGGTTTCCTTGCCCATTTACACTATTCATAAGGGTGAATACGCTTATAATATTGCATCCGATCATAACTAGTTTTCGCATCGCTTTACTTGTTTGGATTGCTGTTTTGAACCCCATAGCTTATGGCAGCTTTAAGGATATCTATGTTAATATCTTTAAGCGTTTTAAATTTAATGCAATATCCGCTTACACTTGCCTTGCCAAGCGTTTTTCCAAAGGTAGCCGCTAAGTAATTCTTATCTTCAATCCCAAGAACATAAATTGAGATTCCAGTAGTATTTGCACTTAAACCGATCTGATAAAACTCTTTGGTTTTTCCATCAGCGTAGCGGATGGAATAAGCCCCATATCCAATACTTGGATTTGAAACAACTTTATTGTTGCTATCGGTGCCATCTAAAAACCATAATTTGCTTGTTGGTAATAATTTAAGAATACTATCGTGAAGCGCTAACATATCGCTACGCTTCGGTTCAGATTGACTATTGATATAATTTTGAATTTGTTCCTGTAGTTTCATCTCAATAGTAAGTATTTTAATTTAAGTACAATATAGTGATTTCAAACAATTGCTAAGGCAATTCTTACTGTGCTAATAGATTTTCCAAATAATCTAGTGTAGCCGTAAATCCTTCTTTGAAGCCCATTTCTATCATTTTCTCCATGCGTTCAAGTGAGTCGTTTTTGATAACAATACTAATAATGTGTATTTCCAAGGTATAATTCTTTTAAAGACGAGCTACAGTTCAAGTAGGCATCAAGTAGGCATCAAGTAGGTATCAAGTAGGTATCAAGTGGTCTTTCGCACTACATTAAACTTACTTGATACCTACTTGATGCCTACTTCATGCATAGTATCTTATCAACTTTTTTTACTATTGATTAATTATTAAGGACCGCCATTTGTCAGTTTCTGCAAATTCTTTGATAATGCTGTTCCTTTCTATTAACAATTTCCTCAAATAGTTAGTCAATACGAGTCTGTTAAACAACTGACCAAACACGCCGTATGGCGATTCGAATTCAAAAATGTCATGCATCATTACCTTACCTGAAACTTGTTCAAATTTATGCTCGTGATAAATCGATTTGAAAGCTCCATTTAGCTGCTCATCAACAAAATAATATGGTCTTTCAAAAGCGGTAATTTTTGAGGTGAGCTTTTGTTTAATTCCAAAATGAGTAGCTTGCCAGGTTACCACTTCATTTAAGCCTATTAGCCCAGAGGTTACGCCAGCAATCGCTTCTTCATTGGTTTTGGCTGTTGATATTTTGTGCAGGTCGATGCTACGGGCAAGGTCAAAGCAAACATCAATAGTGGATTCAATTGCTGTTACAAGTTCAATTTTCGGCATTCAGGATAGTTTAAATGTTTCTTTTCGATGGGTTCTAATTCAAATATTTCCTTTTGTAATCTAAGGGTGTCATTCCGGTAACTTTTTTAAAATGCCTATAAAAATTAGAAACATTATTAAATCCACAATTAAAGCAGATCATTTCGGTCGGGAGCTTGTTCTCAATTAAAAAACGGCAGGCGTGACTGACCCTTATTTCAATCAAAAAATCATAGTATGTTTTTTTTGTCATCAATTTAAAATACCTGCAAAACGAAGTTATACTTAAATTACTCAAAGACGCAACTTCTTCTAAGCTAATGTCTTTCTTGTAATTGGTTAAGGTATAGGTACAGATTTTATTAATACGGAGGGTTTCAGACTCGTTCGACTGGTAAAAGGTGCTTTTTGTAGTTATCGTTTCAAATTCATCTGTTTCCGCTAATGTCTTAAGAATGGTTAACAAAATGATCACTCGATCTAGATTGGTAGCATGTACCGCTGTCTCCATCAACGTGGCAAGTGTCTCCTTCGTTTTGCCGTGAATGACCATGCCGCTTTTTGCTCGTTCAAATAATTTAGGAATGAGATAGGCTTCAGGTAAATTTAACAAATGTTTGCCCAAACAATCGGGTAAAAAATGGATAACCATAGCCTCTACATTTAGCTCGGGATTGTTCTGGAAATATTCATCCTTACAACGCCAGGTATGCGGCAAGTTTTCGCCTAATAATACCATTTCATCCGAAGTGAAATTGCTGATGTTGTCGCCAATGAAACGTACGCCTTCGCCCTTAATATTATAATGCAATTCCAGCTCGGGATGGTAATGCCAAACTGTTCCAAAATCTGGTTTAATATCATGCCTGATGCTGAACGAACTTTGGAGCGTAACTGGAACTTTGTGAAAATGTGGTTTCATCTCTATTTATTAAAAAATAATAAATTTTTACTTTTGCGAACTCAATTGGCTTTGGCAAATCATAAATGTATTAAGATTAAAGATAGGGGGTTTTAAGATAACATCCTATATTAATTTGATAAATAAATAGAATAAATAGTGTTTTTGATTATTGAGTTTTGTATATAGCCTATTAGGCAACAACCAAAATATAAACCGACAAACTCTTTCTATATAAATTGTTTGTTCATTAATGAATTATGAACGCAGGTGTACAGACACAAATTGCATTAGTTTCAAGTGGGGATTTAAGGCTCTCGGCAAATCAGAATTGTTGGGCCGCACAACTCCAAATGGAAAGTCAATTAGCAACAGCAATTGAGAAGCTCGGTTGGTCTGTAAAACGTGCTCATTCCTATCACCCAACTAAAAAACATGGCTTTATAGATTCGCAGCGAATGGGCATGGATGTATTTCGCAATATCGATCCAGCGCAACCGCTAATTGTAGCCGAAAGTGTTTGGCAATATTCGCATCATGTATTAGCTGGTTTAACTACACATCGAGGTCCCATTTTAACAGTGGCTAATTGGAGCGGTCAATGGCCCGGCCTAGTTGGTATGCTGAATCTAAACGGCTGCTTAACAAAAGCCGAAATACCTTATAGTACTTTATGGAGCGAAAACTTTGAGGATGATTTTTTTGTAGATGGCTTGCAAGAATGGTTGTCGACAGGTAAAATAAGCTACGATCAAAGTCACGTGAAAAGCTTTAGCTTAAGTAAAATCCCTTTGGCCGACGAGAAAAAAGGAAGATCATTCGCTCGTGGTCTGAGAGACCGTAAAGTAATTATGGGTGTTTTTGACGAAGGCTGCATGGGCATGTACAATGCAATTATCCCTGATGAACTATTGCATAAAACAGGTTTCTTTAAAGAACGCTTAAGTCAATCGGCCTTATACGCAACCATGCTACAAGTTTCCGACCAGGAAGCAGAAGCAATATTAACCTGGTTGCTGAAAAGAAAAATGAAGTTTAATTGGGGAATCAACGAAGAAACCGAGTTAACTAGAGCGCAAACTTTACAGCAATGCAAAATGTACATTGCAGCATTACGCATTGCTGATGAATTTAGTTGTGATACCATTGGAATCCAATATCAACAGGGCTTAAAAGACCTAACGGTGGCGAGCGACTTGGTTGAGGGTCTGTTAAATAACAATGAGCGGCCTCCTGTGTTTTCAATCGATGGCAGAGAGCTATATCCGAAAAAAGCATTACCGCATTTTAATGAGGTAGATGAGTGCGCAGGTCTGGATGCGCTGGTTACTTATAAATTATGGAACGAGATGGGTATGACAGGTGAAAATACCTTGCATGACATTAGATGGGGAGAGCATTATAAAGGTGACGATATTGACCAATTTGTTTGGCTTTTCTTAATCTCGGGCGCTGCACCGCCTGCACATTTTATAGATGGTTATGCAGGAGCCAGCAGCGAGAGGCAACCTGCAATGTATTTTAAATTAGGGGGCGGGACTTTAAAAGGCGTTAGCAGGCCAGGTTTTATTGTATGGAGCAGGGTATATGTTTGTAACAATGAACTCCATTGTGATTTAGGAGTAGGGGAAGTTGTTTTCTTACCGAAAGATGAAACAAATAGAAGATGGAAGGAGACCACTTCAGAATGGCCAATTATGCATGCTGTTTTAAAAGGAGTAAACCGCGATCAGTTGATGGCAAGACACAAAGCAAATCATATACAGGTGGTATACGCAAATTATGAAGCCAATGCGCATGAAGCATGCCGAATTAAAGCGGCTGCGATGGATGAATTGGGGTTAAAAGTGCATTTTTGCGGCGATGTAAACTTAATTAAAAAGAGAAACTAATAAATTAAAGAAAATGAGACTTTCAGTTATCCTATTTTTGATACTAATAAACGTTATGAACACGTTTGCGCAGAGCAACGCAGTAGAAGATAAAGATGCTTATGTAAAAGTAATTACAGAACGTTCAAATAAACTGGTTGCAGGATTAAAATTGGAGAACGAATCTATCGCGCAAAAAGTAAGCTTTATTGTAAGAGATCAATATAGTAACCTGAACGACATTTACGCTGCTCGCGATTTAAATGTTAAAGCGATCAAAGAAAAGTACACAGATAAGGAAGAACTGAATGCGGCCTTAGCAAAAGAATACGCAAAGGTAGAGGCCGAGACTGGAAAACTGCACAAGGCTTATTTAAGTAAATTGTCTAAACAGCTAACACCTCAGCAAATTGAAGGAGTGAAAGACGGAATGACTTATGGGGTTTTGCCACTTACCTACAAAGCATATCAAGAGCAGATCCTTACTTTAACAGATGAGCAAAAGAAGCAAATTTTAACTTGGTTAACCGAAGCGAGAGAGCGTGCAATGGATGCAGAATCATCTGATAAAAAACATGCTTGGTTTGGAAAATATAAAGGAAAAATCAATAATTATTTATCAGCCGCAGGTTACGATTTAAAAAAGGAGGGAATAGCATGGCAAAAAAGGAGAGAAGCCGCGAAAGCAAATCAATCGAATTAAAAACTAACCAAATAATAAATATGAACTCAAAAATTTTACGTAAATTTTCATTGTCCTTGCTGGTGTTATTGCTGGCGAGCACAATTTCATTTGCTCAAGACCGAAAGGTGACGGGGAAGGTAACTGATCCAGATGGAGCACCTATTCCTGGAGTAAATGTAAGTCGGAAAGGCGAACCGAGTAATGTGAGTACCAATGCTAGCGGGGTGTACACAATCCAAGTTAAATCCGATCAGGACGTATTGGTTTTTTCCTACATTGGATTTGTGAGACAACAAGTTATAGTAGGTGATCAAGCTACAATCAATATCAAACTTTTATATGATCAAAGTGAATTGAGTGAGGTTGTGGTTGTAGGATATGGCCAACAAAAGAAAATATCTTCCACACACGCCTTGGAACCTGTTAATATGAAAGCTATCCAAGATTTACCAGTGGGAGGGTTAGCGGCTGCCTTAAGAGGTCAGATAGCCGGTTTAAGTGTTTCCGGCGGGCAATCTAGAACTGGCCAAAATGCATCTTTAATGGTCAGACAGCCGAGAATTTATTCAAAAGATGGTGGTACAACAGAGCCTCTCTATATAATTGATGACGTGATTAAAACTTCGGCAGAGTTTAACTATTTAGATCAAAGTGAAGTAGAAAGCATCACGGTGCTAAAAGATGCCGCAGCAGCGATTTACGGGGTAAATGGTAACCAAGGTGCTATACTTGTTAGAACAAAACGGGGGCAAGTTGGTGGACCAAAAATAACCTATAGTGGTTCCTTAGGTATTACGGATGCCGTTAAGATGCCGGAAATGATGAGCGGCTATGAACATGCAACATTCCTAAATTCTTATAACTATACAAATAATCCAGCCAATTTTTTAACCAATACATTAAGATATACCCCAGATGAACTGGCATATTTTAAAGAAAATAATTACGATTGGTTGGATATGGCTTGGAAAACTTCTACTATAAACCGACATACGTTAAACGTTAGTGGAGGAGCAGAGAAAGCAACTTATTTTGGAAGTGTGACCTATAATGCCCAAGATGCCAATCTGGAAGATATTTTTGCAGATAGATGGACCTATAGGGCGAGTGCTGATGTAAAATTAGCGACTGGTTTAAATTTAGGGATCCAACTAAGTGGCGATGTAGCGAATAATAGAGCCTATTGGTTAAAACAAGGTGGAGAAAGTATTGAAAAAGATGTGTTAGCGTTAATGCAAACCCCACAGTTTAACCCTCCATATATTAATGGTTTACCAGTAAACCTAACAAATGCAACAAATTCTACAACGGAAAATTTCCATTTCTTTGCGGTCCAAAAAAATGGCGATTATACCAGTTCTAGAAACGTGGGTATGAATATCAATTTAAATCTTAATTATGAAGTTCCCTTCATTAAAGGATTATCGGCCCGGGCTTTTTATAACCAAAGAAATAACAACGAGTTTGGAAAGCAATATGGTACGGCTTACGATGTGTATAGATTTACTATGCTAGGTGAAAACAAACATATTTATGGTGGTGATATACTAAGTAAAGCTTCTCTAAAAAATGGTTATATGTTGCGTTTCAATCCGGCATACAATAAAAACTACCAATTAAATGCAGGTTTAAATTATAACAGAAGTTTCGGAAAACATAGTATTTCCGCTTTAGCTATGGTAGAACAAAGAGAATCTTATGCAGATGGAGTCTCCACTTATATTGAAGATCCGATCATGGGCGGACTAGACAATATGAATTACTTTTACGGTACCTCAGTAATGCAGAGTGAGTCTGAGTCTGAGTCGGGATATTTATCTTATATCAGTAGATTGAATTACGGATTTGATGAAAAGTATCTATTTGAAATGACTTTAAGAGCAGATGCCTCTACAAATTTCGCACCTGAAAATAGATGGGGTTATTTTCCATCATTCTCAGCTGGTTGGGTGGTAAGTAACGAGAAATTCTTCCAAAATCATGTGCGATTCATGGATTTCCTTAAAATTAGATCGTCATTAGGATTTGTAGGGGGTGATAGAACAAGAGCTTATCAATGGTATAATAGATATAGAAAACAAACCCAAAGAAGCGCTGTGTTTGGCGGCGATGCAGACAGAACACTGATTTTTAATCAAAATGGTATCGCAAATAGAAATGTTGTTTGGGATGATGCTGTGAAATTTGGTGTGGGCATTGAAACTCGTTTTTTAAAAAACCGGTTGTCAGTAACATTGGATGGATATCAAGATAGATTCCATAATATGCTAACACAACTCTCATCATCTGTTTCTTTGTTGGTCGGTGAATCATTACCATCAGAGAATTTTTCAGAAATTAAGACTTTCGGTACGGAAATTAGTGTGGGATGGAACGATAAAATAAATAATAACCTATCTTATCGTGTAAATACTTTCTTTTCATGGTATGATGATAAAAACATCAAAAGAGACGTAAGCGCTGGCGATTTGGGTACCATGATGGATAATACAGGAAGATCAAGTGATTTAGGAATATATGGGTATAAATATACTGGTATGTTTAGGACACAGCAGGATGTAGATGCGTTTTTAGCAAAGAATCCAGGATATACACTTTTTGGTGCAGCGCCTAAGCCTGGTATGTTATATTATGAAGATATTTCTGGTCCTAGAACCGGGGGGGATTTAACAGCACCTGATGGGAAAATTACAGAAGCAGATCAAACCTATTTAACAAAAAAAGCTGATAATCATTTTAATACTGGTTTAAACTTTGGGTTAACCTATAAATCATTAAGCTTAAATGTTACTTCAGGAATTTCATGGGGTGGACAGGGAACAGTAGAAGGAGATGCTAGAAAGAGAGCCACTCCGACGCTTAATAGACCAGGGTTTTGGGCAGATCATTGGACAGAGCAAAATACAAACGCTAAGTACCCAAATCCATTCTACTATCAAACTTATGAGCCTTTATCTTCTTTCTGGTTTAGAAGCTCTACCACTATCAGAATAGCAAATATTAATATGTCATATAATTTGCCGGAGAAACTGAATGCCAGATTAGGTATTAGTAACGCTAGGCTTTTTGTGGTGGCAACCAATCCATTCAGCATCCATAATCCTTATAGCGATTATCGATATGAATCGGGATCATATAATGTTTACCCTGTATTAAAAACTTGGTCGTTCGGTTTGAATGTTGGATTTTAAAAAAGATTAATTATGAAATTATTTTATAAATTGTGTATAATGGTAGCTATCTTATTTAGTATAAGTAGTTGTCAAAAAGTGCTGGATAAGAAGGACTTATCTTCGCTTGATGGAGATTTGATCTTTAGCGACTCGACGCTGGCCTTCTTTAACCTAAGCTTTGTGTATGACCAGAATTTACCAGCGTGGTTCGGAAATACCGGAGGAGCAATAAACGGAAATGGAACTTTTTCTGACGAAGCTCAAGGTACTCATCTGTTCTTTCAAGGCCAAGTTATTTCTACTACGGTGGGTGACTTTGGTACTGGTTTGAGTAACTCAAACACATGGGGCAAGATTAGGAAAATCAATGAATTTATCAGAGACATTAAAAAGGGCACTTTGCCAGAGGCTACAAAAAACAAAATGTTAGCCGAAGCGATGTTTTTTAGAGCATTCAGATATTTCGATTTAGTTAGACTATATGGCGGAGTGCCTTTGGTGTTAGAGCCGATGGATCCGATAGGGGCAGAAAACAAAGAAAGTAATATGCTTCCTAGAAATTCAACTGCAGAATGTATCGCTCAAATTGTTTCGGATCTAGATTTTGGTATTCAAAATTTGCCTGGAAGATACAGCTCGAACGCTGATTGGGGAAGAATTACAAGGGGAGCAGCAGCAGCTTTTAAAGGGCGTGTATTGCTAACTTATGCTAGCCCTCAATTTAATCCGAGCGATTCACAGGCTAGATGGCAAGCAGCATATGATGCCAACTTAAATGCTAAAACACTGTTAGATGCGGCGGGCTTTGGCTTAAACACATCTTATTCAAATTTGTGGTTTCAAGAAGTAAATAACCCAGAAGCAGTACTTATAACAGGATATAATACTAAAAATGGAGATGTTTCGAAAAAGAACAATACCTATGATTTGCAAACCAGACCTACTTATTTAAGTAGCGGTAATGGCGGATCGAATGCGCCAACCTGGGATTTTGTAAGTGATTATCCAATGAAAGATGGTAAAAAGCCAGGAGTTTCTACAACATATCCTTATGATGTGAAACTCTTCTATAAAAATAGAGATCCTAGATTCGATCAGACTATAGCTTATAATGGAGCAACATGGCCAATTCTTGGCAATGCTAACTATAGATTGTGGACCTATTATACTTCTACAAATAATGGCTCAACTTGGACATCCTTCGAAACTAATGCAAGTAATACAGGCTTTTACCTGAGAAAGGCAGTTAGTCCGACAATTACGGTAGATCTATTGCCAAACTCTGGAACAGATTGGATTGAATTGAGATATGCCGAAGTGTTATTGAATCTTGCAGAAAGTGCCGCTGGTATTAATAGAACTAGTCAGGGCGAAGAGGCTTATCAAGGCTTAATTGCATTACGAAAAAGAGCAGGCATTGATCCTGGTGCTGACGGAATGTATGGCTTAACACCTGGCTTGCAGAGATCCGGTTTATTGGAAGCTATCTTATACGAGCGTAAAATCGAACTGGCTTTCGAAGGAAAACGTTTTTGGGATTTACGTAGATGGAAGAAATTCGAATCGGTGCTTAATGGAAAGAAAAGAACGGCTTTACGCGTGAAATTGAAAACAGGAGCAGGAATGCCAACCCCTGCTGAATTCTTAAATACCAGAAATAATTTAGACCTGGACAATGTTTATACCAGCTTTTTTGAGTTCGAAATTCAGGATAAAGATGGAGCAAATATTAATTGGAAGCCAGAGTATTACTTCTTTGCTATTCCTGATAACGCAATAAACAATAACAAAAAGCTAATTCAGAACAATACTTGGGGTGGTGCATTCAATCCTTTAAACTAAATCATTGTATAAATTAACTATTATGAATTCGAATAAATATAAATTAATGTGGGTATTGGGGCTGTTTTGCCTCTTCGCTTCCTGTAAAAAAGCAGATGGCCCAGATATGAACTATTATATCGACAAACCGACAGCTTTAAAGGTTACCGTAGATAAAACTACCATAAAAACGTCATGGGAATACCCGGGCAATGAACAATCCAGTTTTGTGGTGCAGGTTTCTTCTGCCGAAAATTTTGCCACTATCTTAAAAACAGATACAGTGTCAGGGGATACAAGATCATTAGATTTTGCAGATATGGGCTATTTTTCTGCTGCATATGTGAGAATTAGAGCGCTATCGAAGAACATTGTTCTGCATTCTGATTTTGTAACAGAAGCGCTAAAACCAGAAAGTATCTTAAAGGAATTAGCAAAAGCAGACATTGCTGTAACAACCGCAATCTTAAAGTGGAACGCACCCTCGAGTGGTACTTTAACAAATGTTATTGTAATCGATAATGAATCAAAAGCGGAAACCAATATACAACTTACTAGTAGCAATTTAACACAACAGCAAGTTGCTCTCAGCAATCTGGTTTCAGCTAAAAGTTATACCGCTGTTATTTTTGCAGGTGCAGAACGAAAAGGTGTCATTACGTTTACTACCAGAGATGTTAGAATGAGCATCACTATTAATGGCGACCCTACACTATATGACAGTATTCAGGAAGCTATTGATGCAGCAAACGCTGGAGATGTGATTACCATTGGAGGAGCAAAGTATGATTACGGCTCTGCTGCTATTAAAATAGATAAATCTATCACCATCAGGAAAATGGCCGGCGCTGATATGCCAGAAATAACATCAGGTAATATTGATCTTTTAAGTACAGCAAACATTACTTTACAAGATATTAAATTTATTGGTAAATCAGCCTATAATATCATCGCAACCAACTTAGTGGGTGTAGCTAATCTTGTTGTTGAAAGATGTGAATTTACAGGCCCAACTGCCGGATTTATTTATACTGCCGCAGGTGGAACCGGCGCAACTGTGGGGCTAATTGTAAGAAATTCATTCTTCTACAGATTTGGTTATACCGGTGGAGACTTTATTGACTTTAGAGCAGGTAAACTCAATAAAATTAGCTTCACAAACAGTACTTTCCACGACTTAGCGAGAGATTTTATGAGGATAGATAATCCAGTTGCTTATTATGATTCGAATGATCCTATCCTTTTCGAAAACTGTACTTTTGACAGAATCTGTAATTCAGGTAGATTTTATTATTTAAGGAGTCCATCGGTAGTTGTTCACTTTAAAAAGTCAATTTTCAGCAATAAAAAAACCAATACAGCTACCGGCGTTCAAAGTGGTGCTAAGGTGCTATTTACAGATAATAATTTCTTTGGAGATTTTAATACTTTATGGTATGGCAGTGCAACTGTTACAGGATCAAGTACACTTGACCCGCAGTATGCTGCTTTTGAGACTTTAAACTTTAAAATCGGAAACCCTGCCTTGAAAGCCCTAGGTTATGGAGATTCGAGGTGGTTGCAGTAGGTTAAACTAAATACGCGATGGGCACAATAATAAGTGTCTTGGAGATTTTAGTATATTTGGTAAAGGGATACGAAAGTATCCCTTTTTTTATTTATATTTATCAGTGAATTTATAATTTACTGATGAAATAAGAAGTAGCTTTGAAATAACATTGTTACGCATATTAGTGCACGATGATAAGATGGTATAGTATATTGAGAAAATTCTATATTAATGAGGCTCAATTAGCGTTTAAATTTGAAAGACATATACTTTCTAACCAAAATAAATAACTTCAAGATATGAACAATAGATTAATAGGCGTATTGCTTACGACCTCCTTAATACTCTCCTCAAATTACCTTTTTGCACAGTATCCTAAGATTCCGGCAGATGTTCAAAAGGCGTCAAATGAGATGATGCAGGAAGCAACCAGACAATCGGACATCGCCTGGGAAAAAGCAAAGGTAATCATTGCAAAGGAAGCCAGAGAAGGAAAACCATACATCCCTTTTGCCGGTCGCCCAACAGATTTGCCACAGTCAGAACTATTAGCGTTTCCGGGCGCTGAAGGAGGAGGAGCTTATAGCTTTGGCGGTCGTGGCGGAAAAGTAATCGTGGTAAAGAATTTAAACGATAGTGGTCCCGGTTCATTGAGAGATGCTTGTGAAGAAGGAGGTGCTAGAATAATCGTTTTTAATGTTGCCGGTATTATCCGTCTTAAAACACCCCTAATTATCCGCGCTCCTTATTTAACGATAGCGGGACAAACGGCTCCCGGTGATGGAGTTTGCATAGCTGGTGAATCAGTGTGGATCAATACGCATGATGTGGTGATCCGTTTTATGCGCTTTAGACGAGGGGAAACTTTTGTAGGGCGTAGAGATGACGCAATAGGTGGTAATCCGGTAGGTAACATCATGATCGACCATGTGTCTGCAAGTTGGGGATTGGACGAAAACATGTCGATGTATCGCCATATGTATAACGATAGTACGGGTAAGGCAGAAGTAAAGCTGGCAACAGTGAATATTACCATTCAAAACTCTATATTTTCTGAAGCGTTAGATACTTGGAACCATGCTTTTGGAAGCACCTTAGGAGGGGAAAATTGCACATTTATGCGTAACCTGTGGGCCGATAATGGTGCTAGAAATCCCTCTATTGGCTGGAATGGTATTTTTAATTTTGCAAACAATGTCATTTTTAATTGGAATAACCGGTCAACAGATGGCGGTGATTATACAGCATTGTACAACATCATTAATAATTATTATAAACCCGGACCAGTAACGAACTTAAAAGACCCCATTAGTTATCGTATTTTAAAACCTGAGTCGGGACGTAGCAAATTGCCTTATGTGGTGTTTGGCCGCGCTTATGTAGAAGGAAATGTGATCGAGGGCAATGCGAGGGTAACTAAGAATAATTGGGATGGTGGCGTTCAGGTAGAAGATAAAAAGGGCGAATTGATGTCATTCGAGAAAGCACAACCTTACTTCGCAGCCATGCGGGTTTTTAAGCCTTTTCCGATGGCTAAAATTACTATATTACCAACGCTCGAAGCGCACAAATATGTTTTAACAAACGTGGGTGCGAATTTACCAAAAAGAGACCCTGTAGACACACGTGTAATTGAGCAAGTTCGAACCGGCAAGATTGATTATATCGAAGGGGTAAAATTGCCAGAAAAGGATTTTGAACACCGACGCCTACCGAAAGATTCTTATAAACAAGGGATTATTACAGATATTAGTCAGGTAGGCGGTTATCCTGAATACAAGGGAACGCCCTATGTAGATACTGACAATGATGGTATGCCAGATGCTTATGAGGTTAAGGTGGGATTAAATCCTAAAGACGCCACAGATGCTGCGAAAATCTCAAAGAGCGGTTACGCTAATATCGAAGTTTACTTGAATAGCGTCGTTCCCTTAAGCACAGTTAAGCCCTAATTTATCGCAATATGAAGGCATTTATATTTGAATCTAAAGCACTTAACAAGTTACGCCCAGCGCTAATTATAGGGGTTATTTTAACCTCAGCGTTATCGTCAGCCTATGCGCAATACCCTGTAATTCCGGAAGCTATGGAGAAAAAGGCAGATTCTATCCTTAAAGAAATAGAAAGGAAGTCTGAACTGCAATTTCTCAAGGTGAAAGATAAAGTAGATTTAGATGCCAAAAACGGAAAACCCTATATTCCATGGGCAGCCAAACCGGGAGACTTACCACAATCAAATATACCCGCCTTTCCGGGTGCTGAAGGTGGGGGAGCTTATAGCTTTGGCGGTCGAGGCGGAAAAGTATATGTAGTAAACACGTTGAACGATGCAGGCCCTGGAAGTTTACGTGAAGCTTGTGAACAAGGGGGTGCGAGGATTATCGTGTTCAACGTTTCAGGGATTATCAGGTTAAAAACTCCTTTAATTATTAGAGCACCTTATATAACGATTGCGGGCCAGAGCGCACCAGGTGATGGCATATGTGTAGCAGGCGAATCAGTGTGGATAAACACGCATGATGTAGTCATCAGGTTCATGCGTTTTAGAAGGGGTGAAACGGACGTAACACGCCGTGATGATGCGATAGGTGGTAATCCAATAGGGAATATCATCATTGATCACGTATCTGCAAGCTGGGGATTGGATGAAAATATGTCGATGTACCGCCATATGTACGACCCCAAAGATGGTTCTAAGCCGCAAAAACTGCCAACCGTTAATATTACTATTCAAAATTCCATATTCTCAGAAGCGCTAGATACTTATAACCACGGCTTTGGAAGTACGATTGGTGGATTAAACAGTACATTTATGCGTAATTTATGGGCTTCAAACATTAGCCGTAATCCTTCGGTTGGTATGTATGGCGATTTTGGTTTTGCCAATAATGTAGTGTTTAATTGGTGGAACAGAAGCGCAGATGGGGGAGATAATGCCTCATTCTTCAATTTTATAAACAATTATTATAAACCGGGTCCGATTACGCCGCAAGGCCAACCCATTGCTTATCGTATTTTGAAACCAGAATCGGGTCGTGATGTAAAATTCAGGTCGGCCTTTGGTCGCGCCTACGTTCACGGGAACATCATTGAAGGTAACGACAGGGTAACGAAAGATAATTGGGATGGGGGCGTTCAACCAGAGTCGAAACAGGATAGAAAGAAGTTGCTAGATTCAATTCGTTCGGAAAAGCCACTTCCGATGGCGAAAATCAGCTTAATAGATGCAAAACTAGCTTACAGCTATGTGTTGGCGAATGCGGGCGCAACTTTGCCCATCAGAGATGCCGTAGATCAACGCATTATTGAGCAGGTTAAAACGGGGAAAATTGCACAAGTGGAGGATGGAGAATTGCCAGCCCAACAAAACTATGTAAAACGTCGCTTAAGCAACGACTCGTATAAAAAAGGAATTATCTCAGCTATTAGTCAAGTAGGTGGTTATCCGGTTTATAAGGGAAAACCGTATCTTGATACTGATAATGATGGTATCCCAGATGCCTGGGAGATAAAAAATGGCTTGAATGCCAAGGATGCCTCGGATGCTGCTAAGATTACGAAAAGTGGTTACGCAAATATTGAGGTGTATTTGAATAGTTTGGTAGCGGTTGGAAGTGTTAGTCCGTAATGTTATGCATTAATTCGTCATTGCGAGGTACGAAGCAATCTTACGAAAGGTAGGGTGCAAAACTTATAGCTTAAGATTGCTTCGTACCTCGCAATGACGACGCAATAAAAGAACCGCAATGACGGCGCAATAAAAAAGAACTGCAGTGACAAAGCAATAAAAAAATAAGTCCCAAGTATGAATTTGAAAAGTAAAATTAAAGAGAATGGATATGCATTTAAAGCGGTTTGCACTTTGCGCTTCACGCTATCTTTACTTTTTCTAACTTTTACCTTGTCAACCACTTTCGGTCAAACCAAAAAGCCGATTGAACCGCCTAAGCCAATTTTCAAAGGTAAAGATGGTAAACTACAGTACACGGCCGACTCACTGGGCAACCGTATTCCCGATTTTTCTTTTGCCGGCTATATGGGAGGTAATAAAACAATTCCCATGGCTGTTGTTAAGGTCACTGTTCCGGTAAAGGAAGGAGATGCTACTTTAAGAATCCAATCGGCACTAGACTATGTTGCAAAATTACCCTTGGATAAGGAAGGTTTACGAGGAGCTGTGTTATTGGAAAAAGGTACCTACAAGGTTGCTGGAACATTGAAAATCAAGGCCAATGGTGTGGTACTTCGTGGTAGTGGAATGGGAACAGGCGGCACCCTTATAATAGCGACTGGCCTAGATAGGATCGGAGTAATCAGGATTTTGGGGCTTGCGAACCGCTTAACCGAAGCAGAGCTAGCAATTAGCGATAATTATGTACCGGTAAACGCCACTCAATTTGCTTTAAAGGCCACCACTGGTCTTAAAGTCGGAGACGGAATTGTCATTAAAAGACCTTCTCCCAAGAACTGGATTGACGCCTTAGGAACAGATCACTTTGGTGGGGGCATTACTTCCTTAGGCTGGAAACCTAACCAGCGTAATGTTTTTTGGGATAGAAAAATAGTGGCAATTAACGGAAACAAAATTACAATCGATGCGCCAATTACTACGGCAATTGAAGCAAGATATGGCGGAGGAACCGTTGCGAAATATGAATGGGATGGTCGCATCACTCAAACTGGGATAGAAAATCTCAAAATTCAATCTACTTATAACAAAACGAATATAAAAGACGAGTACCACCGTTGGAATGCGATTAATCTGGAGAACGTGAGTGATTCTTGGGTACGGCAAGTAGTTTTTGAACATTTTGCAGGCTCTGCAGTATATGTTTCAGAATCCGCAAATAGAATAACGGTTGAAGATTGTAAGTCACTGTCTCCAGTCTCGGAAATTGCCGGCGAAAGGAGGAATACCTTTTTTACTACCGGTCAGCAAACACTGTTTCAACGTATTTATGCAGAACATGGAATGCATGATTTTGCAGTTGGCTACTGCGCTCCCGGACCGAATGTATTTGTACAATGTGAATCTTATTTGCCTTTTGGTTTTAGTGGTACGATAGATAGTTGGGCTTCTGGGGTGCTATTTGACATTGTAAACATAGATGGGCAGGCACTAAGCTATTTAAATCGTGGTCAGGATGGTCAGGGGGCGGGCTGGACAGCTGCCAATAGTGTTTTCTGGCAATGTAGCGCAGCCAGGGTCGATAATTATAGTCCGCCAGGCGCTCAAAATTGGGCCTTCGGTACTTGGGCACAGTTTGCTGGAAATGGGTATTGGGATATGTCAAATGAACAGATTCAACCTCGTAGTCTATATTACGCCCAACTAAAGGATAGGATGGGAGAAGTAAATCAGCGCGAAATTCTGTTCCCGATAGAAACAGAAGCCTCAAGTAGTCCGCCGGTCGACGTTGCACAGAAACTAACTAAACTAGCGGCAAAACCACTTTTAACATTAGCCGAGTTTATTGACCAGGCACCCAAACGATTGAAGATTTCTACCGAGACCAATGGTGCGAAAACTATTGATGAAATTGGTATCGCAAAGATGGAGACTCCCCTAAAAACAATGGCCGTGGAGGTTAAAAATGGATGGCTTGTTAGAGGGGATGAACTGGTATTGGGAAGCAGACAAGGTGTGCAGTGGTGGAATGGAAGTGCAAGGCCCCATGGAATCGCTGGGTCTAAATTCCATATCACCCGCTTTGTTCCGGGCAGGGAAGGAAAAGGTTTAACCGACGACTTAAATGCGATTACAGATAGCATGAAGGATGGTTTTGTGAAAATATTGGATCATAATTATGGTTTATGGTACGATCGCCGACGAGATGATCATGAGCGCATTAGGAGGATGGATGGAGAGGTTTGGGCTCCATTTTATGAATTGCCATTTGCTCGAAGTGGTATTGATAAAGCATGGGACGGTTTAAGTAAATATGATATTTTGAAATATAACTTATGGTATTGGGATAGGTTGAAGCAGTTTGCTAACCTGGCCGATCAAAAAGGTTTAATTCTATTGCATCAAAATTATTTCCAGCATAATATTATCGAAGCAGGAGCGCATTACGCTGACTTTCCTTGGCGAACGGCAAATAATATCAATAGTACGAGTTTTCCTGAGCCTGTACCCTATGCGGGCGACAAGCGGATTTTTATGGCCGAGCAATTTTATGATATCCATAATCCCGCCCGTCGGAAATTGCATATCGCTTATATTAGAAAATGCTTGGATAATTTTGCGACAAATGGATCGGTTATCCAATTAATCGGAGAGGAATTTACAGGTCCGCTTCATTTTGTCCAATTCTGGATCGATACCATTAAAGAGTGGGAAAAAGAAACTGGAAAACATCCAATTATTGCCTTGAGTGTAACGAAAGATGTGCAGGATGCGATATTGGCAGATCCAAATAGAGCAACGGTAATTGATGTAATCGATATCAAATACTGGCACTATCAAATAAATGAGGAGGCCTATGCACCAAAAGGTGAAGAGAATCTAGCTCCCAGACAACATGCCCGTTTATTAAAGCCTAAAAAAACTTCTTTTGAACAAGTTTATCGTGCAGTAGCGGAATACAAAAATAAGTTTCCTCAAAAGGCAGTTATTTACTCTGGAGATAACTTTGGCAGTTATGGATGGGCTATATTCATGGCAGGTGGTTCACTGTCAAATATATCGGCGGTCGATACAAAAACACTTTCAATAGCCGCTAATATGAAGCCGTTTTTGAAAGATGCACTTAAAACAAAGCAATATGGTTTAGCGAATCCAGGAAAGGCTTACCTGCTTTACAATGCGTCTGCCGATGCCCTGGAGTTAGACTTAAAGAACATCACGGGTACATTTAACCTAAAAATATTAAATCCGGAAAATGGTTCGGTGTTAAGAGAAGAAAAAATTAATGCAGGTGCTTTAATTAAAATCAATAAGAGCACCGCAAAGGATGAAGTAATCATCCTCCATAAAATTTAGACATGAAGGTACTACTCAAAAAATTAATCGTATTAATAGCCATCTGCCTTTCTCTTTTTGGCTGCGCAAAAAAGAAAGAAGTTGATCCTAAAAAATTGATGGTTTCCGAGAATGGTAGATACCTCATGACTGGAGATGGCAAGCCTTTCTTTTGGTTGGGCGATACAGGGTGGTTGTTATTCAATAAACTTACGCGGGAAGAAGCTGTTCAATACCTGGAAAATCGAAAGAAATTAGGCTTTAATGTGGTTCAGGCTATGTTATTACATGAGGTACCTTCCATAAATATTTATCTAGATTCTTCAGTGGTTAACGCAAATGTGGCTCAACCGGCGCTGACAGCAGGCAGCGACTATAAAGATTCCTTACAATATGATTATTGGGACCATGTAGATTATATCGTAGACAAAGCTGCAGAAAAAGGAATTTATATGGCCTTGGTACCGGTATGGGGCACCAATGTAAAAGATAAACGAGTTAATAACGCCCAAGCTGGTAAATATGCCAAGTTTTTAGCCAATAGGTATAAAGATAGGTGGAATATTATCTGGCTAAATGGAGGCGATATTCGGGGAAGTGAAGGAATGGCCGTTTGGAAAACCATTGGCAATACACTTCGCACAAATGATCCTAACCATTTAATCACTTTTCACCCACGGGGAAGAACTGCTTCATCTGATTGGTTCCATAACGCAAAATGGTTGGATTTTAATATGGTGCAGTCTGGTCACCGACGATACAGTCAGGACACTTCCAAGAACGAAAAGAACCATTATGGACAGGATAATTGGCGATACATTGAGGTAGACTATGCCTTGAAGCCTGTTAAGCCTACCATTGATGGCGAACCTTCGTATGAAGATATTCCGCACGGCTTGCATAATATTAATGAACAAAGGTGGACAGCAAGCGATGTAAGACGGTACGGCTATTGGTCGGTTTTTGCTGGTGCTTTTGGTTATACCTATGGACATAATTCGGTTATGCAGCTGTATAAACTAACGGATTTACAACCCGCTTACGGGGCTAAAGACGAATGGTTTAAAGCGATTAACGCGGAAGGGGCTACACAAATGATCTATCTGAAAAAGCTGATGTTGTCGCGCCCGTATTTCGATCGGATACCTGATCAGTCGCTCATAGCTGGTAATAATGGAAAGCAATACAATAAGTTAATCGCAACACGGGGAGATAATTATGCAATGGTATACACCTACAATGGGAATAAAATGCAGATAACCCTCGGAAAAATAAAGGGCGAAAAAGTGAAAGCTTCGTGGTTTAATCCCCGTAATGGAGAGACTACGGTAATCGCTGAATTTAAGAATCAGGGGGTTGGCGATTTTAATCCGCCAGGTGGCGAAAAGGAAGGTAATGATTGGGTTTTAATATTGGATAGTGTATGAGGAAAAGTGCAGAACATATAAAAATGGTGGGTTTTGCTTTTATGGGAATGATGCTCTGTGTTTTTAGTAGCTGCTCCAAAAAGGCCTATATTTTTACTTCTTTTCACGAACCAGCAAATGAAGGTCTGAGGCTTTTAACAAGTGAAGATGGCTACCACTGGAACGATTTGAATAAAGTATTTTTAAAACCAAACATAGGTACTCAAAAAATTTTGAGAGATCCTTCCATGGTGCAGGGACCGGATGGTGTTTTTCATTTGGTGTGGACTTGTAGTTGGAAGGGCGATCGGGGCTTCGGCTATGCAAGTTCCAAAGACTTGAAAAATTGGTCTGAGCAAAAGTTTATTTCCGTTTTAAATGATGAACCTACTACGGTAAACGTTTGGGCGCCTGAACTGTTTTATGATGATGAGAAGCAGGAATACATCATTATATGGGCATCTACCATTCCTTTTCGTTTTGCAAAAGGGATAGAAGAGGAAGATAATAACCATCGGATGTATGCGATTACCACCAAAGATTTTAATTCCTTTAGCTCGGCAAAGCTGTTCCTGAATCCGGGTTTTAGTGTAATTGATGCGGTAATTGTGAAGAGAAAGCCAGCCGACTATGTACTTGTACTGAAAGACAATACACGCCCCAACCGAAATTTAAAAGTTGCATTTAGTGATCAGGCTTTAGGCCCTTATACCGATGTTTCGCCAACTTTTAGTTCGAAGCTAACTGAAGGACCAACTGTGCTAAAGAACGGCAAGGAGTGGCTGATTTATTTTGATGCTTATGGGGATAAAAAATATGCGGCCGTAAAAACAAGTGATTTTAAAACGTTTAAAGATGTTTCCTCGGAAATAACGATACCAACAGGACATAAACATGGGACAATAGTAAAGGTTAAGAGAAAGATCATAAAAGCTTTGGCAAGTTTGTAGGGACTTCGTCTTGCGACGACTCGTTATTGTGACGAATCCGTCATGGCTACGACTCCGTCATTGGGAGGCACGAAGCAATCTTATCATCAGATTGCTTCGTGCCTCGCAATGACGGATTTATTCTCGCAATGACCGTAAAATAAAGATTAGATGAAAAAGTTAATACTGATTAAGATTTTATTTCTGGTGACGTTTTTACAAACAAACGCACAAGATACTGTTCGCTATATTGGCAAAACCTTGGTGAATGCCGATTATCACCACGGACAGTTATCGCCGGTTCTGGGTGTGCATAACATCCAAACCTTTCGTGCTAATAGGGAGCATCCGTCCTTGGCAGAAGGTTTTGGGTGGACATATAACCACGCTCCCATGTTAGCGTATTGGAATAATACCTTTTATCTGGAATATCTGAGCGATGAGCATGGAGAAAGCATCCCACCGGGACAAACATTTATTCAATCGTCAAAGGATGGGTATAGTTGGAAAAAACCCGAAGTTATTTTTCCTATTTATCGCATTCCAGATGGCACTAAAAAGGAAGGGAGAGAGAATATTGCAAAAAATTTAGATGCGGTGATGCATCAAAGAATGGGCTTCTTTGTGTCGACCAAAAACATCTGTTTAGTGCTAGGTTTTTATGCAATCAGCTTTGATGCTAAAGACGATCCAAATGATGGTAATGGAATTGGTAGAGCAGTTAGACAAATTATGCAAGATGGCAGTTATGGACCCATCTATTTTATTAGGTACAACCCCAAATGGTCTGAAGCGAATACTAGTTATCCTTTTTATACTAAAAGTAAAAGTAAGGCATTTGTTGAAGCTTGTAATGAATTGTTGGCTAATAAGTTAATGACCCAACAATGGAATGAAGAAGCAGATCGCAAAGACCCGACAATTACCTTGCAAAAACAATATAAGGCATTTAGCTATTACCATTTGTCCGACGGTAGAGTAGTAGGTTTATGGAAAAATGCGTTAACCGCCATTAGTACCGATCAGGGCAAAAGCTGGCCTGAAAATGCCACTAGAGCCCCAGGCTTTGTAAATAGCAATGCGAAAATATGGGGGCAAAAAACGGCAGATGGAAATTATGCAACAGTGTATAACCCGTCCGAATACAGGTGGCCCTTAGCCATCTCAACCAGTAAAAATGGATTGGATTATACCAATCTGTTACTGATTAACGGAGAGATTTCGCCTATGCGCTATGGAGGAAATTATAAGTCATACGGGCCACAATACGTGCGTGGAATTGTGGAAGGGAACGGGAATCCGCCCGATGGTAAATTATGGGTTACCTACAGTATGAACAAAGAAGATATGTGGGTTTCAGCTATTCCGCTTCCGGTAAGTGAAAAAGCAAATTCGCAAGTAGATGAAGATTTTAGTAAGCTGCCAGTTGGTAAGGAGTTATCCTTGTGGAATATATATAGTCCGCTTTGGGCCCAAGTAAAAGTAGAGCCTAATAACAATGAAAGGGTTTTAATGTTAAAAGATAAAGATCCGTACGACTATGCTAAAGCAGAAAGAATATTTCCCGCTGGGACTAAAGTAACCGCATCATTTGCGATTACTCCCAAGCAAGATAACCACGGACAAATGGATATTGAATTAGTAGATTCAAAGGGGATAGCAGGAGTTCGATTAACTTTCGACTCAACAGGGACTTTAAGTGGTAAAGCTGGGGCGCGTTATAAGAACTTCATGAAATATAAAGCAGGTGAAACCTATCATATCAGCATTAAGTTAAATACCGCAAATCGTTTTTATACGCTTACGGTAAATGGAAAGGATGTTTTAACGAGTTTGGCCTTTCAGCCCATTGCTGAGGTTTCGAGAATTGTATTTCGAACAGGAGAAGTGCGCCGCTTTCCTCATATCGATACACCGGCCGACCAAACTTATGATTTGCCGAAACCGGGTGAAATGGTCAAAGAAGCATCGTACGCTATCAAATATTTAAAGACAGGGACATTTTAGATGATAAAAACCGATAATCTTTTGCTAAATCACAACAAATGAAGAGGAATTTAACACTTTTCTTTTACGGATTAATGATGTTTTGCACCGTAAATGCCCAGCATACAGAGAAGATCTACCTTTCCGGTACTGGGAATGATCATACGGTAAATTGGGATTTCTACTGCACTAACGGCATGAACGCTGGAAAGTGGACGACTATTCCCGTGCCCTCTAATTGGGAATTGCAGGGCTTTGGTAAGTATGATTATGGTTTCGCAAAAGATAGCATAAGAGGAAAGGAAGAAGGACATTATAAATATCGATTCAAAGTTCCAGCAAATTGGAGTAATAAGCAGATTAATATCGTTTTTGAAGGCTCAATGACCGATACGGAAGTAAAAATTAATGGGGTACTGGCGGGAGAAATTCACCAAGGTGCATTTTATGTTTTTAAATACAATATCTCTAAGTTGCTGAAATATGGAACTGAGAATTTACTAGAAGTTAGGGTTTCCAAGCATTCTGCTAATCAATCGGTTAATGAAGCAGAGAGAAAGGCCGATTTTTGGATTTTTGGAGGGATCTTCAGACCAGTTTACTTAGAGGCTTTGCCCAATACGCATTTTGAAAGAATTCAGCTGGATGCAAAGGCAAATGGCTTACTTTCAGGGAAACTGGCAATATTGGGCAATGCGGATAAATTGGAGGTTCAGTTATATCAAAAAAATGGAGCAGTGTTTGGAGAAAAAATTATTGTCCCAATTAAATCAAATACATCGACTGCCTATTTCTCGAAACAATTTTCAGACCCGAAACTTTGGTCCTCGGAGTTCCCAAACTTGTACACAGCAAAGTTTAACTTATTTAAAGCTGGAAAAGTTGTTCATTCAACGGCTAAGAAAATCGGTTTTAGAACAATAGAGGTGAAAGAAAGAGATGGGATATTTGTAAATGGGGTAAAAATGAAGTTTAAGGGGGTAAATCGTCATTCATTTTATCCTTCATCAGGCAGAACTACCAGTAAAAAAATTAGCATTGCCGATGTGTTGTTAATGAAATCAATGAATATGAATGCCGTTCGGATGTCGCATTACCCACCAGATAGCCACTTTTTAGATGTCTGCGATTCATTAGGACTTTACGTGATGGATGAATTGGCCGGTTGGCATGGGAGTTATGACACAGCAACAGGAACTAAGCTGCTCAAAGAGATGATGGTCAATGATGAAAATCATCCCTCCATAGTAATTTGGGCGAATGGAAATGAAGGTGGACATAACAGAGACCTTGATCCGATATTTTTAGCAGAGGACTTCCAAAAGCGGGCAGTCATTCATCCTTGGGAAGTGTTTGGTGGCTTCGAAACTACGCATTACCGGGAGTTTAACTATGGTATTGGAAATTACGATCACGGACATAATATCATCATGCCAACGGAGTTTTTGCATGGAATGTTTGACGGCGGACATGGCGCTGGGATAGAGGACTATTGGAATGCGATGTGGCAAAATCCATTGTCTGCAGGAGGATTTTTGTGGGATTTCGCAGATCAAGGCGTAGTTCGTACAGATAGAAATGGAGAAATCGATACCGATGGCAATCGGGGCCCGGATGGCATCGTTGGCCCTTATCACGAAAAGGAAGGTAGCTATTACACAATCAAAGAAGTTTGGAGCCCGGTGTTTTTTGAGAAACGAGCAATCACCGCTGCCTTTGATGGCGTTTTTAATGTAGAAAATAGATATTCTTTCACCAATTTAAATCAGTGTTCATTTGAGTGGGAATTGAGGAAGTTTGGAAAACATCAAGATCTTAAAACCGGAAAGGCGATTTCGCCAAATGTAAAACCTTATGAAAAGGGGAAGGTAAAAGTTAATTTAATTGCAAACTGGCGCGATTACGATGTGTTGTATATTACCGCAAAATCGCCGGGCGATGAGCTGCTTTTTACCTGGAGCTTTCCGATTGTACTTCCAAAAGATGAAGCTGCTAAATTGTTGGATAAGGAGGCAAATACTGCAATTAAAAGTAACGAAACCGATAAAAATTTTGAAGTATCGGCCAACGGCATTCATTTGACCTTTAATAAGCTAAGTGGTATGCTTGAGAAAGTGGCCAACAACGGCTCTTCAATTCCATTTAACAATGGCCCTGTTTTACAAGAAGGTGTGAATAATTTTAAAGATTTTACTTTAAAGAAAAACGGTAATGAGGTGATAATTGCTTCAACGTTCAACCGTAAAGAAAGTTACAATACCTTACAGTGGATCATTTATCCTTCTGGGATTGTAAAAATGGAGGTAAATTACTTTCCTTCAGCGTATTTTACCACCTTTGTGGGGCTGAATTTCTCGTATCCTGAAACGGAGATTAAGGGCATCGAATATATGGGAAATGGACCTAATCGGGTTTGGAAGAATAGGATGAAAGGAAACAAGTTTGGCGTTTGGCTTAAAGATTACAACAACGCTGCAACTGGCGAAGTACCATTCAAATACCCAGAGTTTAAGGGGTATTATTCGAACCTATATTGGTGTAAAGTTATTGGAAAAACACATACATTTAAAGTGTTTACTGATCGTGAAGATGTTTTCCTACGCTTATTTACCCCAAAGAAGTCAAAAGATACGGAATGGGATAACATGAGCCCTACTTTTCCAAATGGCGATATCTCGTTCATGAATGGGATATCGGCCATCGGTACTAAAACCCAGAAACCCGAAACAACAGGCCCAATGGGCATGAAACATATATTTTACGATTTTGAAAAGGAACCCGCAAGAGCATTAAATATGACCTTGTATTTTGATTTTTCAGATGAATTAGCTCATCAATAATGAATTTAATGAAACAATTACTCATCACCCTGCTTTTGTTAACTCAACAGTTATTTGCACAAGTCACGTTGCAAAATACAACCTGTGAGATGTTAACTAATCCTATGGGAATTGATGCCGTAAAACCGCGGTTCGCCTGGCAGATTGTTTCCAACGAGCGAAATGTGATGCAAACGGCCTATCAGGTTATTGTGGCTTCTACTGTCGAAAAGCTGAATGCCAATGAAGGAGATCTATGGGATTCAGGTAAAACCAATTCACAAGAATCTATTCACATTCGGTATAACGGCAAAGCCTTGAAAAGCCGTATGCGTTGCTTTTGGAAAGTAAAAAACTGGACAACTGTAGGGGAGAGCTCATGGTCGGCAAACAATTCTTTTGCGATGGGACTCCTGTATTATAAAGATTGGCCTAAGGGGTGGATTGGTTTTGACCGCGCTTTCCCATGGGACAATGTTAAAACAGATTCACGTTTGTCTGCCAGATACTTTAGAAAGGAATTTCAAAGTACCAAAGAGATAAAGCATGCTACCGCCTCGATTATTGGTTTGGGCCTATACGAACTCTTCATCAATGGCAAAAAGGTGGGGAATGATGTGCTGGCACCAACGCCAACAGATTATACGCAGAATGTAAAATACAATACCTACGATGTTACCTCATACTTGCAAAATGGTAAAAATGCAGTAGGTGCCATGCTAGGAAATGGCCGCTTCTTTGCCATGCGGCAACATAATAAACCTTACAAGGTTAAGTCGTTCGGTTTTCCTAAAATGTTACTCAATATCAATATTGTTTATACTGATGGCACCACGGCTAATATCGATACCGATGAGAGTTGGAAAGGTACTGCAGATGGACCGATCAGGGCTAACAATGAATACGACGGTGAAGAATATGATGCTAATAAAGAAATGCAGGGGTGGAATAAAACGGGTTTCAATGATGCTAAATGGCTAAAGGCAGAGTTTGTTCAAGAACCAACCGGTACTTATGAAGCACAGATGAATGAGAACATGAAAGTGATGAATACACTTAAACCTATTTCAATTACCAAAATTTCAGGAGATCGGTATATTTTAGATATGGGGCAGAACATGGTTGGATGGCTGCAACTAAAAGTAAAAGGAATTAAAGGGCAGAAAATTAAACTTCGCTTTGCAGAATCTCTTCAGCCAAATGGTGAGCTTTTTACCGCAAACCTGCGGGATGCAAAATGTAGTGATTTATATATCTTAAAAGGGAATGTACCCGAAACATGGGAGCCGACTTTTGTTTATCGTGGGTTTCGATATGTGGAAATTAGCGGTTACACCTATAAACCATCAGTTAATGATTTTATCGGTAAAATGATTTATGATGATATTAAAACGATTGGCACTTTTGAAACATCAGATGCGCTAACGAACCAGATTTTTAAAAATGCCTGGTGGGGTATTGCAGGTAATTATAAGGGGATTCCGCTCGACTGTCCGCAACGTAACGAGCGACAGCCCTGGTTGGGAGATAGAGGCGCAGTTACTGTAGGCGAGAGTTTTGTATTTGATAACGGCAGGTTTTATACAAAATGGCTTCAGGATATTAGAAACTCTCAAAAGGAAGATGGCGCAATACCAGATGTAGCCCCTGCATTTTGGCGTTATTATAGCGATAATATGAGTTGGCCTGGAACACTTCTACTGGTTGCGGATATGGTTTACCAGCAAACAGGAGATGTTACCGCTGTACGAGATAATTATCCAGCGATGAAGAAATGGCTAAGTTACATGCGAGATCGCTACATGAATGATTACATTTTAACCAAAGATAGCTATGGCGACTGGTGTATGCCACCTATAACAATTGAAGCTGGAAGGGGCAAAAGCGCAGATAAAAAATATCCATCCGCATTGATATCTACGGCATACTATTATCATTTTATGCAATTGATGATGAAGTTTAGCAAGATAATAGGACAGCATGAAGATTTTAATGAATTCGAAGCATTAGGGGCGAACGTTAAACGGTCCTTTAATCAGAAATTTTATGATTATAAAGGTAATTATGGTACAAACTCATTAACAGATAACATCATTCCACTTTATTTCGGAATGGTTGAGCCTAATGAGGTGGAGAAGGTTTTTAAAAATATCGAATATATAATTGAAGTTAAAAATAGCGGGCATTTAAGTAATGGATTAGTGGGTGTTCAATGGCTGATGCGATGTTTAAATGATTATGGCAGATCGGATTTAGCTTATACCATTGCCACCAAAAAAACCTATCCAAGCTGGGGCTATATGATTGATAACGGAGCCACAACCATCTGGGAGTTATGGAATGGTAATACCGCCCACCCAAAGATGAATTCTCAAAATCATGTGATGATGCTGGGCGATTTGCTTATCTGGTATTATGAAAACTTGGCTGGCATAAAAGCCGAAAGCCCGGCCTTTAAAAAGATCATCATGAAACCGGAGGTAATCGATGGATTGAGTTCAGTAAGTGCAAGTTATAGGTCGCCCTACGGGCTGATAAAAAGTAGTTATAGTAAGGTGGATAAACAATTTACATGGAATTTAACGATACCAGCAAATGCAACCGCATTCGTATATGTTCCCGCCAGCGGAGAAGATAAAGTGATTGAAAAACTAGGGGATATAAAGGATTTAAAGTTTGTGAAAACAGAAAATGGCCGGGTTATCTATGAATTGGGATCGGGAAGTTATTCGTTCATGGTAAAGTAAGAGGTTAAAAAATTATAGTATGAAAAAATTATTTATAGTCATCATTATTGCCTGCATCAACATCACCGCACAAGCGCAGAACACTGCTGATGCCGAAGTTGTAAAGAAGGCTGCAGAATGGGTAGCTTCATTAGCGCTTAATGATGCTCAAAAAGATATGCGCATACAAAATGTAATCATTACGCATCTGTTAACTGTTCGCACTTGGCATAATGAACATCCGGCTTCAATGGTTCCGGAAGGAATAAACCCGGTTACGGGTAATAAATTGAGCGAACTAGATCGTTCTATCATTGCCGATTCAGCCATGCCTTCAAGCGTTCATCAGGCGCTAATGGATGGGTTAAAAAAGGATCTAACAACAGAACAGGTGGAAGCTGTTTTGGATAGGTACACCATCGGTAAAGTAGCCTTCACAATGAATGGATATAAATCAATTGTGCCCGATTTAACTGTCGATGAAGAAGCGAAGATATTGACTTTTTTAAAGCAGGCTAGAGAACAGGCAGTGGATTATAAGAATATGAAGCAGATCTCCGCAATCTTTGAGATTTATAAAACTAAATCTGAACAGTTTTTAAACAGTAATGGCCGTAATTGGAGAGCACTATATAGTGCTTACACTAAAAAAATAAAAGATGAAAAGGCTGCGAAAGCGAAACAATAATCAAATGAAGAGAATAGCAATAATTTTAATCTGTGGTGCGGTATTTAGTTTGAACGTGAATGCCCAGCTTGCCAAATGGCAATCAGGAATTGTTAAAGAAGAGTTCCTCTATGAGAAAGCTCCGTTCCCTTCCTGCCATTCTGCAACGTTGGTTGAAACACCGACTGGTTTGGTTGCAGCCTACTTTGGCGGTACAAAAGAACGTAATCCCGACGTAGAAATCTATATCAGTAGATGGGTAGATGGAAAATGGTTAGCGCCAGTTTCTGCGGCAGATGGTGTGCAGAAGGATGGAACGAGGCTTCCTACATGGAATCCGGTTTTATATCAGGTTCCGCAAGGAGAACTTCTCCTTTTTTACAAAATTGGCCCAAAACCCTCAGAGTGGTGGGGGATGATGAAAACTTCCAAAGATGGAGGTAAAACTTGGTCTGAAGCATTAAAAATGCCAGATGGGTACATAGGTCCGGTAAAAAACAAGCCTACTCTGTTAAGTAATGGTAATTTATTTGCAGCTTCGAGCAAGGAAGGCAACGGCTGGAAAATTCATTTTGAAGTAACAAATGACAATGGTAAAACTTGGAGAACTATTGGTCCGATAGCGGGAAATGGAATAAACGCAATTCAACCCAGCATTTTACAACACGGTAACGGTAAGCTACAAATTCTGGCTAGATCCCAAAGTAGAGCCATTGCCGAATCATGGTCTACAGATAACGGAGAAACGTGGTCGCCCTTAGCTAAAACGAGCTTACCAAATAATAATTCCGGTACGGATGCCCTGACCATGAAAAATGGGAAACACGTGCTGGTATATAACCACGTTCTGCCTCCGGGAGAATTAGCAAAAGGACCTAGAACCCCACTCAACGTTTCCATTTCAAAAGATGGTAAAAAATGGTTCGCAGCGCTAATTTTAGAGGACTCGCCAATCAGCCAATATTCCTATCCGGCCGTGATGCAAACAGCAGATGGTATGCTCCATTTTATTTATACCTGGAGAAGAGAAAAAATTAAACATGTAGTTGTTGATCCTTCGAAACTTAAATTGAAAAAGATCAAAAATGGCGTTTGGCCAGGTAAGAAAGGATATGAGGCTCCGATATTAACAGAAACGAAAAACGAAGAACCATGAGAAACGTCATTGCGAGGAGTTGCGAGGCACGAAGCAAAGCAATCTTAAAGCAAGCTAAAGTTAGCTATAAGGCCTGGGTATGTTGCCTGGTTTCTTGCTTGATCAGTTTTCAACTTTTTGCCCAACAAAATAGCGATAATCAGTATAAGCAGCCTCTAGTTGAAGTGCTTAAAGAAATAGAAGCCCGGTTTGGTGTGCAGATTAAATATAGTGAGCCCCAGGTTAGCGATAAATGGGTTAAATATGCTAACTGGCGTTTTAGGATAGATGTTGATGAAACATTAATGAATGTGTTGATGCCCTTGGACATGAAAGTGAACAAGGAAAAAGATAAGGTCTATAAATTAAAAGAATATGAATATTATCGGTGGGATGTAGAAGATGGCTGGGCATTTTTAGATCAATTAGCCACAAAGTATCACGATAAAACAAGTTGGGAAGTGCGGAAAATGTTACTTAAACCTGCACTTTACGAAGCTCTACAATTAGCTCCGCTACCTGTTAAACAAATTTCAAAACCAATCATTACCCAGAAGCGAATAATGGATGGTTATACGGTAGAGAACATAGCTATCGAGATTTTACCTGGTTTATATGTAAATGGTTCGCTTTACAAGCCACTGAAATTCAAGGGCAAAATCCCCTTGGTTTTAAGTCCAGATGGTCATTGGGAAAAACAACGTTACCGTGCAGATTGTCAGATTCGTTGCGCCATGATTGCTAAAATGGGCGCCATGGCCTTTAGCTACGATCTTTTCGCATGGGGAGAATCAATGCTTCAATTCAAATATGAAGATCATAGAAGAAGCCTCTCACAAACTGTACAAACACTTGGAGGAATAAGCATATTAGATTATTTCACCTCCTTGAAAGAGGTAGATACCGCAAGAATTGGAATTAGTGGAGGCTCTGGCGCCGGAAGCCACTCGATTTTAATGACGGCTCTAGATGATCGGATCAAATTGAGCGCTCCGGTAGTAGCGATGTCATCCTATTTTTATGGAGGTTGTCCATGCGAAAGCGGAATGCCGATCCATTTTTGTGGCGGTGGAACGAATAACGTAGAACTTGCAGCAATGGCCGCCCCTAAGCCCATGTTAATTGTATCAGATGGGGGCGACTGGACAGCAGAGACACCTCAGCATGATTTTCCTTATCTGCAAAAAATCTATGGCTATTATGGCGTTTCGGCGCATGTGGAAAATGTTCATTTGCCTACCGAGAGACACGACTTTGGGATGAATAAGCGAATTGCGTTATATGATTTTTTAGTTAAACACTTTAAATTAAACGCCACATCGGTAAAAGATAAAGCAGGGAAATACGATGAGGGAAATTGCACTGTTGAGCCCGAAAAAGCCATGTATGTATTTGGTGACAAAGGGGAGCTTTTACCGAAAAATGCCATCATGGGATTTGAGCAGTTGGAGAAATTATGGAATAAGCAAGTAAGTACCAATGTTCAGAAAGAAAGTCGTTATAAAGTTGCCGTTGTCGATCTAATGATTTTGAAACGGCAGAAATTAAGCGCTTTTCAACTTACTAAAGAAATAGGTGCCGACGGATTAGAATTAGATATGGGGGGCTTAGGTGACCGAGAAACATTTGATAATCAGTTAGCGGATGAAACGATCAGGGTACAATTTTTAACTAAAGCAAAAGAATTAAGCCTGGAAATCAGTTCGCTCGCTATGACTGGCTTTTATGCGCAATCTTTTGCTAAACGTCCGACCTATAAAAAAATGGTGCAAGATTGCATCAATACGATGCAGTTAATGAATGTTAAGGTAGGGTTTCTGCCATTGGGCGTTCAAGGAGATTTAGTCAAAAACCCCGAACTGAGAACGCCGATAATCGAACGGCTGAAGATAGTGGGTAAAATGGCCGAAAAAGCAGGAGTTGTGATCGGAATTGAAACAGCCTTGGATGCCACAGGTGAGCTTCAGCTGCTTAAAGAAGTGGGTTCCAAGTCTATTAAAAGTTATTTCAATTTCTCAAATGCACTAAAAAATGGAAGAGATTTACATAAAGAGCTTAGCATATTAGGGAAAGACAATATTATCCAAATTCACGCTACCAATGATGATGGGGTTTGGTTACAAGATGATCCGAAAATAGGTATGCTTAAGGTGAAGCAAACATTAGACGAGATGGGCTGGAGCGGTTGGCTGGTAGTCGAAAGATCGAGGGATGCCAATAATACTAAAGACGTGAAACGTAATTTTAGCACTAATACGGCTTACCTTAAAAAAATATTCCAAACCAATTAAAATGAGTAGAAAATCTTTTTTTTATTTGCTTGTATTTTTTAACGTTATGCTAACGGTTATCCCTGTTAGTGCTGCGGATATTTATGTTTCATTAATAGGAAGTGATTTGAATACCGGCACGAAAGAAAATCCCCTAGCTACGTTGCATGCTGCGCTGCGAAAAGCCAGAGAACTAAGAAGATTGAATGATGCAAGTATCAAAGAAGGAATAAGAATTATCATGCAAGCTGGGGTTTATGAATTAACGGAACCTATTGTCTTTCATCCAGAAGATGCTGGAACTCCAAAGAGCCCTACTTTAATAACTTCAGCCCCTAATGAAACGGTAGTACTGAGTGGCGGTATAAACGTTGGCAATTGGAAAAAATTAAATACGCCGATAGCCGGACTTCCAAAAAATACTCAAGGCCAAATTTGGGTAGCCGATGCGCCTACAATGGGTGCAAATACCTTACAATTTCGCCAATTATGGGTGAATGACAATAAAGCAACTCGTGCAAGAGATAGAAATGGAGATTCGATGAACAGGATTTTAGGTTGGGATTTTAAAAACCAAACTTGTCAGATTCCCTACACAAAAGGCATTAATTTCTCGAACTTTGAAGGCGTAGAAATGACTATTCATCAATGGTGGGCAATTGCAAATTTAAGAGTTAAGTCGGCAACGGTACAAGGCAATAGCGTAACGCTGGAATTTTTGCAGCCCGAAAGCAGGATCCAGTCCGAACATCCCTGGCCAGCTCCATGGCTCTCAAAAGAAACTGGCAACTCCGCATATTTCCTCAGCAATTCTGTACAATTCTTGGATGAACCCGGTGAATGGTTCGAAGATTTGAAAAATCACAAAATCTATTACTGGCCAAAAAGTGCGGAAAACATGTTAACAGCAAATGTTACCGTTCCAGTTTTAGAAACATTAGTCAGGGTAGAGGGGACCATAGACCGCCCAATAGGCTATATATCGTTTAAAGGCATTTCCTTTCAGCATTCATCTTGGCTTAGGCCATCCCATAAAGGTCATGTACCGCATCAAGCGGGAATGTATATGCTCGACGCCTACAAATTGAAGATTCCTGGCACAAGCGATAAAAAAACTTTAGAAAACCAAGCTTGGGTAGGGCGACCTCCGGCTGCGGTAGAGGTAAGTTACGCAAATTTTACTCAGTTTGATTCTTGCCGATTTGAACACCTGGCTGCCACAGGTTTAGATTATAAAAAAGGTACGCATAACAATGTCATTAAAGGAAATTTATTTAAAGATATTGGTGGGTCGGCCCTTTTAATCGGACAGTTTTCTGATGAAGCAACAGAAGTACATATCCCTTATAATCCTTCAGACATAAGAGAACTAGCTAGCAACGAAATCATAGAGAATAATCTTATCACTAACGTAACCAACGAAGATTGGGGTACTGTAGGTATAGGTGCAGGTTATGTAAACGGAATAAAAATTTTGCATAATGAAATTAACGAGGTTTCCTATAGTGGTATAAGCATGGGATGGGGCTGGACAAAGTCGAGTAACGCAATGAAAAATAATGTCATCAGTAGCAACAAGATTCATCATTTTGGTAAACATATGTATGATGTGGCTGGTATTTATACGCTTTCAGCTCAACCTAATTCTTTTATTACAAAGAATTATATTGATAGTATTTATGAGGCTCCTTACGCACATTTGCCCGATCATTGGTTCTACCTTTATACGGATGAAGGGTCTTCCTATTTCACAGTGGAAGACAATTGGACACCTTCTGGTAAATTCTTGCAAAATGCAAACGGCCCGGGGAATAAGTGGGTAAATAATGGCAATTTGGTCGCTGATAGCATTAAACTTAATGCGGGACTGGAACCCAAATACCATTACCTTTTAAAAGATAAAGCTCCTGGTTTAAAATCAAGGAAGATTAAGGAAGATGTGCTGCTTCAAAAATCAGTAATTATTGAACTAGTCTTTAAAACAGCTGGACCAGCTAACCTGGCTAAGTTGAAGACTTTTTGCACGGAGAACCAAATTCCGGCAAATTCCATTTACGCATGGAAAAACCGCTTGGTAGTTTATGCTTTTCATCCACAACCTGCCGCCTTGCAAAAAGCAATTGCCAATCGCTTTACTGAGGCCAAAGTTAAGCTTTACCATGACATCATCTACGATTTCAATCGAAAGAAGAACTGTGACTTACCCCTTGCCAAAGAATGGGATCATGTTATATTGTCTGCGAACTTGGTTGGTGATCCAATGCTCCAAAACGAATATCTAGAGCATCATCGTACGCAGTTTGAGCACTGGCCTGAGTTGTCCAAAGGATTTTGCAATGCAGATTTTCAACAGTTAGTTATTTATAAGGATGGCCCGCAATTAATGCTGGTTATTAGCATTCCCAAAGGGAAAGCACTAGATGAACTTAATCCTAAAACGACTGAGAACAATCCAAGGGTTGACGAATGGAATGTCTTAATGAAGAAGTATCAAGAAGGAATTGAAGGAACTAAGCCCGGCGAAGTTTGGGTATTTTTTGAAAAATAGCCGACTTCGTAAGTCGACCTCAAACTACCCGACTTACGAAGTCGGAATTAAAAATTAGTAATATGTTAAGACTAGGGATTTTAGGTTTAGGAGAAGGTAGAAGTACCATTGCTGCAGCATTAGCGAGCGATAAATATGAACTAGCTCATATTTGTGACACCAATTTGGAACTGTGCGAGCAACGGGCCAAAGAATTCGATTTCCCAAATTATACAACTAATTATCAGCAAATGCTGGATGATAAATCCATTGAGGTAATTGCGATTTATACTCCGGATCACTTGCATGCAGAAAATGTTAAACAAGCACTGTTACATGATAAACATGTGATTTGTACAAAACCATTTATTGATGATCTTACCAAAGCAAGTGAATTATTGGCCTTGGGTAAAGCGGTTAACAAAAAGGTCTTCATAGGTCAGAGTTCCCGATTTTTTGAACCAGCCATGCGCCAGCGTAAAGATTTTGCAGCAGGAGAGATTGGCGAATTGATTACCATAGAAGCACAATATCATGCCGATCATCGTTGGTTCTTGAGCAAAGATTGGTCGTTAAAACAGTCATTCAAATGGCTTTATGGGGGATTAAGCCACCCGGTAGATTTTATAAGATGGTATTTGCCGGAAATTGAAGAAGTAATGGGGTATGGGATGCTGAGCAGCAACGGCATAAAAGAGGGCTTAAAAAACCATGATACTATGCACTTTATTTTTAAAGCCAAAGATGGTAGAATTGCACGGGTAAGTGGTGCTTATACCGGACCAACACAACCAGCTTATCGCGATAGCGGTATGAGTACAATTTTAAGGGGAACTGAAGGTGCCAGTCAGGCCGATTACCATGAGCTTAGGTATTCGATTACCACAAAAACCGGAGAACAGAAAATAATTACTTGGGGCGATGCAACTTTAAAACATTATTTCAGGTTTGAAGGGCAAAGTCACCATGCCGGAGAATACCAGAACTATCTTGAATATTTCGCCGAGAGCATTGAGCATGATACCATAGCCCTTCCCGATCTAAAAGAAGGAATTGGTACGGTGGTACTTTTACAAGCAATGGACAAGTCATTAGAAACAGGAGTGCCAGTTAAAATAGATGACATTTTAGAAGCATACAACATACCTTGCTAATTAACCAGATATGAGTCAAATCAGTGCATTTTTAGAACCGGTTGATTATGCTGTTATTACAGCGTATTTAATGATACTCATCGCTTTTGGTTACTACATTTCCTTTGTAAAAAATAAGGCAACTAACGAAAATATCTTCTTAGCTAATAACACTTTAGGTTGGGCAAGCATCGGCTTAAATATGTGGGGTACAAATGTCGGCCCATCCATGCTCATCGCATCAGCAAGTGTGGGCTTTACGAGCGGTATTGTTGCTGGCAATTTTGCCTGGTATGCATTTATTTTCATACTCTTATTGGCAATGGTGTTTTCACCCCGCTATTTAGGCGCTAAAGTATTAACCCTGCCTGAGTTTATGGGAAAACGGTTCGGTGATTCCACTAGAAACATTTTAGCTTGGTATACTTTAATTACCATTTTAATTTCGTGGTTATCGCTCACGCTTTTTGCCGGCGGTATTTTAATCAAGCAGCTGTTGGCGATGCCGATGTATCTATCAGTTATTTTAATGGTGTTGTTGTCGGCTTTTTTCGCCGCCGCTGGGGGGTTAAAAGCCATAGCCTACACCAATGTTTTTCAAATGCTGTTACTCATAGCAGTGTCGGCCTTACTTGTAGTATTAGGCATCAATAAAGCTGGTGGCTTGGTTGCGATATATGAAAATACGCCGGGTTCTTATTGGAATTTATTGCTTCCCGCAAATGATAAAAATTATCCTTGGATCGCAATCTTATTAGGATATCCGATAATGGGCGTTTGGTTTTGGTGTACCGATCAGTCCATGGTACAATCTGTTTTGGGAGCTAAAAATTTAAAAGAAGGTCAGTTGGGAGCAAATTTTATCGGTTGGTTAAAGATTCTGGATGTTCCACTTTTTATACTACCTGGCATAGTTTGTTTCGTATTATATCCGCAGCTAAAAAACCCGGACGAGGCTTATCTTACAATGGTTACGCAATTATTCCCTGTGGGGTTGCGAGGATTGATTATCGTTGTATTGATTGCTGCATTAATTAGTACAATCGGCTCCGCTCTAAATTCTTTGAGCACTGTTTTTACGATGGATATCTATGTAAAAAAATATCAGCCAGCTGCTTCACAAACTAAGATTAAAAAAATAGGCAGATTGGCCGTACTAATTGGTTCTCTAATCTCCATCGTGATAACGTTGGGAATAGATAATATCAAAGGACTAAATTTATTTGATGTATTTCAGTCTGTGCTAGGTTTTATTGCTCCACCTATGGCTGTCGTGTTTCTATTTGGTGTTTTATGGAACAAAACAACAACGAGAGCTGCTAATTTTGTACTGATAATTGGTACTGTTATGAGTTTGGGAACTGGCGTTTTATATCTTTGGGTCTTTCCAAACAGCCTTTATAACTGGCCGCACTTTTTACTGCTATCATTTTATCTATTTGTTGTATTGTCAGCTTTAGCGTTTATAATCACGGTAGCGGATAAGGACGGACAAAAAGATCATCAAACTTTACTAAAAATAGATTCTTCAGCAAAGCCAGATCTAAAGGTAAAACTCCTATGGACTACACTCACAATCATCATGATTGCCCTATATATTTTCTTTAACGGACACTAATATGAAGTATATGCGTTTAAACACTCCCAAATTTTGCCTAATCTTATTGTTGTTTTGCTTTGGCATGCAAGAAGTCAATGCTCAAAAAGCTTCTTGGATATGGTATCCTGGCGATTTTGATATTTACATGAGCAATGTAATGCAGAATCGTAGAACAGAACGTGGCTCATTTTTTCCCCCATTTTGGAAGATGGATAGTCACTATGTACTCGTAGATTTTCATAAGGAATTTAATTTAGCTGCCGCAGAAAAGGTAAAGCTATATGTGGAAGGAGCGTATAATGTTAAAATCGATGGACAAGCTTTATTCGGTTTTCCTAAAACCATAACGATCCCGGCGGGGAAACATAAACTTAGCCTTAAAGTTTACGGACAAGCGAATGTACCAGCTATTTTTGTACAAGGGAAAACGGTGGTGTCAGACAATACTTGGTTAACTACATTCGAAGACAAAGAGTGGATCGACGCTAGTGGAAAAACATCAGATAAATCCGGAACGACTTTCGTAAATGCAGGAACGTGGAACCTAACAGACCCATTAACTCCTCCATCTAAGTTCAAATTACCCGTTACCCCCATGGCAGCGGTCAAAACAGAAAAGAATGGCGCTGGTTTTGTGTCCGACTTCGGAAAAGAAACCTTTGGCTTTGTGAAACTGCATGGGTTAAGGGGAAAGGGCAAATTGATGATCTACTACGGCGAATCAAAAGAAGAAGCCTTATCAACTGATAAATGCGAAACATTAGATGCATTGGAGATAGATCTATCAATGAAAAAGGACTCGGTGATAGGACTTTCTAAAGCTTTTAGGTATGTGAATTGTCAGCATGAAGGTAGTGTATCACTTGATTCCATATCGATGTTGTATGAATATGCTCCTGTGGCAGAAAAAGGTTCATTTAAAAGCTCTGACGTTGAGTTAAACAAAATTTATGACGTAGCTAAATATACTTTCCAACTCAATACAAGAGAGTTTTTTATTGATGGGATTAAACGCGACCGATGGGTATGGAGTGGAGATGCTTACCAAAGTTATTTAATGAATTACTATTCATTTTTTGATGCCCCAACAGTTAAACGAACTTTATGGGCGCAGCGTGGAAAAGATCCGGTAACAGCTCACATCAATACCATTATGGATTATTCGTTCTACTGGTTTTTGGGGATATATGACTATTATAAGTTTACCGGAGACGAAAAGTTTGTAAGCGAGATTTATCCACGAATGAAAAGCCTGATGAAATATATCAATGGCAGGCAGAATAAAAATGGTCTGTTAGAATGGATGCCAGGAGATTGGATTTTTATTGATTGGGCCGACAAATTAAGTAAAGAAGGCGAGGTGAGTTTTGAACAATTGCTATACTGCAGAAGCTTAGAGACCATGGCATTGTGTGCAAACCTAGCGGGAGATGTAGCAGGGGCAGCAGCTTATACTAAACACGCAGCAACATTACGTACCAAAATATTTGATCTGTACTGGAATAACGATAAACAGGCACTCGTTCACAGTCGCATCGATGGCCGACAAACCGATAATGTAACCCGATATGCAAATATGTTCGGCATATTTTTCGATTACTTTACACCAGCGCAAAAACTAGCGGTTAAACAGCATGTTCTGCTCAATGATAATATAAATAAGATAACCACGCCCTACATGCGTTTTTATGAGCTCGAAGCGCTATGTGCAATGGGAGAGCAGGCTTATGTGTTAAAGGAAATGAAAAGTTATTGGGGTGGTATGTTAAATTTAGGCGCTACTTCCTTTTGGGAAGAATACAATCCTGCTAAAAAGGATACCGCGCATTTAGCAATGTATGGCCGCCCATTTGGAAAAAGTCTATGCCACGCTTGGGGAGCTAGTCCGATTTATTTATTAGGAAAATACTATTTAGGTGTGAAACCATTAACGGCTGGTTATCAAACTTATATAATTGAACCGAGCTTAGGTGGTCTATCATGGATGGAAGGCAAAGTACCTACTCCAGAAGGAGATATTGAAGTGTACTGTAGTAACAAAGAAATTAAAATAAGCGCTGCGGTTGGCGAAGGTAAGTTGAGATTTAAAAGCAGCTCGAAACCTGTGGTTAAAAATGCAACGGTTACAGAAATTTCAAAAGGATTATACGAAATTGTGGTTAAAAAAGGAGTAGATTATTCTGTAAAATACGCTGCTGTGAAATAATTAAACTTATAGATTAATGCCGATCCGGTCTTCGATTTTCTTCACGCACTTGTAAGCCGCAGCTAGAATTTCGTCTGTCTTAATATTTTTACTGCTATCTAGCGTACTTAACATAGAAATAGTTAAACACGCAATGATTCCATCTTTATTTTGCTTTCCAATTGGAACCGATATATCTGAAACACCTTCGGCAAGGTCACTAGGCTTAAAATATGCTCCCGTGTCTTTAATGTTTTCGAGGGAGATTAAAAACTCATTACGTTTTTCCTTAGGATATTTTTTAAAGATGTCGTTGTTTCTTAACGTATTAATCTTTTCTTTTTCTGGTAAATAGGCTAAGATAACTTTGCCTGAAGCAGTAAGGGGTAAAGGAAAAAGATTTCCTTCTTCAATGGAAAGGGCAATGGGACCTGGACTTTTTGCATGTATAATTACCATCACCTGGTTCATGTATAAAATGCTCAAATGGCAAGATTGGCGAACATTATTAGCTAACTCTTCTAAGGGAAATTGCGCCGCTTTACGGAGTTCGTCGACCGGCGAGTGACGATGAGAAAGATGGAATAATTTTAACGATAACCTATACTTTCCCGAAACTTCATCCCTTAGAATGTAGCCACGACTTTCTAAGCTCATTAGCATTCTATATATTTCGTTTGGCGTTCTGCCAATTCCAGTAGCAATATCAGATTGTGAGAGTGGAATTGATTGCGCTGAAAGGTATTCCAATACATCAAGTCCTTTGTCCAATGCTGGTGCCTGATATTTTGATTCTTTTTCGTTCATCGTGCTCATTTGGGAAAGCGTTTAATAAATTCAAACATACAAAATGCTTTTTAACATCTATTGGGCAATTGTACTTTTATTTGAGCAAAATACTAATTTTTTAGCTAAATGTATGTTCATATTTAAAAAAAACATTTATATTTGAATATGTAGTAGGCGCTGTTTAACCATTTATAAACCAAATTTTGTTAACAAATTTCACCAATAGAAATACTAGCATAAATTACGCAAATTTAATTTCTTAATGAATAAATTGATTGTTTTTTCTTTGCTGTGCTTTTTAACTAGGTCTGTTTATGCTCAAGAGTTAAAGGTGGTCGACTTAACCTGTCAATATCAGGTAAATCCAACGGGCTTGGAAGTCCAAAACCCAGCCTTGAGTTGGAAGCTGCAGTCGACCCAAAATAATGTAGTACAAATTGCTTATCAAGTTTTAGTGGCCGAGAGTTTGAGCGATCTTAATAAAAATCTAGGAACCATATGGAACTCCAAAAAGGTAAGTACCGATCAGTCTATTCAAGTTAAATTTCAGGGTAAGAGATTAAGTTCAGGAAAAACCTATTTCTGGAAAGTTAAAGTTTGGGACAATAAAAATAATGCAGCCTGGAGTACTGCTTCAAAATGGCAAATGGGGCTCCTAACACCTGAGGACTGGAAAGGTGCAGATTGGATTGCCTATGAAAAATTAGCAGATTCTAATGTAAATGTTTTGCCAACAGATGGTAAAAAGGATAAATATACTGGAAGCAATGTTTTACCTCTTTTTAGGAAGGAATTTAAAGTAACTAAGACGATAAAGAGCGCAACTTTGTTCATCGCTGGTTTGGGGCACTTTGAAGCAAGCCTAAATGGCCAAAAAATCGGTGATCATTTTTTAGATGCAGGGTGGACAAAATACGATAAGCAGGCCTTGTACCTCACATTTGATGTAACCAAGCAGCTCATAAAAGGAGATAACGCTTTAGGTGTTATGCTTGGGAATGGCTTTTATTATGTTCCACCCGTAAAAAATAGGTATCGAAAATTGAAGGTCGCCTATGGCTACCCCAAAATGATCTGTAAGCTTAATATTGAATATAGTGACGGTACCACCGCCGTTATAAATAGTAACGAAACTTGGAAAACGGCACCATCTCCCATTATTTTCTCGAGTATTTATGGGGGAGAAGATTACGATGCAACTTTGGAGCAAAAGGGTTGGGATCGCATCGGCTTTAATTCGCAAGATTGGAAAACGCCTTTAAGCGTAAGCGGCCCTAAACTCAACGCTCAAAAAGAAGAAGCAGTTAAAGTTTTTGAAAATTTTGTTGCACGTACTATTCAGCCCGTGGCAAATAATGAATGGGTATATGACTTAGGTCAGAACGCCTCTGGAATTATCGAACTGAAAGTAAAGGGAAAAAGAGGAGATACGGTACGCATTAGGCCAGCCGAACTGCTAAAGGCTGATGGAACCGTAAATCAGAGTCCCGCTGGTAGCCCATTTTATTTTACCTACATTTTAAAAGGAGACGGTATTGAAACATGGAGACCCCGATTTACCTATTATGGGTTTCGTTATCTCCAGGTTAAAGGAGCATTGCCTGAAAGTAAAATAGAGTCAAATGCCTTAACTCCCAAGCCAATTATTTTGTCATTAAAAGGCCTGCACATAAGAAATGCAGCGAAACATGTAGGTAATTTTTCTAATTCAAACGAGTTATTCAATAAAACTTTTAATTTAATAGATTGGGCCATCAAAAGTAATATGGTGAGTGTGTTTACAGATTGCCCACAAAGAGAAAAGTTAGGCTGGTTAGAGCAGCTTCATTTAATGGGGAATTCTGTCCGTTATAACTACGATGCTGCCCCAATCTTTAGAAAAGCGCTGGAAGACATGAAGCATTCACAAACTGCTGAAGGTTTAATTCCAGAAATTGCACCTGAGTATGTTAAATTTGAATGGGGTGGCGACATGTTCAGAGACTCGCCAGAATGGGGGAGTAGTGGGATCATTATGCCTTGGTATTTGTACCAGTGGTATGGCGATAAACAGGTGTTAATAAACTATTATCCCATGATGCAGCGGTATATTGCTTATTTGGGCACAAAGGCAAAAAATCATATTTTATTGCAAGGCCTGGGGGACTGGTATGACCTGGGCCCCAATCCGCCAGGAGTTTCTCAATTAACCCCAATGGGCGTTACGGGAACGGCAATTTATTATTATGATTTGATGATTTTGCAGCAGATTGCCAGTATATTGGATAAGAAAGAAGAGGCAAAGTCCTATCAATCTTTAGCACAACAAGTTCGAAAATCTTTTAACCAAACGTTTTTTAATCTAGAAACTAAACAATATGCCTCTGGTAGTCAGACTGCCAATGCGATGGCTGTTTATATGGAACTAGTAGAACAAAAGGATAAAAGTGCCGTAGTAGAAAATATAATTAAAGATATTAAGAGCAGGAACAATGGATTAACCGCAGGAGATATTGGTTATCGATATCTGCTAAGAGTATTAGAAAAAGAAAATCATTCCGACGTAATTTTTGAGATGAATAGTCGGTCTGATGTGCCTGGATATGGAATGCAACTTGCAAAAGGAGCAACCGCTTTAACCGAATCTTGGGCAGGATTAACAACAGTTTCCAACAATCATTTTATGCTGGGCCATTTAATGGAATGGTTTTATAGCGGGGTTGGCGGGATCAGGCAAGCAGAAAATAGTTTGGCTTTCAAAGAAATTATCATCCATCCCGAAATAGTGGGAGATTTAACTTGGGCAAAAGCAAGTTACAATTGTCCGTACGGGCCAATTGCCACACATTGGGTAAAAACACCATCAGGCCTTGAGTTTAGTGTAACTATTCCAGCTAACACAACGGCTACGGTTTATCTCCCGGCGTCAGCAAATCAGGAGGTGTCAAATCTTGGTAGTTCGAGCTTTGAAGTTTTAGGCTTTGAAAACGGAAGAATGAGGATTGCTATTGGTTCGGGTACGTATAAATTTAAGGTTAAAGCTCAGCAAAAATCCAATACTGTTGGTCAAGATGTGATGAATAAGATCTATCAGGAGGTTAAAACGCCTTATAAATATGGACTGGTGATGGTTCCTAAGGATACTTTACATAAAATGGACTGCCCCAACATATTCCGTAAAGGAAAGTATTGGTATATGACCTATTTAATTTTTGGAGGGCGAGGCTACGAAACCTGGCTGGCAAAAAGCAAGGATTTATTAAACTGGGATAATTTAGGCCGAATTATGTCTTTTTCCGATACAACAGCATGGGATCAAAATCAAAAAGCAGGCTATAATGCACTTACAAACCCCAAATGGGGAGGTAATTATAAACTGGCCAAGTTTAAGGGTAAATACTGGATGTCTTATTTTGGCGGTAAAGAAAAGGGTTACGAAGTTGAGCCTTTATCGATCGGAATGGCTTATGTAGACCAACATCCCTCCATTGTTCAAGAATGGAAAAGATTGCCCAAACCGGTATTAACTTCTGCTGATAAGGATGTGAGATGGTGGGAAAATCGAAATAAGTTGTTTAAAAGCACAATCATAGCCGATAAAGAGAGGCTCACGGGACATCCTTTTGTAATGTACTATAATGCGGTAGGCGATTCATTGCCAAACAATAAGAAAACCCGTTGGTATGAACGTATAGGAATGGCCGTATCTGATGACATGGTAAACTGGCAAAGATTTTTAAACGACCCGGTAGTTCACCACCCAGTTGGAATTACGGGAGATGCGGTACTTCAAAAGATTGATAACACTTGGGTAATGTTTTATTTTGGGGCTTTTTGGCAAGATCGTAAAGGTGCTTTCAATCGATTCGCTGCCTCAAATGATCTGGTAAACTGGACAGATTGGACCGGAGAGAATTTAATTGAATCATCGGAGCCTTACGACGAACTATATGCACATAAATCTTTCGTATTAAAGCACAAAGGAATAGTCTATCATTTCTATTGTGCGGTGAATAAAAACGATGAGCGTGGAATAGCCGTGGCAACGTCTAAAGAGCTGGGGAAAAGTAAAATAAGTTTTGTAGGAAAAAAATAGAAGGATGCTAAAAATTGATATTAAATATGGAGTGCTAATCGTTTTCCTCGTTTGCTTTACAGCAATGGGTTATTGCGAAGAGTTGCGAAGCATGAAGCAAACCAATCTTAAAACGACAGAAACCAATCCCTCACCCCGTACAAGACTCAATTTCAATAAAGATTGGAAGTTCTTTTTAGGCGATGCCGCTAATGCAAATGCAATAGTTTTTGATGATACAAAATGGCGGAGATTAAACCTGCCTCATGATTGGAGCATAGAAGGCAAGTTTGATGAAAAAAACCCGGCAAAGCCAGAAGGAGGAGGACTGCCTACAGGGATCGGATGGTACAGAAAAGAGTTTATTGCGCCAGTTAATTTTAAAGATAGAATGATTACTATTGAGTTCGATGGGGTTTATAAGAACAGTGAAGTTTGGCTAAATGGGCACTTGCTAGGGAAACGACCCTTCGGTTATATTTCATTCTCTTACGAGCTAAATCAGTATTTACGCCCTGGTAAAAACATTATTTCGGTTAAAGTTGATAATTCAGCTCAGCCCGACTCGCGCTGGTACACAGGATCTGGTATTTACCGTAATGTTTGGCTTAAATCTACCGCTAAATTGGCCATTGAGCAATGGGGGGTAAAAATAGTAGCGACCGCCTCGAAAGATCAAAATATAGCATCGGTAAAAGTGAATACAACTATTATTAATAAATCATCGGGCACTCAACCGTTCATTTTAGTTAATTCAATTTACGATTCCCATGGAAAATTAATTCTTCACGGTCGACCGTTTATCATTAACTCAAACCACCCTAGTGTTAATTCAGAAAGCACTTTAAACTTTAAAAACCCAGATCTGTGGTCCATTGAAAGTCCTACACAATATAAGTTGGTTTCAAAAGTCTTTCAAAATAATAAGCTAATCGACCAACAGGAAACACTTTTTGGCATTCGCTACTTCAACTTTGATGCTAAGACCGGATTTTCATTGAATGGCAAGTCGCTCAAAATAAAAGGCGTTTGCCTACACCATGATTTAGGTGCATTGGGTGCAGCAGTAAATAGCAGGGCCATGGAACGTCAACTCGAAATCCTAAAGGAAATGGGTTGCAACGCCATTCGAACAGCCCATAATCCACCAGCACCTGAGTTCTTAGACCTCTGTGATAAAATGGGGTTTCTGGTGATGGATGAATCTTTCGATGTCTGGAAAAAGAAAAAAGTATCACATGATTACCATGTGAATTTCCCCGAATGGCATAGAAGAGACTTAGCAGATATGGTTAAACGTGACTTTAACCACCCCTCGATCATTTTATGGAGCATCGGAAACGAAATTCGGGAACAGTTTGATAGCACGGGCATTGCGCTTACCAAAGAACTGGTGAAAATTGTTAAAGATATAGATCAGTCTAGGCCTGTATTGGCAGCCCTGACTGAAACCAACGCAGCCAAAAATTTCATTTATCAAGCAGGTGCGCTAGATATATATGGCTTAAATTACAACCACAAGCTATATAAGGATTTTCCACTAAACTATCCGAACGAGAAATTCATAGGAACGGAAACAACCTCCGCATTAGCAACGAGAGGTTATTACGATACAGCAGATAGTATTCGCCGCTGGCCGAAAGATGGAAAAACTAAATTTAAGGAAGGAAATGCCTCTTGGGCAGCATCCTCCTATGATAATGTGTCGGCATATTGGGGTTCTACACATGAAGAAACCTTAAAGGAAGCGAAGAAATATGACCATGTTTCAGGTATTTTTGTGTGGACAGGCTTCGATTATCTCGGAGAGCCTTTGCCCTATGCCTGGCCAGCCAGAAGTTCTTATTTTGGAATTATTGATTTAGCAGGGTTCCCTAAAGACTCGTATTATCTGTACCAAAGCGAGTGGACTAATAAACCGGTATTACACCTTTTGCCGCATTGGAACTGGCCTGTGAATGGATTATTTACAGGAAGGCAGGAGAAGGTTATCGATGTTTGGGCCTACTATAACAATGCGGATGAGGTAGAATTGTATTTAAACGGTAAATCCTTAGGTAAACGAAGCAAACAAGGTGATGATTTGCATGTGCTGTGGCAAGTGAATTATGAACCTGGGACACTCAAAGCGATATCCCGCAAAAATGGTAAAGAGGTTTTAGTTAAAGAAGTGAAAACAGCCGGCAAGCCTGCTAAAATTCAACTGGTCGCCGACCGAAAAAATATCAAGGCCAATGGAACAGATTTGTCTTTTGTGACGGTTAAAATAACTGATGAAGCGGATAATATCGTCCCTTATGCGGATAATCTGGTTCAATTTAAAATTGAAGGGGAGGGCTTTATAGCGGGGGTCGACAATGGTTTTCAGGCCAGCTTAGAACCGTTCAAAGCGAATCACAGAAAAGCATACCATGGTTTGGCTTTAGCTATTATACAGGCAAAAGAAAAAGCGGGCATAATTAAGTTAACAGCAACTGCTGATGGCTTAAAAGAAAGTGAAATAATTATCAAGGTTGAAAAGTGAACAAGTTTTAATAATAGAGAAATTGAATAACATTACTTTAAAAGGAATAACGTGGAACCATAGTCGGGGATTATTACCGATGGTTGCCACTGCGCAGCGATTTTCAGAACTTCATCCACACGTTCATATTACCTGGGAGAAAAGAAGTCTGCAGGCCTTTGCCGATTTTTCTATTCAGGAATTGGCAGCACAATTCGATCTCTTGGTAATCGATCACCCCTGGGCAGGATTTGCTTCCAAAACAAAATCTATTATCCCAATAGATGATTATTTAAGCCCAGAATTTTTAAAAGATCAACAAGTAAATAGTGTAGGCGCTTCTTACGAAAGTTACACCTACGAAAATCATCAATGGGCGCTACCTATTGATGCGGCAACGCCGGTAGCTTCGAGCAGGCCTGATATACTGAAAGATAAGGGATTAAGTTTACCTAAAAATTTCGAAGAGCTTCTTGCCCTTGCTAGTCAGGGTCTGGTAGCGTTCGCAGGTATTCCTATTGATATTTTAATGAATTTTTATACGCTGTGTTGCTCTTTGGGTGAAGATCCTTGTCAGGCAGCGCATGAAGTCATCTCGCAAGAAATTGGCGTTAAAGCATTAACAATGTATCGGGAATTAGCTGGTAACATTGATCCGGCTAATTTTAGGAGAAACCCCATCCAGCTGTACGAAGCTATGACCGCAACAGATACAATTGCCTATTGCCCATTTGCATATGGCTATGCTAATTATGCAAGAAATGGATATGCCCGTAAATTATTACACTTTCACGATATGATTAGTCTTGATAGTAAAACTAATTTAAGAAGCACTTTGGGAGGTACAGGCCTGGCTATTTCTTCACAATGTGAGCATAAAGAACTTGCCGCTGCTTATGCCGCATTTGTAGGCTCCGAAAATTGTCAGCAAACATTATATTTCGAAAGCGGCGGTCAGCCAGGCCATTTAAGTGCCTGGAAAAATGAAGAAGTTAACCGGCAAAGCCACAATTATTTTAGCAATACCTTGCCTGCTTTGCAACGCGCATTTTTACGCCCTCGTTATCACGGTTCAATGTTTTTTCAAGATCACGCCGGTGATGTGGTTCGCGATTATGTGATGCATGGAGGCAGTGAGCACAAAGTATTAGCTGAACTGAATAAATTATATGTAGAATCCAAAACTTTACGCGCATGAGAAAACCATTAGAAGGTGTGTTGGTTTTAGAGTTCTGCCAATTTTTAGCGGGTCCTTCTGCCGGGCTAAAACTTGCAGATCTGGGCGCACGTGTCATTAAAATCGAGCGACCTATTCATGGTGATGCCTGCCGGCAACTTGCCATTAAAAACCTGTTCATCGACAACGATAGCTTACTTTTCCATACCATTAATCGTCATAAAGAATCGTATGCCGCAGACTTAAAAGATCCGGAAGATTTAAAGCGCTTGAACGTACTGATCAGTAAGGCAGATATCATGGTCCATAACTTCAGACCAGGGGTGATGGAGAAAATCGGTTTATCTTATCAAGCTGTCCAGTTAATTAACCCTAAGATAATTTATGGAGTTGTTACGGGTTATGGAAACGAAGGCCCATGGGCTAAAAAACCCGGACAAGATTTATTGATCCAATCAATTTCAGGCCTAACTTATTTATCAGGCACCAGCAATGATGGGCCAGTCCCTTTTGGCCTTTCCGTTTCTGATATTATGTGTGGTAACCATTTGGCGCAGGGATTAATGGCTGCCTTGATTAAAAGAGCAAAAACAGGCAAAAGTGTGCTGGTAGAGGTTAGTCTGCTAGAATCTATCTTAGATGTACAATTTGAAGTAATTACAACCTATTTAAATGATGGGGGGAAATTGCCAGAACGAAGTGCGATGGATGGGAGTGCCCATGCTTATCTGAGTGCGCCATACGGTATCTATGCAACAGCCAATGGCTATCTGGCATTGGCAATGGCCGATTTGGCATTAGTTAGTCAATTGATTAACTGTGATATTAGCGATCTGTATGGAGATAAGCACTCGGCATTTGAAAACAGAGATGCTTTGATTTCGCGATTGGGAGAAAAGTTCAAAACTGCTCATACGGGTAATTGGCTAACAATTTTAGAAGACGAAGGTGTTTGGTGTGCGGAAGTATTAGACTACAAAAGTGCGGTGAAGTTAAAGGCCTATCAAGATCTGGCAATTGAGCAGGAGCTGGTATTAAACGATGGTAGGATTTTAAAAACAACAGCAAGCCCTATCCGCCTAAACCGAGAAAAGCTTTTTTCTACCAAAGCCGCACCCGGATTAGGGCACAATAACAACGAAATTAATGAAGAATTTAAGTTAAACTGAACATATGCGTCCACTTGAAGATTATTTAGTCGTAGATTTTAGTCAATTCCTATCGGGGCCCTCGGCGAGTTTACGTCTGGCTGATATGGGTGCAAGAGTAATTAAGATAGAAAGAGTGGGAATGGGCGATATTTGTCGTTCACTATATACTTCGGATTTGATTATGAATGGCGAATCTTCCGTTTTCCATGCCATCAACAGAAACAAAGAAAGCTTTGAAGTAGACCTTAAAAAAGCAGAAGATTGCGAAATGGTTCGTGAACTATTGAAAAAGGCAGATGTAATGATCCATAATTTCCGCCCAGGGGTAATGGACAGACTTGGCTTCGATTATGATACAGTAGCAGCTCTTAATCCAATCATCGTGTATGGCGAAATCTCTGGATATGGTACAGAGGGAACCTGGAAAGGTAAACCAGGGCAAGATTTATTGTTGCAATCGTTAACAGGTTTAACTTCGCTGACGGGAAATGCAACAAAGGGGCCAGTAGCGATGGGCCTTTCTATTGTTGATATGTTGGCTGGTGCGCATTTGGCTCAAGGTATTTTAGCAAGTCTTTATCAAAAGGCAATTCATAACGAGGGTAGCTTAGTGCAGGTTAGCATGATGGAATCTGCCTATGATTTCCAATTTGAAACGATCACCACTTTTTTAAATGATGGAGGCCAGCTTCCGGAGCGATCGGTAAACAATAATGCAAATGCGTATTTAGGAGCTCCATATGGTATTTATAGAACCCAAAATGGTTATATTTCAATTGCCATGGCTGCTATCCCGGTGCTAGGCAATTTATTAAACTGTCCGGCATTATTAAAATACGAAACGCCTACAATAGCTTTTGAACAAAGGGATGAAATAAAGGCAATCTTAGCGGGGCACCTAATAACGGGAAGCACAGCCTATTGGCTTTCAAAACTGGAGCCTGCTGATATATGGTGTGCCGACGTGCTTAACTGGTCCGACTTAATGGAACATGATGGTTTTAAAGTATTAAACATGATCCAGAATGTCGCCATGATCGATGGTTATCAATATAAAACTACACGTTGCCCCATACGTATTGATGGAGAATTACTAACTTCATCAAAAGGCTCCCCAAAATTGGGCCAGGATAATGAAGCTATCATCAGAGAATTTGTTCAGTTAAAAAGTGTAATTAATGAATAATAGAACTGAAACATTTAAGATTGCCGTACGTAAGTTTGGTCCTTTTGAAACTGCAATGCAAAAGTTTTGGGACGACTATTGCCTTCTGTCGGGCTGTACACTAAAACTTGAATTGGTGATCATGGATTTGCATGAGCTACACGATCGCACCTTAACTCAGCATGGATTAGCAAATGGAGAATTTGATGTAGCACATATCAATACCGACTGGATCTATGAAGGATATGCCAACAACGCATTTGAAGTGCTAAATTCTTATATTAATCAGAGCCCGCCAATCGATTTTCCAGATGGTTGGAGTGCTTCTTTATTGGAACTGCAAAATTTTGGAGATGAAATCGTCGGCCTTCCCTTTCATGATGGGCCAGAATGTTTAATTTATCGTAAAGATTTATTTGAAAATGAGCGGGAGCAGACAAGGTACTTTGAACTATATAAACAACATTTAGGCGTTCCTAAAACCTGGCAGGAATTTCAGCAGGTTTCTCAGTTCTTTAACCGGCCAGACGAGGGCTTATTTGGCGCCATTTTAGCCTGCTACCCAGACGGGCATAATACGGTATTCGATTTCTGCCTCCAGTTATGGTCGCGCGGCGGAAATTTAATTGACCCACAAGGAAAAATTAATGTCAATACACCAGCTTCTTTAGAGAGTTTAGATTTTTACCGAAAACTAGTGAATGATCAATCGGCAGTCCACCAGGCCATTAGGGAGTTTGATTCAGTTGCAGCAGGAATGGCTTTTAGCCAAGGTCAAGCTGCCATGATGATCAATTGGTTTGGCTTTGCTGCCATGGCCGAAGTGGATGAGCACTCGAAAGTTAAAGGTAAAGTAAATGTCGATCTTATCATGTCCGCCTCTTTAAACGTATATTGGCTCTATACCATCGGAAAAGGAAGTATGCATAAAAACATAGCCTATGATTTTATCCGCTTTGCAACTAATACGGCTAATGATAGAGCGCTCACTTTGGGAGGTGGAATAGGATGTAGGAAATCTACCTGGAATGATGTGTCAATCAATCAGATAATTCCTTATTACCATAAACTAGAAGCATTACATACCGCGGCTAAAATGCTTCCCCAACATCAAAATTGGGCTAAAATTGCTGCCGTTATCGATCAAATGGTGCTAGCTGCGATAAATACAAATCAGCCTGCTGAAGAAATCTTAACCCATGCACAGCAACAAATAGCAGAAATAGAAAAATGAGTATCGACCTAAAATATAAACCCGAACTGCCACAAACCAAACAGCCCATTATAATTATTGGAGCCGGAGGAATTGTGACTGATGCACATTTACCTGCGTATAAATTAGCCAAATTTAATGTGCACGGAATTGTAAACAGAACCAGAGAAAGAGCCGAAAAATTAGCCAATGCCTTCGATATTCCAAATGTTTACCATACTGTGGAAGAGGCGGTTAGTTTGGCTCCGGAAAATGTTGTATACGATTTAACCATCATGCCCGAGCAATATTTGGAAACCCTGACAAAACTACCTGATGGTAGCACCGTGCTGATCCAAAAACCTATGGGCGATCATTTTGAACAAGCAAAAGAGATACTGCAGTTATGCAGGGATAAGAAGTTGAAAGCGGCCATTAATTTTCAATTGCGTTTTGCCCCGTTTGTGAGTGCTGCAAGAGATTTAATTGATCAGGGGTTAATTGGCGAATTGTACGATATGGAGGTGCGCGTAACACTTAAAACGCCTTGGGAATTGTTTCCTCACGTCATGATCCATCCTCGATTGGAGATCCAATATCATAGCATTCATTATGTTGATTTAATACGGTCTTTTTTAGGAGAACCGAACAGCATATTGGCAAAAACTTTAAAACATCCTGAGAAAAGTTTATCGTCGTCTAGATCTACAATTTTATTTGATTATGGCGATACTTTACACGCGGTGATTAATACCAATCATGATCATGATTTTGGCCCGCATAACCAGGAGAGTTTCATTAAATGGGAAGGGACTAACGGGGCTATCAAAGCGAAAATGGGTTTATTGATGGATTACCCGCATGGTGTGCCCGATCATTTTGAATATTGTATAGTAAAGGAAGGTGAATTTCCGCAATGGGAATCAGTTGCTTTGGAAGGTTCGTGGTTTCCCGAAGCATTTATTGGAACAATGGCTAACTTAATGCGCTATGCAGAAGGGTCTGATAAAGTTTTACATACCAGTGTAGAAGATGTTATAAAAACAATGGCTGTAGTGGAAGCTGCTTACCATTCGAGCGATAAAGGAGGAGAGAAAGTAACGAAATAAGCGTACCGGGTCCTAATGAAGAACGCTCGTCATTGCGAGGCAAATACGTCATAGCGAGGCACGAAGCAATCTCTAGCGAGGTCTTTAAGATTGCTTCGTGCCTCGCAATGACGGGAAATAAAAATAATGACAGGAAGTAAAAAATAAATTATATGTATTTTAAATCCACATTTTTTGAAGATTACCAGTTAAATGTTAAGCGTGTAACCTTAGGCAGAACCATTACGGAGACAGATTTTGTCGTGCATGCCGGTCACACAGGTGATTTCTTCCCGCATCACATGGATGCAGAATGGTGCAAAACACAACCGTTTAAGCAACGAATTGCGCATGGAACCATGATCTTTAGCATCGGCATAGGTTTAACAGCCTCAGAAATTAATCCAGAGGCTATGTCTAAAGGCTATGATCGATTGCGTTTTATTAAACCTGTTTTTATCGGCGATACCATTCACTCAGAAGTTACAATTTCTGAAAAAGCCGACGGTAAGAGACCAGAAATGGGTAATATTACCGAGCATGTAGAAATGATTAATCAACATGGCGAAATCGTACTAGCATGCGATCATTTACTTGTTGTGAAAAGAAGATGATAGTAATATTAACCATTGACTACTAACTATTAACCAAAACGTATGAACCACACCGAAAAAGCTGAATTAATTATTGAAGGAGATTCTTCCTCCCGCACAAAATACCTCCTGCCATTTATCTTAGTTGTAAGCTTATTTTTCCTTTGGGGAATGGCACACAACTTAGATTCAGTGCTTATACCACACTTAAAGAAAGCCTGTAATCTTAACAATGCGCAATCAACACTAATCGATACTTCTGTATTTTTTGCGTATTTCTTAATGGCTATCCCAGCAGGAATGATTTTAAAACGTTGGGGTTATAAAGCAAGTATGATAACAGGTTTATTGACCTTTGCAATCGGTGCATTCTTATTCGTTCCAGCAGCAAATGCACTTTCTTACAATACTTTTCTGCTCGCGCTATTTATTATCGGTTGTGGTTTAACCATCTTAGAAACTTCTGCCAATCCTTATGCAGCTGTACTGGGTGATCCCGAAAAAGCAACATTTAGATTAAACTTAGCAGCTACATTTAATGGATTAGCTGCTCCAGTAGCTGCATTGGTAGGTGGTTTTATCCTTTCTGGCAAATCACATACCCAAGATGAACTAGCTGCAATGACAGACATCGCACGTAATAATTACTTTTTGGCAGAAGCTTCGACGGTAAAAATGCCTTATATTATTTTAGGCTCAGTATTAGTGCTGGTAGCATTGCTATTTTATTTCATGAAGCTTCCAGAGATTAAAACGAAAAGTACTGATGGAGTGGAAGCGACTGGTAGCTTCTTCGGAGCTTTAAAACATAAGCACCTTAGATGGGCCGTATGTGCTCAGTTCTTTTATGTGGGGGCACAGGTGTGTGTAACCAGCTTCTTTATCAGAGCGGCCCAGCAGGGTGGTGGCTTTGATGAGCTAACCGCACTTAAATTCTTGGGAATGTACGGTACCTTATTCCTGGTTGGCCGATTTGTTGGAACATTTTTATTAAGGTATATCTCGTCTCATAAGTTGCTTACTATTTATGCGGTAATTTCTATCATACTTTGCCTGATAGCCATTTTTGGTCAGGGTTCATTTGTGGTTTACGCTTTAGGCGGATTAGGCTTTTTTATGTCAATCATGTTCCCTACTATATTTGGATTGGGTATTGAAGGTATCGGTAATGACACGAAACCAGGTTCTTCGTGGTTGATTATGTCGATTGTAGGTGGGGCTATTTTGCCTTACTCGATGGGCACACTGATCGATAAGTATGGAGATCAGATCCAAATTGGATACAGCATTCCTTTGGTATGCTTTCTGGTGATTTTATATTTTGGATTAGTAGGGCATAAGGTTAATGAAACTAAATAAAACCATATTATTCATTCTTTTAATTGCTGCTTGCATTAACTCCCGTGCCCAGGAAAAGGATTCGGCCAAGCCCTGGGTTTTTTGGTATTGGGTGCAAGCTGGAGTTTCTAAGGCAGGCATTACGGCCGACTTAGAAGCGATGAAGCATAACGGAATTGGGGGCGCTTACCTGATGTCTATTAAAGGCGAAAATTCATCCAGTCCACCTTTATACCTGCCCGCAAGTCAGCAACTTACCCCGCAATGGTGGGAGATGGTAAAATTTGCATTCAACGAAGCCAAACGCTTAGATTTAAAATTGGGAATGCATATTAGCGACGGATTTGCACTTGCCGGTGGACCTTGGATTACGCCCGAACTTTCTATGCAAAAAGTAGTTTGGTCTAAAATAACGATAAAAGGTGGGAGTAAAGCGAATAGGAAGTTGCCTAAACCAGCTGGAAACGAGGGTTATTATAAAGATATTGCTGTATACGCCTACCCATCTCCAGCAGGAAGTAATATCTCCACGCAAACGGTAATTCCAAAGGTTACTACCAGTAACGGAATGGATGCCAGTGGGTTGATCAAGGCTGATAATAAACAGAATTTTAGTGCTGGTGATTCATGTTGGATCCAATACGAATTTAAACAGCCTTTTACCTGCCGCAGTATCAATATCAAAACTAGTGGCAACAATTACCAGAGCAACCGCTTGAAGATAGAAATAAGTACTGATGGGAAGAACTTTAAAAACTTAACCCGTTTGGAAGCCCCTCGGCATGGCTGGCAAGATACAAATGAGGATTTTACCCACGCCATTGTACCTACCACAGCCAAGTATTTCCGTTTTGTCTATAGCAAAGCTGGCTCTGAGCCTGGATCTGAAGATTTAGACGCCGCTAAATGGAAACAATCTCTTAAGATTTTAAAATTAGAACTATCTGCAGAGGCTAGCATAGGACAGTATGAAGGTAAGAATGGGTCGATTTGGAGGGTAAGTAAGCGAACAACATCTGCTGAGGTGAAAAGTAACTTAGCGATACCCTTGAGTAAAATGCTAAACTTAACTAGTAAATTAAAGGCTGATGGAAGCCTAGATTGGTCAGCTCCCCCAGGAAATTGGACCATCTTAAGGATAGGTCATACTTCTACAGGACAAAAAAATGCTACTGGCGGTGGCGGAATAGGCTTAGAATGCGACAAGTTTAACCCACAAGCAATTAGCTTACAATTTAATAGCTGGTATGGAGAGGCGCTAAAACACGCCGGACCAGATATTGCCGCCAAAGTACTTAATACCTTTCATGTAGATAGCTGGGAATGCGGCAGTCAAAATTGGTCGCCCGTATTTAAAGCAGAATTTTTAAAGCGAAGAGGTTACGATTTAACACCTTACTTGCCTATTTTCACTGGGCTTCCTGTTCAAAGTATCGAAGTCTCAGAAAATTTCTTGTACGATGTTCGAAAAACGATAGCCGAGCTCGTAGTAGATCAGTTCTATGGAACTTTAGCCAATCTGGCTAGAGAAAAAGGAGTTGAATTTACCGCAGAAAGCGTAGCGCCAACCATGCTGAGTGACGGTCTCATGCATTACAAAAAGGTCAACATCCCAATGGGAGAATTTTGGCTGAATAGCCCGACGCACGATAAACCAAATGATATGTTAGATGCCATATCAGGTGCACATATTTATGGCAAGAACATTATTCAAGCCGAGGCTTTTACCACCGTGAGGATGGATTGGAATGAAAGTCCCGGTAATATGAAAACTTTACAGGATCGAAATTATGCTTTAGGTATCAATAAGCTATCGTATCACGTCTTTACGCATAATCCGTGGACAGACAGAAAACCAGGTATGACACTCGATGGGGTAGGTTTATACTTTCAACGTGATCAAACTTGGTGGAAACAGGGAAAAGCATGGGTTGATTATGCTACACGCACGCAAAGCCTGTTGCAAGAAGGTAAGCCAGTGATAGATATCGCTGTGTTTACGGGCGAGGAACTGCCAAGAAGAGCGGTATTGCCAGATCGGTTGGTGAATACCTTACCCGGGCTCTTTGGAGAGGAGGTTGTGGAAGCAGAACGCAAAAGACTTGCCAATATCGGCCAGCCCTTGCGCCAAATTCCAGCTGGGGTATCGCATGCTGCAAACATGGCCGATCCAGAAGATTGGGTAAATCCACTAAGAGGCTATACTTACGATTCTTTTAATCCAGATGTATTGCGCACAGCAACCGTTAAAAATAAGGAGGTTGTTTTTGCGAGTGGTGCCAGTTATAAATTGCTGGTCATTACCGGCAAGCTTACTTTAAATCCAAATTACCAGTACATGAGCTATGCAACAGTAAAAAAGTTGGTAGACTTGGTGAAAGCTGGAGCAAATATTATTGTTGGTGATAAGCCATTGTATCAAGCTGGTTTAAAACAACAAAGCAAAACAGCATTCGATCAGCTCGTTGCACAGCTCTGGGGTTTTGGAAATAGTAAAAGTAAGAAGCTTGGCTTAGGGAAGATTTATAAAGCCCCATTTACACAAAGTGATTTTAGTGAAATTGGTATTGAGCGCGATTTGAATATTGAGGAGAAATTGCCGCAAGTAACAAATTTAGCTTATGCGAAAGGAGTAGGCTATGCCCATAGAAAGGCGATCGATAAAGATATTTACTTTTTGTCAAATCAGCAGGATAAGGAACGTTTCCTAGATTTTGAATTTCGAGTAAAAGATAAAATACCAATCTTATATAATGCTGTAAGTGATGAATTTACAAATGTTATCTCTCATAAAACTAGTAATGGAACAAGCGTTAGTTTAAAATTTGCACCGAATGAAGCCGTGTTTATCATCTTTCAGGACAAGGCAAAGGTTACCGAAAAAGCAAGCGGACAAAATTGGCTTAAATTTAAGTCTATAACCGATCTTTCAACAGATTGGAAAGTGAAATTTGATCCGGCTTTTGGCGGCCCAGCAGAAGCTCAAGTATTTAAATCACTTGTTGATTGGACGGAACATCCTGATACCAACATTAACTATTATTCGGGTACAGCAAGCTATACGAAAACCATTACCCTTGACAAAGCGCCAACAACCAAAACTTGGATCAACCTTGGTGGTTTTGCTAACATAGCCGAAGTCACCATAAATGGGGTTGCCTGTGGTGTTGTATGGACAGCCCCTTATCAGCTAGAAATTAGCAAAGCCTTAAAAAGTGGGGAAAATAATATCGCAATCACAGTAACCAATACCTGGGCTAATCGTTTAATTGGCGATAATAAACTACCTGAAAATAAGCGATTAACAAAAACAACTGCGCCGTTTAGATTGGTTGGAAAACCTTTAAACCCTGCTGGTTTGTTTGGCCCTGTAACCCTTGAAATAGAAGATCATAATGAAAAGTAAAACACTTCCGTCTTTCTCGATATCGGTATTCGGCATATTGCTCGTTTTAAGCTTTTTTGTAAAAGCGCAAGAAAAAGCCTTAACGAATAATTCAAAAAGCCCCTATGCTAAACTACATGGGGTAGATATGGGTAGTGTTAGCTGGACAAATGGGTTTTGGGCAGATCGCTTTAAAGTAGCTACGGAGACTATTGTTCCCAATATGTGGGATATTTATAATGATCCAAACATCAGTCATGCTTTCAAGAACTTTGAAATCGCCGCCGGACTGGACACCGGCACACACAAAGGCCCATCCTTTCATGATGGCGATTATTATAAAACTTTAGAAGCCATGGCAAGCTTATACGCCTCCACTCGCAACCCGAAGTTAATTGAACAGATGGACAAAGCGATTGCTGTAATTGCTAAATCTCAACGTGCTGATGGCTACATCTATACGAAAGCGATGATAGAGCAGCGCAAAACAGGCTCAAATAATCAATTTCAAGATCGCTTAAGCTTTGAAGCGTATAACATCGGACATTTAATGACGGCTGGTTGCATTCATTATCGGGCCACAGGGAAAACCAATTTATTAACCATTGCAAAAAAGGCAACAGATTATCTCTATGGATTTTATAAAACCGCATCCCCAACACTTGCCCGAAACGCTATTTGCCCTTCCCATTACATGGGCGTGGTAGAAATGTATCGCACCACAAGGGATCCAAGGTATTTAGCATTGGCCAAGCACCTCATTGCCATAAAAGGCAAAATCACAGACGGAACGGATGATAACCAGGATAGAGTGCCTTTCCTAACACAGACAAAAGCTATTGGACATGCCGTGCGGGCAAACTACCTCTATGCAGGTGTGGCAGATCTATATGCCGAAACAGGGAATGACTCGCTTATAAAGACGTTAAACTTAATGTGGAAAGACATCAATAGCCATAAAATGTATATTACAGGGGGCAATGGTTCGCTCTACGATGGTACTTCACCTGATGGCACATCCTACAATCCCGCCGACGTTCAGAAAATACACCAGGCTTTCGGAAGAGATTTTCAACTGCCTAACTTTACGGCGCACAACGAAACTTGCGCAAATATTGGTCATGTACTATTTAACTGGCGGATGCTGCAGCTTACCGGAGATGCAAAATATGCCGACGTGATGGAACTTGGTTTGCATAATAGTGTATTATCAGGGATTAGCCTGGATGGCAAAAATTTTTTATACACCAATCCTTTAGCGCAAGCAGATAATTTACCTTTTAAGCAACGATGGTCTAAAGATCGGGTGCCATATATTGCTTTGTCCAATTGTTGCCCGCCCAATCTGGTTCGTACCATAGCGGAAGTAAGCGATTATGTTTACAGTACCTCAGCTAAAGGAATATGGTTTAACCTTTATGGTGGCAATAATGCGACTGTTAAACTCGCTGATGGCACTACAGTTGGGCTGAAACAGGAAACTAATTATCCATGGGACGGGAATATCAAGGTAACAATTACCGAAACAAATGCTAAAGCTTATGCTTTATTTTTCCGCATCCCGGGGTGGACAAAAAACGCAACAATTAGCGTCAATGGAAAACCCGAACAGCTACAGCTAGAGAGTGGTACTTACGCAGCGTTGAACAGAACATGGAAAAAAGGCGATCAAATCGAACTTATTTTACCCATGGAAGCCACTTTGATGGAAGCCAACCCTTTAGTAGAAGAAAATAGAAACCAGGTAGCCATAAAGCGAGGTCCAATTGTTTATTGCCTTGAGTCTGTCGACTTCCCCGGGAAAAGCATCTTCAATGCATTTATCCCGGCCTCCATTCGTTTGGCCGCGAAACCGATCACGATTGATGGGGTAAACATGATGAGTTTAGAAGGCGATGCAAAAATGCTTGAACCGAACACATGGGCCAATACCCTTTATAGGCCAGTTTCAACCAGCACAACTACAACACCTATTAAATTAATTCCTTATTTTGCTTGGGGTAACAGAGGACATACAGAAATGTCGGTTTGGTTGCCAGTAAGCCGTTAGGTAATTTGTATCGTTAAAAAGAATAGAAACTACATGAAAAAATTTAAGATCGTCATCACAGTCCTGTTTGTGTGCTTGTTTTGTGAAGCAAGTGCCAAAGTTAAGTTGGTTTCCATATTTACCGACCACATGGTTTTACAACAACAAAGTAACATCGCTTTATGGGGTTGGGCTAAATCCGGTTCTACAGTAAAAATTGTCACCTCCTGGAACAAAGCTGGCTATACCGCAAAAGCGGATAAGTTGGGAAAATGGAAAGTTAAGGTGATAACACCTAAAGCTGGTGGACCTTACCAAATTACGTTTGACGACGGAGAGCTATTCACCTTAAAAGACGTGCTGATTGGTGAGGTTTGGTTTTGTGGAGGGCAGTCGAACATGGAGATGCCTATGAAAGGTTTTAAAGGTCAACCCATTTTGGGTTCGAATGAGGCGATATTAAAATCGGCAAATAAGCATATCAGATTGTATACAGTTCCGAGGTCTTCTGTTACAGAACGTCAAGAAAATAGCAAGCCCTCTGAATGGAAAGTGGCAGGACCAGAATCCGTTGCTAATTTCAGTGCAACGGGTTATTACTTTGGATCGCTTTTAGCTGAAATGCTCAATGTTCCAATCGGATTAATCAACGACAGCTATGGCGGCTCGAGTGTGGAGGCGTGGATGTCGCCAGAAATCTTGACCTCCTTTCCCGAGGTTAAAGTTCCGGCAAAAACAGACAGCATCAAATCGGTTAATCAAACACCTACTACTTTATATAACGGGATGGCCTATCCGGTAATCGGCTACGGCATTCGTGGTGCAATATGGTATCAGGGGGAATCCAATTATAGCCGGGCAGATCGCTATTTAGATTTATTTCCGGCAATGGTAAGCAGTTGGCGACAAGAATGGGGATTAGGGGAATTTCCTTTTTACTACGCCCAGATTGCGCCTTTTGTCTATAATTTTGGGGGCGATGCAAATGATCCCAAGTTAAATTCTGCCTATCTCAGAGATGCGCAGCGTAAAGCATTAGCGAAGATACCGAATTCGGGCATGGCAGTGCTGATGGATATTGGCGACGAAAAGAACATTCACCCTGCCAACAAGAAAGATGTTGGGATGAGGTTAGCGTTCTTAGCACTCGCAAAAACATACGGAATTAAAGGATTTGGCGCAGAGAGCCCGTCCTATGAATCGACTACCTTCGAAGGTGGAAATGCCATCGTGAAATTTGACAATGCACCCAATGGTTTAACTTCCTTTGGAAAGGATTTAAGCCTTTTTGAGATAGCAGGTGCCGATCGTAAATTTTATCCTGCAAAAGCAGCCATTAAAGGAAGTAGTATTACTGTTTCCTCAATAGAGGTAAAAGAGCCGGTAGCAGTTCGTTACGCTTTTAGGAATTTTGTAGTCGGAGATTTATTTGGCAACGATGGATTGCCTGTGTCCTCATTTAGAAGCGATGAATGGTAAGAAAATAACAACCCTAACGATAGTGCTCGTCTTGTTCTTGTTTTCAGGTACGGAAGCCCGGGCACAAGAGGGTAAGGTAGTGTGGACCAGCCAGAGTAAGAACTCAAGCGAATCGATGCCTTGTGGTGGGGGCGATATAGGCCTAAATGTATGGGTAGAAAAAGGAGTAATTTATGCCTACCTATCGCGAAGTGGTACTTTCGATGAGCATAATACCTTGTTAAAATTAGGGAGGGTAAAACTAAAGTTGAGCCCCAATCCATTTGAAGGGGGAGAATTTAAGCAAGAACTGATTTTGAAAGATGGTTATGTACTTATTTCAGGTACTAAAGGAAGATTGCAAACCCAAGTAAAGGTTTGGGTAGATGTATTTAAACCTATTGTAAACTTTGAAGTTAAATCAAACTTGCCGTTACTTACCGAGGCGAGTTATGAAAGCTGGCGTTTCGAAGACCGCATTACAAAAGGAAAGGAAAATAACCAGAACTCTTACAAGTGGGCTCCCCAGGGCGAGATCAAAACCCTAAAGGATGAGGTTCGTTTCAATGGTGCGAGCGTCGAATTTTATCATCAAAATAAAGCAAAAACTGTATTCGATGTTGTTGTAAAGCAACAAGGCTTAGCTGATTATGCAAACCAGTTCTACCAGCCGCTTAAAAATTTAATTTTTGGAGGTATGATGCAAGGTGAAGGGATGGTACCGGCCGGCAATTATGCAGGAAAATACTTGAGTACTCCTTTTAAAGGCTGGACGCTGAAAAGTAAAAATCCGAAGAAGTCGCAAACCGTTACCGTTAGTTTTAATACCGCCCATACGGAGTCAGTTACCAATTATCTGGACGATTTAAAAAGGGTACCTTACAGCTCCAAAGCCCATTATTTAAGAGCACAGCAGACCACCAAACAATGGTGGAATGCCTATTGGAATAGAAGCTTTATTGAGATTACTTCAAAAGATTCATTGGCTAACCAGGTAGGGAAGAATTATCAACTGTTTAGGTATATGTTGGGTTGTAACGCTTTTGGAACATCGCCGACAAAATTTAACGGTGGTTTATTTACTTTCGATCCGCAGTTAACAGATACCACTTTAAAGTATACGCCTGATTTTAGAAATTGGGGAGGGGGAACCCATACGGCCCAAAACCAGCGATTGGTTTATTGGCCCATGCTAAAAAGTGGTGATTTTGAAATGATGGAACCCCAGTTCGATTTTTACCAAAAGATTTTAAAAACAGCAGAGCTAAGAACAGAAGAAGCCTGGGGACATAAAGGCGCTAGCTTTACAGAACAAATGGAGAACTTTGGTTTGCCAAACCCGGCCGAATATGGTTGGAAACGTCCAGAGGGCTTTAACAAAGGAATGGAATATAATGCTTGGCTAGAGTATCAATGGGATACGGTACTGGAATTCTGTTTCATGATTCTTGAAAGAGAAAGATATACCGGAAAGAAAAACGATACATATATGCCGTTGATAGAAAGCTGTTTAACCTTTTTTAAAGAACATTACCTTTATTTGGCAAAACAAAGGGGGAGCAAGGCTTTAGACGCCAATGGACACTTGGTTTTGTATCCGGGCTCTGCCGCAGAAACTTATAAAATGGCTAACAATGCAACCTCTACCATAGCAGGTTTGCAGGTTATATTAACAAGACTGTTGGAACGTGAGGGAATTACGGAAGCTCAGAGAAACGATTGGAAAAACATGTTGAAAATGATTCCTCCCTTAAGCTTTCGCACTTTTAATGGCCATCCTACTATTTCTCCAGCTAAAACATGGGAACGGATCAACAATGTAGAAAGTCCTCAGCTTTACCCCGTGTTTCCATGGGGAATCTATGGCATTGGTAAAGCTGGGCTGGATACAGCATTGAATACTTTCAAATACGATACCGACGTTTTGAAATTTAGAAGTCACATAGGCTGGAAACAGGATAATATTTTTGCCGCTAGATTAGGTTTAACGGAAGCGGCAGCCGCACTCACATTGCAAAAGATGAAGAATGCTGGACGCAGATTTCCCGCATTCTGGGGGCCAGGATTTGATTGGACACCCGACCACAATTGGGGAGGGGCTGGCATGATCGGATTACAGGAAATGTTGGTACAATATGATGACAGGAAAATTTATCTGTTACCAGCTTGGCCTAAAGAATGGGACGTACATTTTAAACTTCACGCACCTTATCAAACTACGATTGAAGGCGTTGTTAAAGACGGAAAAATGGAAGTATTGAAAGTGCTACCGCAAGAAAGAGCCAAGGATATTATTGATTGGAAAAAATAGCCTTAGGTACAAAATTTAAAAGAAAATAACTAATGAAAACATTAACCTGTACCACACCAGGGCAATTACAATATGCTGAAGCCGAAAAACCGGTCTTAGCAAAAAATCATGCACTCCTTAAAATTAAACGAATAGGGATTTGTGGAACAGATCTGCATGCTTTTGAAAGTACACAACCTTTTTTTAGCTATCCACGTATTTTAGGACACGAACTTGCAGCTAAAATAGTGGAAATTGATGGAAGTACGGAATTTGCATTAGGGGAGGCGGTAACATTTATTCCTTATTTTAATTGTGGAGAATGCATTGCATGTCGCTCCAACAAGCCAAACTGCTGTGTTAAAATGCAAGTGTGTGGGGTACATGTTGATGGAGGGATGCGGGAATTTCTACAAGTCCCTGTCAGCACCCTGCTTCATGGCGAAGGATTGAGTTATGATGAGCTGGCGCTCGTGGAGCCATTGGCCATTGGTGCGCATGGGGTGCGAAGGGCAGCTGTGCAAAAGGACGAGTTTGTATTGGTTATTGGCGCAGGCCCCATTGGTTTAGGAACAATGGAATTTGCACGTATTGCAGGAGCCAATGTAATAGCATTAGATATAAACGATTCGAGGTTGGAGTTTTGTAAGGATAGGTTAAACGTAGCGCATGCGGTTAATGCGCTTGATGGCGACGTTAGCGCTCAGTTGGCTGCAATAACTGATGGAAATATGCCAACAGTGGTGATCGACGCTACAGGAAGCCAGAAAGCCATCAATAATGCCTTTCAATACATGGCCCACGGAGCGAGGTTTGTTTTAATTGGACTGCAAAAAGGGGATATTTCTTTTAGTCACCCCGAATTCCATAAAAGAGAGGCAACCTTAATGAGTAGTCGTAACGCTACAACCGAAGATTTTGAGCATGTTATCCGCTCGATGAAGCAAGGCTTGGTGAAGCCAACAACTTATATTACACATCAGGTAGCGTTTGATCAGGTAGCAGGAGAATTTGCAAATTGGCTAGATCCAAAGAATGGCGTGATCAAAGCGATGGTAAGCATGGATTAAACAAACGCGGGTTAATTTTTAACCCGCGTTTGTAAAAAATTATTACCAGAATTTCACATAAAGCATAGCTAAAATCATTAAAGTCACTACGATCATCACCATGGTAGAAGGAGTTACTCTAAACATTTTGCTATCAATTTCAAAGGCTTTAGGATTAACTTTCGGTCCGGCCAAACTTAATACAATCATCACCAGCATGGTAAATGCGAATGAAAGACCCATACAAATTAAGAACGGAATTTCATAAGCCCCTTTGCCGTTAGGATAAGCTGTATAAAGCAGCGTTTCATTACCAAACCATGCTGGAGCATAGTTGTTAAACACAACAGATAAGGCAAAACCGGTTAATAAACCTGCAATCGCTGCCGTACCGGTGGTCCGTTTCCAGAACATACCCAAAATGAACATGGCAAATACTCCCGGACTAATAAAACCGGTATATTTCTGAATAAAAGTGAAACCACCTTCACCGCCAATACCCAATAAATCATTCCAGGTAAGTAAAACTGATAAAACAATCGCCATCAAAATGGTAATTCTTCCAACGCTTACTAGTTTTTTGTCTTCCGCATTTCTGTTGATGTATTTTTTATAGATATCCAAAGTAAAAATGGTAGAAATACTATTTGCTTTACCTGCTAAAGATGCCACAATAGCAGCCGTTAAAGCAGCAACAGATAAACCCTTTAGTCCAGTAGGTAAGAAACCTAGGATAGCCGAATAAGCGTTATCTGCGTTAAAATGCCCTCCTGGAGCCATTTCTGCTTGTAAGGCACCATTTTTATGCAATACATAAGCTGCAATACCTGGTAGCATTACAATAATCGGCATTCCAAGCTTTAAAAATCCGGCAAATAAAATACCTGTTCTCGCCGTCTTTAAATCAGCACCCAAAGCACGTTGGGTGATATATTGGTTACAGCCCCAGTAATTTAGGTTTACAATCCATTGCCCCGCAAAATACATGGCAATACCTGGTAACATTAAATACTTGTTTATATCTGCTTGAGAACTATTTGGCCCTGGTTTATCCAAAATCATATGGAAGTGATCAGGAGCATCTTTTAAGAGCATTTTAAATCCGGCAATGGCATCTTTGCCCAAGCCAAACTGCTCACTTACAAGTGTTAATGCGATATAAGTGGTAGCTAATCCGCCAATAATCAAAACAACTACCTGAATTACATCAGTAAAGCCAATTACCTTCATTCCGCCAAGGGTAATGACCAATGCGAAAACAGCCAATCCAATCATTACTATACCAAAGTAATCGGGACTAATCATACTGCTGATGGCAATCGCACCCAAGTATAAAATAGAGGTCAGGTTAACGAAGATATACAGGAACAGCCAAAAAATAGCCATAATTAAGCTTACCGTTTCGTTATACCGGGTTTGCAAAAATTGCGGCATCGTAAAGATCTTATTCTTTAGGTAGATTGGAATAAACCAAACTGCCACAATAATTAAGGCAATTGCAGCAACCCATTCATAGGCAGCTACCGCAATCCCTACCACAAATCCGTTTCCACTCATTCCAATAAACTGCTCGGCCGAAATATTGGAAGCAATTAGCGAAGCGCCAATAGCCCACCAGGTTAAAGATCCTTCGGCCAGGAAAAAATCGTGGCTTCCCGAAACTTCCTTGCTCTTTTTACGGCTATAAATCCAATAGCCATATCCAGAGATAAGGATAAAATAAAAGATAAAGACGGCAATATCTACCGCTGAAAAATTGTTCATCATAATGGTTTAATATTTGGTTTAGGTTTTATTTATAGTAAACTTCGTTCCAGTGTAGCTCATTTCTAAGCTGATCCAATTTAGTGTCTGCACCTATATTAATATATTCTAGACCCGCAATATTAGCAAAATCTAATAAATGTTGCGTGGTTAAATTTTGGCTATAGGCAGTATGGTGTGCGCCACCAGCATAAATCCAAGCTGCGCAACCTGTTTTCATATCCGGTAAGGGTTTCCAAAGTACCCGTGCAACAGGTAAATTAGGTAGATCATTTTCCACCTCAACCGCTTTCACTTCGTTAACCAATAAACGGAAACGATTCCCCATGTCTATTAAGGAAGCATTCAATGCATCACCACCTGCAACGTTAAATACCAAGCGGGCAGGATCGGCTTTTCCGCCTATTCCTAAGGGATGAACCTCTAAATTAGCTTTTCCGCTAGCCAAAGAGGCATCTATCTCCAGCATATGGGAACCTAATACCATAGAGTTGGTAGGGTCAAAATGGTAGGTATAATCTTCCATAAAAGCATTTCCACCCGGTAAACCTGCACCCATTACCTTACACGCACGAACCAAAGCCGCTGTTTTCCAATCTCCTTCTCCTGCAAAACCAAAGCCATCGGCCATTAAGCGTTGAGCAGCGATACCAGGCAATTGTACCATCCCATGTAAGTCTTCAAAGGTATCAGAAAAACCTTTAAAACCTCCTTCGGTTAAAAATTTCCTTAACCCAATCTCAATTTTTGCGGCTTCATATACTGATGCATGTCTCGCACCACCCGTTCTCAAATCGGCACTCATTTGATAGCTGTCTTCATATTCAGTGAGTAATGCTTTGATCGACTGCTCACTGCTGCTATTAATGATCTCCACTAAATCGCCAATTCCATAAGTGTTTACCGAGAAGCCAAACTTCAGCTCGGCTTCCACTTTATCACCGTCTGTTACCGCAACATAGCGCATGTTATCACCGAAGCGGGCAAATTTTGCGCCTTGCCAGTCATTCCAGCCAGCTGCAGCTCTGCACCACATATCAATCTCACCAACTACCTCTTCATCTTGCCAGTGTCCAACAACTACTTTACGATCTTTGCGCATTCTGGAAACCATAAAGCCAAATTCACGATCGCCGTGTGCACTTTGGTTCAGGTTCATAAAATCCATGTCAATCGAATTCCATGGAATATCTCGGTTAAATTGCGTGTGTAAATGCAATAAAGGCTTTTGCAGGATATTTAAACCCCTGATCCACATTTTGGCAGGAGAGAAGGTGTGCATCCAGGTAATTACACCGATACAGTTTGCTTCAATATTTGCTTGCTGTAAAGTTTCAAATATCTCTTCAGGTGTTTTAACAATGGGTTTATAAACAACGCGCACAGGTATTTTGCTTTGTTTGTTTAATGAATCTGCAACTTGTTGTGCATGTTCAGCAACTTGCTTAAGTGTTTCTTCTCCGTACAAATGTTGTGTGCCTGTAATGAACCAGACTTCGAATTTTTTTAAATCAATCATATTTATGCGTTTAGCGATAAGCGTTCTGAGTGCTTACCATTTAGTTTTTGGTTATTCCTGTCCATAGTAAGCTCCGGTTCCGTGCTTCCTATCAAAGTGTTTTTTTATCAGTGAATCTTTAAGTTTTGGTGCCTGTGGGTTAATTTGCTCAGTAAATAATGCCATTTGCGCAACACTTTCCAATACTGCACTATTGTAAACTGCCTTTTGGGCTGTTTTTGCCCAAGTAAAGGGCGCATGGTTACCAACCAAAATCATTTCCACTTCCTCATAACTCAATCCCAATGCTTCAAAGTGCTTAATGATCTGAAATCCCGTTTCATATTCATAGTTTCCTTTGATCATTTCATCACTCATGGGTGGGGCACAAGGAACATCAACCGTAAGGTGGTCTGCGTGGGTTGTACCGTAAATAGGGATGGCGCGCTGTGCCTGAGCCCATGCAGTTGCATAGGTAGAGTGCGTATGGACAATCCCTTCTATGGCCGACCAGTTTTTATAGAGGACAGCATGCGTTTGGGTGTCGGATGATGGGCGTAGATTACCTTCAATGGTTTTCCCATCAAAATCTACTACAACCATCTTTTCAACCGTTAACGCTTCATACGGAACCCCGCTTGGTTTAATAGCAAATACACCTTGTTGTTGGTCGGCCGCACTTACATTACCGAAGGTAAATAACACTAAATTTAGTGCAGGCAATTGCATATTTGCCTCGTAAGCTTGTTCTTTTATGCTTTTGTAACTCATGACAAGTAAGGTTTGATATCTTTCTTATGATATTTTTCTAAGTATCGGCCCAAAGTCTGATATCGTTGATAATGTTCACGATACATTTTTTGTTTACGCTTGTTTGGTTTATATTCTTTTTCAAAACCTGTTCCCATGGCATCCATAGCTGCTTCTACCGTAGGGTAAATACCAGCTGCCGTTGCTGCGAACATGGCAGCCCCTAAAGCACAGGTGTGCTCAAAACGGTGAATGCGTATCGGCATCTCTAAAATATCAGCCATCATCTGCATAATATAAGGAGATTTTTTAGCTACTCCACCAATTCCAATAATTCCCTTTACAGGTACTTGCTGATCTTTAAAACATTCTACAATGCTTTTTGCGCCAAAACAGGTTGCTTCGGCTAGCGACCTGAAAACCCTAGGTGCATCCGTGCCTAAGCTTAAGCCTGTAATCGCACCCTTTAATTCCTGATTTGCATTAGGCGTTCTGCGTCCGTTTAGCCAATCTATTGCTAGTTCTTCGTAATCATCGTCGCCCAATGCCTCAGCTTGCGCACTTAAAGTGGCTATCATTTTTCCTTCCAGCTCTATTCGTAACGCTTCCGCTGTCGCCGGCTCAATAACGGTCGATTCTGCTAAAAGGCTATTCAAAGGCCAGCTTATCAGGTTTTTAAACCAGGCGTATACATCCCCAAAAGCCGATTGCCCCGCTTCTAAACCAGCCATATTAGGAATTACTGAGCCATTTACCTGTCCACATATCCCTTTTATTAAGTTGCCGTCCATGTCCTGGTTGGGTGCAACCAAAATATCACAAGTGCTCGTGCCCATTACCTTGCTTAAAAAATAAGGTTCAATTTGTCCACCTACAGCACCCATATGGGCATCGAAAGCGCCAACTCCAACGATCACATCCGTGCTTAAACCTAATTTATCAGCCCATGCTGTACTTAACTTACCTGCAGGAACGTCTGATGTGTAGGTGTCGGTAAATAAGCGATCTCTAAATCCTTTAAGCAATGGATCGAGGCTTGCCAGAAAATCCTCGCTCGGAAGTCCGCCAAATTCTTCGGCCCATAATGCTTTATGTCCGGCAGCGCAGCGACTTCTCTTCATCTTTTTGATATCAGTTTCACCACATAATAGAAAAGGAATCCAGTCGCAATGCTCTACCCATGAAACCATCTGTGACCTAACTTTTTTATCAGCTCTTAAAATGTGCAGTAATTTAGACCAAAACCATTCCGATGAGTAAATACCACCCGCATATTTGAGGTAGTTTACAGCAAATTTTTGTGCGTGCTCATTAATTTCGTTAGCTTCTTTAATAGCAGTATGGTCTTTCCAAAGCACAAACATCGCATTTGGATTCTCCTCAAAACCACTTGTCAGACATAACGGAATGCCCTGCTCGTTCACCGCAATAGGGGTCGACCCGGTTGTATCAACTGCAATTCCTTTCACTTGCGCGGCAATTTGGTCGCCACCTGCTTTAGCGATACATTCTTTGATGGTATGCGTTAAACCCTCAATATAATCTAAGGGGTGTTGCCTGAATTGATTTAATGTTGGATTGCAGTATAACCCCTTTTGCCATCGTGGATAAAGGAATACAGCTGATGAAATTTCACTGCCATTGCTGGCATCTACTAAAACAGATCGGACCGAGTCGGTACCGTAATCTACACCAATTACATAGTTCTTCACTTCGTCTTTAAAATTAATAAGTGTCTAATTAACGTTTATTTTTTTGAAATGCAAAATATTCATAAGAATATTGCTGATTAATTTAATTAAAATTGGAATTTATATATTCGCATCATGAGAATATTAGGACTAGCAACACTGTTTACCTTGTTTTGGGCATGTTCCCCTAAAATAAATACGAATGCCAAAGAGCAAGAAGGAAATTCATTAAAAGTAATGAGCTACAATATTCATCATGCAAATCCACCTTCGAAAGCGGGAATAATTGATCTTGACGCAGTTGCTGCAGTCATTAACAAAGAAAATCCAGATATCGTTGGTTTACAGGAAGTCGACAAGTTGACCAAGCGTTGCGGTAATGTTGACCAAGCAAAAGTGCTGGCAGAAAAAACTGGTTTACATTACCAGTTTTTTAAAGCGATTGATCATGACGGTGGCGAATATGGTGTAGCCATTTTAAGTAGGTACCCAATCATAAGTTCATCAAAAGTGGCTTTACCTCAGGTAATGGAAGGGGAGGCCAGGGTGATGGCGGTTGCAGAGATTATTTTGCCTAATAAAATGAAGGTTACTTTCGTAAACACCCATTTGGATGCGCAAAGACCCGATAGTAACCGTGTTGTGCAGATGAAAGCAATATTAACCAATCTAGCAAGGGTAAAAGGTGCCATACTATTGGTGGGTGACTTAAATTGTGAAGCCAGCAAAGAACCAATTGCCTTATTAGATAAGACTTTTAAACGAAGCTGTGTGCTTAATTGTGCACCAACAATTCCCCAGGATAAACCTGTTAAAACAATAGATTATATTGCATTAAGTAAGGCAAATTGGCAGTTAAAGTCACATCACGTTATCCCAGAGACTTATGCTTCAGACCACCGTCCGGTTATGGCGGTTTATCAGCTTAAGTAAAGGCTTCCTCAATTACTTGCGTGTAAAATTCTTTAAGCCCCATGTTCATGGCCGCCACTTGCTGTGGAATAAAACTGGTAGCTGTTTGCCCCGGAATAGTATTGATTTCGATGAAATAAAAGTCGCTCGTTCCGTGTTCGAGGAAATAGTCTATCCGAACAATTCCTTTACAACTAAGTTTTTGGTAAATAGCAGTAACTACGCGCTCCACTTTGTTTTTTTCTTCTTCTGTCATGCGGCCTGGCGTAATTTCTTCGGTAGCGCCCGGTGTATATTTTGCTTCGAAATCGAAAAACTCATTAGCGGGAATAACCTCTGTTGCCGGTAAAACAACAATATTTCCTTTTGTTTTAAAAACGCCCACAGAAAATTCTCTTCCTTCAACAAATTCTTCTACCAAAACCTGGTTATCTTCCTTAAATGCTTTGTCCAGTGCTTCTTTTAAGTCGTTATGCTCTTTCACCTTCGACATGCCGATGCTACTGCCACCATTATTGGGTTTTACGAAGTAAGGAAGCTTTAGGGTATTTATTATTTCATTTAAATTGCTTTCGTCATTATTAAAAAGCTGAATTGACTTAGCGATCTTTAAATCTTTTATTCCGTCTACAATGGCTTTGGTATAGCCTTTGTTCATAGTAATTGCGGAAGTTAACGCATTACAAGTAGTGTATGGCATACCAATCATATCAAAATAACCCTGAAGTTTTCCATCTTCACCGGGCGAACCATGAATGGCAATAAAAACACCATCAAACTTGATTTTTCTCCCATTTAAGTTTAAGGAAAAATCGTTGCGGTCCACTTCTATTTTAACTGAATCAGCAGGCTCATAGAACCAATGCTGATCAGTAAGCATAATTTTATATACATCATATTTATCAGTGTCGATATGCTGTGCAATGGTTGCTGCGCTTTTTACTGATACCACCCACTCTCCGGTGGTTCCGCCAGTTAATAATGCAATTGTTTTCTTCATGTACTTTTTGCTTAGATTAATCAAAAATATAAATTAGTTCATGCAGATTTGATTTTAATTGAGATAAAATATTTTTTTAAGCTAAATTTGAACAACATTTACACCCAAATGAAACTTAAATGAGCAACTTTTTTGCCTACCTTAAAACCAGATCGTTCCGAAATAATTTAATTGCTGCCCTTTGTACCGTGGCAGCCATCTTATTGATTGCATTTTTTAGTCTACGTTATTATACCAAACATGGTGAGGGGATGGACGTGCCAACTGTTAAAGGATTAACGATAAGTCAGGCCATTAGCAAACTAGAGGAAATGGGCCTACGTTACGAAATTGATTCGGTTTACATTATGGATAAGCCACCAGGTGTAGTAACCGATCAAGATCCTGATGCTGGAACTTTCGTGAAACAAAACCGGACTATTTACCTAACCATCAACGCTACACAGGCTCCAAATGTAAAGTTCCCCGATATAGAGTTTAAATCATTACGTGAGGCACAGGCCATGCTGGAAAGTTATCGACTCAAAGTGGGAGATACTACCTACAAACCAGATGTGAGTAGGGATGTAGTGTTGGAAGCGTTTTTTGGAGGACAACCTATCAAAGCCGGGGAGGTTTTGCCGACTGGTTCGAGAATTAACCTTACCTTGGGTGATGGGAGAGGGAATGAAGAGGTAGAACTTCCGAATTTAATTGGTATAACGCTTGATGAGGCAAGGTTCTCTTTAAAAGGATCGATGCTAAATTTAGGGGCCATATCATCAGATGGCATAATTACAGACACGGCAACAGCAGTCATCATCGCTCAATTCCCTTCAACTGCCGATTCTTTAATCAAAGTAAAAATAGGCTCGCCTGTAAGTGTGACGATATCCAACAAAAAACAATAATTCTGAATAATATAAAATGAGCACTGAGAAAAAAGAAATAAAAAATAGTACTAAGCTTATCATAGGTGTGGCCCTGGCTATCTTGCTGGTAGGAGGCTTTTATGGACTGAACTTGTATAAGACCTATTTCGCTCCGAATGTGAATGCCGATGAAACCTATTTATATATTAAAACCGGATCGGGTTATGAAGATTTATTAACCACACTCCAAAGCAAGAATATCGTTAAAGATGTGGCTACGTTTAAGAAAGCGGCCGACAAAATGAATCTCCAGGCAAGCTTAAAATCTGGACGTTATCGCTTAAAAGAAGGTTTAAATAATAGAACTTTAATCAACACAATTAAAGCAGGTAATCAGGAACCTGTAAAGCTTAAGTTTCAGAATATCCGTAAAAAGGAGAATTTCGCTGCTTACATGGCTAAAAACATGGAGGCAGACTCAATGGCTTTTATCCGTGTACTCGATTCAGTGCCATTATTAGAAAAATATGGCTTCAATAAAGAAAACAGCTATACCATGTTTATTCCAAACACCTACGAACTGTATTGGAACATTAAGCCTATTGAATTTTTTGAAAGAATGCAAAAGGAGTATGATAAGTTTTGGAATGCTGAACGCAAGCAAAAGGCAGCAAAACTAAAGCTTACACCGATAGAAGTGGGTGTTTTAGCTTCCATCGTTGATTATGAAGCCCTATATGATAAGGAAATGCCCACTATTGCGGGTTTGTATCTAAACCGCTTAAATAGAGGTATCCTATTGCAGGCAGATCCGACGGTTATATTTGCAAATAACGATTTCACCGTTAAACGTGTTACCAGCTCATTGTTAGCGGTTGATTCCAAGTACAATACCTATAAGTATAAAGGCTTACCTCCAGGACCAATTATGATGCCGAGTATTAAGGCCATTGATGCGGTTCTAAATAGGGAAGCAAATAATTATATTTATATGTGCGCTAAAGAGGATTTTTCGGGATACCATAATTTTGCCGAAACCCGGGAGCAACATGAAGTGAATGCCCGAAAGTACAGAGCAGCGCTAAACAAACGCAAAATTTTTAGATAATGTTTGAATACGAAAGCAAAGTAAGGGTTCGCTATATCGAAACAGACCAGATGGGTATTGTACACCATGCCAACTATGCACAATATTATGAGTTGGCCAGGACAGAATGTTTCGAGGCCTGCTCTGGAATGAGCTATGCAACTATGGAGGAAGAAGGGGTGATGTTACCTATTTTAGAACTTCAGTCCAAATATTTGAAACCAGCTTATTACAATCAGGTGCTAACTATTAAATCTATCGTTAAAACGTTACCCTCGGTTCGGTTAAACGTGGAATATGAGATTTATAATGAGGCTAACGAGTTAATTAATACAGGCAAAACAACCTTGGTATTTGTAAATAAGGAAACCCGTCGTCCTTGTCAGCCCCCAGAAAGCTTCATGAAAAACGTAAGACAGTATTTTGAATAGCAAATGAATTGGATACACAAGCAGTTACTAAGATTGAAACTTTACTCCATGTTTATTGCGTGGACAAAAGTTTGTGTATTGCCTGGGTTTAGTCCGCTGCCAATTTATACGGTGGCCACCTTCTTTTTTAAAGAGATAGGAAAGGAAACCTTGGTGAACAAGGCTTCTTCACTTGCCTATAATTTTATGTTGGCTATATTTCCTGCGATTATATTTCTTTTTACCTTAATTCCTTACATACCAGCAAGCCTGGGGTTTCAAGAGCAATTGATGTCGTTGCTTGCCTTAATATTGCCTACCGACGCTTATATTGCGTTTGAGGGAACGATTAATGAGATTGTGAATATTCAAAATGGTAACCTGCTTTCCATAGGTTTTATTTTGTCATTGTTTTTTGCCACCAATGGGGTGCATAAATTAATGGCGGCTTTTAACAAATCATCTTTAATTGTCGAAACACGTACCTGGCTAAAGCAGCGTTTGGTAGCGATTATCCTCACCGTCATCATTTCATTTTCTGTCATTATTTGTATAGTAGCGATGGCTATAAGTGAGATTTTACTAAAGTATCTTAAAAATGAGTTGCATTATGAGGGTAATCTAACATCCTATGCTATTCAATTAACAAGTTGGGCTTTGCTAGGCGCACTGTACTTTATTACCGTCTCAATTTTATACCGTTATGGTCCCGCCCATGCCAAGAAATGGAAATTTTTTAGTGCAGGTTCTTGGTTGGCCACAATTCTGGCTTTTCTAACCATTTGGGGATTTTCTTATTACATCAATAACTTTAATTCCTACAATAAACTGTATGGTTCAATCGGAACACTGATTGTGATGATGATCTGGTTGTATTTAAATTCTTTGATCCTATTAGTTGGGTTTGAACTTAACGCAAGTGTAGATTTATCGAAAAGAAGTGTGAAAATTATACGTCCAAACTTTAACATCTTCAAAAAACCTTTGCCAGTCGAGAATAAACTAGAGAAATCTTAATTTTTTCTGCCTCTGTTTGAAGCGTTTAAGCATTTTCTGAAAAAAATATCATTCCATTGTTTGCAGATTTAACAAGAGTTTGTACTTTTGCGGCGGAGAGTTGGCAGAGTGGTCGATTGCGGCAGTCTTGAAAACTGTTGACTTGTCAAAGGGTCCGCGGGTTCGAATCCCCCACTCTCCGCAGTAAGTGCAAAAGCGCGTGGTTTTAGAACACGCGCTTTTATTTTTATATAGCACCAATAAACAGCTATTTAGGGATCAATGCCAAAATTTGGGATCAACCAACTGTGATAGGTATTAACGATTTAAATTGAAAATCACTTTATTCTTCTAAAAATTGATCATAAAACTTCAAGAACTTTAGGGGATTCGAACACCCTCGATTTACATCCTCCGCGGCCAAAAGATACTACACCTAGGTTATTTTTGAAAAGTTTATTTGGTATAATCACTTGAGATTAGAATCTCGCAGGACGTAATGAAAAGATTATCCAGAAAACTTGAAAGTATAAAATAGTTTACTTTTTATTGTTTTTTGGTAAACTATTGTTTACCTTTGGTTATAAATCAAGAGAAGGGGATGAAATGGAATGAACTCATTAGAAAATTAAAAAAAGCTGGTTATGTTTATCTCCGAGACGCAAAGGGAAGCCATGAGTACTGGCATCACCCCGATAAAAAAGGGAGTGAAATTGTAATAGCAAAACATGGGGCTAAAGAAATTGGTACTGGATTAGCGAACAAGATTTTAAAAGAGGCAGGACTAAAATAGTCCTCTTTTTTATTTATATATACTGTTAATTATTCTTTACATCAACACACTGACAAGATGAAAAAGATCGTATTTATTGTTGAAAAAACCTCAGATGGTTTTTCAGCTTACGCAGAGGATGATAATATCCAAGCTGCAACAAGTGCAGATACAATGGCTGAATTAAGAATCAATATTGTAGATGCATATAATTCAGTCGCAGAATTAAAGGGATGGCCAGAAGTGACTATTGATGAGATCAATGTTCAGCTAGACTTACCTCAATTTTTTGATTACTATAAAATTATAAATGCAAGTGCATTAGGTTCTCGAATAGGTATGGATAAGACTTTGTTGTCACAATATGTAAACGGACACAAGAAAGCTGGGCCTAAACAAATACAAAAGATACTGAATGGCATAAAACAACTTGGAAGTGAATTGTCTTCTTTAGAGTTTGCTTAAATCTATTTAGAGGATAGAACCGTTACTAATAATTTAAAGATTTGAACTACTAGTGAAAATGTAAATATGGCTAGTAGGTGTTGCATTACAAGCAGAGGTTCTCCGCCATAATTGGTGTCAAAACAAGCAATAAAGCCTGCAGATCATAAGATCGCAGGCTTTATTTGTTATATTCGTATTTTATGTATTTATCCAATGGACAAATTACTTTCGGAAATTCGAAGCTGCACCGTTTGCCAAGAATCTTTACCTTATGCTCCAAAACCGATAATTCAAGTCAGTAAGTCGTCAAAGATTGTGGTGATAGGGCAGGCACCCGGACAAAAAGTCCAGGATAGCGGGATTCCTTGGGATGATGCAAGTGGTAACAATTTAAGAGAATGGCTAGGTGTTAGTAAGCAAGAATTTTATGATGATGCACTATTTGCACTCATGCCAATGGGTTTTTGTTTTCCAGGTACAGGTAAATCAGGCGATTTGCCTCCCAAACTTGCCTGTGCGCCTTTATGGCATCAACGGGTTTTTGAATCACTGCAAGAAGTAAAATTGGTACTACTGATCGGGCAATATGCTCAGCATTATTATTTGCCAAACAGCCCAAAAAGTACTTTGACCGAAACAGTAAGAAATTACAGGGAATACCTGCCAAACTATTTCCCATTACCACATCCATCACCTCGCAACAATATTTGGCAAAAGAAAAATCAGTGGTTTAAGGAGGACGTATTAACTGTTTTAAAAGAAAAAGTAGCAATGATCTTGAGTTCTTGCTAACTTCACGTCAAACTTATCGCCCTAATAAACTATCTTATGAAATATTCTTTTTTTCTTTTGCTCTTCCTATCAATTCATGTTTATGCCCAAAAAGTAGAGGTGTTGCTGATCGGTGTTTCACATAACTATAGTACTTACGCTCCGCAAGATTTTTCAGGTATCCATGATAAGATCAGGAAATTTAAGCCGACTGCTTTTTTTGGAGAATTCCTGAGTAAGGAAGATGAGCCCCTGCTAATGGATTATTGGTGTAAATCCGATAATATTAAACGGTTAGAGTTTCTTAAAAAGAATCGAAATATTGCAACAGCTAAATTGCCAGGAACCATCGACAGTTTAACAGAACTCTCGTTAAAGAATCCAAAAGATTATCGGATAAAAACGGATCTGGCACATGCCTATTACCTTAACCAAGATGTTTCCAATGGCCATTTTCAATTTTGGCAAGTATATGATCATTTACGACAAACCCCTGATGTTGAACTTGAGAATTATGTAAATAAAATACTTAGTCCGCGATTGGACGTAACAGGACGAAGCATGAAAAGGCTAAAAACTTCCGAGTACGCCTATATCGCCTTCCCCATGATGTTGGAAATGAAAATTCGAGAATTACTGCCAATGGACTGCCAAGATTATGACCTTAACTGGATCGCAGCATCCATTGCTTTTCATACTAAATTCAAAACTTACCGAGCAGATACAGCTGCAACTTATGCTAAAGAACTCATCGCCTTAATGATTAAAAGAGATCAAGGATTTGGAAAAAGCGCTGAGGTAGAAAAAAACTCGAGAAAGGTGACGGAATGGTTAAACACGGATGAAGCATCTGGCATTTTTGCCTCCGGAGATTTTTACTTCCCAGCCATGTATGACTTAATCAATTTTCCAAAAGAAGAAATGCTTTCGCAAATCCATTGGTGGCTCATGAGAAACAAGGTGATGTGTGAGAATGTGGTAAATAGAGCTAGAGCTTCTGGAGCGACAAAAGTAGTGGTCATTGCTGGGGCCAACCACAGAAAGTATATGCAAGATATATTTAAAACAATGCCAAGCGTAACCGTAAAGAATATTAATGAGGTTCAATAAAAAAAATAGAATATATGGAACATAAAGCAATCTCCATCCGGCCTTTTATTGGGGCAATTGATTTTGAAATATCAAGGAGCTTTTACCGCGACCTAGGCTTTGAAGAAACCGTACTTGCGCACAATTTGTCTGTTTTTAAGACTGGAAACAATGGTTTTTATCTACAAGATGCCTACGTAAAGGATTGGGTAGATAATACCATGCTCTTTTTAGAGGTGGAAGATGTTGAACGTTTTTGGAGCGAATTGATAACTTTAAACCTTACTGCAAAATATAAAAACGTCAAGCTTGGGCCCATACGGACTGAACCTTGGGGCAAAGAGTGCTTTATACATGATCCATCTGGTAATTTATGGCATGTAGGTCAATTTAATTAAACTTGTGCCAGTTCTTGGTCATTGCCGGGTCGACTGTCCCTTCTGCAATGGTGGCATGTAAAATGGCTGCTGGATTAAAGGATTTATTGTTTAGGATAGACTCACCTGCAAAATGTTTTTCAACATATTTAAGGGAAATAGCCGTAACGCATAAACATCCAGGTAAAATTGGGAATTCAAAAGTCTGCTCGGGTACCAATGTAGGTTTAAAGGAGTAGGGGATTACCATTAATTGAGGCTCTTCCAAGTCGCTATGGCTATGTGTAAGATCGACCATCGCAACGGCAATAATCAATCTACACTCATTGAGACGTTCTATTGGCGATTTTAACTCTAAAGGAATTTTTAGTTCAGGTATGGTAACTTTTAAAACTAACCCATCTATCGTAATCTTAGGTTGCACAAAAAAATTATTCTTTACCATAGAGTTTACATTAAACTCAAAGCCAGCAAGGGTCTGGAAGCTGTCGGCCGCGAAGTTCAATTCCCCTGTTTCCGGGTCTTTAACGCTATTAAGGCAACGCAGTATTTCGGCATTTAATCGATAGATCATTGTCCCATCATAAAGCTTAAAACAGACATACGCAAGCGCCCGACGCAGGCCAGCTGCTAGCCGACTCGATTTCCCGAAAATATCTGCCGCTTTTTTTGTACCTTCGGTTAAGTGGCTTTTTCGGACGTGAGGTTTACCCTGTACAATCTGCTTGCCACGATAATCGCGATAAACAAGGTTCGCTACTTGGCCCTTGATGAATTTCCCACTAATATTTGCCATATAAGTTTGATTAAGCTAACAGGTTCGGAACGTGTTCGAGACAGGTTCGTACTTGCTTGCAGATAAATGTTATATAAATATAATAAAAATCTAGTGTAAGTCCAAGTTTTTACGGCATAAGTTGGACTTATATTGGACTCATACTGGACTCATATTGGACTCATCTCTAAGAAAGTACGAAGGAATCCAGAAGCATAGGCGAAGCTGTCCCGAAGCAAATTCCTTAAACTTTCGTTGTTTTCCACTTGCCTTTTTTAAACAGCAAGTAGGCGGCTATGGTAATGCCCACTTCGGCTACGGGTATAGCCCAAAATACGCCTGTCGGACCCATCTCTAAATACTTAGCTAAAAAGTAAGCTAAAGGGATCTGGAATAGCCAGAAGGCAATGACATTAATTTTTGTAGGTGTCCAGGTATCTCCTGCACCGTTAAAGGCGCTAATGAGTACCATACCGATGCCATAGAGTACAAAACCATAACTAAGGGTCCTGAGCGCTTCAACGGCAACCGTTTTAATTAGCGGATCTGTGGTAAAGAACGAAGCAAAATAAGGCCCGCAACTTAAAAACAGGATGGTCACTACTGCCATAAAGATAATGGTAAATTTCATGGTTTCAAAGACCGATTTTTCGGCCCTATCTACATGTTTTGCACCTAAATTTTGTCCAACCAGGGTTGCTGCAGCATTGCTGAGGCCCCAAGCAGGTAACATAAAGAACATCATTAGGCGCAGCGCAGTTTGATAACCTGCAGAACCATGGTCCCCACCGGTAGTAGCTACCAATTGCGCAAGGAAAATCCAGCTGCAGGAAGCAATTACGAATTGTAAGATACCCGGAGCGGCGATCTTAACAATGGCTTTGATTTGCTCCCAATGTGGTTTAAAGTAGGCTAATTTAATTTTTAACGCACCATTTCCCTTTACCAAGTGATATACCTGATAACTCACCCCCAAGCCGCGGCCCAGGGTTGTGGCAATAGCAGCGCCAGTTAAACCAAATGCGGGAATGGGTCCGAAACCCCTGATAAACAAGGGACAAAATATGATATTGGCAATGTTGGCGATCCACAGGCTCTTCATGGCAATTGCCGCGTTACCAGCACCTCTAAAAATACCATTGATTAGGAAGAGGAGCATGATGATCATGCTGCCACCCATCATAATGCGGACAAAGTTTGTCCCCTGTACCGCCGTTTCTTCGGTGGCGCCCATTATTAACAGGATTTCTTTAGCGAAAAATACTCCTATAAGGCTGATAATAATATTGATGAACATCGAGATAACGATGGTTTGCATTCCAGCCTTTGCGGCAGCTTTAGGGTCTTTTTCGCCAATACGGCGGGCAACGACAGCGGTAGCAGCCATGCTCATGCCAATGGCCAATGAATAGATGATGGTAAGTACCGATTCGGTAAGGCCGACTGTTTGGATGGCATTACTGCTATTGGGTAAATGACCTACAAAATAGAGATCTACGAGGGCGAAAACCGATTCCATCATCATTTCTAACATCATCGGGATCGCTAATAAAACGATGGCCTTTCGGATGCTGATGGCGGTATAATCGGTTTCTTCGCCTTTTAAGGCCTGGGTAATTAATTGAATGTAAGAAGTTAGACTATGTTTAGTCTTAAGAGATTGGGACATTTAAAGAAAAATTAAGCAGGTATGAAGATAGAGATTTTCGGCAGGAAGATTTTAACCATATTTTACCTTAAAATTTGTAAATCAACAGAATTTAAGGTAATATTGTGATACATGAAGGTTTTACAATTTACAATTCCGGTAGCAGATGATAGGGCAGTAATTGTGCAAGAAGACATCATGCCGCAGTTTTATCCTCATCTGCATCGACATAAAGAAGCCCAGCTTATTTGGATTAAGCAGGGGGAGGGTACGTTATTGATTGATAATCAAATGCATCCTTTTAAAAAGGATGATATCTTTTTAATAGGCGTTAATCAGCCACATCTTTTTAAAAGTAACCCCGAGTATTTTGTGGAAGAAAACGGATTGGAGATTAATGCTTTAATGATCTTCTTTGATCCAGCCGGGAAGCTCCAGTCTTTTTTAGACTTACCTGAAATGCAACTGATCAAGGCTTATTTGAATTTTGCGAAAGGAGGTTTGAAGCTTCCAGCAGATCAAGCCAGCTTAATCGCTCAGCAAATGACTAGTGTCCAACTAGCTAAAAATCAATACGTCATGATCCATTTTCTGGGCTTATTGGATCTAATGGCGCAGTTCCAGCACAGTTCGCAGGTGTTGGTTGCCAATGGACCATCCTTGTTCTCGGAAAGCGAAGGGATTAGAATCGGACATATTTATAACTTCCTCATGCAACATTATGATCGGAACATAACTTTGGTTGAAATTGCCGAGGAAGCGCATATGACACCTCAGGCATTTTGCAGGTATTTTAAAAAACATACCAGACAAACGCTGGTTTCGTTTCTAAATGAGATCAGGGTTAACGAGGCATGTAAAAAATTAACAAGCGGTAATTACGAAAATATATCAATTGTAGCCTACAACTGTGGTTTTAACAGTTTAACGAATTTCAATAGGGTATTTAAAACAATTATGAAAATAGCCCCGAAAACCTATCTGGAAAGCTACAATAAGCGTTTAAATTAAGAAAGATGGTAGATTCGACGACTCAGGAAATTGATGAAATTTTGGACAAAGCAGTTGATGCATTTCATCAATATAAAACATACAGCTTAAAACAGCGGGCAGATTTTATGCGTACCATTGCTTTGGAAATCACTGCATTGGGAGATGAACTGATCAATACCGCAGCAAGTGAAACAAATTTACCTGCGCCTAGGTTAATTGGGGAGCGCGCTAGAACGATCTTCCAGTTAAACAGCTATGCTGAAGCTACAGAGGCCGGAAACTGGATGAATGTAAGTATTGATACGGCAGATCCGGCACGTACCCCTCCAAAACCAGATACGCGTAAAACCTGCGTGCCATTAGGACCCGTGGTGGTTTTTGGAGCCAGTAATTTCCCTTTTGCCTATTCCACGGCAGGTGGAGATACAGCTTGCGCATTTGGTGCTGGTTGTCCGGTTATCGCAAAGGCGCATCCTGCACATTTCAAAACATCCTCTTTAATGGCCGAAGCGATTTTTAAGGCTGCTAGGAAATGCAATATGCCAAACGGTGTTTTTGCACATGTTCGGGGAGCAAGCTTTGAAGTGGGAAGTTATTTAGCCGGGCATCCACAGGTAAAAGCTATTGGATTTACAGGGTCATTTAGTGGAGGTAAGGCATTATTTGATCTCGCTAATCGAAGATCTGTTCCCATTCCCGTGTTCGCAGAAATGGGCAGTATTAATCCAGTTTTCCTGTTGCCAGAGAAATTGATGAATGAAGCAGACAGCTTAGCGAAACAATTGGCTAGTTCTGTCACATTAGGAATGGGTCAGTTTTGCACAAATCCAGGGTTAATTATTGCGGTCGACAGTGAGCCTTTAGACAGGTTCCTCTATCAATTAAAGAAGGAAATTGAAGTGCTGGCACCTTCCAAAATGCTTCACGAAGGAATTGAAAGCAATTATGAGCAAAAATTAGCGCAAGCACTAAATCAGAAAGGTGTACAAATAATTGCTTCGTCAGCAGGTTTAAGCAAGCTCATGATTGCCACTGCCACAGCCCAGACTTTTTTAAAGAACCCCATTTTGCACCAAGAAGTTTTTGGACCTTATGCTCTCGTTATTCAATGTACTAACAAGGAGGAAATGCTTTCGATTGCAAAGGCGCTCGAAGGACAGTTAACGACAACCTTGATGGCTACGGTAGCCGATATTAAAACACATGGTGAGCTATTGAATGCCATTCAAGAAATTTGTGGAAGATTAATTTTCAACAATGTGCCAACGGGCGTTGAAGTTAGCTTATCGATGCACCATGGCGGTCCGTTTCCGGCAAGTACCGATAGTCGTTTCGGTGCAGTGGGAGCAGATGGTATTAAACGTTTTGCCAGGCCGATATGTTACCAGAATTGTGAGGATGAACTGCTGCCAGACGAACTCAAAAACCACAATCCGCTGCAAATATTCAGAACGGTTAATAATGTGCTAACAAAGGACGTTATCTTGAATTAACTTTCATTTTAATTGGCTTTTTAAAAAAGAAAAGGCAATTTGCAAAAAAATTGAGGAGCTAATTTAAGTTATATGGAAGAACTGCTGGCAGACGAAGTATTACAATTATTAGAAAATGATAATGATAAGCAGTTAAAAGCCTATTTGAATGAGCTTAATATCTCAGATGTAGAGCATTTAATAGACGAACTTCCTCAGCATGCCGTGAAGTTCATGGAGACTTTATCCATTAAAAGAGCGGTAAATGTTTTCAGAATTCTCGATTTTCCTACCCAGGAAAGAATCATCAAAAAACTACAGAGCAATAAACTTACCGAACTCATTAGGCAATTGCCTCCTGATGATAGGACTGCCCTGTTAAGTGAGCTCAAAGGTGATGCCGTAAAGCGACTGCTGATTCTTTTAAATGATAATGACAGGATTGAAGCACTCCACCTTTTAGGTTACCAAGAAAACAGTGTGGGCAGGTTGATGACCCCTGATTTTATCGCCGTTAAAATAGACTGGACAGTAAATCGCGTGTTGTCACACATTCGCAGATACGGCAAGAACTCTGAAACGATCGATGTGATTTATGTGATTGATAAAGATGGGGTTTTGCTGGACGATATTCGGATCAGGGAAATCTTATTGGCCGATCCGGAGGTAAAGATTGGAGCCTTAACAGATAATCGCCTCATCGCCTTAAAAGTAGATGACCCACAAGAAGAAGCGATTAACGTATTTAGAATGAACAACCGCGTAGCATTGCCGGTAATCGATAACCAAAATATACTACTGGGAATCGTAACGGTAGATGATATTTTATGGATTGCACATGAAGAGTACACAGAAGATATTCATAAAATAGGTGGAACGCAGGCGTTAGATGAACCGTATTTAGATGTTCCGGTTTTTCAACTGTATAAAAAAAGGATCGTATGGTTAATTGTGCTGTTCTTTGGCGAATTATTAACCATTACTGCCATGTCCAATTTCCAGCATGAAATTGATAAAGTGGTTATTCTGGCGCTATTTATTCCTTTAATTATTTCGAGTGGGGGTAACAGCGGTTCGCAGGCAGCAACCCTAATTATACAGGCCATGGCTTTAGGCGAAGTGACCGTGAAAGACTGGTGGAATGTGATGAACAGAGAGATTTTTTCAGGTATTTTCTTGGGGACGACTCTTTGCTTATTAAGTTTTATAGTGTTGAGTATCTGGCAGTTTTTTTCTCCAGAATTTGGTACTCATTTTATACTGATCGGGCTCGTGGTAGGCTGTTCGCTCATAGGCGTTGTGCTCTGGGGAACCCTGATGGGCTCGATGCTTCCTTTGTTATTGAAGAAGTTGGGTGCCGATCCGGCGGCTTCATCAACCCCCTTTGTGGCTACACTGGTAGACGTAACTGGTTTGATTATTTATTTTTCGTTTGCTTTGTTATTTCTTAAGGGAGTTTTACTCTAAATTAAAAGCTAAAAATTATCCTACATATGGACAATAAAACTATCGCAAGAACTTTTCGACTATTAGCGCAATTGATGGAATTGCATGAGGAAAACCCATTTAAAATAAAATCGATTGCCAATGCTTCGTTTAAACTAGATAAGCTACCATTTAAGTTAGTGGGCAAAACTGCTGAAGAAATTGCGCAGGTAGATGGCATAGGTAAGAGTATTTCCGCTAAAGTGGTAGAATTATTGGATACCGGAAGTATTAAAGAACTAACCGATCTATTAGCACTTACCCCACAGGGGATTGTAGAAATGCTTGGGATTAAAGGAATTGGTCCGAAAAAGATCTTTGTGATATGGCACGAGCTTAAGATTGATACGGTTGGAGAGTTGTACTATGCTTGTAACGAAAATCGCTTGATCGAAGCGAAGGGATTTGGTCTGAAAACTCAGGAAGAAATCAAAAAAGTGATCGAGTTTAAAATGGCTGCTAACGGAAGGTTCTTATATGCCCATGTTGAACCGTTGGTTAATAATATTTTCGCAAGTTTATCGGTATGGCTAAATCAGGTAGAACACGATGCTTTGTTAGGTGTTGCTGGTCAGTTTAGACGTTGCTGTGAGATTATTGATGAAGTGAAATTAGTGGTTGGCACCGATAATACCATTGTGTTAAACAATAAAATAGCCGAATTTGAAGGTTTAATTTTTGAGCAGACTGTTGACGATACTTTTACTGCCATTACGGAAACTGGCTTGAGCGTACAGTTAAAAGTTGTTAATAAAGCCTATTTTTATGTAGAGTGGTTTAAGCAGACCGGAAATGATGCTCATGTTGAGGAAGTATTAAAGCGCTTGCCTGAGGGTTCATATCACAATGAAGAAGCGATTTATCAGGCGGCCGGATTGTCCTATGTTGAGCCGGAGTTGCGAGAGGGGTTGGGTGAAATCGAACTCGCCTTAACCAATAATCTGCCTAAATTAATTACTTTCGATGATTTGAAAGGAACGCTTCATAACCATTCTACTTGGAGTGACGGGGTAAATACCTTGGAAGAAATGGCGCTGTTCTGTAAAGATACGCTCAATTTGGAGTATCTGGGAATTTGCGACCATAGCAGGTCGGCTTTTTATGCCAAGGGGCTGGATGAACAACGTGTTTATGGTCAGCACCAAGAAATAGATGCACTGAATAAAAAACTGGCTCCTTTTAAAATTTTTAAGGGCATAGAAAGTGATATCTTAAACGATGGATCCTTAGATTACAGTGAAGAAATCTTGAAAACCTTCGATTTCGTCGTGGCTTCCATCCACAGTCCGCTGCGAATGGATGAAGAAAAGGCAACAGCCAGATTGATCAAGGCAATTGAAAACCCTTATACTACTATTTTGGGGCACCCGACCGGAAGATTGTTGCTGAGTAGGGCAGGTTATCCTATTGATTATAAAAAAGTGATCGACGCCTGCGCAGCGAATGGCGTGGTGATTGAAGTGAATGCCAATCCGCTAAGATTGGATTTAGATTGGCGTTGGCATCGTTATGCGTTAGCAAAGGGGGTTATGCTTTCTATCAATCCAGATGCCCATAGAACGGAAGGTTTTTATGATATGCATTTTGGCGTGTTAACTGCCAGAAAGGGCGGATTAACTTCTGATAAGAATTTAAATTCCTTTAGTCTCGATGAAATTACCAGGTATTTTGATAGCCGTAAGTTTTCAAGAATTTAATACCTTTGGGTCATGATAAGTGAACTAGCTAATACCATTTTCAACCAGGCTATTAATGACTATCATCAATTTGATGATATAGACCATCCCATTGTTAATCCTTATGAAAAGGACAGCCTGTCGCATCTCTTTTACTTAAAAAACTGGATAGATACGGCGCAGTGGCATATGGAAGATGTGGTTAGGAATCCGGATATTACACCAGTAGAAGGTTTAAGCTGGAAACGGAGAATAGATGCTCAAAATCAGGTGCGTACGGATATGGTAGAGTTTATTGATGGTTATTTTTTAGCGCAATATCAACAGGTTACTCCCTCGGCTAACGCTACGGTAAACACGGAAAGTCCGGCTTGGGCTATTGATAGACTTTCCATTCTAGCTTTGAAAATTTACCATATGCAGGAAGAAGCTGATCGTGTAACAGCGAGCGAAGCGCATAGAGCGCAATGTAAGGCTAAATTGGAGGTGCTGTTGATGCAGAGAAATGACTTATCGAAGAGCATCGATGAACTTTTAGCGGACATTGCGGCAGGGAAGAAATATATGAAAGTTTATAAGCAGATGAAAATGTACAACGATCCGAGTTTAAATCCAGTGCTATATAAGAAAGCTTAAAGCGGAAATATAGCAAATAAAAGATGCCAGCTAAAAATAAGATTATTGTTTTACGTTTTTCGGCCATGGGCGATGTTGCGATGGTTGCCGCTGTATTGCGCGAATTTTCGATGCAAAACGAGGTGGAGTTGGTGATGGTGAGCAGACCTGCATTTAAGCCTTTTTTCGACGATATACCTAACTTGACTTTTCATGCCATCCATCCTCAAGAAGGACATAAGGGTGTCTTGGGCTTATATAGGCTGTATAAAGAATTAAGGGCTTACCGGCCGATTGCTATTGCAGACCTTCATGATAATTTACGGAGCAGGTTAATTTCTTCGTTTTTTAGGCTGGGGTTTTATAAGATTAGGAGGATAGATAAAGGAAGATCAGCAAAAAAAGCCCTTACCCGCACGCATAATAAGGTTTTGAAACCATTAAAATCCACCGTAGAGCGTTATGCTGAGGTATTCAGAGACCTGGGTTTTAATTTGCAATTAAGTCACCAATTGGTTCGTGTTAGAAAAGAACTTCCTGCGGGTGCTATTAATTTGATTCAAGGTCACCAACGACAAATTATTGGGATTTCTCCATTTGCTCAACACCATTACAAGCTTTATCCATTGGCTAAAATGGAAATTGTGTTGAGGGAGTTGGCGGAATTCGATTGCCAAGTTTTCATCTTCGGAGGAGGAAATAGCGAGCGTAATGTGGCAGAGAAATGGCAAGATCAATTTAGTCATGTAAAGAGCTTAATTGGTAGATTTACCTTAAAGGAAGAATTGGCCATTATCAGTCATTTAGATTTGATGGTTAGTATGGACTCATCTGGTATGCATATGGCTTCCCTTATGGGCGTTCCCGTGGTTTCAATTTGGGGCCCTACGCATCCTTATGCGGGTTTTTTAGGTTACGGCCAGCAATTGGAAGATTGTATTCAGATAACGCATCCGGCGAGGCCGAGTTCTATTTATGGCAATAAACCTTGCTTGTGCGGTTCTGAACCCTGCATCGAACAAATCGAACCTAAGGTTGTTGTAAACAAAATAAAGGAAAAATTAAGTCATGGCTAAACGATTACTATTAATCAGACACGCAAAATCCGATTGGGCAGATCCTGCCTTGAAAGATTTTGATAGACCCTTAAATAAAAGAGGGAATGCAAATGCTCCGGAGATGGCACAAAGGCTGGTGGATTGCAAGATATTCCCAGAATTGATTGTTGCCAGTCCGGCGCTAAGAGCCCTTACTACTGCCCGGTATTTTGCGGAAGCTTGGGGACTACCTACCATTCATACGAATAAAAGCATTTACGAAGCCAGCTTAAAAACACTTCTTGATATGGTAAATGAGTTCGATGATAGTTTGGAAACTATTGCCATGTTTGGTCACAATCCAGGTTTTACGGATTTTGCAAACTATTTAAGCGACGCAGCAATTTATAATATGCCTACCTGTAGTGTTGTAATGCTCGAGTTCCCTGTTGATAATTGGGAAATGGTGAGTGCACAAACTGCAAAGGTCTTGTTATTTGATTACCCCAAAAGCTTAGCTGATTAACCTTAGAACTTCAAGTGTTTAACCGTTAATCCACCATTAATAAGTTGCTTTAGCGAATCTATTCCTATTTTTAAATGGCTTTCTACATAGTTGGTGGTTACAGAACTATCACTCTCAGCTGTTTTTACGCCTTCAGGGATCATCGGTTGATCTGATACCAATAATAAGGCGCCTGTTGGGATTTTATTCGCAAATCCAGTGGTAAATATCGTTGCCGTTTCCATATCAACAGCCATCGCCCTTAAAGTTTTCAGGTATTTTTTAAATTCCTTGTCGTGCTCCCAAACCCTTCTGTTAGTTGTATAGCAGGTTCCCGTCCAATAATCTCTGGAGTGGTCTCTAATTGTTGTCGAAATAGCCTTCTGCAGGGCAAATGCCGGTAATGCAGGAACTTCGGCTGGGAGATAGTCGTTAGAAGTTCCCTCACCCCTGATAGCAGCGATTGGCAGGATGAGATCACCCAACTGATTTTTCTTCTTTAGGCCTCCGCATTTTCCCAAAAACAACACGGCTTTAGGGCTTATGGCCGTCAATAGGTCCATCATTGTTGCCGCTAGCGGACTACCCATTCCGAAGTTGATGATGGTAATGCCATTGGCCGAGCAGCTCTGCATCGGTTTATCCAAGCCTAAGATAGGTGCATTATCATTCCACTCTGAAAACATGCTTAGGTATTTACTGAAATTTGTTAGTAAGATGTATTTTCCAAAGTCTTCTAAAGGTCTGCCCGTATAACGTGGAAGCCAGTTTTTTACGATCTCGTCTTTAGATTTTAATCCTGATTTAACCGGACTTTCAACTTCTTTTACTTTTTTAGCTTTTGCTACAATTTTTTCGTCTTTTTTGACATCCATTTCTTCATTCATAGTCGTTAATTTTTAGCGCTTTAGTCGCTGTGGTAATTATTAGTAAGTTAAAAAAAATCCCCTAGTTTTGCTAGGGGATTAACGTTATGCTGCTTTTAATTTTTTAAAGTCTGCTTTTTCGAATTTTTCTATTGCATAAGCTAAATTGATATGCAGCTCCTTGACATTCTCGTCGGAAGGTGTGTCGTACATCGCATCGAGCATAATGGCTTCACAGATCGATCTTAGTCCGCGAGCACCAAGTTTATATTCCATCGCTTTGTCTACGATGAAATCCAATACTTCGTCCTCAAAAACCAGTTTAACATCTTCGTACTCGAATAGTTTCGTGTACTGTCGCATTAACGAATTTTTCGGCTCTGTTAAAATATTTCGCAGTGCATTTAAATCTAGCGGGTTAAGGTGGGTAAGAACAGGCACACGTCCAATCAATTCCGGTATTAAGCCAAATGCTTTAAGATCTTGCGGAGTAATGTATTTATATAGATTTTTTAAGTCTAGGTCCACATCATCTTTCTTCACCTTGTAGCCTACAGCCTGAGTACGTAATCTATTCGCAATTTTACGCTCAATCCCGTCAAATGCACCACCGCAAATAAATAAAATATTGTTGGTGTTTACGGCGATCATTTTTTGGTCTGGGTGTTTCCTGCCACCTTGAGGTGGAACATTTACAATGGTCCCTTCTAAAATTTTTAAAAGTGCCTGTTGTACGCCCTCGCCGCTAACATCTCTTGTAATGGAAGGGTTATCGCTTTTGCGAGCTACTTTATCTACTTCATCAATATAAACGATACCTCTTTCAGCAGACGCTACATCGTAATCTGCCGCTTGCAATAAGCGGGTTAAAATACTTTCAACATCTTCGCCAACGTAACCTGCTTCCGTTAAGACAGTTGCATCTACAATGCAAAATGGTACATGAAGAATTTTGGCAATTGTTTTCGCTAACAATGTTTTTCCCGTACCGGTTTCGCCCACCAACATGATATTTGATTTTTCAATCTCCACTTCGTCTCTGTCTATTTGCTGACTTAAACGTTTATAGTGGTTGTAAACGGCTACCGAAAGCACCTTTTTTGCATCATCCTGACCAATGACATATTGATCTATGTGCGCTTTAATCTCTGCTGGTTTTAAGAGGGTAAATGAGTCATCAAATACTTTACTTTTTTTATTGCCTATTTCTTGGGCAAGTAAAACATTCGCTTGAGTTACACATTTATCGCAAATGTATGCGTCCATTCCTTCAATAAGCATGAGTGTTTCATGCTTAGGGGAGTTACAGAACGAGCAACGAGATTCTTTACTTTGTCTAGCCATCTTTTTCTATTTATTACCGCCTAACACCTCATCAATCATACCAAATTCTTTCGCTTCATCAGCTTTCATCCAGTAATCTCTATCCGAGGCTTTCTCTACCCATTCGTAACTTTGACCTGAATGTGTAGAAATGATGTCGTATAGCTCTTTTTTTAATTTAAGCATCTCTCTTAAATTGATCTCCATATCTGAAGCAACACCTTGTGCACCGCCAGATGGTTGGTGGATCATAACACGAGAGTGGGTGAGGGCAGCACGTTTGCCCTTAGCGCCTGCTACCAATAATACTGCACCCATTGATGCTGCCATTCCGGTACAAATTGTTGCCACATCTGGTGTGATGTATTGCATTGTGTCATAGATGCCTAGGCCTGCGTAAACAGATCCTCCTGGCGAGTTAATATAGATTTGAATATCACGATTGGCATCTGTTGATTGTAAGAATAACAATTGCGCCTGGATAATATTTGCATTCTGATCATAGATCGCATCTCCCAAAAAGATAATTCTATCCATCATCAATCGAGAGAAAACATCCATTTGAGCCACATTTAGTTGACGTTCCTCAATGATATATGGCGTCATTGATTTAGGAGAATTATTTGTAGCGGCAATGAACCTGTCTACGTTTAAACCATTAATTCTGTGATGCTTAACAGCGTATTTTCTGAATTCGTCTTTGTTTATGTTCATGAGTATAACGTTTTGGTCTAATAAATATTCCTAAGATTAGTTAATTTCCGTGCCAATTTATCTATTTCTTTGAGATAATAGCTTAATTATGCATTTGAAATTATATTTCTTCTTTCCAATACTACTAAATTATTTGCATTTCAAAGATAAATCGATGCGCAATATTCAGATAATGAGGGTATTGTAAATGCTAAGAGCAGCCCAATTGAGCTGCTCTGCAAATTTTATTTCTTAGGTACTGACAATTGGTCTGTTAGCGCGATTGACACTGCCAAACTGCGTTCCCTTACTAGCTATTTCATTTCTACAAACTTTGCGTATCCGATCTCTTTTTGATCAAGCGTAGCAACAGATTTGATATAGTCGAATACCTTTAATGCTTTTACTTCATCGAAAATACGGTTGGCATTTTCTTTTTCCTGTAAGAAAGTTGTGGTGTATTGCGCCAATTGATCTTCTGGCATTGGTTGCGGGCTGTACATTCTAAACTGGGCATCTAAGCGTTGCTTTGCAGTTTCGAAAACATCTTTATAATCGATTTTAATTTCGTTGTCTGTGATGATTTTATTCTCGATTAACGTCCATTTTAAGTTCTTGGCAAAATCATCATATCCTTGTGCCAACTCTTCGTCTGTTAATTTCTCGTTGGTTGCTTTTAACCATTTACGCAAGAACTCATCCGGCAATTGCATTTTAGTTTGCGATGTTAACTGTGTGTAAATATCGTTTTGCAATTTACGATCAGCATCTTGCTGGAACATGCTTTCGATTTCTTCGGTTATTTTTGCTCTGAAACCAGCTTCATCTGTTACTACACCAGGGCCAAATATCTTATCAAAGAACTCTTGATTTAAATCTGATTCTTCTAAGCGGTTTACATTTTTAACAGTAACCTGGAATTTTGACTTCAATTCTTTAGCGTCTACCTCTTCGATGTTTAATAATTTTGCAATAACGGTTTCATTGCCGTCAAAAGCCTTCTGTACATCTAGTTCGATCACATCGTCTTTTTTAAGACCCACTAAAGATTTTAAGATCTTTTTATCGGTTACGAGATCGGTACGGATAGATCCAGTACTGGTAATCCCGCCTTCGAAAACTGTTCCATCTGGGGAAAGTTGCACTAAGTCGGCATAAATTACATCACCTTCAGCCGCAACTTCAGGATTGGTCATTTTGCCGTAACTTTTACGGATGTTCGTGATACGGGCAGCGAGTGTTTCTTCATCTGCCTTTACATCATAATAAGTAAATTTATCTTTTGAAGTAATTTCAACGTCAACAGCTGGCGCCAAGCCTAACTCATAGTTGAATACGAATTCATCTGTGTTATCCCATTTAAATTCGATAGTATCGTCCAAAACAGGCAATGGTTGACCAAGCACTTCAACTTTATTGTCTGTTAAATGTTTAGTTAATGTTTCACTTAATAAGGTGTTGATTTCTTCCACTAAAATGCTTTTGCCGTACATTTTTTTAATGTGGCCAACTGGAACCATTCCTTTGCGGAAGCCCGGTAGGTTTGCTTTTTTAGCTTGTTCTTTAAGCGATTTCTCTACTCTCGAAGCATAATCTTCAGGTGCAATAGTGATTTTTACAATTGCATTTAAATCGTCAACTTTTTCCTGTGTGATATTCATTTCAATTCTTATTAATGTCTTTTAAAAATAAAGCCGTTCCGATAATTAATCGAAACGGCTTCAGGTATTAGTGCGGATGAAGGGACTCGAACCCCCACGCCGTGAAGCGCCAGATCCTAAGTCTGGTGCGGCTACCAATTACGCCACATCCGCAATTAGGATTTATTTTGGATTGCAAAGATAGCGTTTTGTGTCAATTTTCAAAAAGGAAAAGAAAATATTTTTAATTAGCAAATTGATCAATTAGCTAATTAGCTAATTACCAGTTTGTCCTGTAAATAAAATAAATACTCAACCGCTTTAACCAGTCGACTCCCATACCAGGAAAACATCTCTCCATCTACCAACATTACTTTTGAATGAGGGAAGGCAGCCTCAATTTCTTCGATATGTTTTTCTTTAAAAGGGTAGGGTTCTGAAGAAAGCAAAATCAGTTCACAGTTTTCGGCTTTTAATTCTTCAAGGTCCATGGAAGGATATCTGGATTGCTTAACCACATTGGTAAGTCCAATTTTTCTCAAGATATCATCAATAAAAGTATGTTGACCGGCGAACATATAGGGGTCTTTCCAAATAAGGTAAGCGGCTCGTTTATTGATGTTTTTGCTGAGCGCCAATGTTTGTAGGTCTGTAAACCCCGTATTAATCAGGTGATTTAAATAAGCGGCTTCGGGACTTCTATCTACAAGCTCTCCAATTTGATGGATTGTATGCAGAGCATCTTCGAGATTGGTAATATCGCTCATCCAGACTGGAAAATCCTGCATTAAAGCTTCAATCTCGCTTTGTGTATTCTCTTCTTTGTTGCCGATAATAAGATCAGGTTGTAGCTCCCTAATGAGGTTTAATTTAAGTTTTTTGGTGCCTCCAACTTTCGTGCAGCCTGCAAATTTCTCGATAGGGTGGATACAAAATTTGGTGATACCGATAATTTCGTTAGTTAGACCTAAATCGAATAAAAGCTCGCTTTGAGAGGGAACTAAGGAGACGATTTTTTTGGGAGGATAATTTATGGTTATTGTCCTGCCCATTTGGTCTGTAAACGATTTTCTCATCAGTCTGCTAAGCTATCAACCACTATGCTAATTTCGTGATCGCCAATGGTAATAATCCGTTCCTTATATAGCCCACCAATTGCTTTTTTGAAGGCGCTTTTGCTGATCTGGAAACGCTCATAAATTTCTTCTGGCGTACTTTTGTCGCCCAGCGCAATTTTGCCGCCACGTTCTCTCAACTCTTTCAATAGTACATCTTTGGTGTCCAGGATATGACTATAGCCCAATGGCTGTAAGCTAAGATCTATCTTGCCTTCAATACGGATCTTTTTGATCCACCCTTTACGCTGTTCGCCGACTTTTAGATTAGCAAATAGCTCATTGTGGTAGAGAAGGCCAATGTACCGGTTGTTAATAATGGCATTAAAACCAAGGTCTGTTTTCTCGCTAATTAGCAGACTCACTTCATCACCTTCATCAATTTCAAAGTCTTCTTCTTCAATAAAGCGGTCTAAACGTGAGGAAGCTAGCATTCTTTGATTACTCTCATCCAGGTAAAGATACACCACATAACTTTCGTCCAGCTGCATTGGGCGTTTTTGATCCCGGGTAGGAACATACACGTCTTTTCCGATGCCCAGATCTAAGTATGCACCGTCCTCTGTTACATCAACAACTGTTAAACAAGCAAAATCAGCTACCTGTGCCAGCGCTTTCTTGGTAGTGGCAATCGTTTGTCCATCCTTATTTACAAATACGAATACGGTAATGTTGTCGCCAATTTCCACATTAGCGGGTACGTCGCTATATGGCAATAAGATTTCTCTGTGCCCGTCAGACAGACTTAAGCCATCGCTATTTTTTGCTGCTATTTGTAGATCGTTAAATTTTCCTATCGTTATCATGTTATGCTTTGAAAAAGCAAAGTTACTATTAAATATTCTTAATGGTTTTAGGAAATTGAAAACCATAATTATCCATCCTTGTTATTAGGATGTACAGCATAAAATTCATAGTCATGCAAGAAGATCAAAAATTTACTGAAAATGGAATTAGCACGCCACATAATTCACCTCAGCGATCTGATGAGCCGAATAGCGCGCATGCAACCGGCACCACGGAAAATTATGTAAAGGACCGTAAAGAGAAAGCGGAAAAGCAAATGGAAGCAGAACACAAAATGGAATCCAAATCTCTTTGGGATTGGGGGTCTATTAAATATGTGATTCTTTGAGTTAGTTTCTTTTAAGTTTACGGCCAGGTTCATAATGCAGCCCTGGGGAGAGCCAGTATAATAATATCATTCTAGCGTAACGGTAATTAAAGGGAGAAAATATCACCGAAGCTCCTATTAAAATTGCCACGAAATACCAGAGATTTTCATACTCCAAGGTGAGGCCGAATACGTAGGCTGCGACAGAGATGGTGATCATTTCCGCGACATTCATTGCGTAACTCACAAACATTGCTACGTAGAAATAACCTGGCTCTCTTTCGAATTTTAGTCCACAATGTGGGCAGTATTCGTTCATCTGTTGCGCCTTTAAGCTATATACCGGGCCGTTAAAAACTTTCCCAACTCTACACCGGGGGCATTTGGAGTTTGAAAGTCCATGCCATTGTCCTATTATTTTTTGTTCAGTTTCCATGTATAATTGATTTTCTAAATTTCTCTGGGGTCATTTTCTCGTATTTCTTAAAGAATTTAATAAAATACGATTGGTCTGTGAAATTAAGCTGATCTGCTATTTCACTAATTCTTAAGTCTACATTGACTAATAATCTTTTGGCTTCTAGCAAAACCCGGTCACGAATTAAAGAGCCGGCAGAAACTCCCAAAAAGTCATTGCATAAAGCGTTTAGATGATTGGGTGTAATATATAATAAAGCGGCATATTGCTTTGGCAGCTTTAGGTCGGTGTAGTTACTTTCTATAAGTGCCATAAAATTAGCTAAGAGTGTATGGTTATAAGTTTCCTTATTAAAAGGTTCAAGCGTAGCTTGAAACCTGGCTATTTCTATAAACACTCTCAGGAGTAAGATTTTAACTAAATCGTCGTTTACAGGTGCTTCGTGTAGGCCTTCCTTTAAGATGTCTTCAAATATAGCGGTGATCTTTTGCTGGATTTCTGGTGGGAGTGCTAGTACTTGAGCATTTGGTTGTCCGCTAAAAAAATGAAAACGGCTCAAATAATCTGTTGCTAGTAGCAACGAACTAAAATAGGTTCTGGCAAAATTAATAAGGTATCCAGAGGGCTTTGTGCTAAAATTCCAATGGTGTACCTGACCGGGAATCATAAAATAAATGAGGCCGGGTTTGATGTCAAACTTTTTAAAATCAATTTGCTGTTCTCCTTCACCTTCCGTAAAAAATACCAAATGGTAAAATGTGTGCTTATGGGGTTTTAATAGCTGTTCATTCTGACTGAGGTAGTGGCCAAATTCACTCACTAGAATCCCTTCATTTTTGTATGATTTTAGTGTTTCAATCGCATAAATGGGGATCTTTGAACTCATATTCAAAGGTAAGGTTTTAATTTCCTTTAGAAAGGTATAATTTAAACGAAAAAAGGTATTTTTTACTTAGCTTGCTTCGCCATGCTCGCAATGACAGGCGAGTAAGACTAAGGATTGATCAGGATTTTTTTATGGGGAAATTGGCTGCTATGGGATAAAATCATATTCATGATATAGTCGTTAGAAGGATAGGGTGTGATCACTGATTTAAGCGTTTCCAAATCATTTATATCGACGTGATTGGAAATATATCCCATACCATAGAACTTCCCTCTTTCAACCCATAAGCAACTTTTTTCATCTTCAGCTCTTCCATTATCAATTAAAGCAAATGAAGGCAACAGGTTTTGTAATTCTTCGATAGCCTGTTTAGCGCGATGATTATAATCGTCTACGCTTTCTGCCCCAATACACGCACCTAGGCAGGTTCCGTTTGCGTGGCCTGTACATGCGGCTTTTTGTTTTTGAATAAAACAGAGTTTTTCACATAACAGATGCTCACCGGCAATTGTTCGTAGTAGTTGATGGCCTTCCAATAAATGGTTAAAGCTATATAGCACGGTGCCATTGTTTCGATACTTATCTATTCCTAAGCGGATGTATCCATTTTGATCTTCGAAATGATAAAGCGAATACTTTTGTTCGAAGCGTTTCATAGCCCTGTTATTTTCCGGCCATAACTTCTTGATTTCTGCGGCTTCTAATATAAATGCCATCAATTCAGTTCCACATTCTTGGTAATCGATTGTATGGATATCTTTTAAGAAATTTTGCCGCTGTTGTGTAATGCTATGCCCGGTGAAATGCGTACATACCCGCTTTTTAATTTGTTTAGCCTTCCCTACGTAAATTACTTTTCCTTTATGATCTTTAAAATAATAAACCCCTGGAGTATTGGGTAAATTATCAATTTGCGATTTTTGGAGATTTGCAGGTAGTACTTGTTCTTTTGAAGTTTTTTTCAGGGTATCTGCAATTAAGCCACCGGTATCTTTTTCGATAAGCATTGCCAGCAGTATGGCCGTGGCACTTGCATCCCCTTCGGCACGATGCCTATTGGTTAAAGGTATGGATAAGGAAGTGCATAACTTTCCTAAACTGTAGGAAGGGAGGCCGGGGAATAATCTTCGGCTCAGTCTAACAGTGCACAATTTCTTGCTATTTAACAGATAGCCACAGGCTTCTAAATGATGCTTAATAAAGGAGTAATCAAAATTTACATTATGGGCTACGAAAATTTTATCGTGTAATAAGTGATAAATTTCGTCTGCTACCGTTCTAAAATCGGGCGCATTCGAGACCATTTCATCATTTATTCCTGTTAATGCCTGTATATAAACCGGAATGTTTTGGTGCGGATTAACTAAGGTGTCGTATTGTTTAATAATCTTTTCACCATCGTGAATTAAGATGGCAATTTCTGTAATTCCATGATGAGCGGCATAACCACCTGTTGTTTCAATATCTACAACTGCGTATAACATAAATTGGGAATGGGAAACAAATATACTAAAAATATTAGTAATTAGCGGTAAAGTTAAAATTTTTACACCTTATACAATAAACCTTGGAAAATGTCGTCTTATATAGGAGAGCGTTAATTTAGATATCGGGGATAGGACTTTATGTTTTATCCCCGGTTCTTTTTTAGGGGCCGTAAATAGAGGTAGCTCAAGATGATTAGGCAAATCAATCCCAATATAAATCCTGCCAAGGTATCACTAAACCAATGCGCACCTAAATATACCCGGGAAAAAGGGATCGTAATGATAAAGAACATGGAAATGTAAGTGATTAGGTTTCTTGTTAAAGTGGACAGGTCTGTTAGTTGTTTCATTAAAATGATCATAAATCCGAAGAACAAAATGTAGGAGAGTACGTGTCCGCTGGGGTAGCTTTGAAACCGGTTAATTTCTACCAGCCTGACATAAAATTCAGTAGGGCGTGGCCGGTCGATTATATTCTTAATGCCCAAGATGATCAATCCGGATAGGAGTATAGATAGGACAAATAGCGATTCTCTTTTGTATTTGAGTCGGTAAAAGCCGATTGAAACAAGGAATATCATCACAAAAGAATAGGGTAATTCGCCAAAAAGACTGATAGCTATCATAATTTTATCCAACACATCTGAGTGGTATTTTTGAAGAAGGAGGGATATTTTGTGGTCGAATGACGGAATTGGATTTGCGCTTATATAAAAAGTGAGCAGGGTAAAGGCAAGCGTTAATGTGAGGACAGCTAGCTGTATTAAATGGCGTTTACTTTTCATCAGCATCTAATTTTGAGTCAATTTTGGTATCTTTCATTGATACATATACTATGAGGGAAATAAAAATACAGCCTGTGATGTACCAATAATAATAATGCTCATGTTGTCTATCTTTTAGCCAAAGGGCGATGTATTCAGCAGTTCCTCCAAAAATAGCTACGGTGAGAGCATATGGTAGTCCGACTCCCAAAGCCCTTATTTGTGCTGGAAATAACTCTGCTTTTACGATTGCATTAATGCTCGTGTAACCACTTACAATAACTAAAGCTAACATTAATAATAAGAACGCTTGGAGTTGGGAAGTTGTTTGACTTAATAAAGTAAGTAATGGAACAGTACCACAGGTTCCGGCAATGCCGAAGCCGATTAGCAAGGGCCTGCGACCAATTTTATCAGAAAGTGCGCCAAATACGGGTTGCAGACAAGCAAAAATAAATAACGTTGTAAAAGACATTAAGGTAGACTGCTCTTTGCTCATGTGAACGGTGTTGACCAAGAATTTTTGCATATAAGTGGTGTAGGTATAGAACGCTAACGTGCCCCCTAAAGTTAAACCGATTACCGTGAGCACCGCTTTTGGATGTTTTAATAGCTCTTGTAGTGTTCCTTTTTTATTGGAGGTATGATTTTTCTGACTTTCAAAAGCCTGGGTTTCTTCCAGATTTTTCCGGAGATAAAGCGCTACGACGGCCAATATGGCTCCGAAAATAAAAGGTATCCGCCAACCCCATTCATGTAATTGCGAGTCGGTTAGGAATACCTTTTGTAATGCCAGCTGGATGGCAAGTGCTAATAGTTGTCCGCCGATTAACGTTACATATTGAAAGCTTGAGTAAAAGCCCCTTCTGTTTTTTGTGGCCATTTCACTCAGATAGGTTGCTGATACTCCATATTCGCCACCAACACTTAACCCTTGTAATAACCTTGCGGTTAGGAGCAAGATTGGTGCACCTATTCCAATGGTTTGATAGGTAGGGGTTGCGGCGATTAACAAGGAGCCAAACGACATTAAAAGCACAGAGAGTGTCATTGATTTTTTACGGCCCATACGATCTGCTAAACGGCCGAAAATATAACCACCTAATGGGCGCATTAAAAAGCCCAGTGCAAAGATGCCTGCTGTGTTGAGCAATTGAACGGTGGCATCTTCTTTAGGAAAGAAAGCAGCAGAAAAATAGATTGCAAAAGCTGCGTAAGCGTACCAATCATACCATTCTACCAGGTTTCCGATTGAACCTCCGAAAATAGCCTTTAGGCGCGAGGAGGATATTTTATGGTGGTCAGCTGATTTCATTGCAACTAAGATAGTGCAAAAAAACAAGAGGTGTTGCAGTATTGAACACCTCTTATCTGTAAAAAGCTAATTTCTATTAGTAGTAATTAAAGACCGTTTTAGTAGTGAATATCGTCGTTGCGGTTCCGGGGATGCGGTATTTTGTATAAAGTTCTGTTGGGTAACCTTCTGAGTCATACACATAGCTGTACTCGTAAGCGTCATGTTGTGGGATTGTAACGCTGTAAGTGGCAACACGTTGAGTTACATTGTTTTTAGAGAGGGTATTCAGCCCTAATTCTGGTAGGTGTAAATGGATATATGGATTGATTTGGAAATCGTAATCTATCAACGTACTTTCTGAATCGCCATGTGAGGTTGCATAATTGTATTTACGTACATTTCCCCCTAAGATTTCATAGCTGATATATTGTTTGTAATAGAATTTAGAGGATTCGCGATCAGTTCCAACGCCATAGTTATCGGTGACCCCTGTTCTACCAGGTAATGCTACATAGTTTATCATGCCGGAAGTTTGCCCATCGCGATCTGTGTAAGCAATACGGTCTAATTTACCATCACTCTTATAGGTATAGGAGGCGATATAGTCATCTTTAGATTTTTTGATTTTGCTTATGCGGTTGTTCTCATAAATGATTTCTTCTTTCATTTCGAGCAGGTTTGAATTATCGGCGGCTTTTCTGTAATGATTGATGAGGTTAAGCTTTTCATTTTCGTATAAATATTCTTCTCTGGTATCGGGTAGCCAGCTGTTTCCCGACGGGCGGTAAACAGATACATATTTCAGTTTTTTCGCTGCCTTGCTTCCTGCTAGTGAGTAGGTGATGCCGTCTTTCATATCGTTCGGTAGGATAGTTGCCGAAGCGTTCATTCCCCATTTCGTAATGCTGAGGGTGTACTTTGTAGCCTGTTTAGAAAGTGTAAGTTTTTTTTCACCCGCTCCTAAAGCCTGTATGGTTGTAAGTGGTTCGCCTGTAATTGGGTAGGTTGTGAGTTTTAAGGAAACAGGTATGCTGTCATACACTACATTTCCGATAGTAAATAACGGTTTGATGGTGATTGTGAATTCTGTGGCGGGGTTTTCCGTTGGTTTTTCATTAAATGTACCGTCAATATACCCAAAATCCTGAGGCCTCTCTGTTGTTGTTACTGGTAGAACTTCCACATCAAGTGTTGTTTTGGCTGTAGTAATGTTAGCGTTGAGCGCCAGGGATTTGCTTACATGATTAGCTTTTAATGAGCCGGTGATCGGGCTTGCATAGATGACTGAACCGTCCGCTTTTTTAACTATCAGTTTAACGAGCTTGTAGTTACCTTTGGTAACTGGAATTTCTGGGGTATTGTACTTTCCATTGTGGGTAAGTTCAAGGACTTTGTCGGTTAATACCGTTTCTCCATTTTCTTTAGTTAGGGAAATAACTGCAGAGAGATCATTTAAATCGCTGTGTGTGCCAGAAGGTGGGGCAATGCTGATTTTTAAGGTGTAACTTGATGGCTCATCCTTGTCTGGATCTACATGGATGTCTGGCTCAACTTTGCAGGAGCTCAAAAATAGGGCGATACTCCCTAAGAGGACGGCTGTTAGTCTAAAATAATTCTTCATTTGTGTGTGTGTTTAATAATATGTAAGTACTTACCTATATTTTAACAAAACTCATGCCAAATTAATTATTTGCCTATTTATTTGCGCTGAAACATACAAATGAAGTATTTTGAAAAACCAGTGTAGTAAATTATTTATGTAAGTACTTACATAAATAGTATATTTTGCTGATCAATGGGTTAATTTTCTTGATTAATCTACCTGCATGGGCGTTCTCTAACATTTTGTTTAATTGTGATCAATCCAAATTCGGGTAGGATTGGCTATTGCCTGATACGTCTCTTCTATTTTTCATAACTAGCAACTATATGCATGCTAATATGATTGCAAGTACTTACTTGCGCAAATAAAATTGGATTTTGTTATTAATATGGGTAGACATTGCCTATATTTAGGTTACAAAAACCATTTAGTAAGCGCCGTAGCGGTATGAATAAGAAGAAACTCTTCGTGGGACTGGCTATCATGCTATTCGTGATGACGGCTGTCTATTTTTTTGATAGTGGCTCACGAGCGGGTGGATCTACTGCTTTACCTGAAAGCGTAAGTTATAATTTTCACATCCGTCCCATTCTTTCCGATAAATGCTTTAACTGTCACGGTCCAGATGGAAGTCACCGCCAAGCGGGTTTGCGCTTAGATCTTGCTGATAGTGCTTATGCACCATTGAAGGAGACTAAGGGTGCTTTCGCACTTGTGCCAGGCAAACCTGAGTTGTCGGAGCTTTTTAGGAGAATATCTTCAAAGGATACTTCGTATGTAATGCCCACTCCAGAATCTCATTTAGGTACTTTAACGGACTATCAGATTGCATTATTTAAGAAGTGGATTAAGCAGGGCGCAAAATATGAGACGCATTGGGCCTTTACCGCGCCTAAAAAAAAATCAATTCCTCTAGTTGACGATAAAAGCTGGCCAAAGAATGAAATTGATTATTTTGTGCTTAATAAAATGGAGGAAATGGGTTTGCGGCACAATGAGCAGGCTGATAAGGAGCGTTTGTTGAAGAGAGTTTCAATGGACATTACGGGCTTGCCTCCAACTATTGCGATGATGGATAGTTTTATGGCAGATCCTTCGGATAGGGCATTGGAGCGCATGGTTGATCAGTTGTTAAAAATGCCACAATATGGGGAAAAAATGGCTGTTCATTGGATGGATGTTGCCCGTTATGCTGATAGTTATGGTTATCAAGATGATAATGTGCGCACACAATGGCCGTGGAGAGATTGGGTCATACATGCTTTCAATAACAATATGCCTTACAATAAGTTTCTAACCTGGCAAATTGCGGGCGATATGCTACCAAATGCCTCTAAGGAACAGGTTCTTGCAACTGCTTTTTTAAGAAATCATAAATACACAGAAGAAGGTGGGGTGATTCCCGAAGAATATCGTGTACAGTACGCCATTGATAAGACCAAGACTTTTAGTAAGGGTATATTGGGAGTTACAATGGAATGCGCACAATGCCATGATCATAAATATGATCCATTTTCTCAAAAGGACTATTATTCATTATTGGCCTTTTTTAACAATACGAAGGAGCTTGGATATGAAGGTTCGGTAGAGGTATCGAAGCCTGCAAAAAATCCCATATTAACTATTACACATAGCGAAAGACGCAAGTTATTAACTTTCATTAATGAGCAAGATACCGCTGCGATGACGGTTTCGGTGATGGGTGAATTAGACACCTTGCGTAAAACCTTTTTACTTAATAGGGGCGAGTACAATCAGCCAGGTGAAGCGGTAAAACCAACAGCTATTAAAGCGGTAATGAAATTCGATCCTGCTAAATACACCCCTGACAGGGTCGGTTTAGCTAAGTGGACCGTAGACAAAAGTAATCCTTTAACGGCACGTGTGTTTGTGAATTTGATGTGGCAAGAGTTTTTTGGAAGAGGTTTGGTTAAAACCTCCGGAGATTTTGGAATGCAAGGGGAGTTGCCTTCGCATCCGGAGCTATTGGATTGGCTAGCGGTCGATTTTATGGAACATGGATGGGACATGAAACGTTTGGTCAAAAAAATTGCCCTGTCGGCCACCTACCAACAATCGGCTAAAATAACTAAGGAACACCTCAAAAGAGACCCTGAGAATGTTTATTTGTCGCGGCGCTCAAGAATTCGCTTAAAGGCAGAGTTTGTTCGTGACCTTTATTTATCAAGTAGTGGGATGCTAGTTAAAAAGATTGGTGGACCTAGTGTAAAGCCGTATCAACCAAAGGGTTTATGGGAAGCGGCCACATCGGGTAGGGGCGCTCTGGCGACCTACAAACAAGATCATGGCGACGATTTGTATAGAAGAGGGCTTTATACTTTCATTAAGCTCACGGTCCCTCCACCAGGCATGGCTATGTTTGATGCGAGCAATAGGGATCAATGTGAAACCAGCCGATTGAAAACTAATACCCCTTTACAGGCTTTGATTATGATGAATGATCCGGGTGTAATGGAGTGCAGTCGCGTGCTGGCACAAAACTTATTAACTGAAAGATCTACTGTTCCAGAAAAGATAGCCAAAGCTTTTAAAAGGATAATTTGTAGAAAGATAACGGCGAAGGAAAGCCAAATTCTGGAAAGCTATTACCGTGAGCAATTTGAATTGTTTCAGCAAAATAAGTTAAATGCGAAGCTTACCTTAAAACAGGGGGAGTTTCCTTTAAATAACAAGGTTGATTTGAAGCAATCGGCAGCGTTGATGAAGGTAATCAGTACGATTTATAATATGGAAGAAGCGATTATGAAGAGTTAGTTGTTTGGTTGCATCATTGCGAGGTACGCAGCAATCTTAGGATGGAAGTTATGCTGTGAGATTGCTTCGTACCTCGCAATGACGGGATACTTCGCAATGGCGGGCGGGGTGACGATTTAATTTAAATGAGCACTAAATAATAACGTTATAAAAAACAGGGATATGGAAAAGGGTATTTTAGAACACGGGTTAAATGTTAACCGTCGTCGCTTTCTGTATAGTATGGGAATGGGATTGGGTGGGGTGGCATTGGGCTCGTTGATAACGCCCGACCTTTTCAATAATCCTGAAAAGCAGGAAGCGCTATTGTCTAATTTACCCCACTTTGCGCCTAAAGCTAAGCGGATTATTTATCTATTCCAAAATGGGGCTCCTTCGCAACTGGATCTGTTCGACTATAAGCCATTATTGGAAACAATGCATGGTCAAGATTTACCTGAATCCATTCGGAATGGGCAACGCTTAACGGGTATGACAGCTGAACAGAAAAAATTTCCCTTAGCGGGTTCGTACTTCAAATTCAATCAATATGGCGAATCGAGAGCATGGATTAGTGAATTGCTTCCGCATACTGCAAAGGTAGTAGATGACCTTTGTTTTATCAAGACAATGCATACCGAAGCAATTAACCATGACCCTGCTTTAACGTTTTTTCAAACCGGTGCGCAAGTTGGCAATCGTCCCAGTATGGGTTCCTGGCTTAGCTACGGCTTGGGAAGCGAAAATGCCAACTTACCTGCATTTTGTGTATTACTATCGAAAGGAAAGGGGAACGGGCAGGGTGTTTATTCAAAATTATGGTCTAACGGCTTTTTAGATTCCATACACCAGGGCGTTCAGTTTAGCAGTGGAGAGAATCCTGTATTATATTTAAACAATCCCAATGGAATTGACAAGGTTGACCGCAGGAAAATGTTAGATAACGTTGCTGCGCTCAACAATGAGACCTATGGTGAGTTTGGTGATCCGGAGATTAATGCAAAAATACAGCAGTATGAACTTGCCTACCGGATGCAAACGGCAGTTCCGGATATTACCGATATGAGCAAGGAGCCTGAAGATACCATTAAGCTATATGGATCTGATTGTTTAACGCCCGGTACCTATGCTGCAAACTGCTTATTAGCGAGAAAACTTTCGGAAAACGGTGTTCGCTTCGTACAGTTATATCATCAAGGATGGGATGCGCATGATAGTTTGCCCAATCAAATAAAGGGACAGTGTATGGATGTTGACCAATCTTCGGCAGCGCTTATTACTGATCTTAAACAGAGAGGGTTATTGGATGAAACTTTGGTAATATGGGGTGGTGAATTTGGCCGTACCAATTATTGTCAGGGTGTATTAACCAAAGAAAGTTACGGAAGGGATCATCATCCTCGTAGTTTCACTATTTGGATGGCAGGCGGCGGTGTAAAGCCCGGCGTTTATGGCGAAACCGATGAGTTTGGTTATAATATTACCAAAGACCCGGTACACGTGAACGACTTCCATGCTACGGTGCTAAATTTAATGGGCTTGAACCACGAGCAGCTTAATTTTAAACATTTAGGCAGGCGCTACCGATTAACAGATGTCGCAGGAAAAGTATTAGATGGCCTAATTGCATAACGATGAAACGTAAAGAATTTATAAGGCAGTCGGCCTTAACTGCAGCAGGCCTATTATGTTTGCCATCGGCTTTGAAGGCATCATGGTCGCCCAAAGAAGACACCATATTAGGCCATGCCCAAAAACGATATCGTTTAGATACCAAATGGAATCAGGCCAGTTTTGCACAGCATCCGGTAAAAGACTGTCATGAAATGGTGCAGGATAAACAAGGTCACATCCTTCTTTTAACTAATGAAATTAAAAACAATGTGCTTGTATATCAACAGGATGGAAAGTTGGTTAAGGCATGGGGTAATCAGTATCCCGGAGCGCATGGGTTAACTTTATTTAATGAGAATGGCCCCGACACTTTGTTTATTTGTGATAATAGCCTTCATCAGGTATTTAAAACAACCATTGATGGGAAGCCTTTGTTGACATTAAATTACCCTAAAGAAACAGGTAAATATAGCAAAGCAGAAGAGTTTGTACCCACGGAAACCGCTATTGCGCCTAATGGCGATATCTATGTAGCAGATGGTTATGGGAAAGATTTTATTATTCAATACGATTATAAGGGTAACTATATCAGGCATTTTGGCGGGAGAGGAGAAGGTGATCAGTATTTATTAAATGCCCATGGCATTTGTGTTGATACCAGAAACCCTTTAGCACCTTGCCTTATTGTAACTTCCCGGCAACACAATGCCTTTAAGCGCTATACGATGGAAGGGGTTTATGTAGAAACCATTCCGTTGCCCGGTGCCTGGGTTTGCAGACCCGTAATAAGAGGCGATTACCTATACGCCGCTGTTTTGCAAACCAATGCTAGGCAGGGAGAACAATCTGGTTTCGTGATCATTTTGGATAAATCCTTCAAAGTTGTTTCGAGTCTTGGAGGGAGTACGCCAACTTACCACAACGACCAGTTAGAAGAAATGTATCAAACTGTTAAAGCATTTCAATATCCACATGACGTATGTGTTGATAATGATGAGAACCTATATGTTGCGCAATGGAACTCCGGTCAGGTATATCCTTATAAATTGATGCCTGTATGATTAAAAACTTATTAACGCTCTTTTTACTATTGATATTCGGTGCCGGGTTTTGTCAGGACCATTTGCAGTTAGCACCACCTTTATTAACATACCCTTCAGCGTTTTTTACTGGGAGCACCCAGGTTCAACTGCGCTTTAGGCAGCCGGGAGCCGAAATAAGGTATACGCTTGATGGAAAGGAGCCTACCCGACACGATTTACTTTACTCCGACCCAATTACTATTATCACAAATTGCACGTTAAAGGCACGCTCATTCGCGAAGGCTTTTGATGCTTCGGAAACGGTGACTGCCTCTTTTTTTAAGGATGGTAAAAAGATTAGGGGGATTGAATTTTCGAAGCCAAACCCAGCTTACACTAACAGTGGCAAAGATGTTTTGCATGATAATTTGGGCGGAATGCCTGATTTTCACAATCAAAACTGGTTGGGTTTTAATGTCGACACGGTGGATGTATGGGTTCACTTACAAAAAAAGGAAACTATACAATCTGTACTCCTTAATTTTCTGGTGGATCAACAGAGCTGGATTTTTTTACCTGAAAAGATTTTACTTTATGGTTATGACGATTTAAGGAGAACCTATCTTAAAATGGGAGAAGAGACTTATGAAAGTGATCAATTTGCACCAAGAGCATGTAGTGCTCAAACTATTAAACTCGCTAAACAATTTGCAACAAGCCTTATTCACCTAAGGTTGTGTACCATGAAAAAGATGCCCGATTGGCATGTCAGCAAGGGCGAACACGCCCATTTGTTTATGGACGAACTAAAAGTATATTAACCTATGCAGCGTTTGAAAAATTCTTTATTTAACCTTTCTATTTTGCTTAATTGTTTGTTGGTATTTCTGCTAATTTTCGAAGCCAGCATATCCATTCCAATGTGGTTGCAAGTAGCGGGCAGAATGCATCCTATGTTATTGCATTTTCCGTTGGTGTTAATGGTGCTTTATGCTGTTATTCTAATTTGTTTTTATGCTAAATATCGTGGCGACGAAGATTTTACAAGTTTTATAGATGCCTTGTTGCTTGCTGCTGCGCTAACTGCGGCTCTTACTGCTGTAATTGGCTTGTTGTTAAGTAAAGAAGCTGGTTATGATCCTGCAAGTTTAGCCTGGCATAAGTGGAGCGGGACTGCTGTTTCTATACTTGCTTTGTTATGGTATATTTTTCGTAAAGCCCTCCATTCAAAAAAGCTATTAGCGTTAAGTGTAGCTGTGATTGCGGTTGGTTTGGTTACGTTTGCTGGTCACCAAGGTGCTTCCATTACTCATGGTGATGATTTTTTAACTGGTCCACTACGGTTGGAAGACAGATTAATTGCAATAGATTTGGCAGATGCTGAAGTTTACACCCATATGGTAAAACCCATTTTACAGGCTAAGTGTATCGGCTGTCACAATAATACAAAGGCTAAAGGTGGCTTGGTGATGGATACCGAAGCCCAATTGTTAAAAGGCGGTAAAAGTGGAGTGTTATGGGATCTTTCGGAACCCGATTTGGGCTTGATGCTGAGGAGAGTTCATTTACCTGTGGAGGATAAGAAACATATGCCTCCGGTAGGGAAAACCCAGTTAACCCCGTTAGAAATTACGATTCTTAGCCAGTGGATTAAAAAGGGTGCGGACTTTAATTTGCGTGTTGCAAAACTAGAATCAAAAGATACGCTTTATACCATTGCTGCTAATTTGCTTAGGCCAAAAGAAACGGAAAGTTATTCATTTGAATCTGCTGCTGAAAGTACCATTCGGCAATTAAATACTGCCAATCGCGTGGTGCTTAGAGAAGCCGCTAATTCACCGGGTTTAGTTGTTAATTTCTTCCATAGCCGATTGTTTAAACCTGAGCAATTGAGGGATTTGTTGGCAGTGAAAGAACAAATTGTATCGCTTGATCTGGCAAAAATGCCCATAAAAGATGTGGATTTGAATTTAGTTAGTGAGCTGGAGAATTTGCGGATGCTTAATTTGAATTTTACCAATATAACTGGGCTTGGTTTGGCTGAGTTGAAGAAACTGAAATATTTAAAAACATTGGCGTTATCTGGTACAGCTATTACGGCGAGAGATTTACAACAGTTAAAAGGTTTTGCCAAACTTAAAAAAGTTTTTTTATGGAGTACACCAGTATCTGGGACAGAGCTTGCGCAATTGAAGCAACAATTTAAAGCAATTCATTTAGAGAGTGGTTTTAAGGGTGATAGCATTGTGTTAAAACTAGCTGAACCGATTATTGAAGGTGAAGAAGCAGTTTTCAGAGGTTCTATGCCATTGGTGATCAAGCATTACATCAACGGTGTCAAAATTCGGTACACAACTGATGGGAGTGAGCCAGATAGTGTTCATTCACTGCTTTATAAGGGCCCTGAAGTTATGACCGGTAAAACTTTTGTGAAGGCAAAAGCCTATAAACCAGGTTGGATAAGCAGTAATTTGGTGCAGAAGAATTTTTATACCAGCAAATATGTGCCTGATACCGCAGTGTTTATGATGCCTCCTGAACCGGGTTATAGTGGAAAGAGCAAGATGTTACATGATTTTGTGACAGGAAATACCAACTTTAGGTTGGGCAACTGGCTTGCTTGGCGGTTTACCAAGATGGATGTACTGATGAAATTTGGAAAGCCTGCTTTGGTTCAAAATGTTACACTAAGTGGTTTGATTGATGTTGGTAGCTATATTATGCCACCAAAGGATATAGAAATATGGGGTGGTAATGATGAAAACCAACTTAAATTATTGGGTCGTGTTAGTCCGGAGCAACCCACTATGGTTAAAGCACCTTTTTTAACGGCGTTTGAAGTTAAGTTTAGTCCCGCAACCGTTAAATTTATGAGGATTAAGGTTACACCCGTTTTTAGCCTTCCTAGCTGGCATCCTGGAAAGGGTGATAAGGCCTGGGTATTTTTTGATGAGGTAATGGTAAATTAGGATTAAATAGCCAATTGGTGGCAGGTGAAAAATAAAGCTTAGGTTTGTTATTATTTTCTAATGATGAGTACAAATTATTTAACTAGCGTGATCAAGCAATTTGAATATTATAAATTGCTTGGAGAAAAGGCGATGGCACAATTGCCTGATGAAGCATTTTTTTGGCAGTATAATGAAGAGAGTAATAGCATTGCTATGATATTGCAACATATTAGTGGAAATATGTTATCTCGGTTTACTGATTTTTTAACCAGCGATGGGGAGAAGACTTGGCGAAATAGAGATGAAGAATTTGAACCAAAGATCTTAACTAAGGACGAATTAATGGACAAGTGGGATAGGGGTTGGAAATGTTTGTTAGCAGCTATCGATGATCTTACAGCAGCGCAATTAGAAGACATTGTTTACATCCGTAACGAAGGACATACTGTGTTGGAGGCAATTAATAGGCAGCTTGCACATTACCCTTATCACATTGGGCAGATTGTTTTTATTGCGAAGATGGTTGCGAATGAAAATTGGGAAAGTTTGTCAATTCCAAGGAATAAATCGGCCGATTACAATCTGGAAAAGTTTTCGCAGGAAAAATCGAAAAGGCATTTTACGGATATATAATTTAATCGGTATTGGAAATAAAAAAAGCTGCGAAATTTCTAAGATTTTTCGCAGCTTTTGATTAAAATTTGTGGAGCCGAAGGGGTTCGAACCCTTGTCCAGTTGTGTGATAAATTACACCTTCTACATGCTTATTTTCCAATTAATTGTCGGGAGGAGTCGGGCTGGAAACCGACCTTGACTTTCTCCTTAGGTACTTTGTTTCGCAAATGTATCGTACCCTACAAAAGCTAGCATTGTTATTTCGATGCCTCTGATGCTAACCTAACATTGCGGCAGTTAGCGAGACAAAAGCTATTTAATTCTAAATTAAGCAGCTAAGGCGTAGTTATTTTCGCCAATTATTGTTTTGAACGTTCTCTTTTAAGTGCTCTCCGTACAACGCACTGCATGCTAACATACTTAGCGCCACCCTGTCAAATCCAAAACGGCCCCATTTAACCACAAAGTTACAAAATATATGCCAAATTAGGCAGTTTTGCCCGGATATTGTGTTAAAGCAACTGCTAAACAATCCATTGCTGCATTTAAATCACTGGTATTTAATACATAGGCCATCCGCACTTCGTTTTTGCCACTACCTGGACTTGAGTAAAATCCTGTAGCAGGTGCCATCATGACAGTTGCGCCATTGTGTTCAAAGCTTTCTAACATCCACTGACAAAATGCATCGGCATCGTCTATCGGGAATTTGGCAACTACGTAAAATGCGCCGCCTGGATTAGGGCAAAATACGCCATCCATATTGTTTAAACGACTTACCAACGTATCGCGACGCAGGGTATATTCTTTATTTACTTCTTCAAAATAACTATCTGGAGTATCTACGGCTGCAGTGCCTGCAATTTGCTCTACCATTCCGGGACTTAATCTTGCTTGCGCAAATTTTAAGCCTGAAGCAATAACTTCTTTGTTTTTAGTAATCAAACAGCCTAAACGAGCTCCACAAGCACTGTAACGCTTTGATACTGTGTCCATGATTACTACATTTTCGGCTAAACCGTCTAAGTGCATAGGAGAAATGAACTCTCTTCCATCATAACAGAATTCACGGTAAGCTTCATCAGAGAATAAGAACAAATCATATTTTAAGCACAGTTCTTTTAAAGCCTCTAATTCTGCTCTTGAATATAAGTAACCAGTTGGGTTATTAGGATTACAGATAATAATTGCTTTAGTTTTTGAAGTGATTAATTTTTCGAACTCGGCAATTGGCGGAAGGGCAAAGCCATTCTCAATATGGGATAGAATTGGTTTAACTACTACGTTGCTCATGCAGGCAAAGCCGTTATAGTTTGCATAAAAAGGTTCTGGGATAATAATTTCATCCCCTTCGTTTACACAGGTCTGCATGGCGATGGTAATGGCTTCAGAACCACCAACTGTTACTAAAATATCAGCGGGAGTAATATCGTAACCTAATTTATTATAATAGCTGGCTAATTTTGTTCTGTAGCTTAGCGTACCTTCCGATGGGGTGTAAGCCCAAACATTGAAGTCGATATTTTTAATTGCATCCAACATACCATCTGGTGTAGCAATGTCGGGTTGACCGATATTTAAATGATACACTTTTTTGCCGGCTGCTTTAGCTTGGTCGGCGAAAGGCGTAAGTTTTCTAATTGGTGAGGCGGGCATCTGTATCCCTTTGTCTGATATTTTTGGCATGGTGCAAAAATAAAAAAACCCGTTGATATAACGGGTTTTTTAAATGTAAATAATGTGTGTAACTATTTTGTATTTCCTTCCACATATACTCCTTTAATAAGGAGTACTTTTGTTGTGGTTCTGGCATTAGAAGTTAATGTAATTGATTTAACAATTGGAACTGCTGGACCTGCAGGAGTTAAAGTTACTTTGATAAAGCCTTTTTCACCTTTTTTAATAGGCAATTTAGTGTATTCAGGTACAGTACAGCCGCAGGTAGTTTCAACTTTTGTAATGATAATAGGGGCTTCGCCGATATTTGTGAAGTTAAAGGTGTGGACAACTGGTTTTCCAAGTACAATGTTTCCAAAATCATGTACTTCCGAATCGAATTTAAATTCTCCCGGTTTTGCCTGGGCCATACTAATGGTTGTAATGCCGAAAACGATTGCGATTAATAAAAATAACTTCTTCATGTGCTTATGTTTTATAACAAATTTAACGTTATTATTTGTTAATACAAAAAGTATTCCAATATATATATTACATCAATTATGAGGCAAATTTTAGAATTTATGTATCTTTGTGACCTAACCATTTCTGCTTATGATGTCAAACAGCAAAGTAACAACAGCCCAAATTGACGCCGCTGAATTAAGTTTTGACGATTTCAAACTGATCGTTCTAAATGATTACAAAATTGCGGTAGAGAGCAGACAGGCCAGTATATTAGGTCGGAGGGAAGTGCTCACAGGTAAGGCTAAATTTGGGATTTTTGGAGATGGAAAAGAGGTCGCTCAAATTGCGATGGCTAAGGCTTTTCAGAAAGGCGACTGGCGCTCTGGCTATTACCGGGATCAAACGTTTGCATTTGCGACAGGTATCTCAACCATCAAAGAATTTTTTGCCCAGTTATATGCAAATACTGATGTAGCGGCGGAACCAGCATCTGCCGGAAGACAGATGAATTGTCACTTTGCCACCCGTTCATTGAACGAAGATGGCTCTTGGAAAAACCTTACTGATGTTAAAAATTGTTCGTCTGATATTGCTCCTACTGGAGCTCAAATGGCACGTTTGGTAGGTTTAGCCTATGCTTCGAAATTATTCAGACAGAATCCGGAGCTTAGTTATTTAAAAACCTTTTCTGTGGAAGGCAATGAAGTTGCTTTTGGTACCATCGGTAATGCGTCGACATCAGAAGGTGTCTTTTTTGAAGCCATTAATGCTGCAGGTGTATTACAGGTGCCTATGGCTATCTCTGTTTGGGATGATGGTTATGGAATTTCTGTTCCGGCAAAATATCAAACTACCAAGGAAGATATTTCTGAAATTTTAAAAGGGTTTCAGCGAGAAGAAGGTACAAACGGTTACGAAATATATAAAGTTAAAGGTTGGGATTATCCGGGTTTATGCGAGATATACCAAAAAGCAATTGATGTATGCAGAACGGAGCATGTTCCAGTGCTCATACATGTAACTGATGTTACCCAGCCTTTGGGCCACTCTACCTCAGGTTCTCATGAACGATATAAAAATGCGGATCGTTTAAACTGGGAAAAAGAATACGACTGTATTGCACAGATGCGACAATGGATGATAGATTCGGCTATTGCAACGGAGGAGACCATTTTTGCTATAGAGGAAGAGGCGAAAAAGTTTGTTCGCGAAACGCAAAAAGAAGCCTGGAATGAATTTTTATCGGTGATAAAGCAGGAGCAGAGTGATGTAATTAACATGATCAATGCGTTTGCTAACGATAAGCCTCATTTAGCGAAGATAGCTGCCCAACTTGCTTCGGCTCCAGATGCCTTAAGAAAAGAGGTTATTTCTGCTGCAAGAAAGGCGATTAGACAGAGTATTGCTCAGCCTTCGGCAGAAAGAGATCAGCTTGTAGGTTGGTATCAAAAACAAATTGGCTTAAATGAGGACCGTTATAATTCTAAGCTTTTTACAGGGGGTAAGGAAAGTCCTTTTCTAGTTGAGGCAGTTGACCCCGCTTATTCGGATAACAGTAAAATGATTGACGGAAGAGAGCTTTTAAATGCTTGTTTCGACGCAAATTTTGAAAGAGATCAGCGATTGGTAGCCTTTGGGGAAGATTTAGGGAATATTGGTGATGTAAATCAGGGTTTTGCTGGCATGCAGGCCAAATATGGGGAGCTAAGAGTTACGGATACAGGAATAAGAGAAATGACTATTATTGGACAGGGTATTGGTTTGGCTATGAGAGGTTTAAGACCTATTGCTGAAATCCAATATCTTGATTACTTATTGTTTGCGTTAAACATATTAAGTGATGATTTAGCCAGCTTGTCGTACAGGACTAAAGGTGGCCAAAAGGCCCCGCTAATTGTGAGAACTAGGGGACATCGCTTAGAGGGCGTTTGGCATTCGGGCTCTCCAATGGGTGTGATTTTGGGTGCTTTACGTGGATTACATATTTGTGTTCCCCGTAATATGACGCAAGCTGCAGGAATGTATAATACACTTTTTAGGGGTGACGAACCCGCATTGGTCATCGAATGTTTGAATGGTTATCGATTAAAGGAAAGATTGCCTGAGAATGTTGGTACTTATGCCATTCCGCTAGGAAAAGCTGAAATATTAAGGACTGGGCGTGATTTAACGATTGTTTCTTATGGGTCTACTTTAAGGTTAATTGAGGAGGCTGCTGAAGAGTTAATGACTTTAGGTATTGATGTCGAAATTATTGATCCGCAAACAATTTTGCCTTTTGATACAGAGCAATTGTGTGTACAGTCTTTGCAGAAAACAAATAAGTTGTTGGTTATTGACGAAGATGTACCGGGAGGTGGAAGCGCGTATATTTTACAGCAGATTTTAGAGGAGCAGAAAGGATATTATTATTTGGATGCAAAACCTAGAACGTTGACTGCTAAAGCTCATCGTCCGCCGTATGGTTCGGATGGAGATTATTTTAGTAAACCATCGGTTGATGATATTATTGAAATAGTTTATCAGATGATGAATGAGGTGAATCCGGGGCGCTATCCAGGAATTTATTAAAATAGAAACCGTCATTGCGAGGCACGAAGGAATCTAATGGTTAGATTGCTTCGTGCCTCGCAATGACGGTTTGTTTAAATTCGTAGCAATGATGGGTTGTTTGGCTTTCGTGTTAGCTTAATTTAACGCTTTTGTTTCTTAACAGCTGATCTGCTAAGACCAGGGCTGCCATTGCTTCGACAATTACCACGGCTCTTGGCACAACGCAAGGATCATGCCTGCCTTTACCTTTTATTTCCGCACTTTCTCCAGCTGCATTAACTGTTTGTTGGTTATGCATAATGGTAGCAACCGGTTTGAAGGCTACAGAAAACGTAATATCCATCCCATTTGAAATACCGCCCTGAATTCCGCCAGAAAAGTTAGTTTGGGTTTTTGTTCCAAATTCTGTGGCAATAAATACATCATTATGTGCAGAACCTCTCATTTCACTGCCGGCAAAACCAGAACCGTATTCGAAGCCATGTACAGCATTGATACTTAACATCGCTTTGCCTAAGTCTGCGTGTAATTTATCGAATACAGGCTCTCCCAGACCTGCTGGGCAGTTTTTAACAAGGCAGCTAATTTTTCCACCTACCGTATCGCCGTCTTTTCTAATTAAGTCTATAAAATCTATCATTTGGTTGGCCACTGCGGGGTCGGCACAGCGTACAATGTTATCTTCTCTAAGGGCTAAAAGTTCTGTCAGGTTGTCTGTGCTAAGATTAGGCGCATTAATTTGTCCGACGGCCGTAACGTGTGCAAAAATACCTATACCGTGGTTTTGTAACAAAAGCTTGGCTATTGCTCCAGCTGCTACCCTTGCGGCAGTTTCTCTTGCGGATGATCTTCCTCCGCCGCGGTGATCACGAATTCCATATTTTACATCGTAGGTATAATCTGCGTGACTAGGGCGATACACATCTTGGTTATGGGAGTAATCTTTCGAACGCTGGTCCTCATTGGGAATAAGCAAGCTAATGGGTGTGCCTGTGCTTTTTCCTTCAAAAATGCCTGACAAGATTTGCACGGTATCGCTCTCTTTACGTTGGGTAGTGATTTTAGATTGTCCGGGTCTGCGTTTATCTAGTTCTCCTTGTATAAAATCTAGATCGATATCCAATCCAGCTGGGCAACCATCGATGATTACGCCAATGGCGATGCCATGTGATTCGCCGAAAGTGGTTATTTTAAATGCTTTACCGAATGAGTTTCCTGCCATTTTTTTAATATAAAGTAATTAGTATTAGTAGTTAGACTTATTTTTCTTTAGTAACTACTGAAAAACCTGCCTTTTCCAGGTCATTCCAAAAATAAGGATAAGATTTTTCAACCACCTGTTTTTCTTCAATTTCTAAACTTTTAATTTTTAGTGCTAGCGGTGCAAAAGCCATGGCCATTCTATGATCTTCGTAGGTACTTATAAATAATTGATCAGGAAAATGGAGTTCGCTGCAATCAAGTTTATAACTAAAGTTCTTTTCGATTAATTTTACGCCTATTTTTGCAAGCTCGGTTTGCAGCGCTAAAACTCGATTGGTTTCTTTAATTTTTAAGGTTTCCAGTCCGGTAAAAGTGCAATTGTGTCCCAGTGCGGCGCAGACAACAATAATTGTTTGGGCCAGATCTGGACAATCCTTCAGATCGAAAATCTTCCGTTCCAGGTTTTTTGGTTCCTTTTTTAGGTGAACACCTCCGTTTTTGAATTGGGACGTAATTCCAAAATTTGCCATGATCTCTGTGATCTTACTGTCGCCCTGTAAACTATAGCCATTTAAACCTGGTAAGAATATCGATGCTTCATCTGCCAATGCTGCGATGGCGTACCAATAAGATGCTGCACTCCAGTCGGGTTCTACATAAAGTTTACTGGTATTAAAAGATTGAGGCTTTATGGTGATGACATTTTCTTCCCAACTATGGCTTATTCCTGCTTGGGAAAGCATGGTTAAAGTCATTTCTACATAGGGTTTTGAGGTTAATTCTCCATCAATTTCCAGTGTAAGTCCGAGCGGCAATTTAGGGGCAACCATTAACAAAGCAGAAATGTATTGACTACTTATATCTCCTTTTATTTTAACTGTTGCATCGGTCTGCTTCAAAGGTCCTGAAATTTGCAAAGGTGGATAGCCAAAATTTTCTTCATAAGAAATAACTGCTCCAATGCTTTTGAGGGCCTCCACTAAAATCTCGATTGGCCGTTGTTTCATTCTTTCCGTTCCTGTTAAAAGAAATTTACCATGTTGAATGGATAAGAAAGCTGTTAGGAAACGCATGGCTGTCCCTGCAGGGCCGATGTCGATTAGTCTTAAATCACTAGTCTGCAGTTCTATAGACTCAAGGCTTTTAATTAGTAGAGCAGTATCTGCGGCGACTGATAGGTTTTCGACGTTTACAGACCCTTCACTTAAAGCACTTATAATTAATGCTCGGTTGCATTCGCTTTTCGAGCCAGTTAACTTTATCTCAGTATTAATTTGTTTACTTCCATTAAAAGAAAGCAATATGTTTTCGGACATGTTTTTTCATAAAAATTAGCTAATTAGCTAATTGGTTAATTAGCTAATTATTTATTTCACGTCTGCGTGCGCTTCTGCAGCAATTCCTGCATCAACTTTTCCGGCGTTCATAATTTCTGTCTGTCTGCGGATTGATTCTCCATGCACTAGCTCCAAGAATTTTTCGGTGAAGTTAACATCCAATTTAAGGGCTTTTGCAAATGCAGTACGTTTGCTCATAATTTCATCCCAACGATTTACCTGTAAGATAGTTACTTTATTGTCTCTTTTGAATTCACCAATTTTTTGAGTAATACTCATACGCTCTGCTAATTTTTGCAAAACCAGGTCATCGATTTTATCAATATCTTTTCTTAGATCGGCTAGTTTATCAGCAAATTCTTCATTTTTAGATTCTGCCTGACGCAAAGTGAACTTGCTTACCATTTCGGCTAGCGCGGCCGGAGTTACCTGTTGTTTAGCATCTGTCCAAGCAATTGATGGATCTAAATGTGATTCGATCATTAATCCTTGCATGTCTAAATCCAATGCTTTTTGAGAGATGTATGGGATTAACTCACGGTTACCGCAAATATGACTTGGGTCGTTGATGATTGGCAATTCAGGGCATAAGGTTTTTAACTGGATGGCTAGTTCCCACATTGGCTCATTACGGAAAGCACTTTTCTCAAAAGAAGAAAAACCGCGGTGTATTGCTCCTAACTTTGTAATACCAGCTTTGTTAATTCTCTCTAAAGCACCAACCCATAATTGTAAATCTGGATTAACTGGGTTTTTAACTAATACAGGAATATCGACACCTTGTAAAGCATCAGCAATTTCTTGTACTGTAAATGGATTTACGGTAGAGCGTGCACCGATCCACAAAATATCAACGCCAGCCGCTAGAGCCTCTTGAACGTGTTTTGCATTGGCAACTTCAACCGCAGTAGGTAATCCAGTTTCCGCTTTGGCACGTTTCAGCCATTCTAACCCTATGCTTCCTATTCCTTCAAATTCTCCTGGGCGTGTACGTGGCTTCCAAATTCCAGCTCTTAATACGCTTACTTTTCCGGTTGCAGCTAACAGATGAGCAGTTGATAATAATTGATCTTCAGTTTCTGCGCTACATGGTCCAGAAATTAATAATGGTTGGTTTTTTACGTTTATCCAGCTCTCTAACGGTTGAATGTTTAATTGTAGTTTCATTTTATTGGGGGTTAAATCGTTATTTTAAGGGTTGATTATACTTTATCGTTTTTTGGGTATTCGCCAATGATGTTAAAATTGACAGTGTATTTTAGTGCTTTTCTAATGGCGGTGTCGTAGTTTTCGAGGTTAGTCCATTCCATATCTACATAAAAGTAATATTCGTTACGTTTACCAAGAACTGGCATTGATTGTATTTTTGTTAGGTTAACGTTAAGCTCGGCGAATAGGTTGAGCACCTTAGATAATGCTCCAACATGATTGCCTACTTGAAAGCATATAGAAGCTTTATTGATTTCTTTAGGGCTTTCTTTCTTTTCCTTTTCCAAGATTAAAAACCGGGTGTAGTTCTTTTTGTTGGATTCAATTCGTCTTTCAATGATATTTAGACCGTATAATTCGGCTGCAAGTGTATTCGCGATTGCAACCGTATCAGTTAACTGCTCATCCCTGATTTTCTTCGCGCATGCAGCTGTATCATTGCTTTCAATCACTTGAATATGAGGGTAGTCATCAAAAAAATCAACACATTGTCTGATAGCAATGGGATGGGAGGTGGCGAATTTGATATCCTCAAATTTCACCCCTGGCAATGCCATTAAATGCAATTGAATAGGAAGGTAAACCTCACCAGTAACCGAAAAATTATATTCTCTAATTAAAGTGTAATTAGGTAATAAGCTTCCGGCAATTGAATTTTCTATAGCCATTATCACAAAATCAGCCTCGTCTTTCACCAAACGATCACAAGTTTGTTTGAACGAGTTACATTCGATGGTCTCGATGTCCTTGCCAAAAAATTTAAAGGCGGCCTCTTCGTGAAACGATGCTTTAATACCTTGGATGGCTACTCTTGTTGTGGGTTTCATTGTTGCTTCTTTTAATGTTAAATTGCGTTAAACAAAAAAAGTCCCAGCTTTTGGCCGGGACTTTCTATATACATTTAATATTGTTATCTATTCTTTTGCATATTAGCCCCGGCTCTTACTAAAATAGTAAAAGTAACCAAAGTAATATGTGTTTTGTAATTGCATTTTTCTGTTGTTGTGACAAATGTACATTTCCAAATTTAATTTGTCAAGGGTTAAATGAAAATAATTTAAACAAAATTAAATTCTCCTTAAAAATTTAGAAACTTTCCTGCATCAGTTATATTTTCTTTATTTAATGAGGTGAGTTGGGGGATATATCCTAAATTGTTCACTGCAGTATAATTTAAGATGTATTTCTCACTTTCTTTGTTAGGTTCACCGTTAAAAATTATACCCTTGATTAATATCTGATGTTGCTTTAAGGTGTTAATAGTAAGTAGTGTATGGTTAATGCTTCCTAAGTACGATTGTGATATTAAAATTACTGGGAGATTTAATTCTTTAATCAGATCCAGAATCAGGTGCTGGTCATTTATCGGAACCATTAATCCTCCCGCACCTTCCACAATTAATCTATTGCTCGTTTCCGGAAGCTTAAAATCCTTTAATGCTAACTTTACTCCGTCTAATTCTGCAGATAGGTGTGGCGAAAGAGGGTAGTTCAGTCGATATTGCTCGGGATGTATCACAGACTTACTATTGCTCAACAGGTTTTTGACCATTAGACTATCGCTCTGTTCAAGATCTCCAGATTGGATCGGTTTCCAATAATCGGCTTGTAGTTTTTCTGTTAAAACTGCGCTGGCAATTGTTTTCCCAATGCCTGTACCTATTCCAGTTACAAAATAACTTTCGTTCATGCTAATTCTTTTAAGTGGTATATTAAATCGCTTATCTCTTCTGGTGTATTATAAAGGTGTAAGCAAATTCGGAGTCGTTCTTTTCCTTCTGGTACTGTCGGACTTAAAATGGCTCTTACATCAAATCCTTTCTCCTGAAGAAAAGCTGCTGCCCGTTTTGCAGTTTGATCATTATTGAATAATACGGTCTGTATGCAGCTATTGCTGGGTATCCGAGTGAGCGAAAGGCCTGCTATTTGATTATTAAAAGCTTTAATTTTGTCTGTTAAGTCCGCAGCGTAATGATGCTTGCCTAAAAGTTTATAAGCGCAGCTAATTGCGATAATCTGATGTGGTGGTAAAGCTGTGGTATAAATAAAAGATCTAGCAAAGTTGACCAGATAGGCTCTTAGATTGTGACTTCCTAAAATTGCAGCACCATGAGTGCCTAAAGCTTTTCCAAAGGTAATGATCCGTGCAAATACTTTATCTGCTAATCCTAATTGGTGTACTAAACCTTTTCCTTTATCCCCAAAAATTCCTATTGCATGGGCTTCATCTACGATTAAGTTTGCTTGATATTGATTACATAGTTCACTAATTTCGAGCAAAGGAGCCATATCCCCATCCATCGAATAGATGCTTTCTACCACAACATAGGAAATACCTTTAGCATTTTTTAGCTTTTGTGTCAGATCGTCAATATCGTTATGTTTAAATCGAAACCTTTCTGCGTAACTTAGTCTGGCTCCATCAATCAGACTGGCATGGATTAATTCGTCGCAAATAATTGTGTCGCCCCGTTGCGGGATAGAGGATAATATACCTACATTGGCATCGTAGCCTGAATTAAACAATAAAGCCGCATTGGAGGAATGAAATTCGGCAATATGCTGCTCTGTTTCTTCTGTAAAAGGATGGTTGCCACTTAATAAACGAGAACCTGTTGCGCCATTGTTGATACTAGAAAATTTATTGAGCTCTGTTTTAATTAATTGGTTTAACTCGTCAGATTGCGCTAAACCAAGGTAATCATTTGAACAAAAATCAACTGGCGATTTTGAGTAGGTTAGCTCTCTCAACCTATGATTTGCTTTTCTTTCGTTTAACTTGAATTTAAGAAACTGTTCTGCGTTTTCCATTGTTCAAAAATAGAGAAAGGCATGATAAGATTGGGGCTTTGTTTAATTTTATTTTCTGTTAGGGACGGGATTAGGAAGTGGATACTTTGCTTAAAAAAGGGCTCCGACATAATCGGAGCCCTTTCTATGTGTTGTTAGTTTGATGGAGCGGGTTGTGGGGTTCTAAGGCTTGGGCGGTCTGGTCTTTTACCTTTGTGGTCTCTCATTTTTTCCTTAAGACCTTCGCGGGAGCTGGCTAGTGTTTTGCGTTGCTCTTCAGTTAATATCCTTTCAATTCTTTCTCTAGATGATTCCATGAAAGCTTTTCGATCTTTCATTTTGCTTTTCATGGCTTTTTCATCTTGCTTGCGCCACTCTTCATGCTTTTTAGCGCGAGTTAATTCTATTTCTTTAACTTTTTGCTTTTGCTCATCAGTTAACGCCAATCTTCTTTGCATGACGTTTGCTGCTCTTTCTGCACGTTGCTCGCTTGTAAGCTTATCATGTCTTTCAGATCTTCTAACTTCAACGCGTTCTCTCGCGTCTCTTCCTTCTCTAGCAGGTGCTTTTCTTTTGCCTAATTCTTGGGCATTGCTTGCAGTAATTCCTATCATTACTAAAGCGATGGTGTAAATTAATTTCTTCATCTTTATATGTTTAATGGTAATTAGAAAATGATTGCAATCTCTTTTCATTTAATACCATAGATGAAAACATAGGCTTATAGTTTAAAGCAATAGATGTTAAATAGTGTTAATTCTTATTTAATTGTGATATAGACTTTTGCATTTGTGCCATCATACTTGATAAGGTTTCAATGGAAGGCTCGGGGGTTGGATCCGGTAAAGCGGTTGATATATAAGCTTTAGCCTTCCATATTTCTAAAATATCATCGGCGTCTATCGCATAGGGGTCATAAACCTTGTTGTCTGAGACGAGTTTGAGTTCTTTATGCTCTTTAAATTTGTTACCTGCTCTTTTATATACAACACCTTCATTCTTGCTTATCACAATATATGTTTCGCCTTGTTTAACATCTCCCCAATTATCAAGATATTCGCCAATGATGATGCTTCCAGGCTGTATCGGAAGCATTGAATCACCCATAATTTCGAATGCTCTGAAAGTTCCTTGTCGTAATGAGGGAAGAGGTAACTGAAATTTTGGAAGATCTTGAATGTATTGTGGATCTGAAAAACCATTTAAATATCCCGCACTTGCCTTTACCGGAACTAGCTCGATATTTTCATTATCATGTTGATCAACAGAAATGCTCAACACTCTTAAGTTAGACCCCTGGCTTTTCGGCTTTGGCTTCCAATTGTCGTTAATCGATTCGTTAATAAATTCATCGATCGTTAAATCAAAGTATTCTGCTATTTTTTTTAGTAAATCATATTTGGGTTCCGCTCTGTCTTCTTCATAAGCGCCAATTAAGGAACGCTTAATTTCCATTGCATCAGCAAATTGCTGCTGTGTGTGACCTTTTTTCTTTCTAAGGTATTTAAGGTTCGATGAAATGTTTGACATAAAAAATATTTTAAAATAAATTTGTTTTTACTAAAATTGTTAGTATTATTGTGCCAATAAAGTTAGTAATATTTATTTGAATACCAAGAAAATATCTAATTATTTTAGTTTTTAACCTCAAAGCGAGAAGATTATGAAAAAATTTGTTTACATCGTAACCGACAGAAACCGTACAAGTTTACACGTAGGGATGAGTGCAGACCTTTCTAAAACACTTGAATTTTACAAGAAGATGCCTAACTTATTTTTTGATAGCGCTCAGCAGCTAACACGCTTGGTTTATTTTGAAGAATTTAAATCGGAAGAACAAGCTTTGTCACGTTTTAAGTTAGTAAGTCGGTTTACCAGAATGCAGAAAGAAAGAATAGTCCGTTCTTGTAATCCAGATTGGATTGATTTAACAATAGGATTGGATTTTGAAAATATGGTGCCTCACCGAAAGTTAATTAATCAAGTATCATTGCCACTAAATATTCTTTCGTAAAAAAGCCCCGAAGGGCTTTTTGCTACCAACCTGGGGCGAATGTTAATCCGAACACCCCAGCTTTTACATCTTTACGCTGGAAAGGGAAGGCGTAATAAGGTTCTAATATAAAATAGTTAAATACATTGACTCTTAATGATACACCGGCACTTAAAGCTGGTACCCGCTCCGCGGGAGTTCCATTCGGGAGTAGGGTACTACTTGGTTGATTTTTGAATGCAACTTTAGAATCTTCTGTCCATGCAACACCTGCATCAAAGAAAAGATTTAGATCGCTAAAGAAGAAGCGTGAGGCAATCTGCGCCAACTTCTTAGGTCCGGTAAATGGTAACCGGATTTCGAAGTTAAATACCGCAAACTTACTACCCGATAACTGATTGATATCAAAGGTGCCTGTGTTCTGTACTTTACTATTGTAAAAAGAATTTGCTTCGTATCCTCTTATTAAATACGGATAACCAATAAATAAGGGGTACAAATTTTCTCCTTCTCTACCAAAGCGCATATAATTATACGTTCTTGCTGCAAAGGTAAGGGGCTTTGTTCTCCAATACTTTCTTGCATCAACTGTTAGGGCAGAGAAATTAAAATCTCCAATATACTGCTCCAGTCCAACTCGATATCTAAAACCGTCCAGGGGTGCTGCTACGCCAAAAATGGAGTTATCACCAACAAATGAAGCGTTGGCTGATACGATTGAAAATGCTTCGAGCGGAATACCTAGCGTATTTGTAGCTTGGGATTTGGAAACCTTTTCCCTATCTGCTCCAAGATAATATGCTGGATATCCGTTCACATCTTGGTAATAATTGTTAAAACGATCTAAGCGATAGCTATAATGTGAGAATGCGGTTCCAGCTTCAACTCTATGGATTTTGCTAAACGGATAAGAAGCGAACACCTCTAATTTGTCTTCAAATGTTCTTAATATATTGGTGCTGATCGTATCGATAGGATCCCCGGTCGGACTTGTAGATGGATCAAAAAATGATCCGGTGGTAAAACCTGTAACATAAGGAATATGTGATACAGCCACGCCCCAATTGATTCTGCTTTGTTGATTGATATATCCCACCAATCCTCCAAAATCATAAATTTCACCGTTTACCGATACGTTGGCTATAATTTGGTTACGGCCCAAAATATCGCTGAACATACCGACAATCCCACCCTGTATGCCTGTTCCAAACCTGCTGGACGACACACCAACACCACTATTTGCCAAATAATCTAATCTGAATTTAGGTTTATAGGGAATGGTAATCAATGAATCGTCTAGTGTTTTTTCGAAGCGTTCGAAATTGCTAAGATTTGAATTTACCACATTTACGCCAGTATTTTCAAAAGGTGGTAATATGGCGGGCGTAAAATCTACATCTTGTGCATTTACCACTTTAGCCTTAAAGTTACTTAACGGAGAGTTGTATAGGGTATAACGTTGATAGCGATAATAACTATAGACAATATCATCGTTTCTTGCTACTGAAATAGCAGGGGAGTATTCCGTAATTCCGCTGATGCCGGTAAAGTAATCAGTCAATTGTTTAACGATTTTGTCTGCTAAATTATATTCGTATAAATTTCTAAAGCCATCACGATTGGAAAGAAAGAAGATACGTTTGCTATCGCCAGAAAAATGAGCGTTAAGATTATTTGCGCCAGCAAATACTGGAATATTACTCACCGTTTTAGTATCGAAATTGTAGACGGAAAGATTTAAAGAGTTAACTGCATTGATATTTCCGCTGCTTACCGAAGCTCTATCTGAAGAAAAGACAATCATCTTTCCGTCTGGCGAGAAATTTGGGGCATAATCTGAAAACTCATCATTCGTAATTTGCGTAACCTGTTTAGTTGTTAGGTTATAAGAAAATAGGTCACTTTGGCCTTCAACCATTCCAGAAAATGCAATTTCATTGCCATCGGGCGACCAAGTTAAGTTGCTAAACTGTTCAACTTTGCCCATGTCGGTTTGCATTATCGTATTCCCGTTATTAACATCAATCATCAGCATTTCATTCCTTCCTTTGCTAAAAATACTAAAAGCAAATTTTTTGCTGTCGGGCGACCAAGCGCCAGCTGATTCAATAAAGTTGAAATCATCAATGTGGGAATTGGAAATTTGACTGCTTAATTTTCGAATGGTTTTTCCTGTTTTAGCATCGGCTAGAAATAGATCTATCCCAAATAAGTCTTTTTCCGAGAGAAATGCCAAATATTTACCATCCGGACTTATTGCTGGAGAAACATTTACATTTCCGCCATTTTTATTGTCGACGATTTTCGTTCCAGAAATCTTAATTTGTGAACTGTCTGCCTTTAGCATGGGCCTGTAATGCTGCTCAATTGCGTTCTTCCACAGTCCGGATAGCGTTTTATCATCATAACCGAAAGTGAATTTTATGCCATTTTCATAGCCATATTTGGCGGTAGATTTAAATAGGGGAGCGATTGTTGTATCGCCATAAACCGATCCAATAAAGGTCCAAAAGGCCTGTCCATAGCGATAAGGAAAGTATTTTCCCGAGTTTGTGAGATCTTTTAACGAAGGGATGTCCCGGTTAAGGAGTGCATCTCGCATCCACATCGACGTATAGGCATCTTTTTTACCAACGGAAAGGTATTCGGCCATACCTTCAACCATCCATAATGGAGTATTTCCAATGTTTTCTAAGCTAATCGAGTCTTTCTCTAAAAGTAGATGATATTGAAAGGCATGCACTAACTCGTGACCTAAAACGTGTCTTGTTTGACTATTTAAATCAAGTATAGGCATGATTACTCTATTCTTCAAAGCCTCGGTAACCCCACCTGTACCTACGCCTATTTCACCATTTAAGGCAGTAGTTTGCTGAAAATCTGCATGATTGCTATAAAGAATAATGGGATTCTTTTTTAAGAATGTATCACGGAAAATTTCCTGGTGCATTTTGTACCAAGTTTCGGCATCCTGTGCAAATTTCTTTAGCAGTTTCTCGTTTTTTAGATAATAATAAATCTCGAAATGCGGAGTTTGCAACACTTTGAAATCGGCATTTTTATACCTTACCCTATTCTGTCCAAAATACTGTGCTTGAACGGAAATGGCAGATACGAGGATGAAAAGTAAAATCGATAATGATCTTTTTAATGACGGAGTAGATATCTTCATGTTCGCAGTTTTAAAACTTAAACTTATACTAAATTACGAAAAAAGGGATGAATAGGATTAACTTATGTTATAGATTATTGCCATTTCTTTTCTTTTCTTTTTCCTCTTGTCGCTGTTTTCTTTTTAATTCCCGTTCTTCTTTTTTTGTAAGAGGAACAATTGGCGTAGAATTTTGTTTAACGGGTTGATTTTCTGAAGTTTTTTTCTCTTCCTTTTTCGAGCCTACCGCTTCTTGTTTGGTTGGAATTTCTTCAATTACTGGAATTTCTTCTAGGTTGGTTTCTAAAGAATCGACCGTTAGACTATCAACCTCGGTTGTATCTATTTGTTGCACGGGAGTAGGGCAGTTGAATTTTCTGGTAATTTCTACTTTTGCTTTTGGAAATGGACCGTAAGTATATCCAGAATTTGGATCCTGATAAACCTTTTCCATGAATTTACCGAAAATAGGCAAAGCCGTCCGGGAGCCTTCACCAGTTTCTCCATTCTTGAAATGGGCAGTTCGCTCATCGCAGCCAACCCAAATACCTGTTACCAAATCTTTGGTTATTCCCATGTACCAAGCGTCTACATAATCTGAGGAAGTTCCGGTTTTGCCTCCGATCTGATTATTTTTCTTCCACAAATCCCATTCCCATAAAGCTCTTGAAGTTCCGCCGGGTTCATCCATTCCCCCTCTAAACATATATAACATTAACCATGCTATTTCTTCCGTTAATACCCGTTTAGTTTTTGCTGTAAATTCTTCGATCACATGATCATTCTGGTCAGTGATCTTCTCTACTAAAATAGGTTCTGTTTTCACACCTTCGTTTAAGAAAGTACCGTAAGCACGTACCATTTCAAAAACTGAGACATCATTTGGACCTAAACTAACTGATGGAACTGATTCTAAATGACTTTCAATTCCACATTCATGTGCCCATTTTACCACATTATCCCAGCCCACAGTTTCGGTTACTTGAGCGGTTACCGTATTTACGGATTTTCCCATTGCCCAGCGCAGTGACATTTCCTGATAGGTATTACTCCAGTCTGCATTTTTTGGTTCCCAGTACTTAGTTTCTCCTTTATCTTGGTAGGCGATTTTAATGGGCTTGTCGACATAAGTATCGCAAGGGCTCATTCCGCTCTCGAGTGCTGCTAAATAGGCGAATGGCTTGAAAGTAGATCCGGCCTGTCTTTTGGCTTGATTTACATGGTCGTATTTGAAGAATTTATGATCAATACCACCAACCCAAACTTTAATCTTACCGGTTTTAGGTTCCATTGTCATCATTCCGGTATTCATTATTTTTCCGTAATAACGGATGGAATCCATTGTCGAAAATAGTGTGTCGCGGTCGCCTTTATAAGAGAATACTTTCATTTCTTTCTTCTTATTGAAGTAGGCTTCTATTGAGTCAGTATTATTATTGTACTTTTTAACGAGCATGGCATAAACCGGTAAATTTCTTTTGGCTCTTTCAGGGTAATCCACCTTTTTACGTTCTGAATCTTCCCATGGGTCTTCATTTCCCCAAACGCTATAGAACCTGCGTTGAATAATTCGCATTTGATCTCTTACCGCTTCTTCAGCGTAACCTTGTAATTTGGAATCGATTGTCGTATAAATTTTTAACCCATCTTCTGCCAAATCGTAACCATTTTCTTCACACCATTTCTCGAGATATTTCTCAACAGCAGCTCTCAAATAAGAATCACCATTACTTGAGTCTTGTATTTTGCCTTCTTTTATCTGAAGAGGTATCTTTACAAGCAGTTCGAGACTATCTTTACTTAAATAATTATATTTGTTCATTTGTCGCAGCACAGTATTTCTGCGTTCCAACGCTCTTTGCGGGTTTTTAGTGGGGTTGTAAAGATTGGTACCCTTTAACATACCTATCATTAATGCCGCTTCATTGGCATTTATTTCTTTGGCATCTTTGTCGAAATAGATTCTGGAAGCAGTTTTTATACCATAGGCATTATTGCCGAACGATACGGTATTTAAATACATGGTGATAATATCGTTCTTGCTATAGTTTGATTCCAGTTTTAAGGCGGTCATCCATTCTTTTAATTTAGAAACCATTGTTCTTACTACAGGAATATGCCTTATTAAGCCGGAAGCTTTGCTGTAACGTGTTCTGTACAAATTTTTGGCTAATTGCTGAGTAATCGTACTGGCTCCTCCATCTTTACCCATGCCAACTACTGCTCTTCCAACCGCTTGGATATCTATTCCCGAGTGTTTGTAAAAACGAATATCTTCTGTGGCTATTAAGGCATTAATAATGCTTGGAGCAATTTCATGATAATCGATTGGCGTTCTATTTTCTTTAAAGTATCGGCCAATTAATTTACCGTCGGATGTGTATAGTTCTGAGCCAATTCTTTGGGCAGGTTTTTTAATGTCGGCATAGGTAGGGGAATAGCCAAATAACCATAAAAAGTTTATTTGTAATGCGCAAAAGAAGATTATAAGAAAAAATATAAAAATTGTAAAATAACGAATGTACCTATTTTTTATTTCTCTGAACATGGGGATAAAGATGAAAAAAACGTAATTTATATTCTGTTAAAATGTGTTAAAACTTCAAGTACAAATTAACGTATTTAATTTGCGTAAATTTTAGTCTATATTTAAAATAAATGGATTTTATTGATTTCGTAATCATAATATAGTGATGAAAACAGATGTAAAAAAATATTTAGCCAAAGGAGGAGCTGAATTTAAGTTAAAAGATTTTAGTACTAGTTACAACGGTCATTTGGATAAAACTGCTGGCAAAGAGGCGCTTAGTTGTGTAAAAGAGGAATTGAAAGCTTATCAGGAGATATTATATGCAGCTGATTCTCATGCTATATTGATCATTTTTCAGGCGATGGATGCAGCGGGCAAAGATAGCGCGATTGAACATGTGATGTCGGGTTTAAACCCCCAGGGCTGTCAAGTTCATAGTTTTAAAACGCCTAATAGTGAGGAATATAGTCACGATTTTTTATGGCGTCACTATAAAGCTCTTCCTGAAAGAGGGAAGATTGGTATTCATAATCGATCCCATTATGAAAACGTGTTGGTATGTAAGGTTCATCCTACCTATATTTTAAGTGAAAATATCCCAGATTACAATAATGTGGAGAAAATTGACAAGCAATTTTGGAAAGATAGATATGAAAGTATTCGGAATTTTGAAAAACACCTTGTGGCAAATGGGACAATCATTTTAAAATTCTTTTTGCACGTTTCTAAGGAAGAGCAAAAGCAGCGGTTTTTGGATCGGATTGAGGATCCCAGCAAAAACTGGAAGTTTTCTGTTGGAGACCTGAAAGAACGTGCGCTTTGGGACAAATATATGACAGCCTATGAAGAAGCAATTAAAGAAACATCTACCGATTATGCTCCGTGGTATGTCATTCCTGCAGATAAAAAATGGTATGCTAGGTTAGCCATAAGTGAGGTGATCGGAGATGCCTTAAAATCTCTCAACTTAAAATATCCGGTCTTACCTAAAGAGGAATCTGATCAATTAACAGCAATTAAAGCGCAACTAAATGATGAAAAGTAATAGCCTACTTATAATCCATCTTAAACTTGCTAAGGTCTGCTGTATGTTTTTTTGTTCTATTCAATTCAAATTCATAAATCGTGCTACCTAAATTTTTCATAAATGGATAGCAGACGGTTTTGTATTCGTATTTATTGTCATTGTAAATTCCGTTTTCATTGGATTGTACAACGGCAGTTAAAAAAAACTCGACATTGTTTTTAAAGTCTATAAAGTAAGCGTTGTCGATAATAAAGCCATAACTGTCTCCATATTTATTGAAAATTCTAATAGCTGGATCGATTGCAGCGTTTTTCTCTCTACCATAGTATAACATTTTGGCATAGGTTGGCCAAAATTCTTTTTCGTCGTAGTTTGGGAATTTGCTTTCATTAGGTAATTTACTCATATAGGTGTATATAAGTCTATAATCACTATCTGTTAAATTAAATCTTTCTCTTTTTGAATATGCTTGTGGCATGATTAATCGCATCATCAGGGATTGCTGATCTGCAATGGTAAAAACGTTCTTATCGGCAAAGCTGTAAGGCTCCATCACCAACTGGTCTTTACTATCCATATAACCTTTTCCAACAATTAAGTTGGTTAATGCTAATTCGTAATTTTTATCATCATATTGGGCGTTTTGATGATAAATTAACTTATTACCCTCATAAAAATCAATAGGGTTGGTGTTTCTTGATGACTCTCCACCGTCGCCTATTGCTAAACGATTTAATATTCTACTTTCAGTCAGACCATATTTCCTAAGTTTAGCATTAATTTCTGCTCTCCCAATAAATTCGAATAACCTATTAAAAGCATCGTTGTCGCTGGTTAGTAGAATTTTTTTGATGTAGTGCGCTATCGAGGGTTTCCCGTTTTCGGCACTTTCATCTGTGGTTACCTTAGTTTGTCCCTTAAAACTGCTATCCGTAACCATTGTTAGATCAGCATTTAGGCCTTTTATCTTTAATTCATTGATTTTCTCCAGGGCAAAAATAACCGCTGCTAATTTAACTGTACTTGCAGGGTAGAAATACCGTTTTCCATTTAAATTGTAACTATATGATTTGAATGTTGGCTTATTATTTTTATCCCGATTAACCTGGGTATAGCGAATTTGCACCTCGTTTTTATTTGGATGATTCAATATTCCACTAAATAATTCTGGTTTAGCTAATAGTAAATTCTTTAATAATACTGTATCCGTTTGTTGTGCCATCACTTGCAAATGCATTAAAAATAAAGAAAAAATGAGTAATCGTTTCATAAGAGAAATTTGAATAGTTAAATATAGGATTTGTTTTAAACTGTGATAAGTGATATAATTTTTTTATTCAGCATTTAAAAAGCTAATTTTGTTTAATTAAAGTAATGCAATTTTATTATCGTTAAATTATACACTAATGAAAAACCAAGTTAATTATAGAACACCCATATTGTTATTGTTTATGCTGCTCATTGTGGGATTAAGAGTTTTAGCCCCTCTCTCTGCAGATTTTAAATTTATTGCCAACTTTTCTGGAATAGGAGCTGTGGCTTTATTTGGCGGAGCTTATTTTAAGCATAAAATTAATGCGTTTTTATTACCTGTATTGATGTTGTTTATCAGTGACTTAGGATTGGTTTTAACTATGGGTATAGATTATGGCTTTTATTCAGGTTGGTACTACACTTATATTGCTTTTATTTTGATGGTATTAGTTGGCCATTTGATGATCAAAAAGATAAATGTTCAGCGGGTACTGGCGGCTAGTTTAGTAGGGGTTTTCATTCATTGGGTGGTTTCTGATTTTGGTGTATGGCTTGGATCGACAATTTATGCACAAAATATAGCTGGCTTTTGGGCATGCTTAGTGGCTGCTATTCCTTTTGAAAAGACTTTCTTGTACAGTACGTTGGGTTATTCGGCCTTAATGTTCGGGGCTTTTGAAAGCTTAAAAGCAAAATATCCTGAGTTGAGTAAAAATAACGTTGTGCATTCGTAGTATTCCGGTAAATATTAGAAACCCTTTTGTAGCAATGCAAAAGGGTTTTTTTTATTAGTTTTGGGTATGAAACGAACAGTGGTTGTTTTAACTGGGGCCGGAATTAGTGCCGAAAGCGGAATTAGAACTTTTAGGGATACAGATGGTTTGTGGGAGGGTTACAATGTAATGGATGTTGCTACTCCTGAAGCATGGCGACGAAACCCTGCCCTTGTGCAGCAGTTTTATAACGAGCGCAGAAAGCAGGTTTTAGGTGCCAATCCTAATGAAGCGCATATACAATTGGCTACATTGGAGAAATATTTTGATGTTCAAATCATTACACAGAACATTGATGATTTACATGAGCGTGCGGGGTCGACAAATGTTACGCATTTGCATGGGGTGATTACCTATGCGCAATCTGATCTCAATTCGTCCCTGATTTATCCGATAATAGGCGATGAAATACAGATGGGAAGTTTATGTGAACTGGGTTCGCAATTACGTCCTCATGTAGTATGGTTTGGTGAAAATGTGCCCATGATTGAACAGGCCGCGGCTATTTGCAGTAAAGCCGATTTCTTCATTTTAATAGGTACTTCTTTAGCCGTTTACCCTGCGGCTGGCCTGATTGATTTTGTGCCCGTTAATGTGCCAAAATACATTGTCGACAAGAAAATTCCCGCTGTTGATCATTATAGGCATGTTGTAAAAATCGAGAGCGCCGCAACTGAAGGTGTTAAAGAAGTTGCGCAACAATTAATCAGCCATGTTTAATTTGGCAGTTTTTAATTGGAGCGGAGGGAAGGATAGTACCTTGGCCCTTCATTACACCTTACTAGCGGGTAAGTACAAAATACATTGTCTATTAACCACCGTAAACGAATTCTATAATAGGGTGGCTATGCATGGCGTTAGGGAGTCGTTATTGATGCAACAGGCAGAAATGTTGCAGTTACCTTTACATATTGTAAGGTTGCCGGAGATGCCTGATATGGAGACTTATGAGGAGGTAATAAACACTCATTTTACGACTTTAAAAAGTAAAAATGTAATCAGTTCTATTTACGGAGATATATTTTTAGAGGACTTAAAGTTATATCGGGAGGAACAGATGGCGAAACTAGGAATGGAAGCAGTTTTTCCTTTGTGGAAAAGGGATAGTAGAGAACTTATAACTGAGTTCATTTCCTTAGGTTATAAAACCATTGTGGTTTGTGCGAAGGATGGACTGCAAGATTTTTGTGGCAGGGTAATAGATCAATCTTTCTTGGCAGACCTGCCTGCAGATGTTGACCCATGCGGGGAAAATGGTGAGTTCCATACTTTCGTGTTTGATGGCCCGATTTTTAAGAAACCTATCGCTTTTAAGTTAGGAGAGTTGGTACATAAAAATTTATCAGCGAGCAGTATATCTGGTGAGGTAATTGGTTACTGGTACATCGATTTAATTCCACTTACGTGATCAGCTAAAAACAATCAAACTTATAGGATATTTGGCATAAATCAGGTGCAGAATTTTGTTTGCTTGTTGATTATAATATACAGTTAATCAATATGTTAAATTATTTCAATTAAACTTATTGAAAATTTAAATTGCCGTAACAGAACGTAGATTCATCGATTTTACAGAATAATATTCTGTAACTGTATTAAATAAACTATAATACAGTTACTTATGAATATTATCTCGAGTTTTACTGCTGTCTTTTGTATGCGGCAGTAAAATCACTTCTCATCATCTTAAATCTTTCGACAACGGTGGCTATAAATTCCTCGTCCAAGATTTGAAAGATCTCATTTGCCCCTCCTCCTGTTAAGTCAAGTTCAGATAATTTGAAGCTTTGTTCTAATTGGCCTTGCTCAAATTTTATAATGTATTTTTGGTTCATATTAAACAAGGTGATCTTGCAATCTGGGTGAGGTAGTTCTGCTAGTATTCTCATGTGTGTTTGGTCTTTGTTATCCGTTGCTTATTGAGGGTTTACGCCCATTTCCTTTAAGAGAAAATCTGCATGGTCTATTTTTGATGCAGCCCATAATACATATCTGATGTCTACACCAATAGATCGGCTGTAGCTTTCATTCCATGCGTAGTCGTTAATGGTAGCTCCATAGGCGCGATCGAAATTTACACCTATTAATTCACCATTGGCATTCATAATCGGTGATCCGGAGTTACCACCAGTCGTATCCATGTTATATAAAAATGCGACTGGTACATCATTCAGTTCTTTTTTTGCAAACGAGCCAAAATCTTTGGCTTCCCAAAGTGATTTAATTTGTGAAGGGTAGTTGAAATCCGGATTATTTGATGAGCCTTTTTCAATAATGCCTTTGACTGTTGTATATGGCGCCATAAAGTTTGCGTCGGCAGGCGAGTAGCCCCGCACGTAACCGTAGGTTAATCTCAATGTGCTGTTTGCATCTGGAATGAAATCTTTTCTTAAAAACTTCTCTTTTACATTTACGTAGTCGGCCATGAGCTTATTTAAGACCCCTTCTCTTCGGTCTTTCTCAGGTTTTAGTTCATTCATTTGCCTTGCAATGTCCTTTTCAAACAAAAGCAGTCCGTCATTGTATTCTGCGATAGTTTTAATAGATTTTAAGATTGTATTCAGCACATACGATTGATCTTTAAGTTGGCTTAAGCCAAGTGTTTCTCTTATAAAATCGTTGATCATAGATTCGCTGCTTGATCCTTTATTGATTACTTTATTCACCGCTTTTACACGTTGATTTGAGGGCAAACGAGCGGCATCAGTCATCATTTTTTTCAAGATTTTGCCATCTACTTCGATATCGAAAGCATTGTAGATGCTATTGAGGTTTGATTTGAAAGAACCTATATTAGCTTTGAAATATGCCTCTTTCTGTGCCATTGGTTGTGATTCAAGTGCAGCTTTAAAATTGTTCAACTGTTTTGCGATATTGAGTAAGCTGGTCGAATTATAGATTTGTGTCATCCAAAGATCTCTATAAGCATCTCCATTAATTTGCTGGTACAATTGATCTATATTGTTCATTAGGTCGCCGTATTTAGCCTTCAAATCTACATTATCATTGATGAATTGCGCTAGTGCAGCGTCCTCTTGCTGTTTTTGGTTGACCAAGCCAATATTTTTGAGGCCATTTAGTTTGCCGCGGTAGTTTTTCATCACATTGGCATTCTTTTTTATTCTTGTCGATAACTTCAGCTCGATGTTTTTATCTCTTTTCCCAATTGTTTCCATAGTTGTATTTTGGAAATCAAATAGCTCTGATGTATAGGGCAGTAGATACTTTTCTTGGTAATTGATAAATGCAGCTGGGCGATGACGGAAGGTTTTACCGGGATAACCTAATATAAATACAAAGTCTTCTTCATTCGTTCCGCTTGGATTTACTTTTAAGAACTTTTTTGGAGTATAAGGTATATTATCCTTTGAATATTTCGCTGGAGACCCATCCTTGGCCACGTAAGCACGCATAAACGAATAGTCTCCTGTATGCCGAGGCCATACCCAATTATCGGTTTCACCACCGAACTCGCCTATTTTTCGATTAGGAACATAAACCAGTCTCACATCGAGGATTGTTTTATACCTAAACAAGACATAGGTTTTACCGATAAACATTTCGGATACCTCAGCTTTGATTGTTGGATCTTTTTTTTCAGCTTCTATTACAATGTTCTTCATTGCGTTATTGATTATCTGAAGGCGAGATGAGGGATCGTTGATATTGGTTGCAGCGCCTAGTACTTGCTCAGATACATCTTCATAACTATCTGTAATACGACAGGTTAATTCTTTAGCTTCAAGTTCTTGTTCACGAGTTCTGGCTACAAAACCATTGTTTAAATAATCATTTTCTGGAGTGCTCGCTAATTGGACCGCACTAAAAGCACAATGGTGGTTGGTGATGATCAGGCCTTCGTTAGATACGAAAGAGCCTGTACATCCGCCTACTTTAACAAGTGCGTCTACCAGGCTAACTCCATTTGGGTTGTAAACTTCTTTTTGATCAATTTTGAGTCCTGCTTTTTTAAGGTCTAACTTATGTATCTCACTAAGTGGAAACATTCCCTCTTCAGGTATGCGGGAGCTAAATTGAATTATTCCTGAACATAATAATAAAGTAATTATTGCAATTTTCTTATTCATATTGTGTTATATGTGTGAGCTACAAAGCTAATAATTTTGTTTTTAACTCGAAGTGGATGTTGATTTGCGATGATTTAAGACGTATATTTGAGAGTTTAAACGTTAGCTAAACATTTTATGGCCGAAGATTTAACGATTGCCAAAACTGGCACCAAAGAAGAACAATATTTATCATTAATTCCGCAAATAGAGGCGCTCCTGTATGGAGAGACAGACTTGATTGCAAATTTAGCCAACGTTTGTGCGGCTTTAAAGGAACAGTTTAATTGGTTTTGGGTTGGTTTCTATTTGGTTAAAAGTGATGAGCTGGTATTGGGCCCGTTCCAAGGGCCTGTTGCGTGTACACGTATAAAGAAGGGTAAGGGTGTTTGCGGTGCAAGCTGGGCTCAGGGCGAGACGATCATTGTTCAAGATGTGGATGCCTTTCCGGGACATATCGCCTGTGCATCGGCTTCAAAATCTGAAATTGTTTTACCACTGTTTCAAGCGGGAACCATCATTGGTGTTTTAGATGTTGATAGTGAATATCTTGCTCATTTTGATGAAATTGATTCTGTTTACTTAAATAAAATAATTAGTCTTTTAAATGCCTAAATTACTTTATTCATTTTATCAGCGAGACGATGTAGTTGGTTTAGCTGTTGAACTTTTGGGTAAGCAGCTTTTTACTTTTATTGACGGTAAGTTAACCAGCGGTATAATTGTTGAAACCGAAGCCTATAATGGGATAAGTGATAAGGCTTCTCATGCTTACGGAGATCGCTTTACGCCCCGAACAGCTACGATGTATGAAGCTGGGGGAATAACTTATGTTTACTTGTGTTACGGTATTCACCACTTGTTAAATGTAGTGACGGCGCCAAAAGGAACTCCACAAGCGGTATTAATTCGTGCTGTTGAGCCTTTAGAGGGCGTACCGGCAATGTTGGAGCGAAGAGATATGAGCAGGTTAGCTCCTAGAATTACTGCTGGACCAGGATCTGTGGCCAAAGCTTTTGGAATAGATAAAAAGTTAAATGCTAAAGATCTACTAGGAGAAGAGATTTGGATCGAAGACAATGGATTGAAGATAGAACCATCGAAAATTGTTGCTTCACCCAGAGTTGGTGTGGATTATGCGGGCGACCATGCGTTATTGCCGTGGCGATTTTATGTAAAGGGAAATCCTTACGTAAGTAAACCAAACTCTTAATCAATAACCGTGTATTACTAGTCTGCTCATAATTTTTTGCTAATATTGCCGGATGAAGTTTGAAAACAATCTACTTTTTTCTCAAAACCTGGACCTTGCGGATCCTTTACGCACTATGCGGGATGATTATCTTTTTCCCGTTTTGAACAATAAGCCTTTTATATATTTATGTGGTAACTCGTTAGGGCTTCAACCTAAAGTAGCAAAAGAGGTATTGGATGTTCAGTTGAACAACTGGCAGAACCTAGCCGTTGAAGGATGGTTTGAGGGCAATTCACCTTGGATGTTCTATCATAAGGAACTTAAAAAACTAATGGCTCCGCTCGTTGGGGCTAAAGTAGCAGAGGTATGCCCCATGAATACTTTAACTGTTAATTTGCATCTTTTAATGGTAAGTTTCTATCAGCCGAATGATAAGAGATTTAAGATAATCATGGAGGCGGGGGCATTTCCGTCAGATCAATATGCTATAGAAAGTCAGGTTCGTTTTCACGGTTACGACCCTAAAGAAGCTATTATAGAAGTTAAGCCGAGAGATGGGGAATATATTTTACGCACAGAGGATATACTGCAGGTTATTGAAGCAAAGGGTGATGAGATTGCTTTAGTGCTCTTTGGCGGGGTGAATTATTTTACCGGTCAGTGGTTCGATATGCCGGCAATTACCAAAGCTGGGCATAAAGCAGGAGCTTTAGTAGGCTTTGATTTAGCTCACGCAGCCGGAAATGTACCTTTGTCCTTACATGACTGGGATGTTGATTTTGCTTGTTGGTGTTCTTATAAATACCAAAATGCGGGCCCTGGCGGCATTGCGGGGATTTTTGTGCATGAGAAGCATTTCAATGACGCTTCTTTGAATCGCTTTGCGGGCTGGTGGGGATACAATGAAAGCAACCGTTTTAAGATGGAAAAAGGCTTTGTTCCGGAGTTGGGTGCAGATGGCTGGCAGGTTAGTTGTACACAGGTAATGCCAATGGCTTTGTATCATGCATCCTTACAGCTTTTTGATAAGGTGGGCTATTTAACGTCATTAAGAGAGAAAAGTAAAACTTTAACTGAATATCTATTTTATGTTATAGATGAGGTTAATACCAATATAGGATACGAGCAATTTAAGATCATTACTCCTCGTGGGCAAGCAGATAGAGGTGCGCAAGTTTCTATCATTGCGAAGAGCCATGGGAAGGAATTTTTCGATAAGTTGGTAGAAAACCATGTTTTGGGCGATTGGCGGGAGCCGAATGTAATTCGTTTAAGTCCAGTGCCTATGTATAATAGTTTTGAAGATGTTTACAGAACGGGAGCATTGTTATTATCGCTTAGTAAATCAATTTTATGATACATTATAATCCAAAGGACTGGATAAGTTTTATTTTTCATGTTCATAAAGCGGATACGTTTCGCAAATTGTGGCCATTGATGTTAAGCGTCTCCATTTTTTCTGGGGGGATAGCTTACTTGGAACTTAATCATTTGAAGCTGGCCGAAACCACTTATATTAAAAATATTGGAATGATGCATAGCTTATTGGGGTTTGTAATTTCAATGCTGCTGGTGTTTAGGACCAATACTTCTTATGATAGGTGGTGGGATGGAAGGAAGCTCTTAGGTGGTTTAACCAACGTAAGCCGGAATTTAGCACTCAAAATTAAAGCCCTTGATTTAGATAAAGATGAGGTATCGTTCTTTAAATACGCAATTCCCAAATTTGCATTTGCTTTAAAAGAACATTTGAGAGAGCGGCAATATTTTGGCAAGGACAGCTTTTTAATTCAAATTGATGGGGGGAAGCATATTCCGAACCAGGTAGCTTCGAGTTTAATGAATAGAATTTATACACTGCAAAAAAGTAATATTATTTCTCAGGAGCAGCTTATTATTTTAAGCTCCGATGTAAGTCAGTTCACCGACATATGTGGGGGGTGTGAGCGTATTAAGAACACACCTATTCCATACTCCTATAGCGCTTTTATCAAAAAATTCATTTTTATTTATGTGATTACCTTGCCATTTGGGTGGGTATTTAGTTTGGGTTATTTTGTGGTGCCAATTGTGCCATTCATTTTGTATGTCCTTGCCAGTCTGGAGTTGATTGCTGAAGAGATTGAAAATCCTTTTGGGAGTGATGCGAATGACTTGCCTGTGGATGAGATTTCGACCAATATAGAAAAGCATGTTGGAGAGATTCTTAATTAGGTTGAAAAAAGCTTATTGCGCTTTATGTTAAAGATTGCCTACCATCCAATATTTTCACATCCCTTGCCGGAGGGGCATCGTTTTCCGATGGTTAAATATGAACTGATACCCGAACAATTATTGCATGAGGGTATGATAGCTGATGCTAACCTGTTTGCTCCAGAGATTTTGACGGAGGAAAATATCCTTACTACCCACGCAGCAGATTATTGGATAGACTTAAAGAATTTAACATTGGGTGCTAGGGAACAACGACGTATTGGGTTTCCATTAACATCATTATTAGTTGAAAGAGAGCTTAGGATAGCGAAAGGCACTATAGATGGTGCTTTATTTGCCATGAAGTATGGAGTTGCGTTTAATGTAGCTGGTGGAACCCACCATGCCGGTCGCCATTGGGGCGAAGGTTTTTGCTTGCTAAATGATCAAGCTATTGCGGCTAACTATTTACTTAATAATAACTTAGCTAAACGTATTTTAATCATTGATTTAGATGTTCATCAGGGAAATGGAACTGCTCAGATTTTTGAAGGGGAATCAAGGGTGTTTACTTTTTCAATGCATGGCGCCGATAATTTTCCCTTTCGTAAGGAGCAGTCTGACTTAGATATTGCCTTGCCTAACGGAAGCGGTGATGAAGTTTTTTTAAACAAGTTAACTGATGCTTTAGCTTCGGTGTTCGATAAGCATCGGCCTGATTTTGTTTTCTATTTGTCGGGCGTTGACGTTTTGGATACGGATAAACTGGGTAAATTGGCTTTAACTAAGAAGGGGTGCAAAAAGCGCGACCAATTGGTTTTTGAAGTATGTATCAATCACCAAGTACCTGTTCAGGTGAGCATGGGTGGGGGTTACTCGGCAAATATAAATACCATTGTAGATGCTCATTGCAATACTTTTAGGACTGCGGTTGACCTTTATTTTTAATCATTAAATTCTCTTACCTTCGCAAATGCTGGAAATTATCTATCAAGACGACCATTTAATTGCGATTAATAAACCTCATGGTTTATTGGTACACCGGTCGAAAATAGCCAATGACGCTACTGAATTTGCTTTGCAAATGCTCCGCGATCAAATTGGGAGACAGGTTAGTCCCGTACATCGTTTGGATCGAAAAACAAGTGGTGTTTTATTATTTGCTTTTGAAAAAGATGTAGAAATAGCTATGCATAAGCAGTTTCAAGAAGGCTTGGTTGCTAAAAAGTATCTTGCGATTTTGCGTGGATATGCTCCCGAACAAATGGATATTGATTATCCTTTAGCAAAAGAGAATGGAAATATGCAAGAAGCTTTTACTTCATTTATAAGTTTACAGCGGGCTGAAATTGCTGTTCCTTTTGGCAAGCATGAAACTTCTCGTTATACCTTGATAGAAGCATGTCCTAAAACTGGAAGGATGCATCAATTGAGGAGACATTTTGCACATATATTTCATCCCATTATAGGTGATAGAAAACACGGTTGCAATAAGCAGAATAAATTTTTTAAGGAGCAATTTGACATGACTACCATGTTGCTTCATGCTACTGAAATTGCTTTTAAACATCCAGTTAGCGGTGTCGACGTGAAGTTAAACGCGAAGATACAAACTGAGTTCAAGAAAGTGATGGAGTTAATGAGTTTTAACCTCTAGCATTATATTTGATAAGACAAGTTTTATGGATAAATTTTTGCGTTTTGTACCAATTGTGCCGTTAGCCTTATTAGCAGGTTGTTCTTCTATTTATATGCCTAGCGTTCCAAATACGCCTATGCTAACTACCCAAGGTGAGATAGGTGCTGGGGCACATATTTCATTAAAGGGAAATTTCAATTTTAATTCGGCTTATGCGGTCAGCAATCATTTTGCGGTAATGGCAAACGGTGCCTCTATGAACAATGAAAGGCATAAAAAAGACGTAAAAAATAAAATGATCGAATTCGGCGCAGGCTATTTTGACACCTTTGGTCCTGATAACAACCGAATATTAGAAATTTATGGAGGTTTTGGAAGCGGGAAGAATGAACGGCTTTTTAGAGAGTTTGATGATAATGAGTTGCTGATTGGCACTGATTTTCAGAAATCCAAATATGATAAGAAGTTTATTCAAGTAAATTATAGCTCTAAAAAGAAAGATAATCTACATTTGTTCGGTACCGATTTTGGTTTAAATTTTGGTACGGCATTAAGAATGAGTTTTGTAAAAACCAATGATTTTTATAGAAATGGTATTTTACAGGCTAATGAAGATAATATCTTTATTGAACCAGTATTCTTTACAAGGATGATATTGAGTGATGAAGTACAGTTGCAGTATACCACAGGAAGCAACTTCGGTTTAAAAGATCGTAAATTTTTAAATGCTGGCCATTCTGTGTTTAGTGTTGGGGTAGTGGTAAATTTGGGTAGAGCGCCGAAGAAATAGTAATGTTCGCCGAGTTGTAGCTAAGTAGTAGGTAAGTAGTAAGTAAGTAGTAGGTAAGTACAAGGTAAGTGGTTGGTTCGTGAAATCGTTGTAATATTGTAAATTTGTTAGATGACAAGGCAAATGGTCCGCAAGATTATCCACATAGACATGGATGCATTTTATGCGTCTGTTGAGCAAAGGGATTTTCCAGCGTATCGGGGCAAGCCTTTGGTAGTTGGAGGATCTCCAGAGGGACGAGGAGGCGTGGTAGCCACCGCCAGTTATGAGGCCAGGAAGTTTGGTATACGTTCGGCTATGACTTCCAAGAAAGCCCAGCAGTTATGTCCTTATGCAATTTTTGTGAGACCCAGATTTGCAGCTTATAAAGAAGTGTCGGTTAAAATAAGGGAAATATTTCGGCGTTATACCGATTTAATCGAACCTTTATCATTGGATGAGGCTTACCTAGACGTAACTGTTGATAAATTAAACATAGGGTCGGCCATAACTATTGCCGAAGAAATTAAAAAGGCAATTAAAGAGGAATTAAGTTTGACAGCTTCAGCAGGCGTATCGATTAATAAATTTATTGCTAAAATTGCTTCGGACATGAATAAACCTGATGGATTAACATTTATTGGCCCTTCCCGTATTGAGGCATTTATGGAGCAGCTTCCAGTTGAAAAGTTTTTTGGTGTGGGTAAAGTAACGGCCGAAAAAATGAAAAGACAAGGGTTGTTTATTGGCAAAGATTTAAAGCAGCTAACGGAACACAGGTTGGTACAGCTATTTGGGAAGACAGGAAAGTTCTTTTATAAAATTGTTAGGGGAATTGATGACCGGGAAGTAAGGCCTAATCAAGAAATTAAATCAATTAGCGCAGAAGATACCTTTATGGACGATTTGGATAGAGGTGAAGAGCTTGATGATTGGTTGTCTCAAATCACTAAATCGGCCTACAAAAGGCAACAATATTATCAAATTTATGGCAGGACTATAACCTTGAAGATAAAATTTGGAGACTTTAAAATCATTACCAGAAGTCAGTCATTTCCAATTCCTATTGTCGCCCTAGAAGATATTTTGGCAGTGACCCATCAGTTATTGGCGAATGCTGATCTTAATGGAAAGAAAATACGGCTTTTGGGAGTTTCATTCAGTAATTTTGGAGAAGTAAAGCTCCGGGAGAGAAAAATAGCTGATCAGACCACGTTATTTCCCCAAGATTAGCTATTCAATATAACCGGCAAGCATTAGCGCTGTTAGTTTGGTAGTTTTTCAACTCTTATTAAAACAGGCTGTGACGATAAAGATCCTAGAAAAGCGATTACTGCTTCCTTTTCAGCATTACTAAGTCTTATTCCTCTCAAGAGTTTATCATTTTTAGGTAATAGCGGATCGTTTTCTTGTTCTGCTCTAACCCGCTGGATAGGCATGCCCATATTGTACATATTCATCACTCCGTCCATATCGCCAAATAGGCCATTGTGAAACCAAGGCGCAGTTCTCATTACATTTCTCAGACCTGGGGTTTTGAATTTACCAACGTCTGCAGGATTTTTAGTTACCTTATATAAACCTAAATCCTCGTACTTACGGCCATAATATGTTAGCCCATCATTATGGAACTGATTATCTGTGAAAAAGGGTCCATTATGGCAATTCATACAGCGAGCTTTGGTTCTGAAGAGGTGAAGCCCCATTATTTGTTGATCTGTTAAGGCTTTTTTATCATTCGACAAAAAGCGGTCGAAATCTGTGCGCCTGCTTACAATACTACGTTGAAATGTTGCGAGACTTGCAAATATGCGTTCATTATTGATTTCTTTTGAACCAAATGCATTTAAAAAGTAGGGTTCATAACCTTTGATTTTTTTTAATTTTTTAGGCAGCAGTTTCATATCCTGATGCATTTCATTGTGCGCTGTAACAGGCATTCCTGCTTGCTCCTCTAAACTATTTGCCCTGCCATCCCAAAATAGTTTCTTGCTGTACCAGACATTTTCTAAAGATGGTGCATTACGAATATTCGCTAAATGATCATGCCCAATGGAAACTCTTTTTCCATCGGCCCAGTTCAGATCAGGCACATGGCAACTTGAACAGGAAATTTGATTGGAGCCAGATAAGCGAGGATCGAAGAACAAAATCTTTCCAAGCTCCACTAAGTGTTTTATTGAATCATTTTTTAAATTTAACGGGGAAGGCAATAACTCTCCAAGTTCTTCGAACGCAATTCCACTATCTACATTTGCCTTTGGCCATTCTTTGCTAGGTTTGGCATATACTTTTCTCAACGAATCTATAGAAAGATTGTCTCCATTTTTAAATTCGATAAACGTAAATGAATAAATGGTGAAAAAGAAAAATATGATAGCTACTACAATTGAGATTTTTTTCATTTACTAAAAATAGAGGTTAAAGCTGATATTATTAAAGAACCTTTCATTGCCAGGAATAGCCGTTGTAGGTCGCTGTAAGTTCTTCATTTTGTCGTTTTTGCTATAAACGGCATTCACCTTAACTGCCGCTTGCATAGTGTTAAAGAAGGGAAAACTATAGGTTGCACTTGCGGAAACTCCATATCTATTTGCGGTGTTAAATAAGTAATTATAGCGTATTACCTCTTTCGTAAAATAACTTTCATTGGCTTCACTTACTTGTAGCTTTTCGGTTACCGGCAATCCGTAGTGAACTCCTGCGTATGCTCCAAAAGATTTGTGGTTAGCTACCTTTCTATTAACGCCCAGGCCGGCATTCAATAAAACATTTTTGAAATATACAAGATTTCCGGTTATTCCATCAATTCTTTCTTCGGATGTCTGTTTAGCGCCAATTAAATAGTTATAAGTGCTGCTATTCTTGGTGATTGTATAATTCACTTGCAAGTTAATTTTCTGGCCAGTATACACATAATTTTTAGCAAAAAAATCAAGATTAAAATCCTCGCCAGCTAAATTTTCATAGGCAATATTTACTCCCAAATTTCCTGCAAAAATAGGTTTAATCCAAAGTAAATTTAAGTCTAATTTAGCTAGATTATAGTAAGAAAGGTCTGTAATCTCGCTACCTGTTCTATAGTCATACACTTGTTTTTCATTCACTTTTGTACCTATAAAATAGAAAGAACCCAGTTTTGTGTTTGCTGCTGCAAAAGAAGTGGCTAGGCCAGATCGGGTCTGGAAATCATTATAATTTCTTTCCGAAGTTTTTGGGATCGGTTCCCCGTATCCATTAATTAGGTAATTTACATAGTTCGGATAGCTGATACTTTCGTAATACGTACGGTTTTTATATCCGATTGTTACTTTTTCCTGTCCGTAACCCACTAGGTAAGTTAAACCAAATTTCACGTTATCAGCAACATTATAGCCTAGCATACCTCGCATGTTTAGTTGGTATTCTTTAACCGAACCTCTGGGATCATTATTAGCAAAATGATCAGCTATGCGATAATCTAAGCCAATACCAAGCGTAATCTTGTTTCCTGACAAAGTTTTCGCTCCAATAACTTTAAAATCATATGTCGACCTTTCATAGTGATTATTTGCTGGTGAACCAAAATAATAAGGTGTTGTAGGGTTATTGCGGGTTTGATGCGAAAAACGTGTACTATCTTCCATTGTTTTTTGGTAATTGAAAGCTCCAAAAAGCTTAATACCTTTTAAATCTGTTATTCCTTCTGAACTTAAAAAAACAGTATTCGTTTGCGTACTGCCTTGCGCATTTACAAATTTTCCTTTTTCAAATTGATGTCCAGCCGAGATTGTACTAAGCTGGGCTGGCATTAATTGGGAGAGGAATAAAGGACTTAATTTAGCAAATGAGTAACTGATCATGCTTAAGGAATCAGAAAAATAGAGCTGTCTTTGCTGAACAATATTTCTGACAGAGTCTTGCTGTGCAAAAAGTTTCGCATGGGAGCTTATCAACAAAACGAATATGAAGCAAATTTTTCTCATGATATTTAGGCGTTTAACATTGATCGTCAAACACCGCCTTGTTATTGTTTAAATCCCCTTGGGGTTGCAATGTTAAAGAAACTAAAATCTTCGGTACTGTTATTGGTATCCTTTAATATTATCCGGCCATTTATTGTTTTTTCTGTTTTTCTGATTACAGATTGAGAGGTATAGGACCCTGCTGGTACAAACGCAAATCCGGCATCTAACGCAGGGTTTAATTTTTTGGGGTTTCTGTCATCTGGGAGGTTTGCCTGAACCTCTACTGCGTCTAAAATAAGGTTATTGGGTATTTGATAATACTTTTTAGATGTCGAGGTGGGTACTGATTTTGTTGGGTAGTGGTATTGAGGTAAGTCTTTCACTACTACATCAGCGCTGGCTTTGAATAAAATGTATGAGTATCTTCCATTATTATCGAAAATCATATCTGTGCCGAAATAAGCTAGCGCTTCGAGGTTCGGAACAGCTGTATCTACGTCTGAGGATAGCGGTTTCGTTAAAAAAGGCGCATAATAAGCTTCAAAATCGGCGCCACTTAAATCTACGGTTAGTGAAGGATCTAACACGCTTACGGCCTCTCCGTCAGTTCCAGTAAATGGCTGTTTATGATTGATTGCCGTTTGCGCAACAACAATGCTTTTACCTGGTAGAACAGGGTATTGTTTGCCAGTTCCTGGAATCATTAATAATGCTCTTGCATATACATAATCCTTATTTGCATCTATGTTTGTTGGCATATTAACAGATTTGCTCCAATCCATTTGTTCAGACGGTAAAAGATAATATGAAGCACCTGAAGTTATTACGCCAGTTATCTCTGCAAAATATAGTCCATCTGCATATAAGGTTTGGTCACTATTGTTATAAAATTCAATGAATTGATCTCTATAAGTTGCGCCATTTTGACGATGTGACCCTGCGAAATAAATTTGTTTAATCACCCAATCGCTTATGGTACCCGAAACTAGTTTAAGTTCTATACCCCCTGTAAAACCCACGGTTATCTGTGTGTTTTTGGAAGCTGCATTAAAAGTAATATCTGAATTAGTTTCAATTCCTGTGAGCTGGGTGTACACAGCCGCTGCAATTGTGATTGTTGCATCGATATCGTAGGTGCCGGCAGCAATAGATTTAAAAGTAATTGCACCTGTTTCATCAGTATTCAATATTTGAACTGTTCCCGTATTCACATTTTTTAGTTGAATTTTAATATCTTTTTGTGGAAGGGTATAGCTACTTGTTTCCAAGGAATAAGAAACTTTAACCGCCAAATCGACAGGTTGGATATCTGATGTTTTATCTTTCTTACAAGCACTAAAAAGTACGCAAATTAAAAGGGTATAAGCTAGTTGTTTCATGTAATTATTATTTTTAAAGTTTTAAAGATATTTCTGCACCAAACGTTGGCGACTGATTTGGATAAACATATTGAAGATTGGAATTCAGGTAATAAGGCTGGTAATTGAAAACATTATATACATTAAAAGAAAATTTGAAACGTTTTTTGATTTCTTTACCAATACTTAAATGAAAGTTTGAAATGATTTCGGGAATATTATCTACTTCCAATTCAGCTGTTGGCTTAAAGAGATGCCCTATATTTACATCGTTTGGAGTAGAAGCTGTTACTACAATATGTCTTCCATCACGGGTATAATAAGCAATTGGCGTTCCTGAGCCTGCCTTATATACCGTTTTTTGTAGGAGGGTAAATTCGGCTGTCGCCTGAATAAACAGGCTTATTTTAGGGATGTGGGTGGTTGAGGTGATTCGCCCATTGCTGGAATAGTTAGTCGTGTTACTGGGCTGATAAATTCCGGTCACAGCATAGTCGGGGTTATTGTTGCTGTCTTCAAAATTTGTATAACTGAAGTCTGTAGATTTTGTTTGACTTCTAAACAAACCCCCGCTCATGTTAAAAGAAGTTGCAATACTTGCAAATTCCGGTGTGGTAAAAATCAAGTCGAAACCATATCCATTCGAAGACAGGTTGTTACTAAATTTAAATATGTTCGTTCTCACCGCTCTAAATCCGCTGGGTGTTAAAATGGGCTGTTTTCCAGTTCCTGGTTGGAATGTTGCAGAAAAGGTAGGTAATACAATAACTTCATCTACTCTTGAATTGCCTATACCATTCCGGTTTTGTTTGGCGAATGCATTAAATGACAAATTATATTTCTTAATTTTTAACTGGGATGAGAACTCAAATGTTTGCGTATTTGCCGATTTTAAACCTTTTGCAGTATTTTCATATTTGTTTACGTAAACCAAATAAATACTCTCGGCAGCTTTACCATTGTAGGCATTGATAATGGGAACTTCAAAATAGGTTGGACCGGGATAACGTTGTCCAAGGGCAGGGGACTTATAAGAAATTCCATAAGCAAGTCCTATTCTAAAAGATTTGCTTACTTCATAATTTACGTTTGCGCGTGGAGAATAGGAAGGTAGATTATTTTGTAAATCATATCTTAATCCGGTTCTTACATTTAGAATTCTATTAAAAACTTTGGGGCTAATAACATTCTCTATATATACTCCAACATCTTGCTGTGCAACAGCCAAAGAGAAATCGTAATATCGTTCTGATCGGTTGCTACTTAACGAATTATTGGAAGCTTTAGTGGAAACCCTTGGTCTATTAGGATCTAAAACCTGTCCTAAGCCGTTATTTGCTCCATAGCTATAACTTCCTCCATAACTCAAAAAGCTATTCACTTTTCCAATTTTAAACTCGGAATTAAAGTCTAAGCGGGCAGAAATATTTAATGGCCTCCCATCAATTAAAGACTGAGCGGTATAAATTCCCTTTTCATAAGAACCTTCGTGGATACCAGTAGTTGTGGCATCGGATACTAAAACATAAGGATCGTTTACAAAAGCTTCTGTGTAACTCACTTGATGTCCTGTTGAATATCTTAGATTTAGGCTAATATTTTTTATAAATGGATGATCGATCCGATACGAGGTCCTATTCGCGAGGCTGAAATTCCAGCTGTCAAATTTTACAATTTTATTTGTTAAGTCATCTTTATCGTCTTTTATACCGTCTAAATTTCTACCATAATCAAAACTAAAAGTATTCTTCAAACGGTTCTCTGCACCAAAATAATTGGTGTGCATTGAGTTTACGTTAATGCGTTTATAGGCTTTTATCTTATCTCGATTGTCGGCATACGAGTTAACATAATTTACTCCAACGTTTAAATTACCTGCTTTCTTACCCAATCCAAATCCTTTAGAAAAACCGTAAGAAGTTGCATTGTCTCGTAGCTGCATTCTAATGTAAGCTGGCGACTTACCTGCCTGTCTTTCCACAACAACTGCTCCTTCAGATAAATCTCCGTATTTTGCTGAGGGTACACCGGCGATAACTTCTATGCTTTCTATATTGTCTGCCGGAATTTGTCGCAGGTCCATACCTCCAAAAGCAAAATCGCCAGAATAACTTCTACCAGTCGTGCCATTTAAACCAGAACTATTCCCGCTGATAACAGATTGCGCACCATTTGAGCCTGCAATGCCAGGGTTATAACTCTGCATATTGAGATTGTTCGTGATCACATTCCCGTCTACAATAATCGATACGCCAAAAGCATTGTTCATCTCAAAGATGTTTTTTCCACTAGAAACCGCCGAAAAAGAAGACCTTAAAGTAAGATTTTGAACATTTTGTAAGCTAGGTGCCGTCACCTTTCTATTAGGAATCTGATTGAGCAAGTCGTTTAAACTTAATGCTGGAATTTGCTCGATTACATCCCTGCCAATGAAGAGTGAGGAGTTTGAACTTGCTTCGAAATTGCGTTTTGCATTAACTTCGATGCCTTCTAAACTTAAGTTCAATTCCTTTAATGTAATGTTTCCGAGGTTTACATCCGTTGAATTAGTTTCGATCTTCTTCGTCAGTTTTTGATAACCTAAGTAGGTAAAATCAATAGTTACTGAAGTGTTTGAGCGAATTTTTAATTTAAATTCTCCAATTTCATCGGTAGTTGTAAATTGGTTAGTCTCATTTATCTTTACATTTACAGAGGATATTGGTTTTCCGGCAGTGTTAAGTATTTTTCCACTAACCGTGATGTTTGTTTGTGCTTTAGTGCCGAACAAGATGCTTGTGAATAGAAAATATAGATACAGCTGTTTCAATTTAGACTAATTCTAATTTTCGGCAAAGGTGGGAAAAATACCATTATTACGCAAACTATTTAGAATAATTCTAAGTAATTTCTTAACTTAATACATATTTAATGTTTTATTAATGGAACAATACTATTTTTGTTTTAAATAATCCCATTTAACATGAAGTTTAACAGTATCGTTATTGCACTTTTGGTTGTTGCGATTTTAGCCTTTGTTTATTTCATTATCAGAAGAAATAGGAAAGACCAAAAGAGTTTAGAAAAAGAATTAAACCAAAGAGAAATGAAGCCTGAAAAACACGAAGATGAACATGTTTAGTTTGCTAAGCTGCTTTTAGCTGTTCATTAAGCACTGCTAACAACTCATCAATATCGAAAGGCTTTTCAACCACTTCATCAGCGCAAACTTCTTTTACTTTTCCTATTTGACTGTGTGTTGACAGTACAATCACGGGAATGTGCTTGGTATTTTCTGCCTCCTTAATCTGTCTGCAAAGTGCTGTACCTTCCATAGTAGGTTTAATGATATCGAGCAAAATTGCGTCGGGATTTATTTCTACAATATGCTCAAATATTCCTTGTTCATTGGTATACAAGGTAGGTTCATAGCCTGCATCCATCAGCACTATTGAAATTAATTCAAGAATTTCTTTATTATTTTCTATAACAAGTATTCGTTTTTTCATTGGAAAAATATGTTGACTAAATATAAGAAATTTTTGGATTTAAAAAACTGGTTAGGATTTTATTCTAGGTACCGGATTGTGAGTTTTTTGTAATTAAGAGCCTTGTTCGTTGTTGAAACCTAAAAAATAATAACACCGAGGCGGTTAATAGGCCGATTGTAAGACCATACCAGATGCCGTTTACTCCAAGTTTTAGGTAAATGCCCAAAAAATAGCCTAGTGGAATTCCAATAATCCAATAGGATAGGAAAGTGATGTAAGTGGGAACATTCACATCGCCTATTCCACGTAAAACACCTAAGCCAACAACCTGGGTGCCATCAAACAGCTGAAAGAATCCTGCAATGATTAGCAACTGTGCAGCAATCCCCACAACGTGATTGTCTTTTGTATAGAAATAGGGTAGCAAGCTACTTCCGAACATAAACAAAAGTGCGGTGCACGTCATAAATATGATAACGACATGGTAACTAGCAATGGCAGATCGTCTTAAATCGGTAAAACTTTTTTCTCCCAAGTAATTTCCTGTCTTTATTGTCGCTGAAGAAGCGATGCCACTTGCAATCATGTAGGTTAATGCTGCCAAGCTAATTGCAATTTGATGAGCTGCTTGTTCGGCAGTTCCGATAGTACCGATAATTACCGCAGCGCCACTAAATGCCGAAATTTCGAAAATGTATTGCATGGCAACGGGAGCACCAATTTTAATGATTTGCGAGCTCCTAACCTTATCCATAAAAGAGATTTTAAACTTTAATAGATAACTTTTAAAATGGACGGAGCGAAGGACGTAAAAACCCATCACCAGCGCCATTAACAGCCTATCTATTAAAGTACTCCATCCAACTCCCTTTACACCCATTGGTTCCATACCAAACATACCCTTAACAAATATTACCCCTAAAACAATGTTGATCACATTGCCCACGATGGAGATTCTCATAGCCTGCATGGTAAAACCTAAACCTTCTGCGAACTGTTTAAAAGTTTGAAAGATCATTAACGGCACAATTGATAAAGCTAGCAGGCCTAGATAAGGTTTTGCATGTTTTACAACCTCTGCCGACTGACCTAAATGATCAATTACAGACAAGGTACCCCAATGAATGACAGCATATAAGAAAACTCCCGTTATCATATTAATGATTAAGCTATTCGATAAAAGTTTGCCACATTCATCTTTATCTTTTCTCCCGCTTGCTTGAGCAATTAAAGGAGTTAATCCATAAGAAATCCCTAAACCGATTACAAGTACCAACATAAATAGACTGTTCACCAATGATACTGCTGCTAACTGGGTTGTACCTGCAAACTGTCCAACTATTACACTATCGGCAATATGTGTGGCCATATGGCCTATTTGTGATACCACAATAGGTCCAGCAAGAATAAGGTTTTCCCTGTAATATGTTTTGTATTTGCCGAAGATAGATTGTGACATAAAATTTTTAGCAAAGATAGTTTCTTTTAAGAAGCGGCCGCTGTAAAATATTCTTCTTTTTCTGAAAGATGGGGAAAAATCACTCCAGCTAGTATAAGGGTAACCATTACCCTTTGTGCTTTTTTATGGGAAGAATTGATGAGTTTAGCATATTCTTTAAAAGTAATCCTTCCATGCTCTGCTAAATAACTTAACAGTTTTTGCTCATAAGTTGAATAGGAAATAAATTGACCAGTTTCTTTTGCACTTTCTTTTAAAACGTCGACAATAATTTTACTTGCCAATATGCTTTTATCCTTAACTCTAAAATATACCCACCACTTTTTATTTTCATCCAAAGCATAATGGGGTTTTAGGTCGCTCTTAGGAATATCGACAACTAACACCAGCTTTTCATCAAAATAGACCTCTTCAAATGAATGTTCGATTGCAGGCTTACAAAATTGATGGGCTGCTTTGGTGATCATGTATTTCTCTTCTTCCTCAGACTTTACGCCGCTTATGGTACCATCGTCGGCCACACCAATTAGTAATTTGCCACCTCGATTATTTGCAAATGCAACTAAAGTTTTGGCGATTTTTTCGGCACTGCTAATGGTTTTCTTGAAATCTAAACTTACGTTTTCGCCTTCTAAAATTAGTCTTTTGATGTTCATGTGTAAATTTTTGGTTTTAAGACTTGCGAAGTTCATACATTCCGTATAGGCTAAATGGCCACTCTCTGTTTTTCATCAGGAAATTTTAAACGTAAGTAAATTTCATTTTGTACGGTGGCGCATAGTTCGCCTTGTTTGTTATAAAGTTCCATTGGGTAGGCCTTGATAAATTTCCCACTTTCATTTAATGAATTCTCTGCTTCAGCAATCATGTCATCCGTAATTTTCAAGGTAAAGTAAAGTGTTGTTAAACCCGGCTTTAGATATTGAATACTTGCACTTTTTAGCCAAACTCTTACTTTGAAACCCCTTCTCTGCATTAACTGATCAAACAAAATGGCATAAAATGGATCGGTGGCGGCATAAATCGAGCCTCCGAAAATGGAACCATTATAGTTTCTGTTTAAAAAGCTATTAGTGATTTTTACATCAACCCCTAAAAAACCATGATGGAATTTTTTAACCCAAATACGTTGAAATAATAGTGGCGGGTATAAGCATAGTGCCCATTTAAGGGTTCTTTCGGAAATAATCATGATAGTTAAATATCAGCAATAGAATTGAGGTTTAAAAATTTTACGTACGTTTTCACTTTCGATAACTTACTTTTGCAAAAGTTATTTAAATCCTATTATTTTGATAAAAATCATTTCGTTTAAGAATTTAACTTTCCTGATATTCTTTTATTTTGCCCTCTGTCCTTTTGTAAATGCCCAGAAAAATTTTAGCATCAGTGGAGTTGTAAAAAATAAAATGACTGGGGAAACTTTAATAGGGGCCAGTATCAGAATAGTTGAGCTTCCGAAGCTTGGAACTGCTACAAATTCTTATGGATTTTATTCAATAAGTCTAGCAGAAGGTATTTACAATATGGAGGTTTCTTACATAGGCTATACTACATTTACGAAGCAAATTGTGGTGATATCTGATGAGAAGATAGCTATCGACCTAACTGAATCAAATAATTTAAGCGAGGTGGTGATCACAAGCATTAGAAGGAATGAAAATGTTATCAAGCCCCAAATGGGTATTGAAAAGCTTAATATTAAAGATATCCAGCATATACCCGTCCTTTTTGGAGAAAAAGATATTTTAAAGACTTTACAGCTTTTACCCGGAATTAAATCTGCTGGTGAAGGAAATAGCGGTTTTTATGTGAGAGGCGGTGCAACCGATCAGAATTTGATTTTATTGGATGAGGCACCGGTTTATAACGCCTCGCACTTACTAGGTTTTTTCTCAACTTTTAATTCCGATGCCATCAAAGACGTGACGGTTTACAAGGGGGGAATGCCAGCTCAATACGGTGGAAGATTGTCCTCGGTGTTGGATATTAGGATGAATGATGGAAATAAAAAAGAAGCGACTTTTGAAGGTGGAATTGGCTTAATTTCTTCGAGATTAAAGGTGGAAGCCCCTTTTATAAAAGACAAAAGTTCATTTATGATAAGTGGACGAAGAACATACGCAGATTCATTTCTTGCTTTTGCACCCGACACTTCGGTAAGAGGAAGCATTTTATATTTTTATGATTTAAATGCAAAAGCAAATTATCAAATTGATGAAAAGAATGTAATTTACTTATCTGGTTACTTTGGCAGAGATAGGCTTGGCTTACGCGATACTTTTGGGTTTAATTGGGGAAATGCTACTGGAACATTAAGGTGGAATCATTTTTATAGTAATCGCTTATTTTCGAACACCTCATTGATTATGAGTAAATATGATTATACGATTGAAAACTTGCAAAATGGGAATGAATTCGCAGTTAACTCAAGCATAAAAGATTTTAATCTTAAGCATGACTTTTCACTTGCATTAAATGATAAACACGATCTGAAATTTGGGTTTGATGCGATTCATCATACCATTGCCCCAGGTCAGCTTACTTCTCCAAGTACATCCAGTATCAATGCGATCAAAATCGAGAATAGGAGTGGCCTTGAATTAGCCGCATATATTTCTGACGAAGCTAAGGTTGGTGATAAGCTGAAATTGATATATGGACTAAGACTATCGTCGTTTTCAGTACTCGGAGGAGGAAATTTTAAAACCTTCAACAATGATGGTATACAAACAAGTTCTACTTATTATGCCAAGAGTGATATTGTAAAGACCTATTTAAATTTGGAACCTAGGTTTGCTGCGAGTTTTCAGCTTGATGACTCAAAGTCTGTCAAAGCCTCTTATACCCGTAATGTGCAGAATTTACATTTAATGTCTAATTCTATCGCTACCTCGCCAACTGATTTATATATTATGAACAGTCTGAATACCAAACCCGAAATTGCCAATCAGATTTCATTTGGTTACTTCAATAATTTTAAGGAAAACAATTATGAGTTTTCAGCGGAAGTTTATTATAAATCTATGTCAAATCAGATAGAATATAGAAATGGAACCGACTTAAGAGCAAATCAAAATGTGGAGGCAGATTTAATTTATGGCGAGGGAAGAGCCTATGGATTGGAGTTATTCTTTAAAAAGAAATACGGTCGGTTTAATGGTTGGATCGGCTATACACTTTCGAGAAGCGAAAGGACTTTTGATTTGATCAACGATGGAAACTGGTTCACTGCGAGGCAGGATAGGCCACATGACATTTCATTGGTAGGAATTTACAAAGCAGGTAAGCGATGGGTGCTTTCTTCAACCTTTGTGTATAGTTCGGGAAACGCAGTCACTTTTCCGATAGCAAAATATAATCTAGATGGACGAACTATATTCTATTATGGAGAAAGAAATGGCAATAGAACTGCTGATTTTCATCGCTTAGATTTATCTGCTACACTTGAGGGTAAGCCCGGCAGGAAATTTAAGTCGAGTTGGAATTTTAGCGTTTACAATGCTTATAACAGAAATAACCCCTTTTCCATTGAATTCAGAGACAATCCTGATAACCGAACGCAAACTCAGGCAGTACAAACTTCACTTTTTGGTATTATTCCCTCGGTTACCTGGAACTTCAAATTTTAACTTATGAACAAACTTTATATTTTATTTATTTCATTAGCTATCATGCTTTCGTCTTGCGATAAGGTTATTGACTTAAAATTGAAACAGATGGAGCCTAAAATAGTTATTGAATCCGTTATAACAGATTTGAATACAAGACATACCGTAATTATTTCTACTACTACTAATTTTGAATCTACAAACGGCAAAGTGCCAGTATCTAAAGCAACAGTGGTATTGAAGGCAGCTGGGGGTACGACAATCAACTTTACAGAGCAAACTCCCGGTAATTATGTCTCTTCACGTTATAGGGGTATTCCTGGTGAGAAATATACACTTACGGTTACTGTTAATGATAAATCTTATTCGGCAACCTCTGTGATGCCTTTGCCAGTACCTATTAAGTCGTTAGATCAAATTGAGATTAGTTTTTTGGGCAATGTTAGAAAAGTTGTGCAATTAAATTATAATGATCCAGCCGGGATAGTTAATTTCTATAACAATCGAGTTTTTATCAACAATTTGAAAAGGGCTAATTATTATTTAGAGTCCGATAGATTTAATGATGGTAATGAAGTTAAAAATACGATTTACATTGACGAACCTGATTTAGTTACGGGAGATGTGGTAAGAGTACAGATGCTCACGATTGATGAAAATGTTTATAAATTTTTGTTTTCCATAACACAAATATCTGGAAATGGTGGTCCGCCTACCACACCTGCCAATCCAAACTCCAATTTTAATAATGGTGCGTTGGGTTATTTTAGTGCTTCCACTACATCAGAGGCAACTATAACGATTAAATAGCGAATATATTAACAGATTAACTTGTAACCTAAGCCTCTAACGTTTAAAATAGCTACCTGTTTATCTAAGGTGAGGTGCTTACGTAAACGTGTGATGAAAACGTCCATTGTTCTGGTATTAAAAAAGCTATCATCACCCCAAAGAGATAGGAGTGCCATTCGCCGCTCTGTTAAATTATTTTTATGCTGATAAAGTAATAACAGCAGTTCACTTTCCCTATTTGAAAGTTTAATTACTTGATGTTCGTATTGGAGTTCTTGTTTATGGTGGCTAAAAGTATATTTACCGATGACGATGTCGATTAAACTTAGTTTATCTTGAGCTTGGTTTCTTTTTAATAATTCCTCCACTCTCAGGAACAATTCGTCTAAACTAAAAGGTTTTTTAAGGTAATCATTTCCACCACTTCTGTAACCTTCAATTAAATCAGCTGTCTCGGTTTTCGCCGTCAAAAATAGTATCGGAATTTTTTTATGGATTTGTCTGATCTGTTTTGCCAATGTAAAACCATCGATGCCTGGGAGCATCACATCTAGAATGAGTAGGTGGAAATCACCGCTTAGTACCAAATTATAAGCCTTTTTGCCATCTACAACATGTGTTAGCGCATAACCTTTCTGGATTAAACTATCCTCTACCACTTTAGCTAAAAATGGTTCATCTTCAACTAACAGAAGCTTAAAATTATTCATAGTTTCGGAAGATTGATGGAAAAAATGGTTCCCCTGGGTTGATTATCTGACACGCGAATACTCCCATGATGTTGTGAAATTATCTTTTTAACGTAACTTAAACCCAGACCATATCCCTTGATGTCATGAACATTTCCCGTTGGAATTCTATAGAATTGGTCGAATATCTTGTCTTTAAATTCATTGGCAATTCCAGGGCCATTATCGCTAATGGTTATTTTAAATCCTTTATTTGTTTCTTGAAGTTCAATGTCGATAGTTGGCGAATGAGCGGTATTATATTTAAATGCATTTTCTAAAACATTTGCTATTGAGCGTGAAAGATGGCTTTTGTTTCCTTTTAGGATAGCATTCACTAAATTTGATTGATAATTTAAAATCACTCTTTCTTCAAGCTTTAAGTCTTGTATTAAGGTAGCTAACAACTGTACTATATCAACTTCCTGGTCTCTTTTGAAAGCTAATGTTTCCAACTTAGCATTCTCAAGAATTTCTTCTGAAAGGCCATTTAATTTTTTAGTTTGATAAAGGATAATGTCGAGGTATTTTGCTTTTGTTTCTTCATCGAAATTAAATTGTTGTAAGGCTTCTGTTGTGACTTGAATTGAGGAGAGTGGTGTATTAATCTCATGTGTCATGTTACTGATAAATTGATTCTTAATGGCCACCAATTTATATTGGTTAAATAAAGTTTTAATCGTATAATAAAAGCAAAATAAAGTAATTCCAATGAGTAAGAAGGACGAAATAATCAACCATTTCATTTCTCTAAAATAATACTGATTAGGAGTTTCTAGTTTAGCCCAAACCATTTCTTTTTTATACGGACGCCTTAAAGCAGCATTGACTTTATGCGTAGTAAAACCCGCAACTTTTACATGCTCTTTTGTAATCAGTTTAAATGCTTGGGAAATATTCTTCTTTTGTAGTTCCTTCTCAAACAGTGCCTCCAAATTAATGATATTTAATCTGCTATTTTCAAAGACCTTTTCCAAGCGATGGCCAATTCCTTGTGTATAATAAAAAGTTGTTCCATCCCGTAGATCATCTTGTACGATCATTGCAAAGTGATTAATGATTACTTGTTTTGCTTTAGGAGTAATTTTACCTAACTTCTCTTTAAAATTGCTAATACTCACTGTTCGCTGATCAGCCTTTTCGTTGGGATAATATGGAACTGCGTCTTTTAAGGTAAAAGCTGTTTGATGTTCTCTGTTTGCCGTATCACATGTTATTTTCATGATTGTACTATCGGCAAGCCAGCCCTTGAAAATTAAGACGATTTGTTTTCTCCTTAATTTTATTTCCTCGTCAACTGCTTTATCCAGGGCTATGTCTGCATCTTTTCGAAAGTTCGCTACAACTACTTGATAGTTTTGATAATTCCAATAAAGTTGCAGCCCTGTTATGCCAAGCACACAAATACTCATTAAAATTAAAACGGATACGATCCTTTTTTGCATAGGTACAAACATAAGTTGCAAAAATGGATATAAGAACTGTGTTAACACTAATTAACTCAACATTAACTCGTTTTAACTTTAAGAGGCTGTTTTTGCTTTACTTTCGATGAAAAATATAGATTATGAAAAGATATACAATTTTATGTTTACTGATGTTATCAGTTACAGTTGGACGAACCTATGGGCAACAAAAGAACGATGGTTTAAAAATGATCTCTAAATTTGGTTCTGATACCCAAGAGCTATTCCATCTGTTGCGGTTTGAGGGTGTAGATTATTATAAAATTGATTTTACCGGTAAGGAGTTGAAAAATAAAACTTACAGGCTAAGTGTTAAAGAAATCTGGGACGGAAAAATCAAGTCTGACACCATTGTGTTTAATAGTAAGGACATGGCGAAGATGGGTATGGATAAAGTAAATGATACTACATTGGCACTAAGTGTTATTTCAAAGCTAACATCGAAAAACAAAATTAAGATCTCCTTTATGTTCCCCAGATTTTCGGTAACGAAAGAATATGATGCATTGGCAAATGATGATTATAGCCTTCGCAATTTAGCGGATGAGAGTAAACTGGAGATTGGATATGGTAAGAAATTCCATTTCATGGCCATGATCTTGCCTTTTGAGAGAGCTGATGGTTCAAAATCATGGTGTGACATTGGCAGTAGTGGAAATGATGTGGAGAACTGGGGTAAGAAATTTGGTATCAAACATTATTTGTTGTTCGAGATGCAGATTGAATAATCAGGTAGTTCCACAATTTTTAATTTTGTCAAGTGTTTGTTTATTTGTAGTTTAATCGCTTCAAATTAAATATATGGACGCCTCAAATAAAAAGAATGTTACCCTTATTATTATTGTTGCTGCATTAGGCTACTTTGTAGATATCTATGATCTAATTCTTTTCTCTGTGGTAAGGGTTAAAAGTTTAAGGGATTTGGGTGTGGCCGACGACGATATGCTAAGTATAGGTGCAGATATTATCAATAGCCAGATGTTCGGAATGTTAATTGGGGGCATCTTATGGGGTGTGTTGGGCGATAAAAGAGGAAGATTAAGCGTATTATTTGGCTCTATTATCGTTTATTCCTTAGCCAATATTGCTAATGGCTTTGTGAGTTCTGTAACTGCTTATACAATTATTCGTTTCATTGCGGGAATAGGTTTGGCTGGAGAATTAGGCGCTGGAATTACCTTGGTTACCGAAACCATGAGTAAGGAGAACAGAGGATATGGTACGATGATTGTCGCTGGGGTTGGTTTGTTTGGCGCAGTGGCAGCAGCGCTGGTCAGCGATCACTATACTTGGCAAACCAGCTACTTTATTGGTGGTGGAATGGGATTGTTGCTCTTGTTCTTGAGAGTTGGCTTAGCTGAATCGGGTCTTTTTAAAGAAGTAAAAGAAAGTACCATTAAACGGGGTAATATCCTCATGCTTATTAATAATGGCGCTAGATTTAAGAAATACTTGGCTTGTATTTTTGTGGGTTTACCATTGTGGTTTGTAGTAGGAGTACTCATTACTTTTTCACCTGAATTTGGCAAAGCATTAAATGCTACTGGTATTATAAATGTGGGCAAAGGGGTGATGTATTGTTACATTGGTATTGCCGTAGGAGATATTGTAGCTGGGTTTTTATGTCAGCTTTTACGTTCGCGAAAAAAAGTTATGTTTATTTTCTTAGTGTTAACGGCCATTGCCATCGCTATTTATTTATCCGCAAAAGGACTAAGTCCCGAAACATTTATTTGGTTAAGCTTATTCCTAGGTTTTGCTTCCGGTTACTGGGCAACATTTGTAACGATTGCGTCTGAGCAATTTGGCACTAATTTGCGGGCCACTGTAACAACCACAGTACCGAATTTTGTGCGAGGCTCAGTGGTTGCGATAACGATATCTTTCCAATTTTTAAAGGCTGAGGTTGGTATTTTGCAAAGCGCCATGATCGTTGGGACGGTTTGTTTACTCATTGCTTTCTTTGCTTTAAGCCAGCTTAAGGAAACGTTTAATAAAGATTTGGATTATGTGGAAGTATAAGGTGTTTTATGTCAAAAAAATGTACTTTCTCTTTGATTATTGCAGATAGCTTTTGTATTAGCTTTAACTTTACACTGTAAAAAAGGTTTAAAGAAAATGTTTAGAGATAAAGTAGCGGCAATCTATCAAAAACTCCAAGATGATATTTGTAATGGTTTGGCACAGGCTGATGGAAAAGCTAGGTTTGAAGAAGAGCTATGGAACCGTGAAGGTGGCGGTGGCGGTAGAACTCGGGTAATGCAGCATGGCAAGGTGATAGAAAAAGGTGGGGTGAACTTTTCGGCAGTGCATGGCAAACTGCCAGAAGCTGTTAAAAAGGCTTTCAAAGTAGCGAGCGACGATTTTTTTGCAACGGGTGTTTCTATAGTCATGCATCCCGAAAACCCCTTTGTTCCCATTATTCATATGAATGTAAGATATTTTGAAATGGATGAGCAAACCCGATGGTTTGGTGGCGGCATTGATTTAACTCCTCACTACATAATTCCGACTGATGCCAGATTCTTCCATCATCGTTTGAAACAAACGTGTGATGAGTTTGATTCTTCTTTTTATCCAAAATTTAAAGCAATTGCTGATGACTATTTTTTTATCAAGCATAGACATGAAACCCGGGGAGTAGGTGGTATATTCTACGACCGCTTAAGACCTGAAAATACTAATCTTGATTTTGACCGAATTTTAGATTTTTCAGTTGCGGTAGGAAATACCTTTCTGCCCATATATACAGAACTGATTGAACGAAATTACGAAACGTCGTTTACAGAGCAACAAAAGGAATGGCAATATCTTCGTAGAAGTCGCTACGCAGAGTTTAACCTTGTTTACGATGCGGGCACTAAATTTGGATTAGAAACCAATGGGAGAATAGAAAGTATCTTAATGAGTTTGCCACCAACCGCAAAATGGAATTATAACCCCGCAATTGAAGCAGGTAGTGAGGAAGAAAAAACTCAAGAGTTACTTAAAAAGGGAATTGCATGGGTATGATAAGACTTTGGATTTTTATACTTACTGCAACTTTCTTGAGTTCATGCAGTACACAGTATGCTATTACCAAGTCGAACCGTGAAGAATATAGCATCAATGACAAAATTGAGGTTGATAGCGCTATTGTTAGAACCTATTTGCCTTATAAACAAAAGCTTGATCAAGAAATGACCAAAGTAATTGGGCATACCTCGGTTTTGTTGACAAAAACATCAGAGTTTCCGGAGTCTGTGTTGGGTAATTTCTTTGCTGATGCGGTATTCAATCAAGCTAAAAAGTTAGAACCAACTATCGATTTTGTGTTTCCAACTACAAAAGGTGGATTACGTAACGATATTTCAAAGGGACCAATAACTGTTTCAGGTGTATTTGAATTAATGCCTTTTGAAAATCAGCTTGTACTATTTAAGCTTAAAGGAAGCGATGTACTTATTATCCTGAATTATATCGCGCTGACTAACGGGCAACCTGTAGCGGGCCTAAGGATGAATATCAAGGACAAAACCCCTGAAAATATTTATATCAATGGTAAGCCTTTTGATGTTAACCAAACTTATATGGTACTTACATCAGATTATATAGGTAATGGCGGTGATGACGCTAAAGGTTTTGCTAATCCTATTTCCAGAAAAAATATTGGTTTACTAGTAAGGGACGCTCTTTTAAAAGAAGTTGCTGAGTTAGAATTTGCTGGTAAAAAGATTGAAGCTAAAACAGATGGAAGAATTACAAAAAACTAACCGACGTAATTTTATCAAGGCAGGTGGCATATTAAGTGCTGCATTTGCACTGAACATCAATTCTTTTGATGCATTTGCCACTGGGCGTTTGCAAAAAATAACTATTCTTCATACAAACGATGTACATAGTAGAATTGAACCTTTTCCTATGGATGGCTCGAGAAATCAAGGATTAGGTGGCACGGCAAGACGATCTGCGCTGATTAAAAAAATACGGGCTGAACAAGAAAATGTATTGTTGCTAGACGCTGGGGATATATTTCAAGGTACGCCTTATTTTAATAAATATGGTGGAGAATTGGAATTGAAGTTAATGAGTGCCATGGGTTATGATGCAACCACTTTAGGAAACCATGATTTCGACAATGGAATAGAAGGGTTTTACAAGCAACTGCCACACGCAAATTTTGAGGTGCTAATTGCTAATTATGATTTAAAAAATACAGCTCTTTATCAGTCGACGAAACCTTTTAAAATATTCAAGAAAGCGGGACTGAAAATAGGTGTTTTCGGAATTGGTATTCAATTAAAGGGTTTGGTTGATCCAAAAAACTATGGTGAAACGCAATATTTAGATCCAATAGCAATTGCCAATGCAACTGCCTCGCTCCTTAAAAATGATCATCAGTGCGACTTAGTGATATGTCTTTCTCATTTGGGGTATAAATATAGAGACGCTATCGTTTCTGATCAAGTATTGGCAGCGAGCACTAAAAATATAGATTTAATAATTGGTGGACATACCCATTCATTCTTAACTGTTCCGGAAGATGTTAAAAATCTAGGTGGACAAATAACTACGATCAATCAAGTGGGTTTTGCCGGGATTAATTTGGGTAGGGTAGATTACTATTTTGAACCAGGTAAGAAGAAAAAATTAAAGCTTAGTACTCCCTATGAAATTAATAATTGGCTGGACAAAAGTTAATCTATAGTTGCTTTTGTAAGCTTAGTCATTTTTATGTAGGCGTCCAAAATTTCATTAATACCTTGCATTGCATAGCCCAGTAGCCTTGACGTTTCACCAAGCTCAGAGGTAACAATAATGGTTTTTTCCCTAATTTGGGTCATACAATACGTATTGATGGCTTGTTGCATAGGCAATGTTATATATTGTTTGGCTGCAGCTATTTGGCCACTTAAAATAATTAGCTCTGGATTAAATAATTGGATTAGTATGGATATTCCTTTACCCATGTGTGCACCAACGTTAGATAGAAGCTGGATCGCATATTGATCTCCCTTATTTGCTGCTTTAATTATGATGTCTGGTTCAATTCTTTCCAGCTCCTCTGGGCTAAGTTGGTTTAGCATAGAATTCTTGCCAGATAAAATATCGGACTTAGCCATTTTCGATAAAGCATTTCCGGAAGCAATTGTTTCCAAACATCCGTGTTTACCGCAATAACACAGTTCGCCATTCTCTACAACGGGTATATGGCCTAACTCGCCAGAAAAACCACAAGCACCTTTGCGTAACATTCCATCCATTATAATTCCTAAGCCCACTCCCCAATCCATCAATAAGATCAGCACATTCTTTTTCCCCTTTGCCAGTCCGTGACTAAGTTCAGCCATAGATGAGCCGTTTACATCATTTTGAATAACAACCGGCAATTGTAGTACATTTTCAAAAGCGGTTGCTAATGGAATATTTTGATCAGAATCTAACAGGTAGCTATAATTTTCTCCCTTGTCTGTATCTATCAAACCAGGAATTCCAACACTGCATCCAATTAATTTGCTCCTGTCAACTCTTTCAGAATCCATCATTTTCTGTATTTCTTTATTTAAAATATTCAAAAAGTCGGACCTATTCATGGTAATGGGCAGGTTAATTATTTTAGTGTCAACTACCACGTTATGGTTGTTTTCAATAATGGTTATTTTAGTATGAAATAGTTGTATATCTATACAGAAAATTAAGATTTTTCCGTCCACTAAGCCATAAAGATCAGGCCTTCTTCCGCCAATAGACAATCCGAGGCCTTTTTTTTCTATCAAATTATCTCCTGCCAAACTATTAATTAACTTTAGCACACTTGGAGGGCTCATTCCCAGATCATCACAGAGTGTGGAGACAGTTTGGGGGCCTCGATTGAAAAGACACTTTAAAAGCCTATATTTATGTAGCAGGTGTTTTTCGTTGCGTTCTTTTAATAATCCATTTAATAAGGAAAGATTCATCAGCTTATCTATATATTTTAACTAATATCATCAAACTTAAATAAAAAAATAATTAAAGTATTTTTATTTATTTCATTTTTTATAGATCTTTTGCCTTTGTTGTAAATTATTTCTAATATTACTTTGACGTAAGAGTTATCGTATTAACGTTTTATAATCACCAAAACCATACATGAAAACCATAAAAGAACCGAAACAAGAAAACAGCAGAAGAGATTTTATTAAAAAATCTACCATTGCCTTAGCCTCATTTACCATTGTTCCTCGATATGTGCTTGGAGGGCAAGGTTATTTAGCTCCAAGCGACAAGCTCACCAAGGCGGTAATAGGCGTTGGTGGCATGGGCAGGGGTCATTTTCCATATGATGGAACCCAAGTTGTGGCGATTTGCGATGTAGATACCAGACATATTGCAAAATCATTGCCCTTGCTAGACAAGGGTGTCAAAACATTTGGTGATTATCGTGAACTTTTAAAGCTGCCAGAAGTAGATATTGTACATATTGCAACTCCGCCTCATTGGCACGGAATAATGGCAGTTGATGCGGCAAATGCCGGAAAGGACGTTTGGTGTGAAAAGCCGATGACCCATACTATTGGAGAGGGCAAAAGAGTAGTTGAAGCCATGAAACAAAATGGGAGCATGTTTAGACTTAATACTTGGTTTAGGTTTAAAGACACATTTTACGGTATGGGCACAACAGTTAAGCCTATTAAAAAATTAGTTGATAGTGGTCTTTTAGGTTGGCCGCTTAAGGTAACTGTAGGAAAGCATACAGGATACGATTGGAAATTTTTCTGGGTTGGGAATGAAAACCTTCCAATAGAACCAGTACCTGCAGAACTTGATTACGAATCGTGGCTAGGTCCAGCTCCTTTTAAACCTTACAGCACCCACAGGGTACACCAAACATTTAGGGGATATTGGGATTATGATGGTGGCGGCCTTAGCGATATGGGGCAACACTATATTGATCCGATCCAGTATTTTTTAGGAAAGGATAATACAAGTCCGGTTTCTGTGGAAATAGATGCGCCTCAACAGCATTATGATGCCGTTGGAACCTGGCGTAGAATTACCTATACTTATGCTGATGGATGTCAGATTATATTAGATGGTGCTGGGACTGATACAAATGTACCTTATATTGAAGGTCCAAAAGGGAAATTGTATCCGGGTTTTAAATCAGATATACCTGATCTAGACAGGAAGTTAGCCGCATTTCCAGAACCACCTAGTCAGCTTACGGATTTTGTTGAATGTGTTAAAACCAGACAAAAGTTTGCTTTGAACGAGGAGAATGGACATCGTTCCTGCAATCTTGTTAACATCGGATTAATAGCGCTTCGCTTAGGCCGATCACTTAAATTCGATCCCATTAAACAAGAGTTTATTGATGACGAGGGTGCTAATAAATTATTAAATCCTGTAATGAGAGCTCCATATTCAATTTAAAAATATCTACTTAAACAACACTATATTCAAATGATACGTAAAATATTAGGGATAATGCTTTTTGTGGGCTTATTGCTTCCCAACCTGAGTGCCCAAGAAAAAAAAGACGAACGAACGGTTGCCACTCGCATTGCCGATTTGTTAGCAGAATTGCCTGCTAAAAACACCAACCAATTTAACCGAAACATGAATGATATTACGCAACTTGGTGTTGATGGGTATCATACTTTAATTATCGGGTTAAATTCGAAAGACAATGAATCAGTATTAACTTATGCAATTAATGGGTTTTCTGGTTATGCGAGTCAGCCAGGAAAAGAAAATGCTAGGAAAATAGCCGTTAATGCCTATAAAAAAGCCTTAGTCTCTTTAACTGGAGTACAACATAAAGCATTTATTTTGAGTCAGTTTGATGTAATCGGCACAGATGAAGTTGTTCTTGAAATAGCGCAGTTTTTAACAAACGAGGCTTTAGCCGACGCTGCGTCAAGAGCATTGGCGAAGATTAATACTGACCTTTCAAAAAACACCCTTCTTAAAGCTTTATCATCAGCTAGTGGAAGAGCTAAATTAAGTATTATAGCTGCTTTAGGACATACAGATTTAAAAGCAGCAGGAGCAGTTTTGATCGGTATATTAAATTCTTCTACTGATTCGGACCTCTCAAAAATTACATTGGCAGCGCTTGCCCAATTAGGAGATCCAGCTAATGAACCAGTTTTGCAAAAAGCTGCTGCTAAGGCAGGCTATGCTTACGATGCGACTAATGCATTGTCTTCGTATCTGGTTTTTGCACATAAAATGTTAAACAAGGATAAGGCAACCGCAATTAAAATCGCAAATAACCTTAAAGACCAGTCGGCCAATGTTAGAATTGCTGCCTTAGAAATTATGGCCGCTGCGGCTCCATCTACTCCTTATTTTACTAAAGCTTTAAAAGATCCATCTTTTGCTTACCGTGCTGCCGCCCTAAAAGCTGCACTACCATATTTTAAAACTGAAGAAACAGCGGTTTGGTTAAAAGAATTAAAAAAGGCTGATGCACCGACGCAAGTGCTTCTATTACATTTCTTAGCGGATGCAAACGCACAACAGTCATTGCCAGCTATGCTAAAGCTTACAACAAGTAAAGAACAAGAAGTAAGGTACGTTGCTATTAATACGGCTGCTTCTTTGGGACAGGAACGTGTACTTTCCGATTTTTTAAAGCGCATGAAGAAAGCTGACGCAAGTGATTTACAGGTTTATAGTGATGCTATTTTAAAAATGAAAGGAGAAGATATTACTAAAATTGTTGCTGAGGCACTTCCGAAAACAACACCAAACGTGCAAATAGCGCTTATAAATATATTAGCGGCTAAGGCAGCTACCAGTCAATCTCAGGCAGTTTTTAAGGAATTAACTAACCAAGACTTACAAGTTCAACTAGCAGCTTACGGGGCTCTTAAGCAAGTTGCTTCTGCAGAGCAGTTACCTCAATTATATGTTTTGTTAAATGAAAATAAAACAGCTGAGCAAACCAGAGCTGTTCAAGCTGCTATTATTTCGGCCTTGAAAACCAGTGCTAAAGAAGGACAAGTTGAAGGTGTGCTGACAAAAATGAAAGCATCTCCTGCGGCACAACAAGCATTGTATTATCCAATATTGGCTAGCTTAGGCGGCAAACAAGCTTTAAGCACGATTAATGATGAGTTTAAAAATGGAAGTAATGAAGTTAAGCGCGCAGCTTTAAATTCATTAACAAGTTGGACAAATTTTGAAGCTGCACAAACGTTGATCAATATTGCTAGAACCAGCAAAGATGATGCAACTCTTGATCAGGCAGTAAAAGGCTATTTGAAATTGGTAAAAGCAGCAAATTTACTACCAGAACAACGTTTATTATGCTTAAAAAATGCAATGGAAGTTGCCAAGACTACCGCTCAAAAGCAACAAATCTTAAGGGATGCTGAGCAGGCTAAAACTTTCAACACCTTAGTTTTTGCAAGTAATTATTTAAACGAGGCAAGCTTGCAACAAAATGCAGCTACCACCGTAATGAATGTTGCCTTAGCCGGAAAATATAATGGCGAACTTGTAAAAAACATGCTTAATCAAACCATCTCGGTGATTACTGGCGCTGATAGTGAATATCAAAAAGAGGCAATGAAGAAATATATTGCTGATATGGAAGCTGGTGAAGGTTTTGTTTCTATTTACAATGGAAAAGACTTAACAGGCTGGCAAGGTTTAGTTGGAGATCCTATTAAACGTGCCAAAATGGATGCAAGTACTTTAGCCGCTGCCCAGGAAAAGGCAAATAAGGAAGCTGCCGAAAGCTGGAAGCCAGTAAATGGCGAGCTTCATTTTATGAGTAAAGGAAATAATTTAGCGACCATTAAAAAATATGGCGATTTCGAAATGTTGGTAGACTGGAAAATTATTGATGATAAAAAGGGAGAAGGGGATGCTGGTATTTATTTGCGGGGAACACCGCAAGTACAAATTTGGGATAATGCACGTACAAACGTAGGTGCACAGGTAGGTTCTGGAGGTTTGTATAATAATCAGCTTAACCCAAGCAAGCCATTAAAAGTAGCTGATAACATTCTAGATGAATGGAATACTTTTCGCATTGTTATGATTGCAGACCGGGTAACGGTTTACTTAAACGGTGTTTTGGTGACTGATAATGTGATACTTGAAAATTATTGGGATAGGAAATTACCTATTTTTAATGAAGAGCAAATTGAATTGCAGGCACATGGATCGCCTGTTGCTTATCGCAATATTTTCATCAAAGAACTTCCCAGAACAAAACCTTTTGAATTAAGTGCACAAGAAGTTAAAGAAGGTTATAAGGTTCTATTTGATGGTACGAATATGCATAGTTGGGTTGGTAATACGACCGATTATGTAATAGAAAATGGAAATCTAGCTATTCGTCCTAAACCAGGAAAAGGTTCTGGCGGGAATTTGTTTACCAAAGAGCAATACAGTGATTTCATTTATCGATTTGAGTTTAAGCTTACCCCAGGTGCGAACAACGGTTTGGGCATAAGAGCTCCCTTAGAAGGCGATGCCGCATATGAGGGGATGGAGTTACAGATTCTAGACAATGATGCACCAGTCTATAAAAACTTGAAGCAATACCAATATCATGGCTCTGTTTACGGAGTTTCGGCTGCCAAACGAGGTTTTTTAAAACCAACGGGTGAATGGAACTATCAGGAAGTGGTAGTAAAAGGTCCTAAGATTAAGGTTATTTTAAATGGAGAAACAATTGTGGATGCTGATATTACGGAAGCTCGAAAGAATGGTGCGGCGGATGGACAAAAGCATCCTGGTTTATTAAGGGATGCCGGTCATATCGGCTTTCTAGGTCATGGTTCTCCAGTTGAGTTTAGAAATATTAGAATAAAGGATTTAAGCAAGAAATAATCACTTTGACAAAATTTTCATTTGTTAAAGTTTAATACAAAAGAATGAAAGAAATAACAAAATCCCGTCGTAATTTTATTAAAACTACCGCAATTGCAACCGCCGGATTTATGATTGTTCCTAGGCATGTACTGGGAGGTAAGGGGTTTTTGGCGCCAAGTGACCGTTTAATGGTTGCGGGAGTAGGTGCTGGAGGAAAGGGACAAAGTAATATCGCGAACGTGTTTAACGGAGGAATATCAGATATCGCTTACTTATGTGACGTTGATGATAGGAGGGCGGCAACTACAGTTAGAAATTTCCCTAAAGCCAAGTACTTCAGAGACTATAGGCAGATGCTCGATCAAGAGGCGAAGCATATCGATGCGGTGATTATATCGACTCCGGATCATAACCATGCGATGATTGCCATGGCCGCTATGCAGTTAGGTAAACATGTATATGTTGAAAAGCCACTTACCCACGACATTTATGAGGCAAGAAAATTAACTGAAGCCGCACAACGTTATAAGGTAGTGACCCAAATGGGCAATCAGGGTTCATCAGGTGATGGGGTCCGTAAATTGCAGGACTGGTGTAACGCTGGGCTAATTGGAAAGGTAAAAACCGTGTATTGCTGGACAGACAGGCCGTCGTGGCCTCAAGGTATTTTATGGCCATCAACCAATGGCATTGTCCCGAAAGAGCTAGATTGGGATTTATGGCTGGGCAGTGCGCCAAACAAACCATACATCGAGAAATTGGTGCCTTTTAACTGGCGTGGCTGGTGGGATTATGGAACAGGTGCAATAGGCGATATGGGATGCCATTTAGTAGAACCTCCTTTTAGGGTTTTAGATTTGGATACGCCAATTGATGTACAGTGTAGTGTTGGAAGTATTTATGTAGACGAATTTAAACGTGGCTATTTCCCCGACAGCTGTCCACCATCAAGTCATGTAATCATGACTTTTGCCAAAACAAAACATACCAAAGATAACTTGCAAATTCATTGGATGGACGGGGGAATAAAGCCTGGCCGACCAGAAGAATTATTGCCTAACGAACCATTTGGTGCAAATGGGGTGTTGTTTGAAGGTACAAAAGGTAAAATGATGTGCGACGTTTACGGTGCCAATCCGCGGCTTTTACCGTTAACTAAAAATGCGAGTGACAAGACCAAGCCAAAAATTGCAAGAGTACCTGGTGATGTAAACGGTCATTACACACAATTTGCTGAGGCAGCAAGAGCTGGATATGGCAAAATTGCTTTAAGTTCACCGTTTGAAATTGCTGGTCCGCTTACAGAAACTTTGCTAATTGCTAATTTAGCTATTAGGGGTACGGATGTTCAAATTCCAAAAGCAAATGGTGGCTTTAGTTATCCAGGTAGGGATATTAAGCTTATCTGGGATAAAGAAAATTTAAGGGTAACTAATTTCGATGAAGTTAATCAATTTGTTAAAAGAGAGTATCGTAAGGGTTGGAGCTTAGGCGTATAAAAATGACAGCTCATACAAAAAATATCAGGGTGTTGGTGGTTGGTTGTGGGCATATGGGAGCTTCTCATGCGATAGCCTATCACCAGCTCGCTGGGTTCGAAATATGCGGATTGGTCTCTACGGGTGATAGTAAAATCCTGCTAAATAAGCAATTGGGTGAAATTTATCCCCTTTTCAATGATTTTGAGAGCGCGCTCGTGGTTACTCAACCCGATGCCGTGTGTATTGCTACCTACCCGGATACACATGAGTTGTATGCGGTTAGGGCTTTTGAACATGGGTGTCATGTTTTTATCGAAAAACCCTTGGCCGATACTGTTGAAGGTGCCCAACGTGTTGCTGATGCAGCAAAAAAAGCAGGCAAGAAACTACTGGTTGGTTATATTTTAAGATACCATCCCTCCTGGCAGAAGTTTATTGAACTTGCTAAAGAGATGGGAAAACCTTTAGTAATGAGGATGAACTTGAATCAACAAAGTCACGGGCATAAATGGACCGTACACCGTAATTTAATGAAAAGCTTGAGTCCGATTGTAGATTGCGCCGTGCATTACATCGATGTGATGTGCCAGATGACTGGGAGTAAACCACAGCAAGTTAGTGCAATCGGTGCAAGATTAACAGATGATATTCCTTCATGGAATTATAATTATGGTCAGCTGCAAATTCGCTTTGAAGACGGATCTATTGGCTGGTACGAAGCCGGCTGGGGACCAATGGTGAGTGATAATTCTTTCTTTATCAAAGATGTGTTTGGTCCGAAAGGCTCGGTATCTATTATGGCAGGTGAAGGCACAAAGGCAGGTGAATCTGATGATATCGACTCACATACTAAAACTGAAGCGATCAAAGTGCATTATTCGGATTTAGACGAAGACGATGAGTTTGCAAAAGCCAATGATTGGATAAACTTATCAGATGAATTGAACCATCAAGAATTATGTAGCCGGGAGCAGGAACATTTTTTAAAAGCCATCCAGGAAGACCTTTCTTTAGAAACGGCTACACTGGATGCCATAAACAGTTTGAAAATTGCATTTGCTTGCGACGAGTCTGTAAAGAGCGGGGAAGTAGTGAAGTTATAGTTAAATCAAAAATCCACCACCCAAAAGATCATTTCCCTCATAAAAAACTGCTGATTGACCTGGTGCAATTGCAGAAACATTGTGATCGAATACCACTCTCATTTTATCTTTTTCTTGAACGATAGTGCTTAACATACCAGCATCTTTATAACGGATTTTGGTAATCACATTATCCAAAGGTTCGTTGATATTTTCGTATTTGATTAAATTAATGTTCCTAACCATTGCTTCTTTACGCTCCAACTCATCCGCTTTGCCCAGCACAACAGTGTTGCTTTCAGGTAGAATTTGCGTAACAAACATCGGTTCGCCAAAAGCAACCCCTAGCCCTTTACGTTGGCCAATGGTATAAAACGGATACCCCTTATGTTGCCCAATAACCATCCCGCTGCTATTGATAAAATTACCACCAGCAACACGATCTTCTAAATCTTCAACTTTATGTTTTAGAAAAGCCCGGTAGTCATTATCGGGTACGAAGCAAATCTCATAGCTCTCACTTTTTTTAGCAAGTTCTTCCTGTCCCATGTCCATGGCCATTTGGCGAATGTCTGCTTTAGAAAAGCTACCTAGCGGGAATTTTGTCCGCGATAAATTTTCTTGAGATACCCCCCAGAGTACATAAGACTGATCTTTGTTCTCATCTTTTCCCTTAGAAATAACGTGTCTGCCAGTTTCTAGTTTACGAATATTAGCATAATGTCCTGTAGCAATAAATTCGCAATCGAGTTTATTAGCACGCTTTAACAGCGCTTCCCACTTAATATGGGTATTACATAACACGCATGGGTTGGGAGTACGACCTGCGAGGTATTCGTCAACAAAATTGTCTATCACAAAATCACCGAACTCATCTCTGATATCCAGAATATAATGAGGGAAGCCATAATTTACGGCTAAAGTACGCGCATCGTTAATGCTGTCTAAACTACAACAACCTGTTTCTTTACTCGTTCCGCCTGCAGTAGCATAGTCCCACGTTTTCATAGTAAGGCCAATTACCTCGTATCCCTGTTCATGCAACATTACCGCTGCAACAGAACTGTCAACCCCGCCACTCATGGCTACTAAAATTCTACCGTGTTTACTCATTATTAAAATTCAGATGGCAAAAATACAGGTTTTTGATGAATTAATTTAGGTAGGTAGTCTGAACAATGTAAAATGATTAATTTTTAGGCTGACTTGAAGCCCTGATCTGGAGTTCGGTAGGTAATAAGATCGTCTGGAAAGAGTTGGTATCTTTGCCGTTAATAAGCGAAAGCAGTTGTTGGGCAGCCAGGCTTCCTATTTCAAAAGAGGGTTGATGTACTGTACTTAACGAAGGGTTGAGTACATCTGCCAGATCGGTATTGCTAAAGCCAATAAGCGCAATATCCTTTGGGACACTATACCCCCTTTTATGCAACAAGGCTAAACATTTGGTACTGATGAGGTCGGTCGCTGTAAATATAGCCTTTGGAGAAGGCCTGAAATCCATTAATTCCTGCAAAGCGGTATCAAGCTGCAGGGTTAAGGTTTCTGCATTTGTGGTATCAATAAATTTTATCCAATCGTTATTAAGTTTTATTCCCGAATCTTCTAGCGCTTGTTTATAGCCCTCGAATCTCTTTGTAGCGACACTCAGTTCTGTATCCCAGTTAATATGGGCAATTTTTTTATAGCCGTTATTAATTAGGTGCATTGTAGCATCATAAGCTCCTTTAAAATTATCAACCGCTACTTTATGAGTGTCAATATGTTTACTTAAACGGTCGAATAGTACTACTGGTACACCCAATTCTTGCAAATGGGTGAGGTGACTAAAATCTACAGTTTGATAGGAAGGAGAAATTAATAAGCCATCGATTCCACTGGCATACAGTAAATCAACGTTTGCTTTTTCCTGTTCATACAATTCTTTGCTTTGCATGATGATAATCTGGTAACCTCTTTCTGAGCAGTGCTGATCAATACCATCGAGCATTTGGGCCATAAAATTATTGTCGATCGAGCAAACTAATACACCAATAGACCTACTTTTGCCTTCTTTTAGCCCCCGAGCCATCCTATTTGGAACATAATGATGCTGTTTGGCATAATCTAGTACCAGTTTTTTCGTTTTGGCACCAATTTGATAACTATCTGTTAATGCTCTCGATACGGTAGATGCTGAAATGTTAAGTGCTTTGGCAATATCTTGTAAGGTGATGTTCTTATTCATTGAAAAACCAGTTTGGACAGTTTTGCTTGTTAAAGATACAGATTTAGACGAGTTTATCATGGTTTAGGAAGATTAATAATCCATCATTTATATTACTTTAAATTATTACTAAAACAATTTAGTTTACTCAAAAATTAATATATTCGGGAATTATTTTATACTAGTTATTTTAATTATGAAGAAGTTTATTTTCTATTTCGTTTTATTTTTATCTTTTTCCGCTCAGGCTCAACAAAATTTGGTTAAATATGTTAAGCCCTTAATTGGTACTGAGAAAATGGGACATACATATCCTGGAGCTACTGTTCCTTTTGGCGCTGTACAGTTAAGTCCGGATACTGATACAATTCCTTACGAGGTAAATGGAAAATATAATGGGCAAGTATATAAATATTGTGCTGGTTATAAATATGAAGATAAAACTATAGTTGGTTTTAGCCATACACACTTTAGTGGAACGGGGCATTCGGATTTAGGTGATTTCTTAATTATGCCAACTCAAGGTAAACTTCAAATGAATCCGGGCAAGGCAAGTGATCCTAAAAGTGGATTTAGATCGGCATTTTCTCACGCCAATGAAACTGCGGAGGCAGGTTATTATAAAGTAAAATTGGATGATGATAATATCACGGCAGAGATGACGGCTACTACGCGTGTTGGAATGCATCAATATACTTTTCCAAAATCTGATCAAAGCCATATTATTTTAGATTTAATGGCTGGGATATATAATTATGACGAGAAAACGGTCTGGACCTATGTTCGGGTAGTTAATGATACATTGGTTACAGGATACCGTCAGACTTATGGATGGGCGAGGACACGTACTGTCTATTTTGCCATGAGTTTCTCTAAGAAGTTTAAAAGCTACGGACAAAAAAACTACGATGCCCGTCAGGCCTATCGTGGCTTTTGGGGTAAATTTGATCAGTCGAAGAACTTCCCTGAAGTAGCGGGTAAGAAAGTGAGAATGTACTTTGATTTTGATACCAAGGAAGGGGAGCAAGTGAAAATCAAGTTTGCATTATCTCCGGTAAGCCAGGAAAATGCATTACAGAATATGCGAACTGAAATTCAAGGATGGGATTTTGAAAAGGTTAAAAATCAAGCCCAAGCCACTTGGAACAAAGAGCTGAATAAGATCAATGTGAGTGCATCTGATGATCATAAGACGAACTTTTACACCGCTATGTACCATGCTTTTATTAATCCTACTACCTATACAGATGTAAATGGACAATATAAGGGGTTAGATCAAGGTGTTCACACGGCGAACGGTTTTGTAAATTATACTACCTTCTCTTTATGGGATACCTACCGGGCCTTGCATCCATTTTTTAACCTGATGCAGCCGGCTAGAAATAACGATATGGTAAAATCTATGATGGCTCATTATGAACAAAATTCCTTGCAAATGCTGCCTATTTGGTCGCACTATGCAAACGATAATTGGTGTATGAGCGGTTATCATAGTGTGTCGGTCGTTGCGGATGCTATTATAAAGGGTGTTTATAATGGAGATGCCAATAAAGCATTAGATGCATGTATCGCGACAGCCAATAAACGAAGTTATGAAGGGATTGGATATTATGCTGATTTAGGTTATATCCCAGCAGAGAGAAGTGGTGTTTCTGTATCAAATACTTTGGAGTATGCGTATGATGATTGGGCAATTGCGCAGGTAGCCAAAAAGTTAGGTCGTGACGATGTTTACCAGACCTTTATTAAAAGATCAAATAACTGGAAAAATAACTTTGATCCAGCAATCGGGTTTATGCGTCCCAAGCTAACTGATGGAAGCTTTAAAAAAGAGTTCGACGTATTGAGTACACATGGTCAGGGTTTTATTGAAGGTAATAGCTGGAATTATAGCTTTTTCGTACCTCATGATCCAGTTGGGTTAATGACACAAATGGGTGGGAAAAAGAAATTTGCTGCACGTTTAGATACCTTGTTTACCATGCATTTACCGGATGAATTTTTTGCGGATACTGAAGATATTACCCGTGAAGGAATTATTGGGGGTTATGTACATGGCAATGAACCGGCACATCATGTTGCGTATTTTTACAATTGGACTGATCAAGCTTATAAAACCCAGGCACAGGTTCGTCGCATTCTAAAAATGCAGTATAAACCCACGCCAGATGGATTGGGTGGAAACGATGATTGTGGGCAGATGAGTGCTTGGTATATGTTTTCCTCTTTGGGTTTTTATCCAGTCTCACCGGGGGGCGATGAATATGCTTTGGGCTCGCCATCTGTAAATAATGCAAGTTTAAACTTAGAGAACGGAAAAACCTTTACAGTTGAAGCCATTAACCAAAGCGACAAAAATGTATATGTGCAAAAGGTATTATTAAATGGCAAACAATTAATGAAGCCATTTATTAAACATAGTGATATTGTTGCCGGAGGTAAATTGACATTTTACATGGGGCCAAAACATCGCTAAATTTGTATCTTCGTCGCATGAAGATTGTGATTGCCGAGAAACCCTCCGTAGGTCGTGAATTAGCTAAGGTTTTTGGAGCAACAACTAGAAAGGACGGATACATTGAGGGTAAAGGATATTCCTTTACCTGGGCATTTGGCCATTTATTGCAACTAGCTCCTCCCCAGGATTACGGTTTTATTGGATGGCGTAAGCAACATTTGCCTATGCTGCCTGCCCGATTTAAACTGGCTATTCGCAAAATTAAAACCAAAGATGGTTTTGTAGAGGATCCTGGTGTTAGAAAGCAACTAGATATCATTAAAAAGCTATTTGATGAGGCAACCGAGATTATTGTTGCAACGGATGCCGGGCGTGAGGGTGAGCTTATTTTTCGGTACATCTATTATTTTTTGAAATGTAAGAAACCTTTTAAGAGGTTATGGATTTCTTCTCAAACAGACGAAGCTATTAAAGATGGTTTTAGAAACTTAAAACCTGGTGAAGATTACGATAGCTTATTTAATTCGGCACATTGTAGGTCGGAATCAGATTGGTTGGTAGGGATGAATGCAACACAGGCGCTAAGTATTTCTGCCGGTTCAAGAAGTGTACTTTCTTTAGGTAGGGTTCAAACTCCCACACTTGCAATGATTTGTTCGAGGTATATAGAGGTTAAGAATTTTGTACCTCAAATTTACTACCAAATTGCCATTCAGCTCGATAAAGATGGTCAGCTGTTTAAAGCAATTTCCATTACTAACTTTAAGACTAAAGAAGAGGCACAGCAAGTTTTTGACCAGGTAGAAGATATAGCTGCTGGTTTTGAAAAAGGTGGAAACATTACTGCAGTGGAAGCAAAGCCACGCAAGGAGCCACCTCCGTTATTGCACGATTTAAGTAGCTTACAACAAGAAGCCAACAAAAAGAATGGTTTTACGGCCGATCAAACGCTTAATTTATTGCAGAACCTATACGAAAGTAAACTAGTATCTTATCCCCGTACCGGAAGCCGGTATATAGGAGATGATGTATTTGCGACTATTCCAGGCTTAATTTCAAAACTAACGGATCATCAAGCTTTTGGTAAGCAAGCGGCTTTTTTACAAACCATTAAGTTAAATAAACGCAGTGTCAATGCCAAGAAAGTAACAGATCACCATGCCATATTACCCACTGGAGAGAAAGCATATAATCTAAGTAAAGATCATCAGGCAGTTTATGATATGGTTGTTGGACGGATGATCGAAGCATTTCATCAAGAGTGTATCAAAGAGATCACGAAAATAACTGTTAATTCGGGTTCTATATTTGTTGCAAATGGTACGGTAGTCCAATTTGCTGGTTGGCGTGCTGTATTTAACGATGCTGAAGACGAAAAGAAGGATGAGGACAATCCAGCTCTACCTAAGGTAACTGCAGGCGAGTTGCTCCCGATTGTAAATAAAGCGTTGCTTGAAAAGCAAACTAAGCCGAAGGCGATGTACAATGAAGCGTCTTTGCTGAAAGCCTTAGAAACTTCTGGTAAAGAAATTGAAGATGAAGAGTTGCGTTATGCTATGAAAGATAGTGGTTTAGGTACTCCGGCTACACGCGCAGCAATTATAGAAACGTTGTTAACTCGTGAATATATTATCCGCGAAAAGCGAAACTTAGTGCCTACTCAAAAGGGCTTAGCGGTATACGAGGTGGTGAAGGATAAAAAAATCGCCCAAGCGGAATTAACAGGGCAATGGGAGAAGAGATTGGAAGAAATACGCGCTGGAGCATCTGTTACTGAATTCAAATCTGAGATTTCTGAGTACACCAAAACCATCACGCAAGAGCTATTAGTGGCAGGGGCTGGTTTGGCCGCTCAATTAGCCGACAATTAGTTTATGATTTAATTTATAGTTCAATTTTCTATCTTAGCTTTCATGAACCGTAAAAACTTCCTGGCACTAATTCCTGCAGTAGCACTTTTAAACCCCTTAAAAACTGATGCTAAGTTACCCCTTGTAGAAAGTGCTAGACCAAAGGTGCCACCTTATTTGGTTGAAGGCGATACGATAGGTATTACTTGTCCGGCAGGTTATATTACAGCTGAAGAAATTGAGCCATCGGTTATTCAAATGAAAAGCTGGGGATTTAATGTAGTGATAGGTAAAACAGTGGGAGCAAGAGATTATACTTTTGGTGGCACTGATCAAGAACGTTTGCTAGATTTTCAACAAATGCTTGATGATCCTTCCATTAAAGCTATTATGTGTGCGAGGGGAGGCTATGGAGCAGTTAGAATTGTAGATCAATTAGATTTTAGCGGATTTAGATCGTCACCAAAGTGGATTATTGGTTTTAGCGATATCACTATTTTGCATTGCCATATTAATAGCAATTATAACGTAGCCAGCATTCATTCAAAGATGTGCAATAGTTTTCCGAGCGACTGGGCAACTGCAGAACCCATACAAATTGATACCATAAATTCAATTCAGCAAGCACTGAAAGGTGAGAAAATGAAATACCAAGCTATTTATAATGCCAGCAATAGGCTGGGAATAGCAAAAGGTGAGCTAATTGGTGGTAATTTGCGGTGTATTGAAAACTTAGCCGGGAGTAAATCGGAGATTGAAACAGCAAGAAAAATCTTATTCTTAGAAGATACTGGAGAAGCCTTGTATAGTATTGATAGAATGTTTTTTAACTTAAAAAGAAGCGGTAAATTAAAAAAGCTTAACGGTTTAATTATAGGTGGATTTAAGTTAAAACCTGATGACGGGGCGGATGGGTTTGGAAAAACTTTAGTTGATATTGTGATGGAGAAGGTAGCAGAGTATAATTATCCTGTTTGTTTCGACTTTCCGGTTGGCCATCAGAGAGCTAATTTTGCCTTAAAATGTGGTGTTAAGCATGCGTTAGATATTGGCGTAACTGGGACAATGTTAACAGAATTGTAAATCAAAACTAGTTAAATTATATTTGATACATGTGAATATTCACCTGTTTTTTACCCTTTCAACTCTTTAAATTTATTTTTTAAATCATAGCAGATGAAAACTAAATTTTTAACCATAGTTGCAGGTTTAGCGGTATTTCATGCCGTGGCGCAAAAGAAAAGGGATTACCCAATCCAACCAGTCGCTTTTAAACATGTGCATGTGAATGATAAGTTTTGGGCCCCCAAAATGGAAGTAAATGCCAGCACAACCATTCCGTATACGCTGCAAAAATGTGAGGAAAATGGCCGAATAGATAATTTCTTGATGGCAGCACATGAAATTGAGGAGGTAAAACTATCCCAATTTACTTTTGATGATACCGATGTATATAAAGTAATTGAAGGGGCATCCTATGCAATGCAAGTAAAGAAGGATCCTAAATTAGCGCATTATATAGATTCGCTTATTAATATTATTGGAAGAGCTCAGGAAAAAGACGGTTACTTATATACTTTCAGAACTGCAAATGCCAAAAAGCCGCATGATTGGGTTGGCGCTAAACGATGGGAAAAGGAAGAGGAGCTAAGTCATGAACTTTACAATTCGGGTCACCTTTATGAATCGGCAGCTGCCTATTACGAAGCGACCGGGAAGCGTAAATTGTTAGATATTGCACTTAAAAATGCAGATTTACTGGTCAGAGATTTTGGGCCTGGTAAATTGCAGATTTATCCTGGGCATCAGATTGTTGAAATTGGTTTGGTACGTTTGTACCGTATCACCGGCAATCAAAAATACCTCGATTTAGCTAAGTTTTTTCTTGATGTACGAGGCCCCAAGGGCGATCCTTATAACCAAGCCCAGGCTAAGGTAGTAGATCAAACTACGGCAGTTGGCCATGCGGTAAGGGCAACCTATATGTACACGGGTATGGCAGATGTGGCAGCGTTAACTGGTGATACCAGGTATTTGGCTGCGATAGACAAGATATGGGACGATGTGGTAGGCAAGAAATTATACATTACCGGTGGGATAGGAGCTACCGGGGCAGGAGAAGCTTTTGGGGAAGCTTATCAGCTTCCTAACATGAGTGCTTATGCTGAAACCTGTGCTGCGATTGCAAATGTATATTGGAATAGCCGCATGTTTCAATTACATGGCGATGCTAAATACATCGATGTGTTAGAAAGAACGCTTTACAATGGCTTGCTATCAGGCGTGTCGATAAGTGGCGATCGGTTTTTTTACCCTAATCCCTTAGCATCAATGCATCAACACCAGCGAAGTGCATGGTTTGCCTGTGCCTGTTGTATCTCAAACATGACCCGTTTCTTGCCGTCGGTGCCGGGTTATGTGTATGGTCACAATGAAAATAATTTATATGTTAATTTATTTATGGCTAATAAGGCTGATATTAAATTAACTAGCGGTGAGGTTAATATTACGCAATCAACCGAATATCCATGGAAAGGCCATGTTAAAATCGATGTTTCACCGGTAAAGCCTGCTGTATTTGCTGTTCATGTTCGTATTCCCGGATGGGCTACCAATTCGCCTGTTCCGGGCGATTTATATAGTTACCTCACGCCAACTAAGGGTGAAGTTAAATTATTGCTCAACGGCAAACCGGTTGTTTATAAAATGGTAAAAGGCTATGCGGTTATTGAGCAGAAATGGGCAAAAGGCGACCAGCTAATTTTAGATTTGCCAATGGAAATTCAAAAAGTGATTGCAAATGCAAAGGTTAAAGATGATGTAGGTCGTTTTACCTTTCAGAAGGGTCCTATGGCATATTGCTTAGAAGGTCCAGATAATAAAGATGGATTGGTGCAAAACATTTTGGTTTCAAAAGATGCAAAGGCCTCTGCAGCGTTTAATTCTGCGAAATTGAATGAAATTGAAGAAATATTTGTGGAGGGAACTGGAACAAAGCGCCAAATTGGTACCGATGAATTACTTCAAGTTAACCAAAAAGTAGTAGCGATACCCTATTATGCCTGGGCTAATAGAGGACCAAGTGACATGACAGTCTGGATACCTTACGAGTCAGCTGCCGCAAGGCCTCAACCCGCACCAACCATTGCTTCAAAAAGTAAAGTAAGTTCTTCTTTAAAAAATCCTAGACTATTAGAATCAGTTAGAGATCAATATGAACCGGCAGATTCGAAAGATACCAATTTTCCATATTTGCACTGGTGGCCAAAGAAAAACACTGTAGAGTTTGTAGCATACGATTTTGCTGAGGAAGAAACCGTGTCTGAGTCGGGGGTGTATTGGTATGACGATGGTCCATGGGGCGGCTGCCGAATTCCAACATCTTATAAAGTTTTATACTTATCAGATGGAAATTGGATACCCGTAGAGGTACTCAGCGATTCGGGGATTTCGAAAGATAAGTTTAATACGCTTAAATTTAAACCTGTAAAAACCAAAGCGATTAAAATCGAAGTTCAGCAACCCGAAAATCATTCATCAGGGATACATGAATGGAAAATAAAATAGATTTCTCGTTATTTAAAAAAAGCTAAGTGCCAATGGTACTTAGCTTTTTTTATAAGGGATATGCGGTATCGCTTTTTGCCTCAGACAAGACAAAAAAGCTCTGTACAGTTGTAATGTTTGGAAGTGTAGCTAATTTGGTTCTATAAAAAGTATGGTATGAGTCCATGTCGCTCGTAGCTATTCTTAAGAAGAAATCGTATGCCCCTGTCATTTGCAGGCATTCCATTACTTCTGGAAATTTAGTCACTTCCTTCTCAAACTCATTTAAAGTATCTGCCGCATGGTCATTTAGCAAGACCTGTGAAAAAGCGACTAAGTTACTTCCCACCTTTTTTCTATCTAAAATAGCAACTATTTTCTTTATGTATCCTTGCTCTTTTAGTCTTTTAACACGTTCGTGAATAGTTGCGATAGACTTGTTTAATTTATAAGAAAGCTCCTTATTTGTTAAGGAAGCATCATGTTGGAGTAATTTTAAAATTCCCAAATCAGTTTGGTCAATATTGTTTTGCATAGGCTTGAAAAAAAATCAGGTTTCATATACTGGAGTGATGAATATCTGACAAATTTCTGATTATTTATTAAAATACCATAAAATTTATGGAATAATGGGAAATCATTGTTAGTTAATTCAGATATAGTCAATTTTGCTTCAAGAATTATTGATCGTAAGTCAAGCAAATTATTTCTCCATGATTGTTGAACCAAAAGTAATGTCAGACTCAAAAGCATCTATAGAAGCTAAGTTTAATCACTTGAATAAACTTATTGGAAATACACCGATGCTGAAACTTCACTATACCTATATGGGAAAAAGGGGGTTTGTTTATGTAAAGTGTGAACATTATAATTTAACTGGGAGTATAAAAGATAGGATGGCGTTACATACGCTGTACTTAGCCTATAAAGACGGAAGTATTCAACCGGGGAATCAGCTCATCGAGGCTACCAGTGGCAATACCGGAATCGCATTTGCCGCCATAGGGAGAGCCTTGGGTCACCCCGTAAAAATTATCATGCCAAATTGGTTAAGTAAAGAGCGTATAGATATTATTAAGAGTTTAGGCGCTCAGGTAGAATTGCTTAGCAAGGAGCAAGGTGGATTTTTAGGAAGCATCAAGCTTTCGGAGTTTTATGCAGCGGCTGACCCTAATGTTTTTTTGCCACGGCAATTCGAAAACAAGGCTAACCCTGAAGCACATGAAAAAACAACAGGGGTAGAAATTTGGGAACAGTTAACTAATTTAAATATTATTCCAGAAGCTTTTGTAGCAGGAGTTGGAACTGGAGGTACTATTATGGGTGTTGGCAAGTATCTTAAATCGAAAAATCCGTTAATTAAAATCCATCCATTAGAGCCTGCTGAGTCTCCAACATTAACCACAGGTTATAAAGTGGGTAGTCATCGTATTCAGGGGATATCAGATGAATTTATACCTGAAATTGTGAACCTTGCTGACCTTGACTCGGTGATTCAGGCGAATGATGGTGATGCAATTTTGATGGCGCAAAAGTTGGCCACCCAATTAGGACTGGCAGTTGGTATTTCATCTGGAGCAAATGTAATTGGGGCAATTAAATTGCAACAAGCTTTAGGTGAAAATAGCGTGGTTGTGACCATTTTATCTGATAGTAATAAAAAATACCTGAGTACCGATTTAATGAAAAATGAACCAATAAAAGAGGGCTATCTAAGTCCAGACACACAGTTTATTGATTACGAAGCAATAGACAGATTATAACCCTAATATTTATAAGAACCACAAAATGAGAAAACTAATCTTTACACTAACGGCAGCTCTTTTTAGCTTAACCAGTTATGCACAAATTGAAAAGCCGGTAACCTGGAGCTATGCTGCAAAGAAAACGAGCGCTACCGAGGCAATCATTTATTTAAAAGCTACGATTGAAGACGGATGGCATCTTTATTCGCAATTTGTTAAAGCAGGCGGTCCGGTTAAAACAACCATCACGTTTGATAAATCCCCACTATTTACACTAGTTGACAAAACTACAGAACCAAAGCCAATCACAAAATTTGAGTCAACCTTCAATATGAATGTAAGTTATTTCGAAAAATCTGTGATTTTTCAACAAAAGGTTAAACTAAAGGGCAAAACAGCTTTGGTTAAAGGCAAATTGGAATTTATGGTTTGTGATGATCATCAATGTTTGCCTCCAGAAGAAATCGCTTTTAGTGTTTCGATTAAATAGAGCACTATTATGAAATTTAAATATGTCATAGGACTTTTCCTATTTATGTTAATGAGCAATCTTTCGGTTGCTCAAAACACAGACAGTGTAAATATTGACGAACTGGAATTTACAGAAGTAACACCTGAGGAAGATATCGTTACTGCAGCCGATTCTGGAACTGTTTTAAAAGAAGCAAAAGTTGAACCTTTAAATGAGGTCAAAAAAGCAACCACAAAGGCGGAAGACACAACACTTTTCGGTATTTTTATCTCAGGTTTTGTTGGGGGACTTGCGGCTTTATTAATGCCGTGTATTTTTCCGATGTTGCCGCTAACGGTAAGCTTTTTCACTAAAGGAGCCGCAAAGGGAAGTGCCTTTGGAAAGGCAGCCCTATATGGATTCTTTATCATCTTAATCTACGTTGTATTAGGATTGTTGGTTACCGTTATTTTTGGGTCCGATGCTTTAAATAGCCTATCAACCAATGGTATTTTTAACTTTTTCTTCTTCCTCTTACTCGTTCTTTTCGGAGCGTCATTTTTGGGAGCTTTTGAAATTACCCTTCCTTCAAAATGGGTGAATAAAATGGATGAAAACTCTGATAAAGGGGGATTAGCAGGGCTGTTCTTCATGGCAGGCACGCTGGCGTTGGTTTCATTTTCATGTACTGGCCCGATCATAGGCACGTTGTTAGTACAGGCCGCCACTACGGGCGCTTTATTAGGCCCTGCCGTAGGGATGTTTGGTTTTTCGTTTGCGTTAGCAATTCCCTTCGCATTATTTGCGCTTTTTCCCTCTGCAATGAACGCATTACCAAAATCTGGAGGATGGTTAAATAGCGTAAAGGTGGTATTAGGTTTCTTAGAATTAGCCTTTGCACTCAAATTTTTGAGCAATGTAGATTTAGCTTACCACTGGGAATGGTTTGATCGCGAAGTGTTTTTAGTCTTATGGATTACCTTATTTGCTCTTATGGGCTTTTACTTATTAGGTAAATTAAAATTTGCCCACGATAGTGATCTCAAATTTCTATCCTTTCCACGCCTTTTAATGGCAACGATTGTATTTGCTTTTACTTTATATCTGGTTCCTGGACTGTGGGGAGCCCCACTGCGTTCAGTTTCTGCATTTTTACCGCCTCAGGAAACGCAAGACTTTGATTTGTACACTGCTTCTTTAATAGGTTCATCAAACATTAATAAGACAACCGATGGCGCACCACATAAGTATGCTGATATTTTTCACGCACCATTAAAGTTGAACGCATTTTTTGACTATGATGAGGGGATTGCTTACGCAAAAAAGGTAAACAAACCTGTATTAATTGATTTTACTGGACATGCTTGTGTAAATTGCCGGAAGATGGAAGCCAATGTTTGGCCAGATCCTACAGTTCGTCAAATGATTAACAATGATTACGTACTAATTCAACTGTACGTTGATGATAAAACGGAGTTAGCTCCGGCAGATGTGGTTATAAATGCAAAAGGAAAATCATTAACTACAATCGGTAAAAAGTGGAGTGATTTGCAAGCTTCGAAATTTAACTCGAACTCACAACCATTCTACGTGCTATTAGATCCCAAAACAGAACAATTATTGGCAACCCCACAGGGCGCCAATTATGAAATAGAAAATTATAAAATGTTTTTAAGCAGCGGCCTCAAGGCATATGTGAAATAACATAGACGACATTCGGCCTTTAGTAAGTTGGATAAATTTAGATAATTTAGTTATTAGTTAGTAATAAGGGCAATGTTGGATGACTTGCCCTTATTTTGTGCGCCAGGCATGGGTATGCGCTATAGGGTGAAAGTCCCGAATACGCCTTTACAGTAGGAAGTATTAGCCAAGAGCAAGGGTGTCGTGGG
>NZ_FOPP01000003.1 GCF_900113525.1 Pedobacter insulae
CCTCTGCTGACTTCTGTAGATACCCAGTGACATCGCTGCCGTGGTTTGGCCGTTCTACCAGCCATACTTACAGATCTCCCAGGGTAAGGATCATTCGCTTTCCGTTCATCTAACCGCTGCATCTACGTATCCACATTTCGTACAGTATGGGGCTTTTGTTTCTTTTGCAACATCGCCCATGTGGCACCGCCTTGGTATGCAGTTCCTGTCCGTCGGTCCAAACTTTTGCCGCCAGCTTCCTTCAGATTCGCAGTCGCCCACGACACCCTTGCTCTTGGCTAATACTTCCTACTGTAAAGGCGTATTCGGGACTTTCACCCTATAGCGCATACCCATGCCTGGCGCACAAAAGGGCAGGCCATATCCATGAAACCATACCCTTATCACTATTAACTAATTTAACCTAATGCATAATTAATCTTCATCAACTTATCATTCCAACTCCATAATCCGCACCTCTCTAGCACCCAACGCCAACAAACGCCCTTTCAACTCAAAAGCCAAATGCCGATCCATCTTGCTAAACCTGACCGAATAGACAAAGTGTCCAGAAGGTTCAAGGTCACGCAACACAGGGGAAGTAGCAAATTCATCCACCAAAACTTCCCGATCCATCACCGCATGAACTTCCAAGTTACCCTTATCAGAAAACCTACTGATCGGGCTACTCACCGAACAAGTAGCTTGGCAAAACCACAAAAGACAAAGCAATGGCTGACTTTTATTCAAATAACCTAAAATTTTCATGTCAACCAGTACTACTTTATTGGAATGCTAAAAGAGATTTCTTCGGGCGGCAAACACTCACTATTTGTACACACCATAAACTCGAGTTCGCCTTTCACCACTGCATTCTTGCCAATAACCTTCACCCTTTGGGAAAACACTACCGAGTTGGAAAAATAGAGCACATCCATATCAAACACCTTTTCGAACTTACGAACAGGCTTGGGCTCAGTAACCTTACCTAGAAGCATAAAGTCCTTGCTCGGTTCAAAACTGAAACTTGTTTTCATTGGGCCGCCCTCGGGTTGCATAGTGGAATATATATGCCAGCTTTTGTCTATCGTCGCTTTAAAATATACTATCGCTTCTTTAGTGTTTACTCGTTTTGCCGCATAGCTCCAAGTCACGGGCTTTTGAAGCTGGGCAGAGGCCACACCAAAAAAGAGTAGACCTATTAGTGTTATAAATATCCTTTTCATTTTTCTTATAATTTATCATAATAACCTACCATATCATAATGGACGTGGGTTCCTTGTTTTAAGCATTTCACCACCTTCAAACTCTTCCCATCTGATTCTAAGGACCACTTTTCTATTACCGTAACAATAACAACATCACTTCTATCTTTCACCTCTTGTGTTATTTCCAAGTTACCACTATCGATCCACTTAGCCTTTGAATGAACCTTTGCTCCAGCTATTTCTGGCAATCTTCGGATGTAGGTTTCCCCAATTAATTGTATAGAGTCGGTAGCAATAGGTTTTTCGGCCAACTTTGAATCCAAGTTAATTTTTGAAATAATTATTTGGGCATCATTCTGTTTAACGGTATATGACTTAGACAGGATAAATTCTGGATTTCCACCCAACTCGCTTTTCAGTTTATTCAACTTGTACTCGCCTGTAAAATTTACTTTTTGGGCATTGACCGAAATACTCAAGCCCAAAATTGCTAATGTTAAAAAGATATTCATACATTTCATTTTTTCTTAAACTAAAATTTAATTATTGAGCTAATGCTTTATCAATCATGGCAATCAATTCCTTTTGATGTGCATCTGCTCTAGGTGCATTGGCATTGACTAGGTTACCCTCCCTGTCGATTAAAACTAATGTTGGATAGCCAGTTATGGCATAGTGTTTTATTAGTTCATGATTATACCCTTTACCATTTGTGTAAAGGTGCACCCCTCCTTTAGAGTTGAACTTACCTATTCCTTCTTTGAACTTTTCAAATGCTGGATCAATCGATATGGAAATGAAAACTACATCTTTCCCCTCAAAATTCTTTTCAACTTCTTCCATTGCCGGAACCATCATTGCACACCCTCCACATCCAAAAAACATAAAATCCAACAGTACCACCTTCCCTTTAAAATCAGATAAATTGACCGTCTGTTTCTTTTCGTTTTTGAGCGAGAACGGAAATGCCTTGGCTCCTGTTTTTTGGTTTATGGCGGCTGAACTGATTAAACTTTGAAGCTCCTTTACATTATCGTCATTTTGATCTCTTTCAGCTATAAACTTATTTGCACTTGAAACAAGAGAATCGGAAATGCCTTTCATTCCGATTAGGTTTCGAAAATACCCGTATACTAATTGGTTGGCGAAATTTGATGTTTTATAGTAATTGGATATAATAGAAGGAACTAAGTTAAAATCCTTCCATAAAATATAGTTGTCATTAAGGCCTCTGTCCAAGCTGTATGAGACAAGAGCTCTATTGATGAAAAAGCTATCCCAACTGTTAAAATTAATAAGGTAAGACGCCATCTTTTCGGCAGGAAACGACTGCTCCAACTTTCGAATTTGTTTAACATACTTTGGATCTTCGAGAGGCTGCTTCCCGCTACCAAAAGGAACATAATGAATAAATCCAATACAATGGGCTTTGAAAGCTTTGACAAACCTTTCACTTACTTTTCCTTGGAAAACTTTCTCTAAGCTATCTATTGCACGAAGCAATCTTAAATCATATTCGGTCCGGTCAAATTGATCAGTATAGCTTTTGAACCGACCATACTGGTCGAGAGTTGGATTGGAAACTTTAAATGGCGCAATTGCGCGCTCTTGGAACTCACCGTATTTTCTAATAAATGTGGACTTTGAGCTTCCTTTTCCTTTGAAGATAAAACCATTATCTATGTTTGATTTAGAGCTAGGAATCGAGATGGTTAAATCATCTTCTGGCTCTAACCATATAGCTCTGTTAATTAAGCCACGCCGCAACGTGGGAAATAAGTCTCCTCCAACGCTTATATCAAGGCTAGACACTTGATCTAGCAGGACACTCAATTTTATTTTTCCATTATCTGGCTTAAATGTGAAAACCTGTTGCTCGTTATTAAGTTTCGATTTAAATATGGGTGATACTGTTAACGTCACCTGTTCTTTTGTTGGATACAACAGCTCAATGGTTACAGTAGTTTCCTTTAAGGCTTTCTGTTTTGAGGTACCTTGGCCATAAATATTAAAAGATGATAACAGAGTAAGGAATAGGACAGTTATATATGTCAATTTTTGTTTCATTGGATATCGGATTTTGTTTGAATAACCTTATTTTTAAAGCTTTGTTAATTAATGTAGTAAACATCCGTTTTTTTAGCTTGTAAATACAGATAGTAAGACTCAATTGCTATGAAGTGTCAAAGTAGCCTCATGATTAGATTCAACCATAGGTCTGCAATTAAAAATTGTGTGTTGATCCCTTGGCTAAGGGTCTAATAGCAAATACAGCCTTTTATCTCGGATTTTGTGGGATGCCGTTTTGACGAATAATGTAATTAGGTATGGGCAATGTATAGCGGGTGTCACCTTTTAGCAACTTATATTCAACGCCATCTATCTTGCGTGAAATGAAACCTGGGGCTTCGGCGGTCTGACTAAGACGTCTTATATCAGACCATCTCAAGCCTCGTCTTAAAAGCTCCTTTTGACGTTCTGCCAATACGATACTCAATACTTGTGCGTCAGGAGCTACTATCGGTGTAAATGTCCCAGTTTTAAACCGCTTCTCTAAAATTCTGTTAACATCTGTAAGTGCTGCCGAGGGATTGTTCAAACGTGCATTTGCTTCGGCACGAATTAAAAAAACCTCTGTAGTAGACAAGCCGGTAAAGAGGTCGATATTGGCAGAATAACTTCCCTTGTAAGCATTAGTGCCATTTTCTCCAGAACCCATATTCATAAACCAAGCTGTCTTGCGTAAGTCATTGTTATCATATTGATTATATACGTCATTCTGCATACGCGAGTAGACAAGAATAAAAGCACGGTGATTCCTTTGGCTTGCTATAGAGTATTGAAGAATTTCAGGATTATTTTGAGGTGCGGGCATTACAAAAAAGCTTCCAAAATTGAGCGTGTTGAAGTTCAGTATATCACTTTTTAGAGCTAAACTGGAATTGGCATACTTGAGTGCATTTTGAAAATCCCCCCTTACCAAGCTTACTCTAGCTAGCAAGGCGAAAGCTGATACCTTTGAAGGACTGGTTATCATAGTTGGTAAATCTGTCAACAGGCTACTTGCCGAAATCAAATCGTTGTCAATCAGATCATAAGTCTCTTGCAAAGTAGCCCTAGTCACTGGTTCAGCCATGTCCGCTGTCTTACGGATGACAATGCCTAGATCGGAACTCGCATTATTGGAATATGGCTTGCAAAAAGTCTGTGCAAGAAAATACATGCTCTTGGCACGAAGAAATTGGGCCGAGCCTTTTACATCGTTCCACTCTGATTGTTGAGCTGAAGTTGGTGGAATTTTGGCAATCTGGTCCAACACAATGTTGGCCAAAGCTATTTGCTTATAGGCTAGATCCCAATCTTCGATCAACCTATCCTCTGGATAAACAGTATTGCTCCACAAGTACAAATTTCTTTCAATTGGTTCAAGTGTCGAGAATATAGTATTTGGAACGTAATAATCATCACCTGACAATTCCATCAGATTGACATTATCCATCATGATGTTATCGTCGTCACTCAACAAAAGCCTGAGATCATTTAGCGTTTGAGGTACAATCAGTTTAATATCTCTTTTTTTCTCCAACCAATCTTTCTTACAGGAGAAAAATATCATGGAGATTGCTATCAGTAGTATATATAATCTTTTCATTTTTTAGCTTAACTTAAAATTTAACACTAGCTCCGAATGCGAAAGTTCGCTGTTGATTTGACCCTGGTGAATCAGGATCAATTGGGGTGTCGGCAGCCTTCCATAGTATCCCCACATTATTAACAAAACCGTAAAGCTGTATCTGTTTAAGCTTTGCTCTGCTCAATATATTTTGCGGCAAATCATAAGAAATGCGAATATCCTGAAGGCGGATATTGTCAGCTTTTTTTACTAGTACGGATGAAGTTGCGTAATAACCATCACGGTTAGCATCTGAAGGGTAAATCTCCGAAGGCACATTAGTTATCAACTCATCACCAGGTTGACGCCATCTCTTTGCGTAGTCTGCATGTCCCGTATAATTTAAATAAAGCTGGTTATAATTTATTGACCTCTCACGGAAATAATATCCTCCGCGGTATAACAAATTCAAAGACAAGCTTATACGTTTGAACTCTATCGTATTTCTAAATCCACCTAATATTTCTGGTGTAGCACGTCCGTGATATGTTAGATATTCGAGTCCAAGTCCCATGATATCCTTATAATCCACAGCTTTTCCCTGATATAAAAATTGCGGAGATCCAGTTGCAGGATTTAAACCGGCATATGGACGGCTGTACATCCCAAAAAGTGGGCGACCAACGACAGGGGCATAAAAATTAGAATTGTGGGAGATACTTGCATCAGATAAGATATAAGTTATGATTGGATCAAGCTTATACTCTGTAACCTTGTCTGTAATCTGACTTAGAAACAAGCTTGTCTCCCATTTAACCATTCCTTCAGTATTAATTGTATTCAATTCAAAGTCCCAGCCTTTTCCTTTCATGTTCGCAATATTTCCACGAAAAACAGGAAAACCAAGTGTTGGATCTAGAGGTCCGTTGCCAATTAAATCAATTCCTTTTTTTGAATAATATTCAATTTTTCCAGTCACGCGATCTGCAAATATTCCAAAATCGAGTCCTAGATTCGTTGTGGCAGTCTTTTCCCATCTTAAATCAGGATTGGGAGGGTTGATAATTCGGGCAGCAAATGATTGAGAAAAACTGGTTTGAGCAAATCTTGCTGTCGTAAATGCCGTTGTATTCTGATCTACGTTTCCGTTATAGCCATAGGTCGCTCTAAAATCAAAAGCTGATATTAATCTATCGTTCTTAAACAAGTCTTCTTTGACATTCCATTTCAGACCTGCTGACCAAAGGGGAGCTGAACGCTGATTTGATCTTACGCCAAACAAATTGGACTGGTCAATTCTACCGCTTGCAGACAAGGTATATTTATTGTTGAAAGTGTAGGCCATGTTTGCAAAATAAGACCGATATCGGTCAACTGTTCCGCTCATACCGTAAACGTTTGGTATATTACCAAAACCACTATTTGGATAAAGCGCATATAGACCTACAAAATCAACAGGAATGAAACTGCCATGTTGCTCGTTATATCCATATTGTCTGCTTGAATAACCAATAGCACTTGTTTCTCGAATTTCAAAACCGCCAAGACTATTAATACGATGTTTATTGCGATATATTTTGTCAAAATTTAACTGGAACCTGCCATTATGTCCCGTTAATTCATTTTGAGAAGCATCACGTATTCCGCCAAGCGGAATGTTTCTTTTGGTCACTATATTTCCAATTATCACAGAATATTTGTTAACCAAATCTCGTGTAATGTAAGAATCTTCTTGAAAAAGTTTGACTATATCACTCGATTGCAATTCATATTGATATTTAAGGTCTGCCCTTAGCCCATCAAATATCTTATAGGAAGCTCCAAATGCGGCAGTGAGATTGTCTTGGCCAATTGTATTTGATTGACGCCCTAATTCCTGAATGGGATTGTAAGTCCAATCTAACAGTCCCCTAGAAAGCATCAATTGCTGGAACTCTGGCGTATAGTTAAAGGGTATAGCCACCGGATTGCCATTATCATCCGTCAATCGTGTATATCTGTCCAAACTAAAAGAAAAATCACTTTCATTATTTTTTATCACACTATTAGATTTTGTGTAAACCAACCTTGCGTCTAATGATAAGTTCGACGTTATTTTAAAAGTATTGCTCATATTCAGTGAAAGACGATCTCCATCATTGCCAACTTTAGATAGCAAGTTTTTATCATACCCCGCAGACACGAAATAAGTGTGCCTTTCTGCTCCTCCGGAAAAATTCAGCGCATATTGCTGAGTAACTGGTTTCTGGTAAAAATATTTTTCTAGATCACTTCTTACATCATGTCCCCTTAAGGCATCTATCTGGCTGTTCGCTTGTTGCTCGGTAATTTCACCCTTACGCTGTCTATTTAAAATTGCGACTACAGGGCTTAAAGCGAGATTCAGATCACTATTAATCCTTGGATCATAATATCCTTTTTGAAAGAGGCTTTTTTGCACATTTATCATGTCGTCAACCGAGATTAGCGGTTGATAAAATAAATCTGGCTTTTCACCAACAGTCACATTTGAATTGAAGTGCATATTCAACGGACTATTAGTTTTACCTTTCTTTGTGTTAATTACAATCACGCCGTTTCCAGCCCGCACGCCCCAAATGGATGCAGCCGCTGCATCTCTTAAAATAGTAATATCTTGTATATCATTAGGATTTATGGTACTGATATCACCATTGTAAGGGAAGTTGTCAACCACAATAAGAGGTTGGTCATTTGCAAAAATCGTATTGGTACCTCTTATATTTAGGTAAGTTTTACCTTCGGTATTGCGTTGGTCAATCAACAATCCTGGCGTAATGCCTCTAAGACGGCTATAGATATCCGAACCTACGTTTCGTTCCAGTTCTTTCTCTCCTAATTGTACGAAACTTCCTGTAGCTCTCTCCTTTGGCAGAGTTTGATAACCAGTACTCAAAACCGCTACTTCTTCAAGTTTTGCAGTACCCATCTTTAAGCTTATATTCAACACACCAGCTGCCTTTAGCTCCTTACTCTCATACCCAATAAAGCTCACTTCCAAAATGGCATCGTCAGCAACGGATTTTAAAGTAAATTTCCCCTCAGCATCTGCAACTGTACTTCTTGAAGTGCCTTTTATTTTGATATTCGCTCCAGCCAGTGGTGCGCCAGACTCATCCGTAACCTTACCTGTGACATCAATCTCCTGAAACCGAGAAATCAAACTTTCCAAAATCGAAGTCTCCTTCCGTTTGATAATCACCAGCTTATCTTTGATCTCATAGCTTAGCGGATGACCAGCCATCACATCCTTCAACGCTTCCTCGATAGAAACATTCGTCACCTTGATACTGCCCTTCAGCTCCGGAGTAACCACACGGCCATCAAAATAGAAATTGTAACCGCTCTGTTTCCTGATCTTTTTGAACAGGGATTCCAGGCTTACATTCTGCTCATTCAGGGTAATGTTCTGGCCAAAAGTGGCCGCACTAACCTGAACAAGGGATGCTATCAATAATACGGTGGTTAATCGCATAACAAGCAGTAGTTTATGGCATAGCCCAGGGGATATACCTAGTTTTTTGGTAAATTTTTTATACATTCGTTTAGTTTGGTTTTGCAGTTTGCCTGTCCTCGTCGAAAAGTTCGGCACACTGCGGTAAAACAGTTGATTTATTTAATTGTCTCCAAACGCAGACCAGGGGTGCTTCACTTCTGGTTTTGCTTTTTTATCGATTCCTCTCTGTTGCCTTTTTATCTCCTTTGATTTAGTTTATACCCTGTTAATTCATATTTATTTATCATAGGAGATGATTTTATTTTAATACATACAATTTTCTGCCTTCCAGCCTGAATTTAACCTGTTTTGATCGCTGTATACCGTCGAGTATTACAGAAAGCTTCACGTCTCTTGAAATCCAGCCACCCGAAATCATGTTTTCCGGTACCGAGCCGTCATAGACCACTTCGATGTCATACCAGCGGGCAATCTTGCGCATCGCCTCACGGAAAGGCAAGCGCTGCAAATTGAATTCGCCCTCTTTCCAGTCCACGATATTGTCCAGGTTGACCTTGGCCACCCTAAAATCCGATCCGTTGTTACTCAACTGTTCGCCCGGAACAATCATGCGTTCACGGTTGCCAGCACTCACCTTCACACTGCCTTCCACCAAAGTCGTCGCTATAGCAGCTTCATCCTGATAACTATTGATATTGAACTGTGTACCCAATACCTCTACTTCCTGCTTACTAGTTTTCACAATAAAAGGATGTGCTTTATCCTTAGCTACTTCAAAATAACCCTCACCAGAAAGTTCTACACGCCTGTCTTTCAGTTTTGCAAAAGAAGCCGGATATGTTAAAGAGGAAGCCGCATTCAACCAAACGGCAGACCCATCCGGCAAACGCACCTTATAGGTCTCGCCGTTACCGGTTGATAAAACATTGATCTTATCGGAGGCGTCACTTTGTGCCAACACTTCGTACACCAATTGTCCATCGGCAGATTTGGTGATGACTACGCCAGCCTCTTTAGCCAGCTCTCCATTTACCGCATCGGTCAGCCTGATTTTTTTGCCATTGGCCAAAGTCAGTGTTGCACTCTGTTTTCCCGGCGCCACATCATTCGCCACCGCAACCTGCTCGGTTGAATCTTGCTGATTTCCCTGGTAGAACCAGATACCCGCAGACACGATGATGGTCGCCACCGCCGCTGCAATACCAATTCGTGGCCACATTTTTACTTTCTTAGGCTCAGTAGTTATTTGTTCTTTGTCGAATATTTTATCCAACAGGCGAAGACGGCCCAATTCATCCATATCGCTAAGCGCCGACTGGTTCTCAAAAGCCGCGCCTAAGAGGTCATTGATCTCCTTGTGAAAACCAGGATCTTCGGCATAGTCCAGAAACTCCTGCCGTTCGGCTTCGGTCAACTGTCCATCCATATATTTATGAAACAATTCTGAGACCCGGGGATGTGTATTTTGCATGTGTCAAAATTTAGCTTAATCTTAAGGTTAATTTAACCTTGATTTCTAATAATGACACAAAACCCGCAACCTCGGGTAGTCAAATGGGATAGAAAAATGCAGAATATTCACAATCGGCTGTAAATGAGTGAATTATTTTAACATCCAGACCAATAAAACGGGATAAGCAACGGAATTTTTTGCAAAATGTTCCCTGATCGCAGCCAAAGCCAGCTTCATGTGGTAATGTACAGTTGCGGGCGAAACGTTCATGCGCTCGGCAGCCTCCTCGTATTTAAGGCCATCGGTATGGCATAGGGTGTAAACGATTTTCTGCTGCTCGGGCAACTTGTCAAGCGCTTGGTTGAGTACCCTGACCGTCTCCCGGTAATCCAGCAGGTTTTCTGTATCAAAATCCTGATCGGAAACCGAAAGGCGTATATCCTGGTTCACCCGTCTTGCCTGGGCTTCCTGTCTGATCAGGTTGAAGGCGTGGTTGCGAACCAGCCTGTTCAAATACGCACCGAAACTTTCCAGACTGGTCAGCCGTTCCCGGCCAAACCATATTTTTAAAAAAATATCCTGTACGATCTCCTCGGCCAGTTCATCTGAATGGGTAAGCTTACGGCCAAAAGAATATACATATTTGCGGTAATAATCGAAAATGGTGCAAAAGGCATGCTGATCCCCCTTGGCAATTTTTGCCAGCAGCAATTTTTCATTATCCAGGGGTTTTATTGCCATTTTTTTATGATCCGCTTCCTTTAAAAATACGAAAAAGAAGGCCAATAATAAAGAATATTTAACACATTATTTGCATACTGTAAGATTCCGCTTTTAATTCCGTTCTTGCCTCACATGGAAATGGTCTGCTCATTATCAGCAGGTTTGGCTTTTACTTTTCTCCCTTTCTGTACGGGTTTCCTAGTTGCCCGAGGTTTCATTTCTCTCGTTTTTTTAGTGGTGGCTGTTTCTGCTTGTTTCTTCCTGGCTTCTGCTTTCTGGCTGATTTCCGCAAGTCCTGCTTTCACCAATTCCGCTACTTCCTTTTTGATCTTGGCGTAATTTTCTTCAACGTCCTGCGAGGTAACCTTAGCAATCTGAGGGATGGGTTTATAACGCTGTTCTTCACGTTTCAAGGCCTCATGATCATTTTGAATGGCCGAATGGAACATCTTCAGTTCGATCTTTTGCTCCGGGTTATCCGCCACCATTCCGACAAACTCGCCCGAGGACAGCGAAGCGATCTTACTCCCCGGTATGGCGAAATCCATTTGCGTAGATTTGGAAATGGAAGTGTCCGAGCTGCTGATGCTCCGGCTTTCCTTATCCTGCATGATTTTACCGAACGTTTCGCTCAGGTGCTTTGCCGTATCCCCTGTCACCTGACCACTGATCACATTGCCTACGATCCCGGTAATTACATCTGCCTGCTCTTTCCCATAATCTTTGCGCAATTGACTAAAGTCCTGTACCGCCAAAGTGGTGGCTACCTTATTACTTCTTGCCGTAGCGATCAGGCTATCCATGTTGTTAAAATAGATCGTGGGAAACTCATCAAACACCAGACTGCTTTTCTGCATTCCATTCCGGTTGACCAGTTTGATCATCCTTGAAATATAAAGCGAAAGTACCGCGCCATAGGTTTGCAGCTTCTGCGGATTGTTACCCACACAAACGATCTTCGGGGCTTTGGGATTATTGATGTCCAGTGTAAAATCATTTCCACTAAGGACATAATACAAAGACGGGGAAGCGAGCCTGGCCAATCCGATCTTTGCAGAGGCAATCTGACCTTCCAGCTGCGCCTGCGCATTGTTCTGCCAGGCCGAAATAAAGGGATTGATCAGCACCCTGATTTCCTCCTGCATTTCCAATATGGCGAATAAATGGTCATAATTTACCTGCATCAGCTCAATGACATGCGGCAAGGTACAATACCTGCCATTCTCATACTTTCTCAGGTACCAGATAATGGCCGTTAAGAAGTTGATCGGCGACTCCACAAAAAAATCGCCCTGCTTTTTGATCCAGTCCCTGTTCAAACCCATCATGATCGTTCGGCTGGCCTCCGTGGCATCGGTCAGATCTTCCATACCCTCTGGATCAAGCGGATTACAGCGGTGCGTCCGGTTCAGGTCGTCAAAATTGATCAGGTAAAATGAAGGTCTGATTTTATAGCTGCCTCGGTACTGCAAAAGCTTATTGTACGCAATGACCGAGAGATCATCATACTTAAAGTCATACAAAAACATCGTAAAGCCCTTTTTGATATGCTGGTCAATTATGTGCCGGATCACAAAATAGGATTTACCAGCACCAGGGGTCCCGGCCACCAGTAAGCCCCTAAAGGGATTGATCACATTGATCCAGCTGTCCCTGGTCTTGCCCTTTAGACGGTACTTTGCCGGAAGGTTAACCGAATATTCATTTTCCAGTAAGCGCTCTTCCTGCGGAAAAGTCTCATTGTCGGAATTGAATACGTCTTTCGCCAGACCGTTTTTTATCAGCCTTGACAACCGCGTACCTCCTGCAAGAATGAGCAGGTAGCCGGTAAGCGACAATGTTATGTATCCTGCTGCCACCATAAGTTTGTCACCATGCAGGTAAAACATGAGGGGACTGATCAGGTACACCACGAGTCCGAAGGTTAGGTAGGCAACTATGCTGTTCTTTTGGATTTTCTCGTCCTTTCTTCCTTTGGCGCCGACCAGTGAAATGCACAGCAGCAGCAGTGCGGCCAGCTTTGCCGGCCACATGCCCCGAAACAATCCGGTCTTGGAAATATTTACGATGATCTTATCGATAAGGTATGCTGTCAAATCAAAGGCTGCGAATGCCTGGTAGCAACTGATGTAAAAGTGGACAGCCAATATCATCAGGCTCAATAGCCTGGTAAAATCAATGATCTTACGCAAGCCCTGCGTATCTTCTCCTGTATTCATGTTGTCTTTTTTATAAGGTTAACTGCTGTTGTTGTTTTTTCTTTTTCCTGCGTTTAGGCATCCCGGTTCCATAATCCGGTTTAGTCTGCGCTAAAGCCATTTCAAGGAAGCTGGCCGATTGGGTGTTATCGGTAGATGCTTGTTTAGCCGTGTTGGGTTTTGGCTCAAACCTTCTAGCCATTCTATGCTGCCTGGTTGCCAATGTTGAAATATCCCTGGTTTGATCAGCGAAACGTTCGGACAAACCTTTTGCACTATAAGCCTTGCCCAGATCGGAACCATTGAACACACAATGGTTTTTATGATCAACGAAAGTCACCCCGAATACCTGCCCGTTCTCATTCTGCCGAAACAGTGTTTCAATTCCCTGCTTTCTCACCTCCGCTACAAACCTGCTTTGAGCAATCCCGTTAAAGGATTGAAATACGCCGTCAATCCGGCCTTTAATGTATTCCTTGTGCTGCTTACGCCTGGTGTTATTCTGCTCAAATTTTTGTTCAAGGTTACGAAGCGTGGGTTTGACATAAAATGAACTGGCCTTCACCGGAACACCGACCGGCCGGCCCTCGCAATTGAGAACCGAATACATCAATCCTTTTTTAGCAAACATGGCGGTATGTTCCTCTCCACGAAGCGCTACCACGTTAAAGGATCTTAGCGCCGCGTTTAGCTCGGCCAGTGAGGTATAGGCGTAATCTCTGGTTACCGCGGTGATGACATTGCTGATTGCCCTTTTGGTCGGTAGTCGCCCATACCTGGCCTTTTCCAAGTCCACCTTTTTTATTGCAGGATTGTGTTTGACCTCCTTACTTTCAGCCTTCACCAGTTTAAACTCTTCTTCGATTGCTTTTCTTGCCGGCTCGGACAATTTGCGCCCGATATCGTGCAGGTCAATGCGCTTGCCCTGCGGGGTAATGTTCGTGGAAACAATGTGTACGTGGGTATGCGAGGCATCATGATGGCGGTAGACCAGAAAAGGCTGGTCACCAAATCCGATTTCGTCCATATACCTGCTTGCAATATGCTGTAATTTCAAATTGCTGAGCGTTTCGCTGGAATGAAAATTCAGGGAAACGTGCAGGGCATTGGTCTTGACGTTCGGCTTGAGTTGCAAGAGGTAGTTAAATCGGTTGAGCTTTTGATTAAAGTTCATTTGCTCAATGTCTCCTGCAAAACCGCTGGCCAATATCAGGTTTGCTTCACCATCTTCCATCTTGTTCTCATTGTAATAGAGCATGGCCCGGAGGCTCTTTCCTGTACTTATTTTTGCAACCATTTCTCTGCGAGTTGAGCAACAATAACTAGCAACCTATCAACTTTTCCGTCAACGTGCTTGTACAGGTCTGCGGTCTGCAAAGCAAGATAGCTACGTTCGTTCTGTGCCTTCGATCCGTTAAAACTCCGTGTTACCTGATTAATGTTAATGCCAATGGATTTCAGTTCCTTACGGATCATCGCCAGTTCTTCCATTGTGGGATTCATCGAAGCATCTTCCTGATACAGTTTGATCTTTTGATTGGTCAGTATTTTCCGGCAGACTTCGGCAATAGAGGGACTACGTGTTTCCCTTCGCAATTTCTCCAGCTTTTTAAACAGCTTTTCCGGAACGCGGATAATGATATTATGGCTCAGCAAATCTTCGCTGTTGGCCAGTTTTCTCCTAGACATAAGCTACACTTTTTAGATGCTTTTAGCAGCACGAGTTCCGAGTGATGCCCCGGCCTGTAGGACGGCAAAGATTTTTTGCGCATGCAAAAATACATCTTTGCCTAGACCACGCGGGCTACAAAACAAAGCTCCTTACCGACTGCTAATGAACATCGGATAATGGATGAATGAACGGTTGGTAAATCAGTTAGACAAAAGCTTTTCCGGGCACCTTGATAATTGCCAGGACGATCGCATTTCGAAGTCGTTGCTTGATCGTTCGCCTAGGTGAAACGTGAACCTTTTTTAATTTGAGGTAAGGCGTTCCATTAAATTTCCTGCCTTTTACTTTTGGGTCTTTACCGTAATTCATAAGATTGATTTTTTGTTACGGCTCAAAGGTGAAAAGCCAAAAAATCAGTTTATGCCTAGTAGGTATAAATAAATAATCAGGATAAAATATTTATACCTACTAGGGTAAAAGAAATTTGCAGATGCCCCATGTTTGCAGGATAAACAGAAAGCCTATGTTACCACAATACAGGAACGAAAAGTTCACCTTGACACCCGTTAAAGCGCAGCGAATACTGGCAGAACACGACACGCATATCAGCCTAGAAGATGCAGAAATTATGTTGGAATTATTGCGAAAATTAAGTAAATTGTCTGTGAGTGAAACGCTTAAACACGTGATCGCTCTTCAGAAAGAAGCCCCGGAAGGGGAAATTGTTAAACCTTAATTTATTGCCTATGCAGGTAGCAGATTTGTATGTCCGTGTGAGTACGGACGAGCAGACCAAGGGCTATTCGCCCCGAAGTCAGGAGGCAGTATTACGACAATACTGCCAGTTAAGAAACATTCAGGTACGACAGGTTTTTGTGGAGGATTATACCGCAAAACATTTCAACCGGCCGGAGTGGCGAAAGATCATGATCATTTTGCGAAAACAGCGAAACAAGACCGATCTGTTATTATTCACCAAATGGGACAGGTTCAGCAGGAACACCTCGGATGCCTATCAGATGATCGACGCATTGAAAAGACTGGGTGTTGAGCCACAGGCGGTTGAGCAGCCCTTGGATCTTACTGTTCCAGAAAACAAGATGATGCTGGCCATCTATCTGACCGCGCCAGAAATTGAAAATGACAGGCGTGGATTAAACACAAAAGCGGGCATCCGTCAGGCTAAAAAAGAAGGCCGGTACATGGGAAAAGCGCCAAGGGGTTACATTAACAAAGCCTATGAAGATGGCAGGCGTTACATCACCATACATGAGCCTGATGCATCCACCATGCGCTGGGTATTCAATGAAATGGGAGAAGGCCTCTATTCCGCAGAATCCATTTGGCGGCAGATCAACAAAAAAGGGTTTAAGATTGATAAAAATACCTTTTTACTAAATCTGCGTAATCCGGTCTACTGTGGCAAGATCAAAGTTGCGGCGCACAATGACGAGCCTGCCCATCTGGTTCAGGGTTTGCATGAACCACTCATTTCAGAATCACTGTTCTGTAAGGTACAGGACATCATGGACAGCAGGTCAAAAATTCTTAAAGGAATGGCGATCGCGACGCCTAAAGATTTGCCATTGCGCAATTTTATAAGGTGCAATCGCTGCCCAAGGATGCTGACCGGAAGCGCGTCGAAAGGCAAAACAACCTATCGGGTATATTATCATTGCCGATCATCCTGCGGCGTTCGTTATAGGGCAGAGGATGTAAACAATGCCTTTACGGATGAACTGACTACATTCATCCCTCGTCCAGGTTATCCTGAATTATTTATAGCAAGCATTGCCGAAGCGCATAACAATCAGTATCGGGCAATCAAAGAGGAACGGGATGAGCTAATCACCCAAATCACTAGTGCTAACCGAAAAATTGACGCGGCAAGGGAACTAATGCTTTTAAATGAACTGGAACCTAATGAATACCGCAAGATCAAAGAAGAGAATAGTTCGATAACTGCACGTTTGGAGATGCGGCTAAACGAAGTAAACGTGCAGAAGTCGACGCAAGTAAACATCAAAAAGCTGGCTGAAATGGCCATTATGGCACTTTGTGAGGTAGATGTCTTATACGAGATTGCCACTACAGAGGCCAAAAGATACCTAGTAGGTACTTTGTTCCCAGACAAAATTACGTATGCGGAGGGTGCCTGTCGAACTCTGTTACTCAACAGAGCAGCGGAGTTAATATACCTGGAAAACAAGGCTTTACGGGCAAAAAAAATGGGGCAAAAACCTCTTAAAAAGTCTTTGCCCCATACAGGGTGGCTGATGGGGCTCGAACCCACGACCCTCGGCACCACAAACCAATACTCTAACCAACTGAGCTACAACCACCGTGTTTTTTAGTGCTACAAAAGTACGATTTAAAATATTCAATTCAAATATTTTTGAAAATAGTATATCATTTCACTTGTAAATAATTAAAATACAAGGCGTTTAAATTTATAAAATGATTTGAATTTTCAATTTGTGAGTATTTGCTTTAAAAAGCTAGCTTTGCATTACTTTATGATTCAAATTTATACAGATGGTGCCGCAAGTGGCAATCCGGGCCCTGGGGGATATGGGGTAATTTTACGCTCAGGTAACCACTACAAAGAATTAAGTGGTGGCTTTAGGTTAACTACCAACAATCGTATGGAACTTTTAGCAGTGATTGAAGGTCTAAAAGCCATTAAAAAGCCTGGCGCACAGGTTACAATCTACTCCGATTCTAAATATGTTGTTGATTCAATAGAAAAAGGGTGGGTGTTTGGATGGGTTAAAAAAGCGTTTAAAGACAAGAAAAATAAAGACCTGTGGTTACAGTACCTCGATCAACATAAACTCCATCAAATTAAATTCATATGGATCAAAGGACACAACGATCACCCAGAAAATGAACGCTGTGATCGCCTGGCGGTAGCAGCCTCACAAAACAGAGCAGAATTAGGTATTGACGAATTCTTCGAAGCAGAACGCAGAAACAACGCATAAAAAAAGCCACGCAATCTGCATGGCTAATTCATTATCTTTAATTACTTATTTTACCGCTACAGGAACTGATACTTTGTCCCACTCTAAAACGAAACCGCTTTTAGAAATTTTATATACTAATTTCTCTTGTTTATCTGCAAGCGCTTTAACTTTAACATCAGTTCTTAACACATCTTTTTCTTGATTATATTTAAAAGCGCCCCATTGTTTAGCTTCGCTATTAAATATCGCTGTCCAAGTACCTGACTCTCTCGGGATTAAAAAGAAACTATATTTACCTGCTGGCAAAGTTTTACCTCCTATTTTAATATCTTTATCTGTCTCGAAAGTAGTAGCATCGTTAGCACCAGCTCTCCAAACTTTATCGAAAGGTTCTAAACCTCCCCAAATTTTACGATCTTTTACCGAAGGACTACTGTAATTAATGGTAATAGTCGCATCTTTTATTTTACCAGTTGCAGTTGCTGCCGGACTAGGTTTTGGCTTGGCTTCCTGTGCTTGTGCAGTAATTGAAACGCATGCTACAAAAAGCACAGCGATTGATTTAAGAATTGCTTTCATAATGGATTTATTTTTTTTATTCCCGAATTTACAAATTTTTAATGATAAAACAGTTACACCACCTGAACGGTATCAATATCACCTAAGGGCTTAACCGGAGAATATTCTTCCATTAAAATCTCAGCCATCTTTACCATTTTAGGCGATCCGATAAAAATCGAAGTACGTTGATGAAGTTCGGTAGGAACTATGTCTAAAATCCTGTTTAAACCGTCTGAGGCCGTACCACCTGCTTGCTCTATAATAAAAGCCATTGGATTGCACTCATATAATAGCCTTAATTTTCCATTCGGCGAAGCTGAGGTGGTTGGATACATATAAATCCCCCCTTTTATCAAATTACGATGAATATCAGCTACCATTGAACCTATATAACGAGAGGTATATGGTCTTTTTGTCGCCAAATCTTCTACCTGTGCATATTTCAAATATTTCTTTACGCCTTCTGGGAAATGCACATAATTTCCTTCATTAATAGAATAAATAGTTCCATCTTCAGGAACTTTCATGTCAGGATGGGATAAACAAAACTCACCAATGGAAGGATCTAAAGTAAAGCCATTAACTCCTTTACCAGTGGTATAAACCAACATCGTTGATGAACCATAAATTACATATCCCGCAGCAACTTGCTCAGTCCCTTTTTGTAAAACATCTGCCAAAGTAGCTTTACCCTCAATAGATTTTCTTCTGTAAATGGAGAAAATTGTTCCCACAGCAACATTCACATCAATATTAGACGAACCATCCAAAGGATCAATACATACAATATATTTAGCGTTCTGAGAAACCGGAGAATCAATTCTTACAAAATCATCCTCCTCTTCCGTTGCCACTATACAACATTCACCACCACTTGTTAAAGCAGAGATAAACTGCTCATTCGCATAGACATCTAATTTTTTCTGACCTTCACCTTGGATATTGGTAGTCCCGGCATCACCCAGAATATCGACTAAACCTGCCTTGTTCACCTCGCGGTTTACAATTTTTGAGGCAATACCAATATCTCTCAACAATCTCGAAAGTTCCCCTTTTGCGTAAGAGAAATCAGCCTGTTTCTCAATAATGAATTGACCTAAAGTCTTGATGCCACTCATAAGTACTTAGTGTATTTTATACGTTATCTATTTCCTAATTCTATGACCGCTAAGGTATGGATTTTTTCTTCTGAAATACAAAAACGAATTAAAGTTCTTACTTTATGCCATCCACTTTTTCCCGCCGCACCGGGGTTTATATGCAGACATTTAATCTTCTCGTCGTAAATAACTTTTAAAATATGAGAATGACCACTAATAAACAGCATGGGCGGCTTAGTGTAAATTTCTTTCTTTACGTTCGGGGCATAATGATTTGGGTAGCCGCCTATATGAGTCATCCAAACATCAACCTCTTCACAATTGAACCTTAAGTGCTCGGGATACTCAGATCGAATAGTGCGCCCATCAATATTTCCGTAAACTCCTCGCAAGGGCTTAAACGCTGCCAAAGGTTCTGCTACATCTGCTCCAAAGTCGCCAGCATGCCAAATCTCATCACATTGCTCAAAATGCTTAAATACCGCTTCATCTAAATAACCATGTGTATCAGAAAGGAGGCCAATTGTTTTCACGCTTACTAATTTTTTCTTAAGGCTTTAAATGTTCCATTAGGCTGAATAAACAACATCGAAGTTGCCTTTCCATTAGGTACAGCTTCGAATTTAACGCTATAACCCTTTAGATTTATTAATTCAAAAGTATCTGTATCAACATGTTTAGTTTCATATTCTGGTTGCCCGGGAACGAACACATATAAAGTATTTCCCTTGATGGTAACCTTGACTACAAGCGCCCCTAAGGTATAGTCGCCCGCAAGGTTCTCCAATTCATTCATACTGAGTTTTTTCAATTCCTTCTTAAAACTAAACATTACAGGCTCTCTATCCGCATCAAGCTGCACACTTAAACCACTTATTTTTCCCTCATTGTTACTTGAAAAATTAAACAACATTTTACTTGAAGTAGTATCTACATTGCCCATTTTATCTACATCATGAGGCTCGAAAACATCATAATGCATATGTTTAAGCTGTAATTTATTATCGCCGGCAACGGCATAAAGCGCATTTTTCTCCTCAGTTATTTTAATTAAACCATATGCTGGGTTTTCAAATGATCCTACATAGCTTTTAAGAGCATGCGAGGGATTTGTATTTAAAATCAGTTCGGTCTTTTTATTCTTTGCTTCCTGTTTCGCATTAATGCTTACCTTTTTCGCCCGGATTTTAGCTTCCCCATTCCAATCGATAGCCTTTAATTTAAACATCCGATCAGCAATAGCGTTTCTCACAATACTTGGTACTTCAGAACCATTCTGATTGGCTAAAACAACTATACCAAGTTGATCTGTCGGGTAAAACGCAACGCTTGCGGTAAAACCATTGATATTGCCACCATGTTCTACCTGATAGTGACCCCGGTAAGAACTTAACATCCATCCCAAACCATAATTGGACATATAAACATCGCTATGCTGCCCAGGAAGTCCGCCAGCCATTACCATTTGAGAACTTGCAGCCTCCCCGATATAACTGTTCGGTAAAATTTCCTTCTTCTGGTAATACCCTCCACTAATCCAAACTTTTAACCAGTTGGCCATATCATTTACACTACTATTGATACTTCCAGCCGGCCCCATTCCATTGATATTATAATAATCTATCTTTTTAATAACACTATCCTGTATAGTTACGTAAGGTAATGCAGCATCGCTGTCGTTTTGAAAAATATTGATATCGGTATTTGAACGTGTCATACCCAAGGGATCGAAAAACTTTTCTTTGATATTCTGCTCCCAGGTTTTACCACTTATCTTTTCTACAATCATTCCCTGTGCCAAAAACATAAAGTTGTTGTAAAACCACTTTTGGCGCACAGGCGCATTTGGTGTCATGTACTTAACCCGGGCGATAATACTATCTCTATTGGCAGTATTAAACAAAAGCCAAGAATAATCGTATCTCGTAAGTCCGGTTCTATGTGCCATTAAATCTCGGATAGTTATTTGATTGTTCATATCGTCGTTATAAAAGCGCAACGAAGGAAGATGGCTTGTGGCTTTATCATCTAATTTCAATTTACCTTCTTTTTCAAGTAAACCAAGTAAAGAAGCAGTAAAAGCCTTTGTACTAGAACCTATCGCAAACAGCGTATTTGGCGTTACGAGTTTTTTATTAGCAATATCGCGGTAGCCAAAACCTTTACTATATATAATATTGCTACCTTTTACAATTGCAACAGCAAAACCAGCAGCATGCTGGTCTTTTAAAACTTTATTAAGTAGCGAATCAATTCCTGCCAGTTCGTCTATTTTTGTTTCATTTTTTGGGTCTTGGGCAATAGTCGAAACAGAAGTTAGCACACACAGCCAGAAGAAAGCGATAAATTTCATAGGATTATAAGGTCGGGTTTAAAATCCCTAAACTACAAAATATTTTACGAAACGTCATTGCAACAACCAGCCATTCATCCCCTAATATCCCAAAAAGAAATCCATTAATAACGCTCTATACGCTTTCGTATATATCCTCTCCGATTCGTAAATATAGAAATGCTCATCCTCCCTTTCATTCCCAAAAAGGCTTAAACATACAATCCATCTAAAAGCTGGCTTACGTTCATCAGAGTGCAATAAGATTTTTCTTTCTACGGTAAGTCCAAATCCCGCTGCTTCAGCAATTAGCAAGCCAGCTTGCTTAACTGGCAAGATAAACCAAAAACTACCATCGGGTTTAAGCAGCTCTGAAACCTTTCTGATAAGATCTTTAAAAAACTGATCATCGGCATGGCGAGCTATCCCCTTTTTCAATTCTGCGTTTTTTAAATCATTTACAAAATAAGGCGGATTGCAAACGATAAGATTAAAAGGCCGGGGATGGTCAAATTTTTCAATTGCGGCATGGCTAAGCGCCAATCGATCTCTAAAAACTGATCGCTTAAAATTCCTGTCCGCAGTTGCCGCAGCATCTCCATCAATTTCTACGGCGTGGATGTTAGCTTTTGGGAAACGCTGAGCCAACATCAAGGCAATTACTCCGGTTCCAGTACCAATATCGAGGATGTTTAAACAGTTTTCATTTTCGGCCAATGCCGCCAATAACACTCCATCGGTATTAATTTTCATGGCGCAACCCGATTGATCTACTTCGAATTGTTTAAATTTAAAATGACTGCTCATTATTAGATATATCTATTTCAAATGTAATTATTAATGGCTAAACATGGCAGTTTTAAAATTTTAACCCTAAATTTGCAGCTTCAAAATAAAAGCATGATTCATTTCTTCATAGGTCAATCCAATGCGGTTTTTGTTTTACAAACAGAACAAGCCCTTTCTTCAACCGATATTACAAAATTAGAATGGTTATTCGGTGGTGCGAAACTACAAAGCGAAAACCTGCTAAACGGTTTTTTTGTTGGTCCACGCGCAGCTATGATCACTCCTTGGAGTACCAATGCAGTTGAAATCACCCAGAATATGGCAATTTCTGGCATCATCAGAATCGAAGAATTTGAAAAAGTAGCTGAAGATTTTTCAGACTATGACCCAATGCTTTCCCAAAAATACGACAACTTGGATCAGGAGGTCTACACCATCAACATTAAACCAGAACCTATCCTCCAAATAACTGATATTGCAGCTTATAATAAACAAGAAGGACTTTCATTAAGTGATGAAGAAGTGACTTACTTGAACTCGCTTGCAGCAAAGTTAGCACGACCATTAACAGATTCAGAAGTATTTGGTTTCTCTCAGGTTAATTCTGAACACTGTAGGCATAAAATATTTAATGGAAAATTTGTAATTGATGGGGTTGAGCAACCAACATCTTTATTCAAACTGATCCGTAAAACCTCGGAAGAAAACCCGAATGATATTGTTTCAGCTTATAAAGATAATGTAGCATTTATCAAAGGACCAAAAGTGCAGCAGTTTGCACCTACACGTGCAGATGAGCCGGCTTATTACACTACGAGTGATTTTGAATCGGTAATTTCTTTAAAAGCCGAAACCCACAACTTCCCTACCACTGTTGAACCATTTAATGGAGCGGCAACCGGTTCTGGAGGAGAAATCAGAGATCGTTTGGCAGGCGGACAAGGCTCTTTACCATTAGCTGGTACAGCAGTTTACATGACGGCTTTATCACGCCTGGAAGAAAACAGGCCATGGGAAAATGGGGTTGAGGAAAGACAATGGCTTTATCAAACGCCAATGGATATCTTGATCAAAGCATCTAATGGTGCGACAGATTTTGGCAATAAATTTGGACAGCCTTTGATTACAGGATCTGTTTTAACCTTCGAACACGAGGAGCAGAACCGCAAACTTGGTTTCGACAAAGTGATTATGCTTGCGGGAGGTGTAGGCTATGGTAAAGCTAGTCAAGCCCAAAAACAAAAGCCAACTGAGGGCGACAACATCGTTATTTTAGGAGGGGAAAACTACCGAATTGGAATGGGTGGCGCAGCTGTTTCTTCAGCAGATACTGGAGCACATGGCACTGGAATTGAACTTAATGCTATCCAGCGTTCAAACCCCGAAATGCAAAAAAGAGCAGCCAATGCCGTGCGCGGAATGGTTGAAAGTGATCACAACAGCATTATCTCAATTCATGATCATGGTGCAGGCGGCCACTTAAATTGCCTGTCTGAACTTGTAGAAGAGACTGGTGGATTAATAAACCTTGATAAATTGCCTGTGGGTGATCCCACACTTTCGGCAAAGGAAATTATTGGTAACGAATCTCAAGAACGAATGGGATTGGTTATTGGCAATGAACATATTGAAACATTACAAAAAATTGCAGACCGAGAACGTTCACCCATGTACACAGTAGGTAAAGTAACGGGCAATCATCGTTTCACTTTCGAATCTGCAAGCACTGGTGTTAAACCAATGGATCTTGCACTGGCCGACATGTTTGGCAGCTCGCCAAAAGTTGTAATGGAAGACCGCATCATTGAAAGAAAATATGAAGCAGTTAGCTATGAAGTCTCAAAATTAACGGATTATTTAACCCAGGTACTACAATTAGAAGCCGTTGCCTGTAAAGATTGGCTTACCAATAAGGTAGACCGTTGTGTGGGCGGCCGTGTAGCTAAACAACAATGTGCCGGACCATTACAACTACCATTAAATAACTGTGGGGTAATGGCTTTAGATTTTAACGGAAAAGAGGGAATCGCAACCTCAGTTGGTCACGCACCAGTTGCTGCTTTAATTGATGCCGCTGCAGGTAGCAGGGTGGCTATCGCCGAATCACTATCGAACATTGTTTGGGCCCCTTTAAAAGAGGAACTAAAAAGTGTATCTCTTTCTGCTAACTGGATGTGGGCTTGCAAGAATGAAGGGGAAGATGCAAGATTATATGAAGCGGTTAAAGCTTGTTCAGATTTTGCTATAGCGCTTGGAATCAATATCCCAACTGGGAAGGATTCATTGTCAATGAAGCAAAAATATGCAGAGGGCGACGTAATTGCTCCAGGAACAGTCATTATATCAGCAGGTGCTAACTGTAACGATATTACAAAAGTAGTAGAGCCAGTCTTGCAAAAAGATGGGGGTGCTATTTATTACATCAACCTTTCTAACGACAGTTATAAATTGGGTGGATCTTCGTTTGCGCAGATTTTAAATAAAATCGGAACAGAAACTCCTGATATTAAAGATGCTGCTCAGTTTAAAGATACATTCAATACTTTACAAAAGTTAATTAAAGAAGAGCAAATACAAGCTGGTCACGATATTGGTAGTGGCGGATTAATTACCACCCTTTTAGAACTATGCTTTGCTGACCGTGATTTAGGTGCTAAACTTGATTTATCTGCTTTAGGTGAAGAAGATAGCATCAAATTATTATTCTCAGAAAATATTGGAGTTGTTTTCCAAGCGTCGGCTGATGTAGAACCTGTGTTCGAAAAAAATGGCATTACCTGTCACAAAATCGGGGAAGTTACTTCCACGGCTACGCTGGAAATAAAAAATGGAACAGCTAATTTTAGTTTTGATATCGATCATTTACGTGATGTCTGGTTTAAAACTTCTTACTTATTAGATCAAAAACAAAGCGGTGCAGTTAAAGCAAAAGAGCGTTTTGACAATTATAAAAATCAAGTATTAAAATATTCTTTCCCAGCAAACTTCGACGGAAAAAGACCTGTTATCGATCTGAGCAAACCTCGCCCGAAAGCGGCTATAATCCGTGAAAAAGGAAGTAACTCTGAGCGCGAGCTAGCAAATGCGATGTATTTAGCAGGTTTCGACGTGAAAGATGTGCACATGACTGATTTAATTTCGGGCAGAGAAACATTGGAAGACATCCAATTTATTGGTGCTGTTGGGGGCTTTTCAAACTCTGATGTTTTAGGGTCTGCAAAAGGCTGGGCGGGTGCATTTATGTACAACGAAAAAGCAAGAGTAGCACTCGAAAATTTCTTTAATCGTCCCGACACCCTTTCTGTTGGCGTTTGTAATGGTTGCCAGCTTTTTGTAGAGCTTGGTTTAATCAACAAAGACCATGAAGAAAAACCTAAAATGCTCCATAACGAAAGTCAGAAACACGAGAGTATTTTTACTTCACTAACAATCCAAAAAAACCACTCGGTAATGCTTTCTACCTTAGCAGGGAGCACGCTAGGTGTTTGGGTATCACATGGGGAAGGTAAATTCAGTTTACCATATGCTGAAGAAAAATATAATATCGTTGCTAAATATGCTTACGAAAGCTATCCGGCCAGTCCGAATGGCTCAGCTTATAATACTGCAATGATGTGTGATGTAACGGGTCGGCATTTGGTGATGATGCCGCATATTGAGCGTTCCCTATTTCAATGGCATTGGGCAAATTACGTTAAAGGGCGTAAAGATGAAGTATCGCCTTGGATGGAGGCATTTGTAAATGCTAGAAAATGGATTGAAGATCAGGCCTAACATTATATTCCGGTCCCTGCTTTGCTCACACTGTGTCGAGTCTCCTTCTTTAGCCAATAAAACTGTATTCACCAGGATCAGTAAAATCATTAATATCAGGTTATGCTATAAATCCATAAAACTTTTACTATACTCACCTAATTATTTGTATGTTTGGCTACCTAGAAAACCAAATATAAACTGACATGGGAATTTTTTATTCGAAGGAAGCCATTATATGATGACAGGCTTTGTAGACAATACCCATACCGTAAATGAAACAAATCTGCTAAATGGAACCATTTTTGAACAAAATGAATCCTACACCATAGGCTTTTCTTACCAACAACATACCCTTCCAGTTACCTCTGCCTGTAAATTGTACACCGTTACTTTAAATGGTAGCATATATAATGATGCAGCACTTCGTGAAACACTCATTAAATATGGAGTTACCTTTAAAACCTTAACGGGCGCTGAAGTATTGATAGAATGTTATAAAAAATGGGGGCAAAGTATTTTCGAAAAGATAGACGGCTCTTATTCTTTTGTATTACATGATAGAAAGCTTAACCAATTGCTCATTGCGCGTGATACAATTGGTACAAAGCCATTATTTTACTACAAAACAAGAAAATTTTATGCCTTTGCCTCCGAAATTAAAGCGCTATGGGCCTATCCGAACATTGTAAAGAAGATAAATAGACAAGCAATTTCCACTTATTTTAAATATGGCTATTTTGCCGGAAACGACACAATTTATCAAGAAATTTATCAATTTAAGAAAGGAACAATCACTGTAATAGACCTTCACAGCGGGAATAACTACGATGCGCCAATTTTATTCATGCATGGTAAAAATTCTGAGCCAGTTCCGGCAAATGAAGAACAGATCATTGATCGGGTGGAAGAATTATTAACAGAATCTATCTTAAACCGAAACACGGAAAATATTTCTTCAGGGGTTTTGTTAAGTAGCGGATACGATAGCGCAACTTTAGCTTCCATTTTACAAAAAAATCAAAGTAAACGCATTAAAACATTTACCATTGGATTTGAAAATAAGAATTTTGATGAAGCGCCAAAGGCAAAAAAAATTGCTGAACATTTAAGGACAAACCATACAGAATTCTATTTCAACGAAAAGCACGCCACTACGATTTTAGAAAGTTTACCCAAAATTTTCGATGAACCCATTGGAGACAATAGTGTGCTACCATCTTTGTTTATTGCTGAAAATCTACAACAAGAAGTGAAAATTTTATTAGGTACCGAAGGTGGAGATGTATTATTTGGGGGTTATAAGGCTTATACCAAAGCGCTAAAGCTAGAGGCACTTAGGCATAGCGTCCCTTACTATTTAAGACCCACTTTCAACTTTTTACTTAACTATGCACCATCAAAAACCAAAGAAGCCATAAATGCAGATAATTTACTGGGCAAATATCAGAGTATAAATACTTGTTTTACTGATCAGGAAATAGAAAGGCTTCTTAATCATTCAAATTATTATAAGGTTAGGGTAAAAAAAGGGGAAAAAACATTAAAGGATCTAATGGATTATGATTTTGAGAATTATTTACCAAACAACTTATTGTACAAAGGATATAAATCCTTAAGATATTTTGGAATAGATCATAGAGATGCCTTTTTAAAAGCCGACCTGATAAACTATTTAGCACAGCTTGATGCCAATTGGTTCATAAAGAAAAAAGAGTATAAGTACTTACTTCGAAAAATCACCCACAAGTATGTACCAGCCGCTTTAATGGATGATGCGAAACGAGATTTCACCATACCCCTCCCATTATGGTTAAAAACCTGCTTTAAACCTTATGTTGAAACTTACTTAAGTGTCGAACAATTAAACAAGCATCAACTATTGAATATTGATGAAGTTTTAAGGATTAAAGCCAGGTTTTACGCTAACAGTAATATCAACAATGCCAAAAAGATCTGGCTGTTGCTGCAATTTCAATTGTGGTACGAGCAATGGGGTTAATTGCTCAATACATACCCTATCGGCATAGTATAGCGTACTCTCACAGGCTGATTGTTTTGTTGGCCAGCTTTCCATTTCGGAGATTTCTTGATAACACGGACAGCCTCTTCATCACAACCAGAACCAATACCTCTTATCACATTAACATCGCTAATGGAGCCATCCTTCTCTATCACAAAACTTAAAAAAACTTTACCCTGAATGCCATTTTCTTGCGCAGCATAAGGATACTTTAAGTTTCGTTGAATAAATTTAGACCAAGCGGCCATTCCGCCAGGAAACTCCGGATAAGCCTCGACACCTGCAACACTATATATTTCATTGCCGTTTCCCGTTGGAGCATTACCAGCTACATTCCCTTCCCCATTGCCTATAGGTGATTGGGCATTTCCCTTTTCACTAACGCCCTCTTGTGTAATATTCGAAATTATGGCATTGCTAAGTTCTGCGCTTGTTGGCGGATCTTCCACCTCTTTATTTACTACCACTACATGCTCGCTAAAGTTTACGGTTTTCAATTTTTTCTTTACCGGCTCCGCTTTGGGTAGTTCCTTTTTTTGCTCTTCCTTTTTTGGCTCTTCCTTTTTCAATTCATGAATAGGTTCCACAACAGCTATTACTACCTGGGTTTCCATTTCCTGAACAGGAGCTGGAAAAATCTTGTTGTAAATCGTTGGCCCAACAAAAAGGAAAATAAACACAGGTGCTGCTATAAACAAGGATTTCAACAAAATACCTGCAGACTGAGTTCTTAACGCGTAAGCGCCATAATTTTTGTTTCTGTTACTAAATACAACATCGAGCCACCCGTTGCCGTATAAATTTGAGTTGTTTAGCATATCTATAGGTTTTAATTTACAACTATGATGTTAGTTTTATTAAATTCCATAAATTAATTGGATTTTATTTTTTGAGATAAAATACATGAAGCTAATTTCAAGGAAGAAGCAAATTGGCAATTTTTAAGGTTTTTATAAAAAAAAGTAAAGATTTAACTTAAAATACGTAATTTTTTCCACAAAAAACCAAAAACTTATACTTTTTTCAACAAAAAATTGATTTTTGATAGGCTAAATAGAAAATAAAATATATTTTTGGATAAAATTTAAAAAAACTAATGAAAAGTCTAAGAACAATTGCGCTAAAAGAGGCTCAAGCGAGAATTTCTCCAGAAGTTAAAGCCCCATCAACTAAGATTTCAGATTTTTACGGATCGAATGTTTTTGATAAGAAAAAGATGAGAGACTTCTTATCTAAAGAGGTTTATGAAAAATTAATCTCTAGCATCGGTCAGGGAGAATTAATTAATCAAGAAGATGCCAATCAAATTGCCTCAGCAATGAAAACTTGGGCAATGGCTAAAGGCGCAACGCATTATACACATTGGTTTCAACCGCTAACAGGCTCAACTGCGGAAAAACATGATGCATTTTTTGAGCCAAGCGGAGATGGTGCAATTGAAAAATTCGCTGGAAGTGCATTAGTTCAGCAAGAACCAGATGCTTCAAGTTTCCCAAATGGCGGCATTCGTAATACTTTCGAAGCACGTGGATATACTGCATGGGATCCATCCTCTCCTGCGTTTATTATGGAAAGTGCAGCTGGAAAAACACTTTGTATTCCAACTGTATTTGTAGCGTACACTGGCGAGGCGTTAGATTATAAAGCACCTCTATTAAAAGCACTGGCAGCGATGGACAAAGCTGCTGTTGACGTTTGCCAATATTTCGATAAAGGTATTACTAAAGTAAATGCCTCACTAGGTATTGAGCAAGAATACTTCTTAGTGGATCTAGCTTTATTTAATGCACGTCCAGATTTAGCTTTAACTGGTCGTACTTTGTTTGGCCATATTTCTGCTAAAGGACAGCAATTAGAAGATCATTATTTCGGTTCTATCCCAGAGCGTGTTTTTGCTTACATGGTAGACTTTGAAAATGAGGCGCTCAAATTAGGGATTCCTTTAAAAACTCGTCACAATGAGGTGGCCCCTTCACAGTTTGAATGTGCTCCTATCTACGAAGAAATTAACTTAGCGATTGACCACAATCAGTTATTGATGGATATTATGGAGAAGGTTGCCCGACGCCATAACTTTAAAGTCTTATTACACGAAAAACCTTACGCAGGCATAAATGGCTCAGGCAAACACAATAACTGGTCGTTAATTACAGATACTGGTAAAAACTTACTAGCACCAGGAAAAACACCTAAAAACAACTTGATGTTCCTTACTTTCTTTGTAAACACAATTAAAGCGGTTCATGAGCATGCCGATTTATTGAGAGCAAGTATTACTTCTGTAAGCAATGATCATCGTTTAGGTGCAAATGAAGCTCCACCGGCAATTATATCAATTTTCTTAGGTCAGCAATTAGATGAAATCCTAGAAGAAATTGAGCATTCTCGTCTAAGTAAAAAAATTAAAGAAGACAATGGTTTATGGCTGGGCATCCCTAAAATCCCACAGATCCTATTAGACAACACAGATCGTAACCGTACTTCTCCATTTGCATTTACCGGTAACAAATTCGAATTAAGAGCTGTAGGATCTTCTGCCAATTCATCTGCACCAATGACTGTCTTAAATGCCATCGTTGCTGATCAGTTGACTAAGTTCAAGGTTGATGTAGATAAATTAATCAAGAAGGGCGATAAGAAAGATGTTGCTTTGTTAACCGTTATCAAAAGATACATTAAGGAATCTAAGGATATTCGTTTTGAAGGAAATGGTTATAGCCAAGAATGGGCAGATGAGGCTGAAAGACGCGGCTTATCTAACATCAAGACTACACCTAAGGCATTAGACGCATACGTAAGCGATAAAACAACTGAATTATTTACCAAAACAAATATTTTCAGCAAACGCGAACTACATGCTCGCCATGAAATTTTATTGGAAAGTTTCTATAAAAAATTACAAATAGAAGCTCGTGTAATGGGTGAAGTAACCAATAGCCAGATTCTACCTGCAGCTATCGCCTACCAAAACACTTTAATTGAAAATGCGAGAGGTTTGAAAGAACTGGGTTTAAGTAAAGACGCAATTGCTACCCCATTGGCTATTATCGAAGACCTTTCTAAACATATCGGCATAGTTAAAAGTAACATTGATGCCATGTTAGAACAGCGCAAAAAAACCAATGCAATCGAAGATACCCGCGATAAAGCAATTGCTTATGACGAGCAAGTAAAAGTTTACTTTGATACAATCCGTTATCATACAGATAAGTTAGAGCAAATTGTTGATGATAGTGTATGGCCATTACCTAAATTCAGAGAATTGCTATTCCTTAAATAGTTCTTATATTTTCAATTGTAAAGGCGCCCAGATTTGTAGTTTGGGCGCCTTTCAGCTTTAATCTTTCACCTTTAAGCTTAAAACCCTATCTTTGCAGCAATGAGCGATAACAGGTATAACCAGCGTGGCGTTTCAGCTTCCAAAGAAGATGTACACGCCGCAATTAAGAATATTGACAAAGGTATTTTCCCACAGGCATTTTGCAAAATTATTCCAGATATTTTGGGTAATGAAGAGCTTTACTGCAACATTATGCATGCCGATGGCGCAGGTACTAAATCGTCTTTAGCCTATACCTATTGGAAAGAAACCGGTGATATTTCTGTATGGAAAGGCATTGCGCAAGACGCGATAATCATGAATTTAGATGACTTGATTTGCGTAGGTGCTACCGAAAATATCCTTTTGTCCTCTACGATAGGCCGTAACAAAAATCTTATATCAGGCGAAATAATCGCAGCTATCATTAACGGCACAGAAGAAATTTTAGCTGAACTGAGATCCCTGGGAATTTCAATCTATTCAACGGGTGGCGAAACAGCCGATGTAGGCGATTTAGTTAGAACAATCATTGTCGATTCTACTGTTACCTGTAGAATGAAACGCGAGGATGTAATCAGTAATCATACCATTCAGCCAGGTGATGTAATTGTAGGCTTAGCTTCTTACGGAAAAGCAAGTTACGAGCATGAATATAATGGCGGAATGGGATCTAATGGATTAACATCTGCCCGTCACGATGTATTTGAAAAAGCTTTAGCCACCAGTTACCCGGAAAGTTTCGATCCTGCAGTTCCACTCGACCTTGTTTTTTCAGGAGGGAAAAAACTTACAGACGAAATTTTAGTAGACCCGGCATCTTCCTTATATGTAACAGCTGGAAAACTGGTACTTTCACCAACCAGAACTTATGCGCCCGTTATTAAAAAGGTATTAGGCCAGCATCGTGCCCAAATTCATGGCTTAGTACATTGTAGTGGTGGTGCACAAACTAAAGTACTGCACTTTATCAATGATAACATCCATGTAATTAAAGACAATTTATTCCCTGTACCTCCCCTCTTTGAACTAATTCACGAACAGTCTGGAACCGATTGGGAAGAGATGTATAAAGTATTTAATATGGGGCACAGAATGGAATTATATGTGCCGGAGGCCATCGCCGAAAACATTATTGCTATTGCAAAAAGCTTTGATATCGATGCGAAAATTATTGGCCGTGTAGAATCGGGCACCCGAAAACAAGTTACCATCAATAGTGAGAAAGGTAATTTCGTTTATACCTAAATCAGGTTTCTCGTAATTTTGCCTTTAATGATGAACATAGAGGTGATATTCTTTTTTTCCACGACTGTATCTCCTCTGAAATTCGGATTGGAAGAACGCAAGATGAGTTTTTTCGGATCCTGATGTTCATGAACGTTTTTGATACTTCTAATGCCGTTTGTCGCTGCGTCAGTCATCACCACGTAGGCTTCCCCCCACTGCAATACGTCAAAATTAGTGATCGCCTTGACCGCAATAATCTCCCCCGAAGCATACCTGGGGTACATGCTATCGCCGAATACCGGCAGATAAGCAGTGCAATCATTAAACGGCTTGTAATTCACCAGGTACTCAGCTTCTCCTTCTTTAATTAATAGATCTTCCAACCGTGAATCGTTGATACTAATATCATAGTACGGCACCCCTTCTTTGGTATCCCTTACCAGAAGGTTCTTCTTTAAAATTGGCTCACCGATGCCTTCTGTAAGCCATTCTCTATTTACATCATATAAAAATTCGAGCCTATCCTTTATCGCATTAGACACACCCATACCATCCTTGCTGCGCAAAACATCAGAGAGCGAACCAGCTTTAATCTTAAGCGCTTCAGCAAAATCGTTCTGCGTTTTAAAATGGAGCTTATCCATAATAATTTTTAGTCTTTGATTTTCAGTCATTTATGAAATGTTGATAAGATGCTCTATTTTAATTAAGAATGTCTTTAACAAAACAATAGGTTTGTAAGGCAATGCAAGGTATTAAAATTCATTACAATTAACATCAAAATTTATGGAAACCACACCAATTGAAAGAAAAACAAATGAGGAAACCTTCCTAGACGTAATTAGTAACTTTTTTGACTGCCGAAAGCTAACCGAGCATTTGATATTTCTGGATTATTGGCTTGGAAAAACAATGGCAAATCAACACCACAACAAACACCTAAACGCTAAAGACTTAGCTTTTTTATCGGCTAAATTCCAAACTTTATTAATCTCATGCCATACAATCCTTACCGAACAAACCAAAAGTTCACCTTACTTCGAAGAAACTTTAAAAATCCCTAAACACTACATCAAAACAGAGCAAAACCTACTTCTTTCTTATCCTAATTATTTGCGAACAAAAGAAATTTGTAATCCTTTGGTGGCTTTCCAGCATGTTTTCAAAAAGCATACGCTAATTTTTTATGCCATTTCAATAAAAGCATGGGCTGATGAAAATGAATCCGAAGAGCCTATGAAAGATATTTTCGAAACTTATTTGGGTTTAAAAAAAACAATTGAAGCCTGCTGGCTTATTCATGAGCGTGCAATTAGTAAACGTAGTTATAAGATTCGTCCAGATCATGAGTTTGCACTTAGTTGTCCATTACTGCTTACTGGTGAATATCTTAACGACCCCTATTTAATGGTTGAAGAGTTTTTTAGTTTTGCCGGAATTGATGAATACCGGAAAGATCTTACCAAATGGTTTAAAATTGCCTTGAATGATGAAGAAGGTTATGAGAACGCTAATGATCTTTTGTTCGTCCATAATCAAATGCTCCAGCTTATACATGCAGGCTATTTAATAGGTAGGCATCGATTACTTTACTTCCCAAAAACTAACTACACGTCTAATTTTGCAACATTTGGCCATTGGCTTTTAGCAAAAATGGAAACAAGGTCCATACAAATGCTATCTCCACATTTTAAAGAGAACCCCCTTGATTACTGCACTAAAAATTTAACGATTGATCATGTTATCAAAATTAGATATGGATTAAAAGAATGGCTAGAGGCCGCATTAAGCAAAAACAGCAATATTACAGACTTAGCGTATCCTTATATTTTTGATCAATTTGAGGAACTACAAAGAATCATGGAAGCCTTATGCCTACTTGTTACTCGCCACGCTTCTACTGATGAGTTTAACCCTACTTCAAACATTAACTAAAAACAATTTCCTATGCAAATACAAACCTACAACCGTGCCATCGATTTAGCGAAACAAAGAACAAACCGCAGATTATTATTCAATTGCACAAAAGAACAAAGAGATTCGCAAATAAACTATAACTCTAAAAGCATTAGTGCTATAATTTCTTTTATCAGTGAAGTTATTCCGATATCCTATATTTTCTGCTCACGCACCTCAATGAAACGTACTGATTTGATTATTGTGACCGACCAATATAGGTACAAAACATTCGATGAAATCTATACACTTTTAGATTTTGCAATTTTAGGACATAAAAATATCAACTGCACAGTGTATGCTTATGGTGCGATGTACGACTTTTTGCTGAAGGGCCATCTTTATTTCTCTGCCATATGTACTCCAGAAAACTGTGTGTATCAAAGTATTCCAACCTTTAACCTACCAAAAATCGATCAAATAAAATGCAACGAGCTAATCGCCAGTTCGTCAGTCTTATTTAATCAAAACATACACAAAGCTTTAACTTTCTTCAGTGGTGCCCGTCAATTTGCAAATGAAAGTGAGCGCACGATTGCTGCATTTATGCTACAACAAGCCTGTGAGCTTACCTATCGAAGCTTATTATTATCATTACGGGGAAAAGAAATCAAATGCCATGATTTAATTGTCTTAAGAAAGCATTTAAGCCATTTTGTCCCAACAATCATCGGCGTCTTTGATTCGAATGAAGATGTAGAACTAAATATGCTTACGTCTATTCAAGAAGCATATATTAATGCTAGGTATGACCCCACTTACGAAATAGCACTTGAAAAGCTTGTGAAAGCTATTTCAGCCTCAAACAGTTTAATTCAGGCTGCCCAAGAAATCTTCAACTACCATTGTCAAAAAGTAAAACTACTTGCTTATTCCTACAGCTAAAGGAATAGCTGCTCTTTTAAGCCATTTTCGAAAATTTGCGGCTCTACCTTTGCTAACGGTTGTTTTAATAGCGTGAACTCTTAATGTCAACTCTATGCTTCCGAAGCTACCAGATCTAAACTTTTCGATAACATCTTTATGTATCGTTTGAGTTCTATTAATTTCGAAGAAATACTGTGATTTTAAAATACTGTTTGCTTCTTTGAACGACAGGCTTGAGATATAACTTTCACCTTCAAATGTTAATACCCAATTTATTCCTTCGCTCTGGTAAACCATTGCAATCTCAATTAAATTAATTGGTGCATAATAACCTTTTCTATAAACTAAAAACCTATCGTTAAACAAACGATCTTTAGTTTGCTCTTCATGTGCTATGGAAACTTGCTTATCTAAAGCATGTAAAATATAAATACCGTTAAAAAAATATAGAAAGAATGCAGTGAGACAGAGTTCTTTTAATAAAAACGTAATTTGAATTGTATCTTCGTCTATCAAGCTATCATAGGCAGCGATTAACGCGAGCGCCGAACCCAAAGGCAATAAAATTCCAAATAAGAGTTGTTTGACTATCCGTTTGAAATGATTAGGTAAAATTGGTTCGTGTTTGTTCAAATAAATCGTAACCCGGTTAATAATCCAACATAAGGCTAGAAGGAGTATAAAAACATAAATAAAGGGTTTCTTAATATTGTCCAAAAATGCAGTTGAGCTCCTTATTGACAATAATAAGTGGATATAGAATAACATTCCCGGCATCCAGAATATCCATTTAAAAAATACCGTTGAAATACGCTCTTTAGTGAGTTTGAAAGCCATATGCATTACGTCGTTTACCTTGATAGTCGGATCTCAAAGTAGCGAATTTCAAATCGTGACAACTACCGTAACAACACCCTATTTTTTAAAATATCAAACCCTCTCAGGTACAAATTTATCCCCTTCAGCAAGATAAGCTATCTGACAAGCTATTATACCTCTTGCAAATGTTAGTTTTCCTTAGTGAAAATAAGATCCGCTTAAAAAACTAACCAATGAGAACCAATAGTATCCATCAATATCTTTGCTGTACACTTTCAGTAAACGAACCTGCGCTAAGTCTTATCCTATCGCAAAAGGCAAAACGAGTTAACTACGACAAAAATGAAATCATTGATCAGAAAGGTAAAATACCCTTGCAGCTGTCATTTATAGAAAAGGGAAATGCGATTGCACTTTCACATTCAAAGCCTAATAGGCAGGTTATGCGATTTTGGAAGGCAAATCAACTTATCTGCCCCACAGGCTTTTTTAACAACCAGCCCTCACCTCAAAGTATTATTGCGCTTGATAATTGCGAAATTATGGTATTAAGTTATCTTGACATCTTAACGTTCCTAGCCGAATTTCCAACCGGCTATACAATCATAAATAGTATTTTAAAAGCAGAAATTAACCTAGTCGAGATGAACATTCGAAGTTTCGAACAAAATAAAATGCCCCGACAGCACGAGGCATTTTTAGAAGCGTTGGCTATTTCTTTTAATGAATAATTATTTAACCGATTTTAGCCTTAAATAAATCAATGGTACGCTGCCAAGCTAATTTCGCAGCTGCTTCATTGTATCGAGTTGGAGACGAATCATTATTAAAAGCATGGTTAACACCTTCGTAGATAAATACCTTATAATCAATACTATTTTCCTTTAAAGCTTGTTCATAAGTGGGTATTCCTGCATTAATCCGCTCATCTAAGCCTCCGTAGTGCAACATTACACTTGCTTTGATCCTCGAAACATCTTCTGCTTTCGCCTGTGCACCATAGTAAGCGACAGCTGCTAACAATTTTGGATCATTTACCGCCAACTTATTCGCCAATCCCCCGCCCCAGCAAAAACCAACACAGGCAGTCTTTCCATTACCCTCCTTAAGTGTCCTCAGATAGTCAAATGCCTTCAGATAGTTTTGCATATTTTTAAGCGGGTCCAATTTGCCAATTAGGGCACGTCCTTTATCTTCATCTGCCGGTGTACCGCCAAAAGGCGATAAAGCGTCTACGCCTAAGGCGATAAATCCCTCTGCCGCAACTCTTTTAGTCACGTTGATAATATGTGGCGTTAAGCCTCTGTTTTCGTGAATTACCACCACTGCGCCCAAATTCCTTTTACCTTTTGGTTTAGCCAGTACTGCTTTCATTTCCCCATCAGTCCCCGGAAAAGTTACATCCTTAACCTCAAGTTCATCAAAACTTACCGAAGCCGCCGATGCGTAATTACTTTCTAATAATGGCAACACAGTTAGTGCCATCGCTGTGCTACCTGTTAAAATAGCCAATTTCTTCATAAAGGTACTGCGACTAATTTCACTATGCGTGTAGGAGTCGTATAGGTTAATGATTTTCTGATCCATTGTGAGGTAATAAAGCATTTTATTCTAAGTTAACAAAAATAGATACAAAAAAACCCGCTAGTTTCACTAGCGGGTTTGATAATTTTTAGGAACAGATTAAAAGATATATCTTAAACCCAGTTGAATACTATAAGTACTTGTTGGGCTAATTAAATCCTGGAAAGGATTAGTAACCAATTTACTGCTTACGTTCTGCAGTCTATAAGTTGGTTTATTACTAGCATCAATACTTCTAAAAGTTAATGGGTTGTTTAATACAGTACGTTGGTACGTGCCCCAATTTTTATTAATTAAATTACCAGCATTTGTTATATCAGCAGTAAATTGTAAGGTTTGTTTACGAGCATTTTTACCAGTATTAATAAAAATATCCTGCATTAAACGCACATCGATTTTGTTCAACCATGGCAATAATGCTGCATTTCTTGCAGCAAATTCTCCTCTATGTTTTTTCAGGTATGGAGAATTATTGATAAATTGTTCAAAAGCCGCTTCTTGCTCAGCAACCGTAAACGTTACTGCAGCCGAACCCGTACCTTGCACATATTGCTCAAACTTAGTTTCTCCTGCTTTTGGAATATACATCAAATCCGCACTACTGTTTCCGTCGCCATTGATATCGCCATTTAACACATAACTAAATACACCTTGGTTAGCACCTTCAAAGAATAATGAAACCGTAGTAGCCAAGTGTTTTAAATACTCTCTGCGATAAGATAGGTTCGCAATTACTCTATGAGGAACTGCATAGGCAGAATTTCCTAATTCTTGAAAGTTGGAAGTTCCTACGTTAGGGTTTGTATTCCATACGGATGAAGCTTGACTACCAGGGTTAGCAGTAATTTCTTTCGCTGCTGTAAATGTGTAAGCAACCGAAGCAGAAAAACCATTGCTGTAAGTTTTACTTAACTGACCAGTTAATGAAGTCGCATAGCCTTTTTCAGAGTTCTCTAGTACAATCGCTGAGTTCACTCCTGCATTTAGCTTATTGGTTCCAACAATTCGAGGACGGGTTAAATCGCCTTCAGCAACAATACCATTAATATTGGTAAGGTTTGCATTACGCATTTTAACAGCATTCATGTCTTTTGTATATAAACCATCGAAAGTAAACATATAGCCATTACCTAAATTCTTATCTACACCAAGATTTACTCTAAACACCTTAGGGAATTTAAAGTTCTCATCCATAAACACCACGTTAGATGGCGTAGAAGTACCAGCTGTTTTAGGGAATAAATTTGCATATGCATTTGGATCGCCGCTCAATTTAATTCCATTAAGAGCCGCAATACCTGCAGCATTATTGTTATTAATTGCGCCACCAAACTGATACATACCCGTATTTGTTGGGATATTAGTCAAAAATACAAACGGTATTTTACCGGTAAATATTCCCAAACCACCGCGTAGAGTTGTTGTTTTATCAGGCGAGATCATTCTGAACCCAATTCTTGGTGACAACAACACTCTGCTTTTAGCCCATTTATCGGTTCTATAATTTCTTAATGTAGCATTATCTTCTGCATAAAAATTTAAAGCGGATGTAGTTGGATTGTTTAATGGGTCTTCATGGTAGATAGGCATATCTGCACGTAATCCCATTGTCAATTTGAAATTATCAGTTACATTATATTCATCCTGAATATATGCTCCTGCCTGACCAATTTTTAACTCAGCCGAATAAACTGATGATTTTCCTGGCACTAATGAATAGGTATATGCAAAATATACAGGAGATTTATCAGTTAATAAGTCGTTTAATGAGTTAAACACATAATAACTGTTGGCAGGTGCCATAAACATATTACCTACTTTTTGGTATTCATAGGTCAAACCACCTGTAAATATGTGTTTTCCAGCATTATAAGTCAAGTTATTTGTGAAATTATACACATCATTAACAACGTCGTTATTTAAGGTATATGGATCCATACCTGCAGTAATATAATTGCCCCCTGTTGTACCATCATAAATATCAATAGTAGGGAAAATAGATCCCGGATAATCTCTAGTTGCCTTATTTTTGGTAAACGCTAAAATTAACTGGTTAGATAATCTATTGTTAATCGTTGAATTCAACTCCAAGGTACCACTTTTTGTAGTATTCAAGAAACCATAGTTGGAATTTTCGAAAGATGCTGATTTTGGTCCGAATCTATTGTTAGGTGCCCTAGAAAGAGTAGAAGCCTGCCCCGTCACCTTAAAGCCACCGCCATTCGGAACACTAGTAGAATTCAAGGTCTGATCATCAGTTCCTCTGAAATCGCTATATTTCAAAGTCAGCTTATTACTATTGTTGATATTCCAATCCACCTTTGCTAGGATTTTATGATTATCTCTTCCAAAACCCGGAAAATTATCATAAGCACCAGTTTCATAACCGAACTTACTTTTCAAATAATCAGAAACTAATTTCAAATCACCAACGGTAGTTGAAGATTCCGTTCCAGAACCTGTACCACCCTTTGGATAAAACGCTATCCCTGGCGCCAAATTCTCTTCTTTCTCAGCATTTACAAAAAAGAACAATTTATTCTTAATGATCGGTCCACCTAAAGTAAACCCGTAAGTTTTTGACTTAGAATCAGCAATAGAAGAACTGATATCATTGCTTCCAATTTTTGTACCTATAAAACTTTGATCACGATACAATCCATAAGCACTTCCATGAAATGTATTCGTACCGCTTTTAGTTACCGCACTGATATTAGCGCCAGTAAATCCAGCCTGTCTAACGTCATAAGGCGCAATATTTACAGAAATCTGATCATAAGAATCTAAAGAGATTGGTTGTGAACCACCTCCAGGAAGAGGGTCTGTATTTAAACCAAAGTTGTTGTTCAAATTCGCACCATCTACTTGAATGTTGTTATACCTCGCATCTCTACCACCGAAACTATTGCTACTTAAGCCAGTACCCGCTTGCGGAGTTAATCGCGTAAAATCAGCAATACTTCTTGAAATAGTAGGTAAAGTAACTAAATCGCGACTAGAAATGTTAGTACTTGCACCAGTTTTCTGCTGTGTGTTTTTACTCCTAGCCCCTTTTATGGTCACCTCGCTCAAAATGGTACCAGAGTCATCTAAGCTATAATCCAAAGTGTAAGTTTCCCCCAATTTCAGGAAAACATCAGAAATCTTACCTGTTTTAAGACCAACATAGCTAACTTCTATTGTGTAAGGACCACCTACTCTTGCATTGCCTATTAAGAATCTACCGTCGTTATTGGTAGAAGCATTATAAACTGTTCCAGAAGGCGTGTGCGTGGCTTTAACGTTCGCTCCGGGAAGGGCTCCCTTTGCGTCCCTGATAAGGCCAGCCATTGATGAAGTAGTTACTTGTGCATTTGATGAACTTACAAAGCCCAAAAATGCAAAGACAATTACTACTACTTTTAATAGTAAAGATTTTTTCATACTCTTTTCTTTAATTGTTTTTTTTGTTTTGTTAAGATACGTTAAAATATCGCAACAAAGTTAAATATTAATTTATACTCCGAAGCAAATTCCAATGTTAAATAATTATTAATTCAGGCAAAACTTATCAACACTTAATATACAATAATTAACCGATAACTCTCACTTTATCAGTTAATTATTTTATATAGGCTTTTAACCGATCTGATACATTTTACCATAATATGTCAAATGAATGCGATGTAATATCATTTAAGTTATTTTAACCAACATTTTTTTTAATTTTGACACATTGTTTAAGCTAATTTCCTTTAAAAGAATATGAACTACGATTTAATAGTAATAGGCAGCGGTCCGGGTGGATATGTTACTGCAATAAGAGCTTCACAATTGGGTTTGAAAACTGCAATTGTAGAACGCGAATCCTTAGGCGGCATATGCCTTAACTGGGGTTGTATCCCTACCAAAGCCTTATTAAAAAGCGCACAAGTATTTGAATATATAAACCATGCTGCCGACTATGGTATCAAAACCGCTGAAGCAACCGCAGACTTTGCAGCTGTTGTAAAACGCAGTCGTGATGTAGCTGATGGCATGAGCAAAGGTGTTCAATTTTTGATGAAAAAGAACAAAATCGATGTCATCATGGGAACTGGAAAAGTTAAGCCAGGTCAGAAAGTTGAAGTCAAAGCAGCTGATGGTACACAAAAGGAATTAACAGCAAAAAATATTGTCATCGCTACAGGTGGTCGCTCAAGAGAGCTTCCAAACCTAAAACAAGATGGCAAAAAAGTAATTGGTTATCGCCAAGCGATGGTTTTACCTGAACTCCCAAAAACAATGGTTATTGTAGGTTCTGGAGCAATTGGTGTCGAGTTTGCATACTTCTATGCCACCATGGGCACTAAAGTGACCATAGTTGAATTTATGGAACAGATCGTACCTGTTGAAGACGAAGATATCTCTAAACAATTATTGCGTAGCTTAAAGAAAACAGGTATTGACATCATGACCTCTTCAAGCGTAGAATCTGTGGATACAAGCGGCCAAGGTTGCAAAGTGCAAATAAAAACTGCTGCTGGCATGCAGACTATTGAATGCGATATCGTACTATCGGCAGCAGGTGTGGTTGCTAATATTGAAAATATTGGTTTAGAAGAAACAGGTATTAAAACAGAAAAAGGCAAGGTAGTAGTCGATGAATTTTATAACACTTCTGTAAAAGGATATTATGCTATCGGCGATATTGTAGCCGGACAAGCGCTTGCACACGTCGCTTCTGCAGAAGGGATTATTTGTGTGGAAAAAATCGCTGGCCAGCATGCTGAACCGTTAGATTATAATAATATCCCAGGCTGTACTTATTGCTCACCAGAAATCGCATCAGTTGGTTATACCGAAAAAGCGGCTAAAGCAGCTGGTTATGAATTAAAAATCGGCAAATTCCCATTCTCGGCCTCAGGTAAAGCAAGTGCTGCTGGCACAAAAGATGGTTTTGTTAAACTCATTTTTGATGCTAAATATGGAGAACTATTAGGTGCACACATGATTGGCGCTAATGTAACAGAAATGATCGCCGAAATAGTAGTTGCCCGTAAATTAGAAACTACAGGACATGAAATGATCAAAGCTGTACATCCACACCCAACTATGAGCGAAGCGATAATGGAAGCTGCAGCTGATGCATACGGAGAAGTTATACACCTTTAATTGCTTATTTGAGTAATCTTATAAAATTGTAAAATTGGCTAATTGTTTATTGCAATTAGCCAATTTTTGTTTAATATCGCTATTAGTTGCCCGCAGTTAACCGATTCAAACACTTAACCGATTAACCCAATTTCATGAACCTACATACTATAAACACAGGATTTTTTAAACTAGACGGCGGCGCAATGTTCGGCGTAGTACCCAAAACTATTTGGCAAAAAAGCAATCCAGCAGATGCCAACAATCTATGTAGTTGGGCTATGCGCTGCTTGTTAATCGAAGATGGCAAAAGGTTGATTTTGGTTGACAACGGAATTGGCAATAAGCAGGACGACAAGTTTATGGGACACTATTTTTTGCATGGCGATGATACTTTGGATAAATCATTAGCTGCAAAAGGTTTTAATCGGAACGATGTTACAGATGTATTTTTAACCCACCTACATTTTGACCATTGTGGAGGCTCCATAGAAAGAGTTGGAGATCGATTACTTCCAGCGTTTAAAAATGCGACTTATTGGAGCAATGAACAGCATTGGGAATGGGCCGTTAACCCGAACGACCGGGAAAAAGCATCTTTTTTGAAGGAAAATATTTTACCGATTCAAGAAAGCGGTCAGCTACACTTTATAAAAAGTGAGGATGGCGTTCAATTTCAAGAAAACGTTAACATCCGTTTCGCTTACGGCCACACCGATGCCATGATGTTACCTCAGATTACTTACAGGGATAAAACGATTGTTTACATGGCCGATTTATTACCTTCCGTTGGGCATATTCCCCTTCCCTACGTTATGGCTTACGATATGTTTCCATTACAAACGCTTAAAGAGAAAAAAGCTTTTTTAGCAGAAGCTGCCACCCAAAACTACATCCTTTATTTAGAGCACGACCCAGTAAATGAATGTTGCACCTTGCAGCATACCGAAAAAGGTGTGCGCTTAGCAGAAACATTTAGGTTAGACGAGATATAGCCAAGCTTTGCCTCTGCTTCGGGATTCCTTGGTACTATTTTCGAGATGAGTCCAATATGAGTCCAGTATGAGTCCAATATAAGTCCAACTTTTACCATAAAAACCTGGACTTAACATAGATTCAATTTTCACTTAGTTTAGATTTATCTCAAAGGAGTCTCGAACAAGGTGCGAAGCTGTCCCGAACAAGAGTAGAACATAAAGAAGGTTGTGTAGCTTTTACAGGAAAATCATTGTCGACTTCGCAAGTCGGCGAAAAATACCCGACTTGCGAAGTCGATGAGAAAATCGTGCCAAAAAAATTAGAACATTTCAGCTATTATTGCTGTTGTATTTCAAATACTCTCTATGCTTAATATCAAATACGTTATTTTATTCATTTTTATTTTTTCATTAGGATGTAATTCAACCGAATACAGTCCCAATCAAAAATTTAACCGGAACACTCCTACCAATGTAAATGCCAAAGAGATAGCCACCTTACCCAATAAGGCGGCCGGATCTACTGTCAAAATAGCAGTGTCGGGAGATACACAGCGCTCATACAAACAATCTCAGGACTTTGTAGATTTAATCAACGCCAGGGACGATATCGATTTTATTATCCTAAATGGCGACATATCTGATTTTGGACTATTGTTAGAATTTAATGGGATTTATGAAATATACAGCAAGCTAAAAAAGCCTTTTATTTCGGTAATTGGCAATCATGATTTGGTGGCTAATGGCGCTGATGTTTACAAGCATATGTTTGGGGACCTCAATTTTACTTTTAACTACGCAGGGATTAAGTTTATTTGTCACGACACCAATGGCAGGGAATACGATTTTAATGGTTCTACACCTAATATGGCCTGGTTAAAAAGTAATTTGAAACTAGAGGCCGGTACGGATCGAATGATTGCCTTCTCCCATGTACCCCCATTTGATGGCGATTTCGACCCAAAGTTAGTCGTTCCATATGAAGACCTGTTAAACCAAACGCCGGGTATGCTTGCTTCAATTCACTCCCATCAGCACCAACCAGGGGTTGTTCTTAAAAGCGAGACGGGAATTCCATTTATCATCACTAATGCTATTGTTAAAAGGGCATTTACCTTAATTACCATCACCAATGCACAAATTGACGCTCAAGAAATTAATTTTTAGTTTAGTAACGCTACTATTTGCATATCCATTGCCTGGTTTTGCGCAACGTTCATTTTTAGAGCGGATCCAACCAGATCAGGTAAATTTACAATATGCTGGGAGTATTGGGTATTTCAGTGGTGGGGTTGGCTACCACTTTTTTAAAGAAAAGACCACTTTAAGTTTTCACTATGGTTATGTTCCGGAAGACAAGGGCGGTTGGATGAGTATTTTTACGGCTAAATTTGAATATAAACCTTTTGCAATAAAGATTAAAGATAAATTCATCATACACCCGATCAACCCTGTTTTTTTCCCCTCTTATACTTCGGGCGATAATTTTGACTATCAGTTTAGCACACACAAATATCGCAAAGGATATTATTTTTGGTCGTCGGCTTTACGCCTCCACCTAGGAGCCGGTACAGAGGTAAAAATCCTGAACAACCATAGTTCTTTTTTTAAATCGGCCAGTGTATATGCTGAAGCTAATACCAACGATTTATATGCGATTAGCTGGTTTCAGAACAGAACTTCAACCCCATTTTATGCGATGTTTAAAATGGGTTATGGAGTGAGATTAAATTTTTAATGATAATGGGCATTCGCTATTATTTAGTGTAGAGTGTACGGTGCTACTAACTGTCATATAATTTATAAAGAATTGTGGATTTAAAGAGGCACAAAGTTAACACTGCCAAATTTAATTTGGAATGATTTTTGCTATTAAAGTACTTGTTAAAAATAACGCTTAAAGTGTAACATTTTCAACAATTTAACTTTTCATTCTGCGCAAAATTGCGTATTTTTGCAGACTCGAAATAATAAGGACGACCAAAACACATAAATGAGACAACTCAAAATTACCCAATCCATTACCAACCGCGAAAGTCAATCATTAGACAAATACTTGCACGAGATTGGAAAAGTAGATTTAATTACCGCAGAAGAAGAAGTAATATTAGCCCGTAAAATTCGTGAAGGTGACCAAGCAGCATTAGAACGCTTAACGAAAACCAACTTACGTTTTGTAGTATCGGTAGCTAAACAGTACCAAAATCAAGGATTAACCTTGGGTGATCTAATCAATGAAGGAAATTTAGGTTTGATTAAAGCGGCAAAACGTTTTGACGAAACCAAAGGTTTTAAATTTATCTCATATGCTGTTTGGTGGATTCGCCAATCTATTTTACAAGCGATCGCCGAGCAAAGTCGTATTGTTCGTTTACCACTTAATCAAGTGGGTTCGTTAAGTAAGATTAGCAAGGCTTTCTCTAAATTAGAGCAAGAATTTGAACGCGAGCCTTCTCCTGAAGAATTGGCAGATATTTTAGAAACTACAGTTGATAAAATATCAGACACTTTAAGTAACTCAGGCCGTCACGTTTCCATGGACGCTCCATTTGTTCAAGGTGAAGAAAATACCTTATTAGATGTATTGGAAAACCACGAACCAAATACGGATAGCAACCTTATTAATGAATCACTTTCGGAAGAAATTAAACGTTCTCTATCTACATTAACTGAACGTGAGCGTGAAATAATTGTCTTGTTTTTCGGATTAAGCACCAATCACCCTCTTTCATTAGAAGAAATTGGAGAAAAGTTCAACTTAACCCGCGAACGTGTGCGTCAGATTAAAGATAAAGCTTTACAGCGGTTACGTCATACCTCACGTAGTAAGATTTTAAAATCGTATTTAGGGTAGGATTTACGACTTACGAAGTTGGCAAGGCAAATAGCAAAGGAAACTTTGTAAGTCGCAAGCCGAAAATATTTACATAAAAGATTGGGTACTAACCCGATCTTTTTTACTTTTGCACCAAATTCTAACCAAATCAATTTTCTTGTATGTTAAACAAATACCAATCAGAGTTTCAGAACTGGATTGAAAAGGAGAAAAAAGCGCTTGAACTGATCCGTTGTGTGGGTCAATTATGGTTTGATCGCTCTATCGAACTCGTACTTTTCCGTAAACCTCTATTTGATGTAGGAAGTAGTGAAATATTGGCTCATCACCAATATGCAAAGGATGTAAGTGGAAAGGACATCTCTATTTATGAAACTTTAGAATTGGCATCCACCATTGCAAAATGCAATCTCGCCCCTTCCCGGATAGATGTGGGCCGCTTGGCTTCGGAATGGCTTGATGAAAGCAATACGCATTCATCAATGTATGATTTTGTGATTAGCAAACTCTCAAAGCATATCGGAAAAGACAAATTTAACCTTAACCCCAAAGATGTAGTATTATATGGCTTTGGCAGGATTGGCCGTATTGCAGCGCGCGAACTCATCATGCAGGCAGGAAAGGGCGAACAACTACGGTTAAGGGCAATTGTTACCCGTAGCTATAGCGACGAAGAACTGATCAAGAGAGCTGAATTATTAAGAACAGACTCCATCCATGGCCCTTTTAATGGAACCATTGTTGAAGATTTTGAAAATAAAGCGCTGATTATCAATGGTCAGACTATTTACCTCATTGTAGCTAAAGAACCAGAAGATGCAGATTACAGTGCTTATGGAATCTCGGACGCTTTGCTAATTGATAACACCGGAGTTTATAGAGATAGAGAGGGTTTAAGCAGACATTTAAATGCAAAGGGTATTACGAAAGTTCTTTTAACTGCTCCTGCAAAAGGCGACATCCCGAATATTGTAACAGGAATTAACGATGTGGATTTCGACTATCAAGCTGAAACTATTTTCTCTAACGCATCCTGTACTACCAATGCCATCGTTCCGGTTCTAAAAGTGATGGATGATGCATTTGGCATTGAAAAAGGACATATCGAAACGGTGCATTCCTATACAAACGACCAGAATTTATTAGATAATTACCACAAAAAATATCGTCGCGGTCGTTCTGCCGCCTTAAACTTAGTTATTACTGAAACTGGCGCAGATAAAGCTGTAGCCAAGGTAATTCCCCACCTGGGAGGTAAACTAACTGGAAATGCAGTACGCGTACCCACACCTAATGTATCCTTAGCGATCTTAAATCTTTCTTTAAATAAAGTAACTTCGAAAGAAGAAGTAGCAGAAATCTTAAAACAGGCTTCTTTATTTGGCGATTTATCAGAGCAGCTGGAATATTCGATCTCTAATGAACTGGTTAGCAGTGATTTAATTGGTAATAGCCATGCCTCTATTGTAGATGGACCAGCGACGATTATTGCGAGAGACAACAAATCGGTCGTTTTATATGCCTGGTACGATAACGAATATGGTTATACCAGACAAGTTATTCGTTTGGCAAAAAAATTGGCTGGTGTAGTGAGATTAACATATTATTAATATATGAAACTTTCCATTTATCAGGTCGATGCATTTACCGATAAGCTCTTTGGCGGTAATCCAGCTGCTATTGTGCCGCTAACCAGCTGGCTACCTGCTCCCGTGATGCAAAAGATTGCTGCAGAAAACAATATAGCTGAAACAGCTTTCTTTATTCCGCAGGGCGAAGATTTTGAATTGCGTTGGTTTACACCAGAATTGGAGATAGACTTATGTGGTCACGCCACACTAGCAACTGCCCATATCCTATTTACTGAACTTGGCTACACTAAAAACGTTATCCATTTCCATACGCTAAAAGCTGGAACTTTAACAGTAACGAAGCTTGACGACACTTATAGTTTAGATTTTCCATCGAGAGTAGCGACACCTTGCGAACTGCCTGATGGTTTACTAAGCGCGCTTGGGAGTAAAGCACCAGTCGAAGTACTATCTTCCAGAGATTACATGCTTGTTTATGAGCATGAAGCCGATGTTTTAGCTATCAGGCCTGATTTTGGAGCCTTAGCTAAATTACCGATTATGGGGATAATTATAACAGCAAGAGGCGATCATAGCGACTTCATTTCCCGATTTTTTATCCCATCAGCGGGTATAAATGAAGATCCTGTGACTGGTTCAGCTCACTGCAATCTAATCCCCTACTGGGCAGAAAAATTAAGCAAAAACGAATTACATGCCTATCAGGTTTCCGCTCGTAGAGGCGAACTATGGTGCACTTTAAAAGGTGACCGAGTTTTGATGAAAGGAAAAGGTGTGACGTATTTAAAAGGAGAAATATACGTAGAAATGGATTAGGTTTAGCCCGTCATTGCGAGCATAGCGAAGCAATCTAACGAACAGATTGCTTCGCTATGCTCGCAATGACGGGTTTGACGCTCGCAAGGACAAAGCAACTAAAATGCTGCCAGTTTTGGTTTAGTACCCATAATTTCGTCAATCTTCTCCATAATTTCATCCGTTAACAGTGGTATAACTTCTAATACTGTAAGGTTCTCCTTTAACTGCGCTGACTTCGAAGCTCCTAAAATCATTGTGCTTACATTTGGGTTTTTTAAACACCAAGCCAGGGAGAGCTTTGCTAATGGAAGACCTATCTTATCTGCTAATTTTTGTAATTCCTCAACTTTTTTCATTCTATCGGCAGCCAATGTCCGATCCTTCAGCCATTCCATCCCTTTAAGATCAAGCCGCGTATCTTTGGTATCGCCCGTCGTATATTTCCCAGAAAGCAAACCAGATGCTAAGGGCGACCAAATTGTTGTGCCTAAACCATGTTCTTTAAATAAATGAAGATATTCATTCTCTAGTTTATTTCTTTCCAGTAAATTATATTGCGGCTGTTCCATTGTTGGGCCAATTAAATTGAACTGCTTAGAAACCGATATCGCTTCCATTATTTCTGATGCACTCCACTCTGAGGTTCCCCAATACAAAATTTTACCCTGCTGAAGCAAAGTATTCATTGCCCAGACGGTTTCTTCAATAGGGGTTTGCTTATCAGGTCGATGGCAGAAATAAAGATCTAAATAGTCGACTTGTAAGCGTTTTAGAGCAGCGTTACAGGCTTCTATTACATGTTTTCGAGATAAACCCATCTGATTGGGACCTTTATTTTCTGCTCCGAAAAAAACTTTACTTGATACGATAAAAGATTCTCTATCCCATTGTTTAGCCTTTAATATCTTCCCCATCACCAGTTCCGACTTGCCTTCGGCATAACCTTCAGCATTATCGAAAAAGTTAACCCCCGCATCGTAAGCAACGCCCATTAATTCATCGGCAACTTTGTCACTTATTTGATTTCCAAAAGTTAGCCAACTTCCTAAGGATAAAGCACTAACTTGTAGACCTGATTTTCCTAAACGTCTGTATTCCATTTTTTCTAGTTTTTACACCCCCAAATTAGCTTTTTATTTGCAAAAAGCCATATGAAACTATTTTCTAGCAAATGGTAATTGTCAATACATATTTTTATCTTTATGGCAAGTTAGCTAATTTCAACACTTATCATATGATGAATAAATTTCTTCTAATCCCCTTAGCACTGCTATTTAGTTGTGGATCTGTTAAAACCAACAATGCACAAACGAGCGTTAGCGATCAGTTACTTAAGGATGTAGAGACTTTGTCACTCGATTCTTATGAAGGGCGTAAAACGGGTTCCAAGGGTGCTGAAATGGCTAGAACTTATCTAACTGCGCGTTTAAAATCCATGGGGTTAAAACCATATCCTGGATTTAGCAGTTATGAACAAGCTTTTGAGGTTAAAGGACGAAACGGTAGTCCTGCCGTTGAGGGTAAAAACTTAATTGCCTATATTCCGGGAAAAACAAACAATGTTATCGTTATCTCCGCTCATTATGACCACATAGGTGTCATTAAAAACGAAGTATTTAACGGTGCAGACGATAATGCTTCAGGTGTAGCCGGCTTGCTACAATTCGCAAAATACTTTACGAAGCACAAGCCAAACAACACCTTAATTTTCGCCATTTTTGATGCTGAGGAAATGGGCTTACAAGGCGCTAAGGCATTTGTTGCAAATCCGCCAGTTCCCCTAGAAAAAATCAAACTAAACATTAATATGGATATGATTAGCCATAATGACAAAGGGGAATTATACGCTGTGGGCACTTTTAAATATCCCGAATTAAAACCATTTTTATATACCACCAACCCTAAATTAAAGTTATTATTGGGTCATGACGACCCTAAATTAGGTCATGATGACTGGACTAACCAAAGTGATCAAGGCGCCTTTAATGCGAAAAATATTCCCTTCATTTATTTTGGTGTAGAAGACCATAAAGACTACCATAAGGCAACCGATGAATATCAGAACATCAATAAGGAGTTCTTTATCGATGCAGTCAATGTAATCCAAAGTGTGATCGTAAATATCGATAGCCAGCGCGATCTTAAAACAATCTTTAGAGAAAAGCTACAAATGCAAAAGCAATAAGTAATTCAATTGAATACTTATTGCTTCAACTTTGGCCTGTTTTCAATCATTCCTACAAATTCATTTCCGCCAGCCATCGGTCTTGCCTGAGAAGTTCTTTGTTTAGCAGCAAGTAGTGTTGACGTTTCTGCAGTTTTACCCAAAGTAGTGATAACCACTCCAGGTGCCAGAAGTGCAATAGACTTTTTCAAATAGCTTTCTTGTGAATCGCCAAAATTATGGTATGGGTCATCATAAAAATCGTCTCCTGGTAAATCAACAACATCTGGAGTCATCCCATCAAAATATTCGCCCTGACCCAATGAGTTTTTTGTTTGAAATAAAGAATAGAAGACCTTATATTTATTTTCAATGGTAATTGGGAAAAAGCCAACCGGCTTGCCATAGGTTTTTGTACCCAATACCTTAACAGTCATATAAGGCTTTAAAGAATTGATAACTAACTCACTAGCTGAAGCGGTATTTCCAGATACAATAAAGACAATATTTGAAATCGTATTTGTGGTATTTAATGGCCCTGCTTTTAAATACCTTTCCGTATTTCCTGCAACTGAATAATCCACATCATCCAGTGTAAGCATCCTACCATTTTCATACACAATTTTCCCTGTACCATCCGTATAAGGCTGGTTTTTTAAAATATTTGCGTTATTCGCCTGCATTAGCGTATTATAATGTTCTGTGAACATCACCTTTCCAGTTGCAGAAGCAGGTGCAATTTGGTTAATCAAATATTGCGCGGTGTTTACGTAGCCGCCACCATTATATCTCAAATCGATAATTAAATCAGTTACTCCTCCTGTACTAAAAGTATTAAACGCTTGTGTGAACCCTTGCTGAGAGTTAGACAAGGTAGAGAACCTTGCGTAAGCCAAATAACCTATTTTTTTCGCTCCAGCTGTAAAAACCTTTGTAGCATAGAATGGACTACTCTTGTAGGAATTTTTAATTAAATTAACCGTCACCGGACTCCCCGAAGCCACGCCATTTGTAAAATTCACATACTCCAACTGCATAATATTATTATTAATGGCGGTATTAATCAGATCCTTTTGGGTATCATAATTTGTTCCAACAGTAGTACCGTTAATCTTTGTGATCTTATTGCTACGAATCAATCCCGCTTTATCAGCAGGTGAATTTTCATACACAGCCATAATCATTAATTCAAATGACTTATCAGGGTAGGTATAGGCCGTTAATTTAATCCCAAAATCATTTCCATTGCCTTCTAAGTCTACCGAGCTTCTTTCTGTCGGGACAAAAGCAATCGGATTTTCATCAGCTTTATCGATAATATAGGAATACTTAGAATCAGTACCATTCGCAAAATATTCGTAAGGTGAACCTGTTGCCGGATTAATTTTATACTGGGTTAATGCGATTAATTCCTTTTCATAATTTGATAAATCAGATGATTCTGAAGTAAATTTCCTTGGATTAAAAGCATCATAAGTAGGGATGGCGTCATTCCATAAGTAAATTTCTTTTGCGTACAAATAGATAGAATCACGAGATAAGTCGGCTCGAGTGGTCTTTGGCTCTGGATCAACCTTTGGTTTTCTTTTACAGGAGGTAAAACCTATGCAAAGTACCAAAAAAAGGAATGCGTAATTTAGTTTCATTTTGTGTGTATAATATTTTAATTTCAATAGGTAGTTATGCAAACTAACGAAAAAAATGTCAGAATAGTTTGGGCGCAAATAAAAAACCTATTTCTGCTTGAGTTGCTATTTTTCCCTCCTCTTCAGTAGCGCCGATATAAAGCACCTCATCTTTGTTAAGGTGGTGAAGGTCAACGATAAAATCAAAACTTTTTACGGAAAGTGTAGGCGCTATTTCCTCAGAAAAATATACTTTTAGATACTGCTCCAAGCCATGCCATTCCAGCTGCCTAATCTTATTCAGCTGTTGAGTAGGGTTACCAGTCACCAATAAATAAATTGCTTTTCGCTCGACTACTATTTCTTGTAAGAATGCTAAGATTTGTTGGTAAGGCAATAACTTGAGTGGTAGCCGGGCATTTTCATGAAGTAAGTTAAAATTCGATCGATATTTTTCGGGGATATCAAACTTCGCGGCAGTTTTATCAAATATGGTCTCATTTCCATTTACAGCGAATTCACTTTGCATAAACGCTACAATCTGCTTGGCATTTAGTTGCTCGGTATATTCCATAAATTCCGAAAATAGATAGTACACCTGTAGTAAATAATCCTTTTCAGGGTACAAAACATTGTCAAAACCAAATATAAATGCTGTTTTAGGAGCTATGTGAGTCTCGAAAGCCATAATCTTTTTAATGCTAAATCGTAAATAACCTTAAATTCGTTACAGACTCACCCTGATTAAATTTAAATACCCCATTTAACTGAGCTTTTTTGCCAAAAAAAGTAAGGTCAGCATCAATCGTTGAGGCACCTAATACCTCCCCGGCTATGAACAGCATCCATTCATCTTGTTTTGCGAATGAATGAATTTCCTGATAAGTACTTAAAGCCTCCAGGTTAGGTAATAATACCTCGATATTAAATTCATTAAAAAGAACTTTGGCTTTAGCCATCGGTTCAATTTCAAAATGATGCAAAGGCAAAATCGCGTCAACTGCAAGATCTAGACAGGTGTTAAGCAGTGAATGGGCAATTGTATCCTCATTTTTTTCACCTAAACTAACAAATGAAAAAGAAGGCACCTCTCCATAGTCGGCAAGAATAACTTGGTGTTGGGTAAATGCTTTTAAAATTTTTAGTGCTTTCGCTGAGTTTCCTCCAGTAATTAATATTTTCAATTCTTTAAATAATTAATCCATCTTTCATGGTTACAACACGGTTGCTAATTTTAGCCAAATCTTCATTATGGGTTACAATCACAAAAGTTTGATTGAATTTATCTCGTAGATTTATAAACAGCTGATGCAATCCATTCGCATTAGCGGAATCGAGGTTTCCTGAGGGTTCATCTGCTAAAACAATTGCAGGATTATTAATCAATGCCCTTGCAACGGCAATTCTTTGTTGCTCACCACCCGATAGTTGATTGGGTTTATGTGATGCCCTATCTCTAAGTTCAAACAAATCTAATAATTCATAGGCTTTTGCTTCGGCTTCTTTCTTACCTTTCTTGGCAATAAATGCTGGAATACAAATGTTTTCTAAAGCGGTAAACTCGGGCAACAAATGATGAAATTGAAAGACAAAACCAATATTTTGATTTCTGAAAACACTTAAAAGTTCGCCAGAAAGTTTGTTTACCGCCACCCCATTCAGAGAAACCAAACCTTCATCTGGCTGGTCTAAGCTCCCCAAAATATGCAATAACGTACTTTTACCCGCACCAGAGGCACCGATAATACTTACAATCTCTCCCTGGGAAACTTCAAAATCTACTCCTTTTAAAATAGATAGATTTCCATATGTTTTTTTTATTCCAGTAGCTTTTAGCATTTAGCAAAGGTACGAAATTGAAATGTTGAAGCGCTTAATTTTGCGAATTCAATTTTATTCTATAACTTTGAAAAACAAAGTGCTTTTAACATGAATAATAAAGAAGAACAATTAAGTGCGCTAAGCGATATCCGTAATATGATGGATCGTTCGTCTCGGTTTATCTCGCTAAGCGGCTTGTCGGGTATTTTTGCTGGGATTATAGCCTTAATAGGTGCTTATATGGCTCACCTAGAGGTTAAGTCTTATATGGCCGGCACTTATGGCTATGGCATTGATGCTGAGCTGGATTTAGAGTTTGTATTGTTAAAGATAGGAATTAGTGTATTGATTGTAGCACTTGCCGGTGGATTATTATTCACCTACCGACAAACCGTAAAAAGAAAGCTACCACTTTGGGATAAAACCGCTAAAAATCTCCTTTTAAATTTGGCAATTCCACTTGCAGCTGGGGGATTATTTATAGTTTCAATATTATTTAACCATGCAAACTCAATTGGTTTAATTGCTCCTTCTTGTTTAATTTTTTATGGTTTAGCCTTAATCAATGCGAGTAAGTATACTTTTTCTGATATTCGATTCCTGGGTTTCTGTGAAGTTATTTTGGGTTTAATAGCTATGTTCAACATTCACTACGGGTTATATTTTTGGGCAATGGGCTTTGGTATTTTACATATCGTTTATGGTGCGATTATGTACTTTAAATATGAAAGGACCAAATAATGAAGAATCCGATAGCAGATTTAAATAAAATATTCGACAGCAGAATAAGACTGGGTGTGATGTCTCTGCTTGCTGTAAATGAAAATGTGAGTTTCAATGAGCTAAAGGAAATGCTTGCGCTTACAGATGGCAACTTAGCTTCTCATTTAAATACTTTGGAGCAGGCACAATATCTAAACGTCAACAAAGCCTTTGTTGGCCGTAAAACTAGCACTACCTACAGCATTACTGCTTTGGGTAAACAATCTTTTAAAATGCATTTAGATGCACTTGAAAAAATGATTAGAACGATATAATCTTTTTTTACACTTATACTTTGAAAAACAAAGTACTTTTAAATAAATCAAAATGACATATAAAATCGACAAAAACCTAATCATTGTAATATTAAGTGGTTTACTATTCAATTACTTATTTTGGATGGAAAGCCTAGCACTTAATTTATTTTTGTATTCGCTATTTATTCTAACAGTATATCTGTTTACCAAGGATATAAGGAGCAAAAAGTTACTCGTAATTGCGGCATCGCATTTAATCGCAAGCATACTCGTAGTAATCAATCAATCTGATTTAACAATCCTCACCTGGTATATAAGCCTATTTGTTTTGGTAGGATACACTCATTATCCTCAATTAAGGAGTATATGTACAGCCCTGCTAGTCTCAATCTTACAGTTTACTACCGCCCCATTTAGTCTGTTTAAAAAAGTTATTGAAATTGAAATTGGCAGTGTAACCTTAAGACCTACACTTAAACTAATCAAATACCTAATTTTTCCAACTTTTATATTGTTTCTATTTAGTATAATTTATAGTATAGCAAATCCAGTTTTCAGTTCCTATCTAACCAACTTTTCTGAGAACATAGCTCAACTCTTTACGCACATTTTTGAGTTTTTCTTTAAAGACATCAAATTGGAGCGGATTTTATTTTTGCTATTAGGAATTTTGTTTAGTACAGGTGTATTTATTTGTTTTAAACATGGGCTTGCTAGCATGGAATGCAATTTAAAAAACCATCTGGTGCGAACCCGTCGTCAAAAAAAAGAATTAACTATATATAGTGAGATCAGCATGCTATTTATCGGAAACTTAAAGAGCAAAAAAATGGCTTTGAAAACTGAACATACCATTGCGGTTATCTCATTTATTGGCTTAAACACACTCCTTCTTTTTTTGAATGCAATAGACTTTTCCACCTTATGGGTCGGAGATATTGGAAGTGTTGATTTTTCACTAGCCCTTCACGGCAGCACAAATGCACTTATTATAAGTATTGTGATGGCAATGTGTGTGATACTTTACTTTTTTAATGGAAATTTGAATTTCTATTGCAAGAATAAAACCCTTCGTATTTTAGCTTACTGCTGGATTGTGCAAAATATTTTCTTGGTTTTATCTGTCTTAATCAGAGACTATCATTACATCGATATGCATGGTTTAACCTATAAGCGGATAGGGGTGATTGTTTTCTCGTTGCTATGTAGCATTGGTTTGATCACTGTTTACATTAAAGTAGCAAAGCAAAAAACTTTCTTTTATCTATATAGTATTAACAGCCTAAGTTGGTATGCTTTGCTTATTTTATTCAGCACCATTAATTGGGATGTTTTTATTGTGAGCTATAACCTCAAACATAAAAATGCGACAGATTTGGATGTTAATCATCTGATGAGTATGTCTAACAAAACGCTACCGCTGTTATTTGAAAACAGGGAACTGTTAAAGAAATATCTTTCACCAACAAATGCATCAACCAGTTATTTTTTAGTTAATGCCTTTGAACAGGATTTGGCGCTGAGAGTTGAGATGTTTGAAAAAGAGTGGAACCGCACAACCTGGCTATCCTGGAATTATAGAGATTGGCAAACTATGCAATACCTTGCTAAAAACAATTTAAGACAAAATAACAGGAAAAAGTAAGCTCCCCGGTACTTGATACTAAAAAATTAAATTGTAGATTTGAGCAAATTTTTCGAGCAAATGAATATCCACGAATATCAAGGTAAACAAATTTTAAAGAGTTTTGGTGTTGCAGTGCAAGAAGGCATTGTTGCTGATACAGTTGATCAAGCTGTTGAGGCCGCTAAGAAGATGAAAACAGACTATAATTCTGACTGGGTTGTGATTAAAGCACAAATTCATGCAGGTGGACGCGGAAAAGGCGGAGGTGTTAAATTAGCTAAAAACCTGGATGAGGTAAAGCAAAGAGCAACCGACATCCTTGGTATGCAATTAATTACCCCACAGACAAGTGCAGAAGGGAAGAAAGTGAATAAAATTTTAGTAGCTCAAGACGTTTACTATCCTGGTGCTTCTGAAACAAAGGAATTTTACATGAGTGTTTTGTTAAACCGTGCAAATGGCACTAACATCATCATGTATAGTACAGAAGGCGGAATGGATATTGAAGAAGTTGCTGAGCATACTCCACACTTGATATTCAAAGAAGAAATTGATCCAAAAGTTGGATTACAAGGTTTTCAAGCGAGAAAAATCGCGTTTAACCTTGGTTTAACCGGTGCTGCGCATAAAGAAATGGTGAAATTTGTATCTGCGTTGTATAAAGCATATGAAAGTACAGATTCTTCTATGTTTGAAATTAACCCGGTATTAAAAACAAGCGATGATAAAATTATTGCTGTTGATGCAAAAGTAGATCTTGACGAAAATGCACTATTCCGTCACCCTGATTACGCGGCCATGCGCGATAAACTAGAAGAGGATCCGACGGATGTTGAAGCTAGTGAAAGCAATTTAAACTACGTGAAGCTTGATGGGAATGTGGGCTGTATGGTAAACGGGGCTGGATTAGCGATGGCTACTATGGACATTATTAAAATTGCTGGTGGTGAACCTGCCAATTTCTTAGATGTAGGTGGTACTGCCAATGCCACTACGGTTAAAGCAGGCTTTAATATAATTTTAAAAGACCCAAATGTGAAAGCTATCTTAATCAATATCTTCGGTGGTATTGTGAGGTGTGACCGCGTTGCACAAGGTGTAATTGATGCCTACAAAGAAATAGGTAACGTGCCAGTTCCAATTATCTGTCGTTTACAAGGAACAAATGCAGTGGAGGCTAAAAAATTAATTGATGATTCTGGACTTAAAGTTTATTCTGCTATTGCATTAAAAGATGCTGCAGATTTAGTGACTAAAGTTCTTGCTTAAAAGCAAATAATAATCCTAAACTAAAAAAGCCAGTCGAATTCGACTGGCTTTTTTAGTTTAGGTTGGTTGGTTTTAGTTCTATGTTAGTTAATATTCTGCGATTTTTTAATGACAAGGCTCTAGTCATCCAACTAGAGCCTTAATCAAACCAAATATAAATGTACTTTTTGTATGAACACCACAAATATATAGATATTATTTAAATTTTCAACACAAAAAACAAAAATTTACACTAAAAAATCAATAAACCACTAATTATTTAACACATATTAACAAAACAATATATTTAATACAACAATATATATGAAAAATTAGGTAATAAAATAGATTTTACCAGAAAAACTCATATAAAAGCGAGATGTAATTACAAAAAATGAAAAAAAAAGAAAAAATTAAAGAAATAATACCTTTTTTTCTATAAATCTACCAAATTAAATGAGAGATAAAAGATTGAACCCTCTCCTAACTTGCTTTCAAACCAAATCTCACCACCCTGCAATTCGGTTAACTCCTTACACAATATTAAACCTACCCCTATGCCTCTTTCGTTATTAGTACCATAAGTAGAGGCAGCTTTCAACTGAAACAACTTACTTTTTTGGGATTCGTCAATTCCCAAACCATTATCCTGTATCAGGATGTGACACTCCTTACCTTTTGGAATTGCTGACACCTTTACTGAACCCATTTTTGACGTAAACTTTATTGCATTATTGACTAAGTTCCTTAACACCAACTCAAACATATTTCTATCGGCGCTGATACCCAGATCTTCGTCACAAACAATCTCGAATGCTATCCCTTTGTTACCTGCTAGCTGCTTCTCAACGTTCAGCGCCCCTGTTATAACGTCTTTAACATTTAAAGGGGCTAACGTTGCACGGGAACCTTCCATTTGAGTTTTAGACCACAATAATACATTGGTTAACATATCTGACGTATCTTTGGTAATCCCTAACAACTTTTGCTTTAAATCTTTACGTTCTTCCTCCTCTAAATCAGTTACTGAAAGTAACTCTAAATAGCTTTGAATGGAATTAAGTGGCGTTCTAAGATCGTGTGTAACAATGGAAAAAAGCTTATCTTTTTCTGAGTTCAAACGTTCTAGCTCATCTTTCTGACGTTCAATTGCAAAATTCTGATCGATTACGGACTTTTTTTCAATATCATAATTCTTCCTCACATAGCTAATGGCATAATAAGTAAGCACAACGGTCACAAAATAAGTAATTGCGAAATCGATAGTTTTATTTAAGCCATTGTCGTAAACATTTTTCACCAGGGTTGGATATAAATATTCAATAGCTAAAATTGCAAATACCGTTATTAAATTAAGAGACACCCAAATTTTAAGCTGACTTTTTGGAGTAATAGTAACACTCAACAAAAAAGCGAGTGAAAATAATAAAAGATTGGGTCCAAAAATTCCTGAATTAAAAAAATAGTTGACTATAAAAAGTAGATTGCACACAAAACAGAAAAGCTTAATCCCTATGGCCGACCTTCTTTTAAAACGAGATAGATAATATAGAAATGCGGCAAAAAAAAGACCGAAAACACAAAGACTTCCAGGCACAATCAACCCGATACTAAAGTTAAAAGGGACTTCAAAACACATGGTGAGAAACGAAATAATGCAAACGGTGTTGAAAATCCGCTCCTCTAGTGAAAACAACTTATGATCACCAACTAGCTGCTTTCCGTTAATATGTTTTCCAAAAATTTTCACAGACAAAGTATTGATAGATTTAACCTCTACAAACTTAAGTTATAATAATAAATATTATCCTAATTTTCTCATCTTTTAGGTTTAAATCCTTATTTTTGACCCCCTTATAAAAGCTATTGCAGAATGATAAAGAGAGAAAAAATTAAAGATTTACTGGACACCACAGTATTTAACAAAGAAGTAACTGTTATGGGTTGGGTGCGAACTTTTCGTAACAATCAATTTATTGCCCTGAATGACGGATCGTGCATGGGAAACATCCAAATTGTAGTCGATTTTACCAATACTCCAGAGGAGTTATTAAAACGTATAACTACGGGCGCTGCACTGGCTGTAAAAGGTACTATTGTTGAATCTCTGGGAAAAGGCCAAAAAGTCGATATTAAAGCCTCTTCTATTGAAATACTTGGAGATAGCAATGCGGAGCAATACCCGTTACAACCTAAGAAACATAGTCTGGAATTTTTAAGAGAGATTGCACATTTGCGTTTCAGAACAAATACATTTAATGCTGTCTTTAAAGTTCGTCATGCCTTAGCATTTGCCATCCACCAATTTTACAATGAACGGGGCTTTGTCTATATGCATACCCCAGTTGTAACTGCCAGTGATGCGGAAGGTGCTGGAGAAATGTTTAAAGTAACTACTTTAGATTTTGATAATACACCGAGAACCGAAGATGGCAAAGTAGATTTTTCGGCCGATTTTTTTGGCCGAGCTACTAACTTAACGGTATCCGGACAGCTTGAAGGGGAGTTAGCCGCTACAGCTTTTGGTCAAATCTATACATTTGGTCCAACTTTCAGAGCAGAAAACTCTAATACAACGCGCCACTTAGCAGAGTTTTGGATGATTGAACCCGAGGTTGCTTTTGCAGATCTGGAGGATAACATGCAATTGGCAGAAGATATGATGAAATACATCATCAATTATGCTCTAGTTAATTGTAAAGAGGAAATAGCTTTCCTAAATGATCGGCTATTAGATGAAGAAAAACAAAAGCCTCAACAAGAAAGAAGCGAACTGACTTTGATAGAAAAATTAAACTTCTGTTTAGCAAATGACTTTGAGCGTTTAACTTATACAGAAGCCATACAGATTTTAAAACATTCTAAGCCTAATCAGAAAAAGCAATTTAAATACCTGATAGACGAATGGGGAGCAGATTTACAATCAGAACATGAGCGTTATCTTGTTGAAAAACACTTTAAAAAACCTGTTATTTTAACTGACTATCCGAAAGATATCAAATCATTCTACATGCGCATGAATGAAGATGGTAAAACAGTAGCTGCCATGGATGTGCTTTTTCCGGGTATAGGAGAAATGATTGGCGGCTCACAGCGTGAGGAACGCCTAGATAAATTAACCAAGCGTATGGAAGAAATGGATATACCACAAGACGAACTATGGTGGTACTTAGATACGCGGAGATTTGGATCGGTACCTCATGCAGGTTTTGGCCTTGGATTTGAAAGATTAGTGCTTTTTGTAACTGGAATGACCAATATTAGAGATGTTATTGCTTTTCCAAGATTCCCAAAAAACGCAGATTTTTAAATCATTAGATTTGATGTGAGCTTGCAGCTTGATAATCTACGGCAGAAACTTTATAGTCAGTCGGCGCGAAACTAGCAGCCGTACTTAACGCCATACCCAGTTCAAATTGTGCCGGGTATGGCGTTTTTAGTAAGCTTCCTTCCGGTATATAAGGATAAGTTTCAAGATAAGATTGCATCACATTTTGAGTCATTCTGCGGTTTACGTAAGCCCTCGTTAATTGATAAGGGTGACGTAGACCTGCCGCACCCAAAAGTTCAACCGCACTTTGTACCGTTAAACGGTGAAAATTAAATACCCTTACTGTTTTGTCTTCCACAACCAAGCCTTTCATTAAACTCTCATCCTGCGTAGCGACCCCTGTAGGACACGTATTACTATTACATTCCAACGCTTGGATACAGCCTAAGGCAAACATCATTCCGCGGGCAGAATTACACAAATCTGCTCCCAATGCTATATTTTTAACCAAGTCGAAACCCGACGAAACCTTACCCGATGCAATAATTTTGATATGCTTCTTTAAATCAAAACCAGTTAATATATCGTAAACAAATGCGACAGCCTCTCTTAAAGGCATCCCCACTGCATTCGAAAACTCCTGTGGTGCAGCACCAGTTCCCCCTTCGCCCCCATCTACTGTAATAAAATCAACATAAATACCAGTTTCTACCATTGCTTTGCAAATCGCTAAAAACTCACTTCTGCGACCGATGCATAACTTAAAACCAATGGGTTTGCCTCCAGACAAATCTCTCAATCTCTTAACAAAGTCCATCATCTCTATAGGTGTAGAAAATGCCGCATGTGCAGGCGGAGAATTTACATCAAATCCTTCCTTTACTAAACGGATCCTTGCTACTTCGGGAGTTACTTTCTTTGCAGGCAACATACCTCCATGCCCGGGTTTAGCGCCCTGAGATAATTTAATTTCGATCATCCTAACGTTTTCAGCTTTTGAACGCTCCTCAAAGGCTTCATAATTGAAAGACCCATCATGATGCCGGCAACCAAAATAACCTGTTCCAATTTGCCATATCAAATCTCCGCCCGGACTTGCGTGATAATCACTAATACCTCCTTCGCCGGTATTATGGGCAAAATTCCCCATTTTAGCGCCGCCATTTAAGGCAAGAATTGCGTTCTTACTAAGCGACCCGAAACTCATGGCCGAAATATTATATATACTTGCCGAATAGGGTTGTTTACAGGCCGGTCCGCCAACCAATACCCTCGGATTGATATCAAGCTCGTGATGACTAATCGCAACAATGCTATGACTTAGCCACTCATATCCGTTTTCATAAACATCTAATTGCGTTCCAAAGGGAATGGTGTCATTTTCTTTTTTAGCTCTTTGATAAATGAGCGATCGATTCAAGCGGCTAAAGGGCTTTCCATTTGTATCACTTTCTACAAAATATTGATAAACTTTTGGCCTTAATTCTTCCATAAAATAGCGCAGTCGCCCGAAAACAGGATAGTTACGTACAATACTATGTTTAGGCTGGTATAAATCATAAACTCCTAAAAGCACAAAAGGACCTGTAAAAATAAACGACCACCATAAGGGTGGATACAATAGACCTAGCATAACAGTTAGGGCAACAAGGAAGGCTGCAATAGCAACAAAAGCTTTTCTCATAACTTATATTTTGATTCAATATACTCAAAAATCTCTTAGGATATGCGTATAATCTTACGAAACATAAACAAGTAGCAGGCAATTTTGTTATTTTTGAGTATGCTAATAAAGATTTATCCTGAAAATCCAAATCCGAGAGCGATTGAGCAGGTTGTAGAAATCCTAAAAAAAGGGGGAATAATTATTTATCCTACTGACACTGTGTATGGTTTGGGTTGCGACATTACCAATCAGAAAGCCATTGAGAAAATCTGCCGTATCCGGGGCATCAAGCCAGAGAAGGCTAACTTTTCTTTTATCTGTTCGGACTTAAGGCATATTTCTGATTTTATCAAACCAATAGACACAACGGTGTTTAGGGTATTAAAAAAAGCATTACCCGGACCGTTTACATTCATTTTTAATGCAAATAATAACGTACCGAAGCTACTCAGCTCTAATAAGAAAACAGTGGGTATTCGTGTTCCCGATAATGAAATTGCAAGATCAATTGTCGAAGCCCTGGGAAACCCCATTATTTCTACATCAATTAAAGACGATGATGAGCTGATTGAGTATTCTACAGACCCAGAGCTTATTTACGAGAAGTATCAAGAACTTATTGACGCTGTTGTTGACGGAGGATATGGTGATAATGAAGCTTCAACAGTAGTTGATTGTACAACCGGTTCCTTTGAAATTATCAGAGAGGGAAAAGGGGATTTAGCAGCATTCCTATAAATTACCCAATAAATTCTTACTTTTAGCGCATGGAGAAAAAAATTAATCTTGCTATTTTCAAAAAGTTTTTCAATTCCGGAAAAGTTGGTGGCTTACTGCTGTTAATTTGTGTTGCAATCTCTTTGTGTATTGCCAACTCTGGCGAAAAAGACAGCTTCAGCAACTTTTTAGCGCAGCAAATCGGCACTACATTGGGTCCTTTCCAACTAACTTATAGTATTTCTGCTTGGGTAAACGATGGTTTGATGGCTATTTTCTTCCTTTTAGTAGGATTAGAAATAAAAAGAGAATTAGTAGAAGGAGAGTTATCAAGTTTACAAAAAGCGTCGTTACCGGTACTTGCCGCATTTGGCGGAATGATTATTCCGGCATTAATTTATTTCTTCTTTAACAAGGGTGAAGATACAGCAGCAGGCTGGGGCATCCCGATGGCCACTGATATCGCATTTGCTTTAGCTATTATCGCCTTACTAGGTAAAAGTGTTCCCGCATCTCTGAAAATATTTCTAGCCGCATTAGCTATTGCTGACGATTTAGGCGCAATTTTGGTCATCGCAATATTCTATACCGCTGAGATCCATTGGAATTATCTGTTAATGGCTGGTGGCGTTTTCGCCTTTTTGATAGCATTAAATTATTTCAAGGTTACTTCACTATGGTTTTATTTAATACCTGGAATATTCCTATGGTATTTTGTTCATCATTCGGGTATTCATGCTACAATTGCTGGTGTACTGTTGGCCTTTACCATTCCAACAAACGCAACGGCCATCGCATCGCCTTTGGAAAAATTGGAACACTTTTTAACCGTTCCGGTAAATTTTTTAATTATGCCAATTTTTGCATTAGCAAACACAAATATCACATTCGAAAAAGAAATGATCACCGGTCTTATTTCTCCCCTTGGTTTAGGAATTTTCTTTGGTTTATTCTTTGGGAAGACAATTGGAGTTACCCTATTTTCTTGGTTTGCAGTGAAGATAAAATTGGCAAGGCTCCCATCGGGCGCAAACTGGAAACACGTTATGGGAGTGGGAATGCTAGCGGGAATAGGTTTTACGATGTCAATATTTATTTCGTTACTTTCCTTTGCCGACCTTAGCCATATTTTGGAAGCAAAATTTGCCATATTATGTACTTCATTAATTGCTGGATTATTAGGTTTTGTCTTTTTAAAAACAGTCAAGTCTGCCTAGTTTTTTCTTGTGCTATTTATCATGAAGAGCAAAACACTTCGCTTAATTAAATGGATTATGATCACAGTAGTTAGTCTAGTTGCAATCTTCATCATTGCAACCATTATTTATATACAGCAAGCTAAATTTGGAAAAGAACCAGTCGGCGCCCGTTTAGAGAAGATTAAGAAATCGCCGAATTTCAGAGATGGAAAATTCCAAAACGAGCATTACACGCCAGAAATTACCGAGGGATACAGCTACTATCAAGTTATTAGCGAATTCTTTTTCAAGCGAAACCCTCATCGAAGTCCGACAGACGCAATACCGGCTGTTAAAACAGATTTATTGAATTTAGCTATTGATGAAGATATCATGGTCTGGTTTGGCCATTCTTCTTATTTCATTCAACTAGATGGCAAACGAATATTGGTAGACCCTGTGTTTAGTGGCAACGCATCTCCCCTTCCAGGAACCAACAAAGCATTTAGAGGAACCGATCAATATACAGTAGCCGATTTACCCCCAATAGACTATCTATTTATCTCCCACGACCATTATGACCACACAGACTACGAAACTTTGGTGGCGTTACGACCGAAAGTAAAAAAGGTTATTTGCGGATTAGGGGTTGGTTCACATTTCGAGAAATGGGGGTATCAAGAGAGCCAGCTCATAGAAAGAGATTGGAATGAAGAAATAGATTTAGCGGGTGGATTTATGGTATATACCACTCCGGCAAGACATTTTTCGGGCAGAGGTTTTAAAAAAAATAATACCTTGTGGCTCTCGTATGTGCTGCAATCACCAACGACGAAAATTTTTATTGGCGGAGATAGTGGTTACGACACCCATTATGCAGAGATAGGCAGTAAATATGGCCCGTTTGACCTAGCTATTTTAGATAATGGGCAATATGATATTAAATGGAGATATATCCACCATCTTCCAGAAGAAGCGCTGAAAGCGGCACAAGATTTAAAAGCCCAACGCTTATTTCCAGTTCATTCATCAAAATTTATCATGGCCAACCATGCTTGGGATGAGCCTCTCATCAGAATTTCTGCACTCAATAAAAATCTTCAAAACCCAATTCCTCTGGTAACGCCAATGATAGGAGAACTTGTTTATCTAAAAAATGATCAGCAAACCTTTAAGGAATGGTGGGTCGGAATGGAATAATTATTTAAATTGGCTCATAAAGCTGTTAATACTCCCTTCCAACTCGTTTTTATCTATATTTTTCACAAAAGCACTTCCAATAATTGCTCCGCTGGCATATTCATTTGCCGAGTTGAACGTCTGTTTGTCAGAAATCCCAAATCCGATCATGATGGGATTATTCAGGTTCATAGATTGGATACGGGAAAAATAAGCTCTTGCATTTTCGGTAACAGCTAAATCCTTTCCGGTTGTTGCTGCCGAAGATAGCAGATAAATAAAGGCATTACTTAAACTATCAATCTTTCGAATTCGCTCATCCGAAGTTTGTGGTGTTACTAAGAAAATATTACTAATGCCGTTCTCATCGAAGCACCCACGATAAAGTTCTTCATATTCGTACATGGGTAAATCTGGAATAATGCAACCGTCCACGCCAACCTCCTTACATTTCTTACAAAAGTTGGCTACACCGTATTGCAGCACTACATTAACATAACCCATTAGTAAAATTGGAATAGAGACTTTTTCTCTCAAATCTTTTAACTGCTCAAAAAGAACTTCGAGCGTCATGCCATTATCTAATGCTTCTTTGCTGCTAGCCTGGATAGTTGGTCCATCGGCAACCGGATCTGAATAGGGAAAGCCTATTTCCATGAAATCAGCCCCTGCTTTCTCTAATGCCTCTGCAATTTTAACGGTATCATTTAAATTTGGATATCCTGCGGTATAATAAATAGAAAGGAGGTTTTTCTTCTTAGTCTGAAAAAGTTGTTGTAGTCTGTTCATATCTTTTATCTTTTTGTCAAGCAGATTGCTTTGCTTCATGCTTCGCAACTCCTCGCAATGACGATTTGGGGTTATAAATTAAAATGTTTCATATAAGTTTCCATGTCTTTGTCGCCCCTACCAGACAAGCAAACCACAACATTTTCGCCTCCGTTAAAATTCATATACTCTAAGTAAGCTAAGGCGTGTGCACTTTCAATCGCGGGTATAATACCTTCTAATTTTGTTAACAATAAACCTGCATTTAGTGATTCATCGTCGGTAATAGACACATATTTTCCTCGTCCCGTTTTAAACAGGTGTGCATGTTGTGGACCGATTCCCGGATAATCTAGCCCTGCAGAAACCGAATGTGGTTCTACTACCTGGCCATCTGTTGTTTGCATTAAAATACTTCTACTCCCATGCAAAACTCCTTCTTTGCCTAGAGCCGTAGTAGCGGCTGAATATCCCGAGTTTACTCCTTTACCCCCTGCTTCAACCGCTATCAACTTAACATTTTCATCATTTATAAAATGATAGAACATTCCGATAGCATTACTTCCACCACCAACGCAGGCCAAAACGTAATCTGGTTCAGCGCTACCTGTTTGTTCCAACAGTTGCTTTTTTGTTTCTTCTGATATAATCGATTGAAAGGTAGCCACCATGTCGGGATAGGGATGCGGCCCCACTACAGAACCTATAATATAGTGTGTATCAATTGGATTATTAATCCAGTCGCGCATAGCCTCATTGGTGGCATCTTTTAAAGTTTTACTTCCAGAAGTTGCCGGTACAACTGTGGCGCCCAACATTTTCATCCGTGCAACATTGGGCGCCTGTCGTTTAATATCTACTTCACCCATGTAAACGATACACTCTAAGCCCCGCAAGGCACAAACCGTTGCAGTTGCTACGCCATGTTGTCCCGCTCCTGTCTCCGCAATAATCCGGCGTTTACCTAGTTTTTCGGCCAATAAAATCTGTCCGATAGTGTTGTTAATTTTATGGGCCCCCGTATGATTTAAATCTTCTCTTTTCAAGAAAATATTAGCGCCGTACTTTTCAGACAGGCGTTTTGCCAGGTACAAGGGCGAAGGACGGCCGACATAATCTTTCAGTAACGCTTTAAATTCACGCTGAAAGCTTGGCTCCTGAATAATTGACAAATATTGCTGTCTTAACTCCTCTACATTTGGGTACAACATTTCTGGGATGTAAGCTCCCCCAAAATCACCATAGTATCCTTTATCATTTACAAAATAATCCATAATCAATGTTTTTGCTTGACAATTAATGCGTCGTGCCTAGAATTTGTCAAAACTGTTAATAAATTTCTTAATCTTATCAATATCTTTTAGTCCAGGTTCTACCTCGAACTTGCTGTTTATGTCGAGCGTATAAAGCCTCGGATCGTTTATTTCTTCAAGGCTTTGAGTATGCTGCAAATCTATTCCCCCGCTTAAAAAATAAGGTTTATCCAAGGTATAATGCTGTAATAGATTCCAGTCGAATACCCTACCCGAGCCGCCATGGCCGGCAGTTTGTGTATCGAATAAAAAATAATCTACCACATTTTGATAAGCTACCAATTGAGCAAAATCGAAGCTTTCGGCTAATCCAAATGCTTTTATAACCTCTATACCTGTTAACTTGATTGCTTCACAATATGCTACACTTTCGTTTCCATGCAACTGCACCGCCTTTAATCGGTGTTTAAAAATGTGACCTTTAACTACCTCGATGTCTTCATTTACAAAAACTCCTGTAGCTTTTATGCCATTCGGAATATACTTTATCAATTCTGCAGAGACCTCAGTTATAAAACGTGGAGATTTAGGGTAAAAAATAAATCCCATGTAAGCCGGTTTTAGCGCTGCTACTGCAGCAATATTTGACGCATGCTTCATTCCACATATTTTTAGTTGCAGGTTTATCATCCTAATGCTTAGCTTATAATTAAACGCCTACAAGATTTTTAAAGCTTTTCAATGCTCTTTTGCCCATCAATGAATCTTCAGCCTCATAATAGCAATCAGCGAACGATGCATCCCCCTTGATAGTCTGGATAGCTAGTGCTGCGTTCGTTAAAACTACATTAATTTGTGCATCGGTTCCTTGCTGATTTAAAATATTCATAAAGATCTCTGCTGATGATTCGACAGTGTTACCTCCTTGAATATCCTGTTCTACGATTTCTTCGAAACCTAAATCAGCAACCTTAAATAATGCTTCGCCTTTTTTACTAAATGTCTTGAAATCGCAGGTTAATGAAATTTCATCAAAACCATCAACTGCATGGATAATGGTATAATTTTTATCCGTTTGTTGATAGAGATAAGCATATAAGCGGGCAAGCTCCAGGCTAAACACACCAACAATTTGATTCTTAGGCTGGGATGGATTTACCATGGGGCCGAGCATATTAAAAAAAGTCTTAACGCCTAGCTCTTTTCTGATCGGAGCCACGGTTTTCATAGCTGGATTAAACAGCGGTGCGTGTAAAAAACAGATGCCAGCTTGTTCAAGACTATGTTTTAGTTTGCTTTCATCATTTGTAAAGGTATATCCCAAATATTCCATTACATTGGAAGAACCGCAGCCAGAAGAAACACCATAATTGCCATGTTTAGCCACCTTGTATCCGGCGCCTGCTACAACAAATGAAGCAAGCGTCGAAATATTAAAAGTATCTTTCCCATCTCCACCTGTACCACAAAGATCAACCAGGTCAAAATCCGAAAAATCGACTTTTAAACATAAATCCAGCATAGCGTCACGAAAGCCCTGCAATTCATCAACGGTAATATTTCGCATGCCGTATGCAGTAATAAAAGCCGCAATCTGCGAACTATTAAATTCACCCAGCGCAATGGCTGTTAAGATTCGCTGCGCCTCAGTCCTACTGAAGCTTTTATTTTCGAATAAATGGTTTAAAATTTTCTTCATGGTTTTAAAACAAAAAAGGTTGCTTAAATAAGCAACCTTCTAAATATCTTTATAAAAAATAAGCACAAAAAGAGGTTACATCACGCTATTGCGTTATGCCACCACCAGTTTTTATTTGTGTTTACTTGTATCATTCTGCTACAAATATGTAATAGTTTTTAATTAAATGCAAACTTGTTTTCATTTTATGCTAAATTTTTTAGAAAACCTTTCAAAGTAAAAGTAAACACAGTTCCTTTACCCACTTCGCTCTCCACCGTTATTTCTCCTTTATTGGCCAATATAAATTCCTTACAGATCATAAGTCCTAAGCTTGTACCTTCTTCTGATGAGGTACCTTTTGTACCTACTGCAGAAAGTTCAAATAACTTATCAATTCTAGCCTTGCTAATCCCTACACCGTTATCTTTAACTTCAAACCTAATCATGTTATTAACCACTGGCTGAGCCCTAAGTTCAATTTCACCTCCTGTTTGCGTAAATTTGATAGCATTGGCAATTAAATTTCTGATAACGAAATCAAAATGATCTGCATCCGCTTGTAGCATTATATTCTGCGGAACATTTATGGTAATAGTCATCATTTTTTTCTCGGCGGCTTCCTGAAATAGTGCTACGTTTTTATCGATATTAGATATGGGGCTAAATTCGGAGGTATTAAGCCTTACCCCTTTAATCTGCATTTGACCCCATTTTAGTAACTTATCTAAAATCTCTAAGCTATTTTCACAGTGAAGGGCTAATTTTTGAACCATTTCGCTCCTAAGCTCGTCATCCAATTCATTATTATGAATTAATTTTAAAATACTGATTGTAGACACGAGCGGTGATCTTATGTCGTGTGCCACAATTGAAAAAAATCTGTCTTTCAGCGCATTACTTTCTGCCAGCTGTTGATTTGTACGTTTAAGCAATGAATTTAAAAACGTAGATCTATAATAAAAGGCGAAAGTAACCAACAATACAATAAGTGTTCCGATTGCTATCGATAAAATGACGCTGTTAAAAGACTTTTCCTTACTATTGATAAGCTCTAGTTCCCGAAGCCTCGCATTGGATTTTTCGCGATCATAGGCCGTTTCTAAACTAGTAATCTGCTTCAGCATATCTTTATAATAGAATTCATCCGCTAACTCATAGCTTCTTTCTTTCAACCTTAAAGCCTGGGTCAAGTTCCCCGTTGTCTTATACAGAACACTCATGTTATTCAGAATATCAATCTGTTGTCTGTACAGCTTATAAGTTTCTGTGATGGCCAGCGCCTCCTTATAATAAGTTAATGCCTGGGTGAGTGACTTTTGTTCGACATAAATTTTAGCCAGATCTAAAAAACAAGTTAACTGTCTGAGCACATTTTTAATTTCCTTCGAAAATGCCAATGCTTCTTTCAATATTTTAATGGCTTCCATATCGCTACCTTTCTCGTGGTAAGCCTGTGCTAACTTAATAAGCAAGCTAATTTTCAATCCATTATACGCTACCTTATTGCTTTTTGAGAGACCTTCATTGATATAAGTGATCGCTTGGTCGTATTGCTTTAATTTGATATAAACATTTCCAAAGCTGATATACATATTCAATGTAAAATTGGAAAGAGGGATTTGTGCATTGATAGCTTGCGCGGTACGGAGCTGACCAATAGCATTGTCATATTCACCTATGTTTAGATAGGACTCAGAAAGACAGACTCTGGCCTCCAACATCCCAAGCTTATCATTACTATTCTCACTGATTTTGAGGGCATTGAAAAAATAACCCAAAGATTTAGCATAATTTCCCTTTCGTTGCTCCACTACCCCAAGCCTAACCAAAGTTGACGCTAAACCTATTTTATCGTTTAGTTTTCGATAGAGCGTTTCCGCTTGTAAATATTTATGATAGGCATCTTTGTAGCGCGCTGCATTATCATCAATCATACCATGTTGATTGATGAGTGCCGCCAGGCTAACACTATCCTTATCGTGTTTTGCTTTAGCAATGCCTTCTTTCACAAAATACAGAGCAGAATCTGGATTTAAATAACGGTAATGCTTAACTATATCAATATAATCTGCACTGGTTTGTGGTTTCGATTTGTTTGACTGAGCGTATGAAAGCGCACCTAATAAATTAAGGAAAGTCAGTAAACTGAAAAACAAAATTAAATTACGCCTTGCATACATACTACTTAATCAATGCATTCTTCTCTTTAGCAAACAATTCAAAAACTTTTTTATCGGTAAAAGCTGGAAATAATTTATTCATCCATACCGCAAGTTTTCCTTGTCCGGTCATGATCAACGTACGTTTACGCTTAATAATACCGTCACTAATGCGGATGGCAACCTCTTCGGCGGTCATCATTTTGCCTTCTTCCATGCTTGTTTCTCCGTGCGCTACGCCATCTTTTGCCAGTGCAGCAACCCGGATATTCGATGTTGTAAACCCTGGACATGCCACCATTACATGCACGCCAGTTTTGAGCAGTTCGGTTCGTAATGCCTCCATAAACCCGTTCATAGCAAACTTTGAAGAAGAATAACCGGTCCGTCCCGGCAAACCCCTATAGCCCGCAATAGAAGATATCGCCACAATGCTGCCTTGGGTTTTTAAAATCTCAGGCAAAGCATATTTGGTACAATAAACAGAACCCCAAAAGTTTACGTCCATTAAATTTCTGATCACCGCTAAATCTAAATCCTTAAACAATGCACGCATGGAAAGACCAGCATTATTGATTAACACATCCACCCTACCAAATGTTGTAACTGTTTGTTTGATTAGCTGCTCGCAATCCTCTTCCCTGCTAACGTCGGCCTGCACTGCAACCGCCTTTATGGCATACTTTGCCTCTAAATCAGCCGTTATTTCGCAAAGTGTTACATATTGTCTTGCTCCTAAAACCAAGTTTGCTCCCCGTTGTGCTAATTCTTCAGCCAATGCCTTTCCAATACCTGATGAGGCCCCCGTAATGATTACAACTTTATTTTTAAAATCCATTATTTATGTTCGAAGTAAGTTTTACACTCCACTATTTTGTCGGTATTTATAATGTCCGCACCCAAATCCGCTAACTGTTGCCAACATTCTTGTGTATCCGGTGCTCCCCAAAAACGCATAGGTTTATTTAAACGATGTGCTTGGTCAATTACCTTTTTCAGTTTGAGCTTATCCGCGGCTGGAATTTCCCCTACTCCCTTCCATTTACTATAAGCAGCAAAATTATCGCTGATCATGGTTACTCTTTTCAAGTCGGCCTTAGCATAATTAATGTTTGGTAAGCCATCAAAATACACCCAACTAGGGAACTTGTGATACAATGAATCTGCTGGTCGGTTACCGCTCATTACAATCTGAATGGCATTCTTATCCTTGCCTTTATCAAATAATTTACCATATTTTTCAATCTCTCTGCGCAAAACCGGGTAAACATCACTCCAACTATCCTTTAAATCTATCATTAAGCGAAACCCATAATTTGTCTTCACACCCCTTTTTGCATCGTCTTTTGTCCAATTTGCAATGGGATCAAGATACATTGCATTGATTGTTCTAGTTAAATCCTTATCCTTTTTACTATGCGCTACGATAAGGGAATCTCCGATTAAAAATATGTCAACTTCGATCTCATAAACTTGATAGGCATACGCTTGCAATAACGGTTTGGCATGTGTATAATCATTGTGAGAATGAATTTTAATCTGGGCAAAACTAGCGAGTGATAGCATTAACCCTAAAGTAAATCCAGCTAATTTCTTCATTTTATTTCAAGATCGAATTTTCATATGGGACACGTGTAATGATTGATCGTCCTAAAGTTACTTCATCAGCATACTCTAACTCACCACCAAAGGCAATGCCTCTTGCGATGGTACTAATTGGGATTTGGAAATCCTTTAATCGTTTATGGAGATAGAACAGCGTGGTATCTCCTTCCATTGTTGCGCTTAATGCTAAAATTATTTCCTTGACAGATCCTTTTGCCGCTCTTTCCACTAACCCGTCAATAAACAAGTCAGACGGGCCAATCCCATCCATGGGCGAAATTAACCCTCCCAACACATGATACACCCCAAAAAACTGGTTAGTGTTCTCTATGGCCATTACATCTCTTGTATCTTCTACCACACAAATTAATTCCTTATCTCGTTTAGGAGCTGCACAAATACTGCAGATAGTATGATCAGAAATATTATTACATACCGTACAATGTTTAATTTGCTGTTTGAGTTTAATGAGCGTATTGCTAAAATGCATAACTTCTTCTTGTTCCTTATTTAGCAAATGTAAAACCAATCTGAGTGCAGTCTTTTGTCCTACACCTGGCAACTTTGAGAATTCGTGTACTGCGTCTTCAAGCAGTTTAGAAGAGAAATTCATTGAACAAACTTAAATAAAAAAGATGATTTCAGTCGGTAAATTCTTACATTTAACTGCTAAATATAAATTATGAGTCCAGCTATACTTTTATCTTTCCTAATTGGCTATTTCGCCGTTTTAATCATCATTGCTTTTGCAACTTCAAAAAAATCATCCGACAATTCTACCTTCTTTCTAGCCAATCGTAATTCGAAATGGTATCTGGTTGCCTTTGGGATGATAGGCACTGCTCTTTCAGGTGTAACATTCATTTCTGTACCTGGCGAAGTTGGCGCACCTTCGGGAAATCAGTTTCAATATTTTCAATTTGTACTCGGTAATGCCATTGGCTTTATCATTATCGCAACAGTTTTATTACCCCTTTACTACCGGATGCGGTTAACTTCAATTTATAGTTATATTGAACAACGACTTGGGCATATTAGTTATAAAACTGCCGCATCTATATTTCTTATTAGTAGAACCATTGGATCGGCTTTTAGATTATATTTAGTTGTTATTGTCTTGCAGCGATTTATATTTGATTCTTATGGAGTTCCTTTTTGGGCGACCGTACTTATTTCGTTAGGATTAATATGGTCTTATACCTTTAAGGGCGGATTGAAAACAATTATCATTACGGATACGTTACAAACCTTTTTCTTAGTGTTGTCGGTTTTTTTAACCATATACTTTATATGTAACAGTTTAGATTTAAGTATCCCACAGGCTTTTGAGACCGTTAAAAATAGTGGTTATGCTAAAATATTCTTTTATGAAGACTTTTTATCCAATGGTTTTCATGTAAGTAAGGCCTTGCTGGGTGGTATTTTCGTAACAATTGCCATGACTGGTCTGGATCAGGACTTGATGCAAAAAAACCTGAGTATGGGTACCATTAAGGAAGCGCAAAAAAACATGTTTACTTTTACTGGCGTGTTTGTAATCTTAAACATCTTTTTCTTAAGTGTGGGCGCTTTATTATATGTATATGCAACAAAAAATGGAATTGAAATCCCATTAGATCATATAACAGGGAAGCCTCGTACCGACTTTCTATTTCCCGAAATAGCCTTAAACCACTTGGCCACTATTCCCGCAATTGTTTTCATGCTAGGCTTAACTGCTGCAACATTTGCCACCACAGATAGTGCATTAACGGCCTTAACCACTTCTTTTTGTGTAGACTTTTTAGGAATGGCAAAAAAAGAAAATCTAAATAACAAAAATGCTGTTAAAACCAGGCACATTGTTCATGTTGGTTTTTCTATTGTGATGTTTTTAGTCATTATCCTGTTTAATGCAGTGAATGATGAATCAGTAGTAAAAGGCATTTTTAAAGTAGCTTCTTATACTTATGGTCCTCTTTTGGGCCTATATAGTTTCGGACTATTTGTTAAAAACAGAGGGGTACATGACAGGTTAGTTCCAATCGTTTGCTTGCTTTCTCCAGCGCTTTGTTATTTGTTAAATGCCTATTCAACAACATTACTGGGCGGTTATGTGTTCAGTGTAGAACTAATTTTGGTAAATGGATTGATTACCTTTGTAGGCTTGCTATTGATCAGCAAAAAAACTGATCTGCAAACACGCTTTTAAGAGCGCCGTTTGGTGTACAACGGTTTAATGATAAACTCAACGAATAATTGAAATAGAAGATGACGAGTGAAGAAAAGATAAGAAGTGCTTTTGCGAATAAGGATTGGCAAGAAATTAAAGTTACCGATAGCTGGCAGATTTTCAAAATCATGGCCGAGTTTGTGGATGGGTTCGAAAAATTGGCTAAAATTGGTCCTTGTGTGAGTATTTTTGGATCTGCGCGAACTGCAGAGACTAACCCCTATTACGAAATTGCAGTAGAATGCGGCCGTTTGCTTACAGAACGGGGATATGGGGTAATTACCGGTGGTGGTCCTGGAATTATGGAAGCTGGAAACAAAGGCGCACATATGAATGGTGGTAAATCGGTTGGTTTAAATATCGACTTACCTTTTGAGCAATTTCACAATAAGTACATCGATCATAATAAATTATTAGATTTCGATTACTTCTTTATCCGCAAGGTAATGTTTATGAAATACTCTCAAGGCTTTGTAGTATTACCCGGAGGAATGGGGACTATGGATGAGTTATTTGAAGCAATTACCTTGATCCAAACTGGCAAGATTGCTCGCTTTCCAATCGTACTAGTGGGTGTAGCTTATTGGAGTGGACTTATCGAGTGGATTAAAACCACTATGCTTGAACAGGAACATAATATCCATGCAGAAGATTTAAATCTTTTTAGATTAGTTGATACGGCCGAAGAAGCAGCAGAGCATATTTTCAGGTTCTATGATAAATATGTATTAAAACCTAACTTCTAAAATCACTTTGTCAGATTTTAATCAAATCTTATTGTATCTCGCAAACTCCATGTAACTATTGCCTATCTCAATTGTCTATTTAATTGAAGGGAGGTCTTATGGAAAACTTGTTAGCTTGGAGAAAGGGGTTATTTGATAGCAATTATCAATTATACGCCAATGGGGAAATTAAAGGAAGCTTAGTTTTTAGCTCGTGGAAAAATAATGCCAGGGGGATAGCTTTAAAAAACTATTATTTTACTTCTGAGGGTTTCTTGCATCCAGTTACAAAAATCAGAGACGAGCACCATAATCAAATTGGTGTTATTACCTATAATGCATTAAAATTAAAAGCTACCGTTACTTTCAACAGCCTCGATCATGCTTCCTGGAGCTACACTAACAGTTGGCTATCTCAATGGGTCATTACTAATCACAAAGATAAGCAGATCCAATACTATTCAGAATCTACCTCCGGTACGGTGCATAGCGACACGGATGACGAATTAATGTTACTCTCAGGGTTTTTTATCAGGGAATTTTTTTCTAGAGGAATTATTATCATCCTCCTCATTTTGCTGATACCTATATTGATGCGGACCTGTTAGTGTGTTAAAAATGACTAACACCTCCACTTACCACTAATTTCATTGCATCGGCCGCGCTCATATCCAGTGCCTTTATCTTGTCTTTAGCAACTACATAAACTTGTCCCGCAAAAGAATATGAAAACGGGAAATATACAATAGCATCACCTGGCAACGCTAACTTTGTCAAATCATTTTGAGTCAAAAACCCAATTCTTTTCATTCCCCCTTCTACTTCTACCAGCACAGGGTGATTAAATTTCTTTTCATCTCCTACAAATGCCTCTGTTAAATCTTTAATGGAAGAAAATATAAAATTTAAGAGTGGCAAGCGATTCATAATCCGTTTGAACCAACCGTACATAGGTTCGGTTACAAAATTCGTAACGAAGATGCCGGCTATTAAAATAATGGTTAATACCAATCCTAAACCCAATCCGGGAATATTTCTGTTTGCTCCTGTTTTAGGATCAACTCCGAGAATATTATTAATATTTAACCAACTGTCGACCGTAGTAACCGCCCATACAACAATGAAAATGCTTAAGGCTACCGGCACTACGATTAGTAAGCCCTTGATAAGATAATTAAGAAGTGCTCTTCCAATTCTGTTCATGCTGCAAAATTAATAAAATATTGTGAGGTCATTATTCAAAAAAATATACCCTTTTTACTCGCTGAGAAACATTTGTTAATATTTCATAAGGGATTGTATCAATCTGCTCGGCCAAGTCTACTATTGTATGTTGGTGGTTAAACACAACTACCTCATCTCCTATATTAACTTTTATACCCGTAACATCAAGCATACACATATCCATACAGATAGAGCCTATAGTGGGCACCAGTTGGCCATTGATTAACATTTTACCTACTCCGTTACCAAATTTTCGGCTATAGCCATCGGCGTAACCAATTTTAACCGTTGCGATACTTCCGCCCTTAGGCATATTCCCTAAACGTCCGTAGCCAACCGTTTCTCCGGCATTAATATTTTTAACCTGCGTGACGGTTGTTTTTAACACAGCTACCGCTTGCAAGCCCTTGTTAGCAGGCAATGCGTTATCAAACCCATATAAACCAATCCCGATCCTTACCATATCCATTTGCGCATCTTGCCATCTGGTGATACCAGAGGTATTTAAAACATGCTTTAAGGGAAAATATTTCAGGCGTGTGGTTATTTCCTGGTATGCTGTAGAAAATGCCAAGATTTGAGACATGGTATAGTCATCGTGTTTTGCCTGATCGCTGGCTACTAAATGAGTAAAAATACTTTCAATTTTTAATTTTTCAGTACCTAACAAAAGATTGATAAGCTCAGGCAGTTCTTCCTTGCCAAAACCCAATCTATGCATCCCCGTATCCAATTTAATATGAACTTTAAAGCCCGCTTTCTCATCGGGTAGAAAATTGATAAAGCTTTTCAAGATATTGACATCATACAACTCGGGCTCTAATCTATATTTAACTAATGCTTCAAAAGCCGATGGCTCCGGACTCATCACCATAATAGGTAAACTTATTCCTCCCCTTCTCAATGCAATTCCTTCATCTGCATAAGCTACGGCTAAATAGTCTACTTTTTGATACTGTAATAGATTGGCAATTTCAAAGCTTCCACTTCCATAAGAAAAAGCTTTAACCATAGCCATTGTTTTTACACCAGGCTTTAACTTACTTCTATAAAACTGCAGGTTTTCCGCTAAGGCGTTTAAATTTATTTCGAGTACCGTGTCATGAATTTTCAATGTCAGCAATTTACTAATCCGTTCAAATTCAAACTTTCTAGCTCCTTTAATTAAAATAGTTTCATTGTTAAAATGCAAAGCCTGCCAGTTCCTGATAAACTCCTGGGTATTTTGATAAAAAGAAGCTTCCAACTTAAATAAGTTTGCAAATGCTGATATATCAGGCCCAATTCCGATTAAATGATCTACCTTCTTTTGTTGCAGTAATGCAGCGATTTCAGTATACAGATCCTTGGTCCTTTTTCCTGTTTCGTATAAATCTGACAAGATCAGTGTTCTTTTAGGATGCTGATTTTGAAGATTTAAGAAATCCAAGGCAATAGCCAAAGATGATATGTCAGCACTATACGAATCATCGATGATAGAACAATTTTCAATTCCGTTAATTAACGCTAACCGCATGTTAACCCCGGTTAATCTATCTAACCGGATACTTGCTTCTGCTGGACTATAATCTAAAGCCAATAAAGTAGCCCAACAAATAATTGCATTTTCAAGAGCGGCTTTATCCGTGAAAGGAATGGTACAACTAATTTGAGCCCCTTGATAGCTGGCTTCAATGTAACTTTCTTCTTTCTTTGTTTCAATGTGTTGTATATGCAAATCTGCCGGCTCCTTTGTGCTCCATGAAAACTTCTTCTTACCAGGTAATTCGGAAATCTCTAGGGTTGATGTATATTCAGGTGCATAAATAAACAGTTCAACTTCTTCGAAAAGCTTTAATTTTTCTTTTAATTTATGCCTTTTTGATTCAAAACCAGCTGCATGAGCTTCTCCAATATTTGTTAAAATACCAATCGTTGGATGAATAACTGCTGCAAGCGCCTGCATTTCTCCACTTGTGGAAATCCCTGCTTCAAAAATACCGAGACTATGTACCTCAGCTATTTGCCAAACAGATAAAGGTACACCGATTTGGGAGTTAAAGCTTTTCGGACTTCTTACAATATTAAAATCAGCTGTCAGTAATTGATATAACCATTCTTTAACAATCGTTTTTCCATTACTTCCCGTTATCCCCACAACCTGCAAATTAAATTGGGCTCTATGAAAGCTTGCTATATTTTGAAGGGCTTTTAGCACATCATCGACTACTATAAAATTAGCCTCTTCATATTTCTCAACATAGTTTTCGTCGCTAATGACAAAATTTCTAACACCATTTTGATAAGCGTGGCTAATAAATTCATGCCCGTTGCGTTTTGCTGAGAACGCAAAGAATAAAGATTTTGCTGGGCTAACAAGCGTACGGCTATCGGTTAACAAGTTTTCAATACAGACATTTGGGTTTGGCAAAAATGCCTTTCCCTTTAAAATTTGTGCAATATATTTTATCGAGTATTGAAGTTCGCTCATAGTAAAAAACAATAAATAGAGAATTGCTGCTATTTTTTTACGAATTTCAACAATTATTTATGAAAACTAGTCAACCAAAGCCACTCATTTTAGATAAAAAAACTGCCTTATTAAAAGCGGAGAGTTGGTGTGCCTATCAAGAGCGTTCGCAACAGGAAGTTAGAAATAAGCTTTATGAATGGAATTTATTCCCAAATGAGGTAGAGGAAGTAATCTCCGAGCTCATTACAACCAACTTTTTAAATGAGGAAAGGTTTGCCTATGCCTATACGTCTGGGAAGTTTAAAATAAAGAAGTGGGGAAAAATAAAAATTAAACAAGGGCTTAAATTGAAGAAAGTTCCTGATAAGCTAATCCAAAAAGCGCTGAATGGGATTGAAATGGATGACTATTTAGCAGTTTTATTGGCTACTGCAGAGAAAAAATCCATTGCTCTAACTGAAAAAGATATGCTAAAAAAGAAATTTAAGCTCGTTACCTACCTTCAAGGCAAAGGTTTTGAAAATGATTTAATTTTTGATGTACTGAAAGCCAACAACTTACCTAGCTAGTGCAATTTTTATTAAAATATTTCTTGACAGGAATATAAATCTGTTTATATTTGCATTCCCAAACGGAACGGATGTCTGCTCGCAAGCATCTCCAAAAGGGAAAACATTGGATAATGTTTAATTAATGCGAAAGTAGCTCAGTTGGTAGAGCACGACCTTGCCAAGGTCGGGGTCGCGAGTTCGAATCTCGTCTTTCGCTCTAAATGCCTTCCTACCAGGAGGCATTTATTTTAAAAGCTTTATTGCTTTTAAGCTCGGATGGTGGAACTGGTAGACACGCAGGACTTAAAATCCTGTGCCCTCAACAGGCGTGCGGGTTCGATTCCCGCTCCGAGTACTTACTAAGACTGTTATCAAAAATGCCATTTCTCATACCAGAAATGGCATTTGTATTTTATCCCGTTTCCATTAAGATAAAACTCTCGTGAATTTTATCTAGCGTTATCTAGGAATTTTTCAATCATTTGAATTACAAAACCCGCCTGCTGTGAGTTAGACTTTAGTGTAGTTATTTCTTCAATGTATTCGCCATGAACTCCAGGAATGATGGCTAATTCTGAACCTGGTAACATTCTGCGCATTTCCAACGCATGTTCAAGTATAATTACATCTTTATCTCCAATAATAATGAGTGCAGGAGCCTTGATTGCCTTTATCTGTTCGTCAGGAATATCCTTAAAATTTACCATTCTTTTCGCATCCCGATCATGCATAATTTGAAGTCCTGAAGGGTCAGGTGCAACTTTTACATAAGCATCTTTTAGTTCTTGCGGCATATTATCCAAATTGGCTTGCTTCATAAATTCCCAAAATTGTGCAGGAACACCGTTTCGCTTACTAAGCGCAGAGCCTAAAACAATTTTGTTTACCACTTTTGGATATCGAATTGCAATATGCAATGCTGTTGTTCCACCATTACTAAAACCAAAGAAATCAGCATTGTTAATCTTTAACTGCTGTAGTAAACCAACCACATCATCAGCATCTTGTTCAAAGGAAAGATCGCTATTCCTATCGCTGGTTCTTCCATGAGCCTGAAGTTCTAAAGCAATGACTTTGCGATGCATTGATAGCATAGGAATTATCCTGCCAAAAGATGTTTCAATTGTAGAGCCACCGCCATGTATCAATACAAGTGGTTTACCTTCTCCGTAAACCTGATAATACATTTTGATACCGTTAACCGAAGCGTAGCCGCTTTTTGAAAGCGATTGTGCATTTATAGATAAGTTTGATGCAATTAAGCTAGTTAAAATTAAAAGCTTCTTCATTAGGAGGTTTGTTTAACAAGTAGATTTAATTTATTGAACATCTTAATCCAGCTTTGGTAAGCACCTGTTTCTTTTGCCTTTTCTTCGTCTACTGTCTGATGAATAGTCATCTTTGTGCGCTGGCCGATTGACTCGAAGCTGACCCTGGCAACATGACGCTCGGGCCAATCTTCTACTTTGCCATTAGCAAGCGAGCTCACAGCCTCTCCAGCCTCATTCGACATCACCATGGTAAAGACTAATTTTTCATTTTGCAGAATTTCCAAGTAAGTGCCAACAATCCAACAAGAGCCATGTAGAGGATCTTGTATAACGTAATGAAAATGTCCGCCTGCTTTGACTTCGATTGATTTAAATTCAATAGTACATCCATCTGGTGCGTACCAGTGCTTTAATTGCTCAGGATCTGTCCACGCATTAAACACTAAATCCCTGGGTGCATCAAAAAGATGGCTAATTAGTAATTCATTTTCTTCGGATTTCATATGTATGTTATTTTTTGGTTGACGCAAGAAACTGATCTAGTTTTTCAAATCGTTGGTTCCATAATTTACGGGATTGCGTTACCCAGTCAGTTACTTCATCAAGTTGGGTAAGTTGGGCTTCACATACTTGTTCCCTTCCTTTTTGATTCATAACAATCATTCCGCATTCTCTCAATATCCTTATATGTTTGGCAATAGCCTGCTTGCTCATTTTAAGATCCTCGCCAATTTGCGTGATATTTAGCGGTCTCTGCGACAATTTACTAATGATGATTCTCCTTGTTGGATCAGCAATAGCTTGAAATACATCTCTTCTTTCTATCATTATACAACCAAATGGTTGTCAAATATAAAGACAACCATTTGGTTGTGCAAATATTTTATAAAATATTTTAGCAGCGATCCTTATAAAGCGTTATTTGTTTTTTAAGACCGGAAAGTGCCTATTAAGCTGAAAAATTGCAACGTTGATTATGGAAACCAACGCCAAAACTGATGCAGATCATTTTTTTGGCTGACTACACACCTTAACGACTTATCCAAATTCACGCAACTTTGTACTATAAAATTATCAATTATGGCAACGTTAAAAACAACTACAGCTGCTAACTGGATTGCAGCAAATGAAAAGGCCCCAAGCAATGATAGCGCCTGGAAAAAATATCTTGCCTTTGTAGATGGGCAAAAAAATAATAGTACACTTTGGTTCTTGATATCATTGAGTATTCATGCCGCCATTTTGCTACCTCTTCCATTAATCTTAATTGGGTTTTTTAATGCTCCTATTTCTTTCCTGGTCATCACCATGTTTTGTTTCTTTACTAATTTTGTAGCAAATATGGGCGGGTCCGGAATTCGAACCACATTTACTTGTTTTCTATTTAGCCTCTTAATACATATCGGAATGATTTTTTGGGTGGTGGCATCATAGCACAAAGTAATTATCAAATAAAAAAGCTATCAAAAAATGATAGCTTTTTTCGTGTTGTTAAACTCTCAAAGAGCCCCGAAATCCTCTCGCCGCATAATATGATTCTGCACCATTATGATAGATAAACACTGTGGCGTATCGAAAATCGCCAAATATCGCTCCGCCTAGCTTCCTTATTTCCGGAGGTGTTACAATCCAACTTGATGTTTTAGTATCGAAATTCCCAAGCTCCTGCAAATGGCGGTATTGTTCTTCAGTTAACAGCTCAATACCCATATCTGCCGCCATCCCAATGGCACTATTGCCTGGTTTATGTTCTTTTCTTGCTGCTAATGCTTCATGATCATAACAAACACTTCTACGGCCTTTGGGACTTTCAGGAGCACAATCATAAAAAATATACTCATCTGTTGCTTGATCATAGCCAACTACATCGGGCTCACCACCGGTAATCTCCATTTCATCGAGCGTCCATAATTTCTCGGTATTCGCTTCTAGCCTGGCTTGTACATTAGTCCATTCTATGCCTTTATGGCGATTCATATTTTTCTCAAAACGTGTTCGCAAAATCATCAGTAATTCTGCGTTTTGTGCGGGCGACAATTGTTTTTTCATTTGATAAAATTTTAATTAATTGAAATAACTTTTCTATCAATTGGCCTAAAGTACCATGACAGAACCGTGAGAACGATTAGCAAAACAGGGCCAAAAAAATCCTTTGCACCATCTCCAACAGCTATATGAGAAAATATTGCGCCCGACATGGCGAAAAAGAATCCTGCATAAGCCCATTCCTTTATTAATGGAAACTTAGGGATCAGTATCGCCACTACGCCTGCAATTTTCCACACGCCTAATATAGTCAGAAAATAGAGAGGGTAACCCAAATGGGACATCATCAAAACCTCTTCTTTAAGTTGGATTAGCTGCACTACGCCAGTTGATAACATGCCCAAGGCAAGCCATGCAGTAGCAATCCAATAGATAATTTTATTTGTCTTCGTCATCATTATTTATTTAGGTTATTAAACAAACTTTCTAATCGATCATGCGCCATACTAATTCCTTGCGCAAAAGGAAGCTGCAATAGCTGGTCTCTAAGTGCTACAGATTTATACACTACGTGCATAGTGAGTTTGCTGGTATGATCAGTTAACTTTTCAAATGTTAAAAATTCCAATTGCGGTGCAAAAGGTGTATTTTCCATTTCGAATGTGCGCGTAATCTTTTCATCAGGAACGAAGTCGTGTATTACTCCACTGGCCAAAAAGGCAACATTCCCTTTGGGATCTGAAGTCTCAAATAAGTAAGCTCCATGCTTTTTATTTTCTAGTTTCAAAACCTTCGTACCCATCCATTGTTCCACAATTTCTGGTTCTACATAAGCCTTAAAAAGCAACTCCAAAGGCAAATCAAACTCCCTTGTGATTACAAGTTCCTGCTTACCATTTTCGGCACTGATTTTAGTTTTCCGTTCCATCATTATGCTTTGTATTTTTTCATGATATCCTCTAATTTATTAAACCTTTCATCCCACATCTGACGAAATGGTTCGATGAAGTCGGCAACCTCTTTCATTGTTTTAGCATTTACATGATAGTGAATTTCCCTACCGTTTTGTTCTTGTCGCAGCAACTTACATTCGGTAAGGATCTGCAAATGCTTAGAAATTGTAGGTCTCGCTGTGTCGAAATTCGAAGCAATAGCGCCCGCAGCCATCGATTGGGTAGCAAGTAAAAGGAGAATGGCCCTCCTGGTTGGGTCGGCAATGGCCTGAAATACATCTCGTCTTAAGTTCATTATGTAGCTATTTGACTACAAATATATATGTAGTTATTTAACTACGCAAATTTTACAGCGTTTATTTTATGCCGACCGCATGGTCATTCTCAAAATTTTCTCCGCTCCAAATTTTTTGTGAGCTCCATTTAACAGGCTTCCCTGCCCAAAAAGGATCTGTTTCTGGCAATCCCAGCGGTAAAAATATAGCTGTGGCAAGGTATGGACTACCTTGATTATTATAAGAATCTGCTATATTAGGCTGGTCGCCATAAAGTCCCAAAGTGAGCCAGCCGTTTTTATAAGTGGTTGGACTTTCTAGTGTTTTCTTAAGCACTGCGGTTAGCGCCCCCCTCACCTGCTCAGGACTTAGCTGTGCTGGAAGTGCCTTTCGATAGGCCATATCAGCTAAATGATGGAAAGCTGCACCCCGGTAAATAAGTGACCTTCCTGTCGCCGGAAAAGTACCGTCCATCGCAATCAAGCGTTCTTGTATGACTGCGTATCGTTCGTTTCGATTTTTTATCTTCTCGAACATGGCATTATAGATATTCGTTTTTTTCTTAATCACCTCGGCAATCGAAGCTAAGTATGGGTGGATTACGAAGCTATTATAGTAATCAAAAGCATAATTAGTTCCATCTTTATACATTCCATCGCCAACATACCACTGTTCCATTTGCTGCAAGGCATAATCAACACGCATGGGATCCCATGGATAACCAAACTTGGCAAAAAAAGCTTCGTTCAGTGCAGAAAATAGTAACCAATTTGAAAAACCTGGTCGGAATTGCCGAGTAGTAAGGATCGCTTTCATCAACAACTGCTGATTTTTTGCGCCGAGGTTTTCCCAAAGCCAAGGGGCCCGCATTACGGCAATCGCTATAAATGAAGCATCAACCAATTGTTGCCCTGCTAGATCAAAACGCATAAAATCATTTGCATTAGAATCTAAAGCATGTTCGAGGCTCGCTATTGCCCATGTACGATACTGACTTCTAAGTGCAACTTCTTGGGCAGGTCCCCCTTCCAATTGGAGCCAGGGGGCAATTCCGCATAACACCCTTCCTAACACTTCAACATATTGCACTTTGATTCTAGACTCCTTATTGTCTGCCCGGATAGAGGTAACTTTGGGCATTACAATTCTGAGACTGTCTTTAGCCAAACTAGATAAAACTGGCCTAACCATTATATCTAATTGCTGCAACCAAAATTGCCGATCCGTTAAAACCTCTTGCTTCTTTGTTTTTCTTTGTGCAAAAGTACCAATAGTGATAAAAAGTAGGCTTAACGACAACAGCCCTATACGAACAGCTTTGAATTTCATAAATATCTAATAGTTTGCAGAGAATTAAGCTCTCCAGGCAAGTTAAATATATGAAATAATTGCAATACTCTTAACCTTCGTCCTTCAACCTTTTATCTACAATGAAGGGTGCGAATGGTAACAATGAAGCAACGAAGATCAATACTACCTTTCCAAAATTCCATTTTCTTTCTTGCCAGGCCATTACTAAGCAAATGCCGTATAATACAAAGAGCAAACCATGTACCCAACCAGTATATTTTACCGCTAAAGGCATTTCCGCCCAATACTTTAACGGCATGGCCACAAATATTAATAAAATATAAGACAGGCCTTCAGCCACTGCTACTTTTCTGAAAATGTTTAACGAAGTCATTTTATAACGATATAAGCACTAAAAATAAGGATAGCTTCTTAGAACTCAAAGCTATCTAGGTATTTATGACATGACCCTGTATTTAGCAATATTTAACTCGATATTCCCTTTCTAAAGCCGGCTAAGCCTTTCTTTTATCCGATACAGGTATTTATTGCGATAATATAGATCTTTAATTTCTTTTAAACTTGCTTCCTGAGACTCCTCATCGCTTTGGTCGAATGAAGCAGTTAACGCATGCAAATCTCTCCTTAAAGCATCTTCAATCTCGGAAATCTGATTGGTTAATGTTGTCATTTTATCAGGATCTGGATCAAATTCCATTTCCATGAGGGCTTCATTTACTTCCATCATTTCCATCAAAAAATGTTGTGGTAAGGCGTAATTCTCTCCTTCAACCAACTGGCCTTTCAATTGAAGGATATATTGTAAGCGTTTTTGATCATCTCTTAATACCTGAAATGATTTATTGTTTAGCGTCGATAGTTCTAAAATCTCCTCCTGTTTTTCTTGACTTTCGTTAATGTAAAAATCTGGATGATACTTTTTGCTTAGTGCATAAAATTTTTGCTTAACTACATCCTGGTCAGGATTAAAACTAATTGGTATTTCGTAAAAATCGAAGTAATTCATTGGTTAATTAGCTAATTAGCCAATTAGCTAATTAGCTAATCAACTTATTTATTAAAAATCTTCAAAATATCATTTCCAAAAGCGAAAACCATTAAGCTTAACAATATGACAAAGCCCACCACTTGAGCTCGCTCCATAAATTTATCGCCAAGCGGCTTTCCTTTAATCATTTCTATGACAAGGAATACAACATGCCCTCCATCTAAAGCCGGGATAGGCAATAAATTCATAAAAGCCAATGCCATAGAAATTAAACCAGTTAAACGCCAGAAATTAAACCAGTCAAACTCGGCTCCATACACCTTTGCAATACCAATCGGACTGCTAATATTACGGGCACTAACCTTTCCTGTAATCATTTTCCATATCCCTTTTCCATTGTCCGCAAAAGTCGTCCAGCCTTTAGTTGTACCAACGCCAAATGACTCAAAGAAAGTATAATCTATATGACGGGTTGGTAATTTATCTCTGGTAATATAAATGCCAATTGTACCTTCGTTGCTTACTTTAGGGTTTAGTATAAGTTCATTACGATCTCTTTTAACCTTTAAAACAATTGTTTTACCTGCCGAAGCTTGCACTGCAGTAGTAAAATCGTCTATAAATCTTACTGGCTTACCATTAATTGAGATTACGCTATCACCCTCTTTCACCCCTGCATCATAAGCTGGAGTTTGCACTTTTTCAGGTTTTCCAAAAATGGATTGTTTAAGTTTAGCGAGCCAGCCTGTCTTCTCCCCCATTGGTCCGTTAACACTGGATATTTCTTTGGCAATAACCCTAGGCTCAATAAACTCATCCATGCTATGCTTACTAATGCTATCCAATACAGACTCTGGCACAGTTAAATCTATCGCTTTGCCTTCACGAGAAATGGTTAATTTTGGGCTTCCCAGTAAAACTTTAGAGGTAATTATTTCTTCGAACCTAACAACTTTTTGTCCATTTATGGCCAGGATTTTATCTCCATTCTGTAAACCCATTTGCTGACCAACAATACCTGGATGTACACCATTAACTAATTGATCGTTAGCGATGTAAGTTTCACCGTATTTAAAAGTAAGCATCCAAAATATAAAGATACCTACGATAATATTCACAATAATCCCCCCCAACATAACGATTAAGCGTTGCCAAGCAGGTTTTGATCGAAACTCCCATGGCTGAGGAGGTAAAGCCATTTGTTCCACATCCATTGATTCATCGATCATTCCCGAAATTTTCACGTAACCGCCCAATGGCAACCACCCTATTCCATACTCTGTATCTCCAATTTTAAAACTTACCAGTTTAAAACCCCAGGCATCAAAAAAAAGATAAAACTTTTCAACTTTTATTCCAAAAGCACGTGCGGCTAAAAAATGTCCTAATTCGTGTAAAATTACTAGTATCGATAATCCCAGCAAAAGCTGGCCCGCCATAATCAGTCCGTTCATATATTATTATTGTATTATTCTTTGCTGTTAGATATGTTATAATTTATTTTGTTACGCATTGATTTGCAAATATACGTGTCTGCTCATCGGTTTCTACATAATTATTTAAAGTAGGTTTAGCTATAAATTTTATAGTTTCCATACACTCTTCAATTACATCGCTCATTTGTAAAAATCCGATTTTATCCTTTAAAAATGCTTCCACAACAACTTCATTTGCGGCATTAATAATGCAGGGCATGTTTCCTCCTCTTCGCATTGCTTTAAACGCGAGCTCAAGGTTACGAAAACTTTTTGTATCTGCCTCGGAAAAAGTAAGGGAAGGATATTTTAAAAAGCTAAATCGCTCAAAACTACTAGGTACTCTTTGAGGATAAGCTAAAGCATAATGAATTGGCAATTTCATATCCGGGAGCCCCATTTGAGCCTTCATAGACCCGTCAGTAAACTGAACAATTGAATGGATAATAGACTGTGGATGCACTATTACGTCAATTTGCTCGGTAGCCAATCCAAATAGCCATTTTGCTTCGATTGCCTCCAAACCTTTATTCATTAGAGATGCCGAATCAATGGTTATCTTGGCTCCCATCACCCAGTTTGGATGTTTCAAAGCTTCTTTTTTAGTTACGGTAGACAGAAAATCCAAATCTTTCCCTCTAAATGGTCCACCAGAAGCAGTTAAGTATATTTTTTCGATCGGGTTTAACTCCTCCCCCACTAAGCATTGAAAAATAGCTGAATGTTCTGAGTCAACGGGAATGATCTTAACTCCATTTTCTGCCGCTAGTTGCATAACCAACTCCCCTGCAACAACCAATGTTTCTTTGTTAGCCAAGCCAATATTCTTTTTAGCTTTAATTGCAGCAATCGTAGGTTTAAGTCCAACAGCCCCCATTATTGCCGTTAATACCAAATCGGTTTGTGATAACTCAACCGCAGCGATTAAAGCATCAGTGCCACATAAAACCTGCAGGTGAGGAAGTGCATTCTTCACAGTCTGATAATGATCTTCACATGTAATCACTACCAGCTCTGGCTTAAACTCTAGTGCCTGTTCAATTAATAATTTTGCGTTGTTTTGGGCGGTTAATGCATTTACTTGATATAAATGAGGGTTAGCACGGATTACAGCTAATGCTTGCGTTCCGATAGATCCTGTACTGCCTAATATCGATATATTCTTCAATTGGTTAATTTGTTAATTTCGTAAACTAGCTAATCAGCTAATTACATATTTTTCGAGGCTACTTACGATCTCTCTATCGTTGCTTAACCTTGGTACTTTATTTTGTCCACCCAACTTTCCAGCTTTACGCATATAGTTCACAAATGCATCCTTTTGCAAGGTACGGATTATTAAAGGTTGTAGTATCTTCCCTTCAATGAGGTCAAAATAATAAATATTTTTCTGTTGTAGCGCTTCATCCACTTTTTTACTAAATGATACTATATCTTTCGGTGCTGAGCCAAATTCTACAAACCATTCGTGAAAAGGAAGCTCGCCAGCTGGAGCATTAACCTGCGGAGCGACCGTAAATTCAGTGATTTCCACACCTTCCATATTCGCAACGGTTAACAAGGCATGCTCAACCTCTTCTCCAATTACATGCTCACCAAATGCAGATATAAAATGCTTAATTCGTCCGGTAACTAAAATTTTATAGGGATTTTTAGACACAAACTTTACTGTGTCGCCAATGCTATATCCCCATAAACCTGCATTTGTATTTAAAATAAGTGCATAGTTTTTATCCAGTTCCACCTCTGCCAAACTTAAACGTGTAGGCGTTTCATGATAATATTCTTCTGAAGGAATAAATTCATAAAATATCCCGGCATCTACCAATAACAGCAAACTTTTATCGTCTTGTTTATCCTGGTAAGCTATAAATCCTTCAGAGGCGGGGTAGGTTTCTATCGAATCGATTTTTCTGCCAATGCTTGATTCTATCTTCGCACGGTAAGGTTCAAAATTAACTCCGCCGTACACAAACAGGCTAAAATTCTTAAAGATATCCTTTATTTTCTTTCCATTTGATTTTTCAATTAACCTATCGAAATACATTTGCACCCAAGGTGGAATTCCCGAAATAAGGGTCATATTTTGATCGATGGTTTCTTCGACAATCGCATCTACCTTGGCCTCCCAATCTTCAATGCAATTGGTTTTATAGGAAGGAAGCCGGTTTTTTTGCAAATAGGCAGGAACCAAATTTGCCACAATCCCAGACAAACGACCTACATAAATGCCGTTTTTCTTATCCATTACGGGACTTCCCTGTAAGAATATCATCTTTCCATTTACAAAATCAACATTTCCCGTTTCATGAATGTAAGTTAACAAAGCATTTCGAGCAGCTTTAATATGCTCGGGCATCGATTCTTTAGATATAGGGATGTATTTTACACCAGATGTGGTTCCTGAAGTTTTGGCAAAGTATTTCGGTTTTCCCTTCCATAATACATCAGTCTCGCCATCTACAACCCGGTCTATATAAGGCCTGAGGCCTTCATAATCATTTATAGGTACATTCGTCTTAAAATCATCATAATCGTGAATAGCCGAAAATTGATGGTCTTTACCAAAGGAAGTGTGTTTGGCGTTTTTGATAAGGGCCTTAAATGTTTTTTCCTGAACAGTTAACGCATTGTTTTTCCATCTCTTGATCCTGTTTACAACCCATGCCGCAAATGGCTTACTTAATGCTGCTTTTAATCCCATACCTGTGAAGCAATTTTCTTAAACAATGTTGTGAATAATATCAGGATGTTCATCACCATCATATTCGCTCATTATTTTACGATAAGCGACCGCAAAAAAAGCTGTTGTAAAGGGAACTATGACAAACGAACTAAATACAACAACAATCAAAGAGATGTATTGGTTTATGTCATAATCGAAAAAGAAATTGATCAGACGGAAGCCTGTCATAACTACGATGTAAAAAAAACCAAATACAATTGCCTGAACTAGCACTAAACCCACGAAAATGAATAGGAGTTTAATAAAGTTTCCTTTAGTAGTTGCTAAGCTAAATTTAATTGATTCAAATGAAGTAACATGTTTATCTATAATGAAGAAAGGGAAAAAGATAATCCTAATAAAGGTAAAGAAAATACTAAGAATCGCAATCCCCACAGAAATGTTTACGATTATTTCTCCCGCCTGTGTGTAATTATTGAATATTCCTTGATTTACTCCAAATTTTAGGATAAGTTCTAGAATATAAAGAACAGGCATCAGCAAAATGCCGACAAGGAAGATGCTTAATCCAAAATAAATTGCACCTACTAAAAACCGTCCAATTTCAAGTCTAGTGGGCAAGGTTTCGATGATGGTTATTTCCGCATTTTCATGATCTAATAATCTGAATATATATTTGATTAAACATAATTCTACAACGCAATAGCTCATGATAAAGATCAAGAGCATAATAATCCTGATACCTACATGTAGCTCGCCCATAAAGAAAGCCATAAATGTTGAGGTAGATGCCGTAATAAAAATTAAAAAGCAAAGTGTTGCAATCGAAACATAATTGTCGCGCGTAACTTTCCATGCGTCAAAAATCACTTCTTTAACCGCAAAGGAGCTCTCTTTTAAATAGTCGATCATGATTGTTTAAATATTACTCTTTTCCAAAAATCTTGTATAAATCCTAATCCATAAGCAGTAAGCTGGATAAATGATGCTATAACACTCAAAAATGCAATTTTAATTGATTTATTAAGTTGCCATGAGTGAAAAAATATCAACATAAAATACAATAAGACCAGCAGATTACAAATATAAGCTAAGGGCGTATAAAACACATTTAACAGCAAAGTCAATATCATTCCTAGCGTGGCAAAGCTTGGAAAAAAATGCACTAGTTTCAGTGTTGATGGAAAATGTTTGTAAATATTAATTCTTGCCCTGCCGAAAAAATGCAGTTGTTTATAAAACTGACTAAAACTTGTTCTTCTTTTATGGTACACCTTAGCATCGGGAATCAAGCCGATTTTAAATCCGTTTTCATGAATTCTAATGCTATATTCGATATCCTCGCCCAGCCGTGTTAGCACAAACCCTCCAACCTTTTCATAAACTGCTCTTGAAACCCCCATGTTAAAACTACGGGGATGAAACTGTCCGATGTGCTTTTTGTTCCCTCTAATTCCTCCGGTAGTAAAAGGTGAAGTCATCGCATAACTAATAGCCTTTTGCACCGGCGTAAAACTCTCATGTGCTGCATCAGGTCCGCCATAGGCATCCAGCTGATGTTCAAATAGGTATTTGGAAACGATCTCCAAGTAGTCAGATGGGATCAGACAGTCGGAGTCGAAAATAACAAAATAGTCTCCTTTTGCCCTTTCGAAACCAAAATTGCGGGAAAAGCCCTGGCCTTCATTAGGCTTAAAAAAGTATTTTACATCCAATTGATCTTGATAAGAAGCAACAATTTCTTTTGCGTCTTTAACAGAACCATCTTCAATAACCAACACTTCAAATTGATTATAGGTTTGCTGGGTTAGGGTTGCTAAAAGCTCATCAATTTCTTGAGGTCGATTATAAAGGGGGATAATAATAGAAAAAAACATTCCTTAATTTATTTCCTTTTCTATTAAATAAGTATTCCTTTCAACTGCATTTCTAGTAACTAATTCACCTACAAAACCAGCTAAAAACAACTGAGTACCAATAATAACAGCGGTTAATGCTAAGTAAAATAGCGGTTGGTCTGTTACTTCTCGATAAGCCGAACCCCAGGCAATGTGATAAAGTTTTACGGCGATTAACCAAATTGCCATTAGGGTTCCGATAAATACACTTAATGCCCCAATCGCTCCGAAGAAATGCATTGGTCGTTTGCCAAATTTACCTACAAAGAAAATAGTTAGTAAATCTAGAAAACCATTGATAAATCTACTCAAGCCGAACTTTGTAGTACCGTATTTCCTTGCACGATGCTCAACAATTTGCTCTCCGATTTTCGTAAAACCTGCCCATTTAGCAATAACCGGAATGTAACGGTGCATTTCTCCGTAAACCTCAATTGTTTTAACTACGTCCAAACGATAAGCCTTTAAGCCACAGTTGAAATCATTCAACTGAATTCCACTCATTTTTCGGGTAGCTGCATTAAATAATTTAGTAGGAACAGTTTTTGTAATCGGATCATATCGCTTTGCTTTCCAACCAGAAACCAAATCGTAATTTTCTTCCTTAATGCGTTTATATAATGCGGGTATCTCATCCGGACTATCTTGTAAATCGGCATCCATTGTAATAACTACATCTCCTTGTACAGCGTCGAAACCCACATTCAGCGCTGCAGATTTGCCGTAGTTCCTCCTGAATTTAATGCCTTTAACGGCACTATATGTTTCCCTTAACTTTGTAATCACCTCCCAAGAAGCATCATTACTTCCATCGTCAACGAACACAACTTCGTAAGAAAATTTATTTGCCGACATTACCTTATCAATCCAAGCCATTAACTCGGGCAATGATTCTTCTTCGTTATATAAAGGTACTACAATTGATATATCCATTTATTTAGTATTATCGTCTTTGCGAGGAGGAACGACAAAGCAATCTCAAATGTAGATTGCCACTCGCTTGGCTCTTCCCGCCCTTCGTTCGCAATGACGCATTATTAGAAACGTGCAAATTTCATCAATTATTTTGACAAAACTTGCACGTTAAAAATTTATCTTAATCAATATTATACTTGATCATCCTGATGTAACGGACGATCTTTTTTAAGAAAGGCAGCAGTAATTAAGCTAATCAACAAGCCAACGATCGCATACATGATCGCAGCTCCAAAAGCTGTAAAATAAATCATATAGTCGGCCATCATTTCTATTCCTTTAATCTTTTGCTCGTCGCCATTTGCATTCGTAATCGCAGTGTCTATCATCTGCTGTAAGCCGGCGGCATCTATAAATTTATAGTAGATAAACATTAGAATACCAATAAACAACCCTGCATAAGCAGCTACTTTAAAGCCAGTTGAAAATCCTCGTCCATACGACATAAAGCCGCCCAAATCATCTTTATGCTTTTTTTGCGCATAAAAAATCGCATAAATATAGGTAACCCATGATAATAAAACCACAAGTGCTGTTTGATACCAAGGCACATCGGTAGCTTGGGCATCAATCCCTAAGACTCTCATTACCACGGTTAAGATAATAATGTAGATTGCAAAGCTAATTGCAACCTGAAATGCCAGTTTATTAGGCTTGATTTGTTCTTCTGCTAATTGTTGTTCCATTTTTAATAGTTTAGTTTATGATCTAATTTTATTAAAATTAGCAATTAAAGTATATACTGCAACATCAAAATTCTTATTATTACTAAATTTGATTAATTCCAATTGCACTCCCTCACTCAAATTAGGCTGTAAGAAAAACGTCATAAATGGAACGAAAAGATCTTCCATTTCTTCACTAAGCTCCAACAAGTCTGCATTACTACAGATATCTTCTACACTGCTTTCAGCTAATTGCTGATTACTAATCAAATCCTCATAAATATGAAACTCGTCTTGAAACTCGTCTTCCTCAACTAACAGAAATTCTTTTAAAAAATCTTCTAATCCAGGTTTGATTTCTTCATCATGACATTCATTAATGTATAGTAACAAATTTAACAACTCAGTTCCCCGCTCAATCGTTTCCTCCTCAATATTCGCCCATTCTTTCGATTCAAGATAATCTTCCTCTAATTTATTAATATCGCTGGTAAAGAAATTAATCATCAGTAAATCAAAATATACCTCCCTGAGTTCATCAAAAGCGGGTTGCTCATCAAAAACTTCATCGAACTCTGCAACTTTCTCCAGAAAGTTCATATCCTTCCCAAAAACTTCCACTAATCGTTGTTCAATCGCTATTGAATCTATGCCCTTTGCCTCTGCAAATTTATCTAGTGAAGCAATTAATGCCTGTTCTACCCTATTATTCATATTTTTGGAATTGATTATTGTTATATACCAATTTTACTTTACCTTTTAAACTTTTACCTAGCAAAGGCGAATTATTTGATCTCGATTCATTTGTAGTAGCATCAAACAACCATTCCTCTTCAGGATGGTATGCTGTTAAGTTAGCTATTTCTCCAATATTAATAGAAGGAACTTTCAAACCTAACAAATTTCTAGGGTTAATAGACAGTTTTTCCGCAATCATGCCAGGGCTTAATCCGGCAACTAATAACAAAGGTAATGCAGTTTGAAGGGTAATAATTCCATAAGATGCCTGTTCAAACTCCACATCCTTAAACTCTATCTCATGAGGTCTGTGCTGGGTGCAAACTGCATCAATAGTACCATCCTTTAATCCTGTCAACAGTGCTTTAACATCGCTTTTGCTCCTTAGAGGTGGCTTTACCTTATAATTACTATCAAACTCATTAAGTAAATCCTCGGTCATGCTTAATTGGTGCGCAGCTACGTCACAAGTTATTTTAACGCCATCTTTTTTGGCTCGCTTAATGAGGGCAACTGAGCCAGCAGTGGAAACCGTAGTGATATGAACCGGAGCCTCATGATAATTTGCCAGGTAAATATCTCTTGCAATATGCATTTCTTCTGCCAACGAGGGTAATCCTTTCATTCCTAAAAGGATGCTGTTTTCACTTTCATTAATTTGTGCCTTTCCCGCAATAGATCTGTTTTCGGGATATACCATTAATAACGCATCAAATCCTTGTGCATATTGTAGTGCACGGCTCATAAAACCATCATCTTTAATAGGATGATCGCCATCAGAGAATGCAATCGCACCTGCGTTTTTCATGTCGAATAATTCTGCCAATTCTTTTCCTTCCAAATCATTGCTGATGGCGCCGATTGGAAATACATCCACTAAATTATTTTTAGCCTTATTTAAGATATAGGCAACCTGTCCTTTTGATTGAACCACCGGCTTAGTTTGGGGCAGTACAGCTAACCCTGTAAAACCACCAGCTTTTGCAGTAGCTGTTAAGGTTTGTAAATCTTCCTTAGTTTCTAGACCCGGATCGCCAACCATACAATTTAAATCAAAAAAACCTGGAGAAACGATCGCCCCATCTGCGGCAAAAACCTGCTCGCCTTTTGCGGGACTTAACTGCTTTGCTATGGCGGTTATCTTTCCCTGTTCAATTCGTATATCGCAAGTTTGTTCGTTAAACTTACTATTTGAATCTGCAATTGTTATTCCCTTGATAAAGAGGTTCATGAATTTGAATGATGTTTTATATGATAAAATCTGACCAGTAGTATTTCAATCGCTAAAAAAATAACGCTCAAAATTAGACAAAGTTTCCATAACTCTGTCCCTTTATTTTTTGTCGAAACAATCGTCTCAATAGAATCGCTTGCCGGATCGAGCAAACTCATCTGCTCTTTGTTTAATATTTTATTCAAGGCTGATGGTTCATCGTAATGCATATCAGATTCCGTTCTATTATCATTAAAAGCAATAACCGAAATTACCGAATCAACTTGCTTTAAATCATAAAAGCCCGATTTCTTCACTTGATCAGCCACATATAAAAGCGTTTTACCGCTAGTTTGCCTAATTTCTGGAATGACTTCAAAATTATCAGCCACCAACTTTAACGATTGATCACTATTTAAATTAACCTTGTTGCTCTCTAAAACATTATCTTTCATTACCACATAATAAAGTGGTTGTTCCCTTACACTTGCAAATGCTATTTTATACATTAAGGGCACGAAAATAGGGTGTTCTGCCAGATTACTATCATCGGCACTAAGCCCGGTTGCAGCTAAATAAACCTGTCCATCCTTTCGGGGATAGCGGGTAAAAAATAGTTGGTTGGCCGGCAACTGCAATAAACTTTCTTTGTTACGTGTATTGTTATCAGTGAAACTAAGATAGCGTTTTACTTCCGGGAGATCTAATTTTTCAGGCAGGCTCTCAAATACCTCTTTAAATAAAGGGTTTTTAAGTTCTATTGAGCTAACTTTCGTTGGTTTCGCTATTAAGTCGGCAATAATAGGAAGATTTAAAGTTTTAAAAAATTGATTATACAAATTCTTTTGAGCGTTTAAATTAGGAAAAATAACTACCGAACCGCCATTTTCCACATATAACCTAAGGGCATCTGCAAGACCAGTTGAAGGGTTATTTAATTCATTTAGCACAATTAGGCTATAACCAGATAGGGCCGAATAATTAATATTACTTTCAGGCATCTCTGTAAGCCTGAAGTATTGATCAGCATTAAAAAGTGCTTTAATATATTTGTTAGTAGTTGCCCCATTTATGCTCAGCACTTTTTGATCAGCACTTACGTTAAAACTAAATTTAAGACCATCGTCAAATGTTAAAGGAAAGTCCTTTATAACTAGCTCGCCCTTTTGCCACCCTAAATTCAAGCCGCTAAATGATAAGGTATCAACTTGAGTGCTCCCTGCTTCAATTGTTAAACTACTAATCCCTTTTTGTTGGTTATTAATTGATAATTTAACTGGGATATTCTTGGCTGTTTCATCGCTGTAATTCTTCAACCTTACCACAATCTTCTCGGCTCCATTAGTCTGATGTACAGGTGATAACATCCATACACTATCTACCGCAACATTAGGTAGATGATTTGACTTTAATCTAATCAGAGATATCGTAAGATTTTTATCTGCAGCTATGGGAGCCTCCCCCGCAAAGCCTTTTTGAAAATCCGAAATGATATAACTAAACCGGTTACTTGATCCCGTAAAAATGTTCTGCTGACGATTGATGACTTGTTGTAGTCGCCGGCTGGCAGCAGAGATCTTCACCTCATCGATAGCACGCATTAATTCGTCCGCATTCAGCAGTCGCTGGTGCCTGCCTTCAAAATCATTGGTTAGTAACTGAAACCTATCGTTAAGTTGAAAAGCCTTGACGATTTCCTTCGCCTTTCTTTTTGCCTCATCTAGTAGATTACCCTCTTTGTTCACAGCTTCCATGCTGTAAGAATTGTCAATATAAATACTCACGATATTAGTCTTGCTTAGATCGTTTTTTTGTCCGGAAGGAATAAAAGGGCGGGAAAAAGCAAGTACTAAAAAGATAATTGCCAATATCCTACTTATTAAAATAAGTAGATTTTTAAGCTTTTCCTGAGAAGAATTCTGTTCTTTAATCTCTTTTAAAAAAGCAACATTACTAAAATATACTTTTTTAAATTTCCTGAAATTGAATAAATGTATTATGACCGGAATTGCGATCGATAAAAGTGCAAAAAGAAAGCCTGGATACAGGAAATTCATTAAAAACCAAAGATAGAAAAAATTTGGAGATTACAGAATACCTCAGGCCTTACTTTGCTAATTCTCTTTCCAAGATCATTTCAATATCGGGCGCCTCGTCTACCGACTTAACCAGTATTCCTTTTTTGTTAATTAAAAAATGATGGGGATATGCAAAGACTTTTAACTGTTCGTCCATATATTTTTTCTGATTGGGAACCGTTGAATAGTCAAATTGTGTTTTTTTAAGAAAAGTTTGGAGCGGCTCTTTAGGATCAATCGCAAGGCTGACAAACAATATATCATCCCTACCCTTATATTTTTGCACCATTTTATTTAACGCTGGCATCTCAAGTATACAGGCAGGGCAATTAATAAACCAGCATTTAAAAAGAACAATTTTTCCTTTAGTATTTTCCGAACTATATAATTTACCATCTATATCAGTAAAGTTAAATGCAGGAATAGGTTTGCCTTCCATTTTAAAATGCACCAATGCGTTACGTGAATCCTGCCTTATATAAGCTCCTGCATACTCAGGCGATTTTGCTGGTATTTTTGCAAGTTTATAGTTAATTAAAGAATCTTTTGAATAAATATTTAATGGATAGTAATCACCGGAGCTCAATGTTTTTAAAAAATCTCCTTTACTCATCTCCATTCCGCTTGTATCGAAAGCTACAAAATCTTCGAAAAACTTGATTTCACTTTTATAATAACTCCAAAAGCTATTGAAATCCTTCATGATGTCGGTTTCTATTATAATGGGCTGTCCAATTTTACTGGAATCTATCTTTGGGCCCGCATCTACTGTCTTGTTTTCATTTTGTGGTTCAGGCATTCGAATACAGGCACCTACAAAAAGGACAATAAGCGCTACCATTACAATAATTGGTTTCTTCATCGCGTTAAAATTTAAACTTAAGTTAAAAATAATTAACTATATTTCTAGTAATAAATTTCGTATCTCATTTAATGATTTATAAATCAAATGATTACTAAAGTCACGATAAAGCAATATTGAAATTCAACTTAACATAATAATTATAAAATGTGTATCTTTGATTATTATTTCACTTTAATCCAAATGCTTATTTGATAAAACCCATACGTAAACAATTATATAGCAAGCCAACAAAAGCAAACTCTATGAAGAATTACATTTTAGGACTATCAGGATTAACAGCAATCGCACTTTTCTTTATTACTACGAGTTGGACAACTAAAAAGTTGGAGCAACCCAAAATGAAAACCCCCGTTGTTGTTACAGTAGACAGCGTTTACGATCAACATGTTACTACACTTTATAATGAGGTTCACTTAAAAGAAGCAGGATTAAGCAAATCTGCATTTGAAAAGGCCCTTACTGGTTTTTATAATTTGAAAAAAGCAGGTCAGTTATCTCAAAAATCAATTTTAACCATTGCTGATTTTGATCAATTAAGTACCCAGAAAAGGTTATATATTATAGATCTCGATAAAAAAGAAATCTTATTGAATACCTGGGTAGCGCATGGTCAGAGAAGCGGTAAAGACGAAGCGGTCAATTTTTCAAATAAAAACGAATCATACACTAGCAGCTTAGGCTTTTATGTAACCGGCGAGGTGTATAAAGGCATACATGGCAAATCCCTTAAGTTAGACGGGATGGACAATGGTTTTAACAATAATGCCCGTAGCCGTGCGATTGTAGTTCATGGCGCCCCCTATGTTAGTAAAGGCACGATAAAAGCATTGGGTCGTTTAGGAAGAAGCCAGGGTTGTCCGGCCGTTGCGCCCGAGATCGCTGATAAAGTGATTAATACGATAGGAGATAAAACAGTGTTATTTATCAACAAAAGCGAAGAGCGTTATAGTTCAAAATATCTTGATCATACTTTGGCGGCGAACTTTGCACTTGAGCAACAGTCAACAATAGATTAGCCTATTGCTGCGAATGGCTAAAAATTAAGCCATTCGCTGTAAATAGGTATAAAGAACAATATCTAACCCATAAACATCTTTGCGGAATTGCAGAACCCCTTGATCGTCTACCCAACAGGTAAAATAGGTTAAGTATACCGGAACTTTATCAGTTAAGCCAATATCCTCTGCATCGGCTCTTTTGCCTTCCATCCCAGCTTTTATTTTTTCAAGTTTATTTCCCTCTCCAAATAAAGCGGTTGCTAAAGCCAAAGGCTGCTCTACACGTACACAACCATGGCTTACAGCTCTCATATGCTGTTTGAAGGCATTTTTTGACGGAGTATCGTGCAAGTAAACACTGCTTTGGTTATTAAATAGAAACTTTATTTTCCCTAAAGCATTATCAGCTCCAGGACGTTGCTTAAATGTATAGGTTTTTCCAGCATTTGCGGCCGACCAGTCGATGGTTTCTGTGTCTTCAATTAATTCTCCATCTAAAAACACATCAATGTTATGATTTGAAAGATAATAAGGGTCGGCAGCAGCAAATTTAGTTATTTCATTGGTGGCAATACTTTCAGGGATATTCCAGACTGGATTTACTTGAACACTATGAATTAGACTTTTCAATTGTGGAGTTTCTCGATTAAATGGCCTGTCTTTTTTTAGGTCATTTTCATCATATTCTACTAATTTATCGGTATAGTTTTGATTTCTTCCTTCTCCAACGCAAACTTTCATGTTTAAACTAGACTTTCCGTTTTCGATCACATCCAGCCTAAAATCGGGAATGTTAACCCATACATATTTTTTTTCTGTGGGTGCATTTTTCCACCTTAACCTTTCCAGGTTGACAATTAAAATCCGCTCTGATTCTTCTTTATTCATGCCAGGCACCTGTACATTATCCTTAAGCGCCTTTTGAAGGCTAAGATACTCCTTGCTTTGCGGTTGTATGCTATCCAAAAACAAATTGAGATCTTTAGTCTCAAAAACCGAAATAAAACTAGCGCTGTCAGGCCGTTTGGTTTCAGTGTAGTATTGGGCATAAATCCTCCTCGGACTTACTAAACCAAATTGTATCGCATTGCTATAATTCGTTATTGAATTCGCCGCTGTTAACTCCAGATCAATTAATATTTGATAAGCCTCATCAACGGATTTGACAGCTTTTTTATCGTAAATTTTGGTCATAAGCTCATTAAATCTGGCAGCCTTAAAGGTTTCTGGATTTAGTCCATGGGCATGCGCATCGCTTATAACCTCAGCAGCATTTTTTAACTTTTGATTTGGAAGATCCCTCATTAAAAGGATAGGCTCAAAATCATTGGTTTCGTAAAGCGCGGCTAAAAACTTAGGATTTTTATACTTGTTTTTTTGCTGATTGAATGTTTCTTTAAATCGCTCAATAAAAACATCTGTTTCAATATCCTTAAAAACTTTATTCCTAGTTTCTTTAAATACAATTTGCCCGATATCTGAGTGGCTCTTTTTACAAGACGGCAATATAAAAAGGGTTAAACATACGCTGAAAAACAGCACAACTTTAAGTGTTTTAATTTGATGGCAAAGTAACTTCATACAGACTTAAGGATTTTAAGTCGAATTTGTTTTAATTAACTTAAAAAATTATCCTCTAAGAGGTCTTTCACCCTTATCCTGTCAATGCCTAGCCGGTATCCCTTGCCTTGCTATCCGGTACCTATCCGATAGTATCTCGGCACAATGGCGCTTTAAGGGGTAAGGAAGCAATACCTACCGAGACTCCAGGGGTGTATGGCGGATAACCGAAAGCATTACATATATTTCTTAACGGCCTCCCAAAGTTGCCCATCATAGTTGTACACATCTGGTCTTACTTCAACTTTTCCATTCTCAACCCATGCGGTATAATAGGTAATTACAACTGCCACATTCTTTCTTGTGGCAAACCATGCTGGTTTTAGTTTAAATCTTTTTAAAGTATCCGCCTTTTTCGCCAATATTTTTCGATACTTCGTATTTCTTGTCGTATCTAATGGCGGTAAGTCTACCTCCATTCTCAAATTATCATATTGATATTTATCCTTCACCATTAATTGAGCAAACTGTAAAGGGTCTTCAATTCTAACACAACCATGGCTAATGGCTCTGTTTTTTAATTTAAAGCCATATTTATTATTGGTATCATGTAGGTATATACTAGAACTATTGTCAAAGACAAATTTAAATTTACCGAGTGCGTTTCCTTCTCCAGCACCTTGTTTGAATTGGAATGGCAATTTTTCCCGCGCATACCTGCCCCACCTGATCGTGTCCGGGTCATTCACTAATTTTCCTCGGAAGTAAACCTTAATATTATTATTAGATAAATAATAGGGGTCTTTGATGGCTTGATAATAAATCTCACTTTGAGCAATACTAACGGGAATATTCCAGATAGGGTTTACTTGTACCGCATTAAAAACGCTAACCAATTGCGGTGTCTCATGATTTTTAGGTTTGTCATCCAATTTTCTACTCTTCAAAAAAACCTTCATTTTCTCCGCATAAGTCTCCTCTCTTTTTGCCCCCACGCAAACATTCATATGCGCCAATGTATCTTGCTTTAAAAACCAGGTTAAAGAAAAATCCGGAATATTCACCACCACTGCTTCTTCCAAATTAATGGGCATTTGCCAACGCATACGTTCCATATTCAACTTTATGAGCGTAATTGCCGAATGGTTTTCTGTTTTTAAGCTATCTCTGTAAAAAGCCAAAGCCTTTTTTAAATCCAAATAAGCCTTATTGTTCTGTTGCGAAGCTCTTAAAACAGCAAGAAGATCAGCAGTATTTAAAACCGAATCTAATTGTACACTATCAGGGCGTTTAACAGCTATGTAGTATCGGTTAAAATATTTCCTCGGATTTATGCTTCCGTACTTCATAAAGGTGTGATACCTTAATAAAGCATCCGCTGTTTTAATTTCCAACTCGGCAATGAGTGGATAAACTTCTTCTATTGTCTTAAATCTGTCTCTATTCAGTATTGCTAAAAGCCTGGTCAACTCATCAACACCAAAAATTTTAGGATTGAACCCGTCTGCCTGACTATTTTCGATATATTTTCTCAGGCTATCTAAATTTCCGTTTGCATAAAACCTTGTCACCAATAGCGGTTTATACTCATTTTGCTTATAATGAGCACTAGTAATTTTCGGATTCGACAAGTGGTTTCTTAATTCTTTCAGCTTCTCGAGGAAAACTTGGTTATAGGATACAGTGTCAAATTTTTTATATAACTTATTATTGAAATGTTCAGCCAAAACTAAGCCTATTTCCGGCTTAGGCGTAAACAATTCACACGAGCTAAAAAACAGACAACACAGGGCAAACAGAAGTGTTTTTTTCAATTTTACAGCGGATTTAGCAAATGATAATAATGAAATACTTAGCAATATCAAACAAATTAAATGGCAAATTCTTTTGAATTTACAATAACAAAGCTATATTTGTAGCCTATTCCCTACAAAATTACGGAAAGAAAAGCAATATTATGATTCAAGTTTTAAATCATCACGTACATTTACATCATCGCCATTGTGGCGATAGATAGTATAATGTTTTGTACGCAAAACGATTTTTTAAAACAGACTCAATATTTCTTATTCCTAATTTTATAACAAGTGAAAACACTTAAAATCGCTATCCAAAAATCGGGTAGGTTAAACGAAAAATCCGTAGAAATTCTTAAAAATTGTGGCCTTTCCTTCGAAAACTACAAAAGCTCATTAATTGCAAGTGTTGCGAATTTCCCTTTAGAAATCCTCTTCTTAAGAGATGATGATATTCCAGAATACGTCCAAGATGGCATCGCAGATTTAGGCATCGTTGGAGAAAACGTAATCATTGAAGCAGGGGCAGATGTGTCTTATTTGCAACCCTTGGGATTTGGAAAATGCACCCTAAAAATTGCGGTTCAAAACAATAGCAACATCACAGAATTGTCGCAATTAAATGGCAAAGCAATCGCTACATCTTACCCCATAATTTTACAAAAATATCTTTCAGAAAACAATGTCGATGCGCAGATCAGAAACATCTCTGGCTCGGTAGAAATTGGACCCGGATTAGGGTTAAGCGATGCCATTTTCGATATCGTATCCACTGGCGGAACGCTAAAAAATAACGGGCTTAAACCATTCAAAAATGTCATGGATTCGCAAGCCGTTTTAATCTGTAGCAAGGGAATGGAACAGAACGCAGAGGTCTTAGAATTGATGCAAAGAATTCAATCTGTGCTGAGGGCAAAAGCTACTAAATACGTTGTCTTAAATGTAGCGAAAGAAAACTTACAAGCAGTAGTTGATTTATTGCCCGGCGTAAAAAGTCCAACTGTAGTTCCATTGTTCGAAGAAGGATGGGTTGCCGTTCACTCGGTTATAGCGGAACAAGATTTTTGGGAAAAAATAAACAGCTTAAAATCCGCAGGTGCTCAGGGAATAGTGGTAATGCCAATTGAGAAAATCATTACTTAAATTAATTCAATAATACATTTACACGCTACATTTTACATTAACTAATAGTTAAATTAAAAAGATAACATATTGAAACTCTATAATTATAAAGATTTAACTCAACAAAAAGTCAAAGAACTATGTTCTCGTAAAGTTGAGGATGACAATCTCGTGTTTTCTACCGTAAAAGACATTGTAAACGCTGTAAAAAACGGTGGAGACACCACACTCCTCTCCTACGCAGAACAATTTGACAAGGTTAAATTATCTTCACTTTTTATAGGAAAGGCAGAGCTCGCTGAACTTGCTCATCAAACGCCAGAATCAGTAAAAAATGCTATTGACATAGCCTATCAAAATATCTATAAATTTCACGAGACGCAACTACAAGTAGAAGCTAAAGTAGAAACCATGCCAGGTGTGAATTGCTGGAGAGAGACAAGGGCAATTGAAAAAGTTGGTTTGTATATTCCGGGAGGAACGGCGGTTTTACCAAGCACTTTTTTAATGCTGGGAATTCCAGCAAAAATTGCTGGTTGCAAAGAAATTGTTGTTTGTTCACCTCCACAAAATGACGGCAAAATTAACTGCTATATCGCCTACGTGTCTACCCTTCTGGACATCGAAAAAGTTTACCTAGTTGGTGGTGCCCAGGCGGTAAGTGCAATGGCTTTCGGAACCCAAACAATTCCTCAAGTGGATAAGATTTTTGGTCCGGGAAATCGTTATGTTACCGAAGCAAAAAAGATGGTCCAAAATACGGTCTCAATCGATATGCCCGCTGGCCCCTCCGAAGTTTTGATCATTGCAGATGAGACTGCCAATGCTGCATTTGTTGCGGCCGATTTGCTGGCCCAGGCAGAGCATGGAAGTGACAGTCAGGCCATCTTGGTTTCCACATCCCAACAAATAATAGAAGAGGTAATAATGGAAGTTGAAAAGCAAATAATTGAATTACCAAGAAAGGACATGGCAGCTCGCGCAATGGCAAACTCGTATATCGTTTTTGCAGAAACTGTAACGCAGGCAATGGACTTTAGTAATACCTACGCGCCGGAGCATTTAATTCTGGCATGCAACGATTTCGAGCCACTCATCCCTTTCATTATCAATGCGGGTTCTGTATTTCTAGGTAATTTAACTCCAGAAAGTGCGGGCGATTATGCTTCGGGAACAAATCACACTTTGCCAACCAGTGGTTTTGCCAGAGCTTATTCTGGAGTTTCAGTTGATACTTTTTTAAAGAAAATAACTTTTCAGCATTTATCTGCACAGGGTTTACACCATATTGGGCCTACAGTAGAGGTTTTGGCAGCGGCCGAAGGTTTACAAGCCCATAAGAATGCAATTACAATAAGGTTGAAGGAAAATAAAAATTAGAGAAACATCCAAGCTAAATGAATATCAAAGACTTACAACGAGAAAATATAAAAACTTTAAAACCATACTCTACCGCAAGAGATGAGTTTAAAGGACAGGCTAGTGTATTCCTAGATGCAAACGAAAACAGTTATGGCTCACCATTGCCGGCAAACTATAATCGCTATCCAGATCCGCTGCAATTAGATTTAAAGGATGCGATCAGTAAAATTAAAGGCGTCCCAATCGAAAATACTTTCTTAGGCAATGGGAGCGATGAAGCAATTGATCTGTTGTTTCGAGCATTCTGTAACCCCGGCAAAGACAATGTGATCATCTTGCCCCCAACATACGGTATGTATGAAGTTTCGGCTAATATCAATGATATTGAGCTAAGAAAGGTAGATTTACTACCAAACTTTCAATTGGATTTGGAGAAAATAGCCGAAGCTATAGATGCCAATACCAAAATGATTTTTATATGTTCTCCGAATAATCCCACAGGAAACTCAATCAACAGAACCGATATCGAAACCATTTTGGCCAACTTTAAAGGTCTAGTAGTGATTGATGAAGCCTATATTAATTTCGCTAAGCAAAAAACCTTTATACAGGAATTAATAGAATATGCCAATTTGGTGATTTTGCAAACCTTTTCTAAAGCTTGGGGATTAGCGGCATTGCGTTTGGGCATGGCTTTCTCTTCCGTACCGGTTATCGATATCTTAAATAAAGTTAAACCGCCCTATAATATCAATCAGGCCACACAAGATCTTGCATTAGCCGCATTGAGCAATATCCAACAGGTAAACGAATGGATAAAATCAACTGTTACCGAGAGAGCCAGGTTAACAGCCGAACTGGAAAAAATCTCCATAGTTAAAAAAGTTTATCCTTCGGATGCTAATTTTATATTAGTAGCAGTAACTGATGCATTAAATATCTATAACGCATTGGTTAATGAAGGCATTATCGTCCGCGATCGCTCAAAAGTTTCGCTTTGCGAAGGATGTTTAAGAATAACGATAGGCACAATTGATGAAAATAACCAACTACTTACTGTTTTAGCAAAAATATAATGAAGCAGATATTATTTATTGATAGAGATGGCACTTTGAATGTCGAACCAGAAGATGAGCAGGTAGATAGCTTTGCCAAATTAAAATTCTATCCAAAAGCCCTTTATTACCTGTCTAAAATCGCTAATGAACTAGACTACGAGCTAGTTATGGTAACGAACCAGGACGGTCTGGGCACATCTTCTAACCCCGAAGAAAACTTTTGGCCGGTACATAATTTTATGATAGACACTTTTGCCAATGAAGGGGTAATTTTTAGCGAGGTTGTAATTGACAGGACTTTCGCAAGAGACAATGCACTTACCCGCAAACCGAACATAGGCTTATTGACAAAATATCTTGGGGAAGGTTATGATCTTGCGAACTCATTTGTAATTGGCGACCGATTAAATGATGTGCTTTTAGCGAGAAATTTAGGCGCGAAAGCTATCTTTTTACGTCAGAACGACGCACTTGGTGCCAGTGAAGGAATGGAAAAAGCCGATACATTAACAGATATTATCGCTTTGGAAACTAAAAATTGGGAAGATATCTATACTTTTTTACGAGCTGGAGCTAGGCAAATAAAGCATCATCGGAAAACAAATGAAACCGACATTGCCATTGAGTTAGATCTAGACGGCGTTGGAAAAGCAACGATAAAAACAGGGCTGAACTTTTTCGACCATATGTTAGATCAGATTGCCAGACATGGAGGTATGGATTTAAAAGTGATTGCCAATGGCGACTTACACATAGATGAGCACCATACAATTGAAGATACCGGAATTGCTTTAGGCGAGGCCTTTGCCAAAGCCCTGGGAAATAAACTAGGTATTGAAAGGTATGGCTTCTGTTTACCAATGGATGATTGTTTGGCCCAAGTCGCAATAGATTTTGGAGGCAGAAACTGGATTGTGTGGGATACCGAATTTAAGCGTGAAAAAGTGGGCGATATGCCTACAGAAATGTTTTACCATTTTTTTAAATCATTTAGTGATGCGGCAAAATGTAATCTGAACGTTAAAGCTGAAGGTGATAACGAACACCATAAAATAGAAGCTATATTTAAAGCTTTTGCAAAAGCAATTAAAATGGCGGTAAAAAGAGATGCCGAAAAATTGGTACTACCGAGTACAAAAGGGCTTTTATAAAATGAACCAGGAGCAATTAAAAAAATGATAGGAATCATAAATTACGGCGCAGGAAATATCTTTTCCCTTACCGCAGCTTTAACGAGACAGGATATTACCTATGGTATGGTAAATACCGTTGCCGACTTGGATTTATATAGCCATATCATTATCCCTGGAGTGGGTCACGCAGGTGCTGCGATGCAAAAACTTACCCAAACCGGCATGGTTGATGCCATTAAAGTACTAAAAGTTCCTGTGCTTGGCATTTGCGTTGGCATGCAATTACTCACCGCACATTCTGAAGAAGGAAATGCAGAGCTTTTAGCTATATTTCCATTAAAAACTAAACTTTTTGATAAAGGCTTGAGCATTAAAATTCCTCACATGGGATGGAATAAGATAGCTTTTAAAAACAATTTCTTATTCGAGGGTGTTGCTCCTGAAACACAATTTTACTTTGTGCATTCTTATTTTATTGAATATAACCCTATTTTTGATATCGCAGCCGTTCACTATGGAGATAAGTTTTCTGCTGCAATACAAAAGGATAACTTTTACGGCGTTCAATTTCACCCAGAAAAATCGGGTAAAGAAGGGGAACGTTTATTGAAAAATTTTTCAAACCTAAGTTTATAAAATGTACATAATTCCTGCAATTGATATTTTAGATGGTAAAGTCGTTCGCTTACGTGAAGGCGATTACAATCAAAAAACGGAGTACGATGTTTCTATTGAAGAAATGATCGAACGGTATCGTTCAAATGGCACAGATTTCATCCATATTATTGATTTAAATGGCGCTAAAGGAGACTTTAGCAATCAGAAAACCTTATTCAACATTATTAAAAAAACCGAAATGCGCGTGCAGTATGGCGGGGGAATAAGAACAATTGACCAAGTAAATAATCTGCTTGACTCGGGAATACATCGGGTTATTGTAGGCACTCAAGCTATTAGCAATCCGGATTTTTTACCGGCGCTGAGTGCTGCCTTCGTAAAAAAAGACAACTATGCCAATAAAATTGTGATCGCTATAGACGTATTGGATGAAGTTATCAAATATTCGGGTTGGATGGAAAGTTCTCCGATTAAACTGATGGATTATGTTGATAAATGTCTCGCTTTGGGTTTTTTCCGGTTCTTATGCACTGATATTAACAAAGATGGCAAATTGGAAGGTGCGGCCGTTGATTTGTATAGAAAACTACTGGATCATTCCCCAATGATTAAGTTAATTGCTTCTGGAGGAGTAAGTTCTATAGAAGATATTAAAGAACTGGCTAAGTATGACATTCGAAGTGTGGTGGTTGGCAAAGCTATCTATGAGAACAGAATCTCCATTGAAGAAATTAAAGAATGGAACTTAAAGGCGCTGTCAACAATCTAACCGAAGTCTTTAATTATAGCGTCATTGCGAGGTACGAAGCAATCTAGTGAGAGATTGCTTCGTACCTCGCAATGACGAGTGACTCGCAATGACGAGTGACTCGAGAGGAAGAAAGTAACTACAAAAAAATGTTAAGTAAGAGAATTATCCCCTGCCTTGATGTAAAAGACGGCCGTACGGTTAAAGGTATAAACTTTGTCGACTTGCGCGATGCGGGCGACCCTGTTGAATTAGCTGCGCAATATGCAGAACAGGGCGCCGATGAACTTGTTTTTTTAGACATTACCGCAACTCATGAGCGACGAAAAACAATGATCGAGATGGTTAAATCCGTAGCCAGGCAACTGAATATCCCCTTTACCATAGGCGGTGGGATAACGGAAATTGCCGATGCGGAAGCCCTTTTAAACGCTGGGGCCGACAAAATCAGTATTAACTCTGCGGCAGTAAAAAACCCAGGTTTAATTGCTGATTTAGCCAAAAATTTTGGTGTTCAATTTGTAGTGTTAGCAGTGGATACAAAGCATATCAACGGCAAAAACATTGTTCATCTCAATGGAGGCAGACTCATCACAGCCCTTGAAACGGAAAGCTGGATAAAAAGGGCTGAAGATTTAGGAGCAGGAGAAATATTATTAACTTCCATGGACCATGACGGTACTAAGAAGGGTTTCGATTGTGAGTTGTTGGGAAAGATTAATAAAACGATTAATATCCCAATTATTGCTTCAGGCGGGGCCGGAGAAACTGCTCACTTTACAGAAGTATTTCAAAAAGCTGGGGTTGATGCAGCATTAGCAGCCTCCGTATTTCATTATGGAGAGATTTTGATACCAGCACTGAAACAAGAATTAAGACAGAACGGAATTCCTGTAAGAATATAAAACACACGCGTTATTGCAAGGTACAAAGCGTCATTGCAAGGTACAAAGCGTCATTGCGAGGTACGAAGCAATCTCAATACTTTAGCAGAGATTGCTTCATACTTCGCAATGACGGAAATACAACAAAAAATGAAAATCAATATAAACACACTCGACTGGGAAAAAACCAATGGACTAATTCCCGTAATTGTACAAAATAACCAAACTTTAGAGGTTTTGATGTTAGGTTATATGAATGCAGAAGCCTTTGAAAAAACGCAAAAAGAAAGTAAAGTGACTTTCTTCTCCCGTTCAAAAAATCGACTATGGACAAAAGGAGAAGAGAGCGGTAATTTTTTAACTGTAAAATCAATCTCTGTTGATTGTGACAAGGATACAATTTTAATCAAAGCTGATCCAGTTGGTCCCACTTGTCACACCGGAAGCAGAAGTTGTTTTAACACGGAATATAATCAGAACTTTCTATTTGAATTAGAGCATATTATATCTGACAGGTACGAAAATCCAGTTGATGGTTCTTATATCGACAAGATGCGCAAGAAGGGCTTAAATAAAATTGCCCAGAAAGTTGGCGAAGAAGGTGTTGAAACAGTGATTGCTGCGCTTGCGGAAACTGATGTAGATTTTGTAAATGAAGCGTCGGATTTAATTTTTCACTTAATGTTCTTATTGAGAGAAAAAGGGAAGACTTTGGAAGACATCGCATTGAACCTAGAAAAACGACATAAATAAAGCGAAAGGTACCGGATATGCTAAAACACTTAAAAACCCTTTCAGGCCATCAAAATCCAGTCTATGCGTTAGCGAATGCTGATGTAGAGGGAATGTTTTTTAGCGCTGGAAATGACAAGGGTGTAGTAGAATGGTCGTTGAAGGAAATGGCTTTTGCAAAAGTAAAAATGCCAGTTCAAAGCTCGGTTTATGCCCTCCATGTACAGGATCACCAATTATTTATAGGTGAAAGAAGTGGAGCCTTCACGATATACGATTTAAGTGAAGAGAAAGTAATTATCCGAATCAACGCGCATACAAAACCAATTTTTGATATTAAAACTGTTAAAAGCAAGAATGAATTAATTACTACTGGAGAAGATGGAACCGTTGCCGTTTGGTCATTGATAGACTTTACAGAAATCTACCGCTTCCAAGCAGCCTATGACACCATAAGGGTTATTGCAATTTCTCCCGACGAAACCGAGATTGCTTTTGGATGTAAAGATCATTTAATCCGGATTTATAATTTAAGTGATTATAGTGTGAAGCAGTCCCTGGAAGCCCACACCTTTGCAGTAACTTCAATGGCTTATGAACCTAATGGCAAATATTTGATATCGGGCAGTAGAGACGCGCAGTTAAAAATATGGGATTTACCCAACTATGAATTAAGTCAAAATGTCCCAGCGCATTTATTTAGCATTTACAGTATTATATTTCATCCTTATCTCCCCTATTTTGCAACTTGTAGCCAGGATAAAAGTATTAAGTTGTGGGATGCTGAGAACTTTAAATTGTATAAGAATTTAAGCTTAGAGAAAACTGACAAGGGTCATAGTCACTCCATCAATAAAATGATATGGTCTGATGATGGAAAGTATTTAATTTCAACGGGTGATGATAGAAAAGTGATGATCTGGGAATTAACCTTAATTTAGATTTTATTTTTTGTCTATTTGGGTTAACTTTAGCAAATGGACACACCAAAAGCTTTACCAATACTAGAGGCCGAACAAATACGAGTTTTAGGAGCATTAATGGAAAAATGCAAAACTACTCCAGACTACTATCCAATGACACTGAATGGTTTAGTCGCAGCGTGCAATCAAAAAACATCGCGGAAACCTGTGGTGCAATATGATGAGTCCACAATCATTACAGCATTAAATTCTTTAAAAATTGCAGGATTAATTTCTACTGCAACAGGGGGGTCAATCCGTAATATTAAATACAAGCACAATTTTGCAATTGTATTCCCACTCCTTCCTTCCGAAGTAGCCATTATGTGCCTGCTCTTCTTAAGAGGCCCGCAAACACCCGGTGAAATAAACACCAATTCGGGACGATTATATGAGTTTGAAACCTTAGAAGAAGTACAACAAACGCTAGAAAAACTGGCTAACGAATCTCCTTCCTATATTAAGCAATTACCACGTAGGCATGGTCAGAAAGAAGTTCGTTATATGCATTTATTTGCTGGTGATGTTGAAGCAATTGAGGAAGAGTATTTAAATGAAGTTCCATCAAAAGGAAATAACGAGCTAGCGGAACGATTAGCGAAAGTTGAACAGGAACTAGCAGAGTTGAAAGGCAACTTCGATAAACTAATGAAAGAACTGACGGGCTAGTCTCTTAAAAAAACCGTTTGATAATCCTCAATTTATGCGTATATCTTCCTAATTCTGCGCTATAAATACCCTGTCCATCAATCGGATCAATATGAACTTTTCCGGCAGAATGAATAATCTGGTGATTGTTTAGCATTAAGCCAACATGGGTAATTTTCCCTTCTTCATTGTCGAAAAATGCTAAATCACCCAGCACTGCAGACTCTAGAAAATCTACAGTTTCTCCCTGTTCGGCCTGTTGCGAAGCATCTCTCTTTAACTGTAAGCCATTTAATTTATACACGGTTTGAACAAAGCCAGAACAATCAATTCCAAAAAAAGTTCTTCCTCCCCACAAATAAGAGGTGTTTTCGAAAAACTTAGCATTTCCTTCAACTTCTTTCCTGAAATTTTCTTTTCTCGGCACAAAAGGTAAAGAAGTCACACGGAACTTCTCCTCTCCTATCTCACAAAAGCCATCTTTATAATTTGGCAAGGTACTACCTGGAGTTAAATAGTATTTAGTCCCATCGCTGGCAATTAAAGTATTATCTAATTGAACAGGCGTTAAGTATGTATAATTTTGTTCAGCTAAAAATTCGTCTTCAGTAATCAACTTCAGCTGCTTGTAATCCATCCATCCCTCATAATCATCATGATAGGTAATTACTTTACACCACTTCTCGGTTTTTTCCAAAAGCTTAACACGATCCCCAAATAGCAATTGGGATACAATCTCGCTCCTGTCTGAAGGTTCATTTCTTAGCGGCGCAACAGCAACTCTGCAAAGGTGATAAATTTCCATAGCCAAAAATAAGGATTAACCCTTATAACCAAACATTTAAGCCAAAAATTTGTTACTTTTAATTAAATATTCACCAAATCTACGCATCATGAACTTTAAAAAAATTTTAATCGCAGTTGACAACAGTGTTTGTTCTGAATTGGCTGCGAAAGCAGGTTACGAACTGGCCTCAAAATTTAATGCTGAGGTTGCATTGGTCAATATTATTGAGCCTGCACCTGCTTCGGTTAATCCAGATTTTACTTTAGCACCGGTCTTTTTAGAAGCTTATGATAACAGTAAAGAAAATAGCCACCTTTTATTAGAAGAAATTGCCAATAAACATGGCATGGGAATAGCCACAACTTATTTATCAATTATTGATACGGCTACGCATGGTATTATACAGCAGGCAGATGAATGGGGAGCTGAATTAATCGTTATCGGAACCCATGGCAGAGGAGGGATATATCATTTCTTGATGGGAAGTGTTGCTGAACATGTTGCAAGAAAATCTGCTTGCCCAGTAATGATTATACCCAATAAGGATTAATTTATGAACCGATGCGCATAAAAAAAAGAGATGCTATCGTATCTCTTTATATCTTCAACTTACTAAAAGTTAACCTTCTTGATGCAACCAGGCTTTTTTAGCTAATAATTCTTCTTCTGTTTCGCGTACATCTTCATCATCTACACAACAGTCTACAGGGCAAACCGCAGCGCATTGTGGCTCATCATGAAAACCTTTACATTCCGTACATTTATCCGATACAATATAATATACTTCATCAGAAACTGCATCTTGAGAAGCTCCTGCATCAATTTGTTGTCCACCAAAATCGATGATACCATCTAAATTTGTACCATCAGAAAATCTCCAGGCTGTACCTGCGTCATATATTGCATTATTTGGGCATTCTGGCTCGCATGCTCCACAATTAATACACTCATCTGTTATTTTAATTGCCATGTGTTCGTCTATATCTATTGCTAAGTTTACCTTTGCAGCTGCAAATATAACAATAATCGATTTATAATAGTGCTAAATATGTCATTACATACTACTAAATTGTTAATTAATGCCCTAAAAAAATTAGGTGAGTTAATGTGCGACCCTGATAATGAACTTGCCGCCATTATACAGAATGCTCAACATCATAATGCTTGGTTTACACCTACTGAGGTTAAGAAATCGCTTTCCTCCCTGGGAGAAATGCTAAATGAATCCGATCTTGAGCAGTGGTTCAGTACAATATGCCTGACTACCACCCCAAAAAAAGTAGGATTGATTTTAGCGGGAAATATTCCATTAGTTGGGTTTCATGATGTAATTTGCGTACTGGCAACGGGAAACACGGCTTTGATTAAAATGTCTTCTTCCGACGATAAATTAATCCCTACTTTATTAGCGCAATTAGTCAATTTGGAACCTTCATTAGCCGATCGGATCCAATATGTTGAACGGTTAAAAGATTTTGATGCAATTATAGCGACAGGCAGCAACAATTCTTCTCGTTATTTTGATTATTATTTTGGGAAAGTACCCAACATCATTAGAAAAAACAGAAATAGTGTGGCTGTGCTAAGCGGCAATGAAACGACAGTTGAAATTGAAGATTTAGGTCACGATATTTTTGATTACTTTGGTTTAGGTTGTAGAAATGTGTCAAAAATCTATATACCTAAAGGTTACGAAATAAAAAACTTCTTCGAACCTTTAGAAAAATACCAGCCAATTATCAATCATTTTAAATACAATAACAATTACGACTATAATAAATCTATTTACTTAGTGAATGCTGTTAAGCATTACGATAATGGCTTTCTGCTCGTTAAAGAAGATCTTTCTTTTACTTCGCCATTAGCGGTACTATATTATGAGGAATATGATTCCATTAACAATATCGAAAAATTATTGGACAATGCACATGATAACATTCAATGTGTAGTATCAAATATAAATTTAAGTATTAAGAAAGAAACGATCAGTTTCGGTGAAAGTCAACATCCGCGACTTTGGGACTACGCTGATGACATTAATACCGTTGATTTTTTATTAAACCTAGTAAAATAACAAAAACAATAGCTATTTTGCCTGCATAATCATTTTAGTTGAGCGCAACACCTAAATCGTTTTATTTTTTCTTCATTGTTTTATTTATGACCAATGAAATAAAAGCACAAGTATGTGAGGGCGATTTAGGCGCACCTATTGCGACTGCTGGAACTGATTTTGGGTCTGGAACAACAACCTTTGGAAATCCTTTAGGTTCGTCTACCAATTACAACTTTGTTCGTGGAACCCCTGAAGATGGTTCCTATACCATCGTTAAATCAACCGCCAACTTAAACAACGGCTGGCATCAAAACATTATCAATCATACGAACGATCCAAATGGTTATATGATGGTGGTCAATGCATCGTATACTCCAGGTATTTTTTATCAAACCACTGTAACTGGTCTTTGCCCGAATGTTACTTATGAATTTGCGGCTTGGGTAATTAACATATTGAATAAATCAGGAAACAACCCCAGTATCAAATTCACTATCCAAAACAACGGACAAACAATAGATGAGTTTTCAACAGGCGATATCCCTCGACATGCAGTTACCAAATGGGAGCAATACGGAAAAACATTCAAAACTCCACCAAATGTCGGAATAATTACCTTAATTATGACCAATGAAAATCCAGGTGGCGATGGAAATGACTTAGCGTTAGATGACATCACATTTCGGGCATGTGGCCCAAAAATTTCTCCAGTCATTGTAAACACAAGTTCGAGTGACATTAATATCTGTGAAGGAAAGTCTGAAACAATTAATTTGGCCGCAGTGGTATCGCAGGTTTATGCTGATCCAGCCTATCAATGGCAAATAAATACAGGTTCTGGATGGAGTGATCTAACTTCAATTGATGCTCAAACAACTAGGCTCACCATAAAATATACCAATGCAAAGGCTGGAATTTATGCCTATCAACTATTGGTTGCTGAGAATGCAAATATTGCTTCTCCTAATTGTAGAATCGCTTCATCTCCGCTTACTGTTAGAGTAGATGCAAAAGCTGACGCAGGGCTCGACAAACAAGTTCATTTTGGCAAAAGTGTTAAATTAGGCGGTCTAATTCACAACAACAATGCTACATACCATTGGAGTCCAGAAACAGGATTAGACGATCCTCGGAAACTAAACCCTATTGCCTCTCCCACGCAAGATATAACTTATACATTAACAGTTCAATCGGCTTGTGGCATTACAACTGATGATGTTTTTGTAAAGGTTTATCCAAAAATAGAGATTCCAAATACATTTACGCCGAATGCAGATGGAACAAATGACAACTGGCATATTCCAGCGCTGGAGGCATTCCCCAAGCACACGATAAAAATAGTAAATAGAAACGGCCTTACTGTTTTTAATAATAAAGGCTCGTATAAACCCTGGGATGGTAAATTTAATCAAAAAGATGTTCCAGTAGGTACTTACTATTATACCATCTATCTAAATGAAGATTTCGATACTTTAAGTGGCTGGGTGTTTGTGGTAAGGTAAAGAAATGCTATTTTTGAAGAAATGTATATCATAAAAGTAAAAGGCATTGCCAAAATACCCGATTATGTTCAGTTAAGAGATGAAAAATTCACTTTATTGGCTTATTTTAGGGTAGATAGACCTGATAAATCATTAGAAAAATTAGGATTTGGCGATAAACAAGCCTATATTATGAGTTTCATTAATGATTTGCCTTTTGGACAAATTGCTAAAATTGATTTATAGAACATGGCAGGACACTCAGTTATTAACTTACAAAACGTAGATGTTTATCAACAGAAACATCTTGTTTTAGCTAATGTAAATTTGAATATTGAAAAAGGTGAATTTGTTTTCTTAATCGGACAAACCGGATCGGGAAAGAGTAGTTTGCTTAAGATTATTTACGGCGATTTACATATCGGAAATGGCAATGGAAAAGTTGCAGATTTTGATCTTAAAAATTTGGCCGATAAAGAGGTACCCTATTTAAGACGTAAATTGGGAATTGTTTTTCAAGACTTCCAGCTTTTAAGTGATAGAACTATCGAAAAGAATTTAGAATTCGTGTTAAAGGCTACCGGCTGGAATGACGAAAATTTAATTAACGAGCGGATTAAAGACGTATTAGATAAAGTGGGTTTACGTTCAAAAATCAAGAAAATGCCCCATGAAATTTCTGGTGGCGAACAACAGCGTATAGTAATTGCAAGAGCTTTATTAAATAATCCTGAAATTATTCTTGCCGATGAACCTACAGGGAATTTGGATCCTGAAACCTCCGAAGAAATCGTTTTGTTATTGAAACAAATTAGTCAGAGTGGTACGGCAGTATTAATGGCCACACATGATTACCATATCATCAGAACCTTCCCTTCTAGAATTATCAAATGTGAAGGTGGTAGGATGCACGAGGACGCACAGATTTCCTAAATTTAACATTGTCCTTTCTCACGATTATCTTGGTGTTAACAACTAAGTCAGTTCTGACAAAATAAAATAAATCAGTCATTCTGTGCAGTAATGCTCTTGTAAAACTGACAGCATGGCTGATTTTTGTTATTGGCAAAACTTTTGAGTTTAAACCCAAAAAGCACGAGTATATAACATGTTTAATAAGAAGAAAAAGAACGAAGAGCCCATGACTGATGAAGATTTGGCAGCACAAGAAGCAATGAATCAAGAAACCAACGAAAATAACGTTGAAGAAAACATCGCCCCTGAACCTGTTATAGAGTTGTCTGTCGAAGAAAAATTACAACAAGAAAATGGTGTGTTAAATGACAAATACCTTCGTCTGTTTGCAGAGTTTGATAATTATAAGCGCAGGACACAAAAAGAGCGCATTGAACTTTTACAAACTGCTGGAAAAGACGTTGTGGTTTCGCTATTACCCGTTTTAGATGATTTCGACCGTGCGTTAAAAGCAACGGAGACAGCGACAGAGGTTACCGCTATTCGTGAAGGTATCATGCTTGTTCAAAATAAGTTGAAAAGCATTTTAACGCAAAAAGGATTAAAGGAAATGGAAAGTTTACATGCCACTTTCGATACAGATATTCACGAGGCTATTACAAAAATTCCTGCGCCTACCGACGATTTAAAAGGGAAAGTAGTGGATGAGCTTGAAAAGGGTTATACTTTAAATGATAAAGTTATCCGTTTTGCGAAAGTAGTTGTTGGAGCATAAAAAAATGAGCAAAAGAGATTTTTACGACATTCTTGGCATAGCCAAAAACGCATCTGCAGAAGAAATAAAAAAAGCTTACCGTAAGCTGGCTATCAAATATCATCCTGACAAGAACCCGGATGATAAAGCTGCTGAGGAGAAATTTAAAGAAGCGGCAGAAGCCTATGAGGTTTTAAGTAACCCGGAGAAAAAGCAACGTTATGACCAATATGGTCACGCTGGTGTTGGAGGTGCTGCAGGAGGCGGTGGTTACGGTGGCGGTGGTATGAACATGGAAGATATCTTTAGCCAATTTGGCGATATCTTTGGCGGCGGTGGCGGAAGTCCTTTCGATAGCTTTTTCGGTGGCGGCGGTCAATCTAGAAGCAGCGGAAGACGAGTTACAAAAGGCACTAATCTCCGCATAAAGGTTAAATTAACGCTGGAAGAAATAGCGAATGGCTCAGAGAAAAAAATTAAAGTAAACAAACAGGTTACCTGTAAAACCTGCGATGGCAGCGGAGCTAAGGATAAATCATCCGTAAGCACATGTAGCACCTGCGGCGGTAGTGGAGCAGTGCGGAGGGTAACCAATACAATTTTGGGACAAATGCAAACCACTGCAACTTGTCCTACGTGTCACGGTAACGGTCAACAAATTACGGCAAAATGCGGTGCTTGCCATGGCGACGGAATTGTACGTGGCGAAGAAACCATCAACATTAATATTCCCGCAGGCGTTAGCGATGGTATGCAGTTAAGTATGGCAGGAAAAGGTAATGCAGCTGCTAATGGTGGTGTGCCTGGAGACCTGATTATATTAATTGAGGAATTACCACATGAGACATTAAAACGTGAGGGCAATAATATTGTATATGATCTACATTTAAGCATTATTGACGCAGCATTGGGAATTAGCGCCGAGGTTCCAACGATTGATGGAAAGGCAAAAATTAAAATTGATGCTGGAACACAAAGTGGAAAATTATTACGCTTAAAAGGCAAAGGTATTCCTGAGATTAATTCTTACCATCGTGGAGATGAGATTATACATGTAAATATATGGACTCCAAAAGTCTTAAATAGTGAAGAAAGGACTATGTTGGAGAAATTAAGAGAGTCTCCAAATTTCAAGCCTCAACCTGGGAAACATGACAAGAGTTTCTTCGACAAGATGAAAGAATATTTCGAATAAAAACTATTAAAAAGCCGATACGTTAATAATGTATCGGCTTTTTCTCTACTGCTTTTTAACTAAATTTTGCTAAAACTCAAGATAAAATATATTCCCGTCTGTATAGCCTTGAAGTGAACCATTTTCAATTGGTGCCTCTACCTCGTTAACTAGTAATTTCTCTATTTTAGAAGTCGTTGTATTAAGTTTAAGATTTAACTTATAGGGAGTCCTATCTCCTAACTGGAGATAAAAGGTGCCATTTGTTGATGCAGTTAAAGCTACAATATTTTGAGCGTGAAGTTGATGAAAAGTAAATTGGTTTGATCCATAAGAAAAAGGCGGTCGTATGCCGAAATCGACATTTTTAGTCTGCCCATTTGCGTCTAATACATAAAGTTTAATATGATTAACGGTAAAGGAATTGTTGGTTTTCAAATTTAATAAATCTTCTCCTGCTGCGTTTTTTATTACTAAGCTTAAATATGGATAGCTTAACGGCGAACAAGCACAGGGTCCTCTTTCCCCTATCTCTTGTTTTTTACAGCCTAGATGTGCAACAATAATAATTGCGAATGCGATCAAAAATTTCTTCATTTTTTCTTAGTTAAAGTTAGTAGCGACCTGCGTTAGCCGTTATTCACTGATACGGAGTTTTAATATGATATGTTACATCTTTTACTTAATATTCATCATGTAACAATAAAAGGTTTTAATTATCTTAACAGCACGAAACTAAATTATAGAAAATGTTAAGTGTAAAAAATATTGTTAAACAATATGCAGCTCACCGCGCTTTGGACAATGTAAGTCTGGAAGTAGAAAAAGGTAAAATATTTGGACTCCTGGGACCAAATGGCGCTGGTAAAACTTCTCTCATCCGTATCATTACGCAAATAACGGCACCAGATAGCGGTGAAGTAATATTTAATGGCAAACGTTTAAATACTGATCATATCTCGCAAATTGGATATCTACCGGAAGAACGGGGTTTGTACAAGAAGATGGAAATTGGCGAGCAGATTCTATACCTCTCGAAATTAAAGGGATTGAGCACAGCCGAAGCAACTAAACGTATTAAATTCTGGTTTGAGAAACTTGAAATGGGAAGTTGGTGGAATAAAAAAGTAGAAGATTTGAGCAAGGGGATGCAGCAAAAAGTTCAGTTTGTAGCTACGGTACTCCATCAACCTGAGTTAATTATTCTTGACGAACCATTCTCTGGCTTCGACCCAGTAAACGCAGATATTATTAAAAACGAAATACTTGAACTGAATAGACAAGGGGCGACATTTATTTTTTCAACCCATAGAATGGAAAGTGTCGAGGAACTTTGTGACCATATTGCGTTGATCCATCAATCTAAAAAAATCTTGGATGGCAGCGTAGACGAAATCAAGGGGACTTACCGCAACAACACCTATTGGCTCGAATATGAAGGCACCTATAATGTACAAAGTACTAACGGCATTTTTGACGTATTACAAACTGAGCAAGTGAAAGAAAAAACCCTGATCAAGCTTCAATTGCGCCCCGAAAAAACAGTAAATGAGGTACTTTCTATCTTACTCCCCCATGTTTCAATTACTAAGTTGGATGAAGTAATTCCAACGATGAACGATATTTTTATAGATAAAGTTAAAGGACAACATCATGAATAAAATTTTATTAATTATACGTAGAGAATATTTATCACGGGTAAAGAAAAAGTCGTTCATTGTTATGACTTTTTTAACACCCTTGTTAATTGCTGGAATTTATGCCTTAATTGGCTACTTTACCTACAAAGGGATTAATGACACCTACGATAAGGTTGCAGTAGTTAATGACAATAAAATCTTAACAGAGAAATTAATATCTGATAAAAACATTAAATATGAGTATGTAAATAGAAATTTGGATGAGATGAAAACGTCACTCAAAAAAAGTGATTATGATTATGTACTATATCTTCCCAATTTCACATTGCAGGCACCTAATAACATTCAGCTTTACGGCGCGAAACAAGCAGGATTATCATTAAACAGAAGAATATCCAATGACATAGAAGAGCTAATTCGCAATCAAAAATTAAAAGAATCCGGGATTGCTCAAAGTGACCTTGATCAATTGAAAACTAACGTTGATATATCCACCAAAAAAATTGCTGAAACCGGTCAGGAAGAGGATTCGAGTGCTGGAGCAAGTACCATCATAGCTTTTATTGCTGGGATATTGATGTTTATGTTCATCATGCTATACGGCATTCAGGTGATGCGCGGAGTGATTGAAGAAAAAACCAGCCGTATCATTGAAGTAATGATCTCCTCGGTTAAACCTTTTCAACTGATGATGGGTAAAATTATCGGCATTGCTATGGTGGGCTTAACGCAGTTTATTTTGTGGATTGTACTTACCTTAACAATATCGACCGCCGTAGTTAGTTTCTTTGCGAACAAAGATGATATTGAAAAAACTGTGGCAGTTGCGAAAGCTGGACAAGCGGGTACTCAATTATCACATGGGAGTTCTGCTATTGCAATGCAGCAAGGCCCAATGGTCGATATACAAAAAAGCTTAGCGGGGTTACCAATTGGAAAAATTGTAACGGTGTTTATATTTTTCTTTTTAGCAGGATATTTATTTTACAGTGCTTTATACGCTGCTATAGGGTCGGCTGTGGATAGTGAAACAGAGACCCAACAATTTATGATGCCCGTGATGATGCCGCTGTTATTAGGCTACGCACTTTCGTTAAGTGTTGTGACCAATGATCCTTATGGTCCTGTTGCTTTTTGGCTTTCCATGATTCCTTTTACCTCTCCTATTGCCATGGTAGTACGCCTGCCCTATGGAGTTCCCAATTGGGAGTTAGCACTATCAATGTTCATTTTAGTAGTCGGTTTTATAGGTACAGTTTGGGTTGCAGGAAGAATTTACCGAGTTGGTATTTTAATGTATGGTAAAAAAACAACCTTTAAAGAAATGTTTAAATGGTTTAGCTATAAAGGTTAGGGGCAATGAAAATTGCAATAATTGATCTTGGAACCAATACCTTTCATCTCTTAATCGCAGCGGTTAGGTTTGGTGAACCTTTTATAATTTACAAAACTAATGTACCGGTTAGGTTAGGTGAAGACATCACTAAAGAAAATTCAATTATCCCTTTAGCCTTTAATCGTGGAATTTCTTGTTTGCAGGAATTCAGGAAAACTATTGACTTTTATAAAATTAAAACAATAAAAGCTGTGGCTACATCGGGTGTACGAAGTGCTAGGAATGGCAACGACTTTGTAACTGCAGCAAAAGAAGTCGCAGGTATTGCCATTGATATAATTGATGGCGATGAAGAGGCAACTTATATTTATGAAGGAGTAAAATGGAGTGGTGCAATTACCCAATCCTCTTTAATTATGGATATAGGAGGTGGAAGCACTGAATTTATTCTTTGCGATCAGGAAAATGTCATCTGGAAAAAGAGCTATAACATTGGAGCGGCCAGACTGATGCAATCATTTTTTAAGTCCGATCCAATTTCTTTAAAGGATCAATTGGCTATAATTGCCCATTTGGATGCTCAGCTAACAGAACTTATCACACTTTGCCAAATACATAAACCAAAAACATTAATTGGTTCAGCTGGGGCTTTCGAGACATTTGACACGATGATTAATCCTAAATTGGAAAATTATACTGCCACTATTGATTACAATGCTTATCAGGAACTTTCATCTAAGCTAATCAACGCCAATCACTTGCAACGGGCAAACATGGATGGCTTAATCCCCTTAAGAGTAGATATGATTGTAATGGCTGCTTTATTAACTAATTATGTGTTAACAAAATTAAATATCAAGGAAATAACTTTATCTACTTTTGATTTAAAAATGGGTGTGTTGGCTAAAAGTGTGGAGCATTAACTGTAATCCTATGATAAGCTCTTTAGTTCATCATATAACCGCTCGGTAGGTAATCCCATAACATTGGTATAAGACCCTAACATACGTGTCACAACTACCAAACCCCAGTAATCTTGAATACCATAGCTTCCAGCTTTATCAAACGGCTTAAAATTGTCAATATAAAAGTTGATTTCCTCTTCGCTTACCGCTCTACAGAACACCTCTGTAACATCATAAAAGGAATGCATTTTATTGTCTTTAACCAAAGCTACTCCCGTATAGACCTCGTGTTTGTTAGCTGCTAATGCTTTCAACATTTCGTAGGCATGGACTTTATCTCTCGGCTTACCTAAAATTTCTCCATCTAAAGCAACAATCGTATCGGCAGTAATGACTATCTTACCCGAAACATCTCCAAATGCTGTTGCTTTTTGTTCGGCAACATAAACTGCTATTTCTGCAGGGCTTAAATTCTCAGGATAGCTTTCATCAACATCCTTAAGGTCGACACTGAAATCTAGGCCCATCAATTTTAATAATTCATGTCTCCGGGGAGATTTAGAGGCTAAAACAATAGGGAGCTTTTGTTGATACATTTTGTAAATTTCCACGAAAATAGCAAAAAGCAATATAAACAACAAAAGCGACTATAAGTCGCTTCTGTTATATTATAAAGAAAGGAGCTTTAATTATTGACCGCCACCTTCTTGTCTTTCTTTCATTCTTTTTTCCATCGCTGCTTTTTGCTCATCTAACATAGTTTGATAAGCTTTTTTCTGATCATCAGTTAAAATTTCTTTGATTTTAGTTTGAGTTTCAGTTTGCATTTTGGTCATTTTCTCTCTCATTGCTGCCATATCGCCACCTCCACCTTGCATTTCTTCACGCATTTTTGTCTGTGCAGCAACTTGTGCAGTAAAGATCACAGTTGCCTTAGCTTTTTGATCGTCAGTTAATTTCAATTTCTCAACCAATTGATCAGTTTGTCTTTTAATTCTTTCTTCTGGCGTACCACCACGGCCTTGTCCACCACCTTGTTGTGCATTAGCGAATGTTACCACACTGAATAATAATCCGCAGATAATTAATAATTTTTTCATGTTTTTTCTTTTTGTTTTAATTGCTATGAAGCGCTAATTTTAATTTAGAACTCCATTTTGGTTCTGTGATTTATGGTTCTTAGAACCTAAAAATAGGATTAAGTTTAATCGCTAAGCGTAACTTAATTATTACAAAATAGTGTGGTAATTTATTTAGCTGAATCAGAAGCCATTGGATTTAAATCGAACCAATTAAGTTGTACTTTGAGTACTTTTTCGATCACATCTCGCACTGCCGTGTCTCCACCTTTTCGTGGCGAAATATAATGTGCAATCTGTTTGATCTCATCTACTGCATCAATGGGACAGGTTGCAATACCAACCAACTTCATCACTTCATAATCAGGCATATCATCGCCCATATATAAAACTTGAGCTGGAGAAATGTCCTTTTCTGTTAGATAATTTTGAAAGACTTTGACTTTGTCGCCAACTCTAAGAAAAACATCGGGCAATCCCAAATTCTCGAAGCGTTTGGTTGTGGCCGGACCACCACTTCCAGATATAATACAAATGTGATAACCCTTTTTTAGCGCTAATTGCAAGGCATAACCATCTTTAATATTGAATGTACGTAAAAGATCTCCGGATTCAGATGCTATGGCAGTTCCGTCTGTTAAAACGCCATCTACATCAAAAATGAACGTGGTAATGTCTTTAAGCCTTTCTAACATATATTACTGATTATCTCTCCACTCATATACCCAAGCAGATTGAATTTGTTCCAAATGTCCTTCGTTGCTCTCTTCTCTTGTTCCTTTAAAATTTGGTAGAGAGAGTACCCATTCAATCAATTCAGTAAAACGAATACGATATATTTTGGCTTCATTAAACTCATCGCCAAATTTTTCATAAAGCTCTTGCGCTATGTCTTCATGATCGTTCCAGTATATCGGTAATGCAAATTTATCGTTGTTCATTTTATTGTTTAACGGGTTAATTGTTGAATTGATTAATTGTTAGCTAATTTAGTGCCCTAAGAATTCAGACTGGTCTGGAATCGTAACCTCTATATCTCCATCTAATACAATACATTGGCAAGCAAGTCGAGAAGTAATTTTTGGTCTAACTGCTCGATCAATAAAATCTTCTTCTTTATCTGATATTTCTTGAATATTATCCATGCCTTTATTCACATAGATATGACAAGTACTGCAACCACAAACACCTCCGCAATTATGTTGTAACTCAATGCCATTGTCTAAAACAATATCTAATACATCTTCTCCAGCAGCAATAGGAAGCTCAATAGATTCTCTTCCCCCCTCTTCAAAATTTATTTTTAATTTAAAAATACTCATAGCTATTTGCAAAAGTAAGCAGCCAAAACGGAAAATGTGTTATTTCTTTGTTTTTTTAATGCTCTCACTTAATATTTGATATATATTTATTAATTGTGGCTGTTCTAGCAACAATTCTTCGTGCTTTTTCATGGTCCGTTCATCGTTTCTTACAGCAGGCCCGGTCTGTACATTCTTTGGCGATGTGAGCTGTACTTTTTCAGCTGTTTCTAAAATCAATGGCCGTATTAAATTGAAATCTAATCCATGACTACTTAGCAGATCTGCGGATATTGCGTATAGATGATTGGTGAAATTGCAAGCAAATACTGCGGCCAAATGCAAAATTTTACGTTTATCGCTCCCAATTTCAACTACATACCTACTTAGCTTCTTTGCTAGCTCTTCAATACAGGTTAAAACAACACCTGTATTAGCCTCAATGCAAATCGGGACAGTCGAAAAATCAATTTCTTTCGCGATAGAGAAAGTCTGCAACGGATAAAAGACACCATATTTCTCAAATCCCTCAAAAACTGTCAAATCTACCGCACCAGAGGTGTGAACGATAATGCCTTTAAAAGTGGTCAACTCTTTAGCCATGCTTAGTATCGCATCATCTTTGATAGCGATTATACAAAAATCTGCGGTCTGATCCAGCTTATTTAGATTTTCGATAGCATCTGCTGATACTAATGTTGCTAGTGCTTGTGCATGGTCATATTGCTTACTCCAAACTTGTGTCACCAAAACTCCGGCGTCTTTAAGCGCTAAACCAATATGAGTGGCTACGTTTCCAGATCCAATAAGTATAACTTTCATCTACTTAGTCGTCACTTCTTTTCTTCTTCTTAGAATAGACATGATAAAGCCAATCACCATTACGATGGTTCCTATCCAATATAAATTGATGTAAGGAAATTCAATGGATTTAAAAACTACCCAATCCTTAGACTGCTGCGGCTTCTCATATACCTGTAGTTCAACCTTATCCTGTTCGGGGATAATTTTAGTAAACCTAAATCTCAAACCTAGTTCTTCAATATTACGGGCAAAATCGAAAATGTTATTTCCTTTAACTAAAAATAACGGCTCCGCATTGTATATTTTCCCGCTTACGTTAACCTCCAAAGTTAAACTAACTGCTAAATCTCCAGGTGCTAACTTTAAATCTTTAACTACTGGAGCTGTATTCATGGCTTTAACCGTTAAAACACCGCTACTTGTATGCAATGTATCTCCTACAGCTAAGTTTAAAATACGTGGGACCTTATAATTTTCCTCTTCCGAATGACCTTCATGTTCGGCGTGTTCTTCCTTTTTGTCGGGAGCACTGGTAATGTGTGTATAAATATCAGATGTTAAATAATGTTTGGTGTCTGGAGAAGCGATCAGCCCCATACTTTCATTTGCCTGTATACTTGGATTTAACTCAAAATCTTCTTTTACTTTACCCGTTTTTTCATCAATTCGCTTAAAGTTAAGCTTATAAAAAGTGTTTGGTGCAATGGTAGTATCGCTTATATAAGTAACAGTGTACTTGCCCATCTTCTTAGGCTCGTTCTTAAATAGCATGATATTTTCGCCAGGGTCTGCAGCTTTTTCAAAATCTCTTACCGGGATATCTTTCTCCTCATTTATAGAAATCGGATTGCTTGTAGCTGCGGCAACTAGGGCTCCTAATAGCAATAATGCAAAGCCAATGTGAGCAACCGCAGAGCCTGCTAGCTTATTTATTTTACCCGCGAATGCTCCTGTAAGTAAACGTGCATTGGAGAGAATGGCAAACACACAACTAAATGTAAGGATGATATACATTAAATTGCTATAAATTTCTGTGAGGTAAACAAAACCACCAGTAATCACCAATGCAAAAACAATAGATGAAATCAGGCTACTGTAAAACTTCCTCGGGTCGGTTCTTTTATACTTTAAGAATTGTGAAAAGCCCGAAACTAGCGTTACTAGGACTGCAAAGGGTGCCTGCCATTTGTTATAATATTTGATTACATCTACCGGAGGAGTAAATGTGGTGCCAAAAGCTTTATTAAATACGGGCACAGAAGTTGTAAATATGACCTGTAAACAGGCTACAGTTAAAACTAGCGCCCCTATGAACATCCAAAACTCTCTCGAATAAGTTTCTTCATCCTTTTGTGTGATAGGCAGTTCCTTCCAGCGTGTGGCAATAAAATAAATAGCGATGACCAAAAACGCAACATTATACAGTATCAAATGCCCAAACATTCCCATGTCTGTAAAAGAGTGAACTGAAGTATCCCCTAAAATACCGCTTCTCGTTAAAAAAGAAGCATATAATACCAAGATAAAACTAATGAAAACCAAAGCAATTGCCGTAAAATAAGCATGCCCTGTATTTTTAAAAGCAATCATTACGTGTACTCCAGCAATGAGTGTTAACCAAGGAATAATTGAAGCATTTTCTACCGGATCCCACGCCCAAAAGCCGCCAAAATTTAGTGCTTCATAAGCCCAAAATGAACCCATAATAATACCCGCGCCTAATATCATCACCGCAAATAAAGCCCAAGGCAATACGGGTTTAATCCACTCTTTGTAGCGTCTTTCCCATAAAGCAGCTATACCATATGCAAATGGGACTACCATACTCGCAAAACCCAAGAATAAGGTGGGTGGGTGAATTACCATCCAGTAATTTTGCAATAATGGATTTAGACCCTGACCATCAGTAATAAATTTAAGATAATTTGCATAATTACTAGGGTCATTGAAAACTACTGGTGCCCATTCTTTTAAGTTTATAACTTCCCTAAAAAGAATAAATGGAGAACTACCAATTCGTTCGCCAAATATTTCAACCCCTAATAACATAGAGGTTAAAAAAACTTGTGAAAATGCAATTACAGTCATCACGCCATTTTCCCACGTTTTAGCCCTCCAAATTAATATTACTCCCAGCAGTGATTGCCAAAATGCCCACAGCCAAAAGCTTCCTTCCTGCCCCTCCCAAAAAGCTGAAATAATATAATATATAGGCAGGGCCTTAGATGAATGGTCATATACGTAATAATACTCATTCTTTTGATTTAAAATCAAATAGAATAGTGTAACTCCAATTCCGATAATGCTTGCCACATTAATTAGAAAGCCCGCTCGTCCTATTTTTGTCCACGAAAGATCTTGTTTATTTTGGTTTTTTACGCCAAAGAAATAGGCAATGGTGGAAAGTAACGAGCCTACAAAGGCAAGCACAATAAAAAGTTGTCCGATTTGACCGGGAAGAAGGCTTTCACCTATAAATTTTACGGAATCCATTAAGATTTGTTGTAAGGTTTTACCTGGCCATCTTTTTGCACTTCGACCAAGTTATCATTATATTTAGAAGGGCACTTCATCAGTATTTTAGAAGCGTAAAATGTATCATTATTCATTTTACCTATTAATACTATTTTTTCAGATCGTTCGAAATCCTGAGGCTTTGTTCCGCTTAAAACCACTTTTTTAACTTTTCCTTTTTCATCTTTCATGAAAAAAGAAAAATGATTGGGATCTTTTACTGCATCGTAGTGCATTCCTTTACTCTTCTCCCAGTAGCCCATTACGTGCTCTTCTTTGTTGGAAGAAGCCGCTTCAGTAAAATTAGAATAGGTATCAGTATCTGCGTTTAAGCTCACTAAAAATCCGATACAGATAGCTATAGTGATTAAACCAACAATTGCACTTTTCCTCATTTAAGTTGTTAAATTAAATCTTCGATTACAAAGATAAAAAAACATACTTAGCTGGAGCATATTGAATACGCTCTATTGCATATCATGACAATTGGTTGATATTAACGAACACTCCAACGCTTACTTAAGCAGTTCGGGCATTGCGGTTCTCAATTTTTCAATTTTTGGTCCACACACCCCCTGCACGTAGGCATCATTCGGATGCAAACGAACATAATTTTGGTGATAGTTCTCAGCTGGGTAAAATGTAGGTAGAGGCTCAACCTCTGTTACAACATCAAGGCCGATATATTTTGTTTCATTAAGGTTTTTGATTTCGGCCTCTACAATCTTCTTTTCTTCCGCATTATCATAAAAGGCTATAGAACGATAACTGGTTCCAACATCCGGACCTTGTCTATTAAGTTCTGTTGGATTATGCATTACAAAAAAAGCATGCGTAAGTTGTTTGAAAGTGATCATACTTGGGTCATAAATAACTTGAACAGCTTCTGCGTGACCAGTTCGCTCGGCTCCAACTTCTTCGTAAGTTGGATTTTCAGTAGTTCCTCCGGCATAGCCACTAGTAGCTTTGACAACGCCCTTTAGCTGGCTAAATCCTTCTTGAATACCCCAAAAACAACCTCCAGCAAACACTGCAGTACGTTCGGTCGATTTAACTTCTGGCAATTTAGCTTTGGTATGATTATTCTCTGAAGAACCGCAGGATCCGAGTAAAAATAAGGTAACGATAACGATAAATAAACTGAAAGATTTCATATTATAAATTTATTCAATATACGTTTGAAAATTGAAAAAAGTTTTGACACATATATTAAGTTACAAAAAGGGGCCCAAATAAATTTGGACCCCTGTGATATTATTTACTGAAACCTGTTTACTGACCTATGGCCAAATACCCAAATTCATGTAAGACACGGCTATTTTATCAATTGAATTTACAAATGCAGCTGTTCTTAATGTTTTAACTTGTGGCTTAGTAATCCAGGTTTCTCTTATTTCGCGATAAGAATGGATCATGGTATCTTCTAAACCTGAATTCACAAGTTCCATCTCAGAGGCACCTTTAACGATCATTAAACGATTTTCTGCAGGGATTTTCTTACCTGTTAAATTCTCTAAAGTATTGATCAAGTTAGCATTAGAATTTTCTGCATAACGACTTTCCATACGACCAAAAGCCACGTGTGAAAGATTTTTTAACCATTCGAAATACGAAACTGTTACTCCACCAGCATTACAATACATATCTGGAATAATCATTCCTCCCATTTCGGTGAAAATCTCCTCAGCTTCGGGTGTACAAGGACCATTTGCACCTTCAGCAATAATTTTCGCTTTGATGTTACGGATGTTTGCGTCGGTGATTTGATTTTCCAATGCTGCTGGAACCAAAATATCACAATCTTGTTCCAGGCCTTCCAATGAATTTTTGAAGTCCTTAGCCCCTGCAAATCCTAAGATCGAGCCTGTATTTTTTCTATGAGCAAAAACCTCATCAATATTTAAACCATTTGCGTTGTAAATTGCTCCTTCAAACTCACAAACACCAACAATTGTAGCTCCAAACTCTGCCAAGAATTTAGCTGAATGATAGCCTACATTACCTAATCCCTGAACAATTACTCTTTTACCATCTAAGCCAGCCGTTAAACCAACTTTAGCCATATCATCTGCAAACGACACACATTCACGTACTGCGTAAGCCACACCTCTTCCTGTTGCTTCTTTACGACCACGAATTCCGTGTAAGGCAATTGGTTTACCTGTTACACAACCCAATGCGTCTAACGAGCCAGGGTTCATTGTCATATAAGTATCTGCAATCCAGCTCATTTCACGTTCACCAGAACCATAATCAGGAGCTGGAACATCAATACCAGGACCAATGAAATTCTTTTTTATCAACTCTGTAGTATAACGACGGGTAATCGTTTCCAACTCGGCAACCGTATAATTTTTTGGATTAATGCAAATTCCACCCTTAGCGCCACCAAAGGGAACGTTTACAATCGCACACTTAAAAGTCATCAACGCCGCAAGCGCCATTACTTCGTCTTCGTTAACCATATCACTGTAACGAATACCACCTTTTGTTGGGCTCATGTGATGAGAATGCTCTACACGCCATGCATCAATTACTTCGAAACCGTTACCTCTGCGAATTGGAAATTGGAAACGGTATACACTGTTACATGCTTTTATCTGAGCCAATAAACCTTCCGGATGGTTGGTGAATTGTGCGGCACTATCAAAGTTCTTACAAACATCTTGAAAGAAACTTGTTTCGTTTGCTGTATTAGCCATTATTTGTAGTTTTATAAATGTAGTTTTTCTTTTACGGGTGCAAAATTGCATTAAAATAAACCATTAATGCAAGTGCAAATTTGCTTAGTGTAAGAACAACACCATATATAAAGGGATAAAAGATTGGGATTAGATAGTTTAAAATTAGTTTTTGTCGCCAGATTTTTTTTCTAACATTTTCAATCTTTTTTCAATTGCAAAAAGATACGTCAATAAACCAAGTAGTATAATGACAATACTGATGACAACAATATAGATTTTTCCATTGCTACGCAACGCATCAGCCATTTCGATTTCGCTTGCTTGGGCGAATAAATTCATTGATGTGATTAGCATGATTAAAGTAAAAACGATCTTCTTCATAATTATTGTTGTTTATAAGTTAATGAACTTATTCTGAAACGAATAGTGTAAATCCAATATCCTATTAAAATCCAGCCTAAGCATGCGGGATAAAATACCATGCGCATTCTACTATCCAAGTCGTACATGTTAAAACCCGGGTTCCCTCCATTTCCGGGATGTAGAGAATCTTTTAATCTTGGAAGCACAAAAATGAGCACAATCATCATTGGAAAGGCAAAAATGTTATAAATAGCAGATATTTTAGCCCTTTTCTGCTCTTCGTCGATGGCATTTCTTAGAATAAGATAGGCGAAATACAATAATAATGAGATTGCTGAAAAGTTCTGCTTTGGATCAAAGCTCCAGAATTCACCCCAGGCAAACTTTGCCCAAACCATTCCAGTTAACAAACCTAAAACACCAAAAACTACGCCAACATTTACGCTTTCAACAGCTTTGAGATCGTCGTATTGACTGCGACTAAGCAATGATTTAACTCCAAAATAAATTGAATTTGAAAACAATACAATCATTGCAAACCACATTGGAACATGAAAATAAAGGTTTCGAATTGATTCATGTAAAATAGGCAGTCGAGGTACTCCCATTAACAAACCTGCAATTGTTGAGTAAAGCACCAATAAAGCGCCTAAAATTTTCCACCAATTTTTCTTCATAACTTATTTAATCTCTCCACAAATATGGGAATAAAATTAACGACACACTCATTACCATGGCATTTATCACCAACAAAAGTCCGATATCATCTAAACTTACACTACGATCCAATCCATCGATTGCATTTTTAGCCAATTTTACCAAAACAATCAATACGGGGATGATTATTGGGAAACTTAAGATAGCCATCAACATACCACCATTCCCTGCTTTTGAAGCAATTGCAGAAACCATCGTAAATATTGTGGCGAAACTTAAACTTCCTAAGATAACAGCAACCAAATACATCAGATAATCGATATCTGCCGGTGGCTCGAACACCAGGCAATAAAACGCCAGCGCAACTAATGTTAAACCGATCATCAATAAGCTATTATAGAGTGTTTTGGCAATGATTAAAGCGAGGGGACTCACCAACGTGTAAATATATAAGTGGCGGCCTTTACTTTCTTGAAGAAAGCTTTTTGCCACTGCATTAATTGATGCAAACAGCATAATAATCCAAAATAACGCATTCCAAGTTAGTTTCTCGGGCATGGAGATGAACGACATATAGCAAACAAAAACGGTGGAAACAACATAAAGCAACACTCCGTTGAGCGCGTATTTAGATCGCCACTCCAATTGCATTTCCTTTTTAATAAGTTGTTTAACCTGATTTGCTAAGTGCATTTGGCAAAGATAGTTTTTTGAGATTAAAGCAGAAAGATCCAGGCTAAAAGCTGTGGAGAAGGAGAAAAGATTAAAGAGGGATGACAAAAGGAAAAGGGAACCCCAGGGGGATGATATAGGAACAACTAAGGAACGACTAAGGAACAAGCCTACTACCCTGGACTTTATGCGGACTTACCATGGATATGGGGTGGACTTAGGGTGGACTCCAATACAGCAAAACCAGGGATTTTAAAAGAGTTAGATTAAGGGATATAGGATTGATTAATCCTATATTAAATATACGAAAAATATCTTACAAAACCTAAGTATAGGTAGAATCTTCACATTAAACTGTAAATTGCGTAATGATTAAATATTGCAGCATTGTTAAAAGTCCGATAGGCGATATTACCGTGATTGCAGATGAAGTTGCCGTTTCAGTAGTTTCTTTTGGCGAAAAAGATACTAAAAGTTTAACAGAAAACGCGATCAGCAAGTTGGCCGCCCAACAACTTGCAGACTATTTTGAGGGTACACTTAAGAACTTTACTTTTCCGATAGCGCAACATGGAACTGAATTTCAGCAAGAAGTTTGGCAAAATCTATTAAAAATACCTTATGCAGAAACTCTTTCATACGCCAAGTTTGCTGCACACAAGCCCTTAGCCATAAGAGCTATAGCAGCAGCTAACGGAAAAAATAATATTGCTATCGCTGTTCCTTGTCACCGAGTAATAGGAAGTGATGGTAAACTAGTGGGCTATGCTGGGGAGTTATGGCGCAAAAAATGGCTCTTACAACATGAAAGGGACATGGCACAAAAAGGACAAACGGAATTGAAATTTTGACCTCAGTCGACGGATCACACTTGGAGTCTCTCTTTTTTCACACTCGTTAGCAATAGCAAACAAGCGACCAATAGCACGATCCATCCCCATTGGTAATGGATCGTTTTAGCTAGTACCTTATCAAAAAACTTAGAATCAAAATAGTGGTTGGTTTTGAAATAAACCGCAGCGGCCATTAGTAACCCCCAAACAAACAAGACAAAAGATAACAATCTGAACATCCTCAGTTGTCTAACAAACAGGCAAAGTGAGGTAATCGCAATAAGTGCGATGCTAATAAAAAACAAGCGTTCATCAGTTTGGTATAAATTCCAACTCCCTTTAAAAGGCACTTTAATCATTGGACAAATGCTAATTGCAATTACTGTTAAAAGAAGTCCTATATAAGCGTTTATTTTGTTGATGATTAGCATAGTGTTACAAATTGAGCATTAAGTGTAGGAAGTTAAAAACTGTTAAACGAGTTATTTCTTAGGGTCTATCCCCATTTTTTCTGCAAAATGAGCGCAGTAATCTCTTAAATCTTCCACGATATTTTCTTCGCCGGTAGCCTTTAAAAAACTGTCACCCATCGTCTGAAGGGTTTCATAAAAAAACCTTTTCATCTCATCAACAGGCATATCTTTCGTCCACAAATCGATACGCATAGAATTTTTATAATTATGATCCCAAAGAGCCAGAATCATTGATTTAACAGGAACCTGGTCTTTTGTTTCTGCGTCTGTACTCTCCCAAAGAATATTTTCGGGCATATTATGGTCGTCTAATTCTACTGTAATTTTTATTTCTGCTTGTCTCATGTTAAAAGTGGTTTCACTTAATTATTTTCTGGCACAAATATGCTGATTTTGCAAAGTATATTTAAATGACAACGGTTTTACTTTTGTAATAATACTATTAAAACTGCTGTGAGAACAATAAAAACTAATTCGACAATCCAGATTTTTTTCAAATCCTTTAAAGTAAACCTAAAAATCATATCCGTTACAAAAGTTATTAACACTAGGCAACCCAATATTAATAAATAAAAGCTCGTTAGATCAGGTTGCCCCTTAACTGTTTCAGAGGGTTGTATCACCAAAAAAGCAAGCATCGCAAATCCCAATGCTGTGACAATGTTTAACGGAGTTAATCTGAACTTCATTTTTTATTCATTATTCAATTTTAATGCTACAATTCTCACTATCGTAAGGCTTGCTATTTTTTCTTATCGAAACGCTTTTTATTCTTAAACACTTTGGTTTTTTGTGCTTTTGCTCTAGCCTTTTCCCTTTCTCGCTCCTCAATTTGTTTGGCATTTTTCTTTTCATGAAATGCCCCTTTGAAATCGGGATCTTCTTTACGTTTCTGCAAATCTATCTCTTTTGCAATTTGTTGTCTTTCTTCATAAGGGGTTTCTTCAATAAAAACGCCTTCCGGAATTAGCTCAACAGGGATATACTGACGGATTAATTTTTCAATTTTACGAACATAATATTTCTCTGCTTCTGTACAGAAAGTAATGGCATCACCTGTAGAAAATGCTCTTCCGGTCCTTCCGATTCTATGCACATAATCTTCAATAATAATAGGCACATCGAAGTTAATAACGTGACTAACTTCGGACACGTCAATTCCTCTGGACGCTACATCGGTTGCTACCAAAACCCTGATATTCCCTTCTTTAAAACTATTGATAGAGTTTATTCTCGTGTTTTGACCTTTATTAGCGTGGATAACACGAACCGATTCTTCTCCAAACCTCCGAACTACAAAACTGTAGATATTATCGGCAACTGCTTTCGTTTTACAGAAAATGATTAACCTATTGAAAACCTCAACGTCTTTTAATAGATGTTGCAGGAGATTAATTTTCGTTTTAAAATTTGGGACATCATACAAAACCTGTGTTACTGTTTGGGCAGGAGTTGCTTGCTCAGATGCCTCAATAATTGTTGGGTGCTTTAAAAAATCGCCAGCAATTTTTTGAACCAATGAACTCATTGTTGCAGAGAAAAGCAAATTTTGACGCTTACGAGGTACAACTTCTAAAATTCTATGAATAGAACCTATAAAACCCATATCCATCATTTTATCGGCTTCATCTAAAACCAAGAACTGCAAATATTTAGTATTAATTTCTCCAGATAGATAGATATCTAAAAAGCGACCAGGAGTTGCAATGATAATATCAACACCTGCTTTTATTTGTTCTTTTTGAGCTTTAGGGCCAATTCCACCAAATATAACGACCGAACGCAAATCAGTATAAGTACTAAAACGCTTAACTTCTTCGGCAATTTGCATCGCTAACTCACGTGTAGGCGCTAAAATTAAAGCTCGTGCAGCATCACCTTGTGCGTACTTTAATTTCATCAACATAGGCAAAACATAGGCAGCTGTTTTACCAGTCCCCGTTTCTGCTATGCCACAAATATCCTGACCAGATAATACTGGTGCGATTGCTTTCTCCTGTATAGGTGTAGCAACAGTATAACCTGCATCGGCAACCGCATTTAATATTTGCCTATTTAAATTAAATTCTTCAAATGATTTTGCCATAGAGCGCAAAGATACGCATTAAGTCTTTAGTCCACAGTCCAAAGTCTGAACTCTCGACTCATGAGTTTGGACTCAAGACTAAAAAAACTACCTTTGAAACATGAATAATTACCTGATTAAAGGCGCCACATTGGTAAATGAAGGGCAACAAATTATTGCAGATGTTTTAATAAAAAATGGGCTGATTGAAAAAATCGGCACTAATTTATCGGCAACCGAAGCACAAGAAATCAATGCGGAAGGTTTATATCTACTGCCGGGCATGATTGATGATCAGGTTCATTTTCGTGAACCGGGATTAACACATAAAGCTGATATTTTTACGGAAAGTATGGCTGCTGTTGCTGGAGGTATTACTTCGTTTATGGAAATGCCAAATACAGTTCCCAATACTTTAACACAAGATTTATTAGCAGATAAATATGCTATCGCAGCACAAACTTCATTGGCTAACTACTCTTTTTACATGGGAGCAAGCAATGACAATTTGGAAGAAGTTTTAAAAACAGATCCAAAAAATGTGTGCGGAATTAAAGTATTCATGGGCTCATCTACCGGCAATATGTTGGTAGACAATGAGCGTACGTTAGAAAATATCTTTAGCAAGTCGCCTATGCTAGTGGCTACCCATTGTGAAGATGAACAAACTATTCGGGAAAATTTAGCTGCTTTTAAGGCAAAATATGGTGAAGATTTAACTATAGAAATGCATCCACTCATCCGCAGTGCTGAAGCATGTTATAAATCCTCTTCCCTGGCAGTAGAATTAGCTAAACGCTATGCTACCCGATTGCATATCTTACACATCTCTACTGCAAAAGAGATTGCTTTATTCGACAATATAACTCCGTTAAAGGACAAAAAAATAACCGCTGAAGCTTGTGTTCATCATCTTTGGTTTAATGATCAGGATTATGCTACCAAAGGAAATTTTATTAAGTGGAACCCTGCAGTAAAAACGGCGGCAGACCAAGCAGGAATTTTGCAAGGCTTACTCACAGACCACATTGATGTTATTGCTACTGATCACGCACCACATACTTTAACTGAAAAGAATCAAAGTTACTCACAAGCGCCTTCTGGAGGGCCTTTAGTTCAGCACGCATTACCAGCCTTATTAGAAATGCATTTACAGGGGAAAATTTCTTTAGAAAAGATTGTTGAAAAAACCGCTCATAACCTAGCCATTTGCTTCGACATCAATAAACGCGGATATATTAGAGAGGGTTATTGGGCTGATCTAGTTTTGGTAAATTTAAATGATCCATTTAAAGTAACACCTCTAAATGTATTTTATAAGTGCGGTTGGTCGCCATTTGATGGAGAAACATTTACTGCTAGCATCACTCATACTTTCGTTTCGGGCAATTTAGCCTATCAAAATGGTAAATTTATGACAAGTGAAATTGGTAAAAGGATAAACTTCAACAGATAGTTTCAAAAATTTATTAAATACTTATGCCGTTCTCTCGGAACTCAATCTTAACTTTTATAGCTCTGTTTTTCGCGTCTGTATTAGTTTTTCTTTTGGGTTTAAGTCCGAAATTAGTCCTTAGCTATTATTCTACAGGTTTATATCCGCTAATTTCGAACTGTTTAAGATGGATCTCTTCTATATTACCGTTTGCAATAGGCGATATAGCATATGGTACATTAATTTTTTTAGCATTACGCGGTATCTATTTGCTTTTTAAGAAAAGAAGGGTACTCCAAAAAAGCGACTGGTTCATAGTTCTTCTCAAGGTAATTAATATCATTTTAATCTTATACATAAGTTTTAAATTACTGTGGGGCTTAAATTATGCTAGACCAAGTATTAGTACGCAGTTATCAATTAGCAATGAAAAATACAATACAAAAGAGCTTTTACAGCTGACCAATTTCTTTATAGAAAGGTTAAACAAACTTCAACCAAAAATTAACTCAACACAAAGCTATAGGCTAAAAGATATTAGAGAAAAATCTATTCTCGCTTATCAAAAAATGAGCTTGACAAATCCATTTTTCACTTATAAACATCCGTCATTTAAACCAGCTATAAGCGGATGGATGATGAGTAAAATAGGTATTGAAGGATATTACAATCCTTTATCAGGTGAAGCCAATTTAAATATGCTGCTGCCTTCATGGGTTTTGCCTTTTGTAGCATGTCACGAAATTTCTCATCAGCTAGGAATTGCGCGTGAAGATGAAGCCAATTTAATAGGCTATTTAACTGCCGTAAATAGTGATGATATCAATTTTCAATATTCTGCCAACTATAATATGCTCAGGTATCTTTTAATTGAAGTGCGGATAAAATCGCCGGAAAACTACGAAGCCATGTATAAGCGTATAGTGCCTGGTGTGTTAGCAAATTTTAAAGCCGAAAGTGAGTTTTGGCAGAGCTATAATAGTGAAATGTCCAGTTATATGAGTGTTGCCTTTGATAAGTTTTTAAAATTTAACAATCAACAAAAAGGGATTGACAGTTACCAGGATATTGTAATTTGGTTATGGAATTACCATAAAAAGGAACTAGAAACCTTAAGTCCTAACCGTGGATAGCTTCCTTGTTTCCAAAACTTCGGATTAATTTCCCTTCGAAATCAAGCCATTCTTTCCATCGCTTATCTACATCTACGTCTATTGTATACTTGCGAGCGAAGTTTAAGAATGTGGTGTAGTGCCCAGCTTCGGAAACCATTAACTCATGATAAAATTTAGCTAGTTCTTTATCTTTTATATTTAAAGATAACACACGAAAGCGTTCACAGCTCCTTGCTTCAATCATCGCCGCAAATAATAATCGGTCGATAAACGCTGTGTTTCTACTTCCATCTTTCTTACTAAATTTAACGAGTTGGCCTACGTAGTCATCCTTTCGTTCGCGCCCAAGTACATATCCCTTTTTCTTGATAATGGCAACTACCTGTTGAAAGTGTTCCATTTCTTCAATAGCAATCGCGGTAAGTTCTTCGACTAAGTCATGATGTTCTGAATTATTTGCGATCAACGTAATCGCATTCGTGGCAGCCTTTTGCTCACACCAAGCATGGTCTGTTAAAATTTCCGCTAAATTAGCCTCAGCAATATTTGCCCATCGGGGATCGGTCAATAGTTTTAATCCTAACATTTTCAAAATTAAACAAATTCTTGAACTTACATGATAGCATATCGTCACTATTAAGAACGGACTTGCAAAAAAATAAAACCAAAAAAGCCCATTTAAACTCTATAAACGAGCATCTATAATTATCTGACAAATGGATGATATATAAATTTAAAACAGTTTCTACATTTGCTTAACGGTGTTAGATTATTTTATAGCACTTAACCAGAATATGGGAAGTAAAGAAAGAATTCAGCGACAAAAAGAAGATACCCGAAAAAGTATCTTAGCCGCGGCTTTACAAATTGTAAAACAAGAAGGTTGGGCTGCACTAAGCATGCGCAAAATCGCAGATGTAATTGAATATACCGCCCCTATTATCTATGAATATTTTTCAAACAAAGAAGGTATTTTGTTTGAATTAACCAGACAAGGCTTTATGCATTTAGGAGTTAAGGTTAAAGCTGCGAGAGATAGTAAGGAAGACCCGGAAGAACAATTAGAAGCAATGTGGCTTGCTTATTGGGACTTTGCTTTTGAAGAAAAAGAATTTTATCAATTGATGTATGGCGTACAAGTAAATTGCTGCGAGCTTTATACGAAGATGCCAGAAGCAGAATACACGACAGATTTATTTTATGACGCAATCGAAAAACTCCTCACGAAGCATCCTATATCGGAAGATACCTCTTGTTTAAAATATTATACTTTCTGGTCTTTAATACACGGTTTGATTTCTATCAATCTCGTTCAAAAAGGAGCTAATGATGAAATTAACCAGCAAATTTTAAGAAGTGCCATTAAGGCAATTATTAAAACTATAAACGATTAACTTTTTTTTAACCTTCCATCTAACAGTGTTAAATAAATTACAATCGTAAAATAAGAAATAGAGATTACCAATATTATATAAGTCATCACCATTAATTACACCTATTAAAATCCATAAATCATGAAACATAACTCCAAACACAGCCTATTATCTAACAATGTTAAATTATTTAACGAATGGACGATCTTGCTTTTCATTACTATTGCCTTGTTTCTTGCAAGTTGCTCAGAAAAGCCTATGCAAATGGCATCTCCAATTTTAACCTTACCAGTTATTACAGTCAACGAAAGTTCCGAACAAACTTTTGTAGAGTACCCAGCTGCTATACAGGGAACGGCAGATCTAGAAATTAGACCACAAATTGCAGGCACTATAGATAAGATCTATGTAAACGAAGGCCAATTAGTTACCAAGGGACAATTGCTTTTTAAAATTTCCGAACTACCATTTAGAGCCCAGTTAAACAATGCAATAGCGGCTTTAAATGCAGCTAAAGCAGCTGTTATGAATGCTCAATTAGAAATCGATAAATTAACGCCGCTTGTGCAGGCAAAAGTGGTATCCCCTTTCCAGCTGGAAACAGCAAAAGCTACCCACCAAATCGCTTTAGCCAATGTAGAACAAGCTAAATCTGGTGTAAATAGTGCTCAAATAAATCTCAACTATACCCAGATTAAAGCACCTACAACAGGATATATCGGGCGCCTGCCTAAAAAACAGGGAAGTTTAGTTTCTCCAACAGACATGGAAGCCTTAACTGGGCTTTCGGATGCCCATGAAGTTCATGTATATTTCTCTTTGGCAGAAACAGACTTTATTGCCTTTAATGCTAAACACGGAGGTAACTCTGTTGCCGACCAAATAAAGCATTTACCACCGGTATCTCTAGTATTGGCCGATCAAACTATTTACGCCTCACAAGGTAAAATTGATATGATAGATGGCCAGTTTAACAAAACAACCGGTTCTATCACACTTAGAGCAAGTTTTGCAAATGCAGATGGCCTATTAAGATCTGGCAATACTGGAAAAGTGAGGTTAACTCTCAAGCATAACAATATCCTTTTAGTACCTCAAGCTTCAACAATTGAAATCCAAGATAAGGTATTCGTATTTGCAGTGAATAAAGACAACAAAATAAGTAAGCAGCCTATTAAAGTATTAGGGGCTAGCGGCACAAATTATCTTGTAGAGGACGGTCTGAAATCAGGAGACCAAATTGTTTCTAAGGGTTTCGAAAGTTTAAAAGAGGGTGATTCAATCCAACCAGAAAAAGGAAAAACAATTACGGCGTATAACGCCTCAAATAAATAAAAAATGTTCAAAATATTTCTAAACAGACCGGTACTAGCAACGGTTATCTCAATTCTACTGGTTATTCTAGGCGTGCTTGGACTAACAAAATTACCGCTACAACAATTTCCAGATATTGCACCACCTGCAGTTCAGGTTATGGCTTTTTATCCAGGTGCAAATGCAGAAACCGTACTTCGATCTGTTGCGCCTTCCCTAGAAGAATCAATTAATGGAGTAGAAAACATGAGCTATATGAGCTCAACAGCAAGCAATGATGGTTCGCTGGTAATTACTGTATACTTCAAACTGGGCACCAATCCAGATCAAGCTGCTGTAAATGTTCAAAATAGAGTTGCACAAGCTACCAGCCAACTCCCGTCAGAAGTTGTGCAAGCAGGAATTACAACTGTTAAGCAACAAAATAGCTTAATCATGGTGGTCGATCTTTTCACGGATGATGAAAAAAATTATGACCAAACCTTTCTTGCAAATTATGCGCAAATCAACATCATACCAGATATCAAAAGAATACCTGGCGTAGGTTCTGCAACTATTTTCGGTGGAAACAAGGATTATTCAATGAGGATTTGGCTAAATCCATCTAAAATGGCTAGCTATGGTCTCACGCCAAAAGAGGTCATGGCGATCATTCAAGATAAAAACTTGGAAGCGGCCCCTGGAAAATTTGGGGAGAGCAGTAAAGAATCGTTTGAATATGTAATTACTTACAAAGGAAAACTTAATAAACCTGAACAATACGGTGAAATGGTTATCAAGGCTAACCCTGATGGCTCTATTTTAAGATTAAAGGATTTGGCAAGAATTGAATTTGGCGCATACTCATACACCAACTTCACCAGAGTAAACGGAAAACCTGGTGTAAATATTGGCATTATTCAATTAGCAGGTTCCAATTCTAACGAAATTCAGATCGCTATTGCAAAGTTAATGGATAAATCTGCGAGAAATTTCCCTAAAGGCGTAAAACATTTAATTTTATACAATACCAAGAATTCGTTAGATCAATCTATCAATCAGGTTATCCACACTTTAATTGAGGCATTTATACTCGTATTTATTGTTGTATTTATCTTCTTGCAAGACTTCCGTTCTACACTTATTCCTGCTATTGCTGTACCAGTTGCTATTTTAGGCACCTTCTTTTTCATGTGGATCTTTGGTTTTTCTATCAACCTACTTACTTTGTTTGCATTGGTTTTGGCAATAGGTATCGTAGTTGATGATGCAATCGTCGTCGTCGAAGCTGTGCATGCTAAAATGGAACATCGCCACTTGGCTCCAAAAGTTGCAACAGCAGCAGCCATGAGCGAAATTACAGGAGCCATCATTTCAATTACTTTAGTTATGTCGGCTGTATTTTTACCTGTAGGATTCATGGAAGGATCAACCGGACTATTCTACAGGCAATTTGCTTTTACCCTTGCAATCGCTATTGTTATCTCGGCAGTAAATGCATTGACCTTGAGTCCCGCTTTAGCCGCATTATTTCTAAAGGAAAATCATCCTGCAGACTCAAAAACGAAGAGCTTTAAGGAGAAATTCTTCGTTGGATTTAACTCAAGTTTTGAAAAAATAACCAACCAATACACTGGCGCATTAAAATTCTTAATTCGTTTTCGTTGGGCAACATTGGCAGGTTTAATTGTAATGATGATTGCAACTGGAGTGATGATCAAACGCACACCTTCGGGGTTTATCCCTTCAGAAGATCAAGGATTTTTGGCGATTTCTCTATCTATGCCTGCAGGTGCATCACTAGATCGTACAACAGAAGTAATTAAACAAGCAGAAACCTTATTAGGTTCCATGGAATCAAAACAGACCTTAATGGGACTTTCTGGCTTTAATATGCTTACACAATCTTCTAGCCCTTCATCAGGAGTACTATTTGTGCTGCTAAAATTTACAGATCAACGGGGAAAAATAAAAGATATAGATGGCATTATGAACGAGGTGAGGACTAAGCTAGCAGCAATTAAAGGCGCCAATTTCTTTGTGTTTACGTTTCCAACGGTACCCGGGTTTAGTAATATCGATGGACTGGATATGGTTTTGCAGGATAAAACTGGGGGTTCTCTTGACAAGTTTAGTGCCGTTTCCAACAACTTCATTGCGGAAATGATGAAAAGGCCAGAAATTGCATTCGCATTTACATCATTTAAATCCGACTATCCGCAATTGGAAATGAAATTAGACGAGGTAAAAGCTGCTCAATTAGGTGTAAGCGTAAAAGACATCTTGCAGACTATGCAAGCTTATTTTGGTAGTGCACAAGCATCAGACTTTAATCGCTTCGGTAAATATTACCGAGTTGTTATCCAAGCAGATCAAACTGATCGGGCAAATCCTTCGGCTATGAATGGTGTATTTGTAAAAAACGCAAAAGGAGAAATGGTTCCGATGAACACACTCGTAAAATTAGATAGAGTTTATGGTCCAGAAACAGCATCTCGATATAATTTATTTAATTCCATAGGGTTAAATGCAATGGCCAAACCAGGCTTTAGTTCTGGCGATGCAATCAAGGCAGTGGAAGAAGTAGCCGCCAAACATTTACCTGGTGGCTATAGTTATGAATTTTCGGGCATGACTAAAGAGGAACTTTCTTCTGGCGGACAATCTACTATCATTTTTATTTTATGTCTCCTATTCGTTTACTTCTTGTTGTCTGCACAATACGAAAGCTATATCCTACCATGGGCAGTAATTTTATCAATCCCTACCGGAATATTTGGTGTTTTTGCTGCAATTGGATTAACAGGAATATCAAATAATATTTATGTCCAAGTTGCATTGGTAATGCTCATCGGATTACTGGCAAAAAATGCAATCCTAATAGTAGAATTTGCTATTCAGCGAAGACGAGCTGGTAAATCATTGCTATCCGCTTCATTGGAGGCTGCAAAATTAAGGTTACGCCCAATTATTATGACATCTTTAGCCTTTATCGTCGGCATGATACCAATGATGACGGCAGTTGGCCCCTCTGCTTTGGGTAACCATTCCATCAGTATTGCAGCAGCCGGCGGGATGATTTTCGGTGTGGTAATTGGAATATTTATTATTCCAGTACTATTTATCCTCTTTCAATTTTTACAAGAAAAAGTCACCGGCGCGCCAGCAGCTGTAGCGCATGCCGAATAAAAATTAAATTATCATGAAAATTAATGAAGATCCAGTTTTAAAAGAATTTGTACCCTTAATAACTATGTGGTTAAACAAATGGTTCAATTAAATAATATTAAAATGAAAACATATATTAATAACACTTTTGTCATTTTGCTTTTACTATTAAGCAGTTGCGGCATTTCAAAAGAGATTTTACTTCCAACTAAAGATATTCCCAACAACTTTAGGGAGATTTTTAAAATAGATAGTAATAGCATAGGTAAGTTACCTGTTAATGAGTTTTTTAGTACCATGGCAATACGCAATTTGATCGATAGCGCTTTAATTAGAAATATTGATCTGCAACTAGCGCTTAAAAATATTGATGCTGCTGAGCTAATATTAAAAAGGACAAAATTGGTTAATTTACCAGAGCTGAATTTGCAGGTAACAGCAAACTCAAACCGACCCTCAGATAATAGTTTGAACGGCCTAAGTGCTTCACAATTTTTAAAGACCCGGCATATCGAAGATTTTAACGCAAATCTAACATTAAGCTGGGAAGCTGATATCTGGGGCAAAATCAGTAGGCAAAAAGATATTGCCTATGCCAGTTATTTGCAATCTGCTGAAGCTAAGAAAGCTATTCAAACACACATTGTTGCTTCCATCGCCAGCGGCTTTTATAGACTTCTAATGTTGGATGCGCAATTAAATGTGGCAGAACGAAGTGTTGAGCTAAATAAAAACACCTTAAAAATGATTAAAATGCAGTTTAACGCTGGGCAGGTCACTTCTCTAGCCGTTCAACAAGCCGAAGCACAACTATTAAAAGTCTCGCAATTGCTCCCGCAACTTAATCAAGAAATCAATATTCAGGAAAATGCTTTGAGTATGTTAACTGGACGGTTTCCTACCGCTATAGAGCGATCTACCACCCTTTCGCAGCTAAACATACCAGAACAGTTAACTCTTGGTATACCGGCAACAATGCTCAGTATTAGACCTGATGTTAAAAATGTAGAACTTGATCTCACTATTTCAAATGCCAATGTGGGGATTGCAAATGCCAAATTATATCCTAGCCTGGTAATTTCAGCAAGTGGCGGGTTAAATGCATTCAAAGCGAGTAGCTGGTTTAATATCCCTGCGTCACTTTTCGGTGTTGTTGGCGGAGGTATCACCCAACCCATTTTTCAGCGTGGTGCTTTAAAAACTCAATTTAAATTAGCGCAGATAGAAAGAGAACAAACTGTTTTGAGGTTCAGGCAAACCATCATCGCAGCCGTAGTGGAGGTTTCTAATGAGCAAGCAAAACTCGTAAACCTAAAGAATGAATATATCATTGCACAACAGCGAGTGAAAACCTTACAGCTCGCGGTACAAAATTCAGATCTACTTTTTAGAAGCGGCATGGCTAATTATTTGGAAGTAATTACTGCCCAAGGGAATCTGTTGCAAGGAGAATTGGATCTAACCAGCCTTAAAACAGCGCAACTAAATGCAAGTGTTGGTTTATATAGAGCGCTTGGAGGAGGTTGGCAATAAGTAAATCCACGCAGTCTTTACAACATTTCAACAATAGTGAGCAATAAACTATGTAAATTTGCAGTCTTATGGCAAAAATATCCATCAACCTAGCTACAGGCTCATTTCAGAAAGAAGAAATCATTGTTGGCATTGACTTAGGCACCACAAATAGCTTAGTGGCCTTTATCAATCCCGATAAAAACCCACAAGTAATAAATGATACTGGAAAAGGAGTCTTAGTCCCCTCTGTAGTACATTTCAATGCACAGGGAGATGCGGAAGTAGGTAATGAAGCAAAGGATTTTTTAACAACGGATCCAACTAATACCATTTTTTCGGTAAAACGCTTATTAGGGCGTTCCTATAAAGATGTGGCTAGTCATAAAGATATTTTTAGCTATAAAATTATCGATGATGATAGCGATTCACTAGTTAAAATTAAAGCAGGAGATAAATTTTATACGCCAATAGAACTTTCGGCCGAAATTTTAAAAGAGTTAAAAGCGAGAGCTGAACATGCCTTAAAAACACCAGTAAACAGAGCTGTTATCACGGTACCGGCTTATTTTAACGATAGTCAGCGACAGGCAACCCGTGACGCTGGTAAATTAGCAGGGCTAGATGTATTGCGTATTGTAAATGAACCAACAGCCGCAAGTTTAGCTTATGGAATTGGCTTAGACCCTACACAGCAAAAAACAATTGCAGTTTACGACTTAGGGGGAGGCACTTTTGATGTTTCTATCCTTCAGATCCAAAATGGGATTTTCGAAGTATTGGCTACCAATGGAAATACGTTCTTAGGTGGTGATGATTTTGACCGTGTAATTTTGAACTACTGGATAGAAAAAAACAAACTTGATTTCAGTATGGTTGCCAACGATAACATTTTGATGCAAACACTTCGTTTACAGGCTGAATCAGCAAAAAAAGCTTTGTCTACCCAAAACTTATACAATGAAAAAGTCGGTGAAATTTGGTGCACTTTAGATAAGCAAACATTTGAGCAACTAATTGCCGATAAAGTTAATGAAACCTTAGCCTGCTGCAAACAAGCCTTAACTGACTCTGACCTAACTATAGAGGCTATTGATGAAGTCGTTTTGGTAGGCGGTTCAACACGTACACCTTACGTAAAACAGGCCGTAAGTACATTTTTTAAACGTCAACCTCATGACCAGCTTAATCCTGACGAAGTTGTAGCACTTGGCGCAGCAATCCAGGCTGATATATTGGCGGGGAATAGATCAGATATTCTATTACTAGATGTTACCCCACTTTCATTAGGAATTGAAACAATGGGTGGATTAATGGATGTAATTATTGCTCGAAATAGCAAGGTACCTACTAAGGCTGGTCGCCAATATACTACTTCAATTGATGGGCAGGTGAATATGAAGATCTCTGTTTATCAGGGCGAACGTGATTTGGTAAAAGAGAACCGCAAATTGGCCGAATTTGATTTGAAAGGTATTCCAGCTATGCCAGCAGGTTTACCTAAAGTCGACATTAACTTTTTATTAAATGCTGATGGTATTTTGACTGTACAGGCAATTGAATTGCGTTCTGGCGTAAAACAAGAAATAGATATTGTTCCGAGTTATGGATTAAATGATGATACGGTAGAAAAAATGTTGATTGATAGCATCGAAAATGCAAAATCTGACGTAGAACAGCGGATGTTAATTGAGGCTAAAAGTGAAGGTGAACAGCTCGTTTATACTGCTGAACGATTTATCAAGAAAAACGGTAATATTTTAAATGAGCAAGAATTAACTCTAACCATTGTTATCATAGCCGAATTGAAAGATGCGTTAGATAGCGGAGATAAAGATCGTATCCTTAAAAAAGCAGATGAATTAAATGAATTTACCCGTCCGTTTGCAGAACGCTTAATGGATATGGCAGTTGGCCAGGCAATGAAGGGGAAAAGGATTGATGAGGAATAGTTTTTTTAGACTTACAAAGTTTAAAACTTCGTAAGTCTAAAAATCTATGATTCTTTATACGTTAAATCTGAAGTGCATGATATCGCCATCTTCCACTACATAGGTCTTTCCTTCCACACCTAACTTTCCGGCTTCTTTACAAGCATTTTCTGAACCCAATGTTACAAAATCATTATATTTTATAACCTCAGCACGGATAAAGCCTTTTTCAAAATCCGTATGAATTACACCAGCAGCTTGTGGTGCAGTAAAACCTTTAGTGATCGTCCAAGCTCTCACCTCTTGCACACCAGCAGTAAAGTAAGTATATAAATCAAGCAAACGATAAGCTGCCCTAATTAATTTATTAACGCCAGATTCTGTCAAACCCAAATCCGCTAAAAACTCTTGTCTTTCTTCATACGAATCCAATTCTGCAATTTCTGATTCAATTTTTGCAGAAATGATCAATACCTCAGCATTTTCATTTTTAACTGCTGCCTGTACTTTCTCCGTATAAGCATTTCCAGTTAACACAGAATTTTCATCAACATTACACACATACATCACTGGTTTTTGAGTTAACAGCCCTAAATCTTCGATGAAATCGAAATCCTCTGTCTGTAAAGCTGCCGAACGAACAGAACTACCAGTTTCTAAATGTGCTTTAATAATAGTTAGAATATCAAAAGTTCTTTTGGCTTCCTTATCAGTTTTAGCCATTTTTTCTACTTTTTGTATTCTTTTTCCAACTGTATCTAAATCTTTTAATTGCAATTCAGTATCAATGATTTCTTTATCTCGAATAGGGTCAACTGAACCATCTACATGAATTACATTTCCGTCATCAAAGCAACGTAATACATGAATAATTGCGTTAGTAGCCCTGATATTTCCTAAAAATTGATTTCCAAGTCCCTCTCCTTTCGACGCACCCTTTACTAAACCTGCAATATCTACAATTTCAATTGTATTAGGTTGAACTTTATTTGGCTTCACCAACTCTGCCAATTTTGTTAAGCGATCATCAGGAACGGTAATTACCCCAACATTTGGCTCTATTGTACAGAATGGAAAATTTGCAGCTTGTGCTTTTGCGTTAGATAAACAGTTGAATAAGGTTGATTTACCCACATTTGGTAAACCTACTATACCACATTGTAATGCCATGTTTTTATATTTTGCGCAAAGATATTAATTTTTAAACCCTTTGCCTAGGAAAATATATTCCTCCCTATCACTTTGTCAAAGTAGTAGGTGGAGTGGTAAAGAGGAATATGCCCAACATAATCAATTCCAGGGATTATGCATTGGGTACTTTGAAAAAGTAGGTAAAAAATGTGGATAAGTTAACTCCATAAAAAAAGCGCTCAGAAATAAAATTCTGAGCGCTTGAATAAAACTATATTTTTTGTTAATCTTTTACACTTAAAGCCGCTTCGATACGGTCATTCAAATCAGCTAAATGATATTTACTCAAGGTATCAGCCTGATTATTCGAGGCTGATTTGATTGAACCTTGCAATTCTTTTAACTGACCTTTAACTACTGAGAGCACATCGCTTTGCGCTGCAGTTAAACCGCTGCTACCAGAGCCTCTCACTAGCAAAGCATTAATCGCTGTTGGACTTGGAGCCGGTTTCACAATGGTAATTAATTTTTCTATATAGGCCTTTTGTAAATTACGACGGTACACATCGATTGCCGTATTAGCTTTTAACTCCGCGAAAATTGCCCCATTTAAATCCGTAAATAAATCGGTAATCTTATAAGCTGTAGCACCATCAGTTGCTTCAGCCGCAACTAATTTACTCAAAGTGCTATTACTTAACAAACGAGTTAAAGTACTCCCTTGAAGCCTAGCAACTATCTCCAAAGGATTCCCCTCAATATTATCCATAATGGCCTGATTTAACAACCATTTAGGAGTAGTAAATAAATTTCTGTTCAAGAAATCAATGGCTTCTTTCTGGGTAGCGGCAGGGGTTCGCTCATAAATTGGTCCCGCCTGATCGACAGTTTTTGGATTTTCATAAATACCCCCAATGTTTTTCGCAACATGCCCCATGTAACGACCAAACTGGGTAGTCAATTGACCATACATTGTTGTCAAATTCTCATAACCTTCCCCCTTTTCTTTGGTCCATTCTGGTAAACCTGCTAAAATTACTTTTAGGTTTTTGATGCCATAATCACTAGCTTTCATCGCGTTGTCACTTAGATCTTCATTTTGTGAATGTGGATCGTCTGGATTTGTTTCGGTACCAAACCATAAGCGTCTATTCTTCGCTGCTTCTGTAGTCATTTTATCCAAAATAGCCATGTCGGATAGAACAGATTTGCTCTCAGGAAAATATCTATAACCCCATTCAATTGCCCAATTATCATAATCACCAATGCGAGGATATAATCCTTTAGCCGAAATTTTATCTTCTGGTTGTGCCACATAGTTAAAACGTGCATAATCCATAATTGAAGGTGTGTGACCATGTTCTTCAACCCATTTTTTATTCCGTAAATTCTCTGTTGGAACAGTTGAACTTGAGCCATAATTATGACGTAAGCCCAATGTATGCCCCACTTCATGAGAAGACACAAACCGAATCAAATCACCCATCAATTCATCACTGAAAGTCATTTTACGAGCTCTCGAATCAACGGCAGCTGTTTGAATCATATACCAATCATGTACCAATTTTTGAACATTATGAAACCAATTGATATGACTTTCCATAATTTCACCACTCCTTGGATCGGAAATACTAGGTCCACTTGCGTTAGCAATTTCTGAAGGCTTGTATACGATAGCTGAGTTACGGGCATCATCTAAACTCCAAGTAGAATCTTGTTCTTTCGTAGGAGCAACTTTACCCATCACTGCATTCTTAAATCCAGCTTTTTCGAAAGCTTTTGCCCAATCATTCACACCAGCGATTAAATATGGAACCCATTTTTTCGGAGTAGCTGGATCGATATAAAAAATTATAGGCTTCTGAGGCTCTACCAACTCACCCCTTTTATACTTAGCCATATCAGCTGGTTTTGGCTCTAAACGCCATCTCTTCACCAACTGAATTTCTTTTACACCCTGTGGGTTGAGATCAAAGTCTGTATAGCCTACTGCGAAATAACCAACACGCGGATCAAAATAACGTGATTTCATAGGCACTTTAGGCAAAATAACTAGCGAAGCATTTAATTCTACCGTAGCTGAGCCTCCACCAGCGCCTCCACGAACAGATGACGGAGCTCCTCCAGGTCCCGCTGTTGGTGCGGTTAGTGCATAAGTTTTAACAGCGGTGATTTCAACATTCGTTGGAAAACTACGCACCCCTAAAATATAACTTCTATCGGCCGCCTGAGTACCCAACCTGAAACGCGATTTTGCAGTAGCCGAACTGAAATAGAATATATCATTATCACTATTGATATATTCAGTCATATCAATCACACTTCCATTCTTATCTGGACTGTAAGCAGCAATATTAAATGCCGCAGCAATTGGTTGAATATTCGAATTTTTTAAGGATTGGTACATGGATGTTGTACTGTCCGGTCCGTAAGTCCGATAACTTACTTTACGCATAAAAATCCTGTTGTTTGGTCCTTTTTCAAAGCGGATTACAGAACTTCCGATTTGGTCACCTGCGTAACCTTGCGCAGCACGTACATCAGCACCAGATTTAGAAATCCGGCTTACAACTAAGATATCTCTACCTAAAGTAGTGTCTGCTATCTCAAAGAAGTACTTGTCTTCAATTTTATGAGTGGTAATCATTCCTTTGCGAGTGATCGCTTTATCTGTAATGACCGAATTATAAGGTCGAGGCTGCGCCCTTCCAACGGTGCCGGGCATCACCCCAGGGGCCCTGCGCGTCGAATCGGTCGCTCCACCAGGTCTTGTTTGAGCATTAGCGAAGGCAATAGCACCTACAGCCAATAAGATGGTAAGTAATTTTCTTTTCATCAGTTTTAATAAGTTAACAGTTAAGCAAATATAGAGGAGAATGTTAGGATAATTAACCAACAGCCTATAACTTTATAGTTACATAGGGCTTTGTAAGTAATACTGAAAAGTGCTTTAGCACAAAAGAATTTAATGGATCATTTTAAAGAGAAGTTCCTTTAACAACTCTCCATCTGTTGTGTTTCCTGTACTGTCCAGTCCCTTACTTTTTAAGTCGTATTCCCTTAATAAGCTGATAATATCAAAAGTTTTAGCGTGACTAAATGTTCTTGCTGCGTTTTCATAATCTTTAATAAAATAAGGACTTACCCCCAGCTCTTTTGCAGCGTCGTTCTTATTTGGTAAATAATGATACTTCAATATTTTAGTGAAATAACCACTTAGATTTGCCATTACCATCACCATCGGGTTCGCCTTTGGATTATCAGCAAAGTAATTGATAATTTGATTGCATTTGAATACATTTCTACTAGCCAAAGCCTTTTGCAATTCAAAAACATTATATTCTTTACTTATCCCTATGTTCTTTTGAATATGATCAGTCTGTATGAGGGTTTCCTTGTTAATATTTAAGCAGAGCTTTTCTACTTCATTAGCAATTTTAGCTAAGTCGGCGCCTAAGTATTCGGCCATTAGTGCAGCAGCTTGTGGCGCTATTTTATACCCTTTTTCTTTAATATGTTCCTCAATCCACGGCATTAATTTATAATCGCGCACTGGATCTGACTGAAAAATTAGTCCATTTTTAGCAATTGCTTTATAAATTTTTTTGCGCTTATCGAAATTTGCATATTTATAAGCCAAAACTAGTATTGTACTGGGTAAAGGCTTTTCAAAATAATTAAGGATAACCTCTGCTTCTTTACCGTTACCCTCTGTTTCTTTTGCCCATTTTAAGTCTTGTGCTTCCTTTACAATGATAAGCTGATGTTCCGCCATCATTGGATAACGTTTAGCGGCATTTAAAATAGTAGACATGTCTGTGTCTTTTCCATACAGCACAGTTTGGTTAAACCCCTTTTCACCATCACTTAAAACATGGCTTTCCATATAATCAACTACTTGATCGATATAATAGGGTTCTTCTCCTTGCAATAAATACAAGGGTTTAAACTTTCTAGCTTTTAAATCTTTGATAATCTCTACAGCACTCATTGCTGGTAAAATTACAATTTTAATTAGATTTACACACTCCAACTAATCAACACTTCAATGTTTAATCCTGCTGCTTTAAACCTTCCCAATTACCCTTTTAAAATCACACAAAAAGATGGTTTACATTTTATTTTTGACGAAATTAGGAGAAAGCACCTGGTGCTAACTCCTGAAGAATGGGTTAGGCAACATTTTATCCGTTATTTAACAGGGGAGAAAAATTTCCCCTCTTCCTTGCTTCAGATTGAGGGAGGTCTAAATTTAAATCAGACCAAAAAAAGAAGCGACATATTAGTTTATAACAATGTTGGCGAAAAAATTATGGTTATCGAATGTAAAGCTCCTTCAGTGCCAATTACGCAAGCAACCTTTGATCAGGCTGCGCGCTATAATTCAATTTATAAGGCGCATTGGCTAGCTGTTACAAATGGCTTGCATCATTATTATGCTAAAATTGACCACATCAAAGAGCGATTTCTATTCGTAGAAGAGTTGCCTGATTACAAGGATTTGTAATCTAAGAATATGCTGTTTTCCAAAACTGGCTTTTCCCTGTATAAATAGCTTCATTACACATTCCTACGCATATGGCAGCTTGTGTGCCTGTTTTGATGTTCGAAACTGGTGTTTTATTTTCTACAATTGCGGAGTAAAATTCTTCAAGAGCATAATTCGTGCCGTCACGAGTGGGTTTTTCCAAAATGGGAATTCCTCCATCAGTATTCACTACAATTTTGGTGGCACTGGTAACGCCGTCTACTATTCCAAGTTCTTTTGCGGCTTCTCTTTCTGGATAAAAAATACCGGTATTTGGATATAATGACACCGAACCTTTTGTTCCCTTGATTTTAAACAAATAACCATCATGGGCATTACCACAGGTTGCGCCAAAATTACCAATCATTCCTGCTTTATTATATCTTAAAGTAGCTTGGATATTATCATAGGTTTCTCTACCATCCTTAAATATATCAATACCTCCAGTACCAAAAATTTCGTCGGGCTGAGTTTCAAATGCCCAATTGATAAAATCAATTTGATGGGATAAAAGTTCGGCCGCTAATCCACCTGAATATTCTTTATACATTCTCCAATTAATCTGTCTTTCAAGACTTGGATTTGGTACTGCTCTACGCCAATTCCCATTTCTATCCCACCGACAATCTATCTGCGATACTTTGCCGAGATACCCTGTCTGAACCATCTCTTTAACTTTAAAGTATAATGGAGAATAGCGATATTGATAGCCTACTTGAAAAATCTGCTTGGGATACTCGTTAACTAACTTTCTTAACTGAAGGGCTTCAGCAATAGAGTAAGTCATTGTTTTTTCTACATACACATGCTTACCAGCACGAACAGCATCGGCAGCGATTTGGTAATGTTCGCTTAAGGGAGTCGCAATAAAAACTGCGGAAACGCTCTTATCGTCCAATACCTTTTTATAATCCTTAATGGGCTTCGAGTGAGACGATACATATTTTTTTGTTTCCGCTAACCTGAAATCTAATACATCACAATAAGCGATAATATTAAATTTATCAGGCATACTCTTTATCACCGAAAGCACACCTTTCCCTCTATCGCCGCAACCAATCATGGCGATGTTAATGGGGGCTAATGCGAGGCCAGCATATAGCTGATCTGCAAACAAGAAGCTTGAGCTCAATAAAGCAGATTTTTTTACGAAAGAACGGCGTAACATTATAGTGTTTTAATTTTTATAGATCTGAAGCTAACCTTATCACCATGATCCTGCAATAAAATTCTTCCTTTCGGAGCTTCCCCAAAATTTTTCCAGTCTTTATATTTACTGCCAGCAACCAGCTTTTTAAAGTCATCATTCCCTCTTATATATTCCAATACTTTAATCCCATTCAAATAGTGTTCAACTTTATTATCTGGATGTACAACCACTCTTCCTCTATTCCACGTACCAATCGGTCTTGTGCAGTTTAAAATCTTTTTAGCAGTAATCAAATCATACAGCGATGCCAAGGTTCTATTCCCATCTTTACCCAATTTTGCATCAGGGTGTTTTGCATCATCTAATACCTGATATTCCAAGCCAATTGCAGATCCAGAAGTTTGCTCGGCCAAGGTTACAAAATATTTGACTCCACTGTTTGCACCTTCACTTAACTTAAACTCAAACGATAAGTCAAATGCAGAGAACTGCTCTTGGGTCACTATGTCTCCACCATTTGTAGATTCTGCTCCACCAGAAGGCAAAACACTAACTAATCCATTTACAATTTCCCATCCCTTTTTAGGAAAAGCACCAGTTTTTGCACCAATCCACCCGGCATCTGTTTTCCCGTCGAAAAGCAGTTTATATCCGTTACTTTTTTCTTGGGCCGATAAAGCATTAGCTGTCAAATTAACTACATAGTTCGATTTTGGAAATGCTTGAGGTTTCAAGTTTTCAGTTTGGATTGTAATGTTCTTAAAATATACTTTTTTACCTTCAAGATCATGGTTATTTCCAATCCCATGCACCTGCAAGCCTATAATACCAGCTTTATCAAGTGTATCAACAACATAAGCAACCGGCACTCCATTTACCCAGGTTTTAGTTTCATTTCCAATACATTCAATTTTATAGTGATTAAACTCTTCCGTCTTATAAGCAGATTTCGCTGCCGTATTCAGTTCAACCGGATATAACCACAATCTTCTAGCCTCATCATAAATACCACCTGTCCACGCTCTAGGGGTTGGATCTATTTCCATCTGTCTCCCAAATACCAACCCATTTCCCTTATTTCCTGAGGGATCATAATGACTTCTAGTTTGGACACCACTATTAGTTGTCGAGCCTTCCAATTTAACGTCAAGTTCCAAGATAAAATTGCCATACTCTTTCTCGGTAATCAAAAATGAATTCGGCGTGCCCGACTTCATCGTACCTACAATCGACCCATTTTCCACCGAATAGGACGCCTTTCCAGCAACTGCCTTCCAACCATTCAAGGTTTTCCCATCAAATAAAGGTATTTTTTGGGCATAAGCTGAAGATACTAAAAAAGTTAACGAAAGACTTAATAAGCTATATTTTTTGAATTTTGTAAACATTTGTAATGCTATTATATTTGATTAATATTTAAATATTTTTCCATTGGCCATAACTTCTTGTGTCTTCTCGTCGAATGTTGCCTTAGCTCCGGTACGAACAGCAGCGTTGGTCATGATATTCGCTATAGAATGAGAATAACCGGCCTCGACAGGGGCATTAGGCGTTTTCCTGCTTCTAACACACTCCATCCAATTACGCATATGCGCAGATGTTAAAGGATCTCCTCCAGTATTGGCGCTAGTTTCAATTTTGATTTCGGTGCTTGACAAATCAAAATTTGGCAATAAATTGGCTTTCATTCCCATAGCAGCGGCTTCCTTCTCTCCGAGTCCTCCTTTTGGAGAAACTTTATTGGTTATAAGGTTTAACTCTCCCCCGTTTGAATAATAAACTTCCCCTACATCTCCCACACTATTTTGCATCCTAGAAGTAAAAGTAACTTGAAAACCATCTGTTTTATTTACTTCACCATAATCAAATACAGCAACCATTGAGTCCCAATTTTTGCGACCATCTTTCCACGTATAAATGCCTCCATTGGCCACTACACTTCGTGGATGTTTTAACTTCGTGAACCAATGCACTGTATCGATCTGGTGCGACATCCATTGACCCGGCATTCCTGATGAATAAGGCCAGAACAAACGATATTCCAAATATTTTCTCGGATCCCATTCCTCAAATGGGCGATTTAACAAGTAACGTTTCCAATCGGTGTCTTCCTGTTTTAGTTTAGCTACTAGTGCTGGTCTCCTCCACCTGCCAGGCTGATTTACATTCCAAACAAGATCTACTGCAGAAATAGGACCAAATTTGCCTTCCTGAATATAATTTGCAGCAGCTTTATAATTTTCTCCACTTCTGCGCTGGGAGCCAATCTGTACAATCTTATTCGTTTCTTTCACTGCTTTAAAAGCCGCTCTCGCATCAGCCATTGTTTCGGCAAAAGGTTTTTCCACATACGCATCGCATCCCGCCTTTACAGCGTCAATTGTATGAAGGGCATGTTGAAAATCGGCCGTGCTTATGATAACAGCGTCCAAATCTTTTATGGCTAAGAGTTCATCATTGTTTCGGCAGCTTTTTATATCATGTCCAATTTTTTGCTTTAGATGAGCAACACCAAGATCTCGACGATAGCTCCATAAGTCTGACAGCCCAACTATATCGAAATTCAATTCCTTATGATGGTTTAAAAAACAAGGCAGAAGCGTATCCTTAAAACGATCAGAAAATGCTGCAACGCCGACACGAACGCGGTCATTGGCTCCTATTATACGACTATAGCTTTTAGCGCTGGTGCTTAATGTACCGGTAAAAGCTGCTGCCGCCAGTAAACTTGACTGCTGAATGAAAATTCTTCTTGAATTACCCATTTTTGAAGCTATTTATATACGGTTAGAATTTTTCAGTTACCCTGTAAAGGGTTACTAATTCCAATAATATGACTTTTAACTCGTAATTAATAACTAAGAAGGTAAAATTTTTACGCAAACGTTCCTGAAATAATTAAAGGGATTTAAATCCATTTATTAAAAATGTGTACTTACCTAAATCATAGCCTCTAAAATCACTTACATGGATAAACTTTACATCACTTCTTTTGCCTTGTTTATGCAAGGAGCCAGTAATGGTATATTTTTTATCAACGACAAGCTCATTTGCTTGGGCTTCTGAGACAATACCAGTAATCTGCAGTTGCATGTAATTTAGCAGCGAAGCTGCGTTTCTACTTGTATCGCCAAATGCCTTAAAGGTGGCAATCTTTGTACGAATTTCGTTAATGGAGGTGTCTTTGATTTCCTTCACCTGCAAGGGCATGTCTTTTAAAAATTCTGCCTCATTACTTAAATTAATAAGTTTATGTTTAAACTTCTCTGTAGTTTCCTTTTCAGTGGCTTCATCTTTGGTCCAATCCGGATTGCTGGTAATAAAATCGCTAAGCTTTTGTTCCAGAAATATTTGAGGTTTTACTTTTTCTTCTTTTTTAGGCCCACAAGAAACTAGCAAGGCAATTCCATATAATAACATCAATTTCTTCATATCTATCTCGCTAAAATCGCTAAGCTTTCTGTAATTATTTTAATTTTTGATTCTGCGTCTTCCTTCTTATTACGTTCATTTGTAATAATTTCCGGCTTCGCATTTTGAACAAATCGCTCATTATTTAATTTTGCGTCAACAGATTTCAAAAAGCCCTGCAAGTAGCTTAACTCCTTGGTTAGGCGCTCTCGCTCTGCTTCTAAATCAATATTCTCATTTAGAACGATAAAAAATTCATCTTTACCTACCATAAAGCTAGCAGCTCCAGTAATTTTCTCATTCACTATAGCAAGTCCACTGATATTTGCCAATTTAAATATAATGTTCGACCATCTTTCGTAGTCTACTTCCGAATTTATCTTAACACTTAATGGCAAGGTTTCCTTTGGAGAAATCTGACGAACATTCCTCACATTCCTAATCTCGGAGATCAATCCTTTAATGGATTCAGCATCTTTAAGCAAAGATTCTGCAATATTTCCAATTTGTGGATAATCAGCAACGATACAGCAATCCATTTCTTTACGCTCTCCAAAAAGCTCATCATGATATAACTCTTCTGTTATGAACGGCATAAACGGATGTAACAACTTCAAAAGTTGTTCAAAATAATGGATAGTTATTTGCTTTGTTTCCGCATCAATAGGCTGCAAATAAGCGGGCTTAACCATTTCTAAATACCATGCGCAAAAATCATCCCATACCAATTTATAGGTTGCCATTAAAGCCTCAGACAAACGGTACTGCTTAAAATTAGCTTCAATATCACTCAACGCTTCGTTTAAGCGGTTTTCAAACCATGAAATGGCTTGTTGATTTGGACTCGCCAAATTTCTATCAACTTCCCAACCCTTTACCAAACGGAAGGCATTCCAAATTTTATTGGCAAAATTCCTTCCTTGTTCACAATAAGCTTCGTCAAACATCAAGTCATTTCCTGCCGGTGACGACATCAACATACCAACTCTTACTCCGTCTGCTCCATACTTTTCAATCAAACCAATTGGATCGGGAGAGTTACCTAGTGACTTAGACATCTTTCTACCCAATTTATCCCTTACAATTCCCGTAAGATAAACATTGGTAAACGGTTTCTGACCTCTAAATTCGTGACCGGCCATAATCATTCTCGCCACCCAAAAAAACAAAATTTCCGGCGCAGTAACTAAATCATTTGTAGGGTAATAATAGTTAATTTCGGGATTATCAGGATTTTTAAATCCATCAAAAACGGAAATTGGCCATAACCAAGAAGAAAACCAGGTATCCATCACGTCCTCGTCTTGCGTAATAAATTCACTTGCTTGGATCCTAAACCCTGCTTTTTCCTCCTCAGAAAACGCAATTCGTTCCGCAGAACGGTTAATCAATTCTTCAATTGCTTCTTCCTTTGTTTTAGCAACCACCGGAGCTTCATGCTGAAAATACCATGCAGGAATTCTTTGACCCCACCACAATTGTCTACTTATACACCAATCCTTCACATTCTCCATCCAATGACGATAAGTATTCACAAATTTCTCAGGAATTAACTTTACGTCGCCATTCAATACATCGGCTAAGGCAGGCTTTGCCAACTCATCCATTTTACTAAACCACTGCAATGACAACTTAGGCTCAATAACAGCATCGGTGCGCTCAGAGTAGCCTACCTGAGACTTATAATCTTCAACTTTCTCTAAATGCCCACTTTCCTCAAGCATTTTAGCTATTTTTTTTCTAGCTATAAAACGATCCTCACCAATTAAAATCTGTGCTTTATCATTCAAACTACCATCGTCATTTAAAATATCAATTACCGGTAATTGATGTTTAATGCCCAATTCATAGTCATTTAAATCGTGTGCTGGAGTAACTTTCAAGCACCCTGTACCAAAATCCATGGTCACATAATCGTCCAAGATCACCGGAATTTCACGATTAATTAATGGCACATATACTTTCTTGCCGTGCAAATGAAGGTAGCGTTCATCATTTGGATTGATGCATATCGCACTATCAGCCATGATTGTTTCTGGACGTGTAGTTGCGATAGTTAGAAAGTTTTTAGCTTCCTCCTCTTGATACCCGCTACTTGATACTCGATACTTAATATAATATAATTTCGAATTAACTTCTTTTCTAATTACTTCCTCATCAGAAACCGCCGATTTTGCTGAAGGATCCCAGTTTACCATGCGTATACCCCGGTAAATATTTCCCTTTTTATATAAATGGATAAAACTATCAATTACAGCATCCGACAAATTTTCATCCATCGTAAAACGTGTTCTATCCCAATCGCAACTTGCCCCAAGTTTTTTTAACTGCTCTAAAATTATACCTCCATATTTTTCTTTCCACTCCCATGCATAGGCTAAAAACTCCTCACGGCTAAGGTCCTTTTTACTAATTCCCCTTTCCTTAAGCATGGCAACTACCTTTGCCTCGGTAGCAATCGACGCATGATCGGTACCTGGAACCCAACAAGCATTTTTCCCTTGCATTCGAGCTTTGCGAATCAGTACATCTTGAATGGTATTGTTGAGCATATGGCCCATATGCAATACACCAGTAACATTTGGCGGAGGAATTACAATTGTATATGGCTCGCGCTCATCAGGTTCAGAATGGAAAAATTTTTTAGAAAGCCAGTAACTATACCATTTATCTTCGGTTTCGGCAGGATTGTATTTAGTAGATATGCTCATGAAAAATTGTGTGGATTACAAAAATAAGTAAATAAGGTGAAAATTTTATCCCCTCACAATAAATTCGGCAAAAAGATGTTTATAGCTATATAAATCCTTAACAGATGAAATCTTTCAGGTTATCCCTATTCAATTTCCAAATGTTACGTAAAATCTATAACTGGTTTAACAAGTAATATTTCTATGATGTTGTTTTAATTAGATCTTTAATATTTAATTTCATCCTTAAATATTGAATCAAAATCTAATCTATATTTCATGAACCAAATCAAAAATTACCTTGCTGCCTTTGGCATCATAGCAAGTAGCTTGACTTCATTCGCACAAACAGGCCCTAAAAAATATATTGATCCCGCTAACATGGATCTTAGCGTTAAGCCTGGAGACGATTTTTACCAATATGCCAGTGGAACGTGGATTAAGAAAAACCCTGTACCACCAAAGGAAACGAGATGGGGCTCATTTAATCAGCTAAGAGAATTTAATGCACAAGCAGTGAGGGGATTAGTTGAACAAGCTGCAGCCAATAAGACGGCATTACCCGGATCTGTGACCAAGCGTGTAGGCGACTTCTACGCTGCTGCAATGGATAGTTTAACAATCGAAAAAATGGGTTATACCCCAATAAAACCTGATCTCGAAAAAGTTAAACAAATAAAAACTCTTACTAACCTTTTAGATCATGTCGCTTACATGCGAACTTCGGGTATCGCCTCTCCGATGTTTGGGTTAGGCGTGGGACAAGACCGCAAAAATGTAACGAAATATGTGGTCAATATTTCACAAGGCGGAACAACCTTAGGTGATCGGGATTACTACTTAAAAGACGACCCTCAAAGTCAACGAATTAGAGCTGCATACCACACTTACATAACCAAACTTTTTACGCTAACAGGTAGTTCTGATGCAGAAGCCAAACAAAAAGCAATTACTGTTTTCAATCTAGAAAAATTGCTAGCAGAAGCGCAGATGAGTCGTATCGAAATGCGTGACCCCTATAAAACTTATAATAAATTGACTGTTGCTGATTTAAATAAATTAACGCCAAATATCAACTGGAGTACTTTAATGCCTAAATTTAAGATTACCGGACAAGATACAGTGTTAGTTAATTCATTAACATTCTTCAAAAGTTTAAATAATATGTTAACCGCTGTTCCAATCGCCGACTGGAGAACATATCTTGAATGGAATATTTTAAAAGGGTCAGCCGGCAACTTAAGTAAGCCCTTTATTAATGCTAGTTTTGCTTTTACACAAGCTCAAACTGGACAAAAAGTTCAAACTCCTCGTTGGCAAACTATGTCCTCATTAACCGACCGTACCATTGGTGAACTATTGGGTCAGCTTTACGTTGCAAAATATTTTAAACCTGATGCAAAAGTCCGAATGGATGCCATGATCGAAAACCTGAGGAAAGCATTTGAAATCAGAATTAATGGACTTGAATGGATGAGTGATGTAACCAAGAAAAGAGCGCTTGAAAAACTACATGCCTTTACACCCAAAGTTGGATATACTACAAAGTGGAAAACATATGATGGTTTAGTAATTAACAGAGGGACTTATTTTCAGAATCTCAGAAACGCAAGCATGTGGAGTTATAATGAAAACATTAAACAGTTGGGCAAGCCTGTTGATCGTACGCGTTTTGGTATGACACCTCCAACAGTGAATGCGTCTTATAGCGCTACCATGAATGAAATTGTTTTTCCTGCCGGAATTTTACAGTTTCCATTTTTTGATCCGAATGCCGACGATGCCGTGAATTATGGTGGTATTGGCGCTGTAATAGGCCACGAAATGAGCCATGGATTTGACGATTCTGGAAGTCAATATGATAAAGATGGTAATCTTAAAAACTGGTGGACTGATGAGGATCGTGCAAAATTTAACGAAAAAACAAAAGCATTAGGTGAACAGTTTAGTGCCTATACAGTAGTCGATACGATTCACGTGTTAGGCAAATTAACGATGGGTGAAAACATTGGCGATTTAGGAGGTCTAAACGCGGCTTATACCGCATTTAAAATGACCAAACAAGGCCAAAGCAATGAAAAAATTGATGGCTTTACGCCAGACCAAAGATTCTTTTTGTCGTGGGCACAAGTGTGGAGAGGAAATATTTTGGATGAAGCCGCAGCGCAGTTAATTAAAACAGATTCACATTCACCTGGCCCCTATAGAACCATTGGTGCGCCTGTAAATATGGATGCTTGGTATAATGCATTCGATGTTAAACCAGGAGATAAACTTTACAAAAAACCTGAAGATCGAATTAGATTGTGGTAGTTATTATCAGCTAGCTAATTAGCTAGCTGTATTTTTCTTGTATCTTTTTCGACAATTTAGAAAGTACGAGTGCTCTAGAAGTTAATACTCTTCTCTTCAAATCAGCTTCGCTAAGCACATTTAAATTGTCGATTCTCACCCATTGTCTTTTGGCCATATGCGAGGCCTGCTGAATACCATCTCTAGCCGTTAACTCGTCGAACTCTTCTGGTGTACATTTAGTAGAGAAACTATTTCCCTCGTCTATAGCGATAATCACAAAAAGCTTCTCCTCAATCATGAAGCATAGGTGCTCCCATTTCATTCCTTCTGTAGTACCAGGTAAACTAAGGCAAAATTCTCTGAAATTTTCAATATCCATTTTTTATGCTTAAAGACCATAGCAAAAGATGAAAGCTTAGGTCGAACAAAGATATTACTAATTTAAAAACTTATTTTTGAAACATGAATATTTTAACGCAAACAGCAGATGGTTCGAACACCTTATTTAATGAAACCATTGGAGAGCACTACCATTCTTCCCATGGTGCCTTGCAAGAGAGTAAACACGTATTCATTGCTGCTGGATTAAAATATGCTATTGAGCAATTAAAAGGTCCAGAAATTAATGTTTTAGAAGTTGGCTTCGGCACTGGCTTAAACTTTATCTTGAGTTTTTTGGAAGCAGAAAAACAACAGGTTAAGTTAAATTATACTGGCATTGAAGCATTTCCCTTAACGATAGACGTTATCCAACAAACAGCCTATAGCAAATATGTGCCAATGCCAATATGGCAAAATTTTACAGCGGGATACGAAAAATCGCTTCAAGAAACACAAAGCCTATCAGCCTTTTGCAACTTACAGATTCTAACCTCCGAACTTGCCCAAGTGAAAAGCGGAGCACAATTTGACATCGTTTACTACGATGCATTTTCAGTGCGTCATCAGCCTGAAATGTGGACAGATGAAATTATTGCCCACACTTGTAGCTTCTTAAAGCAAGGTGGTATTTTTGTCACCTACGCCATTACAGGCGATTTAAAAAGAGCAGTTAAGAAATGTGGCTTTGCAATAGAGAAACTTCCTGGAGCTCCCGGTAAAAGAGAGATGTTAAGAGCTATAAAAATAGCTTAAAACAAATTGAGCCAACTATTAAAGTCGGCCCAGCTTGAAACCATACTAACTAAACTTATTTTTTTTGCTTTAAAAATTCTATCATAGCATCTAATTGAGGCATCGCTTTTTCTCCTTCATTTCCCACTTTTTTGAATCTTATTTTACTGTCCTTGTCTAAAAGGAATGTTGTAGGAATAGTATTCACATCAAGTTTTGCACTTAACTTTTTATCTTCATTAAAATAGAAGGGAAAAGTGAAATTCTTATTTTGGTCTACCCAGGTAAAAGCGTCTTCGAAAGTATTGCCACTTGCCGTATTTAGGATTACGAACATCACATCTTTGTCGTCTTTATACTTATCGTAAATCACCTGTAAATACGGGAAGAAAGCAATACATGGTTTGCACCAAGTTGCCCATAAATCAATCAACACAATTTTACCTTTTAAATCCGCCGCAGTTAATGGCTTCCTATTCCTATCCACAATTTGAAAATCGGGAAATGGTTTATGAAGTAAGATCTTCTCAAGATCATTGAAATGAGTGGCTTTCCACTCTTTATCTAACATAGCTAACTTCAATTTAACATCAGCTTTGCTGCCCCCAGAAGCTATCACACTTTCCTTTAACAACCTTTCAATATTTGCATCGAAAGGCGCTACTTTATAGGCCCTAGCTAACGTTTCTTCTGCCATCGCTTTATTTCCAATTTGTTTGTAAGTATCCGAGACTTTCAATAGCAGTTCTTTCGATTGCAATGTATTCCTTACTTCGTCCAGCCATTTAAGCGCTTCGATTTTATCGCCAAGTTTATAACTCAAAATCCCTTGCATGGCTTTCAATTCGCTTTCCACTTGCTTAAGATTTTCCGCCTTTTTCTCGTCGAACCCAATTAAATAACCTGTTTCGGGGAAATAACGAATTACCGAGGTTGGATATTTATCTACGTTCTTTAAAATGTATGTATTCAGTTTCTTGGCAGAATCTAAAAGCATGTCATTTTCCTCAAAAAATTTCACGTAATTATGATAGGTTCTCCAGTGGTATGGACTAGTATCTCCTTTAATAGCACGGCTGTAGTACGCTAAGGCTTTGGCCCTATCCCTTTTTGTAACGTAATGTCTAAAAAGATAATCATACGCATCGGAATAAGCGTTTTCATTTTCTTTGTTCACCTTCTTCAAAAGCGTTTGAAGACTATCCACTACCTGTGCTGCATTCTTATGTTGCAGCAGATAATTTAGGTTGTATTCAATAGAAATAGTAGCAGTTGGAAATTCTTTAGCTACTACTTTCCTAATGGAATCTACCTTTTGGTTCTCGCCAATTATTAAATAGCCCATAGTGGTAGAATTGATATTTCCACCAAACGTTGGATTACTCCTAAATTTCTTTTCAATTACAGCTAAGGCTTTATCACGAGCATCCCATTTTGCTTTCCCACTTTCAGTCTTCATCTTATAGTTCTGTATCCTTAATTGAGATTCATAATTATTTGGATAAAGTGAAAGCTCTTTCTTAAACCACTCTTGCTGCTGCTGCTCATAGGTAGCAGACTTTCTATTCTGTGCGGATAAACTGTACCCTTTAGCTAAATAATTGCCCTCAATTAACTTTCCGTCTTTATAGACGAAAAACTCATAATGCGATGTATCAGTAGGTTGCTGTACAAAAATCTTATCAGCATCGGAAATGGTAAAAGACCCATACTTTGAATAAAACGGCAATTTGAAGGAAACATTCCACAAGCCTTTTACCTTTTGCATAGGCAACCTATTGGGCATTTCATAAAAATTTGAATACGTAAAGTTAATAAACACCTTTTTAACCGTATCGGGAATTTTACTTCCTTTCTGATTAAAAGTTACGGTTAACAGTTCACCAGCTTGTGGTTTTTCTGGTTCTACTTTTACCAGATCTTGTGCATGAGCTTTCACGAACAAGAACAAAGTAAACACTAAAACATATGTCTTTAACTTAGTCATTTGGTTTTAAGTTAGGGTTAGTATTCAAAATTACTTCCGAAATTGGAATGAGCTGATCGGCAGCATTAAATCCGTTAGCTTTAGTTACTGACAGTACTGGTACAGCACGATTAGTACGAACTAAGTCGTACCATCTGTGTCCCCATTCACCCAATAACTCTAAGTGTCTCTCTTTTTCAATAGCTAGCAATACCGCGGCCTTTGGCAAGTTAGCACTTAAATCCGGTATATCGGCTCTATCCCTAATCATGTTAAGGTCATTAATGGCTTGGACTAATTTAGCTGGATTATCTTGATTTGCCCTCGCTTCTGCTCTAATTAAATACTGCTCTGCCAAACGTAAAACGGTATTATATTCTGTTACAGGTGTAGCAGTTCTAATTTTATACTTTGCGGGATAGTAATAGGTAACTCCCCCAGTAGTATAAGTTTTTAACCAGTCCGTCTTACGTTTATCTCCTATTTCGAACTTCGCTACCGTAGCGTCATAAACTCTATAAAATGAGCTACCTGTAGAGGTAGTAGGGATAATACTAAAGCCCTCCCACGTATTCACACCAGCGGTAGAGGTGTTTACGGTTTGTAGTTGCCAAATTGCTTCTTCACTGGTTTTTAGAAATACCGAATTTAAATCTGTAGGAATTTTATATCTCGTATCGCCAATAACTGCAGTAGCAGTTGCTTCCGCTAAAGCCCATTTTTGATTATACAAATATACCCTTGCCAATAAAGCTTGTGCGGCTTTTTTATTAGGTCTTACACGTTCAGGTCCTTGATAGGCGTCACTTAGACCAGCAACTGCATCTGTTAAGTCTTGGGTAATAAAATCGTAAATCTCCTGCTTGGTAGATTGACCTAAGAGGTTATTCTTAAATACTTCGGTATCTTTTACCAATGGGACCTTATTAAAGGTATTTACCAGATAAAAGTAGCAGAATGCCCTAATGAACTTTGCCTCCCCAGTTAGTTGCGCCTTAACTTGTGTACTTAATGTAGAGCCAGCTACACCCTCTATCACGTTGTTACATTGGTTAATGTACACGTATGGCTGACTCCACAATCGATCTAGGTAGTCAGTGCTTGGTAGCAGTGCATTTTGCTTATAGGCATCATAGGAAGTTAATGAATAATAATAGTCGTCGGCGGCGATAGACATTAGCGTGGATAATAGACTACTGGCAAATTGACCATTGAATCCATTCATGCTTGTATAAATCCCTAACACGGTTGAGGTAGCAATCTTATCATCTTGAAAAGCTGCTTCAGCAGCAGTTTGGTTTTTGGGAGGATCAGCTTCCAAAAATTTTTCGCACGATAAATTGGTTAAACTAAGTGCGGCAATATATAGAGTAATAAATTTAGCTTTCATTGTCATATTTTTTTGTTGATAGATTGGTTGTGTTTAAAAGGTTGCCTGTAAGCCAAAAGTAAATGTCCTCATTGTGGGTGTACTAGATGTCTTTACCGACCCATAAGGATTAACTCCAGAAACAAATGTTCTATCAAAGCCTTGAATTTCTGGATCTAAACCTCTAAACGATGTCCAAGTGAACAAATTCTGTGCATTAAAGTTTATACTGGCCCTTTTGATACTAATTTTTTCAGTCCATTTAGAAATGTCGTAAGACAATGAAACATTCTTTAACCTAATAAAAGAGGCGTCTTCCCAGGCAGCTGTAGAATATCTGTAATTGCTAACATATCTTGCATAGGCTAATGACGATGTTAATGTAGATGCTCGTGGGATATCTGTAATATCACCAGGTTTTTTCCAACGATTTAAAACAGAAACATCAAAATTTGTAAGCCCACCTAGATTACCTGCTAATGGTCCATAGGCTAAACCAGGACCTTCTTGCTTAACAAATTGAAACAAGAAATTAAATGATAATCCTTTATAAGAGAAATTGTTGTTTATCCCTCCATAAAGTTCAGGCATTATATTACCGAGTGTAACATAATCAGCTGTAGTTAAAGCATTGTCTCCATTTTTATCTAAAAATTGTGCAACACCCGTTGCTGGGTCAACTCCGGTAAACTGAAACCCTCTTGCTATCCTAGTAGATTCTCCTATAATATATTTATTAGCATCTACCGATTGAGCTAAATTTGGGTACTCGAGCAATTTGTTTGTAGGAATAGACAAGTTAATACTAGAAGTCCACTTAAAATCCTTCTGATTGATATTAGTTGAAGTCACATCAAATTCCCATCCCGAATTTTGAATTAATGCTGGCATGTTTCCAGTATAAGAAGAGTAGCCTGTTTGCGGCGACAAAGTGATATCTACGAGCTGGTTTCCCGAGCGATTATTATAATAGGTGGTATTTAAGAATAATTTATCTTTTAGAAAGCCCAATTCCAACCCGATTTCTCGTTTTGTATTCTCCTCCCAACCATAAAATGGATTAAATACTCTAGCGGGGGTAAGCCCTACAATAGTTTGATAAGGAAAACTACTTGAATTCCAAGTGTCTAAATAACTATAATTACCTATCTGATCACTTCCGGTTAAACCGATACTTGCCCTTAACTTACCAAAACTGAGTATTTTATGATCTTTCAGGAAGTCTTCGTTTGAGAAAATCCAACCAGCACCTATTGCTCCAAAATTACCATATTTGTTTTCCGGCCCAAATCTAGAAGAACCATCCCTACGCGCTGAAAGATTTAACAGATACTTATTGTCAAAAGCATAGTTTATTCTGCCAAAAAACGATTGGTATCTATAATCTGCAAAGCTGAAGCTGTTTACTCTCAAGGTTCCTGCGGCGGCCATATTCTCCAGTTGCGAATCACTTGCGTAGTTCGTTCCGAACAAATAATGCCCTTCATTTTCACTCCTTTGCCATGTTCCTCCCAACAGTACTTTTACATCATGTCTTCCAAAAGACTTATTATAATTCAATTGCGGCTCTACAATGAAAGAGTTGTAATCTGAAAAGCCGTAAGCTGCTTGCGGGCCCGTAGCTAAAGCTGGATTAAATCCTGTGGAAGGTAGCATCTGTAACTGATCCATCTTTTTTAAATTATAACCAAAGCTAACTTTTGCTTCCAACTCTGGGATTATCTGGTAAGAAGCTGTGGTATTTGCTAAAAGTGATTTTGATTTAGAAATTGAAGTCCTTTCCATGTAGGCATACGGGTTTTGCAATGAAGTACCAAACCAATAATAGCTACCATCTGGATTATGCAAATAATAGTTTGGTGCCAAATTATAATACTGCGCTAAATCTGTAGGGACAGTATTATTTTTATCCAATGCGTAATTGACGCTGGCGTTTAATTTAAACTTACTATTTTTAGACTGGCTAGTGATATTGAACAATCCATTTACCCTATTGTAAGCCTTGTTACCAGGTAAAGGTTCTCCTTGATTAGTGTAATTACCACTAAAAAGATATTTAATTTGATCTGTACCTCCGGCTACTGATAATTGGTAATTACCAAAAGGTGCAGAGTGACCAAATAATTTATCTTGCCAATCTGTGTAATCTGTTGATTTCCAAGTCAGTAAATCCGGCGCATTAGTTAAAGTAGGTGTATTGTTATCATTTGCAAATGCTTCAGTTCTTAATGCTAAAAACTGTTGTGTATTTAACATCTCTAATGTTTTTACCGCCGTTGAAACACCTAAACTAGTACCAAAATCGACCTTTAAACTTCCAGATTGTCCTTTTTTAGTAGTGATTAAGATCACACCGTTTGCTCCGCGCGAACCATAAATTGCTGTAGCGTCTGCATCTTTTAAAATATCCACTCGCTCGATATCTTTTGGATTAATTAAAGCCAAGGCGCTTTGACGCCCGTTAGCAGCAATAAATTGGTTCATGTTGTCATCGGCAAAAGGAACTCCATCAATAATATAAAGAGGATTATTACCATTGGTTAACGAATTAGCTCCACGTAGCTGTACATTATATCCCCCACCTGGTAAACCGCTATTAGAAGAAATCATTAAACCAGTAGAACGCCCCTGTAAAGCCGCCAACGGGTCTATTACAGGTTGATTTTCTAAATCTTTCGAAGTTATACTTGAAATTGAACCTACATTATTTCTATTCGTAGAGGTACCGTAACCCACTATCACTATTTCATCAAGATTACTTAAATCTGGTTCTAAACGTAAATTCACATTTGCCCCATCTAGCTTAATTTCTTTTGTTTTATAGCCGATGTAATTTACAATTAATATATCTCCTACAGCTACACCTGCAAGGGTGGCTTTTCCTTCATCATTAGTACCAAATACATTAGGTTTGTTTTTTATTCTTAGTGTTACTCCAGGCATTGGCTTACTATTTTCATCCAATATGGTAACGATAATATTTTCCTGTGGCACATTGTTGATGTCACCGTCCTTTCGCTTAACGACAATTGTATTTTCGAATGTTTGATATTTCAGATTGCCATTCTTAAAAAGCTGTTTTAGTACTACATCTATGCTTTCTTCTGTTACATTAATGGTATAAAGAGCACCATTATCAATCTCATTTGGGTCATAGACAAATCTATATTTAGAATGTCCTTCAATTTCTCTAACCACTTGCTGAAATTTTACATTCGTGACGTTGAGTGTTAGATTTTGAGCCGCTGCTGCCTGACCAAAGTTGGCAAGCAAACAAAGCAATAAGTAGATTTTTATTCTCATCAGTATAGTTTGTTTTTTTAATGGGTTTTGTGGTTATTTACATAGAATTTGGTTGCGTAGAGGTTGTTTAAGGTTCCAATATTAAATTCGATCCCTCCTTTCTATATTTAATTCCAGAAAATTCTAAAATTGCCAGCACCTCATTAAAGGGCTGTTTCCTGGCTATTTTCCCTGTTAACGTTTTATTTCTATATTTCTGATGAATTTCAAAGTTGAAATTATACCATCTCGAAAGGTCTTTGAGAATTTCTGGCAAGGGGGTATTAGCATACTCGAAATAACCAGATTTCCAGGCATACTGTGTAGTAGGATTTTGCATTTCACTAATAGAAGAGAGCCCTGTCAAATCATCTCCTTGATAAAGTTGATTAGGCCTTATGACAGATTGCTCATTCTTCTTTGATACACTGATTGAACCCTCTACCAAGAATGCTTTAAGATCTTTACTTTCGTTATCATACCTTACATTAAATTCGGTACCGAGCGCTTCTATCTTTGTTTTGGCAGCAAACACCCTAAATGGTTTAAACTTATTTTTTGCAACTTTAAAATATGCTTCTCCCTTTTGAAGGTTTAAATCGCGATAGGCTTTGTTAAAACTTGCAGGAATAACTATTTCGCTATTCGCATTTAACCAAATTTCGCTGCCATCTGGTAAAACAGCATGATATTCTTCGCCAACTTGAGTACTAATTTTTATTTCTTGATCACCTCTTAATTCCGACATTATTTTTTTGATGTCTGAATTACCATAAACAATAGAGCGATGTGAAGAAGCATAGACTTCTGCCTTAACTTTACCGGTTACGAAATTTGTCTGTATCTCTTTTTGAGAACTATTAATTTGATTACTTGCCTTATAAATAATAAATGAAATACTCGCCAGGATTAAAATTGCTGCCGCTACTTTAATAAAAGAAAACTTAACATTGGTGTTTTGTCCTATTTTACGACTAATGCCCTTCCAAATTTCTTCATTTGCAGCACCTAATTTTTTTATATCTGGAAGTTGAGATTGCTTCTTCGAAGCATATTCATTATACCATAGCTCAATGTAGATTTTCTCTTCCGCACTACATCGATTTTCGGCATATTTCTTTAGTAATTCACTAGAAATTTTTATAGACATATTATTGTTGGGTAAAAACAATAATAAGACAGTTATAAAAAGAAAAGGTAGTACTTGATATGAATAAATTTTTGTCTTAGTAGATGTAATGCCCTACTAATCTGTTTTTTAACTGTATTCTCGGCAATATCTAGTTCCTCGGCAATTTCTCTATATGATTTATTTTCTAACCGACTCTTTTTAAAAATAGCTGCCATTTTCGGAGGAAGATTATCAATCTCGCTATTTATTTGAAATGCTAATTCTTTTTCGATAAGAAATATATCTGGAGCATTTGAAAAATTAACATCCCTGAGTTCTTCTGCCTTTTCGTAGGAGATAACAACCTTTTTATGGGCAAGGTAATTTATGGCTCTATTTCTTACAGAAGAATATAAATAAGAAGTAAATGAAGTATGAATGCTAATCGCATCAAAATTGTTCCACAAACTGGCAAAGACCTCTTGAACTACATCTTTTGCATCGTCCTCATCATCCAGCATTTTCAGCAAATGCAGATAGAGCTTAAGCCAGTGCGTATCATAAATTTCTGTGAATAACTTTTTTTTAAGCGCTTCTTTATTCATCTATAAATCTACTATTTTAATAGAACAACTAAAAAAGAGGGTACGATAATAAACAATATCCCATTAATAGTAACTTTACAACGATAATTAAATTGTAGTATGCAGTTAAAATTACCTTTTGTAAAAGTAGATGTTCTAAATCTACAAAAAAGAAGAAACTATAGAATTACTAAAAAAATAAAACTTGAGGATGTCCAATAATACTCCACCACCACCAACATCAGCTCCCGATACCGCATTTTTAAGATTGTTAACGGTACTAGACACACTGCGTACACAATGCCCTTGGGATAAAAAGCAAACAATGGAAACATTGCGACACCTTACGATTGAAGAAACCTATGAACTTTCGGATGCAATTTTGGAAGGCGACATGAATGAGATTAAAAAAGAACTTGGCGACATCATGATGCATTTGGTTTTTTATGCTCGTATTGGAAGTGAAACGAATGATTTTAATGTGACCGATGTTTTGAACGGTGTATGCGATAAGTTAATTAGTCGACACCCTCATATTTATGGTGATGTGGTAGTAAGCAATGAAGAGGATGTGAAAAGAAATTGGGAGCAACTAAAACTAAAGGAAGGAAACAAATCAGTATTAGGTGGAGTTCCCACATCGCTGCCAGCACTAGTAAAAGCAAGTCGAATTCAAGAGAAGGCTCGGGGAGTAGGTTTTGATTGGGATCAAAAAGAACAGGTTTGGGCAAAAGTTGAAGAAGAACTACAAGAGTTCAAAAACGAATTTAACGTTGCCAACAAGGAAAATATTGACCAGGAAAAGGCGGAAGGAGAATTTGGGGATTTACTTTTTTCGTTAATCAACTATGCGAGATTCATTGATATTAACCCCGAAAACGCATTAGAAAAAACAAATAAAAAATTTATTAAGCGTTTTCAATTTCTTGAAAATAAAGCCAAAGAAAATGGCAAAGCTTTGCAAGATATGACCTTGGCAGAGATGGATGTTTATTGGAACCAAGCAAAGAAATTAAAATAATTTAATTACCTTCAATTATGAAACGATTAACAATTATACTTTTGTTAATCATCCCCCTACTACTTTCTACCTCCTGGGGCTTTTTTGCCCATAAACGGATTAATCAATTGGCAATATTTACGTTGCCTATGGAAATGCTTTGCTTTTATAAAGCGGGAAGCAACTATATCATCGAACATGCCGTAGATCCTGATAAGCGAAGATATATCGATACACTTGAAGCACCTCGACACTATCTGGATGTGGAAAACTATGAAAAGCACATTGATAGCATTCCAGAAAAGTGGTCTACCGCACTACATAAATACGGCCAGAAAAAATTAAATTCAAGTGGTATAGTTCCATGGCAAATCGAGCGAACGTATTATAGTTTGGTCAAAGCGTTTAAGAATAGGGATTCTATAAAGATATTAAAACATTCTGCAGACTTAGGTCACTATATAGGCGATGCCCATGTTCCATTACATACCACACATAATCACAATGGTCAATTAACTAATCAGGCTGGAATTCATGCTTTCTGGGAAAGTAGGATCCCAGAACTTTTTGCAGGAAACTATAATCTGATTATTGGTAAGGCTGTTTATCTTGAAAGCCCATTAAAGGCAGCTTGGGTTATAGTGAAAAAATCTCATGCATCCGTTGATACCGTACTCCAATTTGAGGCAGAATTGAACCGTTCCTTTCCTGCCGACCAAAAGTATAGCTTTTCCAAACGAGGCAACACAATCTTAAAGCAGTATTCTGCAGCATACTCAAAGGCGTATCAAGACAAAATGAGGGGAATGGTTGAAAAGAGAATGCGCAGCGCAATCTTAGCAACAGGTTCATTTTGGTATTCGGCTTGGATTGATGCTGGACAACCTCAGTTAAGAAACCTCGTTAAAATTGCATTAACCCCAGAAGAAAAGAAACAAATCGCCCTAGAAGAAAAAAAGTATTCACAAGGGAAAATTATAGGCAGGGAAAATTAATCCTCCTTAGAAGCAACAACGTCCTCGATCACTTTTTTCCTGAATCGACTCGCAATAGCTGCATAAATTGCAGGAACAAAAGTAACTACTGCAATTAATACGATTACAATATCAAAGTTATCTTTAAACCATTGAATTTGACCCAATAAGTAACCTGCAAATAACAAACTAGAGATCCAAGTTATCCCACCAATAACATTAAATGTAGTGTACCTACCAAAAGGCATTTTAGCAATACCTGCCACAAAAGGTGCGATTGTTCTAAATATGGGCAAGAAACGACTAAAAATAATAGCTTTGCCACCATGTTTTTCAAAAAACTGGTGAGATTGATGGTAATATTCGAGCTTTAAAATTTTGTTTTTTTCCTTAAAAACTCCCGCGCCAAAAAAACTGCCCAATTTATAGTTTAAGGTATTTCCTAAAATTGCAGCAGCAATTAAAATTACGCACATCAACCAAATATTCAGGTCCGTTTTATCGCCTGCTATTAAGGCACCAGTTGCAAAGAGCAAAGAATCACCAGGTAAGAATGGAGTTACCACAAAGCCTGTTTCAGCAAAAATTATAAGAAATAAAATAAGGTAGGTTAAAGTATGATATTCATTAACAATTTCTGCGAGATGCCTATCAATATGAAGAATAAAATCTATGAGTTGTTCTAGTAATTCCAAGGTTATGTTTTTTTCACAAAAATAGACATATCATTTCGATTAGTCTATTTAATTTAAAAATTTGATGTTAACTGTAAGTAATTTTATTAAAAAAGAAATGGCTTGGTTTTGACCAAGCCATTTAGCTGTGATGTAAATATTTTCTAATAACTATTATTAAGCATTACGGGCATTACAAGCATTAAAACATCCTCATTTTCGTCATTTGTTTGAGGAATTAATAAGCCAGCCCTATTTGGGGTAGAAAGTTCTAAAGTAACTTCTTCTCCACTTAAATTACTCAACATTTCAATTAAAAATCTAGCGTTAAAGCCAATTTCTAAATCTTCACCTTCGTATTGACAACTTAAACGCTCATGTGCCTCATTTGCAAAATCTAAATCTTCAGAAGAAATGTTCAATTCACTTCCGTTAATTTTTAAACGAACTTGGTGTGTCGTTTTATTCGCAAAAATGACAACCCTACGCAACGTGTTTAAAAACAATGCCCTGTCAATCACTAATTTGTTTGGATTATTTGCAGGAATTACCGCTTCATAGTCTGGATAACGTTCATCAATTAAACGACAAACCAAATTAATATTTTCGAATTTAAAGAAAGCACTTGTAGCATTATAATCTACAGACACATTCACATCTGTACTAGGTAAAGCAGCTTTAAGCAAGGTTAATGCCTTCTTAGGTAAAATAAACGAAGACGCCTTATCTGCTTTGCTATCCATACGTCTATATCTAACTAATTTATGTGCATCCGTTGCAACAAAAGTAATGTGTTGTGCAGAAAGCTGGCAATATACCCCGGTCATAGCAGGGCGAAGTTCGTCGTTACTTACCGCAAAAATGGTTTTAGTAATAGCTTCTGTTAATACAGAAGCCGGCAAGTTTACAGAAGATGCGTTTTCTACAACAGGGATTTTTGGAAAATCATCCCCATTTTCACCACTTAATTTGTATTTACCATCTCCCGCACTAATCTCTATAGAAAATGTAGCATCATCAATATTAAATGAAATAGGTTGATCTGGTAACGTTTTAAGCGTATCTAACAATATCCTAGATGGCACAGCAACCTTACCCTCCTCTTTAGATTCAACTGGTAAAGAGGTAGTCATGCTGGTCTGCAGATCAGTGGCAGAAATGGTTAAGTTCCCTTCTTTAATTTCGAACAAAAAATTCTCTAATATAGGCAAAACAGTACTGCTGCTTGAAGCGCCGTTTACCGTTTGTAAATGTTTTAATAAGGTCGATGTTGATACTATAAATCTCATTGTATATTTTATCTGTTCTCAAAAATATAAAAATTACTTTGTATACTTACGCTTACGGTAATAATGTTGAAAAGTTGCGAACAATATTAACAATAAAATCGGAAAAGCCGCATTAATGGCTTGCCATTTTGTTTTATCGACCTTAAGTTTCATTTTATCTAGTAACCTAACCTTAATTTCTTTATTACGAAGGGCGATCAAATGATGATCATCGGTAAAATAATCGGCAATATTTAACAACAATGCCTTATTTCCATAATTCTGTTGCGAGTAGCGATCAAATCCCAATGGAAAAGGCATGTTATCTGATTTACTTACCTGGTTCGTGAAAACATCTCCATCTCCAATTACTATCATTTTAGTGGGTTTACTCCTTGCAGGCACATCATATACCTCCTTTATTCCTTCAGGAATAGGTCTATTTAGAAATACAGACTTAAAGGTACCTTCAAGTAATACACCAGCTGGCTTTGGTCTATTCTGAAACTCTTTAGGATCAGGCTGCTCGCTAAGCAATTGTAATGATAGCATTTTAGGGGTGGTATAAATCTGATGATAAGGCGAAGTAGTGAGTATAATCTTCTTATTTATACCCGGCACTCCTATCGTATCTAAGCTACTTGCAAACTCAGTTCGGATGCCATCAATATTTTTCACTACATTATGTGAACTGTCGGGCATCAACACAGGGTAATACTGCCAAGGCACTAATTGAATTTGCCCCTGCCCCAAGGGCCCGGAAGAAACAGGTATAAGTGCAGAATTTAGGTCTGCTATCAAATTATAATTAATTCTTACGCCATACTCAAAAAGCATATCATCGATGTTCAGCTGACTGTTTGTGGCCAAACGGGGGGTTCCAGTTTGCAAATCGTCCAGATTGGCGCGAACCTGATCAATTATCCAAACCAGTCTTCCGCCTTTCATCACAAAATAGTTGAGCTTATATTTTTCAGTTTCGGTAAGGGCAACCTTAGGATTGCCAACAAAAAGCAGTTTCAAACTATCCAAGCCTTCCTTGTTAATTAATTTCAAGTCAACTCGGCCCACATAAAAACGCTGACTAAGACTTGTTATCGCATCATAAAGTTGTAGGTTAGTTGGCTCTCCATTCCCTTCAGTAAACCCAATTCTCGGATTTTGACCACTAAGCAATGTTTGAATAGCCGAGGAAAAAGTATATTCAAGATTTTGAATTGAATTGGTAATGTTTTCCTCATAATTGGTTGCTGGTCCCCCAGATTTCTGTAGAAGACTAACCGGCATTGGCTTACCATCAATTTCAACCAAAGCCATTGGAAAAATTATTTTTTGGGATAAACCTGCATCACTTTTGATATTTACTGCAACAGGTTTGATACCGATCTCATCAAGATCAGTCAGCACATTTTCTTGTTCTCCAACAGACAAACCTGAAATTGGGTCTATATAAATAAGCTTAACACTAGCATTTGCATAACTTTTATAATCAACCAATAAGTCTTTAGTCGCATTTTGCAAGCGCTTAAAAGCAGAGGGCATTTCTCCGGCTAAAAACACTGTAATAGTAATGTCCTTTTTAGTTTGCTTTAAAATTTCTTTAGTTCGTTCGGTTAACGTGTACCGCTTCTCCTTTGTAAAGTCAAAACGTGTATAAAAATAATTAGCAAAAACGTTGATCAACGTCAGCACAACGATAAACGCCAAGGTTTTCAGATGTTTAATCCTTTGTGTTCCATGCGCTTTGCCTTTTCTCCCTACCATCTTCTTCCCCCTATCATATACTTCGTTAACCCTAAAAATAATGCAATAAAAGTTAGGAAATAAACCAGATCTCTGGTATCTAAAACGCCTCTACTCATCGATTGGTAATGTTCCGAGATTCCCAGGATTAATAGTATTGCACCAATCTTATCCAATTCAAAGAGCTTGCTAAGCGATTCAAATCCACTAAAAGTAAAAAAGCAAAGGAATACCGAGATTGCGAAGGCAATTACTTGGTTTTTAGTAAGTGAAGAAGCAAAAATCCCAATTGCGGTAAAGGCACTTCCAAGTAAATATAAGCCGAGGTAAGAACCTATAACCGCACCCGTATCGATATTACCTTTTGGCAAACCTAACTGGTAAATGCTGTAATAGTAAACCAATGTTGGTAATAAAGCAAAAAGCAGCAAGATAACGGCTGCCAGGTATTTTGCAACAATAATTTGCCAGTCACTTATGGGTCGCGTTGCCAGCAACACATAAGTACCTTCCTTTCTTTCTTCTGCAAATGAGCGCATCGTAAGTGCAGGAATAAGAAAAATAAATAGAAATGGCACTAAACTAAAAAAACTATTCATCTCTGCATAGCCATAATCTAGAATAGAGGTATCAGGAAAGAACCATAACAATAATGTGCAAGCCAATAAAAAAACACCAATGGTTATATAGGCCATTAATGAATTTAAATAACTAAATAATTCTCTCTTAAAAACCGGATACATAGGAGGTATTAGGAATTAGTTAACAAAGTATAACCTAAATGTTGGCCCTACAGTCCGAAACTATAAGCAGCTCTAAAACCTATAAATGATAATCTATCTTTAGCGCTAACTGCCCATTCTTCATACCTTAAACCAAAATCTAAGCTCGCTTTGGAAGAAACTTCAAATGAACTACCCAAGCCCCCGGCATAAGCAAAAGAATTACCCCTTGCCGTCTTGTCCTTTGAAATAGAAGCACCCGCCTCCGCAGCCGCATAGAAAGTTTTGTTAAGATTGTACTTAAGTCCTGCCTTTACCGGGTAAAAAGTTTTACTATCGATCTTAACATCCCATTCTTCATATATTTCCTTGAAAAGCTTATTGATAGTAAGAACCATATAACCGCCTGAAAGGGTAGCACTTAGTTTAGGAGAAAACAAGTATTCGCCCTGCGCAGATACGCCGTAACCCAGGTTATAAAATTCAGCAGTGCTGCCTAAAGCATATAAAAATTCGCCTCCGATACCTACTTTAATTTTTTGATTTTGCTGTTGTGCAAATACAGAAAGAGTTAAGCCTGCGATTAACGAGAACGATAATAGAATTTTTTTCATGTGTGTTTTGTTATTTTTTATAAATTAAATGCATAACCTGCTCTTAAACTAAAAAAACTAAATGTAGTATAATTTTTTTCTATTGTGTTAATTGTTCTTGAGCTAGTCCATCCTTCATACCTCAATCCGATATCAAATTGATTGTTACTATTTCTACTTTTGATTAACGAACCAACGCCTGGAGACCATACAAAGGTTGTGTTTGCATTACCGTCAATTTTAAATCTTGTTCCAAGCTGCCCCTCAAAATAAAAATTCCTGTCGGTATAATATTTTAACCCCGCTTTTACGGGAAGATAAGAAACAGTTGGTTGTCTAGGGCCAATTATTTTTTTTCCCAAGAAACTTGTTATTGCCACACTTGCGGTTATTGAGAATTTCTCTGAAAGACCAACCTCTCCTTTTAAATAGCCTCCAAAACCAATAGGGCTCTCATTTGTAGCATTGCCGGTGGGCAAATTTAACTCTGGTCCGATAACAATGTTTGATCGTTGCGCATTTACTCCGAAAAAGACAAACATTAAAATTGAGAAAACTTTTAAACTTTTAAGATCCATATTAGGTGTTTGTGAGTTTTTTGAAAATTTCTTCCAAAGACTGCGGTGCATACTTCTTCTTTAACGATAAAAGTGACTCATCCGCTACAATTTTGCCTTTATTAATTATAATTATATCATCACAGATAGCATCAACTTCTTGCATGATGTGAGTAGAAATGATAATGGTTTTTTCCTTTCCCAATTCCTTAATCAATAACCTAATATCCGCTAGTTGATTAGGGTCTAATCCTGAGGTGGGTTCGTCTAAAATTAAAACTTTGGGATTATGGATAATTGCCTGTGCAATCCCCACTCTTTGTTTATACCCCTTAGAGAGCATTCCAATTTTTTTATGTTGCTCTGGCTCCAAACCCACTTGCTTAATCACCTCAGCTACCCTACTCTTTAAATTTTTAAGTTTATAGGTTTCTCCTACGAAACTTAAAAACTCCCTCACATACATGTCAGCATAAAGCGGTGTATTTTCAGGTAAATAACCTATATCTCTCTTAACCTCGGTCGCTTTTGGATTTATTGGTCGTCCATTAATTTCAGCATTTCCAGATGTTGGCGCTAAATACCCAGTAATCATACGCATGGTTGTAGATTTACCAGCGCCATTCGGACCAAGAAAGCCTAAAATCTTCCCTTCCCTTGCTTCAAAACTGATAGAATCAACTGCTTTTTGTCGACCATAATGCTTAGCTAGTTCTTTTACCTTGATGCTCATGTGGTTCAAAAATAGGTTTAAATTTGAAATATCTTTTACATTCCTACGGTAAAATACCACTTTACATCTAACAGTTAAAATATTACCTTTGCTTCACTATGGCTAAATCGAACGACGAACAATTTAAAAATGTAATCTCTCATGCTAAGGAATATGGTTTTGTATTTCAAAGCAGTGAAATATATGATGGCTTAAGCGCCGTTTATGACTACGGACAATTAGGTGCAGAGTTAAAAAACAATATCAAAACATATTGGTGGAAAGCCATGGTACAAATGCATGAAAATATTGTGGGTATTGACTCTGCAATATTTATGCATCCGAAGGTATGGAAAGCAAGTGGTCATGTTGATGGTTTTAATGACCCAATGATCGACAACAAAGATTCAAAGAAACGTTACCGCGCCGATCAGTTATTAGAAGACAAAATTGCGAAATACGAAAAAGATGGCAAAACCGATAAAGCAGCTAAATTGCAAGCTGATATGGATGCCGCTTTAACTGCTGAAGACCTTCCCCGATTAAAAGTATTAATTGAAGAACAAGAAATTGCCTGCCCAGTAAGTGGCACAAAAAATTGGACTGATGTACGTCAGTTTAACTTAATGTTCAGCACCCAATTTGGCGCCATGGCTGAAGGAAGTGACGAGGTATATCTTCGCCCTGAGACAGCACAAGGTATATTTGTTAACTTTTTAAATGTGCAGAAGTCTGGAAGAATGAAAATCCCTTTCGGAATTGCACAAATTGGAAAAGCCTTTAGAAACGAAGTTATTGCAAGGCAATTCATCATGCGCATGCGTGAATTTGAGCAAATGGAAATGCAATTCTTTGTTCGTCCGGGTGAGGACAAGAAATGGTTTGCCTATTGGAAAGAAGCCCGCTTAAAATGGCATAAAGCATTAGGTACTTCGGCCGACAAATACCGTTTTCATGACCATGTAAAGTTGGCCCACTATGCGAATGCTGCTACCGACATCGAATTTGAATTCCCATTTGGGTTTAAAGAGGTTGAAGGAATTCACAGTAGAACTGATTTTGACCTTACCCAACACCAAGAGTTTTCGGGTAAAAAAATGCAGTATTTCGACAATGATTTAGACGAAAACGGTAAACCTTATGGAAATTATGTTCCCTATGTAATCGAAACTTCAATCGGTTTAGATCGTATGTTCTTGTTAACGATGATCAATGCTTTTCAAGAAGAAGATTTGAGCACAGCAGATAAACAAGATAGCCGCACTTTATTGCGCCTACATCCAGCCTTGGCTCCAGTTAAGGTGGCCGTATTCCCTTTAACTAAAAAAGATGGACTACCTGAAAAAGCGCGTGACATAATGAACACTTTAAAATTCGACTTTAATTGTGTCTATGAAGAAAAAGATGCCATTGGAAAGCGTTATCGCCGTATGGATGCGATTGGCACTCCCTTCTGTGTAACGGTGGATCACCAAACGCTAGAGGATAACACCGTTACAATTCGTCACCGGGATACCATGGAGCAACAAAGAATTGAAATCAAAGAGTTGCATACCATTATTGAAGGTAAGGTAAGCTGGAGGAATTTGTTGGCTTAAATAACATAGAAACCGCTGACCAAAAATCAGCGGTTTTTTTAACAACTTTACATACAGTTTTTCTACATGCTCCATAAAAAAATTATAGTTATTATCCTCGTCCTTTGCGGTTTAAAGGCAGGCGCCCAGTCTAACCAAACTCAGAAGATGCAATGGTTTGCTGACGCAAAATTCGGTATTTTTATCCACTGGGGCATCTATTCCGTAAATGGCATTTCCGAGTCATGGGCATTTTATAATAACTACCTTAATCACGACGCTTATATGAAGCAGTTAAATGGGTTTAATGCTGCTAAATATAACCCTCAGCAATGGGTACAGCTCATTAAGGAAAGTGGTGCAAAATATGCGATAATTACAACTAAACATCATGACGGCGTTGCTTTATGGGACAGTAAAGCAGTTAATGCTACCACAACTATAAAGCACAGTGCAGCTAAACTCGACCTTATTTCTCCATTTGTGAGCGCTTTAAAGAATGTAGGCTTAAAAACCGGGCTTTATTATTCTCTACCCGATTGGAGTTATCAAGACTATAATGTTTTCACCAGAGAAACGAAGCGATATGATATCAATAAAGAACCAAAGCGATGGGATAAATTTGTTAACTACTACCAAACACAACTGAATGAACTATCTGCTCAATTTAAGCCTGATTTGCTTTGGTTCGATGGCAATTGGGAACATTCATCAACCGAGTGGCATACTGATCAAACACGCAAGTCCTTACTGAGCTATAATCCTGATTTAATTATTAACTCAAGGTTAGATGAACACGGCGATTATGAAACTCCCGAACAAGGCGTACCCATTGTAAAACCTGAAGGCAAGTATTGGGAGTTATGTTATACAATGAATGATTCATGGGGATATCAACCTTATGACAAAAAATATAAGTCGACCAATATGATTATTCAAACACTTGTTGAATGTTTAGCTATGGGTGGAAATTTGTTATTGGATATCGGACCAAAGGCTGATGGAACCATTGTACCTGAACAATTAGCTATTTTAAAAGGACTCGGAAGGTGGACTAAAAAGCACGCCGAAGCAATTTATGGAACGATAGCGGGTCTTCCTAAAGGTCATTTTATCGGAAAAACTGCACTTTCAAAGGATGGAAAAACGCTCTATTTATATTTAAACCATCAAGATAAAAGCGGCGTGTTATTACAGGGAATACGTTCTAAAATAACCCAAATTTCGGTATTGGGTTATGCTGGAAAAATTAGTCATTGGCGCTTGGAAAATGATAATTATTTGATTTCAATACCCGATTTAGCCTATGATAAAGATGTTACCGTAATTAAAGTTAAGCTAAACGAGGCGATAGAGTTGAGCGACCCAATTTTGGGCGATATAAGTTATCAAGATGCACTTACGAAATCGACTGAGCCAGCTTCGCTAAAAATAAAGAGAATTGCTGCCGCTTGTCAAAAAGGTTTAAACCCATTCAAAGATAGTCCGCTAACGGTAGACGGTTTAAACTTCAACACCGGCGTTAACCCGCTCGATCAACAAGTTAACGATTGGGTAGTTAAAAATGTAGAAGCTTTACATAAAACAAGGAAAGGCATTGAACAAGGTCATTTCGAAGGTAAAACTGCATTGTCTGCAGATCTTCAGACATTGTTTCTTTTCGTGGAAGGCAAACCTAATGGACCAATTGCGATCAAGGGTTTAAAAAATGGCATCAGCAGAATTAGGGTTGTTGGTGAAGGAACCATGCTTGATCACTCCATTTATAATAAACTATATTGGAGTAAAGTCCCAGGAATTATTTACATTGACATTCCTAAGGACCGACTAGACGCAAACTTAACCGTAATTTCGGTTTTATTGGATAGCCCAATTGAGCTTTACAGAGAGAAAGTTACGGCAATAGAAAGTAATTAAGTAAACTCCCGACTAAACTCCCGACTTCGCAAGTCGACCCTTTATGCGCCGACTTACGAAGTCGGAATTGATAAAAAATGGTTAGAAATGAAAGTAAGGCTTCAAGAAATAGAATTCGGGTCGAATGCGGTAGAGCAAACAAAAAACTTCTATCAGTCCATCTTTGGTATGGAGGCGACGGTAGACCACCAAAACTTAACGGTTTTTACTCTACCTACAAATGCTATTGATTTCAATATTTCTACTCACGTGCCTGCTCAGTCTATGCGCGCTTGTTTTTTAACTGATGATTTGCAAGAGATTATGGAGCGATTAACTTCAAATTCAATAAAGTTTGAAGGACCAAAACCATCGCATTTGGGAATGACGAGCATTGAGTTTAAAGATCCAAATGGAAACTGGATCAGGGTAAATCAGCCTAGTCAATCATCACCCGATTGGCTTAAATAATTAATTGATTCCTGTAATGTTTCAGAGGATCTTGCTATAACAGCATGGTTGCCCTTGATTAAAATTGGTCTTTGAATGAGTATCGGGTATTCGTGCATCGCATTGACCCAATCTTGATCGCTTAGTTCCTTACCTTTAAATTTTTCAATATAAATCTTTTCAGTTTTTCTAATCAGGTCGTGCGGTTTGCAGTTTAATTTTTCCACAATCTTGGTTAAATCAGCTATGGTAGGCACCTTCTTTAAATATTCGATCAGCTCAAATTCTTCTCCAGATTGTTTAAGGGCCGATAACGCAGTACAACTTTTACTGCAGTTATTATTGTGATAAATTGTAAGCTTATTCATTTTCCCCATACCAATTGTGATGATCAACTCTCGTAATTTGCGGCCTCCCAATTGCTGTTAATATTCTTCTCGCACCAACTAAAGTAGTAGCTTGTCCACCATCATAGTTAGTTTTATTGGGTATTAGGCTACTAATTTTCACCATTCCCGCCGACTGGATAAATTCCCCTTCGCCCATATAAATTGCGGTATGGCTTACCCTACCTCCATTAATACCCTTTCGTTTGGCTGCCGAGAAGAATAATAAATCGCCAGGTTGCAAATTTTTCAAGCATTTGCTAACACTGATAGAATCATTTTCTAATACATCGATGGCATCACCAACCAATGCTTGTTGTGAAGCATCTCTTGGGATGATAATCCCATTCAAGAAATAAGCAGTCTTAGTAAAGCCGCTACAATCTACGCCCTTAATAGATGTACCACCCCACAAGTAAGGCACTCCTAACAAAGTAATTGCTTCGGACAGTATTGCACTTGCTTTTGGGTTTGGTTTTTTTACCCAGTTTTGATAAGAAGCTGCAAGGGATTTTTGAATATATCCGATGCGTTGATCTGGGAAACATACTTTATAATAGCCTTTTTCTTGTCCTAAAAATTGTAATATATTTCCCTTTACTAAATCCGAAACCCTGAGTGAATTTTCATCTGCTTTACTAAAGGCATGTCCGTAGTCGGCCTGGAAAATGACCTTCTCACTGGCTTGCCAAACTTTAAAAGTTTGCTCGTCCATTAACTTTAAGGCTCCCCCATCTGTCCACGCTAAATAATTATCTGGTGTTTTAACCAAATAAAATCCACCCTGTTTTTTAAAAACTTGAACTGGTGTCCCCAATAACATTTGGGTCATTAATTCAGCACCGTGTTGTGGATTACTTCGATTATTACCAACAGAAATATTGGCAACTCCATAAATTAATCCGTTTAGCGATTTTGCAGGCAATAAAGTTGAAGAAAATTTATTTGTTCCCTCTTTCGGTCTTGCTTTTTCAAATTCTTTTATAACTATTTCTGATGTGCTTTCTAATTTAACAGAATCCCCTTTAAACCGTATATTGAAATAAATATCCCGCATATCAGGAGCAAATTTTTTCTGAATTTGGGTAGCAATTGCACGATATGTTGCTGTATCTGATTGAGCGTTTAAGGTGATTGCGAAAAAACTGAAAATAAAAAAAAGAGAAAATTGCTTCATTGTATTAAATTGTTTAACTAAGCTACGAAATTTTTAACTTCCTCCCGCTCTGCCGACTCGCTCTGCCGACTTCGTAAGTCGGCACCTAAAGGGCCGACTTACGAAGTCGGAATTCGAAATCTTTCCTTAAATTGCACACTTTTAAACAAAATGCGTCTAAATATTAACAAAAAACAATCTATTTATACTGCGTTACTTTACCGGTTTCTACTGGTAATGCTTTTATATACTATTTGCAGATTGTGTTTTTACCTGGCAAATCAAACTTTTTTTAACCATTTAAGTCTGGCAGATTTAGCTTATATTTTTGCCGGAGGAATTAAGTTTGACCTAGTTGCGCTACTTTATATTAACTCACTTTACATTGTTTTACAAACAATTCCATTTACTTTCAGATATAAGGAGGCCTATCAGGTTTTCTGCAAGTGGTTGTTTATTACTACAAACAGTATCGGCTTTCTAGCGAATTTTATTGATTTCGCCTATTACAAATACACGTTGAAGCACACTACAGCAAGTGTATTTTCGCAATTTAGCAATGAACAAAACAAGTTAAAGTTGTTTTTAGATTTCTTGAGTGATTATTGGTATCTGGTAATCCTTTTTGCCGTATTCACCTATGTGTTTATCAAGTTGTACCAAATAATTCGCATCACTAAAGCGCCTACGTTCACTTGGAAAATCTACTTAACCCATACTTTAATCCTAATAGCTATTGCGGGTTTGGCGGTAATTGGTATGCGTGGTGGATGGAGACATAGTACCCGTCCAATTACCATGAGTAATGCTGGCGATTTTGTTAAGCAGCCAAGTGATATGGGATTAGTATTGAACACACCCTTTACCATTATAAAAACATTAAAACGAGCTGCATTAAAGCCTATAAATTACTATGACGAGCAAACGCTGAAATCAATTTACAACCCCATACACCAGCCCTTAAACAAAGACCCTTTTAAAAACTTAAATATTGTTTTTTTAATTATCGAGAGCTTGGGTAAGGAGCATATTGGGGCATTAAACAAAGACTTATTAGGGGGCAAATATAAAGGCTACACTCCTTTTTTAGATAGCTTAGTCGACCAAAGTTTTACTTCTTCGCATACTTATGCCAACGGACGAAAATCTATTGACGCGCTTCCTTCTATCATTTCTGGAATTCCATCAATACGCGAACCCTTTGTATTGTCAAGTTACTCTGGCAATAAAACAACAAGTATTGCTAAACTACTGAATGATAAAGGCTATGAAACCGCATTTTTTCATGGAGCACCAAACGGCTCGATGGGTTTTTCAGCCTATGCAAATTTAGCTGGAATTAAAAACTATTTTGGGAAAACCGAGTATGCAAATGACAATGATTTTGATGGTATTTGGGGAATATGGGACGAACCGTTCATGCAATACATGGCAAAAACCATCAATACTTTTAAGCAACCTTTTTTCTCGGCCTTTTTTTCAGTATCTTCTCACCACCCATTTAAAGTGCCTGAAAAATATATAGGAAAATTTCCAAAAGGTCCATTACCCGTTCAAGAACCAATAGGGTATACGGATTTAGCTATAAGAAATTTCTTTGCTACCGCCTCAAAAATGCCCTGGTACCAAAACACCTTATTTGTCATCTGCGCAGATCATGCAACTGTTTCTTATTTATCTGAGTATCAAACTTTGCCGGGTTATTTCTCTATTCCAATCCTATTCTATTATCCAGGTGGAGACCTGAAAGGAAAAACTGACAAATTAATTCAGCAAGCTGATATTATGCCTACTGTATTAAATTATTTAAATTATGATAAACCTTATTTTGCTTTCGGCTTTGATGCTTTTAACTCAAAAAACAACAACTTTGTAGTAAATAACAATGACGGAAATTTTAGTTTATATCAAGGTGATTACTTATTGCAAAACGACGGACAAAAATCGACTGCTTTATTTAACTTAAAAACAGATCGCTTAACCAAAAATAATATCTTGGGTGATGAACCTGGGGTACAAAACGAGATGGAAAAATATTTAAAAGCTTTTATTCAACAATACAACAATAGAATGATTAACAATGAGTTAACAGTTAATGATTAAGCATGAGGAAATTCGCGTTAAAGGTCATTGATTTTTTTTACCCACCTTTTCGAAGGTGGTTTAGCCTGCATACTTTTCGATACTTAGCCTCGGGTGGGATAACTGTTTCTACCGGCATAGTGGGCTACTTTATTATTTTTAATTACATTTTACATCAGCAGGATGTTAAAATAGGTGATTATTTAATCACTGCGCACATTGCTGCGCTATTTATTGAATCTGGCTTTACCTTTGCTGTGGGGTTCATGCTTAATAAATACCTGGTATTTACCCAGTCTACTTTGGTTGGCAGAATACAACTTTTTCGATATGCAACTGTTTATGGCACAAACATCTTACTCAATTATGCATTGATGAAAATTTTAGTGGAAGGTTTTCAATTTTTCCCTTCCGTAGCAAAAGCGCTGATTACAATTGTGCTAGCTATATCCAGTTATTTTTCCCAAAAGTATTTTTCGTTCAAAGTAAAAAAACCTAAAACGCCCTAACATGAATTGGATTATTTTAATTATTGCTGGATTATTTGAAGTGGCTTTTGCATTCTGCTTAGGAAAGGCTAAAGAAACAACGGGAAATGATACTTATTTTTGGTATGGCGGCTTTTTGGTTGCCTTAACAATCAGCATGTCACTACTCATTAAAGCCACGCAAAACCTTCCTATCGGAACCGCATACGCCGTTTGGACCGGTATTGGAGCTGTTGGTACAGTTTTAGTAGGCATTTTTATTTTCAAAGAGCCTGCCACGTTTTGGAGAATGTTCTTTATAGTCACTTTAATCGGTTCGATTATTGGATTAAAAGCCGTATCTCATTAACTACAACCCATCATATTACCGTAAAAGAACCGTGTTTTTTTGGATTAGTACTCAAAACAAGCTACTTTAGCCATTATCAATCTACAGCACCACTATGAGTGATTTTAATGATTTTAACAACGAGCAAGTAGCGAAACTTCCCAAACATTTAAGACAGTTCATTGTTGAGCAGCATTACGAAAAATATACGCCAATTGATCAAGCAGTTTGGCGTTATGTAATGCGTCAAAATTACAGTTATCTTAAGCATGTGGCCTACTATCCTTATATTAAAGGCTTGCAACGTGCTGGATTAAGCATAGAGTACATTCCGAACCTTCAAACCATGAATGATAATTTAGGTAAAATTGGCTGGGGTGCGGTAACTGTTGATGGATTTATCCCACCAGCAGCATTTATGGAATATCAAGCTTATCGGGTATTGGTTATTGCGGCCGACATTCGTCAGATTAACCATATCGAGTACACTCCTGCCCCTGATATCATTCACGAAAGTGCAGGCCATGCTCCTATTATTGCGGATACCGATTACAACAATTACCTCAGTTACTTTGGTTCAATCGGAGCAAAAGCAATGTTTTCGAGTAAAGATTTTGAGCTTTACGAAGCGATCCGTAAACTTTCTATTCTAAAAGAAGCTGTTGATTCTGACGAAAAGGAGATCGCTCTCGCCGAAAAAACATTACGCAATATTGCGGATAACATGGGAGAACCTTCTGAGATGGCACTATTGGGTCGTTTGCATTGGTGGACTGTAGAATACGGCCTAATCGGAACTTTAGAAAATCCAAAAATTTATGGTGCTGGTTTGCTTTCATCAATTGGAGAAAGTGCAAGCTGTATGGACCCAAAAGTAACCAAGCTATGGTATAATTTAGATACGATTAATTATCAGTACGACATTACTCAAACACAACCGCAGCTTTTTGTAACGGAAACTTTCCAAAATTTAATTGATGTTTTAGAGGCTTTTGCAAATACCATGGCGTTTAGACGTGGAGGAACTGAAAGTATTTTAAAAGCAATAGAATGTAAAAATCCGAGTACTGCAGTATATAGTTCCGGCTTGCAGCTCACTGGAGTTTTTACTGATGTGGGAATTGCCAAAAACGACGAGTTAACTTTTATCAAAACTACTGGCCCATCTGCTTTGGCTTATAAAGGAAAGCAATTATCTGGACATGGAAAAACGTACCATGCCGATGGTTTTTCATCGCCTGTTGGTAAATTAAAAGATATAACTAAACCCCTTGAAGATCATAATTTAACCGAACTTGAGAGTTTAGGAATTGCTGTTAACCAACAAGCAAATCTTACTTTTGAAAGCGGGATTAATGTGAATGGTTCCGTTAAAGAAATTATCGTTCAGGATAATAAAGTAATTCTTATAGCTTTCGAAGAATGTACAGTAAAAGAAAGCAATGGAAATATTTTATTCCAGCCCGACTGGGGAACTTACGATATGGCTATTGGGGAGAAAATAATTTCGGTGTTCAATGGTGCTGCCGATAAAGATGCCTATGAAGAAATTACTTTTGTAAGCAAGCAGGAAACACATAAAATTGCCTACGACAATCATACCCAACAGTTACATACCTTATATCAGAAAGTACGTACTGTAAGGGAAAACCAAGTTGGATATGAAGAATTAGCAAGTATATTCAATCAGTTAAAAACTGCACATAGGTTTGATTGGCTATGCGCACTTGAAATTTTAGAAATTGTACATCATCAAAAAATTGATCAAGATTTTGAGAAAGAATTGAGAATTTATTTAGAGATGAAAGCAGCAAATGACCCCGACCTTGCTAAATTAATCAATGATGGTTTGCACGTTATTGCGAACCCAGTGAGCCAATTGATTACGGAGAACGACTAATGGTAGAGAATCGTCATTGAATAACAAATAACAAACTAACAATATGAACATCGTTATCACAGGAGCAAGCAGTGGCATAGGCTTCGAAACTGCCTTGGAATTTGCTTTAGATCCTAAAAACAAAATAGTTTGCATAGCGAGATCGGCAGATAAACTTCGTAAACTTTTAGAAATCGCGAAGGGGATTAACCCAGACTGCACACTTTTGCCTGTTGAATTTGATTTAGTGAATGACGACTACGCTGCGCTAATTCCCTTTCTCACCGAGCGTTTAGGAACAATCGATATTTTAATTAATAATGCAGGGAGTTTAATCAATAAACCATTTACCGAAACTAGTACAGCCGACCTATTCGATATGCTAGAAAGTAATGTAATCAGTCACTTTAAAATGATCCAGCATGCACTTCCCTTGTTAAAAAGTGGTAGTCATATTGTAAATGTAGGAAGTATGGGTGGCTTTCAAGGTAGCGTGAAATTCCCAGGTTTGGCGGCTTATTCGGCCAGTAAAGCAGCATTGCATACTTTGAGTGAATGCCTCGCTTTTGAACTTAGGGAAACCGGTATTAAAATAAATTGCTTGGCCTTAGGCTCAGCACAAACCGAAATGCTTGAAGCAGCATTCCCAGGCTATGAAAGTCCTGTAATGGCATTTGAAATGGGAAAATACATTGCTGATTTTGCAAGAACAGGACATAAATTCTTCAATGGAAAAGTATTGCCCGTTGCAGTTACCACGCCATAGAAGTTTTCCACATTTACCTTAAATTTCATTTTTTTATTACCTTTGGTTGATCGTATGAAGAGAACTCTCCTCACTTTTTGTCTGCTTGCTTTCTTTACTTTAACCAGTAGAGCCCAAGATAACACGTCTTTACCGCGGCAGTATCAAAAAATGATGGGAAAAATCTTCGACAAAATCCCAGAGGTGGCAAATCCTGCCGTTCAGCTATTGGATTTTGCGAAATCAATGATCGGAACTCCCTATCGTTACGCATCTAGCAATCCCGACAAGGGTTTTGATTGCTCTGGCTTTGTCAATTATGTTTTTAAAAACTTCGGGTTTAGTGTACCCCGTTCCTCTCCAGAATTTGCGCGCGCAGGAGTGCCTGTTAAACTAAATGAAGCTAAAGTAGGTGATGTGCTTATTTTTACCGGTAGTAATCCAAGGGTAAGAAAAATTGGACATGTCGGCATTATATCCTCTATTGAAGATGGAGAGATTAAATTTATCCATTCAACCTCTGGTAAAGCTCATGGAGTTACAATCACAGATTTTGACGGTTACTACAAAAGTAGATTTATCAAGGCTGTAAGTATCATTGAATAGATTTAACTATAATAGCACCACTTTCAGCGCATCTGCAACATTACCAATGGCTAAAAACTGACGGGCAAGTTCATGCAATTCTCGTTCTCTTTGTTGAGCATCACCTATAGTAGCATCTAGAATATCCTTAACATTTGCATTCCATTGTATTTCGTCAATCTCCTCAGCACTTGGTAGATTTTCAATATTACCCAACATTCCTAAGTCATTACCAGTGAGCACAACAGAGTTCCTAACTGCAACCGGTAAATTATCAATTCCAATTCCTAATGTAGTTAGTGGTTTTGCAACCTTAAACAGATTATCAGGTGTAACTCTGCAATACCAATCGCCACCTAAACGGGCCACCAAATCAATTTTTGCCTGATCAATCTTCCCTTCTTCATCCAAAATTTCTTCTTTAAGATGTATGAGTTTAATCTCCGCTAAAACTAAATTTCCCGCACCATTTTTATCGCCTAAAGGGATAACGTCTGTAACCATACATTCTAACTGAACAGGAGCTTCAGCCACCCTTGGAGGCCTCACCAATGCCGATTGCAGCATAGTAAAGCCGGCCTTTTCAAATTCATTTACACCTTTTGCATATTCTGTACTGGCCAAGCTAGTCTGTTGTACCATCGCATAATCGATGATATTAATCACACATTCTTTAACCTCGAGAACATTTTCTAGGGTATGCTTAGTAGTGTTATCACGTACGCGTCTCGCTGGCGAAAAAATACAAACCGGCGGATTGGTACTAAATAAATTAAAAAAGCTAAAAGGACTTAAATTGATATTACCAGCTAAATCAATTGTAGACGCAAAGCAAATTGGTCTGGGCGCAATAGCATACTGCAGGTAATTTTGAAGTTGTACTGGTGAAAGATCCGCTGTATTTAAGGTCAACATGTTAATTTTTCTTCAACCCCAATAAAGAGAAATCTGTGTCCACTTTGGTAATGATATTGGTCAAGACACCCAATCCCGTAATTTCCATCTCTACATCATCACCTGCTTGTAGCCATTGTGGTTTATAATTAGCATCATTAAGTAAACCTGTACCATTCAGCTCCAAAAAGCATCCTGTCCCTACTGTTCCCGAGCCTATCACGTCGCCCGGCAAAACATCTACACCATACGCACAACGTTCTATGATTTCTGCAAATGTCCAATCCATATCTGCCATATTCCCTGCTGAAACTTGCTGACCATTTACACTGCAAGTCATTTTTAAATTGTAAGCATTACCAACATGATTTGGTTTCGCATCGACTTTAAAAGGCTCCAATTCATCTGGTGTAACTAGCCATGGACCAATCACCGTTGAAAAATCTTTACCTTTTGCTGGACCCAGGCTTAATAACATTTCTTCCATTTGCAAGGTCCTGGCACTCATATCATTCATGATCATAAAACCAGCTATATAATTATCAGCCTCTGCTGCCTTAATATTCCTCCCTTTTTTTCCGATTACAATGGCAACTTCTAATTCAAAATCAAGTTTTTGAAAATGATCTGGCATACAGGCAATTTCTCCAGGACCTTGAATAGCATTATGATTGGTAAAATAAAAAATAGGGTATTGATCAAATTCCGCTATCATGTCTACTTTCCGATTGCGTCTGGCAGCTGCAACGTGTTGCCGAAAAGCATAACCATCTCTGCAAGAGGTTGGGTGCGGAACAGGAGCTAATAACTCATAAAAAACCTCTTCTTTAGGTTTTAAGGAACCATCAATGATTTCTTGGTTTATCTTTTTTGCTCTTTCCATTAAAGCATCACCTCCCTGCAGAAAAGCATTCATTTCATCGGGGATTAGCTTATTACAAGAATTTAGATTATAGATATGGCCATTCACGAAAACACCTAAGTGCTCTCTATCTTCGGTTTTATAAGAAACTAGCTTCATAATTATTTGGTTTACGGGGTCAAAGCTAAAAAAATAATTTGAGCACTTAGATGGTTATTTAAATTATTAAATTTGAATATAGCGATAAAAAAGCATAATTTAGCGCTCACAATGATCAGTCATTTAACATATCAAAATCACAATGCTCATGAGGTTCTTGCAGCATTTAGATATGCCATGCTTTCTAAAATCATTTTTGCGCAATATTCTTAGCTGAGTTCTACTTTTATCTGCTTTACAAGAAACGTTTTCACGTTCTTTTCGTTATAAAATAATATACTAACCAAATTACCTAACGCTATGCCTATATATCATACATTAGGAACAATTCCTGCTAAAAGACACACTGTTTTCCGTAAACCTAATGGTGAGCTTTACGCTGAAGAATTGGTTTCTACCGAGGGTTTCTCGAGTTTATACTCCCTCGTTTACCATTGTCACCCACCCACAATTGTAAAATCATTAGGTGAACCTTACTCAGTTGAACCTAAAATTGCCCGCGAAAAACATTTACGTCATACGAGTTTAATTGGCTTTAATATTAAGCCTGAAGACGATTACCTACAAAGCCGTAAACCTGTATTGGTCAATAGTGATTTACACATTTCACTAGCAGCGCCAAAGAAATCAATGACTGATTATTTTTATAAAAATAGTCAGGCAGACGAAGTAATCTTTATACATGAGGGTAGCGGAATTTTAAACACTGGCTTCGGCAAGATTAAATTCGAGTATGGCGATTATTTGGTTATTCCTCGGGGCACAATTTATCAGTTAACCTTCAATGATGAAAAAAACCGATTGTTTATTATTGAAAGTTTCAGCCCTATCCGTACACCAAAACGTTATCGCAACGCTTTCGGACAATTAGAAGAACATTCACCTTTTTGCGAGAGAGATATCAAAAGACCAACGGACTTAGAAACAATTGACGAAATTGGAGATTTTAAAGTCCTGATCAAAAAGCAAGGGATCATTTATCCTTATACATACGGAACACATCCTTTTGATTTTGTAGGATGGGATGGATTTCATTATCCATGGGCATTTTCAATCCATGATTTTGAGCCAATAACCGGCCGTTTACATCAACCTCCGCCAGTTCATCAGACATTTGAAGGACACAATTTTGTGATTTGCTCATTTGTACCTCGTAAATATGATTATCACCCTTTATCTATCCCTGCCCCTTACAACCATAGCAATGTAGATAGCGATGAAGTGCTGTATTATGTTGATGGAGACTTTATGAGCCGCAAAAGCGTGGTAAAAGGACAAATTACTTTACATCCAGGTGGAATACCTCATGGCCCTCACCCCGGAACAGTTGAAAAATCAATCGGGCAAGAAAAAACAGAGGAACTGGCAGTGATGATAGATCCATTTAGGCCTTTAATGTTAACACAAGATGCTGTCGACATTGAAGATGAAAGCTATCATACAAGCTGGCAAATTAACGTAGAATAGACTAGGATTAATAGGATTAATATATTTAAAATATACCACACAATGTCAACACAAACATTCGCAGAAAAAATAGCAAAAGCGCAAGATTTCCTTCCTATCAACGGAACAGACTATATAGAGTTTTATGTGGGAAATGCTAAGCAAGCTGCACATTATTATAAAACCGCATTTGGCTTTCAATCTTTAGCATATGCCGGACCTGAAACAGGTGTAAGAGATAGAGCTTCGTATGTTTTAAAACAAGGCAAAATTAGATTAATCTTAACAACTGCTTTAAAGTCGGACCATTTGATTGCAGCGCATGTTAAAAAGCATGGTGACGGCGTAAAGGTTTTAGCCCTTTGGGTAGATGACGCATATAGTGCATTTGAAGAGACTACCAAAAGAGGTGCGAAACCTTATTTAGAACCCCAGACTTTAACTGACGAACACGGGGAAGTTAAAATGTCCGGAATTTATACCTATGGAGAAACGATCCATATGTTTGTGGAACGGAAAAATTATAACGGTATTTTTATGCCGGGTTATCGGGAGTGGGTAAGCGATTACAACCCTGAAGACGCCGGATTACTTTATATTGATCACTGTGTTGGCAATGTAGGTTGGAACAGGATGAATGAAACAGTAAAATGGTACGAAGACGTAATGGGCTTCGTAAATATTTTATCGTTTGATGATAAGCAAATTAATACGGAGTACTCTGCTTTAATGAGCAAAGTAATGAGTAATGGCAATGGCTTTTCAAAATTCCCGATTAATGAACCTGCAGAAGGCAAGAAGAAATCCCAGATTGAAGAATATTTAGAATTTTATGAAGGTGAGGGTGTTCAACATATAGCGGTAGCGACAAAAGATATCGTTAAAACAGTAAAAGCATTAAAAGCCAGGGGTGTTGAGTTTTTAAGTCCACCTCCAGAAGCTTACTACGAAATGATGCCGAATAGAGTTGGCAAAATCGATGAAGAAATTGAATTGTTAAAAAGTTTGGGAATCTTGGTTGATTGTGATGAAGAAGGTTATTTACTTCAGATATTTACAAAGCCTGTTGAAGATAGGCCTACGCTTTTCTTTGAAATTATTCAGCGTAAAGGTGCCCAATCCTTTGGTGCCGGGAACTTTAAAGCATTATTCGAGTCCCTTGAACGAGAACAGGAATTGCGAGGAAACCTTTAATATTACGATTGGTCGGCGGGTAATCGCCGACCAATTAACAATGCCCCAAAGCGTAATAGATAATTACAAATATGATAATTGTCGATAAGCAGCCTCCGCCTAATTTTTTGGCTCCGTAACCGGCCAATATTGTTCTAAAAAAACTGTTCATAATATAAGGTTTAATATATAACCGTTAAAAACGAAAAAAGTTTACTCAAAGCGTCCTCGCTTGTGCGCCTATTTTCTTTCAGCAGCACCTTATTATTTAAGCCAGGTTTAATTAAAGAATGATTATTATATAAATTTATTAATTTTGGGCTAGTTAAGCTCAAACATGTACGCTATCGCATTTAAAAGATCTAAATTATTTCTAAAGCATTTAAGAATGGCATTTAAGCTGTTCCAAAAAAATGATCCTTTACGTTTAGCAGGTGCCACAGCATTTTTTACCAACTTTGCACTTCCTCCTATCCTACTGATATTGATTAGGCTATTCGGTTTTTTTGTTGATAGAAGAAATTTTGCAACGAGACTTTTTGATCGCTTAGCAAGCATTTTAGATGACAGTAGCATCACGCAGATTCGTCAGGTCTTGAGAAACATCAGAGGGGTGGATTACAATTGGTGGGCAACGATTATAAGTTTTGTGTTTTTCGTATTTGTAGCTACCACCTTATTTAGTGTTATAAAGAGCTCCTTAGATCAAATATGGAGCATTGGATTAAAGGGAAAAATGGGAATCATATTTAATCTTAAGCTCAGAGGACGATCTATGGTCATTATCTTATTAGCGGGAATATTATTTTTTGTTGGTTTGCTGACCGATAGTGTACAGGCATTTATAGGAGGCTACATTAACAATGCAGCACCAACATTTGGAAAGATTTTTTTGTCAATCTTAAATGAAATTTTATTTATCTTAATAGTGACCACATGGTTTGCTGTGTTGTTCAGATTTTTAACCAATGGCAGACCTAATTGGAAAACTGCTGTAAAGGGCGGTTTATTGACTGGTATTTTATTTACTTTAGGTAAATATATTCTACGGATTATGCTACCACTAAGTAACATAGGTAATATTTATGGTGCTTCAGGATCTATCGTATTGATTATGCTATTCGTATTTTACTCCTCGTTGATCTTCTACTTCGGGGCTTGCTTCGTAAAGGTATTAAGTGAATCTAGCAAAAAACCAATCAGACCAATAAAGGGGGCATTCCTTTATGAGTTAAAAGAAATCATAAAAGACGATAAAATTTAATTGACAGGTCGGTCTACCTGTTCAAAGCCTTGCATTTCGAAAACAGCTAGCTTATTCAATATATTAAAATGTAAAATTCCAAAGAAATTAAAAACCCCATTTTTTCCTTTTGCTTCAATGCAAATGGTTTCTTTAAGAATTTCTCGCTGTGCTAAATTTGGGTCATTTAACAATACACTTTCGTCCTGTATTATTATATCTTTTGCCTCAATTGCAAATTCCTTTAAGAGCGCCAAAAAACTCTGCCCGTTTAAGAGTAATTCTTTAAGATTCATATGGTTTAGGATTAAATTACAAAAATCATATATCAAATCTTAAGCCAAAAAGAAAATGAGAAATCCGCTTTACCCTAGTCACTTAAGGCGCTAGTTCAAACAGATTTTTCATTTAAAAAACTGGTGCTTCGCTCTAGAAAATTCTAAACCCTACTCCAATTGTATAGAGGTTTAGTTTTGTCGTAGGATAACCCCCTGCTGAATTAATTTCAGACAAGCCAGATTCATACCTTGCATCAACATTCAACTTTCCAATGTCTAGACCAACTCCAAATTGCCAACCAATTGAATTCTCTTTAAAGTCGCCATTGAAAGCAGAAGATGCAGCTTGACCAAAATTCTGTTCTTCATCTAGCATTAAAGTGAAGACTGGTCCCGTATTTAAACGAAGTCCAATTCCGGCAGCACCAAACTTAGTCCCAATTAGCACTGGAACATCTAAACTGGTAAATCTTACCCCGTTTTCCAGTCCATTAGCAGTAACTAAATTGGACTTCTTACCAGACAAATAGGCTTCAGGCTGCAGGTGTATTCCAGCTCCTCCAATTCTAGCCCAAATACCGCCATAATAACCAGCCTGATTATCGCTGCTAAAGGTATCTTTTGTCTTAAATTTTGATAAATTCATACCACCTTTTATTCCTAACTGAAAAGTTGGCAAACCTTGGCTAAAAGCATAATAGCTTGATAGCATGAATAATAATGATAAACTGATCTTTTTCATAACATGATAATTGTATTTAAAAATAACTATATTTTTAATTGAAAGCTAAATTATGTAGTTTTATACATCTCCCTATTAGATAAGCCATATTAGCAATATACCATTATGCCCTAATGACTTTTACATTCAATATTTATGCCATCCTTTTAATTCTCTTTGGGTCGGTAACCATTGCATTAGCGTTTTTTATTTATAGAAAAGGAGGAAACGCTGTTCGATGGTTTAGCTTAATGATGTTTTCGAACGCCATCTGGTCTATTGCATATGGTTTTGAGTTGGCAAGTGCAGATATTTCTCAAATCAAAATTTTATTGGATATTGAATATATCGGCATTGCTACTGTACCTCTGAACTGGTTTTTATTTTGTCTGCATTTTAGTGGAAAAGAATGTTGGTATAAAAAGCCATTAAATATAGTTTCTCTTCTTTTTATTCCGGTTGTCACCGTCCTCATGGTTTGGACAAACTCCTACCACCATTTGCATTACGCAAGTGCAAAAATGGCTACTGGCACCCCATTTCCAATGATCGATCTCACTCCGGGAATTTGGTATCAGATTTTCACTATTTACTTTTATTTGATAATGGCTTGTGGTTGTTTTTTGTTAGCCATAAAATTCCGTAAGTCCGATCCGATTTTTAGAAAACAGAACTACAGCTTAATCGTTGCCGCAGCAATTCCTTGGATTGCAAATATCGCCTATCTTCTTGGAATAAGGCCATTAGGCTATGTAGATGTAACACCATTTGCTTTTGTGATAACAAGTTTCTTAATTTTATTGGGCATCTATAAATTCAAATTATTTGACATAATCCCCTTAGCTAGAGAAAAAGTATTAGAACTAATGCAGGATGGATTTTTTGTCCTTGATAAGGACTACAGAATAATTGACTATAACCAATCCATAAAAAGATATATCAATTATACTCCCAACCTCAAATTGATAGGAAGTAGTTTAGAACAATTGTTACCAGACCAGCCCAACTTTCTGGAAATGTTGAATCGCCATGCTCCGGGAAAAATTGAATTAGATGTGCCCGTTGATGGTGAAATTTTATCGTTAGAGGCTGACATCATATTTCTAGATGATAATAAAATAAACAATGATTTTATTATCATCAAGTTACAGGACCTCACTGCGTACAAAAAAGAAGCTATTCGCTCTAAGGAACAATCCAACGAATTAGAGCGGTTAAATCAACTTAAGGACAGGATATTTTCCATTATAGCCCATGATCTGAGAGGCCCATTGGTTAATCTCTCCGAAGTGCTAAAAATGATTGCGAATAACCAGATTAGCAATGATGAGTTTAGGAATATCTCTCCTACATTAAGCAAGGACATTATTTATACCACTGATTTGCTGGAAAACATCTTGCATTGGTCTAGAAGTCAGCTAAAAGGATATGGGGTCAATAAAGAGGTTTTCAATATCAGAAATCTAATTATCAACGAGATCAATTACCATTTGCCAGCTGCAGAACTTAAAAAAATTAAAATCATCCATGACGTTTTTCCCGGGGAGATGGCCTATGCTGATATCTTAATGATCCAAATTGTCGTTAGAAACCTCCTCAATAATGCTATTAAATTTTGTAATCCGGGGAACGAAATACATATAACTGCCAACTATCAGAAAAACAAAACCATGTTAGTTTGTATAGAGGATAATGGTATGGGAATTAAAAAAGAAGTATTGGGCAGACTTTTCAAAGATGAGAATATAACGACAAGAGGAACTTTAAATGAAAAGGGCACAGGGTTAGGATTGATCGTATGTAGGGATTTCATGATACGCAACGATGGAAATATTACCGTAACTAGCGTGGAAGGAAAGGGGGCAAAATTCTGTCTAATTTTACCTGTGGGAGAGCTCAACTAAGGTTGATCAAGTTGTTCATTTTCTACAATTTAACTTGTTAAAAACGTATTTTATAGTAAGTTTATTTATTGCTTAGTATATAACCTCTCAAATGGCGCTTTCTTTTAATCCTTACGCGTTTATACTGATATTTTTCGGGATGGCCACCTGTATATTATCAGGCTTTATCTATAAGCGGGGAGGAAACGCATTTAAGTGGTTCATTTTGATGATGCTATCAAATGCCATCTGGTCTATTCCTTATGGCCTAGAACTTGCCAGCACATCGCTTAAGCAGATTAAATTCTTCATATGCTTGGAGTATATTGGAATTGGGACACTTCCGATTTGCTGGTTTATTTTCTGCCTAAACTTTTGTGGCAAAGAAGCCTGGCTTGAGAAACGTAGGAATGTGATCTTACTTGTGGCTTTCCCAATCATTACTTTGCTTATGGTTTGGACTAATGCTTACCATCATTTACACTATAAGCAGATCGTTATTGGAACTACAGGTCCTTTTCCAATAGCCAATACAGAACCCGGAGTATGGTATTTCATTTTTACCCTTTATTTTTATTCCCTTTTAACATTTGGGTGTTACTTAATATTTATAAAGTTTAAAAATGCAGACCCGATATTTCAAAAGCAGAATTATGCCATTGTCATAGCTATCCTTATACCTTGGTTAACCAATTTTACTTTTCTATTGGGTTTTAAGCCATTGGGTGAGATAGATGGAACACCATATGCCTTTATGGTTACTACCTCTTTAATCTTATTGGGGATTTATAGATTTAAGCTATTTGATATTTTGCCCATTGCAAGAGAAAAAGTTTTAGAATTAATGCAGGATGGATTTTTTGTGTTGGATCAACAACATAGAATTATTGATTATAACAAATCAACCTTAAAATACATTCATCTTCCTACCGGCAAAAAGTTGAATGGATCAAATTTAGAAGAGTTATTTCCAAATCAGCACACATTCTTTGATCGAATTAAAAAACATGAATCTGGAAAAATAGAATTGGATATCATTTTAAATGGAAATCATATTTATTTGATAGCAGACATACTTTTTTTGAACGACAATAAAATAAATAATGACTTCAGCATTATCAAATTGCAAGATCTCACCACATTCAAAAAAGATGCGATTAAAGCTGCAGAGCAAGCAAACGAGCTAAATAGACTGAATCAACTAAAGGATAGGATTTTCTCCATCATTGCCCATGATTTAAGGGCTCCTTTAGTAAATATCTCTGAAATTTTAAAAATGGTAGGCAATAACCAAATCACCATTGATGAATTTAAAGCGATAGCCCCTAATTTTAATAAAGATATCATTTACACAACCGAACTTTTAGAAAATATCTTGCATTGGTCTAGAAGCCAATTGATCGGATTTGGAATTAAAAAAGAACCCTTTAACCTAAAAAACTTAATTATCAATGAAATCAATTACCACTTACCTGCGGCTAATTTCAAAAAGGTTAAAATAAACTATGGTTCCTTCCCCGCCGAAATGGTGTATGCAGATATCATTATGGTTCAAATGGTTATCAGAAATCTTATTAGCAATGGGATAAAATATTGTCATCAAAACTGCGAGATCGATATACAGACCTCATATTTAAAGCATAACCAGTTATTGATAATGATAAAAGACAATGGTATAGGTATATCTCAACCGATTTTTGAGAAACTCTTTAAAGACGAAAACATTTCTACAAGAGGAACATTAAACGAAAAAGGAACCGGATTAGGTTTATTGATCTGCAAGGATTTCATGGAGCGAAACAACGGCTCCATTCATGTAGAAAGCACCGAAGGCAAGGGCACTATATGCTCTTTATTACTACCTACTCACAAAGAAAAGGTTAATTAGTATTATTCCCAGTTACACCATCAATGGCCTGTTGCTCCTTTAAGGCATCGACATTATTTTTGTTCCCGAAATTTTGTGTTTTTTCAGCGAAATAAGCTAAAATATCACGTATTGAATCCAAATTATCGGCAACCCTTTGATGCATATCCGGCAAATCTTTATCAAGTTTTTTATCACCAAGATCAATATTATCGACCTCAATTTTTCCTATCTTTTGAATAATTGCCTGTTGTGAGTGTTGTAAGTCTTCTAATTCTCTTACAATCTTTTCCATTAATTCAAACTTCTTTAAGGTATCCATAAACTTTTAATTTAAATAGTGTTTCAGTTTAAGAACGAGTTATACTACCGAAAAGTTTTAAATAGTTTGGATTTCATTTGGAAACTAAGGGAATAACTAATATATTAGTTAATAAATAACTTGATATGAAATACATTTTTTCCCTCCTCTTATTAACTATCTTTTCCCACCATTTGTATGCTCAAAATGCGCTGAATTATGATAAAGAGAAATTATTAGAATATTATCAATCACAGCGCTATGCAGAAGCTGCTCAGTACCTCCAAACAGTTTATCCAGAAGATACACAAGATACGAAGGCCCTGAACCAAATAGCTTATTGCTTTATGATGGCAGGCAAATTACCCGAAGCCGAAAAAAATTACCTTAAACTAGTTGCTCAAACACCTACTTCGGTACCAGTGCTTTTTAACTTAGCGAACATAAATTTACGGAGAGGAAATGGTATAAAGGCAAAGAGTTATTTTGAAAGCATCATCCAACTAGACAGTACAAACTTTAACGCATATAAAAAACTCGCCGATTTATATGAGAATGCTACCGACAGTCAAAAAGTTATTTACCTTATTAAAGCTAACCAAATTAATCCCATAGAGGCTGATGTAGCGTTAGATTTGGCGAAAGCTTATCAAAAGTTAAAAAAATATGAACCTGCCTATGACATACTGTTAAAAGCAATAGCTGCCGATACTGGCCATCTAATTCTACAACAAGCAAAATTACCAATTGCCATACAGCTTAAAAAATATAGAGAAGTTATCGAAACTGGGGAAAAACTCTTAACTGCAGGATTTGATGCCAATGTAGCAAAAGACGTCGGAATGGCTTATTTTTACCTTAAAAATTATGAAAAAGCGATTTCTTATTTTAAAATGCTTGAAATGATCACCGCTCAAACTGAAAGCACTTTATACTACACTTCCTTATCCTATCGAAATCTAAATAATTATCTATTAGCTGCTGAATATGCAAAAAAAACCATCGAAGAAGGAATATCACCCAATACATCCAGCTATTATCTCTTATTGGGAGGTATTTACGAAATTAATAACAAGTCAACAAGCGCAGTAACCGCATATAAAAGGGGATTAACTTTTAAAGAAAATGGAAATATTTATTACCGTCTGGGCATTTTATATGATTTTAAACTAAATCAAAAGAAAAGTGCGTTGACCTATTACAATCGCTACTTAAAAAGCAAACCCGACACTGCAGCCGACAAAGAGCAGATTAGTTATGCGCGAGCAAGATTAGCCGAACTAAAAAAGTAACACGTAACAACCCAAAACTTATCCAATACAATAATACTCGCTAATCCTTTATTCCCATTAGCCGGGCAACATATTTTCCAATAATATCAAATTCAAGATTAACTTCATCACTAACTCGTACCTGATGCAAATTAGTATGATCGTAAGTGTAGGGGATAATAAACACCGAAAATTCGTCAATTGTAGCGTTCACTACCGTCAAACTAATTCCATTAATACAAATAGATCCCTTTTCAACGGTCACATTTCCAAGTGAAGAATCGTATTTAAAACGATACTCCCAGCTCCCATCTAATTCTTTAACCAAAATACAAGTGGCAGTTTGATCAACGTGCCCCTGAACTATGTGACCATCTAAACGAGCATTCATTTGCATGCACCGTTCCAGATTAATTTTATCGGCTACCTTTAAATGAGCGAGATTAGTTTTCGCTAAAGTTTCTGCAATTGCCGTAACAGTATGCGTAGTTTCGTCCACGTTAACAACAGTTAAACAAACGCCATTATGGGCTACACTTTGATCGATTTTTAAAGCTGAACTCATTGCGGAAGCTATTGTGAAATGAACATTGCTTCCTTCAGTTTCAATTTTACTAATTTCGCCAAGCGTTTCAATAATCCCTGTAAACATTAATTATAGTTTTTTCTATTTTTTAACCATTTGCTTTCCTGCATAGTAACCACATTGATTGAGGATGCTTTTTGATCTTTCAATAAAAATACCCCGGCAATTGCGGCTAACATAGCTTCTTCTTCCCTACCATTCTTTAAACTATCGGCATTAAAATATTTACCAACAAAATGTGTATCAAATTTTCCGGATGTAAAGGCCTCGTGCTGCATTACAAATTTACCAAAGCTTAAAGTAGTTTGTATGCCTGTAATGTCATATTCATCAATAGCTCTGATCATTCTTTCAATGGCTTCGTCCCTATTTGCGCCATAAGTAATTAATTTGGCAATCATTGGGTCATAATAGATCGGTATTTCCATTCCTTCTTCAAAGCCGTCATCTACCCTTACGCCACTCCCCTTCGGGGTTTTATAGGTTTGTAATGTACCGATATCGGGTAAAAAATTGTTCAATGGATCTTCAGCATAAACCCTCAGTTCAACAGCATGGCCATTTATTTTTAAGGCCTCCTGTTTTATAGAGAGTGCCTCTCCCCGGGCAACTTTAATTTGTTCCTTAACCAAATCCAACCCAGTAATCATTTCTGTAACAGGATGTTCAACCTGTAAACGGGTATTCATCTCCAGGAAGAAAAAATTAAGGTTCTCATCCAGGATAAACTCCACTGTTCCTGCTCCAACGTAATTTACTGCGCGGGCCACATCAATAGCGCATTTACCCATTTCTGCCCTAATTTTATCTGTTAGCACCGCCGATGGAGCCTCTTCAATTACTTTTTGATGTCTGCGCTGTATTGAACATTCCCGTTCAAAAAGATGCACGATATTTCCATGGGTATCTCCCAAAACCTGTATTTCTATATGACGAGGAGAGGTCACATAGCGTTCAATAAATACAGCCCCATCGCCAAAGGCAGAAGTAGCTTCACTCACTGCCAGATGCATTTGCTCTTCGAAATCTTCGGATTTCTCAACTATCCTCATTCCTTTTCCACCACCACCTGCTGCTGCTTTGATCAAAATTGGAAATCCAACTTCAATTGCCCGCCGTTTAGCTTCCTCAATATCCGTTATGGCATCTTCTGTGCCGGGAACCATCGGAATGCCATATTTTAAGGCTGCAGCTTTGGCCGATAATTTATTACCCATCACCTCCATAGCTTCTGGAGTTGGACCAATAAGTATCAGTCCTGCAGCCTTTACTGCTCTCGCAAAAGCTGCGTTCTCCGATAAAAATCCATATCCCGGATGAATTGCTTCTGCTCCAGTTTGCTTACAAGCTTCAATAATCTTACTCCCTACCAAATAGGATTGATTGGATGGCGCCGGACCAATACAGATAGCTTCATCCGCATACCGTACATGCAACGCTGTTCTATCAGCTTCAGAAAAAACAGCTACGGTTTTGATACCCATTTCCCGGGCCGACCTCATTATTCTTAAAGCAATTTCTCCTCGATTGGCAACTAAGATCTTTGAAATGGGAAATGTGAAATTTGGGCTATTAGACATATCTGACTATAAGTGTAAAGTTGAAATTGCATTCATTGTTTGATCAATCATACCAGATGAAATATCTAAATGCGTTACAAATCTAATTGTTTGTTCGGAAGTCGTATTACACAGAATTCCTTTCTGCTCGAGTTGTTTTACAACACTTTCTGCCTTTAGGCCTTCAGCTACATCGAAAAGTACAATATTTGTTTCTACAGGCATTACGGCGCTGACAAAATTTGCACTTTTTAATGAGTCGCCCAGCGCTTTAGCATGTGCGTGATCTACGGCTAACCGATTAACATGATGATCAAGAGCATAAATTCCCGCAGCCGCTAAAAAGCCTGCCTGACGCATTCCGCCTCCAAAAACTTTCCTTATTCTCCGCGCTTTCTTAATCGTTTCCCGCGACGCTAAAAAAACCGAACCAACCGGGGCTCCCAGGCCTTTCGATAAACATACCGAGATTCCATCAAAGTATTTTCCATAGGCTGCAGCTTTATCGCCAGTTGCAACTAGCGCATTGAAGATCCTTGCGCCATCCAAGTGCAAATTTAAACCCTTTATAGCACAGAGATGATGAATTGGCTCAATATCGGTCAACCTATAACATTTTCCCCCACCCTTGTTCACTGTATTTTCTAAAACAACCAAACTAGAATTTGGGTAGTGGATATTATCGGCATTAATTTCAGGTTCAATCAACTCTGGAGTTAAAATGCCCCGGTCGCCATACAACAGCCGCACTGAAGCCAGGGAATTATAAGCAATCCCCCCACCCTCATATCGATACACGTGTGCGGTTTGATCGCAGATTACCTCATCCATTGGTTGAGTATAACATTTAATAGCTATCTGATTGCTCATCGTACCGGAGGGACAAAACATTGCAGCCTCCATGTTAAATAAGGCAGCAAGCTTTTCTTCTAGAGCATTTACCGTTTCATCCTCGCCAAAAACATCATCCCCCACCTTGGCGCCCATCATAGCTTCGAGCATTTCCGCTGTTGGCTTCGTAACAGTATCACTTCTAAAATCTATTTTACTCATTTTATGTCAGTTTTGCGTGAACAATTCAAATTCACAAAATTCATTTGCTAAAATACATTTTTAGTCTGCCTATTCACTAAATTACTTTCTAATCTCCTATTATTTCAGGTCAGAATCATTTCAGCCCCGCTTTAGCCAGTAAATTTCACTATATATAAATCAAATTATTAATCTTTTAATAAAAAATAGAAATATTTGCTTTTTTTTCCATTTATATTTACACCGAAAAAAAATACTTAACAGCCGGCGCGTAGAATGGATAACGTCAATATTAAAAAATTAGCGGAAGCACTTAAACTTTCAACATCTACTGTTTCGAGGGCATTTAGGGATAACAGCGACATTAATGCTTCAACTAAAGAACGCATATTGGCAATGGCTAAGCAAATGAATTATCAGCCCAACCACTATGCAAGTAATTTAAGAGAACAAAAAAGTAAAACAATTGCGGTAATTGTACCCGAGCTTGGCAATAATTATTTTTCTTTGGCAGTCCAAGGAATTGAGCGCATAGCAAGTGAAAAAGGCTATCATATTTTGGTTTACTCTACTAATGATCAATTTGAGAAAGAAGTTTCATTTATTAAACACTTACACAATGGCAGAGCCGATGGCATTATTATGTCGGTTACCGGAGAAGCAAATGACCACAATTATTTAAATGAGCTCTCCAAAAAACGATTGCCATTGGTGTTTTTTGACCGGGTTTATGAAGACATCATTACGCCCAGGGTGACGACCAATGATTATGAAAGCAGCTTTTCGGCCACCAAACATTTGATAGAGCAGGGATGTAAACGTATTGCCTATTTAGCCGTAAATAAAACATTATCCATTGGCAAGACCCGGATGCAAGGTTATATCGATGCCTTAAAAAAATACAAAATCCCTTTTCAAGAGGAGCTTATAATTGATTGTACCAATAACTATAAGGAGAATATTGATCATTTAAAACAATCATTTTCTCAGCTTAAACCCGATGGTGTATTTACTTCTGTGGAGCGTCTAGCCTTTGCTACCTACTATGCTTGTTACGACTTAAACATTTCTATCCCAAATGATTTAAAGGTAATCGGCTTTTCTAGTTTGGAAATTGCACCGCTGTTAAACCCAGCACTTTCAACGGTTACGCAACCCGCACTAGAACTAGGCAAAGCCGCCGCGTCTTTGCTTTTTAAGCTATTAGAAAATCCAACAACTACACCGGCAACTTCAGCGGTAATTCTAAATTCGAAGTTGATCAAAAGACGTTCTACTTCGACCGAAAATTAGGAGTTAAATCCTTCCATTTTGCAACCATAAAAACGCACTAGTTTTCATCAAAAAATTTAGCGATTTTCTAAAAACACGCCGAATCCGTCCTTAGTTTTCGCAACACGGTTGCATTTTCTTTCTGAATTCTCGGGAACGTTCCCGAAAACGTTCCCGAAAACTAACCAAAAAGAGCCTTAGTGTCTAAGTTACACTTTAAAAACTATTTTCAATTTATAAGTAATTGAAATTCAATAATATAAAAAATTTAGTATTTATTTTTAAAAATTAGTTTACCGTAATTTATTTGCTTTTTTTAATGTTTTACATCTATAAAATATTGCGCTGAAAATAAATATGACATTAAATTTTGAATTATAACGTACAGTACTAAATTTACCATAACATAATATACAACTAACACTAATCAAATATTTCACCTTTAAAACGGGCTTTTTTTATGAAAGTATTCTACCCTATTAAGCTTTGTATGTTGCTGCTTTTTGCACTCGGCGCATTAACAGTAGCTGCACAGACCGGAAGCGTTTCCGGCAAAATCTTTGACGACGCTAACATGCCAATTCCGGGAGCAACAGTACAGGTTGTTGGTACCCAAATGGTGATGCCTACCGACGCTAATGGAAATTACAAATTCTCTAACCTGGCTAGTGGAACTTATACCATCTCAGCAAGGTACCTTGGTTTTACTGCTCAATCGTTAACAGCAACCGTAGGCTCAGGAAATGTAGTTTTAAATTTTAGCTTAAAACCAGATCTACAAAACTTAAGCGAAGTAGTAGTGATTGGTTACGGTACTGCCGAGAAGAAAAATTTAACTGGCTCTATAGCCACGGTTAATTCAAAAGATTTTCAAAAAGGTACCATTACCACACCCGAACAACTTATCCAAGGTAAAGTTGCCGGTGTCACCATTGTCAATAATGGCGGCCGACCAGGAGGAGGCAGTGTAATACGTATTCGCGGAGGCGCTTCATTGAATGCGAGCAACGATCCTTTGATTGTAGTAGATGGTGTTCCTTTTAGTGGCAGCAGTATCGGGAACGCTCCCAATCCTCTTGCATTGCTCAATCCGAATGATTTCGAAACCTTCACAGTGCTAAAAGATGCAAATGCAACGGCTATTTATGGGTCAAGAGCTTCAAATGGAGTAATCTTAATTACCACTAAAAAAGGAGGTTCTGGTGCACCTGTCTTTAATTTCAGCACTAATAACAGCATCGCCACTGTCATTAAAAATGTAGACGTATTGAGTGCAGACCAAATTAGAAGTTATGTAAATGCCAACGGCACCACTGCTCAAAAGGCTTTACTAGGCAACGCTAATACAAACTGGCAGGATGAGATCTTTCAGAATGCATTCACGAGCGATAATAATTTTAGTGTAGGTGGCTCATTCCACAATGTGCCTTATCGTTTTTCTGCAGGATATTTAGATCAACAAGGATTGCTGATTACGGATAAGTTAACCCGAGCTTCTGGCGCATTAAGCATCTCGCCAAACTTTTTATCAAACCATTTAAAAGTGGAACTTAACTTAAAAGGTGCGCTAACTGAATCTCATTTTGCGAATGATGGTGCAATATCTAGTGCAATCCAGTTTGACCCTACCCAACCTGTGCATGCAACCAACTCTTTCGGCAACTACTTCGAGTGGACCCAAGGAGCTGTTCCAAATCCAAATGCACCGCGCAACCCTGTCGCTTTAATTCGTTTGCAGGACAATAATGGAAAAGCAGCCAGGAGTTTTGGTAATATCAAATTCGACTATTCATTCCACTTTCTGCCTGAACTTCATGCCAACTTAAACTTAGGCTATGATAACAATACCGGTTATGGATTTACCAGAGTACCAAATTTCGCAGCACAAAGCGCTTCCACAAGTGGTTTCTTTGGCAACCGTAAAAACAGTGAAAGTAACATCGTCTCTGAATTTTACTTAAACTATGCAAAAAATGTATCCAGCATTAATAGCAGATTCGATGCAACACTGGGATATGGTTATTATGATAACACTGCCAAAGGCTATAATTTCAGCACCTATAAAGGAACAGGAGAGCTATTAACCACCCCGGTGTTTCCATATTCGCTTGAACAAAACAAATTGCTATCTTATTACGGAAGAGTTGTTTACACCCTAGCCGAAAAATACATTCTATCTGGAACTATGAGAGCAGATGCTTCTTCTAAATTTTCCGAAGACAACCGTTGGGGCTATTTTCCATCAGCCGGCTTTACCTGGAGAATTATTGGCGAAGACTTTATGAAAGCCAGTAACACATTTTCTGATTTAAAACTAAGACTTAGTTACGGTGAAACAGGTAATAAAGACGGGATTGGAAATTACGACTACTTGTCCAAATATTATGCAAACAGCAATACCGGTCAATACCAAATTGGTGATACGTTCTATAACTATTACAGCCCGGCTGCTTACGACCCAGATCTAAGATGGGAAACTACCACTACCTATAATGCAGGCTTAGATTACGGATTTGCAAAAGGTAGGATTTATGGTAGCGTTGATGCTTATTACAAAAAAACAAAAGACCTTTTAAGTACTGTTAATATTCCGGTTGGTACAAACTTTAGCAACCTATTAACTACCAACGTCGGAAACATGGAAGTAAGAGGTATAGAAGGAAGCATCAATTTTGCAGTTATACAAAGTGAAAACACCACTTGGGATTTCGGGTTTAATGTTGCTTACAATAAACGCAAAATTACCAATTTAACTTTAAATCCAGATCCAGCTTCAAAAATTGGAGCGGGGGATATTGCTGGCGGAACGGGAACAACATTGAAATATAATTCGGTTAACCAGATACCCGGGGCTTTCTTTGTATACAAGCAAGTTTACAATGCTGGCGGAGCACCTTTAGAAGGGGTTTTCGAAGATTTAAACGGCGATGGCATTATTAGTACGGGCGATCAGTATTTTTACAAATCACCTGATCCAAATTTAACCTTTGGTTTCAACACCAATTTTAACTACAAAAAATGGTCAGTGAATACCGTATTAAGAGCAAACATTGGCAACTATGCCTACGAAAATGTTTCCTCAAACTTTGGTATCCGAACCAACATCTTAAGTCCAAGTGGCATTATCAACAATACAGGGGCAGATTTCTTGAATACCAATTTTCAAACTAACCAATATTTAAGCGATTACTATATAAAAAACGCATCCTTCTTAAAGATGGATAACATTGGTATTAGCTATAACGTTGGCCGCTTATCGAAAGTTAACAACAGCACTTTACGTATTTCAGCAAACTGTCAGAACGTATTTGTGCTAACTAAGTTTGATGGCTTAGACCCAGAATTATCATCAGGTATAGATTATAACTTATATCCAAGACCAAGAACTTATACCTTAGGTTTAAATGTTGGCTTTTAAAAATAATAGGAAGATGAAACACTCATTTAAAACAATATTGGCAACTGCAACTTTACTGTTGTCATTAAATTCATGCAAAAAAAGCGATCTTAACCTGAAGCCTGTAAATGACGTTACTTCAGAAACGGTTTATGCAAACGCCGCAGGTTACAAACAAGGTTTGGTGAAATTATACGCAAGTTATGCCTTAACAAGTTCACAAGGATCTGACGTAAGCGATATCGGTGGAATCAACTCAGGCTTTGCCGATTTCTTAAGACTATTTTGGACTTCTCAGGAGTTAACTACTGATGAAGCGATTTGTGCGTGGGGCGACGTAGGTATTCCAGAATTAAATAATGGTACCTGGGCGGTAGACAATGTATTTTTACGAGGATTATATTCGAGAAGCATTCTACAAATTACCGTATGTAATGAGTTTCTTCGAGAAAGCACACCAGAAAAATTAGCTGGAAGGGGAATTACAGGCTCCGCTGCTACAGATATCGAAAAATACCGTGCCGAAGCACGCTTCTTACGTGCTTATCAGTATTGGGTGCTATTAGATGGTTTCGGGAACCCACCCTTTATCACAGAAGATGATGAAATTGGTAAAGTAGCACCCAAACAGACTACCAGAGCCGCATTATTTGCTTATATAGAAAGTGAGCTAAAAGCAATAGAATCAACATTGGCTGCTCCAAGAACCAACGAATACGGTCGCGCAGATCAAGGTGCTGCTTGGGCTTTGTTGGCAAGGTTATACTTAAATGCGCAGGTTTACACTGGAACCCCAAAATATACAGAAGCGATCACTTATTCAAGCAAAGTAATTAGCGCGGGTTATGCGCTTAAAGCAAATTACAAAGATCTTTTCCTTGCTGATAATAATGTGAATAACCTGGAAACAATCTTAACCATTAACTACGATGGTTCAAAAGGTACTAATTATGGAGGGACAACCTTCCTTATCAACGCCGCCATAAATGGCGATATGAACCCAACCTCTTATGGTGTGCCAAACGGCGGATGGGGAGGTAACAGAACCCGTCAGAATTTACCAGCCTTATTTCCAGATCCCAATGGAAACGCAGATAAGCGCGGTACTTTCTTTGGCACAAAAAACAATGTAGACGAGGTTGGCGTATTTACAGATGGATTAAGAGTGACGAAGTTCAAAAATGTAACTTCTACCGGTACAACCCCTGCATCGCTCAATGGCACATTCAGTTCCTTAGATTTTCCTTTGTTCCGTTTAGCCGAGCAATATTTAATTTACGGGGAAGCCGTAATGCGTGGTGGCACGGGAGGTTCAATAGCGCAGGCAGTAACTTATATAAATGCTTTACGTCAGCGTGCATACGGAAATGCCAGTGGCAATGTAAGCACCATAAATATTGATTTCTTTTTAGACGAAAGAGGTAGGGAATTATATTGGGAAGGTCACCGACGTACAGACTTGGTACGTTATAATAAATTTACTGAAGGCACTTACTTATGGCCATTTAAAGGTGGAGTTAAAGCAGGAACGGCAATCCCTACTTTCAGAAATATCTTTCCAATTCCGGCAGCAGATTTAATTGCTAACCCTAACTTAAAACAAAACACAGGTTATTAATCATTAAGATATATAAAGAATGAAAGCAATACTTTTAAAATCATTAGCTATAGGCTTTATTGCTTTATCGCTATGGTCTTGCAAAAAAGACGAAACCCGGTCAGTTGCAAATTCGGGCACTGGGGGCACCTTAAGCTCATCGGCAACTAGCGTAGTGTTAGATAAGTCGATGCTTACCAGTAACGTCATCACTTTTAACTTAACTAACGCAGATTTTGGTTATGCAGCAGCGGTAACCAATGTGCTTCAATTGGCTGTTAAGGGAACAAACTTTGCTAATCCCAAAGAAGCTATTTTACCCGCCAATGCAACTGCCAAAGCCTATAACGGCTTAGATTTCAACAACCTTTTATTGTCATTAAATTTACCCACCACCGCAAATTCTGATGTAGAAATACGTGTTAAATCTTCCATTTCTACTGCGGTACCTCCGGTATTTAGCAATGTAGTTTCATTAAGCGCTAAACCATTCCCCCTCACTGCCTGGATATACGTACCAGGTAATTATCAGGGCTGGAATCCTGCAACAGCAGATAGTTTGGTTTCGTTAACAGGAAATGGTGTTTACACCGGTGTTATCGCGTTTGACGGAGGCAACTTTAAAGTAACTCCTGCTAAAAAATGGGATATCGCTTATGGAGACGCTGGGGGTGGAAAGATCAGTACGTCGGGTGGTGACATTAGTTCAATCTCTGCAGGTTCGAAAGAATTAGTTGTTGATCTAAATGCCAACACCATTACCATCACTCCGCTGGTTTGGGGCCTTATTGGAAATTCAATTCCAGGCAGTAACTGGTCGGTAGACTCGGATATGAAATTTATCAACGACGGAAAGGGGACTTGGAAAATAACGATCAATATGGTACCGGGCGCATTCAAGTTCAGGAAAAACCACGATTGGGGAACTAACTTCGGGGGCAATGCAAGTGGAACGTTAACAGGCGATGACATTAATGTAAGTACAGCAGGTAATTACACCATCACTTTAGATATTCCAAACAACAAATACATCATGGTAAAAAATTAAAACTAAACTCCTCACCGGAAGCATTCAAGAAAATCACGCGCTTCCGGTGAGGATATTTTTATCTCATACAATCTTCCTATACCGATTGTCTAATTGGTCTTATTTCTTCCCTCTTGGTGTATAAAATACACTTTCTAAAAACTTATGTTTTTCTACGTTTATCTTATTGTCTGATATAAATTGGATGTTAAGCAATAAAAAACTGAAAATTAATTTTTTATTTGAAAAAACCCACATATATTGGTGGACTTTTTAATTAAAACCTAAATAAAAAACCAAAAATGATTGTTATTGCAGATGGTGGATCAACTAAAACAAACTGGTGCCTCATAAATGAGGCAGGCAGAAAAATCCATTTTAATACAGAGGGATATAATCCATATTTTTCGGATAGTGACTATATAGAAAGCTCGTTGAAGAGTTCGCTACCAGATCATCTGGAGGCTGATAAATTAACTGAAGTTTATTATTATGGTGCAGGTTGTTCAACAGATGCAAAGCGCAAAATTGTGGAAGATGCAATGCAAAGAGTATTTGTGAACGCTAAAATTAATATTGGACACGATCTTTTAGCATCTTGTCGTGCTTTATTAGGCGACAACGAAGGCTTTGCTGCCATTTTAGGAACCGGAACCAACACTTGTTTATATGACGGTAACGATATTACCCTTAATATCGATTCATTAGGTTACTTTTTAGGTGATGAAGGTAGTGGAGGTTTTATGGGTAAAAGGATATTGGCCGATTATATGAAAGGTTATATGCCTAAAGGTTTAAGAGAAAGCTTTTATGACAATTATGCCCTCACCAATGAAGATATTCTAGACCATATCTATAATAAGCCATTACCAAACCGTTTCTGCGCAAGCTTTAGCAAATTCATTTACGATTTTAAGGAGAACTATGAGGACTACACCAATTCGGTAGTAGATTATGGCTTTACCGCATTCTTTGAAAATTTGGTTGTCCATTACCCTAACTATAAAAATTATGAGCTAAATTGCGTTGGCTCAGTTGGGTATAGCTTCAGAGATATTTTAAGTTTAGTAGCAGACAGATATGAAATGGGTGTTGGAAAAATTATCCGTTCACCAATAGATGACCTGGTAGATTATCATTTAAGCAAAAAATAATACTTAATCTTACTTTGACAAAGTTCTAAACTTTGTCAAAGTTAAAAGGAGATCTCCTTACCAAACAACTTGGCATATTTTCTTTTGTCGAATTTATAAAGTGTTGCTGCTCTGAACGAAACACCTTTTTGTTTTTCATCAAGTTCTTTAAGCACACCGAAACTCAATATCTTTTTACGGAAGTTTCTTTTATCTAGTTTTTTTCCTAAAATTAACTCGTACACATTTTGTACTTGAGTTAACGTAAATTTTTCCGGCAATAATTCAAAAGCGATCGGCAAATGCTTAATGCGACGTTTAATTTTCTCTAAACCTTTATCGAAAATGTGTTGGTGATCAAAGCCTAATTTGGGTAATTCGCGAACATTGATCCACTGTGCTTTTTTAGCATAAGTAGTAAGCGGTTTAAGCGCTTTATCTCCCCCTAAACGCAACATCGCGTAATAAGCAACTGATATTACTCTTCCTTGTGGGTGCCTGCCTACGTCACCGAACGTATAATATTGCTCCATATACACATCGCTCAAACCGGTAAGCTCGTGCAAAATACGTGAGGCCGACTGATCTACGCTCTCATCCTCTCCTACCAAATTACCCGGTAAGGCCCACCAATCTTTAAACGGTTCTTCATTTCGTTCTATTAACAAAATTTTCAGTTCTCCGCCGTCAAAGCCAAATAATACACAATCTATCGAAACTGCAGAATTAAACACAGGTAATACTTCTTTCAAAACAATATCGTTTTTAAAATATTTACAATTTTAGAACAAAATAAATACACTTATGCTCTTATTTCGTAAAAATAATGAAAAAAAATTACTTAGTGTAAAAAATACACACTATATTCGTATAGCAAAATGGAACCAAATATTAGAAATATTGCCGTATTAACTTCAGGAGGAGACGCTCCGGGCATGAATGCATGCATCAGGGCTGTTGTTCGTACTGGAATTTATCACGGTAAAAATATGTTTGGGGTAATGCAGGGTTATCAAGGATTGATCAATAACCACATTATCCCTATGAACGCCCGCTCTGTAAGTAATATTTTACATTTAGGAGGCACTATCTTAAAAACGGCTCGTTGTTTAGAATTTAAAGAAGACGAGGGTATGGAAAAAGCCTTCAAAAATTTAAAGGAAAAAGAAATCGATGGCTTAATTGTAATTGGTGGCGATGGAACCTTTACTGGAGCGCAACGTTTTGGCAAAAAATACGGTGTTAATGTCATGGGTATCCCAGGCACAATTGATAATGATTTGTATGGGTCTGATTTTACACTAGGTTATGATACCGCTGTAAATACCATTATCGAAGCCATAGACAAGATTAGAGATACGGCCGATTCACATGATCGTTTGTTCTTTATTGAAGTGATGGGTCGTGATTCGGGTTGCATCGCTTTGCGTACTGCAGTTGCAAGTGGTGCCGAAGCAGTTTTATTACCCGAAAAAGAAACGTCGCTTAAGGATTTGATCATTAAGTTAAAGGAAGGTGTTAACACCAAAAAATCATCGAGTATTGTGATAGTCTCCGAAGGAAATAAATATGGTGGAGCTTGGGATATTGCGAAAAGCGTAAAACGTAAGTTTAACCATTACGATACCAAGGTTACTATTTTAGGACATTTACAACGAGGTGGGAGTCCGAGTGGCTTTGATCGCATTTTAGGAAGTCGTTTAGGTTTTGCCGCAGTAAATGAAATGCTAAAAGGAGCAACGATGCAAATGGTTGGTTTGCGCGGTAATGAGATTAAATTGACTAGCTTAGATGTTGCTTTGCATATGCATAGCTACAAATTGGAAGACGATTTATTAGAAATGACTAAAGTATTATCCATATGATAGCCGTAGTTTACAGTGGTTCGAAGAGTGCTTTTTGGAAGATTGCCAGTAATGGGAAAACAGTTGCCGAGTGTACCATGCCTGGCATCAACCCATGCTTTAATGATCCAAAACATATACTTTACCTGTTAGGTAAAAATATTGCGCTTATAAATTACGCAGAACAAGTTAAGCGAATCTATGTTTTTGCCGCCGGCGCATCTGCTTCCGCTAAGCAAAAAGAATTAGCTGATACCTTGGGGATCTTTTTCAAGAACAGTAAAATCACTGTAAAAGACGATCTATATGGAGCTTCTATTGCCGCTTGTTATAACGAAACCGGAATTGTAGGTATTTTAGGAAGTGGATCAAACTGTGCTTATTACGATGGTAAAAATCCAATGCAAAATAATTATGGCTTAGGTTTTATTCTGGGCGATGAAGGCTCGGCAAACCACTTGGGAAGACTACTATTAAAGAAGTATCTGGAAGATAAATTGCCAACCAACCTGAAGCTAAAATTGGAAGAGAAATATAATGTTGATCGTCCGTTTGTATTAGAAAAAGTTTATAAAAAGCCAGGAGTACAACAGTATTTGAGTTCCTTCCTAGATTTTTACATCGAAAACAGAACAGACAAATATATTATACAACTAATTGACCAGGCTTTTGAGAGTTATTTCAAAATCTACTTGCTACCAACCACTACAAAACACCCCGACCAAGAAGTTCATTTTGTAGGTACTGTTGCTGGAACTTTTCAAGACAGATTGAGAAACACTGCGCAAAAGCATGATGTTAATATTATATCAATAACGAAAGAACCCATCTATAATTTACTAAATTATTATTCAAATTAAATAAAATGACTAAAGTAGGAATAAACGGTTTTGGCCGTATTGGCAGACTAGTATTTAGAGCTGCATTGAAAAGAGGACTTGATATTGTTGCGATCAATGATTTAATTGAGCCAGATTACATGGCATATATGCTTAAATATGATACTACCCATGGCCGTTTCGATGGTACTATCGAAGTAAAAGACGGACATTTGGTTGTTAACGGAAAAACGATTCGCATCACGGCAGAGCGTGATCCGGCTAACTTAAAATGGAATGAGGCCGGTGTAGAAATTGTAATCGAGTCGACCGGTTTATTTTTAACCCGTGCTGATGCAGAAAAACACATCGCAGCTGGGGCTAAAAAAGTGGTATTTTCTGCCCCTGCTAAGGACAGCGACATCCCTACTTATGTAATGGGTGTTAACCATCACAAACTAACCGCAGATCAAACGATCGTTTCCAACGCATCATGTACTACAAACTGCCTGGCTCCTATCGCTAAAGTATTAAACGACAATTTTGGTATTGTTGAAGGGTTAATGAGTACTATCCATGCGGTAACAGCAACTCAAAAAACAGTTGATGGCCCTTCGGCTAAAGATTGGAGAGGTGGCCGTGGTGGTTTCTCTAACATCATCCCTTCGTCAACAGGTGCTGCAAAAGCAGTAGGTATGGTGCTCCCTGAGTTGAAAGGTAAACTAACCGGTATGTCGTTCCGTGTTCCGGTAGCCGATGTATCTGTGGTAGATTTAACCGCACGTTTAGAAAAACCAGCTACATACGAGCAAATTAAAGCAGCGATGAAAGCAGCTTCAGAAGAAGGCGATCTAAAAGGTGTTTTAGGCTATACTGAGGATGAGGTTGTTTCTTCAGACTTTATCGGCAATGACCACGCTTCAATCTTTGATGCTGGTGCTGGTATTTCATTGAACGATAACTTTGTGAAAGTTGTTTCATGGTACGATAATGAGTGGGGCTATTCATCAGCACTAGCCAAATTTGTTGAATATTATGGCACATTAAAATAGGTAAGCGTAAAATATTTGCTAAAAAGCTACAGGTAAATTACCCGTAGCTTTTTTTATGTCTACGCCAAATTAATTCATATATAAATTCAAAATTTATTAGTATTCATAAAGATAATAGTCGGAAAAACATTTATTTAACAAAAATTTAACAGAAAAAATCAAACTAGTTAAAACAATCAGCTTACCTTTACGTTTGTAAATAACAGTTTTAAGCATCATAAAAGCAGTTTTGTCATTTGAATAACAGAAAATAAAAATATTTTAAAAAATACTTAGTGTAAATTATACACCATTAGATATTATTTATATATTTGCATCATCAAATTGTGCTAAAGCAATGAGGCGCTAAAAGAAAGAAAATACATTCCGCTTTAAGGAATAAAAGAATAACCCGTTCATACAGGTTTATATTTGGTTAGAAAAAGAGATCAGTCTGGATGGATGATCTCTTTTCTTGTTTAAAGAGGAATTCTACTTTAGGATAATTTTTAATCTATTCCGAGAACAGATTTATAATAATCCTCATATTGTTCTCCACCAGCTTTTAAAGCAGCAATATAGGCAACATCTACAGCACGTTTATCTCTCTCATCTTCTTCGTAATCTTTAACAATCATTTCTCTAAAGAACTTCATGATTTCAACCAGAGCATCGAGAAATTTACTTGAGTTATCAGCGCACCAGAACATTATTCTCCCTGAAAAACCATCATAAGCAACTATTTTCCCATTTGATTTCAATATCCCCAATCGGTCATTAATATCCCATCCAAAAAATATAAATTCTTCATCTTCATATAAATCTGGGTCAAATGTTATATCATTAATATTCAATAAACTAATATCATTTGCTTTAATAAGGTCTATAATTGGGTTATCAGAACTTCCTTGTAAAGAATTATGTTGAATGACAAAAGAATTTAACAAAAGGTTTACCAGCTCATCACTATGAGTTGGACTTAATTCTTCTGCAGAAGGTTTCAATTTCGCAATTTCGTTTATAAATTCTTGACTGTTCATCTCATGAATTCAATGCCACAATATACCCATTATTCATCATATGAGTTTTGCATCTGTCAACTAATTTAATTAAATTTGAGTTCGAGCGTTGCACTTTATCTGGCGCAATAAAACCACCAAAAACATTTTAATTTAATTTTTTCGGTAATCCTTCGGTAAAACGAGGTATCCACTCCTACCCTTACAGGTACTTTAAAAAGGGTGAGTCCCAGTTGAGTCCCACTTGAGTCCCAGTTGACACCCACTTTTGGCCAAAAAACTGGGACTCTATCGGGATGTTACTCAGCCACACCTGTTAAACATGGTTGATCAATCCCAGCGCTGGTAATAATGTGGTACGAAAACACCTAAAACAAAAGATAAGAGAGTGAGCTAAGGAAGTATTTATTCCCGGCAAGATACCATGACTAGCTGCGTTGTGAACAGTACCAAAGATACAAAAAAAGCGGATTAAAAACCTTTTTCCATCTAACCTTGTTTATAGTTTAAATTTTAAAGCTAAGACTATGGACATTGAAGAAAACATTGCCGGACTTGGTAAGAATCATGACCAAGCAGCCCGTGACCATGATATCGCAAAAAAACAGAGCGAGGCTAAGCCAGCTGCCGAAAATTTAGATATGATGCCAAACAGTGTGGCGAAGCCCCCAATTCACCAGGAGGCTGAAAATTATCGTAAAGAAGAACATCAAAAGGCCGACGATTGGGAAAACCACGTAGAAACTTAAAAGTTCTAGATAGGCATCTTAAAGGTAAAACAAATAAATTCATCAGTTGAAGTTACTTCGAGTTGACCTTGGTGTGCCTCTGCAATCTGAGAAGCTACGTATAAATCTAAGCTTAAAAGATCAACATCAATTTTTTCACCCTTACTGGTTATGCGCATTAAAAACTCTTTCGCATCAGCGCTAACCTGTACTTGAACGGGTTCACCGTCTATACCATGACGTATTGCGTTACTTATTAAATTGCTTAAAAGCTGAACCATACGTCGTCCATCACAGCTAAAAGTCGTTTCTAAATTAATTGCAAATTCAATTTGATAACTTGGTGAGGAGGCCCGGAGTTCTTCAACGAGCTTTGTAAAGCTTTCAGCTAATGGTTCTTCACTCCATTCTAATTTAATACCATTTCCCAGATGCCCTCTTGCAAAATCGAGCATATTTTCAATTAGCCCCTTCATCCTATTTGTTGAACGCTGAATAATCGTACCCATTTTTTGAACTCTTTCTTCGCCCGGCAACCTTAATAAGAGCTCTGCAACATTTAATACAGCCGCAACAGGGTTTCGTATATCGTGCCCCATAGCTGCGATAAACTTGTCTCTCCGTGCTGCCAGTTCTAGCTCGTGTTGTTCCTGTAAATGATAAGCAATGAGCGCTGCAAATAGCTCGAGCATATGGGTAATCGCGGTTTTGTTATGGGCAACAGGCTTTGAATCTATAACACAGAGGGATCCGAACACTTGTCCGTCTTTTTTAACAATAGGAGTAGCTAAATAGCTCGCAAAACCAGCCTCACCCACCATTTCATCACCCGGCAATAAACCTAATTGAATGTCATCTTTAACCAGATATAGGATATTACGATTGTTGGTTAACTGCACAATGGCAGCAAAACCCATACCGGTGGCTTTGCCAATTGCTGTTAGCATAGCGGCTAAATTATTTTGGTTAATTCCTTCGCTTTGGCTACCCATCATTGCTACTTAAAATACACTTTAAAGGTCGTTCCTTGATTAAGTTGGCTTGTTACTTCAATTTTCCCACCCAAAGCTTCGATCTGATTTTTGGTAATAAATAACCCATAGCCCCTTGCGTCGGGATTACCGTTAAAAGTTTGATGCATACCAAATATTTTATCGCCGTATTTTTTCAAATCTATGCCAATGCCATTGTCAGCAACGGCAAGCACCTGCTGCCCGTTTTCAGCTGTGCAGGTTAAAGTTATGATGGGTGGCGTATCGTGACGGCTATAGCGAATTGCATTGGAAATAAGGTTTAACAAAACACTTTCCAAATAGGCACGATTATAATTAACCAGCACGTTTTCGGGCACTTTATTGATAATTGACACCTGCTTATTTAAAATATGCGCATTTAAATTAGCTAAAGTCCTTTCGATATAATCATTTAAATTTAGGGCCTCTACAATGATATTAAGGCTGCTTTGAATATTAACTACGTTATTTAAATTAAGCAACGTTTCGTTAAGATTTTCTGCCACTGTTTTCAATAATTGAACCATCTCATTTCTTTCATCCGCCGTACTTGCATTTTCTATCAGGCTAATAATACCTTGCATGTTACTGGCATGGGATCTCAAATTATGAGAAACTATATATGAAAAATTCAGCAACCGTTTATTTTGTTCTGTTACCAAGTTAAAGGAGTTATTGAGCGCAACCTCTGCTTGCTTCTGAGTAGTGATATCAATCATGATCCCTCTAAGTTTCAAGGGCTGTCCTTGTTCTTCAATTACCGTCACAATATCGCGGATCCATACAATCGAACCGTCTTTTGCAATCATCCTATAAGAGGCATCAAGCTGTTTCTTTTTCTGCAGATTTAGTTCCAAATACTCAACCAGCCTCGTTTTATCATCAGGATGTAAGTGGTCGAACCAAAAACTGTTACTACTCATCCATTCTTTAACGGTATAGCCCAAAATATCCTTTACTTTTTGGCTTACAAAAATGGGAATATGTTCTTCCATATAGCTTTCCCACACAATGCCATCAATAGTATTGATCAGCGATTGTATCCGCTGTTCTGATTCGATTAGTACAAGAGCAGCGGCCTTTCTTTCGGTCGAATCTTCTAGAATAACAATATGGTTGGTAGGCTCTTCACCAACATTCCAAAGAGCAGTTATCGTTACGTTACCCCACTTAACTTGGCCACTTTTACCGATATACCTTTTTTCGGTATTAACTTGTCGAACGTCGCCGTTCAAAAACAATTTAAACAACCGGGAGTCTTCAACTACATCATCTGGGTGGATTAACGACTTTATTTTCTTGTCGATAAGCTCTTCTTCCGTAAACTCTAAAAAATCACATAAATATTTGTTAACCTCCAATAAAGCCCCGGTTTTAGTGTTTACTCTGGCTATGCCAACGGCCGCATTGTCAAAAATTCCTTTAAATTTACTTTCGGTATTTATAAGCATTTCCCCCTGCTTAGTGAACATCTGTTGCAAATCGGCTTGTTTAATGATCAATCTTGTAAGCAGGTAGCTTGATAAGATCGCCAAACTCAATCCAAAAAGTATCGTACTGATTAATTGAACCCATACGTCAGATTTATTGAGATAGGTTACATATAACTTCCAATCACCATCAGGAAAAATAATGGACTTCGACTGATCAAAATCATATGCTTCCTTTGAGTCAAGAAAGAACTCTTCTTGTTTACTTTCCGAATTGATCTTAGAGAACTGAAACCTGTAATTCTTATACTTGTTATTGTTAATTCCTGAACTCTTAAAGAAAGTATCTAATTTTATGACTATTGCTGAAAAGCCCCAAAATTGATCATTGATAAACACAGGTAAGCGACCAACCAGACCCACACCTCCTTGATGAAGTTTTACAGGGCCCTGGTAATACATTTTCTTAGTCTCAATGGCTTTTTTGGCTTCCGAAACTGTTCTGGGAACGCTCTTAAAAAGATCTAAGTTTAATGCCCCCTCGTTGCCTTTTAAAGGATATATATATTTGATTACCCCATTTGGAACTAATTGTACAGCCTGCAAATGTGGATTTGATTGAATCAGCTTTTCTGCAACTGTGTTAAAATTTTTAGGTTCTCCTTTGTCATCAATGGTTAATGCCAATGTAAGGGAAACAGTATAATTATTTTTAAGGGACTGCTCAATATTTTCTTCTAACTCATTCAATATCCCCGTAACTTCCTTGTTTTGATCTTCGATGTACAGTTCATAACGCTGATAAACAATTAATGCCACAAAGGTGAGTAGAAATAAAAAAAACAAAAAACCAGTTATTCTTGGCTTTGTTAAAAACCAGTTAGCCGTGTTATTGAAATCTTTCGTAACCTTTGAATGAGCCAAGAAAATATTGATTAAGGAAATGAGTGCTATAAATATAGTAAAATTGATTAAAACTAAAACGGTTGACTACAATAGATGTTTGATTATTAGTTGAATTGTGTTAGTTTTGGTAGTGTCAAGCAAATTAACAATTTGAACAATGTTCTCTTATGGCACACTCTCTGATGTTGAATTAACTGAGTTATTAAAAAGTGGCGATGCTGCGGCATATACCATCATTTATAACCGTTATTTTGATGTGCTTTATATACACGCTTACCGAAAACTAAATCATAAAGAGGAAGCACAAGATGTTATTCATGAGCTTTTTACGCAATTATGGACAAAAAGAGACATAATTGAAATCAAAACTAGCCTCGCATCCTATTTGTATAGCGCAGTACGCAATAAGGTCCTCGATTTAATTTCCCATCAACAGGTTGAATCAAAATACATGAGTTCCTTGCAGAATTATATGACGCAGGGTTTTTGCATTACCGATCATGGAATCCGTGAAAAGCAATTAGCTGCCCTTATTGAAAGAGGAATTGCAGACTTACCGCCGAAAATGAAAGAAGTTTTTGAACTAAGTCGCAAACATAAGTTAACGCATAAAGAAATTGCCGAAAAGCTCAACCTCTCAGAACAAACAGTGAAAAAGCAGGTTAACAACGCGTTGAAAATATTACGCGTAAAGTTAGGCACCATGCTTTTTCTAAGTTTTTAAGAATTTTGTGAAAGAAGGTAGAAAGCGTCATTGCGAGGCACGAAGCGTCATTGCGAGGCACGAAGCGTCATTGCGAGGTAGGAAGCGTCATTGCGAGGCACGAAGCAATCTGATTAGAGATTGCTTCGCTGCGCTCGCAATGACGGGCTACTTCGTTTGGAGGGGCTACTTCGTTTGGAGGGGCTGCGCTCGCAATGAAACTTCCTACGTTATTTTAGGTTCCAGGTAATTTCATCACTGTAATTTTTAGAAACCACTTTAAGCACGTTCTTCCCCTTTTTCAGTTGAATGTTCTCAAAAACGTAATGAACAGGAACACTTACTACCGACGGTTTAGCTGCAATTTTTTTCCCATTTACATAGAGAATGGGTTCACCAACATTGGAATAAACTGTTACTGGTGTCACTGCGTTTACACGCTCCGTAGTCCGGCGCTCTGTAAGATATAACACTGGTTCTTTACTCCAATTCGCTTTGTACCAATAAAAACTATCTTTTTTTATTTTACGGTCAAAAGTAACCAAACCCTTCATATTTCTGGCAGGCATACTTCCCCTATTCCACATGGGCGTGGCAAAATCGAATGTATTCCAAAGGTAAGATGCTGCTATGATTGGATTTTTTGCTATGATCGGCCATTGAATTTCATGGGTTTTAGTCGCAAAATTCTCTGGATATTGTGGTAAAGTGTAATTCCAGCTTTCTTTTAGGGTAGCCTGTTCTTGTTGTTGAAATATATTGGCATCAGCACCGTACTCAGAGAGCATGATTAAATTGTTAGGATATTTTTGTTCCAAACCAGTGGCCCACTTTTCGAGGTCTCCAATTTTACCCTCATACCAGCCGTAATAACGATTCATACCCTGGATATCTGCATTTAGATTGGTTGGTCTATCCATTTCGCCATAACCGCTTACAGCTACGGTATAACGATAGGGATCTAACGTTTTTGCTAAATCATTTAACTCACGCGTTAACACTGCAGGGAAATCTGCAGGTGTTTTTCCATATACTTCATTGTGTAAGCCCCACACATAAATTGCAGGGTGGTTGTAGTTCTGTTTAATCAATTCTTCCAATTGTTGCTTGGCATTGTCTGCCTCTTCCCCTGTATAGGCATTTACAAACGGAATCTCGGCCCAGATTACAAAACCCATGGTATCACATTGTGCATACAAATATTCCGCTTGCTGGTAATGGGCAAAACGAATGGTAGTGGCACCCATTTCTTTAATAATCCCTAGATCTTCTTGATGCTGACTATCACTTAGTGCGCTGCCATAGCCCCACCTATCCTGATGCCTGCATACTCCATTCATGGTATAGGGTTTGTCGTTCAACATCATCCCTTTACCCGCTACCAATTCGAACTTGCGCAAGCCTAAAGGTTGTGTAACTTCATCTATCACCACATCAGCTTTAATGAGCCTGGTTACTACCTTATATAAATAAGGATTGTTAAAACCGTCCCACAGTATAGGATCAACCACTTTGAGATCTTGTACAAACTGTTGCCTACCTTGCGTGGTGACATGATGTGTACTTAGCTTCTCTAAAATCTTTTCTCCTTTTTTATTGTAAATAGTGCTACTAATGATTATGTTTTCAGCTTGTTTACTTACGTTTTCTACTTTCACCGCAATGCTCACATCGGCGCTGCTGGCACTTACGTTTTTTTGAGAAATATAAATACCTGGCGATGCGTAGTCGGTGGTAGTAATATTAATCTTATCAGTTACAATTAAACTAACAGGTCTATAAATACCTCCATATATACCAAAAAGAAAATGATTTACTGGGATCACATCTTTTCGGGCCTTATTGTTTGCCTTAACTAAGATGGTATTCATTTTACCTAATTGCACTGCATAGGTAATATCAAAACAGAATGCACTATAACCTCCTTTATGGGTGCCTATCAATTTATTGTTTACATATACTTGAGCTACCTGACCCACCCCCTCAAAACGCAAGAACAAGCGCTTATCTTTATACTCGTTCCCAAAGGTGATTTCCTTTTTATATTGCCCCTCTCCTTCATAAAAGTCCTTCGATAGCTGCATATCTGTGGCATTCCATGTGTGTGGCAGCGTTACTTTTTCCCATTCTTTCTGAGCGCTTGCATCATTCGTCTTCTTAAAGGTCCACCCAGTATTAAAAGCGAGGTTTTGTCGCAACGATTGTGCAAGAACCGTGTTTGCACGCCAGTTCAAAATAAATAAAAGGCTAAAAGTGGAATATATTATTCGTGTGTTCATTCGTATGTGTTGTTGTGTCTTAAAGTGCGGATTAGGTTTTTGCCTCTCCAAAATTGTTGCTTCTACCTGTTGCATTGATCAATTCGATGCTTACCACAAATGGCGACGTCGCATTTAAATTAGCTGGCAACTGAATATCATAGTAAATATTTCCATCTCCGCTCATACCCATATCAACAGTGGTTATATTAAGCTTTATATTTCCAATTAGCAAAACTGCATTGGCTGGCTTTTGCTTATAACTTCTGGGAATAGCTAGCCGTAACGTTCCATTTACAGGTTTGTTTATTACCGTAAGGAATAGTTTATTGTCTTTTTTGGTATAATAGCCGTAATCTGGCTTTGGAAGGCCTGCATATTTCGCACCATAAATAGCTGCTCCATTTACTTTTGTCCATTCGCCCAGTTTAGCTGCCGTGATGCTTTCTTCTGGTCGGATGTTTCCCTTCCCATCCGGACCAAAATTAACGACCAAATTTCCATTCATCGATACAGCGTGGAGCAGCATATCAGTTAAATCATGGGCAGTTTTAATATAGGACGATTTCCAGTCTGAATTGTAGCCCCATTGATTGGGTGGTATTGTCATCACACAATCCCAATCCCTACCCTCCAGCACTTCTATACTTTTTGGTAGTTTCCGTTCCCATCCTTGCTCATAGTCGCCCATCATTTTTCCGTTCGAGTCAAAGTGGCGTTTACCATTTTCATCTGCACGAAAGCGACTTCCAATAATTAATCCCGGATGAAATGCCCGTAGCTCCTTTTCCAGATCATCGGCAAACTTGCTTTGTTTAACCCAGGCAGCATCCCAGGTTCCATCAAACCACAAACCTTTTGTTTTCGGGTAATTGGTTAAAAGCTCAAGCAGCTGGTTTCTGGTAAACTGTTTAAAATCTTCATAAGCGAGGCTGTCCTTAGCGGTTTTTGGTACGCCCGATCTATAACCAGGGTGGTTCCAATCTATGATAGAAAAATAGAGATAAACATCAATTCCCTCGGCATCATACGCATCCACTACTTGTTTTACGATATCCTTTTTATAGGGGGTGTTTGTGATGCTGTAATCCGTGTATTTACTTGGCCATAAAGAAAATCCATCATGGTGCTTCGTGGTAAAAATCAAATACTTAGCTCCCATATCTTTGGCTTGTTTTGCCCATTTTCTGGCATCGAAAGCTACCGGGTTAAACTGCTTATACAAATTATCGTAAGTTGCTTGCCAGTTAGCAGGCGCCGAGGCTCCTCCCCATGAACGGATCCATTCTGCAGCTCCATTATAAGATTTACCCTCCCAATGTCCGCCCGGAATCGCATATACACCCCAGTGTATAAACTGTCCGAGGCCGTAGCTACGCCAACGTTCCATCATCTCGTCGGTACGGTTGCCAATTCTATGGCTACCATATTTTAAGGGGATTGTATCTGTTTTGCTTTTTGTTGTCTGTTGGGCATAAGTGCCTCCTGTTGCAAGCACGAGGAGTGCAATGCCTAAAAATAATCGTTTCATTATGTTTGTGCTTGTATTACGCTATAAATACCAATTTTTATACCTTAATAAGGCTTCTAAATAATAATAATCGGCATACGTTAGAGGAACATCTACCTCCGAATTGCCGGGCAAAGAGCCAGTGCTGTGCATAAGTAAAAACCCACCATTTTCACCTAAATTTGCGCGATAGGCAGTAGTTGACAGGGAGGTTAACATTTGCTGGGCGACTGCCACATACTTAGTTCGTTCCTGTTTGCTAGTATATTGGCCCAATTCCAGCAAAGCTGATGCAATAATTGCGGCGGCCGAAGCATCTCTATTTGTTTTGGGATCGGGAATGGTTGGGGCATTAAAATCCCAATATGGAACTTTATCTTGGGGCAGATTTGGATGATTTAAAATAAATTTTGCGATATTTTTAGCTTGCTTTAAGTAGCGTTTATCTTTAGTAGACCTGAACATGACAAGATAGCCATATAATCCCCATGCCTGTCCGCGGCTCCATGCCGATTCATCTGCCGCACCCTGTGCGGTTTGTTTTTTTACTACTTCCCCGGTTTGCAGGTTATAATCTATTACATGATAGGAACTATAATCATTGCGAAAATGGTTCTTTAATGTTTGGTTAGCGTGTTTAATGGCTATTGCTTTAAATCTCGGATCTCCACCATGATCACTTACCCAGTTCAATAATTCCAGGTTCATCATATTATCAATGATCACCGGGCCTCCCCATTTTTTACTGGCGTTCCACGATTGTATCACCTGGGCATTTGGGCGGTAACGGGTACTCAGCGAAGCCGCAGCCGTATCGACCGTTTTGCGATACGCAGGATCTTTAAGAATACGATAAGCATTCCCAAAGCTACAAAACATCATAAATCCTAAATCGTGGTTTCCTGTAAAGTGTTTTTCTTTTTCCAGTATATTCAAGCGTCTTTTTGCTTCGCTTAAAATGGCTGTATCGCCGGTATATTCATAAATATACAGCAGGCTTCCCGGAAAAAAACCGCTGCACCACCATTTAGTATCACTTGTTTCTATTTTACCAGATTGTTGGTAATACGTTTTTGGCATCACCGTTGGTGAAACATTTTTAGCTAATACTTTATATTGCTCCCTTGCAAATTGAAACTGATCTTCGATCAATGCTTTCATTTGTTGGTTTTGGGCGATTGCAGTACCGGCCACCATACACATTAGCAGGGCTGTTACAAATTTCTTCATGTTAATCTATATAATTTTGGGGCTGTTTTTTTTCTGTCACAGGCTCGGGATGAAATAAAGGATTCATTGGATCATAATAATATAGGCCAGCTTGTTTATATAAGCGCATATGAGTTTTCATTTTCATCATAAACCGATCGCTGCTTTTGTTTTCAACGGTAGTCCATGCCGCTTCTGCAAGGGCTGCAATTCGGGGAAATACCAGGTAATCCAATCTTTGTGCGGTAGGCGCAGTTTCTGTCCACAAATTACCCTGAAGCCCTAAGATATGCTGACTTTGGGAAGGACTGTCTATAAATTTAAGTGGGTTAAAATCATATACCTGTTGAATAGGATTATATAATTTACCCCATTTACGTCCATATTGATGTGTGCTATCTTGCACAAAATCAAAATACAAAGGCAAGCGCGGGCATAATACTGTTTGATACTTATTATTCAGCGCTGTTTTTAATTGCTTTACCTGATCATGTCGCCACCAAAAGATAACCGTTTGATCGGTAGGTAAACCGGCATCTACCATTTCATCCCAAACCAAAACTTTACTATTCATTTGATAGACCGAATCGGCCATTCTCTTCATAAAATAGCGTTCTACAGCCTTATCATCTGCTAAATTTTCACGCTTTCTAAGATCCGCAATTGCCGGATCAACTTTCCATTTTTCATTTCCATAACTTACTTCATCACCACCTAGATGAATTAAACCTGCCGGGAATAAGACGTTTGTTTCCTTTACGATGTTGGTGAGATATTGATAAGTAGTTTCTTTACCGGGGTTAAAAGTGAATTCGGGATGTGCTTTTGAACCGCCTCCAGAGTGCTCTGGATATGCCATATTGGCCGCTGTTGCATGGCCAGGCATATCGATTTCAGGAATTACCGTGATAAAACGATCCGCAGCATAGCTTACAATTTCTTTAATATCGTTCTGTGTATAATACTGTGCGGGCGCATTGGGATTGAGATAATTTCCAATACCCCCTATCAATGATAATTTTGGGTATTTCTTTATTTCTAAACGCCAACCTGGCTCATCGGTAAGATGCCAATGAAAACGGTTTAATTTGTAAAACGCCATCCAATCTAAGATCTCCTTTACCTTTTCTTTTCCATAAAATGCACGGGATTCATCAAGCATTAAACCTCTCCAGGCATATGCAGGCTGATCAGTGATCGACAATGCAGGAATGGCTAATGTCTTGTTCCCTGGTTTGGCTGTTCTAACTAACTGTAAAAAAGTAGTGATCCCATAAAAGATCCCTGCTTCTGTAGGCGCAGAAATGATTACTTTATGGTTGGTAATGCTTAGCTTATATGCTTCTTCATTAATTTTATTTTTACCCTTATTGGTGAGCGACAAATAAATACCCGGACTTTCGGATTGAGCAACAGCATTTAGGCTCAATTTTCCAAATGTTTGCAGTTCATTCCGTAAGTACCAACTCAACTTTTGCAGCTGTTGTTGCGGCGCAACGATTACTGTTGTCGGGCTTAAAACAAAACTGCCTTCATTTTGCTCAAAACTATTGGGCATTGGAATAAGTTGCTGCTGTGCAAGGGCCTCAAAGCTGAGGAATGTGAATAGGAGTTGATAAATTAATTTCATTTATAATACTTTGTGCTTGAAAATTCATATGGGTCCAACTTCTTAAAAATACATAAATAATTTTCTTTTAGAGATAACGTAACCGTTTTCCTAATGTTGGGGCGGGCATCCGCCAGCCCCCATTAGTTCCGCAACTAACCACTTAACTACGTATTCTTTTTTTACCAGCCGGGATTTTGAATTAAGGTGGCCGACTTATCAATTTCGCTTTGCGGTATTGGGGCGAGGTAGGCCCTTGTTTGCCAGTTTACCGCAAGTGCTACTCTTCTTTCATAGGAGTAAGTACCATTTAGTTCTTTTGTAATATAATTACTGAATATATTGGTTGCTTCAGTAACTTCAGCAGTTTTCCATCTGCGGGTATCATACCAAAAATGGCCTTCCATCAAAAATTCGGCTACATAATCTTGTTGAATTATTTTTCTTAATCCCTCTTTGGCAATCCCCATCACAATGCCATACCTGCCATCAGCACCTGGTTCAATACCGGCTCTTTTACGAACCTGGTTCAGTATGGACACTGCATTCTCGGTTTGGCCAACTTCATTTAATGCTTCAGCATAACCCATCAAAATCTCTGCATACCTCATCACTGGGAGTGCTCGTTGGATTGAACTACTGGTAACTGTTGAATCATTGGCCATTTTACGCGAATAGTATCCAGTTTTGGTATAATATGCTTGAATGCCATCGGCAGAAATTGCATTGCTTGCTTTGTTGAAGTATATATCTACCGGCACGAGTGTGGTACCGTTTCCACTTTTCCAAATTGGGGCCTGATTATAGATAATAGAATAATTAAATCTTGGATCCCTGTTTTCAAAGGGCTTATCAGGATTATATCCAGAAGTGGGATCATTGATTGCCTTACCATTTTTCATTCCAAAATATTGAACCGCATTATCGGTGGGATTACTATACCCACCACCGCTTCCGGCCCGACTTCTCGGAAAACGTGCAGACTCTAACGAAGTTCCATTAGAAACAATAAAAGGGATGATGTGTTCAGTGGTTTTTCTGCCTTTGATAGCGAACTTCCAGAAACCATGCCCTGGTCTGGTAGTATTGTCCTCCACCAAACTATATTCATTTAAATCTATTACTGCTTTCATCGCATCTGCAGCTTTTTGCCATAGCGATTCGTTGTAAGTAGCAGAATAGGTTACATAAGGCAAAAGTGCAGCGTTTGTTGAATGAGAATTACCATTGAATAAGGGGCTTGCTGCGATGAGCAAAATTCTGGCTTTTAAAGCCAGTGCTGCTCCTTTAGTGGCGTGACCATATTCAGAACCATCTTGTTGCAATGCACTCGGAAGGTCCTTTGCCGCATCATCCAGTTCATTGACAATATAATCTACACACTCTTTGTAGGTATTTCGCTTAGAGATTAACACATCTTCAACATTTAGTGTTTCATTAGGCATAATTTGCACACCACCGTAGAAACGAACTAGGCCTACATAAAAGAATGCACGCAAATATCTGGCTTCTGCCATCAATACTGTTTTGCGTTGCGGAGATAAGGGTGTAGCTCCAGCTTTTTGCATAAATAAAGTAGCTTGCCTAATTTTTTTATAGTAGGTAGTCCAATAATTGTTAAGCGCATAATTTGACGCAGAATAGGTGCCTGCCATTAGCCCTTGTTGCGGAGCACTATAATAACTAATCGCTAATGTTGTTTGCTCATCAAAGCAAGCATAGTCGTTGGAGCCAGGCGATGTAATGGTCGAATACCGATAAGGAACAACATCTTGTCCGGTATAGGCATACATGTCATTTATAAACCCTACAGTCAAGGCACTATCTGCAAACACCCTTTCTTCGGTTAATGTTTCCGTTTTACGATCTAGAAAGCCTACTTTTTTGCAAGATGAAAACGCTATTATTGTTGCTACAACAATAAAAAGAATTGAAAATTTGTATTTCATGATAATGCTAATTATAATCCGAATTGAATTCCAAAATTTATAATACGTTGCTGGGGATACTCGTTGATATCGCCAATATTGGTCGTTGATGAGGAACCTGTTGCAGATTCCGGATCAATGAATACAGGCAATGCGTTGTAAACCAATCCTAAGTTATACCCATTTGCATAGATCCTAATATTATCGAGGTGTAGTTTTTTGGCCATCGATTTTGGCAACCTGTATCCAACTTCCAAACTTTTCCATCGCACATAATCTCCTCTTTGAGTCCAGTAGGTAGAATAAACCCCGTTTTGCGACCCACTTCCCGATAGTACAGGAAATGTGGCATTAGCTCCTGTAATAGGTGTCCACCTACCTAAATTGTAGGGAATAGATTGATTTTCAGGACGGCTATAGCTGATTAATCCACGTTGTGTATTGATAAAATAATTGAATGAACTTTGGAATAGGGCGCTTACATCAAACCCTTTAAAGGAGAAACCTAGGGTTAAGCCTGCTATAAATTCTGGCTGGTTGGTGCCTAAATAACCCATATCGTATTGATTTATTACTCCGTCGTCATTTAGGTCTACCAATTTAACACCTCCTAGATTTAAATTGCTCAAAGGCGTTGCTGTTAAAAGCTTCGGACTATTATACAGGTCATATAAGCTATTATAAAATCCGTCGGCTTTATATCCGAACAATGCGCCCACAGGTTTCCCGGTTAACCCTAACCAAGGGAATCTAGCGGTACCTTCATCTCTAAACACCACCTTGTTTTCTGCGTGACTTATTTGGCCCCTTACAAAGTACGATAGTTTATTTGCGAATGCATTATCTCGATAGTTTACTTCGAATTCGTAACCTTTATTTTCAACGATACCCAAATTTACAGTTGGCAAACTCGCTCCAAATGCGGAGGCGATCGAAGAACGGGTGGTTAAAATATCTTCCCTACGTTTTTTAAAGAAATCTGCAGTAAATGATAATTTCCCCTTGAACATTTTAATATCCACTCCAATATTGGCATCTTTCTGCGTTTCCCAGGTGATTTCATTGTTCTCTAAGGTTGGCTCAATTATTCCAGGTGATGCAGAATTGGTAGTTTCTCCAAAAATATAACCCTTACCGCTGCCTGATACGTAGGTTTTAGAGAAGGCATATACGCTTGTTCCAATGCCATCATTACCTACTAAGCCGTAAGACGCTCTAATTTTTAAGTTATCGATGAACTTGATATTATTCTTGAAAAAAGGCTCCTCGCTAATGTTATATCCAACACTTACAGAAGGGAAAAAACCATATTTCTTGCTAGATTGAAACCTGTCAGACCCATTGTAAGCACCGTTAAAATCAACTAAATACTTTTGCTTATAATCATAGCTTACGCGACCGGTTACACCTCGTACATTATAGGGCTCTGCTGCATTGCTAGCCAATGTAGTTTGGTTTAGCAAACCCATTGCACTAACATTATGGTTGCTAAAACTCCTGTTATATTTAAGAGACGCTTGAACATTTACCAGTCTGTTTGTACTTGACAGACCTCCTGTTCGTGACAGTTTGCCCAAACGATAAACATCATTGTAAACAGGAGAATAAGCGCCTAAGAAAGCATCCCAGTAAAAGATAGGAAATTCTGTATAAGTACGTTTTAATGAGCGGTTAAAGTTATAGTCGCTCGCGTAAGATACCAAAGCGTTTGCGGATAAGCCTTTGGTAATAAAATCCAATTTATGATTTATCTGTGATACAAAACTTAGGTTATTTGAATAGTCTCTACTGTAGCCAGACCAGCGCAAATTAGCAACCGGGTTAATTTTGGTCGTTCCACTTGTAGAACCTCCATAAGTACCATTTTCATTAAGCAATGGGTAGCCAAAAGCAGATAACTGTCCATTCCATAAATACTGTAAGGTAGCTGCCCCCCCATTTCCAGGAGCGTCATTTGGCGAATTTGTTACGCCAAATCGGCCTGATAAATCGAAGCGGATATGCAAATCCTTATTAGGATTAAGATCTACATTGGAGCGAAAATTATATCGATCAAAATTATAGTTGCCATTATACCCTTCGTTTTTACTAAAATCTTTATACATACCTCCTTGGTTAAAGTATCCTAACGAAACAAAGTATTTTGTTTGCTGTGTACCACCACTGATATCAAAGTTGCTTCGATTTTGAATACTATTTTTCAAGGTTAGCTCGTCCCACCAATTTACATATGGGAAGTTATATGGATCATCATTTAACCTATATCGTTCGAGATTATCGCCACTAAAAAATTTAGGATATTGCGTAGCTGGATCAAGGTATTGCTGAGCCGTCCATTCTTGCAGCAATGCCAAGGTTTCATAAGAATTGTTGGTCTTCAAGTTCATGGTTGAGCTATTTAAACCCGTTTCTTGGCGAAACGTTAACTGAGGTTTTCCGGTCTGCCCTCTTCGAGTTCTAATTACAATTACTCCGTTTGCGCCACGTACCCCATAAACTGCAGTTGTTGAGGCATCTTTTAAAATAGTTAAGCTCTCTATTTCATTTTGATCCAACATACTAATTTGGTCTGGAGTTACCTCAATATCGTCGACTACAATAAGTGGCGTAGTTGTACCTTGATAAGTACTCACCCCTCTAATTTGAAAGTTAGCTCCATCTCTACCTGGCTGCCCACTTCGTTGCTGTGAGAAAAACCCAGGTAAACGACCAGCCAGTGAGTTTTGAATACTTGATGTTGGCGATTGACGAAGCTCTAGTCCGGTTATGGAACTCGCTGCACCGGTATTGGTTAGTTTTTTTACCTTTTCACCAAATCCTAGTACAACAATCTCTTCTAAACCTTTGGCATCTTCTTCCAGCAGAATTTGAATAGGTTCATTATCGGTTATTTTTAACTCTTTTGTTAAAAATCCGATAGATTTAATCACAATGATCTTAGCACTTCCCTTTAAGGTTAAAGAGAAATTTCCATTTTCGTCGGCACTCGTTCCATTTGATGTAAAATCCTTCTCAAAAATACCTGCACCCGGAACTGGTCCGCGTGCATCGCGTATCGTACCTGTTATCTTCTGCCCGGCTTGACTGTATGCCGGTAAAGTAAATGCGGTAAGAATGAGGATAAGATATAATATATTTGTTTTCATCTTCTTCTATTTTATGAATTACCAGTTTGGATTTTGTACCATTTTACTATTTGAAGCCGTTTCTTTAAAAGGAATTGGATAGAGGTACATTTTACTTGCATCGAATTTTGCATTAGCTACCTCTACAATATTGTAGTTTACAGTTGCTCCGTTTAATGTTCCCTGTATGCCGTGGAGAACCCCATTCAGCACATTTTCTGCAATCTTCCATCTTCTGATATCGAAAAAACGCTGTTCTTCAAAAGCCATTTCCACGCGTCGCTCATGTCTAATACGGTAGCGCATTTCGGTCTGGTTTAAGCCAACTGGTAAAACAGGCATATTGCTACGGGTACGAATCGCATTAATTGCGCTATATACCGATCCATCTGGTCCTACTGCTTCATTCTGTGCTTCGGCATAGTTTAAAAGAATCTCTGCGTATCGGAAAATCGGAAAATTATGATTTGTGGCAGTATAAGCTGTTTCACTGGTAGTACCAGTCATAAATTTGCGCAGGTAGTAGCCGGTTCTAGTTTCACCAGACGTCGTATTTCCAAAGCCTTTTGGCCTATCCTTACCCCCATCATATGTTTGTACATTCCTAGTTAACCAAAACAGGCCGTTGAAAGACACTGTGCCAGCTAGACGTGGATCGCGATTGTAATAAGGAGTATTAATACTCCAGCCAGAGCTATTGTCTTCAATCATCTTCCCATCAAGAGTCTCGAATTCATTCACCAATTCTTGGGTTGGATTTGTTTTTCCGTCTCCCGCCCTTGTATATCCAATTGGCTCATTATTACTTTCCACATCAGTTGATGTTGCCCTTAGGTATGGTAAAATAATTTCTGAATTGTAACGTGTAGAAAAAACATTCAAAAATTTATTTACGCCTGCCACATAACTCGTCATTTTAGCTGACGGCGCCAGTCCGGCTAAAGTTGTGGCAGAATAATGTGCCGTAGTTGTGGAAGTTGACAAACCATATACAAATTTGCCTGCAGCTACACTGTCCATTACGTCTTTAGCTGATTTGGCAGCAAGTGCCCATTTGGTAAGATCGTTGTTTGTATTGTTTAACGGACTTGCAGCATATAGTAGCATCCTTGCTTTTAAAGCCATTGCTGCTCCTTTTGTAAAGCGTCCGAAAAAAACACCTGTATAGCCACTCGCAGCATTTGGCGTTAATAAGAAAGGCATAACGGCCTCAATTTCTGAACTGATATAGTTAACACACTCCTGGTATGTGTTCCTAGGAAACTGAATATTATCTGCTAATGTAAAAACCTCGTCTCCAATAATCGGTACACCTCCCCAGCGTTTAATTAATTCGAAATAAAACACTGCTCTTAAGCCTCTTGCTTCAGCTTTAAGCCTGTTCTTAAGACCTTTTTCTTTAAAAGGCACTCTATCAATATTCTGAAGAAATACATTTACCTTTCTAATCCCTGCATAGTTTGCATCCCAAGTATTATCTGGCAAGTTTACCTGGTTAAATGCCCCATTTGAGAAAAACTGTACCACATCAGCTGTTGATGATGGCAAAGCATCATCAGAGCCAGATTCCAGCAAGTTACCTCCTACTCTATTAAATCCGCCTGGCAAACTAGCATAGGTATTGTTCAAGAATTCTTGTGCATATTTTCCAATTGAATCTTGGCTATCAAAAACCAGGTCAATATTTGCATTTTCGAGAGGGGCATCCTCAATCATCTTTTTACAGCCTGATAAGATGAGCAAAAAGGAAAACAGGAAAAGGGTTATATTTTTCATGCTGTATAGTTTTTGTTTTAAATTTGATAATGTGATCATTTGCTTAAAGTTTAAGTGATACACCAGCATTCATTATCCGATAATTAGCAAAACCTGATAGTCCGGTTTCAGGATCTAAATAAGCTAATTTAGAAGCCGTTAGTAAATTATATCCATTTACAAAAACCCTAAGTTTACTAATCTTGGCTTTTGACAGGAGTTTTGCAGGAATCGTATACCCTATCTCTGCATTCTTTAAGCGGATATAATCTGCCCGCTTAACCCAAAAACTTGAACTTTGCGTGTTATAGGTGTTATTACCCAATGTTAATCTCGGCAAAGTTGCGTTTACTGGATTTTGGGGCGTCCATCGATTTTCGGTCGTATAATCCAATACGTTTCCATTGTTATTATTAAAGGCTAAAAACGAACTTGAAGCGTAGTATATTTCACGATTTACGCGGCCTTCAATTAAAGCATTGAAATCAAAATTTCTGTAGTTAAAGCCAAAATTCAATCCAAAGAACACTAAGGGCTTCGTTCCTGCAATGGCCTTTTGGTCAAGGAAATCTATCACACCATCTTTATTTAGATCATTATATCTGATATCTCCGGCGCTAGGCGTATAACCTGGAATATTTGCTGTTTTGGTAAAATCTTCTCCCGCTTGATAAAAGCCAATGGCCTCATATCCAAATGTGGCCGATGGCTGCCCTGCTCTGTACATCCAGCTATAAGGGTAATTGCCTTCAGCACGAGAAATAATTTTATTTTTCGCAATCGATAGATTTCCTTTGATGAAATAATTGATGCCGTCATTTTCGCTTTGATAACCAAGGCTTGTTTCATAACCGAAATAGCGGGTTTTACCTGCATTTACAGACGGATATCCTAATCCAATAATGCCAGAAGCATAGCCATTTGCCGGGCTAATTAACTCATCTACATACTTATTGTTGTAATAATTCAACGCTATATTGAAATGATTTAAGAACTGGGCTTCGATACCAACATCGATCTTAAGCGCTTTTTCCCAGGTAATGTTGGGATTATTCATGCTGTTTTGGAGTGCTCCGGCTACTGCGGTTGCCGTTGCCCCAAAGTTATAACCTGTTGATGCTACGGAATAGTTCTGCAGATAGGTATAATAATTTGATGGATCAGCATAGGCCGATTTGCCGATAGTTCCACGTAATTTTAAAAGGTTAATTGCCTTGCTATTGAACCATTCTTCTTTAGACACTATCCAACCTAAACCGATAGCGGGTAAAAATCCCCAGCGGTTACCTTCGGCGTACCGGTTAAAGCCGCTATAAGCTAAGGCTAATTCTGCAAGGTATTTTTCATTATAGCTATAATTTGCTTTTAAACCGGCAGTTTGGTAAACCTGGTTTAATTGGGTATAAGAATCTATCAAATTGGTTAAGTTATAAGTAGCCAATACATTAAATTCATGGTTCCCCATCGCTTTATCGTAGCCAATTAGGCCATTGAAAAACGTTTGTTTGTACTGTGAACTGATGGATTGAATTCCTGCTCCTGCTTCGAGAACTCCATCGCTTCCCACTTTTGTATATTCGCCCGTTGAAAGATTTGGGTAATAAATAGCGAACGATTTTGTGCGCGCAATTCGCTGCAAGTAATAGTTATTGATCGATAATAAGGCTTTAGTCCATAAGCCTTTTGTGATATCGTCCAATTTATATTTCAACGATACATCGGCACTGAGTGAACGCTCGTTATATTGTATGTATCCACTGCTGATGGTACTCGCCAAAATATTGGTAAGAAATGACGTGGTACCTCCATAAGATCCGTCTGCATTTTTGGCAGGATATTCTAAAGGTGAAGTTCCATAAATCCTACTCATGATAGTAGAACCTGTAACACCCGGCTCATTGTTATTTTCAACTGAACCAAAAATATTTAAGCCAAGTTGGATATCCTCGTTAAAATCAATTTGCGCATTGGTACGGAGGTTATATCTTTTATAATAGTTATCGGTATTGTATGGATTATCCTTATTAGTTAAGAAATTTCCATCTTGTGCAAAATGTTCTACAGAAGTATAAAATCTATAATTTTTACCATTTCCGGCTGCATTGATTGCGTAGCGCTGTTGCGTATTACTTTTTTTGTAAACCGTATTATACCAATCATTATTTGGGTTTGTATACGGATCATTTGTTCCATTTTGTAATGCGGCGATCCGTTCTTCCGAATAAAGTGGGGTTGCCCCGGGAAATGTATTTTGCTGTGCTTCATTATAAAGCCTAGCATAATCGGCTCCCGTAATAAAGTTTGGTCTTTTGAATTGTTCATTTGCACCAAATTGTGCAGAAAATCCTAGTTCAAAGGGTTTCTCAATCGACCTATCTTTTGTAGTGATATAAATAACCCCATTTCCTGAACGCAAGCCGAACATAGCGTTTGACAGCGCATCATTCATTACAGTAATGGACTTAATGTCGTCTACGTTAAAACTGGTAAAGGATCGCTGCACACCATCAATAATCAGTAAAGGTGTTTGCCCCCTTAATGTTAAGGATGAGGCGTCGAACATTGGCCCGGTTCTTCCCGAAGATTTCGAACTGTATAAACCGGGCAATCGCCCAGCAATTACATTCGTAATATCAGAAACGGGAGTAGTCATTACATCCTCGTTATAAATTGTTGTTGAACCCTCAACGTTTTTTCTTTTTTGTGTAGTGGAAAACCATTGATTGATATGTCTATCTTGTAATTTTATCTTTTTTAGCACAGAATCAGGCACCATTAGGTTCTCATCATCCGACTTTTGTTGCTGCGCTAACACCTGTCCCACTGCCGCGAGACAAAGCAGCCAAAGAATTAGCTGACTTTTTAGCTGGAATAAAGTAGATTTTTTATCCATTTTATAAAGTTTTTTTAATACCAATTAATTTAGTTGATCTCGAACTAGCCCCGACTGCTGTTGTGTTGAGGAAACCTGGCAGTAAATTTTTGCCGTCTGTATTTTCAGAAAATTAGGCTCATCCAATAGTACTTTGCCTTTTGTTTCACGTTGCGCATTAAACGATGGCGCGTTTAAGTCGAGGAACAACTCGCCAGTTTGGCCACTTTCGCCGAAATAGAGCTTCACGGTGGTAGGACTATCGCCATTTTCTAAGGGCCTGTCAAAATAGATATCATAGTGTAGCTCCTTATTGCTCATTAAATACACCATTGCTACGGCATGATCATCTTTATTGGCTAGTGCGGGAATAACATTAGTTGACGAAAGATTTAATTTCCATTGTTTCTTAATAAAAATATCGGATCTGTAAACGTCGTCCTTTTTACAGGATGGCAAAAACAACAAGGACATTGCCAAAAACAAGCAAGCACCTAATGGTACCTTCAATTGTAGTAGAATTTTTTTCATGTTTGATTTGGTTAGGTTAATTGATAGGTTTTCAATTACTCAAAAGTATAAGGGCGTAGATTCAATAAGGTTGAAAATTGTAAAAGAAAGGGTAGAAAAATCGCAACAATGCGCCAGTTTCGATAAGTTCGGCTTATATTTAATCCACAAACTACAAGTACCTCCTCCATATTAATTGTATAAATGAAATATTGGCTGCTTTTAATATCTGTATTATTTCTTAACAGGATTTACGCACAAAAACCCATTGTCTTCAATCATTTGTCGATGGAAAATGGCCTATCCCAAAATTCTGTAATGGCCATCACACAGGACAAAAATCAGTTCTTATGGTTTGGTACCCGCGGTGGCTTAAACAGGTACGACGGGTATAGATTTAAAGTGTACACTAATAACGAAAACCCTTATAGTATCTCTGATAACTCAATAGTTAGTCTCCTAACCACTTCAAGCGGATTGATTATGGTGGGCACAGAAAATGGATTAAACTTTTACGATGAAGAAACTGATCGATTTACACGCGCTTTTAAAGACACCTCTTCAAGCAGTTTAAGTAGTAATTTAGTGGAGTGCCTATATGAAGACCCGAAAAAAAATTTATGGGTGGGAACACTAGATGGTCTTAATTTATTGGTTGATCAAAAAAAGAAGAAGTTTAAGAGATTTTTTTTTGACAAACCTGGAGGCCCTTCCCGCCGTAACATGATCTTAGCCATCTTTAAAGATGCTCAACAAAACATTTGGCTTGGGACTGAAGGTGGGCTCATTAGAATGTATGCAATTAAAGGAACCTACCACTATGAGTTATTCAAACACAATCCTCAAGACCTACGAAGCATTAGCTCAAATTATGTGAGAAGCATTACTTGTGATAAGAACAAAAATTTATGGGTGGGCACAGATAAAGGACTTAATTTATTTAATTATAAAAATAAATCATTTAGTCGTTTTCAGAAAGACCTATCAAAGAGCAATTCGCTCATTAACAACGACATTAGAAAGATAATTTTCGATAAGGCAGGTAAATTATGGATTGCAACGCAGGAAGGGATAAGCATATTTGATCCGCTACATCAAACATTCTCCAACCATAGGCACCATCCTGATTTACCTGGTTCATTGAGCCAGAATTCTACCCATAGCATTTTTCAAGACATAAGTGGCTCCATGTATATTGGCACTTATTATAAGGGCGTAAATGTGGTCTATCCTTATTCAACAAATTTCACCGTTTATAAGAATAGTAAGTCCCAAGCTAGCATCAGCAGCAATATTATCAGCGCAATGGTAGAAGACCAGTACCATAACTTATGGATTGGAACTGAAGGAGGGGGATTAAATTACCTTAACAGAAGAGAAAATACCTTCAGTCACTATTTTGCCAATCCAAATAATCCATACGCATTAACTACCAACCTTATCAAAACACTTTATCTTGATAAGGCTGGCAAATTAATGATAGGCACACACAGGGGTGGTTTATTTGTTTTCGATGCAGTTAAACAGCGGTTTAAGAAAATAATTAATGTAAAAGAAGAATATCCTTATGTTGGTACTGCAGAGATTGTTGCAATTACGGAAGATAGTGAAGGTACCGTTTGGGTTGGCTCCAAAAATGGACTTTCTACCATCTTAGAATCGAACGGTGAATATCTTAACACTACCGTTAAAAGCCCTGTAGAAAAAAAACTTTCCAACAAATTCATTCAAGTTTTATTTGAGGATAAGTCAAAAAATTTATGGATAGGTACAATGGGTGGGCTTTTCACCTACTTCCCCCTCACTGGCAATGTTAGGGCATATTATAAAGCTGCCGATTCGAATAGTTTACAATCTAACCGCATTAATTGTATTATCCAAACTAAGAACGGCCATATTTGTGTAGGCACCTATCTAGGCGGTCTCAGTATTTTCAATACCAAAACTGGCAAGTTCACAAACTTCTCTGAAAGAAATGGCCTACCAAATAACAATATTTTAGGGATCATCGAAGATCAAAATGAAAACCTATGGTTAAGTACCGATAAGGGCTTATCGAAGATGGAGGTTGCTACCGGGAAATTTTACAATTATACCCGTAGTGACGGCATTGCAGGAAATGATTTTAACTTTAGATCATTTTTCAAAGACAGCAAGGGGCAACTATTTTTTGGGGGATATGACGGAGTAACTTCATTTAAATCAGACCAGATTGAGGTCAATAATCGGGTTGCTCCAATTACCTTTACAGGATTAAAACTCTTTAACGAACCTGTTTTAGTAAATGGACCTGATGGATTGCTTAAACAGGATATTAAAACAACAAAGAAGCTCGTATTCGAACACAACAACAATAATTTTAGCATAGAATTTGCGCTATTAAACTACGTTAAACCAGAGAAAAATAATTATGCTTATAAGCTTTTAGGCTACAACGAGAACTGGGTTCACACCAATATCCCCAACGCCACCTATGCAAATCTGCAACCAGGAAATTACACTTTTATTGTAAAAGGCATCAATAATGATGGTGTAGATGGAGGAAGCCCAGCAACGATTGAAATTAAGATTTTGCCGCCATTTTGGGCAACTTGGTGGGCCTATTTGCTATACATCTTACTTTTTGGCTGGATCCTATTTTTAATTATACGTTACATTTTTGTACAAGAGCGATTAAAACGAACGGAAGATCTGCAAAGAATGAAGTTAAATTTTTTTACTTATATAGCTCATGAAATAAGGACGCCGTTGACACTTATTATCGGCCCACTTGAAAGCTTGCTCAATACTTCTCATAAAAACCCAGAGTTGCATAAACAGTTGGTTCCTATTAAGCATAATGCAGACCGTTTAATTCGGTTGATCACGGAATTAATGGATTTTAGAAAGGCCGAAACTCATCATCTTAAACTCCATGTAAGCGAAGACAATATCATTGATTTTATAAATGAAATTTTTCTCTCCTTTAAACATATTGCTCAAGATAAGCATATAACCTATACGTTTATTCACGAATTAGCGGAGATTAAGCTCTACTATGATAAGCTACAGCTTGAGAAGGTGCTGTATAACCTACTTTCAAATGCTTTTAAATTTACCCAGCACAATGGGCATATAACCGTTACAGCCACCGTGCAGGAGGAAGATGTTGTTATTAGCATACAAGATACAGGTCGAGGCATTCCCATTGAAAGTCAGCCAAAGTTATTCAGCGACTATTTTCAGGTAGATGACCAGGATACCAGTCAAATTGGTTCTGGAATCGGATTGGCGCTTTCCAAAATTATCGTCGAAGCCCATCATGGAGAAATAAATTTTGTAAGTAATCCTTCAGAAGGTAATGAACCGGGGTACACTAATTTTAGTATTCGCTTAAAAAGGGGGAAATCCCATTATAAACAGGAAGAGTTTGAAAATGTTAAGGAGCATAGACAATTAGCTCACACCTATGCCTATGCACATGATGAGGTTAAACTGGACGAATTAGTAAAAGAAGCCAAGCAGCCTGCCAAAGAAACGATACTGCTTGTTGAAGATAATGCAGAAATTATGCAGTTTATTTCGAAGCTTATCTCTAAACATTATCAAGTGCTGGAAAGTGCCGATGGGCTTGAAGGATGGGAAACAGCAATTAAAGTACTGCCAGATTTAATTATTTGTGATGTAATGATGCCCAAAATAGATGGTTTGGAACTTTGCCGCAGGCTTAAAGCCGATGAGCGAACCAGTCACATTCCGATTATTATTCTAACGGCGCGTTCTTCCCATATCCACCATATTGATGGTCTGGAAACTGGTGCAGATATATATGTTACCAAACCCTTTAGTCCAGACCTGTTGTTGCTCAGTGTTCGCAACTTATTAATGTCGCGGATGGCGGTTAGGCAGCGCTATTTAAAATACTCGAATTTAGAGCCTAAAGATGTTACTTTAAATTCTGTAGACGAAGTGTTTATGTCTAAGCTACTGGGTTTTATCAATGAGCATATTGCTGATGAAAATTTTGGGGTAGATGCCTTGGCATCAAAGATTGGGATGAGCAGACCTGTTTTGTATAAAAAAGTAAGGATGTTAACAGACTTATCGGTAAACGATTTTGTGAAGTCTATTCGTTTAAAAAAAGCCAAGCAACTATTTATGCAAAATAGATATACTATTTATGAGGTTTCTTATCAGGTAGGCTTTAACGATCCGAAGTATTTTAGTAGGGAGTTTAAAAAACAATTTGGAGAAAGTCCTCGTAGCGTAATGGATCGTTCTGCAGAATAATTAAATCTATTTTAATTTTTTATTAAATCTTTCTACCCCCTAGCCCACCTTATGCCGTCTATATATTAAAGGGGTTAATCTTCCTTAACAAAAAATATACCTATGGATAACATTGACGCAAAAAATCTGCTTATAAAATATAGAGAAGGAGCCTGTACTCCAGAAGAAATAACGCTAATAGAAAGCTGGTACTTAAACGACAAAGAAGAAGATATTGCCATCACAATAGCGGAACTGGATGAAGCAAAAGATCATATCTGGGCAACTTTACCGGTACACGATAGCCTTAAGGCTAAACAGGTGAGGCTTTGGTTGGGTTTGCCGCGCAGGTATATCCGTATTGCTGCGGCCGCTATTATCGTTTTGTCAGCGTCGGTTGGATTATATTTTAGCAAGCAAAAAACGAACAAAGAGGATGTTGTTGCGGCTGTAAACAATAACATTGTACCTGGTGGTAAAAAAGCACTGTTAACCTTAGCTAATGGCCAGTCGATCGTTTTAGGCGATGCACGGAATGGAAAATTAGCGGATCAAGCAAATAGTAGTGTTTTTAAAACAGCTAATGGTGAACTGGTTTACAATGCCGAAAATCGTCAAGAAGCTAGCGTGGTTTATAATTTATTAACGATCCCTAGAGGAGGTTACTACATTTTAACACTTGCCGATGGCACCAAGGTTTGGTTAAACGCCGAATCTTCCTTAAAATATCCAACAAGTTTTATAGGCAGTGAACGTGTAGTTGAATTGGTGGGCGAAGGCTATTTTGAGGTTGCAAAGCGCAAAGATCAACCCTTTAAAGTTGTTACCAGTCAGCAAACCGTTGAAGTATTGGGAACCCATTTTAATGTGAATGCTTATGCGGATGAGAAAGTGACGGCGACGACGTTATTGGAAGGAAGTGTGAAAGTGTCATTGTCATCCAGAGCCAAATTGAACGAGCTAAATACGGCAATTTTAAAGCCTCATCAGCAAGCTGTGCTCAAAAATGGCAACATCGTGATAAGCCCTGTTAATGCCGAAGAAGCCGTAGCCTGGGTAAATAACAATTTCAATTTCAACAAAGAAGATTTAGGCAGTATTATGCGGAAGATTTCCAGATGGTATGATGTGGAGGTTGTTTGTCCGGATGATTTAGAACAAATGGAATTTATTGGAACTGTTTCGAGAACTAAAAATATTAAAGATGTGATTAACATCATAGAACAAACAAATGCAGTTCACCTAAAAGTAGAAGGAAGGAGGATTACTGTTATGCATTAAAATTTACGCTCTTCAAAACAGTAATCTGAAAAAGAAAACCAGGAGTGGTTGCAACACCCCTGGTTTAAATTACTCTCTTAAAAGTAATATTCAGGTAAGGCTGTTTAATAAATCAAGCTATTAACATTGGACCCTAAACCCAAACAAAACAAATGTATGAATTTTTATACGACATTTAATCGTGGTAAAACAGACCACGTATATGCCACAATATTATTAAAATTGAAACTAACTTTAATACTATTAATTACCGTTATTCTTCAGGCGAGCGCAACCAGCTTTGCCCAAATTACGTTAAATGAAAAAGATGCTCCTTTAGAGCAGGTTATTCAAAAAATCAGGAAACAAACTGGTTACGATTTTTTTTATAGCGCCAGCATATTAAACAATGCGAAACCGATTACTTTGAAAGTAAACAATGTAAGTGTAGAAGAAGCGCTTAAAGCATGTTTTGCAGATCAGGCCATTTCGTATACCATTGAGCAAAAGACGATTATTTTAAGGAACGCTCCTGAACGAGTTGTGGTAACACGAGCGTTTGTAGTTACTGGGCGAGTGTTAGACGAACATGGAAAGCCAATTCCTGGCGCATCAGTAAAAGTTAAAGGCAGGAAAGACCCCGCTATTGCGACTGATAAGGACGGGAATTTTAAAGTTGTTGTCGATTCGGAGAACGACCTTATTGTAATTTCTTACGTTGGCTATGAAACTAGGGAAGTAAAAGCTAGCAGAGAGCCATTGAGTATAAAACTTAAGGAATCGCAAACGGTAATGAAAGACATTGTAATTACTGGTACAGGTATTAACCGCAAGAAAGACAGTTTTACCGGAACTACGGCTATTTTTACTGGAGAGGAACTAAAAGCAGTTGGGAACAACAACATTATTCAGAGTTTAAGAACCTTGGATCCATCATTTCTTTTAATGGAGAATAATGCAGCAGGATCAAATCCAAATGTGCTTCCAATAATTGAGGTGAGAGGAAAAAGCAGTATTCCAAGTACTACTTTAAGTGACCAATTTGGCAACGACCCAAATCAACCTCTATTTGTTTTAGACGGCTTTCCTACTACCTTACAAACTATTGTTGATTTGGATATGAACAGGGTTGCGTCGGTAATCATTTTGAAAGATGCTGCTTCGACAGCTCTATATGGTGCTCAAGCCTCAAACGGGGTGGTGGTTATTGAAACAATTAGACCAAAACCAGGTGAATTAAGATTTACTTACACCCAAGATTTCCGACTAGAGCTCCCTGATTTATCAGGCTATAATATGATGAATGCAGCTGAGAAATTAGAGTTCGAGCGTTTATCTGGCAGATATATTGACCCAAATAAGTCTCCAACTCAGGAAATTTTCTTAGAACAATTGTACAATGATCATTTGTCCAATGTAAAAAAAGGAATTGATAGCTATTGGCTTAGTGAGCCTTTGCAAAATGGATATTCAACAAACTCATCGATCAATGCATCAGGTGGTGATCAAGCATTTACTTACAATGTGGGAATGAACTATAGATTGGGGAAAGGGGCAATGATCGGTTCGGGTAGAGATACTTACAGTGGCAGTATTAATCTAACATATCGGAAAAAATCACTTAACTTAAATAATATCACCTACATTAGAGGGTACGAAAGTACCGAATCACCATACGGGCAGTTCAGTACTTTTGTAAATACCAACCCTTATTTCGAAAAAAATAACACCAGTCTATTTTTAGAGCAAAAAAGTGCTGTTCTTAATTCAGTTTTCAACGTTCGTAACCCACTGTATGATGCGTTATTACCCCAATATAATAAGACGACAAATCTGGAATTTCAAAACAATTTGAATGCCAATTTTGATCTTAGTAAAGCATTCAGATTGAACGGAGCGCTTCAAATAACCAAGGGTAATACAAATACTAAAACCTATAAATCGCCAGAAATGAGCGATTTTATCAGCACACCGACCTTAAGAAAGGGAAGATATACAGACAATAGGGGTAATAACTTCTCTTATCAGGCAAACCTTATGCTTACTTACCAGAAGGTATTTGCCCAAAAACATGTCTTCAATGCCAACTGGAGAAACACTATATCTCAAAATAAAAACGAAAGTTATGCTACTACTGCTGAGGGTTTCCCCGAAGGAAACTTAGGAAATCCGCGATTTGCCTATAACTATACAGAAAATGGTTCACCACGTGCGAGCAATGGCATATACAGAACAATAAATACAACTGTAACCGCCAACTACTCATTCGACAACAGATACTTAGCCGATTTTACTTACCGTATAGACGGATCTACAGCCTATGGTTCAAATAAACAATTTTCTCCCTATTTCGCGGTCGGATTAGGTTGGAACCTTCATAACGAGGTCTTCGTTAAAAGTAAAACGTGGATTAATTCACTCCGCCTTACAGGCAACATAGGCTTTACTGGAAATCAAAATTTTGGCAATATTAGCTCTATTTCGGTTTTCAATTACAATAGTAATACAAATTACAATGCATTTGGGCAAGGTGTATCGCTCGTTACTTTAGGCAACCCTAATTTAGAACCGCAAAAAACCCGGCAAATTAGTACGACCTTAGACTTCTCATTGTTTAACAACCGATTTGTAGGATATGTAAATGCCTATAATAAAAGAACAGATCCGCTTATTGTACCCGTAGACCTACCTTCATCAACCGGGGTATTTAACTTCCCTTATAATGTGGGAAATCTAACTTACAACGGAATAGAGACCAAGTTAACCTACTTTCCTATCTACAATGTCGCAGATAGAGTAATGTGGAGTATTGGTATTTCTGGCTCTGCCTATAAAAGTAAGTATGGAGGTATTGGCAATAGTCTGAATACGTTAAACAAACAACAAGAAAATAACAAAACACTATTGCGCTATACTGACAATAACAGTGCAGAAACAATTTGGGCTATACAGTCTATGGGAATAGATCCTGCAACCGGAAGAGAAATCTTCTTGACCAAAGATGGGCAATATACATTTGATTATAACACTGGCAATATTGTTAATGTAGGCAATACTGTCCCACTTGCTGAAGGAGTATTTACAACAAACCTAAGATATAAAAATTTCAACTTTGGAGTTGCATTCCGCTACAGGTTAGGTGGCGATGTATTTAATACTGTATTGTACAACAAAGTCGAAAACATTACCAATGCAAGTATTGCTAACAATCAAGATAAGCGCGCACTGTATGAAAGGTGGAAAAACCCAGGTGATGTTTCACAATTCAAAGGAGTCTCGCTAACCAGTACTACTCCAATCTCTTCTCGATTTGTTCAAAACGAAAATTCCATGAGCAGCGAATCGCTTAATATTGGTTACACGCTCGAAAATTCCCCCTGGATTAAAAGTCTTGGTTTAAAAACACTTGGACTAAATATATTTGGCAATGACTTCCTTTATGCCTCCACTATTAGGAGAGAGCGTGGTATTTCCTATCCCTATGCAAGAACATTTGCATTTTCTTTAAAAGCATCATTTTAACTGATAAATAGAAATGAAACGAAATTATATAAAATTAATGGTATTGGTATCGGCAACCGTTGCCCTACTAAACTCGTGCAAAAAGTATCTAGATGTACAGCCAGAAGATAAAATTATCGAAACTCAGTTATTTAGTACCCCGCAGGGTGTGAAATCGGTACTCAATGGGTTATATATCGACTTATCGAAAAATCAATTATATGGCGAAAACTTGTCGCTGTCAACCATCGAAATCTTTGCCCAGCGCTATAATATTCCATCTACTCATAGTTTAACTAAGATTGCGAACTATGCTTATGCGGATGAACCGGTGAGAGGTAGATTGGAGAGTATTTGGACTAATGCCTACACAGGGATTTTAAATGTTAATAGCTTTTTAGAAAACATAGAAAAATATAAAGGCGTAGTAGATGCTAAAACCGAAGCCATTTATAAAGGAGAGGCTCTCGCCATACGCGCATTTTTGCATTTTGACTTAATGCGCTTATATGGACCACGATATAGCACTGTTGACTCGACAAAACTTAGTTTGCCTTATTACGAAGCAACTAAATCTTCTATCAACCCTTTAATCCCTGCAAACGAGTTTATAGCAAAAGTATTGATTGACTTGTCGGCGGCCGAAAACCTACTAGCTGAAGATCATATAATTACCGACGGCATAAATATTGCCGGTCCAAACAACGTTGCTGATTTCCTAAAAAATAACCGTAATTATAGATTTAATTACTATGCGGTTAAAGGTTTACAAGCCAGAGTAAGCTTGTATCGTGGAGATAAAACATCCGCCTTAAAAATTGCAAAAGATGTTATTGCTGTTGCTGATAAATTTAAGTGGACTACCGTTACAAATGCGCTTAGTGAGAAACAGAATCCAGATCGCATATTTTCTACAGAAATGATTTTTGGCATCACGAATACGCAATTATACACTAGTCACACAGCACTGTATGATCCTTCCATTGCGGATGGTACCATTTTAGCGCCTTTAACTGCCCGTTTAAACACTGTTTTCGAGAGCAATGAAAACGACTATCGTTTTAACTTAAATTGGCAAATCCCATCAACCGGGGTTAAACCATTTAGAACTTTTTATAAATATACCGATGTAATTGACAAGACAAAGTCTTTTAGATTTACCATACCGCTATTAAAAATCAGTGAGATGTATTTTATAGCCGCTGAATGTGAACCAGTCAGCGCCAATGGCATTGCACTATTAAATATTGTTAGGTCAAACCGCGGATTGACTCCATTGGCTAATACAGTGTCGGTTAACACCGAACTTAGGAAAGAGTATCAAAAAGAGTTTTTTGGCGAGGGACAGCTGTTTTATTACTATAAGAGAATGAATATAACGGCTATCCCAAATGGATCGAGTACCTCCAATATTACCGTCAACTATACAATCCCTATGCCTTTATCAGAATCTCAATATCGTTAACATTTAATTCAAGCGAAATGAAGAAAATTATATATACCCTATGCGCCATCATGACGGTGATGCTCGGATTATCCTGCGAAAAACCACTTGAAACTTACAGTGGTAAATCATCTATTTATTTTAATGAGGCGGGCAGATTACCGGTTTATTCAGGAGAGCCTATTAAAGATTCGACCAATTTGTCGTTTAGCTTAGCAAAGTCAAAAGACTCCATTATCAATATGGTGATTGCGGCTACTGGTGCGACAAGTGATGTAGACAGAACTTATAAATTAGTTATAAACCCTAGTTCAACTGCGATAGAAGGCAAGCACTACGAATTTCTAACAAGGGATTTCTCGATAAAGAAGAGTAAAACTTTAGATACCGTGAAGATAAAATTCTTTAGAACAATGGATATGCAAGCTACGAATTTCTTGCTCAGTTTTGATTTGGAAGAGAATGAGAGTTTTGCTACATTAATGAGCTATAAAACAATTAATTCAGCAGGCAAAATCCATTCATTTGTAAACTATAGATGGTTTGTGAATGACATTATTAAAAGACCTGGAAGATGGCTCGATGTATACCTCGGAACGTTTTCCCGTAAGAAGCTCTTTTTAATGGTGGAGGTTTTAGGTGTTGACCCAATAAAGCTAGACTCTTCTGTTTCCATTGCTGAAACTCTTGCATACGGAAAATTTATGCAACGTTATTTAAACGACCAACGAGCTGCAGGAAATACCATTTTAGAAGAAGATGGTTCGGCAATGATAATGGGGTCAGCAGCGCAATAATTGATTAATTAAACCTACAGATTATGAACTTAAAAATATATACACCTGTAGTGATTGCCTTACTGGCAACACTATTAATGGGTGCTTGTAAGAAAGATATCGGCAATTATAGTTACAAAGAAATTAATGAGTTAAGTGAGATTACTAATCTACCTTCGGAGGTAACCGCTACTTACGGAAAAAATTTAACTCTTACGCCAATTACTAAATTTAGTAAGGATCCAAATTTCGACGAATCGAAATACACTTATGAATGGTATTATATCGGCCCAAATGGTTTGGGAGGTACAAAATTATTTAACCTAGCAACTACCCGCAACCTCGATCTAAAAGTGGGTTTGGTTGCGGGAACCTACCCTGCCTATTATGCCGTTATAGAAAAACAAACTGGCATAAGATACCGAACCAGCTTTACCTTAAAAGTTGTAAACGAGATTAATGAGGGGTGGATATTAATGACCGATGTAAATAATAAAGCCAGAGTGGATATGTTATCCTTAAACTCCGAAGGAAATTTCAACGTGATCAATGACCTGCTTGCAACAACCGGCTCTGAACTCCAGCTAGAAGGCAAACCTGTAATGACTTATACCTACAGCACGGGTTTACTTATTGGCCCGGACGCGATTAACTTCGGTGTTTATTTCAGCACTGATAAAGGGACAACTAAAGTAGATCCCAATACATTTAAGTGGACGAACACCATGCGTTTAAATTACGAGATGTTTGGAGATATTCCTACTGGGTTTTATGCTGATGTTATTCAACAAAAGGGAAGTGGGTCGGCGCACATGATTGGGCATGGTAATGCTTATTACTATGAAAGGACGCAAAATATATACTTTTCTGCACCAATAAGCTATATAGCGGAAGAGCAAAAAGGCTTTGAGGTGGCCCCATTTATTGCGAGTGACGCTACAACATTTGTAGGCAATACAATTTTTTATGATAAAACTAATAAAAGATTTGTAAAGCATTCGGCAAATGCATCAACTTGCACCACATTACCCGAGCCTACCGCAGACCAAAAGAAATTTAGCTTTAGCACTGGGATGGATTTATTGTTTATGACTTGGGCTCCTTTTAACGGTGGTGAAGTATTTAGCATTTTAAAAGACCCAAACACTACGAAAAAATATCTCGCTCGATTTAATAGTTCAAGTAATATCCAAACCTATTATGATGAAATTATTGGCACTGACATCGCAAATGCCGAGTTTTTTGCTGTGAGCCCAGACTTAGGTTATATATTTTATAACGTAGGTAGTAAAGTGTATGAGTATGATATGGTTTACAAAACTTCGAAGCTGATGCTGAATTTGGAGAGCAAAAAAATTTCCTACTTTAAATTCCATCCGTTTAAACGCCCTTCAAAATATTTAGGCTCTAACAAATTAATGATTGGCACCTATGACCCTGCATTACCTAGTGGAAGTGATGGTAGTTTAAGCATTTACACCGTGCCACCAGTGAACGGGAACTTAGTCCTAGACGAAAACTATAGTGGCTTTGGAAAGATCAAAGACCTTACTTACAGAGAACGTTAATAACAACTGTTAAAACATACAAACATGAAATTAAAACATTATTATTTTGCCCTTCTGATCTCATTTTTTACTTTTTCCGCCTTGGCTCAACAGCCAGTAGAAATAACTGGAACACTCGTAAAGAAAAGAATTATTCCTGTAAAACTATTTAAAGTTCATGAAGGAAAAGCAGTAGAACTAGCGAGCACTGCACCCACCACTAACGGCAAATTTGGCTTTATATTTTATCCAGAATATGAAGGCTTATACGTATTAGGGACTGGAACGGTTGGAAGTCCGAATGACAATTATAAATTTTATTTTAAAGGAGGTGAAAAACTAGCTGTAAACCTATTGGATTCGAGCTATGTATTAACTGGAAAATTAAACTCTAAAGAAAATATTGTTTTAACACAATGGCATGATTTAGTTTTCCCTTTAGAAATGAAAGCTGTTAATTTTATGAAAGTACAAAGTACATTTGTTGACTATTTCCCATTACAAGAAGAAATTGTGGCAAAAGCTAAGACTTTCCTGAACGGTAAAGCAACTGGAAATACAAAATTTGATGCAAATATGAGAAAATACATAGCTTGGGATTTAGCAAGCTATGCAACGAATTTCATCAATACTCCTCGCTCAGCACATCCTGCAGTAGAAGAATATAGTCCATTTTATGCAACATTGAAGGCAGAAGATTTTGCTAAAAACACAACAGATGTTTATGCAAATCCTTGGGGAAATAGAACGCTAAGCGGTTTAATGAGCTTAAATCTAAGACAGGGAGGTTTTAAATTTGAACCCGGTTTAGCAGGTTTAAAGAACAATTTAGCCTTTGTTCCTAACGATACTTTAAAAGGTGATTTAGTTTTAGATAATGCAGCGCGTTACAAAACCTACGCAGATTATAAAACATTAATGGATGCCTACGGAAAGTATGTCATAACCGCTGGTCAGAAGAAAAGAAGTTTAGACATCCTTACTCCTTTATTAACATTAAAAACAGGCGAAAATGCACTTGCATTCTCTTATCCAGATAAAGATGGAAAAACCGTTACCATGGCTAGTCTAAAAGGAAAAGTTGTACTAGTAGATGTTTGGGCTACTTGGTGCGGGCCATGTAAAGTAGAAATTCCTCACCTTAAAAAATTAGAAGAGGAAATGAAAGGGAAAGATGTAGCTATTATTAGCTTAAGTACTGATGCAGTTACCGACAAAGAGAAGTGGTTAAAAATGATTAAGGATGAAAATTTAGGTGGTATCCAATTATTCGCTGGCGGACCAGGCAATGAATTTTCACAGTATTATAAAGTAAATACCATTCCTCGTTTCTTAGTGTTTGATAAACAAGGTAAAATAGTAACTGTCGATTCACCACGCCCTTCTAACCCTGAGTTAAAAGCTTTGCTAGAAAAAGAGTTAGCAAAATAATCAAACAGGCTTGCCTTTTTAGGCAAGCCTTAATTTAAAGTTTATGCTAAAAATTAAACAAATAATGCTTTCAAGCATTGTAATGGTTTGCTTATTGCCAAAAATTTATGCGCAAACTGATAGCATTACGATTAGTGGAAAACTAAATGGGCTAGCAAACAAAGGAGTTTACATTGCTTTCGCGGATGATGAAGGCAAAACCAAAAGCTACAAAACAATGGCAATGAATGATGTCTTTTCTTTCAAAGTTCCAAAATTGAAAAGCCCTGCCACGGCACGTTTTGATGTTAGTTTTAATAGAAGTTTATCAGCAACAGTGAATGGAAGCTCAATTGGCAACCCTGCTCCTCCGTTAGATTTATTCGTTTATAATAGGGACATCAGAATAGTTGGCGAGGCTTCGTTAGTACAACTAGCTATGGTAACTGGTGATGATGAAAACAACTCATTCAATGTTTACAAACAGCAGATCAAAGCGGATGAACAACGGGTTCATGAAATTACTATTGCCATATTTAATTCGAAATATCATGATAAACCTTTATCCGGAGATGCAAATGCATTGCAGGAAGAGGCCACTGCTGCTCGTTTTCGCACCTATCAAAAACAAAAAGACTTTGTAACAGACCATCCCGGTGCTTTTGCATCAGTTTTTTTAATGAGTAGGTTACAAAATCTATATAATGCCAACGATTACACAAAAGTGTGGAACAGCATGTCGGATAAGTATAAAAATCATCCGGCAGCAAAAGGAATTAATGCCTATATCGCAAAAATAAGCAACACATTGGCAGGCGCCACTGCAGCCGCATTTGAGAGGAAAGACAAAGACGGTAAGGTAGTTAATCTAAATACTTTTAAAGGGAAAACCATTTTACTTGATTTTTGGGGTAGCTGGTGTGCTCCGTGCAGGGCAAGCCACCCGCACCTAAAAACATTATACGACAAGTATAAAGGTAAAGGTTTTGAAATTATTGCCATCGCCCAAGAACGTGGTAAAACTATCGAAGAATCGCAAGCCAGTTGGCTTAAAGCAATTGCTGATGATGGAATTAACTGGGTCCATATTTTAAATCAAGATGGGATTGAAAAGCAAGACATTGTAAAGAGTTATCAGGTAACTGCGTTTCCCACTAAAATTTTGGTAGATCAAAATGGAAAAGTCATTCTTCGAGTTACTGCATCCGCTACAGATGACATTGACAAAGAGTTACAGAAAATTTATGGGTTTTAACCCCGTCATTGCGAGCGTAGCATCCTTGCGCGCGTAGCATCCTTGCGAGCGCAGCATCCTTGCGAGCGCAGCGAAGCAATCTCATTCCAGCGTCCAGATTGCTTCGCTGCGCTCGCAATGACGGAATGTGGGCAATGACGGATTAGCAATAACCTCCACAAAACAACATTAACAGACAACCAATGAACAAAATAATCATATTTATCCTACTAAGTACTTACTTAAATGCTGCTGCACAACAAGAGAGCAAGCAATTGGTAACAAAGCTAAATGTGGCTTTTCAGCAAAAGAAACTCGACCCAGTTAAAGAAAGTTTAGACACCAACTTCTCTATCGGAGCTTACACTAACAGATCGGCAATAGGAATGCTCCAAACCCTATCACAGCGCTATGCGTGCGATTCGATTGTCTTCAAAAAAGAAACCCAGGTTTTAGACAAAAAAAAGATGGAAGTTACCTTCTACCCTACTGGAAAGCCGGCAATAACAAGTGCTATTTACACTAAAGAGAATAAAATATTATATGTCGATTTATTTGATCAACTGTATGGAATGAACCGTTATAAACCCTCGCAACTAAGGGCTAAAATCCCATTTGAGGTAATTGATAATGCCATTGTACTAACTTTGAAGTTGAATAATTCTCCCCGTCCGCTTAAATTTTTATTTGATACCGGTGCCGATGGCATGGCAATTAGCGAGGCATTGGCAGATACTTTAGGCTTGAAGACAACAAGGAAACAAAATGCCTCAGTGGTGGGAGGATCGATGCAGATCTCCATTTCAGAGAAAAATGATGTACACTTAGACACATTTGTTCTTAAAAACCAAAGCATAGCCTTATTTAAGGACCTGCACAAAGGTACTGATGGCCTAATTGGGAACACGATGACCAAACAATACATCACTAAAGTAGATTTCGACAAAAAGGAACTGTCCCTTTATGATTTTGGCACCTACACCTATGAAACTTCCGGGAACTCCATTCCCATTACCACGCCAAATGGATTATTCATTATCCCTGGTGCTGTTGCGGTAACGCCAAACCAAGTCAACGCTGGAGAATTCGTTTTTGATACAGGAGCTTCCTATAGTTTAATTTGCTTTAGGCCATTTGTAAAAAAGCACAAGCTTTTAGTAAGTGGCTTTAAATCCGATTATCATGGCACCACTACCAGCATGGGGATGAGCACACCCACTTATAGCGGTAAGGCTAGCTCTTTCACTTTTGCCAATATGCCCAGTGTTACCGACTTCCCTATTACTTTAATGGCAGGAGGCGGGCAAAGCGAAACCTGGAATCCGGGGTTTGATGGTTCCATCGGTATCAGGTTAATCAGCAGGTATAATTTTACGATTAACCTGCAAGAAAAAGAGATTCACTTGGCCCCGAATAAGAGTTTTAATAATCCTAATGATTTTGTACTGGGTGGCTATTTATTCGGTTTCGACTTAACTGGCAACTTAAAAATAATCAGTCAGGTAAGCAACTTTGGCGGAACGGAAACACTTAAGGCGGGAATGCAAATAACCGCTATTAATGGGGTCTCTAAAGATACGTTGTTAAAAGATGCTAAAAAATTGCATGGTATAACAGCCTTACCTGCCGGGTCGGTAATTAAACTAGAGTACTTACAAGGTAATATTAAACAAAGCACTACCCTAACCAAATCTTAAATATGAACAAAAAAATAACCTTACTCGTTTTACTGGTCTTTAGCTTAACGGTTAGTTATGCTCAAAATTCGCCTTCGTTAGCTCAAGCGCTTACCAAGGCAAAAAAAGAAAACAAACTAGTTTTTATCGATTGCTACTTTACAGGATGTATTCCCTGTGAGCAAATGGACAAAGATGTGTTCCCAAATGCAGCAGTGGGCAAAGCATTAGAAAGGGATTTTATTACTTTAAAAGTTAATGTGTTTACAGAAAAACTAGGTGATACCTTAAAAGTTCAACATATTTTAAATGGTTTTCCAACTTTTTTAGTGTTAAATGGAGATGGCAAACTATTGGTTAATACCTCGGGGTACCAAGACCCAGGAGATTTGATCCAACTTTTAAATGATGCAAAAGCTAAATATAAAAAAGGAGCTTATTTAAGCGGTTATGCTGCCCAGTATAATGACCGGCATTATCCGACCATTTATACCGAATTTGCTAAAACCAGAAAAGGATTAACTAAAGAAACTTTAGCGACTTATAGCGCTTCAGTAAAAGATTTCAAGGCCAACTATGCGCTCTTACCATTTTTAATTGCCCGAACAACCAACGAGCAGGTAAGTAGCGAAATTTTGAGAGATTATGCAGGTTATGCCGCAGTATATGGCGTAGAGGTTTTGCAACCGGTAATTGATCGCATTCTTCAACAAGCAGTAGATCGCAGTTTAAAAGCAACCAGCTCGGAGGCGGAATTTGAAAATTTCTTAACTGAGAAAGCGAGGCTGTTTACCTCGAAAGAATGGAAAGTTAGTCTGCAAACAATTGGCGAACGATATTTTTTAGGCCTAAAGAAAGATACAACAGGCTATTTAAAGTTTCGCGTTAAAAATCCAACTATCAACAACTTCCACTTAACGGCACTGTACAATAACATGTTGGTTAAAAAACAGCTTAACTCCGAAAGGTTAGCATTATTTGCTGCATGGGCTAATGGTGCCGTTACGCCAAATACTACAATGGAAATAATTAAAGCGGCGGCAAACATTAGCAAGGCCGCTGGAAGTTTAGCCGACCATAAGAAATTCTTACAAATGGCGATAGATAAGGCTAAGAAATATCAAATGCCTTATGCTGAGTTAGAAGCTCAATTAAATAAAGCCTCTTAAAACACATGCAATAAATTTAATAAATAGTTAGTTTGGAAAATGCTTACCTGGATGGGTAAGCTTTTCTATTTACAGCTCTCCCAACAGATCTTGTGCCTGCTGATAGCGTGTTGTTCCCTCAGGTATTTTCGTTAACCAAGCTTTACAATCAGCTTTATTGTTTTCTTTCAAATAACCTAATGCAATGGCATACGCCGCATCATATTTAAATACCGATTCTCCATCGTAAATTGGGGTAAGTACTTCTCTAGATTGTTCGACTTCGTTTGTTTTTAATAGGGAAAGGCCATAATAGTAACCGATCATTGCGTTGGTTTTTTGCTTGGCATATAGTTTTTGGAGCATAGCTTTAGCAGCGGCATAATTTTTTGCATTGTACAAAGCCGCAGCGTTTACTAAATCACCTGCTTCCGTCGCTCCTCTTTCGGTTACGAGCATATCGCTGTGATCGTTATAAGTGTTATACAGACTATTATTCCATGGTGCCCAAATAAACAAACCAATTACCAACACAGCCGCAACGGCACCCAACCATTTAATTGTAGGTTTAAAAGAAACAACCTTGGTTTCCTCACCAAAGTATTGCTTATTAAGGCCTTTTAAAGTATGTTCCAACTCTTCATTATCACTCAACTTCATCTTCAAGCTTTGATGAATATCTTTATAATTGCTTAAATTTTGTTGGAGCTCAGCATCATCGGCTAAACGTGATTCAAAATCAGCAACTTCAGCATCATCCATATCTCCCTCAACGTAGCGTGCAACCCATAAGATTTTGTCTTCAGTCATTATTTCTATCTTTTAAATGAATTAATTTAACTAGGCTTGCCATACATTCTGATTTTTTCTTTCTTAAATAACCATAGGTTACACCCAAAGCTTCCGCTACCTTTTCTTGTGCATCGCCCTGCATGCTCCATTTAATGATTTCCTTGCAGCGTCCCCCCAATTTCTCAAAGGCTCTTAAAAATAAATCGGCCTGTGCCGCCTGTTCTTCCAACTGCTCGGCTTGTTCAAATGTATCCTCGCCAATTAGTAATAAATCATCTTCACTATTTGTTACCTGTAAAACAGATTTTTTCTTTAAAGCATTTAGCCATTTTCGCTTGCATACCAATAATAAGAAGGGCTCAAAAGGACAAGTAAGTTGAAGGTCTTTAAATTTTGCCTGATTATAGATATCAACTAAAGCTTCCTGAAAAATATCTTCCGCATCGTTCGTCGTACCATTATTAAAAACAACAAAGGATTTTACCTTGCCTGCACATTTTTGATAGATCTCATTAATAAGTCCAGCGTCATTATTAATTAAAGCAATTAAATAACGTTGATCAGCATGCACGGGTTTTGCCATTAGCGATAGATTTAAGGCTAATTTAAAAAAATTAAAGGATAAGGGGTAACAAATTTTAAGTGTTGCTGATATACTATCGAAACCTATGAAATGGCGCACGCTGAAAAGCCCTTAAAAAGAGTAAGCAAAACTTAAAAATAAAAATCATGAAAAAGTTAAATTTAACCTATGCTATTGTTGCAATAATAATCTTATTTTCTGCAGCATGTAAAAAAGATGGAACAACCATTATCAATGCTAAATCGGCTAAAGAATTTGCCGCTCTTTATGGACCGGGAATTCAAAGCGTAAAAATCAATGGAAGCACTTCAAACACCTTTACATTAAAAGGCGGAACAAAAATCACCATCCCAGCCGGAGCCATTAAATTAGGTGGTGTTGCGGTAACGGGCGAAATTAACATCGATGCCATGGAAGTTTTAAATCGAAGCGATGTGTTATTTAGTGGCACCAATACCAACCACATCAGCGGTGCGCCATTGGCATCAGATGGTTTTATCTATTTGAATGCAAGTGTAAATGGTATAAAAGCAGATCAAGCGTTAAATGCTGCCATAAAAATCTCCATTCCTGCTAAGAGAACAGGTTTTACACAGATATGGGAAGGGGTAGAAAAAATTGGTGCTGATAATCAGATGGCATGGCAGGCACCTGTGCCCAATGCAGCAGGTGGAGGGGTACAAATTAAAGGCGAAGTGGATGCAGCGGCTGGTTTATTTACATTCGACATGGGTAACTTAGGTTGGATCAATTGCGATGTATTTTATAGCTATACCAATCCAAAAACCACCACTCGAATTACCTTGGTAAACAATCCTGGAGCTTTGGCCTCTTTCAGAGCATTTAGCGGCGAAACATTTGTATTCTTTTGCGCTAAAGGAAGTAATGTTGCAGCGCAGATCTATACTTTAGATGGCCCTAACACAGTGAAAAGTTATGATAACATGATGCCAATTGGTGCAGAAGGCAAATATTTATCCTTCGCTATTAAAGACGGTAAATATTATTATGCAGAGCTTGAAACTACGATTACTGCCAGTCAACACGTTACTTTAACCTTAGCTGAAACCACTGAAGCACAGGTACAGGCAGCAATCAATAGCTTAAACAACTATTAGACTTACGAAGTTTGCCTTGCGCTTAGCCTTTCTAACTTCGTAACTCGACCAGATGAGGCCTAATTGGTCTCATCTTTTTCTATTGCAGATAAATTTAGCTAAATTTAATCATGAGGAAAACGGTACTTATTATTTTACTATTACTAGGAACAGGTTCAATATATGCACAGGTTTTACCAACTGATACTGTACCGGCCATTATCCATTATACGACAACAAATGGAGTTACCAAGTTCAGTTCAGAACTGAGGCCATTGAGGGCAATTGCTGGTGCCCCTGCCCCATTCTACACTTATTTTTGGGAGTTTGGAGATGGAGGTTTTAGTTTTGAGCCGGAGCCAATGCATGTTTACAAGGGCAATGATCCGATTTTAGCAAGGCTTTATGCCACCAACAATTATGATGATGGAAAGAGACCACCTACCAGGCCCAGACCAATTAAGCCTGCCTCAACCAGACCAATGATCGCATCAACCTCGAAGGAACCAACTTTATTTAAAATGGGCGGTAATATAGAATTGAAAAGTAACTGCATGCCCAAGCCGGGAGATGATATGATGCTGGTTTTCGGCTACCGAAATAAGGCAGAAAACGGTCAGCAAAGTTTAAATGGAACAGTTGCCATTTTATTTAATGATAAGGAGTTTGCGAATAACAATTTCGTATTAGCCGAAACCAGAGCTTATCATGGTGAGAAAAAAGCAGATTTAAAATCTTTGTTAACTACTGCTTATTTGCCGATTAAAAAGAATAATCCGCCGGTTTATTATGCATCGATAAACGAAATACAGCTTAAAGCAGATGAACAAACGCTTTTAAGTGAGAAAGCCAAAGATTTTAAAAGTAGTGAAACCTGGCGGTTCGAAAATTTAAAGCAGCATGAAGAGCGCTTTTTGTTTATGCATTTCAAAACTACGCCAGAAATGATTAAGGACACCAATGCTGTAGTGAGGCTTACTGCGGTTTTTATTCCAGATAACCCCCTTGTAGAAAAAGAATTCTTTAACATGGAATTGCAGATTGTGGCGTCCCATGACCCCAATAAAATGGTACTGAGAAAAAGTAGAATGAACTATCGTCTTACGGGAAAGAATAGAGAATTAACCTATAAAATAAGATTTCAGAATACAGGCAAAGGACCTGCGAAAAAGGTTGATGTTGCGGTTAATATTTCTGAGGTTTTTGACCAACAAACTATTAAAATTACCAATACCAAACCCGAAGTGATTAATTGCGACTCTGCCTATACTAACCAAAGCTGCATTAAAATGATCAAAGGAACCGATAGTGTACACTTTGTATTTAGCAATATCTATTTACCCGGGTTACAGCAAAAAGGGGTTAATGATGCTGATTCGACCATGGGGTTTGTAGAGTATAAAATCAAATTCAAGGAAAAACCAAAAAAGCTCCCTATCAAAAGTGGTGCAGCGATCGTATTCGACAAGAATGAGCCAATTTACACTAACAGAGCTGTGGGCCGATTTAAAATGGGCCTTTCGCCGGGTTTAATTGTAGGTTATGGCTTTCCTTTTGAAACCTACAAAAAGAATTATATGAACAATAAGAATATAGTAATCGGTGCTAGTTTGGCACCTTATGCACCTCATAGGTATTATTGGCAAGTAGAGGCCTATCTAAATTCTTTTAAAGAAGGGGCGGATTTAATTAGCTCAGAAGGCTTGGGTAAAGATACTGTAGTAAACAGAATACCTTATCGGATATTAAGTAAAGATTATACAAAATATAAAAAGGTAAGTACTTTGAACATAGTGCCTGCCCAGCTAAGATATAATGTTAACAAATTTGTAGGTGTGGGTGCTGGTGCGCTGGTTTCATTGGATATTTATAACAAAACCACTGATATACTGGATTACACTTTAAGTACCCAAAATGCAAATGGCACAACCGCTAATTCAGATTTGAAGGTGATAGCAAACGAACTTAAAAAGAATTTTACAGATGCGAACGTCTCCTTCTTCGCCGATGTACAATTAGGTTTGGTGCGAGTTGGCCCTTCCATTGGTTTCCGGTATTTATTTGATCCTAAAACCAATAATAACAGGATGGCGACTTATGTAACCTGGAAGTTTTAAACAACAATTAGGCACGAAGCGTCATTGCGAGGCATGAAGCAATCTAATGGAGAGATTGCTTCGTGCCTCGCAATGACGGGATTTCGCAATGACGGGATCTCGTAAATGATGGGATTTCGTAAGTCGGACTCTAGGAAAAACAATCAATTTCTTTAAATTAGCTGAAATGCAATTCCCTTTATGCGTTCAGTTTTACTACGGTTTACATTTTTAACTTTACTTATAACCTCAAATTCTTTTTTATTTGCGCAAAACGATGCCATTCAAAAAAAACTGGACTCTTTAAAAGCAAAAGACGACTTAGGTTCGTGGATTATTGAGCGACTAGATTATGTTTCCATAAATCCCGAACAACGATTTGCTTATTTAATGGAGAGTCAGCAACTGTTTTGGCGTAAGCCAAAAACCTATGAGGAGCATTATATTTTTTTAGATCTACTGAACAACCAGGGATATTATCAACTGCTGGATGGCAATATATTGGGCGCTATTAAAAGTTATGAGGATGCCTACGCCTACTATCTAAAAAATAAAATTTCTGGTTACGAAATTGTAGAATATACTTTGAAACCCTTGAGTAATAACTACACTAGAATAGGCGACTATGAAAGAGCTCTATACATGCAGTTACTATCCGTTAAGTTTTTGATAAAAATTAAAGACAAGCCTGAAAATATTGCTGCTGTGTATAGCAATATCGCTATTTCTTATCAATCGATGGGCAACCTTGCAGCTGCTGAAAAGCATATCAATGCCGGCTTGAAATTGGTGGGCACCAACAGTCAGTTAAACATTATTTTAACTAATATATTAGCGGAAGTGTTAGTTGATCAACAAGCATATCTGCAGGCAGAAAAATTGATTGAAAATAACATCCAAAAACAAAAAAAAGTAACCGTAACTACCGCCTATTGGTTAATGGGATCCTATACTACTGCCGGAAAAATTAATAAGGCGCTAAATAAACTGAAAAGGGCCGAAAACTATCTCCATAAGGCATTAGGAATACTCGATAAATACTATAATGGCACTAGATTAAGAGAAAAGGCAAATATCTTAACTCATTTAGGTACAATCAAATTACTCGAGAAAGACCCATTGGCTGCAATCGATTACTTTAATCAAACACTTTTTACTTTAAAAATAACCGACCGTAATGCTAAAGTTAATAATCACAAAATATATGGTGATAATATGCTCATTGATGCTTTTAGAGAACGTGCAGAAGCTTATCTGCAATTAAAAAACCCCAATGAAGCCTATCAAAACATTAAACGGGCCTTGCTATCGGCGGATAAAATTAGAAATGAATTTGGCGATGATAGAACCAAAGAGCGTTTACAGGGGAATCTAAAGACCATTGCAGAAAAAGGCATTGAAATCTGTTTCAATTTATACCAAAAAATTAAAGATCCATCGCTTCTAAATGAAATCTTAACTTTGGCTGAGCAAACTAAAGCTAGAACACTCTTAGACCAAATTAATCGTAATCAGAATTTAGGTTCGGTAAATAAAAAAGACTCTCTTTTTATTCGGAAACAAGCTTTAGAAAGAGCAATCGTCTACAATGAAAAACAAGAAATTGAAGGCAGAACAAATAAGGTGTCAATTGCAACAGCGGCCTTAAAATATGATCTCGCTTTAGTAGACAAAAAGATCAAGCAAAAATATCAGCAATTTAATGCTGACTATAATAGTTTGCCGATTGATAAAGTTTTAGCGGCCATGCCGAACCAAAAAACAATCGTTTATTTCTTTGGTAGTAAAGCCATCTATCTCATTGATATCGAAAAAAGAAAGGTTAACAATGTCATTAAATTAAATAATGCGAAATCCATTAAGCTAGCTATTAAAGCTTACACAAACACCTATTTTCAGCTCGGACCTAATGCAATGATCAATGCGCCCAAGGCATTTTACGCAGCATCGAATAAAATTTACCAATCTATTCTAGGTGGCATTGAGCTTCCAAAAAACGAAGCGGTAATGATTGTCCCCGATGATGTGCTGGGTTATATCTCTTTTGATGGTTTAATCACTGATCAACGTTATAGACCTAGCATTTCAAATTGGCCATTTTTAATTAAGAATAATCACATTACTTATGCTTTCTCTCTAAAAACTTTGGTTGCCAATAAAATGGAATCTACTGGTGCAAATTTTAGCGGGCTTTTTGTAACACACCAAAAAAACAGCAATCAACCCCTAAAAGCAGTAGAAGATGAAGCTCATGCGATTGAGAAAACTATCGAAGGGGACTTCCTATTCAATGAGGAAGTGACCACATCCGCACTTAATCGTGCTTTCGAACAGAGTAGAGTATTACATATTAGTACCCATGCGTATTTATCGGGCAACAATCAAGAACCTACCTTAGATCTCGACCAAGAAAAATTATTTCTATTTGAGCTCTCGGCAAAAAAATATTCGCCCTCACTAGTGGTTTTAAGTGCCTGCCGAACTGCAGATGGATTACTTGCAAACGGCGAAGGAATCATCAGTCTATCAAGAGGTTTTAATGCAATTGGAACCCCCGCTACCATCGCCGGTTTGTGGAATGTAAATGATGTAACCGCAGCGAAAATCATCAGTAGTTTTTATCTGCATTTGGTAAACGGAAAAAGTAGTGGAGAAGCTTTGCATCAAGCTAAAATAGATTGGTTAAATAACCCTCAAAACAACAGCTCGCTTTACCTGCCCTATTATTGGGATAACTTGATCTTAATGGGCAATGATCAGGTGATACCATTATCTAAAGCCACCGACTGGAAGCTGATAATTGGAATCACTGGGGGGATATTGATTTTGGCAATATTAGCATGGTTAACAAAGATCTATTTAAAACCATCTACTTCTTTGCCTTAAAATAAATGGGATAAAAAGTTCTTTTCATAAAAAATGATTCAGTTAAGCCTTTTTAAAAATAGCTACCCCCAATGGCGGCACATTAATTAAAATAGATTGCTGCTGTCCATCCCATTCAATGTTTTCTGCACTAACCGCTTCTTCATTTAATTTTCCACTGCCAAAGAACTCCATTGAATCTGTATTAAATATTTCCTTCCATTTGCCTTTACCCGGTGCACCAACACGATAATCCGTCCTAAAAACAGGTGTGACGTTTATTAAAACCAACAAAGTGTCTTTTGCTTTATTAGAACGACGAACATAACTGTAAACCGAATGATCGGCATCATCTGCATTAATCCAGTCAAAACCCTCATAAGAGAAATTATAATGATATAAAGCAGGTTCCTTTCGGTAGAGATTATTAAGTGCTTTCACCAATTGTTGCATTCCCGCATGTGGCGGATATTGGAGCAAGTCCCAGTTTAGCGACTGGGTAAAGTTCCATTCGGTAGTTTGTGCAAACTCATTGCCCATAAATAAGAGTTTGGTACCTGGATGGGTAAACATATAAGCATACAGCGTTCTTAAATTAGCGAACTTTTGCCATTCATCGCCAGGCATTTTATAGATCATGGATGATTTACCGTGCACCACTTCATCATGCGAAAAGGGAAGCATAAAATTCTCGGTAAAAGCATACGTTATACTAAATGTTAATTGGTGATGCGTAGCTTTTCGATTAATCGGATCATTCTTGAAATATTTCAGCGTATCATTCATCCATCCCATCATCCATTTCATGCCAAAACCTAGTCCCCCAGCATACACAGGCCGTGTTACTCCATCAAATGTACTGCTCTCTTCTGCGATGGTCTGAACACCATTATAATTCCCGTAAATAGCTTCATTTAAATCTTTAAGAAAAGTAATTGCGCCTAAATTTTCGCTGCCCCCAAATTCATTGGTTCCTGCTTCCTCTGGAGTTCTAGAAAAATCGAAATAAAGCATGGAGGCAACGGCATCGACCCTTAAGCCATCGGCATGAAACTGATCGATCCAAAATAATGCATTGCTAATTAAAAATGAACGAACCTCATTTCTATCATAGTTAAAAATATAAGATTTCCAATCGGGGTGAAAACCTTTGCGCATATCGGCGTGCTCAAATAAATGCGTGCCATCAAAGTAGAATAGGCCATTTGCATCGCCTGGAAAATGCGACGGTACCCAATCTAAAATTACTGCGATATTATTTTTATGCAATTCTTCTATTAGGTACATTAAATCCTGTGGATGTCCATGCCTGGAACTGGCTGCAAAATATCCTGTAATCTGATATCCCCATGAAGGATAATAGGGATATTCCATAATCGGCATCAGTTCAACATGTGTAAAGCCCATCTCCAATAGATATGGAACTAAGGTTTTCGCAATTTCGCCATAACTTAATACACGTTCTGGATTTGCCGGGTCACGTTGCCATGACCCCAAATGCACTTCATAGACAGAAATTGGCTGATTGAGTGCATTTAATTTGGGACGTTTACTTAACCAGGCTTTGTCTTTCCAACGATAAGCTGTATCCCAAACTATAGAAGCCTTTTGGGGTGGATGCTCCCAACGTAAAGCATAAGGGTCTCCCTTTTCGATATCACTTCCATCAAACCCTTTGATATAATATTTATAAACTTCGCCTTTGCCAACATTCGGGATAAAGCCTTCCCAAATCCCGGAGGCATCCCGTCTTTTATTCAGATAATGTGTATGGCGGCTCCAATTGTTAAAATTTCCAATCACGGTAACTTCTTGCGCGTTGGGAGCCCATACTGCGAAATACGTGCCTTTAATTTTATCAAGCTCGCAAAGATGAGCACCCATTTTTTCGTAGAGACGAAAATGTTTTCCTGATAAGAACAAGCCTATGTCAAAATCAGTCAATAAACTATGCTCCCAAACGGTTTGTGTTAAGCGCTTAGCGGTTGGCGGTTGGCGTTCTGGAAGCATAGTTTTTTAGTTGATAGTTTCAGTTCAATTAACCCAGTGATTTTATGATTTTCGTGCCTCGCAATGACGGGACTTCTCATGACGGCCTAAAACACTAAGCGCCAATGACCTTAATATGCATAAAATTCTTATTCGACTTAAACCTAAGTCTTTTTCGATCATCAATATTAAATTCGGTTATCTCTTTATCATCGACAAAGATTTTGCTTACTTCAAAAGGCAGACCAATTACGTTGTAATCATATAACTCATAGTTGGGTGTATAAAGTCCTTCGATAACTTGTTGGATGACCAAGTTTTTGCCATCACCTTTAACACTAAATTTTTTCTCTAAGTAAATATCCTGTTCGTAAGCAAATGTATCGCCGTGATCTTCGAACATGAACGAATTTACTTCATACCCAGCATAGTAAATATTTAACCATACCTCGTCAATCGGTTTTTCGCCAACATATTGCATAACTGGGTATTCCGGAACAACAGAGCCTGCTCTCACAAACAATGGCATATCTTCTAAAGGTGCCTGAACATCGTATTCATTTTCACCATTCAACAATTCATGTGTCCAGAAATTATACCACTGACCTTTAGGCAGGTACACCAGTCGTGAGGTTGCACCTTGCTCCAAAACCGGGCATACCAGAATTTTATCTCCAAATGTAAACTCATCCTGACGGTAGTGATTGCTCACATACTCTTGTTCAAGCATTGCCAATGGTCTTAAAATTGGGAAACCATAGCGGTGATGCTCCCAAAATACCGAATAGATATAAGGCATTAATTGATATCGCAGTTCAATAAACTTACGGTTAATACTTGTAAAAGGTTCTCCAAAGCTCCATGGTTCACGTTCCGAGGTATCTCCGGCAGAATGTGCGCGCATAAAAGGTGAGAAAGTACCTAATTGGATCCAACGGGTAAATAATTCGCCATCTGGCTCGCCACTAAAACCACCTATATCGGTACCAACAAAGGGAACACCAGAAATCGACATGCGCTGACATTGAATATTACCTAATTTTAAATGTTCCCATGTAGCCACATTGTCGCCCGTCCAAACGCATGCATAACGTTGCACACCCGAATAGCCTGCTCTAGTAATGGTAAACGGACGTTTATTACGCATCAGTTTTTTCAAACCGTCATAGGTTGATCGCACCATTTGCATTCCATAAATGTTATGCGCTTTGCGATGTGAACCACGATAGCCATCGTAATTATGGCGTACATCATTTGGGAATGTTCCAGCTCCAAATACGGCGGGCTCATTCATGTCATTCCAAAATCCAGCAACGCCCAAATCAATCAATTCTTTATACAAACCACCCCACCATTCTCTTACGGTTGGATTGGTAAAATCTGGAAATTGACAACGGCCCGGCCATACATGCCCTTCCATAAAGTAATCATCGCTCCGGCGACAAAAATAATTGTTTTCTTTACCTTCTTTAAAAACCCAATAGTTATCGTCGACTTTAATTCCAGGATCGATCATCACAACGGTTTTCATGCCAATATTGGCTAAATCCTTGATCATCTTTTTGGGATCAGGAAAATATTTTTTGTTCCAAGTAAAACACCTATACCCATCCATATAATCGATATCCAAATAAATGGCATCGCATGGAATTTGACGTTGCCTAAAGCCTTCAGCAATTTCCCTAACCTTCTTTTCCGGATAATAGCTCCATCTACATTGATGAAAACCTAATGCCCATTTTGGTGGTAGTTGATGTGTGCCTGTTAAAGTTTGATAACGTTTAACTACGTCCATCATATGAGGCCCGTGGATATAGTAATATTGTAGCTCTCCACCATCAGCCCAGAAACTTGTTTTTTCGTAATTCTCCTTTCCGAAATCGAAATAAGAACGAAAAGTATTATCGAAGAAGATACCGTAGGCGGCCGCTTCATGAACGCCTATATAAAACGGAATAGTTCGGTACAACGGATCTTGATCCCAGCCAAAAGAATAAGCATCGGTATTCCAGTTTTGAAATTTCCGTCCGCGCAAATTCATATTGCCCGATTTATCGCCTAAGCCAAAGAAGTTTTCTTCAGGAAGACATTCTTTGGTCGCATAAACGTAATAGCCTCCAAACTCCACATTTTCTTCCCAATGCATAGCCGAGGCATCTTTGCTCATTTCCAATCCCGTTAAATTATCCGAGAAAGAAATTAAGAAATCCGCCTTGTTAACTTTACAGGTGACGGTATTAGTAGAAATGGTATAATCATCATCATTTTCCTTTAAGCTAAATGTTGTTACTTTTTGATCAACTTGAGGAACAGCATAGGAGAAATCATCTAAAAAAACACCATGCGGTGCGAGTCTAACTCTAATGATCTCATCACTTACTACCCGCACTTCTACTTTGGCATTGCCATCTGAGAAATAAAATTTATTACCCTCTTTTTTAACTTTCTTAACATCAGTTAAATATTCCTTAACTATTGGTTTTAAATTAGTAACAGGATTATTTAAGTGCTGAATGATTTCTTCTTCAATATGTTCTGATTTAATTTCTTCGATGTGGTCTTTATTTATCTCGTCTGCCATAAAAATTTAAACAATTAACTTAATACTTCCGTATCCTCTGCCTGATGCGAGATTACCTTTTGATCTGTAATCAAGAAGTTTGCCAATCCTCCAATTATTAATGAAGTACCCGCTAATAGCATTGCATTAATTACCGCTTCGCCGAAAATTGCTTGGTATAAATAATTTAAACCACCAGTTGCAGCGATAATTTGAGGAATTACAATAAACATATTAAAAATCCCCATATAAATCCCCATTTTTTTTGGATTTATCGCACTCGACAACATGGCGTAGGGCATTGAAAGAATGCTCCCCCATGAAATACCTATCAATATAAAGGAACAGATAAGGTTTTGTGGATTCTCTATAAAGTACATCGAAATAAACCCTAGCCCCCCAGCAATTAAACTAGCCATATGAATATACTTTCTATTGATCCGTTTCTTTGCCGCATAAAATGTAAGCAATAACGCGAATGCCATGGATGATAAACCATACATCCCCATATAGGAGCCTACTAAGTCTGCAGCATCATTATAGGCCTTATTAGCTTGCATAAAAGATGCTTTAGAGATTTCATTGGTTAAATCGAACGCTGTTTCTACCGGAGCAGGCGCATTAAACACATGAGTTGTTAATGCGGGTGTAGCGAGGCTCCACATGGCAAAAAATGCAAACCAACTAAAAAACTGGATAACCCCCAAAAGCTTCATGGTTTTAGGCATCCTACCTATGCTGTTTCCAATTTCCTTCATGCCTTTTACCAGCCCTTTGCTTTCTTCATTCTCCTTTTTAAACTCTTCCAAATCATCAGGTGGGTACTCTGAAGTTGTAAATATGGTATAGAGCACAGACAACAGGAACACCACTCCCCCAATACCAAATGCAATCTTTACAGACAAAGGTACCACCCCTGGTAGCGCTTCGTTTGAAACTCCCAGTTGGTTAATTAACCAGGGTAAATTACTTGCCACCCAAGTGCCAATACCAATAATCAAGGTTTGCATCACAAAGCCATAAGAGCGTTGCGAATCGGGCAATTTGTCGGCTACTAAAGCTCTAAAAGGCTCCATAGTGATGTTAATGGATGCATCTAAAACCCATAAACACCCCGCTGCAACCCACAGCACCGGTGAGTTAGGTAAAAAGAACAAGGTTATAGTACTTAAAACAGCACCAATTAAAAAGAAAGGTTTTCTACGCCCCCATCTTACATTCCAAGTGCGATCGCTAAGATATCCGATAATGGGTTGCACCAATAGTCCAGTTAATGGAGCGGCAATCCATAGGGCTGGAATACTATCCTGACTCGCGCCTAAGGTTTGAAAAATCCGCGACATAAATCCACCTTGCAAGGCAAAGCCAAACTGGATACCTAGAAAGCCGAAGCTCATATTAAAAATACTCCAAAAGGAGAGTTTTGGTTTACGTTGAAAGTTGGTCATAAGATGGTTGTTTCGTTGGTGGTTAAAACTCTAATATTACCGCACTGGTTGCTGGCATATTAATTGCCAAGCCATTATTTATATTTTCCGTTTTTAATATTGTTCCCGTTAGCAGGTCCTTGAAAGTAATTGCTTTGTTGTTAATGTTAAATGCGGTTAAAACATCATCTGGCAACCTTACCTTTAGCTTAACTGCTTTCCTATTAAAATTTGTTAAAATAAGCACTTGCTTTGTTGGTGTATACCTAAGATAGGCATATACTTTATCATTGAAGCCCTGAGATGATTGGTTTGCTGCAAGTAGTTCATAAAAATCGCCTCTGCTAATAGCCTCATGTTTTTTAGCTATTGCAATAAGCTTTGCATAAAAATTCCGTAGTTTTTGATCATCCTCATCTAATTTACCTCCATCAAAAGCACCATTATTCATCCACAACTGATGCTTTGGCATTCCCCAATAATCAAAAATTGTCGACCGACCATCGTCTCCTCCAAAACCTTCTATGCCAAGCCCCGCCTCCCCTACTTCCTGTCCATTGTAAATCATTACCGGTCCTGACGCTAGCGTCGCCGTTATAACCATACCTGGCACCGCATACAAGGGATTACCCGCAAATGCTTTGGAAGCGATACGCGTTTCGTCATGGTTTTCTAAAAATCTAAGCATGTGTTGCGAAAAGCCATTACTTTCCTTTCGCCAAACAAAGCTAATATCCTTTACAGTAGCTTTCTTATCTGCCATTATAAGCCTTTTCAGTCCATCATATAAGCCAACCTTATCATACAAAAAATCAAACTTCCCATTTACGAGAAAGTTTTTATATTCATTTCTATCATAAGCTTCGCCAATAAAAATGAGGTTAGGATATTGCTTTTTCAAATCCGTAATAACCCAATTCCAAAATTCAACAGGAACCATCTCGGCTACATCACATCTAAACCCATCTATTCCTTTCGAAGCCCAAAAACCTAAAATATCACGCATCTTTTTCCAAACCGGGGGCTGGGGTAAAAAATGTTTGGTATTGTTTTTCTGTATATCTACACCATAATTTAATTTAATAGTTTCAAACCAGTCATCCAGACTTGGATCCGATTTAAATACATTATTTCCAGTAGCTTTAGCTGGATACTCATTAAATTTGCCGTCCTTCAGTGGATGCTGATAGTGCTCCCCTCCAGGGATATAGCCTGTAGGTACTACAAACTTTTCATTCGGAATATAATAGAAGTCATTGTTAGGATCAAAGCTTTTGCGAGGATCATCATTCGCTCCAAAATTTTCTACTCCATCAGGTTTTACATCCGAATGGTAGGTTCTCGCTACGTGATTTGGTATAAAGTCCATCAAGACTTTTATTCCCGCTGCATGCGTCCGGTTAAGAAGCGCTTCATACTCTGCCATTCGGTTATTTACCTCAACTGCAAGATCCGGATCTACGTCGTAATAATCTTTAATCGCATAGGGAGATCCTGCCTTACCTTTCACTACGTCTGGGTCGTCTAATTTAATTCCAAACTCACTATAGTCTGTCATGGTAGCATGCTCAATTACGCCAGTGTACCAGATATAATCTACGCCAAAATTCTTTAAAGCAGTTAAAGCCTTTTCATCAATATCATTAAACTTACCGCTTCCATTTTCGTTAATGGAACCATAGTAAGTATTTGTTGTATTTTTATTTCCAAAATAACGTACCAATGCTTGGTAGATAATGATCTTTTTATCTTCGGTTTTTTCATTTAGTCTTTGATTGGGATCAAGCATTTGTATTTTATTTTCACTCATACAAGCCAATAAACTTGTTACCATAACAAGTATTAATATGCTACTAAACGTTTTCAATGCGTAAAAGATTTAAGGAACACTTCAATAGTTTTCTTTCCAGATAACTCTACATTTTCTCCAAAAATATTTAGTGTTAAATTATGAGCGCTATTGCTTGCCAAACTAACTTTTTCATGATCTACGTTCACTGTAATCGTCGTCCCTCTAAATCCTATTTTAAAAGTGTACGATTTCCAGTTTTTGGGTAACACTGGATAAAGATGTAATTGATTATGTTTTATTCGCATTCCACCGAAGCCTTCCACCACACTTAACCAAGTGCCAGCCATGGAAGTGATATGCAAACCATCCTCTGTATCGTTATTATAATCGTCTAAATCTAAGCGTGAAGTACGCAGATAAAATTCGTAAGCACGATCTAAATCGCCTAATTTGGCAGCAATAATCGCGTGCACACAGGGCGACAATGAGCTTTCGTGTACCGTTCTTGCTTCATAAAAATCATAGTTTCTGCGGATTGTTTCGATGTCGTAATCTTCTTCGAAGAAATAAATTCCCTGTAAAACATCGGCCTGTTTAATAAAGCAAGATCTCAGAATTCGATCCCAACTCCATTTCTGATTGAGCGGGCGATCACTATCGGGCAAATCTTTTACTAAAATTTGCTCTTTATCTAAATAACCATCTTGTTGCAAGAAAATCCCCAGGTTTTTATCTTCAGGATAATACATTTGATCAATGATTGCCTGCCAATTAGCGACTTCTTCCTCAGCTTTAAACTTTGTCTTCGTTAAAATCTGGGCAAACCTCTCCGGGTCCTGCTCCTCAGCCTCTTCCATAGCTTCAATGGTATATTTTAGGCACCAGGTAGCAATCGTACTGGTATACCAGTTGTTATTTATGTTGTTTTCATACTCATTTGGACCAGTAACGCCGAGCATTACAAACTTTTTCTTTTCAATGCTCCAGTTTACCCGCTGTGCCCAAAAACGAGCAATGCCAATGAGTACTTCTAGTCCGTACTGTACTAAATAACTGTTTTCGCCCGTATAACGGATGTAATTAAAAATAGCAAAGGCAATAGCCCCATTACGATGAATTTCTTCAAAGGTAATTTCCCATTCATTATGGCATTCTTCGCCGTTGATGGTAACCATTGGATACAAAGCTGCTCCATTGGTAAAGCCTAGCTTGGCGGCATTTTCAATCGCTTTTTCCAAGTGCTTATAACGGTAAATCAGCAAGTTTTCTGCTACTTTTTGGTCGGCTGTTGCCAAATAAAACGGCAAACAATAAGCTTCCGTATCCCAGTAGGTTGAACCGCCATACTTTTCACCTGTAAAGCCCTTTGGTCCAATGTTTAGTCTTGCATCTTCTCCCGTATAAGTTTGATGCATTTGGAAAATATTAAATCTAATTGCCTGCTGTGCTGCAATATCGCCTTCAATAATGACATCACCATGTTCCCACTTCTTCTTCCATGCCTCTGCCTGTTCCAGCAACATTTTATCAAAACCCTTTGCAACAATTCGCTTAAGTGTTCCAAGTGCCGCTTCGGCAAGTTCTTCTCTTCTATAGTTCTCTGATGATAGGTTTACGGCAAACTTGTAAATACTGGTCGCTTGATTCTTTTTTGTCTTCACTATAAATCGCTGCGACACACATTTTTCCTTCGAACCATAGGTTGGTTTTTGATTTAAGGCATGACCGTCTTGCGAAATGTGCGTATGCATTCCGGAAGTTACCCAGAAAGTAGTTTTTTTAGTCTCCATGGTTAGCCATGCAAACTCGCCTACTGCAGAATCAACGACATTCCAAAATTGTTCGTCGTAGTTTGAGTCTTGATTGCTAACATCTCCGTCAAGTATTGACTCAACTTCAATCTCTCCGTCGAAATTACGAGGTGTTAAGGTATATTTTATTGCTCCTGCTTCATCATCAACAATGCTACAAAAGCGAACCGCCTCAACATCGAGAACGTTCCCATTTTGTAGTTCAACACTAAAGGTTCTGGTTAATGTACCTCCCTGCATATCCAGTACCCTTTTGAAATCAAGTACTTTAGCTGTATGCAGATCCAAAATTTCTCCATTCACCTTAATATTTATACTGATCCAGTTCACAGCATTCAACACCTTAGCAAAGTATTCCGGATAGCCATTTTTCCACCAGCCTACGCGGGTTTTATCCGGGTAGTATACACCTGCCACATAATTACCCTGCAAGGTTTCGCCACCGTAGTGCTCTTCAAAATTAGCGCGCTGACCCATGCGGCCATTTCCAATACTAAATATACTTTCTGAAATCTTATTTAGACTTGGATCAAAACCCTCCTCAATAATATTCCACTCACTATGTTTGATATAATTCTTCATGTCTATGATAAAGTTTGCAATTTTTCAATTGTCATTTCAGCCAGTCCGCTAACTACTAGGTCAGCCTCTTTAAGTACTTCTTCTTTTCCTATTCCAACAGCTTTCATTTTACCTGCCTTTGCCGCTTCCACCCCTGCAATTGCATCCTCAAAAACGACACATTCATGCGGCTCTACTGCCAATGCTTTCGCCCCCGCTAAAAACACCTCTGGATCCGGCTTGGATTTCGTAACCTTATTGCCGTCTATTAATACATCAAAATAGCTAGTTAGCCTAATCTGATTTAAAATCATTTCAGAGTTTTTACTTGCCGAACCTAAAGCTATTAAATAATTATGCTCCTTTACTGTCGCTAAAAACTCCTTTGCTCCTGGGAGTATTTCACTTGGTGTCATTTCCTTAATCATCGCTACGTACCACTTATTTTTTAAAGCAGCCAGCTCTTCCATTTCCAGTTCAGTTTTATATACTCCACCCCAGCTTAAGATTATTTTAAGCGATTCTACCCTACTAACACCTTTTAGCTCCTCATTTTGTTCTTCAGTGAAATCAAATCCCAATTTATTAGCTAATCTGCGCCATGCCTTGTAGTGGTACACCGCAGTATCTACAATAACACCATCAAGATCAAAAATGCATGCTTTAATTTTACTCATATTATTGAAGTTCAAGTATAAAAGTCCCTTTCGCCGGAATTTCTATAACATCAAGAGCCACTCTTTCATCAGTCACAATATTTACACCAGTTTTTAACTTACCAATTCTTTCTTCAAACCGCTTGGTATCGAGTTTTTCAGCGGTATCATTTGTGTTCATCATTACCATCACTGTTTTTTGATCATTGTATCTAAAGTAAACATACATTCCATTTTCGGGTACGTACTGCATCAGTTTACCATTTTGTAGTACTGGATTATGCTTTCGGTAATTAGCTAACTTTTTAACAAAGTTGAATGCTTCAGTTTCCTTTTTATTTCTCCCTTCTGCAACAAATTTGTCAGTTTGATCATTTGGCCAGCCACCAGCAAAATCTTCACGAACTTTACCATCGGGATTTGCGAAGTTCTTCATCAAAACCTCCGTTCCGTAATACAACTGTGGGATACCCCGAAGAGAAAGCAATAAGATTACTCCTGACTTAAATTTTTCATAATCTTCACCAACTTTAGATAAAAATCGGTCCGTATCATGGTTATCCAAAAAAAGCACATTACGGGTTGGGTCCTTGTATTGATAGTCACTTGCCAAAACTGTGTACAACTTGTTTACTCCGTCTGTCCACCCAAACTTGCCGTTTAGCGTTTCGTTAATTGCAAAATACGTTTGAAAATCTGTGACACCCTGCAGGTGGGTATTAATTGGCTGATTGGCTGTCCTTCCTTCCGTAAAAAAAACCTGATTGGCTGTTCCATGTACCCAGGTTTCCCCAAAAAATGTAAATTTAGGAAACTCTCTTGTTACTGCCTTTGCCCATTCTGCCATATAGTTAAGGTCATTATAGGCATAAGTATCTAACCTAAAGCCATCCAACCCTGCAAATTCTATCCACCAAATATGGCTTTGGGTAATATAATTTCTAACCAAGGGATTATCTTGGTCAACATCCGGCATGTGTTTATCAAACCAACCATCAGTCATCAGTTTTTGATCTGCCTTTGAGGCATAAGGATCAAATATCGCTTGATCTTTATAGGTTGTTCCCGTATATTTTGGCCATTGATGAAACCAGTTGTTGGCCGGCGGATCCAAAAAAAGAAAGTGTTGGTCGCCCATATGATTGTGCACCAGATCTTTGATCATTTTCATTCCTCTTTTATGACATTCGTCCACCAGCTTTTTATAAAGTAAATTGGTTCCATACCGGCGATCTATTTGATAGTTTTCGGTATTGGCATAGCCATGATAGGAGGTTTTATATTCATTATTTTCTAACACTGGGTTTAACCATAAGGTTGTTACGCCTAAATCCTGCAAATAAGGTAATTTATTGATGATACCTTGGATGTCGCCCCCGTGACGATGGTACATTGAATCCCTATTAAGACTCATATCTTTCATGCCTTCCACCCTATCGTTGCTCACATCGCCATTAGCAAAGCGGTCTGGCATAATTAAATAGATCAAATCTTTATTGGTTACTCCCTCAGTACGATTTGTTCTAGATTTAAGTTCGTAATTATATTTCATCACCCTTTCACCACTTTTGCTAAACAATATTGGGAACGTTCCCGGCTTTGTAGCTGAAGAAATTTGAAGGTTTAAGAAAAGATAATTAGGGTTTTCAACTTTTTGTACACTAACCAACTTTACGCCAGGGTAATTTAGGCTAACGCTCCTATCGGCAATTTTGTTACCTCTAACTAATAACTGAAGGGATTGGTTCTTGAAGCCTACCCACCAATTCATGGGTTCAATTCTTTCGATATTAGGCAGCTGCGCCAACAGGATCTGAGCCTGCGCCGACAAGAATAAGGCTATTAAAATTATTCTCTTTATCATGTTTAATTTGGTTAAAATAAAGTCAAGCTCCCCTACATTGGCAGAGGGGAGCTTGACAAATTTAATAATAATTACGGGTTATAGGTGAAACCAATATAATAAATAGCGCCAACTTGTGGATTACCAAATGAAGTTGCGTAATATTTATTTAAAATATTAGATCCGCCCAACTTGATCATCGAGTTCACAGAAGGAACCTTTAAGTTAACCTGTGCATCAAATGTTGAATAGGATGGCACTATCCCTCTTGCAAAGGTAGAGTTCCATAAGAACTCATCTTGCCAACGATATTGTACGTTAAAACCTAAGTTTTTTGCGATCTCTCTATTACCTATTCCGGCATTAAATCTCCATTCTGGAGTATTAAAGTTATTGTCGAAATTAGCAGGAGTGTTTCCGATTTTATTGTAAGATGCGTTACCATTCCAATTCCATTTACCCACTTGATAATCTAACCCAAACGCACCTCCATATGATTTAACTTTTCCTGCAATATTTACAGGCACTGTAAATCTAACTGCAGTTGTGGTAGGGTTTTGATACAAATCTACGCCACCAATAAAATCTTCGTAAATGTTGTAATAGGCATAAGCATCAATTAATAATCTTGGTGTTGCCAGGCCTTTATAACCAAATTCGAAAGATTGAACACTCTCTGGACGAAGACCTCCTTCATCAAAAGTATATGGTGTTAATAAGGCTGGATTTGGAGCACCTGATGCAACTGAAGCTAAAAACGCCTTATAACTTGAAGCTAGTACCCCTTTATTGGTGTTCAAGCCATATTTTGTGATTGATTCAGGTAAACCCCCAATTAAACGGGTTGAGCCACCCCCCACTGCTAGATCAATATATTGATCTTGCGCGGTTGGATTACGGTAACCACTTTGATAAGATATTCTTAAATTATTATTAGGGGCCACAGTGTAAACTCCTGTTACTCGAGGAGTTAGGCGACCTTCAAAATTTTTACTTTTATCATAACGACCTGCAACAGTCATTTTGAATTTATCCGACAACTTTTTACCTAATTGAACAAACGCTCCAAATTCACCAATCGAGATATCACGGTTTGCATCATCAAATATAGTACCATCTGAATGCAGGAAATAATCACGATAAGAGGCACCGACCTGTAAATCTACCACATTATTCAAAGCATTAGAAAAATTATACATACCCTCGTAATGGAAAAGGTTAGTTTTGTCATTAAATTTCGCACCATTTTGAGGACCAATAGTTTTTTCCGTGATTGCCTTTTTGGCAGTTTCATAACCTACTGAACCGGGTACAAAACGTCCAACATCTGCTTGAGATCTGGCAAATGTTTGAGCAGCAGCATCATTTTGTCCTCCTGCTCTGGCACCAATGTAATTACCGATATATTGTGCATACCAACCCGTTAAGCCCCCTGATGGTTTCCATGCCTCATTGATAAAAGTTCCTAAGATAGTAGCATTATAAGCATCTCCAGAACGTTCTTGAGTTGTATAACCTCTTACAAAGAAATCTTGCCCCTTTAATTCTAATTTATACTGACCAATGCTAAAATTTCTTAATGAATAACGGTCTGTTCCGGTATACACTGAGGTACCGGTTCCCCAGTTAGCCTGTGCAATAGCCTCAATGGTATTGTTAAATCTATAATGTAACGAGGTAGAGGTTTTTAATGATTTAGTGTCGTAATCTACCAAATCGTGCTCCGCATAACCTGTCCTAGATACAAATTGGTTTGGAATTAACCCAGGGACTCTTAAGCCAATATAAAAAGGCATATAGCTTTGAATAGTTGGTCTTAAAGCTGCAGGGAAAAAGCCTAATGCTGCTGCTTGTTGGGCTGAACTTGGTGCCGCCCCAGCCCCAACACCTAAAGCACTGAATGCACCATTCAGCGAAGTTTGGATATTAGGAATTTGCCCTCCACTTGCTGCATTTACTCCTGCAATAATCCCTGCGTTTAGAGATTGGGCAACGTTAATCATATTTTGACTAATTTCATCACCATAAACATTAATGCCGTCATAGTTTGGATCAGAACTACGATCACCAGCCTTCAATTGACGAGAAGTTCTATCAAAATTTCTCGTATCAGCCGCAGCCCAGTCTTTGGCTTGTAAAAACGAGAAGGAAGTTTTGATCCCGAATTTATTATTCCACGATTTAGCTAAACGTAAATCAAATTGTTTAAATTCCTGTATACCTTGATTGGTACTGTTATCATCAACATGGTTAATTCCTCCTTTATACTGGAAACTAACTCCTTGATATTGATATGGATTTTTAGAGGTCATTAACAATGTACCATTAATACCCCCAGCTCCATATAAAGCAGACGCTGCACCAGGAAGTAACTCTACGTTGTCTACATCCAAATCAGATAAGCCTACAATATTACCAACGGAGAAGTTCAAGCCCGGAGCTTGATTATCCATTCCATCAATATACTGATTAAAACGAGTGTTTCCGTTCGCATTAAATCCACGTGTATTTACAGATTTAAAGGTCAAACTTTGTGTGCTCATCTCTACACCCTTTAAATTATTTAAGGCATCATAGAAAGAGGGTGCTGGTAATTCTTTTAATGCCGCAGCGCCAATCCGTTCAATACTTACGGGAGATTCTAAAATACGCTCTGGCGTTCTAGAAGCTGAAATAACAACTTCCTGTCCTAAAATAACTCCCGTCTCTAACTCAAAATTCAAATTGGTTGCATTTGAGGTGATTTCTCTTTCCATTGTTACATAGCCAATATAGGATACTACAATCGTAAAAGGTACCCTTTCAGTTGTACTGAAAGAGAATTGCCCCTTGTCATTGGTAGCATTCCCTATTGTTTTTCCTTTAATAGTAACGCTAACGCCTGGAATGGGTTCTTTAGTTGTTTTGTCGGTCACAGTACCACTAACAGCAATACTTTGTGCAAAGGCGGCAACTGTGGTCGCGGTTAGCACAAAAAACATACAAATGATTTTTGTAAAGGATTTGTTCATAAGTGAGTCGTTTATATTTGATATTTACTATAAACTTAAATACAAAATTTGATACAAACAAATTCTATTCTGCATTAAATTTATTTTACAAAATCTTATTTCTTTGGAGCACACATATTGGTTTCATGTAGTTATATTTATATTTTTAATACTTAGAATTTAATTTATACTAAATTGCAGATTGTATGACTAGCGAAATGCAATACGTTAACCAAGTAACCTAAAAACTGATGAATAGAGTTAAAGCCTTTATATGCGTACTCATACCTATTTTATTAGCCTACACACTCAATACCAAATTTGGCAGTACTCCTCCGCTTTTAAAATTTCTAAATCCATTTACCGGTTTTTGGCAAAATGCGGAGGGCAATAGACAAACTACCAAACACAAGATTGCACTGAAAGGGGCCAAAGCAGAAATAAATATTGTATTCGACGATCGCATGATCCCCCATGTGTTCGCACAAAATGATCACGATGTATATTATGCTCAGGGTTACGTTACTGCCATGCACAGGTTATGGCAAATGGATTTTCAAACTCGTTTCGCTGCCGGACGAATCTCTGAAATTGTTGGAGAAAAAGCTATTGAGGTTGATCGCTATCAGCGTAGAATGGGCATGGTTTACGGTGCAGAAAATTCGTTAAAAGGCATGATGGAAGACCCAAAATCTAAAGAGATGATCTTGGCCTATACTGCAGGCATCAATGCGTATATTCATTCGCTATCGAGGGCAAATTACCCTATTGAATACAAAATACTTGATTTTAAACCTGAAGACTGGACCCCGATTAAGTGCGCTTTGTTACTGAAGCAGATGTCGGCCGTATTGGCAATGGGATCTGACGAGTTCTATATGACCAATATTTTAAAGAAGTTTGGCCCTGAAGTTACGAAAGATCTCTTTCCAGACTACCCGTTTAAAGAAGACCCTATCATCCCTGTTGGTACAAAATGGGATTTTAAACCATTATCTATTCCCGATGTACCTAAACTCGTTACAGAAATAATGGGGAGTACGGTGCGAACAAAAGAAAAAATAGAGGGAATCGGGAGTAATAATTGGGCACTTTCGGGTGCCAAAACGGCCTCTGGTTTTCCCCTGTTGGCAAATGATCCACATCTCGATTTATCACTACCCTCTATTTGGTATCAAATTCAACTCCACGCCCCCGGTCTTAATACCTATGGCGTTTCACTCCCAGGCGCACCAGGCGTAACAATAGGTTTTAACAAAGACATTGCCTGGGGAGTTACGAATGTGGCGGCGGATGTATTAGACTTTTATCAAATTAAGTTTAAAGATCAAACCCACGATCAGTACTGGTATGACAATGCGTGGAAGAAAACTCGTAAACGTTTAGAAAAAATTCAGATCAGAGGAGCAAAAACGCTTATAGACACTGTTTATTACACGCATCAGGGACCAGTAGTATATTTTCAAAAACCATCCTATGGTAAGGCCAGTAATGTACCCATTGGTAGTGCTTTGCGCTGGATAGCTCATGATAAATCCAATGAGCTGATGACCTTTTATATCTTAAATAGAGGAAAAAACTATCATGATTATCGAAAGGCGCTAACCTATTACACTGCTCCGGCGCAAAACTTTATTTTTGCCAGCAATAAAAATGATATTGCCATCACACCCAATGGTAAATTCCCCATAAAGTGGAAAAATCAAGGTAAATTTGTACTAGATGGTTCCAATCCAGCAAATGATTGGCAAGGTTGGATTCCCGCATCCCAAAATCCTACTGTAAAAAACCCTTCGCGCAACTTTGTGAGCTCAGCTAATCAATCCTCTACAGATCCAAACTACCCTTACTATATCAATTGGGAATTTTCACCATATGAAAGAGGTAAACGAATTAATGACCGCTTAACAGTAATGAACAAAGCAAATGTTGATAGTATGCGAAATTTGCAGATGGACTCCTATAGTATTACTGCACAAAACCTGTTGCCAACAATCCTATCCTTAGTTAACCAGGCTCAGTTAAACGCAACTCAAAAGGAAGCTTTTAACTTGAGCGCCAAGTGGAATAAATATTTCGAAGCTAAAGAAATCGCAGCAAGTATTTTCGACTTATGGACAAAAAGACTTTTTTACAATATCTGGGATGATGAGTTTAATATTAAAAATATTCCAATGCGATACCCATCAAGGGATAGAAGTATAGAATTAATTCAAAATGAGCCCAATTCTACTTGGTTTGATAATGTAAAAACTAAAGAAAAGGAAACATTAAGAGACCTCGTGAACGAGGCATTTAAGTTTACCTGCGATAGTTTGGAGAGAAAATACGGTCCGATTGGTAAAAACTGGGAATGGGGAAATGTTAAAAACACTAATGTGCCGCATTTGGCCAAAATACCTGGTTTTGGAACGAAAACCTTAAATATCGGAGGGGGCAAAAGCACCGTAAATGCGATGAGCGAAGCGAATGGTCCTTCATGGCGGATGGTTGTTGAACTTGGCAAGACGCCTAAAGGCCATGGTGTTTATCCAGGTGGACAATCCGGTAATCCTGGGAGTCCATTTTATGATAACATGGTTGATACATGGGCTCAGGGAAAGTTATATGATTTATTTTTTATGCAGTCAGAAGACGATAAATCCGGTAAAATAATTTCACGTTTAAAAATCTCAAAAAAATAATTATGGTCTTTTTAGTCATTTTGATCGCTTCTTTCGTGCTACAAATGATTTTACCATGGTGGGTAATTATCATTTTATCTTTCGCTACCTGTGGCTTAATCGGAAAAACTGCTAAGATTTCTTTCTGGAACCCATTTTTAGCGGTTTTCGTGTTATGGCTCGGCATGGCGCTCTTCAAAAGCTTACCAAACAACAATGTGCTGGCTACTCGGGTAGCCGAAATGGTTGGCGTGAAGCTATGGTATATCGTATTACTTATTACCGCGTTATTAGGGGGTATTGCTGCAGCTATTAGTGGTATTTGCGGCTACCACTTTAGAAAGGCGGTTATCGCTAAAAAAACCAATACTTAAATTATAATTCTTTGTACTTTTGCTCAGTGAATATTAATCCTGAGCCCTTTTTTTCCATAAAAGACGATCGAGCGTTTGAGCAAGCGGCATTAAGTATTTTCTATTACCAAGCTAAAAACTGCCAAGTTTACCGGGACTTTATACATCACCTCGGTATTATTCCGACTGAAATTACTTCCTATCTTCAAATCCCTTTTTTACCAATCAGCTTTTTTAAAAGTCATGACGTTCTCAGTCTTGGTCAGACGGCAGCAATTACTTTTAGTAGTTCCGGCACCACCGGGCAAACACAGAGTAAGCATTTGGTAGCTGACGTTAAAATTTACGAGCAGAGTTTTAACTTAGCATTTGAGCTATTTTATGGCTCTATCCAAGACACTTGTTTGTTGGCGCTTCTTCCTTCCTATTTAGAGCGTAAAGGGTCATCGCTTATATATATGGTTGATTCACTTTTAAGTCAAAGTAAGCATCCTCAAAGCGGATATTTTTTACATGATTTAGCGACGCTCTGCCAGACTTTAAATTCATTAAAGGCAAATGGCACTAAAACAATTTTAATTGGGGTTACTTACGCATTATTGGATTTCGTGGAGCAATTCAAACTTGATTTCCCCGATTTAATTGTTATGGAAACCGGCGGAATGAAAGGCAAGCGCAAAGAACTCGTTCGGGAAGAACTACATCAGTTGCTCTGTGATGGCTTTGGTGTAACAAAAATCCATAGTGAATATGGAATGACGGAGCTACTTTCGCAAGCCTATTCTTCTGGTGAGGGAGTGTTTAATTGCCCCCCCTGGATGAAAATTTTACTACGCGACACCTACGACCCACTTACGCTAGTAGCCTCAAAAAAAACTGGGGGGATAAACGTGATCGATTTAGCTAATATTAACTCCTGTTCCTTTATTGCGACACAAGACTTAGGTAAGATACATCCTAATGGTAGTTTCGAAGTGCTCGGCAGATTTGACAATGCCGATATTAGGGGATGTAATTTACTAGTTCAATAATCTTCCTATTCAGCGATCAAAAGAAAGTAGTTTTTCTTACCTTTTTGAACAACGATAAACTGGTCATTAATCAAATCACTGTTTGAATACGTAGCCATCATCTCGCTTACTTTAGCTTTATTTATACTTAAGCCACCTCCTTGTATTGTTTTCTTAACTTCTCCTTTAGATGGGAAAACCGCAGTTTTTTCTGCCAAAAGTGAAGCAATGTCAATTCCTTCTTTGAGTTCCGTTTTTGAAATATTATACTGGGGCACGCCTTCGAAAATCTCCAATACAGCTTTTGAATCCAAAGTTTGTAAAAACGATAATGCGCCATTTCCAAACAAAAATTCTGAGGTTTTAATAGCGGTTTCAAGTGCTTCAGCAGAGTGCGTTCTTACGGTAATATCTTCAGCTAAAGCTTTTTGCAGAATACGAAGATGCGGTGCTGCATCATGCTCTTTCTCTAAATTTTCTATCTCAGCTTGGTTTTTTAAAGTAAAAATCCTGATCCATTTTTTTACATCATCATCAGATGCATTGAGCCAAAACTGATAAAATTTATAGGGAGAAGTTCTATCTGCATTAAGCCAAATCGCACCACTTTCTGTTTTACCAAACTTAGTACCATCGGTTTTTTTAATCAACTGTGTGGTAATGGCATAAGCGGTTCCTGCATCTTTTCGTCTAATCAGTTCAGTACCTGTAACAATGTTTCCCCATTGATCTGATCCCCCCATTTGAACTACGCAATTATAGTGTTTCCATAAGTAATAGAAATCGTAACCCTGTACCAACTGGTAACTAAACTCTGTAAATGACATCCCCGTATCACCCTCTAAACGTTTCTTCACACTATCCTTTGCCATCATATAATTTACGGTAAGGTGTTTACCAACATCACGAATAAAGTCTAAAAAGCTCATGTTCTTAAACCAATCGGCATTGTTAACCATCACGGCACCGTTCCCTGCATCATCAAATGTCAGGAATTTAGCGAGCTGCTTTTTCATTCCCTCCAGGTTATGCGCAACCATTTCTTCGGTTTGTAGGTTTCGCTCATCAGATTTCCCAGAGGGATCGCCCACCATACCTGTAGCACCACCAATCAACGCAAAAGGCTTATGCCCTGCATTTTGGAAATGAATTAAAGTCATAATTTGCGTAAGGTGACCTATATGTAAAGAATCAGCTGTTGGATCAAAGCCAATGTATCCCGATGTCATTCCCGAGTTTAACTTTTCTTCCGTGTTGGGCATGATATCATGCAACATTCCTCTCCAACGTAATTCTTCTACAAAATTTTTCATCTTTTTACTCCTTTAAGCCGCAAATATAGCAGTTTAAGCTCAAAGAAGGAGAAAGCTCAAAGTAAATACACAGGTAAATAAAGAAATTGTTAAAAAAGGTAAAATTTTGATCTTTAACTCGATTAAGCTTTGGTCTTTTAGCTTTTATCTTTTAGCTTCACAACATGAACTTTCTTTCTCATTATTACTTTGAACGAGCAAACCCCGACTCCAACATGGTTATTGGAACCGTATTGCCAGATCTTGTAAAAAATGCACATAAAGACTGGAATTTTTATCCGCAAAAAAAAGAAGAACTTTTCGTTGCCGATAATTCATTAAAATCCATTTTAAAAGGATGGAAACGGCATCTCGAAGTTGATGTTTTATTCCATTCTTCAGATTTCTTCAATCATCACACAGCTCAATTAAAGCAAAATATCTTGCCTATATTGAAAGATAGTCCGGTGCGCCCATCATTTTTAGCCCATATTGGTGTCGAACTGCTATTAGATCATTTACTCGTTATCAATAGAAAAATTGAAATTAATTCATTTTATGACCATCTAAATAACGTAGATGATTCAAAATTAGCTTTATTTTTAACCAGATGTGACGCTGCTGAAACCGATCATTTTTTTAAGTTCTTAACTAGTTTTAAATCCAGCCGATATTTATTAAGTTATCAAAAATTGGAAAATATCAGTTACGCTTTACAGCGCATCTGTATGCGACTGTGGACTCATCCATTTGCAGAGGATACCATTTTGCTTTTAACTGAAAGGTTAGAAATTTATAAAGTAATACTTGAGAAAGATTATTTAGAAATTTTTGATGAAATAGGCCTTAAACTTCATTAACATTACACGAATAATTATCTTTGTTTCATGTCCAATTTAAAGGTAAAAGAGCAGATTGACGCTTTAGTTAAAGAACTGAACGAGCATACGTATAATTACTACGTTTTAGCAATGCCAACCATTGCCGATTATGAATTTGATCAGAAACTCGAGAAGTTAGCTGGGTTGGAAAAGGAATATCCTGAATTGGCAGACCCTAATTCTCCAACACAAAAAGTTGGTGGCGACATTACTAAAAACTTTATCACGGTAAAGCATAAGTGGCCAATGCTTTCTTTAGGCAATACCTATAATGAGCAAGATTTGCGGGATTTTGATGAGCGCGTTAAAAAAGCAATTGGAAATGATTTTGAATATGTTTGTGAGCTTAAATTTGATGGTTTGTCGATTAGTTTAACTTACGAAAATGGCAAGTTAATTAGCGCAGTAACCCGCGGCGACGGTTCACAGGGCGATGATGTGACTAGCAATATTAAAACAATACACACCATTCCCCATCAGTTAAAAGGAAAGGAAATACCCGCCTTGTTTGAAATTAGGGGGGAAGTTTTTATGCATAGAGCTGCCTTTGAGCGATTGAATAAAGAAAGAGAGGAATTGGGAGAAATTGCTTATGCTAATCCACGCAATTTCGCCGCTGGGACAGTTAAAATGCAAGACTCTAAGGAAGTTGCAAAACGCCCCTTAGATTGCTTCTTATATGCCTTATACAGCGAAAAAAAGTTGTTTAAAACTCACTGGGAGAGTTTACAAACTGTAAAAAAATGGGGTTTTAATGTATGTGAGCATACCAGGCTAAGTAGTGATATAGAAGATGTGTTTTCTTTTATTGCCTACTGGGAAGAAAATCGCTTTAAATTGGGCTATGATATTGATGGCATTGTTATTAAAGTAAACAATTACGCCCAACAACATGAACTAGGTTTTACCGCTAAATCGCCACGTTGGGCAATTTCCTACAAATACAAAGCCGCTGAAGTTCAAACTATTTTAGAAAAGGTAACCTATCAGGTGGGCAGAACCGGGGCTGTTACTCCTGTAGCTAACCTAAAACCTGTTTTATTAGCCGGCACAACGGTTAAACGAGCAACTTTGCACAATGCTGACGAAATTGCGCGCCTAGGCCTATGTGAAAATGACACCGTTTTCGTAGAAAAAGGCGGAGAGATTATTCCCAAAATTATACGTGTTAATGAAGCACTAAGATCCGCAAATCCTATTCCTATTAAATACATTACCGCTTGTCCGATATGCGCCACAACATTAATCCGAAAAGAGGGAGAAGTTGCTTTCTATTGTCCGAATGACGAAGGCTGTGCACCGCAAATTGTGGGTAAAATACAACATTTCATCGGGCGAAAAGCAATGAATATCGATGGCCTCGGAGATGAAACCATAGAAGCCTTTTACCAGCGGGGATTAGTTAGTCACATAAGTGATTTATATTTTTTACATGACAAAGCTGATGAACTGAAAAAAATTGAACGTTTCGGTGAAAAATCGATCGAGAACATGCTGAAAGGCATTGAAGATTCAAAGCAAATGCCTTTTGAAAAAGTGCTGTTTGGATTAGGCATCCGATATGTTGGGGAAACTGTTGCAAAGAAATTAGCGAGAGGCGTTAAAAACATTGATAACTTAGCTAAAGCAAGTCTGGAGGAATTAACTGCCATTGATGAAATCGGAGTCCGTATTGCAGAAAGCATTCGCGAATACTTCTCAAAACCCGAACATTTAAGGCAAATTGAGCTTTTAAAGGCTAAAGGCTTGAAATTTGAAATAATAGAGACTGAGATTATCTCGCTGAGCGATAAACTAGCGGAGAAAACCTTTGTGATTTCTGGTGTTTTTGAAAAATACAGTAGAGAAGAGTTAAAAGAGCTTATAGAACAAAACGGAGGTAAAATTTTAAGCAGCATTTCCGCAAAGCTAGATTTTTTAGTGGCGGGAGCAAACATGGGGCCATCTAAGCTAGAAAAGGCCACCAAACTCAACATTCCCTTGCTTAGCGAAGAAGAGCTGATAGAAATGATTGGTTAGCTTTAAGGGATATTCGCTTAAAATATTTACTTTTGCCGATCATCAAATTACTTGACACTAATATAAAATAATGAATAAATTTCATGGTACGGGTGTGGCATTAGTTACACCATTTAACACAGACGGAACAGTGGACTATCAGGGCTTGAAAGCTTTGATCAATCACTTGGTTGATGGAGGTATAGATTACCTTGTATCCCTAGGTACAACAGGCGAAACAGCTACATTGAGCAAGGATGAGAAGAAGAAGGTGTGGGAATTTACTGCTGAAATTAACAATGGCCGCTTACCCCTGGTAGCGGGTATAGGTGGCAATGATAGCCAGGTAATTGGTGATGCCATTAAGAGTTTCGAAAACAATCAATACAGTGCTATCTTATCTGTAAGTCCTTATTATAGTAAACCTACACAGGAAGGCATATACCAACATTACAAATATTTGAGCGAGCTTAGTGAGCTTCCTATACTTTTATATAATGTACCAGGCAGAACCGGCAGTAATATGAGTTCCGAGACAACCTGCAGATTAGCCCATGATTTCAAGAACATTATCGGCACCAAAGAAGCTTCAGGTAGTTTTGAGCAATTTAATCAAATCATGAGAGACAAGCCGGCGGATTTCTTATTGATTTCTGGCGATGATCCGATTGCTTTACCGATGATAAGCATTGGTGCCGTTGGTGTAATTTCTGTAGTTGGGAATGCTTTGCCTCGCATGCTATCAGATATGATTAGGTTATGCTTAAAAGGAGACTTTGCGGCTGCATTGCCGGCGCACTTAAGTTTATTAGAAATTACGCGCCTGATGTTTTCCGAAGGAAATCCCGCAGGTGTTAAAGCTACATTAAAACAATTAGGGGTTTGTGATGATGTTGTTCGTTTACCATTGGTTAAAGCATCGACTGGATTAAATAAAAGCTTAGCAGCTCAATTTGAACGTCATTTGTATTAACATAACGTTCACAAGAAATTTCCGTACATTTAATTAAGTTTCATAAAAAAAATAGAACAATGGGAAAATTCTTAATTACCAAAAGAAAAAACGGAGAATTTCAGTTTAATCTTAAGGCCAACAACGGGCAAACAATTTTAGCAAGTGAAGGATATTCATCAAAATCAAGTTGTGAAAATGGAATTGAATCTGTTAAGACCAATTCTAAGGACGACAATCGCTTTGAGAGAAAAACTTCTGCGAATGGTAAAGCTTATTTTAACTTGAAGGCAGCAAATGGACAAATCATCGGAACAAGTGAAATGTATGAGAGTGAAGCATCTCGAGAAAATGGTATAACTTCTGTAAAAAATAATGCTCCAGATGCAACAATTGATGATCAGAGCAACTAAATTAATAGCAACTATAGCTTATAAAAAAAGCGCCTTGGTTAAGGGCGCTTTTTTTGTTTAAACAAGGTATAAATTATCCTTTGTTTTTAGTTTCTTGAACTTCTAAACGAATGCTTTGAGCTAAGTTTTTAAGATCTTGCATACCTTTACGTACGCGTGTCCCAGCTGCGCTGTTAGCCTTGTTATAGAATTTGTCTGCATCAGCTTCTAAAGCTGCAACTAGTGCCTTTACTTCGTTAAATTTTTTCATTTTTAAATTACTCCTTTTAGTTTTTTTTTAAGGTTTTGATTAATACTCTATACTAAAGTAAGATGTTTATTTTAATAAAAAAACTTTTCCAACAATAAAAAATAGCTCAAATAGCTGTTTTTTTCCACATTTAAGAGGTTTATAAACAAGTACATACCAAAAAAACCAGCTTTAAAGGCTGATTTTCAATGCATTGACTCCATATCTTAAATAAAAACGCCCTTCAGCATACGCCAAGGGCATTTTTTATGGTTTTTTAAGTAACAGGGACTTTAGCTTCTTTATAGTTACCATTTTTTAATTTTTCAGCAACTTCACTAAAGGCATCCAACGTTCTTTGTACATCTTCTAATGAATGCGCTGCTGTTGGGATTAATCTCAACTCAATCATTCCTTTAGGAATAACGGGGTATACCACTATAGAGCAGAAAATACCATAATTTTCCCGTAAATCCATCGTTATCGCAGTTGCTTCTAAAAGCTCACCTTTTAAGAAAACCGGAGTAACTACGGTGTCGGTAATACCTAAATCGAAACCACGCTCACGTAACCCTTTTTGTAAGGTAGTTGCAATTAGCCAAAGTTTCTCTCTTAGTTCTGGATTATTTTTTAATAGTTCCAGACGTTTTAGCAAACCAATTACCATTGGCATGGGCAAGGCCTTTGCATAAGTTTGAGAACGGAGATTATATCTAAAATAGTTGGTTAATTGTTCAGTCGAAGCAACGAAACCCCCGATACCCGCCATTGATTTAGCAAATGTTCCGAAATAAACATCAATTCCTTCGATACAATTTTGCGCTTCGTGTGTACCTGCTCCTGTTGGACCCATAGTACCAAATCCATGTGCATCGTCAATAAGAATCCTGAAATTAAATTCTTTTTTCAAATCGATAATTTCCTTCAGTTTACCCTGCGCACCAGACATACCGAAAACACCCTCAGTTATAACTAGAATGCCACCACCCGTTTGTGCAACCAATTTAGTTGCTCTTTCAAGTTGCTTTTTGCAGTCTTCAATATTATTATGCTTATATACAAAACGTTTCCCCATATGTAAGCGCAATCCATCAACTATACAAGCATGAGACTCACCATCATATACCACAACATCATTTCTGTCTACCAAGGCATCGATAATAGATACCATTCCTTGATAACCATAATTTAAAACGAATGCATCTTCTTTACCAACAAAGGCTGCCAATTCCTGCTCCAATTGTTCATGGTATTTAGAGTTTCCAGACATCATACGTGCCCCCATCGGGTAAGCCATACCAAAATCTGCGGCTCCTTGTTCGTCTGCCTTTCTTACTTCAGGGTGATTTGCCAAACCTAAATAGTTATTCAAGCTCCACACCAAATGCTCTTTACCTCTAAAATTCATATGTGGTGCAATCTCCCCTTCTAATCTTGGAAAAGAGAAATATCCGTGAGACCATTTATAATGTTCTCCCAATGGCCCCATTCGTTTTGCTACTTTTTCGAAAATATCCAATGTTATATATGTTTAATGTAACTTTTATGTGCGCAAATTTACGGTTAAAATAGGTATTTATCAAGGAATGGACTCCACAAAAAAGCCTTAACAATTTTCATTATCAAGGCTTAGTTTAGTTATTTAATCGTATTAATCAACATTATCATGTAAAAATGAATTATTTGGCCTTATTTCAGTTGCCCCCTCTTCGTCATTACTTAAGGTAAACCTTGATACTTGTGATTCAGATGAGTGTTGAATTTGCTGCAGTTGCATCTGCTTACGCTTATAGGCAGGCTCATTTTCCAGCTCTTGCAAACCATTTGTAGTTCGCAACTTCATGCTTAAATCTTTCAGCCTTAAAATACGCTCTTTCGATTTCCTTAATTGGTCTTCAATTGAATCATCATTTTTATCATCATCAGCTCCAACTTCTGCGACTTCATCAACTGGCGGCGCAGGAATATCTTCTTCAAAACTAAACTGGGCTACCGGAGTTTCGAATACAAAGTCAGTTTCAGAAACCTTTACCTCGAATTCAAAACCCGCTTCTTGTCTTTCTTCTGCAAGAGGAGCTTCTTCAGGGGCCAACTGATGTACAATTGTAAAATTCTCAGGCTCTTCCACCTGTTGGCTAGGTCGGTTTAAATTAAACAAATCGCCGAATAAATCCGATTGTTTAGGCTCCTCCTGAACTTTCAATACTGGTTCCGTATTAACTGGCTCAGGTTTTGTTTCTATGAACGAATTTACCGGTTCAATTGGTCTAACCAACGGAGCTTCGTCAGGTGTTAAAAGTGAGATCTTTTTAACATTCTCTTTATCTTTTGCTCTTTGTTCGGTAGTTTGGAAGCCTGTCGCAATAATCGTTACCGATAGCTTTTCCTCTAAACTCTCGTCAATACAGTTACCCCATATTAAGTCTGCCGACAAACCTGCTTTATCTTGGATAAAATCTGTGATAATAGTAACCTCATCCATGGTTACTTCTCGTAACCCAGAACTAATGTTCAATAAGATGTATCTGGCTCCTTCAATTTCATTATCTTTTAACAAAGGAGACGCTAAGGCACCCTCAACCGCTGCTAAAGCCCGGTTTTCTCCTTCAGCTGCATAACTACCCATAATAGATACACCGCTCTCTTTCATTACCGTGCGTACATCTTTAAAATCCACGTTAATGTATCCAGGCACAGTAATAATTTCGGCAATGCCTTTAGCGGCTGTGGTTAAAATATCATCTGCTTGCGCAAATGCAGAACCTAAAGTTAAGTTTCCAAAAATCTCTCTTAACCTATCGTTAGAAATTACAAGATAAGAATCAACATATTTCTTAAGTTCATCCAAACCATCGTCGGCCTGCATTTTACGGCGTTTGCCTTCAAAAGCAAAAGGAGTAGTGATAATGGCTACCGTTAAGATATCCATTTCCTTAGCTGCTTTTGCAATAATCGGGCTCGCTCCTGTACCTGTACCACCGCCCATTCCAGCCGTGATGAAAAGCATTTTTGTGGTGCTCCCCAACATCGCTTTAATGTCATCGATGTTTTCTATCGCTGAATTTTTACCTACTTCTGGAATTGAACCTGCACCCATTCCTTCGGTTAAGCTAGAACCCAGCTGAACCTTATTTGGGATAGGGCTAAACTCAAGTGCCTGTGCGTCGGTATTACAAATAATAAAGTCTACACCTGTAATTCCTTGACGGTACATATGGTTTACCGCATTACCTCCACCGCCTCCAACACCAATAACCTTGATGATTGACGACTTATCTTTTAACATTTCGAACTTCATATTGTTATGAATCAGTGGTTTAAAAATTGTATTTGCTGTTCATCTCTAGATGTAATATTAACACTTTTTTAACAGGCGTTTTCCACAAGTGTTAATAATGTGGAAAAATCATGTTTTGTGGAAAAAAACTATGGCTTAATATAATCTTCATCGCTAACATTCATATCATCTTTGATAAAATCTGTCGTTTTCTTTAACAGTTTATCAAACAACCCGCCTCTTTTTACTTTTTCTTTTGCTGCAGATGGGCTTTCTACAAAAACACCCGGTTGTTTCATCTCTTCTAACAACTCTTCAGCCTTTTGAATTCCTTTAATCAATAAACCAACGCTAGTAGCGTACATTGGGCTTTTTAGATCGTCGTAGATTGTTTTAGGCATATCTTCATATTTAGACAAATGCTCATTCGGATAACCTACTCTACAATCTAATCCTGTTACATACTCCACTAACTGGTTCAAGTGTTTTAATAACGCTCCGCCACCGGTAATTACTACGCCTCCTATCAATTTTTTTTCATAACCTGAAGATTTAATCTCATAGTAAACATGCTCAACTATCTCTTCCATACGGGCCTGGATTACATACGCTAAGTTCTTTACTGATATTTCTTTAGGCTCTCTACCACGAAGTCCGGGCACACAGATAATTTCATTCTCTTTGTTTTCTTCAGCTAACGCAGAACCAAAGCGGGTTTTTAATAGCTCTGCCTGATTGCGCATCACTGAACACCCTTCTCTAATATCTTCTGTAACACTATTTCCTCCAAACGGAATAACGGCGGTATGGCGAATAATTCCTTCGTGAAAAATCGCAATGTCGGTTGTACCACCACCAATATCTACTAAACAAACGCCCGCTTCTTTTTCTTCATCACTCAATACCGATTCAGAAGAGGCCAAGGGCTCTAAAATAAGCTCCTGAGTTTGTAAACCTGCATTGGTTACACAGCGCATAATATTTTTAACTGCAGTAACCTGACCAGAAATAATGTGGAAATTTGCTTCTAAACGAACACCTGCCATACCAATCGGATCCTTAATCCCAGGCTCATTATCTATTGTGAACTCTTGGGGCAATACATGGATAATCTCTTCTCCAGGGGGCATTACCAGTTTAAACATATCGTCCACTAACTTGTCGATATCTTTTTTACTGATCTCATTATTAAGCTCCCTTCTCGTCAAAATTCCACGATGTTGCAAGCTTTTAATGTGCTGGCCTGCAATTCCTACATTCACCACGCGGATTTCTACATTAGATTGTGCGCTCGCTAATTCAACAGCTGATGCAATACCCTGAACTGTCTTTTGAATATTAGAAACTACTCCACGGGTTACCCCTGCTGATTCTGCTTTTCCAATACCTAATACTTCGATTTTATCATGTTGTGTTCTGCGCCCAACAATAACACAAATCTTTGTAGTACCGATGTCTAATCCTACTACAATTGGAGATTGAATGGTAGATTTTTCTTTGCCCATAACTTTATTCTTTTGTTGCGTTTATTTATTGCTTTTCTTGGTATCTGTTTTTTCTTTTGTTGCTGCCCCAGCTTTTGTCTTTTCAGGGGCAGATTTATTAGGCGATCTGTAGAGTGAGGGATCTCGCACTATACTCCCTGCTTTCGTTTCTTTTGCGGCTACTTTTTCGCTTTCCTTTTTAATTTCTTCTTCAATTATATTCTTTACGGCTGAAGCCACTAATTGTTTCGCAACAGTGGCACTATCTGATTGCAGAACAGGTCTTTTTACTGCGGCTGAATCAATTCTGTTTTTTTCACAAACAATCTGATTCACATATTTAATATTAATAGTCTTATACGCATTCCATCCAACTTCTGGCATCGCTTGTTTATAAAAAGCAAGCAAATTATCCATTTTAGTTATTAGCGAATCAGCATTACCTAAAATAATCCGCTGTTTACCTACTCTTGGAATCAATTCCATATCCTTTTTATGATTTACATAAATCTGCTCAAACTGTGCATCCCATAAACTATCTTGTTTCATAAATAAGGCGGTCTTATACAAATCGGCAAGCAATGGTGTAATCAAAGTGTCTACCCTTCCCCCAAAACCTTCTAAAATATTTCCGGTAGCCACTAAAACATTGGCAGTAAAATTTGGAGATAATGGCATTTTCAGTCCCTCTCTATCTATATAATAATTTTGTCCGCCAGCATTGATTATCCTTAAAACAGGCTGTCTCTGTTTGATCTGAATTTGTATTACCCCATCCATATCAGCATAAACCTTTGCAAAGGCTATATAGGGATTTGCCTGGATCGTTTTTTCTATCTCATGTATATTGATATTTGCTAATTTTCTCCCCACCAATTCTCCTTGACTTTGTTTTAAAATAGCATCAATTTCTTCTCTTTCGATAAAGTTATCGACACCTGGGATTAGAATTTTTACGTTTGTGCATTTTAACTCCTGTTTTTTAACTCCGATAAAACTAAGCAACACCACTACTCCGCTTAAACAAACCGCCCAAGCAAACCCTTTAGCTATCGCTTTCCAATTTATACGCCTAAGCATTATTCAAAAGATTTTTTAAAGGTTCAACCAAGGTATCAATATCTCCTGCACCAACTGTTAAAAGTAGCTCAGGGTTTTTATTTTTTATCAATTCCAACACCGAATCTTTTCCACATAAAGTCACGTCTTTTAAACTCATCTGATTTCTCAATAATTCTGAGCTCACACCCTCAATAGGCAACTCTCTTGCAGGATAAATGTCTAATAAAATTAGTTCATCAGCAGTGCTCAGCACTTTAGCAAACTGATCTGCGAAATCTCTTGTCCTGGTAAAAAGGTGGGGTTGAAATATAACCGTCATCTTTTTATTTGGGTGTAATTGTCTAACGGCATCAAAACAGGCACTTAACTCTTCCGGATGATGCGCATAATCATCTATATAAATATGTTCATCATTATTTACCACTTTCTCAAACCTTCTTTTTACACCTTTGAAACTTGCAACCGCCTTTTTTATACTTTTTGCGCGTATACCTAAGCTCAACGCTACACCTATTGCTGCAACTGCATTTTCTACATTATGTTTGCCTGGCATGGCCAAGTTTAGCTCTTTAATACTTGTAAAACCATCTTCGAAATCGAAAACAAAATTTCCATTTTCAACGCGAATATTTTTCGCGTTGATCTGCGAATCCGAAGTCGCACTATAAGTAATCCCGTAGATTGGCAATCCTTCTTTAATAAACAACTTACCGTTTTCCTTTAGTTGATCAGCAAAAAGATGAAATGACTCATGTAAATGAAACTCGTCGCCATAAATATCTAAATGATCTGCATCCATGGAGGTAATTACTGCAATATCTGGATGAAGTGTTAAAAAAGAACGATCGTACTCATCTGCTTCTACAACCACCACGTTGTTTTTTCCAAATAGTACATTTGAATTATAATTACTTGTAATGCCACCTAAAAATGCCGTACAGCCAAAACCCGTATCGGTTAATATATGTGCCACCATTGATGAAGTGGTTGTTTTACCATGCGTGCCCGCCACCGCAATGCAAAACATACCTTTACTAATAATACCTAAAACTTCTGAACGCTTTTTCAAACTAAAACCATTGTTCTTGAAATGATTTAAGATTTGAGAATTCTTTGGAATTGCGGGTGTATAAACAACGAGGCTATCCTCATGATGCTCCATAAAAGAAACCGGAACCACCGATTCATCATCCAGATAAGAGATTAAAACACCTTCGTTCTCTAGCGCAATCGTTAAATTGGTTCGTGTTTTATCATAACCACAAACTACACATCCGCGCTTAGCAAAATAACGGGCAAGCGCACTCATGCCGATACCACCAATACCTACAAAATACACTCTGTTTATTTTACTTAATTCCATTTACTTTTCTTTTTAAACGCAAAGAGCGCAGAGAGTTTCGCAGAGAGCGAAAAGGCAGGTTACCATCCTTTCTTTGCTTCTCGTTTCTTGCTTCTAGTTCCATGTTCTTTGCTCTTTCTACTTTTAACTTGCTACTTTTAATTTAATTTTTAACCAATTTTAATACTTCTTCTGCTATCATAATATCGGCATCTTTTAATGCCATTTTACCAATATTCTCACTTAAGGTTTTACAGCGGGCAGTTTCTTTTAATAGTTTCAATGCCTCTAAAACCAACGTATCTTCAGCAATGCGATCATTGATCAGTACCGCTGCATCATTTTTCACCAAAGCCATTGCATTTTTTGTTTGATGATCTTCGGCTACATTTGGAGACGGAACCAAAATGACTGGTTTTTTGATCAGGCAAAGCTCTGCAATGGTGCCTGCTCCAGCTCTTGAGATAATTAAATCTGCCGCAGCATAGGCCAGGTCCATTCTATTCAAGAACTCGAGGATGCGAACACTAGGATGAAAATTCACACCCAAGCGTTCCGTAATTCCTTTATAATAAAATTTACCTGTTTGCCATATTACCTGGACATCTTCATCAATAAATCTCTGTATATGTTTCTCGACACTTTTATTTAAAGTACCGGCACCCAGGCTTCCGCCAGTAACTAAAATCGTTTTCTTAAGCGGATCTACGCTTAGCAGTTCGGCGCCCTGATGATGTTTATCCTGTATAGCTACAACATCCTTTCTTACTGGATTGCCTGTTTTAAGAATAGCTTTGGCAGGAAAAAACTGATCCATGTCATCAAAAGCAACGCATATTTTCGCCGCCTTTTTTCCCAGCCACTTATTTGTAATCCCTGCATACGAATTTTGCTCTTGGATTAAATAAGGGATTCCTTTTAAAGACGCAGCATATAGCAACGGTCCGGAAGCATAACCTCCTACTCCTACTACTACATTTGGTTTAAAATCTTCAATCAGCTTCATGGCCTTTCTAACGCTTGAGAGCACCTTAAATGGTAGCCCCAAATTTTTAAGGATCGATCCTCTTTGTAATCCACTAATATTTAAACCCACAATTCTATATCCGGCAGCCGGAACCTTTTCCATCTCCATTCTGCCTTCGGCCCCAACAAACAATAGTTCACAATTAGGAACTAATCTTTTTAGGGCATTGGCGATAGCAATGGCGGGAAATATATGCCCGCCTGTGCCACCACCTGATATGATAATTTTTGGGAAATTATTCATCTTGTTTTTTTGTTTTATTGCTTCGTCATACTTCCTCGTAATGACGAAAATCTCTCCTAAGCCATTGCCGGTATTTCACCAACAATCACTTTGTCTTTTTTTGTACTATGTTCTTCTACATCTCTGCTCACACTCAAAATAATTCCAAATGCTATACTGGTAAAAATCATAGATGTTCCACCCATACTCACCAATGGCAATGGAACTCCCGTTACCGGACCCAACCCAACTGCAACCGCCATATGGGCGAAAGCTTGAATAGTTAAACTAAAACTCAAGCCCGCTGCCAGCAACGCCCCAAATGCTTTCGGGCTCCGGGTCACGATCCTCACGCATCGATATAATAAAACCAGATATAAAACCACGATAACCAGTCCGCCCACGGTTCCATATTCCTCAATTATTATGGCAAAAATAAAATCAGAATATGGGTGTGGCAGGTAATTTCTTTCCGTACTATTTCCAGGACCTTTTCCAAACAAGCCTCCCGTTGCCAATGCAATTTTTGCATGGTCTGCCTGGTAGGTCTTATCAGAATTTTGCCTTTCGGGATGCATAAACGTATCTATCCGAGAGCGCCATGTACCAGCTCTTTCAACCGTTAAAAAGAGCACAAACATCATTACTATACCTCCAACACAAACAATCGCAATTTGTTTAATACTTACGCGCCCAACTATGAGCAATAAAATACTTACCCCAAACAGCATGAGGCCGGTCGACATATTTGCTTTAGCGATTAAGCCAAATACGATTACCACAGATCCCATAATTGGCAAGAATGAGTTCTTTACATCTTTAATATTTTCCTGCTTTTTGGTTAGCATCCTTGCTAAAAATGTAATCAATGCTAGCTTGGCTAAATCCGAAGTTTGGAAAGTTAGGCCAATCACAGGTATTTTAACCCAGCGAGAGGCTTCATTCAAATTTGCTCCAAAAATCAAGGTATATATTAATAAGGGAATGGTGATGATCATCAATATCTTAGACACTCCAGCATAATACTTATAATCGAGCAAATGCGAGATATAAATCATTCCAATTCCCAAAAGCACAAAAATACCATGTTTCGTAAGCCACAACCACTCAACGGTTTTACCACTTTTATAGGCCAAAATTCCGGTTGCACTATAGACGGCCATGATAGAAATCATAGATAATATAATGATGATCAACCAAATCCAGCGATCTCCTTTTGTTCTCTCTAAAAGTGCCTTAACGTCAAACATATTTATAATTCTTTAACTGCAGCCTTAAACTGATTTCCTCTATCCTCGTAATTTTTAAACAAATCGAAACTGGCACAGGCTGGCGACAGCAATACGGTACTTCCTTTTTTTGCCAGGTGATAAGCAACTTGTACCGCTTCATGAGCGGAAAAAGTATTTACGATAATATCCACATCGTCTTCAAAAGCTTCATGAATACGCTTATTATCCTTCCCGAGACACACAATCGCCTTTACTTTGCTGCGTACTAAATCTTTAAGCATCCCATAATCGTTACCTTTATCAACACCTCCTAGAATTAAAACTACTTCCGAACCCACACTTTCTAGTGCATACCAGGTCGAATTTACATTAGTGGCTTTTGAATCGTTGATGTAGGTTACATCCGAAATCTTTGCTACAAACTCCAACCGGTGCTCAATATTTTTGAAATCTCCCATACTTTCACGAATGGTTTCATTGCGCAACTCTAATACCTTGGCTACGATGCCAGAAGCCATTGAATTGTAAATGTTGTGCTTTCCTTGTAAGGCTAATTCTGAAATTGACATAGTTAATGGTTCTTTTGGGTTAGTGTTGATGTGTATGGTTTGATCTTCTAGATAAGCGCCTTGTGGCAGACTTGTATGTATAGAGAATGGATACTGCTTTGGTATAAGTGTAATTTCCTTCAAGCATCTTTGTGTTTCTTCATCGTCTGCACAATAAACAAATACATCGTCGGCTGTTTGATTTTGAATAATCCGCATTTTTGAAGCGGCATATTTTTCTATTTTGTATTCATATCGATCTAAGTGATCAGGCGTAATATTTAGCAACACTGCGATGTCTGCTTTGAATTCGAACATATCATCCAGCATAAAGCTCGATATTTCAAGCACATACCAATCGAATTCCGCTGTTGCTACCTGAGCAGCAAAGCTTTGTCCGATGTTACCCCCCAATCCAACCCTCATTCCAGCATTTTTCAATATGTGGTACGTTAGCATGGTGGTGGTCGACTTACCATTTGACCCAGTAATGCAGATCGTTTTGGCCTTAGTATAGCGCTTTGCAAATTCAATTTCGGATATTACGGGTATTCCTTTTTTGCTAATTTCTTTGACAATTGGAGCTGTACTCTGTATACCGGGGCTCTTGATGACTTCTGTTGCATTTAAAATTTGGTCTGACGAGTGTTGTTTTTCTTCAAATTCAACTCCCATCTCTGCTAGTTTCGTTTTATAACGACCGGCGATTGTACCAAAATCTGACACGAAGACTTCAAACCCCTGCTTTTTAGCAAGCATTGCCGCTCCTACTCCACTTTCTCCAGCACCTAGAATAACCAATCTCTTCTGCTCCATTATCTTAATTTTAGGGTTACAAAAGTGATAACGGCAAGCATGATACCTATAATCCAAAAACGTGTTACGATTTTGGCCTCATGGTATCCTTTTTTCTGGTAGTGGTGATGTAGCGGAGACATTAAAAAAATGCGTCTGCCTTCGCCAAAGCGTTTTTTAGTGTATTTGAAATACGAAACTTGCAAAGTCACCGACAACACTTCAACCAGAAACACACCGCAAAGTATCGGTATCAAAAGCTCTTTTCGGATCATGATCGCAAAAACAGCAATGATACCACCAATGGTTAAACTTCCCGTATCGCCCATAAAAATTTGGGCTGGATAGGAATTATACCATAAAAATCCAACACAAGCGCCCACAAATGCGCTCGCAAAAATTATCAGCTCACCCGAATTTGGGATGTACATTATATTCAGATAATCAGCAATAACAGTATTTCCTGAAACATAAGCTAAAATACCGAGGGTAATTCCAATGATCGCAGAGGTGCCTGTCGCCAGCCCATCGATCCCATCTGTTAAATTAGCTCCATTTGAAACGGCAGTAACGATGGTAATCACGAAAAACAAGAATACTATAACAGCATATTTCTGATAATCCTTACCCAAAAACTTAAGTACCTTTGCATAGTCGAACTCGTTGTTCTTGTAAAAAGGAACATTAGTAATGGTCGACTTTACATCTTGGGTATAATAATAGCTCTCTGCCTTTTTTCTTAAAACCATCGGAGCCGAACTCTTCGAGATTGCAGTTTCATCAACCGTTTGCCTAACCACAATATTAGGGTGATAGAACATCGTTAAACCCACTATAATAGCCAACCCTACTTGGCCAACAATTTTAAATCTTCCCGCTAAGCCTTCCTTATTTTTCCTAAAAACCTTGATATAATCATCAACGAATCCAATTACCCCCATCCATATGGTGGTAATGATCATCAGTATTACATAAATATTGGCAATATTGGCAAAAAGCAAGGTTGGAACAAGAATACCTAACAAAATCATTATCCCTCCCATTGTCGGGGTACCCTGTTTCTGCATCTGACCTTCCAATCCAAGGTTCCTTACCGTTTCGCCAACTTGCTTACGGTGTAAATAATCAATGATGCGGCGCCCATAAACTGTAGTGATAAATAACGACAAGATAATCGATAACGAAGAGCGGAACGTAAGGTATTGGAACAACCTTAACCCAGGAAAATCATAGTGCTTATGCAGGTATTCAAATAATAAATATAACATTAGCTTAGTAGGTTTAATTGTTCGATTAACACTTCTTTATCATCAAAATGCAGTCTTACGGCATTGATTTCTTGGTATTTCTCATGGCCTTTGCCCGCAAGCAGAATTATATCCCCTGCTTTGGCAATATGGCACGCTGTTTTAATGGCCTCCTTACGGTCTAAAATTGAAATTACTTTACGTTGGTTAGTCGGCGAAACACCTTTTTCCATTTCTGCTATAATCGAGCTAGGATTTTCTGTTCTCGGATTGTCGGATGTGAGAATTACTTTATCACTCCAATCACATGCTACGCGCGCCATTATTGGTCTTTTAGTTTTATCTCTATCTCCACCACAACCAATCACGGTAATTACTTGTTCCGTGCCCTTTCTAATATTGGTAATTGTGCTGAGAACATTTTGAACTGCATCTGGGGTATGGGCATAATCTACAATACCAACAATTCCTTGTTTTGAAACTGTGTAATCAAATCTACCTTCTGCTCCCTTTAAACTACTCAAAATAGTTAGTACCTTTAATTTATCCTGCTCCAACAACATCGCTGTAGCGTAGGCGGCAAGTAAATTATAGGCGTTAAATGAGCCTACCATTTTAAAGAAAACATCCGTTTGATCTACCAGTAAGTTTAAACCGCTAAACTTGTTTTCGATTATCTTTGCATTGAAATCACCCATCTGCTTTAATGCGTAGGTCTTTTTATAGGCATGCGTATTTTGCAGCATCACCATCCCGTTTTTATCGTCGATATTGGTTAATGCAAATGCTGTTTTAGGAAGCGTATCGAAAAACTCTTTTTTAGCTTTTAGATAATTATCGAACGTTAAATGAAAGTCTAAATGGTCATGGGTTATGTTCGAAAAAACTCCACCTGTAAAAAACAGTCCCGAAATACGGTGTTGTGCTACGGCATGGGAACTTACTTCCATGAAGCAATATTCACAATCCGCTTCAACCATTTGGCGTAACAAGGCGTTTAAAGCTATAGGATTCGGCGTGGTGTGTGTAGCGGGTATAATTTCTTCGTTGATATGATTTTGGACTGTTGAAATTAAGCCAACATTGAAATCAAGTTTTCTAAATAACTGGAAAAGCAATGTTGCAATAGTCGTTTTACCATTTGTACCAGTAATCCCTATCAATTTAAGTTGCGAAGATGGATTTCCATGAAAATTACTCGCCACAATGCCCAGTGCAACTGCCGAATTTTCTACCTGTACAAAAGTAACATTGGCGGGTATCGTATCAGGAAGTAACTCACAAACAATAACATTGGCGCCAGCGTCAATTGTTTGCGCAATGTATTGGTGACCATCCGTTTGCACACCTTTTACAGCAAAAAATAAGGTGTTAACCTTAACAGTCCGCGAATCAAAAGTAATAGAATCCACTATACAATCGGTTTTACCAACAATATGTTTAATAGCTACACCATATAGTAAATCTTGCAAATTCATTAGTTCGTGTTTGGATGTTTGGTTCTTTAGTTAGTTGGTTTTTTTGAATGTTTAGTTTTTTGGTTTTCTATTTTTTTGGTTGGCTATTTAGGCCTTTGTTATTACTTTATTTCATTTTATGTTGATCATTCCGTCATTGCGAGCGTAGCGAAGCAATCTCCTACTGCAACTCAATTTGCACTAAAGCTCCTTTATGCACTTTGGTTCCCGCCTGTATCGATTGAAGAACTACTTTTCCACTACCACTAACTTTTGTCTTTAACCCAGCATTCCCCAATAAATACATTGCATCTTTTAATCCCATCCCACTCACGTTTGGCATAACACCTCTTACCGGAATATTTTCTTGAAAAACAACCCCATTGCTTGTATCAACTGTATGGAAATAATCTGATTTAGCTGCGTAAAGCGTTTTTATCCCAAAGGCACTATAAACCTTACGCGTTGCCTTACTGTGCCCAGCTTTTGCTTCAGGTATTTGTGTATTGCCAATTTTATTTGTTTTAACCTGGCTATACATTTCATTATCTGAGGCATAAATACGATCAGCAATTTTTCTAAAAACAGGACCCGAAACCAAGGCCCCATAATATTCGTTCTTAGGGTCATTAATTACCACAATCATGGAGTACTTTGGTTTTTCAGCCGGAAAATACCCTACAAAAGATGCCTGATATTGCTTTTTGGCTTTGTAACCTAAGTTATCATCGGCTACCTGTGCCGTTCCAGTTTTACCAGCAATTTTATACAATGGATTATGTACGGTTTGTCTTCCGCTACCCTCTGTTACCACACCCTCAAGCATACTTTTTATTTTACTCAAAGTAACATCGGAACAAATTTTCTCATTAATTACCCTAGCCTTAAACTGCTCTATTGGATTGCCTAAGCGTCTAATTTCTTTTACAAAAATGGGAGCGACCATCTTTCCGTCGTTCGCTACAGCATTGTAAAGCGTTAGCATTTTTAAGGGAGTTAATTGCATTTCATAACCATAGGCCATTTGAGGCAAGGTTAAAAATTTATGCCAGCTCTTGTTTGTTTTTGGACTTTTTACGGCAGGTTGAGCTTCGCCCTCAATTTGAAGCTGCATCTTTTCGTTTAAGTGCCAATTGTACAAATGATCTGTAAATTTTGATTGGTTGTCGCCATAGTTACTATTTACCAAATAGGCAATCGCCGCATTCGATGATTGCTCGAAAGCTCTTTTGACAGTCACTCTTCCAATACTCCCATGAGAATCTCTGATAATATGTCTGCTACCCGGTACAGGATAATTCCCTGTTTCTACCATGGTATTGGTGTCAATTAATTTATCCTCCAAAAGCGCCATGTACGATGCCAGTTTAAATGTAGAACCTGGGTCTTGATTTCCCGCGATCGCATAGTTTAACTGTTCCTTATAAACGCCCTCTTCTACCTTGGTAAAGTTAGCAATAGCTCTTACCTCCCCAGAGGCAACGTCCATTACAATCACCGCACCATGATGTGCTTTACTTTTAATTAACCCTTCTTCCAATGCGCTCTGGGCAACATCCTGCATTTTAATATCAATAGTGGAAATGATATCTGCCCCATCTCTTGGTGCAATTTCTGCCTCATTATTTACAGGCCTCCAAACACCACCCGACATTCTTTCCATCAGCTGCTTTCCGCTTTCTCCATTGATGTATTCGCCATAGGCACCTTCCAGTCCAACCGGATTTTTAACATTTTCATTTGCATAACCAATAGTTCTAGCTGCTAATGATTTGAATGGGAGGATTCTCTTATTTTTCTGAATGGCCACTAAGCCCCCGTGTTTCCCAACATTGTATAAGGGAAAAGTTCTAACTATTTTTAAATCCTGATAGGAAACCTTGCGTTTAATTAACGCATATCTGGAACGATTTTCTCTAGCTTTTCTTAAAAACCGGGAATAATCCTTCGCACTTTTGTCCTTAAAAAATGCAGCTAATTTCATGGCTAGCGAATCTACTTTCGAATAAAAAACCTCTTTATCCTCTATTCCACCAGCAAGCATATCCATACGCAATTCATACTCAGGCACAGAAGTAGCGAGCAAACTCCCGTCATTGGAATAGATATTTCCTCTTGCAGCCGCAATATCAAACTCCTTTACGGAGAGACTATCGGCCATTGCACGCCATTTTGCTCCATTGACAAACTGAACATCGCCCAACTTTAACAATACAGCAAACGCAAGCAGTACGATCAGGCCAAAAGCCAAATACACTCTTAATAATATGTTCGCTCTAATGTTCATCTATTCACTACTATTTTCTTGGGAGGTTCAACTAACTCTTTAATCCCCAACGTATCTACTTTTTTTGCTACTTCGGTAAGTTTGCTCTTAAACATCAAATCCGCTTTGAGCGACTTAAACTCCCAGCTCAACTCCGTAACTTCCTTACTTAATTTATCTATTTTTCGAATGTTGGTTACCGCCATATGACTATTACCAATATAAATCATAACCAAAACACAGATAAAAATCAAAAATGGAAGCATTTCCGTAGCAACTTCCTTGCTTACTACGCCCTCATTGAAAAACTTTCTTAAGAACACCATCATGCTTCCTTCAGGACTTTCTGGCTTCTGCTCTTCTTGTTCTTCAGCCTCCCGTAATTCAGCTTCCCTTTCCTCTATTTTCTTCTTGAATTGGTTATTCATAACTTTTCTCCAATCCTTAATTTTGCACTTCTAGCCCTGCTATTTTTGGCTAATTCATCAGTGTCAGCAATAATTGCTTTTCGGTTGATAGCCTGCAACGGCTTTTGCTCATTTCCGAAAAAATCCTTTTCAACTTCACCTCTAAATTTTCCTTTTGCCAAAAAATTCTTCACCGGACGATCCTCTAACGAATGGTAGGACATAACCACCAGCCGGCCTCCCGGATTTAGCACATCTGCCGTTTGTGTTAAAAAATCTTCTAAAACAGCTATCTCCGCATTAACTTCAATACGTAACGCCTGAAAAACCTGCGCCATATATTTATTTTCCTTACCTTTTGGAATATGAGCTGCGATAACCTTTTTGAAATCTGCCAGAGTCAAAATCGGTTTTTCCATGCGAGATGTTGCTACCGTTTTAGCTAAGGATTTGGCATTTTTAACCTCTCCATAAATTCCAAAAATTTTATGCAATTTATCCTCTGCGTAGGTATTCAGCACCACAGCAGCAGTTAACGGACGTTGTTTATCCATCCTCATATCCAAATCTGCTTCAAACCTAGTCGAAAAACCTCTCGCTGGCTCATTAAACTGATGAGAGGAAACTCCTAGATCAGCCAAAATTCCGTCCACTTTTTGATAACCTAACAAGCGGAGGTTGTTTTTAAGGTAACCGAAGTTCTGATCTACAAAAATGAAACGTGGATCCTCTATTTTATTTTGCTGTGCATCTGGATCCTGATCAAAAGCGATCAGCACACCATCTTTTCCCAAACAATCAAGAATTGCTCTCGAGTGTCCCCCTCCACCAAACGTCACATCAACATATACACCCGCAGGCTTAATCGCTAAAGCTTCGATACACTCTTTTAACATCACCGGTACATGGTAATTATGCTCCATCCTCATCCCTCCTATTTTTACCACCCATTACTTCTTCCGCAAGATTTGCAAAATTTTCAGGCTCATTATCCAATAAACTGTCGTAAGCAGCTTTCGACCAAACTTCGATTTTATCAAATTGACAAGCTAAAACCACTTCGCCTTCAATACCCGCAAACTCCATTAAAGACTTTGGCAACAAAACCCGCCCGGCCGCATCTACATTTAACTCGGTAGCACCACGCGTAAAAAAACGAATAAACTCCCTTGTTTTCTTCTCGTACTGATTTAACTTACTTAATTCGGATACGATGCCTTCCCAAACTTTTTTAGGATAAATAACCAGGTGTTTCTCGAAACCACGGTTGATGACAAGACCATCAGCCTCCACATTAGGCAATTGTTTTTTCAGACTCGAAGGCACCATCAGGCGTCCCTTCGCATCTAACTTACAATCAAATTCTCCTAATAGCTGTATCATTTTACCACCTACACAATTTATGTAGTGTAAAAATAAATACTTCTACCACAATTTACCACTTCTTACCACAAAAAAGTTTTCAACATCCGATAAATGCCTTTACGCTTCTCTTTTTTGGCATTTTTAGCTGATTCAGAGTAGCATATAAAATTAAATTGTAGTCAGTTTCTTGATGTTTTTGCTTATTTTTACCCTACATTAAAGGATTAGGATTGCTTTATTTTCACTTTTGGCGGCGCAAACTGCCCGGTAGAAATAAAATATTTCAAATTTTAAAGTCAATAAGCCTTACGCATTAAGAGTTTAAGATCTGTTCGACTGTCGTCTATAACCGCTCGCAAGAAAGCCTGCATAAGTTGTGCCATAGCGCTGGATTCACTGTGCATCTAGGCACGGCTTATGCACAGCCAATGCACGGCTGATGCACGGCTAACGCACGGCTGTATTAAACGAGTATCGAAGGAATATACCGTTTGTATAGGCAGTATAGCAAAATGCTCCCACCCGACAAGCTTAAGTCGGCGGGAGCATTTATATTTTAGCTCATTAATGTGTTCTTATTCTTGGATTGCTTTTACACCTGGCAACTCTTTACCTTCCATATATTCGAGCAATGCTCCTCCACCAGTTGAAACATAACTAACAGCGTCTTCCATGCCAAATTTTGCGATTGCCGCAGCCGAATCACCACCTCCAATTAGCGAAAAAGCACTATTTTTCGTAGCTTCAACTACTGCTTCTGCAATAGCCCTAGTTCCGTGTTCAAAATTTTCCATTTCAAAAACACCCATCGGACCGTTCCATAATAATGTTTTCGAGTTTTTTATCACCTCAGCAAATAACGCGATTGTTTTCGGACCGATGTCCAAGCCCATCCAGTTGTCTGGGATTTCCCCACTATCTACACTGTCTTTATTTGCATTGTTATCAAATTTATCAGCAATTACCGTATCTACCGGAAGTACTAAATTAACGCCTTTCGCTTTAGCCTTTTCCAATAATTCTAAACACAAAGCCATTCTATCTTCTTCCAGCAAGGAAGTTCCAATTTTTCCACCTTGTGCTTTTGCGAAAGTATAAGCCATTCCGCCACCTATAATTAAGTTGTCAACCTTTTCTAATAAGCTTTCGATTAATAAAATCTTATCTGATACTTTGGCGCCACCCATAATCGCTGTAAATGGCTTTTTTGCACCGTGGTTAACTTTCTCAGCATTTTTAAGTTCTTCGCCCATTAGAAAGCCAAAATATTTAGCTCCTTTAAAAAATTGAGCAACAATTGTTGTTGACGCATGTGCGCGATGAGCGGTTCCAAATGCGTCATTCACATAAACATCTCCTAACTTCGATAATGCTTCTGCAAATTGGACATCTCCTTCTTCTTCCTCCTCATGAAAGCGAAGATTTTCCAATAACAGCACATCACCCGGAAATAAATTTCTAGCCTTCTTCTCTGCATCTTCACCAACACAATCTTCTGCAAATTTCACAGTTAAGTCGAGCATTCTCGATAAATCTCCTAAGATATGCTTTAAGGAATATTTCTGATCAGGGCCACCTTTAGGGCGACCTAAATGCGACATTAAAATTACTGACCCCCCGTCTTTAAGCACTTTTTGGATGGTAGGCAGTGCGGCGCGCATTCTCTTATCGTCCGTTATATTAAAGTCTTTATCCAATGGCACATTAAAATCTACCCGGATTAAGGCCTTTTTGTCTTTAAAATTATATTGGTCTACTGTGTTCATATTATATTTAAGTTTAGAATCATTTCATAATGTGGTCCAACATCTTCAATTTCAAATTCGGAAGATACCAGTTTAAATCCTTTTTTTTGATAAAATTGAGTTGCACCGCTTCTTGCATTACACCATAAATAAGCTGCTTTTAACGCATTCAGCTCGCTGATCGCAAAATCCATTAATTTTGCACCATAACCCTTTCCTGCAAACTCGCTATCCGTTGCCATCCCGCGAAGTTGATAACCTAATCCCGCCCTATCTTGGTACTGTTTTGGAAAAAAAGATGCCACTGTCACAATCTGTTCGTTCATAAAGAAACCTAAATGAAAAGCACCATCTATATCGTCTGTAGGGAATAGACAATTTGCTAAAGGTGAATTATCCCTTAACATCTTGCTTCTCAGCGGCAAAGTTTCTTGCGAAGAAATATACTTAATCATTTCTAAGAGCTATTTTTTCTACTAAATCTACCAATCTATTTGAATAACCCGATTCATTGTCATACCAGCCTACTACTTTTACCAAGTCACCAACTACCGAGGTAAGTTGCGCATCAAAGATACAAGAGTGAGGGTTATTTATAATATCAACGGAAACGATCGGATCGATAGTATATTCAACAATTGAGCGCATCTTCCCTGCTGCTTCTTTTTTAAAAACCGCATTAATTTCTTCTATACTTGTTTTGTTTTTCAACGTACAGGTAAAATCTGTAAGTGAACCATTTAAAACAGGCACACGAATTCCTGCACCTCCCAGTTTATCTGCTAAATGCGGGAAAATATGGGTAATCGCTTTTGCAGCACCTGTACTCGTAGGGATAATCGAGGAAGAAGCCGCTCGAGCGCGTCTTAAATCTTTATGAGGTGTGTCATGTAAACTTTGGTCGCCAGTAATCGAGTGAACAGTGGTAATATAACCATCTTTTATTCCCCAATTGTCATCCAAAATTTTAACCATGGGTGCAACATTGTTTGTTGTACAAGAGGCGTTTGAAAGAATTTTGGCTTCCAAATCAATGATATCATCATTTACACCGATCACTACCATTGGAATTTCCTTATCACTTGCCGGAGCAGAAATGATAACCTGTTTTGCGCCAGCAGCCAAATGCATAGATGCGCCACTATAATTGGCAAATTTACCAGTAGCCTCAATAACGAGGTCAATATTTAAGTCTGTCCACGGCAATGCTGCAGGATTGGCATTTGCTAAAACCTTAATTTTTTTACCGTCGATAATTAAATATTCTTCGTCGTGCAATACCTCACCTTTAAATTTGCCATGCACCGAATCGTACTTAAAAAGATGCGCTAAAGTTGCTGGCGCTGTTAGATCATTAATAGCAACAATATTCAAATTGCGTTCAAGCGCAGTACGTAAAAAAGTACGGCCAATTCTGCCAAAACCGTTTATTGCGATGTTCATATCGCAAAACTACGATTTATAAATCGATGTTTTTACCCTTAAATGTATCTTTAAATAAGACATCCTTCAAGGCGTAAGCGGGGTCTTTCATTTTGCCCAAACTATAGGTTATCAAGGAATTAAACACAATACATATACCGATTAACAGCGAAATAAGTATAAAATTACCTAGGTTTTGAAGGGATACTGCTAAAAAAATCATACAGATATTGAACAGACCTAGACACCATAAGATTTTTTTTGTGCTGAATCCTAGCTGTTGTAACCGATGATGCAGGTGGTTTCTATCGCCCATAAACGGAGATTTCCTATGAAGAATCCGGATAAAAAATATTCTCAATGAGTCAAATACAGGCACTAAAAGTACGGCGACTGCAATGGCCGGAGCCGAGTAAAAATTGGGATTTGGAATAGTTCCAATTTTATTAAGTTCGATAAATTTAATGGCTAATATGATGGCTACCAAGCCGATCAATAAAGCACCGGTGTCGCCCATGAAAATCTTTGCCGGCGAATAGTTGTACACTAGAAATCCTGCGATCGCACCCGTCATAGCAAACGCTATAAACGCATAGGGTAGTTCATTTCCGATAGCAAAAAAGATCCCAAAACTAAGGGTAACAATGACTCCTATCGTTCCGGCCAGGCCGTCAATTCCGTCAATTAAATTAAACGCATTGTTTACGAAAATAATCAATACCATAGAAAAGAGTCCACCCCAAAACACATTTACTTCCCATAAGAAAAATACACCGTACAAGCTACTAAGCCTAAAACCTCCCAGCACCACCAAAATAATTGCTACGATCATCTGTAAAAAGAATTTTGTGCCTGGATTTACGCCATATAGATCATCCTTCAGACCTAACCCGAATAAAATAATACAGGAGGTGATCAAAAAATTGGCCTTCTGGTAGTTTACCGTAGTGGCGAATAATAGTATAGTAATGGTGAAACTGCAAAATATCGCTACCCCTCCTAGTCTAGAAATCTGAACACGGTGCGACTTTCGATGGCTTTCGGCACTATCGAACAATCGATACTTTAAAGCAATATGAATAATGGAAGGAATACCTGATACGGCAAGTAGGAAGGCCAGACCAATAATTGCAAAATAATAAAGTAAGTTTCCGGCTAATAATTCCACTTGTATTTAAATTAAAATTTACGCTAAGTAAGTTATATAAATTGCTTTATCTTACTCAATTTTTTCAATATAATCGTTAAAAAAGCAAACGGTATATGATTTGATTTCAACGCTTTATAATCATTTATTAAGGCTTTGTATCGATGTTTCATAGAGGCATTGCTCATTCCACCTGTACGCATTCTAACGATCAATTTATCTAAAAATACGGCTTTAATATGATTTTTATATAAAAAACGAAGCATTAATTCATAATCCGCCGCACTATCAAAATTTAAAGAATAGTAACCGAGTTCTTCAAAAAGCGATCTTTTGACATAAAAAGTAGGATGGGCTGGCATCCATCCCAAAACAATGTCACTTTTTGTAAAGGGTTTAGCAATCCATTTTCTAACGATTTTGCTTGTGTTAATGGGATCTATATAATTCAGATTTCCAAATAATGCATCTGGATCTTCGTTGGTAAAGCAATTCGCGATCGATTCAATTACATCTGGAGCGGCCAGCATGTCGTCTGCATTTAGTATCCCAACTACCTCTCCAGTTGCGATCCTGATCCCTTTATTTAGGGCATCGTACATGCCTTCATCTTTTTCAGAGACAAAATGATCGATATGTGCTTTATATTTTTCAATAACTTCCAGACTACCGTCTTTAGAGCCGCCGTCGATCACAATATATTCAATTTCGGGGTAGGTTTGTTCAATTACAGATTTGATACAATCTTCTAAAAAGGCTTTGCCATTGTAAACTACCGTAATAATTGAAATTTTCATACACAAATAAAAATGTAAGATACGGAAGCGATTAGACTTCCGGGCACATTAATCTATTTCGTATAAAGAAAGTACTTAATGCTCCAATCCCAACTATTACAACCCACACATAATCATCTAGTGGCACTGGGGTTTGATCGGTACTACATTTACTGGTTTTCATATAAGAATATGACACATAGCTATCTGTTGAGATAGGCGGACCGCCTAAATAAGGGGAAATTACACATTGCTCGCCTAAATAGCTAAATTCATTCTCCGCAGGGATAGGCACATTCGTCTTCGTATCGTAATCGTAATAACTACTCGCTGGATAGGAATTAATATAGCCACATCGATAACCTTGATATTGATTGTGGCCATTCCCCCAATAAATAGGAATTTTTGCACCATTACTTTTATAATACTTAATGGGAGCCGTTCCGGTGTAAGCAGGGGCGGAACCTAAATATTCGGTATAAACATAGCCTTGGCCAATTTTGCAACCAGTACCAGAGATATCAGCAGAGACCAGATAAGCGGGGAGCATTAATAAAATTAGGATCAGAAGTTTTCTCATAGCAATAGCAAAGTATAGTCTTATCTAACAAAGGTTATGCCCAACCTGTAGATAAAAAAAAATTGACCTCAAAGAAACATTGAACGTCAGAGTAATTACGTGATTATTAAAACACTAACTACAAATATCAAAGATTTTATTAACAATAGCAACCGTTAGGCTAGCTATTCCCTAAAAAGACTATACGTATACTCCCAACCATTTGTCAAGAAAAATTTAACGATTTTTTTTCTACGGCATAGCGATGCGGAATATCGGGTAATAACCTCTACTAAATTACTCAAAAATCCGCAGTCAAGTTTGAAAATTCATTCCCGATTTTACATTTATATAGTATTAAGCGGTTTAGCCCAAATAATTTGTCTGCGAATAAAATAAATGGAAAGAATGCTAACTCCAATGAACAGTGCAAAAACTTGATTGTCCATCGGACAGTCGTAGCTCAATGTATAGGTAATGGTTAAACCGAGATGCTGCACCCATCCTCCGCTAGCGATTGTAATTCCTTGAACAGCGCACTGTGCCCCGTAACTTGGATTTCCAACAAATCGGGGGCAACTTGCATAATCATTATACCAATCCTGTAAAAACGGCTTTGTAGGAGATGAGTAAGTCGGGAAATTAGGCTGGTACCACTGACTAACAGGATAACTTTGAACACCTTGATAATTGATATAGAGAAAATTATCGTTTCCGATCCTACAACCTGTCACAGTTTGAGCAAAACCACTAATCGACAATATGAAAATATTGAAGAAAAATATAACTGGCTTTGTAAACCGCATATGTGTGTTTAGGGCAATGGCTATGCCAATAAATAACGGTTTCTTTAGTTAAACTAAAGATTGCCAGTGTAATAGTTATATAAACAAGTTGCTTTAACTCAAATAAAATGGGAGGAAAGCACAATTTGGCATCTTATCGTTATTTAATAAGATGAAATTGATAAATATCTTACTAAGAGAAGTTCAATTAATGGAATTAATAAAAGGTAGTTTTTGTGGATTGCACGAGGAAAATCGGGGAAAATTCACCGCATGACACCTCAAAATTACTCAATCTCTAGCAACCATTCCCGTCAGCTTAAACCAATAGGTTGCTTCTTCGGATAAAAAGAAAACCTAATCCCGCCATAGCGGCAACCATAAAACCTACGTAGTCATCAATTGGGCACTGCATGAAGCCTTTTAGTCTACCCGCCTGCTCATAATAATAATTTTGCCCCTTTTTAGAGGGGTCATAATCATAGGGCCCTGTACAATCCCGGCAATTATTCTTAGTTCTAATTACACAATTTCCCATAGACACAGGTGCACAGTAGATACCCGTGCCTATTTGTCCGGAAGTTACCACGGGGCTAGTTTCATAAGCTGGGCCATAGCCGCCCGGGCGAGGGCTATATACTCCCGCAGGGCCGGTATATAAATAGCCTGTATCATCTGAAACACATCCAATTACTGTATAAGTTGAATGGGCATTTATACTCAAAATCGATAACAGTAAAGTCACGATGCCTATTTTAAATTTTTTCAAACCTAGATTCTAATTAGTAAACACTTTTCGACATCAACTCCAAATACGTGCCACAGCGTTATTTTAAATAAAGATTTCCTAAAAACTTAATAATGAGTAAATATAGGCTAAGGCAGAAAAATTTCATAAATAATTTACTGAGAGCTAGAGCCATATTTTTCCTCAAAATGGGAAAATTATTACCCTAAAGATAACAATCGTACATACCTTTTCCGTATAAAAAACATCCCTACCAAACCTATTGGAATTAGCATCCAATTTATATAGGTATCTATTGGACAATAAATTGGCGCCCCGATTCCATAATCTCCTTGAAAGCCGTTCGCCGTCGTAAACCACACAAAGAACCAAACCCTCACTTGGCAAGGTGTTGAACTGGTTCCATTTCTAATGCAAAAACCCGTTGCATTTATGTTAGGGCTATCGTCATAGGAAGGGATCCCCCCCGAGCTTCCAGCATTTGTTCTTGTATGAAGTTTATTGCCCACTAAACAGCCTACCGTCGCGAAAACAGGTTGTGAAAAAATCAACAATAAAAACAAAACCCAAATTACCTTACTCCTCTTCATGCCATTAAATTACTAGTAAATTGCCAGAAAAACCAATTAATTTTCGATTACTCGAACTATGAAAGCGTGACAATAGTTATGCCGCGGCAATGAGTCTACAGCTTGAGTTGGCAAAAACCCAAACAAATAGTTTCAGCTAATTGTTGATCAATAGACTTCCTAAACATGGTAGCATCTTATCAAAAGATATCTTTAACCAGGATATTAACAATATTTTAACCAACAAGAAATTGTTAATAAGTTTAGTGTGGAACGTTGTTTGATTATATTTTTTTTATAAAGATCTTTATGCAATTAATATCATAAAATGGCAAAAAAATTCGATTTAAAGTCCTATTCCCAGTTTTTTGTTCTTCTTGCAATTTTACTTTTGAGTTCTTGTGGATCAACAAATCAACAAACCTTGTTTAATGCCGATTCTGATATTAGTGTCGAATCGCTCAAGGATATCTATGTGGTAAATGACCAGGGTCAAGCGGATCTATATTACAAAATTAAGGAGGGAGATGTAATTGCCATCCGAAATTTACAGAATAAACGATGGGGTATAGGTCAGTCGGGAGGTACGACTTCAGGTGCCGAAACAAGTATAGCTGCTACAAATACCGCAGAGACTACTGCAATTACCTACATTGTAGATGACCATGGAATGGTTAAACTACCTGCTTTAAAGGCTCCCGTTAAAATTTCTGGTTTAACCAGAAAAGAGGCGACCCAAAAAATACAAGATTTATATGTAGCGAATCTTTTGGTAGATCCAATTATAGAACTGAATATTGTTAATTTAAAGGTTTCCTTATTGGGAGAATTCAGCTCACAAGGCAATTATTTCCTAACTAAAGATAATACTACATTGCTGGAGATTTTAGCCGAGGCGGGCGGAATTCCGAAAACTGCAGATCCTAGAACGTTAAAAATTATTCGTGGAAGAGAGACCATACATGTCAATCTTACTGATGCAAGTATCATTGGAAACAGGAAGTTGATACTCCAAAACAATGATATTATAACTATCAAGCCAAATAAGAACGCGTTAGATCAAGAAAAAATTCAAAGATTTAACAATATCATACAACCATTATTAGTTGTAGTTAACCTCGTAATCCTAGTTTTCACTTTAAGCAAGTAATGGAAGTATCAGACAAAATAGAAGAAAAGAAACCCGTAAGTCAGAGTATTGATTTCTACAAAATATTCAAGGTTTTTTTAAGCAGATGGTACTGGATTGCCGGTTGTGTAATTATTGCTTTAGCTATTGCTAGACTAAATTTAGCCTATACTGAGCCAGTATACAACACCATGGGTCAGCTAAAGTTACAAGAAAGCAATCCCATGCTCAGTAGTGGAACCTCATCTGCATCACAAGTTTACAATTACACGGATAAAATTCAAGCCGAGAGCTATGTAATTCGTTCTCAGGAAGTAATGGATAATGCAGTGAAAGTGTTAAATTATCAGATTGCCTACTTCTATAAAGACAGATGGAATCTACGTGAAGTTTATCCATTAGTACCCTTTAAGATAAAAATCATTAAACAGGATACTTTATTTTTCAATAGTGGACTATATGACGTTAAGCCGATAGACAACGATAGCTTCTCTTTGCTTACACCCGATGATCCGAAAGGTAAACCTAAACGGTATAAATACGGACAACCAATAAGTGCCGGCCAAATGATTTTCGCCATTACTTCTCGAATTCCAACAGAATACAACTTCAGGTTTAATGCCAAGCAGGAATTAGCTGGCCGCATACAGGGCGGATTAAATGTATCGGAGGCTGGTAGGTTTACCAATGTAATGGCAGTGTCGCAAACAGACAAAAACGCCACTTTTGCTGCAGATGCGATTAATGCGGTGATGAAGGAATATGTAAAGTTCGATATTCTTGACAAACGAAGATCTGCCCGGCAGACTGTCGATTTTATCGACCGCCAGTTGAGCTTTATCACCAAGCAGGTTGACACCTCGGGAAATTCTTTGGCCAGTTATAAAACCCAGAACAAAATTGTTGATTTAAATACAACCACTTCGAACATTGCTGGTAAACTGGCCGATTTTCAGTCGCAGAAATCATTATTGGAGATCGAGTTGGAAGGCATCAACCAATTAAAAGATCAAATAAATTCTACCCAAGGCGCACTCCTCCCAAATAATAACTTAGAAGGAAACGTGGGCGGCTTATTGAGTGGTTTGATTACCCAATTTAATAGTTTGATAGAAGCTCGTACAAATAGCCTGGTAGATTTTAACGAAGACTCGGAGCCTATTAAGATTTTAGATACTAAAATAAGAACAGTTAAAGAAAGTATTCGAAAAAACATTAACTCCTTACTTGCCCGTAATCAAAGAACGCTTCAGTATCTCAATTCCCAAATTACCACGCTTAATCAAAGTCTTAACAGCATACCTGTAAAAGAACAAGACTATATCAAATTGCAAACAAGCTACGAAGTAAATAACAAGGTGCGATCTTATTTAACCGAGAAAAAGCTAGAAGCCGAGATGAATGCTGCAGCTGTGGTTCCGGGCGCAGCAATTGTTAATTTGGCTTACCCTAATTTCTACTCGATTGCCATAAATCCGAGTAAAACTTATGCCACAGCTCTTGTACTAGGTTTGGCTGTAGGTATTGGATTGATTTTATTAGTTAGATTTTTAAACCCATACATATACGACAAAGAAACTGTCGAAGCCTTAACAAGAACCCCAATTATTGGTGTAATTAGAAAGTTTCCTGAATATATTGATAAAAACAACAGACAAGCACTTTCATTGTCAAAGCCTAAATCAGTTTTTGCTGAGTCTGTACGCTCCGTTCGAACAAACTTAAGTTTTATGGCGAGCCATAAGAAAAGTAAGACAATCTGCATTACTTCGGAGGTGTCGGGTGAAGGAAAATCATTTGTTACCGTTAATCTTGCAAGTACACTTGCCCTAATTGATAAGAAGATTATTTTAATTGCGGCCGATTTACGAAAATCTAAGCTGCATAAAGCTTTTGGTAGTCCCAACAAAGTAGGTTTAAGTTCTTATTTAGCAGGAATAGAAACCCTCGAAAACGTGATTATGCACGACACTGTTCATGGTATAGATTTTTTACCTTCTGGTCCAGTTCCCCCCAATCCATCTGAGCTGCTGCATACGGAGAAAATGAAAGAGCTATTGGCAATCTTAGCCCCTAAATATGACTACGTATTAGTGGATACCGCTCCTGTAGGTCTGGTATCTGATGCGATTCCTTTAATTCGCCAGTCCGATGTAAACCTTTTTGTAATACGCTCTGGCAAATCGCAATTAAGAGCTGCTGCTATTCCAGAAAGGTTGTCTAGAGAATACGGACTCAGCAATTTAGCCATCGTACTAAATGCGTTTGGCGATGATGCATTACATGCTAATTATTATACCACTGATTATTCTAGAGGTGGTGGCAATAGCACCTATTATTATTCAGATTATTCAGGCTATGCTGGCAGTGGCTACTATGATGAAGACCCTAAAAAATGGTGGGAATTTTGGAAGAAAAAATGATAGACAAAGATTATAAATGGTATCCGATTTACACACGTTCGAGAGCAGAAAAGAAAACGCAGATAGCATTAAATCAGAAGAATATTATTACTTATTTACCATTAATCAAAGTTGAAAAACAATGGAGTGATCGTAAAAAAGTTACGTTAGAACCTTTATTAAAGTCCTATTTATTCATTTATATTTCCGCTAAAGAATTCACCGAAGTTTTGATGACTTATGGGGTATCGCGTTTTATCTATTTTTCGGGATCAATTGTAAGTATCCCAACTAAACAGCTAGACGATCTTAAATTATTGCTCAGTGATGGATCAGATTTGGAAATAAATGAAACGGAAGTAGCGCCTGGAGAAAAAGTAATTATAAAAGCAGGCCCCTTTAAAGGAATCTTAGCAGAATTAGTATATTTAAAGCATAACCAAAAAATAGTCTTGCGACTAGAAAACCTTGGCTACACTATTTCGATCAATACGTCTTTGGCTAATATTGAACGATTGTAGAAATGGTTGATTATTAATAAATTAAAAAATATCAGTGTGACTGAGAGGGCGAAGCTGTGTGTGGTTGGTAGAATCATCATTGCGAAACGGGACCGTCATTGCGAGGTACGAAGCAATCTCGTTTTAGATTGCTTCGTACCTCGCAATGACGGAATAAAAGACAAAATAAATGTGCCGAATAGCAGGAATTATTAGTAAAAACGAAAATTATCCCAACCTTCACGACAACGTGAAAGCGATGTGCAACATCATGGCTCATGGCGGACCAGATGATGAGGGAATCACCACTGCTGAACAAAACGGGTTCGTTTTCGGTCACCGCCGTCTTGCTTTGATAGATTTAAGCGAAGCTGGTCACCAGCCCATGCATTACAAAGACATAAGCATTGTCTTTAATGGTGAAATATATAATTATCTGGAGTTAAAAGGAGAACTCCAGAACTCAGGTTTCGATTTTACTAACGCAACCGATACCGAAGTAATTCTGGCTGGCTATACGGCTTGGGGCGTTTCGGTTTTTGAAAAATTAGAAGGCATGTTTGCTTTTGCTTTATACGATAAGAAACAAGATTCTACTTATTTAGTGCGCGACCAATCTGGAATCAAACCACTTTATTACAGCATCAATTCGGGCATGTTAATATTTGCCTCGGAGGTGAAAGCTTTCAAAACCACTTCATATTCATTTGAGGAAAGCAAGGATTGGAAAACTTATTTCTTAACCTTTGGCCATATCCCCCACCCCTTCACTACATTAGAAAATGTTTACTCGTTAACAAATTCTTGCTTTTTGAAATGGGACCATCAAACAGCAAGTCATGAAATTGTGGCTTTTAGCCAAACCGATTATACCACAAAAGTTAACGATGAGCATAGTGCCGAAGAGCTGGTTAAACATCGGTTAGAGAAAGCAGTAGAAAACCATTTAATCGCAGATGCACCAGTGGGTGTGTTTTTAAGTGGGGGGATAGACTCGAGTATACTCACTTTGCTTGCAGATAAAGCAATTGCAAGCAATCTCAAAACATTATCTATCAATTTTGCAGAACAAGCTTTCTCGGAAGAAAAATATCAAAAAATTATTGCAGATCAAACCCAAGGCACGCATACTTCTTACTTAGTTACCCAGCAAGATTTAGAAAAAAATTTAGACGAAATCTTATCAGCCATGGACCAGCCTAGTAATGATGCCATTAACTCTTGGTTTGTGAATAAGTGCGCTAAGGAAAATGGCTTGAAAGCGGTTTTGTCTGGCATAGGAGCCGATGAGTTATTTGGAGGATACCCTTCTTTTAAGAGAATGAAATTGGTGAAAGCTTTAAAGCGTTTGCCTAAGTTTGTACTAAGACTAGCCGATAAACTACCTTCCGAAAAATTAAAGCGAATCTATTTTCTGAGTTATGATAATCCAGTAGGTGAATATCTCTTTTTAAGGGGATTTTTCACACCTACAGCCGTATCACAGCTTTTATCAATACCCAAACATCAAGTAGATCAGCTATTGGAGAACTTTCCATTAGATCAGGAAATTAAGAAACTAGCGGGTGGCGAGCGTGCTTCGTGGATGGAAACCAATCTTTTTATGAAAAATCAGCTGTTAAAAGACACTGACTATATGAGTATGGCTCATAGCATAGAGGTTAGGGTGCCATTTTTAGATCAGGAATTAATCAAAGCAATACATCAAATTTCGAGCGACATCAAATTCGGCGATCAACCTAAGGGTTTGTTAGTTAATAGCTTCAAGGATATCTTGCCGGAATCAATTTGGAACCGTCCAAAAATGGGTTTTACCTTCCCCTTGCAAGGTTGGCTAAGGGAGAATAAAAAAATAACAGACCCCGGCTTGTATAAAGAAAACAGTTTGGCCAATAAATTAATGGAAAAATTTAAAGCCGGGAATTTGCATTGGTCAAAAGCATATGCGTTGTATCAGGTTTTTAACCCGTCATCATGAGCTTAGTCGCATCATTATTAAGTTAGTCCCGTCATTGCGAGCGCAGTCCCGTCATTGCGAGCGCAGCGAAGCAATCTAAATGAAAAATAATTCTCGCGTACTCTTCTTAACCCTTCACACTTTCAGTTTAACCGGAGGAATAGAAAAGGTATGCCGATGTGTAGCAAAAGCGCTTTCGGACATCCTTACAGGAACAGATTTTTCCCTCCTTTCCTTACATGATAAGAACGCTGATTTGGATACACGATATCTATCTACTGCTAACTTTGAGGGTTTTAGCAGCAGTAAAGTTAGCTTTGGGATTTCTTCTTTGTTAAAGGGTATTCGTTCCAAGCAAGTAATCTTAAGCCACATTAACTTATTATTATTTGCCATGCTGATAAAGTTCTTTTCTCCTCAAACTAAAATTATTTTATTTGCTCACGGCATTGAAGTTTGGAGACCTCTCTCCTCTTGGAAGAAAAAGTTCTTACACCACCATGTGGAGATTTGGGCAGTAAGTAGCTATACCGCATCGAAATTAGTTGAAATGCATCAGCTTGAGCCCTCCAAAATAAAGGTACTAAACAATGGTTTAGATCCTTTATTTGAGCTTCCTCACCTCTTTGAAAAACCACTATCTTTACTAAAAAGATATAATATAAATGAGAACCAGCCAACTCTTTTCACACTAACAAGATTATCATCTCAAGAAACTTATAAAGGTTATGACAGGGTAATAATGGCAATTCCTAATCTTTTAAAGAAATTTCCTACCTTACATTATTTCTTAGCAGGTAAAGCGGATAAGGCAGAAAGAAAAAGAGTAGAAGATTTAATTGAACAGTTAAATCTTAAAGCAAACGTAACTTTAATTGGCTTCGTGAAAGATGAAGAGCTATTAGATCATTACCAGCTAGGCGACATTTTTATCATGCCAAGTACGATGGAGGGTTTCGGAATTGTATTTATTGAAGCCGCTGCCTGTGGTGCGCAAATCATTGGTGGAAATAAGGACGGAAGTGTGGATGCCTTACTAAATGGCAAAATGGGTACATTGATAGATCCAAGCAATTCGGACGAAATGACTGTGGCTATTGAAAATAACCTCATAAATAAAAAAGAACCAAGGCTCATACAGGACCTATGCATCGAGAATTTTAGCTATGCAAAGTATGTAGACCAAGTTAAAAAACTAATTTTATGTTAAAAGACAATCATAGCTGGACCATTGAAGCGAAAAGCTCCTTAATTGATCTTAAGTTAAGAGAGGTATGGGCTTATCGCGATCTTTTAGGGCTGTTGGTAAGAAGAGATTTTGTATCATTTTACAAGCAGACCATTTTAGGGCCCCTATGGTTTTTTATTCAGCCCTTGTTTACAACGATTATCTTTACGTTCATCTTTGGTAATTTAGCGGGCATTTCTACAGACGGTTTGCCTAAGCCGCTATTCTATATGGCTGGCATTACCGCTTGGAATTATTTTGCAGATTGTTTAACCAAAACGTCAACAGTTTTTAAAGATAATGCCAATATTTTCGGTAAAGTTTATTTCCCTCGCTTAATTATGCCCTTAAGTATTGTAGTGAGTAACCTTGTACGCTTCGGGGTGCAGATGATTCTATTTTTGATGCTGGTAGCATACTATTACTTTACTGGTGCATCATTTCAAATTACCTGGGCAATTGCATTATTTCCAGTTATAGTGGTTTTAATGGCGCTATTGGGCTTAGGTACTGGAATGATCATCTCGGCTATGACTACCAAGTACAGAGATTTGGCTTTCTTGGTTACTTTTGGAGTGCAGCTGTTAATGTATGCCACATCTGTAATCTACCCACTCTCAACGGCTATTGAAAAATATCCTGCCTATAGTTGGATTATTGAATTCAACCCAATGACACCCATCATTGAAACATTTAGATATGGCTTTTTAGGTGAAGGTGCTTTCAGTTGGGGTGCCTTGGGATATGCTACGGGGATAACAATGCTATTTTTAATATTAGGTATTGTCATTTTTAACAAGGTAGAGAAAACATTTGTTGATACGGTTTAATCAAATTATTTAGATGTCTAATATTGCAATTAAAGCAGAAAATTTAGGTAAAGCATACCAATTAGGACAAATCGGAACAGGTACGATTAGTAGAGATCTTGAGCGTTGGTATGCACGTATGCGCGGCAAAGAAGATCCATACCTTCGAATTGGTGAAGCAAATGACCGCAGCATTAAAGGGGAGAGTGATATTGTTTGGAGTTTGAGAGATCTCAATTTCGAGATAGAGCAAGGTGATGCCGTAGGGATCATTGGTCGAAATGGAGCAGGAAAAAGTACGCTGTTAAAAATATTAAGTAAAGTTACTGCCCCTACCACAGGTAAAATTAGTGGACATGGGCGTATTGCCAGTTTATTAGAGGTTGGCACCGGTTTCCATCCCGAACTAAGTGGCCGGGAAAATATTTTTCTGAATGGAGCTATTTTAGGAATGCGTAAGAAAGAAATTCAACGTAAGTTCGATGAGATTGTAGACTTCGCAGGGATAGAAAGATACATTGATACGCCAGTAAAACGATATTCTTCCGGTATGTATGTTCGTCTGGCATTTGCTGTGGCCGCACATCTCGAGTCTGAGATTTTAATTGTTGATGAGGTGTTGGCGGTTGGTGATGCAGAGTTTCAAAAGAAGTGTTTAGGAAAGATGGGTGATGTAAGTAAGGGTGAAGGAAGAACGGTGCTTTTTGTTAGTCATAATATGCAGTCAATTAATCGCTTGTGCAATAAATCATTGTTATTGAAAAATGGAAAAAACATTGGATTTGACACAACTAATAGAATTATTGAAAAATATCAAGAGGCACAATCCAAATTTCAAGAGTTGATTATATCCAATAAATATGTAAGCCGCCTTCGTTTTAATCAAATAGAAGATTACCTACAAATTGAATGTTATTACCAAAACTGCGAAGATTTTGATTTTCCGTTCCTAGGGTTTATAGTGAGCGACATCTACAATAATAAAATTTTTGGAACTAATCCAAGAATTAAAATCCCTGAAATAGAAATTAAGAAATCGTCACGAGGGGTTATAATCGCCGAGATTAGAAATCCTAAATTATTAAATGGAACTTATAATTTATCGGTCTGGTTCGGCAATGGTAAAGATGATTATTTTATTGGTGAAAACATTCTTTCAATCCAGATCTCCGACATGATTAATCTAGACAAAGATGTTTCTCCCAATGATATAGGATCAGTATACCCTACAGTTGACTGGAAGCAACTGGATAATTTATAACTTCCAATCTTAAACAAGTCTTCAAATTAAGGAGAAATACTCTTCAAAAAATAATTTCTATGAAATCCGAATCGCCTTTGGTATCGATTATAGTACCTTGCTATATGCAAGCCAAATACTTAGAGGATGCATTAAAATCTGTACTCGATCAAAACTATCAGAATTGGGAATGCATTATAATAGATGACGGATCTCCAGACGAAACGGAAATTATATCTCGCGAATGGGAAAAAAAAGATAAACGTTTTATTTACATAAGAAAAACTAATGGTGGTCTTTCCAGTGCTAGAAATAGTGGAATAGTTTTAGCTAAAGGCGAATTTATTCTTCCCTTAGATGCTGACGATAAAATTGGAAAGGAGTATATTCAACAAGCAATTGAATTATTCACTACATCAAGAAACACTACATTAATTTATTGTAAAGCGGTTAATTTTGGTGCCGAAAATAAGGAGTGGGAACTAGGAGTTTATAGTTACTCAAATCTTTTGATTTCTAATATGATATTCTGTTCTGCAATTTATAGAAAATCTGATGCGGTGAGAATAAACGGCTATGATGAAAATTTAAAGAACGGTTTAGAAGATTGGGATTTTTGGATAAGGTTACTCGATAAGAATTCTAATGTAGTACAACTAAAAACAATAGGCTTTTATTATAGGTTGAAGGAGTCTTCAATGATTAAAAATCTTCATGAAACTGAAAATTTATTCAAGCTTGTTAAGAGAGAAATCTATATTAAAAACATCGAAATATATGATGAGCATTTTGGAGAAATACACGCTATTTTAAAAAAACAATTGCATCTTATTGGATTTGAAAAACGCGTTAAGAGTATGATAGCCTATAGACTTCTTAACTCAATTAAATCCTTTTTGATAAAGAACTGAAGCTTACAATTTGTATCAGTAAATTCAACATATGTATTTAGTTAGCATAATAGTACCAAATTTTAATCATTCAATTTATCTAGAAAAAAGATTAAATTCGATTTTCTCACAAGACTTCATAAACTACGAGCTAATAATTCTTGATGATGCCTCGAGTGACGATAGTGATATCGTTATCAAAAAACTTATAGAAAATAAATCAAATATTACCTATATAAGAAACGATACAAATAGTGGTTCCACATTTAAACAATGGAATAAAGGCATTTCTATTGCAAAAGGAAAATACATTTGGATTGCTGAAAGCGATGACTATGCTGAAAACAACTTTTTATCCGTCCTTACTTCATATTTGGAAGAGAATTCGCAAGTAAGCTTAATTTATTGTCAAAGTCATTTAGTTTCAGAAGGAACAATTACGAATAATATCTTAAACTGGACGAATGATTTATCTAAGGATCTTTGGTTAAAAGATTTTTGTCTTGTTGGAAAAGATGCAGTATTACATTACTGGATTCATAAAAACATACTCATAAACGCAAGTTCCGCATTATTTAAAAAAAATGTATATCTAGAGTATGTTGAAGGAAATGAAAATTTCAAATTATGTGGAGACTGGTATACATGGATAAGTATGATGAGAGACCATAACCTTATGTTTTGTTCTCAGTCATTAAACTTTTACAGACGACACGACAACACTGTAACACATAGCTTAGGTAGGAAGATATTGGTAAAGAAAGAAATTCAAGATATTCATTTAATGTGTTTAAAACATTTTTGCAGCAGCAAAAAAGATTTTGAAGTATTGGAAGGTGCATTTTATAATAACTGGAAATCTTATATTTCTTTTTACGGCAAAAAGAAATATTTATCTCAGTATATCAAATCTTTATCTTTTTTTAAATTTCCAAAAAAAACTTGGTTAATAAAATTTACCATGAAAATCACAAAAGAAAAACTGAATGGATAACGTTGATTATAAAATATTAATTCTCGGCGGTGGTGCAGTAGTTAGAGAATACTACATACCTGCTTTAAAACACTTGAATTTACTAGATTCAATTACTATTATTGAACCTGATCCAAAGGCCTCCAAGCTACTAAAATCAGAAGATATATCTGTAATTGAATTAAAATATGAGACCTTTTTTGAACAAAATACGGACGAGTACAACTTCGCTATTATAACACTTCCAAACTACCTTCACGAAGATGCTATTCGGAATTGTACGAAAAACCACATAACTGTACTTTGCGAAAAACCTTTAAGTTTAAGTAGCAAGTCCTGTGAACTTATTGGGAAATACCAAGCAGAATCAAATGTTCAGGTTTTTACTGGAATGGTCCGTAGGTTTATGCCTTCCTTCAAAGCATTAAAAAACAGCTTAGAACTTGTGGGTAAAATTACCGAAGTGAACGTAGAAGACGGAAATCCTTTTGCTTGGGTAGCTGACACATATGCTTTTTTTGACCCTAAAAATGGAGGGGTGCTTGCAGACATGGGTGTACATTATCTGGATTTATTATATCATTTACTTGGAGAACTAAGTCCAGTGAGTTATAAAGATGACGCACACGGTGGCGTGGAAGCCAATTGTCAATACACTTTAAAAACTTCCAATAATATTCCCATCTCCCTTAAACTCTCCAGAACACATACGCTTAAAAACACTTTTGAAGTGATTGGAACAAAAGGAAAATTGTGGATAGAGAAAGATCAGTTTGCCTCGTGTTATTTTGAGGGAAATGATCAAACAACACATCAAATTAAGCTTAATAACGCCTTTAGTGATGATAAGCTCAATTATATATTCGAATCATGCTTTGTAGAACAACTCACTAACCTTGTTGAGAAAAAGGAGACTGAATTAGTTAATATAAAAGAAGCAACGGCTGTAGTGAGGCTAATCGAGTTTGCCTATGAGAACAGACCGTTGGCTGAGGTGAGGAAATCGGAAGATTCATACCTGGTTACTGGTGGAACAGGTTTTATTGGCTCGGCCTTAATCGAAAGACTATGGAGTGAAGGAAAAACAAACATCTTAGCTCCTGTAAGGAGTTATAAAAACTGTGCTCCTATTGCACGCTTTAAGATTGGTCTGCCAAGGTTAAACCTGTTAGATTATACGGAGGTAAAGGAGAGCCTAAAAGATAAAAAATACGTAATTCACCTTGCCTATTCTACTGACGGTGGGAATGCATATGAAATGAATGTTACTGCAACCCAGAACATAGTGAAGGCAGCTTGCGAACAAGGTGCTGAAGCAGTTGTGATATTAAGTACCATGAATGTCTATGGTTTTCCATCGGGTGTGGTAACAGAAAACTCGCCTCAAAATTCGGCTGGAGGGAATTATGGTAAAACTAAAAAGATCATGCAAAAGTGGTGCTTAGACTTTGCGAAAACACAACATAAAACGCGTATTATTGTTTTAAACCCCACCTGCGTTTATGGACCAAATGGAAAAACATACACCACCTTACCTCGCACTTTAGCGGATGGCAATCGATTTTGTTGGATTGAGGAGGGTCAGGGTTTAGCAAATGTTGTATACATCGACAACTTGTTAGATGCTATTGAAAAAGCTTTATCAGTGAAAGCTGCACATGGTCAGAACTTTATCATAACTGATGGTGCATTAACATGGAAGGATTTTTTTACTCCCCTCTTAGGCAAAAAGGCTGAAACAATTCCTTCACTAAAAACAAGTGATTTATTAAATGCAACTTTTAACGAAAAAACCTCTACTAAACAAATACTTAGGTATCTATTAAGCAATTTTGAATTCGTTTCCTTAATTAACGCTCATCCGTTCTTAGGCAGTGTTAAAAAATCATTATTTTCGAAGATACCCAGTTTTAGGGGGAAATTAGACGATCAACGCCAAATAGTATGGTCAGCATTAAGCCAAGATATGCTAACCACTAACACTGAGGAAAAATTTAATCCTCCTACATGGCTTAATGAGTTATTTGGTTTAACGAGAAGTAGATTTTCTTCAAAAAAGGCAAATGAAATTTTAGAATGGAAATCTAAGATATCTATTGATGTAGGATTGAAAAACACTAAAGCTTGGTTGGAGGACTCATTAAATTAACATGGTTTCGGTAATTATTCCAGCATATAACGCTAGCAAAACGATAACGCAAACTTTAGAATCAGTCTTTGCACAAGATTATTCTCCGATTGAAATCATTATAGTAAATGATGGGTCGACTGACGCTACGGAGTCAATATTAGCTAATTACGGAACTAAAATTAAGTTAATATCCACGCCAAATAAAGGCGTAAGCCATGCACGAAATTTAGGTTTGAGCCATGCCCGCGGCGAATATATTCAATTTCTAGATTCGGATGACCTTATACTACCAGGGAAATTAACCTTGCAGGTAAAAGCTCTCCAAGAAAATGATGCCGACGTGGCATATGGCAATTGGCAAAGGTTTATACAAGAAAATAAAAAAATCTTGGTCACTGAAACTGTTAACCAGCAAATAACTGGAGATGTCGAGATCGCTCTTTTCACCAATTTTTGGTGCCCCCCTGCTGTCTTGCTATATTCAAAGCGAATCACCAATCGATTGTCCTGGAATGAAAATTTACCGGTAATCCAAGATGCAAGATATTTACTTGATGCAGCGCTTGCTAAAGGAAAATTTGTCTATTTACCAGCATTAATGGCTCAATATAGAGACGGTCAGCAAAATTCACTTTCCAAAAGGAATGATACTGCTTTTGTGAAGGATTGTGTGATGAATGCACGCGATATAAGTCAAATATGGGAGGCCGATTTTGGCAATAATCCACTGAAAAAGAAAGCAGTGATAGATGTTTTAAGACATGGTATTAATCGGTTAACATTGCTAGATAACCATACTGCTCAACAGGCTATCGATTTTCTATTGCAAATAGAACCAAATTATATTCCAGAGGAAAAGGGATTATTACGATATATTTCTAAGCTAATTGGCTATAAAAATGCTGAAGGCATTGCCAGAATCAAAAGGAAGTTGCTAGAATGAAGATCTGTTTAGTTTCAGAATATTTTTATCCACAGAGTAAGGGAGGGACTGAAAAGTATGTTTTCGAATTAGCTAATAAGTTAATTTTAGAAGGAAATGAGGTCGAGGTTATCACTGTCAGTCTTACTGAATTCGCAGACTATCAATATCACGGTATTTCTGTGAAAGTGGTTAAACTTGCTAACAACCTAGACTTGTTTGCGGATATTCTAACTAGGGAAAAGTATAATCGAATACACTTCCATACGCTCACACCTGCATTTGATACCTATCATATTGCGGTAGCCCAAACAACAGGTGCTGAAATTTATTTTACTGCTCACATTCCTGCAGTGACTTGCATTCGTGGTGATTTAATGCAATTTGGAAAAATAGCATGTGATGGTTATATACTTAAACATCGGTGTACATCATGTTATATCAGTAAAAAAAAAATACCAAAACCTTTTTCAAATTTAATTGGAGGACTTACTACTCTCATAAATTATCCGAAAGGCATAAGCAGTGCAGTAGAAATGAAGCTCGCCGAGATTTCAGCTTTAAACAGACTTTGCAACAAGGTATTCATTTTTACAGATTGGCAGAAAACGATTTTCATCAAAAACGGGTTTGAGCCAGAGAAATTAGTTCAGGTTCGGCAAATGGAAGTTGCTGCACCGCCAAAGGATACAGACTTTCCGGTTATAAGCAGAGGAAAAAACAAAATAAAGATAGGTTTTGTGGGCAGGATAACTTATGAGAAAGGACTTCACATTTTGTTAGATGCTTTTTTAGAAGCTAAAATAGAAAAATTGGAATTGCATGTGGCGGCAATTGTTCCGGATAAACAAGACCCATATTTTCATAAACTTATTAAGTTATCCAATGGCAATGATAATATTTTTTGGGAGTTCGATTTAAATAATACTGATATCCAAGAATTTTATCAAAAAGTCGATCTCATTTGCATTCCTTCAATTTGGTACGAGACAGGACCATTTGTCCTCTACGAAGCCATCAAATTCCAGCTACCTATTATCGCCAATAATTTAGGAGACATGGATGCGTGGAGAAAAAAGGGCTATTGGATAAAGACCTATAACAATAAGAAAGAGTTATTAGACTCACTTTTAAAATTATGAGTTTAACAATAACGCTGATCACAAGTAGTCATCTAAGCTCTAATCCGAGGCTAGTTAAAGAAGCTAGCGCATTATTGTCTGCAGGATATAAGCTAAATATACTCTGTGCACAAAATTTAGCTGAGCTTTCTAGATTTGATGCTGAAATTTTCGAACAGCTTTATCCTGCGAATATTCATATTATTAATTATCAGAAAGAGACTTTGTGGGGACGGTATTTGAGGGTAAAATCAGCTATAAGGTTAAAGTTAGTTAATGCTGGATTTATAAAATCGTTAAAGAAATACAAATGGCTTGCGCAAAGTCGTATGCTCCCAGAGATGAAATTTGCCTTAAAATCAATAAAAACTGATCTTTATATTGCACATACAGTCGCGGCATTTCCTGCGGCGGCCTGGGCAGCAGAATACCATCATAGTAAATATGCGCTTGATGCGGAAGACTATCACAGTGGTGAAACAAATAATATTGAAAGGCAACAAATCATAACTGCGCTTGAAAACGAATTCATTCAGAACTGTGCCTATCTCAGTACAGCAAGCCCACTCTCAAGTGAGTTCTACCGGAAAAGATATCCAGAAGTCAAGATAATTACAATTAATAACGTATTCCCGTTTAGTCATATAAATTCAGAAGGGAGCACCGTTTCTAAGCCATTAAAACTTGTGTGGTTTTCTCAAACTATTGGTTTAAATCGAGGTCTTCAGGAGTTTATTCAGGCATTATCTGCGCTTGAATTTAATTTATTTGAACTGCATTTGAGAGGCAGTTATACAGAAGAGGTTAAATCTGCCTTATTAAATTACACAACTGAGGAATGGAAATCGAGAATATTCTTCTATCCCCAGTGTTCTGGTATTTACCTCGAAGAATGGCTAAGGCATTTTGATATTGGTTTAGCATTAGAACACTCAGGGGACCTTAATAAGAAACTTTGTATCTCCAATAAAATTTTTCAATACATTTCCGCTGGTTTAGGGGTAATAGCAACCAATACCAATGGGCAAAAATGGGTTTTTGATAAAACTCCAGGTATTGGAATTGTGGTAAGAGAAGATGATATGGGATCGGCAGCATGCCAATTAGCCTACTGGACTGAAAATCCTGAAACTCTTGAAACAGCTAAACAGCAATCGGTAAATGCCGCAAAACTAATATTTAACTGGGACTTAGAAAAAAATAAGCTCCTAGAGCAAATTTCGTTGATTAGTAAAAATTAAGGGATGCCTAAAACTGAGAAATTAAATAATAGTGTTATCCATTCTTTTCCAGGAATTGGCATATTTACAACAAAAACCATTACCGCATATCAGGAAGCTGGTTGGTTAAACAAGATGTTAACCACAATTGTTGTCAATAAACAGAAAAATTGGGTTAAGTTAGTTCGTTTTCTATATCCAAGCATCATATATAAATTTAAGAGCCGAAACTTTAGTGAAATTCCCGTGAATAAACAGAAACTATATCCTTTTAAAGAAATTTTAAGACTAGTTGCTGTGAAATTTTTTTCTTTGATAACTGCCGATAAAATATGGGAGTGGGCTGAACTTAGTTTTGACAAATGGGCAGCTAAACAATTAAATTCTAAAATAAAGATTGTACATGCTTATGAGCATGCCGCCTTAACTACATTTGAGAGAGCTACACAAATAGGAATTATTAAGATTCTAGAACAAACCAGCCAGCATTATGCATTTTATGAGAATCTAATAAATGAGCAATTTGAAAGATATCCTCATTTGAAGTCTACATATAATGAACGGATCTCTGGAGATCTTCTGTTGAAAAGAAATAATAGAAAGAAAAAAGAACATGAATTGGCTGATTTTATCATATGCAATTCAACATTTACAAAAAGAACACTCCTAAATGCTAGTATCGAGGAGAAAAAAATTATCGTGATACCCCTAGCATTTCCAGAAGCCGTCACCAAGTCTCCAATCAGGTCCACAGAAATTTTCACCTTCCTATATGCAGGTTCTTTAAGTATTAGAAAAGGCACACACCTTTTATTAGAAGTTTGGGAAAAAGAATTCGCTAATCAAACTAACGTTAAACTCATTTTAGTTGGCAAGAATTTACTTCCAGCAGCCGTAACAGCAATAAGGGCAAGTAATATAGAAATACATGATTTTGTACATCAAAGTGAACTTGAAAAATTATATGATCAAGCAAACATTTTTGTCTTTCCAACATTAGCTGATGGTTTTGGAATGGTAATAACAGAAGCAATGGCCAGAGGATTACCGGTGATTGCTAGTGACAATTCAGCCGGCCCAGATTTAATAGAACATGAGCACAGCGGATTGATCATAAAGGCTGGAGAAACATTAGATTTATTTGAGAAAATGAAATGGTGCATTGACAATAAGGATGTTTTGTCGAACATGGGGGAAAAGGCGCTAATGAGAGCCAAAGTATATCAATGGCCTGCCTACCAGAAAAAATTAATTACTGAGCTCTCCCAACACATTGATGCCTAAGGTTCTAATCATTTCACCGTATTTCCCGCCCAGCAATGCTGCAGACATGCAGCGTGTGCGGACGAGCCTGCCTTATTTTGAAAAATTTGGATGGATACCCGAAATAGTTTGTGTTGAGGAAAAATATTCGGACTTAACTAAAGATCACCTTTTGCTTAAATCGGTTCCACCTAATATCAAAATACATCGCGTTGAGGCATTCTCAAAAAAATGGACCTCAAAATTAGGCTTGGGTAGCATTGCGTTAAGATCTATATGGTTTTATAAATCTTATGTAAATCGACTTTTGCAAAAAGAAAAATTTGACCTGATTTATTTCTCAACCACCCAATTTCCAGTATGCATTTTAGGGAGCTATTGGAAAGGAAAATTTAATATTCCTTATGTAATTGATGTACAAGATCCGTGGCACACTGAATACTATCAGTCAAAGCCGAAGAGCGAGCGTCCAAAAAAATATTGGTTCTCTTATCGCCTGAACAAATACTTAGAACCAATTGCCATGAAAGAGGTCGACGGCTTGATAAGTGTTTCTAAGGATTATGTATCCTCTTTAATCGAAAGGTATCCTAAATTAGCTAATAAACCAAGCGACATTATTCCATTTGGAAGCCACGTACTAGATTTTGAAATAGCAAATTGCCATATTAAAAGTAAAAGTATTGAGTTGGATAGTTCAAAATTAAATATAGTTTATGTGGGTGCCGTTGGTCATATCATGAGGGAAAGCATCACTTTTCTATGTAACGCATTAGCCCAACTCAAAATTAGCAATTACCAGCTCTATAGGCAGATCCAATTTTACTTTATTGGAACCAGTTACGCACCAAATAACGAGGGCTTTCCCACAGTATTACCATTAGCTAAAAGTTACGCTATTGAAGATGTTATTACAGAGCAACCTAATCGAATTGGTTATTTTGAATCACTAGCAACCCTAAAAGAGGCAAGTGCTCTACTTATCCTTGGGTCAGATGATCAGGCATATAACCCGTCTAAAATTTTCACTTATGCATTAGCAGAGAAACCAGTAATTGCTATTTTCAAATCAGAAAGCCCTGCCAAACATCTTATTAACCAATACTGTGAAGCCACCATCTTAGATTACGAGGGAAAGTCTGCTGTGAAGGAGTTCGAGTTATCCATAAAAAATTTAGTAGAAAAGTACCCTCATTCTTTAATAAACGAAACTGTGCTTAAGTTGAATAAAGCACAGGAATTTACTGAGCGACAATGCAATCTCTTTAATAAAATTATTAAATGAACGCTTTCAGAAGAACTTTTGGGTTTATTAACCAGCATCCATTGGCAAAACGACATCTCATAAAGTCATATTTGCGCTTCATATTTTGGCAATTTAGATCGCGTATATACTTTGGTTTAATAAAAGTCCATTTCTTAGAAAAAACTTACTTTTTAGCGAAAAAAGGATTGACGGGCCTAACTGGGAATATTTACACAGGTCTGCATGAATTTAATGATATGGGTTTTTTATTACACTTCTTGAGATCTGGCGACACATTTTTTGACGTTGGAGCCAATGTAGGGTCGTATACGCTGCTCGCATCATCTGTCTGCAAAGCAAAATCAATTAGCTTTGAGCCAATTCCGCAAACTTATGATATACTAAAGCAAAATATCGAACTCAATAAAATCGTTCATTTAGTGCAAGCGGAGAATAAAGGCGTAGGAAAGGAAGTCGGCAATCTCAAATTTACTACAAATGGTGATACAACAAATCATGTGCTCATTGGCGATGACGGAAATACGGCCGCAGTGAATGTTCCCGTAGTAACGTTAGATGGCTATTACCCATCTTCAAAGCCTGCTTTACTTAAAATTGATGTGGAGGGCTTTGAGACAGAGGTACTCAATGGAGCATCTAGTATATTGCAGGATAACTGTTTGAAAGCCATAATTATTGAACTAATTGGTGGAGGTGCTCAATATGGTTATGACGAAAATGAAATTCATTTAAAATTACTTGATCTCTCCTTTAAATCTTATACATATGATCCAATTACAAGAGCACTAAAGGAACTTCAAAGTATTAGGAATTCCAACACCATTTACATACGGGATCTTGCTTTTGTCGAAAAGAGATTAAATGAAGCTAAACCATTTGAAATTTTTAATGAAAAAATTTAATTGACAAAACTCGCAATCATCGTTACCCACCCTATCCAATACTATGTGCCATTATTTCGATTATTGGCAAAAATTTGTGATTTAAAAGTATTTTATACCTGGGGAGAGGGAGGCTTAGGTGAAAAATTTGATCCAGATTTTAACCGAAAAATTAGCTGGGACATCCCTCTGTTGGATGGCTATTCTTTTGAAGTCGTTAAAAACACGGCTAGTGATCCCGGTTCTCATCATTTTATGGGAATTCGTAATCCCGATTTAATAGGTCAACTAACAAATTTTAATCCAGATAAATTACTTGTGTATGGCTGGTCATATGCAAGCCATTTAAAAGTGATGAGACACTTTAAAAATAAGGTTCCTATTTATTTTCGAGGTGATTCTAATCTATTAGATGATCAAAGCAATGCTAAAAAAGTAATCCGTTCACTCCTTTTAAAATGGATTTACAGTTATGTTGATACTGCATTTTATGTCGGAGAAGCCAACAAGCGCTATTATGAACAGTTTGGTTTAAAACCTTCTCAACTTATTTATCTACCCCATACGATAGATAATAACCGTTTTTCACAAGATAGAAGCACTGAAAGCAATACATTACGTAAAGAATTAGGTCTCAACACCGATGATATACTTATTTTGTTTGCAGGAAAATTTGAATCCAAGAAAGATCCGGAAACCTTGTTAAGTGCATTTTTAAAACTGGATAATCCAAAAATTCATATTCTCTTCGTCGGAAATGGTGAACTTGAATCAAAGCTCAAAACCCAAAGCTCAGGATCTCGTGCTCAGAGAATACATTTTATGAATTTTCAAAATCAAACGGAGATGCCAGTAATTTATCAAGCGTGTGATCTATTTTGCTTACCTTCGAAGGGTCCTGGTGAAACATGGGGGTTGGCTATAAATGAGGCAATGGCAGCTGGAAAAGCTGTTATAGTAAGTGATAAAGTTGGCTGTCATTTTGATTTAGTAAATTCTTCAAATGGCTTTATATTTAAAGCAGGTGATGAAGGAAAATTAACCTCAATTTTAATTTCCCTTACCAAAGAAGACTTGCTTCAGAAGGGCGTTGAATCAAAACAAAAAGTAAAACATTTTAGTTACCAAATTGCTATAGATATTATTAAAAAACATTTAATTGAAGCCTGAAATATCGATCTTATTACCTGTACGCAACGGTGCTGATTTCATTTATGAATCCATTGCCTCTGTTCTAAAACAAGATCATCTGAATTTTGAACTCTTAATTAGCGATGATCATTCAAATGACAATACCTTAGCAATTATTAATCAATTTGACGATGACAGGATTACTGTTTTTAAACAATCAAAAGGACTTGGTCAGTTTGGCAACTTTAATTTTTTATTAAAAAATGCAAAGGCGCCAATTGTCCAATTCTGGAGCCATGATGACGTTATGCTCCCTGAATTAGTCAGTACTGTGCTAAACTTTCATCAAACTCATCAAAACCTTGGGATGAGCTATTGTGGAAGCAATTACATAAATGAAGCCGGAGAAATAACCATCTCTTGGCAAGATGACCAAACCCCAGTAGTATTAAATCAATTAACTTATGCACAATTTTCAATCGCATTTGGTTGTTTAGCAGGAAGCATTTCTCAGGTTTCGCTCAATATAAAAAATATTGAAGGTGATTTCTTGTTTAATGAAAACCTAAAGCATTCTGGGGATTTTGAGCTATGGACAAGAATAGCTAAAAAGTATCCAGTGGGTTTTATTAATACGAAGTTATGCTTGATTAGAAATCATGCAAATCAAGTTACCCATAGGCCCGTAAATACGCTGCACTCCATTTTGGAGAATATTCCGATACTACGTGAGCTCTTATCAAGATTAAATGCCCCAGATTATTTTAAACAAAAAGTAAAGAGAGAAATAGTCCTAGTTTACTATTTTAATACCGCTATCAAGCTTTTATATAATCGAGAATTTAAAGCTTTTACAACAGGTCTCAGTGCATTAGCAAAGGAAGATAATATTTTCTTGCTTGCTTTATATTGGGCAAAGTCTAAAGCTTTAGGTAAAGCTCATTTTGCAAAACATAAGGCATCTTTAATCGATCAACTTTTTACACCTAGCGATAGATGAACGAATACTATATCAAATTTGGAAGTCTTAAAATTGGGATTGGGATAATTCTTGTCCTTTCTCTATTTACTATTAATCCACTTGCAACATTTTTAGCCATACTTTATCTACCGGTTTCCGCTAAATTGCTATGGAAAAAAAACGAGCCACCTGTACTATTTTTTGCACTACTAATGCAATGGGCACAAGTATGTGTAAAAGTGCTTTATGCAGATTACATTTTTCAAGACTTTGGAAATCTATTTCTGTATTTCACAGATATCCATAAAGCGTATTACTATAGTTTGTCATCACTTTATGCGATAAACATAGGTATCTTTTTGGTGTTAAGGAATAAGGAACCAATAACTTTCGAGGTAATCAAAAAGAAATTTGAAGACTACAACCTTAAGAAGGTTACGATTACTTATATAATTGCGACCGCGACACTACCTTTTATAATTTTAGTCTCTTATTTGATTCCAGGTACGCAACAATTTTTCGTTAAGCTTCTAGACTTAAAGTGGGCACTGTTTTTCATGCTATTTTGTAGATATTTTCTTTTTGATGTTAACAAAAAAATTATTTACATCATATTGGTTCTAGAAATATTGATGAGTTTTACAGGCTACTTTAGTAGTTTTAAGGATTTCTTCTTTATAGGGGGTATAGCATACATCTTCGTTAAAAGGTCATTTAGCCTTGTAAACTATATGTTCTCAAGTGTCATTGTAGTGTTACTTTTTAACTTGCTAGTTGTATGGCAATATGTTAAACCCGAATACAGAAAATATCTTTCTGGAGGCGAAAATGCACAATCTGTAACAGTTTCCAAATCAGATGCCCTTTTGAAATTATATGATTTGACATCCGAGTCAGAAAATATCAGATATGAGGATGCAGTAGTTACACTATTGGACCGTATGGCTTACATCGATATTTTCTCAGCGGCCATCACCTATGTGCCTCATGCAAAACCACATGAAGAGGGACGCCTGTGGTTTGATGCAATTAGTAGAATTTTTATGCCTAGAATTTTGTTCCCAAATAAAAGCATCATAGATGATACTGGAAAAACAATAACGTACACTGGTCTTCCTTTTGCGGGCTCAGAGTCAGGAACATCAATTAGTTTGGGATATGTCGCAGAAACATATATTGATTTTGGCTATCCGCTAATGTTAATTCCCTTGTTGTTATGGGGAGTCTTAATTGGCCTTATTTTTAATTATATAATTAAAAACTCTTATAACGAGTTATGGGGCTATGCGTTGATTATGCCGTTCACATTTCAAATTAATCTCTTTGAAACTGCATTAGACAAAGCTTTCGGGAGTATGATTTTCTTCGTGCTTATTTGTTGGTTCCTAAATAAATACGTGATCAAAAAAATCGATCAATATATTACCAATTGAAAATCCTCCAAATCACCCCTTCCTATAAACCCGCTTACATTTATGGTGGTCCAACCATGTCTGTAGCAAAACTATGTGAAGCATTGGTGCATGACAAGGATTCCAATCTCGAAGTACTCACTACCACTGCTAATGGAAAAAATGAACTAGACGTTGAACAAAATAAACAAGTAAACGTTGATGGCGTTCCCGTTACCTATTTTAAAAGAATTACAAAAGATCATACGCACTTTTCACCAGCTTTGCTCCTAGCGCTCCGACAAAAGATCAAGAACCAAAATAATAACGCCCTAGTTATTCACATACACTCCTGGTGGAACCTAGTCACTATTTTCAGTTGCTGGGTAGCAAAGCTATACCAAATTCCTGTTGTAGTGTCTCCACGGGGTATGCTCACCAACTATACCCAAAACAACCGCAATTCTTTCTTCAAACAGATATTGCATTCTCTTATAGGAAAATCATTATTAAAATATGCGCATATCATCGCCTCAAGCGAACAAGAAAAAGAAGATGTGCTGCAAATTATCAGACCAAAAAGTATCAATATTCTTCCCAATTTGGTTAGCCTGCCAAAAAACTTACAGACTCAGAATACAGGTATGAATCCCTCAACATTCCAGCTACTATTCCTTTCTCGAATAGAAGAAAAAAAGGGGCTCGACATCCTATTTGATTCATTAGCAAGCCTGACAACTATCCCATGGCACCTAACCATCGCCGGAACTGGTAAAGAAACCTACCTTGAAAGTTTGAAGCTGAAAGCTAAAAGTTTAAAAATAGACTCCCACATAAATTGGCTGGGACAAGTTGGCAACAGCGACAAATTTAAACTCATGGCAAAGCACGATTTGTTAGTACTAACTTCTCACAACGAAAATTTTGCTAATGTAGTGATTGAAAGTTTGCATGTGGGTACTCCCGTATTTATAAGCAGGGAAGTTGGTTTAAGCAGCTATGTGGAAGCAAATCAATTAGGATTCATTACCAGTGTAGATTCCCGGCAAATTACTGAAGATCTTCTCCAGGCTTATAAAAACACAGCAAAAAGACAAAGTATCCGATTGGAAGCACCCCTATTCATCGCGAAGGACTTTAACGAAGAAGCACTTACACAAAAATATTTAACGCTGTACCAGCAAATCTTAAATGAAACCTGATTTTTCTTTTATCATCCTCACCTACAACGAAGAGGTTCACCTTCCACGCCTATTAAAGTCCATCGAAAAACTAGGTGCTAAAATCTATATTCTCGACAGTGGAAGCACCGATAATACCTTAAAAATTGCAGACCAATTTAGCGCAGAAGTTAAAACCAACAAGTTCGAAAATCACCCTAAACAATGGCATTATGCGTTAAATAACTTTCAGATTGATACGCCATGGACCATTGGCCTCGATGCAGATCAAATTGTTTCACCCGAGCTATTCGAGATGCTGGCAAGTTTTAAAGACGAAGACTTTAAGGAAATAAATGGCATCTATTTTAATAGAAAAAATTACTTCCAGGGTACTTGGATTAAACATGGTGGATATTTCCCATTCTACCTCCTTAAAATGTTTAGAACGGGCATAGGTTATTCAGATTTGAATGAAAACATGGACCATCGTTTTATCGTTCCCGGTAATACGGCAATCTGGAAAAAAGGATACTTAATAGAAGAAAACCTCAAAGAAAACGACCTGGATTTTTGGATCGAAAAGCACAAACGTTATAGCGACCGCGTTGCGGAAGAAGAGTTTGAACGCCTACAAGGTTTAAGATCGCAAACTTTAAATCCTACTTTGTTCGGAAATCCAGATGAAAGAACTGCCTGGCTTAAAAGATTATGGTGGAAATTACCCCTCGGATTGCGCCCATATTTATATTTTACATACCGTATGTTATTTAAACTTGGTATCTTAGATGGAAGGAAAGGGATATACTTTCATTATTTACATGCACTCTGGTTTCGCAAATTAATAGATAAGAAAATAGTAGCCCTAAAAGCAAAATAAAACTTAATACATTTCAATTTATGGATGAATTATCGACTAAAGAAACCAAAAAGAAAGCCAATAAAGTTGCGATACGCTTTATAGTGTTGTTAGTTGGACTATACCTTTTATTTAGTCAGGGAAATCTATTTATGAACAGCGTCACAAGCGCTGGCAGTCGATACTATAACCCATACATTGCGGAATACTTTAATTATATCCAATGGATTAAATCTGCCCTGCTAATTCCCGCTACCTGGCTGATTAAACTCTTTGGGTTTTACGCCATTCATAACGAAATGGACATAATGGTAGTAGATGGCCCTTATTTACGGGTTAATTATTCTTGCGTAGGCTTGGGAGTGATGAGCTTTCTTACGGCTTTTATCATAGCCTTCCCGGCAAAATTAAAATCTAAGTTAAAATTGTTCGCAATTGGCATTGTGATGATATATGTGCTTAACGTTTTACGCATTGCAGGTTTAGGTGTTTTACTTGGGTTTTTCCAATCGCAACGGAGTAATTTTACCTATCACCATGAGATATTTAATGTGATCGTTTACCTATGTGTCTTCGCACTCCTTTATTTTTGGATCAAGAAAAACACCGCAATCAATAAATCTTAATTAGACTACCAATGTATATACTGGGAATTAATGCCTACCATGGAGATTCGTCTGCCTGCATTTATCAAGACGGAAATTTAATAGCTGCAACCGAAGAAGAAAGATTTCGCCGAATTAAACACTGGGCTGGTTTTCCTTCTCAAGCCATAGCATTTTGCTTAAAAGAAGCTGGAATTTCTATGCAGGAGGTTGATTATATTGCAATTTCTAGAGATCCGAAAGCCAACTTTCAGAAGAAAGTATTGACAGCCATCAAAAACAAGTTAAGTATCTCCAATATCATCAACCGTGTTAAAAACTTAAAAAAAGCCTCTTCCATAGAAGATGAATTTACAGAACACTTTGGTTCCTTTAAGGCACAAATTGTGAATGTGGAACATCATAGAAGTCATTTAGCTAGTGCTTTTTTTGCCTCTCCATTTGAAAAATCAGCATTGATTTCGATTGATGGGATGGGCGATTTTACCAGCACTATGAGAGGAACTGGGAATGCAAATGAAATTACGGTAATGGATACGGTCTCTTATCCGCATTCTATCGGGATATTTTATACGGTATTTACGCAGTGGCTTGGCTTCCCTCATTACGGTGATGAATATAAAGTAATGGGGCTTGCCCCATATGGTAAACCTAAGTATGTAGACAAGCTTAGAGATGTATTGATATTTAAAGACAATGGGCTTTTCGAACTTAACCTTACTTATTTCAATCATCCCCAAAAAGGCGTAAATATGGTTTGGGAAGGTGGTATCCCTGCAATGGATAGCTTGTTTACGGAGAAATTAGTAGCAGCGTTTGGACCGGTACGCCAGAAAGAGGAAAAACTGACCGACTACCATTTTGATATGGCAGCCTCTGTACAGCGTATTACGGAAGAGGTGATTTTTCATATGCTCAACGCATTGCATCAAGAAACAGGGCTCGATTCGGTGTGTATTGCTGGAGGAGTAGCGCAAAACTCTGTTGCCAATGGAAAAATTCTTCAAAATACACCCTTTAAAAAATTGTATATCCCACCCGCAGGTCACGATGCAGGTACCGCGATTGGAGCTGCGCTCTGGGTGTATAACCAAGTGCTTAAACAGCCAAGAACAAAACCTATGCTACATGGTTATTTTGGAAGTAGGTTTACTAATGATGAAATAGAGGCCACTTTAAAAGAAAGCGCCGTCAACTACCAAAAACTTAACGATGACGAGCTATATGATACGGTAACAAACTGCTTAATTAACGGGGGTGTTGTGGGTTGGTTCCAAGGAAGGGCAGAGTTCGGCCCAAGAGCACTCGGTCACCGTTCGATTATTGCGGATCCTCGCAGGACAGATGCAAAAGAAATTTTGAATACCAAAATAAAACGTCGCGAGTCTTTCAGGCCGTTTGCGCCCTCTATTTTAATGGACCATACGGCTGATTATTTTGAACTGGTGGATGACGTTCCCTTTATGGAGAAAGTATTTATCATTAAAGAAGAGAAAAGAGCAGAAATTCCAGCAGTTACACATGTTGATGGAACCGGGAGACTACAAACGGTTGATCAAAAAGTTGAACCTAGGTACCATGCCTTGATCAAAGCTTTTTATGATAAAACCAGCGTACCCATTTTACTCAATACCTCGTTCAATGAAAATGAGCCCATTGTAAATACACCCGAAGAAGCAATAGCCTGCTTTTTACGCACGCAAATGGATATGTTGGTAATGGAGAATATTGTGCTGACTAGGTAAGCGTTGCGAGTAGAGATCCGTCATTGCGAAGTACAGATCCGTCATTGCGAGGAGACGAAGTCGACGAAGCAATCTAGTCGTTGATCGCTTTCCAAAGCATATCCTTTAATTCGGTTATACCTTGTTGAGCTACAGATGATATAAAAATAGCAGGAACTTGCGGAAGTTCCTTTTTCATTTCTTCCTTCAGTTCTTCGTCAAGCATATCTGCTTTGGTAACAGCCAGCAAATGGGGCTTTTGCATTAACTCTGAGTTATATTGCTGTAGTTCATTCTTAAGAATTTCATATTCTTCCTTAATACTTCTACTGGTATCAGCAGGAACCATAAAAAGTAAAACAGAATTGCGCTCAATATGACGTAAAAATCTAAATCCTAATCCTTTGCCTTTTGATGCGCCTTCGATAATACCGGGGATATCTGCCATTACGAAAGATTTTCCTCCTCTGTAGGAAACAATTCCAAGGTTAGGCACCAAAGTAGTAAAAGGATAATCGGCTATTTCTGGCTTCGCTGCAGATAAAACAGATAAAAGCGTTGATTTACCCGCATTGGGAAATCCAACTAAACCTACATCAGCTAATACCTTTAATTCTAAAACCATCCACTCCTCTTTTCCTGGTTCACCGGGTTGTGCAAAACGGGGAGTTTGTAGTGTAGGCGTTTTAAAATGCCAATTCCCTAAGCCCCCGCGACCACCGGCGGTGAGGATTTTCGTTTCCCCATCTTCCGTAATCTCAAATAGCACCTCGCCCGTTTCAGCATCTCGGGCAATCGTACCCAATGGGACTTCTAGAATTTCATCGGCACCTGTTTTACCTGTTTTCTGACTACTTCCACCACTCATGCCATCTTCAGCAATAATGTGCTTTCGGTATTTTAAGTGAAGTAAAGTCCAGAATTGAGCATTTCCCTTCAAGATGATATGTCCACCCCTGCCTCCATCACCACCATCAGGTCCCCCTGTTGAAGTAAGTTTGTCGCGATGCAAATGTGCAGATCCGGCTCCGCCTTTACCAGAACGGCAGCATATTTTTACATAATCTACAAAATTTGAACCTTGCGACATCTCGGTGGGAAAGTGAATTAATATTGATCGATAACAGCACACAATTCATTAAAAATACCGTCAATTTCGCCGATACCATTAATTTTTGTAAGCTTATTTTGTGCTTCGTAGTAAGGTAAAACTAAAACGATCTTGTTAAAATATTCCTCAATACGTTTTTGAGATTTCTCTGCCTGATCATCTAATCTGCCAGTTTCTTTCTGACGCAATGCCACACGTTTAACCAACTCCTCCTTATCTACATCTAATGCGATTACACCAGTAATTTGGCTCCCTTTTCCTGCTAAAAATTGGTCAAGTTCAGCAGCTTGTGGTATAGTTCTTGGAAAACCATCGAATACAAATCCTTTTGCATCTGGATTTTTATCAATTTCTTCCTCTAACATATCGATCGTAATCTTGTCTGGAACCAATTCTCCATTAGCAATTAATTTACTAACTTTTTTACCTAAAGCAGTTTGATCTTTAATGTGTGCTCTGAAAAGGTCTCCAGTAGAAATATGTACCAACTGATACTTATTAATCAGTTTTTCAGATTGGGTGCCTTTACCTGCACCCGGAGGGCCAAAGAGAACTAAATTCAGCATTTGTCTTTCTTTATGGTGAATCGTCTTCAATTTTATTTGAAAACATTTAATTGATAATAAAGGCAGCAATTTATCGAGTAAACAGCCTTGCCCTTTAAAAGTTGCAAATATATAATTTAATTAGCTTATTGGGCTAAATTTTCTAAAAATGATAATGATTTAAGCGTTTTACGCAAAAAGCCTTAGATTTCTCTAAGGCTTTTGTTTCTGTGCACTTGTAGGGATTCGAACCCCAAACCTTCTCATCCGTAGTGAGATGCTCTATCCAGTTGAGCTACAAATGCAAACATTCCGTATGATTAACGGATTGCAAAAGTAATGCTTGTTATTCAATTTAACAATTTTTTTTAAAGAATAATTCGATTCTCATACTGATGAGCAACACTCTATTCGCTTACAACCTTACGAATTGCTTCAAAATCAGGTAAATCCGTCGCAACCTCCAATACCTCGGCATAAGTAATTAAGCCATTTTCATCAATTACAAAAGCCGCTCTTTTAGAAACACCTTTTAAATTGAATACAAATTCTTCATAAAAAGCGCCATAAGCCTGTGAAATTTCTTTATTAAAATCCGACAACAATGGAAACTGGTAAGATTGATCATCTTTAAATTTCGCCAGAGTAAAAGGCGAATCAACTGAGATAGCAATAACTGCCGCATTCATCCCATCATAATAACCAAAACTATCTCTCATGGTACATAGTTGTGTAGTACAAGTGCCAGTAAATGCCATTGGGAAAAAATGAACGACTACCTGTTTCCCTTTATAATCATTTAAGGAAACTTCCTTTAATTCTGAATTGAATAATTTAAAATCTGGCGCTTTATCGCCTACTTGTAATGACATATATTATTATTTTAGTTTAATTTAAATTTATTTTCAGTTGACCTTTTTCATCCACTGTCATCATGAGATAATAGCCCTGCATTGCCGGCCAATAACCGGTGATTGCGAGCGCAGCGAAGCAATCTTAAAGAAACGCATTAAGGAGATTGCTTCATACCTCGCAATGACGATAACTTTCTTCGAATTGAATTCCTCATCACGAACTTCCCGACTCTCAGACCCTACCCCCAAGACTAAACACTCGAGACGAAAGAATCAGAACTTCTCACCAAGTTGTCGATCCAAAATCGCCAATCCCTCGTCAAAGCTATGCGGTTGATACTTTAAATCAGTCATAGCTTTGTCTAAAATAAAGCCAGTCCGGGCTGGCCGCTTTGCAGTCTGATTTAAAGTAGCCGCACTGATTTCATTGATCAAACTTTTGTCTAAGCCCCAAAAATCGGCTACTTTTGCCACCAACTCGGAAATGCTCATCATATCTTTTCCCGAAGCATTATATACACCTTGGGCATCGTGCTCAACCGCCAGTAAACAACAGTCTGCCAAATCCTCTGCCAAAGTGGGCATTCTCCATTGGTCGTTCACAATGTTTAAAGGATTACCTTTCTCTAAAGCGCCTTTTGCCCAAAGTACAATGTTACTTCTGCTCATATCACTTACAATACCATAAACGATAATAGTACGCAGTATAGCCCATTTGCCGGTCGATTGCTTAACTGCTTCTTCAGCCAACAATTTAGTCTCACCATAATAACTCAACGGATTGGGAGCCGCCTCTTCATCATACGGACCATCTTCCCCATCAAATATAAAATCGGTCGATAAATGAATTAAACGAACATTGAACTCCTCGCACACCGCAACCAAGGTAATTACTGCCGCAACATTTAGTTCAAAAGCTAACTCTTTTTGCTCTTCACAGGTATCTACATTGGTCATAGCAGCGGTGTGAATAATTGCATCAGGCCGATACTTTGAAACCACTGCCCTCACTTCTTCTGCATTGAGAATATCCATCGTCACATAGGTATAACCTTCCTTAATCGGAAAACGATTCTCACCTTTTGCCGTAGCGATTAAGTTTATCCCACTTTCTTTTAAAACTTTTTCTGTTATTTTCTGTCCTAAAAGGCCGTTACTTCCTGTTACTAATATGGTTTTCATTAAAAAAGGTTAAAATTATAAACATTCCACTTTACACTTGTAATAGCTTAACAAAGAAAGAAGAAAAAAATCAAATTTACGAACGAACCACTTACCTAGTACTTACCTACTACTTACCTACTACTTACCTACTACTTAGCTACTACTTCATAAAGTGCTATAAAAAACTACGACTTACCCCGGGCAAATCAACTAAAAAACCCTATTCTCATAGCTGTTGAAAAATTTTTTATTTATATATAAAATATACATTGGAAAATCATAACTTTGCAGACCGAATTGCGGGCGCGTAAAAGCGTCTTTAACATTTTGATTTTTATAATTTTACCAAAAACAGTATATGCCTAACATTGGACAAATAGCCCAGATTATAGGACCGGTAGTTGACGTAAGTTTTGCTAACGATGCCCATTTACCTAAAATTTTCTCTGCATTAGAGATTACTAAAGAAAACGGACAAACAATTGTTCTAGAAGTTCAACAACACCTTGGTGAGGACCGTGTTCGCGCAATTGCGATGGACTCTACAGACGGTTTAGTACGTGGTATGAAAGCATTAGATACTGGTTCACCTATCAAAATGCCAGTTGGAGATCAAATTAAAGGTCGTTTGTTTAATGTAGTTGGGGAAGCAATTGATGGTATTTCTGCTGTTGATAAAACAGGTGGCCGCCCAATTCACAACGCTCCGCCTAAATTTGAAGACTTATCAACGGAAACTGAAGTACTTTTTACAGGTATTAAAGTTATCGATTTATTAGAGCCATATGCTAAAGGTGGTAAAATCGGTTTGTTCGGCGGTGCTGGTGTTGGTAAAACAGTATTGATTATGGAGTTGGTAAACAACATCGCGAAAGCTTATGCTGGTTTATCGGTATTTGCTGGTGTTGGTGAGCGTACTCGTGAGGGTAACGATTTACTTCGTGAGTTTATCGAATCAGGTGTAATCAACTATGGTGATGATTTCTTGCACTCAATGGAAAAAGGTGGATGGGATTTGAAAGCAGTTGATACCGAAAAATTAAAAGAATCAAAAGCAACATTGGTATTCGGTCAAATGAACGAACCTCCTGGTGCACGTGCTCGTGTAGCATTATCAGGATTAACAGTTGCTGAATATTTCCGTGATGGTGACGGTGAAGGCGCGGGAAAAGATATCCTTTTCTTCGTTGATAACATCTTCCGTTTTACCCAGGCAGGTTCTGAAGTATCGGCACTATTAGGTCGTATGCCATCAGCGGTAGGTTACCAACCAACATTGGCAACTGAGATGGGTTTGATGCAGGAGCGTATTACTTCAACTAAACGCGGTTCAATTACTTCAGTTCAAGCTGTATATGTACCCGCAGATGATTTAACTGACCCTGCACCGGCTACTACTTTTGCCCACTTAGATGCTACAACTGTACTTTCACGTAAAATTGCTGAGCTTGGTATTTATCCAGCAGTAGATCCACTAGATTCTACTTCACGTATCCTTTCTCCAGCTGTTTTAGGTGATGAACACTATAATACTGCACAACGTGTGAAAGAAACTTTACAACGTTATAAAGAATTACAAGATATTATCGCGATCCTTGGTATGGACGAGTTATCTGAAGAAGATAAACTAGTTGTATCCCGTGCACGTCGTGTTCAACGTTTCTTATCTCAACCTTTCCACGTAGCCGAGCAATTTACAGGCTTAAAAGGAGTCTTGGTCGACATTAAAGATACCATCAAAGGATTTAACATGATTATGGATGGTGAAGTTGATGAATATCCAGAAGCTGCATTTAACTTAGTTGGTAGCATTGAAGAAGCTATCGAAAAAGGAAAAAAATTATTAGCAGAATCTAACTAGTACCTAGTAGTTAGTACTTAGTATATAGATACCTATCTCTAGCCTAAGTACTATCTCATTAATTTATTTAGTTGATTAGTCTAAATACTAACTACTAAATACTAACTACTAAAAAAATGACTTTAGAAATATTAACACCAGATAAAAAAGTTTTCGAAGGGGAAGTAACATCAGTTACGGTTCCTGGAACTTTGGGTTCTTTTCAAATTTTGAGAGGCCACGCTCCTATTATTTCCACTTTAGAAGATGGCCTTGTAATTATTAAAAGTGCTGCTGGCGAAGATACCTTTTCCATTAAAGGTGGTGTTGTAGAAGTATTAGATAATAAAATTATTGTCTTAGCTGAAGCGGTACTTGCATAGGTATATTTAAAACATTACATAAAAAAGGGCTGGTGTTTAAAACATCAGCCTTTTTTTATGTCAAAACTTATTAAAACCTACAAAGTTTATTGCGATCGTGCTAACCCAACTTCGTAAGTCATTAACCCGGGTAATTTTTCAAATAATTTGAGAGACTTTCCAATTTTACGCCGAAAACGCTTCAAATATAATGCAAGCATAATAAGTATACCGAATACCCAAAACATATTTAGTCTACCATGAACTGACATATATAGCGTATATTTTGAATATTTTAATATTAAATATCGAAAAAATAAAAATAACAGAATTAAATTTTTTTTCAATTATTTTTAGTTTACTATTGATAGTTTAATCAGCATGGACTAAATTGGTTTTAACAAAAAACGATAAATGAACCACCCAAGAATCATAACATTAAGTGTAACAAATAACGAAGCCAATATCGCTACGCTATATGTCATTCTTATTATTATTATTCTGCTGCTAAATAAGCAATACGGGTCGCTATAAAATGAATTTTAATACTCAAATTACCTAAAGCGTCCCGATTACTCGGGACGCTTTTTTTAAATAAAACAAAATGCAATACTACAACTCAAACACCGTAATTTACTTAGACGGTCGCTTTGTTAAAGCACAAGATGCTAAGACCGATTTATACGGACAATCATTACATTATGGTTTGGCTGCATTTGAAGGTATAAGAGCCTATAAAACACACAATGATACACGGATTTTTAAGATCAAAGAGCATTTTGAAAGGCTAAAGCGTTCTTGTGAACTCGTTAACATGCCCTATCCATGGGATAATAATGAGCTAATTAAACAAACTTATCAACTTTTAAAGTTAAACAACTTAAAGGACGCATACATCCGCCCAATTGTTTATAGCGCACCTAATATGACCTTAATCGCTCCCCAAGAAGTATCAATTATGATCTGCGCCTGGGAATGGGGTGCGTACCTGGGCGACAAACAATTAAAAGTTTGCATTTCTCCTTTTCAACGACCTAATCCGAAATCAACTTTTGTTGAAGCAAAAATAAGTGGTCATTATGTAAACTCTATCCTGGCTACAACAGACGCAAAAAATAAAGGTTTTGATGAAGCATTATTACTTGATATGCACGAAAACGTGGCTGAAGGATCTGGTGCTAATATATTCCTAGAGAAAAATGGCAAACTATATACCCCAACATTGGGCAACATATTAGCAGGTATTACCCGGGCAACGGTAATTGAACTGTGTAAAGTACTAGACATTGAGGTTATAGAGAAAACCATAAGTGTGGAAGAACTTAAAAGTGCAGATAGCGCATTCTTTTGTGGAACTGCAGCCGAAATCATTGGCATTCATACACTTGACGACACTGTTTTTAAACAAAGATGGCATGATAGTATAGGCGCCACCATCCAAAGAGCCTATAAAAATTTAGTATTAGAAAAAGTTAACTACGAAGTGATTATTTAGTTTAACCAACTAACCGACTAAAACAATTAACCAACGATTAACCTAAGAAATGAACGAACTAAACAAATACAGTAAAACATTTACACAAGATCCTACGCAACCTGCAGCACAAGCAATGCTATATGGAATTGGTTTAACCGATGCCGATATGGAAAAAGCACAGGTAGGCATTGCCAGCATGGGCTATGATGGAAACACTTGCAACATGCACTTAAATGACCTAGCGCAAATTGTTAAAACAGGAGTATGGGAAAATGATTTAGTAGGCCTAATTTTTAATACCATAGGCGTGAGTGATGGAATGAGTAATGGGACTGCCGGAATGCGCTATTCTTTGGTTAGTCGCGATATTATTGCCGATTCTATTGAAGCAGTATGTGGAGGTCAATATTATGATGGATTAATCACCATTCCTGGTTGCGACAAAAATATGCCAGGCTCGGTTATGGCAATGGGTCGATTAAATCGCCCTTCAATTATGGTATATGGCGGAACAATTAAACCGGGTCACTATAAAGGTGAAGATCTAAATATTGTTTCAGCATTTGAGGCATTAGGTAAAAAAATTGCCGGTCAAATGGATGAAATTGACTTCAAAGAAATTATAAAACACGCTTGTCCGGGTGCAGGAGCCTGCGGAGGAATATATACCGCAAATACCATGGCTGCAGCAGTAGAAGCCCTTGGAATGAGTTTACCTTTTTCTTCTTCAAATCCAGCCTTAAGCGCAGAAAAAAAAGCGGAATGCATTGCTGCCGGGAAAGCGATTAAAGTGCTATTAGAGAAAGACATTAAGCCAAGCGATATCATGACTCGTAAGGCATTTGAAAATGCAATTGTAACGATTATGGTGTTGGGCGGTTCAACAAACGCTGTGCTTCACTTAATCGCAATGGCAAAAAGCGTGAATGTTCCGTTAAGTCAGGATGACTTTCAAACCATTAGCAATCGTATCCCAGTTTTGGCCGACATGAAACCTAGTGGCAAATATATGATGGAAGATCTTCATAAAATTGGTGGTGTGCCTGCTGTTATGAAATATCTTTTAAAGAAAGGTTGGTTACATGGAGATTGTTTAACGGTAACTGGAAAAACAATTGCTGAAAACTTAGCAGAAATTCCGGAATTAGATTTTAATGAGCAAAAAATCATCTTCCCTTCCGAAAACCCTATCAAAGCTACTGGCCACTTGCAAATTTTGTACGGAAACTTAGCCGAAGGTGGAAGTGTTGCGAAAATAAGCGGTAAAGAAGGTGAATTTTTCGAAGGCCCTGCCCGCGTATTCAACGGGGAATATGAATTGATCAATGGTATTTCTAGCGGAAAAGTTCAACCTGGAGATGTGGTTGTTATTCGCGATGTTGGTCCGAAAGGCGCCCCAGGTATGCCAGAAATGCTTAAACCAACGTCCGCAATATATGGTGCAGGTTTAGGTAGCAGTGTTGCTTTAATAACCGATGGAAGATTTAGTGGTGGTACACATGGCTTTGTAGTTGGCCACATTACGCCAGAATATTTTGACGGTGGATTAATCGCATTCGTAGAAGATGAAGATAGAATCGAAATTAGTGCAAGAGCGAATAGCATTACCCTCAAAGTGAGTGATGATATTATTGCAAAACGAAAACTAGCGTGGCAGCAACCTGAATTAAAAGTTAAAAAAGGGGTGCTGTATAAATATGCCAAAACAGTAACCACCGCAGCAGAAGGCTGTGTAACCGATGAGGCTTAAATTAAAATTCAAAGCAGAATGATACAAGAAACTATATTAGCAGAAGCAAAAACGGCGCAAGCCGAAAAGACTTTCAAAGGGACTGGATCTCAGGCGCTGTTAAACGGCTTAATAGAAGAAGGTGTACATACCGTTTTTGGCTATCCAGGCGGTGCAATCATGCCCATTTATGACGCATTATATGATTATAGCGATAAATTAAAACATATTTTAGTCCGCCATGAACAAGGGGGCATCCACGCTGCCCAAGGTTTCGCAAGAACCAGTGGAGAAGTGGGAGTTGTATTTGCAACCAGCGGTCCGGGAGCCACTAATTTAGTGACCGGCCTGGCCGATGCACAAATTGACAGCACACCTCTGGTTTGTATCACCGGGCAGGTTTTCGCTCATCTTTTAGGTACTGACGCCTTTCAGGAAACCGATGTAATTAATATCACGACCCCGGTTACCAAGTGGAATTATCAGGTTACTGATGCTAAAGAAATCCAGGAGGTGCTAGCCAAGGCATTTTACATTGCGAAAAGCGGAAGACCGGGACCGGTTTTAATAGATATTACCAAAAATGCGCAATTACAACTGGAAGACTTTCCGGCTTATGTAAAATGCAATCATATCCGTAGTTACCGCCCAAAACCAAATATTAGGGTCGAATACATTGAACAAGCGGCCGAAGTAATCAATGCTGCAAAAAAACCTTTCGTGTTGTTCGGTCAGGGTGTAATTTTAGGTACAGCAGAGCAAGAATTCAAAGCTTTTATAGAGAAAAGTGGCATTCCCGCCGCTTGGACAATCCTAGGTGAAGGCGCAATTCCAACAGACCATCCTTTAAATGTAGGTATGTTGGGTATGCACGGGAATTACGGACCCAATGTATTAACGAATGAGTGTGATGTGTTAATCGCTATCGGTATGCGCTTCGACGATCGCGTAACCGGCAGATTAGATAAATATGCAAAACAGGCAAAGATTATCCACCTGGACATTGATCCTGCTGAAATTGATAAAAATGTGAAAGCAGATGTAGGTGTTTGGGGAGATTGTAAAGAAACCCTACCCCTGTTAACCAATCTGGTAAACAAAAATAGCCACCCACACTGGTTGGCTAAATTTAGAGATTATAATCAACAGGAAATTGACCAGGTAATTACTGCTGAACTTTACCCAACTGGCGAGGAGATGACCATGGGCGAGGTACTGCGTAATATCAATGAAATTTGCGGCGGAGACGCCGTTATTGTAACCGATGTAGGCCAACACCAAATGGTAGCATGTAGGTACGCCAAATTCAATAATACAAGAAGCAATGTTACCTCGGGAGGTTTAGGAACAATGGGCTTCGGATTACCCGCAGCAATAGGCGCAAAATATGGCGCACCAGATAAAACCGTAATTGCGATCATTGGTGATGGCGGCTTTCAAATGACCCCACAAGAATTGGGCACCATCATGCAGTTTGGTGCTGCGGTGAAAATACTGATCTTAAATAATAGATTCCTTGGAATGGTGCGCCAATGGCAACAGCTATTCCACGATAAACGCTATTCATTCGTAAACATCACAAGTCCTGATTTTGTAGCATTGGCTAAGGCCTACTATATCGAAGGGCAAATGGTTGATAACCGCGCCAACCTAAGAACTGCATTAGAAACGATGATTAACCACGAAGGATCTTATCTATTAGAGGTAATGGTAGGTAGAGAAAATAACGTGTTTCCGATGGTACCGCAAGGTTGCAGTGTAAGTGAAATTAGATTAAAATAGTTAGCATATTAAAAAGATTAAACATGAGTACAGAAGACACCATATTGCATAGACCTGCTGCCCCAGATTATGAGGGAAAACAGGAATATAACATTATCGTATATGCTGAAAACCGAATCGGCTTGTTAAATAGAATTGCTATTATTTTCTCTAAGAGAAAAATCAATATCGAAAGCTTGAACACTTCCCCATCAGAAATTGAAGGGATCCATCGGTTTAACATCTTAATTACCGAAAGCTATGAAGTGGTTCGCAAACTTTCTCGTCAGATTGAGAAACAGGTGGAAGTGTTAAAAGCTTATTTCGTTACCAATGATGAAGTAATTTGGCAAGAATTAGCGCTTTATAAAGTTTCAACAGAAGAAATTACTGAAAAAGTTACAGTGGAACGCCTTTTAAGACAATACGGTGCAAGTGCAGTAGTCATTAGAAAAGACTATACCGTATTTGCAGTAACTGGTCATAAAGAAGAAACAGATGCCTTGGTAAAAGCGCTGGAACCTTATGATTTGATAGAGTTTGTTCGTTCAGCAAGGGTAGCTATTATTAAGGACAGCGCAGGCTTCCACGAAAAACTGAAAGAGTTTAAAGCAGTTGAACCAGGTGAAGACTTGGTAGAAAACGAATTCCTAGAAAAAGGAGACAAGATATTCACAATGTAAGCGTCATTGCGAGATACGAACGTCATTGCGAAGTACGAAGCAATCTATTTTTGAGATTGCTTCGTACCTCGCAATGACGAACAACAAAAAACATAAACATAAATCGGTGTAATCACCAAATAAACAAAAACAATGGCAAATTATTTTAACACACTATCACTCAGAGAAAAACTTAACCAGTTGGGTGTTTGCGACTTCATGGACAGCGCCGAATTCTTAGATGGGGTTAATGCACTTAAAGGAAAAAAATTAGTAATCGTTGGCTGTGGCGCACAAGGCTTAAACCAAGGCTTAAACTTAAGAGATAGTGGTTTAGATGTTTCTTATACATTACGTAAAGAGGCAATTGAAGGTAAAAGGGATTCATGGAAAAATGCTACAGAAAACAACTTCAAGGTGGGAACCTATGAAGAATTAATACCTACGGCTGATGTGGTTATCAATCTCACTCCTGATAAACAACACACTGCAGTGGTAAATGCAATCATGCCATTGATGAAAGAAGGTGCTACCCTATCCTACTCTCATGGTTTCAACATCGTGGAAGAAGGCACACAAATTCGTAAAGATCTTACTGTTATTATGGTTGCCCCAAAATGCCCAGGCAGTGAAGTTAGAGCCGAATATGTAAGAGGTTTTGGCGTACCCACTTTAATTGCTGTACACCCAGAAAATGATCCGCAAGGAAAAGGATTGGCACAAGCAAAAGCCTATTGTGTAGGTACTGGCGGACACAAAGCAGGTGTTTTAAAATCTTCATTTGTGGCAGAGGTTAAGTCTGATTTAATGGGGGAGCAAACAATTCTATGCGGTTTGTTACAAACAGGTTCTATTTTGTCTTTTGATAAAATGGTTGAAAAAGGAATCGATAAAGGCTATGCTTCTAAACTAGTTCAATATGGCGTAGAAGTAATTACAGAGGCGTTAAAACAAGGCGGAATTACCGCCATGATGGACAGGCTAAGTAATCCGGCAAAAATTAAAGCTTTTGAGATTTCGGAAGAACTAAAAGATATTATGCGTCCATTATTCCAAAAACACCAGGATGATATCATGAGCGGTGAGTTTAGCCGTATTATGATGGAAGATTGGGCAAATGGAGATAAAAATTTACTGGCATGGCGGGCTGAAACTGGCGAAACTGCTTTTGAGAAAACGCCTGCTGGCGACGTAAAAATTGGCGAACAAGAATATTTCGATAACTATACGTTAATGGTTGCTTTTGTAAGAGCCGGGGTCGAATTAGCCTTCGAAACAATGGTTCAAGCAGGTATTAAACCTGAATCTGCTTATTATGAGTCGTTACACGAAACGCCATTAATTGCCAATACCATTGCACGTAAAAAATTATTCGAAATGAATCGGGTAATATCTGATACTGCTGAATATGGTTGTTATTTATTTGACCAGGCATGTAAACCTTTGTTAGCTGATTTCATGAAAAAAGTTGACACCGACCTAGTTGGTAAAAACTTTAATGAAGGCAAAGATGGGGCGGTAGACAATAAAACATTAATCGCTGTGAACCATGCTATCAGAAACCATGAAGTAGAAATTATTGGCGCAGAATTGAGAAAAGCCATGACGGCCATGAAAACAATTAAAACAGCCTAATAAAAATGTAAAATACAACCTATGGGATTTTTTCAACCCCATAGGTTTAAAATGAACAATATGCCAGAAATTAGTTGGGACAATAAATTATACGACAAACAACATCACTTTGTATCTGATTATGGTGCAGATGTAGTGCAATGGCTTGCCCCAAAAAATGATGAACATATATTGGATGTTGGTTGTGGAACAGGACAATTAGCTGCTCAAATTGCTAAAACCGGAGCCTTGGTTTTAGGGACAGATGCTTCAGAAAACATGGTCGAAATTGCAAGAATAAATTATCCAGCTTTAAAATTTGAAGTAATTGATGGAACTAAGCTGCCCTATAAAGAAGAATTTGACGCCATTTTTAGCAACGCTACCTTCCATTGGATTGACAATCAAGAGGAATTAACAAAAAGGCTTTTTAGCAGTTTGAAGATTGGCGGCAGATTAGTAGCAGAATTTGGTGCTAAAGGAAATGTAAAAAAAATTACCGATGCTGTTAAATTAGCCGCTAAAAACCTTGGGTTAGATTCGAAGCTTACCACAGATTTTTGGTTCTTTCCAACGATCAGTACCTACACTACCTTGTTAGAAAAAAATGGTTTCGAGGTGGAGCAAGCTTGGCTTTTTGATCGCCCCACTCCACTAAAAGGTATAAATGGTATGCGTGATTGGATTACGCAATTTGCACCTTATGCTTTCAAAAACATGAATACTGAAGAGATTGATGCCGTTAAAGATTTTGCAGTAGAAATTTTAAAACCAAGTCAATATAAGAATGACCAATGGATTGCAGATTATAAACGCTTAAGAGTTAAAGCTTATAAAAATTAGAACAACTTGATGAAAAAACCCGTCGTCCATATCACCAATTTTAATTTAAAGTTTAAGGATAAATCTGTACTTAAAGATTTGTGCTGGACAATTAATAGTGGTGAAAACTGGTTACTTTCTGGCGAAAGTGGTAACGGGAAAACTTCACTAGCTAAAGCAATCGCCAATTTAATTCCTAGTTACGGTACTATCGAACTTAATCTCAATCCGCTAAATAATTTAGTTGATGGAGTTCACTATGTTGCCAATTGGTATCAATTCAAAGATTTAGAAGGACAAGCCAATTTCTATTATCAACAACGTTACCATAAACAAGCTGCCACTACCACCAATTCGGTTAGTAGCGAGTTAAAACATTTTGGTCAACAAAATAGCCTGGAGCAAGATACATTAAATCCGATAGTAGAGGCGCTAGGTTTCAAAAGCTTACTAAGTGCTACTTTAATTGAGTTATCAAGCGGAGAGCATAAAAAATTACAATTGATTAAAGCTCTTTGGTTAAAACCGAAATTGTTGATTTTAGACCTCCCCTATAATGGCCTCGACGCAGCATCTCGGAAAAATTTAAACTTATTGTTAGACCAATTAGTTGAGGATGGAGCCCAATTGATTTTAATTTCCAATGAAGCGGAAATGCCGTCATCCATTAATCGTTTTGCAAGAATTGAAGATGGAAAACTAGTAGCAAGTGCAGCAATGCAATATGTGAACAATTTAACAAAAATTGAAAAGCCCTTACCAGCATTTTTTCAAGAAAAACAATGGTCGTCGACTAAGTCCCATCTTGTTAAAATGATAGACGTAAATGTGAGCTATGGAAATAAAAAAGTATTAAAAAATATAAACTGGGAAGTTAAGGCTGGAGAGAAATGGGCACTTCAAGGTCCAAACGGGTCAGGCAAATCAACCTTATTGAGTTTAATCTGTGCAGATCACCCTCAGGCATTTGCCAATAATTTTTACTTATTTGGCAATTTACGGGGAAGCGGGGAAAGCATTTGGGAAATCAAAGAACGGATCGGACTAATCTCGCCAGAGTTACACTGGTATTTTGATCCGACCGCCACCGTATGGCAAAGCATTGTTTCTGGCTTTTATGACAGCTCGGGGCTATTTTGCGATCCCGGATATACCAAAAGAGTACAAGCCGATGAACTGATCCATTTTTTTGGGTTAGATGATTATAAAAATACCTTAATGAACCAGCTTCCCTTAGGAAAGCAACGTTTGGCTCTATTAGGTCGAACAATTATTAAAAATCCTGAATTATTAATTCTAGATGAACCTTGTCAGGGTTTAGACCAACAACAAACTTTTCACTTTAACAAATTGATAGATGAGTTAAGTAAAAATGGAACTACTTTAATTTATGTAGGCCATTTCGAATCTCAGCTGCCGGATTGTATTGAAAAAAGAATTGTTTTGGAAAATGGCGAAGTACAAGTGATAGAAAATATTAGCAATAAAAATTATGTTACACGATCCGAACAAAGTTTATGTATTTGACACCACCTTGCGTGATGGAGAACAAGTACCAGGTTGCCAGTTAACAACCCCTGAGAAAATTGAAATTGCCAAAGAGCTCGAAACCCTGGGTGTTGATATTATCGAAGCAGGTTTTCCGATTTCAAGTCCTGGCGATTTCCAGAGCGTAGTGGAACTGTCTAAAGCTGTTTCACAACCTATAATCTGCGCTTTAACACGCGCTAATAAAGGTGATATCGATTCGGCAGTTGCAGCGCTACAATACGCAAAAAGGCCAAGAATCCACACGGGTATCGGCTCGTCAGATATGCACATCAAACATAAGTTTAACAGCACTCGTGAAGAAATTCTAAAGAGAGCGGTTGACGCTGTAAAATATGCCAAACAATTTGTAGAGGACATTGAGTTTTATGCTGAAGATGCAGGTAGAGCAGATATCAACTTCTTGGCGCAAATGGTGGAAGCCGTAATTGCCGCTGGTGCCACAGTAGTGAATATCCCTGACACCAATGGTTATTGTTTACCCGATCAATACGGACAAAAGATCAAATTTTTGAAAGATAATGTTCAAAACATCGACCAAGCGATTATATCCGTTCATTGTCACAACGATTTAGGTTTAGCTACAGCGAATTCAATTGCTGGTTTACAAAACGGAGCCCGCCAAATTGAAGGTACCATTAACGGAATAGGGGAGCGTGCGGGAAACACTTCGATTGAAGAGGTAGTGATGATTTTAAAAACGCATCAATACCTCGGATTGCATACTAACATTAATACTAAAAACTTTTATGAACTAAGCCGAATGGTAAGTTCACAAATGAGGATGCCTGTACAGCCAAATAAAGCAATTGTAGGAAGTAATGCTTTTGCCCATAGCTCCGGTATTCACCAAGATGGATTTTTAAAAAATCGTGAAAACTACGAGATTATTCGTCCGGAGGATGTGGGTTTTCCAGATGCAACTATTGTACTAACCGCCAGAAGTGGCAGGCATGCCTTGAAATTCCATTTGGAACGCTTGGGACATAATTTGAGCAAAGAAGAATTAGCTGATGCCTATCATCGCTTTTTAACTATTGCCGATCGTAAACTAGACATTAATGATGAAGATCTCACTATGATGATGAGTGAAATCTATGTAAAATAAATAAAACATAAATATGAGCAAGACATTATTTGATAAGGTGTGGGATGCACATGTGGTGCGTCAAATTGAAGGTGGACCCGATGTACTTTTTATTGATCGTCATCTTATTCACGAAGTAACCAGTCCGGTTGCATTCCTGGGATTAAAAAGCAGGGGAACTAAAGTATTATATCCTGAACGTACCTTCGCAACAGCTGATCACAATACACCAACTATAAACCAACATTTACCAGTTACAGATCCCCTTTCTGCCAATCAGTTAGCCGCACTTGAATCGAATTCCAACGAATACGGTATTAGTCACTGGGGTTTAGGTCATCAAAAAAATGGTATCGTACACGTAGTTGGTCCCGAATATGGCATTACTCAACCAGGTTCTACTATTGTTTGTGGTGATTCGCATACTTCTACGCATGGTGCCTTCGGGGCGATTGCTTTTGGCATTGGAACTTCCGAAGTGGAAATGGTTTTGGCCACCCAGTGCATTATGCAGCCAAAAGCAAAAAAAATGCGTATCAATGTAAATGGGAAATTAGGTCTTGGTGTTACCCCTAAAGATGTAGCTCTGTTCATTATTTCGAAACTCACTACTTCTGGCGCTACTGGATATTTTGTAGAATATGCCGGTGATGTTTTTGAAAACATGACTATGGAAGGAAGGATGACCGTTTGTAACCTAAGTATCGAAATGGGTGCCCGTGGTGGAATGATTGCTCCCGACGAAACAACCATCAATTACGTGAAAGGACGTGAATTTAGTCCAAAAGGTGAAGCTTGGGAAAAAGCACTTGCTTACTATAAAACCTTAAAAACAGACGAAGGTGCTGTGTTCGATAAAGAACTAACCTTTGATGGCGCTTCAATTGAGCCCATGATTACCTATGGTACCAACCCGGGTATGGGAATTGGGATTTCGCAAGATATTCCTGATGCGGAAAATGTGGAAGGCGGCATCGCAACTTATAACAAGTCATTAGGTTATATGGGTTTTTCTGAAGGAGAATCAATGATTGGCAAAAAAGTAGATTACGTATTTGTAGGGAGCTGCACCAATGGTCGTATTGAAGATTTTAGGGCGTTCGCATCGATTGTTAAAGGAAAGCGCAAAGCAGATGGGGTAACCGTGTGGCTAGTGCCTGGATCGCACATTGTAGAAAGCCAAATTAAAGAAGAGGGATTGCTGGATATTTTTACGGAGGCCGGCTTTACGCTACGTCAACCAGGCTGCTCTGCTTGTTTAGCGATGAACGATGATAAGATTCCAGCAGGAAAATATGCAGTGAGTACTTCGAACAGGAATTTCGAAGGCAGACAAGGGCCGGGATCCAGAACTTTACTGGCCAGTCCGCTTGTTGCCGCTGCCGCCGCTGTAACTGGCGTAGTGACTGATCCAAGAACATTAATTGAAGAACTTGTTTAATTAGAAAGATATTTAAAATGGCTTACGATAAATTCAACGTCTTAAGAAGTACCGCCGTACCTCTACCGATAGAAAACATAGATACCGATCAGTTAATTCCAGCACGCTTTTTAAAAGCAACAGAAAGAGTTGGCTTTGGCGATAACTTATTTCGCGATTGGAGATATAACCCTGATAATACCCCTAAAAAAGATTTTGTGCTGAATAATCCTGTTTACCGGGGAAAAATCTTAGTTGGGGGAAAGAATTTTGGTTCTGGTTCGTCCAGAGAACACGCCGCATGGGCGGTATACGATTATGGTTTCAGATGTGTAGTGTCGAGCTTTTTTGCTGATATCTTCAAAAACAACTGCCTAAATATTGGGGTATTGCCCGTACAAGTGAGTGCGGGGTTTGCCGACAAAATATTCACCACGATTTTAGCTAACCCTGATACGGAACTCGTAGTAGATTTGGAGGCACAAACGATCTCGATCTCGGGAACAGATGAAAAAGAATCATTCGACATTAGTCCCTACAAAAAACATAATATGCTCAACGGTTTTGATGACATCGATTATCTCCAAAGCATCAAAGGAGAAATCGAAGAGTTCGCCACTAAACTTCCGTTTTAAGTAATCAGCTAATTATTACATTCGAACATCCCTCAATGGAAAAAAGAAAAATAGAAATCATGGATACTACACTTCGAGATGGGGAACAAACATCTGGAGTATCGTTTTCCATTTCCGAAAAGTTAACGATTAGTCAACTGCTCATCGAGGAATTACACATTGACCGCGTTGAAGTTGCTTCTGCAAGAGTATCAGACGGTGAGTTTCAGGCAGTAAAGGCAATTACGAAATGGGCTGGAGAAAATGGATATATTGACCGTATTGAGGTGCTTTCTTTTGTTGATAACGGTGTTTCTGTAGAGTGGATGATCAATGCCGGTGTAAAGGTTCAAAATTTATTAACTAAAGGTTCTTTAAATCATCTAACTTATCAACTCAAGAAAACACCTGAGCAACACTTTACCGAAATCAAACAGGTAATTGACCTAGCCGGCGCCAATGGTATCGCAACAAATGTGTATTTAGAAGATTGGAGTAACGGGATGCGCAATTCTCCTGAATATGTAATTCAGTTTTTGGATTTCTTAGCTACTCAAAAAATTAAGCGCATTCTATTACCTGATACCTTGGGAATTCTAACCCCGTCAGAAACCACTCAATTTATTAATGAATTATTAGGTAAATATCCCCATATTCATTTTGATTTTCATGCACATAACGATTACGATTTAGGAACTGCTAATGTACTGGAAGCCGTAAAAGCAGGCATCAATGGTCTTCATCTTACGGTAAATGGAATGGGCGAAAGGGCTGGAAATGCGGCATTAGCAAGCGTAATTGCAGTAATTAAAGATTTTGTACCTGAAGTTGAGGTAGGTGTAAGAGAATCATCCATCTACAAAGTGAGCAAACTCGTAGAAACATTTTCGGGTGTGAGAATTCCAACTAATAAACCTGTGGTGGGAGATAATGTATTTACCCAAACTGCAGGAATTCATGCGGATGGTGACAATAAAAACAACCTCTATTTCAATGATTTACTACCTGAACGTTTCGGAAGAAAAAGACAGTATGCTTTAGGGAAAACTTCGGGCAAGGCGAACATTGAAAAAAACCTGTTGGAATTAGGCTTGAAACTGAATGATGAAGATCTGAAAAAAGTAACGCAGAGGGTAATTGAACTGGGCGACAGAAAAGAAACGGTTACCAAAGAAGATCTTCCTTATATTATTTCAGATGTGCTTGATAGCAACTTATACGAGCAAACCGTGGTAGTTGACTCTTATGTACTGACCAACTCCATGGGCTTAAGACCATCGGCCACCATTGGAGTAACCATTGAAAGTGAGCAATTCGAAGAAAACGCGCAGGGTGATGGGCAGTACGATGCATTTATGAATGCCCTTACTAAAGTTTATACCAAGAAAAATAGAACGCTTCCAAAACTGATCGACTATGCGGTAAGAATTGCACCCGGTAGTAATTCTGATGCCTTATGCGAAACGATTATCACTTGGGAGGTACCAACTAAAATATTTATTACAAGGGGGCTTGACTCAGATCAAACCGTTTCAGCGATCAAAGCAACTCAAAAAATGCTGAACATTATATAAATAACAGTTAACCCATTAAGTAGTTAACCCATTAAAACAGAAAACATGAAACTAAATATTGCACTTTTAGCCGGCGATGGAATCGGACCAGAAGTTATAGATCAGGCCGTAAAAGTATCAAATGCGATAGCAAAAAAATTTAACCACGAGATTGTGTGGACTGCAGGCATAACAGGTGCAGCAGCAATTGATGAAGTAGGCGAACCGTACCCAGATTCTACTCACGAAATATGCATGGCTGCCGATGCGGTACTCTTTGGCGCAATTGGTCACCCCCGTTTCGACAATGATCCAAAAGCAACTGTTCGCCCAGAACAAGGTTTATTAAAAATGCGTCAGAAACTAGGCTTATTCGCCAATGTTCGTCCAACCTTTACTTTTCCATCCTTAATTGATAATTCTCCATTAAAAAGAGAGCGAATTGAGGGAACCGATTTAATTATTTTAAGAGAATTAACAGGCGGAATTTACTTTGGTGAAAGAGGTAGAAAAGATGATGGAAATACGGCTTTCGATACTTGTACTTATACACGTTCAGAGATCCAGCGTTTAGCGAAGTTAGGCTTTGAAATGGCGATGACAAGAAGCAAAAAACTTTGTTGTGTAGATAAAGCTAATGTGCTTGAGTCGTCACGTTTGTGGAGGGAAACTGTTCAGGACATGGAAAAAGATTATCCAGAAGTTACTGTTAGCTATGAATTTGTGGATGCAGTAGCAATGCGTTTGGTTCAATGGCCAAGTTCTTACGATGTTTTGATTACTGAAAACCTTTTTGGTGATATTTTAACTGACGAAGCTTCTGTGATTTCAGGTTCAATGGGTTTGATGCCATCTGCATCTATTGGCGTGCATACCTCGCTTTTTGAACCCATCCACGGTTCATATCCGCAAGCTGCAGGAAAAGATATTGCAAATCCCCTGGCTACTGTTTTATCAGCAGCGATGATGTTTGAAGATGCTTTTGGTTTAAAGGAAGAGGCAGAACTGATAAGGGCTGTAGTAAACAAATCATTAGCCGAAGGTATTGTTACCGAAGACTTAGCTGGTGCCAGTAAGGCCTACAAAACCTCTGAAGTTGGGGATTGGCTAGCTAAAAACATTTAATATATGCTAAACCCCCATAACTTTGATTTTTTAGCTGCTGTAAATCGTATTAAAAGCGTTGTTAAACGTACGCCTCTTCAGCATAATGCAAGGCTTTCGGAAAAATACGATTGCGAGGTATACCTAAAGCGAGAGGATTTACAGCTGGTAAGATCATATAAATTACGCGGTGCATATAATATGATCAGCCAAATTCCTACCCAGCAAATTAAAAATGGAATTGTGTGTGCCAGCGCCGGTAACCATGCCCAAGGAGTTGCCTATTCTTGTCAGGCGTTAAAAATCAAGGGTACTATTTTTATGCCCGAAATTACACCAAAGCAAAAAATAAATCAAACTACCTTATTTGGGAATGGTTGGATTGACATTGTTTTAGTTGGTGATACTTTTGATGATTGCCTCGCTGAAGCACTACGCTATACCGCCGAAAACGAAATGACCTTTGTACCGCCATTCGACCACTATCATGTAATTGAAGGACAAGGAACCGTTGGTGTGGAGATATTGGAAGATTTACCCGATACTGAAGTAGTAATTATGCCAATTGGCGGTGGAGGCTTGGCATCAGGAGCTGGAACTTACTTTAAGCAAACTAATCCTAATATGGTGTTGATTGGTGTTGAACCCGAAGGCGCTCCTTCCATGGATGCAGCTTTTAAAGCAGGCAGACCAATTAAATTAGCACAAATCAATAGATTTATTGATGGTGCAGCAGTTAAATCTGTAGGATTATTAACTTATCCAATATGCAGAGAAATATTGGATGAGATTTTATTGATTCCGGAGGGAAAAGTTTGTACAACGATTTTAAGACTTTACAATGAAGAGGCGATTGTTGCTGAACCGGCAGGTGCACTTGCCGTGGCTTCCTTAGATTTATGTGCCGCCCAAATTAAAGGCAAAAAGGTAGTATGTATTATTAGCGGGGGTAATAATGACATCGAGCGGATGCAGGAAATCAAAGAGAAATCTTTACTGTTTGAAGGATTAAAACATTACTTTATTGTACGCTTTCCGCAACGGCCAGGAGCATTGAAGCTTTTCGTAAATGAGGTCCTTGGTCCGCATGATGATATTACACGCTTCGAATTTATTAAAAAAACAGAAAGAGAAAGCGGTCCGGCATTGGTAGGAATAGAGCTGAAAAGCCCAGAAGACTATACCAGCTTGGTTTCAAGAATGAAAGAATTTAAATTTGAGATTATTGAATTAAACCAGGACCAAACTTTATTTGAATATCTAGTTTAACGATTATTATAGATGAATTACATTGAATTAACCGATAAAGCTTTAATCTCCGATAACGATTTATCTTGGGATGATTTGGGTGGAGGAATTAAGCGCAAAATAATGGCGCACAATGAGCAGTTGATGTTGGTGAAAGTTGCTTTTGAAAAAGGTGCCATTGGTACACTACATCAGCACCCACATTTGCAAATGAGTTACGTTGCTGAAGGAAGTTTTGATGTGACTGTTGGAGATCACAAAAAAGTACTAAAAAAAGGTGATGTATTCTTTGCAGTGTCTAATATTGTACACGGAGTAGTTTGTACTGAAGAAGGTTTATTGATTGATGTTTTCAATCCTGCAAGAGAAGATTTTTTATAAAAAAGCTAAATAGCTGCCGGCTTTAATTTGCGAATACTAAAAAATCCAAGTCCGCCAATAGCTAAAATAATTAATGGAACGTAGTCGTCTAAAGGACACTGCACGAGATAAAATTTTCTCTTGGTGCCTTGGTTAGCCGCATTCTTTTTTTTATTTACCCTACAATTTGGATTGGTAGTCACTACTGTTACACAGAATACTGTACTTATCAGCACATTTGGGTTAGTGTTGTAATTCGTTTTTCCGCCGTGTACCCCATTCTCTTGATAATGGATTCTTCCATTTGGCAATAAACAACCTGTTTGTTCTTGTCCGAATACATTGGTAAGGTTGCCGCTAACAATAGCCCCCACTAGCAGTAGGCGTAACAAATATCGAAACATATTATATTGAGCGTTAATAGAATGGCAAGTTAAACAAAGTTGGCAGAAAATTTGCATAGTATTTTTTAAAACACACACAAACATGAAAAACCTCACCTTAATCCTCCTCTGCATCGCCTCACTAGGTTTGGCGTCTTGCCAAAAAGACACTATTATTAATCAAACTACACCGAACAGAACAATCGTTTTAGACGTAGCTTCATCGGCCTGGACTTTGACTTCCGACAACCTCACTTATTACACCATTTTAAATGTACCCGAAATAGATCAGTTTTCCTTAGACAATGAAGCAGTGTTGGTGTATATTTCGTATGACAATGGAGCTACTTATTTACAAATGCCATTTGTATACAACGTAGATGCTTACAGTACGGTAATTAGTAAAGGAAAAGTAGAAATAGATATTCAAAGCTCTGATAATCAAGCAACCCAACCTATTAAACCTACTGGAAACGTTAGGGTTAAAGTAGTACTTATTGCTGCTGAAAACGTGACTTAAGATTTTTAAAACACTAAAAAACGACCAATGTTCGCCTGAACGTGGTCGTTTTTTTTATGCTCACCGCTATTGAGCTGCAGGCTGCGGATAGTAACCCCATTACGCTCCAACAATAACTCATCGAAAAAACCTTTATAATAAACTTCTTTAACTTCGAATCTCCTGCTATTCCATGTGTTTTTAAGCTCAACCCATTCCGGATAAAATACTACATTTTTCGCAGTAGTTTTAATTCCTAGCTGTTCGGCTTCTGCATTCGTTAGCACTACAGCATTTCCCAAAATCCTGGCAGTATAAATGGCAGATGGATTTTGGTAAGTATTAAATGGAGTATCGTTCTGCAACAGCTTTCCATCTTTCAAAATTAGTAATTGATCCGCTAAAAAGAGCCCATCAGTCGGATCGTGTGAAACCATGATGATCGTCACACCGGTTTCGCGAGCCAGGCGCTTAATATCTGCTCTTAATTCATTTTTTAATAGGGAGTCGACCTGACTAAATGGTTCATCCAGTAATAAGATTTTAGTATCGCTCACCAGAGCTTTTGCAATGGCTACCCGTTGCTGTTCGCCCCCACTTAGCTCGATAACTTTTTTATCTTTTAGTTTGGTGATGTGTAAATGCTCCATCATCTCCATTGTTTTTGCTTGCTTAGCTGCGATATCAGTATTTGATAGCATGGAAGCTATGTTATCGTAAACTTTTGCATAAATGTTTAGCGAAAAATCTTGGGTTACCATCTTCATTTCTGGATGGCCCGGAATAAGCTGTTCATCAGGTCCCTTCACCTTGATGCCATTAAACTGGATCTCTCCGTCGTCTGGTTTTAGCAAGCCATAAATACATTTTAACAGGGTTGATTTACCACTTCCACTTTCTCCAATGATGGCGACAATATCTCCCCTATTAATAGAAAAATTGATCTGCTGAATACCGGATACTTGTGTTTGCTGATATTGCTTGGATAGATTGTTAACGGTGATTATATGCTCATTCACACGGTAAAGATAATAAAAAAATCCTGCAAGCTTTCGCCGCAGGATTTTCCTTCATTTGTGTGTTTGTGTGTTTATTAATTAAGTCCGAAGGTTAAACCAAAAGCCATATTTTTTAATCCTTTTTGGGGAGCACTGTCAAACATATCGCTCGCATAGTATTTCGCAAAGAAAGCTAAACTACTCCATCCCACTCTAACAGTTCCTCCGTAGCGGAAAGGTGCAAAATTGTAATCATCCTTGATCTTTACTTTACCGGATTCCTCACTAATTTGTTTTACTTTTCCGTTTAACAAGAAACCAACTTCCGGACCTATAACGAAATAAAAACGATTACCCTTGTTACTTTCACCAGTTCTGAATTCAAAATTTAAAGGAACATGCACATAGCTGCTTGAGAAACGATTTTTTGAATAATGAACAGGATCATTGGTGTAAGTTAGTTCAGGAACGTCCTTGACAATAGTAATATCTTTCTTTAAGCGAATGTTTGTCCAATCGAAACCACCGGCGATATAGATTTTAAAGTTTGAGCCAAATCTGTAACCAAATTGCAGAACATCGAAAGATACATTACTCGTTTTACCCGCTCTATAATCTAAGAATTCATTGGTTGGAGAAAGGTCAAACTGCCCGTTATCTATCAACTTCGAAAAGCCAATATCTAAGCGTGTAAAGGTAACCCCACCTACAAAACGTGCTCTGTTTGGGTCAGGTCTTTTTACCGAATCGCGGTCTCTAGAAAAAACTACAGGACCAATGTTAATACTTTTACCATAATTTATTTTTTTAGTTTTGGTAGAATCCTCTTGTGCATTTCCACTTGTTCCTGTCAGAAAGGTAAGTCCGCTTACCAAAACTGCTGCTAATATTAAAGATTTCATTTGTGTGTGTTTGTTTGGTTTATGTTTGTTGTCTATTTGTTCTTTTTATTAAATTTCAAGAAGCCGATGTTTATTCCTACTATCGATGAATTATCATCGTCGTCTGTGTTAAATCTTACTATCTTTTTATCTCTTTTGTCCACTTTGTCTACCACATAGTTTACAAGATCTCCCACATTCCTAAATCCTTTGCGCTCCTGTACGAGATCTGTTTCATTAATTACATTTGGTTCAACTTGTTGGTTATCAACCTGTGCAATTACAATTGGATTTTCGACTACCACAACCGGCAAAATATCTATCGGTTTTGGATCTGCTTGCTTAATGGGTAGACGAGCAAGCGTTTCAATCGGTTGCAAGCTTGCTTCATTATTTTTTACCGTTACCACCGAAACTGCTTTTGCGCTGCTTGCTGCTGTTGGAACGAAATTGGCTTTTTCAACTTTTTCGTTAACGCCAGAGCTAGCGGTTACCTCGATCGTATTCGACAATTCCTGTTCAACAGGTTTAGTAACTGCAACCGTTGCATCGTCTAGGCGAAGTTGTATCTTTTCTGTTTTTTGAAAAGCCAGCATGGCGGTAAATGCAATGGCTACACTCGCAGCTGCCACCCAATATATAGGCAAAATACGTTTAGGTTTTGGTGCTAATTGAGTTTCAATCTTATCCCATAAATTTGCAGACGGTTCAATTTCAGCGTCTATAAATTTGTCTCTAAACAATTTATCAAAATCTTTATCCGGCATGTGTTGCATAACCAAAGCCCTCCATTTTTATAATTTCCTGTTGCAATATTGCTCTCGCTCTCGACAGCTGAGATTTACTAGCGCCTTCCGAGATACCTAATGTTTCTGCGATCTCCTTGTGAGAGTATCCTTCTATAATGTACATGTTAAACACCATGCGATAACCATCGGCTAATTTTTGTATAACCTTCATCAAATCTTGCATACCAAGACTGCTGAAATCAAACCCTTGTGATGGTTGTTCGTAAGCATCCTCTATCGGAACTACATTTAACATCCGTAAATTTTTACGATAGCTTTCAATCGCCGTGTTAACCATTATTCTACGAATCCAGCCCTCAAATGATCCCTCTCCACGATACTCTTTAACCTTCTGGAAAACCTTAACATATCCCATTTGTAATACGTCCTCGGCTTCCATTCTATCTTTGGCGTAGCGCATACAAACAGCCATCATCTTCGATGCAGTTTGCTTATAAAGCATTTCCTGCATTTGCCGATTGCCTGCTTTGCAGCCCTCCATCAAATCATCAATTGTATATGTTTTAGTCACCTTCATTGTTTGTTTGTATAGGGTAGATGAACCCTAGCGGTAAAAGGTTGCATGAGCTTGAAAAAATAAACTTTGATAACTTTGACAATTTTTAAAAGATTGTCAAAGTTTAAAGTTTTCCTTATAAGTCAAAAATAACGAATGGTTAAATTCTAAGTTCTTGGCAGTATTATTCAGGTCTACATGAGGTTCAAATCGAACATCCAAGTACAGTTTCGGAACCAGTTCCTTTTGATATCTGTATCTTACTGCTAAAATGTTTCTGTTACTTTGTTTAAAACCGTGATCATACACGGTTTCTGAGACCGATTGATAAAGAGGCATTCCTTTAATTGTTATAAAATTATTTCCTTTCCAATAAGAAGCAACAAGTTCGCCCCATTTGGTAACAATACCAGCATTTAACCATAAACCGAAACCACCTTGATAAGCCCTCACTTTGGTTGGAGAAAAATCTTTATATACTGAGATATAATTGTCAGTATAAATTTCCTTTACATTTAAACCAATGGTTTTATGGAATTTTAATCCGGTTGCTCCATTGAACAAAGTAGTTAAAGGGATTTCCTTTAACACGTCGATTTGTCCGCCTTGATGATAGGCTAAAAATTGCGCAGGAATACTCAACTTCCAGGACGCATTCCGCAGTAAAGTCGCCTCGGTAATTAATCCGCCAACAATTTCCTCTTTTGCAGCCTCACCTTTATAAATCATTTTTTGCCAGGCTATCCAGCTATCTAACTTAAAATTTTCTCTTTCAACCAGCAGTTGCGTTCCATATTCGACTGGTGTTGTTATTTTACGCTCAAAATTATAAAGGGGTTCAATATAGTTGTGTTGGATATTGCCTTCTAGCGCTCCAAAAATTAAAGTCAAGTTTCTTTTTTTGTACTTTAAACTAAATAGTGGCTTGGCCTCATGCAATCCTTCCTCGCCGAAATCCTTCCGTAAGTAGGCCCCTACAGAAATGGCTAAATTCGGATGGGCATAGTAAACTAATTGGGGTTCTAACTGCGTTCCATATAAGGTATAGCCGTCGTGAAACTTGTTCGAATATTCGTAATTTCTCACATAATTAAATGTATAGAAATTAAAATGGAGTGTTTTGTTCAGACTATCGGATGGCCTGATGCGATTAAAAATCTCACTGTTGTTAAACTGGGCTTTTGATAACAACGGGATTAGAAAAGTAATTAGAACAAGTAGAATTTTCTTCATTGGATTTAATGTCCTAACAAAAGTACGAGATTATTCTGTCCATTCACAGCGGGAAGTCAATTGCTTCCAAACGCCGTCATGTTTCTCAAATACTTGCAATTCCCCCTTTGACTCTCCTCCAGCACAAATCTTATCCATGTAAAATAAGCAAAAGCTATAGTTTCTGAGAAAAATTGGTGCCGAAAAATTATGATAGCATCCACCAAATTTCTTCTTAAAAAACTTTATTTCTCTTTGACGGTTTTTTATCGATTTCGAATTGGCTTTCACAAAATTTTCCTCTAAAAATCGAATATTACTTGGCAAAATTGTTCTCCAACTGGTTACCTTTGGGAATTCTATCTCATTCGCAATCTGTGCTAATTCTTCATTATTGAAGCTGAGGCTGTCATCAACGGTGTAAAGAAAACAAGTATATTTTGGAACATTTACCAAGGTAAAAGCAGGATCAGCAAGTTCTTTCTTTTTAACATTAGTTAAAAACTCAACTGCCTCTTTAATATATTTCTTGGCCTCAGTACTTGTGGTCAAAGATTCTTGCGCAGGAAGCTTAAACCCAACAGAAATCACCAAAAATAGAGCAAACAAAGTCCTAATCATGGCTTTTTTCTCTATAACGTTTGTAAATTTTAACCGCTGTCATAATGACAACAGAAAATGCAACTAAACCAATTAAACCATACACCCAATTTACGGCGCTTTTTAAAATTACGGTGAATACGATTGCTACCAGCAAGATGGTAGCAACCTCGTTCCATAAACGAAGTTGATTGGAAGAGAACTTGAATATTCCTCTTCGTAGCTGTTTCATAATTTTTTGACAGATGAAATGATAAATAATCAACAGCCCTACGAAGCCAAGTTTCACCTGCATCCAATCCACCTTTAAGTAGGCTGGGTTTAAATATAACATCATTCCGCCTGCAGCTATTGTTAATATCATAGCAGGTATGGTAATGATATTCCAGAGTCTGCCTTCTATTTTCGCGAATTCCCTCTGTAATATGTTCTTTTCTACCTCCGGCTTGTCATTGGCTTCGGTATGATAAATAAATAAGCGAACACCATAGAACAAACCGGCCATCCAACTCACGACGAAGATGATGTGTACCGCTAGAAAATATCTATAGTATTCCTCCATTTTTATCTCAATACCTAAACTCTTTTACTACGTCGATTGCATATTTCACATTATCGAAAGGAATATCAGGCATGATACCGTGGCCTAAGTTAAATATAAATCCTCGCTCACCTCTCATGCGTTCAAATAGCTGCAAAATATGTTTTTTGATAACGGGTTTATCCGCATATAAGATATGTGGGTCCAGGTTTCCCTGTACGGCAATTCCGTTTGGCAAAGCATTCTTGATATTCAACAAATCAGCGTTCCAGTCTACCGAAATTACATCAGGTTTGGCGGTTGCCATAATCGGCGCAAAAACCGAACTTCCTTTACAGAAAGAAATTACCGGAACGTTCGTTCTGTTTAACCCTGCAATAATCTGTTGGTTATACTGATGAGAAAATTCTTGATAATCGTTCCAGGATAAGGCCAATGCCCAACTGTCGAATAACTGAACGGCATTTACGCCCGCAGCAATCTGCAAGTTTAAATAATCGGTCGTCACTTTGGCTATTTTTGCTAATAGGCGATGTGCCAGTTCAGGATGATTATGCATCAAAAGCTTTGTTAGCTTAAAATCTTTTGAAGATCCCCCTTCCACTAAGTAACTCATCACCGTGAAAGGTGCACCCGCAAATCCGATCAACGGAATAGTATTATCCAGACGTTGCTGGATCACTTTTATTGCATCAGCTACATATTGCAAGCGATCAATAACATCAGTTGCTAAGTTATCGATATCCTGAGCATTTCTAATCGGATTAGCGAATTTCGGGCCTACTCCTTGTGTGAAGCTCAAATCGCCACCCATAGCCTCTCCTGTTACCAAAATATCACAAAACAATATTGCGGCATCGATCCCTAGTAAGTCCACCGGTAGCATGGTTACATCTGCTGCAATTTCAGGATTTTTGCACATCTCCAAAAAAGAGTACTTGTTTTTAATTTCCCAATATTGTGGCATAAATCGACCCGCCTGGCGCATCATCCATACTGGAGGACGTTCTGTAGATTTTGAAAATGCGGCGTCTAAAAATAGATTGTTCTTCATTCTGATGTTAGGCAAAGCTATTCGCTTCTTTCTCTATAATTTTAATAATTTCTTGTGCTCTGGTGCTTGTTGCTAATTCTTTGGCTTTCTCTATATATGTTTTTGCACGTTCTGCATCCTTTTTTCGCAGAGCGAGATTAGCTAAATGAATTAAAACGAAAGCTTTATCATTTTTTCCACCCAAAGGGAAACGGCTTGCAATTTGAAAATGAAACTCAGCCGTTTCAAAATCCTCGCGCTGTAATGCAATATTTGCACGCATAAACTCATAATATCCCCGTCTGTTCTTTGCCAGTCGATCTGGGTTTGCGATTTCGGAAAGAACCTTTTCGGCACGATCATAATTGGCATCTTTAAAATATTTAGATGCCAATAGCACAGAACTCTGTTTGTAATGGGAATACAGGACAAAGATTAAAAGAAAGCCAGCAATTGCTGCCAGCTGATACTGCATAAAATATAAACTTACCAATGCAGACAGGGCAAAAACTCCCATTAAAGCATATCTACCCTTTGCGTTATACATTAACCGTTAAATCTGTAAATTTATAACCAACACCTCTTATGGAATGAAAATAGACCGGGTTCTTTTGATCAGGTTCAAAATATTTACGGAAGGTTAAAATAAAATTGTCAATGGTTCTGGTTGAGGGATAAACGTCATAATTCCAAACAGTTTCTAAAATTTGCTCACGGGAAACAGCCTCATTTTTACGTTCAATTAACAACTTTAAAAGCATAGTTTCCTTTTTAGTTAAAGGCACAACCACACCATCATCCTGTTTTAACTCAAAGGAATTGAAATAGATTGTTTTATCACCAATTTTATACGAGTTTAACTCTTTCAAGTCATCGGGCTTAAGGCTACGTTTAACCAAAATCCCAACGCGTAGAATTAATTCTTCTAAATTAAATGGCTTAACTAGATAGTCATCTGCTCCTTTCTTAAGACCCATAACGCGATCTTCGCTTGTGTTTTTCGCAGTTAAAAACAAAATCGGTACTTCAGTGTTTTCTAAGCGAATGGTTTCACATACCTGAAATCCATCCATTTCTGGCAACATTACATCTAAAATAATCAGGTTAAATCGTTCTTCCTTAAAAACTTTAAGTGCTGTTTTCCCATCCTTTACGGCATGAACTTTATAACCTTCTAATTCGAGGTTTAGTTTGATGGCATCCAACAAATGATCTTCGTCTTCAACCAAAAGTATTCTTAATTTTTGTGGCATATCAATTAAATGTTACTTCAAAAATTGCACCTTGCGGTACGTTATCTTTAACGCTAATATCTGCGTCGTGGTTTTGTAATACTTCTTTAACAATAAACAAGCCAAGTCCCGTACCCTTAGATTTCCGAACATTTTCATCGCCAATGCGATAAAATTTATCAAAAATTAACATTTTCTCCTCATCAGGAATGCCCAGACCTTTATCAGAAACCGTTAAAACCGCCTTGCCGCCAATTTGACAGAGTTCTACTGCAACTTCGGCACACGGCCCCGAATATTTAACTGCATTTTCTACTAAGTTAGTCACTACAGATGATAGTGCAAATTTATCTCCTACAAGGTTAAGGCCCTCCTGTATATTTGTATTGATTAATTGCTCGTTTCCACACGAATGAATCTGTAAACGATCTGTAATTTTAGTAACTAATTCAGAAAAGTCAAACTCTTCTTTTGGGAACGAGTAGGTTCGACTCTCAATTTTGGTCGCAAGTAGCATGTTTTCAACTAGGTCGTCGAGTCTTTCAATGTCCTTTAACGAATTATTTAACAGCGATGTTTGCATTTGTCGCTCTAAATCTCTTTTCACAATGGTTTGCAAGGATAGTTTAATGGCAGCTAAAGGAGATTTTAGTTCATGTGTAACAGAAAGCAAAAAATTTTGTTGCCGCTCGTGTAATTTATCTTCTTTCTTAATCGAGGCGTGAATAAAATAAGCTCCTACACCTAATAAAAAGATGAAAACCGCCCCTTCGCCAATCACCATTCCCATTCGTTGAGGCAGCACCCTAATGAGTTCTGTTCCCCACCAAAACATTTCTATTAGGGCATAGAGTAGGAGAAAATAAAATATCAAAAGCGACTTTTTCATTTCTTGAATACTAAATCTAAGGCGTCAAAAATAGCTCTTTTTGCTTTCTCAAGCTCTACTTTCGTATGCGCAGCAGAAACAAAACCTACTTCATAGCCTGAGGGCCCTAAATAAATTCCTCTATTTAAAAGCTCACGGTGCATTATTTTAAACTTCTCCATACTTGAAGCATCAATGGCTTCGGCTGTTTGAATTTTCTCTGCCTCAGTAAATGCAAACCAAAAGATCGAGCCTACCGAAAATACTTTAAACTTATAATTTCTTGCAGTTGCAAAACGCTGAATACTTTCCGCAAATTCAAGCGTCTTAGCATTCAAATCTTTATAAAACCCAGACTTAGTTAATTCGGTTAATGTAGCGATACCTGCGGCCATAGCAACCGGATTTCCCGATAGCGTTCCTGCCTGGTAGACTCCTCCATCAGGAGATATATGTCCCATTATTTCGGCCGAGGAACCATACATCCCTACAGGCAAGCCACCGCCAATTATTTTCCCATAGGTTAATATATCAGGCTTAATACCATAATATGCAGCAGCGCCTTCCAAGCCTACTCTAAAACCTGTAATTACTTCATCAAAAATAAGGAGGGCACCATTTTCGGTACAGGCAGCCCTTAAAAACTCGATATAATCTTGATCTTGGATAAGCAATCCGTTATTTGCCGGGATTCCTTCAATAATTACTGCGGCGATTTGATCTTTAAATTGTTGGAAAGCCTGCGTAATCGCAGCTTTATCATGTAGGGCAATAACAATTGTTTCTTCGGCAAAAGATTTTGGAACACCTGCCGAGGAAGTTTCGCCAAAAGTAACCAACCCCGATCCGGCCTTTACTAACAATGAATCACTATGACCGTGATAGCAACCTTCGAATTTGATGATTTTATCACGTTTAGTGTAACCTCTTGCTAGTCGAATGGCCGACATTACCGCTTCGGTACCAGAACTGGTAAAACGTATTTTTTCAACGTATTTATTATGTTTAATGATCAGCTCCGCCAATTCGTTCTCAAGTGCTGTTGGCGCACCAAAACTCATTCCGTTTTGCATCACATCTATAACCTTTTCCCTTATTTTTGAATTGTTATGTCCTAAGATAAGTGGCCCCCAGCTGGCACAAAAATCTATAAATTGGTTTCCATCAGCATCCCAAATGAAACAACCATCTCCCTTTTGGATAAAAAGCGGTGTTCCATAAACAGATTTAAACGCACGAACAGGCGAATTTACCCCTCCTGGAAAAAAAGTTTTCGATTTCTCGTATAATTCTGCAGATTTTGCACGGCTAATATCCGGCTTACTACTCGAATTTACCGGCATTTCCTCTTCGTTTCCTGAAAATATTTTTTTTATTGATTCTAACATTTCTTTTTAAGCTAAAAGATAAAAGGCCACAGCAAAAAGCTCAAAGCCATGCGCCAAATTTGGTGCTTTAGCCTTTTTGCTTTAAGCTTTTAACTCAAATTACATCCAATTATTCTCTACAATATCTCTTATATGATAGGTAGTGATGATACTTGCTCCTGCTCTTGCAAAGGCATGCATTGTTTCCATTACCACTTTTTGTTCATCTATCCATCCTCTCTGTGCTGCAGCCTTGATCATCGAATACTCTCCAGATACATTGTAGCAGGCAATTGGCAGGTCGGTATTTTGTTTTAATTTACTAATAATATCCAAATAAGCCAAGGCAGGCTTAACCATTAACACATCAGCTCCCTCTCCTTCGTCAAGTCTTGCCTCACGAATAGCTTCGGTGCTATTTCTAAAATCCATTTGATATGTTTTTCTGTCCCCCTTATTAGGCGCACAGTCGGCCGCTTCCCTAAAAGGACCGTAATAAGCTGAGGCAAATTTGGTGGCATGAGACATAATTGCGGTATTTACAAAATCATGTTGGTCCAATTGGCGTCTAATTGCTGATACTCTGCCATCCATCATATCAGAAGGCGCCAACATGTCTGCACCAGCTGCTGCGTGATTCAAGGCCATTTTTGCAATTAAATCTACCGATAAGTCATTTTGAATATAATCATCTTTGATAATGCCACAGTGACCGTGTGTGGTATAAGAACAAACGCAAACGTCAGTAACCACATATAAATCGTCGCCAAAATTCTTCTTCAAGGCTTTAACTGCAACTGGTACTAATGAATTTGGATCATATGCAGCATGTGCATCATCACTTTTCTCATCTCCCACTCCGAAAAGCATAATTTTATTTACGCCTAACTTTATTCCTTTTTCTACATCCTTTAATAAGTTATCAGTAGAAAAATGATGAATCCCAGGCATGGCCTCTATAGGCTTTTTAACTCCGGATCCAGGTACTACAAAATAGGGATAGATAAACATATCTTTCGATATTCGGGTTTCGGCGATCATCTCCCTCACGACAGGATTTTTTCTTAACCTTCTTGGTCTCTGCATAATGTTACGAGTTGTGGGTTCTGTATTGTGTTTTATATTCCAAAAACAGCTTCCGCAAGCCCAATTTCATCGGGTGAATACGGTAAACTATAGCTTACGCCCATTTCTTCAAATTTCTTCCCGGTAGAATTTCCAATAGCGATCACTTTTTGCCCAGGTTCTAACAAATTAGCCGCAAAATAAGCATCAACGTTTGAAGGGCTTGTAAAAATTAACACATCAGCAGCTGTACCATCGATATTGTCTTCCGTTACTGTTTCGTAAATAGGTAAGTCTATAACTTTAGTGTCGGCACCTAATGATTTTTGAATACTCAATAACGAATCTTGTGCTCGAGGAAACATTACTGTTTCATTTTTCACCAACTTAGCAAACTCTTCCGCTACCTCGGTAATATCTCCGCTCTCTCCTACAAAATCTGCCAGGTGTCCAAATTTTCTCAGCGTATCTTCAGATCCCCTTCCAACCACGCCAAATTTTACCTTTTTTGCCAAAAGAGGTTTAAGCTTAAAGAAATATTCCACACCATTTCTACTACTAAAGAAAATCCAGTCTATATTTTTTAAATAAAAGGGATCCAAAATATTTACAATAGGAAACGTCCGTATCAGCGATCTTCCATCTATTTCTATTTGATGTTTTTCTAAGGCTTTTCTGAAATAACTGTGTTCTCCGATTTCTCTCGAAATGAAGACTTTAGCAGGCATTTTTCTTCCTTTATCAAATTTAGCTACGATTCTTTCTGCTAAACCCTCAGTAGTTGGTGTTCTTAAAAACAATCGATCGGGAAAGTGCTCATCTGTTTCTGCTTTGGAAGTCCATACTTCGAAAAGATCATTTTCTTTTTTGCAGTAGCATCCGAGTGGCATATGACATCCACCTTCGAATAAATTTAGCACCTTACGCTCCACTGCAATTTCTTCTGCTGTAACCTGATGATTTAAAGCTTGTAAAGCCGTAAAAAGCTCATCATCGTTTTCCCGGATCTGAAAAGCTAGTGCTCCTTGTGCTGGTGCCGGAACAAGCTCGGTCGTGTCTACAACTTCAACATGGAATTCGGATAGATCTATATTTAACCTATTAACACCTGCTTTTGCAAGTAAAATAGCATCGTAATCTTCATCACGTAATTTCTGAATGCGTGTAGGAACATTTCCACGTAGATCTTCGATATTGAGGTCAGGTCTTAAAGCTAGTAATTGAGCTTTACGGCGGTTAGATGATGTTCCTACCATTGCTCCTTTTTTTAAAGACAGTCTTTGGCTTATTTCAACACAATCTTTAAGGATCAGCAATAACTCTGATGGATCTTCACGTTCGCTAACAGCAGCAATAATTAGTCCCGGCGGGTTTGTTGTGGGTAAATCTTTATGGGAATGAACAGCAATATCGATGGAGCCATTCAACAATTCTTCTTCCAACTCCTTAGTAAAAAAACCTTTACCCTCAAGTTTATCTAAGCGAAGGTTCAATATTTTATCGCCTTGCGTTTTAATGATTTTTAGTTCTGCATCAAGTCCTATTTCTGCTAACCTATCTTTCGTATAGTTAGCCTGCCATAATGCTAAATCGCTTCCGCGCGTACCAATAATTATCTTTTTCACCTTAAGTAGTTTTTCGACAAATTTAATGATTTTTTTTAAAGGATCTTAGGTATGAACGTTTGCGAAAAATCTTATCATCGCCAAGCGCCCAACGGTTAACGTTAGCTATTTTTTACAAGTATTTCCTTCGCCATAACCATAGGAACACTAATGCATTTTTTCTCCATATAGTCCATCACCCTCTCTAATACAGCTCTGGAATTATCATCCAGGGTATTAATCTCTTCAGCAAAAACGCCATTAATTGCAGTATGTTTGATTTCCTTTATTTTCTTAGGAACGTCACTCATAGCGATCTCAATTTTGCGCTGTCTCAATACCAATTCGAAGTCTTTGATATTGGCATCAATGATATGTTCTGCGTGAACAAGTTCATCATAACGCTCCTGAATATTTTTACGGGCAATTTCTTTTAAAGATTCTACTTCGATATAATGTACTGGAAAATTTCGGATAACCTTTGCATCAGTATCGTTTGGAATTGCTAAATCTACGATTACCTTTTTACCAGTTTCATTGTTCAGCAATTTAGCATAAACTTCTTCTGTGATAATGGGCTCCACCGAGCTCGTACAAGTTATGATTACATCAAAGCCTTTGTCGAAACTTTGCAGATCAGCCAATGGATACGCTTTACCATTCAAGCTTTTAGCTAAGCATTCGGCTTTTTCTAAAGTTCTGTTGAAAACAGAAAAATTAGCATACTTATGCTTTTTTAGATATTGAGCGATATTTCTGTTAGTTTCTCCGGCTCCGATAATCAGTAGCCTGGAATTAGCGCTCATGTTTAATTGGCGGAGCTTACGGTAAGCCAAAGAAACTATTGATACAGGGTTTTTTGAAATATTGGTATGCGTGTAGACTTCTTTAGCTGTTTTAACAACCCTATTCATAATCATCCGCATATAATCACCCGTAAATCCTGCAATTCTACATGCTTCATAGGCTTTGCGTACCTGAGCTAAGATTTCCTTTTCCCCTACAACTAAACTTTCTAAAGAACAAGAAGTACGAAGCAAATGATTAAAGGCCTCACCTTTCTCATAAGTAGATACATTCTCAACAAACTGATCCATGTACTCTGCTGGGAGGCCCATATCTAAAACTGTCAAAAAATGTGTGATAAAAGCTTTATCTACTACATCAACAGAAGTAAAAATGAATTCCACCCGGTTACAAGTACCAACGTAAAATATTTCCTTAATATTTAACTTTGATTGAATATTCCTCAACCTATCATCCAGCGTCTGATCACATATCACTAATTTACCTAATGCTTTTAGATCAATTTGCTTATGTGTAAATGCAATAATTTTTAAATATTCCAAAATGGGTACAGCCTATTATTTTTTGCGTAACAAAAGTAACAACGCGGGTTCATATCACTGTCATTACCCTGTAATTTAGGCTAATTTAGAAAGATTTTAAATTAATGCTGTTTTAGTAAAGTAATTGCTTTACAGCATACTAGAACAATTTCAAGTTATAAATTTACCGTATAAGTGTTATATTTATCTTTAACTAAAGATTTACAGATCAATAAAATGTCGACCCAATTTTTAACAGCTGCTGCTTTTACGGATAAACTGGCCACCTATCAGTCGGATGAAGAACTAAAGAAGATTCAGCGCTATTTTAAGTCGGACGAGGGCCAATACGGGGAAGGTGATGAATTTATGGGGGTAAAAATGGGGCTGGTGTTTCAAACGGCGAAAGAATTTATAGATATGCCGGTAGCGGAATTGGAAAAAATGCTTGAAAGTCCAATCCACGAAATCCGAACGGGAGCGGTTAGCATAATGGATAAGGCATCTAGGGACAAAAAAATAAGCCCAGAACGTTTAAAAGATTTATTTGCGCTATATATCCGCAGGCATGACCGTATAAATAATTGGGATTTGGTTGATTTGGGCTGTTTATATATGACTGGAAGCTATTTATTTGACAAACCAAGAACTATACTCTATGAGCTAGCGAAGTCTAACTCTATTTGGGAGAGGCGAACCGCTATTTTGGGAACTTGTTTTTTCATTAAAAAGGGAGATGTAAAAGACACTTTTGCTCTTGCAGAGATTTTATTAGAAGACAAAGAAGATTTAATTCATAAAGGCGTTGGCTGGATGTTACGATTTGCAGGCGATAAGGACAAATTTCGTTTGCTAGCTTTTTTAGACGCCTTTGCGGCAACGATGCCTAGAACCATGCTAAGATATACAATAGAAAAACTACCTAAGGAACAACGTAAATATTATTTGAGCTTAAAAAAACTAAGATCAAAGTGACTAACTCCTGAAGAATGATCCAATTAAAAGAATTTAAAGTGTTGGCTTTGAGCTTTCCTGAAACAGAAGAACATAAGCACTTTGAGAACATTGCATTTAAGGTTTCAAAAAAGATTTTTGTTACACTGAACGAGCAAAAGAATCAAGCCTGCATTAAATTGTCGCTAGTAGATCAGGATGTTTTTGCTATCGCAGGAAAACCAAGTATTTACCCAGTTCCAAATAAGTGGGGCAAACAAGGATGGACCATTATAGAACTGGACAAAATGGAGTATGACTTGTTGACAGACGCACTAACAACAGCGTTTTGTACGGTTGCACCAAAAAGATTAGCAGAACCTTATCTCAAAAACCTAAACAACATATAATGAAGAATCTAGCTTTTAACACCCTCAAATTTGGGGTATTGGTTGGTACGTTTGATATACTAGCGGCACTGGTTCAGTATTACCTTAAAACCCAGAAGAATCCCATTACAGTATTAAATTTTATTGCAAGCGGAGTTTTTGGGAAAGAAGCTTTTTCTGGTGGAAACAAAATGGCTGCATTTGGACTGTTGTTTCATTATCTTATTGCATTAGGTTTCACCTTACTGTTTTTTGTACTATATCCTAAGTTAAAAGCGCTCATTCAAAATAAATTCTTTTTAGGGTCCCTTTATGGCCTATTTATTTGGCTAACGATGCAATTTGTAATCGTGCCCTTATCACGTGCACCCATTATGAAACTTAAAGTTGAAGGCGCAATAACCGCAATCTTAATATTAATAGTGTGCATTGGAATACCGCTTTCACTTTATGCAGGAACCGTTATACCTAACCGTAAAAATAACTAAGTAAAATCAATATATATCTTATATTTATTAAAGAAATTAAAATCTCTTCACCAACTGTACCAACCTTTTAGTTAGTTTGTTCAAAAGTTTCCCGATTTTTCTCCTAAAAAGCACCTGCATTTTACCACAACAAGCACTGCTATTCATTAGGATTAATATCAAGCCGATAAAATGCTATTACGAAACTGTTAAGTACTGATTATCAATCAGTAACTCTTATTATTTACTGCGGAATAAGCGTATCAAAAACTTCATAATCTATTAAAAATCAAACATTTATCAGTGCTAAAGAGGGAGCATTAGCTAGATTTTAACGTAAAATCCAATTAATTTAGCGGTTTACTATGCAAAATATATAATTGATGATGAAGTTTAAATATTACAGCTTTTCCTTATTGCTTATTATAACAAGTTTCCAAACGCTCGCGCAAAAGACAAAGCCTACTACTCCCCTACAACAAAAGGTTGATGCCTTAATGGCAAGGATGACTTTAGCAGAAAAGGTTGGTCAGATGGCACAGATTACTTTAGATGTGATAGGCAAAGGAAAAGATCGCTTCAGCAGCGACGAGCCTTTTACGCTTGATGATAAAGCCTTGGAAAAAGCTTTGGTTCAATACAAATTGGGATCTGTTTTAAATACTTCAAATAATAGAGCCAGAACACCCCAAGTATGGTTCAATATCATCGACAAAATTCAAAAGACCGCAATGTCTAAAAATAAGAATGGTATTCCGGTTTTATATGGAATTGATGCTATTCATGGGGAAACCTACACCGCCGGAGCAACGATGTTTCCGCAGCAAATTGGTCAAGCGGCAACATTTAATCGTGTTTTAGTCAGACAAGGTGCCGAAATCACAGCGTATGAAACCCGCGCAAGTTCTATTCCATGGGCATTTTCTCCCTTGCTTGATCTAGGTGCCGATCCTCGTTTCCCTCGCCAATGGGAGAGCTTTGGCGAAGATCCTTATGTGGTTTCGGAGTTGGGAATACAAATGGTTAAAGGATTGGAAGGTGAAAATAATGAGATATCCAATCCTTATAAAGTAGCTAGTTCAATTAAACATTTCTTAGGATATCAGGTACCCCTTTCGGGCAAAGACAGGACACCTGCGGTTATATCGGACCAAGCATTAATAGCATATCATTTACCTTCTTTTAAAGCAGCAATTAAAGCGGGGGCTAAAACGATCATGATTAATTCTGGTTTAATTAATGGTGTTCCCGTGCATGCAAATTACAAATTATTAACTAAACTTTTGAAAGGGGACCTTGGCTTTAATGGCTTGGTCATTACCGATTGGGGTGATATCGAAAATCTGCATACCAGAGATCATGTGGCAAAAGACCATAAGGAGGCAGTTAAGATTGCTATTAATGCTGGAATTGACATGAGTATGATTGCTTATAACTATGAGCCATTTTGCGATAATCTAATTGCCCTGGTTAAAGAAGGAAAAGTAAAACAGGAACGCATTGATGATGCCGTTAGAAGAATTTTAACGCTAAAATTTGAACTAGATCTTTTCAATAGGCCAACTACACACATTAGGGATTATCCTGAGTTTGGGAGTAAGAAGTTTGAACAAGCCGCACAAAATACTGCGGCAGAATCAATCACCTTATTGAAAAATTCCAACAATGTGCTACCCTTAAATAAGTCTTCAAAAATTTTAGTTACCGGCCCAAATGCGAATTCAATGAGGACATTGAATGGCGCTTGGACCTATTCCTGGCAAGGGGAGAAAGTTGAAGAATTTGCCGGTCAATACAACACCATTTTAGAGGCCATGCAAAACAAGATAGGAAAAGAAAATGTTTCCTTTGTTCCGGGGGTGAGTTATAAAATGGATGGAAAATATTGGGAAGAATATAGTGATCAGATGGAAGAAGCGATTGCAGCAGCCCAAAATGCAGATGTCGTTTTACTATGTCTAGGAGAAAACTCCTATACAGAAACACCAGGGAATTTAAGCGACCTTTACCTAAGTGACCTTCAAACCGAGTTTGCCCAAAAGCTTGCTGCCACTGGAAAAACAATCATCTTGATTTTAAATGAGGGTCGGCCAAGGGTAATTAGCAAATTCGAAAAGAAAATGAATGCTATTATTCAAACTTATCTACCTGGGAACTTTGGCGGCAATGCATTGGTCGATATTTTATATGGTGACGTTAATCCTTCAGGCAGACTGCCATATACCTATCCCCAATACCCAAATGCCTTATTTACTTATTACCATAAGCCATCTGAAGCCAGAGAAACAACTGAAGGAGTATACAATTACGATGCGGACTATAACCCACAATATCAATTTGGACACGGTTTAAGTTATACAACTTTTAAATACAGCGATATTAAATTAAGTAACAACATTCTTAAAAAAGGAGAGAATTTGACCATTACTGTTAACATTACCAATACAGGAAAAGTAAGTGGCAAAGAGGCTGTATTATTATACATTTCCGACTTAGTTGCTAATGATATTAGTCCGGATGTTAAAAGATTAAGAGGGTTCGAAAAAATTGAACTTAAGGCAGGAGAAACGAAAACGGTTAGTTTTAAAATAAACTCAGACAATATAGCGTATGTAAACCCCGCTAATAAATGGGTTACAGAAGCAGGAGAATTCTCTGTTCAATTGGCCGATAAAAAAATAAAATTTAACTATGAACAATAAGCTGCTACTTCCAACATTTTGTGTATTCACCATTATTGCCGTTTCTTGTGCCTGTAAAAAAGGAACGAAACCTACATCTAAAAACGAAACGCCACCTATTGAGGTTCCACAATTAGCGAGTGATGTTAGCTTATGGTTAACTAAAGCCGATCGATCTGCCTTATTGGCAAAGCAAAATGTTGCACTGAATTTTACGGCTGGCAATAATGCAAATGCTACAATTGAGGTCGACGAATCGCAGGTTTATCAATCCATAGATGGATTTGGCTACACCTTAACCGGAGGAAGCGCCACCTTGATAAATAATTTAGGGGCAACTGAAAAAGATGCGTTAATTAAGGAATTATTCTCCACAGAAGAGGGGGCAATAGGTGTTAGTTATTTAAGAGTTAGCATTGGAGCTTCAGATTTAAGTGCAAATGTTTTTACTTATAATGAAAGGCCTTTGGGGCAAACTGACGAAAACCAAGATAACTTTTCTATACAAGTGGAGAAGGCTGATCTAATCCCCGTGCTAAAAAAAATCTTAGCAGTTAATCCCACAATAAAGATTTTAGGGTCGCCATGGACCGCCCCTACTTGGATGAAAAACAATAAAGCTTTCAAAGGCGGGAGTTTATTACCAGCATATTATCAATCTTACGCAAAATACTTCGTAAAATATATTCAGGCTATGAAAGCTGAGGGGATTATCATAGATGCTATAACTATTCAAAATGAACCGCTACACCCTGGAAATACACCAAGTATGTTTATGGAGGCTGCAGAGCAAGCAGCTTTTATTAAAACTGCCTTGGGGCCTGCATTTGAAGCGGAGGGTATTAAGACTAAAATAATATTGTATGATCATAATGCTGATAGGCCAGATTACCCAATGTCTATTTTAGCGGATCCTGTGGCGAATGCGTATGTGGATGGATCGGCCTTTCATTTATATGGCGGTAATATTTCGGCCTTGTCCACTGTTCATAATGCCTATCCCACAAAGCATATCTATTTTACTGAGCAATGGGTTGGGGGTCCAGGAAATTTTGCAGAGGATTTAAAATGGCATATTTCTACACTAATTGTGGGTGCTACAAGGAATTGGAGTCGAAATGTGTTAGAATGGAACCTGGCTGCAGATGCAAATTATAATCCTCATACCCCAGATGGTGGCTGCACTACCTGCTTGGGAGCCATTACTATTGCTCCAGCAATTAGCAGAAATGTTGCTTATTATGTTATTGCGCACGCATCGAAATTTGTTAAACCAGGTTCTGTGCGCATAGGATCGCCAATCGTCGGAACACTTAGCAATGTGGCTTTTAAAACACCAGATGGCAAAAAAGTACTGATAGTGATGAATACGAGTTCAGATTCTCAAAATTTCAACATCAAACATAGCGGAAAAATAGTAACCAGTAGTTTACCGGGGGGCGCTGTAGGCACCTACGTTTGGTAAAGCAAACATTTGCTAAAATTTATTGTTGGTATATAAAAATTCGCGAATGAAATTACATCAATACTTACCATTTGCCATAATTGGCATTTTTTCCGCCTGTCAGCCTCGAGAAAGTAAGACTGTCGATCATAAGACACCTTCCACCACCAAGCAGTCTTGTTATGCCTATTTTAATAATAAAGACACCGCTAGTTTAACCATCATCACTAGTGGACACGTTATTACGGGTGAATTAAGTTATCGGCTATTTGAAAAAGATGGCAACAAAGGCACTATGAAAGGAGAAATGAGAGGAGATACCCTAGTTGCTGATTACCTTTTCGACTCAGAAGGAAGACAATCAACCCGGCAGGTTGCATTTCTTAAAAAGGGTGGGAAATTGCTTGAGGGCTATGGAGAAATAACTGAGAAGCAGGGTAAAATTATTTTTAACGACATTTCAACACTGAAATTTGGAGATGGGATTATATTTACTGAAGTAAATTGTCAATAAAAAACGATGCCCCAAACAGCTATAAGCTATATGGGGCATTTTACTGAGCATTTTAAACTACTATTTTTTAACTTTTGGGGTTAGCTGATCCCATTGGGATACTAGCTTAGTGTAATGATCAATATAAATCTGATTTTCATCTTTTGTTAATTTCTTTCCCCATGTTGAAGCTGACTCCACCCATTTCCAATATTCAGCAGTTACATCCTTTATTTTTACAGCATCCTTGCTATTTATAGCTGCGATATAAGCTTGTTTAATCGGCTCAAATTTCTCAAAGCCTTCATTTACTTCCTCACTAGAAAACTGTGGCGTTTTTACTTTAACAGTTGGAGAAACATCCAAGATAGACTTAACCTTGTTTTCCGATGTTGTTTTGGCTTGTGTCGCAGTTGTGTCAATTACCTGAGAGTCTGGTTTAGTTGAATCAGCATCAGATTCTGCAGTTCCTTTTTGATTACTCTGGCAAGAAATGATTGTTGTAGCAAGAAAACTTATCGCTACTAGTGAAAATAATACTTTTTTCATGTGCTTATAATCTATTAAATTAATTTTTGCAAAAATACTTATTTGTTAAAATTTTTCAAATCTTTCCCAAAAACCATCAATAGGTAGGGGTGCAAAAATTTTAACAGGTTCTTTCTGAACCGGATGAACAAATTCTAATCTTCTGGCATGTAAACAGATGCTTCCTTTTCTACTTCCGCGAGGGTATCCATATTTATTATCGCCAACAATCGGACAATCCATGGTAGAAAGTTGAACCCTTATCTGATGTGATCTACCAGTTAACGGATTAACCTGAAGTAAATAAAAACCCCCTACTTCTCCGATCAATTTGTAGTCGAGTTCTGAGCGCTGACTTCCAACAACTTCTTGGCTATAAGCGGTGACCAAGTTCTTTTTTGGGTTTTTAATTAGCCAGTGAACCAATTTACCTGCCGTTAGCGCTGGTTTATTGCGCACCACGGCAAAGTAGGTTTTACTAACTTCCCTGTTTTTAAAAATGGCGTTCATCCTTTCTAGGGCCTTGCTTGTTTTCGCAAAGAGAATTACCCCGCTTACGGGCCTGTCCAGTCGATGCACCACCCCTAAAAAAGCACCGTTTGGTTTATTGTATTTCGCAGCTATGTATTTTTTCACCTTCTCATCTAATGGCTCATCGCCTGTTTCATCAATTTGAACAATGTCACCCGACCGTTTATTAATAGCGATTAAGTGATTGTCTTCATATAATATGTCTGCTTCAGTAATTGGCATCTATAACTAGTTAATTTTCGAATTAGCTGATTAGCTAATCAATATTGTTCCTTTTCATTAGGAAAATCATTTCCTTTTACATCATCGATATAAGCTTTTGCAGCTCCTAAAATCCCATCGTATAAATTTATATACTGACGCAAAAAACGAGGTTTAAATCCTTTTGTTAATCCAATCATGTCATTAACAACTAAAACTTGCCCATCGCAATCTGCTCCAGCTCCTATCCCTATGGTTGGAATATTTACACTCTTAGTTACCTCATTTGCTAATTTTGCTGGAATTTTCTCTAGCACAACAGCAAAGCAGCCAGCATCTTGTAAGGCTAAAATATCCGCTTTCAATTTATTAGCTTCTTCTTCATCCTTTGCTCTAACGGTATAAGTGCCAAATTTATAAATAGATTGAGGGGTCAAACCCAGATGTCCCATTACGGGAATTCCAGCAGTAATAATCCGCTGAATTGATTCGCACACCTCACTCCCCCCTTCCAGCTTAACGCCGTGTGCACCAGATTCTTTCATGATCCTTATTGCAGAATTTAATGCTTCTTTCGAATTCCCTTGGTAAGAACCAAAAGGCAAATCAACTACTACAAAAGCCCGATTCGCTCCACGCACTACCCCTTGTGCGTGGTAAATCATTTGATCTAACGTAATAGGCAGCGTAGTTTCATGCCCAGCCATCACATTTGAAGCTGAATCACCAACTAATAAAACATCTAAACCTGCATCATCCAAAATAGTTGCCATTGAATAATCATATGCAGTGAGCATAGCAATTTTTTCTCCACGCTGCTTCATCTCTTGCAAGATATGGGTGGTTACTCTTTTTATTTCCTTATTTACAGACATGTGCTTTGATTTGAGTACAAAATTAGGTTTTAGAATTGAGATTTTTGTGTTAAAGCGAAAAGCGTTTTGTAAGGAGATTTTTAACTGCAATACAATTAATCGTCGCAATACCGGAAGTACACCGAACGCTCAACGAAAAAAAACATCTTTTCTCTTGAGAAACACTTAAAATTCTATATCTTTGTATCCTGAAATGAATGAGTTCAATCAGCGTTACTTATCTCCGAATCAAAAGGGCTTAACCGTTCCCAATTTTCATTTTTTACGGAATCCATCAAACATTTTCTCTGGCGAGAAACAATTATTTACATTGAAAATTTATCGTAATACACATGACTAACTACACCAAGTTACCTGCAATATTGTTATTGGCCGACGGCACTGTTTTCTATGGCAAAGCTGCCGGAAAAATCGGCACAACAACTGGGGAAATCTGCTTCAATACTGGGATGACAGGTTATCAGGAAGTTTTCACCGACCCATCTTATTATGGGCAAATTATGGTAACAACCAATGCTCATATTGGCAATTATGGAATGCACAAAGATGAAATAGAATCTGGATCTATTAAGATTGCTGGCCTGGTTTGTAAAAATTACAACATTATATACAGCAGAAAAGAAGCAACAGAATCTATACAAGATAATTTTCAGAATGAAAACATTGTGGGTATTTCTGAAATAGATACCCGTGCCTTAGTTCGTCATATTAGAAATAAAGGTGCAATGAATGCCATTATTTCTTCTGAGATCACAGATTTACAAGAATTAAAAAAACAGTTAGCTGCAGTTCCTTCTATGGATGGATTGGAACTTTCATCACAAGTTTCTACTACAGAACCTTATTATTATGGAAACCCGGATGCCAGCTATAAAATAGCAGCCCTAGATTTGGGAATTAAGAAAAATATCTTAAGAAATTTCGACGATAGAGATATCTATGTAAAAGTATATCCGGCTAAAACTACCTTTGCCGAAATGGATAAATGGGGAGCGAATGGATATTTTATTTCCAATGGCCCTGGTGATCCCGCAGCAATGCCTTATGCAATAGAAACTGTTAAATCAATCCTAGACGCGAATAAACCTATGTTTGGCATCTGTTTGGGACATCAATTACTAGCCGAAGCTAATGGAATTGGCACAATGAAGATGTTCAATGGCCATAGAGGATTAAATCACCCGGTAAAAAACATTATCAAAAATCATTGTGAAGTAACTTCTCAAAATCATGGTTTTGGCGTAATACCTGAAGAGGTAAGAAAATCTGACAAAGTAGAAATTACACATATTAACTTAAACGACGATTCTATTGAAGGCATACGCGTAAAGGGCAAGAAAGCATTTTCGGTTCAATATCATCCTGAATCTTCTCCAGGTCCTCACGACTCTCGTTATTTATTTGATGACTTTGTTGATTTGGTTAAGGGTAAGCTTGCTTGGTAGTCCATAATTCTAATGATTTTTTAATCCTAGTTTATGAACAAGGTAATTATTGACGTAAAAAATCTCGTAAAAAATTATGATGATTTTAAAGCTGTTCAAGGATTAAGTTTTGAGGTTTATGAAAACGAAATTTTTGGATTATTAGGTCCCAATGGCGCTGGAAAAACTACCACTTTAGAAATAATTGAAACCCTCCGTCAAAAAACTTCTGGAGAAGTAACAGTAGATGGTTTTTCTATCGATAAGGATGCGAGTGCTATAAAACGAATTATTGGAGTTCAACTACAAGCAGCGGGATATTACCCCAATTTAAACCTAGTAGAGCTATTGGAGCTCTTTTCCGGCTTGTACGGTGTGATGGTGAATCCTATGGAAATGCTTGAAAAAGTAAACTTACAGGAAAAAGCAAAAGCAAAATATAAAGCGCTGTCTGGCGGCCAAAAACAACGTTTTTCCATCGCTACAACCCTGATTAATTCACCTAAAATTATATTCTTAGATGAGCCAACAACTGGCTTAGACCCTCAGGCAAGGAGAAATTTATGGGACTTAATTACCCAAATACGGGATAACGGTACAACAGTGGTAATCACTACACATTATATGGATGAAGCAGAACAGTTGTGTGATAGGGTTGCCTTTGTAGAGCGGGGACAAATTATTGCGTTAGACACACCTGATCAGTTAATTGATAATTTGATTGCGAATGGTTTTGAAAGAAAAAAAGAAGTGAAAAAAGCCAATTTGGAGGATGTATTCATCAACCTCACTGGAAAAGAGTGGAGAGAAAATTAAATTATAACAAAGAAAATGCAATCACCTTATAGTCACACCAGAGCTACATTAGCCTTAGCCAAAGCTAGCTTTAGATCTATCATGCGTAGCCCTTCTGCGGTAGTGTTTACCTTGGCATTTCCTTTAATTTTCATTTTGGTATTCGGTTTTTTAGGTGGTGGTGGTACTAAACTTGATATAGCCGTTGCGCCAGGTTCTGATCTCCAAAACCCAGTAATTGCTTCACTCGAAAAAATGCCGGTGATCCGGCTCACAAAAAATGATGAGTTAGGCAACATTCTTAAAGCGCTGGAAAAAGGAAATTACGATGCGTTGATTACTGTTGAAAGAAACAAAAATGGGGTTCCTGCGTATTTTACCACGGTTAAATATACTTCCGCATCATTAGATAAAGGAAATATTTTAAAATCAATCCTTAACGAACTCTCGTACAATTTAAACAGCCAAAATATTAAGCCTACTGTCACAGAAATTAGATCCAGCACCGTTAATGGGCGACTATATCGGACTATCGACTTTATTCTGCCTGGTCAGTTAGGTTTTTCTTTATTAAGTACAGGAGTATTTGGTACTGCCTTTGTATTTTTTAGTCTGCGCCAGAATCTTGTAATAAAGCGCTTTTTTGCAACCCCAGTAAAACGCTCAAGTATTGTATTGGGTGAGGCAATTGCAAGAATTGGTTTTGCATTACTAGGGGCATTATTCATCATCTTAATTGGACATTTCTTCTTTAGTTTCACATTGGTAAATGGAGTTACCACCGTTGCCAATATGCTTATTTTAGCAACAATGGGCGTGATTGTATTTATGGGTTTTGGTTTTGTTGTTTCAGGGATCGCAAAAAGTGAAAGTACAATTCCTCCAATTTCGAATATCATTACCTTACCACAATTTCTGCTTTCTGGTACTTTTTTTAGTATTGAGGCCTTTCCGACTTGGCTACAACCCATTAGCAGGGCATTGCCACTTACTTACTTAAATGACGCTATGCGCAAAGTTGCTTTTGAGGGAGCGGGTCTTTGGGAAGTAAGACACCAAATGCTGATTATTTTGATCTGGGGAATTGTAATTTATAGCGTAGCTGTTAAAACATTCAAGTGGGAATAGTGAGTAGTTTGAGTTATATTCGTGCATGAAAAACATCTCTATCATCTCATCAAGTATACGGTTAGGTCGAAAAAGTCATCGTGTAGCCTTATTTCTTAAAAATTATTTAGAAGAAAACAATTTAGGTAATGTTAATATCATAGATTTAGCAACGTGTAACTTTCCCATTTTTGAAGAACGATTAAGGCTTATTCCCGAACCTAATCAAGAAACTTTAGCATTTGCAGCGGCAGTAAGTGAAGCTGATGGAATTATCATTGTTACACCAGAATACAATGGTGGTTATCCTGCAAGTTTAAAAAATGTGATCGACTTGCTATATGCAGAATGGAAACGGAAGCCAATTGCCATTAGCACTGTTTCAGAAGGCGCCTTTGCCGGTTCGCAGGTTATTACCTCACTCCAATTCAGTTTATGGAAAATAGGAGCATTAGTTATTCCGGCAATGTTTCCAGTTGCAACGGTAGATAAAACCTTTGATGAAAAAGGCCAACCTACAGATCCTGAACCAACCAATAAAAGAGTAGCTAATTTCATTAAAGAATTGATTTGGTGGATGGAAGCGAAAGCAAAACAAGAACTTGGTTAAAAAAAAGATCTCATCCATCCTGATAATTTAAAAATTATTTTAACTTTGGAAAACCCCTAGCTAATTGTACTTTTTACACTAAGGGTAATTTACAATCATAATAGAAAATAAAATGAGTTTAATAATTGATGTCCATGCAAGGCAAATCCTCGATTCGAGAGGTAATCCCACAATAGAAGTTGAAGTAATTACAGAAAATGGCAATTTAGGCCGTGCTGCCGTTCCATCTGGAGCGAGTACTGGGCAACATGAAGCGGTTGAGCTTCGTGATGGCGATAAAAAGACCTACTTAGGTAAGGGCGTTTTAAAAGCAGTAGATAATGTAAATACTACAATTGCTAAGGCGTTGCAAGGCGTTGATGTTTTTGAACAGAACTTAATTGATCAGTTAATGATTGATTTAGATGGCACTGAAAATAAAGGTAAATTAGGTGCAAATGCGATATTAGGAGTGTCTTTAGCTGTTGCTAAAGCTGCTGCACAAGAGAGCAGACAGCCTTTATACCGCTACATTGGGGGAGTAAATGCAAACACCCTTCCAATCCCGATGATGAACATTATTAATGGAGGTTCGCATTCAGATGCTCCAATTGCTTTCCAAGAATTTATGATCATGCCTGTGGGCGCTCCTTCTTTTTCTGAAGCTTTGAGATGGGGTACTGAAGTTTTCCATAACTTAAAAGCGATATTACATGATAGGGGCTTATCTACAGCTGTAGGTGATGAAGGCGGTTTTGCTCCTACTTTTGATGGCACTGAAGATGCAATTGAAACTGTTTTGAAAGCAATTGAAAAAGCTGGTTACAAACCAGGAGTAGATATCTATTTAGCTTTGGATTGCGCATCTTCTGAATTTTACAAAGACGGGAAATACAACTATGCTAAATTCGAGGGCGAGAAAGGAGCCGTTCGTTCTAGTGAAGAACAAGCGCAATATTTAGCAGATCTTTCGGCAAAATATCCTATCATTTCTATTGAGGATGGCATGGACGAGAATGATTGGGCAGGATGGAAAACATTAACCGAAAAAATTGGAGACCGAGTTCAATTAGTTGGAGATGATTTATTTGTAACGAATGTTAAACGTTTACAAACTGGAATTGATACAGATACAGCTAATTCAATCTTAGTAAAAGTTAATCAAATTGGTTCCTTAACTGAAACGATTAATGCAGTTAGTTTAGCGCAAAATAGTGGCTATACTTCGGTAATGAGCCACCGTAGTGGAGAAACTGAAGACACTACAATTGCAGACTTGGCTGTTGCATTGAATTGCGGTCAAATTAAAACTGGCTCTGCGTCACGTTCGGATAGGATTGCAAAATATAATCAATTGCTACGTATTGAAGAAGAACTTGGAGATGCTGCCCGTTTTATTGGCAAGAACTTCAAATACGCGAAGAAATAACGTGTTAATAAGTTGATAAACAAATTTGTAAGACATCAAATAGTATGACAACTTAGCAGTGTCAAACTGTTTGATGTTTTTTTTTATTTTAATACTATATTTGCATATAACAGTGTAATTATGAAACATTTATTAGCTCTTTTTAAAAATAAATATTTTTTAGCAGTGATTATATTTGCGGTTTGGATGTTATTTTTTGATAGAAATGATATGGTTTCCCAGTATGGTTACAGTTCGCAAGTAAATAAACTTCAACAAGAAAAAGGTTTTTATCTTACTCAAATTGCTGCTGTTAAAAAAGATTTAACAGAACTGGATAGCAACTTAAATTCCATAGAAAAATTTGCTCGAGAAAAATATTTTATGAAAAAAGACAACGAAGATGTTTTCATTGTTATTAAAAGTTCAAAAAAAGAAAACTAAGCTTATTAGTTAGAGAACCTATCAAAATAAATTGATCCGGATGAAAAAAATCTTACTATTCTCTCTTTTTATTTTGGTTAACTCTTCAATTGTTGCCCAAGAATTACCCAACTTAAAGCACATCAAACTAAATAAGAAATCTCATTATAAAGACATTGACCCCTTAGTTCTGAAGGTAACTGACTACTTGTTTAGCACTACTGTAAGTGAAAAGAATGATTCGCGAAGAGAGGCAGGTCAGTTTTTACTAAAATGGATGAATGGTACGCCATACGATACCTTCTATTTAGAGGAAAAACAAACAAATTTCTTCAATACGGACACTGAATTAATGCTGATGTACATGGCAGCGCTTACCAAGTTTACCTTACAAAATAAATCAGTAACTAATCAGAAAGAAAAGGTGATAGGCGCTATGCAGTTGGTTTTGCCATACCTCGACAAGCAAGAGCATAAGAAATCTTGGTCAAAAGAACTTTGGCAACTAGTTGATTCCTATAAAAATGGAAAACTAGTTGATTTTTTAGACTTATAAAATTACTAATATCCAAATTTAGGTAGTGCCAACTTATATTTAACAACCACAATTCTTAGGGTAAAAATAAAAGCAATTACCAAAACTTTAGCCAAATCCGCCTCTACGTTAAAGTAAACTAAAGCAAAATATAAAACTCCTCCTAAAATACAAGCGGTTGCATAAATTTCCTTTCTAAATATTAGTGGAATTGTGTTGAGCAAAGTATCTCTAATTATTCCTCCAAAACAACCCGTTATCGTACCTAGTGCTACGCAAATACCAGGACTTAACCCAAACACAATCCCCTTTTGGACTCCCACTAAGGTAAACAGCCCTAAACCTAGCGAATCAAACAAAAAGAGCGTTACTTTAAACTTTTTGATATGGGTTTTAAAAAAAATAGTCAATAGTGAGGTAATTAAAATCAACAGGCAATAATTTACATCCCTCATCCATGCAACAGGCGTATCTCCCAACAAAAGATCTCGAACAGTACCTCCACCAATAGAAGTTACGAAAGCAATGATCAACACTCCAAAAGGATCTAGCCTTCTTTGCATGGCGGCAAAAGAGCCAGAAATAGCAAAAGCTATAGTTCCTAAAGTTTCAATGGCATAGGTAGTTGTTATTTCCATTATACTTCCCCGTTACGCTTTCTTAAAAACCATTCGAGACTTAGTAAAAGTAAAATAAATATGAACAAGAATTTAAAATTAATAAGCTCTTCATATTTACGATCTTCATACCGAATGGTTTTAATCTGCTCATTTTTATTTATTTCATCCAAGACACTTAACAAGTTGCTAGGCATTAACATCTTACCGTTATTTTGCTGTGCCATAGTGTACAGCAATTGATGATTAGCTGTGGTTTGTTGAAATTCGGTAATTAATGCTTTTACATAGAACGAACCATTAAAACTATATTTTTTATCGCCCAGATTGGTGGTAGCTATAAAAGTATAATTCCCTTCGGGCAATGACCCTGCATCTAAACGATAACTAGATCCAAATTTTGAAAAATTATAGTTAAATATCTTACCATTTTCTGGTCTAATTTTAATGGCAACCTCCGAAGTATTAATTGGCTCATACGCATCATTATATAAGCTAGCATTCAATATCACCTGTTCATTTTCGTCAAAAGTCGACTTATTCGCATACACTTTAAACTTTCGCTTATCATCCTTAACAGAAAGATACTGTAGCGTTTTTGAAACAAGTTCATTAACCAACGGGAAGCTTTGTACATTCTTTGCTTCTTCCAGCTTCCACTTCCAAATACCCTCACCCAATAAGAAAGCAATTTTACGACCATTATTGTCCATAAAAAACCATAATGGCGACTGCGTATTAACTTTACCTATCTTTTGGTTCAAGATGGCCGAATAGCTTCCATTTATAATCAGATTACCAAAAGGCATTTGCAAAGGATCGTAATCCTTTAGTTGAGCATCAGCATTCGTCTCAAGGGCGAATAAAGTGAAATTAGGCGCTATTAAAGGAAACACTTCCTGGATAGCACCAGTGGCTCTATTTAGTTTCACTAAGCCCTGTAGTTGCGCCAAACCACTCATGTCTGTTTGCGCACCTAGAATGCACCAGATCGGGATCCTCGAACCCTTGATTTGATTGAGAAGGTTAAGACTGGAATTGTTGTCGCCAGGAAATTGATAAAGTATAGCTAAACTATACTTATTTAGTTCAACTTGATTCAAGTCGTCGGGTAAAGCTAACGCTACTTCATAGTGCTTATTTATTTCTATTGCCTGTTTTAAAACTGTAACATCTGGATGAGCAGTTCCTGAAACTATTAAAATCTTTTGTCGACCATCGATAACCTCCACAAATATAGTCTGACTGTTATTTTTAGTTGTTATTTCATTTTTCAAGCTTGAAACAGAAACGTTATATTTTTGAACCCCAACTTTACGCGCCTTCATCTTAATTGGAATATCTTTAACGAAGCTATTTGCATTAAGGTCAACAATTTCATCCTTAACTTTTACGCCGTTCTCGGTAACTGTTAGCCGTGTTTTTTCTCCTTTACTTTGGAAAGCCTGTACCTGTACAGACAAGGTAAACTCATTATCCAGATATACTAAATTATTGTAATTTATATCCGCTATCAAAACATCTTTTTTCGGAACCGTATCACCCAGTCCAATCGTATACACAGGAGCATTTAATTGCTTCAAGTCATAAAGTGGATTTCCACCACGATTAAAAATTCCATCACTTGCGATAATTATCGCACCTATATTACGGTTCATTACTTCATCCTTCAGTTGTTCAATAAGTACCGCTCCATTACTAAGCTTTCCCTTCCCAGAGAAATCAAGACCAGTTTTAACACTATCACTGAAACTATAAGTTTTTACTTCATATTTTTCCGACAACTTAGTAGAAAGTTCCTGCATCTGTTTTTGATAATTAATTTGATCAAACTTAGCAGGCATAACTTGTCCTACAGAAAGGGAATTGTCTTGAGCCAGAATGATAATTGGCTTTTCCAGAGTATAGGATACTTTCTTGAATAAAGGAGCGAATAACATCCAAATTAGGAGCGTAATCGCAAGTGTTCTAAATAAACTTAGTATGATGATTAATCGGACTGGTAAATGCTTTAGTTTTCCATACAATAACCAAGCATACAGAATTCCTAATGCTAAACAGGCTAAAAATGAAATGATAGAGCTAATTGTGAAGAAATTTGCCATACGCTAGACGTAAAGATGCTAAATTTCTATAAAACAAAAAAGCCCTCCGAAATTGGAAAGCCTTTTTAATACCTACTCTTAAATCTCTGCCGTTCTATAGCATACCGCCACAAACTGAAAGCGTTTGACCGGTAACATATGCACTCATGTCTGAGGCTAAAAACACACAAACGTTGGCAATATCTTCAGTTTCACCTGCCCGTTTCAATGGAATTCCTGCTTCCCATCCTTCTACAACCTTTGGATCTAAGACATCAGTCATTTCTGTTCGGATAAATCCTGGAGCAACAACATTAGCACGGATGTTTCTAGAACCTAATTCTTTTGCAATTGATTTTGTAAAGCCAACAATCCCTGCTTTGGAGGCTGCATAGTTTGCCTGACCCGCATTTCCTGTTACCCCAACTACCGAGCTCATGTTAATAAAAACACCTTTACGTGCCTTCATCATTGGTTTAGAGGCCGCCTTGGTAATATTGAAGACTGATTTTAAGTTCACGTTCATTACATCATCCCAGTTATCCTCGCTCATACGCATTAATAACCCATCTTTTGTAATTCCGGCATTATTAACAACAATATCAATCGAACCAAATTCCGCAATGATATCGTTGATCAATTGCTCAGCTTGATCAAACTTAGAGGCATCCGAGCGATAGCCTTTCACTTTTGTTCCAAAGCTTTGTAATTCCATTTCTAATGCTTCACCTTTTTCTACTGATGATAAGTAAGTAAAAGCAACATTAGCACCTTGATCTGCAAATTTTTCGGCTATTTTGCGACCTATTCCTTTTGATGCACCGGTTACAAGTGCTGTTTTTCCTGCGAGTAAACCCATATAATTGAGATATTTTATTTTATAAAGTTAATATAATTGGTTAAATTATTTAATCTGTTAACCGGCAAATGGTTCCTGTTGACTTAAACAATGAAAACTGCCTAATCCCCAAATGATATCAGTTGAATCTATCCCAATTACCTTTCGATCAGGAAATGCCTTCTGAATAATGTCTAAGGCTATAGGGTCATTTACATCCCTAAACGTAGGCACGATTACCGCAGCATTTGCAATATAAAAATTAGCATAGGAAGCGGGCAGTCGAGTATCTTCATAAATTACTGGAGACGGCATTGGCAATTTAATAATATTCAATGGTCTTCCATCAATTAATCTCATTACTTTCAAAGCCGCTAAATTCTCTTGAAGTAATAAGTAATTTTCGTCTAGCGGATTGCTTTCAATTACCGTAAGCACCGTATCTTCATTTACAAAACGCGTAATATCATCAATATGCCCATCAGTGTCATCACCAACAATACCGTCTCCTACCCATAATACTTGCTCAGCGCCATAAAACTCTTTTAAGTAAGTTTCAATTTGCTCCTTATTCAAACGAGGGTTTCTATTTTCGTTTAATAAGCAAGCAGTACTAGTTAAAATTGTTCCAGCGCCATTAAATTCGACCGAACCACCTTCCATTACAATATCGGGCGTAAATAGTGGTAAATTAAAATAAGTAGCAATTTTAGTCGGAATAACATCGTCTAAATCGAATGGTGGATATTTGCCACCCCAAGCATTATAGCCCCAATCAACCACCGCTTTTTTATTTCCATTTATCACAAATGCGGGTCCGTGGTCGCGGCACCATGCATCATTACTTTCATTAAAGTAAAATTCTATCTGACTTAAATCTGCACTCACTTTTTCCAAATGAGCAATAGCCGAGGCTTTCATTTGTTCATCACGTACATTAATGCGAACCTTCTCACCCGTTGCTACAATTTTGATAAATTGACAATAAGGTTCATAAATGGTTTCAATTTTACCTGGCCACGATTCTTCCTTATGTGGCCAACTTAACCAGGTTGCTTCGTGTTTAGCCCATTCTGCCGGAAAAGAATAGCCTTGTTTTTTAGGGGTATTAGAAAAATCTATATTTGTCAATTTTTATTTCTTTTAAGTAATGCTAAAGTTTTGTCTAAGGCTCCCTGGGTTTTCCAGTTATCATGCCCAGCTATTACGAGATTGATCTTTTTATATTTGTTTTTTATAGCAGAAATTGTTTTTGGCCAAGCTTCTAAATCTGCTTCACCAATAAATCCCAAGGTTTCTGCCACGGCACTTTTCACTAAACAACCTCCATCTAACACCTTGTATTTTGGAAACCATATCACTAAGTTATCTTTTGTATGTCCAGCACCAAAATAAGCTACTTGAAATAATTCTTCACCAACCTTAAACAGCTCACCGGTTTCAAACGTATTTAAAGCGGTAGGTTTATTGGACGATCTTAAAATTTCATTGGTTTGCTTTGACGCATAGGTTGCGATCCCTTTTGCATTAAAAAAAGCAAATCCACCCGCCCGATCTTCGTGAGAATGAGTAGCGAAAACTTTTATTACCTTTTTTCCATGCTTTTTTTCAATAGAATCTAGCAGCGGTTGATTTTGGGTTTGGTCCCACGGGGTATCAAATAAAATTACCCCTTTTGTAGTAACCAAGTACATACTATTAGCTGAAACCTGTTCCCCTTCGTAGCTATGATAGGTTGTATAAACATACAAGCTTTTATTAATGGGTAAAATTTCTAACTTTTGCGCACCAACAGAAAAGCTTAATAGAAATAGGAATATAAATAAACTAATCCTCATCAATATACCTTTTGGTAATTGGCTGATAAGAGTCTATCCTTCTATCTCTTAAAAACGGCCAATGTTTGCGCATGAAATCACTTTGATTTAGATCTAATTCCACAACTTCAGTTTCCTCCTGATCATGCGATGCCAAATAAAGTAATTTACCCTGGGCATTGGTCGCAAAACTCCCGCCCCAAAACTTCATTGCACCATCTTGCTCAAATCCAACCCGGTTGACACTTACTACGGGAACGCCATTTGCGACTGAATGGGAGCGCTGAATAGTCTGCCAGGCATTATATTGGTCTTGGTTAGTCTCTTCGTCCTGCTTGGTGTCCCATCCAATTGCAGTTGGATAAAACATAATATCAGCTCCCATCAACGCCGTTATACGAGACGCTTCAGGATACCATTGATCCCAACAGATTAAGATGCCAATTTTAGCAAATTTGGTTTGAAAAACTTTATACCCTAAATCGCCAGGCGTAAAATAGAATTTTTCATAAAAAGCGGGATCATCTGGGATATGCATTTTACGGTATTTCCCCAAGTAAGTGCCATCGGCATCTAAAACGGCGGTAGTATTGTGATATAAACCTTCTGCGCGTTTTTCAAACAACGATGCAACAATTACAACACCCAATTCTTTCGCTATAACTTGCAGCGCATCTGTTGATGGGCCTGGAATTTTCTCCGCGAGATCGAAATTATCATAATCTTCTACATCGCAAAAATATAAAGAAGTGAAAAGCTCTTGCAAACAAATGATTTGAGCACCCTTTGCAGCAGCTTCTCTTATTTTAACAATTGCTTTATCTAAATTTTCTTGTTTATCCTTTGTGCACGTCATCTGCACTAAGCCAACTTTTACTTTGCCCATCATTCAAAAATTTGAGCTACAAAGTTAGGCAAAAAGAAGGAAAGGTAAAAGATATTTACCCTTGCGCTAAGCTTTCACGATATTCTTGTTGTAATTCAAAAAGGCATCTTGCACATAAACAGCCATCGTAAAGTTCGCTAATATGCTGAACTTCGTTGATGCTTAACTGCACTACGCTACATTGACATTTGGTATAAGAATTTGCTTTACACTCAATGGCATTATTGCAACGTTCACATGAAATAATTTCGTGCTTTGTCATTTATACAAAAGTAAAGATTTATAGAGAATCTTAGGTACAAAAAAAGGGTATGATGTTACCATCTTACCCCTTGCACTTATAATAAAAACTAAAAACTAGCCAGAGCAGCTGATACAGCCTTCTTCCATCGAACAAGTTGGCCCGTCTACAATCTCTTCTGCAACTTGTTCTTGTGTCATTTCTGCCGGAATTACCGCTTCAATCGCTTTGCCACCCTGATTTTCCACAGTAAATTTAACAGCTTGTGAAGCAGCTTGTGTACGCAGATAATACATTCCTGTTTTCAATCCTTTTTTCCAAGCATAGAAGTGCATTGAAGTTAGTTTCGAAGTATTTGGCGCATTGATAAATAAGTTTAACGATTGCGATTGACAGATATAAGCCCCTCTATCAGCAGCCATATCTATGATGTTACGCATTTTAATCTCCCACACTGTTTTGTACAATTCTTTAATATAATCTGGTATTTCTGCGATTTCTTGGATTGAACCATTAGCTAAGATAATTCTATCTTTCATTGCAGGTGTCCATAAACCTAATGCAACTAAATCCTTTAACAGATGTTTATTAACCACTACAAACTCTCCACTTAATACACGACGTGTATAGATATTTGAAGTATAAGGCTCAAAGCATTCGTTGTTACCCAAAATCTGAGATGTAGAAGCTGTTGGCATTGGTGCAACCAATAACGAGTTGTAAACACCGGTCTTAACTACACGTTTACGCAAAGTTTCCCAATCCCAACGATTACTTGCGGGTTTTACATTCCAAAGATCAAATTGGAACTTTCCTTTAGACAATGGAGAGCCCTTAAAGCTTTCATAAGGACCATTTTTCTCTGCCAAATCAGCAGAAGCTGTCATACCAGCGAAATAAATGGTTTCGAAGATCTCTTTGTTCAATTCTTTTGCCGCATCACTTTCGAAAGGTAAACGCATCAAAATAAAGGCATCTGCCAAACCTTGCACACCTAAACCAACTGGACGATGACGGAAGTTAGAATTCTGCGCTTCTATAACTGGATAATAGTTATAATCGATGATTTTGTTCAAGTTTAAGGTAGCTTGATAAGTTACATCATATAGTTTTTGATGATCAAACTCACCGTTAATTACAAATCTTGGTAAAGCCAACGAAGCTAAATTACAAACTGCAACCTCATCCTTAGAGGTGTATTCAATAATCTCTGTACACAAGTTAGAGCTTTTAATAGTTCCTAAATTTTGCTGATTAGATTTACTATTAGCAGCATCCTTATACAATAAATACGGGGTACCAGTTTCAATTTGAGCATCTAAAATAGCGAACCAAAGTTCTTGAGCTTTAATTGTTTTACGCGCTCTGCCTTCTTGTTCATAGCGAGTATATAACTTGTTAAACTCTTCGCTATGGCAATCTGCTAAGCCCGGTGCTTCATCTGGAGAGAACAAACTCCAATCGCCATTTTCTTCAACACGTTGCATAAACAAATCGCAGATCCAAAGTGCATAGAATAAATCACGCGCGCGCATTTCTTCTTTTCCATGGTTTTTACGTAAATCTAAGAAAGAGAAAATATCAGCATGCCATGGCTCTAAATAAATTGCAAAAGCACCTTTACGCTTACCCCCACCTTGATCTACATAACGAGCTGTATCATTAAACACTTTAAGCATCGGAACAATACCGTTACTTGTACCATTTGTACCACCAATATAAGCGCCGGTAGCACGGATATTATGAATGCTTAAGCCAATACCACCCGCACTTTGTGAAATTTTAGCAGTCTGTTTTAAAGTATCATAAATACCCTCAATGCTATCATCTTGCATCGTTAACAAGAAACACGATGACATTTGAGGTTTAGGAGTTGCTGCATTAAATAAAGTTGGTGTCGCGTGTGTAAACCAACGCTCACTCATCAAATTATACGTTTTAATTGCACTGTCAATATCTCCTTTGTGAATACCAACAGATACACGCATAAATAAATGCTGAGGGCGTTCAACAATTTGGCCATTTACTTTTAATAAATATGATTTCTCCAGGGTTTTGAAACCGAAATAATCAAACCCAAAATCTCTATCATAAATAATTGTGCTATCTAAGATATCAGCATTCTCTTTAATTACTTCCCAAACATCGTCTGCAATTAAAGAAGACGGTTTGTCTGTTTTAGGATCAATATAGGTGTACAACATTTCCATCGTTTTTGAAAACGACTTCAAAGTGTTCTTATGTAAGTTAGAAACAGCAATACGAGATGCTAACAATGCGTAGTCAGGGTGTTTTGTAGTTAGGGATGCGGCTGTTTCCGCTGCGAGGTTATCAAGTTCTGAAGTTGTAACACCGTCATACAAACCTTCAATTACTTTTTTGGCAACATCAATAGGGTCTACTAATTCAGCATTAAAACCATAACATAACTTTTCGATTCGAGCCGTTATCTTATCAAATTTTACCGCTTCTTGGCGGCCATCTCTTTTTATTACAAACATCCTTTAAAATATTATTGGTGCATATTGCAAGATAGTGGCACCAGGTTTTAAAATTTATTATTTAGTACACCAGACAAGAGCCCTAACCATCTGTCTTGTAAACTTTTCCTTATTACGCTACTTAAAAATCATCATCTAGCGAAAATGCAGATGCCTTATCTTCTGATGAAGTTAAAACCCCGCTTTTCTGATAGTCTCCTACTCGTTTTTCAAAGAAATTTGTTTTCCCCTGTAAGGAAATCATTTCCATAAAATCGAATGGATTAGTTGCATTATAAATCTTTTTATAACCCAACTCTTGCAACCATCTATCGGCTACAAACTCAATATACTGGCTCATCAATTTGGCATTCATACCAATCAATGCAACAGGCAATGCATCCGTAATAAACTCCTTTTCAATTTCAACTGCATCACTAATAATGCCATGCACTTGTTCCTCACTTAGTTTATTACTTAACATGCTATATAATAAACATGCAAATTCGCAATGAGAGCCCTCATCTCGCGAAATTAATTCGTTGCTGAAAGTTAAACCAGGCATTAAACCTCGTTTTTTCAACCAAAAAATAGAGCAAAAACTACCGCTAAAGAAAATACCTTCAACTGCTGCGAAGGCAACTAAACGCTCAGCAAAAGTTCCATTCTCAATCCATCTTAATGCCCATTCAGCTTTCTTTTTAACTGCTGGAACGGTATCAATGGCATGGAACAAACGATCTTTCTCATCTGGATCTTTAATATAAGTATCAATTAGTAAGGCATAGGTTTCGGCATGAATATTTTCCATCATAATCTGGAAACCATAAAAACAACGTGCTTCAGGCAATTGAACTTCGCTCATAAAATTTACAGCCAAATTTTCATTCACAATACCATCACTAGCCGAGAAAAAAGCGAGTATATGGGAAATAAAATGCCTCTCGCCATCATTTAAATTATCCCAATGCTTTTGATCATCAGATAAGTCTATTTCTTCTGCTGTCCAAAAACTCGCTTCTGTTTTTTTATACATTTCCCAAAGAGCGGGATACTTAATCGGTAAAAGGACAAATCGATCCTTATTTTCCTTTAGCAATAATTCTTCTTCCTGCGGCATAAACTTATTTTTTTACGTTTAGAAATCTATTAAAATCAATTCGCCCACAAAACCCATTTAGGTTCGTTATTCTTTAAAAAGGTTCAAATTGCACCCGTTTTTAACCAACTAAATGTTAAGTATTTAAATAATATTATGTGAGGATTCTTTTAAAGAACTTTGTTTAACAAATATAGAAGTTGAGAGATTTTTTGCCCTACAAAGTTGTTAACATGTGCATGAATTGTTCGAAAGTTTTCATCAAAATAGTGTCAGAAACGACATGAAAAAAAGCTAATTATTTCTTTTTAAGCACTTACAGAATCAAAATGAGTGTTAATAATTTTAAAAACCCAACTGTAACATTAATCTATTGGCTCTTAATTTAACACGTAGGAAATTTCCACCTTCGCGTAACCTAGTCTATAGATTCCCAGCGCTTTCGCAGCACTTTGGGATAAGTCCAATTCAAATTTTTTACTAAAAGGTCCACGATCGTTAATCCTTACCTCAACAATTTTATCATTGCGTAAATTCTTTACCCTCACTATTGTTCCGAAAGGTAATTTCCGATGAGCCGCTGTGAATTTAGCAGCTCTATATCTTTCGCCACTGGTGGTTTTTCTTCCTTCAAATTTCTTAGCATAGTATGTGGTAAAAATAGTTTTAACTATTGTATCAGGTTCTTTTACCGAAATAGATTGAGCTTGCGCTCCAAACGAAATTAAACTTAAGAACAGAAATAGTTTCCTCATATGATGATTTGTTGCTAGCTCTTGTTTATTAGTGGGGTTCAAATATACAAAATCATTTTTAATGATCTAAAACAGCAGAAATTCAGACCTTGAGAGCTTAATTCTACGCTACATTTTCTGGTACGATTTTCTTAACGACTTCGTAAGTCGGCTGGTTTTCAGCCGACTTACGAAGTCGAAATTGACAAAAAATTTTGAAAGATATATTTCTTTTAGCATCTTGTAGCAAAAATTAGTTCTCTCATGAAAATCCGTATTACAATACTCCTATTAGTGGTATTAGTTGCTAACATTGCTAACGCCCAAAAAATGAAAATTAGTGTCCTCCCTGCCGACGCTAACATATATGAATCAAAAACCGGCGGACAGGAACAACTCCTTGGAACTGGCTCTGCAGAGATTAAAATCAATAAAGATTTTCCTGTTAAGCTTATTTTTAAAAAACCGGGTTTTAAACCATTTACAAAGTCTTACCAAAGGCTAAAAGGTATAGATCCTAAAAAAGAAGACCTTGTTGAACTAAAGGATAGAATGGTTACAGTATCCGCTGAACCTTATGATGCCAAGATTTTTGTAAATGGAATAGAGATTGGCACTAAAAAAATATATGTATATATCAACGAAAATAGCTCGACCACTGTCGAGGTAACTAAACCAGGTTTCTACAAAAAAACTAAAGTTTATTATAATCAAGCAGGTAGAGATGTTTCTCCGGTAGACGATTTCATTGTTTTAGAAGACAAAGCTGTCAAAGTAAAATTATTCCCAAATGATGCACAAATTTTTGTCGACGGGAAAAAGTTAGCCGATAACTCTGATGAAATCGTTGTTCCAAGTAAAACCAATGTAGCCGTAGAGTATAGAAAAGAAGGCTACGTCCCTATAGAACGAACCTACTACAATAAAGAAGGAATGCCACAAACGCCTTTATTTGAGACAATTACATTAAAAGACCGAGTAGTAAGAATAAACACGACACCAAGCGACGCCATTATTAAAGTTGACGGGAAACAAGTGGCTAATGGAGAACATTCTGTTAAAATCTTGGATGGAGCCTGCGTTGAAGTTATAGTTGAACGTGCAGGTTTTGTGCCAATTATTAAAAATTTCTGCAATCAGATCAACATGCAGGCACCGCCTACAAACGAGCATATTGCGTTGAAAACAGATGAAGCTTACACTTCATCTATCCAAAGCGACCAGGCAAATGTAAACTTCAGCATAACCGTTGGCGCAACAAGAACACCCGAAGACGCTTGGAAAATAATGAATGGAATTGTTACCAATTATTTTGATGTAATTGAAATGGCTGATAAAGAAACTTCTTATTTACGTACTGCCTGGTCTATGAAAAATTTCCCTAACAACACAATTCGTACTAGGGTAATTGTTAAACCGGGTAATACTGGAACACAACAATATGTGGTAAAAATTCAGAGCGAGGCCTCTAATGCTGCCAATACAGGAGCGAAAGATGATGAGAAATTCAAAGAATGGGAACGATTACTGAACACTTATAAGGATGTAATAAGTGAAATGCAAGCTAGGTTGCAATAACCTAGCTTAGCTATTTTATTTATCCTTTTTCTCGGGCACAAAAATCATCGAAATTGAATTTACGCAATGACGGGTGTTTTTATTGGTAAAACCCTCCCCTATAAATACATGACCTAGGTGTGCCTCACAGTTAGCGCATACGATTTCTACACGTTGACCATCGGCATCAGGAATGCGTTTTACTGAACCTTTGATTTCGTCGTCGAAAGCTGGCCATCCACAATGTGCATCAAATTTCGAATCCGATTTATACAACGGTGCATTACATCTTTTACATATGTAGATGCCTTTTTCATTAAACTTATCATACTTTCCGGTACCAGGATATTCAGTACCCTTACGCACAATCACATCTTCTTCTTCTTTGGTTAATTTATTCCATTCCATTTTCTTTGTTGTTTTAGCAGGTGTTGCTTTTTGTCCTTCCTTTTGAGCGCATGCGGCTAAGCCTGTTACCAAAAACGCACTTAACATGATTAATGTTTTATTGATTAATGTTTTCATTTTGTGTCTATTTATATGCTCATATACGATTTATGCAAACAGTTGGATTTGACACCTATGCGCTATAACAAATATAATTAATTACCACTCGCCATTTTTCATTTTAAGGTAAGGATTTAACCGTTTAACTATTTGTCTTCTGTAAGTGATAATCTAGGATAAGACAAGAGTAATATATCACCACTTCGGCGTGCTATAAACACTATCGTTCAGTTATAATGCCTTTTAAAAAGAGAGAGATTGTAGGAATAGCAAAAAAAACGCCTCTTAATTAGGAGGCGTTTTCAGTATATAACAAATTTTCTTATTTCTTTAATAATTTCGCCATAGCTTCCCCAATTTCAGCTGGACTTTCTACCACCGTAATTCCGCACTCAGCCATAATTTTCATTTTAGCTGCAGCTGTATCATCGGCACCACCAACGATCGCACCTGCATGCCCCATTCTACGTCCCGGAGGCGCAGTTTGTCCGGCGATGAACCCTACAACAGGTTTAGTTCCGTTTTCTTTAATCCACAAGGCTGCCTCAGCTTCCATTCCACCACCAATTTCACCAATCATGATGATACCTTCAGTTTCTGGATCATTCATTAATAATTCAACAGCTTGTTTAGTAGTTGTACCAATAATTGGGTCACCACCGATACCAATTGCTGTAGTAATACCTAAGCCTGCTTTTACCACTTGATCAACAGCTTCATAGGTTAATGTACCCGATTTAGAAACTACACCTACTGTACCTCTTTTAAAGATAAAACCTGGCATAATGCCAATCTTAGCTTCATCAGCCGTGATAATACCTGGGCAATTTGGACCGATTAAACGGCAATCTTTATCGGCGATATAAGATTTTACAGCAATCATATCCTTTGTTGGGATACCTTCTGTAATACAAACAATCACTTTAATGCCTGCTTCTGCAGCTTCCATGATCGCATCTGCAGCAAATGCAGGTGGTACAAAAATAATAGACACATTAGCTCCAGCTTTATCAACAGCATCCTTAACTGTATTAAACACAGGTTTATCAAGGTGTGTCTGACCGCCTTTACCAGGAGTTACCCCACCAACAACGTTTGTACCGTAAGCTATCATTTGCTCAGCATGGTAAGTACCTTCGTTACCGGTAAACCCCTGAACAATTACTTTAGAATCTTTATTTACTAAAACACTCATTATATCTATTTTTTTGTGCAAACTTAAGTTAAAAGCTGTGGATTTTCAAATTTATTTTCTAGACCTACGAAGTCTTAAAAACTTCTTAAGACTACCTAAAAATGATCTTCTTCCGCTTTCTCAATTGCAGCCGGCTGTATAGCTTTTAGATATTTCTTTTGATCGAACTCATTTTCGCTTTTCGCAATTACAATAGTTGCAATTCCATTCCCAATCATATTGGTAATAGCCCTTGCTTCGCTCATAAACCTGTCGACACCCAATAAAATGGCAATATGCTCAACAGGCATAATTTTTAAGGCGGTTAATGTACTCGCCAACACTATAAAACCGCTACCCGTTACTCCAGCAGCACCTTTTGAAGTGACCATTAACACAGCCATTACAGACAATTGCTCTCCTAAGCTCAAATCAATATGGAAAACCTGAGTTAAAAAGATAACCGCCATTGCTAAATAAATTGCTGTTCCATCTAAATTAAAGGAATAACCTGTTGGGATTACCAAACCAACTACTGATTTATCACAACCAATATCTTCCATTTTCTTCATCATGCTCGGCAATACAGACTCGGAAGAAGAGGTTCCTAAAACAATTAATATTTCTTGTCGGATATATTTCAAATACTGCCAAAGGCTAAACTTATAATAACGGCAAATAGCATTCAATATCACAAAAATAAAAAGAAAACATGTTAGGTAAACGGCACCCATAAGCTTAGCCATGGGCAATAAAGTTCCTAATCCATATTTACCAACACTGAAAGCCATGCCCCCAAATGCTCCGATAGGCGCAACCCGCATCACTACCTTCATAATGTTAAAAAGTACTTTGGAGATTTTGTCGAACGTACTAATCAAAGAATGCCCCTTCTCCCCCATTTTACTTAGGCCGTATCCAAATAAAATAGCAAAAAACAGGATTTGGAGAATTTCCCCTTTGGTAAAAGCTTCAAAAATATTCTTGGGAATAATGTGGGCAATAAACTCCAGCCAATTTATCTCGCCAGCTTGCGTAGTGTATGCGGCTATCTTAGCCACATCACCAGCAGGCACATTTACATCAACCCCCGGCTTCAATAAATTTGCTACCACCATCCCGATCATAATCGCAAGCGTAGTTACAATTTCAAAATACAATAAAGCTTTCCCACCTACTCTACCTACCTTTTTCATATCCCCCATGTGGGCAATACCTAAAACGATAGTAAAAAATATGATAGGCGCAATTAACATGCTAATCATATTGATAAAGCTCTTGCTGATTAACTCTGCGTAGGAGGAAAAACCTGGATATAAAACACCGACCAAAATCCCTAAAGCAATGGCTACTAAAACTTGGAATGTTAAATTAGATAAAACGGACTTCATTTAAATGGATTTAAAATTTGAAGATATAAAATTTTATGCTTCTAACTCCGTTTTTATGAAATAGCATTAATATTAGATAAAATACTATCGCTCAAAAAATTCTATCTTTGTATATATGAGAAAATATATCTTTTCAGTTGCTTTTTTTGCGTTTATGGCTATCATTTTCTTTACCTGCAAAAAAGACGAAATCAATGACCAAGAATTTGTAAAAAATCATTTTGTTGGAAGATGGCCTTTATTAAAAACAATTAATATAACAACAAAAAATGGCGATACAACCGTAAAGGATACCGTTTATTACGGCTTAGATAGCCCAAAAGTTGTAATACCCATTGATACATTGCTTTTTACAAAAGAAGACAAATACATTAAAGCTGGGGACACCGTTAACTATACAATTGATGAAACTGGCGATCATATCAGCTTCAGTACCATTCCCGCAGAAACTTGGAAAATAAAATATTTGAGGTTAAAAAGCATTATTTTAACACGAGAGAAGACCGAGAAAAAGGGTTCTGATACTTTTATCTACTATACGGAAGAACAGTTAATTAGAAATTAACTGTTGGCTATTCCTACCGAAGAAAATTGTAAATCGTATAAGCGTTTATAGTAACCATTCATTTTAAGCAAAGCTTGATGGGTTCCTTTTTCTTTAATCTCTCCTTTATCTAGTACAACTATCAGATCGGCTTTTTGAATAGTTGATAAACGGTGTGCGATAACAATAGAAGTCCTACCCTTCATCAGTTGCTCAATTGCCTTTTGAATTAACATTTCCGTTTCCGTATCTACTGAAGAAGTCGCTTCATCCAAAACCAAAATAACCGGCTGGTAAACTAAGGCCCTAATGAACGAAATTAGTTGCGCCTGTCCCGATGAAAGCGTGGCACCACGCTCCATAACATTGTAATGGTAGCCTCCAGGCAAGCGCTCAATAAAATCATGCGCTCCAACTTTTTTAGCTGCCTCAACCACCTCCTCAAAGCTAATTGTGGGATTGTTTAAGGTGATGTTATTGACAATAGTATCCGAAAAGAGGAAAACATCTTGCAATACCGTGGCAATACGACTTCTCAAGTAATTTAACTCATAGTCTTTAATATCAATCCCATCTATCCTAATAGTTCCACGCTGCGTTTCATAAAAACGACTTAAAATATTTACTGTCGAAGATTTACCCGCACCAGTAGCACCTACCAGCGCTACTGTTTGACCAGCTTTTACTTCAAAAGAAATATCCTTCAGCACATATTGCTCCTCATTAACTTTACCATCTTGAATATAACTAAACCAAACCTTATCAAAATTAATGGCGCCTTGCAGCTGTGCCGGAGCAAAAGTTCCTTTATTTAGAGTAGTTTCTTGGGTATCCAAAACTTTGAATACACGTTCGGCTCCTACCATTCCCATTTGCAATGTATTAAATTTATCTGCAAGCTCTCGAATTGGTCTGAAAAGCATGTTAATAAACAAGATAAACGATGTAATGGTACCAGGTTGCACATCGAGAGGCTTAGCTAAAATACTTTTAGAGCCATACCAGATTAGCAAGCCTAATGACAGGGCAGAAATCAGCTCAACAACAGGAAAAAAAATTGAATAATACCAGTTTGAACGAATGTTTGCATCACGGTACCGTGAATTGATCTTTTTAAATTTTTTATACTCTTGATCTTCTCTCGCAAAATATTGGATAATAGAAATACCACTTATGTGTTCCTGCAAATAGGTATTAAGATTTGCTACTTCCGTTCTAATCTCTTGAAAAGCTACTTTGATTGACTTTTGAAATATTCGTGTCGCAATCATCAAAAAAGGAATAGGAAGCAGTACCACAAGGGTTAATTCCCAATCGATATAAAACATAACGCAGATAATCACAATTACTTGCAGTAAGTCACCGATCATCGCAATCAATCCCTCTGAAAATATGTCTGCGATAGTCTCTAGATCAGATACAGTACGGGTAATAAGCTGTCCAATAGGTGTTTGATCGAAATACTTTAACCTTAACCTGCTAATATGATTAAAAACATTAACTCTTAAGTCGCGGATAGCAGATTGACCAATGGTGTTCGTTAACAATGTTTGAGTATACTGTATGATGGATTGGACAACCAATAGCACGATCATTAAAATGGTCATTTCCACTAGTCCCGAGTAATTACCTTCTAAAATAAAATGGTCAAGCGTATAGCCAATTAGCCAGGGTCTTACAGGAGTAATGGCAGCAAGTGCTATTGTTAACACAACCGAAGCTATAAAAATATTCCGATAGGGCTTTACGTACTCAAAAACTCGTTTAAGTAAACCAACGTTAAAAGTATCACCTGTAATTTTAGACATCTATTTAATTTCTTTGCCGGATTTAAACATACGGATACTCCACCTTTACCAAATATAAACCACAGGCAGGCACGGATTGACCGGCTTTGCTGCGATTCTTACTCCCTACAATTTTTTGCACATCGATAACCCCCAGTTCCCCTTTGCCAACTAATATTAACGTACCTACAATTGCCCTTACCATATTGCGCAAAAAACGGTCAGCCTTAATATGAAAGATTAACGAACCGTCTTTTTCCATTTCGAAGTAGGCAAGTTTAATTTTACAATTATTGGTAAAAGTTTGGGTATTAGATTTACTAAAGCATGAAAAATCGGTAAAATCTAACAACACCGCAGCTGCTTTATTCATGTCAAACAAATCTAAATTGCCTTTATATAACCAAGACCTATCCAATTTAAATGGATCCTTTTCGAAATGAATATGATATTGATAAGCCCTCGAAGTAGCATCAAAGCGCGCATGTGCATCGTCGCTTACAGCAAAAATTTGCTTTACAGCAATAGCATATGGCAACAGTGCGTTAATTCCCGCCGGAGCCTTAATAACAATGCCCTCCTCGATATTCTCAACATTAAAATGGGCATAAAACTGAATAGCATGAACCCCAGCATCCGTTCTTCCACAACCCAAACTCACTACCTCTTGTCTAAAATATATAGAAAGTGCCTTGTCTAAACATTCCTGTACAGTTAAAGCATTGGGCTGTATTTGCCAACCATGCAAAGTGGTACCATTATAACTGATTTCGATAAAATATCTCTTGCTGTTCAAGGTGACAAAAATACTTAGAATGTTTTAATGTTGACAAGTTTTAAATTTAAGATTGATGTAACTTTTTAACTTTTCAATATTCCAATATCACAAATCACAATCTTTTATTAAGTTTGTTTAATTATTTTAACAACTATGATTCAAAGAATACAATCTATCTGGCTATTGTTGGCCGCTATTTGCATTAGCTGTTTATTATTTCTTCCAATGGTAAAATCAAACCTCATAGGAGGAGAATTTTATATCATTGCTAGTGGTTTATATCAAAAAGTTGGCGGAATTAATAAGCTGATAGAAAGTTATCTACCGCTTTTGATAAGCGTCTCTGCAGTTGCAATTGTATGTCTTGTCAATATTTTCAACTTTAAAAGAAGGAAATTACAGAAGAAAATAGCTTATGTGAGCATTGTTCTTATGATTGGGCTTTCGTTTTGGTGCAGTGTATATGCCAAAAATATCCCAGGCGGATTGGAAACTGCCAATTATGATACGGGTATGTTTTTGCCTCCTTTAGCTATTGCCCTATGTCTGTTGGCCATTAGAGGCATTAATAGAGATGAGCAACTACTTAGAAGTGCTGATCGGTTAAGATAGAAAAGTTTATAATTAAATTTTTGTTGTCCAAATTAACCCTTTAGAAAGTCTGTTTTACACCCTACGTTAATCCCATTTTAGCGCTACATTTACTTTAATTAAATTCGGCTAGGCTTTATCAGCTAAAAAGAACTCATTAAAATAAAAACTAAGCATATGGAAAATCAAGATTTTACGACAGCAATAGTAGTAGATCAATCGCCAGAAGAGGCATATAACGCTATTAATAATGTTCGAGGATGGTGGTCTGAAGAAATTGAAGGCGCAACAGATAAACTAGATAGTGAATTTCACTATCATTATGAAGACGTGCATCGTTCAACGATGAAAATCATTGAGCTTATACCTAATCAAAAAGTAGTTTGGTTTGTGAAGGACAATTATTTCAACTTTACTGAGGATACATCCGAATGGGCAGGTACAAAAATTATTTTCGACATTTCACAAATAGATGGAAAAACACAGGTTCGCATGACCCATCAAGGTTTAGTTGCAGCGTATGAGTGCTATGATATCTGTAGAGATTCTTGGACAAACTATATCCAGAACAGTTTACGCAGTTTAATTGAAACTGGAAAGGGAAAACCAAATGGAAAAGGAAAACCACGAACTGAGAACGAAAAGAATTTGACATCTTAGGCGAAATGATAGCCAGTATTCCATTTTTTAATCATTTCTCAAAATCTACTAAGGCCTATAAATTACCTTCACATTTCACTTTAAGTCAAGATGCGCCACATCCGCTTTGCATTTTAGCGGCAGAAGAATTACAAGATCATCTTCAAAACCAACAGGAATGGCAGCATAACTTTGGCTTGGCTGATGGTAAAGGAATGGTCATTGGCAAAATGTTTGGCGTATTAGTTGTGCAAAATAAAAAACATGAAATTGGCTATTTGACTGCATTCTCTGGCAAACTAGCTGGTTCAAACAGTCACATAAAGTTTGTTCCACCCATATTTGACTTGCTCTCTGAAGGCAGTTTCCTGAACAAGGGAATGGAAGAATTAACGGCAATGACTAATGAAATTAAATTCTTAAAAGACCTCTCGCCAGAGGCGAGTAAAGAAGCAATCCATAAGCTTAAAGCCCAGCGTAAGCAACATTCTATTGCTTTGCAAAATGAAATATTTAGCCATTATCACTTTTTAAACCAAGCTGGTGAGGAAAAAAGCCTACTTGCAATTTTCACAGAAGCTGGATATAAAAATCCTCCGGCAGGCGCAGGCGAGTGTGCCGCGCCAAAATTATTGCAGTATGCGTTTCAAAATGAATTAAAGCCATTAGCATTAGCAGAATTTTGGTGGGGACTTTCTCCTAAGTCTGCAACGTGGAAACATAAGTATTTCTATTTACCCTGTAAAGAGAAGTGTGAACCGATACTAGCGCATATGTTAAACAAAGCAGATTAATAATTAGCTCACTATCAATGGATTTTCTAAAATCCTAGTTCAAAAACTATTTACTTAGCCCTCAGTAAAATACCGATAATTATCCGTACCTTTGCGGCTTAATTAAAAAATGTTATAATGATAAACCCATTTAGTAAATTGGGGATAAGTGATGACGTTGTTAATGCCGTAAAAGAGCTAGGATTTGAAAACCCTACGCCTATTCAGGAGCAATCTATTCCTGTACTGTTAGAAGGTAGTAACGACTTTGTTGGTTTGGCCCAAACAGGAACAGGAAAAACAGCCGCATTTGGATTGCCGCTGTTAGAATTAATAGACTTTAAAGTAAATAAGCCGCAAGCACTGATTTTGTGCCCAACGCGTGAGCTATGTCTGCAGATTGCAAACGACATCAAAAATTTCTCAAAAAACACGCCTAATGCACACGTAGTTGCCGTTTACGGTGGCGCGAACATTATGCAACAACTACGTGAAATACGCAATGGCGTACAAATCGTAGTGGCCACGCCCGGCCGTATGTTAGACATCATTGGTCGTAAAGCCATCGATTTCTCTAACGTTAAATATGTAGTATTGGATGAAGCTGATGAAATGTTAAACATGGGCTTCCAGGAAGACATTAATGACATTTTATCGACCACTCCAGACGATAAAAAAACATGGTTATTCTCGGCTACGATGCCTCCTGAGGTTCGTCGTATTGCTAGAAACTACATGGAAAACCCGGTAGAACTAACCATGGGCACAAAAAATGCAGGGAATGTAAACATCGAACACGAATATTATATTGTTCGTGCGCGTGATAAATATGCTGCACTAAAACGGATTGTAGATTTTAACCCAGAAATTTTCGCCGTAGTATTCTGTAAAACCAAAATGGATACCCAGGATGTTGCTGAGCACTTAATTAAAGATGGCTACAATGCAGATTCATTACACGGAGACTTATCTCAGCAACAACGTGATAAAGTAATGCAACGTTTCCGCGATCGCAACATGCAATTATTAATTGCTACAGATGTTGCAGCTCGTGGTATAGATGTAAACAATGTAACTCACGTAATCAATTACTCTCTACCTGACGAAATTGAAAGTTATACCCACCGTTCGGGCCGTACGGGTCGCGCTGGTAAAACAGGTATATCTATCTGCATCATTAACTCTAAAGAAACTGGTAAAATCCGTCAGATCGAAAGAATAATTGGTAAGCAGTTTACAAAAGCGGAGTTACCTACCGGGTTTGACGTGTGTGAAAAACAATTATTCTCTTTAATTCACAAAGTTCACAATGTGGAAGTAAATACAGATCAAATTGATCAGTATATTCCTAGAATTATGGATGAATTTGCTGAATTAAGTAAAGAAGACGTTATTAAGAAGTTCGCATCTTTAGAGTTCAACCGTTTCTTAGATTATTATTCAAACGCACCAGATTTAAATGCTAGCGCTGACGATCGTGGAGATAGAGGCGAAAGAGGTGATCGTGGAGAACGTGGAGGCAGAAACTTTGATAACAGCAACTATACTCGATTATTTATCAATGTAGGTTCAGTAGATGAATTTACAAGAGGTGATTTATTAGGTTTTGTTTGTAATAATGGCAAAATAAGTGGTAAAGCTGTTGGTAAAATTGACTTAAAAGGTGTTTTCTCTTTCATTGAAGTTGAAAACGATACGGTTGATGCATTGTTCACCAACTTCAAAGATGTTAAATTTAATGGCCGCGATGTAAGAATAGAGAAAAGCGGTGATGCACCAGTTGGTGGTCGCGGCGGTGAAGGTGGTGAGAGAAGACGCAGCTTTGGTGGCGGTGGCGAAAGAAGAAGTGGCGGCGGATATGGCGGCGGTGAAAGAAGAAGTGGTGGTGGAGATAGAAGAAGCAGCGGTGGAAGCGGAAGACGTGAGGGTGGTAATGCAGGTGGTGGAGGTTTCAGAGATTTCTCCGGGCGCAGCCGTGATGATAAAGGCGGAAGCGGAAGACGTGAAGGTGGCAATGGAGGCGGGGAGCGCAGACGTAGATCATAATTCACATCTTCATATCCTAAAAAGGCCTTAGATCTTAGATCTAAGGCCTTTCTTTTTATAAACTATAATTAATTCAGCTTTTCCGTCAACAACCTCATCTCTGCATGTGGTGGATGAAATTTATATAAAATGTTATATACTGCATTACTGATTGGCATTTCAACTTTATATTTCTGATTAATATGATACATGCAGCTTGCGGCATAGTAACCTTCAGCAATCATATTCATTTCTAGCTGGGCCGACTTAACTGTATACCCCTTCCCTATCATATTGCCAAAAGTGCGGTTACGGCTAAACTGAGAGTATGCTGTCACTAACAAGTCGCCTAAATAAGCCGATTCTATAATATCTCGATCAATTGGATGCACGGCGTCCACAAAATCTTTTATTTCGCGAATGGCATTTGAGATCAGTACTGCCTGAAAATTATCTCCATAACCAACACCATGACAAATGCCACTTGCCACCGCATATATATTTTTGAGCACGGCAGCATATTCTGTTCCAAATATATCGTCAGACACGTTAGTCTTAATATACCTCGTAGCTAATAAACTTGCAAAATCATTAGCCAAAGCCACGTCCGTGCTAGCAATTGTCAAATAAGAAAGCTTTTCCAGCGCAACTTCCTCAGCATGGCAGGGGCCGCTAATAACCAACACATCTTTTAAAGGAACTTGGTATTTTTGGTTTAAGAATTCTCCTATAATTAGATTTTCATCAGGTACAATTCCTTTAATCGCTGAAACAATTTTTTTCCCTTTCAAATCAGCTGCACTCACTCCTTTCAATGTTGCCTTTAAAAATGCTGCAGGCACATTCAAAACCACATAATCTGCCTGTTTAATGATGGCAGCTATGTCTGAAGAAATATTTTTTTCCGGAAGCTTAATCTCTACAGAGCTCAGGTAACTAGGGTTATGTTTAAAAGCTCTAATATGTGCAATCGCCTCTTCATTGCGCATCCACCAATAAATTTCCTTTGGAGAAATGTTATCAGACAACATTTTAACAATTGCTGTTGCCCAACTTCCACCTCCTATCATTGCAATCTTTGCTGCCATAGTGTTTTAAGTTAAAATCCTTTAAATGAGAAAAGGTTTAAGTTAATTGTGTATTACAATTAACTTAAACCTTAACGAATTCAAAAATACTTAAATATTATGATTAGATACTACCTACTTTTTACCATCTGCGCTAAATAGCTTATCCTTAGTCGTTTTTTCTACTTTCATACCATCTTTTAACTTATTTTGAATGGCAGAATAAGGTCCGCTAACGATTTCCTGACCCGATTTAATTCCTGATTTAACAATGATAAATTGATCATCCTGAATACCGGTAGTCACTTCTACTTTCTTAACCGTGGTTGCCTTACTGTCGAATAAATAAACGTATTGCTTAACTTTTTTATCGTTTAACTTACTTTTTTGTTTATCCATGTTTTGATCATTTCCTGCATTTTTCATCGGATCAGTAGATTTATCCTTATCTCCAGTAAATACAGATTGGATTGGAACAGCTAAACCTGTGAATGTTTCACTTTCAATATCCACTGTTGCAGATAGTCCTGGTCTAAACGGCGAAGGCAAATCCTTTGCTCCCCCTTTTACTGCACTATATGAATCTGCGAGTAATCGAACCTTTACAGAAAAGTTAGTTACTTGGTCGACAGAATTAGTTGCAGCACCAACGCTGGTAGATGAGCTCGCTATTTCTGTTACAACCCCTTTAAATTTTTTATCCGCAAATGCATCAATTTCAATAGAAGCACTGTCACCAACATTTACACGATTAATGTCGTTCTCATTCACTTCCACGTTGACTTCCATGGTCGTTAAATTCGAAATACGCATAATCTCAGTTCCGGCCATTTGCGAGGTACCTAAAATACGATCTCCCAATTCTATGGATAATTTAGAAACTACTCCGTCAACAGGTGAGTAAATTGTGGTTTTAGCTAAATTTGCTCCTGCCTCTTTTACATTTGCACCCGATTGCTCAAGCCCGAATTTAGCACCCGTTAAGTTTGCTTTTGCCCCAGCAAGGGTGGCTTTTGCAGTTAAATAAGCCGCCTTAGCAGCATCAAATTCTGCAGCTGAAATTACTTTTTTGTTATATAATTCTACATTTCTTTTATAAGTTGCTTCAGCATTTTCAAAATTAGCTTGAGATTGCACAAGTTGTTGTTGAGACGAAGTAACACTTGCTTTTTGTGAATTATAAGAAGCAACAGCGCGCTCATAACCTGATTGCAACACATCTGGTCTTACTTTACAAAGTAATTGGCCTTTTTTAACCACATCACCCTCTTTCACTAAAAGCTGGGTCACCTCTCCAGAAACCTCAGAACTTAATTTAACCTCTGTTTCAGGTTGGATCTTACCACTTGCAGTAACCGTTTCAACTACTTTCTTCTCACCTGCTTTATCTACCGTAACCTTTTCAATTTTATCACCGCCAATTAGTCCGGCAAGTTTAGCGCCGATTAATAGAGCTAACAATACACCAACGGCAATTAATATGTGTTTAAGTTTCATATAAAGTTATTTGTTTTTTATTCGTTTAAAATGTAATCTGTTTTCCTAAATAATAATCAATCACTTTTGCTCTAAATAATAAATCGTATTTAGCTTGTATCATGTCAATTTCGGCTTTATTTTTATTAGTTTGGGCTGTACTATACTCTAGCGAATTTACCAAGCCAACATTGTAGCGTTCTTCTATTACATAGTAAGCATCTTTTTGAGCAAGAAATGCATTCGTTGTAGATTGATAGCGACTTTCAGCGGCTTTTAAATCGGCAACTGCTTGGTAAATGATTTTGCTTAAGTTGTTCTTAGCCAACTGCTCTTGTGTTTCTGTTTGCATTAAATCAATTTTCGCACGAGTTACACCAGACCTTGCTTGTAAGCGATTGAAAATTGGGATTTGTAAATTAAGCCCGATCCCTTTACCCAGATTATTCTTAAATTGTTCGCTTAAAGTTTGATTGGGTGTTGTTGAGTTATAACTATAAAAATAACTGGTTCCATAGCTTCCGTTGAAAGATAATCTTGGGTATAAATTACCTTTAGCAACATTCACGCCTATTCTAGATGCAGCCGTATATAATTCGGCTAATTTAACATCGGGAAAAGTAGATAACGCATCGCGATAAATTTCTTCTGGGTTGATTGCTGTAGAAGGATTTGTTGTTGTATTAAGCAGTGGTAACTGTACGTCATATACGGTAGCTGACGGTACGTCCATTAATTGAGCCAAAGTTAAATAAGAAATTGACAAAGCATTTTCCGCATTGGTTACATTTAATTCAGCAGTTGCTACTAATGATTTTGCTTGCGATAGGTCTGCCAAGGTCTTGTTCCCCTCATTTAACAATTGTTGCTGTTGATTCAATTGTTGTTTTGCAACCGTTAGCTGGTCTTGGGCAGCCTTTAAAAAATCCTTGTTGTATAAAATTTGTAAATAACTGGTAATTACCTGCAAAATCAAATCATTTTTTACCTTTTCAGTATTAGTTTTACCTGCGTCAAGCAAAACTTTGTTCTGTTTGATCTGATTAATCTTAGAGAAACCAGCAAATAAATCTACCCCACTGCTTAAACTCGCACTAAGGTTATAGCGTTGGGTGTTTTCAAATAAACCTGAAGCACTTTGATTTCTACCCCAATTCATATTTTGATTAACTCCTGAGTTCAAGCTAGGATATAACGCCAATTTTGCTTGCTTTAAATTCTCGTCGGCTAAACTTTCACTTAATTTAGATTGTTTAACTTGTAAATTATTAGTTAATGCCTTATCTATAGCCTGTTGTACCGTAATTATTTCCTGCGCATAACCGAATTGGCTAAAGCCTGCTAAAGAAACTATCGAAAAAATAAAAGTTAGCTTTTTTAAAAAGCTCAAATTGGCAACTTGTTTCATAAAAATTTGTTTCGCAATAATAAATAAACAATTGATGGAGTTTTGTAAATTTTTAAGTACAGCCTTTAATTGTTTACTTTTGCGGCATGTACCTAGTTAAATCTCCACTTTTATTAAAATGGTTTTATTCCGCTTTAACTTGGAACAAATCCCGTTCGGAAAAGATCGTTTATTTAACCTTTGACGATGGACCTATACCCAATGTTACAGAATTTGTATTAAATACTTTAAAAAGCTTTAAAATAAAAGCTACTTTTTTTTGCATCGGCGATAACATTCTCAAGCATCCAGCCCTCTTTGAACGCCTTAAAAGCGAAGGGCATGCCATTGGGAACCACACTTTTAACCACCTCAACGGATGGAAAACAAATGACCATACGTATATTCAAAACTTCTTAAAGTGCCAAGAACTCACACAAACCAATCTCTTTCGACCACCTTTTGGCAGGATAAAAAAGTCTCAAGTTCGCAGCCTTCAATTCACAGTCCAGAAGCTTGAGTACATAGAGTCCAATTTATCCCCAAAAATAGACTCAAGCTTCAAGACTACCGACTCAGAACTAAAGATTATTATGTGGGATGTACTAAGCGGGGACTTTGACCCCAAACTTTCTCCCGAAAAATGTTATCACAATGTAATTAAAAACACCAAAAATGGCTCCATCATTGTTTTTCATGACAGCTTAAAAGCATATGATCGTTTAAAATACGCACTCCCCAAAGCTATTGAATATCTTATCAATGAAGGTTATCAATTTGGCAAACTCTAATTACCACATTGTAAGCTAAGTTAATGCCAATAAACCATATCCCATAAAAGCACTAAAAGTCAATCAGTTACACTTATCAAAAAAAGTTAAACTGTTCATAAATGTACAAGAACGATCGATTTCGAACAATTTACATTCAAAAACTTCCAAACCAGCTTACAATTGCCTTCATCAATAGAAGTCGCCAACTATTTAGAATTCTTCCAAATAATATAATGAGATAGAGATGATAGCGTTAAGCCTGTTTTTTTTGTAAATTCGCTACCTAATAGAAGAATAGATTAACTAACCGATTTATCAATGGCTTTTGACATAGAAATGATCAAGAAGGTATACTCCAATTTTAGCAGTCGTATAGAAGCGGCACGCAAAATTGTAGGCAGGCCTTTAACACTTTCAGAGAAAATATTATATACGCACCTTTGGGATGGGAATGCGAAAACTGCTTTCATCCGTGGAACTGACTATGTAGATTTTGCACCAGACAGAGTAGCAATGCAAGATGCAACAGCTCAAATGGCATTACTGCAGTTTATGCAAGCTGGCCGCCCTCAGGTTGCTGTACCTTCTACTGTACATTGCGATCACTTAATTACAGCCAAATCTGGAGCTGAAATAGATTTACCTCACGCCAATACAGAGAGTAAAGAAGTATTTGATTTCTTAGCATCGGTATCTAACAAATACGGTATCGGTTTTTGGAAACCTGGTGCTGGAATTATCCATCAAGTTGTATTAGAAAATTATGCTTTCCCGGGAGGTATGATGATTGGTACTGATAGTCATACAGTAAATGCTGGTGGTTTAGGTATGGTTGCAATTGGTGTGGGTGGTGCCGATGCATGCGACGTTATGGCAGGGCTACCTTGGGAGCTTAAATTCCCTAAACTAATCGGCGTAAAACTTACTGGAAAGTTGAATGGGTGGGCTTCTGCAAAAGATGTAATTCTTAAAGTTGCGGGTATTTTAACTGTAAAAGGTGGTACCGGAGCCATAGTGGAATATTTTGGCGATGGCGCTGAAAACTTAAGCTGTACCGGAAAAGGAACCATTTGCAATATGGGGGCCGAAATTGGTGCAACAACATCAACTTTCGGATACGATAAAAGTATGGAACGTTATTTACGTGCTACCAATCGTGCTGATGTGGCTGATGCAGCTAATAATATTGCTGAACATTTAACGGGAGATGCTGAAGTATATGCAAATCCAGAGAACTATTTTGACCAACTGATCGAAATTAATTTAGATGAACTGGAACCATACTTAAATGGTCCGTTTACGCCAGATTTAGCTACCCCAATTTCTCAAATGAAAGCGGCAGCCGAAGCAAACGGCTGGCCGTTAAAAGTAGAATGGGGTCTGATTGGTTCTTGTACTAATTCATCATATGAAGATCTATCGCGCGCAGCCTCCATTGCAAAGCAAGCTATAGATAAAGGTTTAGGTATTAAAGCAGAATTTGGTATTAATCCAGGCTCTGAGCAAGTGCGCTATACTGCAAATCGAGATGGACTATTAGGTACATTCGAGGATTTGAATGCAACTATATTTACCAATGCTTGCGGTCCCTGTATTGGAATGTGGGACCGTACAGGTGCCGAAAAAGCCGAGAAAAATACGATTGTACACTCGTTTAATAGAAATTTCGCCAAACGTGCTGATGGTAATCCAAATACCTTTGCGTTTGTGACTTCTCCAGAGATTGTTGCGGCGATCGCAATTGCCGGCGACCTAGGCTTTAATCCATTAACAGATACTTTAACAAATAATCGAGGAGAGCAAGTTAAACTTGACCCACCCGTGGGAGATGAATTACCTTTGAATGGTTATGCGGTTGAAGATGCAGGTTTCCAAGCCCCTGCCGAAGACGGTTCAGGTGTTCAGGTGTTAGTGTCACCTACCTCTCACCGGTTACAGTTGCTCGATCCATTTCCGGCATGGGAAGGAACCGATCTAAAAGGATTAAAACTATTAATCAAAGCGAAAGGAAAGTGCACGACAGATCATATTTCCATGGCAGGACCTTGGTTAAAATTCCGTGGGCATTTAGACAACATCTCTAACAATATGTTAATCGGAGCGGTTAATTTCTTCAATGATAAAACTGATGATGTTAAAAACGCTTTAACTGGAGAATATGGGCCTGTACCGGCAACACAACGAGACTATAAAGCACAAGGACTGGGGTCTATTGTAGTTGGCGATGAAAACTATGGAGAAGGCTCTTCTAGAGAACATGCGGCTATGGAACCTCGTCACTTAGGTGTTCGCGCAGTATTAGTAAAATCTTTCGCGCGCATCCACGAAACCAATCTTAAAAAGCAAGGTATGTTAGCGTTAACATTTGCCGACAAAGAAGATTATGATAAAATTCAGGAAGATGATATTATTGACATCCATGGATTAAGCACATTTGAGCCAAATGTTCCATTGCAGGTGGATCTTCATCATGCTGATGGATCGAAAGATATCATTGTGGTAAACCACAGCTATAACGCTCAACAAATTGAGTGGTTTAGAGCAGGTGGCGCATTAAATATTATTAGAAAAGAAGCAGCATTAAAAGCTGCAGGATTATAAGAAACACTTAAGCTTCAAATCAAAACCCCATTCCAAGTAAAATTGGAATGGGGTTTTTAAATTATGGACCCCGCTAACACAACCTATTTTCATTTATTCTTGCATAGCAGACTTGTTAGATTTCGCTTTGTTCAGCTAACAAGTCTTTAATTGCAGTTACATCTCCTTCAAAAACATGCAGCTGTACCCCGCTAATAGATGTGTCAAACAAAGGATAAATTACTGCTGTATTTTCCCCAGATAAAAAACAACTGAACCCGGCATCTTTTAATCTCGCAAGTACGATATTAGCCTCAACCGGGTCTTGAAAAGTACTATATACTACAATTTTGTCTTCCATAGCGCTAAGTTAGTAACAAACTTTGGTTTACACCTATAGTATTTTATCTATCTAGAAAAGACTTCCACCAATATCCCGAATCTTTAATTATACGTTGTTGGGTATTAAAATTAGTATAAACCAAACCAAATCTTGCCTGATAGCCTTCAGCCCACTCAAAGTTATCCATTAGTGTCCAAACCAAATAACCTACAATATCAATCCCCTCATTTTTCGCTTTAAGCAAGGCCTGCAAATGACTTTTAAAGTAAGCTATGCGTTCTTTATCGTCAATTCTGCCGTTTAGCAAACGATCTTGAAAAGCCGCTCCATTTTCCGTAATCATTATCCTTTTTACTTTAGGATATGCTGCAAACTGCTTAATAATATGATAAAAACTCTCGTCATTAATTTCCCAACCCATTGCGGTATGAGGCTTGTTTCTTTTCTTTGCCTTCACTTCCCATGCCTGTATAACCGGAACAAATGCATTAAATTTAATCACTAATGGAAAATAATTTTGAAGTCCTATAAAATCAAAATCAAAGCTCATCCGCTCCTGATAGCGCCAAGTAGAATGACTAATCTTGAACTTCTCCAGCACATCCCAACCAGCGTCAGGAAAACCCATACCCATAACAGGTTCAATAAAGAGCCTATTCATTAGGCAATCTATCCGCTTTACAGCTAAGCTATCTGCCTCAGCTGTGCTATAAGGTAGAATTTGAGCACAAGAAAAAGTTGTACCAATGTTCGCTTCGCTAACCTCCGCTCTTAAGATCCGCCCGCCATCTGCCTGTGCAATCGCAGTATGTTGCACGGCTGCAAAAAAATGATGCAATCCTGTTTCTCCTGGGGCATGCACGCCCAACATATAACCTAATGAAGTAAATCCAAAAGGTTCGTTTATAACAAGCCAGTCTTTTACTTTATCGCCATAAGCTTTAGCGCACGTTGATACAAACTGATTAAAATCTCTGTTTATACTAAATGAGGTCCAACCTCCATTCTTAGACAATGCCTCGGGCAAGTCCCAATGATATAATGTTATATAAGGAATTAGTCCTAGCGTTAGGCATTCATCTATTACCTGATGATAAAATTTTATGCCTTCCTGATTAATATAACCGCTTCCGTAAGGAAAAATTCTCGCCCACGAGATAGAGAAACGAAAGATTTTAAAGCCCAATGCTTTAACAAGCGCTAGATCTTTTTTATATTGATGGTAGAAGTCGCATGCAATAGTAGGTCTGTGTCCTTTTTTAATCTTACCATTACGCCTTGAAAATGTATCCCATATGGATGCTCCCTTTCCGTAAGTATTTGATGCACCTTCTATTTGAGCAGCTGCCGTAGCAATTCCCCACAAAAAATCATTCCCAAAATCAGTAACTTTCATCATCTAATTCCTAGTTCGCTAAAGTGAAAAAGGAATGTGAACTTAAAGTTAACTGATTACTAATTATCTAGCGACAAGCCAATTTCTTTCAACAAGATTGCAGCATTAAAAATAGTACAAGGGCCATCCTTCAATTTATAATCAAAATCCATCTCTCCATTATTTATCTGTATATCAAAATGGAAATTACGGACAGCCGCATCATAAATATCTTTTAATTCAGATAGTTGAAGATCATGCGTAGCAAAAAGAGTTGGCCTGTGCAAATCAATTAATCGCTCAATAAAAACTTTCGAACCCATCAACTTATCTTTACTATTGGTCCCCCTTAACATTTCATCAATTAAAACCAGTGAATTTTCATGTAGCGCGACTTGGGTTAGTATCATTTTCAATCTATTTAACTCTGCCTTAAATGTAGACGTACGCTCATGCAGCGAATCTTTGATCCTCATATACGTTAAGAGCCTAAAAATAGAGAGCGTCATCTTACTGGCGCAAACAGGGGCGCCCAAATAAGCAAGCACCATATTAACACCAATTGTGCGTAGAAACGTACTTTTACCAGCCATATTAGAACCGGTAATAATATCAACAGTCGGCTGTCCCATAAACTCAAAATGGTTATCAATCCTCTTAGGCGGTGGGATAAGTGGATGGCCCATAAAGGTGGACGAAAATGAAAAATCATCAACAATCTCAGGGAATGTCCAAGTTGGATGGTTGAACGTCAAAGTTGCGATCGAGATCAATTCTTCAAAGGAACCAATGCGATCTAAACCATTTTCTACTTTTGAAGCTGCAGTTTGGTGCCATTGATCAATTTTAATGCAGCATCTTAAATCCCATAAAAAGAAAAAATTCAATACGGCTGAAAGTAAAATATTTAGCCTTACATCAAACGCTTGTATAATTTTAGCTAATTTCTTTATCTGTAAGCTTACTTTCTCTTTAGAGTCAAATAAAGCTATGATATAATCACTTTTCCATTCCCTTTCTTCAGTCCATGCTATTGCAGTCCCATAATCGTTCAACAACGCCGCACTTCCGCTAAAGCCATAATAAAGCATATTGATACGCTTCATGTAATAAAAGGTAACCGCCGCATTCACTAACACTAACAGCGATAGCACGCTCCAAAGTTTTCCACCTACCACCACGGCTGCCAGAAACAACGTTATGGTTACAACCGGAGTTATTTTAACATACAACTTCAAAAACCGCCCTTGTGTAAACTTCAATTGTTTAGCAAGTTGCTCTTTTAATTTATATTTAATTTCTGCAATTTTATTGGTTCTATGCATTTTTAGATTAGCTCTAAAACCGAAAGTGCTTTCAATTTCACTAAAAATTTCTCGAACCGCAACCTGCCGTTCCAAAATTGCTACTTTATTGTTTTCCTGGCTAAGATGATTTGATAATTTCTCTATACCCTCATAGGTTGCACAACGGTTAATTAATGCAAATAGAGAAGATTTCCCAAAAACATCTAGATCAGCGAGATAAGGATGACTATCATCCTCAAAGGATGTACCCTCATCATAACCATTTCCATTTCCAGTGCTAACAGCTACCTCATTTTGATAAACCCACAATAAATTTTTTAAGTAGGCTTCTTCCTTCTCCAGTACCTGTTGCTTTTTCACCACAGCGATGAAAATGATAATCGGCAGCAATAAGCAAAACCCAGCGATTAATATGACCAGCTCATTAGTAACACTCACAAATACTACAAACACCAATACTTCAGCGAGTAATAACGCCACCCTTAAAAAAGAAAACCTATCTATCTTCGCTTTAACGACTTTTATTTTGTTTTCGAACTCATCAATTAAGATTTCGTAATTCGTTTGTATTTCTTGCTCGGTTTTAAACATTATCTTTGAAAAATAAAGGGTAAAGATAGAAAATGCTCAAGATAGAATAACATGAAGATTTCGTTAATCGCCGTTGGCAAAACTGAGGACAAATATTTAATAGAGGGAATTGAGAAGTATCTTAACCGACTAAAACATTATATCAATTTTAATTTAGTAATTATCCCCGACATTAAAAACACCAAAAATTTAACTGAAGCGCAGCAAAAAAACAAAGAAGCTGAAGTTATATTTAAACAAATTAACAATGGCGATGTTATTGTTTTAATGGACGAAAAAGGCAAAAAGTATAGCTCTGTTTTATTTGCAAACTATTTAAACAAGCAAATGATAGGGAGTGTCCAACATTTAATCTTTATAATTGGCGGACCATATGGTTTCGATGAAAGTCTTTATAAACGGGCAAATGCGACTGTCTCATTATCTGAAATGACATTTTCTCACCAAATGGTAAGGTTATTTTTTGTTGAACAATTATATCGTGCTTTTACGATTTTGAAAAACGAACCTTATCACCATGCATAAAACACAGCGAATCCATTATGGAAATTGCCCAGTCTTGTCATCATTATTTAAAAGGAGTTACGATGTTACCGAATAATTACAAAAGAAAATATCGATTTAGAACAGACACGTCTAAGGAGAAAAGAATCATGAACATTACGATCACCGTTACGCTCATCATCTTATTTGTATTGTGGTATTTAATTAATTAGCTAATTAGCAAAATTTACTAATTAGCTAATTGAACATTAAACACCTTTCTTGCTAGTCATACTTGCTTTTTTGGCAGGCGCTGACTTTGCTGTTGGTGCTTTAGAGTTTGTTGGTTTTGCCTTCGCGGTTGCTTTTGGTTTCAAATCAACTTTGTCTTCAGTAATCCCTCCAGATTCCTCTTCTAAATTAGGAGCAGTTTCTGTAAACAATGGTAAATCCTTTAATAAATTATACCATCCTACAATTTTCTTCATATCTGAAGTATATACCTTTTCTTTGTCGTAATCAGGAGCAACTTCTTCAAAAAAAGTTTTCAATGCATTGCCATCAATCTTTGCATCTGGCACACTTTTATGCCCTCCAATTTTAGTAAGCACATCAATTAACTTTATTTCTTGATTCTCACCATAAATTGTGATGTCTTCTAATGAAGCCAACTTTGTTGTCGATAAATTAGCAACAATCTTTAGTTTTTGCGCATCTAAACTTTCTAAAACATAACCTGCTTTATTCTGGCCAATAAGTTTAAATAAACCTGGCCTTCCAGATACAGCTACAATTCCTCTTAAATTCATATGTAAATAGTTTGACGTCTTGTGTTTGGCGCTTTAAACGCTTCACCCAAAGCGCTTTGTGCATTTAATCTTCTATAACTTCAATTGATAAAATTTTATCTCCTTGTCTGATGTCATCCACCAAATCAACATTTTCAACAACCTTGCCAAAGCAGGTGTGATTGCGGTCTAAGTGTGCTGTATTTGCTCTACTATGGCAAATAAAGAATTGAGATCCACCCGTATTTCTCCCTGCGTGGGCCATTGATAGTACACCACGATCATGGAATTGGTTTTCTCCATCCAATTCACAGTCAATTTTGTAACCTGGACCTCCAGTGCCAGCTAAGTGCGCCTTTGCTGGATCTTTAGAATTTGGGCAGCCACCCTGTATCATAAAGTTAGGGATTACGCGATGAAAAGAAATTCCATCATAAAAGCCTTCTCCTGCTAATTTTTTAAAATTGGCAACAGCTTTTGGAGCATCATTTTCATAAAACTCAACTGTCATATTGCCCTTCTCTGTTTTAATTATTGCTTTACTCATAGTATATTTTCCTTGCTATATATAATTTATCAATGTATTATACGCGCAAACTCAAAGGGGTTTGCGAGCGCCAAATTTAGCAAATAGAAACGATTAGCACCACAATTCATGCATAAATACTGCCAAGAAAATAAAATCAATATCAAATAATGTATTTTAACGTTTTAAAAGCAGTTTAATTTTATAATGACCCGTAAAAAAATTACATTCGTTAGGGATTTCCAAAGTATGACCTCAAAAAAAATCAAGTTTTTTCTCCTATTAACATTGCTCTCCTTCTGCACAAAGGCATCATCTATTTTAATTTATATGGATGAGACCCAGAAAAATCATTTGAAGGCATACGGGATTGCTTATTGGAGCATCACGCAGCAAGCTGAAGTTAATTGGTTATTAAATTACCGCGGAGGCAGTTTTTTGATCAAATACATGAAAACTGTTGAAGATGAATGCAAAATAAGAGGTGTGTCTTACGAGATTATCGCAGATGGAAAAGTAAATGGCATTCTAAATGAAATTAACAATCCCGATGTGAATATGGAAATGGTGAAATTGGAGAAAACACCCAAGATCGCAGTTTATTCTCCAAAAAGTAAATTACCATGGGATGATGCAGTGACGCTTGTACTTACCTATGCAGAAATTCCATACGATATTATATATGATGATGAAATTTTAAAAGATAAATTATCAGTTTATGATTGGCTGCATTTACATCACGAAGATTTTACTGGTCAATATGGGCGATTTTGGTCGTCATTTAGAAATGCTACATGGTATCAAGAAGATGTAAAATATCAAGAAGCCGCAGCGAAACGAAATGGTTTCCAAAAAGTTTCCCAAATGAAGCTTTCTGTAGCTAAGCGTATCAAAGAATTCTGTTCAGGAGGAGGATTTTTGTTCGCAATGTGTTCTGGAACAGACAGTTTCGACATCGCATTAGCCGCAGAAGGCCTAGATATTTGCGAAAGTATGTTTGATGGTGATGGCACAGATCAAGATGCTCAAAGTAAATTAAATTACAATGCAGCTGTCGCTTTCAAAGACTTTAAATTGGAGATGAATGCAGAGAAGTATGAATTTTCAGACATTGACGCCACCCAGTCTCGAAACTTTAATGAGGGAAATGACTTTTTCACCCTGTTTGACTTTTCTGCAAAATGGGATTTGGTCCCCACAATGCTTACTCAAAATCACGACAAGGTAATTAAGGGTTTTATGGGACAAACAACTGCCTTTAAAAAGTCTTTGATCAAACCAAGCGTCACCGTATTGGGTGAAAATAAAGGTGGTGCAGAAGTGCGTTATTTGCATGGTGAAATTGGAAAAGGACAGTTCTCTTTTTATGGGGGTCATGACCCTGAAGATTATCAGCATCAAGTAAGCGATCCTCCAACAGACTTAAGTTTGCATCCAAACTCTCCGGGATATCGGCTAATCTTAAATAACGTGCTGTTCCCGGCAGCGAAGAAAAAACCGCAGAAAACCTAGTCGCTAGTCATAGAAATTCCAGCTTACACCAAACTTCAACAACTTGTCTTGCATAGGATAATCATTTACGGTATAGAACCCATTTGAAAAGAGCTTCTGATTGATGTAATCGTATTTCACAAATAAATTCGCCCTACGTAAACCCGCCTTTACCCAAATATCAATAACTGGTTTTGATCCGAATGTAGGAGAAGTAGTGTTATAAAACTGACTCGCTGCTGGAGAATAGGACAAAGAGGTATAGGTTGTATTATACCTTACATCAAATCCTATTTGCGTTTTCAAAACTTTAAAAAAGGTTTGATCCTTATATAAACTGTTAAACGTATAAACTTCTGGCGTTCTTAATAAATCCTTGCTATCGGTCTTCTGATAAACCACATAGGCATCAAGATGATAGCTTCGGAATACAAATCTCTTGCCTACACTAACTTTCAGTAAATTAATTGCGGAAGACTCCTGCGCCGGAATGATCGCCTTTGCCTTACTGGGATCCTCTTTAAAATAGAGGTAGTTATTAACGAGATAATAAGCTGCACTTGCATCCAATTTCAACACATCGTTAAGGTAACTGAAAGTAAAGTTAGCAATTTTAGTCCGGTCAAAATTGTTATCCTGTGGTGCCCATTGGTAATGATTTCCTTTATATTCGGTAAAAATTTGTTCAGGCGATTTATTTTGCAGATAGGCACCCATTACAATTCTACCCGCTTTTTCACTAAACAACAGCTTACTTTTTGCCTCATATAAAAAATCGCCAATGTTTCTACCTTGAAAAATTTGCTGCACATTCAAATCAAGATTAATCCGGTTGCTAAAACGATATCCTAACACACCTAGTAAGGTAACATTTTGGAAGCTAAACCGGTCAAAATAATCATTTTCACCGCTTTTTCTCACATTGTATTGCTCATAATTATAAAAATCATGGCGAATTCCTGCATCGATTTTTAGCTCATTCTTAATAACAGAACTTCCTTTCGCTCTTAAAAAAAAACTGTAGATGAATTCATTTTGTATATGCTTTACATTGGTAGAGTCGTTTGTAAACGCTGGATCATAAGCTGTTTCTACAGGTAACACAGCAGATGAATTTTCTTCTACCTGATCCTTTTTAAAGGAATACGAGCTATTATCAAAAATAAAAGTGTGTGAAATTTTATTGGTTGGTAAAATATTCTGAGCACTGCTCTTACCGGTACTGTCTATTCTACCAACAAAATAGCTTTGCTTCATCAAAAAAGCATTTTTTCTCCAAAGCTGCTTTGCTGTATACAACCGAACCGATTCTGCAAGCTTGTCAACCAATCTGTTACCGTTAGGTTCAAAAATATTAGTATTGACAATCGAACCGTTTTCTTGTGCCTTCAAGGTATTAAAAACTCCATCAACCCAAAGGTTATATCTATTATTAGGAGATTCATACCAGGTAAAAATTGCCGCATTCAAATGATCTCCACGCTGGCGGGAATAAACCCCATTTGCTCCGATCCGATTAAAATTCGCACCAAAATTCCAATTTTTCTTGATATTCTGCGAATGTGTGAGCTTCAACATCTGTTCCTTTTCCCCACCACTTACATAATACAAACTTGTAAAGGGTGAACGAGCCTTATAGAACTTAACATCATCATGGTTTAATACATAATAATCAAATGAGTGAAATCCTGCATCGAACCCAATTGTTTTGTGTGGATTAAATAAGAGCGATGTAGCGGCTAAACCTAAATTTCCAGTACCAACTGTGGGGTTTCGGGGCTGGAATAAAGGGCTAAAATTTTGAATGCCAACAAGACTTGTATCGAGTGGAATTGTTTGAATACTATCCTTTGTGAGTTTTAAAGTTGTGTATCTAACATACTTAGCGGTAAAAACAACAGAATCTTTTTCTCCATCTAGTGCTTTCCTTATCGAATCCTGCTGTTTTTTATTTGCATTGATCGTTGTTTTTAAATCTTGTGAAAATGCAGCATTTGAACCACAAAAAAACAAACTAAAAAAAGTAAATAATATGATGATTCTATACATTACAACGAGGAGATTAATTTGCTTAGGATGCTCGTCATTTTAGGCTCAGCCTCTGCTGCAGTTTCTAATATTTCTTCTAAACTAAAAGGAGAAAGTATTTCCGGAAATCCTTCATCCGTTAATACGGAAATCGCAAAAACCGGTAAACCCATATGATTGGCTACAATAACTTCGGGAACAGTGCTCATTCCCACAGCGTCTCCACCAATAATTCTTAAATATTTATACTCTGCCTTTGTTTCCAAATTGGGACCGGTTACAGCGACATATACACCTTCGTGGCAAGCGATACCTTCATTTTTTGCAATTTCTAACCCATTGGCAATTAACTTTCGATTATAAGGTTCACTCATATCCGGAAAACGAGGACCTAAATCTGAGTCGTTAATACCTCTTAAAGGACTCTCAGGTTGCAAATTAATATGATCGTTAAGGATCATCAAATCGCCTTTCTTAAAATCTGGGTTTAAAGATCCTGCCGCATTCGAAACAAATAAATGCCGAATTCCTATTGATTTTAAAACTCGAATGGGGAAGGTTATTTGTTGCATGGAATATCCTTCGTAATAATGTAGCCTGCCTTGCATTGCCACCACGTTCTTTCCTGCTAATTCTCCAAAAATCAATTTTCCAGAATGAAACTCCAAGGTGGAAATCGGAAAATGTGGTATGCTCGAATACATGATGCTATATGCTACTTTAATATCCTTAACCAAACCGCCAAGGCCAGTACCTAATACAATCCCAACTTCAGGTTCAAAATCACCTATTTTGCGTTTTAAGTATTCAACTGATTCTTTTAGCGTGTGCAACATAATCTAATATATTTTTATCAAAGGTAAATTTATCTTTAGTCGCCAATTCTATCTCAATTGGCAGATAAAATATAGGCAAATCTAATAGTAAATCTTTTAAATTATCATCTAATAAACGTTTACTATCCTTTTCTGTTGTGATGATGATTTTTTCTTTCGATGGATGCTCATTAAAGGCGCTTACCAAATCCTCTATATTCGCTTTTGTAAACTTGTGATGATCTGGATATTCAAACTTTATGATGCTTCCCGATAACGCATTTAAATACATCAACAAAGGTTTAGGATTGGCTATTCCGGTAAGTAGAAAGACTACTTTTCCATTTATTTCAGCACCGATTTCTTTAGCGAACAAGCTGATTAACTGACCGTACTTTATAGATGAAAAGGAAATTTTCTGCTCAATTGTTAGGTCTATTTTTTTACGGATATTAATTTGATCAACAATATTAACAGGAACGGGACTTTTTGTAACCAACACTGCATTTGCACGATTATAATTTGAAAATGCCTCACGTAAATTACCCATGGGCAATAAGAACTGCCATTTTAATAATTTATCGAATTCAAATAATAAAATGTTAAACCCTGCTTTTACCGCTCTATGTTGATATGCATCATCTAAAAGAATTAGATCATGATCATCTTTTAATCTATTTATTCCGTGTACACGGTCTTCACACACAGCAACGGTAACCTGCTTAAATTTATGATAATATTGCATAGGTTCATCACCGATGGTTTGAGAAGTGGCATTTTCATTGGCTACGATGAACCCTTTTGTTTTACGACCATAACCTCTGCTTAATATCGCAATCTTATATTCCGTTAAAAGTTTTACCAAATACTCTGTTGTTGGTGTTTTACCCGCGCCACCAATCGCTAAATTACCAATACAAATTATCGGAAGATCAAATTTTGTAGATTTGAAAATGCCCCAATCATATAATTTATTCCTTAACAAGGTTATTATTCCATAGAATATGGAAATGGGGAATAGCAAATAGCGTAAGATATTAATCATATAAAGCAATCAAATCTAAGGATAATCCTATAAATCCTATAATTTTATCCTCAGACACTAGAAAGTCCTTATATTTGCAGAAATTAAAATTATACTATGCTTAAAGGATTTTTCAACGTACCAACCCCTATCAACGAGCCTATTTTAGGTTATGCACCTGGAAGTAAAGAAAGAGAATTATTAAAAGCTGCATTAGCTGATGCGCGTGCTACAGTAATTGATATTCCAATGTATATTGGAAGTGAAGAAGTGTTTACAGAACAGAAAGGCAAAGTTACACCTCCCCATGATCATCAGCATGTGTTGGCTAACTTTAGTAAAGGAAATAAAAATCATGTAACCCAAGCCATCGATGCTGCTTTAGCCGCAAAGGCAGATTGGGAAAATTTAGCATGGGAACATCGCGCTGCAATCTTCTTAAAAGCCGCTGACCTAATCGCTGGACCATATCGTTATAAATTAAATGCTGCGACGATGTTAGGTCAAAGCAAAAACGCTTATCAAGCCGAAATTGATTCTGCGTGCGAGTTGATAGATTTCTTGCGTTTTAATGTAAGTTACATGTCAGAAATCTATAAACAGCAACCGCCAGTATCTCCAAAAGGAAGTTGGAATAGGCTTGAACAACGCCCTTTAGAGGGTTTTGTATTTGCCCTAACACCATTCAACTTTACCGCAATCGCCGGAAATTTACCTACTTCTGTAGCAATGATGGGAAATGTAGTTGTTTGGAAACCTGCTAATACGCAAATTTATGCAGCAAATGTTTTAATGCAGATTTTCAGAGAAGCTGGCCTACCTGATGGAGTAATTAATTTGGTTTATGTATCTGGCCCCGATGCTGGCGACGTAATTTTCTCTCATCCTGATTTTGCCGGTATTCATTTTACAGGTTCTACTGGTGTGTTTCAGGATATTTGGAAGACAATAGGGAATAACATCCATAAATTCAAAACCTATCCTCGGATTGTTGGAGAAACGGGAGGTAAAGATTTCATCCTAATCCATGGTTCGGCAGATCCAGAAACATCTAGTACCGCAATTATACGTGGTGCTTTTGAATACCAAGGCCAAAAATGCTCGGCAGCGTCCAGAACGTACATTGCAAAAAGCATTTGGCCAAAGGTAAAGGAATATATGCTACGCGATCTGGCAACCTTTAAAATGGGTGGAACTGAAGACTTTGGAAATTTCATCAATGCCGTAATTGACGAGAAATCTTTCAACAGCCTAACCAAGTACATTGAAACCGCAAAAACAGATAAGGGAGTTGAAATTATTGCAGGCGGAAATTACGACAATAGCAAAGGCTATTTCATTGAGCCAACCGTATTGGTTGTCGACGATCCTAAATATACCACTATGTGTGAGGAATTATTTGGACCCGTACTATCAGTATATGTTTACGATGATAAGGACTTTGATAAAATCTTAGATGTTATTGACACCACTTCAATCTATGCTTTAACCGGTGCAGTTATTAGTCAAGATCGTTATGCAATTGAAAAAGCTACACATCGTTTAAGAAACGCTGCTGGCAACTTTTATATTAATGATAAATGTACAGGAGCAGTTGTAGGACAGCAACCATTTGGAGGTGCCAGAGGTAGTGGTACAAATGATAAAGCGGGTTCGATGATTAATTTGCTACGTTGGGTTTCTCCACGCACTATCAAAGAAACATTTGATCCACCTAAAGATTATAGGTATCCTTTTTTAGGAAATGATTAAAACATTATACAACAAAAAAGTCCAGGCAAAAATTGCCTGGACTTTTTTATTGATGCTCAAGCGAACTTAACTCACCTTAAAAGCGGGAGAAACGTCCGCTACACTTGTACTGGTTACTTTTAAGTCCTTAATTAATCCTGTCTTTAAACTGTAAACCCAAGCATGCACCGAAAGCTCTTGCCCATTAGCCCATGCATTTTGTACAATAGAGGTATTCATTACATTAGCCGCGCCTTCAATTGCGTTTAATTCAACCAAACGATTTGATTTCTGCTCTGGATCTTTCATCGTTTGCATCTCTCTTTCATGCATGCGATAAACATCTCTAATATTTCTAAGCCAATTGTCAATAATTCCTACTTGTTTATTTCCTAATGCAGCATTAACTCCACCACAACCGTAGTGCCCACACACTATCACATGTTTTACTTTTAAAACATTTACCGAATAATCTAACACGCTTAACATATTCATATCGGTATGAACAACAACGTTCGCAATATTTCTATGAACAAAGATGTCACCAGGTAAGGTATTAGTAATTTGATTTGCTGGCACGCGGCTGTCTGAACACCCGATCCATAAAACCGGCGGGTTTTGCCCTGCAGATAATTTATCAAAATAACCTGGGTCAGTTTTCTTCATATCCTCCACCCAATCAATATTGCCCTGTAATAGGCCGTCGTATGTTATGTCTTTTGTTTCTATTGTTTTTGCGCACATAATTTTAATTATTAATTTCTTCTACAATCTTATTATTTAATTTAGGCACGGTATAATGATTTTTAACATGCTCTAAAGTTACAATAATGCCTTTGGTATAAGCATTATGTTTGTAATTAAAAATAGTTTCTAAAACGTCTGGATCTATATATCGAGCATTCGAACCATCTATAATTACATTGGTTTCATTGGGAATTCCAGTTAAAAGCACCTGTATGGCTGCCTTATTTAAGAACGAAACCTCCTCTGCTAGTTTAATTCTAATATTCTTCTTATTACCTTCTTCCTGTACTTTATAAAAGTATGGATTGCGCATGTTGGTGCGAAGTAAGTAAAAGATTGAAAATACCATACCCACGGCTACACCTTTTAATAAATCGGTTAGTACTACGGCCACTACGGTTAAAACAAACGGAATAAATTGATCCCAACCTTTATGATACATATCTTTAAACAAGGATACTCTAGTAAGTTTATAACCTGTAACCAAAAGTATCGCAGCTAAACAAGCCAACGGGATCATGTTAATCAGGGTTGGAATTAATACCAATGATAGCAGCAGTAAAATTCCATGAAAAATAGTTGACATTTTAGTTCTGGCACCAGCGCCAACATTCGCTGAACTTCTAACAATAACCGATGTCATTGGCAATCCGCCAATCATACCACTCGCCATGTTTCCAATCCCCTGGGCTATTAACTCTCTATTGGTTGGAGTTACTCGCTTTATTGGATCAATTTTATCAACTGCTTCGATCCCTAAAAGCGTTTCCAAACTAGCTACAATTGCAATAGTACCTGCAACAATCCAAACTTGTTTATTGCCAATTGCGGTAAAATCTGGCATACTAAACAGCCCGATAAACCCATCAAAGCCACTAACAACAGGAATCGCCACCATTTGCTCTGCCTTTAACGCATATGGAGTTCCCTGAAAAGCAAGACTCAGCGTGATCCCAAGTGCTACCACTATTAAGGGGGCTGGAACCACATTTAGTGTTTTAATTTTTGGCCAAAATAAAAGAATTAATACGGCCAATACGCTAATTAAAACAGCAGCAAGACTAAACTGATTTAGCGCATTGCCAATAGCAGAAAAGGTATTTTGATTGTCGCTCTGGAAAAATTGTTCATCACCTAAGAAGTCACTATCAACCCCTAAAGCGTGAGGGAGTTGCTTTAATATTAAAATTAATCCGATTGCTGCGAGCATTCCCTGGATCACACTGGAGGGAAAATAATTCCCAATAGTGCCGGCCTTAATCAGGCCGAGCACCAATTGAAGAACACCCGCCAAAACCAAAGCAAGTAAAAAGATTCGGTAATCACCCAATGAGGTAATCGCCCCTAAAACAATAACGGTTAATCCAGCCGCCGGACCACTAACGCTTAACTGCGAACCACTTAAAGAGCCAGTAACTATCCCCCCAACAATACCTGCAATAAGCCCGGCAAATAGGGGCGCGCCCGAAGCTAGGGCAATTCCCAAACACAGCGGCAACGCAACTAAAAACACTACAATGCTAGAGGGTAAATCGCGCTTTAAATTTTTTTTCAATAAATATTTCTTCACATCGAAGCTTGGAGCTTGCGAATTTTCACTTTTCATAAACTTTCTTTAAAATTTAATAAATCACACGTAGATAAAGATAACTTTTACTTACCTGCCATATGCAATTAGCTATGCAGCAACGCACTTGCGCATTATAAATCACAGCCATTTTTAAAATACCACATTATATTGCAGAATTTATCCTGCAAAAACTGTTGGCTATCAAAAAATTAAGAAAAGTTTGGTGGGGGTGTTGGTACAGATGGGTGATAAGGATCAACATATCGCCGCGAATGATCTATGAAGCTATTTTTAATTCCTTGTGTAATCAACTGGGGAATATAATTTACGTCAAACCGTTGAAACATCAATTTTTGCTCGCCAAATTTGACGTTTGACTTTCCAGGGTCATCCGAGTTATTCTCAGTTTCAAGCTGCATAATCACAGCGCTCATGAGATCTTTGTCCAAATGAGCAAAAAATACAGGTGCCCCAGAAATTACCATCTTTGCAGTAAAGATACCCAAGAAGGTAAGTACTATAAGTATACGGTATTTGCTTAGCAACATCTATTCGTTATAATTGTATTGATGTTTTCAAAAATACCTCCAAAATATTGAAAGCACCAAATTTTTAAGGAAGAAAAAAGCATTTTTATACAAAACTTTTACAAATAAAGTGTCGCATGGGTTGAAATTGAAAATCTATTACAAAAAAGCAAGGGATTAACTGTATTTTGGCATCCTTTAACCAACTTATTATGACGAAACAGATTTTGCCCATTTTATTTGCACTATTTCCGTTTTTTGTATGTGGACAAAACAATAATGCACCATCATCATATGATGAACATGATATAAAAATAACCGGTTACCTCCAAGCTCAGTTCCAGAAAGCTCAATCAGCGGGCATTTCTTCGTGGTCTGGTGGAAATTTTGACAAAAACTCCGATCAAAGATTTATGATTAGGCGTGGCAGATTAAAAATAGATCGTGTAGATAAATTTTCAAGTATCGTTTTCCAATTAGATGGCACACAGGACGGAGTGAGGTTAATGGATGCCTTCATTCAGTTTCACGCACCTACCTTACCCTCATTTCGTTTTACAGCAGGCCTGTTTAATAGACCTTTTGGCTATTCTATTGTATACTCTTCAGGATATAGAGATTTCCCGGAACGGGCTAGAGTTTTTCAAACGTTGATGCCCCGAGAACGAGATTTAGGGGCAATGATTAGTTTTAATCCGAAAAAAGTTGCCAAATTTTTAAGTCTGGATTTAGCTATGGTAAACGGTAGCGGACTAAGTGCGAAGGATTACGATTCTGGCAAAGATTTAATTGGGAACTTAAATTTCAAATTCGATAGCCTAGCTCATCAAAAACTACATATTGGTTTCGGCGGATCCTTTTACAAAGGAACTGTACGTAGCAATACCCAAACGTATTTCGAACCAAATGAAGGAGGGTTTGAGAAGAACAGTTCGCCAAATAATGAAAACAGTAAAGTTAGAAGGGACTATTACGGTGTGAATTTTCAACTTGAATACCACAATTCTTTTGGTGAAACTACTTTCAAAACGGAGTATATTTATGGGAAGCAGCCAGGAGTGGGCTCATCGGCTAACACAACGGGGCCAGCTGCCAGCACAAGTTTCAGTACTCAGCCCACTGGCGATTTATATTTGCGAAATTTTAAGGGTTACTACTTTTGGTTCACTCAACAAATAGCACGGACAAGATTTAAAGCAATACTCGGATACGACGTATACGACCCGAATGTGGATGTTGAGGAAACACAAATTGGATTTGCGGCAAACAATACCACAGCCGGTGACATCAAATTTAGCACATTAGGTTATGGCTTAACCTGTTCCATCAATGCTAGACTTAAGCTAACTATTTATAATGAACACGTCACAAATAAACCTACGCAGCTTGCCGCTATTACGAGTGATTTAAATGATGATGTATTTACCACACGTTTGCAATACAGATGGTAATGTTTACTTTTAGAACCTTTGACCTATCCTATGAAGAATAAAATAGAAATACTCCAAAGCAAGATTAAAGAAGCCAACTTAGGCGGCGGTAACGCGAGAATTGAGAGTCAGCATAAAAAAGGTAAATTAACCGCACGAGAGCGAATTCATTTTCTAATGGATGATGGTAGTTTTGAAGAAATCGGGATGATGGTTACTCACCGGAGTACTGACTTCGGAATGGAGCGCGAAAAATATTTAGGAGATGGCGTAGTAACTGGTTACGGTACTATTAATGGGCGGTTAACTTATATTTTTTCTCAAGATTTCACTGTTTTTGGAGGTTCACTATCGGAAACACATGCAGAGAAAATTTGCAAAATTATGGAGATGGCCATGAAAAATGGTGCCCCTTTAATTGGGCTAAATGATAGTGGTGGGGCTCGTATTCAAGAAGGTGTTGTTTCATTGGGAGGTTATGCCGATATATTTTATCGCAATGTGCAGGCCTCAGGCGTAATTCCACAGCTATCGGCTATTATGGGGCCCTGTGCCGGTGGAGCTGTTTACTCTCCTGCTATTACCGATTTTATTTTAATGGTAGAAAACACCTCTTACATGTTTGTAACGGGTCCAAATGTAGTCAAAACTGTAACTCACGAAATAGTAACCTCCGAAGAATTAGGTGGTGCAAATACACATGCGAGCAAATCTGGCGTTACCCATTTTGCCTGCGCAAATGAACTTGAGGCCATCAATCATGTTAAAAAATTATTGAGTTATATGCCCCAGAACTGCGAAGAAACTCCTTGCAGTTTACCTTATGAGGCATCCGATGAAAGTCGGCCATACCTTAATGATTTAATGCCTCAAAATGCGTCCCAACCGTATGACATTCGAGAAATCATCAACACAGTCGCTGACCCAGAAAGCTTTTTAGAAGTGCATGCTGCCTATGCAGAGAACATCGTTGTTGGTTTTGCAAGATTGGCTGGCAGAAGCATTGGTATAGTCGCCAATCAACCTGCCTTTTTAGCGGGTGTACTTGACAGCAACTCGTCAACAAAAGCAGCTAGATTTGTTCGATTTTGCGATTGCTTTAATATTCCTTTATTAGTCTTTGAAGATGTACCGGGCTTTTTGCCAGGTACCGATCAGGAATGGAATGGCATCATCACGAATGGTGCTAAGCTATTATATGCCTTTAGTGAAGCAACTGTTCCTCGCATTACCGTAATTACTCGAAAAGCTTATGGTGGTGCCTATGATGTAATGAATTCGAAGCATATTGGTGCCGACATGAACTACGCTTGGCCAAGCGCTGAAATTGCTGTGATGGGTGCAAAGGGAGCTGCCGAGATTATTTTTAAAAGAGAAATTACAGGTGCCGAAAATCCCGAAGAAAAATGGATTGAAAAAGAGAAATTATACTCCGACATTTTTGCCAATCCTTACCGGGCCGCTGAACGCGGATTTATTGACGAAGTAATTGAACCTGCTCAAACAAGAGCAAAATTGATCAAAGCCTTCAAAATGCTCGAAAATAAGGTTGTAAATATGCCGAGAAAGAAACATGGAAATATCCCTTTATAGACCTATTCAAGTCTTAATACTCGATACTTTAAAATGGCAGTTATAGAGCAAATATTCCCCTCACTAACATGGCGCATTCGGCACGTCACCATGTATCCTCACCAACCTTATGATTTTGTAAAGCTTGAGCATGATTTCGATGGCATCCATTTTGGTATTTATGTCGATTATGAATTAACAGGAGTAGTTTCACTTTTTATGGAGGATGGAATTGGGCAGTTTCGAAAACTTGCCATATTGCCCGAAGCACAACACCAAGGTTTAGGCTCACAATTGATGACCTATTTAATCGATTTCTGTAAAGTGCAAAAACTGACAAAACTTTGGTGCAATGCAAGGGTAAATTCAACAGAATTTTATACTAAATTTGGTTTCCATCAAACTAATCAAACCTATTCAGCTGCAGGTTTCGATTTTGTGAGAATGGAATTAGTAATACAATATGGGTAATCATATATAACAATGGCAAAGAAGAAAGAAGAAGAAAACAAGAAAAAACACATTCCTGTAGTAACTAAAAAGTCATTACAGTTTTTCGAAAAATATATAAATAATCCTGCTCCAACTGGATATGAGTGGGAAGGGCAAAAACTCTGGTTAGACTATCTGAAACCATATATCGACGAAAGTTTTATTGATAATTATGGCACCGCAGTGGGCGTAATTAACCCAAAAGCAAGTTATAAAGTTGTGATTGAAGCACATGCTGACGAAATTTCTTGGTATGTAAATTACATTACGAGTGACGGCTTAATTTATGTGATCCGCAACGGAGGATCAGATCATCAGATAGCTCCATCAAAACGTGTGAATATTCATACAGAAAAAGGTACCGTAAAAGCAGTTTTTGGTTGGCCGGCTATCCACACCCGTCACGGTGAAAAAGAAGAAGCTCCGCAGTTGAAAAACATCTTTTTAGATTGCGGCTGTACAACAAAAGAAGAAGTAGAAAAATTAGGGATACATGTGGGTTGTGTAATCACCTATGAAGATGAATTTATGGTATTAAACGATCGTTATTATGTTGGTCGTGCGCTCGACAACCGCGCTGGTGGTTTTATGATTGCGGAAGTAGCTAGGTTACTAAAAGAAAATAAGAAGAAATTACCATTCGGATTATATATTGTAAACTCCGTTCAAGAAGAGATAGGTCTGCGCGGTGCAGAGATGATTGCGCAAAGGATCAAGCCGAATGTGGCTATTGTAACCGACGTTACGCACGACACGACAACCCCTATGATCAGCAAAATTACACAGGGTGATCTGGCATGCGGTAAGGGGCCAGTTGTTTCTTATGCGCCAGCGGTGCAAACCAACTTGAATAAACTATTGATCAAGGTCGCAGAAAAAAATGACATCCCTTTTCAGCGTCAAGCATCATCAAGATCTACCGGCACAGATACCGACGCCTTCGCTTATTCAAATGGGGGTGTTCCGTCGGCATTAATCTCCCTTCCCCTACGTTATATGCACACTACAGTAGAAATGGTGCACAAGGAAGATGTTGATAATGTTATTAGTTTAATTTATGAGAGTTTACTAAACATTAAAGCGGAGCAAGATTTTAGAGAATTTTCATAGCAGCCGACTTAATAATTGATATTTATTCAAACAAAATTTATGAAAAAAAGCCTAATCCTGCTTGCATTCACTTGTTTATCAGTAGTAACAACTTTTGCACAGCAAAAGGATGTCGAATATAAGAAAGCAATCCAAAAAATGATCCTTGTATCCGGTAGCGATAAAACCTATAAGGTAGCTATTAGCCAAATGATTGACATGATGGGCAAACAAAACTCAAATGTGCCAAAGGAATTCCTAGATAAAATGAATACCAAATTCACACAGAGCTCTATTGCCGACTTAATAGACAAATTAGTCCCTATCTATAAAAAACATCTCACCTTATCGGAAATAAATCAAATGATTGCTTTTTATCAATCGCCGGTAGGGAAAAAATTTGCTGAAAAAACACCACTCATCACACAAGAATCTATGATGGTTGGCCAGCAATGGGGAATGAAAATTGCTAAGGAAATGTCTGAAGAATTAAAAAAGAAATACAATTAATGCTGAGTACTCTTTCTTAAATTAAAGCATAAAACATACAGCTATGAGCGATCAAAAAGTTTTATTCACCGAAAAAATAAAATCATCTTATGCACCTACGGGTGCCTCTATTTACTTAGGAGCAGGGATTTTAAATGGCGAAGTTTTGGCAGCAGCCGAAATCAATCTGCCCTTGAGGATGATGAACCGACATGGCCTAATCGCAGGAGCAACAGGAACCGGAAAAACTAGGACTTTACAGTTACTTGCCGAACAATTATCAGATGCCAATGTTCCTGTGTTTATGCTCGATGTAAAAGGCGATCTCTCGGGTCTTTATCAGGCGGGATCAACAAATCCTAAGATAGAAGACCGTTCTAAGCAATTGAATAAGCCCTTTACACCAAGCGGCTATCCTATTGAACTTTATTCTTTAAGCGGGAAATCTGGCGCTCAAATGCGTGCTACGGTAACTGAGTTCGGACCTGTTTTGTTAGCCAAAATTCTTGAATTAAATGACACTCAAACAGGTGTATTATCGGTTATATTTAAGTATGCCGATGACAACAAAATGCCCATTGTTGATTTAAACGACCTTAAAAAACTATTAGGTTATTTATCAGAGGGTGCCGGCGCAGCAGAAATAAAAAGTAGCTACGGTTCAATCTCGACCTCCACTTCAAGCACTATTTTACGGAAAATTGTCACGATTGAGCAGCAAGGCTTAGCCAATTTATTTGGTGAAAAATCTTTCGATATTGAGGACCTTTTTAATCGCATCGATGGCAAAGGAGTAATTAGCTTGTTAAATATTGCCGATGTCCAAAATCAACCTGTGCTCTATTCTACATTTCTGCTAAGTTTGCTAGCTGAAATTTATCAAGCAATGCCTGAAGCCGGAGATTTGGACAAACCAAAACTGGTATTCTTTTTTGATGAAGCCCATTTGCTTTTTAACGATGCACCAAAGGCATTTCTAGAACAGGTAAACACGATCATCCGACTCATTAGATCGAAAGGAATAGGGGTCTTCTTTTGTACCCAATCCCCTATGGACATCCCTGAAACCGTTCTAGCTCAACTTGGTAATCGCGTTCAGCATGCATTACGTGCATTTACGCCCAATGATGTTGATGCCTTAAGAAAAACAGTAAATACTTATCCCAAATCAGATTTTTATGAGATTGATAAAATACTTACCGGATTAGGCACGGGTCAAGCACTTATAACAGTATTAAACGAAAAAGGTATTCCCACCGAAGTGGCAGCTACCATGTTAACCCCACCAAAAGCTGTTATGGGGCCCATGGCTGTGTCAGATTGTGAAAAGCTGATGCAAACAAGTCCTATCTTCACGAAGTATCAAGAAGTAATTGATCCAGTTAGCGCTTTCGAGATGCTTACCGATCGGATTAATCAAAAAATGGCGGAGGACAATGAAGTAAAAGCTGCGCAAGAAGAACAAAAGAACGCTGAAGCAAAACAGAGACCAAGGGCGGGAGAAAAATCAATTGTAGAACAAGTAATGGGCGCTACAATTACCAGGCAAATTGGAAAAGAAATTGTGCGTGGTCTCTTTGGAATGTTAACGGGCAAAAAACCACGCTCAAGAAGTGGTGGTATTTTTGGCTTTTAAACCCTACCTTTGAATTATTAAAAAAATTATATGAAACCTACTCTACTTATTCTAGCCGCTGGTATGGCTAGTCGTTATGGAAGCATGAAACAAATAGATGGCTTTGGCCCCAATGGCGAAACTATTATCGATTATTCAATATATGATGCAATTAAAGCTGGTTTTGGCAAAGTTGTATTCATTATTAAAGAAGAATTTGTGGATAGTTTTAAAAACATCTTTGATTCAAAACTGAAAGGAAAAATTGAAACTGACTATGTATTTCAAAATTTCGACCTTAAACAATATGGCATCCAAGAAGATATTTACAGAGAAAAACCATGGGGTACCGCTCATGCGATGTTAGCCGGTAGAAACGCAGTAAAAGAACCATTCTGCATTATCAATGCTGATGATTTTTATGGTTATGATGCTTTTAAAAAAATGAGCGATTTCTTAACTAATGAAATTACGGATAGTCAATTTGCTATCATAGGTTATAAGATCGGCAAAACGTTATCTGACTTTGGAGCAGTATCTCGTGGAGTTTGTAATGTAGACGCTGCCGGAAACATTACTGAAATCAATGAGCGGACAGAAATATATGCTAAAGGTGATGCAATCGTTTATAAGGAAAATGGCGAAGAATACCCATTGGATTTCGAAAACCCAGTTTCTATGAATTTTTGGGGCTTTACTCCCTCAGTTTTTAAAACTACAGAAGAGCAGTTTGTTAAATTTGCAGAAGCAAATAAACACAATCCTAAAGCAGAATTCTTCATTCCTTTAGTGGGCGAATATTTAATTAAAAATAACATTGCTGATTTCAAGAGTATTCCAACCGATAATAAGTGGTTTGGAGTTACCTATAAAGAAGATAAACCAGTTGTACAGGCATCTATTGATCAATTGATCAAAGATGGTGCTTACCCAGAGAATTTATGGGCATAACAAAAAAAAATGTCCCGATTAACATCGGGACATTTTTTTTGATCTATTTTTTCTCTTCGTCTTTTACTTCTTCAAACTCTACATCCGTAACGGTTTCACCTCCTTGTTGAGCATCCGTTTGTGGTGCGCCCTCTTGAGCTTGCCCCTCTTGTCCGGCTTTGTACATCTCTTCAGAAGCTACATTCCATGCATTTTGCAATTCTTCCTGCGCTGCATCAATGTCTGCAAAATTACGGCTCGCATGTGCTGTTTTCAATTTCTCTAAACCAGCTTCAATCGGTGCCTTTTTATCAGCAGATAACTTGTCTCCAAATTCTTTCAATTGTTTTTCAGTTGAGAAGATCAAAGCATCAGCGCCATTAATTTTATCGGCTTCTTCTTTCTGCTTAGCATCTGCTTCAGCATTTGCTTCAGCTTCTTCTTTCATTTTCTTGATCTCATCATCTGTTAAACCAGAAGATGCTTCAATACGGATTTTCTGCTCTTTACCAGTTGCTTTATCTTTAGCACTTACATGTAGGATACCGTTAGCATCAATATCGAAAGCAACTTCTACTTGAGGTACACCACGAGGTGCTGGTGGAATTCCATCTAAAATAAAGCGACCAATTGTACGGTTTTGAGCAGCCATTGGACGCTCTCCTTGCAAAATATGGATCTCTACAGAAGGCTGATTGTCGGCAGCAGTAGAGAAAGTTTCCGCTTTCTTAGAAGGAATAGTTGTATTAGCTTCGATTAATTTAGTCATCACACCGCCCATGGTTTCAATACCTAAAGAAAGTGGGGTAACATCTAATAACAATACATCTTTAACTTCTCCGGTTAAAACACCACCTTGAATAGCGGCACCAATTGCTACAACCTCATCAGGGTTTACACCTTTACTTGGCTCTTTGCCGAAGAACGCTTTAACTGCTTCCTGAATAGCTGGAATACGAGTTGATCCACCTACCAAGATAATTTCGTCAATATCACCAACTTTTAATCCAGCATTTTTCAAAGCCGATTTACAAGGATCTATTGTACGTTTAATTAAGTCACCAGCTAATTGCTCAAATTTTGCACGGCTTAAAGTACGCACTAAGTGTTTAGGGCCACTCGCATCAGCAGTAATATATGGTAAGTTAATTTCTGTTGAAGTAGTGCTTGATAATTCAATTTTAGCTTTTTCGGCAGCCTCTTTTAAACGTTGCAATGCCATTGGATCTTTGCTCAAGTCCATGCCATTCTCCGTTTGGAATTCAGCAGCTAACCAATCAATAATGATATGGTCAAAATCATCACCACCCAAGTGCGTATCACCATCGGTTGATTTTACTTCGAAAACTCCATCACCTAATTCTAAAACAGAAACGTCATGTGTACCACCACCGCAGTCAAACACAACAATTTTCATGTCTTTATGTGCTTTATCCAAACCGTAAGCTAAAGCGGCTGCAGTTGGCTCATTGATAATACGTTTTACTGTTAACCCCGCAATTTCACCAGCTTCTTTTGTAGCCTGGCGTTGTGCATCGTTAAAATAAGCAGGAACAGTAATAACTGCTTCTGTTACTTCTTGGCCTAAGAAATCTTCAGCCGTTTTTTTCATTTTCTGCAAAATCATTGCAGAAATCTCTTGCGGAGTATATTTACGATCGTCTATTTCTACACGAGGTGTATTGTTATCTCCCTTAATTACTTTATAAGGTACTCTTCCAACCTCTTTCGAAACTTCGGCAAAGCTAGACCCCATAAAACGCTTAATAGAATAAATTGTTTTTGTAGGGTTCGTTATCGCCTGACGTTTTGCAGGCTCTCCTACCTTACGCTCGCCGTTCTCTGCAAAAGCAACAATAGATGGCGTAGTACGTTTACCCTCACTGTTGGCTATAACTACAGGTTCGTTACCTTCCATTACAGAAACGCAAGAGTTCGTTGTTCCTAAGTCTATACCAATTATTTTTCCCATTTTATTATATTTTACTTTTTTAAATTTTATTGTTTACAAGCTAGTAACAAGCAATGTGCCAATTAGGTTTTGGCAGAAATTAAGCCTTAACGACTGTTAAAACAGGAAGTTTAGCTTATTTTTCTGCTGACACGTTGGCAGAAAGAGACCGCTCGCTCAATTTTAGAGCAATAATATTGCTTTATTAAAATGTAAATCTTGACTTAATTCAAGATGCTTATATCGGCAGACTATCTTTAAACAATAGTGTCCTTAAGGTGTTATATTTGTCACCATTTCCATCCAGTTATTATAGGCAGATACACCTCCAGGGGTCCAGCTGTTTTTATCATATCCAAACCAACCATCCCATCTTCCATCCCACCCCCAATTCATATAAAATCTCAAATAGCCTGCAGTTTGGGTCCAATATCCGGCAGGTCCGCTTGGTAATCCCCTGCTTTGCACATCGCCCCTGGAAAGGGCCCTTCCCCCAAATGACATATGTAATAACCGATCTTCCAGACGCCTTCTATAACCCAAGTATGCCCAGAAAATGGATTTGCCCAATTCTGTCCCGCGCCAATGATTACGGGTTTACTATTCAATAAGTCACTTTCAACTACAGAAGCATTGTAGTAGCTATGATAGTTTGCAGTGGAGTAACCTAAGGCCCCAAACACATTATCAAAATTGCTCATCAGCGCACCAGATCCACCACAGCCGTAATTCATCCCCAATTGGTTTCCAAGCACTGATAATAATGTGTTCGTAGAAGAGCTATACGCTCCGGACGGGCTCCAAGACCAATTAGAAGGTTGTTGATAATAGTTCATCACCTGACCCATTGCAGTGGCCACACAACCGGTTGGGGCGTTACCATTTATGTAGCTTGAACAATTCATATACGGGGTGTTTGCGTTATACCCATCCCCCTGCCCCCAGGTAGTTCCCATAAGAGGACCATTTATTAATGTCTCTGTGTACTGTTCGCCCTCTTCGTCACATTCAGGCAATGAATTTATGGCAATCGTTTTCCCCAAAGAAAGCTCACCTTTCATAAACACTTGATCCCAATCTGATTTAACCGATTCCGCTTGAGGTTTATTTCTACTTCTCATGTATTTAACTCCTTCATGATTCGCTTTTAACCAATCTGCGATTGGAGAGGGTATTCTTCATCCGTTGGAAAGGAAGTTTTATCAGAGTGAGCCAATATCGGTCTAATTCGATCATCGCCTCCAACTATTACAAAGCCGCCTTCAACAAAGTTAATGATAAAAAGTGTGGGATCAGAATCGCTATCGTTATATGGAAATGTACTCTTAATTGTCTTTAATGGATTGGGCATTTGTACGCTTGATTTAATAGGCTCACCTAGATTCATTATTCTCGAAGGCTTTTTAACAGGTTGGGGAAACGCAGCATGTAATAAAGCGATCTTATTTGCTTGTACAATTGTAACTATGTGGTTGTCGATTTTACTTAGCTCTATAGGCGGATTCCGCAGATAATCGACTTTTTTGCAACCAAAGAAACATGGGAGCATAAACAAAATAAGATAGTGCGTTTTTTTCATTCTTAAAGTGTTAAGTTAAATGATTAGACCAATAATATAACTTATTTTGTTATATTAGTACATTGTACTTAATTAAGAATGTATTGAAAAAAGTTTTAGTTATAGTAATGGTCCTTCCACTACTATTCAATTCGTCCTGTAAAAAAGAAAAAGCTACAATCCTTTCTGCCATGGTAGAAATTTTGCTTGTAAACCAACAATCTCAAAATCTATTAAACTCATCAATAGTGCTTCATGAAAATAACATAGATATATATTTTGTTAAGGATGGCCAACCCATTTTATTTAATCAAAGCAATCTCAGTGCTTCAAAGGGTTTTTTAATAAAACCCTTAGATGGATTGTCTGATATTGGTTTGAAGGTTTATCCCTATACCGGTACACCAGAGACGAACAATACCGAATACCCGATTACGCTCATCAAACTTGGCGATTTTGGAACCGATACCATAAAGTGTGAAATACTAAACGGTGAGAATTCTAAAGTGATCAGTAAAGTCTGGTACAATGGCATACTTAAATATGATCAAGATCTAAAGCAGGGACCACGTCGATTTACAGTTGTAAAATAACCCTGCTATAGACAAGACTAAATCCCCGCTAACCGTTCTAAATGATGGTACCCGATTCCGAAATAAGCCTTGGCTTCCTTTATTTTTTGTAGAGTTTCGTCTTTGCTCTTCGCTCCCTGCTCCTTTCCTTTTATCCCAACTACTAGTACATTTTTTGGCGTATGTGCATCAGAGATAAATTCAAATACTTTGGTCTTATAGCCAAAATACTCTAATATTAACGCCCTAATGCCATCGGTAACCATTTCAGCCTGGCGTTCTAAAAATATTCCATATTTAGTCAAAAAAGAAACATCGTTCTTCACTTTGTGTTGCTCAATTTCCCTTCTAATTTGCTTATGGCAACAAGGTGCAACAACAATTAGTTCAGCACCTGCTTGAATGCCTTTATAAATTGCATCATCTGTAGCCGTATCACAAGCGTGCAGTGCAATTAGCAAATTAATCTTGCTTACTTCATACGCTTCAATGGTTCCTTCTACGAATTTCAGTTGCTCAAAATCAGCTTGCCGAGCTATATCATTACATAAATTTACGAGGTCACCTCTATACTCAACGCCTGTAACTTGGGCTTTAAGTGCTAATTGCTGATGTAAATAATCATATAAAGCAAAAGTTAAGTATCCTTTCCCAGATCCCATATCAACAACGTTTTTGATCGTTCCTGTTGGCAATTCCTTAATCAACGAGCTCAATATTTCAATATATTGATTGATTTGCTTGTATTTATCCTGCGCATTCTTAAATACATTTCCATCCGCATCTGTTATTTTTAGGGAATGTAAATAGGTATTTCCAGCGGGTTTAATCATGCGTTTCTTTTCCTTATCGTGCGCAGTCGAAACTTGTATAGCTTGTACATTCTTCTTGGAGCGAATCAAGATTCCCTTCTTTTGATGATGCTCGATTACCGTCTCTTCGTCTGTTGTAAACAGAGTACCTACTTTAAAATCGTTACTTACGTATTGAATCACTTTAGCTACACCCGTGTCGACCGCAAAATTTTTAAAAATATCTCTCGTTTTATATCTGTAATTAAACGACAACATATCAGCCCGCTTAATCTTAACTTTTCGTATGTACAGATTTTTAAGCGCTTCATCATTGCCATGGTAATTACCAAGCGATAATTTTATAAAATTATTATTTGCGATACTTTCCCTTAAAAGGCCTGCAAATTTCAGTAAAACATCGTTGCTACTCATATATATAAATCGATTTAGCTAACATTCTAACTACATTTCGCCTGAACGTTTCCATTTTCCAAAATTAAGCTTTAAATTAGGATATTCTTTAAATTCTAACCATTTATAATGAGCGATTTTCAAATAAAAAAATCATCTACCGTTTATGATGCTATAGTTGTAGGGTCTGGAGCAGGTGGGGGTATGGCAGCCTATGTATTGGCAAATGCAGGGCAAAAAGTATTGATGCTCGAAGCTGGGCAATATTTCGATCCCAGGCTTGATTCTCACCAATTGAAATGGCCATGGGAATCACCCCGCAGGGGCGCAGGTACAACTCGTCCATTCGGAGATTTTGATGCTTCATACGGTGGATGGCAACTTGAGGGAGAACCCTATACCAAAAAAAACAAAACTGAGTTCGATTGGTTCAGATCCCGAATGTTGGGTGGCCGTACCAATCACTGGGGGCGAATCTCTCTCAGAATGGGACCTGAAGATTTTAAACCTACAGATGGATTAACGGATGACTGGCCAATTACTTACGATGATGTTAAACCATTTTATGATAAGGTAGACCGAATGATCGGAATTTATGGTACGGTTGAGGGACTAAAAAATGAACCCGATGGCATCTTTATGAAACCACCAAAGCCTAGGTTAAACGAGCTTTTCATTAAAAAAGGAGCAGAAAAGGCTGGTGTAAAAGTAATTGCAGGTAGAGGTGCGGTTATGACAGAGGCCATTAAAGGAAATAACGATCGCGCACCTTGCTTCTATTGCGGTCAGTGTGGAAGAGGCTGTAAAGTCTACGGCGATTTTTCTGCATCTTCGTGTTTAGTAATTCCTGCTGTCAGTACGGGTAATTTAACTGTTATAACGGACGCAATGGTCAGAGAAGTTATCACAAACGCTGATGGCACTGCAAAAGGTGTTTCTTATGTCAATAGAAAAGATTTACAGGAGTACCAGGTTAACGCAAAATTGGTAATTCTAGGGGCGAGTGCCTGTGAGTCTGCCAGAATTCTCTTAAATTCAAAATCATCTGCACATCCAAATGGCCTAGCAAATAACAGCGGTGTTGTGGGTAAGTACCTCCATGATTCAACTGGAGCAAGCGTTTATGGTTTTCTACCACAATTAATGGATCGAAAAAGATACAATGAAGACGGATTGGGCAGCATTCATATCTACTCCCCTTGGTGGCTGGATAATAAGAATTTAGATTTCCCTCGTGGATACCACATCGAATATGGCGGGGGAATGGGAATGCCATCTTATGGATTTGGAGGAGGGGTTTCAACTATGACTGGCATGGTTCCTGATAAAAATGGAAAAATGAAAGATGAGGGAGGTTATGGATTAGCCTTTAAAGAGGATCAGCGCCGTTTTTATGGAACGGGAGTTGGTATGGCAGGCCGGGGTACTGCAATTGCCCGTGAAGATAATTATTGTGAAATAGATCCGAATGTGGTCGACAAATATGGAATTCCCGTACTAAGATTTCACTATAACTGGGCAAAGGAAGAAATTCTTCAGGCTAAACATATGCAAGAAACCTTTCAATCTATTATGAAGGAGATGGGCGGAATTGTGACTTCAAAAATTCATGGCCCCGAAACGAATTATGGATTAGAAGCACCAGGAAAGATCATTCATGAGGTAGGTACCATTCGCATGGGCGATAACCCAACTAAATCGGCACTCAATAAATACTGCCAAGCTCATGAATGTAAAAACTTATTTGTGGTTGATGCTGGTCCATTCGTACAACAGGGCGACAAAAATGCTACCTGGACAATCTTGGCCTTAGCAATGAGAACTGCAGAATACATTTTATCAGAAAAGAAAAAACAAAATATTTAACATGAATAGACGTGATTCCTTAAAGGCCATAGGCCTAACCGCATTAAGTACAACAGTTCTAGTAGCTGCTTGTAAGTCGTCTGGAGAAAAAGAAGAGGTTGCTGCAACTGGAGATGAGGCTGGTCGTGAGCAATGGGAGATAGACAGAGAGAAAAAGCTGAAGGCTGAGACATTCTTCACAAAACATGAAATGGCCACCATAACTGTCTTGGCAGACATTATCATTCCTAAAGATGATGTATCAGGAAGTGCGTCCGATGCAAAAGTGCCTGAATTTATTGAGTTTATTGTAAAAGACATGCCAGAACATCAAGTTCCTATGCGAGGCGGTTTAAAATGGTTGGATCTTCATTGCTTCAATCGTTATCAAAAAGCTTTTATCGAAGCTTCTCCAACAGCACAGATTTCTATCATTGATGAAATTGCCTATCCTAAAAAAGCAAAACCCGAAATGCAGGCTGGTGTAGCATTCTTTAGTAGGATGAGGAATTTAACTGCCTCCGGCTTCTATACTACCGAGATTGGCGTTAAGGATATTGGTTATGTAGGAAATTTACCCAATCAATGGGAAGGTGTACCAGCAGACGTGTTAAAGCAATACGGTATGGATGGTGTAAAAATCTAAGACATAAAAAAAACCTCTAACACATGCTAGAGGTTTTTTTATGTCTTTTCAGGACATTTATGCTTTTGGAGCTTCTTCTTCAGTAGCCGGTGCTTCTGGAGTAGCTTCCTCAGTTGCAGGAGTTTCTTCAACGGTTTCTACAGCTGGTGTAGCTTCATCTTCCACTACTACAGCTTCAGCTTTTGGAGCAGCAGAAGCATCAGTTTTTTTAGCTTTGCTTCTACCTCTACGTGTAGTTTTCTTTTCTGCAGCAGCAGTATCCTGACCATAAACTTCGTTGTAATCAACTAATTCAATTAAAGCCATTTCAGCATTATCACCTAAACGATTGTTCAATTTGATAATACGTGTATAACCACCTGGACGGTTAGCAACTTTTGCAGCTACATCACGAAACAATTCAGTAACTGTTTCTTTATCTTGCAAATAAGAGAATACAATACGACGAGAGTGTGTAGTATCTGTTTTTGATTTTGTAATAATTGGCTCAACGTACACGCGTAAAGCTTTTGCTTTAGCTAAAGTAGTTGAAATTCTCTTGTGCTTGATTAGTGAGGAAGCCATGTTAGCCAACATCGCCTTTCTGTGTGATGTTGTTCTACCTAAATGGTTGTGTTTTTTACCGTGTCTCATTTTTTGTTTTGTAAAGTGTATACCGTCTCTTTGAACTTAATCTGAGGGAATTATACACAGTGAATATTTAAATAATATTATTCTTCGTCTAACTTAAATTTAGACAAGTTCATTCCAAACGATAATTGCTTAGATTTCACTAGTTCTTGAATTTCAGTTAAAGATTTCTTACCGAAGTTTCTGAATTTTAACATATCAGCAACATCATAAGAAACTAAATCAGCTAAAGTACGGATATCAGCTGCTTTTAAGCAGTTTAATGCACGTACAGAAAGATCTAAATCAACTAATTCCGTTTTAAGAATTTTACGCATATGTAAAATTTCCTCATCTACTTCTTTAGTTTCTTCTTTAGCTTGAGATTCTAATACCAAGTTCTCATCAGAGAACAACATAAAGTGCTGGATTAAAATTTTAGCTGCCTCTTTCAATGCTTCTTCTGGATGGATAGATCCGTCAGTAGAAATATCTAGAATTAATTTCTCGTAATCTGTTTTTTGTTCAACACGATAGTTTTCAATCGTGTATTTTACATTTTTCATTGGGGTAAAAATCGAATCGATTGCGATTACACCAACTACAGTATCAGTAATTTTATTCTCTTCTGCAGGTACATAACCACGTCCTTTATTAATGGTCAATTCTACCTCTAAAGTAACTGATTTCTCCATGTTACAAATTACAAAATCAGGGTTTAAAACCTCGAAGTTGTTAGAGAACTTAGTAATGTCGCCAGCAAGGAACTGATCCTGACCGTTTACAATGATAAATACTTTCTCTGAATCTCCAGAATCACCAACTTTCTTAAAACGTACTTGCTTTAAGTTTAAGATGATTTCTGTTAAATCTTCTACAACACCTTTCATGGTAGAAAATTCGTGAGAAACGCCTGAAAAACGAATACTTGTGATAGCAAAACCTTCTAAGGAAGAAAGTAAAATTCTTCTTAGGGCGTTACCAATTGTTACACCGAAACCGGGCTCTAAAGGACGAAATTCAAATTGACCATCGAAATCTGTTGATTTCTGCATGATTACCTTATCGGGTTTCTGAAATGCTAAAATTGCCATTTATAATGTTTTTAGATCGTTATTAATGTTGTGTAACGTAAAAAAGTTAAAGCCACGAGGGCTTTAACCTTATTGATTACTTCGAGTATAACTCGACGATTAAGTTCTCTTTAATGTTTTCTGGAATCTCATCACGGTTAGGATAAGTTAAAAACTTACCTGATAACTCGCTAGCATTCCAATCTAACCAATTGAATTTATTGATCATTCTTCCTGCTACAGAATTTGTAATTGCTTCTAATGTTTTAGATTTCTCACGAACTGCAACTACATCACCAGCTCTTAATTGATATGATGGAATGTTTACAACCTCACCATTAACAGTTACGTGCTTATGGCTAACCAATTGACGTGCACCTGAACGGGTTGGAGCAATACCTAATCTATATACTGTATTATCTAAGCGTGCTTCTAATAATTGTAATAAATTATCACCAGTAATACCTTCACGTGCTGACGCTTTGGTAAATAAGTTACGGAATTGTTTTTCTAATACACCATAAGTGTATTTTACTTTTTGCTTCTCCATTAACTGTACTGCGTACTCAGATTGTTTTCCTCTTCTTTTTGAAGCGCCATGTTGGCCAGGAGGATAGTTTTTTCTGTCTAATACTTTGTCAGGGCCAAAAATAGGCTCTCTGAACTTACGCGCAATTTTGGACTTTGGTCCGGTATATCTTGCCATTGTTTGTGATTTTAAAGTATCATCCCAACTGAAATCGGGAGACTCTTAGCTTTAAAAATTAATTAATTATACTCTTCTTTTCTTAGGAGGGCGACATCCATTGTGAGGAAGTGGGGTAATATCTTTAATAGATGTTACTTCAATACCTGCCACTTGCAAAGTTCTGATTGCAGACTCACGGCCTGAACCTGGACCTTTAACAAAAACCTCTACTTTACGTAAACCTAAGTCAAACGCCACTTTACCACAGTCAGATGCAGCTTGTCCTGCAGCATATGGAGTGTTCTTTTTAGAACCCTTAAATCCCATTTTACCTGCTGAAGACCATGAAATAGTTTGACCATTGTTGTTTGTTAAAGTAACAATGATGTTGTTGAACGTAGCATTAATGTGCGCCTGACCTACAGACTCAACAACAACAATACGCTTCTTGGTAACTTTTTTACTCTTAGCCATTTTTTGCTTTAATTATAAGTTAGTGAATTACTGGATTAACTAATAATCCGGACCCATTAACTATTTTAATTGATTTTGTTCCAAACCGTAGTACTACTACTACAGGTTTATCATTTATGACTACTTAGTAGCCTTTTTCTTGTTAGCAACTGTTTTTCTCTTTCCTTTACGGGTACGAGAATTGTTTTTAGTACGTTGACCACGAACAGGTAATCCCTTTCTATGACGCAAGCCACGGTAACAACCAATATCCATTAAACGTTTGATGTTCAATTGAACTTCTGAACGTAATGCACCTTCAACCTTAATGTTGTCGTTAATGATTGTACGGATAGCCGACAATTCATCGTCTGACCAATCTTGTACTTTTTTGTTGAAATCTATCCCTGCTTCAGTTAAAATGTTCTGAGCGGTTTGTCTACCTATTCCGAAGATATAAGTTAGTCCGATTTCACCTCTTTTATTTCTTGGTAAATCTATACCTGAAATCCTTGCCATATTTATATGTTGCTTTAAAATGAACGACCGAACGGCGGGCCACCGTTGTACGAATTCGTTCCAATGTTTTAATTACCCCTGACGTTGTTTGTATTTAGGATTTTTCTTGTTTATTACGTAAAGTTTTCCTTTACGGCGAATAATCTTACAATCAGCGCTACGTTTTTTAATTGATGACCTAACTTTCATTATAATATTTATTTATATCTATAAGTGATCCTACCCTTTGATAAATCGTAAGGCGACATCTCTAGTTTAACTTTATCCCCAGGTAAAATCTTGATGTAGTGCATCCTCATTTTTCCTGAAATATGAGCAATAATCTCATGGCCATTCTCTAGTTCAACCCGAAACATGGCATTCGATAATGCTTCTCTTATTACTCCGTCTTGTTCAATTGAGGCTTGTTTAGCCATATTATCTTGATTTTTACTTAATTAGCTGCTATTAAACAGGGTTGCAAAATTAAATAAAAATTTTTACTTTTTTACTTTTTTTCTTGTAAAACTTCTTCAATAAGCGAAAATGTTGATAAAACATCTGCTTTCCCCTTCTTTACAGCAACCGTATGTTCAAAATGAGCGGATGGCTTGTTATCGATGGTAGTAACAGTCCACCCATCAGACCAAAACTTCACACCAGCTTTACCAGCGTTAATCATTGGCTCAATTGCGATAACCATCCCCTCTTCTAACTTAATTCCACTCCCCCGCTTACCATAATTTGGCACTTCGGGTTTCTCATGTAACTTAACACCAACACCATGTCCCACTAGTTCTCTTACTACACCAAAACCATTCGTCTCCGCATGATGTTGCACTGCAAAAGCAATGTCACCTATCCTCATCCCCACTACTGCTTTCTCAATAGCAAGTTTCAAACACTCTTGTGTTACTTTACACAATTTCTGCTTCTCGGCATCTACTTCTCCAATAGAAAAAGTATAAGCTGAATCTCCAAAGTAATTATTTTTGATTACCCCACAGTCTACAGAAATTAAATCTCCCTCTTTAATCACGTGATCATTTGGGAAACCATGTACTACTTGCTCATTAGGAGAGATGCAAAGTGAATTAGGAAATCCACCGTAATTTAAAAAAGCTGGTATTGCACCGTGATCTTTTATAAATTCAAAAGCCATCTTATCTAACGAAAGTGTAGTAACCCCTGGCTTAATGATCTTAGCCACTTCGGCCAGGGTTTTAGAAACAAGTAAAGAACTTTCTCTTATTAATTCGATCTCTTCCAGAGATTTATAATAAATTTTCGACATATCGATAATTAGCTAATTAGCCAATTTGTTAATTAGCTAATTATAATGCTGCAGTACTTCCACCAGCAGCAGGAATTCCTGTGCGTCCGGTAACTCTTCCTGTTTTCATTAAACCATCATAATGACGCATTAATAGATAACTTTCGATTTGCTGTAAAGTATCTAATACTACACCCACTAAAATTAATAATGAAGTACCACCAAAAAATTGTGCAAATTCTTGTTGAATACCAAATTTTACAGCTAATGAAGGCAAGATCGCAATAATTGCCAAGAACAACGATCCTGGGAAAGTAATCTTAGAAATCACATCGTCAATGAAAGTTGAAGTAGCTAAACCTGGCTTAATACCCGGAATAAAACCTCCATTTTTCTTCATATCATCAGACATTTGCGTTGGATTAACAGTGATCGCGGTATAGAAAAACGTAAACGCAATAATTAAAAATGCAAATGTTAAACTGTAAGTAACAGAAGTGATATCACTATATTGGTGTAACCAACTATCCTGTAATTTAGGAAACACGCCAATTAAGGCATTTGGAATAAACATTAAAGCCTGGGCAAAAATGATTGGCATAACACCAGCTGCATTCACTTTTAATGGAATATACTGTCTTACTCCACCAACTTGTTTGTTCCCTACAATGCGTTTCGCATATTGTACAGGCACTTTGCGCACTCCTTGTACAATTAGAATAGTGAACATTACTACAGCAAATAAAGCAACGATCTCTAAAACAAGCATAATCAATCCTCCTGAATTACCAGTAAATCTTGATTCAATTTCTTGCTTTAAAGCGATAGGTAAACGAGCGATAATACCAACCATGATGATGATTGAAGTACCATTTCCAATTCCCTTATCAGTGATTTTTTCACCTAGCCACATTACAAATAAAGTACCTGCAGTTAATACAAATCCTGATAACACATAAAACATAGTGTGATCAATTAATATAGCTGCTTCAGGAACCTGAGTTTTAACATAACCAATTGCTTGTACCGCTGTAATAGCTACAGTTAGATAACGCGTAATTTGAGTTAATTTTTTTCTGCCACTCTCTCCTTCTTTTTGCATTTTTTGGAAAGAAGGTACAGCAATACCTAATAATTGAACAACAATTGAGGCAGAGATATAAGGCATCACACCTAACGCAAGAATAGATACTTTTGAGAAAGCACCCCCTGCAAACATATCTAATAAACCTAAAATGCCGCTCTTTTCAGTATTAACTAACTGAGCTGGATCTACACCTGGTAGAACCACTTGACAAACGAACCTGTAAATTACAAGAATCATTAACGTAAATAAAATACGTTCTTTCAATTCTTGAATTTTCCAAATATTACTTAAAGTAGTAAATAGCTTCTTCATTAATTACAATTTTACGATTGAGCCTCCAGCAGCTTCGATAGCTTTCTGTGCAGTTGCAGAAAAAGCGTGAGCTGTAACTTCTAATTTAGCTTTAACTTCGCCACGACCCAAGATTTTTACCAAGTCATTTTTAGAAGCTAAACCATGCTCTTGTATAGCAGCAAAGTCGATGCTGGTTAAATTAAACTTCTCCGCTAAATTCTGAAGAACATCTAAGTTTACACCAACATATTCAGTACGGTTAATAGGTTTGAAACCTACTTTAGGCACACGACGTTGTAATGGCATCTGACCACCTTCAAAACCAATTTTAGTTGAGTGACCAGAACGTGAACCTGCTCCTTTATGACCACGGGTAGATGTTCCACCACGACCAGAACCTTGACCACGTCCAATTCTTTTAACCTTTTTAACAGACCCTTTTGCAGGTTTTAAATTACTTAAGTTCATTTTTAAACTTGTTGTGCTGCCCCTTCGCTTTCACTAATCAGGGACAACGGTAAATAAATAAACCTGTTCCGATTTTGTCGGAACAGATTCTTAAAATTTATATAGCTTCAATCGCTACTAAGTGATTAACTTTTCTAACCATCCCAATAATGGCAGCGTTAGCCTCAACTTCTACACTTTGGTTCATTTTTGTTAAACCTAAAGCTTTCATTGTTCTCTTTTGGCGTTCGCTTCTATCGATAATGCTTTTAATTTGGGTTATTTTTATTTTAGCCATGATATTATCCGTTAAAAACTTTATTTAAATCTACACCACGGTGCTGAGCTACTGTATAAGCATCACGCATTTTAGTTAAAGCATCTACTGTTGCTTTTACCACGTTGTGTGGATTTGATGAACCTTTTGATTTTGCTAATACGTTATGAATACCAGCACTCTCTAATACAGCACGCATTGCACCACCAGCAATTACACCGGTACCTACAGCTGCAGGCTTAATTAGAACGAAACCTCCAGAAAATTTACCGATTTGCTCATGAGGAACCGTACCATGTAAAATTGGAACTTTTACTAAGTTCTTTTTTGCATCATCAATTCCTTTAGCAATCGCTTCTGTAACCTCTTTCGCTTTACCTAAACCATAACCAACAACTCCGTTCTCATCACCTACAACTACGATAGCTGAAAAGCTGAAAGTACGACCTCCTTTGGTTACTTTGGCAACACGTTGTATGCTAACCAATCGATCTTTCAATTCGATTTCGCTAGTCTTAACTCTTTTTATATTGATAGTTGACATCTTATCCTATTTCTTAGATTAAAATACTAAACCAGCTTCGCGAGCACCTTCTGCCAACGATTTAACACGACCATGGTATAAATAACCATTTCTATCGAAAACAACTTCTTTTACACCAGCTGCAATTGCTTTCTCGGCAACTAATTTACCTACTGCAACAGACTGCTCCGATTTGTTTCCTTTACCAGTAAAATCTTTAGATAAAGATGATGCTGAAACTATTGTACTACCAGTTACATCGTTAATGATTTGAGCATAAATACCTTTATTGCTTCTATAAACTGATAAACGTGGACGGCTTTCAGAACCTGTAAGTCTTTTTCTGATACCTTTTTTTATACGATCTCTACGAGATAATTTTTTTCCTGCCATTTTGATTATTTTTTAGAAGCTGATTTACCTGCTTTTCTTCTTAACACTTCACCAACAAACTTGATACCTTTACCTTTGTAAGGCTCTGGTGCACGTAACGAGCGGATTTTCGCTGCTACCTGGCCAATCAATTGCTTGTCAATACTTTCTAAAATGATTTTAGGAGTTTGACCTTTTTCTGATGTGGTGGTTACTTTAATTTCTTCCGGCAATTGGAATACATAGTGGTGAGAATAACCTAAAACTAGATCCAAAGTATTACCTTGGTTAGTAGCACGGTAACCCACACCTACTAATTCTTGTTCGATTTTAAAACCATCTGTAACACCAACAACCATATTATTGATTAAAGAACGATATAAACCGTGTAAGGCTTTATGTCTTTTTTGTTCTGACGGACGTTTCACGGTTAATATACCATCTTCCTGATCGATGATGATATCTGTATCTACCGCTTGAGTTAATTCTCCTTTAGGACCTTTTACAGTTACTACGTTATCTTTAGATACCGTAATTGTTACTCCTGCAGGTACATTAATCGGGTTTTTTCCTATTCTTGACATTGTGCTATCCTCCTTTAATTAATAAACGTGACACAATACCTCACCGCCAATGTTTAATTTGGCTGCTTCCTTATCGGTCATTACACCTTTAGAAGTAGATAAGATTGCGATACCTAAACCATTTAATACTCTTGGCATATTATCTACACCAGCATATTGTCTTAAACCTGGTTTGCTGATACGTGTTAACGTACGGATAGCCGAGATTTTAGTAATTGCATTATATTTTAACGCAATTTTAATCACACCTTGAACGGTTGTGTCTTCAAACTTGTAGTTTGCAATGTAACCTTTGTCAAAAAGTACTTTCGTAATTTCCTTTTTTAGGTTAGAAGCAGGGATCTCTACAATTCTGTGATTTGCCTTAATGGCATTTCTTACTCTTGTAAGATAATCTGCTATTGGATCTGTATTCATTATTATTGATTTGTGATAGTGGTTTCAGCAATGCCACCCGGCATTTAGACCTGCTATCGGTTAAAATTCTCTTTTGGAGTATAAAGACAATAGTATATAGTACTTAGATAATTAAATCTAACTACTATATACTAAGTACTAAATACTATTTTACTACCAAGAAGCTTTTCTCACTCCTGGTATTTTGCCTTCTAAAGCCATCTCACGGAAAGTAACCCTAGAGATACCGAAAGTACGCATATATCCACGAGGACGGCCAGTTAATTTACAACGGTTGTGTAAACGTACAGCAGATGAGTTTTTTGGTAACTTATCTAATCCTTCGTAATCGCCTGCAGCTTTTAATTCCGCACGCTTATCTGCATATTTAGCAACCAATTTTTGGCGCTTAATTTCGCGAGCTTTTACACCTTCTTTTGCCATTATTGCTCTGTTTTTTGATTTTTAAATGGTAATCCAAATTGTTTTAAAAGTTCCAATGCTTCAACATCATTGGTAGCAGACGTTACAAAAGTAATATCCATACCTAAAATCTTGTTGATTTTATCAATGTTAATCTCCGGGAAGATAATTTGCTCAGTAATACCTAAAGTATAATTACCTTTTCCATCGAAACCTTTATCATTGATTCCTTTGAAATCTCTAATACGTGGCAAAGCTACGGAAATTAATCGATCTAAAAACTCATACATGTTATTATCGCGTAAAGTTACACGTACACCTACCGGCATACCTTTACGTAATTTAAAGTTTGAGATATCTTTTTTAGATTTAGCACCTACAGCTTGCTGACCAGCAATGGTCGACATTTCTAGAATAGAGCTATCCATAACTTTTTTATCTGTTACAGAATAACGGCCAACACCTTGGTTAATGGCAATTTTCTCTAATTTAGGAACCTGCATTACGCTTTTGTAATTGAACTTATCTTTAAGAGCAGTTACAATTTCCTCTTTATATTTACTTTTTAATCTTGGTACGTATGCCATTATTTGATCTCCTCCCCTGATATTTTAGCAACTCTAACTAATTTTCCGTCAGCGTTTAATTTACGGCCAACACGGGTAGTTTTACCTGTTTTAGGATCAACTAACTGTACGTTAGAAATATGAAGAGCAGCCTCTTTTTTAATAATACCACCATTTGGTGTAGCAGCATTTGGTTTTGTATGTTTTGACACAAGGTTAATACCTTCTACAATAATTCTGTTTTTAGCAACAATTACTTCCTGTACTTTACCTTGTTGGCCTTTTGAATCGCCAGCGATCACCTTTACTAAATCTCCTTTACGGATCTTTACTTTGGCTTGTGTTACTTTATTTTTCATATTATAATACCTCCGGTGCTAATGATACAATTTTCATGAATTGTTTTTCACGCAGTTCTCTCGCTACCGGGCCAAAAATACGTGTACCACGTGGTTCGTCCTGTGCATTTAACAATACAGCTGCATTGTCGTCAAAACGAATATAAGAACCATCCTTACGTCTGATTTCTTTTTTAGTTCTTACTACAACTGCTTTAGAAACTGTTCCTTTTTTAATGTTACCAGATGGCAAAGCGCTTTTTACAGTAACAACAATTTTGTCACCTATAGAAGCATATCTTTTGCCAGTCCCGCCAAGTACACGGATAACCAATACTTGTTTTGCGCCGCTATTGTCGGCTACGTTTAATCGTGATTCCTGTTGTACCATCTTATTTAGCTCTTTCTAAAATTTGTACCAATCTCCAGTTCTTGTTTTTACTCAGCGGACGGGTTTCTTGTATCAATACCGTATCACCGATACCGCACTCATTTTTCTCGTCGTGAGCCATAAATTTGGTAGTTTTCTTAACAAACTTACCATAAATCGGGTGTTTCACTTTACGCTCAACCGCCACAACAACAGACTTATCCATTTTGTTGCTTACCACCAACCCGGTTCTTGTTTTTCTTAATTGTCTTTCCATTTCGACTCTAAAGTTATTTAGTTTCAGTTGCAGACTGCGCTTTCAGCTTAGTCAATTCAGTAGTTAATCGGGCAATGTCTTTTCTTACCTTAGTGATACGGGTAGGATTTTCTATAGCCGAAATTGTGTGTGCAAATTTTAACTTTACCAAGTTTTCTTTTTCTTCTGCAATCTTAGCTACTAGTTCTTCTTTTGAAAGCCCTATGATTTCTGAGTTCTTCATTTTATTAATTTTTATGTTCGGGTCTAGCGGTTGTAACAACAAGTCATTTACAACATTGATCCCTAAACTTTTTTATGCTTCTACGTAATCTCTACGTACTACAAATTTTGTTTGAATTGGTAATTTCTGAGCGGCTAATCTTAATGCTTCTTTAGCAATTTCTAAAGGAACACCTTCTGCTTCAAAAATAATACGTCCGGGTCTAACAACAGCTACCCAATATTCTGGAGCACCTTTACCTTTACCCATACGTACCTCAGCTGGTTTTTTAGTTACCGGTTTATCCGGGAAAATTCTAATCCAAACTTGACCTTCACGTTTCATGAAACGAGTTACCGCAATACGGGCTGCCTCTATCTGGCGACTTGTAATCCAAGTTGCCTCTAAAGATTTAATCCCGAAAGAACCGAATGATAATTCAGCACCACGAGTTGCTAAACCTTTCATTCTGCCCTTTTGCATCTTTCTGAACTTCGTTCTTTTTGGCTGTAACATTTTATTTTAATATTATCGTTAAACGATCTGTTAACTATTTGCGTGGACCTCTATTGGCACCACCACCTTTATTATCTCTTCCAGCGCCGCCTTGACCCGGACGACCACCACCTGGGCGTTTGTCATTCCTTCTGTCTCCACCGCCTCTGTTATCTCTACCGCCATCACGGCCACCAAAAGCACCTTGAGGTCTGTCGCCACCTTTACCTGGAGCATTGCTCGCAGCACCGATGTTTGGAGAAAGATCACGTTTACCGTAAACTTCACCTTTACAGATCCATACTTTAACACCTATTTTACCATAAGTAGTTAAAGCTTCTGCTAATGCATAGTCAATATCTGCACGGAAAGTATGCAAAGGAATTCTTCCTTCTTTATACTGTTCGTTACGAGCCATCTCAGCACCACCTAAACGACCTGAAGTCATTATCTTGATACCTTCTGCACCCATACGCATAGTTGATGCGATAGTAGATTTCATCGCTCTACGGAAAGAGATCCTAGCCTCTAGTTGTTTTGCAACACCTTCCGCCACTAATTGTGCATCAAGTTCAGGACGTTTAATCTCAAAGATGTTAATTTGAATTTCCTTCTTAGTCAATTTCTTTAACTCTTCTTTGATTTTATCCACCTCTTGACCAGCTTTACCGATTACAATACCTGGACGAGCTGTATGGATAGTTACTGTAATACGTTTTAACGTACGCTCAATTACTACTTTCGCTACTCCACCTTTTGCAATACGAGCTGAAAGGTATTTTCTTATTTTTTCGTCTTCAACTAATTTATCAGCATAGTTGTTGCCTCCGAACCAATTAGAATCCCATCCTCTGATGATTCCTAATCTGTTACCTATTGGATGTGCTTTTTGTCCCATTTCTGTTAATTAGTTTTTGTTTCAACGTTTTTACTATCTACTACCAAGGTTACATGGTTTGAACGCTTACGTATTCTGTAACCACGACCTTGTGGTGCTGGTCTAAGTCTTTTCAGCTGACGACCACCGCCTACCATTATCGTTTTCACGTATAATTGGTTTTCCTCAGGGCGAGAACCTTCATTTTTAGCTTCCCAATTTTTAATTGCAGATAACAAAAGTTTCTCAACTCTAATTGCTGCTTCTTTATTGGTAAATTTCAAAATGCTTAATGCTTTCTCAACACGCTCACCTCTGATTAGATCTACAACCAAACGCATTTTACGTGGTGAGGTTGGACAATTGTTTAATTTCGCTAATGCTTCCATCTCTTAATTATTTTTTCTTATCAGAGTGACCCCTAAATGTTCTGGTTGGAGCAAACTCTCCCAGCTTGTGACCAACCATGTTTTCTGTTACGTATACCGGAATAAATTTATTACCGTTATGTACTGCAAATGTATGACCAACAAAATCTGGTGATATCATTGATCTACGAGACCAAGTTTTGATCACAGACTTCTTGCCTGAATCATTCATAGAGACTACTTTCTTCTCTACGTTATGGTCAATATAAGGTCCTTTTTTTATCGAACGAGCCATTATTTCTTCCTTTTCTCTATGATGAAACGATTTGAGTATTTTTTAAGTGAGCGGGTTTTGAAGCCTTTCGAGTAAACTCCGTTTCTTGAACGAGGCTGACCTCCTGAAGAGCGACCTTCACCACCACCCATTGGGTGATCCACAGGGTTCATCGCTACTGGACGAGTTCTAGGACGACGACCTAACCAACGGCTACGGCCTGCTTTACCTAATACTTCATTCGCGTGATCCGAGTTAGATACTGCACCAATTGTTGCTAAACAAGTAATTAAGATAGATCTTACCTCACCTGATGGCATTTTTATGGTTGCATATTTACCATCTCTAGCTGCAAGCTGTGCATAAGCACCTGCACTACGTGCCAATTGAGCACCTTTACCAGGATGAATTTCCAAATTGTGTACAATAGATCCCAAAGGGATGTTTGCCAACGTTAAAGTGTTTCCTACTTCTGGAGTAGCTTTGTCACCCGAAAGCACAGTTTGTCCTACTTGCAGCCCTTCAGGTGCAATAATGTAGCGCTTCTCACCATCAGCGTAATGCAATAATGCAATACGTGCAGTACGGTTTGGATCGTATTCAACAGTAGCTACTGTTGCAGGAATATCAAACTTATCACGTTTAAAATCAATTAAACGATAAGATTTTTTGTGACCACCGCCCATGTAGCGCATTGTCATCTTTCCTGTATTGTTACGACCTCCCGATTTCTTAGAAGATACAACCAATGATTTTTCGGGCTTGGTTGCTGTAATCTCCGAAAAGCTTGCGCCTACCCTAAAACGGGTTCCCGGAGTGACTGGTTTAAATTTTCTTAAGCCCATAGTTATAAATATATTCGTATTAAATATTTGCGTAATAATCTATTGTTTCACCATCTTTCAAGGTAACAATAGCTTTTTTGTATTTCGGACTACGTCCCGACACTAAACCACCTTTAGTGTTTCTTGATTTAGCTTTACCATCCACTACCATTGTATTCAATGCTACGATGTTAACACCATACATTTTCTCGATGGCAGCTTTGATCTGCAACTTATTTGCTCTATGATCTACTCTAAAAGTAAAACGATTAGCTTTTTCAGTTAATGCAGAAGCTTTCTCAGTTAATATTGGTTTTTGTAAAATCTCCATATTACTTGGCAAATGCCTCCTCCAATGTTTTAAGCGAATCTGCAGTTAACAAAAGTTTGCCCGCATTTAATACATCATATGTATTTAAATCTGCTGCAGTAATAACTTTAGCTTTCTGAATGTTTCTGCTTGATAAATAGATATTATTATTTTGTGCAGGTAAAACTAATAATGTTTTCTCTCCGGCTAAATTTAATGCATTCACCAAATTGAGATAGTTTTTAGTTTTAATGTTGTCAAAAGTAAAATCTTCTAATACTACCACATTGTTATCAATTGCTTTATAAGCTAAAGCTGATTTACGTGCTAATGATTTTAATTTCTTATTCAATTTAAAACTGTAATCTCTTGGTTGCGGACCAAAAACACGACCACCACCATTGAACAATGGAGATTTAATGCTTCCGGCACGTGCACCGCCAGTACCTTTTTGTTTGTATAATTTACGGGTTGAACCTGCAATCTCATTACGTTGCTTAGATTTATGCGTACCCTGACGTTGATTAGCCAAATACTGCTTAACATCTAAATAAATCGCATGGTCACTTGGTTGGATACCAAATACCGCCTCAGAAAGCTGCACCTTGGCACCTGTCTCTTTTCCTGAAATGTTTACTACTTTAACTTCCATCTGCTTACTTATCTAAGATTACGTAAGAACCTTTAGCTCCTGGAATGGAACCGCTAACTACCACAAGATTTTGCTCAGCATAAACTTTCAACACTTGTAAGTTTTGAATTTTTACCCTGTCGCCACCTGTTCTTCCAGCCATACGCATACCTTTAAATACACGAGCTGGATAAGACGCAGCACCTAATGAACCTGGTGCACGCAATCTGTTATGCTGACCGTGAGTTTGACCACCCACACCACCAAAACCATGACGCTTAACTACACCTTGAAAACCCTTACCTTTTGAAGTACCAACCACATCAACAAAATCGCCTTCGTTAAAAATGTTTACAGTTACTGTATCGCCTAAGCTTACAGAAGTTTCAAACTGCTCAAATTCAACCAACTTGCGTTTTGGAGTTGTGCTTGCTTTCGCAAAGTGACCTTTCAAAGGCTGTGTAGTGTTTTTCTCTTTGGCCTCATCATATCCTAATTGAACGGATACATAACCATCTTTTTCTTCGGTCTTAACTTGTGTTACAACACAAGGTCCAGCTTCGATCACCGTACAAGGAATATTCCTTCCGTCGGCGTCAAAAATGCTGGTCATTCCTACTTTTTTTCCAATAATACCTGACATTTTCTTTTTTAAATTTAACACCCATCGAAGCAGTAGGGCTTCGTTCAAGGTGGATATACATCCCTGCTAAGGGACGGCAAAGATAGGCAAGAATTATTAATTTTCAAATAGTTAGCTAAAAATAATTTCAAATAATTGCATTTATTTTTCTATGAACCAGCACAATACCCGAAAACGTAATTTTAGCAGGTTCTTAAAGTTCTATTCTTCCCATATAAACACTATTTGCAGCTCTTTCCCTATCGTTGGATAGTACTTTCCGAATCTTATCCGTAGAAATTCTGAAGGAAGTGGCAAAAAATTACACTTGTTTAATGGGTTACATCCAGATACAAACTGGCAATAATTACGCAAAGTACTATTAAACCAATAAGCACATACATGTAATCCTTTTCCATTAAGAAACTGAAAATCGAAAATACGACTCTAGCAATGGGCGTGAAGATTAATAATAAAACACCAAACTGAATGATGGCCAGTCCGTCAAAACTTCTTACCCCAAAAAGGATGTCGGCAATCGACGAGAATTTGGCTTCTTCGGGTTTAAAATGCTCAAAAGATACAACAGCTTGCGTATGGGAACTCATAAAAATAATTCCCCCGATTAAAACAATACTTGTAGAAACGATAACACCCACTCGTAACAACGTGCCCAAAATAACCTGCACATCTTTATCCCCTAAATAATGCTTAATCTCCTTGCTCATGCGTTTCCAGTTAATCCCTTATAAATCATTTGTAAAGCCAGAAAAGTAACCACAACAGCAAAAACAATTTTGAGTTTATCCGTTTTTGTTCTAATTAATATTTTGGCACCTATGGTTGCGCCACAAATTACCCCTAAGGTAACGGGCATTGCTATAACGGGATCTATCTGCCCTTTATGTAAATAGACCAAGGCACTAGCTGCAGCGGTAACACCTATCATGAAGTTACTAGTGGTTGTCGAAACTTTAAATGGTATTTTCATGATGTTATCCATGCCAATCACTTTTAACGCTCCCGAGCCTATGCCGAGGAGCCCCGATAAAGTTCCGGCTACAAACATCATGGCGAACCCACCTACTACATGGTGAACGGCATATTGTTTCAAACCTCCTTCGGTAGGATAACTTCCATTTAACTTAAAATAATTAGCTAGTATGCTAGTCTGTTCGTTATTTGAATGATCTACTTTTTTCTTCAGCATCATAAATGCTGAAAACAATAAAATAACCCCAAAAATAACAATGATATAATCCGCCTTGATGGCCGTAGCAATAACCACCCCTACTATGGCGCTTATTGTAGTTGCGATTTCTAAGAACATCCCTATCCTAACATTGGTGATGCCTTCTTTCACATAGGCAGCTGCAGAACCAGATGAGGTGGCAATCACAGAAATAATGGATGCGCCAATTGCATAATGAATGTCGACGCCTAAACCTAAAGTTAATAATGGAATGATGATTACTCCCCCACCTAAACCAGTTAAGGAGCCCAGTAAGCCTGCCAGAAAAGCGCCAATTAATACAATTAAGGTAAAAAGTAATACCGTCATCGCGCAAAGATAAAATACTTAATTCATCAAACAGGAACAAAAAACAATTAAATAAAGCCTATAGACAAAGTCGAAATTCTATACCCGTTCCATAAAATCTTCTATCATGCACTCGGAAGATGTTCCTTCGTAAATCTAAAGTGCTGCTCAATGGCTTGCCTATGGTGCGAATTTATCCTCCCTTTAATGGATTGAAAATCATAGTCTTTAGCCATACCACAATCGAGCATATTAAAATACATGGAGGGTTTCACACTTTCAAAATACTCTATTAGGTTACTGCTCCAAATCAATTGGCATTTTCCTTTAATTTGAGGAATAATCTGATTGATCCCGTCTTCAAAATGAATTTCTCGAATGTGGCTGCTTTCCAAATTGCCTTGTGGATAGAAAAGCAAGAGATTGCCCGGTTGGGAAAGCAATTCAGCAGCATATTCAAAACTTTCCTTCATGGAGCGCTTGCGTGGATCGATTGAAAAAGCACCACAATATTTCAACCATTTATTGTTCTCCATTTGTTTCCTTAGAGACATAATATGGAGCCGCTTCATTTTGTTGTCTTGAAAAAAAACTTTCCTACACAAATAAAAGGCAAGAAACCCATCGAGAAAGCTAAAATGATTGCACATTAGCAGGTAAGAATGATCTGGCTTGATCTCTACATCTTTAATGATCAACTTATTAAATTTCCGTCTCAAAAAGAATGTGATCAGCGAAGTTGCTAATTTCAAAAAGAATGAGTTGAGCGGTCTACCTTTAATAATCATAAAAAAACTATAATAGCTCCACGATTGCAATTGCCCATGCGTAATCGCCATCATGAGAAATCGATAAACTAATTTGAACTGGTTTTTTGGGTTGATGGTGCACCTTAACTATTGGCGTGCCGCCTATCTTATTCCGAATGATTTCAATCTTTTTAAAGCTCAGCAAAGTGTGATCGACTTGTTTTAATGCTTTATAAACTGCTTCTTTTGCCGCCCAAGTAGCAGCATATCTCAACAATGGATCGGCAAACAACTTGCAATAGGCAATTTCATTTACGGTATAAACCTTCTGTTCAAACAGTTCATTGAATGTTTCTTTAAATGCTGATACGGAAACCAAATCATTTCCTACTGCGAAATTTCTTATAGCCGAAGGCAATTCCATTGACCTCAGCAATTCCTCATTCATCTATCGACACCCCCATCACATGGAAACCACCGTCAACAAAATGGATATTTCCAGTTATTTTAGTAGAAAGATTGGAGAAATAGTACAAAGCAGCATTGCCTACATCGTCCGAGTCAATATTGCCAAGCGGTGCTGTGAGCTTTCCAATTTTCCTGATTTTTCTTACCCCATTAATCCCTCCAGCTGAAGTTGTCATGACTAGTCCGGGTGAAAGTGCGTTTACTCTTACTTTTTTAGCCCTGAAATAATCTGCCAGATAAAGCACCATGTTTTCTAAAGCGGCTTTGTTGATAGACATACCTGCATATCCAGGAATAACACGTTGGGAAGCATTATAAGTTAAAGTTAGGATAGATGCGTTGTCTGCCAACAAGGGTTCAGCAACTCTAGCGATGCGTAAGAGTGAATAAGCACTAATATTAAAAGAATCCATCAGATCTTCAAAAGGAATATCGATATAGGATGGAGCAGGGGCATCGCTGCCAGGTAAAGTATTGCAGATTACTGCCTGACTTCCATAGGCTACACCGTGCAATAAATAATCTATAGGGCCTAATTCCTTGTGTACCTTTGTTAGAAAATCTTTAATTTGTCCTTCATCCCTCACGTCAACAGGTGCTGCTAACTGATTTGATACACCAAGTTGTTGGAGCAGGTACAATACGTCTTCCTTGGTATCTTCAACATAGCCCACTGCAATTTTACAACCAGATTGATGCAATTTCAACGCAATATCATAAGCGATGGAACGATCGTTTCTCACTCCAAATATTACTGCAACTTTATCTTTGTTATTTATCATTTCTTAATCGTGTTTAGAAATTGACATTGCACTGTTTGTACCACCAAAACCATAATTTAAACAAACGATTTGATTAATTTCCTTTTCAACCGTCTGCGACGAAATAAGGTGTTTATAATGATTGATGGGATTCATGGGGCCGTCCCAATCTGGCGTGTTTTGGAATGGCTCTAACTCCTGATTAAAATTATTCGAATTAAGGCAAGGTAAAACTTTTTGCTGCTCAAGCATTAAAACGGCGGTGATCAGCTCAACTGCACCAGCTGCGCCTAACATATGGCCTAATTGAGATTTTGGGGCAGAAATATGGTATCCACTTTCTCCCATAACGTCTACAACACTCAGTAATTCTATCGCATCGCCAGCTGGTGTAGAAGTTCCGTGAACTTTCACAACTTCTGGTTTAATGACATGGCCGGCCAACAGCCCTTCCCACAAACGCTTTTGGCCAGCAAAAGAAGGGAAGAACATATTTCCATCACCATCAGAGTTATTGAAGTAATTATCAATTACCGCAAGAATTTTCGCTCCTCTTGCCTTAGCCATTTCATATTCTTCGAGCGCAATTATGCCACATCCAAATGAGCACACGAAACCATTTCTATCAACATCAAAAGGTCTAGAGCTTTCCGCGGGACTAAAACCTTTGCTAAGCACTTGCATCGCATCGAAACCGATGAAAGATTCTAAAGAAGTAGCTTCAATTCCGCCAGCTAAAATGCGATCTTGAATACCATACTTAATTAATCTGTAAGCATAACCAATATTGCCTAAACCAGTTGCACATGCTGAACCAATGGCTTCACAAACACCTCTATTTTTGATAAGGCACGACACGTTTGCCGCTTCACGGTAAACCATAGATCTATCCACAGCATGAGAACCAGCCAATCTTGTTTTTTGGCCTTTTTCATAAAAACTATTCCAAGCAGTGCGAAGAACTGTATTACCAGCGCTCCCGGAGCCCATCACTACCCCGGTTTGTGCAGAGTGTACTTCCGCTGTATTCCATCCAGCCATTTTTATCGCATCTTGGGAGCCTAACATTGCCCAAATGCTTCCCACATCTGCAGTTGCAAGATTAGCGTCTGGAATTCTCCCTAAGTGGTCGATGTAAGTTTCTGGATATCCCTCAATAAGGGTTGAATAAATAGCTTCGAGGTCCATTTCCTGCTCCGAAATGTAACCTGAAACATTTGACCTAATATTTTTGCCAAAAGCTTTGGTTTCCTCCCAAGTTCTGATTAAACTTTCTCCAGCGAAAAGATTTTGTTCAAACATGGTTATGTCCTTACAAGCTGGGAATGCTCCTCCCATACCAACAATGGCAACTTTTCTCCCGGCGACTTCCATTAATCTCTTTCTTTTGTAGCTACTATTAAATCAATAATATCTTTCACCTTCGAACCAAGGTCGTCAATATCATCATCGTCAAATTCGATATCGAATTTCTGTTCTGCTTTGGCAGCGATGTTAATCATTTCAGTAGATGGTGTTTTAAGATCCGCAATAAAATCTGTATCCTCAGTGATAAAGGCTAATTTATCCTGATCTATCATTCTTACCGTTTTAAGTATTTCTACCAAACCTGCTAATATTTCCGTTCTTTCCATTAAAATTATTTTATTTTTTTACTGCTTTGCCTGTTATTTCAAATAATTCAGCGACTTGCACAAACTCATTACTCAGTTCGTAAGCCAAAAATTGTTCTTTAGTATAATCCTTAAAGTAAGCTGTTAAGTCGAGTTCTTTCGATACCTTATAAACCCTTCCTTCGCATACCATTTGCCTAAATTTATAAAACTTTATTTGCCCAACACTTACCATAACATCCCCTACCTTAAGGAAGTTATGAAAATTAACTTGCCCTATATTTAAGAATAATGGAATAAATGTTCGTCTAAGCTCATCAAAATCAATTCCCATCTTCACACATTGGGCAAAAGCAGAACATGATCCACCGGTAGCCTGTGCAAATGCTTCAATCATATCTACGCCTCTAAAAACGCCAAAATGGTCTTTTACATCTTGCTCATTTGGAGAATAACTGGCCACCACCCCTACACCAGGTTGATGCCAATGATAGGTATCGATCAAAAGTTTACTTGGCCCATGTATCATCACAACTGCCGGGTCCATCCCAACGAGGGTATCGCCTATCTTATTCATCTGTTAAAAAAGCCCTCCATTAATATGGATATTCGTACCATTGATATATGCGCTTTGTTCTGAGAGCAAAAAAGAAACCAATTCGGCAACTTCCTCTACTTTCCCATATCTTTTTGCTGCAATTGCATTAAAATACTTCTGTTTCTCTACTTCTGGCAATTTGCTGGTCATATCGGTTGCAATAAATCCTGGCGCAATACTGAGTACCCTAATTTCATGTTCGTCATTTAGTGCAGCAGCCTCTTTGGCTAAAGATTTAGAAAAAGCTACTAAACCTGCCTTCGTAGCGGCATAAATGGACTGGAAGGCATTGCCAGTTTCCCCGATCACCGAACCGACATTGATAATAACGCCTTTTTTTCTCACATTAAAGATTTTCATGGCAGTTTTGCAAATCATAATCGGTGCTTTTAGATTAACATTGAGCATTTTATCGATATCTTTTTCACTCTGAAAGATGATAGAATTATCGAGCGTAACACCCGCATTATTGATGATGGCATAAAGTTCATCACCATGCTCTTTTTTTAACCTTTTGCAAAAGACCGTTACTTGCTCTGGATCTGAAAAATCGGCACTTATAATCGAACTATTTGGGATAGGCGTTGTAAAACTTTGCTCATTTGTGGCATGTAAAATAAGTTCGTATTGATTTGCTAGCTTATTCGCTATTGCCAAACCGATTCCTCGACTTGCGCCAGTTATCAGTACCTTCTTGATAGCCATATAAGAGATAATGTGTAAACGCGATAAATTTAATGTTTTTTCTGATAATTTCAACACGCTGGCGGGACTAAGGGCGAACTAATTTTTTTCTAGCGGCATATTTTCACTATAATTGTTTAATCAACAATCCTTATTTGTTATGATACAAAAGTTATTTCTTACAACGATTATAATTGTTGGAATGTTTATTTCAGCTATTCAAGCTCAAATTACACCCAATGCGCAACAAGTCTCCGTTAAAAACTATCAAACACCAGTAAAAAAATTAGGCACACGCGGGTCGTATAGAGTTCGAACATCTGCTAACATTGACACAGTAAAAAATACCGACTTCAGTTTAAATGGACAATATCAATTTATGTTATCTCGTTCAAAAACTGTAAATGGTTATAAGTTAATTAATCCTGCTAGATTGGCTTCGGTATGGAAAAGTGTTACCGACACATTGCGTAAAGAAGGGATAGCGTTAGCTGATACGAAGGCTAAATTAGCGGAACAAACAAGAACAGTTGGGAGCTTACAAACGAAAGTAAGTGAAAAAGAAGCTGCTTTAAATAATAGTACCGTAAAAGCAGACGAGATTAGTTTATTAGGATTTTCTTTCACTAAAGGCAATTATCACATGATTGTTTGGTCGATTATAACTGTTTTGGCCATTTCACTATTAGCCGTGATTGGCCGATCGTCGAAAAACATCCAGGAAGCTAAACATAGAACACAGCTGTATGATGATGTTTTTAATGAATACCAGGCTTATAAGGTAAAGAGCAATGAGCAGCAGCGCAAACTGGCACGCGAACTACAAGATGAGCGTAATATTGTGGAAGAATTACGAGGAAGGGGCTAAAACAAAAAAAGCCTTCCGAAATTCGAAAGGCTTTTTTGTATGTTATCATCATTAAACTTTGATTTCAACTTCAACACCGCTAGGTAATTCAAGTTTCATTAAAGCGTCAACTGTTTTTGAGTTAGAGCTATAAATATCTAATAGACGTTTATAAGCACATAATTGAAACTGCTCACGTGCTTTTTTGTTTACGTGTGGTGAACGCAAAACAGTGAAGATTTTCTTTTCTGTTGGCAACGGAATTGGTCCGCTAACTACTGCACCCGTAGGTTTTACAGTTTTAACGATTTTCTCAGCAGATTTATCTACTAAGTTGTAATCGTATGATTTTAACTTAATTCTAATTCTTTGGCTCATCTTATTTTAAATTATGATCCCTTGTTAGAGCTATTAATAACAAGGGACCGGTTTATTTTTATTAGTCTTCCGACTTAACTTTACCTTTTGATTTGGCAATTACCTCGTCTTGTACGTTTTTCGGTGCTGCTTCATAGTGGTCAAATTCCATTGTTGAAGTTGCACGTCCAGAAGTGATTGTACGTAACTGAGTTACATAACCAAACATTTCTGATAAAGGAACAGTTGCTTTAATTACTTGAGACCCAGCACGCGTGTCCATTCCTAAAAGTTGACCACGACGACGGTTCATGTCACCGATTACATCACCCATGTTTTCTTCAGGGGTTAAGATCTCGATTTTCATGATAGGCTCCATCAATGTAGGCTTACATTTTGGTAATGCTTCACGGTATGCCATTCTAGCTGCAAGCTCAAATGACAATGCATCTGAATCGACCGCGTGGAATGAACCATCAATTAAACGAACTTTCATGTCAGGAAGTGGGTAACCTGCTAACACACCATTCGCCATTGCTGATGCAAAACCTTTTTCTACTGAAGGGATAAACTCACGAGGGATTGAACCACCTGTGATTTCATTCACAAACTGTAAACCACCTTTTTCGTAATCAGCATCAATTGGAGAAATAACAACTTGGATGTCCGCAAATTTACCACGACCACCAGATTGTTTTTTATATGTTTCACGATGTTGAGTTGTACCAAAAATAGCCTCTTTGTAAGCAACTTGTGGTGCACCTTGGTTAACCTCTACTTTAAATTCACGTTTTAAACGATCAATTAAAATATCTAAGTGAAGCTCACCCATACCTGAAATTACTGTTTGACCAGTTTCTTCGTCAGTTTGCACTCTAAATGTAGGATCTTCTTCAGCTAGTTTACCTAAAGCCATACCTAATTTATCAACGTCGGCCTGAGTTTTAGGCTCAATTGCTAAACCAATTACCGGCTCAGGGAAGTTCATGGACTCAAGAATGATTGGGTTTTTCTCTTCACAAAGTGTATCTCCAGTTTTGATATCTTTAAAACCTACAACCGCAGCAATATCACCAGCACCTACGTTAGGGATTGGGTTTTGCTTGTTTGCATGCATTTGGAAGATACGAGAAATACGTTCTTTGTTTTCAGAACGAGCATTGTAAACGTATGAACCTGCTTCAAGGTTACCTGAATATACACGGATAAAACATAAACGACCTACGAATGGATCGGTTGCAATTTTAAATGCTAAAGCTGCAAAAGGCTCTTTTTCAGAAGGTTTTAAGGTAATTTCCTCACCTGTATCTGGGTGGGTTCCAGTAATACCTTCGCTATCCATAGGAGAAGGCAATAATTCCATCACATAATCAAGCATAGTTTGTACACCTTTGTTTTTGAAAGATGAACCACAAACCATAGGAACGATTTTAGCATCTAAAACAGCTGCACGTAAAGCATCTAAAATTTCACGCTCAGTGATTGAGTTTGGATCTTCGAAGAATTTCTCCATCAAAGTCTCATCATAATCAGCAACTGATTCTAGTAATTTCTCTCTCCATTCAGCAACCTCATCTAACATATCTTCAGGAATTGGCACTTCAGTAAAGGTCATACCTTTATCATGCTCATTCCAAACGATACCACGGTTGTTGATTAAATCAACCACACCTTTAAATGAATCTTCAGAACCGATAGGCAATTGCAATGGAACTGCATTACTACCTAACATATCTTTAACTTGTTTAACAACTTTTAAGAAATCTGCTCCAGAACGGTCCATTTTGTTAACGAAACCAATACGGGCAACATTATAGTTGTTAGCTAAACGCCAGTTAGTTTCAGATTGAGGCTCAACACCATCAACTGCTGAAAACAAGAACACTAAACCATCTAATACACGTAATGAACGATTTACCTCTACGGTAAAATCTACGTGTCCAGGTGTATCGATAATGTTAATGTGGTATTTGCTACCTCTGTAGTTCCAATTAACTGTTGTAGCAGCAGAAGTAATGGTAATACCACGCTCTTGCTCTTGCGCCATCCAGTCCATTGTTGCAGCACCTTCGTGTACCTCTCCAATTTTGTGACTTACACCAGCATAATAAAGAATACGCTCAGTTGTTGTAGTTTTACCCGCATCAATGTGAGCAGCGATTCCGATATTTCTTGTATATTTTAAATCTCTTGACATCTTAAATGATTTCTCTTAATTAGAATCTAAAGTGTGAGAACGCTTTGTTAGCCTCGGCCATTTTATGCGTATCTTCTTTCTTTTTAACTGCTGCACCTTCGCCTTTAGCTGCTGAAACCATTTCTCCAGCTAATTTTTCTTTCATGGTTTTTTCACCACGTTTGCGAGCGTAATTGATTAACCATTTCATGCCTAAAGCAATTTTACGGTCTGGTCTTACCTCTGTTGGCACTTGGAAGTTTGCACCACCTACACGACGAGATTTAACCTCTACTGCTGGTGATATATTCGCTAAAGCACGTTTAAATACTTCTAATCCATTCTCTCCAGCTTTTTTCTCAGCTAATTCTACTGCATCATAAAAAATAGCGTAAGCGATAGATTTTTTTCCATCGAACATCATATTATTTACAAATCTTGTAACCTGAACATCGTTAAACTTAGGATCAGGAAGAATAATTCTCTTTTTTGGTTTTGATTTTCTCATTTCTGTTTCCTCCTAATTATTTTTTCTTACCTTTTGCTGGTGCTGCAGCTGCTTGTCCTGGTTTAGGACGCTTAGTACCATATTTACTACGACGTTGGTTACGACCAGCTACACCTGATGTATCTAATGCACCACGAATGATGTGATAACGTACACCTGGTAAATCTTTAACACGACCACCACGAATTAACACGATTGAGTGCTCTTGTAAGTTGTGACCTTCTCCAGGAATATAGGCATTCACCTCTTTTCCATTGGTTAAACGTACACGGGCAACTTTACGCATTGCTGAGTTTGGTTTTTTAGGGGTAGTAGTATATACACGTGTACATACACCTCTTCGCTGTGGACAACTGTCCAACGCCGGAGACTTACTCTTGAACTCCAGTGCTACTCTACCTTTTCTAACTAATTGTTGAATGGTTGGCATTTCTTGCTTTTTGTTTTTGCTATTTTTAATTTAAAAACTGCCTTAACGGCCAGCCTACAACGAGGCCACATTAAGGGACTGCAAAAGTACGAACTTAATTTTTGATAATCAAGGGATTGGGAGAGATTTTTTTCGAGTACAAAAGATTAAGTATCAAAGAACAAGGATTATCCACAGATTTTATTCGACAAGTTAAATATTGATGTGTTTCGAGAACTTATCGAGTAGCGTTCGGGAAATGATTAAGAAGCATTCGTCCCAGCTTTCTTAAAAGAGCCGTAACAGCTTCGAGTCGCGTTCGAGTCGTTTTCGGGTGTTATTCGGGTCAGAAAACGTGGATAATAGGTGGACCGAATGTGAAAACAATTGTCTTATCCGTATATAGCTATAATAAATTAATTATATTCCTGATTCCACAACTTTTGAACTTGATCCGAATCAAACCTTTTTTAGCGATTATTAACTTTAAAGAAATATTTAAAACTTTTTTTTGGTGGGTGTTTTGCGTCGATCAATTTTTTGGACGAAATAAAGACCTTGCCGAACGTATAAAAGCTAGCGAAGAGTTTACAGATCTTAATCTAATCGCATTTATTAAATCTTACAACGCCAGTAAACCTTAAATTTTTAAATCAACTTTCAAAGAACAATCGATGGGTACCTGTTAACAAATCTATCGAGATCAAGAGAATTATTAGCATTTTGGCACCGAATGTCATCGATTGTCACTAAATGTCAGCTGGAGCATGACACCGCTACTGACTCTCTTCGAGATTGCGAAGTACCCGGCATAGTGTTTCTATACTTTTTGCATAGCTTTTCTATACCTACAGCTATACAATCACTATAGAAAAGGTATAGCGGAACTATAGGATAGGTATAGGATAGGTATAGAAATGATATGGCAATCCAGTAGTAATCCCGAAGTGTCTTATCCGTCTATAGCTTTACAGTTTTTTTGGATACACCATTCACTGTCAATGAAAGAAGAAGCAATTGCAAGATTTGATTATCCTGAAGAACTTAAGGAAAAATTGGTAGAGCTGGTTGTTTACCAGAACTATTCAAAAGAAGAAGTAGCTAAAAAGTACGGTGTGGCAAATACCTACATCCTCACCAACTGGATTAATTTGTACAAGAAGAAATTAGAGAAAGGAGCCGTAACTTTAGCTCCTATGGAAAAGCCAAAGACTAAAGATGCCGCTGAGCTGAAGAATCGGATAAAGGATCTGGAGAAGGCATTGGAGAAGGCCAATGTACTTATCTACGGTCTGAACTCTATGATTGACCATGCTGAAAAGGCGCACAAAGTTCCCATTAGAAAAAAGGGTGGTACCAAACAGTAAAGCTGATCAAGGAGAAACGCATTACAAGGATGGGCGTCGGGCCACTTTGTAGACTGTTTGGTAAGAGCCGACAAGCATATTATGATCATCTCAGGCATTACTCCCGGCAGGAGGAGCAGGAAGAAATCGTCATTGAGATGGTCCATCAGGTTCGCAGGGAGCTCCCGGGATTGGGAGGTCATAAGCTCTATAAGTGCCTTTATACGCCCTTTCAGAGCCATGGGATAAAAATTGGAAGAGATAAGCTTTATACCATTTTGGGGAAACACAAGCTTTTGATAGATAGAAAAAGAAGAAGCCCCAGGACAACCCAGTCCAATCATTGGTTTAGACGATATCCCAATTTGATAAAGGAGATGGAGATAGTCCGTAGTAACCAGTTATGGGTCTCTGACATCACTTATATTTGCATAGGTTACGATTTCAATTACCTTTCGCTGATTACCGATGCCTATTCAAGAAAAATCATGGGCTATTGCCTTCATTCTTATCTGAATGCCCAAGGATCGGTGAATGCGCTGAAAATGGCCCTTAAAGATCGAAACTCGGAGGCTCCGCTGATCCATCACTCCGACAGGGGTGTGCAATACTGCAGCTATGATTACACATCATTGCTTCGAAATAATGATATTTCCATTAGTATGACCGAAAACGGAGAAGCATACGAAAACCCCATAGCCGAAAGAATAAATGGGATTCTTAAAACAGAGTTCAAGCTTAATAGGGTATTTCAATCCAGAACCCAGGCAATGTTGGAAGTAACCAAGAGTATTGAATCCTATAATCATCTTCGACCCCACATGAGCTGTAATTACCTCACACCAACTGTAGCGCATACAACTAAGGAACCGTTAATCAAGCGGTGGAAGAACTGTAGGAAAAAGTATAAAAGAACTAATAAAAAACTATTAACTTTATAATTATTAACCCTTCCAAAACTGTAAAGGGAAACCCGTATCAGACCAACTGTAAACCTATATTAGTAGAAGACA
>NZ_FOPP01000001.1 GCF_900113525.1 Pedobacter insulae
CGATGGTTCCATCGGGCCCCTCGTCTATCGTTAGGTTTTGAAAGGCAACGGCTCTTTTACTGGGAAGTTCTACAGGGAAAACGTACATCGTATGGCCATTTGCCTTAATCACTTTGATGCTGTCGGTAGCGATGCTGAAACCAAGGTAGGTTTGGTCAGTATGGATGGACATTTTTTTTGACTTCGAGGACAAAGCGGTCATGAACTCCTGCTTTAAATTGCCGAGCGCACTGAGGTTGGCTTTTTTCTGGAACTGGGCCAGGTTGATGATTTCAACTTTTGGGCCGTTTTTATAGTTGAGCATCTCCTTCTTGCGGGCGGGGTCTATTTCTTCCCCGCCGGAGATTTCCTTTTTACAGGAATAAACGAATAGAAATAGCGCAAAAGACATTAGGATTAACCTTAAACTAAATTTTGTAAGGGGGGGGGGTAAATAATTTATTCATAGAGCAGTTGTTGCGGGTTTGATAAAGATATAAAAACTACGAATAAAAACAAGACTTAAAGGAGCATAAAAATAGCTACTTTTACTTGTTGTGTATTAAGTTGATTAACCAATATTACATTATTACTGAAAATGGGAAAACTAGTAGAAGAATTTAATAACTATCGTACAAAAATGAACGATAGGATTATGGAAACATCCAATACCAATATCAAGCGCTTTTTTGCGCTAGATACCACGACTTATGCAGACGGGGCATTAGATGTGAAAACTAAGGAAATGTTGGGCTTAGTTGCTTCGATGGTATTAAGATGTGATGATTGCATTAAATATCATTTAGAGAAATGCTATACGGAAGGGGTTAATCAGGCCGAAATAAATGAAGTATTCATGATTGCCAACTTAGTAGGAGGGTCTATTGTCATTCCGCATTATCGAAGAGCAGTTGAATATTGGGATGAGCTTTCAGCAAGTTAATCCGACTAAATTTTTATAAAATATGAACCAAGACTTAGTACAACGCTGCCATTGGTGCGGATCAGACCCGCTTTATGTGAAATATCACGACGAAGAGTGGGGCAAACCTGTTTTTGACGATAAAGTTCTGTTTGAGTTTTTGATTTTAGAAGGGGCACAGGCAGGACTAAGTTGGATTACAATTTTACGGAGGCGGGAAGGGTATAGAAATGCTTTCGAAGATTTTAACGTGGAAAAGGTAGCGGCGCTAACACCTGATGATGTAGAACGGTTAATGCTTGACGAAGGAATTATCCGCAATCGTCTTAAAATTAATGCTGCAATTAAAAATGCACAGCTATTTATCGCTGTTCAAAAGGAATTCGGCTCTTTTGCCGATTTTATCTGGAGCTTTATCCCTAATAAAAAACCCATTATAAATGATTTCAAGAACGGGGGAACGCCTGCACGGACTGAAATTTCTGATACGATTGCCAAAGTCATGAAAAAGCGAGGCTTCAAATTCTTTGGAACCACCATTTGCTACGCTTTTATGCAAGCCACAGGGATGGTAAACGATCATGTAATTGGCTGTGTAGCCCGGTAGGACTTGCTACTTATGCGCTTCGGAATTGCCATATCATTTCTATACCCATCCTATACCTATCCTATAGTTCCGCTATACCTTTTCTATAGTGATTGTATAGCTGTAGGTATAGAAAAGCTATGCAAAAAGTATAGAAACACTATGCCAGGTACCTCGCAATCCCGAAGAGAGTCAATAGCAGTGTCATGCTCAAGCTGACATTTAGTGACAATCGATGACATTCGGTGCCAAAATGCTAATAATTCTCTTGATCTCGATAGATTTGTTAACAGGTACCCATCGATTGTTCTTTGAAAGTTGATTTAAAAATTTAAGGTTTACTGGCGTTGTAAGATTTAATAAATGCGATTAGATTAAGATCCGTAAACTCTTCGCTAGCTTTTATGCGTTCGGCAAGGTCTTCATCATTTGTTAACTTTTGTAATAGGATATTTTTTACAGCTGCAGTGTTTCCTAAAAGTACCTCTTGCATGGGACCGGACCCTGGTTTTTCGATAAAATAAAATACTTTGCCATTTGTAGGGCTAACGATCGGATCGTTATTGCTGCGGCCACCGCCACCCCCTATACTTATGCCTCCGCCTAAACCGCCACCAAAGCCTCCACTTCCCATACCAACACCGAAAGTTGGCCTCACTTTTACCCTTGCCGGCTGCGGTTGCTCGTTTGCTTTCTTATCACCAAGTGAATATAAATTTACTGTGCCAGCTTCAATTAATTTAAAAAAACGATTTTCTGCCTTTTTTTTCACTAGTATGGGTTTGCTTACATAGGTTTCGCCATTCCATACAAAGGATTGGATATCTTTTGCTTGGTATTGCACAATTGTTTGATCATCTTGCTGTAAGGCTACCGAACTGTAATTTGTACCTTTAATGATTCCACGCACAAAATTACCTTCACTTATTAAAACCGCATCCTGGGCGTAGGAACCAAAGAAAAGAAGAGAGAGAAAAATAAATAATAGTAACCGTTTCATATAAACAAATAACGGAAAATATTTGGTCTTGTTGTATATTTACATCTAACCCCGTTATAGGGCTTTGTAATTATTAAAATCTGTATAGTCGCATGAACAACAAAAAACTTTTTCTTTTAGATGGAATGGCACTTATTTATAGGGCGCATTTTGCATTGAGTAAAAATCCTCGTTTTACATCGAGTGGAGTAAATACCTCTGCTGTAATGGGCTTTGCCAATACCCTAATGGAGGTGCTTAAAAAGGAAAAACCCAGTCATATTGCCGTTGTATTTGATACCGAGGCCCCTACAGAACGGCATACAGATTTTGAAGCGTACAAAGCACATCGGGAAGCAATGCCTGAGGATTTAGCGACTGCCTTGCCTTATGTATTTCGATTAATTGAAGGCTTTAATATCCCGGTTATTACCGTAGATGGCTATGAGGCCGACGATATTATCGGGACTTTGGCAAAAGAAGGAGAAAAGGAAGGCTTTACAGTATTTTGCATGACCCCGGATAAAGATTTTGCCCAACTGGTGTCTGATAACATCTTCATTTATAAGCCGGCAAGAATGGGTAACGAGATGGAGATTTTAGGAGTTAAAGAGGTGTTGGCAAAATGGGAAATTGAACGGGTAGACCAGGTAATCGATATTTTAGGTCTTTGGGGGGATGCGGTAGATAATATCCCGGGTATTCCGGGTGTGGGAGAAAAAACAGCTAAATTGCTTATAAAGCAATATGGCAGTGTAGAGAATATTATTGCTAACTCACATGAGTTAAAAGGCAAGCAAAGAGAGAATATTGAAAACTTTGCCCAGCAAGGCCTGGTTTCTAAAAAATTGGCAACGATTATTTTAAATGTCCCGATTGCTTTTGACGAAGCAGCGCTGGTAGTTGAAGAGCCAAGCCGTGAATTGTTGGAGCCGCTGTTTGCAGAACTGGAATTTAGAACAATTGGAAAGCGTGTTTTTGGAGAAGACTTTAGTGTGAACGACGCGAAGACAAGCGCCAGTCAGCAAAAGGATTTATTCGGTAATAACGTGCCTGCTAAAGAAGTAACTAATGCACAGCCGTCTTTGTTCGATACACCAATTGACGCCAAAAATATTACCAATACCGCACATGAATATTTTTTAATTGACACCGCGGAAAAGAGGAAAGCACTAATCGACGTCTTACTAAAGCAAACGCGCATTTCATTCGATACTGAAACCACAGGGACTGATGCTAATCAGGCTGATTTAGTGGGATTGTCTTTTTCGATCAAGCCAGGAGAAGGTTATTACATTCCATTGCCCGAAGATAGAGCGATTACGCAAGGTATTTTAGAGGAATTTAGGGTGGTGTTGGAATCAGCGCATATTTTAAAGATTGGTCAGAATATTAAGTATGACATGTTGGTGCTCAAGTGGTACGATATTCAAGTAAAAGGGCAACTTTTTGACACGATGTTGGCGCACTATTTAATAGACCCGGATACCAGGCACAACATGGATGTATTATCGGAGAATTATTTAGGTTATACACCAATCTCGATCACAACCTTAATTGGTGCAAAAGGGAAGAACCAAGGGACTATGCGGGATGTGCCAGTAGAATTGGTAGTTGATTATGCGGCAGAAGACGCAGATATTACCCTTCAGCTTGCCAATGTTTTTGAACCGATGCTGAGCGAGCGAAACGCGAATAAACTTGCGGAAGAGATGGAGAACCCACTCATTTATGTCCTGGCAGAGATGGAGAAAGAAGGGGTTAAAATAGACATCGAAACATTAAATGCCTATTCTATCGAATTGCAGACCGAAATAAGCAAGGCGGAAGCTAGTGTTTATGAGAAAGCGGGATTAAAATTTAATTTGGCTTCCCCGAAACAACTTGGAGAAGTGCTTTTCGATCATTTGAAATTAGATCCTAAAGCAAAAAAAACAAAAACAGGTCAGTATCAAACCGGCGAAGATGTGTTGACTTTGCTAGCGCATAAAAGCGACATCGTTAAGGATATTCTTGATTTTAGGCAATTACAAAAGTTAAAGTCCACTTACGTGGATGCGCTCCCTTTGATGGTTAATCCTAAAACCGGTCGTGTGCATACCAGCTTTAATCAGGCCGTTGCCGCAACAGGGAGGTTGAGTTCTAATAATCCTAATCTTCAAAATATTCCCATTCGTACAGAACGTGGAAGAGAAGTTCGTAAAGCTTTTATTCCAAGGGATGAAGATCACGTATTACTATCCGCAGATTATTCGCAAATAGAACTGCGCATTATTGCGGAAATTAGTAACGAAGAAAATATGCTCGATGCCTTTAATAATGGTATAGACATTCACACGGCTACTGCAGCTAAAGTATATGGAATAGGAATTGAGGAAGTTGATGCAACACAGCGTAGAAATGCCAAAGCCGTAAATTTTGGCATTATATACGGACAATCGGCCTTTGGCTTATCTCAAAACCTAAATATCCCCAGAAAAGAAGCCGCAGAAATTATTGAGCAATATTTCACGCAGTATCCGGGTATAAAAAGATATATGAGCGATACCATGAATTTTGCCAGAGAAAATGGATTTGTTGAAACAATTATGGGCAGAAGAAGGTATTTAAGAGATATTAACTCAGCAAATATGACAGTTCGGGGCTTTGCAGAGCGGAATGCTATCAACGCACCTATTCAAGGATCGGCAGCCGATTTAATTAAAATTGCGATGATTAATATCCATAAGGACATGATTGCCCAAAAGTTAAACTCGAAAATGACCATGCAGGTGCACGATGAGCTTGTTTTCGACGTTTTAAAGACAGAAATTGATCAAATGAAAGCGATTATTACTCACCGAATGAAATCAGCCATTAAAACCCAGGTGCCGATTGAAATTGAGATTGGGCAGGGCAATAATTGGTTGGCCGCACATTAAAACATAGACACGATGAAAAGAACCTTTTTATTATTGTTTTTCTTGTTTAACCTGCATATAGCCTATGCACAACAGGTAGATAACTACCGGCAAGATACGACTACCTTGTATCAAAGAACCAAAGGTTTTTACTCCGATCCGATGCGCTCCAAGTGGAAGCAGGAACTGAAGCAAGAGGGTGACGCATGGGTGCTTAGCCTATATAATAGAAAGAAAGTGTTACAAGAGAAGATTACTTTTACAGATCAGAACCTAGAGGAACGAAGAGGACCCTATGCTTTTTATAAAAATGGCCATATAAAGGAAGAAGGCAATTATGACAAAGGCTATAAACACGGGGAATGGAAATATTATGACGCCAACGCGCAACTAGCTGAAAAAGTAACTTATAGTTGGGATAAATTACATGGAGCGAGTGTAACGTACTGGGATAATGGGCAGTTAAAGGCGAGTAAAAATTATGTAAAGGGAATAAAAGTGGGAGAGTGTAAATTTTACTATAAGGACGGAAAAATAGCGCTGAATGAGGTTTATGATGAAAATGGAAGCCTAGTAACGGGAGCTTATTTTGACGAGCATGGCAAGGCAGTTGGCGCAGCTTATGTAAACAAAGTGTTTGACTAAGTATTACGGGCAAGTAGTTACCCTATTATAATCTGCTTCGGTAAAAGGTATTGCGTCATTGCGAGGTACGAAGCAATCTCACATTAGATTGCTTCGTACCTCGCAATGACGGGTTGTTACAAACTAATCGTTTCGCCAATAGCCGGTAATAACAATTGTTTTTGTGCCCTTTTAAAACTTTCTATAGCCAGCTTTGAGTCAATTTCAATTACCGGAAAAGTATCATAGTGTACGCCAATAATTTTGCTGCAATTTATATAGTCTGCTGCAATAACGGCATCATCAATATCCATAGTATAGTTGCCGCCTATCGGTAAAATAGCATAGTCTAATTTATAAAGATCTGCCAGCAATTTCATTTCTAAAGTTAAGCCCGTATCTCCTGCAAAATAAATTTGTTTGTTGTCTAGCTCCAAAACAAATCCTGCAGGGTTTCCACCGTAGCTGCCATCTGGTAAGCCTGCAGAGTGGGTTGCCCAAACCATTCTTACCGTTCCAAAATCAAATTTAAATTTCCCGAAGTTCATCGGGTGAACGTTTTCGATGCCTTGCTTCGTTACCCAGGCAATTACTTCAGGAATAGCAATAATGGTTGCCTTGGTTTGTTTTGCCAAGCTAACTAAATCGCCCACATGATCACCGTGACCATGACTAACCAAAATGTAGTCGGCCTCGATTTTTGTAAGATCTATCTCCTTTGCCAAGGGGTTTTCCGAAATAAAAGGGTCAAACAATAATTTTGTGGTTTCAGTTTCTATCAGGAAACTGGATTGACCATAATAAGTATATTTCATTTTTTATCCTCCGAACATCCCGCCTAAACCACCAAGCATGTCTTTTGTAGCAGCCTGCATTTCAGTAGCACTAACCTGATCGGCCTGTGCCAGCGCCTTATTAACGGCTGTTAGTAAAAGTTCTTCCAACTCCTCTCTATCGGCCTGTTTGTAAAACTCTTCGTCAATCTCTATCGCTGTTATCGCCTTATTCCCTGTAGAAGTTACCTTGATTGCTCCGCCTTCTACTTCTCCAAAAACAGCTATAGTATCTAATCTCTTTTTTATCTCAGCGGCCATGCCTTGCGCGGCCATTAATTTATCGAACATAGTTTTTACTTTTAGATTTAATTAAACAAATTTATAAAATACTAAATCAATTATGTTTTTTTCTTGGCTTTGCTCTTTCGTACTGTTTCGGCCATGGGATGTCGTCTCCCAAATCGAATGCCGCATGGAGCGGAAAATAAGGGTCTCTCAAGAATTCTCTCGCCATAAATATTAAATCAGCTTCCCCATTTTGCAAAATGGCTTCGGCCTGTTGGGCATTGGTAATCAAGCCTACAGCACCAGTTAGTATTTTTGCTTCGGCTTTAATGGCAGTGGCAAATTGTACCTGATAACCCGCTGAAATAGGAATTTGTTGAGCTAAGGTTAAACCCCCGGAAGAAGTATCGATGAGATCGACACCCATGACCTTCAACAATTTGGCTAATTCGACAGACTCGGCGGCAGACCAGCCACCCTCTGCCCAATCGGTTGCCGAGATGCGCACAAAGAGCGGATTTTCTTTCGGCCAGACTTCTTGTACAGTCCCAACGGTTTCTAACAGCAGCCTAATCCTGTTTTCAAATGCCCCACCGTATTCGTCGGTTCTATGATTGCTAAGAGGTGATAAAAACTGATGCAGCAGATAGCCGTGTGCGGCATGGATTTCAACAACTTTAAAGCCAGCCTTAATGGCCCTTTGAGTGGCCAATTTAAAGTCGGCCTTTACTTTTGCAATACCTTTGCCATCTAAAGAAATTGGCGTTTTATCTGTAGGATTAAAGGGTTCGGCACTTGCTGATACCGGATCCCAACCCCCATTTGAGTTGTCGAGCTGTAATGGGTTTTGCCAGGGAATGTCAAAACTGGCTTTACGCCCGGCATGTGCTAATTGAATACCAGCAACCGAACCATTTTCATGGATAAAATCTGTGATCTCCTTTAATTTTAGGATATGCTCATCATCCCAAATACCTAAATCTGCAATAGAAATTCTTCCTTCAGGAGAAACGGCAGTAGCCTCCATCACCACGAGACCGGCACCGCCAACCGCACGGCTGCCCAAGTGAACTAAATGCCAGTTGTTGGCAAAACCATTAATTGCCGAATATTCACACATAGGTGAAACCGCAATTCGGTTCTTGAGCGTGATATTTTTTATAGACAACGGTGTAAAAAGTAAAGACATAGTTTAAAATTTTTACAAGTTAACATGCTCTTTTAAGATTTGTTCGAGATAATGGAAATCCAAACAAAACAATGACAAGACGCTAATTCATTTTGGCAGATTTCATTAGCGCCGCATTAAATTTTAAGATCAGTTTATATAGATTTTCATAAGCCGTAAGCGGTAAGGTTACAGCCTTGTCATCTACATCATGGTACGCACTAATCCCTCCCTGCGTATATAAAAAGAAAGCCGGAACGCCTTTCTCGGTGAAGAAGTAGTGGTCACTATTGGCAGCTTTGCCTCTTGGATTTATTTTAGATAAAAACTTATTTTCATCGTTTATCTCGTTTAAAAGTCTAAACGCACTTGGATACTGCGTTGCGTTAACAACCGTTGCGCCTGTATCACCAGTTCCTACCAGATCTAAATTAAGTAGAAACCTTATGTGAGACAGCTCAAACAATGGCTGCTCGGTGAAATATTTCGATCCTATCAGACCCGCCTCTTCGGCAGCAAAGCAGATAAAGGCAATGGTATAAGACTGCGGATTTTTTGCATAATGTTTGGCCAGATTTAACAGTAAAGAAACGCCGCTTGCATTGTCATTAGCTCCCGGAAAATAAACATCTTTTCCCATGCCCCCCAAATGATCATAGTGGGCGGTGACTACCAGTATTGAATCCGGATGTTCAGTTCCTTTAACCAACCCACAAACATTAGCGGCTTTAAATTGAGGGATGAATTCGTTTTCAATTGCGATCTCAAAATTCTTCGGAACTTCCTTAAGCGCGCCTTTTTGAATGTATACTTCCGTAAAATCTTCTACTTTGGTGGCTACAGACCAGGTAAGTTTGGGTTGGAACGTTAGGATTAGTTTTTGCTCCTGTGCCAGAAAATGTAAGCTATCTCTTTCAATCAATTCTCCCTTACCTTTCAGTCCCGTACTAGCTGGGTGAACAATAAAGTCTTTGCCCGGAGTGAGGGTTCTCCCATTTATCTTCAGCTTCATTTCATTCGGAAAGGAATTTACGGGGAAGGTAAATTGTTGTTTATTGACAGCAGTTAACCCCAGCGCTTTAAATTCTTTTTCCAGGAAATCGGCTGTTTTTGCCATGCCATTTTTCGTATACCCTCTTCCCCAAAAATCAGGAGAAGTTAAGGTGGCTAAAGTCTTTCGTGTATAGGCCAGATCTTGTGCGAAACTATAGCCGCTGTATAATAAGAAGAATAAAATAAGCACTTTTTTCATATAGGATGCAATATAGCAAAGCAGAATAAAAAAGCCGCAGCTACAAAATTACTTTTGCTGCTGCGGCACAGGTATCGGCTAGTATGTTAAAGTATCGGCTATTTTTAACCTTTAGAAAGGTAAGCTAAAATGACTTTTCTAACTCCTTCTTTGTTTTTGGCAGAATCCCATTTCTCTTTAACAGATTGGTTGCCTAATGCGAAAAATTGTTCGTATAATAATTTGTTGTCCACCTTTGAAGTCAGCTTGATGACATTGTTCTCTGCAAAAATCGTATCCCAGGTCTCCCGGGCATCTTTCCAGAATTTCTCTTGTTCTTTCCACCAAGTTTGCGCGTAGCCAAAAGATTTTGGATCAGTTTTAATAAACTCTTCCATTCCTTTCTCCATCGCTAATAATTTATCGCCACTTTCTGAACGGATGATTTTTTTATTATCTTGCTCAAACATCCAACCGGTTTTGGTTAAATAAAGTGTGTTGCCACGGTTAAGTACATTGTAATCGCTACGCTCAGAATATTCGCGGCGTGGTAAAGGCGAATCTGCATTGCTCTGCCACTGATGTTTACCATCTACATGTACCCAGGTGCCAATCGCTTGGTAACGTGGACTATCATCAACTTGAAAAACTTTTTGCGTCCACTTACCTTTTACATCGTTCGCCGATAACGTAACTTTTTTCCAGGTATCGTTTTTATCGTACGCCAAAATCTGCGTGTCTTCATAAGTCCAGTCTTCTCTCCAATGTTTAATAATCATACTGTCGCCCCTCATCACCAATAAATGCTGGATGACGATTTTTTTTGGAGAGTCTTCTAAGATTAGAGCCCATTCCTTAGCAGAAGAACGATGTTTTTCATGAAACTTATAATCGTCGTCAGGCGAAAAGGTCTCGGTATAATTAAAAGTTACTTTATAAAATCCCGCTAAAGCTTTGATAGCTTCTCGGTCTTGGTCAAATTTAGTTTGTGCATTTATATTTAATGCAGTGATGATTAAAGCGAGGAGTAAGGTTGTTTTTTTCATGCTCATATAGTTTAATGGTGTATATTAATTGTTTGTATGATGCTCAATAAGCTTTGTTTTAGCGTATTTCTTTTTTCTGCCAAGCCAGATGATAATTCCCGTAACCGGCATGCTTGCGGCAATTAGGCTGGCGATAAAAGCAAGAATCTTACCTGGCAATCCGGCTATTGCGCCAATATGGATGTCGTAATTCATTCTGATAAGCTTATCAGCGACACTGGCATTCGAAAGTTTTCCAAAAAGATGTGCCACTTCGATTTCTTTCAATGTGTGTTGGTCAAAATAGCGGTAATCGGCTTGCCAATAAGTAGAGGGGTCTGGATTTATGGCTATTTCGACAGCGCTTTTTGCATTTTCGGGGATATGAACATCGTAACTTCCTTTAAAGCCAGGCGCTGCTTTTACAAAGCGGGCCCAAAGCACATCCGCTGCCGGTGCATTCAGACTTAGAGGGGCTGTTCTTGTCGTATCTGAAAAAGTTTCTTCATACGCTGTCATGGATTTTCCACCTGAACTTAACCAATAGACGGATTTTGAAAACCATTGGAAGCCCATGATCATGCCCGTTAAAGCAATGAAAATAATGATGAAACTCATATAAAACCCCAAAACGTTATGCAGGTCATAGTTTAACCTGCGCCATTTTGATTTTAAGCGCACGCTGAAACGCTGTTTTCTGGCCGCTTTACTTTTTGGCCACCATAATATCAACCCTGATATTAACAGGAAAACAAAAATCATTGTTGCCGTAGTGAGTATGGGCTGACCGATTTCGGGGGGTAACCATAAATAGTAATGGCCCATAATTACAATCCTAAAGAAGTCATCATCCATGTTTTTGACCTTTAAGATTTCTCCGGTGTACTGATTTATGAAAACAATGAAATAATAAGCTGGTGAATCATGGTAGTACACTACCTGAGCTGTTCTGCCCGACTGATAATTGACGCTATGTGCAATTTTATGAGGTAACGCTTTGTCGGCAATAGCTTTTAACCTGGTTGGAGGCAATAGCGGCTTAGCTTCGACTTTGGTAAATCGATAATCCTGCACAGCATCTTCTATTTCTCTTTCAAAAGCTAATATACAACCCGTTATTCCTAAAAAAAACACCAATATACCAGAAGCTAAGCCAAGCCATAAGTGGATTCTGCCAGTCCAATATTTAAAGGTCCGTTTCTTTTTGATCGGTGGTTTTGGTGAGCCCATTTAATTAAAATTTGTAAGCGAGGCTTAACCTAAAGTTTCGTGGCGATTCTGCCTGCCATGAGTACACAGCTTGATTGTAATCGGGAGCATTCCAATAATTGGTATAAAATGCGCCGCTATATAGATATTTATCTAACAGGTTAAATGCATTTGCAGTAATCTTAAGCTTTTTATTTTCCCAGAATAGACCGGCATCAAGTTTGAAGAAATTCGGCAGATTTTCACTCGAGTTTTCACCACTATATGTGCCTACCGCTCTTCCAGCTAAATAGGTAAACCCTGTAGAGACACCAGTTCCTTTCAACGAACCATTTTGCAGGCTATAACTTAACCAGGCATTTGTGGTATGTTTGGCAAAGCCAGGTACAACCTGACCAACAAATACCCCCGTTACTCCATCGGCTACTGCGGTTACTTTCCCGTCAGTATAAGCATAGTTTGCAATGAGTTTCAGGTTTGAAGTTAACTCTCCTCTTACATCAAATTCAATTCCTTGTGCCCTTTTTTCGCCTATAATGATACTAAATGTTTCTCCTGCTTTATTGTACGGGTCTGAAGTAAGCTCATTTTGTTTCCGGATACGATAGGCTGAAAGTGTAGTGTTCCATTTTCCGCCAAACCAATCTTTCTTCAAGCCCACTTCATGGTTGGTACCAGTAATTGGGTTTGGCGTATTCCCATTGCGCAACAACCCACTTTGTGGGGTAAAGGCTTCATCATAAATTGCGTAAATGGCCGTATTCTTATCGATAGAAACACTTAAGCCAATCCTCGGTGTAAAATGTTTGGCTTTGTCTGAAGCTCCTCCCCAGGCAGATTGACTTACATAAGTATATCGTCCGGCGAGTGTTAACCTGGCTTTGTTAGCAAAAAATCCAAGTTCGTCTTGCAGGTATACACTCAAATATTTCTGATCCATTAAACCACCAGCAGCAATTGCCCTTGTTTCTAAACTTGTTTCTCGATCAAAATTTGGATAACCATTGGCCGGAAAACCATAGTTAGGGTTGTTCACATCGAAAGGTGAGTTTGGAAGGTCTAAATCATGTGACTGTCCCCAGTCGGCCATGTAGTTTTTCTTTCCGCCGTCGAAACCCCCTAAAATTCGATGGGCGACCCCTCCGGTTTGGGCTTTACCGTTCATAAAAAACTGGGCTAATTTCATGGTACTTTCTGCATCCCAAATGCCAACATTTCTAATCATAGTATTGTCGGTATTAATGCTTGAGGGCCAGGAACTGTAACCTGTTTGTAGGTATTTCGAATAGGCTGCCTGTGCGGTTGCTTTCCAGTTGCTATTAAAATTGTGTTGAATATTTAGAAATGCGCTATGATCATTGATCCTGGTTGGGTCGAGGCCCGGCTGGGTTAAAGTAAAGTTTCGAGGTAATGAAGCGTAGCCATTGGTATTAAAAATATAATAAGAACCTACTTCAGTCATCCTTGCGTTTTGCCAGGTATACTCTGCTGTTAGCTTGGTTTTGTTAGTTAACTGATAGCTTAACACGGGCGCAAAAGTATAACGGTCATTTTGCTCGTAAGGCCTAAAAGACCCTTTAGATTGTGCTGCGGCATTTAATCTGAATAATAATTTTCCGTCTTCAGTTAATTTACGATCTATATCTAAAGTCGCACGGTATAAGTCGTAACTCCCTGCGGTAATTTCTGCCGTACCCTTGTTAAAACCAGTTGGCTTTTTCGTAACTACATTATACATGCCACTTGGGTCGCCGTTTCCTAACATAAATCCAGCCGGACCTTTCACAAACTCGATATGATCTACCGTACTCATATCTTCTGTTAATGGACCCCAGTAAGAAGCAACAAAATTAAAACCATTACGCATCGCTTGAATTTGGGAACCCCGCATATTGATATTGGTATATAGATCGCCCCAGTGCTCTAGCCGTACTGTGCCACTTACATTTCTTAGCATCCCATCGCTCATGCTGATAATCTGTTGGTCTTTAATTGCCTCACCACTAACGATCTGAATGTTTTGTGAGGCTTCTAATAACGGCTCGTTAAGCCTTAAAGATGCGGAGGGTAAACTGATCTTGTATTTGTTCTTTTTGCCGGCAATGGTTACTTCTTGAAGTACTTCATTACTTTCTTTTAAATTAAAATCTACGATTTTTATTTCTCCGGCAGCAAGCGTTACCGATTTTACTTGTTCTGATATACCAATTGCGCTCGCTTTTAAATTGTGATTCCCAGCTTTAACTCTTGTAAATATGTATTCTCCTTGATCGTTTGATATTGCGGTTTGATTTTTATCAGTTAAGGCAACCGTTACATAAGCAGCTGGTTTACCATCAATGGTGAGTACTTTTCCTTTTATTGTGCCATTAAGCTGCGAGAATGCAGTGATGGAAATAAATAGTAGTAAGGAAGTGATGGATAATCGTAGTGGATTTCGCATGATATTTTTATTTGGATTAATTCTAAACAATCGCAAATTAACGACGTAATTCTTAATCATCCAAATTATTTTGAATAATTCTAAATAAGACGATGGTGGTTAGCTTATAAACTGATGCATTAGGATTATTTGATGAATTTGGAAGGTTATGTAAACTGAAAGCAATCTTTCTGTTAAAAAAGACATAAAAAAACACGATTATTATTGCACAACTCAATTTTTATTTAAACCTTTGCGGCTCAAGTAATTTAATACGGAATATCAATAAAAGAATGAGCAAACAAATTATCCATAAACTTTCTATTTTAGAAGCAAAGAATATTGCTGCTGAAAGCTTGTTTATTGAGCGCTTGCGACCCGTATTTTATATCACCACAGATCGGCAAAATTATACGCCGCGTATTTAGTACATCTTACTGATACCAACGAGGAATTGATCCTCTCTAAAAACCCAATTAACAAGAATATCTTAATTTTTCGTTAGAAAACGAATGAATATTGATGAATTTATCGTACAGGTCGCCATCCCAGAGCATCATGTCTTTGCGGAAGAGATTGTTACCGAAATGGCAGAATCTGCTAAAGCTCGTGGCACTGGTATTGCTAGGCGTTCGCCTGAATATATTGCTGGAAAAATGCAAGAAGGAAAAGCTGTTATAGCTTTTCACAAGGATGGCTCATGGGCTGGCTTTTGTTACATTGAAACATGGAGCCATGGTCAATTTGTAGCTAACTCTGGCTTAATTGTAAGTCCGAAATACAGAAAGGCTGGTTTAGCGCACGCAATTAAAGAGTCGATTTTTAAGCTTTCCAGAACATTGTATCCTAAAGCAAAAATATTTGGTTTAACTACGGGCTTAGCCGTCATGAAGATTAACTCTGATTTAGGTTATGAGCCTGTTACTTACTCTGAGCTTACCCAAGATGAGGATTTTTGGAAGGGATGCCAAAGTTGTGTAAACTTTGATATTTTAAAAAGTAAAGATCGTAAGAACTGTATGTGTACCGCAATGTTATACGATCCGGCCGAAAAGAAGCATGAAGCAGCTAAGGTTTTTGCGGAAGAATTGCAGAAAAAACCAGGGCTTTATGAACGCTTTATGCGAATTAAACAGCGATTGGTTCTTAAGCCAAAGTCTGGATTTAAGTCTATTGTACTATTATTTACCGTTTTATTTAAGTCATAATTTCATACCTATATTAAAGATGAAGAAGAAAGTTGTTTTAGCATTTAGTGGAGGATTGGACACCTCTTTTTGTTGCATTCACTTAGCGAAAGACCGCGGGTTAGAGGTTCACTCCGTAATTGTGAATACAGGTGGTTTTTCTCCGGAAGAGTTACAAGAGATCGAAAAACGAGCCTATGCTTTAGGAGTTGCTTCGCATGCTGTAGTAGATGAGACCGAAAATTATTATAAAGGATGTATTAAGTATCTGATTTTTGGGAATGTTTTAAAAAATGCTACCTACCCCCTATCAGTAAGTGCCGAACGTGTTAGTCAGGCCACCGCTATTGCCAATTATGTGAAGAAAATTGGTGCTGATTATGTTGCACATGGTAGCACAGGCGCAGGGAATGACCAAGTTCGGTTTGATATGATTTTTAATATTTTAATTCCCGAAGTAGAAATCATTACACCAATTAGAGATTTAAAATTATCCCGCGAAGCGGAAATAGCCTACTTAAGTGAACATGGGGTTCAGTATAGTGCTGAAAAAGCTAGATATTCTATCAATAAGGGACTTTGGGGAACTTCGGTAGGCGGTAAGGAAACCCTTACCTCTAATGAAACCCTACCGGAAAGCGCCTGGCCAACTCAGGTTGCTGAAACAACAGCTCGCAGAATTGAATTAACATTTAAAAAAGGTGAGTTAGTTGGGATTGATGGAAAAGAGTTAGATTCTGTAACTGCTATCCAAGAGTTACAGGCAATTGCCCAACCTTTTGGTATAGGTAGAGATATTCATGTTGGTGATACCATTATTGGGATTAAGGGACGTGTAGGTTTTGAAGCTGCCGCGCCAATTATCATCATCAAAGCACATCATACTTTAGAAAAGCATACGTTAACTAAGTGGCAGTTAAGTTGGAAAGAACAGCTATCATCATTTTATGGTAACTGGTTGCATGAAGGGCAATTTCACGACCCAATTATGCGCAACATTGAAGCTTTTTTAAGCGATACACAAAAGACGGTGAGCGGTAAAGTATTTGTAGAGCTATTGCCCTATCGTTTCCAAATTATTGGAATTGAATCGGACCACGATTTAATGAGCAATAAATTTGGTAGCTATGGCGAAATGAACAATGCTTGGAGTGGTGATGATGTAAAAGGGTTTTCTAAAATATTTGGCAATCAGGTAATGATTTGGCACAAAGTTAATGACGAGGTAGAAGGGTAAAGGTGGAAGGTTTAAAGTGGAAAGTTCAAGGTAAAGGGTAAAGATGGACAATAAAAAAATTAAAGCAGGAATTGTAGGTGGTGCAGGATATACTGGAGGAGAAATGCTCCGTATTTTATTAAACCACCCAAATGTTGACATCGCTTTCGTAAATAGTACCAGTAATGCTGGAAATTTAATTGCTGATGTACATACAGATTTGATTGGCGATACTGACCTCAAATTTACGGGCGATTTGCCTCAAGATATCGATGTATTATTTTTGTGTGTTGGACATGGTGATGCAAAGAAATTTTTAATAGCCAATCCAATAGCTGATCATATCAAAATCATTGATTTATCGCAAGACTTCAGGCTCTCAGCAAATGCTAGCTTTTCGACACCAAACTCTGAGTTGAAGGTTAAAGACTTTATTTATGGCCTTCCAGAGTTAAACCGTGAAGCCATTCAGTCGGCCAACAATATTGCTAACCCTGGCTGTTTTGCCACCTGTATTCAATTAGCACTGCTACCATTAGCTTCAAAAGGCTTAATTAATAACGAGGTTCATATCAACGCAACCACAGGTTCAACTGGTGCTGGACAGAGTTTGTCAAATACCTCTCACTTTAGTTGGAGAAATAATAACCTGTCTATTTATAAAGCATTCGAACATCAACATTTGAATGAAATTGGCGAAAGCTTAGTGCAGTTGGATCCTGATTTTAATAAGACATTGAATTTTATACCTCAAAGAGGTGATTTTACACGAGGTATTTTGGCGGCAATGTACTTGGAAAGCGAGCTAACTTTAGCTGAGGCAAAATCGATATATGAAAACTATTATGAAGGCCATCCTTTTACACATGTGAGCCAAAAGAATATCGATTTAAAGCAGATCGTTAACACCAATAAAGCATTAATCCACCTAGAGAAACATGGAAATAAGCTTTTTATCATTAGTATCATAGATAACCTATTAAAAGGTGCAAGTGGACAAGCGGTTCAAAATATGAATTTAATGTTTGGACTGGAGGAAACAGCGGGATTGAAGTTAAAAGCAACCTATTTTTAGATGGAAAATTTAGTATTAACAAAGCAACTTCGGCGGCGCACTTATTAAAACGAAATCATCGCAATGTTAATTGTATTTATTAAATTTTAGCGACTTAGTTCGCTCAACCCTCAACCTAAAAAAAATGAACTTATTCGACGTATACCCATTAAACGATATAGAAATAACTAAAGCAACCGGCCTTCATGTTTGGGATGCAAATGATCAACAATATTTAGATTTATATGGCGGTCATGCCGTAATCTCTATAGGTCACACTCATCCTCATTACGTAAAACGCCTCACTGATCAACTAAATAAAGTTGGTTTTTATTCAAACTCTGTTAAAATTCCATTGCAAGTTCAGCTAGCAGAAAAATTAGGGCAAGTTTCTGGTAAAATAGACTTCCAGTTATTTTTGTGTAATTCTGGTGCAGAGGCAAATGAGAATGCCTTAAAACTAGCTTCGTTTTACAACGGAAGAAAAAAAGTTATTGCCTTTAAAGGCGCATTTCACGGTCGTACTTCCTTAGCGGTTGCAGTTACTGATAACCCAAAGATTGTAGCACCGGTAAATGAAAATGAGAACATCATCTTTTTACCTCACAACAACGAAGTTGCTTTAGAAGAGACATTTAAGGCTCAGGGCGATGAAATAGCGGCAGTAATTATTGAAGGAATCCAAGGAGTGGGAGGCATTAAAGAGGCTTCGAAAAGCTTTCTGCAAAAAATCCGTTCACTTTGTGATGAATATAATGCTGTGTACATTGCAGATAGCGTACAATGCGGCTATGGTCGTACCGGCTTGTTTTATTCGCACGATTATGCCGGTGTAGAGGCCGATGTGTACACCATGGCAAAAGGCATGGGAAATGGTTTTCCGGTAGCGGGTATCGCTATTGCTCCCAAATTTAAGGCTTGGCATGGGGAATTAGGCACCACTTTTGGCGGTAATCACTTAGCTTGTGCAGCAGCGTTGGCTGTTTTGGAAATCATGGATCAAGATAACCTCATGAAAAATGCGGAGAAAGTTGGCAACTACTTAGTTGAAGAACTCAAGAAGTTTGAACAGGTAAAAGAGGTGCGCGGACGTGGTTTGATGATTGGCATCGAATTGCCTGAGGAATTAGCACATGTAAAAAAAGAATTGCTATTCACCCATCATATTTTTACCGGCGAAGCAAAACCAAATGTGATCCGTTTACTGCCTGCTTTAAACATAACCAAGGCACAGGCCGATGAATTTTTAAGTGCTTTTGAGAAAACTTTGAATAAATAGGAGCTTTTATATTAAAACATACCGTATGAAACTTTTCACTTCAGTACACGATGTTCCGAGCATCAAACAGTTTGTAAACGATGCGCTTGCATTAAAAGCAAATCCTTATGCGCACCAAGGTTTAGGTAAAAATAAAACCTTAGGCTTAGTTTTCATGAATCCAAGCCTGCGTACCCGCTTAAGCACTCAAAAAGCGGCCTTAAACTTGGGTATGAATGTAATGGTAATGAACCTCGATAAAGAGGGATGGGCTTTAGAAACTCAGGATGGTGTAGTAATGAATGGTTCAACAGTTGAGCATATTCGTGAAGCAGCAGCAGTAATGGGCCAGTATTGTGATATTTTAGGCCTTCGTTCTTTTCCAAAATTGAACAATAGAGAGGAAGATTATAATGAAGATTTTTTCACTAAATTCGTAAAATATTGTGCCATTCCGGTGGTAAGTTTAGAAAGCGCTACGCGTCATCCTTTGCAAAGTTTTGCAGATATCATCACTATTCATGAAACATGGGATTCGTTAAAAGTAGGCGCTAACGTAAAGCCGAAAGTTGTTTTGGCCTGGGCGCCACATGTAAAGGCTTTGCCACAAGCGGTACCCAATTCATTCGCAGAATGGATGTGTAAGGCGCAGGCAGAAGGAATGATAGATTTTACGGTAGCACAGCCGGAAGGATATGAACTCTCTGAAAACTTTACTCCAGGGGCCGAAATAACATATAATTTGGAAGAAGCTTTAGCTGGCGCTGATTACGTTTATGTAAAAAACTGGAGTAGCTATAAGGAGTATGGGAAGGTATTAACCTATCCAGATGGTTGGATGATGAACAATGAAAAGCTGAAAATAACTAACAATGCCAAAGTTATGCATTGCCTTCCGGTTCGCCGTGATTTAGAGCTGTCGTCTGAGATATTAGATGGCCCTAATTCTTTGGTAATCCATGAAGCAGGCAATCGCTTATGGTCTGCCCAGGCGGTATTGAAAGCGATGTTGGAAGAATTATAGAACTCATACGTCATTGCGAGCGTAGCGAAGCAATCTTAACCCTATGGTTTTCGCTTTAAGTTTGCTTCGCTGCGCTCGCAATGACGAAAATAACAAAAGAAATGAAACCACTTACCATTATCAAAATCGGCGGGAATGTAATCGACAATTCCGAAAATCTACATCAGTTTTTGTTAGATTTTACGGCTTTGCCGGGTGATAAGATTTTGGTACATGGTGGCGGGAAAATTGCGACAGAGCTCGGAAAATCTCTCGGAATAGAAGCAAAAATGGTTGATGGCAGACGTATTACTGATATCGAAACCCTGAGAGTAGTAACCATGGTTTACGCTGGCCTGATCAATAAAAATATGGTTGCCCAATTACAGGCGAAGGGCTGTAATGCGATAGGCCTGAGTGGTGCTGATGGAAATGTGATCAAAGCCCGTAAACGAGCTGTTAAGACAATAGATTATGGCTATGTGGGTGATCTGGATGAAAATTCAGTCAACACCACAACTTTATCCAGTTTGCTTGATGGCGGTTTGACGCCTGTGCTATGTGCTATTACGCATGATGGTGACACTCAGTTATTGAATACAAATGCAGATACGATTGCATCAGCTGTTGCCGTTGCCATGGCCGCCCACTACGAGACTATCTTGGTTTATTGTTTCGAAAAGAAGGGCGTGCTAAAAGATGTTGATATTGAAGATTCGGTAGTAAGAGAGATCAAAGCAGATGACTTCGAAAGTCTGCAAGCCGAGGGCATTGTAGCGGGAGGAATGATTCCCAAATTACACAACGCTTTTGAGGCAATTAAAAAAGGGGTTTCCGCGGTTTACATCGGAAAGGCCGACGAGCTCCCCATGTTGGGTGTCAGAGAATTTGGTACTAAATTGCTCGCTTAGCAGCTAGGTGAGCAATAGGATAAATTAATCTCACTTTAACAAAAAAATCATGTCGAATAAAATAACCATCATAGGGTCTGGAAATATCGGCCTATCTTTAGCTAATGGATTAGTTAAAAAAGAATATAGTAAACCATCAGATATTACGCTTACCAGGCGTAATCTAAAATTAATGAGCGAGGAGGTAGCTGCGGGATTTAACGTTAGCGATAACAATATCGTCGCTATTTACGATGCAGCAATAGTGGTGTTAGCAGTTTTGCCTCAACAACTCAAAAAAGTATTGGAAGAAATAGCTTCCTCCATTGAGCCAGAAAAACAATTGATAATATCGGTCGTTTCTGGTGTTACTTGCGCCGATATACGCAAAGAGTTAGGGAATAATGTGCAGGTAATTAGAGCAATGCCAAACACCGCAATCGCTATTGGTCAAAGCATGACCTGTATTGCAAGTGATAATGCAAACGAAGAAAATATGAAAGAAGTAACCGCACTGTTTGAAACAGTAGGCGCCGTTGTTACTATCAATGAGGACTTAATGACTTCAGCAACCGCTCTTTGTGCCTGCGGTATCGCTTTCTTTTTGAGAAGCATTAGGGCAGCTTCACAAGGCGGAGTGGAAATAGGTTTCCATGCCCATGATGCTTTAAAGATGGCTGTGCAAACTGCAAAAGGCGCTGCAGATCTGTTGTTGATAAGCCAAAGTCACCCCGAAGGAGAGATTGATAAGGTAACTTCTCCGAAAGGCTGTACAATTGCTGGTTTGAATGAAATGGAGCACAATGGCTTTAGCTCAGCATTTATCAAAGGAATTAAATTATCTGCGCTTAAAGCAGGTGGATTATACAAAGAAGGTTAATGCCAGTGTTATGATCGAAAAATTAATCCAAGAAAGTACTGATCTTCTTAGAGAACTCATCAGAACACCTTCCTTTAGTAAAGAAGAGCAAGTAACCGGAAATAAAATTGAGCTTTTTCTGCAACAACATGGCGTTAAAACTAACCGGAAACTCAATAATATTTGGGCCTACAATAAATTTTATGATCCATCAAAACCAACGGTATTATTAAACTCACATCATGATACGGTAAAGCCTAATTCAGGTTATACACGCAACCCGTTTTCACCAGATATTGTAGAGGATAAGTTGTTTGGTTTGGGAAGCAATGATGCCGGTGGCTGTTTAGTTTCGCTCATCGCTACATTCTTATACTTCTATCCCCAAGAAAATTTAAGCTATAATTTTTGCCTTGCAGCAACTGCCGAAGAAGAGATTTCTGGAAATGATGGCTTAGAATTGGTTATCCCAGATTTGGGCGAATTGAAATTTGCTATCGTCGGAGAACCTACAGAAATGCATTTAGCAATTGCCGAAAAAGGGCTGTTGGTTATTGATTGCGTAGCTCACGGGAAAGCAGGCCATGCTGCAAGAGAAGAAGGTGACAACGCCATTTACAAAGCTTTAAAAGATATTGAATGGTTTAGAACTTTCCAGTTTCCAAAAGTTTCGGAAGTATTCGGTCCGGTAAAGATGAGCGTTACCATTATCAATGCTGGTTCTCAGCATAATGTGGTTCCAGCAGCCTGTAATTTTACTGTTGATGTTCGGGTTACCGATTCTTATACCAATGAAGAAGTGGTAGACATGATCAGACAAAATGTAAGCTGTGATGTTAACCCAAGATCTGTTCGCTTAAAGCCCTCTAAAATTGATAAGAATCATCCAATTGTTCAATCTGGAATTGCCTTAGGCAAAAACACCTATGGTTCACCTACCACGTCTGATCAAGCACTGTTATCCATTCCCTCCTTAAAATGTGGTCCGGGCTTCTCGGGCAGGTCTCATATGGCAGATGAATTTCTATATGTTGCAGAAATTAGACAAGGCATTGAAGGTTATATTGCTATGCTAAAACCGGTTGTTAACGGCAAATAGAAAATTAACTCAGGGCAATAAAAATATCAACCTCTGCATTCTCACTATTTTGCGCTTTTTCACCATACACTTCAAAGTCGGTGGTAAAAGCCCTAGATAAGGGTGCGTCCCAGATCTTTAACCATTCATTGTAAACTACACCGCTAGCCAAGTTACCTTTTGCAATAAATTTGGTATAGTCAGCTTCCTCCACTGTTTTACCTATCAAGTTTTTGGGGATGTCGTGTAAGTTTGCTACACTGCAACCTAATAGCGTTGTGTATGGCTTGATATGATCTTTTTCATAATCTGTATACAAGCAATAAATAGCTGAACTTACTTTGTTTGGAATCTGGTCCAGGATGTTTTCTTTCATAAAAGTTTCCCAAAGTTTTGGGATGTCGATGCTAGATTGACCGTTTTCATTGGTAGTTCTTATCGCAAGGCCGACTACATAAAATTCTTTAAGTTTAGTGTTCATATGCTAAGGGATTTAATTAATTATGCCCAAAGATAGAAGCCCTTGTGACAAGGGTATGTCAGGGGTTGGCAAAACTTTTTGCTCGGCAAATCTCAAAGTATTCTGGTAAGGTCATTTTGTGAGGCACAAATGTTTCGTCCAAAATTTCTAGACTTTCAATTCTATCTAACCGAAAGGTTCTGTGCTCTTTGCGCAGACGACAAATTGCTATTAAAAGCCAGTTTTCTTGGGTATTATATAGGGCAAAGGGCTCAATTATTCTTTGTGTTGTTTCATTGGTGTCAAGCGAATTATAGGTTAGCTTAACTAGCTTATAGCTGGTTAGCGCTAGTTGTAAAGCAGATAGGTAGTTGCTAGTTTGCGTAGTTTCCAAGAGTGGCCTAAATTCCATTCTAGCAGCTAGCATGTTAGCTTTTTCCTGCGTGCTTTTTCGTAATACTGATTTAATCTTTGAAATGGCGCCTACATATTCTCTTACAAAAGACGCGTCCTTATTTTTGATAACCAGTTGCTCTGCTGTAACTAATGCATTAGCTTCACTTTCGGTAAAAGATATTGGAGGCATTCTATAGCCGTCTAACAACGAATAGCCTTTCCCCTCGTCCGTGAAAATGGGGATACCGCCTTGTTCCAAAGCTCTGATGTCTCTGTAAATTGTTCGTATACTAACGTTATGTTTCTTTGCTAATTCAGCGGCAGTAATTAACTTCTTTGTTTGCAATTGCGTTAAAATAGCCGTTAATCTCGAAAGTCTTTTAGTATCGTTGTGCTCCATAAGCTAAAATCTTATTACAAAATCCTTTCATCCCAATGAAAATCTTCTTGGTACAATACCTTTACTTTTAAAGAGAACAAGGGGTGTTCTGTATTAATAATATAATTATACTCCTGAGGAATTATTGCCGATGGCACTCTTAGAACTAACGTTTCTTTATCTTCATACCAATCTGATCCAATCTTTTGAAGCGCCGGATATGCGGCTAGTTTATTCCATTTTCCAGGCAAATCAGAAATGAGCACGTGTTTAATCTCTTCTTCAGCAATGTCAATCACTATAATTTGATAACTTGTTTTAGGCATAATGCCCGATCGATGTGCAACCATTTCTAAGGTTGCTAATGATCTGCTTTCGGCGGCATAGATTACGTATTGCCCTTTTCTATTCCACCTATTTTCTATCCCAGAAGCTGATAAATTAGCGTGTACTGTTCTGCAAATTTTGAATATTTTCATTGCTAAACATTGTCTCCGTATTCAATAGCAGTTAATCTATCGTCAATAAATTTGATGCCCATTATGGTGTCAAGGTAGTTTTTGGGCTCATTCCCATCAAAAAATACATTTTTCGTATTGAGCCATTGATCAAAATTCTCTTTATGCTCGAATACACTTGTGCCATGTTCATAGAGAGATAAGATCAGTACGATGTGTTCTTTTAAATTATCTTTAAAAGTTGTTTCGGGCTTTCTGTAAGCTCTTAATGTTTTAACACTAATATTAAGCCAGTCTGAAATCACTTCATCACTAAAGGTGGTTAATTCTTTTAAATAGTTTAAATAGCTCCAATCAATGGTGTGATTACGGATATAAAAGAATATATCAGCGTAATTCCGAATGTTTGGAATGTTCTTTATTTTTTTTAATTGGACTGCTTGAGAAACCATACTCAAATATAGGAAAAATTACCGAACAAAACAGGTAATTTTACCTGTTTTGTTTTTTGAACAAAAAAAAGCGAGTTTTTTAACTCGCTTTTTTCCATCGCAATGAGGTTGATAAGGAGTTTATTTACTTTTCTTAAAAAGCGCGCACTTCTAGATGTTTCTCCATATCCAAACGGTTAACACCCTTGCTCCACCATTCTGGGGCAGGCTTACCTTTTAACATATAGTCAAAATATTCCATCATCCTCACCGCATAATCTTTACGGTTTGGAGCTTTAGCAATTCCGTGATTTTCGCCACGATAAGTAATCATCACTACCGGTTTATTGAGCCTTCTTAAACCATTGTAATACTCAACTCCTTGTGTAAAATCAACCGCGCCATCCTTATCATTGTGTAATAATAACAGTGGCGTTTGCACTTTTTTAATGTGATAAATAGGGGAGTTCCGCGCAAAAGCATCCCAGTTATCCCAATACCCAGGGGTTAATCTACCCTGACTGGCTTCAAATATTGCTTGATTAGTACCGCCACTGTTCCAATAAATTAAACTATACATACTAATCATATTTGTTAAAGGCGCACCAGCAGCGGCCGCTTTAAATATATTAGTTTGAGTAATCAGGAATGAAGTTTGATAACCGCCCCATGAGTGGCCATGGATCGCTACATTCTTCTCATCAACTATACCGGTAGCAATCGCTGCTTTAACAGCAGGTACTACGCAGGCGACAGCAGACATGCCCGGATCATTTAATTTATATTTAATGTCTGGTTCTAAAACTGCATAACCGTTACTTAAATACATCGCCTTATTAAATCCACCACCTGGGAAGCTTGGCATTGAATAATTATTTAAACCATCTGTTAAGCGCTCGTAAATATAAGTTATCGTTGGATACGCTTTCCCAGCTACATAATTAGCCGGCAGGTATAGTGCTGCCTGTAAGCTATCACCATGTGCGCTTACATAATTGATCAATTTAACACCCGATGTCCAAGCATACTTAGCCTGGTCTGGTGTGTTCTTGTTAACCTGTTTTGGAGAAGCTAGATTAGCAGTAGTGCTAGCATAATAAGTGGGTGATTCCTGAGAATTACTTTTGGTGTAAACATATACCTGACCTTTTTCTGCTTTGGCGAAACTTCCATATGAATTATCGTCCATAAACAATATGTCAATTTTATTCTTTCCTGCAGGTAGCAATCCAATACCCGACTTTTTGTCTTTTACATTAAATACTCCAAAGTATTGGTCTTTGCTTAAATCCGTTCCTTTTTCATCTTGATAAATTCTATATCTTCCGGCAACTTCAGTTTTTTTGCTTTTCCAATTGTCTGATAAAGCAATCACAGTTTTTCCATCTGCAGCAATTTTCCATAAATCATAATTATCCATGATCAAGGCAAATTTCGAATCGGCAGACCAACCTAAATTTTGGGTTGATGGTTTAGTGATGTTATGGTCATCTAATTCATTAACGAAAGAAGACTTAATACTACCGGTTAGGTTCGCGGTTGTGCCTGTTTCTAAATTGATGCTATAGAACACACCATCAACATAATAGCTGGCCAATTTGCCGTTTGGAGCAATATTCAAACGCCCGCCATTACTAGCGTACATCTTTTCAAACAGACGCTTTTTTGCACCGGTTTTAAGATCAATCAGGTAAATGTCGGTATAGCTCTGACCATCCAGATTTCCCATCAACTCATAATTAGAATTGTCATAGCCAATGGCATATAATTGTTTGGGAGCCACCATAACCGAGCGCATATTGCTGTCTGCCAACTGCGTAAACTTTCGGTCTGCAACACGGTACGAGCTGGTATAGTTAAACATCTTGTCTCTCATTTCCTGAGTTTGCTGGGCAGACTGCAGACGTTTATCTTGCCAGTTCCAAATAATCATATCCGGTTTTTCAATATCTTCTTTCTTTGGTTCAACCTTAGTCTTATTGGTGGTATCCGTTTTCTTATCTTCTTTTTTGTTTAATTTATTAATGCCGAAGAATAGGGTAGTCTGATCATCCGACCAATATGGGCTGCCATTGGTGTTTAATCCCATCCCTTTTGGAAAATTGTCATCTTCCAGGCCGTTATAGATAACCTTATTGGTCAAGTCGCCATTAATCTTCCTAATGCCGATGATACTGAAGACTTCATCTTTATATTTTTCGTTTTTATTTGATTTTAATAAGGCGAAGGCAGTCCCATTTTCGTTCCAGTTTATACTTTTATATTTAGCTTTATCATTATCCAAAGCAGTGGTTATACCAGTTTTCATGTCACGCAAGAAAATTCCATTTCCATTCTGGCCGTTTGCATCTACGGTATAGGCTAACAGATCGCCACCTTTATTAAAGGCAAATTCAGTGACATTTCCTAAGTTAAAGCTCTTTTTGGTGCTTAAGTTATACAATAAAACATCTGTTCCCTTAGCAGCAGTGGGGTCTTTTGGGGCAGATTCTAGGGGCATAAACTGAATCGCAATCCATGAGGGAGAATCACCCGAGAAACTGAAACTCTTTACTCTTTCAAAAACCGTTTGCTTATTGTCAGCCAGAGCAACTAGCGTTAACTTATCATATAAAGGCTTGTTGGCTTTTCTGGCAGCTTTAGCTTCAACATCTTTTGCAGAAACTTTGAAAGCAGCATATTTCGAGTCTTTTGAGAACAAAAGAGGGCCTGCGCTTGCTCCAATTGCATAAGAATAGTTTAAAGTATCGAGGGTTTTTCGAATAGTCATTTTTAAATCACCTTCAGTTGGGCCACTGGCCCACGCCATCCATTGTCCATCTGGCGATAAGGAGTTCCCCCGATTGTAGTTCCATTTTGAAACATCTTTCCAGGTTAAGGCTGGTTTTTGTTGCGCAAAAGTATTGCTCACAAACGGCACAAGAAATGCCAATAAAACAAATTTTAAATTCTTCATCATAAAGGGTTTGGTTTTGCTAAATTAAGGTATCCTAAAGGATTTATTTGTATTTTTGCAGCGGAATTATAGAAAAAGAAGGTTGAAATGAAGATTTGGCAAAAAAATATTGAAGTCGACAAAGGAATAGAAGTATTTACGGTAGGTAGGGATAGAGAGTTGGACTTGCAAATGGCGGCTTTTGATGTGCTGGGCTCTTTGGCTCACGTAGAGATGTTGACCAGTATTAATTTGCTAAGTAAGGAAGAGTTAAGCCAGGTTCAAGCTGCATTAAAAGAAATATATAAGGAGATTTTACTGGGTAATTTCACGATAGATGATCGTGTGGAAGATGTGCATTCTCAGGTAGAATGGCTTTTAACCCAGCGCATTGGCGAAGCGGGGAAAAAGATCCATAGTGGACGTTCCAGAAATGACCAGGTTTTAGTAGACCTTAAACTCTATTTCCGGTCGTGCATTCAAGAAATGGTTGAAAATACGACCACTCTTTTTAATCAATTAATTACTTTAAGTAATACGCACAGCGATAAGTTATTGCCAGGCTATACCCACCTGCAAATTGCTATGCCCTCTTCCTTCGGACTTTGGTTTGGCGCTTATGCCGAAAGCTTAGTGGATGACATGGAATTGATGCTAGCGGCCTATAAAATTTGCAATAAAAATCCATTGGGCTCTGCCGCGGGTTATGGCTCCTCATTTCCGTTAAACCGAACTTTAACGACTGAATTATTAGGCTTTGATCAACTTAATTATAATGTTGTATATGCCCAAATGGGCAGGGGGAAAACCGAAAGAGTGTTGGGTCAGGCAATGTCGTCCATTGCGGCAACTTTGGCGAAGATGGCTATGGACATCTGTCTTTTCATCAATCAGAACTTCGGTTTCATCAGTTTTCCTGATGAGCTAACAACAGGTTCGAGTATCATGCCACATAAGAAAAATCCCGACGTGTTTGAGTTAATTCGTTCTCGTTGTAATAAAATTCAGGCTTTGCCAAATGAAATTGCGATGATGACTACCAATTTACCATCAGGCTATCATCGCGATTTACAACTGCTAAAGGAAAATCTTTTCCCGGCAATCACCTCCCTCAATGAGTGTTTAGAAATGTGCACTTTCATGCTGCAAAATATTACAGTAAAGGATCATATATTAGACGATAAAAAATATGATTACCTGTTTAGTGTAGATGTGGTAAATGAACTAGCTTTAAGGGGTACACCCTTTAGAGAAGCCTATAAAATTGTTGGAGAAACAATAGATAATGGAACATTCTCTCCAAATAAAACACTTAAACATACTCACGAAGGAAGTATTGGTAACTTATGTAATCCAGCAATTGAGAACATGATGTCTGCTATATTGGCGCAGTTTCAATTTCAAAAGATGAATGATGCCATTGAAAAATTAGTTAAGTAAAAATCGTCATTGCGAGGCACGAAGCAATCTAGTAAAGAGATTGCTTCGTGCCTCGCAATGACGAAAGTATATGATTTTAAAACCCAAAATATACTATGAACATATCTGTATTAGCAAACACTCTAATTGGTTCTGAGATAATTAAAATCGGGAACGAGGTTAATGAAATGAAGCGAAAAGGTGCTCAAATTGCCAACCTAACTATTGGCGACTTTGATTCTGCTATTTTTCCGATTCCTGAAGCGTTAGAAGAAGCAATTGTAACAGCTTACCGCGAAGGACATACGAATTACCCGCCAGCAGATGGTATTTTAGCATTGCGCGAAACCATTGTAGAGGTATTGGATGATCGCTACGAATTAGCTTATACGGTTGATGATATATTAGTTGCAGGCGGTTCCCGTCCTTTAATTTATGCTCTTTATTTAGCGTTGGTTGATCCGGGTGATAAGGTGTTGTATCCAGCGCCATCCTGGAACAATAATCACTATTGCCACCTTTCGTCAGCAAATGGTGTTACCATTGAAACTACGGTAGAAAATAATTTTATGCCCACTGCAGCTCAATTGAAGCCGCATTTAAAAGGAGCAACCCTATTGGCTCTATGCTCTCCTTTAAATCCAACAGGCACCATGTTCAGTAAACAGCAGCTGGAAGAAATCTGTGATATCGTAATTGAAGAAAACAAATCCCGCGCAGCAGATGAAAAGCCGCTTTATATCATGTACGATCAGATTTATTCACTCTTAACTTTTGGAAAAGAGCATGTAAATCCAGTTAGCTTACGCCCAGCATTAAAGGATTATGTAATTTATATCGATGGGATCTCTAAATGTTTATCCGCCACAGGCGTTCGGGTAGGTTGGGCATTTGGACCCGCCAATATTATCAGTAAAATGAAAGCTCTTTTGGGCCATATCGGTGCTTGGGCCCCTAAAGCAGAACAGGTTGCTGTAGCAGGGTATTTTAAAGATAAGGGGCTTGTAGACCAGTATTTAGCAGGTTTTAAAACACAGGTACAAGCAAGTCTGGACGAGCTTTATAATGGCTTTCAAAAGCTGAAAAGCGAAGGTTTTGCAGTTGATGCCGTGGTGCCTATGGGCGCAATTTATCTTACTTTAAAAATCGATTATATTGGTAAAACTACGCCGTCGGGCGAAGTGCTAAAGAACAGTGCAGATGTAAACTTTTATCTGATCAAAGAAGCGCAAACGGCAATTGTACCGTTTTCTGCTTTTGGAAACGAAGAAAGCATGCCTTGGTTTAGAGCTTCAATCGGAGGATGTTCCTTAGCAGATATTAAAAATATGATTCCACGAATTGCTGCTGCGCTCGGGAAATTATCTATTTAAACTCGCTCGTTTTATGGAACTCAATATCCGGATAGTCCCGCATGGTCATATTGATCATAAATTCGTTATCCGCTAAATAAACTGGATTGCCGTCTTTGTCTTCACCAATATGTTGTTGCTTGCGCTTTAAAAACTCTTCTAGCTTTTTAGGGTCTTTGGAGGTTACCCAATTTGAACGTGTATAGCTTAACATCCTAAAATGCGCCTTTGCTCCATATTCATGCTCAAGCCTAAACGCAATAACCTCAAATTGTAGATCCCCAACTGCACCAATTACTTTCCGGTTACCGGGTTGCATCACAAATAATTGTGCAACTCCCTCCTCGGTTAATTGTTGTAAGCCCTTTTCCAATTGCTTGGTTTTTAGCGGGTCTCTATTCTCCACCTCCTTAAAAATTTCTGGAGAAAAGCTGGGAATGCCTTTAAACTGGAGTTTTTCTCCTTCAGTTAACGTATCTCCAATCTTAAAAGTGCCACTATCATATAAACCAACTACATCTCCTGGCCAGGCCTCTTCCACAATACTCTTCTCATTGGCCATGAAATCCATCGGATTAGAAAATTTAATCTTCTTATTGTTTCTGGTATGAAAATAAAATTTATTACGCTCAAACTTGCCTGAACAAATTCTCAAAAAGGCAATCCTATCGCGGTGGTTGGGATCCAAGTTAGCGTGAATTTTAAACACAAAGCCGCTAAAGTTTTTTTCGGTCGCTAATACTTCTCTTTGCTCTGCGTCTCTACTTTTGGGACTTGGAGCTATATTAATGAAGGTATCCAATAATTCTTTAATCCCGAAGTTATTAATGGCGCTACCAAAAAATACAGGGGCGAGCAAACCTTCAAGATACATCTCTTTGTCGACCGCACCATAAACCCCCTCTACCAATTCTAAATCATCTTTAAGTGCATTTAATGCAGGTGCAGGCAAAAATTTACCTAGTTTTTCGTCAGCTAAGCTGCTTACTTCAATAACAGGAGTACTGATTTTTGTTTTATCGGGTTCAAATAGGTTTAAGTGCTTATTGTAAATACTATATACGCCCTTAAAAGTATGTCCCTGCCCAATTGGCCAGCTTAACGGACATAAACTAATATTTAATTTATTTTCAATTTCATCTAAAAGATCAAAGGCATCTTTACCCTCGCGATCCATTTTATTTACAAAAATAATTACGGGCGTATTTCTCATTCTGCAAACCGACATCAACTTTTCAGTTTGCTCCTCTACCCCCTTTACACAGTCGACCACCAAGATTACGCTGTCAACCGCAGATAATGTGCGGTAGGTATCTTCAGCGAAGTCTTTGTGACCTGGCGTATCTAAAATGTTAATGCGTTTCCCATTGTATTCAAATCCCATAACCGATGTTGCAACAGAAATACCACGCTGCTTCTCAATCTCCATAAAATCTGAGGTGCTGCTTTGGTTCGCTTTGTTCCGTTTCACGGCGCCGGCAGTATTAATTGCACCTCCAAAAAGTAAAAACTTTTCAGTTAAAGTTGTTTTTCCGGCATCGGGGTGGCTAATAATGGCAAATGTTTTTCTTTTTTCTATTTCAGGATAAACCATGGATTGGGGATAATTCGCAAAGATAAGGATATTTTAAACAAAAAAAGCCAGCTCTTCAGCTGACTTCTTTTGCTAGAATATTAATTTAGCCTCTTCCGCCTCTTCCACCACGACTTTCATTTCCTCTACTGCTTCGGGCTTCTCCGCCGCCACTACTTCTTTGTGGAGGTGGTGATGAACGTTCAACACGCTCAACACGTTGCGGTTGTGGGCGTTCTGCTCTTTCAACACGTTGCGGTTGAGGTCTGCTTTGTTGAACTCTTTCTGCCCTTTCCTGAGGTTGAGGACGCTCTACACGTTGCGGAGTTTCTCTGCTAGGCTCTACTCGTTGCTGCGGAATATCTCTGTTACGTTCCATTCTTTCCTGAGGTTGAGGTCTTTCCACTCGCTGAGGGGTTTCTCTGCCACGTTCTACTCTTTGCTGCGGAATATCTCTGCTACGTTCTGTTCTTTCCTGAGGTTGAGGTCTTTCTACGCGTTGTGATTGCGATGGAGTTCCTCGTTCAAAACTTCCATTTTGGTTTCCATCTCTGGAAGGACGGGTTGACATATTGCTGTTGTTATCCCTACTGACTACACCTCTGTTAATGCTACCTTGTACAGCATTTCTTGGAGCAGCATTTGCATTTGCCGAACCTCTTACTGGACGAGGGTTATAAATGTTAACGGTATTGTTGTCAATTCTACTTGCACCAGGTCTCGAACTTCTATTTACATTGTAGACAGTTACGTTCTGATTAGTAGCACGTCTTACCTCTTCAGCTCTTGGTCCGGTATAATAGGTTCTATTATTACGAACGTAGGTATTGTTGATAATTACAGTGTTTTGAATATAAATTCTATTTCTGTTACCATAATAACGCGGATAGCTGCTGTAATAAATATTGTTATAAGGAATAAAGTTCCAGCACATATCAGGGATCCTATATCCACCTCGGCCAATGTTAATGCCAATGCTGATGCTAGGTCCCAGTGGAGCCCAGCCATAGTATCCACCGCCGCTTCTCCAGCTTACCCATGCCGGTCCCCAAACTGTATCAGGAATCCAAACCCAGTGGTTGTATCGGTTGTAAACCCAACGGCCATAGTGAAACGGAGCCCAGCCCCAATCGTAATTGGAAACCCAGGTGTTACCATATTCGGTCATCGCCCATCGCCCATTTGAGTAGTAAGGCCTAAATTCATCTTGGTCTACATCTGGACGCCAAACGTAGCCATATTGTGGATCTTGGATCCATTGTCCGTATGGCGACAATTCATCATAAAATGATTGTAAGGATACATCCTCATTTTGAGCCATTACGTTCTGTGTGGTCCCGGTAACTAGGAGCAAGAGCCCTAGCAAAACTGCCGGTAATTTCATCATGGTTTTCATTTTGTGTGTGTTTTAAATTTATTAAATTAACCTAACGCTTTGTGTATATCAATTTGAACACCATTTTTTAAAATGGTTTAAACAATTATTGGTTATTCTTTGTTAATATTCTCTTAAAACGCATTTCTGGGTAATTAAGTGTTATAGTACTCTATTTTGGAGTGCTTATTAATGTGCAAAAAAGCAGTCATACGGAACTAAATTTGCTACATGTTAGTAGTTAGTATATAGTACTCAGTAGTTAGATATGACGTGGCACTTACCAGTATCAGAACAAAGAAGGCCAAACGAATCTGTGAAATCTCATCATTTGTGAAATCAAACGCCAAGCGTAACGCAATGTGCAAGAAGCAAAGCAAAACAATACCAATAAAACCGTACTTTTGTGTCATACCTATTTTTTTTATGCAAAGAGGCACCCTTTTTTTAGTCCCTGTACCATTGGCAGACAATGCTGGACGGAAATCTTTTACTCCATTTTTAGTTGACACCATCAACACCATCAAAACCTACATTGTTGAAAACGAAAAGACGGCGCGTAAATTTTTAAAGGAAGCAGGTCTTCAAGCACCTCAAAGTGATTTAGTTATTCATGATTTTGGAAAACATAAACGTGGCAATAGTCTGGTCCCTTATTTTAAGGAATTAATGTCGGGCGTAGACGTAGGCTTGATGAGTGAGGCAGGTTGCCCTGGAGTAGCCGACCCAGGCGCGGAAATTGTTGCCGAAGCGCATAAAAGAGGGATTAAAGTTGTGCCTTTAGTGGGGCCTAATTCAATGCTCCAAGCTTTAATGGCCTCGGGTTTTAGCGGACAAAGCTTTGCTTTTCATGGATATTTACCAATTGATAAAATTGAACGTGCAAAACGAATTAAAGAGCTGGAAGCACTATCGGGGAAAAATAGACAAACTCAACTGTTTATGGAAACGCCATTCCGAAATAATCACCTCTTGGAAGACGTTATAAAAAATTGTCACGGTAGCACGCAGCTTTGTATAGCCTGTAACATTAACGGAGAAGAAGAATTTATTAAAACAATGCCCATTGGGGCATGGAAAGGTGAGAAAATAGATTTGCATAAAAAACCGACCGTGTTCCTGCTTTTTAAACAAGGTTAACTTCTCAACTATATAATGCTTTGCTTTCTATAAATGCTAATACCGGATCTGGTACAAAGAACTGAATACTCTTTTTTTCTTTCAACGCCTTTCTGATAAAGGTAGCTGAAATTTCCATGAGCGGGGTGGTGGTAAAAACTATGGATGGATGCCCTTCCCACTCCTTTGTCACAATTCCTGGACGAGGATATACATATATCTGATAGTTTTTAAGTAAAACCTCATAGTTTTTCCACTTTTTAAGTGAAACCAGGTTGTCTGAACCCATGATCAATGCGAATTCCTTTTCGGGGTATTTTTCCTTTAAATAGGTTAGCGTATCTATGGTATAAGAAGGTTTAGGTAAATTTAATTCGATGTCACTTACTTTAATGTTCAACGTGTTTTCAGTAGCCAGTTTGGCCATTTCAAGTCGATCATATATGTTTCCTAAACTTGCTTTTTCCTTCAGTGGGTTTTGCGGGGAAACAACAAACCAAACCTCATCTAATGCGGTATGGTTTGCCATATAATTCGCAATAATTAAATGCCCAATGTGAATGGGATTAAATGAACCGAAGAAAAGACCAACTTTCAATTGTAATTTATTTATTCAAAAACTCCATAACTAGTACCTCGGCTTCTGCACAGGCAATTTCAAGATCGTAATTTTTCAAGACAACATCAAATTTATCAGCGTATGCTAATTCCTTTTCGGCTTTTTCAAAACGTTCTTGAAGCTTTTCCACGCTGTCGGTACCGCGGCCAGTTAAACGCTCTTTCAGTACTGCCAATGATGGAGGTTGGACGAAAATAGCCAAAGCATCTTCCTCATATTTACGTTTCAGTCGCAGCCCACCTTCTACGTCAATGTCAAAAATTACATGTTTACCCTCATTCCATATTCGTTGAATTTCTGAGCGTAAGGTGCCATAAAATGTTCCATTGTAAACTTCTTCAAATTCTACGAATTCTTGATGAGCAACTTTGTGTAAAAAGTCTTCTTTGCTAATAAAGTAGTAATCAGCATTATTTTGTTCGCTGCCTCTCAATTCTCTTGTAGTAGCTGATATGGAGAAACTGAGGTTAGGGAACTTCTGTAATAAGTGTTTAACGATAGTCGTTTTACCTGCTCCAGAGGGCGCTGAGAATATAATGAGTTTGCCTTGTTTCATTTTTTTGGGCTTAGAGCTTCTTATAATACGTTAAGTAGTTGTTCTTTAATTTTTTCTAATTCTTCTTTCATGCCCACTACCAATTGTTGTATTTGAGCATCGTTCGCTTTTGCACCCATCGTGTTAATTTCTCTGCCAATTTCTTGAGAAATGAAGCCGAGTTTTTTACCATTTGCATCTTTACTTTTTAAGGTCTCCACAAAGTAATCACAATGACTTCTCAAACGTGTTTTTTCTTCTGTAATGTCTAGTTTGTCAATATAATAGATCAGCTCCTGCTCTAAACGGTTTTGATCAATATTAATTTTTCCAACCGTTTCCTCTAAAAATTGCGCTAATTTAGCTTTGATTTGAGGAACACGCAAAGGCGCTAATTCATCAATACGCGCAAAGAAGCTCAGAATGTTTTGAATTCGAAGTTCTAAGTCTTTTCTTAAGACCGCACCTTCATCAGCTCTAAATTCGTTAAAATTAGCAAGAGCTTTCATAAATGTTTGGTGAAGAACCTCCCAATCATTCTCATTAACTTCTTCTTCTGTATAAGTAATTACTTCAGGAAAATTTAATGCGGTCTGCAATAAGTTCTGTGCATTTGCTCCTAATGTGGCATTAATTTCCTCTAGCTGTTTATAATATCTTGTCAGAAGCGTGGTATTGATAGTTGCCCCTTTTTGATTCTCATCGCTACGCTCAACGTTAATAGAAACATTTACTTTTCCTCGCTCTATCTCTTTGCTGCAGGTATTGCGCAAGAGCACTTCTTTATCAGAATAAGCGCGCGGAAGCTTAAGGCTTAATTCTAAAAACTTTGAGTTTAGAGATTTTATTTCTACTGCAATTTTTACATTGCCATGGTCTGTAGCAGCCAAGCCAAAGCCTGTCATCGATTTTATCATGTGCAAAGATATAAAAATTAGCTAATTAGCTAATTGATCAATTGGCTAATTAATAACCTTTCAACAAAACCTCTTCCATCATAGCATATATCTTTCGTTTCAATAGATCTACCTCTTCAATTCTATAGCCTGCTACCTCAACTGCTGGAAGAAAAACAGTGGTGATCAATCCAGGCCGCGCGCTTAGGGGCTCTACTCTCGATAATAATTTCCTGTTGTTTAAAATTACAAAAGGCTGTAATGGGGTTTGTGTTTCAATGGCGATTCTAAAAGCCCCATCATAAAAATCGCCCAATGGCTTTGCAGTTTTGTTCATCGTACCCTCGGGAAATAGCAAGATAGATTGGCCAGCATTAATTGCTGCTTTGAGGGTTAGTACAGATCGCTCTCTACTTTCTTTATTGCTTCGGTCTAACATGATGACCATCCGTTTATAGATCCAACCAAAAATAGGAATGCTAGCCATTTCAATTTTGCCTAAGGCACTAAACGACTGTGGTACGCTAATACAAACAGCAATCGCGTCTAAATAAGATCCATGGTTTCCAACGTAAATATGGGGTGTGGAACGGTTAACCAGTACCGCATTTTTTGTATTGACCCAATAGAATGAAAGCAAACTAAAACCCCATGCCCAACATCGTAAAAAGAATAGACCCAATCTTTTTCCCGTTAAGGGCTTGCATAAGGTTGTTACAGCTAAAACGAAGGGTAAGGCAATAAACATGAGGGCAATAAAAATCATCCCAGCATATAATAAATATAAAGCAGATAAAACTTTAGCCATTTATTAACGTTTTTTAACTACCTACATGAGTTAACATTCCTTAAGTTTACAAAATTATTATTTCATACCCTAATGAAGCAGCTTGGTTTATTTCTATTGGTACTTTTGGCGGCAGTCTACATCCCCTGTGCTAGGCTCCAAGCTCAAGATTTTAAGGTAAATGGTGTTGTGATGGAAAAGGAATCTAAATTTAGAATTGCTTTAGCTTCCATCAGCAATAAGAGAAATGGCTATAGTGTTGGAAGCAACGACTTAGGTTTGTTTACGATTACTGCGAGTATAGGTGATACTTTGCTCATTATCAAGAGGGGCTACAATGATCAGCAAATGGTGGTTAATTCGCCGAAAGATTTAATCATTTACTTAAATAGGGGGATCACCTTAAACGAGGTGGTCATAAATGGCGAAAGCAAAAAGCAGTCTTTGGATGCCATTAAACGAGATTTTAAAAATAAAGGGTCATTTTATGCGGGAAAGCCTTCTTTTCTTTCGTTTTTATTTACGCCAATCACAGCTATTTACGAACTGGTAGGAAGAACACCCAAAAATGCCCGGCGATTTAATAATTATTATATTACAGAAATGCAGCAGACACATATTGATGCGTTTTTCAATAAATCGATTATCTCTACCAATACAGGCTTAACGGGTAAGGAGCTCGATAACTTTATGATTAATTACCGTCCTGAATACGAGCAGTCTAAAAACTGGAATACGTATGATGGGTTAAAGTGGATTAAGGAATCGTATAAGAAATATGCAGACACCGCAGGGAAACCTGTTAAATAGTTGCTACTTAAATTGCCAGCGACTCACAAGCCTTTTCGGCAGCCAATTTCTCTGCGTTCTTTTTGTTATAGTCCCTTCCAATTCCCTGATTTTCGCCGTCTACAATCGCATGAATAGTAAAGAGCTTAGCGCTTTCTCCTTCGCCATTTTCTACCATGTCGAAAGAAATGTCCTTTCCATGTCTCTGGCACCATTCAATTAATTTGCTCTTGAAATTGGTTTCTGTCATTTCCAGAGTATGGATATCAATATAGGGTTTAACAATCCGTTTTAATAGAAAATTACGGGTAAAATTGTAACCTTTGTCGAGATAGATTGCGCCAATTAAGGCTTCAAACGCGTCACCTAGCATCGAGTGGTGCTTCGTTTGCACATTTACTGTTTTCTGGTCGAATACAATCAGTAGTTCGAAGCCCATTTTTCGGGCTAGTTGATTTAAGTTGGCCCGGTTAACAATTTTAGAGCGCATTTCCGTTAAAAACCCTTCCTCTTTATAAGGATAGCTTTTAAAAAGTAATTCAGCTATGACCGAACCTAAAATTGCGTCACCTAAAAATTCCAGCCGTTCATTGCTACTTCTGCTGCCATTTTTTAAGATCATTGCCGCAGAGCGATGCCGAAAAGCCATCCTATACAAAGTCACATTCCCAGGTATAAACCCTAAGATATTTTTAAGTTTTTTTACAAACTCTTTGTCGCTAGATAGGTAAAGCTTATATAAATTAAACAATGGCTTAGAGATAAACTTATGTTACTCCTCGTATTTTTTAAAAATAACAGAAGCATTATGTCCGCCGAAACCAAATGTATTGCTTTGGGCAGCACGGATAACGCGTTTTTGAGCTTTGTTAAATGTAAAGTTTAATTTAGGATCAAATTCTGGGTCATCGTTAAAATGATTTATTGTAGGAGGAACAATGTTATTTTTCACAGCTAGAATTGTTGCAATAGCTTCAATTGCGCCAGCAGCACCTAATAAGTGGCCAGTCATTGATTTGGTAGAACTGATGTTTAATTTGTAGGCATCTTCCCCAAACAAATCAACAATTGCTCTACTTTCGCTAACATCTCCAAGCGGAGTAGATGTACCGTGGACATTGATGTAATCAATATCGGCAGTAGTCATTTTAGCATCTCTCAATGCATTTGTCATGACCAATCGCGCACCTAATCCCTGCGGATGTGGAGCAGTAATGTGATTGGCATCAGCACTCATACCGCCACCTACAATTTCTGCGTAGATTTTGGCACCACGTGCTTTAGCATGCTCCAATTCTTCTAAAATAATTGTTCCTGCACCTTCGCCGGCTACAAATCCTTCGCGATCCCTATCGAATGGACGGGAGGCAGTTTTTGGATCATCATTTCTTGTTGAAAGTGCATGCATGGCGTTAAAACCGCCAATCCCCGCCTCGTTAATAATAGCTTCTGAACCACCGGTAATGATGATGTCGGCTATATCCAAACGAATATAGTTGAAAGCATCAATCATTGCATTAGTGGCCGATGCACATGCCGAGACAGTTGAAAAGTTTGGACCTCTCAAACCATATTTCATTGAAATGTGGCCAGGAGCAATATCGATAATTACTTTAGGGATAAAAAATGGGTTGATACGCGGAGTACCATCGCCTAAAAAGAAATTTTTCATTTCCTCTTGAAACGTTTTGAAACCGCCTATTCCTGATCCCCAGATTACACCTGCACGGTTGGTATCAATTTTTTCCCAGTCATAACCGCCGTCTGCTACAGCTTCCGCTGTTGAAACCAAGGCATATTGAACAAATGGATCTAGCTTGCGAGCTTCTTTTTTATCCAAGTGATCCTCGGGATTAAAGTTTTTTAGCTCACAGGCAAATTTCGTTTTGAACTTTTCAGTATCAAATCCTGTAATTGGCCCAGCGCCACTCACCCCATTAATCAATCCCTCCCAAAACTCTTGGGTTGTATTTCCAATTGGAGTGAGTGCCCCCAAACCTGTAACTACTACTCTTTTCAATTCCATTTATACGTATTGTACGGAAGCGTATTTTTACTTAACGTTTTTTTCTAAATAAGCAACTGCTTGACCAACTGTACCGATGGTTTCAGCCTGATCATCAGGGATTGCAACATTGAATTCTTTTTCAAATTCCATAATCAACTCTACAGTATCCAAAGAATCCGCACCTAAGTCATTCGTGAAAGACGCTTCTGGCGTAACTTCGCTTTCATCAACACCTAGTTTTTCTACGATAATAGCCTTAACTCTTGAAGCAATATCAGACATAATTTTATAATTTAATGGTTAAATAATTCTGTGCAAAGAAAAATAAATTCTAACACTTTTCAAATGTTTTTATTTCTCAATCAATTTTAATGTTTTTATTTCAAACTTAATGTAAAATTAGTTTTATAATTTTGTATTTCATCTTTTATTTTAAATTTTTAATTGTCAGATGGAGCTTGATGTGGTAAATAACGACTATTTATTAACCACAGTCGGTTCCAAATAAATATTCAGTGTTGAACAAAACTTATTTAAAACTTTCGTTAGACCTTGATTTTGTACTCATTGCAATTACTTCTTCTTTAAAGGATTACATGCTTTGCCACAAAATAAATAAGAACCTAGCGTTCGACTTCGAAAAAATCGATGATCATGAGATTTATTATAATATCGATGAAGATCCATTAGCATTCTCCCGATATCATTTTTTTGTGGAAGAAGGGGAAATGGATTACTATTTAGTGGGAAATCGCAACAGTGAAGGGTTTTTAGTCCCGGAAATGAACAAGGTTGATTTTTTTATGATCATTCAACAATTTATCGCTAAAGATGAATTAGATTTTATGTTAAGTGGGCTTAATAAACTTCCTGATATACAGGTAGCTGCGCAAATTAATCCTGCCAAACTAAAATCTAAGGAGAACTTGATTATGTAAATTTTATATTGTTCGTGTATTAAATACACTATATTTGAATCTTAATCAAACCAACAAAAGAATAAAATATCAGATAAAACAAGCTCCATTTTTAAAATAAGTCGTGCTTTTTCGTTTTATCCTAAAATAAAAAATATAAATGAAACCATTTCATTCAAGAACAAAAATCGTGGCTACTTTAGGCCCGGCATCGGCTAAACCAGAAGTTTTATATAGTATGTTTAATGCCGGTTTGGATGTTTGTCGGCTAAACTTTTCTCATGGCTCTCAAGCCGATCATCAGGAGGTTTTAGATACGATCAGAAGTATAAATAAAAAATACAAATACAATGTAGGCATTTTAGCCGATTTACAAGGTCCGAAAATTAGAATTGGCACTGTTAAAGATGGGGGCATTCATTTAGTTAACGGAAGCCGCACGGTCATTACTACCAAAGAGTGCGTTGGAAACGAGGAAAGAATTTATATCACTTATGAAAATTTCCCTCAAGACGTTAAAGCCGGAGAAGTTATCCTTTTGGATGATGGGAAGCTACAAATGAGAGTTATAGAAACTAATTACAAAGATGAGGTTATCTGTGAAATAGTTCACGGGGGTATTTTAACGTCTCGGAAAGGCGTAAACCTGCCTAACACCAAGGTTTCCATTCCCTCACTAACCGTAGAAGACCGCAAAAACCTTGAGTTTGTGCTTCAAAATGATGTGGAGTGGATTGGATTATCTTTTGTCCGGAATGCTGAAGATATTACAGAGCTAAAAGACATCATCAGAGAAAGAGGTAAATCTGCCAGAGTGGTTGCCAAGATCGAAAAGCCGGAAGCAATTGCAAATATTGACGAAATTATAGCTGTTTCTGATGCGATTATGGTAGCTCGTGGCGACCTGGGCGTTGAGATGCCAATGGAAGAAGTTCCACTATTGCAAAAGATGATTGTGAAGAAATGTCGCGCAGCCTCGAAACCTGTTATCATAGCTACCCAAATGCTGGAAAGTATGATCACAACTCCTCGTCCAACGCGTGCGGAGGTAAATGACGTGGCCAACTCGGTATTAGATGGAGCAGATGCAGTAATGTTAAGCGGAGAAACTTCAGTAGGCGAATTTCCACTGATCGTTATCGAAACAATGCAAAAAATTATTAGCAATATTGAAGATAATAGTTACCCTTTTCATCCAGAAAAGTTTTTGAAGCACAATTCTGAAAGCTTTTTAAGTGATGCCGTTTGCGATTCGGCTTGTTCATTGGCTATGCAAACCAATGCCGTAGGTATTGTATCAATGACTTTGAGTGGATACACCGCATTTGAAATTTCTGCGCATAGACCTAAAGCACCAATTTTTATCTTTACAAGTAATGAAACTTTGTTAAATACCTTAAGTTTAATTTGGGGAGTAAGAGGGTTTTATTACGACAAGTTTGAGAGTACAGATGATACAATTACGGAGGTTAATGATTTCTTAAAGAAGAAAAAATTAATAAAAAAAGGAGATGTGTTAATCAATACTGCTGCTATTCCAATGGAAATTAAGGGTAAAACGAACATGCTTAAAATTACCTTAATCGACTAGGTTAACCGGAGAGGTGTCCGAGTGGTCGAAGGAGCACGCCTGGAAAGTGTGTATGCCTCAAAAGGGTATCGAGGGTTCGAATCCCTCTCTCTCCGCTATCAAAATGCCACCCCTTAGGGTGGCATTTTTTGATTCATCTAGCTTAGCATTCTATCACGTCTTCTTGTCAAAATTTCCTATCCGAATCCTCCCTTTTTTAACCCCCATCGGTTCACATATGTAAGATAACTACATGAAGATTACATAACCGTTAACAGGGGATTAACTCCCTATGAAATCCTTGTTGAACCTCTAGAGAACGTTAACAGTTTAAAACACGGTATATAGTCTTCCCCATTGTCTAGTAACTCGAGGAGTTTCAGGATTTCGTAATCGTCTGAAAAATTTCGTAATCGTCTGAAAAATAATGATAACAACACGGAGACGCCAACTGAATCTTTATCGCTACTGTAAGGGCTGGTCTTTTTGTTGAACGTGATCAGCTAGGGCATATCCTTTTCTTCCTTCTTCTTTATTTTTCTTATCAATTATCAGCAGTACAATGAGCGAAATGATGGGGATGAGAAAAGAAATAAAAAACCAAAACCAAAAACTTCTGCCTTGGCTTGAAGCGAGTACACCAGCTACCAGTTGAGGGATAAGCATAAAACATAAAACAAGTAATTCAGGCATACTGCAAAGATATAACTTATGTTAATCTCTGTTAAAAATTTTATAGTCACGTAGTTAAAGTTTAAATTACTGGCATGTTTCTAATAAGAATCCCGGCGATATGCTTGCTGTTAAGCTGGCCGACTTTACTTCAGGCTCAAAATTTCAATGGGGTGGTAAAAGATGTGTTTAGCAGGGCGCCTATTGAGAACGCATTCATTATCACACCTGAAATTACCGTTTCTACAAACAGCAAAGGAGAATTTGTATTGAGTAACATGAAATTGGGGGATCGAATTGCCGTTAGAATTATGGGCTATGAAACTACTGAAGTTGTTATTTCTACCTTACCAGATACCCTTCAGATATATTTAAGACAAAGTGCTATAACGTTAGAGCAGGTAATGATCAAAACCAACAGAAATTATAAATTGGATTCGTTAAACATTAGAAAAGAATATGCCAATACTTTTGCTTACAAAGGACCTAGTTTTTCTGACGCGTTTATTCTGAGGGATCCGAGCTATAATTCCCCTTTTGGATTTAGTAATCCTCGGTCAACAGCTTCTCTTGTAAGTTTAAATATTTTACAGGTATTTAATTTTTTAGGAAAGAAAAATAAAGATCGCACCAAACTAAAGAAAGTGTTGTTGCGCGACGAAGAGTTAAACTATATTGATCATACTTTTTCGAGGGTGAAAGTTCAATCAATTACGGGTTTAGAAGGAGAGCAATTAACCAAATTCATAAGGCAATACCGTCCAAGTATTTTAAGCTTAAAGAAGATGACGGACTATGAACTTACCTTGTATATTAAAAAAAGCTATGAAGAATTCAGCAAAATAAAAACCCCCGTAAACTAATTTACGAGGGCCCTTTTAATACCAAGACGTTATTTAGAAACCATAACCCAGAGATAAAGCAAATCCGTTAAATCTTGCTTTATCTTGGTTAAGATTGTCCTTTGTAAAAGACTGAAAATCCATGTTGTACCTTGCATTCAAGTTTACCTTAGGTGAGATCTTATAACCCATTCCTACAATACCTCCTGCAACAGACGATCTAAAGTTATCTTTATCAGTAACGGTAGTGGTTAAGACATCATTTACATAGAGTTCGCTAGTCTGATTCGTTAAAAATGAAGCTTGCGCACCAAGCTGAATGCTAAATGCCGGTGAGGCATTAAATGATAGCATGACTGGAACTTCAATATATCCGGCCTTTAGCTTAATTTCCCCACTATTTCCTGAGTCAGAGCCTTCAACACGACCTCCTTTTTGTGAGTATAAAACCTCGGGCATGAATGACAATTTCTCGCTTAATGGGAGCTCCAGGAAAAAACCTGCCTGCCATCCCGGAACATATTTTGAGGTGTACTCAGTTCCAAGAAATTCATATTTCCCCATCATTGTCATATTCCCGCCAGCTTTAACGCCAAATTTGGCATCCATAGATTGTGCTTTCGCATTTAGGCCTATAAAAGATAATGTTAATCCCAGGCCAATTATAAATAGCTTTCTCATATTTCCTTTATTTTATAGTAAAGAACCGCCTCGTTACAGGCGGCCTCAGCTTCTTTATATTAGTTTAGAATTTAATTCCTAAACCAACTTGAAACACTTGATTTTTAAATTCTGGTGTCTGTGAACTTCCATTTTCATTGTTTTTTTGAAAATCCAGTGCATAACGACCATTTAAGCCTACTCTATTACTGAAGTCATATCTAAAACCAATCAAACCACCTACTAAACTCTTTTTGAAACGGTCTGAATCATCTTCGATAATTTTTTGTTCAACAGTACCAAAACCATTTTCAAACTTATTAGTTGTCGACATTAAGAATGAAACTTGAGGACCAGCAACCAGGTTAAGTCCACCACCCAATCTAATACTTGCTAAGATTGGAATATCAATAAAGTGGGTAGTTTGGGTAAACTCTCCAACTGCCGAACTAGATTTATAACCTTTGGTTGAATATAAAGCTTCGGGTGTAAAGGCGAGGTTTTCCAATAACTTAATATCTAATGTGATACCTGCATGATAACCTACCAAATAATCGGTTTTGAAATCATTGTCTCCATCATCCTTAATAATATTAGAGAAGTTGGCGCCGGCTTTAACACCAAATTTGATGGGTTTATCTGTTGATTGTGCATTAGCAATTCCTGTACTTAACAGGGCAATCGCTAGAATAAATATTCTTTTCATAATTTTCAAATTTAATAAAGCCAATTCCTTTAGTTTGGCTTTTTTTCTACAATAGATTTTCCTGTTATATCGAATAAATGTGCCAAGACAAACTTCCGTTCTTTAAAAATATAAATTTGGGAGGCTTTTAACTGAAAATGAAGCTTTTATTAGCGCCGAGTTAGCGAATGTAAAAATTAGGAGTAGTTTAAAGTGAGGAGCACAAAGTGTATCAAATTTAATACAACTTATGGCTAAACACAGATAAAATGCTAGAATTTGATTAATATTGAAGCTTGATTGGAATGAAAAAGCACACCTATGAAAAAAACACTTTTTACAATAAGTATTGGCCTATTAATCGCTTTAACGGCAAATGCACAACAACCGTCTTATATTCAAATGCTAGAACAACAACCTAAATGGGTTGACTCTGTGTTTAAGAAATTAAATAAAAAGCAAAAAATCGCACAGATGTTTTTTGTGGCCGCTTATACTAATAAGAGCAAAAGATTTACCGACTCGATTGGAAAAGTAATCAGAAGAGAAAAAATTGGCGGATTGGTTTTCTTCCAAGGTGGTCCTGTCCGACAAGCAATTTTAACTAATCAGTATCAAAAACGAGCAAGAGTGCCGCTTCTTATTGCCTCAGATGGCGAATGGGGCTTGGGCATGCGCTTGGATAGCACAATTTCTTATCCATATCAAATGGCATTGGGTGCGGTGCAGAATAAAGAGCTCATTTATAAAATGGGATTAGCAGTGGCCAAAGATTTTAAGCGGATTGGAATGCATATGAATTTAGCGCCCGATGTTGATGTAAACAACAATGCTAAAAACCCAGTTATAAACTATCGCTCTTTTGGAGAAAATAAGTATAATGTAACAGAGAAGGCAAGTGCTTATATGAAAGGCATGCAAGATGGTGGTTTGTTGGTAAGCATTAAACATTATCCCGGACATGGCGATACCGATGTAGATTCGCATTATGATTTACCTCAGCTTAAATTTACAAGGGAACGGTTAGACAGTTTGGAAATGTATCCTTTTAAAGAGCTAATTAAGCAGGGCGCCGCTGGCGTAATGATAGCGCACATGAATATTCCGGCATTAGATCCTACCCCAAATATGCCTTCCACTTTGTCGAAACCAATTGTAACAGGGATTTTAAAGGAACAGCAGAATTTTAAAGGCATCATAATTTCTGATGCAATGGGCATGAAAGGTGTCGTTAAGCACTTTAAAGATGGGGAAGCCGATGTGATGGGGATCATTGCTGGTAATGATGTTTTAGAGCTTTCGGAGAATAGTAAAAGAGCGGTGAAGATGGTTCGTCAGGCTATAAAAGATAAGCGACTAACAATGGAGAGAATTGATGAGAGTGTAAAGAAAATTTTAACCGCTAAATACTGGGCAGGACTAAATGTTAAACAGACAATTAATGAAGACAATGTTTGGGAAGATGTAAACCGGACCGAAAGTTATGCTTTATTACAACAATTGGCTGATGCCAGTATGACTTTGTTAAAAGGAAGAGATTTTATTCAAACATTAACACCGAATAAAAGAACTTTCATGATTGATATAGGTTTAACGGAAAGCAGTAAATTTCAGCGTGAACTAGCCACGGTTTATAAAAATTCAATTGCTTTTCAGCTAGGAAAAGCGGCTACTGCTGCAGACATTGCCAAAGTATTATCACAAATCACACCCGACGACCAAGTGGTAATTGCCATTCATGATACACGCACCCGCCCAGGTAACAACATACCATTGAGTGCTGATTTGAAGGTAATGATCACAAATATGGCTACGAAGGACGCTGCATTCGTACTGTTTGCCAATCCTTACAACTTGGCTTCTATGCCTGGGATAGAAAACGCAAAAGCCTTGCTAGTTGCCTACCAAAAGGAAGAATTTATGCAAAAATCCGCTGCTTCGGTGTTAAAAAAGGAATTGATCCCCACTGGGAAATTACCGATAACGGCAAACCAATTCTTTAAATACGGAGCAGGCTTGTAATTTCACCCTACACTTTGACAATCTCTAAAGATTGTCAAAGTGGTCAAACTAGTATTTATTATGCTCTGGCTGCAAAGCCGCGTAATTCCAGTTTTTTAGGAATTCAGTAATCTTTTTAACACTGTGACCATTGCCTTCTTCTAAGTATGCGGAGTTTTGGGTGTGGATTAATTTGCCATCTCCATCCAATACTAAAAACACAGGAAATCCAAAACGACCGGGATAATTCAATTTTTTTAAAACGGCTTCATTTTTATTTTCGGGACTGTAGTTTACTAGCACGGTCTCATAATTATCATGTAAGAGTTTTTTAAGCTCTGGCGTGGCATCTACAAGGTCATGAAAACGAATACACCATACGCACCAGTTGCCGCCAACTTGAATAAAAACGTGCTTCTTTTCTTTTTTTGCTTTCGCAACAGCAGCGTCGATATCACTTTGTGCGTTCGCTTTTGGGTTATAAATGTTAACTGCTGGTTTTGTTGCGGTTTGTGCAAAACTGGCGATGCTTAACGAAAATAGTAGTAGGATTAATGTCGTTTTCATAAAGTAAAAATAAAAAAGAACTAGTTTACAATAGACAAGTAAATATCGTAAAAATTAATACAAAAGTAGTTTAACACGGAGGCTTATTTTTATGATTTATCACTTTATATAGCTATAATTGCTTTTACGTACATGCCAATGTCAGTTTCTATTTCAAATAAAGCTACTTTTGATCGTGTATTTTTAGAATACCATAAGCCTCTTTGTCTTTTTTCAATGAGATATCTAAAATCTATAGAGGATTCGGAGGAAGTTGTACAATCTGTTTTTTTAAAGCTTTATGAAAAGGACGTCAAACTCTCTAGTGATGATGAAATGCGCCTCTTTTTGTATAAATCGGTTTACAATGCCTGTTTAAATTTTTTGAGGGCGAAAGTTAGAAAGGAAACAAGAGATAAAGCGTATTTTTCGGCATTGCCACTCAAAGCACCCCCTCCTCTGTATGATATTCTGCAGGCTGAACTAGTATCGATTCTTCAAAAAGAGTTAGCATATTTACCTAAAATACAGGCAGATGTTATTAGGATGTGTTATTTTGAGGAGTTATCTAATGAGGAGGTTGCCAAGGTATTGAAGTTATCACTGCAAACCGTAAAAAATTACAAAAACCTAGGATTAAAAAAAATAAGGAACAAATTTCCCAAAGGTTCTCAGTTATATGGCGTAGTAAGTATATTATTAAATTTAATTTAATTAGGTACTTTTTTTATTCGGTGGTGTTATCGTAATAAAACACCTACAATGTCTCTAACTCAACAGAATTTAAATCATATCATTCAATTATTTGAAAAGCTACAAAATCTATCTATCTCAAAAGACGAATATGATGAGTTAAAACGGTGGTCATTGTTATCGGAAGAAAACAAACAAATTTGGGTTAATTTTCATGACGAAGAGCTTATAGCAAACGACCGCATCAAGTGGGAATTGTTTGATAGTGAACTTGCCTTAAGCAATATAAAACGAACCGCTAAAAGAAGATTATTCTATAGATATGCTGCTGCAGCGGCCATGCTATTTATGGTGTTTTCATTCTCTTTTTATTTTATGACTAGGTATAGCCGCACAGCGACGGAAGAAAATGTCGTTGCCGTTAATGATATATTACCCAATGATAACAATGCAGTTTTAAGATTTTCTGATGATGAAACCATTGTGCTGGATAAGAAACAAAATGGAATACAAATCGCAAAAAATAGTATTTCTTATCAAAACGGTAATTTACTTAAACAAGTAGCGCATCAAAAAGCACCTAGACAAGTTAGCTTAAGTGTGCCAAGAGGCAGCAAGTATGAAATTACGCTTGACGACGGCACAAAGATCTGGGTGAATGCTGAAACGGAATTAAGGTTCCCAGAGACCTTCAGGGGCTCCAAAACTAGGGAGGTAACGTTATCAGGCGAAGCCTATTTTGAAGTAGCCCATGATGCTACAAAGCCTTTTCGTGTAAAAATGTCAAATGAATTGATAGAAGTTCTAGGTACTTCTTTCAATCTTTCAAATTACCAATCAGATGATTTTACCAAGGCAACCTTACTTACAGGTAAAATTGCTTTAACACTAAATCAATCCTTAGCTAGCAGTAAAACCATTCTTTTGCCCGGCCAGCAAGCTTTATATCACAAGGAGCAGCAGAAGCTGGACATCTTGAACGTAGATGGTAAAAAGGAGTTAGCCTGGAAGAATGGAGATTTTGTATTTGAAAATGAACACATTTTAACCATCATGAAACAGGTAGAAAGATGGTATGATATCGAAGTTATTTATAAGGGAGACTTTAAACAAAGCTATTTTTCTGGAATTGTTTCCAGGTCACAGTCTTTATCGGCTGTTTTAGAGATGTTAGCTACTACCGAAAAACTCAAATTTAAAATTGATAAAGGAAGAAGGGAGGTGATCTTGAGCGCGAACTAATACCTAAAAATAACCAAACTATCATCATCCGATGATGCATCAACTGAACCAATAAACAAACCAATTAAAACTATTTAAATGATTAAACTAATCCATAAGACTATTCGTAGCCTACCTATATTTTTTATGGTTGCAGTATTAACAGTAACTTTTAATACAGCGTATGCCCATAGCCAAGTTATTACGATGCAAAAAAAAGGAATAAACTTAAATGAACTGTTTAAGGAACTACATGCAAAATATAACTACGATTTCTTTTACGAAGAAGGATTGCTTGATAATTCTAAGCGATTTGATATTTCTGTAGCCAATAGTACAATAAATGATGTTTTAAACAAAACTGTATTACCCTTTTCGTTAGAGTATCAGATTAATAAGAACATTGTTGTAATTAAAGCCAGTTTGAAATATCAACAAAGCTCTATTCATGGTAGAGTTTTGGATGAGGAAAAAAAGCCATTACCTGGCGCTACCGTTCTGCATGTAAATAGCAAGCAGAAGGGAACGACAGACAATAATGGGAACTTTAGGTTGGCGAATGTAAAGATTGAAGGGAAAATTATCATCAGTTATATCGGCTATGAACCTGTTGAAGTAAATGCTGCTGCTAATCTGGGCGACATCATACTAAAAATAGCCAGCTCTGATCTGCAAGAAGTAGAGATTAATGTGGGCTATGGCTTGCGTAAAGTGATAGATTTAACAGGATCAGTAAGCAGGGTAACAGCAGCAGAATTAGAAGGCGCTCCACCGCATGCAGATATTGCTTCGATGTTACAGGGTAAAGCTGCCGGTGTAAATGTAATGGTAGCCAATGGTGCTCCAGGTTCACCGGTATCGGTAATGATACGAGGAACCACTTCATTAATTGGTAATAGTCAGCCTTTATGGATCATTGACGGAGTACCGCAATATACATCTGTTGGAACCCAAGGCACCCAGAATTCGGAAATAGGGCAAATGCTGTACGATTACAATGTGAATGATATTGAATCTATTGATATATTAAAGGATGCTTCGGCAACTGCGATCTACGGTTCGAGAGCGGCGAACGGCGTAATCATTGTAACCACCAAATCTGGCAGGAAATATGGGAAACCCCAAATAGATGTGTCGTATAATCAAGGTGTACAAACGCAAAGGGATAGTTTTAGAACACTTACCAGCGATGAGTATAAAGCCGTAATTACGGATGCGACTAGAAACTATTTCGCAACTGGGGGAATTGCTACTACTTCTGGAGCTATTGCAACGGTATTAGATGCAAGTAAAGTTGTTCCGGGTACGGAGGTAGACTACATGTCTGCCCCATTTTTGTCGACAGCTTTTTTTAACGGACAAACTAACTGGTGGGATGAACTAACAGGAAGTGCGGTAGAACGAAAATTAGACATCTCGTTGAGAGGTTCTTCCGAAGCCTCTAATTATTATGTAGCTATAGGTATTCCACAACAAGATGGAATTGTAAACGGCAGTAGAAGAAGAGGCTTTACGGGAAGGTTCAACTTCGATTCTAAAGTAGCGAACAATTTTTTGATGGGGTTTACGCTAAATGGTTCTAATTCAAAACTTGATAACAAGGATAATATGGTGGCTAAGATTTGGGATTTTAGACCAGATTTTCCAATGTATGGAGCAGACGGCAAAATTTTTGATCCTGGGGTTAACGAAGAAAATCCTCTAACCACGCTTAAAAATAGAGATCTGAGTGTGCGAAAAGGGGTTAACGGCTCTGCTTTTCTGCAGTTTACGCCGATTAAATCATTAGTGTTCAAATCAGCTATCTCGATTAATTACAACCAAACCATTACGGATAGATTTGTAAGAGCAGGCTCGGCTAATATTACCCATAATGGCCAGGCAAATATCTCTCAAAACGAAACGAATAATTGGGTATTTGAAAATACGGTTAGGTATAACAAGCTGTTTAATAAAACACATGATGTGGAAGTATTAGGCGGGTTCTCAATGGAGCGAGGGGCTTACAGCGCATTTACGGCTGGGATTCAAAATTTCCCAGACCAGGATATTATGACGAATTTAACGAGTGGTACCACACCGCTAAAGCCAACGTCGACTAAAACCTCGACGGCCTTGGTATCTGCGTTTACCCGGGCCAATTATAAGTTTAAAGATAGATACTTGGCTACATTTACCTTTAGGGCAGATGGTTCGTCTAGATTTGGTCCTGATACACGTTGGGGCATATTCCCTTCTGGCGCATTGGCATGGATTGTAACCAACGAAGGCTTTATGAAAAACCTCAATCAAGATGTATTTAGTCTTTTAAAACTAAGAGGGTCTTATGGTATTTCTGGTTCTCAAGTATTGGGCAATAATGATTGGAGAACGCTATATACTGCCGCACAATTTGAAGAGTTGCCAGGTTTTACCCCTTTTCAATTAGGAAATAATGGCTTGGTATGGGAACAGACGTTAACTAAAGAAGCAGCTTTAGATTACGGCTTCTTTAAAAGCAAAATTACCGGCTCGATTGGCGTATATGACAAAAAAACCCAAGATATTATCTACAATAAGAACATCCCTTCTAGCAGTGCCTTTATAAGTGTTAAAGAGAACGTTGCCACGATACAAAATAGAGGGGTAGAGTTTTTTATAGATTATAACGTTTACAGAAAAGGTAATACGAATGTGTCGGTTAATTTTAACCTTGCGCATAATGTTTCAAAAGTAAATAAAATAAATGGGGTCGATAAATTTATCGATCTATATGGTGGAAATGCATTAGCCATCCGGATGCAAGAGGGACATCCCTTAGGAGAATGGTTCGGGTACAAATGGAGTGGGCGCTATTACCAGTCTATGGAAGAGTATAACCTACTATCAACCCAAAACCCGACTACAGGTGCTAAAATTTGGTATCAAAACGGTTTGAATAGTGTAAGACCGGGGGATTTGAAGTATGATGATGTAGATGGGGATGGTGTAGTAACCGACAAAGACCGAGTTCCCTTAGGAACATTTCAGCCAAAGTATTTTGGAGGTTTTGCAGCCAACTTTAGAAAGGGTGGTGTAAGCTTAAACATGAATTTTACCTATAGTACGGGAAGTTTGAGATACTGGTGGGGAAATACGCAAAACTGGTATGGTGTAGGCCTTTTTCTGAAAAACTATCCAGAATATGTTTTAGACAGCTGGAGCACCACAAACAGAACGTCGCAATGGCCTAGAATGTCTTATGGACAAGGCTCTTCAAATACATTCTCTGATTTTTGGTTATCAAAAGCTGATTATTTGAGATTATCTATGGTAAGAGTAAACTATAGGTTTCCAGATAAATGGATCCAAAGTAAAATTAATGGGGGTTTAGACCTTTCTGTATCTGCCTCTAACCTACTTACGCTTACCAACTATAATGGTATAGACCCAGAGGGTAATTTTAGGCTTGCTGGTGGCGCAACAGGAACAGGTACTGATTATGGAACCTATCCATCAATCAGAACATTTAACTTTAGTATTAGATATTCATTACGTTAAAAAATAAAGCAATGAAAAAGAAAATATACCTATTAATAGGAACACTCGCTATGTGTTTAAGTAGCTGTGAAAAATTCATTACACAAGATCCGCAATATTTATTAACACCAGAAGTTGCGGTAACGGATGAAGCTTCGGCCAAAGCCCTGCTTAATGGCGCTTATGCAAGAATAAATACGAACGATTGGACGGCTCGCTTTACCGGAGGCTTTAGCTCTATGCTGGGAGTTGCAACTTATAATAGTTCGGCCTATAGTTTCAACATGCAGTCTACTGGCGATAATGAAGCGTTATGGAAAGCATTCTACGTTGCTGCTAATAGCGCTAATGCAGCGATTGCGGGCATTACGCCATTAGCAGATAGTAAATTTTCTAATCCACAGGCCAAGAAACAATTTATTGGCGAAGCGCATGGGATAAGGGCCTTTGCACATTTATATAACATGTGGTTTTTTGGAAGATGGTTTGACCAACCCGAATCGCAGTTTGGCATTATCTACCGTAGTGAACTATCCGTGTTAGGAAACGTTTATCAGCCTCGCTTAACGGTTAAAGAAAGTTATGACAAGTTGATTGCCGACTTGGATTTTACCATTGCCAACGCTGCTGATTTTTATAGTAACAAGCGTGTTTCGAAACAATTGGCGAAGGCTTTAAAAGCTAAGTTGCTGTTAAACCGCGGATGGGCTAACGATTATGCTAGTGCATTAGTGCTGGTTAATGAAGCCATTACCGAAAGTATGGCAAAAGGCGTAGCGCTTGAGCCTTCGCTTACTCAATTGTACGCGAACAGCTGGGACTCTAAAGAGCTCTTGTTTTGTCGCTATCGCGAGAAAACGGATGACGTGATAGCTGGTTACAATTTTACCTATGGCTACAATTATGCAACTATGGGGTTAAATAATGTGCCAGGTAACGCTGTGTTTGCTTCGGATCCTCGCCACGCCGAAGGATGGGGTAACGTAAAATCACCGATACAAAATAACAACACCTTGAAATGGGCACCTAAAAAGCTGGCCAGATTGGGCAGACAGGTTGGAGGCGATAATGATAAATACACCGCCTATTACTTAAGACTTACCGAGCTTTATCTAATGAAGGCAGAATTGTTGCAGAAAACAGGTGCTAGCTTTGCGCAGGCAATGGAGCCTATTAATTTGGTGCGTGCCCGCTCTGGTTTAACAGCTTTATCGGTTAGCACGAAGGTTGATTTTGAGAAAACGTTGTTCAATGAAATTCTTCAGGAACTAAATTTAGAAAATGAGGCCGACTGGATGTCATCACTACGCTTAAAAAATGCTGCGGGTACCTATCTGTTGCAAGATTTTAGAGGCTCAGCAGTCGTTTTAGACCCAAACAGGTTTGTTTGGCCAATACCAACCTCAGAAATGAAATTTAACAGACTTATTTCCCAAAATCCAGGTTACGAAAACTTAAGTTATTAATCATGAAACGAATATATATCGCCATTCTTATGGTATTCATTATAGGTGTATCTTGTAAAAAAGACATCGATTTAGATGACACTATATTTTTACCGACAGATTTGTTATTTGAAGACCTTCAGGTAGGCAGGTTTAGTCATGTTATCCCTACAGTGGACTTTACAACTTCTATTGCAACATTTAATGTTGAAAATGAAGTAAATGATTGGAGTGGCTTTGCCATCTCGAGCAGAAACCATAGAAACTTTGTGAAGTTAGCTACTTCCGTAGATTCTACACGATTTAGCGTATGGACTCTACAGCCACATGCAGGTGGAAACTTTCTCGTGGTGAGACCAAAAGAAGATAATGCATTCATGACCTTATCAAGACCGATAGAAATTGATAAAATACTGGTGGCCAATACTACTCAGGTATACCAAACGATTACGTATGGCATCGGGAATGCAACCGTTGGAAATACCTTTGCGCCTGGAACCACTGTAATGAATACAACGAGAAAAGATAACCTGAAAATCATTATTAAAGGTTACTTAGGTACTACAGCTACTGGTACGGTTGAATTTCTGTTAGCAGATAGAAGATCGGATGCCTCGTTAAGAACTTTTACGGTGAATGATTGGATGCCCGTTTCTCTGACTGCCCTTGGGAAAGTAGATAAAGTGGTATTCAATTTAGAATCTACCGACAAAACTGCTGGTGTAATGAACACCCCCAATTACTTCTGTTTAGACGGAATAAGATTTAAAGAAAATATTAATTAAAACTAAGAATATGTTAACTGGATTATTAAGAAAACGAGCACTGCTATTGTTTATAGCATGCAGTCTTGGCGCCGTTGCAATGGCGCAAAACCGTAAGGTAGATTTAAAAGAAAATCTGCCATTTGATGAGGTACTAACGATGGCAAAAGAAAAGAATAAATATATATTTCTTGATTTTGGATCCATTACGTGCAAGCCTTGTCTGTATATCAAAAAGGAAGTGCTTACTTTAGATAGTGTAGCCGATTTTATCAATGAGCGCTTTGTAAGTGTTGATTATAATGTGGGAAAAGAAAAGGAAAGATTAAGCAAGTTATATCAAGTAAAAGGCGAGCCTGTACTTTTAATCTTAGACCAAAATGGAGTACTTATGCATCGCATGGCTGGAAAAATGGAAGGCAATCAGATTATGGCCCGCTTTAAGCAAGGACTTGACATTAAAAACAATTTCGTGTCACTTACTAATACCTACACTGCTGGAAATAGAAAGCCAGAGTTTATTATGCAATACCTAGAAGCACTTTACGCGGCAGCAGAAACTGAGACCATGAATAAGGTAACGCTTGAATATTTGCAAGGCCCAGTTGAACGTATTAAAGATCCTGGGATATGGTCAGTATTTTATAAATACAATCAAGATTTGGCTAGTCGGGAAGTGATGTACATGTTTGAGAACAAAGAAGAGTTTTATAAATTGTTTGGTAAGGACAAGGTAGATGCGAAGATCAATAAGTTGTTTTCCGAGAAATCTATTTTTTATCTGTACGGACACAAACCGCCTATTGAAGATCCTAAATATACCATTATCTTAAATGCGCTGCGCAAAACAGATCATCCTAAAGCAAGCGAGTGGTTATGTTACCTGGTGCCGGCGCAGTACAAGTATAAGGATTGGCATAAACTAGGGCAGGAAATAGATAATATTTACTCGTTTAATATATTGAAAGGGAAAGCAGGCACTAGTTTTAAGGATATGATGCTTACCCAGTATTCCATGTACTGCGATGAAAATACAGCGTTGAAGTATCCGATTCGTTGGGCCAATGACCTTATTGCTACAGCAGCCACTGAAGCGGAAAAGAAAAAATATGAAGGTATTAAGGCTAATTTTATGAAAAGAGAAAAAGAGCCTAATAAAGAAAAATTAGACTGGAGTAAGTCAGACTAATCATTTCAGCATAATTTTTTGTTTAGGAAGAGGTTGTATCATTGAAAGAAATGAACAACCTCTTTTTATTTGATCCGCATTGCATATTTGATTTCAATTTGTATTTTCACAACATACTTAAAATGAAGAATAAGAACTAATCTGCTATTCTTGATACTTTTATGCCATGGGATATCTGAATATACATACGCACTGTGCAGAGCAGAAAGAAAGTGTATTGAGTGTGCAGAGTTTGTCGCTAACAGACAATGTATTTCTCACGATACCTAAAACCAAGCCCATTTCTGTAGGCTTGCATCCTTGGTATGCAAAATTGGTGCAGCTGGAGGGGTACTTAAAGTATTTGAATGTTGTTGCAAGGCAAGAGAACATTAAGATGATTGGCGAATGCGGGTTGGATGCGCTAAGAGGTGAGCACATGGAAGACCAAATAACTATTTTAAAGGCACAGATACAGCTTGCTGAAGAATTAAATAAACCTTTAATCTTGCATTGTGTAAAAGCCTTTGCTGAATTGATTGCATTAAAGGAAGAAATGCGGGTTAAAGTACCAATGATCATCCACGGGTTTAACAAAAATCTGATATTAGGTGAACAGTTATTAGCTAAGGGTTTTTTGCTTTCATTTGGCGCTGGGGTGTTAAAAGACAATTCGGGCGCAGCTAGGCTAGTTCAGGAAACAGACAATTTCTTCTTAGAAACCGACGATAGTGAGCTTCCCATTGAAGAAATCTATGCCCACGTCGCTAATTTAAAAAATTGTAGTGTGGAAGTCTTGAAAGCACGTATTTTTGGCGATTGGAAAAAATTAATGGAAACATATGGCTGATGTGAGCTGGTTGTCGCGTTCTGCGTTATTACTTGGAGATGAAGGAATCCAAAAATTACAAGGCAAGCATGTTTTGGTGATTGGTTTGGGGGGTGTTGGGTCGTTCGCCGCAGAGTTTATCTGCAGGTCGGGTGTTGGCGAAATGACAATCGTGGACGGGGATGTGGTTGACCCGACCAATAGAAACAGGCAATTACCAGCCCTGGCAACTAATCACGGTGTGGGCAAAGCTAAAATTATGCAGGAGCGGCTAATGGCGATTAACCCAGAATTAACGCTCCATGTAATAGATACCTTTCTTACGCCCGAAAAATGTAGGGAAATATTGGAAGAAAAATTCGATTACGTGATGGATTGTATTGATAGTGTAATGCCTAAGATTACGCTACTTTCTAAGGCGTTAGAAAAACATATCCCCATTGTAAGTTCAATGGGCGCCGGAGGAAAACTGGATCCCACTAGGTTAAGAATTGCCTTGCTTCCTGATACTTATCAATGCGTATTTGCCAGCTATGTGCGTAAAAGATTAAACAAGTTGGTGGGTGCTGATAAAATTAAAGCGGTTTTTTCGACCGAACAAATGGATAAAAACTCCATGATTATGACAGACGGCAGTAATTTTAAACGCTCTGCCTACGGAACTGCATCCTATTTGCCTGCGGCTTTTGGTGGTGCCTGTGCATCGGTTGTGATCCGCGACTTGCTAGGTTTGCCCATTGAAATGGCCGAAAGGCCTTTAAGGATCAGTCATAAAACATTGGCAAAGAAGAAGGCCAAGAAAGGCTAATCTTTGTTTTTGAGATTTGCTTTCATCATTAGCTTTGCTGATATTTACAGTAATAAATTTGTGGATATGATACATCGAAGCTTACAAAAATACTTACCTCAAATGATCAGTCTTTTTAAAAAACATAAAGTGAAAAATGCTTATGTATTTGGATCGGCTGTTACCGGGAACTTTAATGAAAAGAGCGATGTAGATTTCTTGGTGAATTTAAACGAAGGTTTAGATCCGGTAGATGCTGGTGAGCACCTATGGGATTTAGCCGATGAATTGGAAGAACTTCTAAATAGAAAAATAGATTTATTAACAGAAAGGTCACTAAAAAATCCATTTTTTATTAAAGAGTTATCCGAAACAAAGGTTGTTATTTATGGATAACCAAATTAATAAACTATTAGCAGATGTATTAATTGCACTTGATGCAATTGACAGCTATTTGAGTGAGCCTAAGAAATTTGAAGACTACCAGTATAACGCTTTATTAAAAGACGCTGTTGAAAGAAATTTAATCACAGTTGGGGAAGCGGTAAATCATTTATTAAAAGCTGTTCCGGAAATAACAATTTCTGATGCTCGGAAAATTGTAAATACACGTAACAGATTAACACACGGCTATGACGAAATTGACGATGTTCAAATCTGGAGCATTATTATTAACTATTTGCCGAAGTTGAGAAAAGAGATAGAAACGTTGTTAAACCAATAATGCAACCCAGTTCTACTTTCTCTCCTCTTAGTAATTTTTCGGAACGTAGATAATTATAATATTCAGTAAACACCTAGTTTAGTATGCCTAAGCCTCTTAAAATCCTTCAAGCCTCTGCTGGTTCTGGTAAAACATTTAGCTTAACTGCGCATTATCTTACCTTGCTGTTTAGTGGTGAAAATAAGTATCGCGAAATTTTAGCGGTAACTTTTACCAATAAGGCTACCGAAGAAATGAAAACGAGGATTTTGGAGGTGCTTTTAGGCTTCGCCCAAGGGGATGAATCAAAGAAAATTAACGATTACCGCGTTCTTGTACTGGCTTCCCATCCAGCGCTAGATGCGGAAAGCCTAAAGCTGAAGGCCGCACTAATTTACAGAAAGATTTTGCATGATTATAGTAGGTTTTCGGTTAGTACCATCGATGGCTTTGTGCAGAAGGTAATACGAGGCTTTGCTTTTGAACTGGGCCTTAATGCCGATTATAATTTAGAAATGAATTATGATAAAGTAAAGGATGATTTAGTGAACAAATTAGATGAGGCGCTAGATCATAATAAACAGTTGCTGGCGTGGATTATTGATCTGGCTATTGAACGGATTGCCGATAATAAAAGCTGGAATTATAAAACGGAGCTTTATAATTTAATTGGAGAGATTTTTTCGGAGCGTTTTCAGGTGTTTGAGGCGGCTGTAGCGGCTTTAGGAGAGGAAAATATAGATGAGCTCTTTACTAAATATATTCAGGTTACGAGAGCCGAGATTAAGAATTTTGAAGAGGAAATAATAGCTTTAGCTACCGATGCGAATAACGTTCTTGATGTTTTAGGGGTCGAAAATGATCATTTGAAAGGAAAGTCTAGGAATGGATTGCGCAAAATAATTCTAGTAGCAAGAGGTGATTTTTCGAAACTGGAAGCCATCTTTAAGTATATAGATGAGCCGGAAGAATGGTTCCAGAAAAATGTAGACCTTCCTGAAGTATATGAGACCCTCAATCCTATTCTTCATAAGATGAGGGCACATTATTTAGCACACTTGCCGAATTACGCCTTAGCCGTTGCTTTTAACAAAAACCTGTATTACTTAAGACTAATGCAAGAAGTGGCGGGTTTATTGAAACAATATAGAGCAGAAAATGATAATCTGTTAATCAGTGATGCACAGAAGTTAATCAGCGGTATAACGGAGGATGCAGGAGATAATCCCTCTTTTATTTGGGAAAAAGTGGGGAACAGGTATCGGAATTTCTTATTCGACGAGTTTCAAGATACGTCTACCAGTCAGTGGGGCAGTTTTAAGTCGCTCTTAACAAATGCGATTGCAACGCCAAACCCCAATGTAATAGACCATTTAATTGTTGGAGACACCAAGCAGTCGATTTACCGCTGGCGAAATGGAGATTGGAATATTTTGCATAAGCATGCCAAAATTGATGTGGGTGTACAAAATGTGTTGGAAGAAAGCTTGGCTGAGAATTACCGAAGTGCTGAAAATATCATCACTTTTAATAATTTTCTTTATCGTTCTATTCCATTAGCGTTACAAAATGAGTTAAATGCCAATGTTTTAAGTAAATCAGAAAGTATATCAGCTTGGTGGCAAGGAGAAAATTACGATCAAATTATCACCGCTATTTACGAATCATCTACGCAGAACTTTGCCCCTAATACCCAAAAGGGCGGCACGATAAAAATTAGGAAATTTGGTAAGGAAGATGTACCTAACGAAGCAAGGTTTACAGAAACAGTTTTCAGGGATTTAGCTTTGGCTGATGTAATTAAGGAGATTAATTATTTAAAAAACGAGCTGAATTATTCGTTAAAAGATATAGCCGTATTAGTTCGATCTAACAGTGAGGCCATGTTAACTGTTCAAGGGTTAATGGAGCAACATTTGCCTGTACTTTCTGGCGATGCACTCTTAATTTCCAATAATGCTGCGGTGCAATTGATCATTAACACCTTGAAGGTGTTGGTGGGTATTGATACCCAAACGGCACTCTATAAAGCAAATTGTATTGCGCTTTATCATTCCATACAGGGAAAAGAGCCCGATGCAAGTCATTACCTCAATTTAAACGGGGTTTCATTATCTGCCTTAAAAGAGGTGTTTCCGGCCGATTTATGCGAGCATTGGCAAAGTTGGTTACAATTGCCTTTGGCAGAGTTAATGGAGATTCTAATTGAAAGCTATGGACTGAATAATCTCGAAGAACATTTATCGTACTTATTAGCATTTAGGGATTTAACCGCAAATGCAAGCAGGTTAGGGGAAAAAGGGATTATCGCGTTCTTAACGTGGTGGGAAGAAGACGGCATAAAAAAGTCTTTACCATCCCCTGAAGGTGTGGACGCCATTCAGGTTATCACCATTCACAAATCAAAAGGCCTGGCATTTAGAGCTGTCTTTGTACCCTTTTGTAATTGGGAAATTAAAGGGAAACCCAACGCTACTTTCTGGGTCTCGTCTCACGATACGGTTTATAGAGAGTTAGGCGGTATTCCCTTAAAGTATACTGAAGACCTGGCGGATTCGGCAATTTCAAAAGCATATTACGAAGAGTTACTCTATAACAACATGGATGCTTTAAATATGCTTTATGTGGCTACCACCAGATCGAAAGACTATTTGTACATCGCTACAATGGCTAAAAAAGAACCGAAATTATCAAATATGGGAGATGTTATTAACCTCACTTTTGAAAATGATTTTGATGAAAGCAACAAGTATGAAATTGTTGAAAATGTTATTTTAGCTCCTAAAGATCATGATGAAACTTTTATTAAGCTAACTAGTTATCCAACTACCTCACGGCTAGCTGAATTATATATTTCTCCCGAAGAAAAGCATTTAAAACATTTGGTAAATATTGAAAAATCAGGAAGAAAAGGTTCCTTGTTGCATGATATCTTAGCAAATGCTGGTAACGAGAAAGAAGTGTTTGCATACATTGAGGGGCTGGTTTTACAGGGAATAATTAGTGAGGATGAACGGCTTGACCTAGCTAACAAGGTGATGGAGGTGCTGAACAATCCCGATCTGCGGTCGATTTTAACCAAGGCAACAGAAAGTATCACGGAGAAAAACATCATTGATGCCAAAGGTAAATTACACCGTCCCGATCGAGTTTTGATAAACGGTGAGGAGGTAATTATTTTAGATTATAAATTCACTTTGGAAGAAAGTAATAAACATATGGAGCAGATCGATACCTATAAAAACTTGTTGTTGGCAATGGGATATGCACAAGTGAAAGGCTACCTTTTTTATGCCATTAGTGGAAAATTAAAATTGGTTTAAAATGGAGCACGGTATGAAATTAAGCTTGATAAATTTTAGGGATGAGATTGCTTCGTGCCTCGCAATGACGCTTATGCTGAAGGTTGCTTTGCTTCATACTTTGCAACCCCTTGCAATGAGGCTTATGCTGAAGATTGCTTTGCTTCATGCTTTGCAACCCCTTGCAATGAGGCTGACGAGAACTTTAAGCGGGACGCCAAGGATTCCGTCATTGCGAGGTACGACGCAATCTCTTTCGGATATGCCGCTAAATTTTGTTTTAAATTCAAATCTCATAGTAAAATAATGAAACCATTTTTACAAGAAGTTGCAGAAGATTTGATCGCCAGATTTGGCAAGGATTTACAACATTGCGCGATTATTTTTAACAATAAGCGGCCTGCTGCTTATTTGCAGAAATATTTGGCAGATGAAATTAAGAAACCCTTTTTTAGTCCGTCATTCTTCACTATTCAAGAGTTTTTTGCGGCCGCTACAAATTATAAAATTGCCGATTTTTACCTACAGTTCTTCGTTTTACATAAAATCTATAACAAACTATTATTTGAAGAGAAACTAGAAACCATTTCCAGCCATAAATTCTTTCCCCTAGCTAAAATTATCTTAAGTGATTTTAATCAAATAGATAGTGATTTAGTTGATGCGGAAAAATTATATAGAGACTTGGAAGATATTTCGGTTATCAATAAAGATTTTGATTATCTAAGTCAGGAGCAGTACGAGTTTTTATCTCAGTTTTGGACTTCCTATTCTGAGGGTAAGCACAAAAAACAACAGGAATTATTCATTAAGATGTGGAGGCGAATGCCGAAGCTTTATAAATTATTTAATGAAGAATTAAAAGCGCAAGAATATATCACCAACGGTTATGCTTATCGCCTGTTGGCGGAAGGAGATATTAACCAGCAAGCTTTTTTAAAGAGTTTTGACAAGGGTAAGATAGTTTTTGTAGGCTTCAACGCACTCAGTAGTGCCGAAGCGAAGATCTTTACGCAACTGCAGGATTCTGGCAGTGCGCTATTCTATTTTGATGTAGACCGGTACTACCTAGACGATCCCTTACAAGAGGCGGGCTTATTTTTGAGAAAAAATATACACCAACTGGGATTGAAGAACGTATTCCCAGAACTGTCAAGTTTGATGACTAAGGAAGCGCATACGGTAAATGTTTTTAAGGTACAAGGCCAATCGGCCCAAGCCAAAATTCTGAATAACATTTTAGCAGAGGAAGATGATGCAGCAGCGGTTGGGTCGACCGTAATTGTGTTGGCGGATGAAAGCTTGTTGATTCCAACTTTGCAAACCATCCCTACACATCGTAATGGTAAAGCGGTCGACTTAAACGTGACCATGGGTTTTGCATTGGCCACCTCAAGCATATTCGGTCTGATCGATTTATGGGCAACAAGTCAGCTTGAGATTTTACAAAGCAACCGGCTTTCTTATAAAAATGTAGAAGCATTTATTACCCATCCATTGGCAGGTTTGAGCCAAAAAATGAGGGATAAAATCCAAACAGCCCTGTTGGTTGAAAATGTCGTCGAAATTGACCATGAACGCTTGCTAAGGCAAAGCGGCTTGTTCCAGGTTTTTTATCAAAAAGTCGATAAGCCAGAAAGTGTTATTGTCAATCTTCTGAATGTGTTAGACTATGTTTTAACGCGGTTGTCGAACGCTAAAGCACTTAAAAAAATAGATGCAGAGTTGTTTGTAAAAACCATACACGAACTTAACCGCCTGCATGATACCTTCGGCAAACATATAGGTAACGAAGAAATTCCCTTCATTATTTATCTGGTTCAAAAATCTTTACAGTCAATTACTGTTCCACTGGCGGGCGACCCGTTAAATGGCGTTCAAGTAATGGGCTTGCTTGAAACGAGGAATCTAAATTTTGATAAGGTAATCATCTTAGGGTTTAATGAGGGGATTATTCCGAAATCATCTATTGGGAACAGCTTTATTCCGGATAGCATCAGGCGGGTATATGGTCTGCCGGTTTTAGAGAATTTGGATGCGATTTCTTCTTACATGGTATATCGTCTATTACAGCGGTCTGTAAATATCAATTTTGTCTATAATAGCTTGACCGACGAATCTACTTCTGGCGAGGTAAGCAGAATTTTGAAGCAACTGGAGTTCGAAAGCAACTTTAAATTTAATTATAACGAACTTAATCTGTCCGTTAAAACACAACCGGTTAAGGAAATAAAAATTAAAAAAGAGGGTAACGAATTTATTCAAAAGACGTTGCAGAAATATCTTGATAAAACAAAGGTCTTATCGCCCTCTGCATTAACTCAATATATCTCCAATCCGATAGATTTTTTCTTCAATTACATTGCTTTAATCAAAGAGCCCAAGGAAGTGAGTGCTGTTGTGGAGGCGAATGAAATTGGTTCGATTTTACACAAGGTGATGGAGTATTTCTATCAAGAGTTGAGAAGTGGAGAAATTACAGCAGAGCGGATCAAAGAAAGACGTATACAAGTTCCTGCCTTAATTCAAAAGGCCTTTAATGCCGTAATGTTTAATCATCCCGATAAAATAATTGAATACAAAGGGATGCAAAAGGTTATCTTGGCGATTGTAAACGAGTATGTTAGCATCATCTTAGATCAGGATCTAAAGCAGACGCCATTTAATATCATTAGTTTGGAGCAAAAGGTAGAAGCTGAGATCTCTTTTCCCCTTCATGGAAAGGAGGCAAGCGTAAAGATTTTTGGCTATATAGATAGAGTTGATGTAAAAGATGGTATAACCAAGATAATCGACTATAAGACCGGGAGTGATAAGCTAACTTTTAAAGATATTCCCGAACTTTTTAATTCGGACGGTAAGCATATTAACAAAGCATTAATTCAAACCTTGCTATATACCTATACTTACGAACAGTTTGCCGGGAAAACGTGTGTAGAGCCAAATTTGTATATCGTTAAAACAATGAGCCAAGATGGAATTTGGTTTAAGTCGGGCCGCCAGAATTTAGCGGGCGACTATCTAGAGGAGATCAAGCCTGAATTTTTAAATGAACTGCGTAAAAAATTAACCGAATTATTTGAAGCACCTTACTTTGTGGTGAGTGCAGTGCCTGATAATTATAAGTACTCGATCTACAAGACCCTTTTTGGGAAATAGCAAACGAAGCTAGCGCGACTAACACTTACGAAGTTAGCAAGGAGATGAGCGCGGGAGAACTTCGTAAGTGTATTTCGTTTCGTCATTGCGAGGTACGAAGCAATCTTATATCTTTAGCGTATGTTAACCTTAAACTTTACAGAATTTCCAGTTCTTACTACAGAAAGATTAATGCTTCGGGAGCATGCATTAACTGATGCGCCGGCTTTATTTAAGATGCGCATCAATGAAGATGTGATGCGTTATATCCATAGAGAACGACCAAAAACAATTGGTGATATCGAAACATTTATAACTGCTTTTAATGAAGGATTTAAACAAGGCCAACATTTAGCCTGGGTTATAGCTTTGAAAGAAAATCCAGATATAATGATTGGTTCAATTGGCTACTGGCGAACTAATTTTGAAAATCATAGAGCAGAAATTGGGTATATGCTTCATCCAGCATATTGGAGACAAGGCATCGTTTCGGAAGCATTAAAAGCAACCATAGATTTTGGCTTTAAAGAAATGAAATTACATAGCATACAAGCAAATGTTAGTCCGGTGAATAATGCTTCTAAAGAAATTTTATTAAAACATGGCTTTGTAAAAGAGGCTTATTTTAAAGAAGATCACTACTTTAATGGAGAGTTTTTGGATAGCGAGGTTTTCGGCCTACTTACTCCCAATCATTAACCTCATTCATCACAATAAAATTATGTTAAAATTTGCCACACCCATTCTCGCTTCGCTTAACAGTGAGCAAACGATTAAATTTTATACCGAAAAACTAGGTTTTACATTCCACTCAGACTGGGATGGGTATTTAATTTTTAGCAAGGACGGTATTATGCTCCATTTCTGGCCCACCGACGACCCTGCCATTCCTAAGAGTACAGGATGCTATATTAATGTATCGGAGGTAGATCAATTATATGCTGTATATGAGGCGCTTGGGGTTATTCATCCCAATGGCCAGTTGAAGGATATGGAGTGGGAAATGCGTCAATTTTCTATTTTAGATAACAATGGCAATATTATCCATTTTGGTGAAGATATTTCAACAAATTAAATACTGCCAATTTTACTTCTGGCGCTTATCCAAAGTGTAATTAAACCGAGCTTGCGAGCTCATTTATGCCGCTAAAAAAACAACGTAACAATATCAATAAACACTACTTTAATATTACGATACAATAGTTATATTTGCGGACGGTAATTTTTGAATTAAACAATGAGAGAGATCCAATTTAGAGAAGCACTTCGTGAAGCATTGAGCGAAGAGATGCGTAAAAACGAGAACATTTTTTTAATGGGCGAAGAAGTTGCGCAATATAACGGTGCATATAAAGTTAGTCAGGGTATGTTAGATGAGTTTGGCGACAAGCGCATCATTGACACGCCAATTGCAGAGCTTGGTTTTGCAGGTATCGGCATCGGTGCTGCAATGAATGGATTAATCCCGATTGTAGAGTTCATGACTTTCAATTTCTCATTAGTGGCAATCGACCAAATTATCAATGCAGCAGCAAAGATTTTATCGATGAGCGGTGGTCAGTTTTCTGTTCCAATTGTTTTCCGTGGGCCAACAGGTAATGCCGGTCAATTAGGCGCTCAGCACTCTCAGAACTTTGAGAACTGGTTTGCTAATTGCCCAGGATTAAAAGTAGTTGTTCCATCAACACCGTATAATGCAAAAGGCTTGTTAAAAGCTGCTATCAATGATCCAGATCCAGTTATTTTTATGGAATCTGAAGTAATGTATGGTGATAAAGGCGAAGTACCAGAAGGTGAATATACTTTAGAAATTGGTAAAGCGCAAGTTGTTAAACAAGGAACTGACGTAACGATTGTAACTTTCGGTAAAATGTTAACCCGTGTTGTTAATCCAGCAGTAGAAGAATTAGCTAAAGACGGCATCAATGCAGAGGTAGTAGATTTGTTAACTGTTCGTCCGATTGATTATGCAACCATTATAGAATCAGTTAGAAAAACAAACCGTTTAGTAATCGTTGAAGAAGCTTGGCCATTGGCTTCGATCTCTTCTGAAATTACGTTTAACGTTCAGAAAAATGCATTCGATCATTTAGATGCACCAATTTTACGTATTACTTGTGCAGATGTTCCACTTCCATATGCGCCAACTTTAATTGCGGCAAGCTTACCTAATGCAGAAAGAGTTGTAAAAGCAGTTAAAGAAGTAATGTACGTTAATAAGTAAGTTTAACTTGTTATCCTGATATGTATTAAAATCCCTTAAAATAATTTAAGGGGTTTTTTGTTTATCAACCAGATAGTTTGGAGATTACGGTTATATTCGTTAAAATTAAATCTATGAAAATCTTAGCGCTGATATTTTCCTTCCTTATCACTACTTCAGTTTACGCCCAAGATATTACAGGGCAGTGGAATGGAGTATTAAACGTGCAAGGGATGCAATTGAGAGTTGTTTTCCATGTGCAAAAAACTGATGCCGGACTAGTTACCACGATGGATAGTCCTGATCAGCAAGCAAAAGGGATTCCTACGCAAGCAACCACCTTTGAGAATAGCGTTTTAAAGATAATAGCGCCAAAAATAGGTTTGGAATATGAAGGTAAACTAGCAAGCGATCAAACGATACAAGGTAACTTTAAACAAGGAGGTCAAACTTTTGCGATGGTGCTTTCAAGAAATTCAACACCAGCATTAGTTCGTCCGCAAAACAGGGATGAAGAGCTTTTCGCACATAAGCCTTTCCTGGTGTTGTTATAAAGTCCAACCATTTATATTCCAGCCACCCTTTGGGGAGTTTAAGTATACTACTATAATGAAAAGGGATATAAAAAACAGAATTAATCCAATAATTATAGATATCCAAACCCGCGATGTGACTTTTTTGTCTATATCGAAAAGATAATTGTTTGTTTCTCCCCCATTTCTAGGGATTTTAAGTATATGGAATAAAAATAAATAGATAAAACCAAAATGCGTTATTGCAAATATAAGGCCGTAGCCTTTATGGGAGTTCGTGTGTTGTAAAGCTTTGTGGGCTAAATATTAGAAGTATGGTGCACGAAGCTGCTACTAGATAAAAAAGTAAAACTAAACCTACATTCATTGCCGCAATAAGTTCGCTAAAAGTATTATAACCTTCTTTTTTTGTATAATAGTTGAAAACTACTTTATACATGTCTTTGATCATTTAAATTAATGTTAAGTATTTATAGTGAGCCATACAATATTTATAATTAAAGAAATCTAATTCTTGGACATAAAGAAGATATCAAAAAGGATGAGGGCAAGTGACCCTATTAATGTTGAGTACAAAAGTATGTATGATGGTCTTAAAATTTCTGTATCAAGAAGGAAAAGAGAATTTTCATCACTTCCCAACTTATTAAATTTGAACACACTGAACATAAGGAAATGTGTTCCAGCAAGGTAAATTACGATCAATAGTAATAGAAATCCTTTTTCTTTTTGAATGTAAAACCTTTTGTCAGTAATATAACTGAATAATAAGAAGATACTTAAAAAAAAGCAAAGAGCAAGTATACCTGTTAAAAAACCGGCAATAGCGTGCGTTCCACTATTTACGACTTGTTTTTTTCCGAGTGCGTTAAATATTATCTTGTAGACTCCTTCAATGATTTTTAATACCACGCTACTTTTTAAGATTCTGATATAAATGATTCCAATAACGGAATTGCTAAAGCTAAAAGTAAATTTACTCCAAAGATCCACCACCCTAAACTAAAATCCTTCCTAGTAATATTAAATAATTGGTTTGGCCCATCGCCATTTTTGCTAAACCTAAAAACAACGAACACTAGGTAATGATTTATTATGATTAGTACGCCTGATGTAATTAAACCTTCAACTTTAGTAAATGAAATTGGTATAGGATTACTAAAAATGATCTTAACCAAAAAGTAGCAATTTGCTAAAAAAAGCAAATTGCACAAAGATGTGGCTGCCCCAGCAATTACATGAGAACTTTGACTATACCCCTCTTTCTTTACAAAATGATTAAACATGGTTTTATAAACAATTTCAACAGGTGTCATTCAATCGATTTAGCAAGCCCTTGTTTATTTTCTAATATTACCTCTGATTTTATTTCTTTATCATTCATCATCTTTCCTGAACCCCTTTTACTACGAATGTCTCTATTCAAGGGGTTTTTTATGGCTAGCAATATATACCCTGAAATAAAAATAAAAACAACAATGTTAAGAATTGTGAAAAGATTTTCCTTATGTTTTACCATGTTGGACCACTATTAGTCCTATCATCCCTCTGCATCTGCTCCTTTAATTCTTAAATTAATTTGCTCCAATAATTTCAGTTCTTCATGCAGCTGGCTAAATGCCAAACTTTAAATAGCTCGATAGCACAATTGTGAATATAAAAAATACAAAGTAAATTATAATAAAGATCATTACTTTTTTCTATTCTCTGTGGTGTCCTAATTACTACCTTCAAATTGCTCTTTTATTCGATCTAGATAATCTCCTTTTACGCATAAACGATAGTTAACAATTAGGATTGCAAATAACTAAGTTATCCCCAACTCCAATAGCTGCAAACCTCTTACGGTCCCGTATGTGAAAGAGTAGCAGGCTTCAGGCCACTATTTAAAGAACAGATGACCTAAAGCAGGAAACATAATTCCCAAAATCAAATTCAATACAAAAATACGCCAGCCATATAAAAATGTTCTTCTATCTATGTTAAACAGCTTATTCGCACTATCACCGTTCTTGCTGAATTTGAGTACATTAAATAATAAATAATGATTCAAAATCATTAGTAAACCAGTAATTATTAGCCCATTAATTTTCCCTACAGAAAACCAAATTGAATGATTCATAATTAGGTTTATAATAAAATAGCAATTTAGTAAGAAGAAAAAGTTGCATAAGAATGTAGCTAACCCGGCAATTACATGAGAACTTTCATTGTATCCATCTTTCTTTACAAAATGATTATACATAGTTTTATAAACAATTTCAATAGGTGTCATTCAATCGATTTTATAAGCCCTTGTTTATTCTAATGGTTCTATCTTCTTCTTCTAAAGGTAGGTAATTTGTTTTATCTTCGTTTTCTTTGATAGATCACGTAGGTAAGAAAGTTGTAAGTTTTTGGAATCATCATTGTTGAGCTTGTGGTTGCAATATTCATCCAAAGATCTGCTTGTTCGTATCAGGTTAATAAGCAATCCGCTTTTGTTGCAATTACCAGCCATAAGTTCGAAAGTAAGAAACGGCTAATAAAATGAGCGTAATTATGAAAAAGGAGGTGATTACAGCGAGATTACAATTCGATGAGGTGTTGATATTTGTACGCTTGTACTTTTCATAAATATTTTTGAATGTTTTTTTAGTTACAAATACCCGGTAATTTAATAGAGTCAATAAAAATAGGCAACCTATTATTATATGTCTTCTAGTTATGGGATCGCCTAAAATGTCATTTTTTTTAAAACAAATTGAAATAGTAAAAATAGCGACATGAACTCCAAACAAACTAAGCCTATTACTACAATTAATGGATGAAAGGCTTTATTGGTCCCATTTTTATAAGCAGCACTATAAAACAGAAAAATAAACTTATGGATTATATGCATGATTAAAGAACCGGACTATCTTTTTGAAATGTTTATAAATTGGTTAGGAAAAACTCTTGAAAGGTAATAAAAAGCGCCCATACCAAAAAAGTGATAAATAGGCTACTATTGGTGTGTCATTTATAAGTGATTTAATGTTCTTCATTTTTTACACTATAAGGGCTGGGCTGAATTGCTTCTTTTACATAAAGTTAAAGTAAAGAAAAAATGTTATACAGCATATGCCATTATTGAAAATAATACATCCTACCAAATGACAATAAAATAAGAATGACAAAATTGCCTGTAAAGAAAATCCACACTAATCTCGTTGTTTCCAAACGTAAAGAAAATAAGGATTTATTTTCACCATTTTTGCTGAATTTGAAAATAGAAAAGAGCACGAAATAACCTACTATCATGGAAAATAGTGCCAATAGCACTTTACCTCCTTTTCCAAAAGGGATATTTAAAGGAAAGTTTACTATTAAACTTAGCAAAGAAACAAAATTTAAAACAACCGTAATAAGACAGAGTACTGTCACTGCACCTGCTAGTACATGTGTTAAACTATTATATCCATCCCTATTTGCAAAGAAATTAAACATGGTTTTATAGATTGTTTCAACTGCTGTCTTCATGGTCAATATTCAATAAGTGGAGCCTAGCCTATTCACATGTATGTTTCATAAAATTAGATAATTTCGAATGAATACAGCTCTCGTAAACATTATCATTAAATAATCTTCAATTCTAAAAATCCTAGCTAAATTTGCATTTAGTATGGATACACATTTTCAAAGCATTGCCACCAGCCTTAACATTTCGTTTAAACAAGTTAGCGCCACAATAGCGTTGTTAGATGAGGGGGCAACGGTTCCTTTCATTTCTCGTTACCGTAAGGAATTAACAGGTAGTTTGGATGAAGTTCAAGTTGCGGCCATTAGAGATTTGGCACAGCAACTTCGTGAGCTGGATAAACGTAGAGAGGCTATTTTAAAGTCGCTTTTAGAGTTAGAGAAGTTAACGCCAGAACTGGAGAGGAAAATTAATGAGGCTAAAACAATAGCTGCTTTAGAAGATATCTATTTGCCTTATAAGCCTAAGCGGAAAACCAGGGCTTCGGTAGCCAAAGAAAAAGGATTGGAACCTTTGGCACTGCGAATTTTATCCCAAAGCAGGATTGATCCTGAACAAGAAGCGATTGCTTATATTAATGATAAAAAAGGTGTAACCAATGTTTTAGAAGCATTAGCAGGTGCGAGAGATATTATTGCCGAACTGATTAGCGAAAATATTGATGCTAGAACCAAGATGCGCCAGCATTTCACGCAAAAGGCAACTTATAAAACCACTGTAGTTAAAGGAAAGGAAGAAGTCGGGATCAAATACAAGGATTATTTCGAATGGGAGGAAAGTGCCAGAACAGCGCCATCACATCGGGTGCTTGCCATGCGCAGGGGTGAACAAGAAGGCTTTTTAAAATTAGAGGTGCTACCTACAGAGGAGGAAGCAATTTCCTTATTAGAAAAACAGTTTATCACAGCGAAAAATGCCTGTGCAGACCAAGTGCAGTTAGCCATTATTGATGGATATAAAAGATTGCTTCGCCCTGCAATGGAAACCGAGCTAAGGGCTTTAACGAAACAAAAGGCAGATGAAGAAGCTATAAAAGTTTTCGCTGAAAATGCACGCCAACTGTTATTGGCGGCGCCCATGGGACAAAAAAGTGTTTTAGCGGTTGACCCAGGCTTTAGAACGGGCTGCAAGGTAGTTTGCCTAGATAAACAAGGAAAGCTGATAGAGCATACTACCATTTACCCACATACGGGGCAAGGGAACCTTAAAGATGCAGGGTGGCAATTAACCAAGCTTTGCGAAAAACATGAAATTGAGGCTATAGCGATAGGCAATGGTACAGCGGGAAGAGAAACGGAAACTTTTGTAAGAGGCCTAAAAATTCCAAATGTGGTGGTAGTGATGGTTAATGAAAGCGGGGCATCTATTTACTCGGCTTCGCCATTGGCAAGAGAAGAATTTCCAACACAAGATATAACCATTAGAGGGGCTGTTTCAATTGGTCGCAGATTAATGGATCCGCTCGCCGAATTGGTTAAGATAGACCCAAAGTCGATTGGCGTGGGACAATATCAACATGATGTGGATCAGAACAAGTTACAACAGAGTTTGGATGATACCGTAATTAGTTGCGTAAATGCGGTTGGGGTTGAATTAAACACGGCATCAAAACAGGTATTGGCCTATGTTTCTGGTTTGGGCGACACGTTGGCGCAAAATATTGTAAACTATCGTAACACACATGGTGCTTTTAAGAACCGTGAAAGCTTAAAGAAGGTGCCGCGATTAGGCGAGAAAGCATTTGAGCAGGCAGCAGGCTTTTTACGAATTCGTGATGCAAAGCAGACATTAGATCGAAGTGGGGTGCATCCTGAAAGATACGAGCTGGTAAATCAAATGGCCAAAGATTTAGGGTGTACGGTTGATGATTTAATAAAGAATGTACAATTGCAAAAACAATTAAACTTACAACGTTATGTGAGTGCTTCGGTGGGGCTGCCAACTTTAAACGACATTCTTAAAGAACTGGCAAAACCCGGCCGCGATCCACGTGAAGCTTTTGAAGCATTTAGTTTTGCCGATGGAGTTAATGCAATTGGGGACTTAAAAGTAGGGATGAAATTGGCGGGTATCGTAACCAATATTACTAACTTCGGAGCTTTTGTTGATATTGGGGTACACCAAGACGGATTGGTGCATACAAGTCAGCTGGCCAATCGCTATGTGGCAAATCCCAATGAAATTATAAAGGTAAGTCAGGTAGTACAGGTAACGGTTGTTGATGTGGATGTGGCGAGAAAGAGAATTTCCCTGACAATGAAGACCGAAGAGAACCAAAATATTAAGAAGACAAATGCGCAAGCTAAGCCCAAACCTCAGCCTAAAGAAGAGAAGGAAGTAGCAGGCGATTTACAGGCGAAGTTACAAGCGCTAAAAGGATTGTTCAAATAACAAAACCAACAACCCAACCGACAACCTAACCGACTTCGTAAGTCGGCCTAACTAGGGCCAACTTACGAAGTCGGTTTCTTAAAAATTAATTTATAGCTCAATCTGCCGCTTGATGCTTTCTTCCAAAGAGATTAATGTTTCGGTACGTTGTATTCCTTTCACGGCCTGTATTTCTTCGTTCAGTACATGTCGCAGGTGATTGGTATCTCTGCAGGTGATTTTGGCAAACATACTATAAGATCCGGTAGTATAATGAAGCTCTACTACTTCTTTTATTTTGCTGAGCTGTTCAACCGCATCCTTATAAAGAGAACCCTTTTCTAGGTAAATACCTAAAAAGGCAGTAATGTCAAAGCCCGCTTTTTTAGGGTCGATGATTAAATGCGACCCTTTGATAATACCCAAATCCTCTAATTTTTTCATTCTTACGTGCACGGTTCCGCCTGAAATGACCAACTCTTTAGCAATTTCTGTGTAAGGTTTGGTCGCATCTTTCATTAAGTGCGTTAAAATTTGAATATCCAGGTTGTCAATTTCTAAATTTTGACTTTCTTTTTTGAGCATAAATTTCTTTATTTTAAATGATAGTCTAATTTAATTACAATATTCATAAAAATAAAATAAAATGATTAAAATATTTGCAACATATTTACTATTTGTCTTATGTTTGTATCAACAATAAGTTATACGTCGCAAGTCATAGGTTATACGTTAAACAAACTGAAACTTAAAACGAACTACGTATAAGTTAATAAAAAATGTAGGGTGGTGAAATTGGCAGACACACCTCCTTGTCTCGGTGGTAGAGGAAATGGGAAATCCGGTAACGGTACAACCACTCTATGAAGGTTCGACTCCTTCCCCTACAGCACATTAAGTTCTACGTTGTAAGTGATAGGTTATACGTTAACAAACTTACTCCTTAATAACTTAATAAAGAATGTTGGGTGGTGAAATTGGCAGACACACCTCCTTGTCTCGGTGGTGGGGATCATGGGACAAACGCAATTTATGGGTTGACCACAAATTAATTTTGAATTGCAGCTAACTACCCCTTGAAGGTTCGACTCCTTCCCCAACAGCCAGTTTTATAAATAATAAGTTAGTTAGGAGGAGCGCCCAGGATAGGTCGCTCTTTTTTTGTGCAAAAGCAAAAGTCGCCGACAAGGACTTGTTTCCTCCCTATCAGCGACTTCCTTTCGTTTAAAACTATTTTATTCCGTACTTATCGCTAAACTTTTTATCTAATTGTTTATGTAGGTTATCTAAGTTAATGGAGCGTCCTTGAATAAAGGCCTCCTCAACTTTGTTGCTAATCATATCCAGCGCATCTCCTGCCGAAATAAAGAATGTTGCATCTTTGCCAACGGCTAAACTGCCTGTCGTTTTATCAATACCCATGGCCTTTGCAGCATTTAGGGTAATTGCTTTAAGTGCATCTTCTTTACTCATACCCCATGCAGCAGCCGTGCCCGCCATAAACGGCAAGTTACGTTGCTGCCAAAACCCATCGATGCTTAACACTACCGTCACACCAGCATTGTTTAAAACAGCGGCATTCTTGTAAGGCATATTTACATCATCGTCTGCGTTTCTTGGTAGGGCGTGTGGCTGTTTCACAACTACCATAACGTTGTTGCTTTTTAAGAAAGCAGTTAACAAATATGCTTCGTCGCCTCCTACAATAACAGGGGTAATACCATGCTTTTTAGCGAAATTTACTGCTGCAACTATATCTTTTTGGGCATTTGCTGTGATAAATAGTTTTTGCGTACCCTTAAACAAGCCTTTCATTGCCGCTAAACGAGTATTGGTTACTGCAGGTACATTTTCGCTGTACATTTTCGCTTGGATAAAGAAATTATCTAATTCAGCAATTACCGCATTTACACGCTCGTTTGGATCGCCAGGAGCTGCTCCTCCACCCATTCTGCCACCGCCAAAACCTCGGCCTCGTGGTACTGCAGGCCAAGAAAGGTGCATGGCATCGTCTTTCTTGATCACCGCGTCCTCCCAGTTCCAAGCATCCATGTGTACCACAGATGAGCTGCCCGCAATTGAGCCGCCCGCTGGTGTAATTTGAGCCATTAAGATGCCGTTGCTTCTTAAAGTAGCGGGAACCTTAGAATCAGAGTTATAGGCAATAAGCGCTCTAATATGCGCATTGTTCTCTCCCAGCTCACGCTCATCAATGGTAGCTTTAACCGATTCGATTTCTACTAAGCCAAGATTGGTAATCGGCGCTATAAAGCCAGGATAGATATGTTTCCCGCTTGCGGTGATTAATCGGGCTCCCTCCGTGCTAAACTTCACCACGGTAGCGTCTCCAATGCCCGTTATTTTGCCTTTTTCTAAAGTAATATAGCCATTCGGAATAACCGAACCATCACCAGTGTGAATGGTTGCACCCATTACAATAATTCGCTGACTTTGAGGTTTGGCAGGAGAAATGTTTGCTTGGCCATAAGCAATATTAACCGACGCAAATAGCGCCATAGCCATAATTATATACTTATTCATGATTGTGTTCTCCTTCCGTTTTGTTTACTTCAGCCCAATAGTCTTCTTCCGATTCGCAATGATAAAGACGAGGCGGTGCTTGTCCTGATGCACGTTGCGTACGCGCACCGGCAGATTTACTTGCTAATAATTTTTGAATGATGCGTGCTTTTTCCGCGTTTTGTGCTTTTTGTACAGCTGCATCACGCTCTATATCCCAATAAGCAATGCCATCTACAAAGGTCTTTTCAGCTTTTGCATAAATAGACAATGGGTTGGCCGACCAAACAACTACATCTGCATCTTTACCAGGTTTTAAACTGCCCACTTTATTGTCGATATGCAACATACGAGCAGGGTTTAGGGTTACAAATTTCAATGCGTCTACTTCCGATACACCGCCATATAATACAGATTTACCAGCTTCTTGATTTAACCTACGTGCCATTTCAGCATCGTCAGAGTTAAAAGCGGTTGTGATACCTACGTTGTGCATAATTTTGCCATTGTAAGGAATCGCCTCTTGAACTTCCATTTTATACGCCCACCAATCTGAGAAGGTAGAAGCAGCAATACCATGCGCCTTCATTTTGTCGGCTACTTTATAGCCTTCCAAAATATGCGTAAACGTATTGATCTTAAAACCTAAACTATCAGCAACATGGATAAGCATGTTGATCTCACTTTGCACGTAAGAGTGACAGGTGATGAAACGTTTATTGTTTAGAATTTCTACCAGAGCATCTAGTTCCAGATCTCTGCGAACGTTACTTCCTTTCGCAGCTAATGCTTTTTCATACTCTCTTGCACGTGTGAAAGCGTCGATATAGACTTGTTCCACACCCATACGAGTGGCAGGGAACCGTTGGTTGTTTTGAGAAGAACTTTGTTTCACATTCTCTCCCAATGCAAATTTGATGAAACCATCAGCGCCAGCAAACTTCAACTCTTCAGGTGTTTTTCCCCACCTAAGTTTAATCAGCTGACTTTGTCCCCCAATCGCATTTGCAGAGCCGTGTAAAATTTGAGAAGAAGTAACCCCTCCAGCTAATTGGCGATAAATGTTTACATCTTCTGAATTGATAATGTCTGCAATGCGCACCTCAGCTGAATTCGACTGGCCGCCTTCATTAATGCCTCCTGTGCCCGCAATGTGCGAATGCTCATCAATTAAACCTGGAGTTATATGCTTTCCTGTTGCATCTATGACTTTAGCAGCACCAGCTGAAAGATTTTTACCTACTGCTTTAATTTTACCACCTTCTAAAAGTACATCCGCATTGGTAAGGATCCCATCCTTTTCATTAGTCCAAACGGTAGCATTTTTAAGCAATACAGTTTCCTGTACCGGCATTTTTTCATTTCCGAAAGCGATGAACGGAAAAATTAAACCGCCTTGGGTAGCTGCAGGTTTTGCAGGTTCATCACGTTTTGGGTTTTCTTTTGCCGCTTCTTTAAATGTTGCACTCCATGATCCGGCATCTAGGCCGTTGATCATTACATCACCGCTAAAAGCAACTGGATTGGCAGCTGTTAGATATCCGCTTAAGCGTACATCTCCAACTGGGTTTTTTCTTGAGTTAAAGTAAATATTTACCCAATCTCCATTCCTGTTAAAAGTAGCGTTCATTTTTGCGCTATCAGCACCCAATCTTTCAATCGCTGCGGTAGGAGCAGTAGCTGAGCCGGTAATTTTTAGGAGCGCACTACCCATGCCGTCAATATTCAACGTGTAAGTTCCACGCAAATCTGTTATGTCCATTTTGCTTACCACATAACGATTTCCTTGCACCCAGTTTTCATAAATGATGTTACCGGTTTTGAAGAGATTATCGGACGTAATTAGGAAGTTCGCCAATTTGCCTTTTTCTATAGAGCCAACCTTATCGCTTATTCCTAATATTGCTGCTGGTACTTCGGTAACCGACATTAAGGCTTGCTTTTCTGTTAACCCGTGGGCAATAGCTTGCTGGATGTTTGTCCAGAATTCTTTAGGCGTTTCCAAGCCAAAAGAAGTTAAGGCGAACTTTATACCTGCCTTTTCAAGTGCACCCGGATTGGTAGGTGCAAGTTCCCAGCCTTTCAATTGCGCCAAACTCAAATTTCTTGCTTCTGTTGGATTTTCCACATCAAATGCTTTCGGAAAAGTGATGGGAATAATTAAAGTAGCACCAGTTGCTTTAACAGCATCAATGCGTTGGTACTCATCACCAGTAGATTTAATGATGTATGATTTTCCAAATTCTTTGGCAACTTTATCAGCACGCAATATGTTTGCCCAGCCATCAGCTTCGAATAATTGAGGCAGACTTTGTTGTTTATTGAACTGCTCTAAAGAAATATTATATTCCTCCTTTTGTCCTTTGTACCAATTTGCATCTAAATAAGTTTGTCGCAGCAATGAGATTGAACCCATTAATGAGGATGGATAATCATTGCTCGAGGTGCCTCTGTTAAAAGAGTAATTTGCCGCGCTTTGATCGTTCAGCATAACCTCGTTTTCTCTGCCATTTGCTAAGGTAACCGCAGCTGAAGTTCCCCGTGCAATACCATCTCTGCTAATAGCATTTACACTTCCAAATCCTGCTTTTCGCAGATCGTCTGCTTTTTTTGCATCGATTGCAAAAATATTTCTTGCTTCAATTTCGGGGCGGATGCTTTCATTCCAGCCGTATGGACCTTTTTTGGTAGAGGTAAATACCGATTGACGATTGCCAAAGCCTCCGGTAGGAGCCGATCGTGTTGCCTCTGTAATTCCGTAAGAGGTAAATGCATCAATGAGGGAAGGATAAATGTATTTCCCTTTCAGGTCTATCACTACATATCCTTTCGGAATTGAAGTGCCGGAACCTACCGATTGGATGGTTTTGTCTTTAATTAGCAATACGCCATTGCTAATTGTTTGATTGGCATTAACTACAATGTTTGCATTCGTAAAGGCATACATTCCTGGTCTGATATCATAAGAGCCGTTAACAGGGTAAGTTTGCTGTGCAAACAAAAATGCAGTAGAAAATACCAGCGCTAGCGCAAGTAAAATTTTCTTCATAAATTTTTAGTTTTAATATGTTTTAAAGCTATTGATAAATAAAGATTTATCGTGCACCTAACTTTTATTTTACAGTTTTCCAGGAATATTGTGAGTTTACAGAAACATGATCGCTAGTTGGGTCCTTTTGCAAGGCTCTTAAATAATTGTTATGTTTGATTAAATAAAAACATCATGACTTTATACGAAATATTAAAAAATGCTCATTCGGGATGGCGCTATATAGTGATCATCCTTTTGTTTGTAGCGGTAGTAACCGCATTAAAAGGTTGGTTAGGTGCTAAAAATTATACCGAAGGAAATAGAAAACTAAATGTGTTTACATTAATTAGTGCTCACATTCAACTTTTATTTGGGATTGCGTTGTACTTTTTGAGTCCGCTAACTAAGGGGCCAATGAGTGAAGCTATGTATCGCTACTGGAAAGTTGAGCACATCAGCATGATGGTTTTAGCAATCATTTTAATTACCGTAGGGAATGCGCAATCGAAGAAAATTGTTGACGAGTCAGGTAAACATAGAGCAATTGGGATATATTTCGGTATCGCATTGATATTGATTGTGGCCGCTATTTTTATGATGGCAAACAGTGATCCAAGCAAAACTTGGTTTGGAATGAGCTAGACCTAAACGTTAATAATTTCAAATTATTATTGGGGGTTTTATAATCCTTTGAGGTTTAGGGTTATTTATTTCAAAAAAAGCACTAAAATATTTTGATTACTTAACTTTTTGTATATTTTTGCTGCTCAATGATTAACAATATACATACATGGCAATGGCGTTTTAATTCTAACAAGAGTTATGTCGGCGCTTTATGTACCTTATAGTTTATCAACCTAAACCTAAACTTAAACCACATTATCAAACCCGACGTAACCACACGTCGGGTTTTTTGTTTTAAAGGGCTTGATATTTATTGTGGTCATTGCGAGGTACGAAGCCTCCCGTCATTGCGAGGCACGAAGCAATCTACATTGAAGGGGATTGCTTCGTACCTCGCAATGACGGGCGAACGGCGAACGGTGAAAGGCGAAAAGGCGAACATGAAAGACAAAAGGTGAACGGTGAAAATTTAAAAATGAACAACGAAAACAAATGAAAACATATCAAATCAAATCATACTCAAAAAAGCGATTGGCCGATACTACCACGCCTGTAAGTATTTATTTACGCTTGCGTGATGTATTTCCAAATACCATTTTGCTAGAAAGTTCTGATTATCATAGCCGCGAGAATGCCACCAGCTATGTATGTGCTGAACCGGTAGCCGGCATTACTTTAATGGATAAAGTATTGAACATTTATTTTCCCGATGGTGAAAAGGAAAGTAAAGAAGACTTTGTATTAACTTCCGAAATCGCAGCTTTTAAATCGCAGTTTGCACCCATCAGTCAAGTAAAAGATAAACATATTTCAACTGGGTTATTTGGCTATTTTACGTGGAATGCCATCCCACATTTCGAAGACATTACCTTTACTGCTACTACTCCTAACGAAGATAAAATACCGAGTATGCAGTATCATGTTTATCGATATATTATTGCGATAGATCATTTTAAAAATGAGGTTACGCTGGTAAAAAATGTATTTAATGAGGATGATGATGAAGATCTGACCAAAATAGAATACTTAATTCAGAACAAGAACTTTCCCGAATATAGCTTCGAGGCAAAAGGTGAAGAGCAATCGAACCTAACTAACGAAGGTTTTATGACGATGGTTGAGCAGTTGAAAAAACATATCTACCGAGGAGATGTTTTTCAGATCGTGCCTTCAAGAGCGTTTAGTCAGGGTTTTTTGGGTGATGAATTTAATGTGTACCGTTGTTTGCGCTCTATCAACCCATCTCCCTATCTGTTTTATTTTGATTATGGTAGCTTCAAGTTATTTGGTTCCTCTCCCGAAGCACAGATTACCGTTCATAACAATACCGCCAGTATTTTTCCTATTGCAGGAACATTTAAGCGCACAGGAAATGATGAAGAAGATGCAATGCTGGCTAAAAAATTGGAAGAAGATCCAAAAGAAAGTGCAGAACATGTAATGCTGGTAGATTTAGCTAGGAATGATCTAAGCAGGCATTGTAATGCAGTAGCTGTGAAATCCTTTAAGGAAGTTCAATATTACTCCCATTTAATTCATCTGGTTTCAAAGGTGAGCGGCAACTTGCAGGATGGAGTAAGTGCGTTTAAGGTAGTCGCAGATACTTACCCAGCGGGAACATTGAGTGGGGCGCCGAAGTATAAAGCCATGCAATTGATCGATCAATATGAGCAATTAGGGCGTAATTTTTATGCAGGAGCCATCGGGTATATGGGTTTTGATAATGATTTTAACCATGCGATTATGATCCGGACTTTCATGAGCAAGAATAATCAATTGCATTATAGAGCAGGCGCAGGAATTGTGGCCGATTCTGTAGCAGAAAGTGAGTTAAACGAGGTAAATAATAAAATTGCTGCCCTTCGCAAAGCGATTTCAATGGCAGAAGAAATATAAAGGAAATGAATAAAGATCATAAAAACACCGTTTTAGTAATCGATAACTACGATAGTTTTACTTATAATTTGGTACATCTGATTAATGAATTAGGTTTTGAGGCGGTGGTTTGGAGAAACGATAAGTTTGAATTGGCAGATGTTGAGCAATACGATAAAATCTTGCTTTCGCCGGGCCCGGGTATTCCGGTTGAGGCCGGGTTATTATTGGAGGTGATTAAAACATATGCGCCTAGCAAGAGTATCATGGGGGTGTGTTTGGGGCAACAGGCCATAGCCGAGGCTTTTGGAGGGTCGTTGCTCAATTTAGGTCGCCCAATGCATGGCATCGCTACACCTATTACGGTATTAGATTCTACCGAATTAACATTTAAAAACTGTCCCGAGCCAATTGAAGTTGGGCGTTACCATTCTTGGGTGGTTAATCCGGCAGATTTACCGAGCAGTTTGAAAATTACTGCGGTAGATGGCGATGGACAAATAATGGCGTTGCGTCATGAGCAATATGACGTTTGTGGTGTGCAATTCCATCCGGAAAGTGTGCTCACGCCAAGTGGAAAAGAAATGATGAAAAACTGGTTGGGAGATTAATTAACTAACTAAGTCGTCATTGCGAGGTACGAAGCAATCCTAAAAGATAATGTAAGTAAGGAGATTGCTTCGTACCTCGCCATGACGATTCCGTGCCCCGCATAAATTAATATGACATGAATATTTTAGATAAAATAGTTATTCGTAAACAAGAAGAGGTTGCGCTGGCGAAGCAAAGCATTAGTGTTCAGCAGTTGGAAGCTTCACCGAATTTCGATAGAACACCTTTGGTTTTCAAGGACTTCATTTTAGCAGAAAACCGTACTGGAATTATCTCAGAGTTTAAAAGGAGATCGCCTTCCAAGGGTTTAATTAACGGTACGGCGGAAGTTGAAACGGTGACTAAAGCTTACAATGAAGCTGGAGCTTCTGCCTTATCGGTATTAACAGATACGGACTTTTTTGGTGGCAAGGCTGAAGATTTAATCGCGGCAAGGGCGGTAAACCAAATTCCTATTCTGCGCAAAGATTTTATGATCGATGAATATCAGATTTTGGAGGCAAAAGCTTGGGGAGCTGATCTCATATTGTTGATCGCCTCCATTTTAACTCCACAGCAAATTGTTCAATTTGGAAAGTTTGCTCAAAGTTTAGGCTTAAGTGTGTTATTGGAAGTGCATGATCTGGAAGAACTGGAGCGAAGTATTTGTCCTAATTTAGACGCTATCGGTGTAAATAATCGCAATTTGGGCAATTTTACGGTTAATATCCAAACCTCTTTCGATTTGGCTGATAAAATTCCCACAGAGTTTTTGAAGATTTCAGAAAGTGCGATCGATAATCCCGAAGTTATTAGAACGCTAAAAAAGGTTGGTTATAATGGGTTTTTAATTGGAGAAAATTTTATGAAAACAGAAGATCCAGGGCAAGCAATTAGGGATTTTGTGGGGAAACTTTAGGAGACTAAATTTTTATTTAATTTTATAGCTTAAGCCAAAAATAAGGTTTGACTCTGCTAATCGCAGCGCATGTCTTTCACCAGAAAAAGAAACCAAATTTCTTAAGTTAAGTTGCGGATTGATATACCCCATAACTCAGTTTTAATGGGATACTAATCAAGTCTAATTCTTCTTCGTGTTTTTGCAAAGGGTATGGGTTGGGAGTAACATGGGCCCTCATAACCCGAACTTCCCATTAATTTCGCTAAAAAGGTAAGTTGTGCAGCGCAGTCCCATAGGAAATTGAAAGGCTTTTCTTTTCTTGAGCTTGAGTAAGAATGCGGCATAGCATAAGAAATAGTGTTAATAATTTTTTCATGGGTTAGTGATTAAATAGTTGGTATGAAGCCCCGAAGGTGATATTAGATTCTAAGAATGCCGTACCTTTAACGCGATGAAGATTTGCTTGTGGGTTAACATACAAAGAGATCTGTTTAAAAGTTTTAACTTGTAATCCGATGCCAATTCCGGCGCCAATACCCAATAAGGTGTTAAATTTGGCGCTATTCAAATCTGTCGTGAGGCCCCCATTAAAAAATATATAGTCTCCGGCTTCAAAACGCAATTTGAATGGAATACTCGTAAAATTTAGCTCATTGTTTGTTGGCGGTTGACTAGAATCAAAGCTAGCAGTCTCATAGCTGTAAAGGAAACGCTGAAATCCCGTTTCAAAAAATAGATTTTTGCCTATTTCGTGCCAATAACTCATTCCAAATAGATGAAGAGACCTCTGCCGGCTGGTCGGGGTAGGCTCGGATTTTCCCAAGTGGCCAAATTTACCATTACCGAAGCCATACGAAAGAGCGATACTGCCTTCCTCTTGAGCCTTTGCAAAAAGGGAAAGGAATAAAATAGAGAGCGTTAATAATTTCTTCATATATTATTTGCGTAGGGAGCAATTTGGTTCAGAGCTAAAACGAGTAACGTCGACAATACGCTACAACGATAACGATTTCTTCCTAGTTTACCGACTTCGTAAGTCGGACTAAAATAGGTCGACTTACGAAGTCGGAACTTTTGTATATTTGTACCTATACTATGGGAAAACAAAAAACATATGATACCGCTCTTAAACAAGAACGTGCTGTACTTGTTGGGGTAATTACGCCTGGTGAAAAGCCCGAGCAAACAAAAGAATACCTGGATGAGCTGGCATTTTTAGTAGACACGGCAGGGGGTGTGGTTGAAAAAGTATTTACACAAAAAATGCTCCGTCCGGATCGTGCCACCTTTGTGGGAACGGGTAAATTAGAAGATATAAGAGCTTATGTAAAAGCGGAAGAAATTGACATGGTAGTTTTTGATGATGAACTTTTGCCATCGCAACTGCGCAATATCGAACGTGAATTACAAGTTAAGATTTTAGATAGAAGCAATTTAATCCTTGATATTTTTGCCGGAAGAGCACAAACTGCGCAGGCAAAGACACAGGTTGAACTCGCGCAACTGCAATATTTATTGCCCCGGTTAACCCGTATGTGGACCCACTTAGAGCGTCAAAAGGGTGGTATTGGAATGCGCGGGCCAGGTGAAACACAGATTGAGAGCGATAGAAGGATGATTTTAGAGAAAATATCCCTGCTAAAGGAGCGTTTAAAGTTAATCGATCGCCAAAACGAAACACAGCGCAAAAACCGGGGACAGCTAATTCGGGTTGCTTTAGTAGGTTATACGAATGTTGGCAAGTCGACCATTATGAATATGCTTTCAAAATCGGAGGTGTTTGCAGAAAATAAACTATTTGCAACATTAGATACTACTGTTCGCAAGGTGGTGATTGAGAATTTACCTTTCTTGTTGTCAGATACCGTTGGTTTTATCCGAAAACTTCCGCATCATTTAGTAGAATGCTTTAAATCTACTTTAGATGAAGTTAGAGAAGCTGATATACTCGTTCATGTAGTTGATGTATCACATCCAAATTTTGAAGATCAAATTCATACCGTTAATGAGACCTTGAATGATTTGGGTGCAAGAGATAAGGATACCATCATGATCTTCAATAAAATTGATGCTTATGTAACGCCGGCGGCAGATGAGTTTAATGTAGAGGAAGAACAGGCTGCTCCCTTAACCTTGGCCGATTTTAAAAAGAGCTGGATGGCACATCATAATGCCCCTGCAATTTTTATATCTGCTACGCAAAAGGAAAACATCGAAGAGTTTAAGCAATTATTGTACGATAAAGTAAAAGATATCCATACAACAAGATATCCTTACGATAAGTTATTATATTAATTGGCAGGATGAAAAAGCTTTTTCTCTTCAGTATTTTCAGTGCTGTTTTTTTTCATGTTCATGGGCAAATAGTTAGCCTAAAAGACGCTGAGTTAGAAAAGTTAAAAACGCTTATCGGTGCGAATGCCGACGTAAAAAATCATTGGCTGGGCTTGTTAAAAACCGCTGATGAAGCACTGACTGCAGAACCTAATCCTGCAGACACTATTTTATCGGAAGGTATATTGCAAGGGGATCCGCGCAAAACAAAAACATGGAAGTCGCTGGAGGATATGCAAAAAGTATATGCCCTTGGCCTTGCCTATAAGGTAACTTCCTCTGCTAAGTATTTGGATAAAGCAAGCGAATTTTTGCTGGCCTGGGCAAAACGGAACCAACCCCAAGGTAACCCGATTAACGACACCAATTTGGATCGTATTATTTTCACCTATGATCTCTTAAAAACGGAGCTAAAGCCACCAGTAGTGTCGGCTGTTAAATCATGGTTAAGCCTGGTTGCGAAGCAAGAAATTAAAACATTTGATCAGGCGGTAAGTAATAAAAGAAGTGGCAAGAGTTTTAACAACTGGAATTCTCATCGTATAAAGGCAATTAGCCAAGTTGCGGCTGCTTTGGAAGATACAGCCTTATTGCAATATGCCATGGAAAGATATAAGGCTCAAATTTCGAGCAATTTAAAGAGCGATGGCAGTAGCTTTGATTTCCATGAAAGAGATGCTTTGCATTATCACGTTTACGATGTTGACCCCTTATTGGTTGTCGCTATGATTTTAACAAGAGCTACATTGCCCACAAAAAATTTTTATACGTACCAATCTAAAGAAGGAAATTCTTTAAAAAAATCGATAGCATGGCTTCTACCTTATTTTAGTGGCGAAAAAACGCATGCAGAATGGGTAAACTCAAAGTCAGCTTTTGATAAAAAACGTGCAGACAATGGTGAAAAGGGTTATATTGCGGGTACGCTATTTAATCCCTCTGCAGCACGGACAAGCATTGCTTTGGCAGATTACTTTGAGTCTGGCATGTTAAGGGCCTATCAGCAGCAAGCTGAAACGGAATCGAAGTACCCATCGTGGCAGTTCGTTTTAAATGAAGTAAAGAAATAATGATTATGGAAACTAAAAGACAACAGAAATTTGCAGGTTTATTACAGGAAGAGCTTGCTGCTATTTTTCAACGTGAGGGAGCTGCATATTTGCCCAATACATTGGTTACGATCACAAAAGTGAGAGTGTCGCCGGACTTAGCTGTTGCAAAAGTTTACCTGAGTTTTTTGAATACAAACAACACGAGCTTATCGGTTGCTACTGTCAATTCACACGCTAGCGAGATAAGATATAAACTAGGTTCTCGCATCCGTCACCAAGCCAGGGTAATTCCAACCTTGTCATTTTTTGTGGATGATACGAATGAATATGTAGAGCATATGGATAAGATATTCAATAAGATAGCAAGCGAGCGGAAATCGACCGACGAAGAAACTGATGAACAGCAATAGGTATATCCGCGAACCCGGAAACTTTTTTACCCATTTTGTTCCTGCTATTCTGGCCCTGCTGGGCTTGTACCTTTTGTTGCAGGAAGCGGCAAATTATTTTGAATACACAGCGGCCTTAATTTACGGACTGGGGATTGTCATCCTGTTTAGTGTAAGTTCCATTTATCACAGCGTGCCTAAAACTCCTTATGGTATTCGTTTTTGGCAAAAATTTGATCACTGCTGTATTTATTTAATGATTGCGGGATCCTTTACTCCCACGGCATTATTGGTTTTTGAAGGTAATTTACGCTGGATTATTTTTGGAATAGTTTGGCTCATTGCGATTGTGGGTTGTTTGCTTAAAATTTTTAACCGATTGAAAAGCGGTGCGGTATCGACGGGCTTATACATTGCCATGGGTTGCCTGGTTATCCCCTTTCTTAAAAAGATGCTCGAAACTTTGCCAATGAGCGCCATTGCTTGGTTAATTTTAGGAGGTGTGTTTTACGTGGGGGGAACCTATTATTATGCTAAAGATAAACCGCTTAATCGCTTTTTTCACAGTCACGAGCTATGGCACGTTTTTGTGAATTTTGGGGCGCTTTCACACTTTATTTATAACTATGTTTATGTGTTCAGCTTAACGCAGGGAGCGAAAGGGATGGGATTTGGAATTTAATTTTTTTAACAATGAATGCCCTGCAAAAACTTCAAGAATTTTTAGGTGATCCAAATAATCAAATTGGAAAGGTTGTAGATTTCGATGCTACTAAAGACTCGTTATTTCCTTTCAATTTTACTGCAAGTAACACCGATTTAACACCAGAAATACTGGCAGATACCGAGCTATTTTCCCGTTGGGTGGACAAGCAATTGAGTGAGCATGGTGCAACCTATGGCATTGGAGGTTATAATGAACACCGTACTATTTATAGTCGTAGTGGGCACTTTGATACAGTAACAGAACCCAGAAGGCTTCACTTAGGTGTTGATATATGGGGGCCAGCGGGAACGTCAATTTATAATTTTTATGAAGCCAAGGTTCATAGCTTTGAGTTTAATGATAATTTTGGCGATTATGGCGCAACGATAATCTTGGAATATCAATTAGGCGAACTTACTTTATTTGGCTTATATGGCCATTTAAACCTTGCCTCATTGAAAGATTTAAATGAGGGGCAAATCATAGCGGCTGGAAAACAATTTGCCAGATTCGGTGTTAAAGAAGAAAATGGGTACTGGCCACCACATTTGCACTTTCAGCTGATGTTTGATATGGAAGGTTTGCGAGGTGATTATCCAGGTGTTTGTCAATTTTCTAAAAGAGAACGCTATTTGGAAAATTGCCCAGATCCAACACAAGTACTGTCGGCCACATTTGGGGTCACTGTCTGAGGAGCCCTTCGGTATTCCTTCGATAGTCGTTTAATATAGCCGTGCGTTTGCCGTGCATTGGCTGTGCCCCGATGCAGCCGAATGCAGAGCGCATGCACGGCTACCCAGGGGTTTTTGAACGGGTGTATTAAGCAGTAACCGAACAACGCAAATGCATGAGGTAAAGATTGACTTGCCAAGTTTAAATGGAACGCTGTACGGGCAACTTCGTAAGTCTAATATAAAAATAAATATGTAAATTTAATACCATGAACCTCCTAGTAGCTTTTCTTATTTTTTTTGCATTCAGTGCCAGGGCTCAAGAGCCCGCATTGCAAGGTGGCTTGGAGGAGTTTCTAAAGCGTAATACCCTATACCCGGCATTCTCTTTGCAAAACTGTATTCAAGGCACGGTAGATGTAGGCTTCAAATTAAATTCTAAAGGCGAAGTTTATTCGGCTACGATTATAAAAGGCATTGGAACCGATTTAGATGATGAGGCTTTAAGGTTGATTAAATTAAGTAGTGGGAAATGGATATTGCCTGCAAATCATGATACTTTATCACTAGTGCTCATACCTATGAGCTTTAGTTTAAGTGGCTACGGCTGTGAAAGCAAAGATAAAAATGCAATTGCGATGGCTATAAGGGCTTATAAGGCAGAAACTGAACTCACAAATGTTGTCATGAGCTATTACAAGCGCAAAGAAAAAGGTAACACTACCGAAGAGGAAGAGCTGACAGTCTTAAAAATTAAATCGGATTTAGGAATTAATGAGGAGTATCTGGAAGAGAAAATAAGTGCTGGGTTAAAAAAGATTAAACAGGGAGATAGAGATGGAGCCTGCGTTGATTTTAATTTTGTAAAATATATGGGTTCTGATAAGGCCAATGACCAACTGGCTAAATACTGTAATTAATATGAGAATAACGCTCCGATCTTTTGCGGCATTAGATATTTTATCGTTGGTTTTTTTGGGGATGCAGTTATGGGTGAAAGTCGAAAACTATGCTTATTTATCGACCGCAAAGCTTTCCGAAAAAATACAGGCCATCTTATTGCTGCCAATTTTTATTATTATGGCAATAGGCGTAATAGGTCTGATTTCAGGTAAAAAATTTGGTCTGATCTTGTATTATATCCAGTTTCCTTTTCGGTTATATCTTTATATTTTCTCGGTTGGTTTTATCACATTTATACCTGAGGCTTTGGGGTTATTTGAAGATGTTTGGTTTGATAGTTTGCTAAAACTGTGCTTTGTTGCGGAGTTTATTAGACTGTATTTAACAGTAAAAATACAGCTCAGTCTGCCGGAATAATGATGTTTAACGCCCTCGGCATAATTTTAGCATTGATAGAATCAACTCTGCCCAGATATTCGCCGTCTACCTGAAAATGTACTTTATGTCTGGTGTTAATCTTTAGCGCCGAAACCTGAAAGCTTTCTATCTTTTTCGGATTCCAAGGTAGTTTGCTAATCCATATTTTAAGGATTTCCATGACCGCATATTCTTTCACGAGAATAACTTCGAACAACTCATCATCCAATTTTCCGTCTGGATTAATTTGTAAACCAGTCCCATATTTTGTGGCGTTCGCCAATGCTACCATAGCAGCTTTTTGCTTAATTGTTCGTCCATTTGCTGTAAAGCTTACATCCATTTTTCTATGGTTCCAAAATGCATGCCATGCAGCTTTCGCATACGTAAGCATTCCTCTTTCTGGTAATTCGTCGAATTTTTTAACGATATAAGCGTTAAATCCGATATCAGATAAGTGAATGCAGAGCTCTTTATTAACCTTAATAGCATGGATTTTTTTTGTTTTTCCCGCTATAGTTAATTCAATCGCCTCTTGCAACTCCAATGGGATACCAAGCTCCTTAGCCATGCCATTGGCAGATCCTGCCGGAATAATGCCTATAGGCGTTTCTGTGTCGACCAAACATTCGGATACAAGCTTTAAAGTACCATCGCCACCTACGGCAATTACCCGGTCGGCTTTAGCCTTTTTAATGATAGCATTTAATTGATCAAGGCTACAGGAAACCGGTAATTCATACGTTTCGATGGTAGTAGATTGGGTTTTAAAAAAAGTTATTATCTCTGTTTTATAATCAATATCTCCACTACCAGAGCCGGGATTTATGATGAACAATAGTTTTTGTTGTTTAGGTTTCACAAGCTATAATTTACACGCATTACAAACAACTTAATGATTAATCTGTTTTAAATATCATATGGGCGATGCAAGTGTTAAAGTATATCATGGCTACGGCCATACCCATAATCTGGTATTATATGGGCATGTTTTTAAGTTTAAAGCAAAAACTACCCAAATCTTCAGCAATAATATCCTTGTAAATATTTTACATCTTTTTAAACTATTTGTCGTTAAGCCTTTCCCTTTCGCTAAGGTCCGCTTGCATTTTTACGACCAGCGTGTGGATCAGACAGCAGAATATGATGGATTTTTTAAGTTTGAATGGGAGGCTAAAGAGGATGTTAAAGCGGGTTGGCATGATGTGAAAGTAGAAGCTTTAGATGATAAAAATAAGATAATTGCATTTTCAGATGGGAAGTTGTATGTACCTCATATCACACAATACGCATTCATCTCCGATATCGATGATACCATCATGATCTCTCATTCTGCTAGAATGGCAAAAAGATTAAGGGAGCTTTTTATTAAAAATCCCAGGACGCGAAAGACTTTTGAATCCCTCAAAGAACATTATCAGTTGCTGGCCAATGCCCATACAACTATTGAGCAGCCAAACCCATTTTTCTATGTATCGAGCAGCGAGTGGAACTTGTACGATTATTTAGTGGAAATGTTCAGGTTTAATGAACTTCCTGAAGGCACATTTTTATTAAATCAGCTTAAACGGTGGAAAAATCTAATTAAAACTGGAAAAACCGGACACGAGGGCAAGCTATTAAGAGTCATGCGGATTATCGACGCTTTTCCAAATCAGCAGTTCGTATTCTTTGGTGATAATTCGCAGCAGGATCCCGCTATTTATCAAAAGATATCAGAAAAATATAGTCGAAATATGGCTGCGGTTTATATTCGAAATATAAGACCAGAGCGACAAGACATAACCGAGCAGCTTTTGGAAAAAATTAAACAAACAGGTGTTGAAACGTGTTTGTTTGCAAATAGTAAAGAAGCCATATCGCACTCTAAAAAAATTAAATTAATTGTGAGCTAAGTTTTATATTTATAAATAGTTTAAAACATCAATGTTATGAAGAACCTATTTTTTGCATTCGTGATCATTCTTGGATTGAGTTCATGCGCTAAAGAACTAGATACAGCTACCAAAAATAATTCTAAGTGGGTTTTAACAGAATGGCCCGGTAGAATCATGCCTACTGCTGCTCAGGCAACGTTAAACATTAGCGAGGGTAATAAAATTGGCGGAAAGGCTTTTTGCAATACGTACGGGGGCAATGCCTCTTTTAATGGTAATTCAATTCAGTTTAGTCAACTTTTTAGCACCAAAATGTTTTGCAATGAATTGGCGGAAGCTGAGACGAAGTTTACGGCAGACCTGCAAAGTGTGAATTCTGGAAGTGTTGCTGGTGGTAAATTGTCATTAATGAAAGATGGGCAGGTGCTAATGGTCTTTAGTAAAGCAGAGTAGTTTTTATCCAATAGATTTTCCGAATGGCGAAAAGGCTAAGTTCATGAGTTTAAAATGCTGTAATCCGAACGGGATACCAATGATGGTGATGCAGAAGAATAAGCCGAATAACAGATGGGTTAATACAATCCAAATTCCGCCGAATACCAGCCAAATGATATTCATAATGGTAGATAAACAGCCGATGTTGGAGGAAGTGTCAGTTATTTTAACGCCAAAAGGCGCCAGGCCCACGATTGCAAATTTAAAGCACTGAACGCCAAAAGGAATGCCTACAATGGTTAAGCATAATACCAGTCCACCAAAAATGTATTGGAAGAAGATAAAAATCCCGCCAAAAATAACCCAGATAACATTTCCTATAAAACTCATAATTTTAAGATAAAATATATAACCAGATGTTACACCAGGGCAAACACATTTTATGATATTTAACCTTCTGGAAGATTCTCTTATATTCCCGGATCCTACCCTGGCAGATGATCATGGATTATTGGCAATTGGTGGGGATTTGAGTAAGGAAAGATTATTGTTAGCTTATCAAAGTGGGATTTTCCCTTGGTTTAGTGAAGGTGAACCAATATTATGGCATTCACCGCCTGCGCGCTGTGTTATCTTCCCTGATCGGATTAAGATTAGCAAAAGCATGCAAAGGGTAATCAAGAATGGAAATCTTAAAATCACCGAAAACGAGGCTTTTGCTGAAGTAATTTACAATTGTGCGAAAACTCCAAGAATTGGCCAGAATGGAACATGGATTACCGACGAAATGCAGGCAGCTTATATCAATTTAAATGGACACGGCCTGGCCAAAAGCGTAGAAGTTTGGGCTGGAGATGAGCTAGTGGGAGGACTTTATGGCGTGATGGTTGGCGATGTCTTTTGTGGCGAAAGCATGTTTAGTAAGGTAAGCAATGCGTCTAAACTCGCACTCATTTATTTAGCGCAAAAAGATGAGGTCAAATTAATCGATTGTCAAGTGCCCAACGAGCATTTATTGAGTATGGGCGCAGAGATGATCAGTAGAGCGGAGTATCTGGCATTAATTCAATAACTCCTTAATATCATCTTTACTTAACGATTTAAAGAAACTTTCCTCGGTAGTGATTAAGGAGTTGGCCAATGATTTTTTGCGTCGTTGAAGGGCTAAAATCTTTTCCTCCACCGTATCTTTTGAAATGAATTTATAGATAAACACTTTTTTATCCTGCCCGATGCGATGGGTACGGTCAATCGCTTGTTGCTCAACTGCAGGGTTCCACCATGGGTCTAAGATAAAGACGTAATCTGCCTGCGTTAAATTTAAACCAACTCCACCTGCTTTTATCGAAATCAAAAATACTTTAAGGTCTTTGTTATCTTGAAATTCCGCTACAATTTCACCCCGGTTTTTTGTCCCGCCATCTAAGTAGGCATAGGTAATGCCTTCTTTTTCCAAGCTTGTTCTAAAAATGCCGAGGTGCTTTACAAATTGGGAAAAAATTAGAACCTTATGCCCGCCTTTCAATACATTGTCTAACGTATGCATAACGTTTTCAAACTTCCCAGAGTCCGAGTCGTATGTGTCATCGATCATCACTGGGTGGTTCGCCAATTGCCGTAGCGCCGTTAAACCTTGGAGTAGTTGAACTTGTTTTTTAGCATAAGTTCCATTATCCATGCTGGTTAATAAATCATTTCGGTAGGCCGATTTGGTTTTTTCATAGTAGGATGCCTGATCTTCGCTCATATCGCAATAAAAGATATGCTCGGTTTTAGGGGGAAGTTCTGCCGCTACCTGCTCTTTCGTCCTGCGTAATACAAAGGGCTTAATGATAGCCTGGAGCTTCTTTGCTTTTTCTTCATCTTTCCTTTTTTCAATGGCCTGCACGTATTCTTCATTGAAAAATGATTGTGTACCCAACAATCCGGGATTAAGAAAGGTTAATTGGGTCCATAGGTCGCCAACCGAGTTCTCCACCGGCGTACCACTTAACACCAACTTATGTCTGGATTTTAAGAGCCTTACCGCTTTGAACGATTTGGAGGAAGGATTTTTAATGTTCTGGCTTTCATCCAAAATAATATAGTTAAAGTAAAAACCACTTAAAAGATCTACATCAACTCGTGTAATACCGTAGGTAGTAATAATGAGGTCGTATTTATGAAAGAGGCTGATGTCTTTATTTCTGAAAGTCCCGGTATGGGCATGAATTTTAAGTTTCGGTGTAAACTTTTTTGCTTCGTTTAGCCAGTTATAGATCAATGAGGTTGGCATAACAATTAAAGAAGTGCTATGGGTAGCGTTTTGTTCATCTTCTTCTTTTAGTTTTTGTAGCATAGCCAATGTTTGGATGGTTTTACCTAAACCCATATCATCTGCCAAACAACCCCCGAAATTATATTCCCGTAAAAAGCTAAACCAGTTGTAACCAGCTTTCTGGTAGTGACGCAGATCCCCCTTAAAGTTTACAGGCATGGTCGTGTCCGAAATATCTTCAAAATCATTTAGACGTTGCAGTTTTCTATCTAAAGTGACATTGGCTAAACTATCTTCAGCCAAATCGTTAATCAAACCAACGTGGTGTTTTTTAAGTTTAAGTCCCTTGCTCCCGTCGGCCAAACTAAATAAACTGCTGTATTGTGTAAACCATTTCTCTGGGATGATGGCGATATCCCCATCGGGGAGGATAAACTCTCTTTTTTTATGAAGTATATGCTGTTTTAATGCAATAAAAGGAATAGGGTGTGCGCCAAAGTAAACGATCGCCTTGATATCGAACCAATCGTTATCTTCCTTGATGTCGAAATCAATTTTATTGGTCCCAAAAACAAATCGCTTTCCGGAGCTTGCCTGCTCTATCTCAAATCCGTTCTCTTGTAATAGCTCTATATGTTCGTTTACCCACGTAATAATTGCATAAGAGGGGTTGTCGTTTTCGGTTAATTTTGGAAGCTCCAAGTGATGAAAAATGGCGCTGATCTTTTTTAGCCCCAAACTTAATAGGAAGACAAATTTTTGCTTTTCCCATTCGCTGTTTCGCTTAATCCGGGTAAAGGTATAGTTGTCGTCCTCTTTGCTTAAACGTACGGTAACTTTATGTTCATTGCCCATTGCAAAAGCATAAGTTCCATACTTAAAGTAGAGCTGGATCTGTGAGATGCCTCCGTCTACATAAATGACTTTGATAATAGCAGTGGCTTCATGTTTTTCAGTTTTAATCTCAAAGCCTTCCGCATATACATGGTATTTTTCGATTAGCGGAGCAACAAACTTCTCGAAGTAGGTTTCTTCAGTTGCTTTCGGAATAGTGATAAAACGTTTGTTTAAAAAAGGCATTAGCTTTTTGCCTTCAATGTCCTGCTCAAAAAAATAAAGTACATCATTTAGCAAGAGCCATGCAGGCTGGTTACACACGATCTGTGCATCCTTAAACATAAAGTCGATGCGCAATCCCTGATATTTAATTGTTGGAAAGTACCGGGTTTCTGTTTCGCTTTTTCTAAAATGAAAGAGCACTGTTGCGGGTTCTGTAGCCAGCTCAATTTTTCGTTCTGCGGGCCAGCCATCCTTATCCATCAGATAAAGGCCGTCGGCTACTTTTAAGGTCTCCAAAACTTCTGCTAGCTTCTTCTCAATCTTAGGGCGAACACTGTCGTAAAATTTCTCGTCGTAAAACTTGCTGAAGAATTCAAAAGGTCTAATCGCTTTTTTATGGTATTTCTTAATGATAAAATCTTGTTCGGTTTCGTCGAGAATTTTAATCAGTTTGAAATCAAGCTCTGTTAGGTGTTTGGCAAATTCTTGTGCGGTATGGGTAAATAATCGCTGATAGGTTAGCGAAAAATCTCCCTGCGGGTTTAATTGAACAATATGAGGCTCAATTAAATAACCTAAGAACTCATGTTTACATAAGGAATATACGATTTTGCAAGGACTGGAACTATTTACGCGTAACATTAGTTAAAGGCTAAAAGAAAGAAAAGGTAGGCAGCTAAAAATTTCTAAACTTACACCAAAAAGTTGTGTATTCAAATTTTTTTTTGACTTATAAAGTTAATATAGCAAGCTCCGTTAAACTTCGTAAGTCTTTGCTATATATTTCGATAAATTTTAACGAAGGGGATAAATTGCTGATCAAAGCGGTTCGAGTTCGTCGAAGAATTACAGCCGTTCGTCTAAGGTTAACAACCTATGGTCTAAAACCCCAAAATACGATGAAACCTTTTGCGCTTGCTGTCGTCTTATTTACGAAACCTGCCAAAAAGGATTTGCCAGGAAAACAAAATATAATTAACAGATAAACAATTATTTAAAATATTAACGATATGAAAACTTCTATCAAAACCCTATTCGCAGCAGTATTAACAACAGTAGTTTTAACCAGTTCTGCATTCGCATCATCAGACGATCAAAAAAATAATATCACTGTTTTAAACCAAGTGAAAAACATTACAAAATTAGAAGTAAACGGGAACGTGAAAGTACTTTTAATGCAGGCCCCAACAGAGAGCGTAAAAGTTTACGATAGCTACTATTCAAAAAACGCATTGGTTCAGCAACAAAATGGCGTGTTAAGAATTAGCTCATTCCAAGATGAAACTTTAACGGTAGCGGTGTATGTTCGCAACCTATCATCGGTTCAATTGGCTGATAATGCAACGATCAAAACATACGGTAAAGTTAGCTTCTTAACTTTAGATGTAATTTTAAAAGATAAATCATCTGCCGACATCAATGCTTCGACCGTTAGCTTATATACTTCTGTAAAAGACAATGCAACCTTAACATTAAGCGGTACTACAGAAGATCATACTGCCATGTTAGGTTCCTTAGCACAAATGACTACTAACCAATTTATTGCAGCAAACAGTTCAGTAAACAGCTTACCTGGTGTAGTTGCAAAACAAAAAACAGAAAGCCTACCATGGGAAGCTATTGCTGAGCTAGGAAAATAAGCAACTCAATATATATACACTCCGGCACTTCGACAAACTTCTAATTTTGTCAAAGTGCCGGAGTTTTTTACAAATCAAATTTAATTCCCTGGGCCAAAGGCAAAGTATCCGAATAATTTATGGTGTTGGTTTGTCGACGCATATAAGCTCTCCAGGCATCCGAACCACTTTCTCTACCCCCTCCGGTTTCTTTTTCCCCGCCAAAGGCTCCCCCAATTTCTGCACCCGAGGTTCCAATATTTACGTTGGCAATGCCACAATCAGAGCCCTGCGTTGACAAAAATAACTCTGCTTCCCTCAGGTTTAAAGTCATAATGGCCGAGGAAAGCCCCTGCGGAACGCCGTTTTGCAAGGCGATTGCTTCTTCAAGCGTTTTATATTTGATGAGGTATAGGATCGGAGCAAAAGTTTCGTGCTGTACAATTTTGTAATCATTTTTAACTTCGGCGATACATGGTTTAACATAACAGCCAGAAGTATATCCTTCACCTGTTAAAACCCCACCCTCAACTAAAAATTTACCTCCTTCCGCTTTGCACTTTTCTATAGAATCTAAATAACTTGCGACAGCATCTTTATCAATTAATGGCCCAACGTGATTGTTTTGATCTAATGGATCTCCAATTCTTAATTGTCCATATGCCTTAACAAGTTTAGTCACAAAAGCATCGTACACATGCTCATGGATAATTAATCGACGTGTAGTGGTGCAACGCTGACCAGCGGTTCCAACAGCACCAAATACCGCTCCGATAATCGACATGTCTAAATCTGCATCTTTCGAAATAATAATCGCATTGTTTCCACCAAGCTCTAATAAACTACGGCCTAAACGAGCACCGACAGCCGCACCAACGGCTTTGCCCATTTTGGTAGACCCAGTCGCGGATACCAGAGGAACCCGGCCATCATTGCTCAGTAATTCACCAATAGCCCGATCTCCGATGATCAAATTTGATACGCCTTCCGGGATATCATTAGCTTTTAGCACTTTTTCAATTATATGTTGACAGGCGATTGCTGTTAAAGGCGTTTTTTCTGATGGCTTCCAAATGCAAACATTTCCACAAACCCAAGCTAATGCAGTGTTCCACGCCCAAACGGCAACGGGGAAATTAAAAGCCGAAATAATCCCAACAATGCCTAATGGGTGCCATTGTTCGTACATTCTGTGGCTTGGTCTTTCACTATGCATGGTTAAACCATATAATTGACGAGATAAACCAACCGCAAAATCGCAGATATCTATCATTTCCTGAACTTCACCAAAACCCTCTTGCAGGCTTTTCCCCATCTCATAGGACACTAACGTGCCCAAAGCTTCTTTGTTGGCTCTTAAGGCCTCGCCAAACTGCCGAACCATCTCCCCTCTTTTTGGAGCAGGAACGGTTCTCCAGGATAAAAAAGCCTGTTGGGCAGTTTCGATCACTGTGTTGTAATCATCTTCGGTTGCCATGGCAACCGCTGCAATTTTCTGGCCATCAACGGGAGAATAGCTGTCAATTAGTTTTTCGCTGGTCGACTTGCCCCAACTATTACCCGTACTGTAAGCAGGGTTATTGGTTTCGATGGCTAACTGTTTTAAGATATCATTTATCGTTGTATTCATAGCTGTAAAATTAGTTACAATTATCTTTTCTTCTTGTATCGATTAAATAAATGATTTTCCAGCCATCATCACCTTTAAAAAGCTGAAAAGAATTTACGCCACAATGGCTAAATTTATCGCCGACGTAAAACTTATAATCCGTCCAAACACTGGCCAGATTCCCATCAATTAATACTTTGGTAAATACAATGCGCTCGTCGTATTTTTCTGGATGTGGAGCACTTACACTTTTGATAAATCCATCAACACTTTCGGTTCTAACCATGGCCTTACCATCTCGGGTGGCAATCGTCTGCATAATGCTTTTAGGGGTAAAAGCTTTTCTGAGAAAGGTAGAATCCGAATTTCTCATTCCATCAAATAGGTTATTGATAGTTTGCTTTACCGCATCTTCTTCCTGATTTACCGTTTGGGCATTGTTCTTGCTTATTCCAATAAATAAGATCAATGCGAGGATATAAAACTTTTTCATGACTTGAATTTTACTGATTTAAAATTAAATATATGTTATTTTGCAACGATTTAATAAGTATATACCCTCCTAAACAAAATTAAGCTGATAGCATCCACAAATAATTAGTGCTAAGCATTTTATTATTAGTTAATTACCCCCGTATATGTGTGGATGTTGAAAATTTTTTTATTCACACTTCTATAAAAAACGTAAACTTATAATGTATTAATTAATAGGAGAGGCTCTTTAAATACTTGAGATATGGAAGAAGAATTTGAATTTGATTTTAATAAAGATGCACAAAATTCGGTTGAGCGTTATGAGGAAATGATTCGTAATCAAGACCAGTATTTTTTTGATGCACAGGCTTTCGAGTATATAATTGATAATTACATTGAGAAAAATGATCCTGTTAAGGCATTACAGGTAGTCGAGTTTGCCTTAAATCAACATCCTTATGCTGCGGTATTTTTAATCAAGCAGGCACAGCTCCTTTTATTTACCAATCAGGTTGATAAGGCTTTTGCTGCCTTAGAGAAAGCCGAAATGTTGGAAGCTTCAGAAGCGGACATTTATGTTTTGCGAGGAAATATCTATCATAATTTGGAAAGAAATGCCGAAGCACTTGAGAATTTTGAAAAAGCATTAGGTCTGGCCGAAACAACAGATGAGATTTTGCTCCAGATGGCCTATGTATATCAGAATATGCACGACTATGAAAATGCCATTGTTTACATCAAGCGCAGCTTAGAACAAAATATGGAGAACAAAGATGGTTTGTATGAACTTGCTTTTTGTTACGATATATTGGATAAGCAGGAAGAAAGCATCCAGTTTTATCAGGAATATATAGACAATGATCCTTATTCGTACGCTGCTTGGTATAATTTAGCTAATTCGTTCCATAAAATGGACTTATTTGAAAAGGCGATTGATGCGTATGATTATGCGATTTTAATTAAAGAAAACTTCGCTTCTGCATATTACAATAAAGGAAATGCACTGGTGCAGCTTGATAAATATGCGGAGGCGATAGAAGTGTATAAACAGACTTTCGAATACGAACCGCCAAATGCCGATACTTATTGTGCGATAGGTGAGTGTTATGAAAAGTTAGAGCGCATGGATGAGGCGCGCTCTTACTACAAAAAATCTGTCAAAATGGATTCCAAAATGGCCGATGCCTGGTTTGGAATTGGCGTAACGCTAAATTTTGAAGAGCGTTTTTTTGAATCTCTACATTTTTATAAGAAAGCATTGGAGCTGGATGAAGAGAACCCGGACTTTTGGTTTGCCATAGCAGATGCCTATTATAAATTAGGCCAAATAGAGCAATCTGTTGAAGCCTATTATAAAGTATTGGAATATAATCCCCTTGATATTGAGGCTTGGCTTGATTTTTCGACCGTGTTATACGAACAAGGTAAATTAGTAGAGGCTTCCGAAACAATAGCTGAGGCAATTAAAAATAACCCGGAAGCAGCCGAACTATACTATAGGATGGTTGCCTATCTTTTTGCCCTTGGTCAGACCCAGGAAGCAATTAGCTATTTAGAAACCGCACTTACCACCGATCCAGAAAAACATTACATCTTATTTGAATATTTACCGCAGTTACAAGACAACCGGTTAATCCTAGAAGTGATTAATAAGTACATTAAATAGAATATTTTGAGGTTTATTTTAAAAAATAACAGAGTTTTTTAACCTTTGCAGCAATATAACCCCAGATGAGGTTAAAAAAATAGATACATGAATTATAAATTAAATAATATTCCAGAGCGCCCAGTTAAGCCTCGTCAAAGTGGTTTAACAATGGTGATGGATAAAGGGTTAAGCCTAAGACAAGTTGAAGATTTTATAGATATTGCAGGTGTACATACCGATATCGTGAAATTAGGGTGGGCAACCTCTTATGTAACGCCTAAATTGAAAGAAAAATTAGCGCTTTATCGTAGCGCGGGGATACCGACTTATTTTGGAGGAACATTATTTGAGGCTTTTGCCATCCGTAATCAGTTTGATGATTATAGAAGAGTGCTAGAAGAATTTGGAATGGAATATGCCGAGGTGTCTGATGGCTCGATGGACATTGAACATGATGAGAAATGTGAATTCATTAGAAAATTAGCTGAACAGGTTACCGTAATTTCGGAAGTGGGCTCAAAAGATGCTGCAAAAATATTTGCCCCCTATAAATGGATTGCTTTAATGAAAGCAGAGATTGAAGCGGGATCATGGAAAGTGATTGCCGAGGCACGCGAAGGAGGTAATGTTGGTATTTATCGTGGTACCGGAGAGGTTAGAGAAGGGTTGGTAGATGAGATTTTAACGCAGATCCCTGAAGAAACAATTATATGGGAGGCTCCTCAAAAAGAACAACAAGTGTGGTTTATTAAGCTTATTGGAACCAATGTAAACCTTGGTAATATAGCACCCGCAGAAGTTATTCCGTTGGAAACAATTAGATTAGGACTAAGAGGAGATACTTTCGATTATTTTTTGAACCAGGTGAAATAAGGAATGACATTCGGTTTAATCGGTTACCCGCTATCCCATTCATTTTCTAAGAAATTTTTTTCAGAGAAATTTAAAAACGAACAGATTTCCGACTGTGTCTATGAGCTATTTCCAATTGAATATGCCGGGTCGGTTTCTTCAATTGTTCAAGAGAATCCTTCTTTAAGGGGATTAAATGTAACGATACCCCATAAGGTGGCAGTCATGTCTTTACTTGATGAATTGGATAGTGCAGCAGCTGAAATCGGTGCGGTAAATTGTATTTCGGTTACACGCCAAAACGGAGAGGTTTTTTTAAAAGGATTTAACACGGATGCCTATGGATTTGCTGAGTCGTTAAAGCCCTTACTTGAACAGCAACATCAAAAAGCCCTAATATTTGGCGATGGGGGTGCCGCAAAGGCGGTAAAATATGTGCTGGGTCAGTTGGGTATCCCTTTTCTGGTGGTGGTACGCAAGCCAACTGCAAACGCTATATTATATGATGCAGTAACGACGGAGTTATTGAATGAGTATAAACTATTGATTAATACCACGCCGTTGGGAATGTCGCCAAATCAGGATTCTTTTCCACCTATACCTTATCAGGCATTATCGGAGGCACATTTGGCCTACGATCTGGTTTATAACCCAGAGGAAACAGTATTCCTCACTAAAGCAAAAGAGCAAGGGGCAAAAGTCAAAAATGGTTTGGAAATGTTGTATCTTCAGGCAGAACGCTCTTGGTATATATGGAATGCGTAGCATGAAGAGATTAATGGTTTTATGTTTATTGCTGGGCGTTATCGTCGGCTGTGGGGGCGAGCAGGTAAATACCCCTAAACCAAAAGGATACTTTCGGATTAAGTTTCCAGAAAAAAGTTATAGAACTTATATTTCTGATGCCCCATTTACATTTGATTATCCCGCCTATGCAACCATTACGAAAGATACAGATGCAGATGCCCGACCTTTTTGGAACAACCTGGATTTTCCACAGTTTAATGGGCGACTTCACCTAACTTACCATGGTGTTTTTTCGGAGCAAAACTATAACAAAATGACCGAAGCTGCCAGAACCCTCGCCATGAAGCATACCATTAAAGCGAGTGCCATAGATCAAAAATTGATTAATTACCCCGATAAAAAAGTGTACGGGATTTACTATGAAATTGAAGGAAATACTGCTTCGTCGGTGCAATTTTTTTTAACAGATAGCGCAAAGCATTACTTTAGAGGAGCCCTATATTTTAATGAAGCTCCACAGTACGACTCCATTCAACCGGTTATTAAATTTATTAAAAAAGATATAGACCGGATGATTGAAACGTTTAAGTGGAAGAACTAATATTTAACTTAAAATGATAAGCTTAAAAAAATTCACCTTCAACCCTTACCAGGAGAATACTTATGTTTTATATGATGAAAGCGGTGCTTGCGTAATCATTGATCCGGGGATGTATGATGGTGCCGAACAGAATGAATTGGTTGCTTTTATCAAATCGAATAATTTGAAGCCCGAGCGATTGCTCAATACGCATTGTCATATCGACCATGTACTGGGTAATAAGTTTGTATATGATAATTGGAGCTTAAAGCCCGAATTTCACCAAGGCGAACTTTATATTCTACAAGCGGTAGCAGGTTATGCCCCACAAATGGGAATGCACTATGAGCTTAGTCCGGAACCGGAACAATTTTTACCAGAAACCGGAACCATAACTTTTGGAAATAGTAGTTTGAACTTAATTTTTGCACCCGGACACTCGCCTGCACATTTGTGTTTTTATGCAGGCGAAGAGAATTTTTTAATCGGCGGAGATGTATTATTCTATCGCAGTATCGGGAGAACAGACTTGCCCGGCGGTAATCATCAACAGCTGATTACTAGCATCAAAGAAAGTGTTTTTCAATTACCAGATGATTGTGAGGTTTTTCCTGGGCACGGCCCTGCTACAACAATTGGTTTTGAGAAGATGAACAATCCTTTCTTGATTTAGTTATCTTTACCCTGTGAACACCGCATTTTACATAGCTAAACGCTACCTTTTTGCAAAAAAATCTACGAATGCCATTAATATTATTTCGGCAATTTCGGTATTAGGTGTTTTTGTGGGGACTGCCGCGTTAATAATTATCCTTTCAGTGTTCAATGGATTTGAGGATGTTGTGCTAAAAATGTTCAATACGATTACCCCACAACTGATTATTACGCCTGCCAAGGGTAAAACTTTCGAGCCTCGCACGGCTTATTTCCAAAAGTTAAAAACGAATAAGGACATTTATTCCTTTACCGAGGTCTTATCAGAAAATGCATTGGTATTAAATAACGATAAGAAATCTCCCGCATTGATAAAGGGGGTTAGCGAAGACTTTTTAAAGAATAAAAGCTTAGATAGCATCATGGTCGATGGCCAGTTTGTATTGGAAAATGAAGCAGGCCCGAATGCGGTAGTGGGTTCGGCACTCAATGCATCTCTAAATATTAATCCGAGCGACCCATTCAATAAACTGCAAATCTATTCCCCAAAAAAAGGGCTAAAGGCACCGTCTATTAATCCAATGGACGACTTTACCTCCTTTGCGATCTCGCCGGCAGGTATTTTTGAGATTCAACAGGATTTTGATAATGTGGTGATCGTACCGCTATCTTTTGCGAGAGAACTATTTCGAGAATCACATAAGGTATCTGCTATTGAAATTAATTTAAATGAAAATGTGGATGTAGAAGCGCTTAAAAAGAAGATGGAGCAGGCTTTAGGAGAATCGTTTGTCGTGAAGAACAGAATTCAACAAAATCAGGCTCTCTATAATGTATTGGGCTCAGAAAAATGGATGGTGTACATCATTTTAACGTTTATCGTAATTATCGCTATATTTAATATTATTGGTTCTTTAACCATGCTGGTGATAGAAAAATTGAAAGACATTTCCATTCTAAGTAGCTTGGGTGCCGGTAAAAAACTAATTAAACGCATATTTTTTGTTGAGGGACTAATGATTACTTTAACAGGCTGTATTTTTGGATTGATTGTGGGTTATGTTTTTTGCCTGCTACAACAGCAATATGGCTTGGTTAAAATGGGGGAGGCCACGCTGCTAACGACAAATGCTTACCCAATAGGGTTAAAATGGAGTGATTTTGTGCTGGTTTTTATAACTGTTAGCATATTTTCTGCTGTCGCCTCATCATTAGCAGCCAATTTAAGCGTTAAGAAGATAGATAAATTAAATCAAGACCTCTAGTTATGCTAAAAGAGAAAATAGGGATTTTTTCAGTTTTAATAGCCGCGCTTTTAATGTCGGCCTGTGCGGGTGATCAAAAGGAATCGAAAGACAAACCAAAAGTTCAGGTTGCAAAAGGCTTATATAGTTTCGGACCCGAGTTAAAATTATTTACTGTCTGCGAAAGTGGTAAGGAATATTGGGTAGCCGATAGTGCGAAAACACTGGAACTTGCCTATCAGAATTTAGCATTTGAAAAACCCTATTTGCCTGTTTATATTGAGGTAGAATACCACTTTATCAAGTCAGATACCTTAGCAAGTTCAGCTAACTACGACTCGACAATGGTGGTTACAAAATTGCTGAAAATTAGCAAGCAAATTCCGACCGGTCCTTGTGCGCAATAAGTTTACGCTCCCTCTACATAAATATGCTGGGTAAAGGGCGGAATAACGCCTTGTTGTTGTGCCATGCTGAATAATTTGTCGATGGCTGCTCTGCCATCCTTACCCAGGTTTACAGTGTGCTGGTTAACATATAATTCGATATGCTTGTACATAACCTCTTCACTCATGGCCTGCGCGTGTTTACGGATAAAGTCAATTCCGGATCCCGGATTTGCGAAGGCGTATTCCACCGATTTTCTAATTAATCGATCTACCTTTTGCTGTATAGCAAGATCGATTTTTCGATTAATAACTATTCCGCCCAAGGGAATAGCACAACCCGTTAATTGCTCCCAATAATCTCCAAGGTCTAAAATTTTAGCCAGGCCTTTTTCTTGATAGGTAAATCTATTTTCGTGTATAATTAAACCAACATCGATCTGATCATTTAGCAAAGCATACTCGATCTCACTAAATACCATTTCAGTTTTATCATGGAGCTGTGGGTAAGCAATGCTCAATAAAAAATTGGCAGTTGTGTATTTGCCGGGAATTCCGGCTCTTAGCTGGCAGCTTGCGGCCGACAATTGGCTTTTAAACTTTGCCAGGTTTTCCTGTTTGCAGATTAACAGCGGACCCACACCAAAACCTAGCGCACTACCTGCGTTTAGCAGTGCATATTGATCTACTACATGAGCAAATGCATTAAAACTAAGTTTGGTAATCGCTAATTCGCCCCGCATGGCTTTTTGGTTTAGCGTTTCTACATCATGATACGAAACGTCAAATGTTAAGCCTTCCGTGTCAATCTTATGGTGTATGAGTGCGTCAAAAATAAAGGTATCGTTCGGACAAGGGGAAAAACCTAAAGTAAGCTTCATTGTGCAAAATTAATATAATTGATTAACCATTCGTTTAAATTTTTTATGGCTAGTCCAATTTTCCAGGCTTCTTTATTTCTTTGTTCTACATAATTGGAAATACTTCGAACCTGTAAAACAGGGATGTTCATTTGCTGGCAAGCGTAAAATACTGCCGCACCTTCCATGCTTTCTGTCTGCACAGCGTGTTTTTGAAGCAAGTTGTGAATGGTTCGGATATTACCGTGGACGGTATTCACCGTAATTCCACTTACTGCCGGCAACTTTTTAATCAGCTCGATATTTGAGGTAAAACCAGAAGTAAAAGAACATTTGCCAAAACCAAGATCCTCTAGATTAAGGAAGCTTTCCCCATCTTCTGCACCCAGCTCCGAGAAAGTATCCGTCCTAATGTTTACCAGGCTTGCCAATGCAATATTTTTGTCGAAGCTTCCCGCAATCCCGACATTTAACACTAAACTATAATCGTTACTTAAGTGTTTCCCTAACGCAAAAGCAGTAGCTGTCATCCCCACGCCGGTAATAATAACGTCAAATAAAGTGCCTTGAACAAAATTTCCTTTTGCCCATTTAAAGTAGTCGAAAGTTTCGGCCAATTCCTCATATGTTGCCGCTACAATCAGGGTTTTTTCACGCATTGGTTCTTCCATTTCGCAAGCAATTTAACAAATAACCAATTAAAACACTCAACCAATTAATGCAATTAACCAGGTAACCAAATTAAACATTCCGTATATTTGTTTTTTATTTTTAAACAATGATTTATATCACACGTCGCGAGAGCTTTAATGCTGCGCATAAATTATCCAGAAGTGATTGGAGCCAAGATAAGAATACCGAAGTTTATGGCAAGTGCGCCAACCCTAACTGGCATGGGCATAACTATCAGTTATATGTAACTGTAAAGGGAGAAGTAAACCCGGAAACGGGGTTTTTAGTAGATTTGAAATGGCTAAAGCACTTGATCAATGTTCATGTGATCGATCAGGTTGATCATCGGAATTTAAACCTGGATGTAGATTTTATGAAAGGAATTCTGGCCTCTACTGAAAATTTGGCGATCGCCATCTGGAATATCTTAAGTCCTTATATAAATGAAAGTGGCGCACAATTACATTGTATAAAAATTTACGAAACGGAGAATAACTTTGTAGAGTACTTTGGTTAAAATATAAAATTATCCATGAAGAACGATAAATACGATCACGACGACGAAGTTTTGGGCTACCAAAAGATAGACCGCTATGATGATGAGAAGATCTCATCGGTTGCTCATCACTATAGAGACATTTTAGGCAAACTTGGCGAAAACCCAGAACGTGAAGGCTTACTTAAAACTCCAGAACGGGTGGCTAAGGCTCTCCAATATCTTACACATGGTTATGACATCCGTCCGGATGAAATTCTTCGTTCTGCTATGTTTAAAGAAGATTATAGTCAGATGGTGGTGGTTAAAGACATCGAGGTTTTCTCTATGTGCGAGCATCATATGCTACCTTTTTTTGGTAAAGCACACATTGCTTATATTCCAAATGGACATATAGTTGGGCTGAGCAAAATACCCCGTGTTGTGGATGCATTTGCACGAAGGTTACAAGTTCAGGAACGGTTAACAGATGAAATAAGAGATTGTTTACAGGATACCTTACTGCCAGCAGGTGTGGCGGTGGTTGTTGAATGTAAACATTTATGCATGGCTATGAGGGGTGTACAAAAGCAGAACTCTGTAACAACTACCTCGGCGTTTACCGGTGAGTTTTTAAAAAATGATAAAACCAGGGCCGAGTTTTTGAGGTTGATAACGGCAGATTTGCATTAGGGAGCCCGGTTATTGCGGGGCTTCCGTCATTGCGAGAACTCCCGTCATTGCGAGGCACGAAGCAATCTCATGACTAGATTGCTTCGTACCTCGCAATGACGGGTACAACGATTAAAATTAACCCAAAAAACCAAAGAACGAACAGCGAACAAACCGACCTAACAAACAATTAACAACTCAACACCTAAAACCAAACACCTAAAACCAGACACCCAAACAACCAAAAATCCAAATAACGAACAACCAACAACGAATAACCAACAATATGAAAGCATATATATTTCCAGGGCAAGGCGCTCAATTTTCAGGGATGGGCAAAGATCTTTATGAAAACCCATTAGCAAAAGATTTATTTGAAAAGGCAAATGAGATTATCGGTTTCCGAATTAGCGATATCATGTTTGGCGGTACGGATGAAGAACTTAAACAAACCAAAGTAACACAACCGGCTATATTTTTGCATTCTGTTATCTTAGCCAAAACGTTGGGAGAAGGTTTTAAGCCTGAAATGGTTGCCGGACACTCTTTGGGAGAGTTTTCAGCATTAGTGGCTGCCAACGCATTGAGTTTTGAAGATGGTTTAAAATTAGTTATCGCGAGAGCAAATGCGATGCAAAAGGCCTGTGAACTTCAGCCTTCTACCATGGCGGCGATTTTAGGCCTTGCTGATGAAGTTGTGGAAGAAGTTTGTGCGAGTATCAATGAAGTCGTAGTCCCAGCTAATTACAATTGTCCGGGCCAACTGGTTATCTCTGGCAGCATAGAAGGAATTGATATCGCCTGTGAAAAATTAACCGCTGCGGGTGCCAAAAGAGCACTAAAACTAAATGTTGGAGGAGCATTTCATTCCCCTTTGATGGAGCCTGCTAAAGTAGAATTACAGGACGCCATAGAAAAAACCACCATTTTAGTACCTGTTTGCCCAATTTATCAAAATGTAAATGCGGCCCCTACAACAGATCCGGCTACTATTAAGCAAAATTTAATTGCCCAATTAACCGGTGCAGTGAGGTGGACACAAACATCCACTAACATGATCGCAGACGGTGCTACAGATTTTGTGGAAGTTGGGCCTGGAAATGTATTACAGGGTTTAGTGAAGAAAGTGAGCAGAGAGGTGCAAACAAGTAGCGCGACTTAAAATTCATTAATTGTGAGTATAGGAGGTAAAATCAGGTTTTTGTTATTGATTTTTGGCATTTGCTGTATCATTACAGCATTGTCTCTAGATCATGCAATAACCAGAGCAGATCTTCTAACGCATGAAGCCAATCAATTACAAGAAAAACTCGCTTCGAAAGAGAGGACTGTCCAAAGTTTTCTGGCTGATCCTGCCCAACGCAATGCCGCTAAAAACTTTAACAAAAATGGGAATGATGCGCTAAAGTTTATAGATACCTATCGGGATCTTGGCATCAATATTTTAGTTTTCAAAGATAATGTACTCCAGTTCTGGAGTTCCTCTAAAGTATTGCCAGTTTTAAGCAGGATTAAAGAGGGTTCTTCTTTTTATGGGGCAAAAAACGGTTATTATGAACTTATCAAAAAAACGGAAGACCATTACACATTCCTTTTTGTCATCAGTTTAAAGACACAGTTTGTAATTGAGAACCAATACTTAAAGAACCAAATCGTACCCGAGCTATTTTCCAATAATAGCTTAGACCTGGCGGGATTTACAGATAAAGATACCAGGAATATTTTTAGCATCAATAAGGATTATTTATTCCAGGTTAAGCTTAAAGATTCTTATACTGGAGGAATTTATACCAACCTTCAATTATGGCTGTGGATTGTTGGCATACTAACCATTTTCTTATTCGTTAACTCTTATTGCACCTGGCTGGTAAACAAAGGATATGTGTTAACAGGAGTAGTCCTATTAACACTGTTTTTTGCCGCACTTCGGCTTTCTGATCTCTATTATGGATGGTTTAACCATCAATTCGACTTGGAGATCTTTAATCCGTCTATCTACGCTCAAAGTGATTTTTTGCCATCATTAGGCGATTTCCTATTGAATGTAATTGCGATCACCTGGGTGTCCTTATTCGCTTATACGCATAGAAAGAAATACAGTGTCCCAAATTGGATGGCCAAAAACGAAACCATTGGTATAATTTTTCACCTTTTCCTCCTGATTATTTTGGGTGGTATTGGTTTTTTAACAGATGAGGTATTTTTTGGACTGATAGACAACTCGAAAATAAACTTCGACATCACCAATATCATCAATCTTAGCTTTATCAGCTTTATCTGCATCATCATCTTATGCTTGGTTTGGTTCAACATTTTCTTAATAGCTAATATATTTATAGAGCTTAGCAAACTATTCAACGTAACCCATAAGCAAAGGGTAATCTTGTTTGCGGGAAGTTTAGCGGTTTATTTTATTTATAGATTATTAGGTGAATTCAACGTTTACTTTTTGGTCTATGCATTGTTTATTTTTATCCTTTGTTGGAACAATTATATTCAACAAAGGAAGTTTTATATTGGAGTTTACGTGCTGCTATTCTTCTGCATGGCTTTTTTATCCGCTCTGAAGTATGTTAAATATATCGACATTAAAGAGCGTTCAACCAGGGCGGGAATTGCACGAAAATTGATGCTAACCGACGAGCCAAAAGTAATTAGCTCAATCGCAGGTTTTGAAAATAGAATCTCTGCAGATAGCATGGTTGTCGATTATTTCCAGCACCCTGAAAAAACACAATCTTTACAGATCCACAACTATATCAATAAAAGTTATCTCGACGGTTATTTGTCGAGGTTCGAATATAAAATATTTGAATATAATCAGGACGGTCTAGCTTTAAGTAATGAAAATAGCATACCTTTAGGCAAGTACAGGGAATTGGTGCGCAGTGGCTCCATTAAGATCGAGAACTCAGACTATTTCTATCGAATCAATGATACTTTCGGGTTCCAAAAGTATTTTGGGATAATCCCCATTTCACATAGTGAAAATCTGATTGGTTTTATGGTGATCGAACTAACCTCACAATCTTATGACATCAATAGCCATTTCCCAGAATTGTTAATAGATGGGAAGTTAAAAAGTGATGAAGATTATAGCCTTTACTCTTTCGCGTTCTATAAAAATCATAAGCTCTATGGTCAATCTGGCAAGTACACCTACGAAACCGTTACCACGAGATTTGAAGGTGTTCGGGATAAGGTTATTTTTTTGAATGAGCATAATCCCGATTATAACTTCGCTATTTATAAACAAAATACGTCGAAGGTTATCGTAATCAGTAAGGAAAGAATGTCCTATACCATTCGGTTGGCAACCTTATCTTTTTTCTTTTTAGTATTTATTCTATTTAGCGGTATCCTGTATGGCCTATTATGGTTGTTCAACAATATCAATAACCAGAAATCGGGATGGTTCAATGTGAACCGGTACCTGATGATCAATGCTAATAAAATTCTGTATAGAACCCGCATTCAGGTAACCATCGTATTAGCGGTGGTTGCTACGTTGCTGATTGTCGGGTGGACAACTTTTTTTTATATCAAAAACGAGTATATGGGTCAGCAGGAAGATGAGATTAGAGAAAAAATCAGGAAAGTCCAGTTAGCTTACGAAAAGGAAATATTAACCCATGGTTTACGCAATGACGAGGAGGCGAGCTTTAAATTTAACCAGTTTGCAGATGTTAATGCGGCCTACTTGAACCTTTACGACGCCGAAGGAGACATTTACCTTACATCGCTACCAAAAATGTACGAGTATGGTATTTTAGGGCCAAAAATGGGGGCTAAGGCCATTACCACCATGCGTACTAACCTGAAATCAGAGTTTATCAATACTGGTGAAAAAATTGGCACCTTCACCTATGCCGCAGGATATGCACCCATTCGCAATGCGCAAAATCAGACAATCGCTTACATTGGCCTCCCTTACTATAGTAATGAATCTGATTATCAGGAAAAAATAGGCTTATTTATCAATACACTGATCAATATTTATGCGCTGGTATTCGTGTTAATCGGCGTTTTAGCAGTGTTCTTAGCTGACCAGATAACGCATCCTTTAACTTTCATTCAGGAGAGTTTTAAAAAAACCAAGCTCGGACAAACCAATCAGCCTATTGTATGGCATAGACAGGATGAAATTGGTTCCATGATCAAAGAATATAATAAAATGTTGACAGCCCTGGAAATGAGTGCGGTTAAATTGGCCCGATCAGAACGTGAAAGTGCTTGGCGTGAAATGGCTAAACAAGTTGCCCATGAGATTAAGAATCCGCTAACACCACTCAAATTGGGCGTTCAATTGTTAGAGAAATCATGGAGGGAGAAGGATCCTAACTTCGAAAAGAAATTTGCCAGTTTTAACAAGTCTTTTATCGAGCAAATCGACAGTTTAGCAACCATCGCTTCTGAATTTTCTAACTTTGCGAAGATGCCAGATACGAAGTTGGAAAATCTCAGACTAATTCCAATCATAGAACAAGCTATCCGTGTTTTTAACTCCATCGACAACGTTGAAATTAGCATGACTAATCAGGTAAAGGAAGATTTATTGGTGCTGGGGGATAAAGACCAGTTGTTAAGGACTTTCAATAATTTGTTGAAAAATGCAATTGAAGCTGCCGAGGGTAAAGAAAAAGGAGTGATTAGAATAAAAGTAATCAATGATCAGAAATTTGCGTTTGTTGAGGTCGAAGACAATGGAAAAGGTATTGAGGAAAACCTGCAGAATAAGATCTTTGTACCTAATTTTACAACAAAATCTTCTGGAACTGGTTTGGGTTTAGCTTTTGTGAAACAGGCTATTGAAAATGCGGGGGGTACTATTCATTTTGTTTCAGTTCCAAACGCCGGAACTACATTTTATTTGAGCTTCCCATTAGCGGGAGATCTTATTTAAGCGATATCTGGGCCTTTCCCATCTCAAACCCACCAGAATAGAGGATGATGAAATAGGTGCCTTTTAGAAATTCTTTGGGATTAGTCCAATCCATGTTATAAGCAGTATCGTCGTTATTGTAAGAAATCTGGATTTTACTACTGAATTGCATTTGTTGACTATTGGCTTCAAAAAAATCATTGTCATTGGCAATTAGGTTGCCAGCCGGATCAAATACCCTTAGGTAAATGGTTTTATAACCTTTTTCAGCTAGGTCATTGGATGCTACTGTGAAGGTAATCTGAAACTTGTTTGCCGTGCTGGCTTTGGTAACCAATACCGCTTTCCCATTGCTTCTTACTTTGTAAGCAGTGATGTCTATATTGCTTGTTTTTAGGGCTTCTGCAACTCTTACCTTGGCATTTAAATTTTCATTTTGTTTCTCGAGTTCTTCCGCCTTTTGCGTAATCACTACCGTTTTACTTTTTAAACTATCCCGCTCGGATTTTAAATAGGAGTTTTCCTTTTCTAAACGACCGATTTGATCATTGTAATTTTTTACAAATTCTTTTAAAGCGGCGATTTGCTTTTGGGCCTCGTCTAAATCACCTTGTGTTAATTTCCCTTTCTGTAAAGCAAGTTTTAAATCTGCAATCTTATCTCTCGCCAATTGTTGTTCCTCTTGCAGTCTCTCACTAAGTGTTACATTTAAGGAGTTAACCTTATCCAGTTCCGCTTCAATTTTTTCTACTTCAAGGTTTAGTCGGTCTTTTTCAGTGCTTACTGTTACAAAGCGACTGCTCTGCTGCTTATCTTTAAAATACAAATAGGCATTTATTCCTAAAAGGGCAGCGATAACAATGATTAAAAAATAGACTTTGTTTCGATCAACCTTATTTACGGGGTCTTGTTCTTGCATATTTTGAATAGTTTTTATTGAGCAAATTTACGCTCAATAATACAAATTTAGAAGCTTAATGCGCTATTATTGGAGCGCTAACTTAATATAAAAAACCGATAAGTGTAAAAAATGTCGCACTTTTGTATCAAATTTTTAAAAACCTCGTTAAATAGTAACGCTCAATCTGATAACAATTGTACGTTTACCAAACACCTTTAAGCTCGTCCATAAAATAATGACCAAAAGTATCTTATTCACTATTTTAATTTCGTTTGCAGTTTCCACTCTTACTTTTTCGCAAAATAAAGAAACGTTGCCCCCAAAACGTGAATTTAGGGGAGTTTGGGTCGCAACAGTCGCTAATATCGACTGGCCTTCAAGACAAGGTCTATCCGTAGATCAACAAAAGCAGGAATTAATTGGAATTTTAGAACAGCATAAACAAACCGGATTAAATGCCGTCATGCTGCAGATTAGGCCTACTGCTGATGCATTTTATGCGAAGTCCAGAGAACCTTGGAGCCACTGGTTAATGGGGACACAAGGCTTAGCTCCGGCACCAGGGTATGATCCCCTAGAATTTGCCATTAAGGAAGCACATTTTAGAGGCATGGAGCTACATGCCTGGTTTAATCCCTATAGAGCAACGATGAGTGCACGGGCGGTTACTAGCCCAGAACATATCACCAAAAAAAGACCTGACCTCTTTTACACTTATGGAGGTCAAAAACTGTTCGACCCAGGCTTGCCTGAAGTAAGAGCCTACATTGTGCAGGTTATTTTAGATGTAGTTAAGGGATATGATATAGATGGTGTGCATTTCGACGATTATTTCTATCCTTATAGAATAGCCGGACAAAAAATTACTGATCAAGCTACGTTCGAGAAATATCCTAATGGATTTACGAAAATTGATGATTGGAGAAGAAATAATGTAGATCTTTTAATTAAAATGGTTAATGATAGTGTTCATCACTATAAAAAATATGTCAAATTTGGGGTGAGCCCCTTTGGCATTTGGAAAAACTACCGGGAGGATACGTTGGGCTCGAAAACCAATGGCTTGTCTAACTACCACGAATTATATGCAGATTCGAGAAAATGGATCAAGGAAGGCTGGGTAGATTATATCAACCCACAGATTTATTTTACTTTTAGCAGAGCGGTTGCACCTTTTGGTGTGCTGTTGGATTGGTGGGGCAACAATACTTTTGGGAGGCATCTGTATATCGGGCAAGCTGCTTACTTAATTCATAGTCCTTATGCAAAAGGCGAGGCGGCCTGGGGAGTTTATAGTGAGATCCCGAATCAAATTAGACGTATAAGAGATAACGGTAGGGCGCAAGGGAGCATCTTTTTTAGCTCAAAATCTTTATCGACAGTGGGCAAAAGCCTAACAGATTCATTGCGAAAGGATTTTTATAAGCATCCGGCATTGCCGCCTTTGATGCCCTGGTTGGACGACATAGCACCTAATGAACCTCAAGGTTTTACTGCTGAAGCGCAAAGTGACGGAATTCATTTAAAATGGCTTAAACCGCTTAAGGCCGAAGACGGAGAAACTGCGAATGGTTACGTAATTTACCGTTTCGAGGAAGGTGAAAAACCGAGTGTCGTTAATCCTAAAAACATCATTAGAATATCTTTTGAAGATTATCCCTTTTATTTGGATACCTCGGTAGAAAAAGGAAAAAGATATACTTATATCGTGACCGCGCTTGATCGCTTGAAGAATGAAAGTGAAGCGAGTATCCCGATCGGCATTATGGCAAAATAGTATATCGACTTCGTAAGTCGGCCTGCAAAACCCCGACTTCGTAAGTCGGCACTTTCAGGGCCGACTTACGAAGTCGGTTTATTTTAAAGAAACTATTTTTCTGGAACTAATACTAACCGGATATAATTTTCGCCATTTAGGTATTGCTGTGCAGCTTTTTTGCTGCTTGCTACCGTGACATTATTCAATCTATCTTTTTTACTCAAGATCATATTGATATCATCATCGTATTTTAAACGGGTACTTAAATAACTCAACCAAAAACTATTGTTACGTAAACTTAGTTCTTCCTGTCTCTGTTCTTCTGATTTGAATTTTGCAATATCCTCTGCCGTCGCCCCATTTAGTTTAAACGAGTTAACTTCATCCAGTGCTGCATTGATTAATTTATCAACGTTCGCTTTTGCGCAGTTAAATGAAATAGTAAAATAGTAATGGCCAACTGGATACTTTTGAACACTTAAGCCCACGCCAGGGCTGTAAACACCACTTTCTTTTTCACGCAGGCGTTCTAAAATTTTAATTTCCAGAGCACTTTTCAATGCATCTAGTTGGATGTTATTTTCGGCATTGTAAGTAAAATCCCCATGGAAAAACAACTGTACAGTAGCTTTGTCTTCGATTCCTTTATATACAGTTTTGCTCACTTTTCCTTTGGGTGGATAAACGCCATTATCTACAAAATTTTCATTTCTGTTTAGCGAAGGTAGGCTTGCAAGATAAGTAGTGACAAAGGGCTTAATTTTTTCTATGTCAAAATTCCCAACAAAAACAAATGTCTGTCCACTTGCATCGGCAAAACGATCTTTATAAAATGCAAACGCTTTATCTAAATTGATTTTGTCAAGATCGCTCAAGGTAGTTGGCATTGCACGTTTGTGGTAGTTTGATAAAACCGCTTGAACGGTATCACTATACACACTGCTAGGATTTGCATCTTTATTAGCAAGCATCGCCCTCATATCAGTAATGGTCTTGTTAAAGATCTCAGCATCTTTACGAGGATTGGTAGCATAGGCATAAATCAACTGGAAGGCAGTCTCTAAATCTTTAGGTGCAGTGCTTCCAGAAAATCCCTGATAATCATTACTAATATAAGATCCAGCGCTTGCCGTGTTACCAGCTAAGTATTTATTAAGCTGGGTGGGGTTAAAGTCGCCCACTCCACTTTGTGCAATCAAACTTGCATTGTCGGCCGATAAAAAGTCATCATTACCCGCTAATGAAGATCCTCCCTTTGCAAATGAGGTGAAAATAATCTGGTCGTTCTTGAAATCTGTAGGCTTTAAAACAACTTTAACACCATTACTTAAGCTAAGTGTAGTAATTCCTATTTTATCATTTTTAACTTCACCGACAATTTTTCCTGCTGTAGGCACTGTGGCAACGAGTGGTTTGTTAACGCTATTGTCTACGTAAGCTACCACATCTCTACCAGCATTTTGGATGGCATTCAGTAATTCGTTTGTAGTGGGTAGGTTAGCTTTCTCTTTCTCCGGAGCCTGTACCACAACTACCTGGTTGTTTTTGGTGATATAGGTTTTTGCTACTGCATTAACTTCTGCAAGACTGATGTTTGCTAGATCTCTCTTAGTCAACTCGTATGAATACTCGATTGAAGGCATACTGGTGCCTTCCAGGAAGTTATTTAGATATCTTTGTACGAAAGAAGCAGAGGAAGTTTTATCTTTTTCTTTAAATCTTTTTTCGTTGCCGGCGGTAACATTCTTTTTCGCTGCCTCTAGTTCAGACGCCACAAAGCCATATTTGTTCATGCGCTCGGCTTCTGCGACGGCTGCAGTGATGGCCTTTTTTAACCCAGTGCCATCTTTAGAAACGGCAGCGATTGTGAAGGCATCATATCCCCAAACTAGGCCGTTTTGATAGGGTCCATAAGTTCCTTGTGCAAACAAGAACGGTGCATCTGCCTTTTGGGTAAGCTCTTGTATACGGGCAGCAAACATGCTATTGATCATATTATTGATTAAGCTCCTTCTAAAATCGGCAGTTGTTTTTACAGGAGTACTTTTCTGACGGTAGATAACTTGTGCAACATTATAAGGTTGTTCTGCATCGGTCACAATTTTAACCATGGGTTGCGCATTGTCGGGCATGGTATAATAAACCCGCGGTTTCGGTGATTTCGGATTAGTTAACCCCGAAAAATTTTCAATGATTAACTTTTCCACTTCCGCCACCTCAAAATCGCCAACAGCAATGATTGCTTGAAGATTTGGACGGTACCAGTCCGTATAAAACGACCGAATCTTATCATGGGTAAAGCTGTTTAATATCTCCACTTTTCCGATTGGAATTCTTTCTGCATATCTGGAATTTGCTAATAAGAGCGGCAATAATTGATTGCTCATTCTTTGTTGGGCATTTTTCCCCCGTTGGCGATCTTCTTCAACAATAATACCTCTCTCTGCGTCAATATCGGCAGCATTCATACTTATTTTTCCCGCCCAATTGGCCAATATTTTGAAACCGGTTTTAAAAACCGCTGCACTATCGGTTGGAATAGGTAATTGAAAAACCGTTTGATTAAAACCCGTGTAAGCGTTTAGATCTGCGCCAAAACGTACACCAGCCTTTTGTAAATAGTTAACAATTTCATTCTTTGGGAAATCTTTGGTGCCATTGAATGCCATATGCTCAGTAAAATGGGCTAAACCCTGTTGCGCCTCGTCTTCCATTAATGACCCCACTCTGGTAGCTAAATATAATTCAGCTCTATTTTTAGGCTCTATATTTTTTTTGATGTAGTATACTAAACCATTTGGCAACTTTCCAATTTTTACACTTGGATCTAAGGGAATTAGATTGCCTGTATTTACAGTTTTTGCGGGGGTGTTTCTGGAAGGAGTAGCCTTCTGCTGTCCGAATATAGGTTGTGAAAATAGAATTGTCGCCAATCCCAAGGTTAAGAGATGTTGTTTCATAAATAATCGATTTTCTAATAAGTTAGATGCTCTAAAAGTAAATTTGTTTCAAAAGTATTGCATTAAACCTTAATGATAATATTTTTCTTATACATTATCCAAAGAATTATGTAAAAGAAAAGGATTACAAAAATAGCATAGGCTAAAGATGCGTTGATTGGAGAGAAATATGGGGTAAAATAGGTTTGGTTAAACCAGGTTAATGCCCCCACTTTGCCGCCGTCTTCTGTGCTTATTTTGATCATATTTAGTAGCCGTGGCATTAATCCGGATACAAAAAAAACGGTAATTGCGTTTACGCCATAAACTACAAAGGGTTTAGTGAAGCGGCTATAATGGTTTACATCAATGATCCAATAAGATAGGGCTAAAATCATAGTGGCTAATCCGCCCGTATAGAGCACATAAGAACTTGTCCATAAAGCCTTGTTAATGGGGAATTGTAGATCCCAAAGCAAGCCAAGTAATACTGCGGCTACACCGGTAGAGAATAACCATGCGATTTTTGCGCCGACTTCTACATCTTTTCTTCTAAGGTAAACGCCAACCAAAACGCCGAATAATCCAGTAGCGACAGCAGGAAGTGTACTTAATATTCCTTCTGGATCCCAAGTTTTTGCCGATTTCCAAAGATGTGCTTCAGTTAAGAGTGTTCTGTCAAGCCATGCGCCTAAATTGGTTTCTTTTTCGAGGTTGGCATAACCCACACCTGGAACAGGTATAAACGTCATTAGCAGCCAATAGCCAAATAAAATGAGGATGATTGTTTTGAAGATGTTTTTTGTGGACAATTTCAGAAATAACACTGCAGAAATAAAAAATACAACGCCTATTCGCTGTAAAACACCAGGGATACGAACGTGTTGCAGTGAATCGATGAAATCGAAACCCCTGAAATTTCTTGGGAAGAAAGCGAGAATTAAACCTAATCCGAATAAAATCAGCGCTCTTTTCAACGCCTTTAGGATAGTCTTAGTATGTGTCGATTCGTCTTCCTTTTTGCTGCCCATCGCATAAGCAATTGATACGCCAACAATAAACAAGAAGAACGGGAAAACTAAATCTGTTGGTGTGCAGCCGTTCCATTCTGCATGTTCAAGCGGGGCATAAATGTGGGCCCAACTTCCGGGGTTGTTAACTAAAATCATTGCAGCAACGGTAAAGCCGCGAAAAAAATCCAGTGATAGGAGGCGTTGTGGTTTAGATAAGCTCATTCATGCGTTATTTGATAGAGCAATTTATAAAAAAAATCCGACTTCGTAAGTCGCCGTTGAATTCCCGACTTCGTAAGTCGACCTATTTAGGGTCGACTTACGAAGTCGGGGTGAGTTTAGAATTGATGGTTAATTATAAATTGCTCTAGGTTTCCGAACCAATTTATAACCTCTTCTTTATTAAGTTGAGAAGGTTCGTCAGTTAAATATTCTTGGTAAGATGAGTATTTGTAATCTTCTAATTTTGTTACCAAAGGTAAAGACAATGGGTTTTGGTGAATATAGGTAATAACCCTGGTGAAATAACTGTCTGAGGTGATTCGGCTAACTTTGTATCTTCCTTGAAATAAGCTGCCAACCCTTTCATACTTGAAATTTATATGTTTAACATAAGATATGAAGAAGTTTTTTATGCCTTTTTCAAACCCCGCCTTATCTTTAATCCTCAGAAAAAAATGGAAGTGATTTGACATTAAGCAATAGGCGTAAACCTCAATAAATGGTTTTACATATTTAATAAAATGGTCTAGAAAATGGATATAATCATTTTCCTGGAAGAATATTAATTCTTTATTGTTTCCCCGATTATAGACGTGATAATAGCTGCTTTCTTCGATTTTCATTTTTAAATCTAAGAACTTGCATAATTAATTATAGCCGCAAACTTGGTGCGTTCGGAGGGATCAATCAGTTTTTCTAGCTCTGTTAGTAGATAGAGGTAGTTTATCAATTTCAAATCTCATTTTTAAAGATTTGAAATGTGGAAAAGTTTTTAAAATTTTGGCAATTTTAGCTTTTCGACTTCGTAAGTCGGCCTATTTAGGGCCGACTTACGAAGTCGGGAAAAGTCGGCCGGGAAAGTCGCTAAAACTTATATCTAACAAAAGCTTCCATAGCTTCGTAATCGGCCATGCCTAAATCATCATAAGATTTTGCGGTTTCTCTATTTCTGTCCTCTGCCCGTTGCCAAAACTCTCTCGCGTCATCACCCGGAAAAACAGCTCTGTCTTTTTGCGACTGGTGTTTGAAAATAGCAAATTTCTTGCGTTCAACTTCTTGTGGACTAAGCGGAACAGCCATTTCAATTTCGTGCGTTTCGAATTCCAACCACGCACCTCTATATAGCCATAACCAACAATCATTCACCCAACTTTCGGTTTTTTGCAAACGTTTTATAGCTTCAAGAATAATATTAAAACAAACAATATGCGTTCCGTGAGGATCTTCAAAATCTCCTGCAGCAAAGATTTGGTGCGGTTTAATTTTTTGTAACAACTCCATTGTCTGCAGCACATCTTCCTCCGTAACAGGATTTTTCTGATTTTTCCCGCTCTCGTAAAAAGGCAGGGCCATAAAATGAATTTGATCATCAGTTAAACCACAATAACGTGCACCAGCAATTGCTTCCCCCTTGCGAACTAAACCTTTAACAGTTTGGATCTCCGGAGTATCAACTTGGTTGGGGTGTTTCTGCTCCATAAATTGACGCATATCGTCGTAAATGCGCTTCATTTCTGATTGCTCCAAGCCCATTTTTTCAGCAAAATCTATGTTAAATTCTACGAATCTTAGTGCGTCATCATCCCAAACAGCAGTATTGCCCGAAGTTTGGTAGGCTACATGCACGTCATGTCCCTGGTCTACCAAACGGATAAAAGTACCACCCATCGAGATTACGTCATCATCTGGATGTGGCGAAAAGATTACCACTCTTTTTTTAGCAGGATTTGCCCTTTCCGGCCTTTGCGTATCGTCGGCATTGGGTTTACCACCCGGCCAGCCGGTAATCGTATGTTGTAATTTATTAAATATGTGAATGTTGATATTGTAAACAGGACCTTTTTCTAACGCTAATTGCGCCATTCCATTATTATTGAAATCGTCTTCCGTTAATTTCAAAATTGGTTTACCTAACTTATTAGCCAGCCAAATAACCGCTTTTCGAGTTAATTTTTCTGTCCAAATACAGTCCTTAACCAACCATGGCGTATCAAAGCGGGTTAATAAGGAAGCTGCATCTTCATCTAAAATGAACTCAACGTTGTCCGACAATTGCAAATACGTAGCAGGTACTTCGCTCGACATTTCTCCTTCGACGGCTTTTTTAATGATTGGTGCTTTCTTTTGGTTCCATGCCATTAACACAATCTCCCGAGCCTTGAAAATAGTCCCAATACCCATGGTAATCGCCTTTGTTGGTACGTTTGACTTGCCTCCAAAATCCCTCGCCGCATCTCTTCTGGTCAGGTCATCTAAGGTAACTAATCTCGTTCCGGAGTTCGGCGCGGAGCCTGGCTCATTAAAACCGATGTGACCAGTACGCCCAATTCCAAGAATTTGCATATCTAATCCACCAACCTCCTCGATCTTTTTTTCATAAGCCAAGCAAAATGCAGGAATATCTTCTAGCTTCAGTGTACCATCGGGAATATGAATATTTTCAGCAGGAATGTCTATATGATCGAACAAATGCTCTTTCATAAAATATACGTAACTCTGCGCCGCAGTAGGCCCCATAGGGAAATACTCGTCGAGGTTAAACGTAACTACATTTTTAAAACTTAATCCTTCTTCTTTATGCAGGCGAACTAGCTCTGCATAAACAGCAATTGGAGTTGCGCCAGTCGCTAAACCTAAAACTGCATGCTGGTTGTTTAACTGTCTGTCTTGAATAATTTTTGCGATGCGATGAGCAACGCTGATAGATGCTTCCTTTGGATTTTTAAAAACACTCACAGGAAGTTTTTCGAACCTCGTCTCCTCTAAAAGGTTTAATCTTGCCATTTTTTTATATTTATGGGGTAAACGGAGCAGTAAATATAGGCAGTTATGTATAAAATATGGCACATGAAGCTAATTTATTGCAAGTATTTTTTAAAAATAGCGACAATTGCCTTAATCAAACGTTTGATATATTAGTTGATATTCCCGCCAAAATTTTTCCCTATATTTGATGTTGTCTTAAAGATCTCATCTGTGAATCCAAATATTTCCAAGCTTTATCATATCGCACAAAAATCTGAGCGAAAAATTATTGGGCTTATGTCGGGCACGTCTCTTGATGGACTCGATATCGCACTTTGTCTATGCAGTGGTTCCGGTACAGACACCCGTGTAGCCGTAGCGAAATTTGTCACAATGCCTTATGATTCGGACTTTAGAGCTGATATAAAAAGTGTTTTTGCTAAGAAAGATGCAGATTTGGAGAAGGTTTGTCTATTAAACGAAGTAGTGGCAATTAATCACGCAGCACTCATTCTAAAAGCCTTGAAAGAATGGAATATTGCTGTAGATGAAATAGACCTGATTGCTAGCCATGGGCAAACGATCTTTCACGCTCCCAAAATTCTACATGGTAAAGCGAGTTACCCAAATGGTACCTTGCAAATAGGAGATGGAGATCACTTAGCCGTCCATACGGGAATCATTACCATTGCCGATTTCAGGCAAAAGCATATAGCTGCCGGAGGCGAAGGTGCTCCACTTGCTGTATATGGTGATTATTTGGTGTTTGCTAAACAGGGCGAAAATAGAATTATGTTGAATATTGGTGGAATCGCCAATTTCACCTTTTTACCTGCCGATAAAGATGCGAGCAAAGTGTTTTCAACAGATGTTGGGCCGGGTAATACCTTGATGGATCAATTTATACAAGCCAATTACCCAGATTTATATTTTGATCAGGACGCAGCGCTAGCGTGCAAAGGAAATTTAAATCCTGCGCTGTTACATGCCTTGCTGGAAAATGAATTTTTTGAAAAGAATTTCCCAAAAACCACTGGTCCCGAGCTTTTTAATCTAGCCTATTTGCAGCGAGCACAATTACAAAGTAATACTGTTAACCTAACTAAAGAAGATGTCCTGGCTACACTTTGTTATTTTACAGCATCATCCATTGTCAAGGCTATAAATACTACTCTTCCCGAGATTGGTCAGCTTCATATTTATATGAGTGGAGGGGGGATGCATAATCCATTGTTAGTAAAATTGCTTAAAAATAGCTTAACTAATAGTATATTTGGTACTACTGCCGACCTTGCTATTAACCCCGACGCAAAAGAAGCAGTCCTATTTGCTTTATTAGCAAATGAAACGATTGCAGGATCACCCATTCACTTTGGTGATCGAGAAGGAGTTCCTTCGGTTTGCATGGGCAAGATTTGTCTGCCGAGTTAAATTTCAGTTTTCTTTATTCTTATTCGAGTTTGGTTCGCCTTTGGTTCGTTCTTCGTTCGAGACTGCTTTGAGATAAATCTAAATAAAGTGAAAACTGAATCTATGTTAAGTCCAGCTTTTAATGGCAAAAGTTGGACTTATATTGGACTCATACTGGACTCATATTGGACTCATCTCGAAAAAAACACGAAGCAATCCCGAAGCAGAGGCGAAGCTTCTCTTATTGTTGCAGACACATATGTCGCCTCTAAAGGTTAAATTATAAGATCTGTAATCCCTTAGCTTGATAGGGCTTTAAGCTTTCATCATTAGGTTCCAATTCGGTGATTAGATAACTAATTTGCCCTAAGGCAGCAACTTTCAGTCGCAAGGTAATATTTAACTTCTCAGAAATGCACAATACCGCTGTTTTTTTAGATGAACTCAGCATTGTTTTCTTTAATTGATTTATTTCCCAATCCGTATCGGTTAAGCCGTCTGTGGGGTGTACCGCGCTTACACCCATTAAGCACAAATCAACATTAATTTCTGAAAGCTGATTAATTACCTGGCCTCCATAAGTTATTTGAGAATTCTTGGAGAACAGACCGCCAATTAAAATGACCTCAATTTTCGGGTACTTGGCAAGTTCCACCGCTACCAGTGGACTAATCGTAAAGAATGTTGCCTGCAAATTTTCCGGTAATTGCTTCACCATTTCTATAATGGTGGTACCACCCCCTGTTAGAATGAACATTCCGTCCTTAATTAAGGATAGGGCTTTTTTGGCAATGCCAATCTTGGCATCCTTTGCATATACCGTACTATCATCAAAACTAGAATGATAAGATTTAGACAAAGCGCCGCCATGTACTTTATATAATAGGTTGTCGTCAGATAGTTCTTGCAAGTCCCTTCTGATGGTATCTTCAGAAACATTGAGCAACTGGACAAGGTCGGATGTTAGCACCCTGTTATGCAAGTTGATTTGTCTCATTACGAAATCATGTCTTTCTTTTTTAAGCATCTTTTATAGCTGTTTGGAATACTAATATAGTCAAATAAAATTATAATGCGGGTATTTGCAGGTTTTTGCGATAATAATTTTTCTTCCTGAGTCAAAATAGTTAAGTAATTTCTTTTTTAACTGAAAAACATTTATGATATTTACTTGGCTTTTGATAATTTGCGTATTAGTGCGTGTTTTTTCAGGGGTATAAAATCAAAAAACAAAACAAATTTTAACCAAATTGGCGTTTATGAAAAAAAAACTACTCATGCTGTTTTTGGGCACGTTTTTGTTGGCTATTCAAGTGATGGCTCAGCAAATAACTGTTACTGGAAAGGTAACTTCAGCAGATGACGGGCAGCCTATTCCGGGTGCTTCCGTAAAAATTAAAGGTACTAATACGGCTGTGCAGACGGTTACTAATGGTACTTACTCCGTACAAACTAAAGCAGGGGATGTGCTTCAGTTTTCTTATTTAGGTTTCACTACGGTAGAGCGTACCGTTGGAACCGCAGGTACGATCAATGTTTCTTTAAGCGCTTCGGCCACTGGTTTAGATCAAGTGGTTGTGGTAGGTTATGGAACTCAGAAAAAAGCAAATTTAACAGGTGCGGTAGCAAGTATCAATGTTGATCAGGCATTGGGAAGTAGGCCAATTGCCGATGTAGGTAGAGGTTTACAGGGTGCTGCGGCTGGTTTAACCGTAGTTATTCCAAGTGGAGAGGTTGGTTCTGATCCTATTATTAAAATTAGGGGTCAGATTGGCTCTTTCAATGGTGGCTCATCTCCCTTAATCTTGTTAGATAATGTTGAGATTCCAAGTATCCAGTTAGTTAACCCTAGCGATATTGAGGAGATAACTTTATTAAAGGATGCGGCAGCTGCTTCAATTTACGGTGCAAAAGCTGCGTTTGGGGTAGTATTGATTACTACCAAAAAAGGTTCGAAAACCGATAAGCCACAGGTTAATTATACGAATAACTTCTCCTTCCAAGATCCGTCTAAAAAGTTTGAAATGGCGGGTGTAAATGCACTTAAATATACGGTTGATGCCGCAGAGCGGATAGGTATAACTACCAGACAAGGAGCATTTTATTATGTAGATCGTGAATCTTACGAGAAATCTGTTGCTTGGCAAGAAAAATATGGCAACACGATCGGACCCGATGATCCAACTGTATTTGGTAGAGATTGGTATGTGCAAGGAACCAGTGCGAAAATGGGTGTAAGAACTTACGATCCCTATTCATTGATGGTTAAAGAATGGGCGCCAACTAGCCAACATAATTTATCCATTGGCGGAAGCTCTGGCAAAACTAATTATAATATTGGCTTAGGTTTGTTAGACCAAAGTGGAATGATGAAAGCAGCTAAAGTTGATAATTTTAGTCGTTATAATGCTTCGATGCGCTTATCAAGCGAAATCAATAAGTATCTCACGGTTCGTGCAGGTGCTTTATTTTCACGACGTAATAAGGAATATCCTTATGTAACGAGCTCAACTACGGCAGATCCATGGTTGTATCTTTACCGTTGGGGTCCTTTGTATCCATTGGGTAACGATGAGAACGGTGATCCAATCCGTAGCCCGGCCAGCGAAATTGCTGCTGCCAATACAGCTAACATTCTTACAAACTATTTGAATGTTAACTTGGGTTCTACCGTAAATATTATGAATAACTGGAAGGTAGATTTTGACTATACCTTCTCTAATGAAGAAGAAAACTGGAGACGTCCAGGAACAAGGTATACTGCCAGAAATTCATGGGCTGCGCCTCAAGCGAGACTTGATGCAAGTGGCAATAGAGTGTATGTAAATTCAGAAGGCCAGGTAGTCTCGAGCACTACAGCTGGTGCTATGCCAGCCTTTGATCTTTCTTTAGACGAGTATACCGCTGCGGGTAGTAACCCCGATCACTTCTACAGAAGAGCTGGAAACTCTTATCGCCATACGATCAATACTTTTACGACTTATAGTTTAAGATTGGCAGAAAATCATGATTTTAAATTTATAGCAGGTATAAACCGGGTAGCTGAAACCTATGAAGATAATTGGAGTCAAATCACGAATTTAACAGATATCTCCAATCCTCAATTTGATTTTGGTATTGGAACGGTTACGGCAAGTGCCAATAAAAGTTGGCAATCGCAACTCGGCTACTTTGGAAGGGTTAACTACGCCTTTAAAAATAAATACCTGTTAGAGGGAAATATCCGTTATGATGGATCTTCTAAATTCCCTGAGCATTTATGGTGGAGATGGTTTCCTTCGTTCTCTGCAGGATGGGTAGCAAGTGAAGAACCTTTTATGCAATGGACTAAGCCTGTATTGAGCATGTTGAAATTCAGAGGTTCTTGGGGTTCAATCGGAGATCAATCTGTGAATAATGATTTATATTTACGTGTGATGGGTAGCGGGCAAGCCAGTTGGATCGGGTCAAACGGGCGCGTGAACTTTGTAGGCTCACCGAGAGCAGTTTCTGGAGACATTGCTTGGCAAGATATTGTAACCACTAACTTTGGTATTGATGCTGGATTTTTAAATAACCGTTTAACGATAACAGGAGAACTCTATCAAAGAAATACAGACAACATGATTGTTCCGGCAGAAGGGATTCCGCTTACCTTAGGAATAGGTGCTCCACAGAGCAATTATGGCTCTATTCAAACGAGGGGATGGGAATTAGCAGTAGCTTTCAATAACAAATTTAGCAACGGCTTAGGGCTTAATATCAGGGCTAACTTGAGCGATTCTAAATCAAAACTAACAGCTTATGGTTCGACTCAAAGTATCGCGACAGAAAACAGTAGATATGTAGGTACAACTATTGGTGAAATCTGGGGATACCGTACTGATCGACTTTATCAGATGGATGATTTTGAACTAGATGGAAATGGAAAACCTCAGCTGATTTTCTTAAGTGCAGCGGAAAGTGCACTTCATGGTGGTAAGCAGGCATTCAAATTGAAAAGTCAAAATGGTGCAAAACCAGTTTATCAACCTTTTCTACAAAACTCATCAAACTTTAGATTTGGTCCTGGGGATGTTAAATTCAAGGACTTAAATGGAGACGGAGAGATTAGTCCTGGAAACAGGTTGTTGAATGACCATGGTGATTTAGAGAAAATCGGAAACTCTACACCTCGCTATGAATATGGTTTTAGATTGGGTGCTGACTACAAGGGTTTTGATTTAAGTGGATTTTTCCAAGGCGTAGGTAGCCGTAAGATTGTAGGTAATGGATTTTTGGTAGTGCCAGGATGGCACGCTGGTGATGGCGCTATGCCTGCAGCGATTGCCGACGACTATTGGACCCTTGATAATACCGATGCTTTTTACCCTGCAGCTTATAATAATGGAGGTTCAACAGGGGTTAACAATACTCAGATCCAAGACCGTTATTTGTTGAATATGGCATATTTGAGACTTAAGAATGTAACATTGGGTTACACAATTCCTAAGATGTTGTTACAGAAAGTACATGTAAACTCTTTAAGAGTGTATGTGTCATTAGAGAATTTCAAAACCTGGGATAATTTAAATGGTTTGCCAGTAGATCCTGAAGCGATTAGCGGATATTCTATGTGGAATACTACTAATTATAACTCTGGCCGTACAGGCGAGGGCGTGCCGACTTTCAAAAGCGTTTCATTTGGAGTTCAGTTAAATTTTTAAAAAGATAAAAAGATGAAATATTTTAAATATATATATAGTCTGGCGGTAGTATCACTGCTATTCGCTTCCTGTAAAGAGGAAGTATTAGACAGGTCACCTTTAACCGAGTATATAGACGAGGAATTTTGGAGAAATGAGAATGACCTCCGTTTATATGGGAATAGTTTCTACACAAATTATTTTGTGGGTTATAACTCCTCATTTACAGCGGACTATACGCCGGTACGAGGTTACACCTTTTCTGATGATCTAACTAGTAAAAATACGCAGGCAGCGTTTGAGAGTAGTGTGCCAACCTCGAGGGGTTCAGCCTCTGAGGCCGCAGCTTGGATGTCAAGTTATGCTGGGCCAACTTGGAATTTTGCATGGGTTAGAAAATCCAATATTTTTATTGACCGCGTGGAAACCGTAGCAAAGCCTAATATTTCCCAAGACGCTTATAAGCATTGGTCGGCCGTTGGCAGGTTTTTTAGAGGTTTTGAATACAGCCGTTTAGTAAGGGTATTTGGCGACGTGCCTTATTTTGATCATGAACTTTTAGATAATGAGAAAGCTGAATTGTTCAAAGATCGCGACAATCGTGGTTTAGTGATGGATAAGGTGTACGATGATTTCAAATATGTATTAACCAATATGCGTGAAAGTGATGGAACGAATAACTTAAACAGGTATATCGCTGCTGGATTTATTTCGAGATTTATGCTATTTGAAGGAACATACCAACATTACCATGGCTTGGATGCTGCCAGAGCTAAGAAATATCTAGAACTCGCAGTTGAGGCTGGAGATTTGGTGATGAATAGTGGAAAATATAATTTTTCTCGTGATTTTAAATCTTTATTTACGTCTGAGAGCTTGGTAGGACATCCTGAAGTATTAATGTATCGTGTATACGACGCTGCTTTAACTGTAACACATTCTATCGCTTCTTATTCAAATGGAACGGAAACAGTTGGCGTTGATCCGAATTTAGCATTGGTTAAATCATTCATCGTTAATGACGGTAAAGTTTGGCAAAATTCTGGAGTTGCGAATGCGACTTCATTTTCGATTGCAAATTTAGCTAAGACTCGTGACCCTCGTTTTGAGGCGTCATTTATGGACGTACCTACAGATGCATCAGCTACTTTATTATATGGTTATAAGTTTGCGCCGAGAGAGGCGCTAACCTTTATTGGTAAAACCTATCCACCGGCCTGGGGAAGTAACACCAACACTAGTGATGCGCCGATTATGCGCTTAGCAGAAGTTGTACTGAACTGGATCGAAGCCAAGGCTGTATTAGCACAGTATATGGGTGGCGCGGCTGTGTCGCAGGCCGACTTAGATAAATCGGTTAATGCTATTCGCAACAGGCCATTAGAAGCTGCAGCTATTGCAAAGGGTGTGATGAAAACCGCACCATTAATGTTGGGCTCGCTTCCTAATGATCCAGCGCGTGATGCAGATGTTCCGGCATTGATTTGGGAGATTCGTCGCGAAAGACGCATGGAGTTTGTGTTCGAATATAGCCGTTTATTAGATCTTAAGCGGTGGAAGAAACTAAACTACATGGATTTTAGCACGAATACCGATGCATTGTTAGGGCCTTGGGTTGATGTGAAGAATGAAATTCCAATATTTTTAACTGCTGCGAATGCGAATGCCAAAAACATTAAAGTTAAAAAGCTAGATGGTACAGTTGTTACTTACAATGGAACCAATGCTGATGCAATGGTTGGTTTTTGGGTCGTTATCAATGGTAATAACAGAAATGTATTTACCGATAGATCTTACCTGTCACCTATTGGTCAGACACAAATTGTAGACTATCAGGAAAAAGGTTATAAACTTACCCAGACTACTGGTTGGTAAGATAAGATTACTGAGTATATAATGGGCTGTAGCATCTTTTAATGCTACAGCCTTTTTTTTACCTAAAAATGCTTACTTTTGTGAACAATTAATTACACCATGGCAAATTTCACCCTTACTCCAGACGCTTGGGAGAGAGTTAAGATTAAGTTTTTAAGAAAATATCGTGATTTAGCGCAGGTAGAACTTTCTTTTGTTCCCGGCCAGGAAGATCAATTGGTGCAACAACTCATGGCCTTGGTAAAAAGAGATCAGGCCTATATTGAGTTTACAATTCGTAAAGCCTTGGCTGATCCAGCGGGTAATCGTTTATAGCGGTTATACCGGCATATTATTTTATAACCTATAATATATAGTTTAGCAATAACTAGCTAATGTTTAGTATTACAGGCAGATAAAAAATAAAAAAAATAAAAAAAATTGGTAATATTAAAACTAAAGCTGATATTTGTCTCCGGATACAAATGTTTTGTGGTATCGAACAATCATCTGTAGACAATAATTTAAAAAAGATTAATTTTTTTTTAAAACTATTGTTTTAAGTGTATATTCGTACCGTGAACTATTTTGGTTCAACAGGGAATGCTGAAAACTGTACTAAGAGTAAGCAAGAAAAAAAGAAAATAAATTTTATTAACTCTAAGATTATGAGAAAAGTTTTATTAACTGTAATGATGGTGAGCTCTCTTCTAGCGTTTAACGCTTGTAAGAAAGACGGTGCTACAGGCCCACAAGGTCCTGCTGGCCCAACGGGTGCTACAGGTCCACAAGGTCCTGCTGGTGCTGTAGGTGCTACTGGTGCTCAAGGCGCTGCTGGTGCTGCTGGTACTCCAGGTTCGAAAATTTTATCTACTACAGGTGCTCCAACGGCTGCAACTGGTGCTGATGGTGATTATGCATTCGATCCAACTTCAAAAATGCTTTATGGTCCTAAGGCTGCTGGTGCATGGCCTGCTGGTGTTTCATTAGTTGGTGCTACAGGTGCTACAGGTGCTACAGGTGCTACTGGTGCTACTGGTGCTACAGGTGCTACTGGTGCGGCTGGTGTAAACGGTACTAAGTTTTTAGCTGGAAACGGTGCTCCAACTACTACTTATCCTTCAAATGCAGTAGAAGGTGACTTCTATTTTGACAAAGACAACTCTACTTTCTACGGTCCTAAATTGGCTGATGGAACTTGGGGAACTAACGTAATGCCATTAGGTATGGCTTATGCTGCTAGAACCTATACTATTACTAGAGGTTTTGAGGCTGTAACTCAGACTTCTAAAACTTTTGGTCAAGTTGCTAAAGTAACTTACAAAAACTTTGATATCATCACTACATATGAGATCAATGCTGACGATGCTATTCGTATCGCTAACTATCCAGGATGGTCAGATAACAGAGAGATGATTTTCGAAACTGTTAATGGTTCTGGTGTATTTGATGCTGTACCTACAAGTGCTGCTAGTTTTGGTGTTGCTCCATTTGTTGTAGGTCGTAGATTTATGTATACTGGTAATACTGCAAACCCAACAACAACATTTAACTTAACTGCTGTTGATATCGCTAGATTAACTTCTAACGCTGGTGCTGCTTTTGGTTACTTAACTTATGCTAAAGCTACTACTGGTGATTCAAATCCAGCTAATTCTTACACTCCTGCAAACCAGAATGAATTAATAACTGGTAAAACGTTAAATTTTGCTCGTGTGAAAGATGTAAATGTTGCCGCTGAGACTTCAGGTGCAAACTACAATGCTACTTACACTGCTCAAACTAAATTTGACTTAAATGCATTAGTTCCTAACTACGAGAAATACAAGCAAGATGGTAAAGTATTTGTAAAATACAAGTATTACACTGCAAACAACGCTGGTAACTCACCAATCGTTCACGCTGGTGCTAACGCTGGTTGGGTAGATTTAACTACTTATGCTAACTCTTATGTAACTGGTGCGGGTGGTTATACAACTGCTGGTGTTACTGATGTTAATCCGTTCTCTTTAACTCCTCCAGCTGGTGGTGTTATGGGTTCTGCTTACTTAGGTGCTGCTGCAGTAACTGTTGCTCCAAACCAAGTTGCTACTCCGGTAGTTTTAGCTTCTACTGCTAACTTAAATGGTAATGTAGTAATGAACTGGACAATCGCTTCAGGTACTAACTTAGCTGGTGCTCCAACTTCAACTGCATTCGGTCCAATGACTTATTCAGGTACAGTTATCAATGTTCCGACTGGTGCTAGACCAGCTGCTGTTAACCGTGGTTTTGAAACTGCATTCTATTCAGTTCCTCAATTAACTTCTAACGTAGCTATCACTGGTACAGGTAATGTTGATATCATTGCTAGAACTGGTGGTCAAGCAGCTACTTACTTCGAATCTACTAAATTAGTTCAAGTACAAGTATTTGCTATCCCTGGTGATGTAATTAAAGCTTTGAAAGCTAAAGGTGTTAATGTTGATAACGTTAACGAAGTTAGCCAACACGTTAAATTATAATTATTAATCTTCAGAGTTAAATTATATATAATTTAATATAAGCAGCCCCTCAGACGAGGGGCTGCTTTTTTATTTTATAAGAATTTTTTTGCGACTTAGGGAGCTTACATAAGTTATGTCTGTTAACTTCGTAAGTATGATTTTTAAAAGTTTTTGTACATTTACTTTATTCGTAAATTCAATAGTAAGATGAAGTTTAGAGCTTTAATAATTTGTGGGGTAGCATTTCTGGCATTGGTTGGTTTTTCTTTCAAAGAGGATCTCTTCCTGGTTTCTAAGAACATGGACATTTTCGCTTCTCTCTATAAAGAAATCAATATAAATTATGTAGAGGATACAGATCCGGCAACTTTGATGCGTTCGGGAATCGATTCAATGTTAGAAGGATTAGACCCTTATACAGAATATGTTCCTGAATCGGAGATTGAAGCCTATAAACTTAAATATGTAAGCACCCAATATGGAGGAATTGGAGCAGGGACAGTTTCGATCGATAAGAAGTTATATGTAAATGAGGTATTGGAAGGAAATCCTGCACATAAACAAGATATAAGACCCGGCGATCTGATTGTGAGTATTAATGATGTGGCCACATTTGGAAAGGATAGAAATCAGATAAGTTTATTATTGCGCGGTCCAAAGGGGTCTCCAGTTAAATTGAAACTGGAAAGAGCAGGGCAAACACTGGATAAAGTGGTTATCAGGGAAGAAATCAAACAGGGAAACGTAAGTTATAGTGGCATGTTGGACAGCCAAATTGGGTATATTAAATTGGATAAGTTTTTAGAGAACTCTGGTCAGGAAGTTAAAGATGCGCTGCTAGCGATTAATAAACAGCAACCAAAGGGACTTATTTTAGATCTGAGAAATAACGGAGGTGGAATATTGCAGGAGGCGGTTAAGATTGTCAACTTGTTTGTTCCCGAGAATTTATTGATAGTGGTGCAAAAGGGCAGAAATCCTGCTAAAACAGTGAGGTATGAGTCAGTAACGAAGCCTATTGCATTGAATCTTCCATTAGTGGTGCTAATTAATGGATCTTCAGCTTCAGCTTCGGAGATTGTGGCCGGAGCGTTACAGGACTTAGACCGGGCGGCCATTGTAGGTCAGCGCAGTTATGGAAAAGGTTTAGTTCAACAGGCGTTTAATCTCCCTTACAATAGCTTGGTAAAAATTACGGTTGCGAAATATTATACGCCCTCTGGCCGATGTATCCAAGCATTAGATTATGGTCATAAAGATCAAAATGGAGTTGCTGAAAAATATGCCGATTCGGGGATGAAGGCTTTTTCAACAAAAGGAGGGCGTACCGTTTATAATGGGAATGGCGTATATCCGGATGTCGTCGTTGCTCCCTCAACTTATAGTGCTTTAACTCAAACCCTAAGTTCCAATAATTTATTTTTTGAATTTGCCAATCAATATAAGCAATCTCATAAAGAGATCGGGGAGGTAAAATCGTTTCGTTTAAATGATTCGGATTATCAGTCGTTTCTTGCATCCCTCAAGGGCAAAGATTACAGCTACACTTCAAGCTCGGAAAAGTTACTATCAAAGTTTACTGCTGAAGCTGAAAGAGAAAATAGATTGTCGGATATCAAAGCTGATTTGGAGGCTATCAGGGAGAAAATGGAATCAGCTAAAAAAAGTGAGCTTGCTGCCCATAAGCAGGAAATAAAACAAATGCTGGAAACCCAGATTGTTAGTCGATATTATTTTGAGAAGGGACGAATTGAACAGGCGTTCCAGTATGACAAGGAAGTTAGCAGTGCAGTTAAGATTTTTACAGCTAATGCTCAGCTTACCAATATCTTAAAAGGCGATGGTGCTCACAAAACTATCGGAACACCGAAAAAGACGGACTAAGCTATTTTCTCTTGAGTCAATAGGCTACCGCATTTTTAACTTGGTAGAGCTGGAAGTGTTAAAAAATGTTAAAACATAAGTAACTAATAATCAATTCTTTAATAATTTCAGCTTGATTATTATTTTGTTTATTAGATACTTTTCTCCATATTTATATATTAAAGAATAAATAACTAACTAATAACTAACCTAAATTTATTAATTTATGAAAAAACTTGTACTAAGTTTATTCATGTTGTGTGCTATTACGGTTACTGCGTTTGCTCAAGAACGCATGGTAACTGGAACAGTAGTTGCAAGTGAAGACGGATTGCCAATCCCAGGCGCATCTGTAAAAGTAAAAGAAGCTCCAGCCATTAGTGTGGCAACAGGAGTTGATGGTAAGTTTTCATTAAGAGCTCCATCAAGTGGAAAAACTTTAGTGATTTCTTATTTGGGCTATACTACTTTAGAGGTAGCTATTCCAGCAAGTAACAATCTGGGTACTGTACAATTAGCTACAGACTCAAAAAGCTTGAACGAAGTTGTTGTAACAGCGGGTGGTGTAAGCATCCAACGTCGTGAGCAGGGTAACCAGGCTACTACGGTAAAAGCAAAAGAATTAACCCAAGGTAAAGCATTTAACGTTGCTAGTGCACTTTCTGGTAAAGTTGCTGGTTTACAGATCAATGCGGTGAGTTCTGGTGTTAATCCTCAGGTACGTTTGGTATTACGTGGTAATCGTTCATTGTTGGGTAATAACCAGGCATTGGTTGTTGTGGATAACGTAATCGTTCCATCTAACATTTTAGGAAACCTAAACCCAGAAGATATTGAAGATATTCAAGTATTGAATGGTGCTGGTGCGGCTGCATTGTATGGTTCTGATGCATCTAACGGTGCGTTAATCATTACCACTAAAACCGGTAAAAATGGTGTAACTGCTATTAAAGTTGGTCATACTACTGCTTTTGAAACGATTTCTTTCTTGCCTAAACTGCAAAAGGAATTTGGTTCAGGTACTGGTCCTGATGATGTTCCAACTTATACTGCTTATGAAAATCAACAATATGGTCCTAGATTTGATGGGTCAATCGTTGAAATTGGTAAGCCTTTAGTTGATGGTTCTATTCAAAAAGTTCCTTATTCTTGGAATGAGTCTGAAGGGAAAAATCAATTTTGGGATACGGGTGTAAGTAACCAAACTGATTTAAGTTTAAGTGCTGGTGATGAAAAAGCTAAATATTACCTTTCTAGTCAGTATTTTGACAATAAAGGTACACTTCCGGGCGATAAATACAATCGTTTCACCATCCGTTTAAATGGTAGCAGAGACCTAGGGAAAGTTAACCTTTCGTTCAATGCTAACTATGTTCAAAACAGAAATGACACAGGTAATGGTGGTACTGCTTTTAACAATGTGTTGATGTCTCCAGGTCAAATCCCTTTGACACGCTACAAAGATTGGAGAAATGATCCATATTCTACTCCAGATGGTTTCTATAATGAGTACTATGATAGTCCTTATTTCACTTTAGGAAATGCTAGAACTTTAACCAGAAATGATTATTTGACAGGTAACGTTCAAATAAAATACTCTCCTATCGAGTCATTGAGTTTATTGTTCCGTACCAGTATTGCAACAAGAAATGTTTCAAATAAATCATGGAGCGATAAATATACTTTCTCTGATTATAGGTTAGGGATTACTTCAAACTTTGCGAACAGACCGGGTAGTGTAAGTGATTTATCTAACTATACTACTCAGTTAAACCCAGAGTTCCAGGCACAGTATATTAAGAAATTAAGCAATGATTTTTCATTGAATGTAATTCTTGGTGCTAGTGCTCGTGATAACATTGCGAAAAACGTGAGTGCAAACTCATCTGTAATGGTAACGCAGGGCTTATATAACGTAAGTAATACAACGGGTAATGTTTTTGGGGCTGAGTCTAATTCACGTCAACGTCAGGTTGGTGTGTATGGTGATGCACGTTTAGGTTTTAAAAACTTTTTATACCTGCATGTTACTGGAAGAAATGACTGGCGTTCTATCCTGTCGAAAGAGAATCAATCATTATTCTATCCGGCAGCTGACGTGGCGTTCATTGCCTCTGATGCGTTATCTTTCTTGAAAGAATCTAAAGCTATTTCAGTATTGAAAATTAGAGGGGGTATTTCTAAAGTAGGTCAGGTTAATATTGACCCTTATGATTTAACTGCAACCTTCGGTCAGCAATTCGGTTATCCATATGCTGGTGTACCAGGATTTGGTGTGGGTAATAGAGTTGTGGCTCCAAACATTAAACCAGAGGTTACCACTCAAGTTGAAGCAGGTTTTGATTTGGAAATGCTAAAATCAAGAGTTAATTTTTCAGTTACTTTATACAAATCAAACACGGTAGACCAAACAGTTGAGGTGAACATTCCAATTACTACAGGTTTCAACCGCTTTTTAACAAATACGGGTGAGGTTCAGAACAAAGGTTTAGAAACTTCATTACGTTTAGTTCCTGTACGTACCGCTTCTGGTTTAGAAGTATCGGTAGGTGGTAACTATACCTATAATAAAAATGAAGTGCTTTCGATCAGCTCTGATCAAGATTTCATCAGTATTGGTACAAGTGTAATCGCTAGAGTAGGTCAGGCCTTCCCAATTTTGGTGGGTACAACTTATAATAAAGATGATCAGGGAAGAATAATTGTAGACCGTATCACTGGTTTACCAAGTGCAACGACATCAAATTCTGATTTAGGTATTACTGAGCCAAGACATCGTTTAGGTTTAGACTTAACGGCTTCATTTAAAGGTTTCCGTTTTGCGACTGTATTTGAATATCGTACTGGAAACGTGATCTTCAGTAGTGTAAGTACTGGTTACGATTTCTCTGGTGCAGGTATAAGAACTACTTACTTTAACAGAGATCGTTTTGTAGTGCCTAATTCATCATATTTAGATCCAGCTACCAACACGTATGTTGCCAATACAAGCATCCAAACTAGAACAGGTGGGGTAGATTTCTGGACAAACGGTCCATCCAACACGGGCGTAACTCAGAATTACACTTATTCTGCAGCATTCTGGAAAATGCGTGAGGCGTCATTGTCTTATCAATTACCTAAATCATTGTTAGGCAATTTAAAATTTGTAAAAGGTGCTGAAATTAGTGTTCAGGGTCGTAACTTATTTCAAATTGTACCTAAAACAAGTATTTATACCGATCCAGAATATAGTAACGCAGGATCAGGCAGTAATGCAGTGGGTGTAACTACATTGGGACAAACTCCTCCGGGAAGATATTATGGTTTAAGTTTATCATTAACCTTGTAAGAATAAAGAATATGAAAAAATATTTTAAATATATAATGTTAGGCATGGTGGTAATGGCATCTAGTTCTTGTAAGGACTATTTGGACATCAATACCAATCCAAACAGCTTAACTTCGGCAACACCAGCATTGGTATTGCCACAAGCCATAACAGGTGCGGCATCAATTACCAATACTTTTAGTCAAACGTTTTCGGATTTTGCAGGTTACCAAGCAAATGCTGGTGGTTTCGGAGGATTTGGAGCGGTAGTTACTTACGATTTTGGAACAGGTACTGGTGCTGGTCTTTGGACTGCTACTTATGACAATGCAAATGACTTTCAGTATATTATCGATAACACTGCTGATGACGCATCATTAACATTTTCAACCAGCATTGCCCGCATCATGAAGTCCTTCGCTTTCGAGCGTTTGGTTAATCAATACAATGACGTGCCTTATTCTGACGCGTTAAAGGCAACTGCTAGTTTAACACCTAAGTATGACAAGGCTGAAGACGTATATAAAGCATGTATAGCTGAGTTAGATAATGCTATTGCGGCAATTGCTGCAGGTCAGGCAAATGCAGCCACTCAAACTATTGTAGCTACTTCAGACCCTTTGTTTGGTGGTAATATGGATTTGTGGAAAAAGTTTGCGAATACTGTTAAATTACGTATGTTAATTAAAATGGCTGGCGTACCAGCGCAAGCAGCGTATGCAACTACCGCATTTGCAGGTATGAATACAACGCTTGGGTTCTTAACTACTGATGCAATTAATCAACCTGGCTATGTGAAAACGGAAAGACCAAGTCCAATCTACAGTTCATTGGGTTTCAGCGGAACAGGAACTAACGTAAATACTAGTAGAATTCCTACAAAGTGGATTTTCAGTTTCTACAACGGTACTAAATTGTCAGATCCTGCTAGAGCGAGTATTATTTATAGATCTTATCCAAGTACACCAATTAATCAATTAGGCGATGAATCTACGGGTGTTCCAGCTGCATTATCTGCTGGTTCTGCGTGGTTTACCGGTAATAACGCGGCAACAAGTTTGCCAGGTGTTGTTAAAGGCCCTACACAGGGACAGCCAGTAATGTTAGCTGCAGAAAGCTATTTCTTACAGGCAGAAGCTTATGCACGTGGTTATTTGACAGGCAATGCAGAAACTGCATTTAATGCTGGTATTACCGAATCGTTTACTTATTTGTATAAAGATGCAACTGGTGCTATTGCAGCAGGTAAAAATGTGGCAGCTGACGTTGCAACATATAAGACTGAAAATGCAACTAGTCCATTGGTTAACTTCACTTTAGCAACAACTCTTCCGCTAAAAATTGAGGCTATTATTACGCAAAAGTATATTGCGTTAAATATGATAAACAATGATGAAGCGTTTAATGAGTTCAGACGTACTGGGTTCCCTAAAGTTCAAAATGGATCTTTAGACCCACTTTTAACGTTTGCGTCTAGACAATCTGTTTCTACGCACGTTGATAAGTTACCAACCAGGATTCTTTATCCTCAGGTTGAATATGACTTGAACCCTGCGAATGCTCCGGCTGGTATTAATAAGTTTAGTTCTCTAATCTTTTGGGATTTAAACTAATCAGTTAACGATTTAAATATTTAAGAAAATGAAAAAAATTATAAATAGAACACTAGCTTTGGTATTCGCTACAGTTGCACTCAGTTCTTGTTTAAAGGATGACAGCATGGTATTGGATCCTGACAAGGCAGGAGCTAACGTTATTGATTTTGTAAACCCAACTGATATTGCAGTACATGGTAGTACAACTCCATTATACGTATATAGCTTTCCTATTGTAGCGGCTCCTACACCGATCGAACTTTCAGTAAGTTATTCAGGTGCTGAAGATGCAGCACCAAAAGATATTACTGTTAACATTGGTTTAGCTGCTAAGGCGGTCGTTGATCAGTATAATACCGAGCAAAATAAGAGCTTTGAAGTAATGCCCACTTCTTATTACACTTTATCTGCAACATCTGTTGTAATCCCTAAAGGTAAAAAGACAGCTTCTTTTACTGTAAGCTTTAACACTAGTGCAATAGATCTTGCTAAATCATATGTATTGCCACTAAAGTTAACTTCTGCTGATGCGGTAGTTAGTTCAAACTTTGGTACAGCTTTGTTCCAGGTTGGTGTTAAAAACAAATATGATGGCTTATACACGATTACAGCTACTGCGCCAATGGTTGATGTAACAGCGTCTACTTTAACAGGTTATTACCCGTTGAACAAGATGTCATTAATTACAACTGGTGCAAATTCAGTTGCGATGTATGATGGACAGTATGCTACTAGTAACTATGCTCACCCAATAAAAAGTGGTACAGCTACTTCAAGTTATGGCCAATTTAGTCCAATATTTACAATGAATCCAACTACAGGAGCAGTTGTAAGTGTAGAGAACTATTTTGGACAGCCTTCTGCTAACGGTAGATCTGCAGCGTTAAACCCTGCAGGTGTTAACAAATTTACAGTTAATGCAGATGGAAGTAAGACTTTAGAGGTTAGCTACTATTTGCTTCAACCTGGTACTTCAATAAGAACTTCATTTCATGAGAAATGGACTTATACAGGTGCTAGACCATAAGTTTTTAAAGCATTAACTACAAAAGAGCTGCCTATTTGGCGGCTCTTTGTAGTTAAATAGGATTTTTACTTCTGAGAATCAACTATTTAGTAGCTCCTATTGTTTTTAATCTTTTTTTAAGTAAATTTGATATACACTAAAAATTAATATCATGAAAGTAGTCTTAACATCTAGTTTAATAGTTGGTTTAGCAGTAGCGCTATTTTCCACTATAGAGAAAAAAGGTAATTTGATAGATCAATCTAAAGTTACCTACAACATAACGGAAGATAAGAAGTTAAATGGTGCCTACCTTATTGAAGACGCAGACAACGTTACGAGGCTAAGAGGAAGTTACGTTGATAATAAACGTACTGGTGACTGGTACTGTTTTGACAAGGCTGGGAAACTGGTATTAAGATATAATTATACGGCTAATAAGCTGTTAAGTTTGGATAAGGATGCGATGACGACTTTAGAAATTAAAGTTGTAGATAAAGATGTTGACGTAGCTACCAATGCGAGGATTCCCGTGCCAATCTGCTCAGTAGAACAATATAAAAAGCTATTAATCGAAGAATTGAAAGATGCAATTCCAGCAAAGGATAGAGCCGAGAAATTAAGCGTAACGGCCGATATTACGGCGATGGTTGATCAAAATGGTAGCGCTAAGTATGTTGCACTGTATCTTTTAAAAGGAGTGGAATATAAAGCCAACTTATATACAAAAGATAAGTTGTTCAGTTTGGAATGGCTACCGGCAAAATACAATGATAAAACATATAAATCTGAGGTAAAATTTTCATCCACATTTGAACTTGACCCAGGTGATATGAGTAGGAGATTTATTTGGAACTACTAAAAAAAGAGCTTGTTGAATTCAACAAGCTCTTTTTTTATAAGGTAACTAATCCATTGCATGGAGCCGCACTTTAAGACCGTCCATGCCTGGATTTAACTGTAGCTGACAAGCTAGTCTGGAGTTAGGTAACAAATCTGGCAATGTATCTAGCATGGCATATTCATCATCTGACATTTCATTCAGCTTTTCCTCGCCTTCCATTACATCTACACAGCAAGTAGCACATAATGCCATTCCGCCGCAAGTAGCTAAGACATCATATTCACTAGCTTTTAAAAATTCCATTAAGCTTAGGCCCATGTCTGTTGGGGCTGTTAGGTCGCTAATGTTTCCCTCTCTATCTTCAACTTGTATTGAAATGTCGTTTGCTTCCATTTTAAAATTCAGTTACACCGTTAACTGTTGTATATTTCATGGTGTATTTAACACCAGGGTTCATGTACTGGTAGGCGCTGTGGCTCATTAATGCCGCTTCGTGAAAACCACACAAAATTAGCTTTAATTTATTGGTATAGGTGTTGATGTCTCCGATAGCGTAAATACCTGGAATATTTGTGCTATAATCGTCGGTATTAACTTCAATGGCACTTTTACTTATGTTTAAATTCCACTGCTCTATAGGGCCTAATTTCGGGCTTAAGCCAAATAAAGGAATTAAGTGATCCGCCTCGAAATAACTGGTCTCCATGGTGCGGTTATGAATAACCTCTACACGTTCAAGTTTACCCTCGCCGGTAACTGCATTTAGATTGCTGTTTAATACGAGGTTGATTTTGCCACTTTGTGCCAGTTCCATTACCTTGGCAACTGAATCTGGTGCTCCGCGGAAACTTTCACTTCTATGGATTAAAGTTAGTTCGGAACAAACGTCGGCCAAAAAGATGGTCCAGTCCAAGGCCGAATCACCTCCTCCAGCGATAACCATTTTTTGTCCGCGGTATTTTTCCGGGTCTAAAATCATGTAGTTTACTCCTCTTCCGTTTTCAAACTGTTCTAGTCCGGCAACAGCGGGCTTGCGAGGTTCAAAGCATCCTAATCCGCCTGCAATTACCACCACTTTCGCTTCAATGATGGTTCCCATGTTCGTAGTTAACACAAAGTCCGCTTCGCCGCGCTTTTCTAAGCCTTCAATGCGTTCGCCCAAAGTGTAGCCCGGGTGGAATGGCTTAGCTTGCTCAACAAGATTGTCGATTAATTCTTGAGCCAATACAGTTGGATAGCCTGGAATATCATATATAGGCTTCTTGGGATAGATTTCTGAAAGTTGTCCGCCAACCTGAGGAAGGTAGTCGATTAAATGGCAACGCATTTTTAATAAACCGGCTTCGAAAATCGCAAAGAGACCAACTGGTCCAGCACCTATAATGGCTATATCTGTAGAGATCATGTCTTAAAATTTAGCGCAAAGTTACAAAAACCAATACACTATTTAGACATATTCCAGACTATTTTAAAAAAAATCGATAAAATTAGTAGTTTTTATTTGAGCAAACCGACTTCGTAAGTCGACCTGTTTAGGGTCGACTTACGAAGTCGGGAGTTTTGAAATTTTAATTTATCTTTGAGCTCAGACATGGAAAAGTGTATTTATTTTGCTTCGGATTTTCATTTAGGTGCTCCTAATTATAGCGAAAGCCGTAAGAGGGAGGCGCGGATTGTGAAATGGTTAGATTTTATAAGCCCTACCTGTAGTGAATTATTCTTAATGGGTGATATATTCGACTTTTGGTTTGAGTATCATCATGTTATTCCAAAAGGTTTTATTCGTTTGCAGGGTAAATTGGCCCAGATGGCCGATAGCGGTATAAAGATTTATTTCTTTAAAGGTAATCACGATATGTGGGTAGACGATTATTTTACAAAGGAGATCGGTATCGAAATAGTGAGTGATGAATTGTTGATTGAGCGATCGGGTAAGAAATTTTTTCTTCACCACGGTGATGGCTTAGGTCCGGGAGACTCAAAGTATAAATTTTTAAGAAAGATTTTCAGGAATAAGTTTTGTCAATGGTTGTTCTCTATCTTACCTCCCAGGATAGGCTTATTTGTAGCCAATGGCTGGTCGAGCCAAAGTAGGCTTGCAAGTAACCAGAAAGAAGTTTTTTTGGGCGAAGACAAGGAGTGGTTGGCTATTTTCGCAAAAGAGCAATTGCACAAAGCGCATTTTGACTACTTTATTTTTGGGCATCGACACTTGCCACTCGATATTAACTTATTTGAAAGTAGTCGTTACATTAATATCGGCGAATGGATTAATTATAATTCCTATGCGGTTTTTGATGGAACTGATTTGACGTTGGCATATTTTGAGGGTAACCCTTAATTTCGAGAGTATATTTAATTATTACCTTTTTTCCTTATTTTTGCATTATGTTAGAAAAACTAGAAGCGATAAAGTTGCGTTGGGAAGATGTAGAAGAGCAGCTGAGCAATCCTGATACTGTGCAGGATATGAAGCGTTTTGCAGCTTTAAACAAAGAATATAAAGATTTAGGGAAGATTGTAGATGAGTATAAAATCTACAAAAATGTAATGAGTAATATCGACGCCAACAAGGAGATCTTGAGTACTGAAAAGGATCAGGAGATGCGGGAAATGGCGAAGGAGGAGTTAGACCTATTATTGGCGCAACAGGAGAAAATGGAAGAGGATATCCGTTTAATGTTAATTCCAAAAGATCCTGAAGACGCAAAGAATGCGGTATTTGAGATAAGAGGTGGTACAGGGGGAGATGAAGCGGCTTTATTTGCTGGTGATTTATACAGGATGTATAGTCGCTATTTTGAGCAGAAAGGCTGGAAAGTGGAAACTGTTGATGTGACTGAAGGCACTGCCGGTGGTTACAAAGAGGTGATCTTGAAGGTAAGTGGGGATGATGTGTACGGTCAGCTTAAGTACGAATCTGGCGTGCACCGTGTACAACGCGTGCCAGATACCGAAACTCAAGGCAGAGTACATACTTCGGCTGCTTCTGTAGCAGTTTTACCAGAGGCGGAGGAGATAGATTTGTACATTAACCCAGCGGATATTGATTTACAGACTTCCCGTTCGGGAGGTGCTGGTGGACAAAACGTAAACAAGGTTGAAACCAAGGTACAACTAACGCACAGACCTTCGGGTATTGTTGTTGTTTGTCAGCAAGAGCGCTCTCAATTAGGTAATCGTATCATTGCTATGGAGATGCTTCGTAGTAAACTTTATGATATTGAGCTACAGAAGAAGAATGGCGATATTGCGGCGCGACGTAAAACGATGGTGTCAACTGGCGACAGGTCGGCCAAGATTAGAACTTATAATTATCCTCAAGGCAGGGTAACCGATCACCGTATTGGCTTAACCCTTTATAATTTGAATGGAGTGATGGATGGTGGAGTTCAAGAGTTGATTGATGCCTTGCAGTTTGCGGAAAATGCAGAGAAGATGAAAGAAGGCTCTGTAGTTTAAGTACTTACATTTTTTTTCACATTTTTATTGGAAAGTTAATTAAAGACACTATATTTGCAATCCCGAAACGAAGAGATTTGTTTTAGGAAAACGGACCGGTAGTTCAGCTGGTTAGAATGCCGCCCTGTCACGGCGGAGGTCGCGGGTTCGAGTCCCGTCCGGTCCGCTGGTTTAACTACCAAATCATTTAAAAGCCTGTTTTTCGTATGAAAACAGGCTTTTTTGTTTTCAGTCCACATCAAAATGTATAGGTTTTCCCATTTTATTCGTGAGTAATTCGTGAGTTACCACTTGCGAAAAACACGACTCATGAATTAGGATTTAAAATACTGACTGTCAACTAGTTCTATCATTGAACATCTTGACTGTTTGTGTAGTAAATGGCAATTTTGATTAACTTTTAATTGCACATTATGAAAAACAATTTAAGCGTGCTCTTCTATCTGAAGAAGCCTAAGAACTATCAATCTGGCCCGATGCCCATCTATATGAGGATTACGCTCAGCGGGGCACCCAAGGAACTTTCGATCGGCAGGGCCTGTGAACCAAAAAAATGGAACAATAAAGTGGGAAGGGTCAGCGGCAGGGATGAAGCGTCAAAGAACCTGAATGCCTATATCGATACCTTTCGGATAAAGATCGAGGACATACACCTGAAGCTGCTAAGGTCGGATTCAGAGCTCAGTCCCGAAATAATCCTCAATACTTTTCTGGGCAAGAAAGAAAAACCACATCTCTTGCTTGAAATCTTTCAGGAACATAACGACAAACTGGAAGCTTTGATCGGCAAAGGTTTTACCAAGGGAACTTTGACCAAGTACAATACAACTATGAAGCACCTGAAAGCTTTTATGAAGTTGCGGTTCAGGATTTCCGACATAGAGATCAAGGAAATCGAATACTATTTTATCACCGAATTTGATTTCTACTTGAGGAGTACCTGCAGCTGTGCAAACAATTCTGCTATCAAGCACCTTAAGAACCTCGGAAAGATCCTACGAGAATGTATCGCAAAAAAATGGATTTCACACGATCCGTTTGCCGGCCACAAGAATAAGCTCAAAAAGGTGGAACGGGTAAAACTATCGGAAGATGAACTATCCCTGCTTTATGACAAGGAGATCTCCAATGCCCGTATCTGTCAGGTACGCGATGTATTCCTATTCTGCTGCTACACCGGACTTTCATTTATTGATGTGCTGAAATTGAGCAGGTCAGATATTCAGAATGGTATGGACGGAAAGCAATGGATCTTTATCAAACGGCAGAAAACTGCAGTCGCCTCACACGTTCCGCTCCTGCCCATTGCGATTGAGATCATGGAAAAGTACAGTGAACATGCGGATTGTATGGTAAACGAAAAGGTGCTTCCGGTATCGAGCAACCAAAAGATGAATGCTTATCTAAAAGAAGTAGCTGATCTGTGCGGCATTGAGAAACTGTTGACCTTTCATATTGCACGCCATACTTTTGCAACAACGGTGACCTTGGGACAAGGCGTACCGATAGAAAGTGTCAGTAAGATGCTTGGGCATACCGATATCCGTACCACGCAGATCTATGCGAAGGTGATGGACACCAAGGTCGGCAGCGATATGGATAAGCTCAGGAAGAAGATGCATACAGCTTAACCCCCATTTATATGTTAACAACCCCAATTCACAAAATCATTTTAAATCATTAAATTTGTATAGGCCATGAACACCAGAGTTATGAAATTCAAAGAACTTAGGAACCAGGAGGGAATGCTTTCCGCCCTTGTCATCAAAGCTGAAGATATCAAAGAACTTCAGGAAAATCTGAAGCCAAATTCTGCGCTTTCCAATTACCTGAGCGAGGTACAGTCGTCATGGGAAGAAGAGATGGGAGCGCTGCAGACCATTTTGCCCAATGGGCATACGATTGCCGAAACTAATAAGATGGCGGCCAAAGTGACAGAGAATATCCATAGGGAGGCATTTTCCAAAGGCGTTCCAATGTTCTACCGTGATGAAAGAACCAATGACAAGGAATTTGTAAGGGCGAACCCAGATGGCTCTGAAGATCTTGTTTATCTAGATTTACAGACCGATGAGTATATCCTGATCAAGAACCTTTTGGGCCCAGGGAAGGGATATTGGTCATATATTCTTCATTCAATTCATTAGTCATGAAGCCTCAGTTTGTAATTATTGCCGGACCAAATGGTGCCGGCAAGAGTCTTTATGGGCATATTTATGTGCCTGCTGGTACTGAGATATTCAATGGGGACCTTATTTTTGCAGGGCTCGTCAAAAAATACCCAGCATACGATCCACAGATACTTGCGGGCGGCGTGCCCATGCAACTTGAAAAGGATAAGGACTACGCAATTAAAAACAGATTGAATTTTGGATTTGAAACCAATTATGCCAATGATATGGCATCGGAAATTTCTCTGGAATTCAACCATGCGGGCTACGAAAGCACCTTGTTATATTTTGGGTTGAATGATCTAGAGAATTCCCGTGCAAGGGTGAAGACTAGGTTTGCCCTTGGAGGCCACAATGTTCCGATCGATACTATCAACTTTAACATGAAAGAGGGAATTAGGCGGGTCAGGGAGAATCTTGGACTGTATGACCATATCTTGTTTGCTGATACCAGTGTCATGGGGACGGCCCCGATAATCGCCTATTATCACAAAGTGGATAACGAACTGAAGATCTTGGATGACAAGGCCAAGTGGTTTGAAAAAAAATTCGTTAAGAGCTTGGCTGAGCTTGAAAGGAGCAGGTCAGTAACTCTGGATAAAACCAACTACCTTGGAATCAAAAGAAAAAAGGGAACTGAATTGGATGGGGGCCTAGGCCTATGACATTTCAATATGCCTCTAACATGCACCTGGAATATCCAGCGAATAGGAAGTTTATGTTATAACGCTCTCTATTGGATTTTCAAGTAGGCAAGACTATCCGCCAAACCAGTTAGGCTACGTTCATCACCGAGAAGGACTTGGTTTTTCTTCTGAAGTTATTAATGAAGTTGGTAGAAGTGCAATTCTTGAATTGCACTTTAATTTATCCTTTTTTGCATTAATCATTTAGAAATGATTTATCATTAATACTAAAACTTTGCATTCCAAGATCCCGCCTCAGGGCAAAAAATTTTGTCATTCACAGATCAGTGCATAGAAAACTGCTTTTCCAACGTATTCCAGCAAATATTTTTTATAGGTTATAACCTAGGGTATTGTCAATTATTCTCTTCCATATTATTCAACTTTGAAATGAGGCCCAGATGGGCAGATAGTGATATCTGGAACTTCAGATGTTTGCACAACAATTATTTTAGGGTACTGCCCAAAATTCACCAGGTCAGAGAACTGCAAACCGATAAGTTTATCCTAATAATATCACGTGAGTTACGTAGAAGTCACGGCATCATTGGCTTTGACCCCACTAGGTTTGAGAATGAATTTAAGATTTACCCTATGACACCATTAGATTTAATTACCAAGCAGGACCTTGAGCAGTTCAAGATTGAGATGCTTGAGGAAATGAGGAAACTGATACAGATGCCCTTCTCAGGCGCACTCACAAAAAAATGGCTGAAGAGTGCCGACGTGAGGAAGATGCTAGGAATTTCCCCAGGCACGCTTCAGAACCTTCGGATAAATGGCACACTATCCTATTCGAAGGTAGGGGGCATGATGTTCTATAAGGCGGAAGATGTGGAGCGAATGCTGGAGAAAGACTTAAATGCGGACTTCAAATCATTTCCACAATGAGGGCAGAGGATCCGGTAGCAGGTTTTTTGGAAAAAGCTAGGGGCGATGAGCGGATCCTCCCAACCCATTTGGCACTTTTCATGGCTATATTGATGTACTCGAATAGCGGCATCTCCAGTAAATGGTTCAGGGTGTGTCGCAGTAAGCTGATGGAATTTTCCAAGCTCAGGTCCAAGTCGACCTACCACAAGTGCCTAAAAAACCTGGTTGATTTTGGGTATATCCGTTACGAGCCATCCTATGATCCCATCAGGGCCAGCAGGATATCAATCATTTGTACGGAGTTACAGTAGATCTTTGAGGGGCAACTTGGACTATGCAGTCCTTTTCCCTTAAAAGAAAAGGAGCAAGCGGAAGTTGGGCTGCGCCCTACTTTGCTTGCCCTGCGCTGCGCTACGGGGGTTAGAAGTATACCCCAGGTATACTTCTCCTTTTTTAAAGTGACGGAAACCATTAAATCAATATACTTATGGGTATACCAGCAAAAGAAGAAACCGCAAAAGCGGCAGAGAAGTCCATCAGGTTTTCACTAGCGGTACATGATAAGCTCCAGAAACTTTCGGCTAAACTGGGCAGGCCGCAAACATTGGTGTTCGCACAGATGGTCGATTATTTTTACCGAACTAAAAAGGATCCTATAGACCTGAACGATGAGATGCTGAAAAGTTCAATCCTAAAGAATGCACAGAACCAAATGGGCTTTCTGAAAACACAGGAAAAGATTTTCCTTTTGCCGATGAACGAAAAAATAGGTGAGGTATCGCAGCAGCAGGAAGAAATCCTAGAAGCTTTTGATGAGCAGGTTCTGCAGGCCAATCGGGTGCGTGTGGACGAACATAAACAACAGATGAAATACCTTGTAGAGCTGCACCGCTTGATAAACAATTTCAATGGACAAATTAGTGCTAAAAAGGAACTGAAGGAGAGTTTCCTTTATATCCTTAATAACTATATCAGTTCAAGGGATAAGGTTAATGTCCTGTTCAATCAAAAAGAGAGGGAACAATTGGCGGCCGAAACCATCAGGCAGGTAAATAACCTCTAATATGTTCATCAATATCACAAGCAGCGAATCGGGAAACAACAAGGGTTCTAGCGGACAGCTCGTGCATTATCTCGACAAGGAGAACAGGCTTTTTGACCAAGAAAAAAAGCTCTGGTTTAACGGTGAAAGTGCAAACATCCAATCGTACAAAGTAAAGCACACGTTGGACAGTAACGTAGCGAAGCTTTCCCGAAACGATGCTAAGTTCTTCCTCGTCAATATCAGTCCGAGCCAAAAGGAAATCGCTCATTTAAAACGGGAGTTTGGAGAAGACATAGCTGCTGCCATGAAAGGTTTCGCAGTTAGGGTAATGGACGAATACGCAAGGAACTTTAACCGTACTGGCATTGAAAGTTCAAAAGACCTCCTTTGGTTCGGCAAATTGGAAAATCACCGTTATTACTCTTTTAAGGATAGGGAATTAATTAATGGAACCAAGAAACGTGGCGAGGTCAAAGATGGGGAGCAGCTGCATATCCAGATTATCGTGAGCAGAAAGAATATTACCAATAAGATCAAGCTCAGTCCTATGAACAATTCAAAAGGGAAGAACCAAGTCCATTCCAAAAAATTGGGACAGTTCAATAGGCTTGCTTTCAAGCAATCTGGTGAGCTGCTATTCGATAAAATATTCGGTTTTGATAGGGGGCTTAAGGAAATGTTGGCCTATGCGAACATCCAAAAGAACGGCACGCGATTGCAGAAAGAACAGATAAGGATTTTGGAGCGTGTAGCTCCACAACAGGATAGGGCAAGGCACATCAGGAATGAACTTGCAAGGGAAGTGGGCAAGGATTGTTTTACCTCAATAAACAATATGTTGAAAGATGTCGGCAAAACGATAGATGGATTTCTTAAAATAATGATGGAACCAGCGCAATCGAATGAACCGAACATCCACCCCGTCGATAGGGCTGAAAGGATAAGAAGAAAACATCAAGCAGAACAAGGCCGTGGCCTCGGCCGATAGGCATAGTTTCGCCCCTCGCGCATTTGCGGCCTGCAAAAACCCCGTTCGCATTGCCGAAGCAGTTTTGCTCTTGTATTTACGGAAAAATCAACAGTGATAGTTGATAAGAATCAAGCAGGAAGTGATCCAAGAAATATAATCTCTTGCAATTCCACGTGGGTTAATTTTCCCTTAGAGGAATGGAGTAAATTCTTCAATTCAGCTCATTTTAAGATTCAAAGCCCATTTACATTAATTCTACGTTAAGAAATATATTTTGGCCAATTAATTAATTTTCAATAATTAATTTTGTAAAGTTCATGTGGAGAATAGCTATTTGATGTTTATCTTCACACTTAAACCCAACAAACTGTAAAAATGCTGAAGGAGCAATATTTATTAAAAGCTATTACTGAAGGAGATGTAAGTGCTTTCAGTCAGCTTTTTTATGCGCACCATCAGCAACTCGGCCTCTACGCTTTTACAGTTATCAGATGTCAGGAAACGGCAGAAGAAATCGTGCAAGATGTATTTTTAAAAGTTTGGCAACATCGCGAAAAATTAGCTGCAGTTGCTAATATCAAAGCCTATCTTTTTACAATAACGAAAAACGAAACGCTTAATGCAATCCGTAAAGTTGCAAACGAACGCAAACGCAGGCAGGCATTCGAGAACGATTTGCTTGATGCCGATTCTAACTTAACCGTTGATCTTGCAGAAGAAGAGAACGAAGTTCATCAGGTTTTCGAACATGCAGTTTCAAGTCTGCCACCTCAACAACAGAAAGTATTTTTACTAAGGCAGCAGGGACTAAAGTATGCACAAATTTCGGTTGAAATGAGTATTTCCTTACATTCTGCCAAGAAATATCAGCAATTGGCAATGCAGTCCATTGAAAGGTTCTTGCGCGCAAAAGCAGGCATCATTATTTTATTTTTTATTTTTTTTCTAAAAAAGTAAAAACGCATATCTCCTTTTTTCACCAAGATGTGTCTTTATAGAAAAAGCACATCATTGGAACAATATCATCAACAGCAACGAGTAGATTTTCTCCTTCAACTTTATAAAGAGGGAACACTTAATGACGATCAACATCAAGAATTGATCGATTTGTTGGCAAGGCCAGAAAATCAAGACCGCGCATCTTTATGGTTAGATGAAGTTTGGAAACAAACACCAGATCAACATTTCTTTTCTGCTAGTAAAAGTAATCAGCTTCACCAATCGGTGCTTAGTAAAATCGATCCAGCAGAGCCTAAAGTATGGCGATTAAACAAAACGATCATCAGTATTGTAGCAGCCGCTGCAGTTATAGCAATAGTCTTTTCATTCCTCTTCCTTCGCCAGTCTAATTTCGCACATACCGATACAAGCCTTGTATCCAAGAAAGATACATCAGCTTTTATAGCAGATCTTGGTCCGGGAGGCAATAAAGCCACCTTGAAATTGGCAAACAATCGGGTAATCGTGCTAGACCAAGTTAAAAATGGACTAGTACTCAACGCAGGTAACTTGTTGGTTAAAAAAAGTGTGGAAGGTCAATTAATTTTTCAGGTCAATCAAGCCTCTAAAAATGATGCGGCATTAAGTGGCCAAAATATACTTACTACGCCAGCGGGCGGTCAATATCAAGTCTTGTTGGCTGATGGGAGTAAAGTCTGGTTAAATGCATCTTCATCTTTAAAATTCCCTTCATCATTTACTGGGAATGAAAGAAAGGTAGAACTAACTGGTGAGGGATATTTTGAAATTAGCAAGTCAAAAAACCAACCTTTCATAGTTAATGCGAGAGAAATGAAAGTTGAAGTATTGGGAACCCATTTCAATATTAACGCTTATCCAGATGAACAACTCTTAGCAACAACATTAATCGAAGGCTCGGTAAAACTCACTCATCGGTCAAACTCCGTGCTGTTAAAACCGCATGAGCAGGCAAACATTAAGAATGGCTCCTTTAAGTTGCAAAAAAACATAGATGTAAAAGATGTGCTCGCTTGGAAAGAAGGCTACTTCGTATTTGATAACGAAGAAATCCACAGTGTAATGCGAAAACTATCTCGGTGGTATAACGTAAAGGTCGAATATGAAGATCCTCAAGTAAATGAAGAATTTGTGGGTACAATTTCTAAGTTCAAAAACATCTCCGAAATTTTAAAATTATTGCAAGCTACCCGTACAATTAAATTTAAGGTCTTACCATCCCAAGATCCAACATATGAAAGGAGGGTCGTGGTCATGAAATAGTTTTACAACAAGATCGAGGTAAAACAAAAAACCAGAGCATCTGCAACATGCCCTGGCCAAAAAAGTTTACCCAAACAATGCACTCGTCCAGTATAAACCTATAACCCAAATGTATGAATTTTTATGCATTATTCGTTTCCGTACTCCGGAAACAAATACCCTATAAACTGATTTTAGTGATGAAACTTACGATCGTATTGCTGTTAGGAATGTTATTGCAGGTCTCTGCGAAGACCCACGCGCAGCGTATTTCTTTGGTACAGGAAAACAAGCCGCTAGTAGAAATATTTAAACAGATCAGTAGGCAAAGCGGCTACGACTTTGTTTACAATGTTAAAACCGTAAAAAAGATTTCTTCCATTACGGTAAACGCAAAAAATGCCCAACTTTATGAGGTGCTTGATCAATGCTTGGCCAATACAACCCTCACTTACGACATTATTAACCGTACCATAGTAGTAAAAGAAAAATCAGAAGAAGCTTTGGTCGAAGATATAGCTCTGCTAGATGTAAAAGGCAAGGTCGTAGATAAGCAGGGCCAGCCCATGATTGGCGTAAGCGTAAAAGCTAAAAATGCCAATCGGGCCGTGGCTACAAATGCCAATGGCGAATTTGAACTTAAAGGCATCGCAGAAAATGACATCCTCATAGTTTCCTACCTCGGCTATATCACCAAAGAGATCCCTGCAAAAACTGTGCTGGGCAACATCCTCTTGGAAGAAGATGTACAAACCATGCGAGATGTGGTAGTTGTCGGCTATGGCACACAAAAGAAAGAAAATCTTACCGGAGCTGTGTCACAGATTACTGGCGATGATCTTAAGCAAAGGCCATCGCCAAACATCGTCAACTCCCTGCAGGGCTTGCTGCCAGGTTTAAATATCCAGGCAAATAACGGAAATCCGGGCGAAGTTCCCGACATCAATATTCGCGGCTTCAACTCTATCAATGGTGGTTCGCCCTTGGTATTGGTTGATGGGATCCAGGGCAATATAGACCGGATCAACCCTTTAGATGTAGAAAGTATTTCGGTATTAAAAGATGCGGCCTCTTCTGCTATTTATGGTGCCAGGGGTGCATTCGGTGTAATTTTAATAACCACAAAAAAAGGTAAAGACGGCAAGGTACAGGTAGAGTATAGTAACAACTTTTCTAGTACCACCCCAACCACCAGAACAGATTACATTTCAGATCCATATGAATATGGCCGTACGGTCGATGCCGCATTAAACGGATATAATGGCACCAACTACACCGGCTTTACCAGTGAAGATGATTGGGAAAAGCTGCGCAAGGTTGCCGCAGGTGAACTTGCTCCTTTCAAAGAACTGCAGGCAAACGGAACCTATAAGTTTTTCGATAACACAGATTGGTATGGCTACCTGTTCAGAAAATGGCAGCCGGGCCAAAACCACAACATCTCTGTTTCTGGCGGTAATGACAAAATCCAGGGCTATGTGTCTGGGCGGGCCTACAAAGGGGCGACCATTCAAAATATTGCAGATGCAGATTTGGTTAAGTACAACGTAAGGGGAAGAATTAACCTCAAAACAAACAACTGGCTAGAAATCTCAGACAATATCCAGATCAGTACAGACAAGCAAACTGAATTTGGAGGATATAAAAATGGATATGGCGGGCCATGGAGCACAACAAGTTGGTATTTCCTCTTCCCCTTCCAGCCTAATAAAATTGATGGCATCCCTTATGATAATATGGGTACTGGTGCGCAGGGTGCTTTAGAAGACGGATACAATTATGTTCGTACTTATTCCGAGCAAGTCGTAAACATTTTAAGTGCTAAAGTTACACCGCTTAAAGATTTAGTAGTTAATGTAGATTATAGTAACACCATCAATCATATTGCCAACTCTACAAGGCTAAATCCTTTCAACTATCTAACAACTGCCAAAGCCACTCCGGCAGTCGGTGGGCTGAATCGCTTAACAGAAACTAGGAACAGAAACTACTATAACGCCCTCAACATCTACGGTACCTATTCAAAAAGCTTCTTTAATGATAAGCACCACACCAAACTCCTATTAGGTTATAACCAAGAAGATGCTAATTCAGATAATATTTTGGCAGAACAAGGTGGCTTATTGGTCGGTAACCTTTCTAGCTTGGGCCTCGGTACCGAATTGCTTCGTGCTACAGGTTCTGGTACAAATTGGGCAGTTCAGGGTTACTTTGGCCGCTTCAACTACGATTATTTAAACCGTTACCTCCTAGAAGTTAATGCTCGTTATGATGGTTCTTCACGCTTTCCTACAGCAAGTCGTTGGGGCTTTTTCCCTTCAGTTTCTGCAGGCTGGTACATCAGTCGCGAAAAATTCTTTGCGCCGCTAGAAAAAGCAATCAGTTCATTAAAGCTCCGCGCATCTTACGGCAAGCTGGGTAATCAGAATATAGACCTGTACACTTTCTCGCAGGTACTTTCCACTGGGCAAACTACCTGGTTAATCAACAACATTAAAAACAATTATGTAACTAGTCCGGCACCGTTGCCAAGCAACGTAAGTTGGGAAAACTCCAGAACCATTAACCTCGGGGCAGATCTAGGTTTCTTCAAAGGCAGATTAAACGCTTCTTTTGATTGGTTTGAGAAAAATGTCGAAGGCATGTATCTTCCCGGTGAACCTCTTCCCGCCGTTTTTGGAGCTGCAGAACCGAAAGAAAATATTGCCAGCCTCAGAAATAGAGGTTTCGAATTCTCCCTCGGATACAATGCAAGTGTCAACATCAAAGGCGCACCATTACGCATCAGGGCTTCAGCTAGTCTCTACAACTTTGAAGGTATCATCACCAAATATCCAAATCCTAATGGCTTAATGAGCACCTTTTGGGAAGGACAAAAGTTGGGAACCATCTATGGTTATAAAATCGACGGTCAGTTTCAATCAGATGCAGATGCAGCAGCCTATCAGGCAAAATTTACTAATCCAACAACTTCCCTTGGCCAAGTTTATAACTATGAGTTAAACATTGTGCAAAATAGCCAGTGGAAAGGCCTGAAAGCGGGAGACATCAAATATGTCGATGTAAATGGCGATGGGGCAATCAATAAGGGAAAAAACACACTCGCTGATCATGGCGATTTAATTGAAATCGGAAATGCAATGCCACGCTTCCCATTCGGCTTTAACTTCAGCGCAGAATGGAAGTCCTTCGATTTTGCATTCGCAGGTGCGGGCGTGGGCTCTCAAGATTGGTATCCAACAGGTAATATTTTCTGGGGTCCTTACGAACGCCCATATCTCTCCTTCATTAGAAAAGACTTGGTAAGCAATGCTTGGTCGCCAGAACAGCCTGGAAACACCTATCCACAAATCTCTAGAGGATATGCCTCACTTGGCGCATTAAGATCTTTAGGTGAAGTGAACGACTATTACCTCACCAATGTCGGTTACTTGAGAGTTAAAAATTTAACTTTTGGCTATACCATTCCTGAAAAGATTACCCAAAAGGTTAAGATTCAACGCCTACGCTTTTACTTTAGCGGCGAAAACTTATTTACCTGGCGCTTTGGTAACCTAACCAAATATGTAGATCCAGAAATGGCCGGATCTGGCATAAATTATTCGAGTCCAAATTCAGCCACCACCAGAGCTCGATTAGAAGATTATCCGATGGGTAAAACCTATTCATTTGGAATCAATGTTTCACTTTAATTCAGACCCCAAGAGCATGAAAAAATTCATACAAATAACCCTGCTAATCTTGATGGTTGCGGTAGTGGGATGTAAAGACGATTTATTAGACACTACACCACAAGATAAAATTGACGCTCAAACCTTCTTTAATACCGCAACAGACCTAGAGGTTTATACCAATGGTTTTTATGAGATGTTGCCTACCACCGAAGTATATACAGACGATGCAAATTCAGATAACCTCGTTCCGCTTATTGTGTCAGATCGTGCCAAAGGCGCAAGGATCTTACCGGTGGCTAGAGGTACAGGTGGCTGGAATTGGGCTAACCTACGCTCCATTAACTTCTTTCTGGCCAACTATGAAAAATGCCCAGATCAGGCCGCTAAGTTAAAGTTCGGTGGGATAGCTCGCTTTTTTAGAGCTCATTTTTATTACGACAAGTTGAAGACTTTTGGCGACGTACCCATTTACGATAAGGTACTCACAGCAGATGATCCAGATCTTTATAAAGCTCGTGATCCAAGAAAAGCAGTGGTAAACTTTATTTTGGCTGACTTAGATTATGCAATCGCAAACATTCCAAAAGAAGTAAAACTCAATAACATTACCCGTTATACCGCACTCATTTTAAAAGCAAGACTTTGCCTGTTCGAAGGAACTTTTAGGAAGTATCATGGTTTGGGAGATGCAGACGCTATGCTAACCTTGGCAGCTGCAGCGGCTGATGAATTGATTACTTCGAATGCTTATCGCCTCTTCAATACTGGAGGTGCTAATGTAGCCTATCGTGAACTTTTTGCTCGTATTAATCAAGATGCAACAGAAACGATTTTAGCTCGAGATTTTAATCCTACTTTTGGCAAGAATACCATCAACTATGGTATGACTTCTCCAACCTTTGGTGCCTATGGGATCCCAAAAGATTTCGTGAACAGTTACCTACTAAAAACAGGAGCTCGATTTACAGATTTGTCTAACTATGCAACAGCGCAATATTATGAGGAGATGCAAAACCGTGATCCAAGGCTAACTCAAACAGTGGCAGGTCCAGATTTTGCAGCCTATGGAGAAACCGTGAGAGAGCCAGTTAATATGAGCATTACAACTACAGGCTACAGGATTATTAAAGCGCTATCTACTAGAGATCAATGGGCTTCCAGTAGTTCCTATTTCGACCTCATTTTGTTCCGCTATGCAGAAGCACTCCTTGTATATGCAGAGGCAAAGGCCGAACTCGGTACCCTCACACAGGCAGATCTTGATAAATCTATCAATAAATTAAGAGAGCGGGTAGCCATGCCTTTTCTAAACCTGACCGCTGCAAATGCAACTCCAGATCCTTATCTATTGGCTATGTATCCGAACGTAAATTCTGGCCCAAATAGAGGAGTTATCTTGGAAATTAGAAGGGAAAGACGGATCGAGCTTTTTAATGAAGGTTTACGATGGGATGATCTAATGCGTTGGAAAGAAGGAAAGAAAATGGAAAAACCATTAGTAGGAATTTACTTCCCGGCTTTAGGAGCTTATGATTTTAATAATGATGGCAAGGCCGATGTATTCCTACACAATGGGAATGCAACGGGCGCACCAGCTGGAACATCAAGTATCGTCAATGTAAGCCAGAAAAAGCTTACCAATAATACCTTCGGTAACTTTGACCCCTTGAAAGGAACTGCTATGAAATTCGACGAAGAGAAAGACTATCTCTATCCAATTCCTGTCGAAGACATTAACTTAAATCCAAAAATTATTCAAAACCCAAACTGGAAATAATAGTGCTTCCCCATTTAGTTTGCTAAATGGGGAAGCACTTCAGTTAGATGCATCGTGGACAGTAATTTATTGCTGTGAAAGGCTCTGCATTTGGCTGTTTTTCTAAATACTTAAAATTCTCCCTTGCTAATAAAGGATTGTTGGGTAGAAAAATCTAGCTAATTCAATCAATTCTCAGACCCTAATTACAAAATGATGAAGAAATTAGTATTAATTATTGCCTGTGCCGCATTATGGTCGGCCTGCAAAAATGAAATTGCATTAGTGCAACCAGACAAATTTGCCGAACACTCTGGTTCAGGTGTTATGACAATGTCGGGCATTGTACTCGCTAACGACTCTGCTTTCAATGTAGTCAACTATGCCGGTTCAGGTACCGCCGGCCAATCAAATGGTACCGCTGGAAGTCCATTAACAGCAACGTTTGATGCACCCGAAGGACTTGTCTTCGATTCAAATGGCAATATGTTCGTTGCCGATCGCGATAACCATGTCATTAGAAAAATCACACCATCAGGTACCGTTTCACTTTTTGCGGGAGTGATGGGGCTTTCTGGGGCACAAAATGGTACTTTAGGTACCGGACGATTTTATTCGCCTATCCGTCTAGCCATTGATGATGCTGATAACCTCTACGTTGCAGATCGAGATAACGCACGAATTAGGAAAGTGACTCCTGCAGGTGTAATCTCAACCATCGCTGGAACAACTGCAGGTACAGGTAGCACGCAGTTCGACTGGCCGATAGATGTTGCTGTAACCGGTGATGGAACCAAGGTATATGTAGCAGATTCTAAAAATCACCGCATCCAAAAAATTACGTTAAGCGCTGGTACATGGACAACCTCCTTGCTTGCTGGCACAACCACTGCAGAATATCAGAACGGTACAGGAACCGCTGCCAGATTTAACTTTCCTTCTGGTGTAGCCTTAGATAACTCGGGCAATATTATTGTGGCCGATCGGATGAATAATTGTGTCCGTAAAGTTACTACTGCCGGGGTGGTCACCTTGCTAGCCGGTGTACCAGAACTACCTTCGGGATACAGTTTAGATGCGCCGCGACTAAAAGCAAAGATGGGACAGCCTTTTGGTGTCACCGTTGCTAACGATGGTTGCATTTATATTACCGACATTGAATTTCATACCATTAGAAGGCTCAACGCTGAAGGCTTCTTATCTACGGTTGCAGGCAGTGGTACTGCTGGTTCCGCCAGTGGCGATTTTGCAACCTTTAACATTCCAACATCCATTGTAATTGATAATTCAGGCAATTTTTACGTCGCAGATATTAACAATAATAAAATCAGAAAAATGGTGCCTACAGATCGTGCCTTGCAGTATACTCATGGTTGGAACAAAAGCACACCTCATCCTGGGGTAACGTGGTATTACTTTAGTGGCAATCGTTTCTTCCTGCCTTCCACACAAACCAACGAAATTCAATATGTGAATGTGCTAGATATCGATTTATCGCTTAACAATTTGGACTTTAAACAGGTTGATTCACTGCAAAAAAGCACCCTAACAAATGTTATTGGCACACCTACAACTGCTGTTGCTGCCTTAAGCGGAACCTTCGCTACGGTGATGCCTTCGCCATCTGGTCCCAACAAAAAATATTGTGCATTTTTAAGAAATAATGGTGTAACCTATTGGGATTCTAATATTTACACCACCAGTTCTTATTGGGTGTATCACGAAGGTATGTTCTATGTAAATGCAGATAATACCATGGGTATGGAAGCGAGTAATATGGCGCAAAATCCATTCAGTCCAACCTTAAGAAAATACATGATGTCTGGTGCACCATTATTAATTGCCAATAGTACTATCATTGAAAAGCCTGGCAGTCCGGCTTGGGCTTCTGTTAATCTACAAGAGCATATTAGAGAAAGTACAGCATCCCGAAGTGTAGTTGCCATTCCTACCATTAATAATCACCTGCTTCTTATTGTTGCCGAAGGTAAAGTACCGGGGGCTACTTATTGCACACCAATACCACGTGGCTACGGAATGACCACAGCAGATCTTGCTCAATTTGTAAAACGTTATTTCAATGCCAAAGGTGCCTTAAATTTAGATGGTGGTGGCTCAGCGAGCTTGCACTTAAAAAATCATGGTTCTGGTGGCGGAGGAACTTTCGGGGTAATCTCTAATCCTGCATGGGGCGGAGGTTCATGCCCTGCTGGCGGTTCTGCCTTTGCAAACCAACGTAACTATATGCAAGATGCTATTGTAATTTATCCAAATTAAACGTCGACTTAGCTGGTGGCGGAAATTGCCGCCAGCTTAATATTTTATTAATACCAAAACGAAAATGAAACTATTCCAACCATTATTATACCTTTTTCTCTTTAGCACTCAAGTTGTTCTTGCCCAAAATAAGCCCATGAAATTTCTTTCTTATAATATTTTGGAAGGGATGAAATTGGATACCGTAATTAATAAACCAGCATTTGCTGCTTGGCTTAAAACTCAGGATGCTGATGTGCTAGCGCTCCAGGAGGTTACCGGATTTACGCAATCCAGCCTAGAAAAATTGGCTTTAAGTTATGGTCATCCATACGCTGTATTACTAATTGAAGGTGAAAAATTCCCTGTTGCGATTACGTCGAAATATCCCATTACCAATGTGAAAAAGATAACCGATAATATGGATCGAGGCTTTATCTTAGCAGAAATAATAGGCTTCCAAATTGCTGTGCTCCATTTTACACCATTTGATTATAGAAAGAGGAGACAAGAAGTGGCCCTTTTATTAGCCGAGATTAAAGCGAAAGCAGTGAATAAAAACTGGGTTATGATGGGTGATTTTAACACCGTGTCCCCGCTTGACTCTTCGGCTTATACTGATGGGAAGCTTATTGCTAATTATATTGCCTACGAAAAGAAGTATGCACCAATCTTGAAATTGGTGAACGGCAAGATTGATTATACTGTAATTCAGGATATTCTGGATTATAAATTTGTCGACGCCCTCAAACTCAAACACCAGGACTTTATAAAAACCGTTCATCCTAAAGCTTTCGAGCCAAAGAATGGCCCCGATGTTCCTTCTAGGATTGATTTTATATTTGTTAGTCCAGATTTAAAAAACAAAGTAATGGGCGCTGAAGTAATTAAAGACGATTTTACCCATGTGCGATCTGATCATTATCCAGTTTACATCACAATTCAACAATAATCCCGAAATACGATGCCACAAATCCACAAGAATTTTATCTATTCCTTACTTTGGTTCGGCTTAAGCGTGCTCCCTCTTATTGGATTTGCCAAAAATCCATTCAATTCCAAAGAAAAAGCCCTGCTGCAGAAGAACTTCTTTCTCCTTTACCTCTTGGAGATAGAAGAAAGCTTGGCGAACTATGCATCGCTACAACAAATCGCTGCCACTCGTGCAATAAAATTAACCCAAGCTGTTGGTGCATGCCAAACTAATGGCTGCTTAGTTACCGCCCTTCAGCTCAGCGATATTGAAATAAACGAGATCGGAACCGAACTTAGTAAGCATGCTGCCCAATCAAAGTCTCTTATAGATCGATTGCGTGCAACTGGTCGGTACATCAACTTCGCTTCGGCTAATGATGTAAACTTTATTCAAAAATGTTGGGAAGCAGATGCAAGAGCGATGAACAGAATCTTGGCAGTTTATGTAAATGGTGAAAAACCTCTTTATCCGAAAATTGATGCGGGCGATTTTGGGCCAAATGATCCCAAGTACTTTCAGGAAATTAAACAGTTGCTTACTGCTTTAAGTCAACAGAAAAAGAATGATAAAATTTCGGCTTATCACAATCTGATCTTGGCTTGCTTAAAAATATTGTTGATAAACGGACGAGACGAGGCAATCCGATATGAGCCGCTTGAAAAGGGCTGGAACAAAGACGCAGTAAAGCAGTTAGCCAAAATAGATTGGCAGAAATTTAAATATAGCGTTATTTTAGTTCCAGGCTTAGGTCCGGAAGAAGTTGGGCTAAGGTTAGATCCGAATGGAGCGAAGCGCTGTGATAGTGCCGCCAAAAGATACTTCGCTGGCTTGGCGCCTTTCATTGTCGTTTCTGGTGGTCACGTACATCCCAATAAAACACCCTTTGCCGAAGCGGTTGAGATGAAAAAGTACCTCATCAAGGTTTGTAAAGTGCCCAGTAAAGCCATAATAATCGAGCCACATGCCCGACACACCACTACAAACCTCAGAAATTTAAACCGCATGATTTATCGTTTTCGAATTCCTGCTGATAAAAAGGTTTTGATAGTTACTGATGTTTCACAAAGCACCTATATCTTAGGTAATATGGCCAAAAATGCTACTCGTGAATTAGGTTATATACCTTATGCAGAAATTAAAAAAGAGAGTGCTACGGAAACAGAATACCTTCCGAATAAATTATCAATCCATACCAATCCTTTTGATCCTTTAGACCCTGAGTAATGATGAATTTAAAAATGAATTACCTATTAGGCCTTTGCCTCTTTTTATTGGTGCAACTAGCCAACGCGCAAGACAGCTTAAAGTACGTTGATGCAAAAACCTTAGTTACGATTGGCAAAGCAAAAGCAACTGAGCAATGGTTTCAGCGAATTGATTCTAATGAAACTGTAACTATGCCTAAAACGGTTCAGGGATTAGCAAAAAACAGCGCCGGTATAGCCATCATCTTCGAAACAAACTCTCCCGTTATTTCAGCAAAGTGGACACTAGCGGAAGATAAGTACATGGCCAACATGACGCCTATTGCACACAGTGGTTTAGATCTTTACTGCTTAAAAGATGGTAAATGGCAATTTGTTAGTCCGGGCCGACCAGAAAAAGGAGCATTAAACCAAAGTCAGGTAATTATTCGTCGAATGGATACCACCATGAAGCAGTTTCTTTTATACCTACCGCTATATAATTCGGTTACTAATCTAAGCATTGGCGTTAAAACAGAATCAGTTCTTAAAGCACCTCAAAAAGTTGCAGTAAATAAAGCTAAAAGAGTGGTAATATATGGGTCTAGTATTGTTCAGGGTGCTTCTGCAAGCAGGCCTGGCATGGCTTACCCAGCCATGTTGCAGCGTCAATTAGGAATGGATGTAATCAATCTCGGCTTTAGTGGCAATGCAAAAATGGAGATGGAAGTAGCTAAATACCTCGCTACCGTAGAGGGAGATTGCTATGTGCTAGATTGCATTCCAAATCAAGCCCCAGAACAGATTAGCGAGCGGGCGCTTCCCTTTATTAAATACCTGCGTGATAAACGTCCGAAAACTCCAATTATATTAGTTGAAACTGTAATTAGGGAGCACGGCTACTTCGATCAGCAAGTTGGCAATAGTGTGCGCAAACAAAACGAGAATATCCATAAAGCTTACCAACAACTGCTTAAAGAGAATTATAAACAAATCTATTATGTCCCTGCCACAGCATTTATGGGAAATGATCATGACGGCACTGTCGATGGAACCCATCTTACAGATTTGGGCTTCGACAGAATAGCGAAGGCTGTTGCTAAGGAAATTGAAAAAGCTCGCGCAAAAGATTAATATTTGGGCTGAAGATATGGATCGACTAAATCTACTATGCGAAGGCATTTGTTTTACAATTGTAGAATTAGTAACTTAGTATATCATTTGGAGCCAAAACCCGTCAACCGTTTTGGTGAGCACATTGGTCGAAATGGTTGCAAAAAACCTCATTATAGGTAACGGGGAAGGACTTCAATCATTCCCGTCGGAACTAGACTATAGCCCTTTAGATTTTCATTCTTATCTTTAATAAACTTACCTCTTTATACTCTGAAAAATACTGGAAATAAGTTCATCTTTAAATCAAAATTTCATATATTTGTTCATACCATTTACTACCATCTGGTTGGATTTCCAGTGAGTAATTCGTGAGTGCTCACGAGCAAAAACCTTAAAATTTTGGCGTACAGGCCGATAAATCATAAAATCACGGTCCCGTCCGGTCCGCTGGTTTAAACACCAAATGCTTTAAAAGCCTGTTTTTCACAAGAAAACAGGCTTTTTTGTTTTCATCCTCTCCCGAAATATCCAAGTTTTGTACATGACCCTAGGTTACCTGTTAGCTTCTTTCCTATCTTGTATTTTCGAATTTGTGATGGTCAAAAAAAAGTTTGATAATGCAATTAGTAAGAAGAATATAGGAATGTATGGGGGTTTAATTTTTAGCGGTAAAACGTTCGCTGGAACATTCGGATGTAGATGAACATAAATACCTGTCATCATCATTATACTGATTGCTAAAAATGAAACGCTTGTCAGCCATTTATATATTTTATTTGAAATTTTTGGTCTGTATAACAAACACAAAAAGAGGGTTGTTCCAACAGTAATCTCTCCTAGTATGCCCAATGTGTAAGAAAGTTCTCCTAAATTACTATTCGTAACCTGGACGCTATACCAATTCTTAAAAGGGTTCACAAATTTCAGAACACCGAACATAAACATTGAAATAGCTAAAGACCAAGTGGTAATTTTGTAGTATTTCATATGGCTATTCTTGTATATGCTTTTTCCTGAACAGCTTCTCACCAATTGCGACCATTAAATTTTTCTTTACAATCATATTTTCGTCTTTTAATTCGAGGCAAAATTGAACTTAAAAAGTAAATCTCGCTTGGCTGTAAAGTCCAAAAAATGGAAAATGAGGCTCAACCGTTATTTCAAGGCTTTACTTCCCCTATGCGCTGAAGGAGTTGAGTTGAATTTTTGCTTAAACAGTTTCGTAAAGTGGGAAGTGTCGTTAAACCCAACTTCATAGCATATTTCACTGATAGAAAAATCAGTTGAGCCTAACAGGTCGCTTGCCTTGAGAAGCTTTTGCTCTTTAATGTAATTGGCAGGGGTATCGTTGAAATAATTTTCAAAGTCTCTCTTAAAAGCAGATAAGCTCCGCCCCGAGAGTAAAGCCAGTTCGCTAATCGTAATATTTGAAAACAGGTGAGTTTGAATTATATCTTTAAAGCTCGCCTGTTTTGGAGTAAAGAGGTAAGAAAATAAGCTGATTATATTTTCAGCATTGTCTGTCTGGAGCAACAATAAAATAAGTTCTTTAATTTTTAGCCTTACTAAATCGTCATTAACCAATGTTGGGTTTTGAAAATAGAAATCAAGGCTTTCAATGAATTGAATAATGATGTCATGTTTTACTATTTTTTGTGCAAAATGTTTTTTACCATTGGGTTTAATAAAACTGGGTACTTCATCTTTATATAGTTCTTGTAGGATGTCGCTGTGAAGATGGACTGCAAAAATTTCACAAATATTATTTCCTGATTTTTGGATTAAATCCGCAAAATAGTGGCCGCATTTTAACAAAACACTTTCTAAAACATAAATATTCACCTTCTCCGTTGGAGAATTCAGAATGCTTTCTCCGTCTTTGATAAATATAAAGCAAGCTTCATTTTGAAAAATTGCGCCATACATAAATGGTGTCCTGATGCGTAATTTTTCGATTACGCATTTATTGTTTAAGTTAAAATGTTTTCGGTCAATTATCATTAGTTGGTACTATTCTTATACAATGCTGTTGTGCGTTTGTTCATCTTCGGCAGCATTTTTTGTTTCTCTACCCACTCACTCTAAGAGCCAATATAGAGTTTTGGAATTTGTTAATCGATTTTCTTTTATATTGCGGGGATTGTTACCTTATCCGGTACTCTTGCACGATTTGGAAAAAGGCTTAGGGGACTTTTTTTATAAGATCTTGATAACGAATACAAAGGATAGATTTAGCAAATGCAGCATTCCGCTAAAAGGAACGATTGCGCCTAACCTTTTCTTAATTGCCAATCTGTTGAAATTGTTTATATTTATTTTAGGAAATTCAGTTTGTAGCCTAAATCATCACCATTATGAAAAACTTTATTGCGATCTACTTAAGTCTATTTCTTTTATCTGCTAACTTGCAGGCACAGTCTACCATAAACGGAGCCTGGAAATTAACAAGCGGAGAAAATGAGCATCAACTTTTTATTCAGGACGGTTTCTTTTTCCATACGATACATACCGCAAACCAGTTCACGATGTCCCGTGGAGGGCACATCTCAGTTAAAAAAGATGCGCTACTAACTAAAGTACTTTTTAATAGCGCCGACTCTTCTGAAGTAAATCGAGAAAGCGCTATTCCATTTTCAATTAGCCAAAATATGCTTTTCCTGAATATGCCTGAAGGCCATGTGGAACTGCAACGTGTTGATGATGGTAAAGCACCGCTGGCTGGCGTATGGCACATTACCGGAAGAATGGGTGACGACGGGAAAATAGCAGAGATACACCAAACAGGTACACGGCAGACTTATAAATTACTTACGGGTACAAAATTTCAGTGGGTGGCAATAGATCCAGCCAAAAAACAATTCTCGGGAACTGGCGGCGGAACCTATTCTTTTAAAGATGGCAAGTACACAGAAAACATCGAGTTTTTTAGTCGCGATAATACCCGGGTAGGTGCTTCACTTGCTTTTGATGGCAAGCTTGAAAACGGTAAATGGCATCATAGTGGTTTGAGTAGTAAGGGTGCTAAGATTTATGAGATCTGGAGTAAAGTTCAGGTAAATCAATAACCGTTATTTCTCTAAAACACTTTATATTTTAACCTCCTATCAATTGCTATAAAAAAATTGACATATTTGCTATATAATTTCACGAATAGCTTTGGCAATGTTTAGTAAAGAAGAATATATCAATAGAAGGAATAGCTTAAAAAGTAATTTTAACTCAGGTGTTTTACTCTTTTTAGGGAACGATGAAAGCCCTATTAATTTCTTTGATAACACCTATCATTTTAGACAAGACAGTAGTTTTTTATATTACTTCGGAATTAATGCACCTAAACTGGCTGCGATAATTGATGTCGACAAAGATAAAATTATAGTTTTTGGCGATGAAATGAGCATCGATGAGCTAGTTTGGATGGGAAGACAGCAAACGCTGGAAGACAAAGCACATCAATCGGGTGTGACACAGGTTGAGCCTGCAAGTAAGCTATCATCCTACTTGAAAAATGTTAACCACAGTGAAATTCATTATTTGCCTCCATACAGGGCAGAGAACAAAATGAAAATTGCGGCTATGTTGAGCTTGCCTATCGATTCGATAAAGGAACATGCTTCCCACACGTTGATTAAGGCAGTTGTTGCCCAGCGATCTATTAAATCGGCCATGGAACTTGTTGAGCTCGACTTAGCGTCGTCTACTTCGGCCGACATGCATTTACTGGCGATGCAAATGGCTAAGCCCGGCATGAAAGAGAGTGAAATTGCAGCAGCCCTGCAACAGGTAGCGCAAAAAGATGGGGGCAACTTGGCCTATCCGGTAATTTTAACAGTGGATGGACAGATTTTGCATAACCATTACCACGGCAATATTTTAAAGGAGGGCGATTTGGTATTGAACGACTCTGGAGCAGAATCTAGCATGGGTTATGCCGGCGATTTGACCAGAACTTTTCCGGCAGGCAAGAAGTTTAGCACCAAACAAAATGAACTGTACAGCCTAGTGTTGGATTCTTATCAAAAAGCCGTAAAGGCCTTAAGGCCGGGCATTAAGTATCTGGATATTCATTATACTGCTTGTTTAACATTGGCTGAAGGTTTGAAAGATTTAGGCTTGATGAAAGGCAATATGCAAGAGGCGGTGTTAGCTGGAGCCCATGCCTTATTTTTTCAATGTGGTACCGGTCATATGATGGGTTTGGATGTGCATGACATGGAAGATTTGGGAGAACAATTTGTAGGGTATACGGATCAACAAAAAAAGAATACTACGCAGTTTGGCTTAAAATCGTTGCGATTGGGAAAGGAGCTGGAGACAGGGTATGTGTTGACCGTTGAACCGGGCCTCTATTTTATTCCCGAACTAATTGACCAATGGCAGGCCGCAAATAAATTTTCAGACTTTATCGATTATGGTAAGGTGGCAGACTATAGAGATTTTGGAGGAATCAGGGTGGAAGATGATTATGTGATTACGCAAGATTCTTATCGTAAGTTAGGAAAGGACCTGGCAATCTCTATCAAAGATATAGAAGCTATTAGAGCAACGGCCTACTAGAAATTTTGAATATTAGAACGCTTAAATTATACTAACAATGATAATGAGATTAACTTTATTTACACTGATTTGCTGCTGCACTTTAAACCTAAGTGCACAAACAAAACCAGCTATTAAAAAATTTACCCGCGCCGATACGTTAAGAGGCACCTTAACACCTGAGCGTACTTGGTGGGATGTACAGCGCTATGAACTGGCTTTTGAACCTAATTTTATTGCGAAGACAATTAGTGGAGCCAATGAAATTGCCTATAAAGTGGTAAAAGCTAACAATGGCAACATTAAAATGCAGATCGATTTGCAAGAACCATTAGTAATTGATAGCGTACTCTATAACGGAAAAAGAAAACTTTCATTTGAAAAAAAAGAAAGCGTTTGGCTGATTACAGTGCCAGCTCAAAAAATAGCGGAATTTAATAAGGTGAAAATATTTTACCAGGGAAAAGTACACCAGGCTGTTAGAGCACCTTGGGATGGTGGATTTATCTTTGGCGTAGATTCACTAAAGAGGCCATATATGACGGTGGCCTGTCAGGGTTTAGGGGCTTCTATATGGTATCCAAATAAAGATCATCAAAGCGATGAGCCTAATAAAGGAGCATCTTTAACAATGACTGTACCTGATTCGTTGGTAGCCATTGGCAATGGACGATTAGTGTCTAAAAAAGTGAATGGAAATGGTACCGCCACCTATAAATATAATGTTGTAAATCCAATCAGTAACTATTGCATTATCCCTTACATTGGTAAGTATGTAAACTTTAATGAAACTTATAAAGGGGAAAAAGGGCCATTAAGCGTAAATTATTGGGTGTTGGATTATAACCTGAATAAAGCAAAGGCCTATATGCCAGATCAGGTGCATAAAATGTTTAAGGCATTGGAGCATTGGTTTGGACCTTATCCATTTTATGAAGATGGCTACCAGTTAATAGATGCTTCGCATACCGGAATGGAACACCAGTCGGCCGTTTCCTATGGCAATAAATATAAGTTTGGTTACGGCGGCAGAGATGCTTCTGGCTATGGATGGGGATTGAAGTTCGACTTTATCATTATTCACGAAAGTGGACATGAATGGTTTGGGAACAATTTAACGACTAATGATCTGGCAGATATGTGGGTACATGAAGGCTTTACTAATTACAGCGAAACGCTATTTGTTGATTATCACTTTGGGGAAACTGCGGGAAATGAATATAACTACGGGATTAGAAAAGGTATCAGAAATGACAAGCCAATTATCCCTGCTTATAATGTAAATGCCCAGGGTAGTGGAGATATGTATCCAAAGGGTGGGAATTTACTGCACTCTATACGCCATGGACTAAACAATGATGCGAAGTTTAGAGCAATTTTGCGGGGCTTAAATAGCCGCTTTTATCACCAAACAGTTACCTCTGCCCAAGTAGAGAATTATATTTCTACGCAAGCTAAGTTTAATTATAGTAAAGTTTTTGATCAATACCTTAGAACTACACAAATTCCTACTTTTAGATTTTTCTTAGAAGATGGAAAGGTTAGTTATCAGTATCAAGACTGCGTAGACGGATTTAACATGCCGTTAGTTTTGAAATATGGAAAGGTCTTATTAAAATTATTGCCTACTACAACTTTACAGACCCTGCCATTAAAGCCCGAGCAGCTAGACCTCTTCATACCAAGTGCAATTGAAAAGATGTATTATATGAATGTTAAAAACAGCAAAGACTAAAATAAACTAACATAGAAGCATAGTTCGCGGCTAACTATGTTTCTATGTTTGAGGGTTTGGGTAAGCATTTGATGATGATATGATTGAATTTTGAAAGGGTGTCCCAAATCCCTCGGTTCGTATCAATATCGGCTTCACCGCAATCAATGGTGTCACTCCGTTTGTTAATGAGCGCAGTTAAGTCGCCAATAACTTTAAGTTTTATCAATTCTTTTATTACATTGGCAAAATGACTAGCATACAAATGCCCCCAAATCTCTACCATCAGGGAAGCATTGGTTATTTTCAACCGTTTACCGAATAATCTCTGATAATCGGCTTTTATCAACTTTGCAAGCTGAAGCGTGTTTAAACTTAAGTTGTGATTAAGAAATGTTAAAAGTTGCGTAGAGCCTATTATTTGCACTAGTTTCGGACTGTATAGTACCGATACCACACAGCCCGATAAGTCATATTGCTTTTCCATCCTGATCGGACAAAATAGTCATATTTACTTACTTGTTAGTCAAATATTTCTTGTTCATCCCTGTCGGCTACCGGGATCTTTTTCAAAAAGTCGTCGAACCCAGAACCCGCATTGTCGGAATAGGTTCCATACGCATCCAGCATATAGCCCATGTCGCCATCTTTATCTACCAATAAATAAAGGACGGAATTATCTCCAGGATCTGACATTCCCTCAAATCGATAGCTTTTTACGATCGTTAGATCTTCTGGGGTATAAATTTTATTGAGGTTCGCCGATTGCATTTTACCGTGATCAGACATTTTAATTTCATTATCTTTTCCTTTCAGCCTTAATTTTTCTAGAATTTGGCTCAAGGTATTCATTTCAAAAGGTTGTTCCATGATGGTTTAATTTTATATGCTATTAAAACAATACCTAAAGCAATTGGTTTTTTATTTTGGTTAGAATATTTTCAAACTTTTTGAGTTGAAGGTTGTTTTTTAGGGAAACTAAAATCTCATGAAACATTATTTATTAATCGCAGGCGTAGCGTTATCTACCCTAGTAATGTCCTGTAAGCAAAATGATAAAGAAGTTGCCCAAGCAACATTAAACTCAACCGCAACAAACGAGGCCATTGGTACAGTTAAATTTGTTAGCGTAGCGGATGGGAAGATTAAAATGGATTTGGAGCTGAATTTTCCTGAACGAGCTGATAGCGTAGTTGCCGTACACTTCCACGAGCATGGAGATTGTGGTAATATGGGAGAGAATACACACGGGCATTGGAATCCAACTAATGAAAATCATGGAAAGTGGGGCTCAGAAGCCTATCATTCTGGTGACATAGGAAATATTGAATTAGACAGCAAAGGTCATGCAACACTGAGTGTAACAACAGATCGATGGAATACAACCGAAAATGATGTCAACAGTATTATTGGAAGGGGAATAATTGTACATGGCGGCACAGATGATTATACTACGCAACCAACAGGAAATTCTGGCCCAAGAGTGGGCTGTGGAGTTATTGAAGCGGTAAAGTAACCAACAAAAAAGAGCGCCTTAAGCGCTCTTTTTTTATAAGTTAAATGCGGATTTTACTTGATCCACGAAATCTAATTTCTCCCAGGTAAACAATTCAACTGTAACTGTTTTTTCTTCCCCATTTGGAGTTCTAAAAACTTTGGTTACTGTTGCTGGTTTACGCCCCATATGGCCATAAGCAGCCGTTTCGCTATAAATTGGGTTCCTTAATTTTAAGCGCTGCTCAATAAAGTAAGGTCGCATATCAAATAACTTCTCAACTGTATTCGCTATTTCACCATCTGTTTTATCCACTTTTGCTGTGCCGTAGGTGTTGATATAGATACCCATTGGTTTGGCTACCCCGATAGCATATGATACTTGAACCAGGATTTCATCAGCTACGCCAGCAGCAACTAAATTTTTTGCAATATGACGAGTGGCATAAGCCGCACTTCTATCAACCTTGCTCGGATCTTTACCAGAGAATGCACCACCCCCGTGAGCGCCTTTACCGCCATAGGTGTCGACAATAATTTTTCTACCGGTTAAACCTGTGTCGCCATGCGGACCACCAATAACGAATTTACCGGTCGGGTTAATGTGATACTCAATTTTATCGTTAAATAAGTGTGCGTATTGAGGATTATTTTTGATAATGCGAGGAATAAGAATAGTTACTAAATCCTCCTTAATTTTTGCTAACATTGCAGTCTCTTCAGCAAAATCATCATGCTGTGTAGAAATAACAATCGCATCAATGCGTACTGGCTTGTTGTTGTCGCTATATTCTAAAGTAACCTGCGATTTTGCGTCGGGCCTTAAATAAGTGATCTCCTTATTTTCACGTCTTAAAACGGCAAGCTCTTGTAAAAGTTTGTGAGATAGATCTAAAGCCAAAGGCATAAAGTCCTCAGTTTCGTTCGTTGCGTAACCGAACATCATCCCTTGATCGCCAGCCCCTTGCTCTTCTTTTATACTTTTATCAACCCCTTGGTTAATGTCTTGAGATTGTTCATGTATAGCGGATAATATGCCACATGAATTAGCCTCGAACATATACTCGCTTTTTGTATAGCCGATCTTCTTAATTACATCACGCGCAATTTGTTGAACATCCAGATAAGTTTTGGATTTTACTTCTCCGGCCAATATAACCTGCCCAGTAGTAACTAAAGTTTCACAGGCAACTTTAGACTCAGTGTCAAAAGCTAAAAAATTATCAATTAAGGCGTCCGAAATTTGATCTGCAATTTTATCTGGGTGACCTTCAGATACAGATTCTGATGTAAAAAGGTATGACATGTTGAATGGTTGTTTAATTAGCACTTTTTTTTACGTGGTTGCAATCCAGCCCGCTATTCCAGGGCATCGCAAATCAGTCCACTTTTTTTAACGCCACAAAATTACTACAAATATTATTAATAGTCAAAAAATATCAATTATTTTGTCCTGTCCTTAAAAGCAATCCATTGTTAAAATCTAATATCTTATTTATCATAAATCCGATTTCGGGAGGAAAAGAAAAGCATACAATTCCGGCTTTGATCGATGTTCATTTAGATCATGCGAAATTTAATGCGAACTTTAGCTTTACCTCCTATATGGGCCATGCTGCGGAACTAGCTGAAGAGGCTGCAAACAAGAATTTTGATGTTATTGTTGCTGTTGGTGGTGATGGAACAATTAATGAAATTGCCAGTAAAGTAAGTTCATTAGGGAAGATTTTGGGGATTATTCCTTTTGGTTCTGGGAACGGATTGGCACGTGCGCTGCATATTCCAATGAACGCCATCAAGGCCATCCAGATAATTAATCAGCTTAATGTGCAAAGGATTGATGCAGGAACGTTAAATGGGAAATATTTTTTTAATATGGCCGGCATCGGATTTGACGCAAGAATAAGTGCAGCTTTTGCGGGCAATAAAACAAGAGGCCTGAAAGGTTACATAACCTTGGGTCTTAAGGAAGTTAAATCTTATCAACCTGAGCATTATGAGTTGGAAATAGATGGCGTGAAATATGAGAGAGATGCTTTTATGCTAAGTATAGCCAACTCTACTCAATATGGAAATAATGTCCATATATCTCCAAAATCATTATTGGGCGATGGTTTACTAGAGGTTTGTATCGTAAAACCAGTTTCTTTATATAAATTGCCCTTGCTGGCTTATGAAATGTTAAATTCAAAAACCCACCGATCTAACTTGGTTGAAATTATAAGCGGCAGGAGGATTAGCATCATTAGGAAAAAAGAAAACTCTGTTCATATTGATGGTGAACCATTTTTTATGGGTAAAAATATTGAAATAGCAGTAGTTCCCGGAGCGTTGAAAGTAATTACCTCTATGAAATAATTGATAGCAAATTATGGCCAAAGAAAAAAGAAAGATTATGAATGATTTTGGTGGGATCATGTACTCCACAGACCCATCATTTGAATATGAAGATCATCAAGCATTAGATAAAGAACCGCTAAGCAATGCGCAGCAAGATTTACGGGTTACACTTGACCGAAAGAATAGAGGAGGGAAAGCAGTGACCTTAATTACAGGCTATGTAGGGAACGATGAAGAATTACAAGTATTGGCGAAATTTTTAAAAAGCAAATGTGGTGTAGGCGGAGCCGCCAAGGACGGGGAAATTCTAATACAAGGAGACTTTAGAGATAAGGTTATATCAATGCTTCAAAAAGAAGGTTATAAAGTAAAAAAATCTGGCGGGTAATTTGTAAGCTAATAGGCTTTATTACAGTGCGTTAACTGTTAGTGTATTTGCCACAATAAGTAAAATTTTTCTCTAAAATTCGTGTTTTTTGCGTTTATATCTGCTTAGCTTTGCAGCGTATAAAACCAAATATATGAATAGTGTGAATGTAAACCACTTAGATTTAAGCTACCTTAAACTAAGTGCTAAGGCAGTTAAATATCAACTGAGTGTTGCCGAATTAGTTGAAGAAGCATTAAAAAATGGTGAAGGAACCCTCGCCGACTCCGGCGCCCTCGCCGTGGATACGGGCAAGTTTACCGGCCGTTCGCCCAAAGATCGATTTATCGTTTGTGATGAGCTCACTGAAGAAGCTGTTTGGTGGGGTGACATTAATATTAAATTTGCTCCGAAACATTTTGATGCATTATTAGAAAAGGTTATTGCACATTTAAATCAGAAAGAGGTTTATGTGCGCGATGTTTACGCAGGCGCAAGTAAAAACTATCAAACAAGCATTAGGGTAATAACAGAAAACGCATTTCAGAACTTGTTTGCCAACAATTTGTTCTTAAGGTACAACCATCAAGAAATTCCATTGAGTACGGAGTGGACAATTATCGCTGCACCTTCATTTAATGCCGATCCTCGCACTGATGGTACACGCCAAGAGAACTTTTCAATCATCAATTTTTCGAAAAAGATGATCCTTATTGGGGGTACTGCCTACACAGGGGAGATTAAAAAGGGCATTTTTTCAGTCTTGAATTTTATACTTCCCTTACAGAAGAACACATTATCTATGCATTGTTCAGCAAACGTTGGTAAGGATGGTGATACTGCAATCTTTTTTGGTTTGTCGGGCACTGGTAAAACCACATTGTCTGCAGATCCAAATAGGGGATTAATTGGAGATGATGAGCATGGTTGGAGCGATACAGAGATATTTAATTTTGAGGGAGGGTGTTATGCGAAGTGCGTTGATCTTACCCAAGAAAAGGAGCCACAGATTTTTAATGCGATTAAGTTCGGCTCATTATTAGAGAACACAAACTATTTTAAAGGTACCAGAACGGTAGATTTCGCCAATATCGAGAAAACGGAAAACACTCGTGTTGCCTACCCTATACATTATATAGATAATGCAGTATTGCCTTCTGTCGCTGCAATTCCAAAAAACATATTCTTTTTAACAGCCGATGCTTGTGGCGTTTTACCCCCAATCTCTAAACTAACTCCTGGTCAGGCGATGTTCCACTTCATCTCTGGCTATACGGCGAAGGTTGCAGGAACTGAAGCAGGTGTTACAGAACCTCAATTAACTTTTTCAGCATGTTTTGGAAAGGCATTTTTGCCCTTACATCCGGCTATGTATGCCGAATTGTTAGGAGAAAAAATGCAAAAACATAAAGTAAACGTATGGTTGGTTAATACTGGATGGAGCGGTGGCGCATATGGAGTGGGACAAAGAATGAAATTGAGCTATACCAGGGCAATGATTACAGCCGCTTTAAATGGAAGCCTCGAAAGTGCTGATTTTACTGAACACACTATATTTGGACTGATGATGCCTACCCATTGTGCTGGTGTTCCATCGGAAATTTTGAACCCAAGAAATACCTGGTACGATAAAAATGCGTATGATTTTAAAGCGAATGAACTAGCTATTGCCTTCCTGAATAATTATAAACAATTTGAGGCGTTTTCTTCGGAGGAGATTCAAAAAGCACTTCCCAAAGTGGTGGAAAACATACTTTAATGCATTTTTTTTGCTTAAAATTTGGTTTTAATTAAATTTTTAGTTTTAATTGTGAAAGATTGTCTCAGCAAAAGGCAATCTTTTTTGGTTATACACCTTTGGTCATTTAAAAAAATGAGCTGGCAACGTAACGAATTAATTGTGGAATGATTATTTAATTTGTAATTTAAAATCAATTTATAAATTTGTTACCGCAACAATTAGCTTTTAATATCGTTGTGTGTATTACTATAATATTTATTTAAAAATTTTCTAAATTTAAAAACAAGTACTAAAAACTAAAAAACTAAAAAAAAATGGCAAACGCACCAAAACCAACAACAGTTAAAAAAGAGAGCTCTACCGCATCTAATTTATTTGCAATGCTCGTAATTCCAATTTGTATCCTAATCGGGATCAGCTTATTTATTTTTGTATTAGGTAGGCCTACAAACTTCAGCATTCCTGATGATGTAGCTAAAGCCAATAGCTCAATTTCACTTGCATTTTATGATGTTGATACGCACACTTATTTACCACACCCAGGTAACTATGGTGGTATGGCTTTTAAAGGAGGTTTCATCGTTCCAATTCTAATGGGGATGCTTTTAATGGTGTTCGTATTTTCAGTAGAGCGTTTAATTGTAATCGGTAAAGCAACTGGTAAAGGAAGTTTAGATGCTTTTGTTAAAAAAATTCAATCACTTTTAGCTTCTGGTAATATTGCTGCAGCTTCAGCTGAGTGCGATAAGCAAGAAGGATCTGTGGCTAACGTTATTAAATCTGGATTGAAAAAATACAGTGAGATGGAAGTTGAGCAAAACATGGATACTGATCAAAAATGTTTAGCTATTCAAAAAGATATCGAAGAGGCAACTTCATTAGAGATGCCAATGCTAGAGCAAAACTTAACAATTATCGCTACGTTAGTATCCGTAGGTACGTTAACAGGTTTATTAGGTACGGTAACTGGTATGATCAAGGCGTTTGGTGGTTTAGCAAATTCAGGTGCTCCGGATCAAGCGGCATTAGCAACAGGTATTTCTGAGGCTTTGATTAACACAGCTACAGGTATTGGTACATCTACCGTTGCGATTATCATGTATAATATTTTAACTTCAAAAATTGATAAGTTAACTTATGCTATTGATGAGGCTGGCTTTAGCATCATCCAAACTTACGCTAGTACACATAAATAAAAATTATTTTAATTTTTTTTTACCGGCTTTATGGAAAACCGGAAGAATTAACATCATTAATTAAAATATTATAATTTTTATATTATGCCTAGAGTAAAAGTTCCAAGAAAGAGTACGGCAGTAGATATGACTGCGATGTGTGATGTCGCCTTCTTGTTGTTAACTTTCTTTATTTTAACGGCAACTTCTCGTCAACCAGATCCGTTGGAAGTTAAAATTCCATCGTCTACGGTTCAGTTTAAAGTGCCAGATAAGGATTTAACAATTTTAACAATTGGTAAGGGTAAGGTTTTCATCGAGATCATTGGTCAAGATGTTAAAAAATTAACCCTTCAAAAAATGGCTACGGAATATAGCATCTCATTCACTCCAGAACAGATCAAACGTTTTGCGGTAATCTCGTCTTTCGGAGTTCCACTTAATCAGTTAGGTACCTACATTAACATGAACGGTGATCAGCGCGCTAAGTCTGGTGTAGAAACTGGTATTCCGACTGACTCAACCAGATCTGGTGAATTGTTCAAGTGGATTGAGCAGGCTCGCTACGCTACCGCGGAGTTACATCAAACGGAAATGCGTATAAGTATTAAAGGAGATGCTGAAGAAGAGTACCCAACAGTGAGAAAGATTGTTGATGTTCTTCAAAGGCAAAAAGTTAACAAGTTTAGTTTAATCACATCAGCGGAAGCTGCTGCTAAATAAAAGACAATGGCAGAATTAGATACCTCCAGCGGGGGCGGCAAAGGCGGCAAAATAAGAACCAAGAAACAGTCTACACGAGTTGATTTAACAGCAATGGTAGATTTAGCGTTCTTATTGATTACCTTCTTTATGCTGACCACCTCGTTATCGAAACCATTGGCAATGGATATTGCCAAGCCTGATAAGGATGAAAGGAATCCAGACAATAAACTTGAGGTTAAGCAATCTCAAACCATGACTATTTTATTGGTAAAAGGAAACCGAGTAGTGTGGTACATGGGTGAGGCTGGGAAATCCCAACCAACCATCGAGGGTTTTGCAGGGATTACGAAATCTTTGTTAGAAAACAAGAAGAAAGTTAAGGATGCGACAGGTAAAGACATTATGGTTATCGTGAAGCCAACAGATGGTGCTACTTATAAGAACTTTGTTGATATAATGGATGAACTGAGCATCACCAAAACAAACCTCACTGCTCCGGCGGTGGATGATGATCCTAAAAACTTGATGGATAGCGAAATAGCATTCATGAAGGAAAATGGACTTTTATAAATAATTAACAACATTTAAAATATTAAGCAATGTTTGGATCTAAGATAGATTTATTGAAAAAGGAATGGCTTGATGTTGTATTTGCCAAAAAGAACAAGAATTACGGTGCTTATCAGCTTCGTCAAACTAGTGCGGCAAATACCACTAAATCATTACTTATTGCATCTGCTGTATTTATCCTGCTTTTCATGGCGCCGAAAATATACGCTTTGATTGCTGGGATGGTACCAGAACCTCCTCCTTTAAAGGAAACAGAGGTTATTATGCAAGCACCGCCACCAATTGATGAAAAAGTAGTGCCACCACCTCCAGTAGAGCCGCCACCTCCTAAACAGGATCAGGTTAAGTTTCCTCCTCCAATTGTGAAGCCGGATGAGCAGGTACGTGACGAAGAGCCTCCTAAAGCAGAGGACCTGAAGGTTGCAGACCCGGGGCAAAAAACGATTGAGGGTGATCCAAATGCAGAGATTGTACAGATTGCGCCAGTGGGAGAAGGACCAAAACAAGCGGTTGTTGTAGAGGATAATACCATCTATAGCCACGTAAGTATGGAAAACCCACCAACCTATCCAGGAGGTATCCAAAAGTTCTATGACTGGTTGTCGAATACAATTAAATATCCTGCAATGGCTAGTGAGAACAATATCCAAGGAACAGTGTATGTTTCGTTTACGATTGAGAAAGACGGCACTTTGACCGATGTTAAAGTAGACGGTCGTAAGTTGGGATATGGTTTAGATGAAGAAGCTACGCGTGTATTGAGATTGAGTAGGCGTTGGAATCCAGGTATGCAAAATAGTAAACCTGTAAGGGTAAAATATAATATCCCGGTTAAATTTTCAATGCCACAATAAGGATGTTTAATTTAAATTTTTTTAAACAGAAATCGCCTCAACAGCGATTTCTGTTTATTTTGGGGCTTACCATGTTGTTGATGTATTTTGCGATTGGTGTAGTACTTATTTTTACAAATATATTGTCGTTAGACCCAGACAAATTTCCAAAACAATATCAAATTGCGTTTGGCGTTGTTTTGATAGTGTACGGAGCCATTAGGTTCGCTAGGCTAATTAACCAGAAAGATTCAGATTAAATGAAATACTTAAGTTTAGTATTGGTGTTATTTGCCTTTCTTTCATGTAATCGTGGTAAAAAAGCAAACTCAGTCCCTGAAAGCAGAACTTCAGGTGAAACTACCATTTTGGTTGATGAGTCCTTTTCCCGAGTACTAGATGATCAAATTGAAGTATTTAGTGATGATTACCCAGAAGCTAAAGTAAAGACTATCTTGGGCAACGAAGCGGAAATTTTGCCGAAATTTTTAAATGGGGAAGAAAGAATGATTATTCTTTCTCGCATGCTTAAGCCTAGCGAGGAATATTATTATAAGCAGAAGCAAATCGCAATTTTTACTGATCGATTTGCAATTGACGGGATCGCATTAATTACACACAAGGATAATGCAGATAGTGTGATTACCGCACAAGAAGTATTTGATGTTTTAAAAGGAACAAATAATACAAAGAAACTTGTTTTTGATAATGCCAAATCAAGTACTATGAGATATTTTATAGATTCGGCCAAGATTACCAGTTTGCCAAAATCTGGTGTGTATACATTGAACAATAATAACGAAGTGATTAAGTATGTTGCCGAACATAAGGATTATATTGGAGTGGTTGGTATTAATTGGTTGCTGGAAAATAACGGTGACATTTTGACGCATTTGGCGCAAATTAAGATCATGGGTGTCAAAGGGTTGCAAGGAAAAAAAGGAGCCGATAATTTTTATAAACCCACCCAGGGTAACCTAATTAATGGGATTTACCCTTTTTTAAGAAATATTTATATTATAAATTGCGAGGGTAAAAATGGTTTAGGCACAGGATTTGCAAATTGGTTAAGTAGTCCGAGGGGACAGTTAATCGTACTTAAATCTGGACTAGGTCCACATAAAATGATTTCAAGAGATTTTAATATTAAATAAAAAGTATTATATTTAAACTAAGGAAATAGTTTTGCTGTTAAAGAACCATAAATTAACACTAAAGTACAGCAAAAGGATTTCAATTTAAAACAAATGATGACGTTGTATAATCGAGAGCAAATAATTCTTGATAGTATCGTAATCATTAAACAAAAACGAGAAAACGATGAAAATGATTAAGAAAACATTAGCCTTTACAGTAGGCTTAGTAATGATGGGAGGGGCTGCTTCATTTGCGCAGAGTTTGGCGGATGCAAAGAAGGCTATAGATGCAGAGCAATACCAAAAAGCTACATCTATGCTTAAAACTTTGGTGAATTCAGACCCGAAAGAAGGTGATGTATACTTTAATTTAGGGAATGTATACTTGATTAATGAAGAGGTAGACTCTGCAAAAGCAATTTTTTCGAAAGGTACAACAGCAGATCCAAAAAATGCGTTAAACTACGTTGGTTTAGGTCATGCAGATTTATATACTGGAAATGCTGCGGGCGCTAAAGCTAATTTTGATAAGGCGATTGACCTAGGTAAAAAGGATTATGCTACTTACATGTATATCGGAAGAGCGTATTTCGAGCAACCAAAGCCTGACTATGCAGCTGCTTTACCAAACTTGCAAAAAGCAGATGAATTAGATTCGAAAGATAAGTATCCTGAGGTTTTTATTGCCTTGGGTGATTATTATGCAAATCAAAAGCAAAACGGACCTGCTTACCAGAAGTATTTGTTAGCTACTGATATTGACCCAAATATTAAACGTGTGAAAGTTCAAATTGGGAGAATGTTTAACATGGCAGATGGTTATGCAGAAGCAGAAGCTAAAGTAAACGAGGTAATTGCTGCGGATCCTAACTATGGACCAGCATATCGCGAATTAGCTGAAATTCAAAACAGATGGTCGTTCCGTGATCCAGCAGTTTCAAAAGCGAAACGCGAAGAATCATTAAAGAATTACAAAAAGTATCTGGATTTAACTGATAGATCTTTTGAGTCAAGATACCGTTATGCACAGTTCTTGCTATACGCAGAGGATTGGCCTACATTAGCAACAGAGGTGGCGACGCTAAAAACAGATCCTAATAACCCTAAGAACTTTATTTTAGATCGTTTAAGAGGTTATTCTGCAGTTCAGAATAAAAACTATGAGCAAGGCGTTCAAAATTTAAAGAAGTTATTTGTAAATGCGCAAGATACAGCTCGTATTTTACCAGGAGACTATATGCAGTTAGGTAACGCCTATTTAGGTGTGGGCAACGATAGCTTAGCGCTGATGAATTTAACCAAAGCAGTAAAGCTTGATTCTACGAAAGCTGATGCATTGGCAGATCTAGGTAAAAAGCTATTTGATGATAAGAAATATGCAAAAGCAGCGGAGGCCTATAAAAGAAGTATTGATCTTAACTCTGCAAATGTAAACATTGCGAATAATTACTATTTTTTAGGTTACTCTAGTTATTTTGCTTACGCTGAAGAACTTAAGTCTGGTGTAACACCAAATAAAAATTTATTAATTGAAGCCGATAGTGCTTTCTCAAAAGTTAACCAATTGGCTCCAGGTCATGATATTGAAGCTGCTTACTTATATAGAGGCCGCATTGGTAAAATATTGGATAATCCAGAAACGCCTGCCGGGCTTGCTGTTCCACACCTTTTAAAATATATAGAAGTATTAACGGTGCTTAGACCAGAAAAAGCTACTGTTCCTACTAATATTAAGAACTTAATAGACACTTATAACTATTTGGGTTCTTATTATTCTGCAAGTGATAAAGAAAAAGCTAAAGAATATTTAAATAAAACTTTAGCCCTCGATCCACAGAATGCGTATGCTACTTCCTCATTGAAGATTTTGAATACTCCTTCACCTAGTCCGAAGAAGTAGTCGGTAAGCAATAGTATTTAGCTAAAATAAAAAGGCAGGGTTTGTAATCCTGCCTTTTTATTTTAATTTTGCCTAAAATTATTAAAAATGGAAACCCAAAGCACAGCACAAGATTTTTTACCTATTCTGTTCCAGGTAATCGTAGCATTAGGATTTGTAGTGGTTACTTTATTTGCAACTCACTTTTTGGGGCCAAAGCGTAAAACAAACGATAAACTTTCTACCTTCGAAGCTGGGATAAAAGTTGTAGGTAATGCTCGTCAGCCTTTTTCTATTAAGTACTTTTTAGTCGCTATTTTATTTGTTCTTTTCGATGTGGAGGTGATTTTCATGTATCCTTGGGCAGTTAATTTTAGAGAGCTTGGCTGGAACGGTATAATCGAAATGTTTATTTTTATGGGAACCCTGTTGCTAGGTTTCATTTATATTTTGAAAAAGAAGGCGTTAGACTGGAATTAATTATTTAGATTAATTCTAAATGCCAATCCTGTCATCAATTACTTTTAAAAAGTCGTAAATTTGCTGCTTATTCTGTATTAGGAATAAGCATTTTTTGTTTACAAACATGAGTGAAATTAATATAGTTGATGCGCCTCCGGGCATAGAAGGCTCAGGCTTTTTTGCCACCAATCTGGATAAGGTTATCGGTTTGGCTCGTTCACATTCATTATGGCCCTTGCCATTTGCAACTTCTTGCTGCGGTATTGAGTTTATGGCAACCATGGGGTCGCATTACGATTTTGGTCGTTTTGGTGCAGAGAGATTAAGTTTTTCACCTCGTCAGGCCGATCTTTTAATGGTGATGGGTACAATTGCTAAAAAGATGGGGCCAGTGTTAAAGCAGGTTTATTTGCAGATGGCTGAGCCTCGCTGGGTAATTGCGGTAGGAGCCTGTGCCTCTAGTGGAGGTATTTTCGATACTTACTCCGTACTACAAGGCATTGACGAAATTATACCAGTTGATGTATACGTTCCTGGTTGTCCACCACGCCCAGAAGCCATTTTAGATGGTTTTGGAAAAATACAGGAACTAGTGAAGAATGAATCAGGAAGAAGAAGATATTCTGATCAATACAAAAAAATGTTAGCATCATACGGAATAGAATAATGGCTAAAGCAACAAATACAGAAATCATTGATTTGCTTGGCGAGAGATTTGGCGAGCAGTTATTTGATGTAACAGAGCCTTATGGTTTGCTTACTTTCTCTACCACGAAGGATAAATTAATAACTGTTTTATCTTTTTTGAAGGAAAATGGTAAGTTCAACTTTAATTTTTTGACCGATTTAACTGCGGTTCATTATCCAGAGACAAACCAAATCGCAGTAGTATACCATTTGCATAGTATGGTAAGTGGTATTAGAGTTAGGTTGAAGGTATTTCTTCACGAAAATGATCCTACTATTGCCACAGCATCTACCTTATGGAATTCCGCAAACTGGATGGAGAGAGAGACCTATGACTTTTTTGGGGTTAGATTTGAAGGCCATCCTGATTTAAGAAGAATTTTAAACATGGACGATTTAGGTGTGTTTCCTATGCTTAAACAATATCCTTTGGAAGATCCAAATAGAGTAGATAAAAAAGATGAGTACTTTGGTAGATAAGCACAAATGAAACACAATCAGCCAATATATACAGATAACGATCCTCAGAATGAGTTGGTAACCTTAAATTTAGGTCCGACCCACCCTGCTACACACGGTGTTTTTCAAAATGTGTTACAGCTTGACGGGGAGCGTATTGTAAGTGGTGTGTCTACCATTGGATACATTCACCGTGCTTTTGAAAAAATTGCAGAACATCGCCCTTTTTATCAAATCACGCCCTTAACCGACCGTTTAAACTATTGTTCATCACCTATTAATAATATGGGATGGCATATGACGGTTGAAAAGCTATTGAATATCCAAATCCCTAAACGTGTTGATTATCTGCGGGTAATTATTATGGAGTTGGCAAGGATATCAGATCATATTATTTGCAATACGATTATAGCTCAGGATACAGGGGCAACTACCACTTTCCTTTATTTGTTCCAGTTTAGAGAGCATATTTACGAAATCTATGAAGAAGTTTGCGGAGCGCGCTTAACCACTAACGTAGGTCGTATTGGAGGTTTGGAAAGAGATTTTAATGAGATCGCTTTCGCTAAGATTAATAAATTCTTAAAAGAGTTTCCAATTGCATTAAGAGAGTTCGAAAGCTTATTAAATCGTAATCGTATTTTTATTGATCGTACAGCTGGTGTTGCTGAAGTGACCCAAGAAACTGCGTTGAGTTTTGGCTGGACTGGCCCTTTGTTACGCGCAACTGGTGTAGATTATGATGTACGTGTAAGTGAACCTTATTCTTCTTATCAGGATTTTGATTTTGAAATCCCTGTAGGTACCAGTGGGGATATTTATGATCGCTATCTAGTGCGTAATGAAGAAATGTGGCAAAGTGTGAGGATTATTGAACAGGCTATGGAGAAATTAAAATCAGAGCCTAAAGGTATTTTCCATGCAGACGTTCCCGAATTTTATTTACCAGGAAAAGAAGAGGTTTACAACAATATGGAAGCTTTGATCTATCACTTCAAAATTGTGATGGGAGAAATCGATGCTCCGAAAGCGGAAGTTTACCATGCTGTAGAAGGTGGTAATGGAGAATTAGGCTTCTATTTGATAAATGATGGTGGTAGAACACCGTATCGTTTACATTTCAGACGTCCAAGTTTTATTAATTATTCGATGTTTGCCAAAATGAGCGAGGGTATGCTATTATCAGATGCCATCATTAACATGAGTAGCATGAACATTATTGCAGGAGAATTAGATGCTTAAAGTAGAAGAACAACAACCTGTAGCATTTTCATCAACTTTGCTAGCTAGCTTTGATGAAATTGTAATGCGTTATCCAGTAGGGAAACAGAAGTCGGCACTATTGCCACTGTTACATTTGGTGCAAGCAGAATTTGGGTGGACCAGCGTTCCTGCAATGGATAAAGTTGCTGAATATTTAGCGATTGAACCAATTGAGGTTTATGAAGTAGCATCTTTTTATAGCATGTACTTCTTACAACCGAAAGGAAAATATGTACTGGAAGTTTGCCGTACTGGGCCTTGCTGTTTAGTGGGTGCAGAAAAAATAATGAGTCATATTGAAGGCAAGTTGGGTGTTAAAGAGGGTGAAGTAACTGAAGATGGTTTGTTTAGTTGGAGGGGAGTTGAATGTTTAGCTGCTTGTGGATACGCACCTGTACTCCAGATTGGTCCAGAATATACATTTTACGAAAATTTAACTGAGCAGTCAGTTGATGAATTGATAGACAATTTACGCAAGAAATAATGTCACGTAAACTATTACTCGAACATATAAACGTACCTGGCATTAATACGCTGGAGGTATATCGCCAAAAGGGCGGTTACCGTGCTGTTGAAAAAGCGATTAAAACTTTAACACCGGATGAAGTGGTGGAAGAAGTAAAAAAATCGGGCTTGCGCGGTCGTGGCGGTGCTGGTTTTCCTACTGGAATGAAATGGAGTTTTTTGGCGAAGCCAGAAGGGGTTGCGCGCTATTTGGTGTGTAATGCCGATGAATCGGAGCCAGGAACTTTCAAGGATAGATATTTAATGACCTACATTCCTCACGCATTAATTGAAGGAATGATTGTGTCGAGTTTTGCCTTAGGCGCAAATACATCTTATATCTATGTACGTGGAGAGATGATGCCTCAAATCCGAATTCTGGAAAAAGCAATTGCAGAGGCAAAGGCGGCTGGATTTTTAGGAAAGAACATTTTAGGATCAGGTTACGATTTAGAATTATATGTGCAGCCCGGTGGTGGAGCTTATATTTGTGGTGAAGAAACAGCTTTATTAGAATCATTAGAAGGTAAAAGAGGTAATCCACGTATTAAGCCACCCTTCCCGGCAATTGCTGGATTATATGGTTGTCCAACCGTAGTAAATAACGTAGAGTCGATTGCAGCTGTTGTTCCCATTATAAATGACGGAGGCGATGAATATGCGAAGATTGGTGTCGGTAGAAGTACAGGTACGAAATTAATATCAGCTTCTGGAAACCTAGTGAAGCCGGGAGTTTATGAGATTGAATTGGGGCTCCCAGTAGAGGAGTTTATCTATTCTGATGAATATTGTGGTGGCATTGCAAATGGTAAGAGGTTAAAGGCTACGGTGGCTGGCGGATCTTCGGTTCCAATCTTACCTGCAAATCTTACTTTAAAATACGCTAATGGCGAACCGCGGCTAATGAGTTATGAGTCGCTTGCTGAAGGAGGTTTTGCTACAGGAACGATGTTGGGGTCTGGCGGTTTTATCGCATTTGATGAAGATCAATGTATCGTAAGAAACACTTGGAACTTCTCTCGCTTTTATCATCACGAAAGTTGTGGGCAATGTTCACCTTGTAGAGAGGGAACAGGATGGTTGGAAAAAGTATTACATAGATTAGAATACGGACACGGAAAAATGAGTGATATTGACTTGTTGGTTGACGTGTCGAGGAAGATAGAAGGAAATACAATCTGCCCACTAGGTGACGCGGCGGCATGGCCTGTTGCTAGTGCTGTAAGACATTTTAGAGATGAGTTTGAATGGCATGTTAAAGAGCCGGTTAAATGCTTATCCAGCAATTACGGACTAGCGAATTATGCAGTTCCTATAGAGAAACAAGCAGTAGCAGAAGAGAAATAAGATTGCTTCGTGCCTCGCAATGATGGCTGAAGTATAAAATAACTGATTAACAATGGATAATTTGGTTAAGGTAACGATAGATGGGATTACGGTAGAAGTAGCGCCCGGAACAAGTATTCTTAATGCTGCAAGGCAAATAGGAGGTGATATTGTACCTCCTGCTATGTGCTATTACTCGAAATTAGAAGGTAGTGGCGGTAAATGCCGTACCTGTATTGTGAAAGTAAGCAAAGGTTCTGAGAAAGATCCTCGTCCTATGCCAAAGTTGGTTGCTTCTTGCCGTACTACGGTAATGGATGGAATGGAGGTTCAGAATATCACTTCTCCAGAAGTATTGGAAGCTAGAAGTGGTGTAGTAGAGATGTTATTGATCAACCATCCCTTAGATTGTCCAGTGTGCGATCAGGCAGGGGAATGTGATTTGCAGAATTTAGGTTATGAGCATGGATTGCAAAAAACGAGATACGAATTTGAACGTCGGACATTTGATAGAATAGATATTGGTGATAAAATTCAATTGCATATGAACAGATGCATTTTATGTTATCGCTGTGTGTTTACTGCTGATCAGATTACCGATAAACGTGTTCATGGCATATTAAATCGCGGGGATCACTCTGAAATTTCTACCTATATCCAAGCGGCAGTAGACAATGACTTTTCTGGAAATGTAATTGATGTTTGTCCGGTTGGGGCTTTAACCGATCGTACTTTTAGGTTTAAAAATAGGGTATGGTTTACCAAGCCTGTTGATGCGCATAGAAATTGCGACCACGAAAAGTGTACTGGTAAAGTAACATTATGGTACAAAGGTGCTGATGTTTTACGGGTTACCGCTAGAAAGGATCAATTTGGAGAAGTAGAATCATTTATCTGTAATACCTGTCGTTTTGATAAGAAAGCAACTTCAGATTGGGTCATTGAACAACCTACCCACGTCTCCGATACTTCTGTTATTTCTTCAAATCATTACGAAACGTTTAAACCATTGCCTGTTATAAAAGAAAATTTAGCTTTACAAGAAGCCAATAAAGTTGAACTTGAAAAAACCGAAAAATTCTAATGGATATTAACTTTATAATAGAGAAATTTTTACTGGTTACAATTTTGTTTGCCATAAGCTTGCTCATTGCCATGTATTCTACTTATGCAGAACGGAAAGTAGCGGCATTTTTACAAGATAGGTTAGGCCCGGATAGAGCTGGTCCATTTGGGATTTTGCAGCCTTTGGCTGATGGTATCAAAATGTTTATGAAGGAAGAAATCGTTCCCTCAAATGCAAGTAAATGGTTATTCATGGTTGGACCTGGTTTGGCGATGCTTTGTGCCTGTATTGGTACAGCAGTTATTCCTTGGGGACAAGACCTGAATGTAGGAGGTAGAATTATTCCACTACAGGTTACCGATATTAACGTAGGCGTACTTTATTTGTTTGGTGTGGTGTCTTTGGGAGTATACGGTGTCATGATTGGGGGCTGGGCATCCAACAATAAATACTCCTTATTAAGCGCTATTAGAGCGGCTTCTCAGAATATTAGTTATGAAGTTGCAATGGGTTTATCAATCATTGCGCTCTTGCTGGTAACAAACACACTAAGTTTAAAAGAAATCGTAGCTCAGCAACATGGCTGGCATTGGAATGTTATCTATCAGCCTTTGGGCTTTATCATTTTCATGATTTGTTCATTTGCTGAAACAAATCGCGCGCCATTTGATTTGCCGGAATGTGAAACTGAGCTTATCGGTGGCTATCATACCGAGTATTCATCGATGAAGTTAGGCTTTTACCTGTTCGCTGAGTATATCAATATGTTTGTTTCTTCGGCTGTGATGGCAACGCTTTATTTTGGCGGTTATAACTATCCTGGTATGGATTGGGTGGCTACTCAAGTTGGACCTGTTGCAGCACCTTTAATTGGAACTGCTGTGTTGTTTTTGAAGATATTTATGTTCATCTTTTTCTTTATGTGGGTACGTTGGACCATTCCTCGTTTCCGTTATGATCAATTGATGAATTTAGGCTGGAAAGGATTGATACCGCTAGCTATTGCCAATATTATTATTACGGGTATAGTTATCGCTGTTGTAAATAAGTTTTAAGAAGGAGATATGGAATCGTTAAGTAATAAGAAAAAAGTACTGGAACAAAAACCACTTAATCTTGCTGAACGCATGTATTTGCCAGCAATTGTAAAAGGTTTAGGTACTACCATGAGCCACTTTTTCAAGAAAAGTTCTACAATTAAGTATCCTGAACAGGAAAGGGAATTTTCGATAAACTGGAGAGGAATGCACTCTTTAAAAAGAGATGAAGAAGGAAGAGAGCGCTGTACAGCCTGTGGACTGTGCGCATTGTCTTGTCCGGCAGAAGCCATTACAATGATTGCTGCCGAGCGTAAGGCTGAAGAAAAGGATCTATATCGTGAAGAAAAATATGCAGCAGTTTATGAAATTAATATGTTGCGTTGCATTTTTTGCGGACTTTGTGAGGAAGCCTGCCCTAAAGAAGCTATTTACCTAGATGGACCCATTGTGCCATCTGATTATTTGCGTAAGGACTTTATTTACGGTAAAGATAAATTAGTAGAAGCCCCATTGGAGGCAAAATAACAATAAAGCACGTCATTGCGAGGAACGAAGCAACCCTAAGCAATTGACTTAACAATGAGATTGCTTCGTTCCTCGCAATGACCTAGGCTCCGTGCCGCTCAACGACGAGGCTAACAACTAAAACAATAAATTAATGGGTACATCAGTATTCTATTTTGTAGCAACACTAAGCATCATTTTTTCGCTGATGGTGATCTTTTCGAAGAACCCAATTCATAGCGTTTTATATTTGATCCTAACCTTTTTTACTTTTACGGTACACTACGTGCTTTTGAATGCGCAGTTTTTAGCTGTGGTTAATTTTATCGTATATATGGGTGCAATCATGGTGTTGTTCCTGTTTGTACTCATGCTATTAAACCTCAATAAGGAAAACGAGCCTAACAAATCCAGTTTGGTGAAAATACTTGGGGTAATTGCTGGGGGTTGCTTAATTGTAACACTGGTAGGTTCGTTAAAAGCAGTTTCAATTAATACACCTCTAGTGCTCCAAAATCCAAATCTAGGCTTGGTGAAAAATCTTGGTAAAGAATTATTTGGACCATTTATGTTGCCGTTTGAACTGTCGTCTATTTTGCTGCTTACAGCCATGGTTGGTGCAGTGTTATTAACAAAGAAGGAGGAAAAAGCAAATGGATAATTTAACGCAAACTTTGCAAGCCGTTCCACTTAACCATTATATCTGGTTGAGCGCTATCATATTTACCATCGGTGTAATTGGAGTGTTAACCAGAAGAAATGCGATTGTGATTTTTATGTCGGTAGAGTTAATGCTTAACGCGGTTAATCTATTGCTTACAGCATTCTCGGTACATCATAATGATCCATCCGGACAAGTATTTGTGTTTTTTATTATGGCGTTGGCGGCCGCTGAGGTAGCTGTTGGCTTAAGTATTATCGTAATGGTTTACAGAAATACACAATCGATAGATATTAATGTTTTAAATCGCCTTAAGTGGTAAGTATATAGAAGATGATAAATAGTTTACTTTGGTTAATTCCCTTACTTCCGCTTTTAGGCTTTGTAATTAATGGCTTAGGCAGAAATACATTAAGCAAGAGCCTAATTGGTATAATTGGTAGCGGTGTTATTTTAGCTTCTTTTACCTTAAGCATTGCCATGTTTTTTGAATTAGGCGCTGGTTCTGAGAAGCAATTTACGGTTGACCTTTTCGACTGGATCAGTGCTGGTAATTTGCATATACCTCTTTCATTCCTATATGATCCGCTGAGTTCGATCATGTTATTGATCATTACTGGTGTAGGTTTCCTGATACACATTTATTCAATTGGCTATATGCACGAGGATGCTGGTTTTGGTAAATTTTTCAGCTACTTGAACCTATTCATTTTCTTCATGTTGATTTTGGTTCTAGGATCAAACTATATTGTAATGTTTATTGGTTGGGAAGGCGTAGGTTTATGCTCCTACCTGTTAATTGGCTTTTGGTATACCAATGGCAATTATGCGAGTGCAGCTAAAAAGGCTTTTGTAATGAATAGAATTGGAGACTTAGGTTTCCTTTTAGGGGTGTTTTTAATATTTATGACATTCGGTAGTGTAGAATTTGCAAAGGTATTCCCACAGGCAGCAGGCATGATGCCGGGCACAGCAACAATTACTTTTATAACTTTATTGCTTTTTGTCGGCGCTTGTGGTAAATCCGCACAGCTTCCACTATTTACCTGGCTACCTGATGCGATGGCGGGCCCTACCCCAGTCTCGGCCTTAATACATGCCGCAACGATGGTTACCGCAGGTATTTACATGATCGCACGTTCAAGTATTTTATTTGATCTAGCTCCTCATACGCAGGATGTAATTGCCATCATCGGTACTGCTACAGCTTTAATCGCAGCAATCATTGCCTTAACACAAACAGATATTAAAAAAGTATTAGCCTATTCAACTGTGTCTCAACTTGGCTATATGTTTTTGGGCCTAGGAGTTGGAGCTTATACTGGATCATTCTTCCACGTAATAACGCACGCGTTCTTTAAAGCATTACTGTTTTTAGGTGCGGGTTCCGTTATTCATGCAATGCACCACGAACAAGATATGCGTCACATGGGCGGATTAAAATCCAAACTCAAAATTACTTTTGCTACGATGATGATTGGTACGATTGCAATTGCAGGTTTACCACCATTTTCAGGCTTCTTCTCTAAAGACGAGATTTTAGCCCATGCTTTTGAAAACCATAAAGTATTATGGGCCATCGGTCTATTTACCGCATTCTTAACAGCTTTTTACATGTTCAGAATGATGTATCTAACTTTCTTCGGAAAATATCGTGGAACACATCATGCTGAAAGTCATATTCATGAAAGTCCTAAGACCATGACTTTCCCGCTGATCGTGTTAGCGATTTTAGCCGCAATTGGCGGCTTGATTAATATTCCTCATGTTTTTGGTGGAAACGCATGGTTAGGCCATTGGTTAGCTGGAGCAGGAATTGCGCAGCATGAGTTAAGCTTGGATCATACAACAGAATTTGCTTTAATGGGCGTGTCTGTATTAGCTGCTTTGTCGGCAACAGTTTACGCCTATACGAAGTATGTAAAAAATGCACATGTACCAGTTGCAGATGAAGGTAAACGTTCTATCCTGGCTAAAATTTCTTACAATAAGTTTTACCTGGATGAGATTTATGATATGATCATAAGAAAACCTTTAGATGCCTTTTCTGGATTTTTCTATCGTATAATCGATAAGAAATTAATTGATGGTTTAGTAAATGGTTTAGGCTGGACAGCCAATGAAGGCAGTAAGGGATTACGGTTACTGCAGTCGGGTAATGTTGGTTTTTATATTTTTATGATGGTATTCGGTATCGTCGCGCTGTTATTGTATACTTATTTATCTATCGCTTAATTCGGTTCAACATATATAAATGGAACTTTTAATACTCATATTTCTCCCATTAGTTGGCGCCCTTATTACCGCTGCTATTGCAAAGCAAAATGCATCTAAGACGATTGCGTTAGCATTTTCTATCCTTACGCTAGCAGCAACTATTAGTGTCTTATGCAAATTTACACCCGACGCAAGTATGCAGTTCGTGGTAAACTACCCATGGATACAGCAATTAGGAATTAATTTCCATGCCGGTATAGACGGGATCAGCATCATTACGATTATCTTAACCAATATACTGGTGCCTTTAATTGTCTTATCTACTTTTAAGCATGTCTATAAAAACGCTAACGCTTTTTATGCGCTGATTTTATTTATGCAAAGCGGTTTGCTTTTAGTTTTTACGGCATTAGATGGTTTTTTATTCTACATTGGGTGGGAAGCAGCGCTAATTCCGATCTACTTTATCTGTGCCATGTGGGGCGGAAAAGACAGGATTAAAATAAACATGAAGTTTTTTGTATATACCATTGCAGGATCTCTTTTCATGTTATTGGGCATTATTTATTTGTACCTTCAAAATCCAGCAAATAATTTCGATATCAATGCATTTTATGCGTTAAACTTGGATAGCCATCAACAAGGCTGGGTATTTTGGGCATTTTTTATTGCTTTTGCTATTAAAATGCCAATATTTCCATTCCACACTTGGCAGCCTGATACTTATACGGCAGCTCCAGCACCCGGCACAATGTTGTTATCGGGTATCATGTTAAAAATGGGTATTTATGGAGTAATTAGATGGCTATTACCTGTGGTACCTCAAGGGGTTCAAGACTGGGCTTACCTTGCAATGATTTTATCGATCATCGGTATTATTTATGCCTCGGTTATTGCTTTCACCCAAAAGGATGCAAAAAGATTAGTGGCTTATTCTTCTATCGCTCACGTAGGTTTGATCGCCGCAGGCATATTTGCTTCTTATAGTTTAGGTAGTGGGGGTATACAAGGCCTTCAAGGAGTGATGGTTCAAATGTTAAGTCACGGTATCAATGTGGTAGGCTTATTCTTCGTATTGGATATTATCTCATCGCGCCTTCATACCAATAAGATTGAAGAATTAGGAGGCTTGGCAAAAGTTGCACCTCAATTAGCTATTACCTTTCTGATTATTGTTTTGGGCACAGTAGCCTTACCGGGAACAAACGGCTTTATTGGTGAATTCTTATTACTATTTAGTGTCTATAACTACAACGCATGGATGGGAGCAATTGCTGGTCTAACAATCATTCTTGGAGCTGTTTACATGTTTAGAATGTATCAAAAAGTAATGTTGGGGACTACCAACGATTTAACAATTACCTTTACCGATATTAAGGGAACAGAAAAGATTGTGCTTTATACTATCTGTGTTTTGATTATTGTGATGGGGGTTTATCCTAAAGCAGTATTACAGTTATCAGAAGCATCGGTACAACATTTATTGGAACAAGTAAATCAAAAATTAACAGGGTTAAACTAAACAGATGAACATTATTATAACCATCGCTATAACAGCCTTTTTAGTGCTTTACGCTGGCTTGTTTAAGGCAAGAAAAGCTTTATTACCCTTAACACTCACAGGATTGCTTGTTGCCTTAGGTTTTGTTGCATATTCATGGAACAATCCAACCACTTACTATACCATGATGAGAGTAGATAATTTTGCCTTAGCATTCTCGGCACTTTCAATTCTTGGAACTTTCTTTATTTTTCTCTTGACCGACCGTTACTTTGCTGAAGGAAGTGATAACGTAGCAGAATATTTCACCCTCATCCTATTTGCCTTAACGGGAATCATGATGATGGTTTCCTATCAAAATATGTCGATGCTTTTTATCGGGGTCGAAATTATGTCTGTAAGTTTGTATATTCTTGCAGGTATTAGGAAGTTGAATTTTGCATCAAACGAGGCATCCTTGAAGTATTTTCTAATGGGTGCTTTTTCTACAGGCTTCCTGTTGTTTGGTATTACTTTAGTATATGGTGCAACAGGTTCATTCGACTTAACGGTTATTCAACAATATCTCGTTAACAATGTGCATTCGGTTTCTCCTTTATTTTATCCTGGTGTAATCCTGATTATGATTGGGCTGTGTTTTAAAGTTGGTGCTGCGCCATTTCATTTTTGGGTTCCAGACGTTTATGAGGGTTCTCCAACGCTGATCATGACTTTTATGTCGACCATAGTAAAAACTGCCGGTTTTGCAGCATTTTTAAGATTATTTGCAGGTGCTTTTGAACCTTTACATGATTTTTGGGCTCCTGCTTTAGTAGTTATCGTAGTAGTTACTTTATGTGTGGGAAATATTACAGCATTATTTCAGAAGAATTTCAAAAGGATGCTGGCCTATTCCAGTATCTCTCATGCGGGGTACTTACTATTTTCTTTAGTGGTATTAACAGTTAACTCGGCTAGTAATGTGTTGGTGTACGCAACGGCTTATACCTTTGCCAGTATCATTGCTTTCGGGGTATTAATTCTCGTAAAACAAAAAACTGGCAGCGATCAAATTGATAGCTTTAATGGCCTAGGCAAAAGAAATCCTTTAGCAGCGATAGTACTTACCGTAGCAATGTTATCACTAGCGGGTATTCCATTAACAGCGGGCTTTGTTGGTAAATACCTGATGTTTTTAAATGTGATGGAAGACTATCAGACTATTTTAGTTATCATAGCTATTTTAAATGCATTAATTGGGTTCTATTACTATTTTAAAGTAATTGTTGCTGTTTGGTTCATAGACGGACAAGACATCGTTTTAAATCCTTCATTCCTTTATAAAATTGTGTTGATTTTATCAGCAATAGTTACCTTGTTATTAGGGGTTTATCCTTCACTTATTTTAAATTTGATATAACCTAATGATATAGATTATTATTTGTAGTTTTACGAATAATTGAACTATGCAAGAATTCTGGAATTCATTACAGCATTTTATTGACCCCGAAAAATTACTAAGAGAGGGTGGTTTTTACGTTGTTGTATTTGTAATTTTTGCCGAAACAGGTTTGTTTTTTGGTTTCTTTCTGCCAGGCGATTATCTCTTGTTCTTAGCAGGAATGTTTGTTGCAACGGGCAAACTAGATGTAAATATTTATGTATTAATTATAGGACTATTTATTGCGGCGGTTGCTGGGAATTTTACTGGTTATTGGTTCGGTCGTAAAACTGGTCCGGTGCTCTATAATAGGAAAGAGACATTCTTTTTCAAAAAGAAATATCTAATAGCTGCCGAGAAATATTACCGTAAACAGGGAGCTTTTGCATTAATTATGGGAAGATTTGTGCCGATTGTAAGAACTTTTGCTCCTATATTTGCAGGAGTTGTGAAGTTAGACATTAAAAAATTTGCACTTTATAACGTTCTAGGTGCAATTTTATGGATAGCTTCCTTAACTTTGCTAGGATATTTTTTAGGTAGAAGATTTGCCCAACAAATAGAAGAATATTTAGTTTATATAATAATAGGTTTCATCGTCATCACCACTATTCCCCTCATCATTACTTTTGTAAAGAAGAGGGTCGTAAAAATAGGGGCTGAGGATGAAATAGACAGCAATCAATAGCACATGAGTAAAGACGATCATCATCCGTGGCACAGTGTATCTCCAGGTAGTAACTTACCTCAAACTGTAAATGCCATTATAGAAATTCCAAAGGGTTCGAAGGCGAAATATGAAATCGATAAGGAATCAAATCTTATCAAATTAGATCGGGTTTTGTTTTCATCGGTAATGTATCCGGCAAACTATGGTTTTATTCCGCAAACGTATTGTGATGATAACGATCCCTTAGATATATTGGTGCTTTGCTCTGTTGATGTATATCCCATGACGATCATTGAAGCAAAGGTAATTGGCGTAATGCACATGGTTGATAACGGCGAACAGGATGACAAAATCATTGCGGTTGCCAAAAATGACATGTCTGTCAACTATATCAATGATTTGCCGGAACTTCCTCCACATACCATGAAGGAAATAGTGAAATTTTTTCAAGATTATAAGGCTTTAGAAGAGAAGAAAGTTACAATAGAACATCTGTTAGGTGTTCGCTATGCACATAAGGTTATTCAAGAAAGCATAGAGCTTTACAATAAAAAATTTAGAAATAATTCTTAATGATTTTTAGCTCAGTTTCTACATATATCATGAGTTCGTTTGTTTTTTTGGCAGTAGTGCCTCAAGACCCACAAACCGAATCAGTTGGCTGGAGAATATTACTAGCATTGTTTTTGGTTATTCTAAATGGTTTTTTTGTAGCAGCAGAGTTTGCTATTGTTAAGGTTAGAGCATCCCAAATTGAAATCAAAGCCAAAACGGGTAGCCGGGTTGGTAAAATGGCGAAAGGAATTGTCCATAATTTAGATGGATATTTAGCCGCAACGCAACTTGGAATTACGCTAGCCTCACTAGGTTTGGGTTGGGTTGGTGAAGATGTGATGCATACAATATTTCAGAATATGTTTTTAGGTTTTAACCTAAAGGTTAGTGAAGCCTTTATTCATTCGGCATCTACAATCGTTGCTTTTTCTGTGATAACGATTATGCACATTGTATTTGGTGAGCTCGCCCCAAAATCATTAGCTATACAACGGCCAGTGGCTACAACTTTATTCGTTTCCTTTCCATTACAAGTTTTCTATGTAGTATTCCGACCATTTATATGGGCGCTGAATAGCTTAGCAGCTATAATTTTAAGACCTTTTGGAATAAATACTGCGGGTGGACACGAATCATTACATAGCAATGAAGAGCTTCAATATCTGTTAGATCAGGGTAAAGAAAGCGGTGCATTAGAAGATAACGAACACGAATTAATAAAGAACGTGTTCGATTTCAATGAGCGTGTAGTGAAGAATATTATGGTTCCAAGAACAAAAATTTCTGGAATAGAACTAGATACGCCGAAAGATGAGGTTGTCCAGAAAATCATTGGAGAAGGATATTCTAGGCTACCGGTTTATGATGATATTATCGACAAAATAATTGGGATTGTGCATGCAAAAGATATTTTGCCCTTGTTAGCAGGCAATGTGCAATGGGCATTAGCTGATATCATCAGAAAGCCTTATTTTGTTCCTGAAACAAAGAAGATTAACGATTTGCTAAGCGAATTGCAGCAAAAACGCATTCAGATTGCCATTGTTATCGATGAGTTTGGAGGCACGGCGGGAATGGTGACCTTGGAAGATATAGTAGAAGAAATTGTCGGTGAAATTCAAGACGAATATGATGAGGAGAAGCCAACGGTGGAAAAGATATCAGATACGGAATTTGTCATCAACGCTTATGCTACGGTTTACGATGTGAACGAGCATTTACCTCATGATTTACCGGAAGATGAGGATTTTGATACGATTGGTGGATTAGTATCCCATGCGTTTGGTAAAATACCGGAAGTTGGGGACAGTGAAGAGTGTTATGGCTATTTATTCACTATTTTGAAAAAAACAGAGCAGAATATAGAAACCATTAAGCTAGAATTGGTGATCCGCAAAAGCGACATGGTCGACACGCATTAAATCTGTAGCTAATGCATATTTTTTATACGCCAGACTTAGATTCGGATGTCTTTACGTTAAGCGAAGAAGAAAGCAGGCACTGCAGTAAGGTGCTTCGATTAAGTTTGGGTGATCACGTGCACTTAATTGATGGAAAGGGAGGGTTGTTTGAAGCTGAGATAAGTGCTATCAATAAAAAAAATGTGCAACTTAAAATTGTCCACAAGCAGTCGGATTTTGGTAAGAGAAATCATCATTTGCATATTGCCATCGCCCCAACCAAGAATATCGACCGACTAGAATGGTTTTTAGAAAAAGCAACTGAGATCGGTATCGATGAAGTAACACCAATTATTTGCGATAGATCTGAACGCAGAATAGTTAAGGAGGAGCGCTTAGATAAAGTAATTACTTCAGCCGTTAAGCAATCAATGACGGCCTATCATCCCAAATTAAATCCCGCTATCACGTTCAGCGAATTTTTAAACCAAGATTTTATTGGAGCGCGTTTAATTGCGCATTGTATGGCAGATGCCGCTAAGCAATCTATCGATAAACTCGTCACACCACATCAATCGTATTTGATATTAATTGGTCCCGAGGGTGATTTTAGTCCGGCAGAGTTAGCGAATGCTTTGGAAAACGGCTTTAATCCCGTAACTTTAGGTAACACCCGTTTACGGACAGAAACCGCTGCTTTATATGCATGCTTTGAAATCAATTATATTAATCGATGAGTAAGCACACTTTCTTTGGTCTTTTAGCTTTGAGCTTCTTAACAAGCTTTACAGCGCCTACTTACAAAATGGCTAAGCTAAAATATAGTGGAGGAGGTGATTGGTATGGGAATAGAACCGCATTGCCAAATCTAATAGCATTTTGCAATAAAAATATCGCTACCAATTTTTTTGCTGATGAAAGTATTGTTGAGGTTGGGAGTGCAGAATTATATAACTATCCGTTTGTTTATTTAACTGGGCACGGTAATGTTATCTTTAGTGATTTAGAAGCAACCAATCTTCGGAAATATTTAATGGGAGGTGGTTTTCTGCACATTGATGATAATTACGGGTTAGATAAGTTTATCAGACCTCAAATGAAAAAGGTATTTCCGGAACTTAGTTTCGTTGAACTTCCCTCAAATCATAAAATTTATAATCAGAAGTTTAAATTTCCAAATGGTTTGCCAAAAATACACGAGCATGATGGTAAACGCCCGCAAGGTTTAGCACTGATATGGAAAGGCAGAGTGGTGTGCTATTACACCTATGAATGCGATTTAGGCAATGGCTGGGAAGACTTTGGAACCTATCCTACAGATACGCAAGAAAGCAGGAATAAAGCGCTTAAAATGGGCGCAAACCTTGTTCAATATGCATTAACTCAATAAGATGTACAACGTAAAAGTAAACGAGCAATATGGATTTGCCATTAAGGCTGATCATTCGACAATTTTAGTGAATGATGAACCGGTAATAATGGATAGTATAGACCTTGGCGTGAAAAGTAAGCACATTATTTACCAAAACAGGTCTTATACCATTGAGATCGTTGCATTTGATAAGACCGAAAAAACAGCGGCTGTTAAAGTAAATGGCACTATTTACAAGGTTGAGATAGAAGATGAGTTTGACCAATTATTAAAACAATTAGGGATGGATAGTTTGGCTGTCAACAAAGTACAGCAAATTAAAGCTCCAATGCCAGGCCTGGTGTTAAATGTGCTAGTTTCCGAAGGTGATGAAGTAAAAAAAGGAGATAATCTTTTAGTACTGGAAGCAATGAAGATGGAAAATATGATCAAATCGCCTACCGACGGACTCATTAAAAAAATAGCCATTAAGCAGGGTGATAAGGTTGAGAAAAATCAGGTCTTAATTAATTTTTAGTTATCTGCCCGTTTTAAACCCGCCTTTTCCTGGTTTGATGGCTGAAGAACCTAGCATGGTCATAGCGCATCTAAAACCTACATCGGCCGACGAATCATCTTCCTGCATGTGTCGACGAGTAGCAGGATTCAGCCATTGAGCCTGATCGTTCCATGAGCCTCCTTTGTAAACTCGCGACTTATTGTTTACCAGTGTAGTGATGCCGTATAGCGGGCTTTCCTCGTCACGGTATCCTCTTTGATCAGGATTATAAGAGTCTCCTCCAGTTTTAGCAACTGAATCTGTTTTTACGGCATTAAGTTCAGCCCAAGTTTGTTTTTTGCCAGCGTTGGCTTTAACCATAATCGGCTTACCATACTTATCAGCCTTTAAGGCTCCTGTTGCAGGGTCTCTGTCTTTGTTAACGAATTGATTACCTCTAAAAGGATTTAAAGCGTCTGCCTGTTCAAATGTAGCGGCACGATACACGTCGGCTACCCATTCATTTACGTTGCCAGCCATGTTATATAAGCCGAAATCATTTGGCAAGTAGCTAATTACATTTTCAGTAAAAGCGGCTCTATCATTTAATGAACCACCTACTCCCATGAAATCGCCTTTACTTCTCTTAAAGTTGGCTAAGATTTCACCTCTTGTTCTTTTCTTTGCAGAAGTAATACCCAAGCCGTTCCAGGGATATATTTTTTTACTGTCGATATTCTGATCTTGCGTATTGCCGATTAAGCCCAGTGCTGCATATTCCCATTCTGCTTCCGTTGGCAGGCGATAAGGCTGTAAGATCACTCCATCTTCTAAGCGCACATTTCTAGTTGCCCGAGGAGCACCACCACCAGTTGAAGAAGTTCCCGCAGTTGCCGCCGGATTTAAATCTGTCTTGGCATTTGGTCCTTTATCATCAATTTGACCATTTAAATACAGTTCTGTATTAAATGGCTTATCTCTATTAATGGGAGTCGCAAGGGCATTACTTCCAGTTGCAGTGCCATTAACAGCAGCAAAAGAATTCATATAGCCTTGATCTCTTAATAATTTCTCATTCACCATGTCGGTTCTCCAGGCACAATATCTTTCTGCTTGTAAAGCACTAACACCCACAACCGGATAGTCCTTGTAGGCCGGATGTCGGAGGTAATTGTTTACAAATGGTTCATTAAATGACAAAGGGCTTCTCCAAACTAAGGTGTCCGGAAGTTCCTCATAATAATATTGCTGATCGGTTGGATAAGTTCTTCTAATCCAGTTCAAATATTCTAACCAGTTGGTGTTAGATACCTCAGTCTCATCCATGTAAAATGAACTAACCGTCACTTCTCTTTTATAGTTGTAATTACTCAGCTCCTGACCAGGAATGTCTATACCACTACCCCCCATTATGAATTGACCACCTTCTATCTCCATCAAGCCCTGACCAACGCCCCGTTTAAACTTACTAGCTACTGCAAAGCCACCGTTATCTTTATTATTATAAGCATAACCTGTTTTGTTTGATGTTTCAGCACTGTTTTTCCTGTTCTTACAAGAAGAAAATACAGCCAAAACAAATATAAAGGTCAGAGAGAAGTATAAAATTCGTTTCATCGGTTTTGTCATTTTATGCTAATAAAGCAATTGGAGCCCATTAAAGCGAAAACAGACGCAGTAATCGTGTCACGCAATAAAGTTAAAATTACATAAAAAAAGCACTATTTGCCAAAAATAATTATAATTTAAAAAGAGGATTTAATTTAGTCCATAAGCCCTAATCTGGTTTTGTTAATTTGATGGGATAAGTGAATAATGTTTTATACATTTATACTCAAATGAACACCACATCAACAACATCCTATTCTGATTAACTTATAAATGAATTCAAAGTACTTTAGCCTGACAGCGATCTGTATGCTTCCTTTAGTTATTTTTTGTAGCAGTAAGTCGTATGCGCAGAAAGTACCCGTGGGTACACAAACTAACGGAAGTCAGGCTAATAATGTACCTACAGCAGTACCTTTTTTGTTAATTACACCTGATGCAAGAGCCGGGGGGATGGGGGATGCAGGGGTGGCAGTCCTTCCAGATGCCAATGCGATGGCAATCAACCCTTCGAAGTTAGCATTTTTAGAACGCCCATATGGGTTTTCTGCCTCCTACAGTCCCTGGTTAAAAACATTGGTTCCAGATATTAATTTAGCCTATATCAGTGGATTTTATAAATTAGATGACGTTAGTACAATTGGTAGTTCGTTGAGATACTTTTCATTAGGGCAAATTCAATTAACCGACGAGAGTCAGCAAGATATGGGGATTTATAACCCGAATGAATTTGCATTTGATGCGACTTATGCCCGTCGTTTTGGAGAAGAATTTTCGTTGGGAACGACATTTAGATTTGTATACTCCGACCTAACTTTAGGAAATTTTTCGGCAGGACAACAAACTAAACCAGGGAAGGCTTTTGCCGCAGATGTATCTGCATACTATAAAAAACCTACCATAATCTTTAATAAAGATGCGATATTTTCGCTAGGCGCAAATATCGCTAATATTGGAACGAAGGTGAGCTATGTTGAAGGGGGAAGTAAACTCTTTCTACCTACAAATTTGAAACTGGGCGCAGCCTCAACCTTTATTATTGATGATTATAACCAGTTTACTTTTGCGCTGGATTTTAATAAACTGCTTGTACCTACTGAGCCCATTAGAGATACGGATGGAAAAATTATCGCGGGTAAAGATCCAGATCGTTCTGTTCCTGGAGGTATATTTGGTTCATTTACTGATGCCCCAGGGGGCTTTAGCGAAGAAGTTAAAGAAGTAAACATCGCATTGGGAGCAGAGTATTGGTATAACCAACAATTTGCTTTAAGGGCAGGCTATTTTTATGAAGCTCCGGAAAAGGGTAATAAAAGGTATTTTACACTTGGTGCTGGCTTAAAATACAACATCTTTAATATAGACTTTGCGTATCTAGTCGCAAATCCTCAGAAGAGTCCTTTAGCGAACACTTTGAGATTTAGTTTATTATTTAACTTTGGGAATATTAAATGAAAATTAAGGTAGGTTTTGGTTTTGATGTTCACCAGTTAAAAGATCATCATCCTTTTATGATAGGGGGTGTAAACTTAGCACATCATAAAGGAGCATTTGGACACTCTGATGCCGATGTGTTATTGCACGCCATATGTGACGCGCTTTTAGGGGCTGCTAATTTACGGGATATTGGTTTCCATTTTAAGAATACAGACCCTCAGTGGAAGGGTATTAGTAGCATTGTGCTGTTAAAAGAAACTATGAAATTGCTTCGTGAAAAGGGTTGGGAGGTTAATAACGTTGATGCTATGCTTTGTTTAGAAGCGCCGAAAATTAATCCCCATATCCCTCAAATGCAGCAAAATATTGCCGAAGCGATGGCTATGTCTGTCGACGATATTTCGATTAAAGCAACGACTAACGAAACCATGGGTTTTATTGGGAGAGAAGAAGGAGTGGTTGCTTATGCGGTATGTTTAATCCAAAAGTAATTATTCTTCAAGGTACCCGAACTTGCCCTCATTATAGTCTGCTATTGCCTGCTGTATTTCCTCTGGCCGGTTCATTAAAAATGGGCCATATTGCGCAATAGGTTCATTTATGGGTTCACCACTTAGCATTAATACTAAACTGTCTGATAGGGCTTCAACTTCAATAACCTCTCCTTCATTTTTAAAGTGGGCTAGCTGATTAGTTTTAACCAGAGAAGATTCATTAAGCCGAACCTCACCTGCAATTACAATAAACGCAGTGTTAAAATGAGATGGGAAATTAAATATTGCTTTCCCACCCTTATTTAACCGTGTATTATAGAGTTCAATTGGCGTAAAGGTACTAACGATGCCTTTAACCTGATCGAAATTTCCTGCAATTATATCAACTTCGCCTGCGCCAGCTGCTAGGGTAACTTTAGGTATTTCATCTTTTTTTATTCCTTGATATTTTGGGTTGCTCATTTTGTCTTTTGCAGGTAAATTAACCCAAAGCTGAACCATTTGAAATAATCCGCCAGTTTTGCTGAATTCTTCTTCATGATACTCTTTATGCAAAATACCACGAGCCGCTGTCATCCATTGCACATCACCCGGATAAATAACTCCACTATTTCCAGCACTATCGTGATGGGCAACGGCACCCTTGTAGGCAATGGTAACGGTTTCAAATCCTCGGTGCGGATGAACACCTACCCCTCGGGGCTTCATGCGCGCCGAAAATTCAATTTCGGCGTTATAATCAAGTAAAAAGAAAGGGCTCATTTTCAGCTTATAACCATTCGGGAAAAAATTGTGCACCCTAAAACCATCACCAACCATGTGAGGTGCAGGTGGGTTTAAAACCGCTGAAACTTGTTTTATTTTCATTAAGCGCCTTTTACAAACTGTAATTCACCTAAAATTTTAACTTCCTCACTTACCATTACACCACCTGTCTCTAAAGCAGCATTCCAGGTTAAGCCAAAGTCAGTACGGTTAATTTTTCCACTTAAGGTAAACCCTGCCTTTGTATTCCCCCATGGATCTGTAGCGATACCGCCGAACTCTGCAGTTAATTTCACTGGTTTAGTGGTTTCTTTTATGGTTAAATCTCCTTTTACGATATAATCATCGCCATCTTTTTCCACGGAAGTTGATTTAAAGCTCATCGTCGGGAATTTTTCGGCATCAAAGAAGTCAGCGCTTTTTAAGTGGTTATCACGATCAGTATTACCTGTATCAATAGAACTTATATCGCTGCTAAAAGAAATATCCGCATTCGTAAAGTCATCACCTTCAGAAGAAAGTTCGGCAGTGAAAGATTTTAAACTACCAGTTACTGTAGTAATCATTAGATGTTTTACTTTAAATTGCAATTCGCTGTGTGTTGGATCTAATGTCCATTTTGTAGTTGCCATAATTATATGTTTATAGGTTGTTATTTAATAACACAAAGTTATGGCAAGAGTTTTCCCTGTACGTTGATGTATGATAACTAATTAACTTAAACGTAGGGGTAGTGGTAGGTAAGAAAGGCAATAAAATCTTTAAATTCTAAAATTTTTCTTGGCGAGATCTTTACGGACGCGGCTTAACGATTCTGGGGTGATCCCTAAATAAGAAGCTATCATCCACTGCGGTACACGTAATGTAAGGTTGGGGTATAATTTAATAAAATCCAAATACCTGGCTTCGGCTGTTGCACTTAATAACATATTTAACCTTTTTTGCGAAAAACGGATAGAGTTGTGCAACATCAAAATATTAAGTTCTAATATTTCTGGGACAATATGTTTGATGGCGGGGAAAAAATCTTTTTTTATGATAACTACTTCAGTATCTTCTATGGCATCAATATAAAACTCAGCGGGCTCATTGAAAACTGATGTGTCCCTATCGGATAACATCCAATCTTCAGGTGCGAACTGAATAATATGTTCCTTGCCTTTCTCATCGATGGAATAATACCGTAGTAATCCGCTATTAATAAAATAGGCCTCGGATTTTGTATCGCCGGCATTTAACAAAATTTGCCCTTTTTTAATGGATTTGGTTTTTAGGCAGCTTACTGCCTCCATAGCCTGCTCTTCCGAAATGGCTAATCTGTTTTTAAGATAGGCGGCAAATCTGTCGAGCATTAGTCATTATTTTTAGCGATTGGAATATTTTCAAAGTTCGCGGCACATTTAGCACAACCAGTACCACAACCCTCCTTTTTCGGGGAAACAGCACGATAAATTATACTGCCAACATAGTATAGTGCTGCAATAAAAATAATAATGACTAAGATGAACTGGATATCCATGCCGCAAATTTACAATTTATTTATCCATTAACCCAACTGTTCCACCTACCCAATCAAAATCAGCATTATAACGAACACCAATCATTTTACCCCTACTTAACCGCGCTAAATTAATACATAATTGAGGTTCTTCACCATCTGGCCAAAGATACATCATCCTGATTTCTGCTTTTACACCTGCATCTGGTGCTTGAATAACAGGTTCATAAGTTACTTTGCGCTGCAATATCCAATTCTCAGGGTCTTTAATTTCATTAATATCCGTCGCTGTTACATCGATAATTACACCCATACCCGCAAAACTGAACAAAGGCTTTAATACATAGTTTTCTAAGTCGGATGGTATATAGGTTAAAGTATTTAAAAAATGTGTTTCTGGTACAAACTTGCTTTTTAAAAAAGGCATTGTGTATTTGCTAATGCGGTAAAACCAATTCGGATGGGTAACCCACTCAATATCTAGCTCGCTGCGAGGGTCGAAGCTCAAGTCAAATATTTTTGTGTCATCTCCAATCTCATCAAAAATAAGGCGATTGTAAATGCGCTTAAGTTGCACTTTCTCACCATTTTCTTCATAAAAAAGCTGTTCCCCTTCTTTTTTAATCGCTGATAAAGCTAAAACTTTGATACCTAATTTTTTGGCGGTTACGAAAAAGTCAATCGCCGTTTTTTGGTTTGGGGCATCTACATCCATTAAGGCCACTTCATGAGGTTGGTGGCTGCCTACAATCACTTTCCTCAATAATTCAAAATAGCTTGTTTCATTCAGGTCCCCAAAATAGGGGGTCAGTTGATCATCAAGGCTGTAAACTTTTTTAAAAGCATGAGCTAAATGAGACTGAAATCCATATAACGAAGGGAATCCCTGCATCTCGATTAACATGGGAATAACTTCTCCGTCTCCATCTTTGCATAAGCCATAATCGAAAGTTAAAAAGTGAGGATTTCCTGTTTCATTTTTAACATTCCATTGGCTAGGGATAGCATTTTGCGTAAGCTCTTTAAAGTTGTGCTGTTTGATCAAGGCAATAATTTCGTTGCCGGCCGTAATTAATTTTTCTTTTAGAGCTGTTGGGATAAAAACGGGGGTTTCGGCCACCCTAAATGGAATAGGTGGATATCCCTCTTCCAAATACTGTGTGAGCTGATGATATAGCTCATCAGTAAAATTGGCGTTAAAAGACTGACGGTATTTTTGAATCATATCTTTGAGTTTCTTCGCACTCCTTTGCGCTAAAGAGGTTGTATATATTAAACTTCCTGTAAAGTGTGAATAGCTTGATCCAGGAAATTAGGTAGGATTACACTTTGTGTTAAAGTGATCCGGCTAAGGTCGTCCAAACTATTTAGCATATCCAGATATTTGTCACTTCCATGGTTTTTAATAATGGCAGCTTTTTTTTCATCCTGGAGTAAATACATTTTCATTCCAATAGGGTCTGCTTCCGGATGAAACTGGGTTCCAATTATCTGGTCGGAAAAACGAATAGCCATTACACAGCGCTCTAGTGCAACATGCGGGCGTTCTTTTTCAATCGCTAAAATTTTCGCCCCCCTCTCAGTAAAATTATGCAATTTAGGCTGGATAACCTGCCAATCTCTACTATCTACCGAATAAAAAGGATTTGGAAGACCCTTGAAAATAGTTTCCTGTTCACCATCTTCCGTTAAACTGATAGGGAAAATGCCAAAAGCATTCGATTTCCGTTTGGTGACTTTACCTAAACCATACTTGCGACAAGCTAACTGAAAAGAATGGCAGATTAAAAAAGCATATTTTTTAACCTCATTATGCGCATTAAAGTTTTCAATTTCAGTTAACAAATTAAAAAAATCATGCTCCCATTTTGAGTCTACCCCATCAAATGGACTACCAGGTCCGCCACTTGAAATAAAAATATCGTAATCTAAACCTGGCACTTCGCCTTTTTGTCTAATATCAAAAATATCATAAGTTAAGTCGAGCGGGTATTTTTGTAAAATTTCCTTTATCCCCCTCATTCCTTGATTAGGGCTGCCATTGTTCATGTCTATCACAGCTACCTTGATATTTTTTTGCTCGCTCATTTATTACCCTGCTCCTATTAATGTTTGGGTTGTAATGTAGTCTACAACCGATTCAAAGCTACCAGTTTTCTCGTAAACTGCAAGCTGACGGTCGGCACCAGTACCATTTTGCAAAATCTTATGAACATAATTAATGTCGTTTCTACTCCCCAGATCATCTACTACATCATCTACAAAATCTAAAAGTTCCAAAATTAAATTGCGACAATTTACCTCCATTTCTTTACCGAAATCAATTAAATTCCCATCAATACCGTAACGGGCAGCGCGCCATTTGTTTTCATTAATCAATGCCCTCGAATAGCTAATGAATTCCATATTTTGCAAACGTAACTTATATAGTTTTGCACATAAAGCTTGAAATAATGCTGTGAATGCCATTGTTTCATCAATTAGCATAGGGCAATCGCAAATCCGAAATTCTACCGTGTCAAAAAATGGATGCACTCTAATATCCCACCATATTTTTTTGGCATTATCCATGCAATTTGTTTTAATGAGCAATTTTACATAATTGTCATAGTCTTCAATGCTATTAAAAATATCAGGAATGCCGGTTCGTGGAAATTTATCAAAAATCTTTGTCCGAAATGATTTATAGCCGGTATTGCGGCTTTCCCAAAAGGGCGAATTCGTTGAAAGGGCAAAAACATGGGGTAAAAAATACCGTACTTGATTAGCAATGTGGATAGCCAGCTCGCGCGATTGGAAACCTACATGTACATGTAAGCCAAAAATCAAGTTGGATCTGGCTGCTTCCTGAAGTTCGTTCACTATTTCACTGTAACGAGGATGTTCGGTAATTAATTGTTTTTCCCAGTGTGAAAAGGGATGGGTTCCAGCCGCGCCGATTCTTAAGCCTTGCTCACCTGCCAACTGTGAAACAGTATAGCGCAACTGCGAAATTTCCTTTCTCGCCTGCTCGGTATTATGACAAATACCAGTTCCAACTTCTACAACCGCTTGGTGCATTTCTGCCTTCACCTGATCTTTGTGAATTTTCTGTGCTGATTCCACTATTTTCTGATCATGCGAAGTTAACTCCCGGGTTACAGGGTCAACAACCATATATTCCTCTTCAATACCGAGGGTAAATTCATTTATCATCTTCGTACATTATGTAAAGCGTAATTATTTTTTTGGTGTTGTTGCTTTTTTAATCTTTGGCGTAGCTTTTGGTTTTTTAAGTAATGTTTTTTCTGTTAGTGGCAAGCCAGCAGCCGAAGCCTTTATATATTTACCCCAGGTTAAATTATCCTGACCAGTTTTTTGAGCTTTCGCCCTTTCAATAGCATAATTGGCAGTAGTTTCTACTACCCATTCGAAATTTTCCGGACCTACGCTTTTTAAATCTGCATCTGGGGCAGGATTACAGAAATCAATCGCAATAGGCACTCCATCTCTTACCGCAAATTCCACGGTATTAAAATCGTAACCTAAATAATTACACAGTTTCAGGGTGTATTCTTCAATTGTTTTCAATAATTTCTCGCTAGATGGCGATTTGCCGACTTCATAGCGTAAATGATGTGGGTTTCGAGGTTCGTACTGCATAATACGAACATATTTTCCCCCAATACAATAGCATCTAAAATATTCTTCAAAAATGATTTCTTCTTGTAATAGCATTACCAATTGCCCGGTTCCACTATGCTTGTCGAAAAAATCCTCTTTATCATGCAATTTATAAACGTCTTTCCATCCTCCGCCATCAAAAGGTTTCATATAAGCAGGAAAGCCTGTATATTCAAAAATAGAATCCCAATCTAAAGGCATCGTTAAGTTCGAAAAAGATTCACCCGTTGTTCCCGTAGGATGCTGCCTGGATGGAATTAATGCAGTTTTAGGAACGGGTACACCAATTTGTTCCGCAAGCGCATTGTTAAAGAATTTTTCATCCGCGCTCCACCAAAATGGGTTATTAATCACCGCTGTTCCGGTGATGGCTGCATTTTTTAACGATGCACGATAAAATGGTACGTCCTGAGAAATGCGATCAATAATAACTGCATAATCAAGGGCTGAGTTCTGGAATATTTTATCGATTTTTACTACCTCAGCAGTAATGCCTTTCTCAGCTTTCTCATTAATTCTTGCAATCACAGCCTCTGGAAACGAGCGCTCTTGTCCAAATAATATTCCTATTTTCTTCATGGGTATATTGTTAAATGTTTTAAGGGTTAATGATTAAAGTTGTGCTAGGTAATCTGGAAACATATTTCGCCATAATGGCCAATCATGGTCTGCATTCGGTCTAATATCTAACCAATGGTTGATATTTTTTTGATGTAATATGCCTGATAGCCTCTCGTTATCGCCTTTACACATGTCATGATCAGCCGTTCCCAGCACAATTTTCATCTGCCAAAGTTCAGGGTTCATATCATTGGGAAGAAAATCAACAGGATTGTTAAAAAAAGTATCGTCGTTGTAAAAGCCATCTAGCTGCCCGGTGATATCAAAGGCTCCACTCATGCTAAACAAGTGGCTTACTGCCCAAGGGTGGCGAAAAGCAAAATTAGCGGCATGATAACCTCCAAAACTGCATCCGGCGGTAATCACTTTTTGATGTCCCGTTTCGTTCTTTGCAAGAGGTACAAGCTCTTCCAGTAAGAATTTATCATACCAAATATGATTTTTAACGCGATCGGCGGGGTGAATTTCTTTATTGTACCAACTAAACTTATCTATACTATCCACACAATAGATCTTCACTTTCCCACTATCAACGAAATGTTGAACAGAATCGATTAATTTGAAATCTTTATTCTCAAAATAACTACCCATGCTTGTTGGAAAAAGTACAATAGGATAGCCGCTATGCCCAAAAATTAATGTTTTGATATCCCTGCTTAAATTCGGACTATACCATTCTTTTAGTTCTTCACTCATAGTTATAAATTTAGATGCTTTAAGATATAAAAAATCTAATCCAAACTCCAAAGAATTAACCGATTTTATTGGTTCCCTTCGGGCGTTCAGTCCATTTCCCATCGCAAGCTTTCTATTTATGATAAGATTTGTACCTTTGAGCCAGATTAGTGAGCAAGCGATATAAAATGTATACAACGTTATTACCTACCATTATTAAAACAAGCCATCAAATAAAATCTGATTTTTTAAAACGTACTGTTGATATCGAAATTTACAGTCCTGATAACTTATTGGGTAACGAGCGGGTTAATTTACTACTGCTAAATGACGGGCAAGATCTAGCGCAGATGGACTTGGAAGATACTTTAAGCCATTTGTATGAAACCTGGAAAATTGAACCAACAGTCGTAGTTGGAATCCAGGCGTCTGAAGGCAGGTTAATGGAATATGGGGTAGCTAACCGGCCAGATTTTAAAAAAAGAGGGCTTAAGGCCAATCTATACGGAGACTTTGTCATTAAAGAACTCATTCCATACATACAACGTGAGGTAGATTTAACGATTAATGGTAAACGTGCTTTTGCTGGATTTTCATTAGGGGGGGTAACTGCCTTTGATATTGCATGGAACAACGACAATTATTTTGATGCCGTAGGCGTGTTTTCTGGCTCTTTTTGGTGGAGAAAGAAAGACCTGAAAGACGGCTATACCGATGATGATCGCATTTTACATGAAATGATCCGTGAGACGAAGCGAAAACCTTCCTTAAAATTTTGGCTAATGACGGGCACAGAAGATGAGTTGGCAGACCGTAACCACAACTTCATTATCGATTCGATTGATGATACCATTGACGTCGTAAAAGAGCTCATGAAAAAAGGATATCAAAGACCGAATGATATTTTCTATTTTGAAATGGTTGGAGGTAAACACGATATCCCAACCTGGGCCAAAGCTATGCCTAAATTTTTAGAATGGGCTTTTACGAAAACAACGATTTTATAGGTATAAATCTTTTCTTATATTTACCTGGGTATGATCAGGGATAAAGTAAATCGAATAATCTTCGGGCATGATACGGGGCCAAGTAAATTGTTTGATGTGGTCCTATTATGGATCATATTGATCAGCGTTATCGTTGTTATGTTAGAAAGCGTACCTTCTTTGCAAGTGCGCTTTATGAGCGTCTTTTCCTATATCGAATGGACTATCACGATCCTTTTCACCATAGAATACATAGTGCGGATATGGAGCAGTCGCACCCCCTTTCGATATATTCTCAGCTTTTGGGGCTTGATAGATCTGCTGTCTATTTTACCAAGCTACTTAGAATTAATAGATTTCGGGTTCCACTACCTACTAGCTATCCGAATTTTCAGGTTGTTGCGTGTGTTCAGAATCCTGAAACTAGTTCGATTTAATAGAGAAGCGCAAAAACTCTTGTTGGCTATAAGGGGCAGCAGTCACAAAATTGGGGTGTTTTTAATGGTCGTTGTCTCTATCATGGTTTTATTAGGTACATTAATGTATGTGATTGAAGGGGGAGAAAACGGCTTTACTAGTATCCCACAGAGTATTTATTGGGCAATTGTTACCGTAACCACTGTAGGTTTTGGAGATGTGGTGCCACAAACTGTACTGGGAAAATTTTTATCCTCTATCGCCATGATCATGGGGTACGCCATTATCGCCGTCCCTACGGGAATCATTACGGTGGAGCTTGCTAAAAATAAGTCTGCCGATAAGATATGTGAAGTATGTAATCACGATAATCCAGATGATGCAAATTATTGCAATCAGTGTGGGCTTAAATTTTAAAGCTTGCTGATCCAAGCGGTTGACTATCACAATCTAACAAAAAAATAAAGATATAATTAGCAGGCAAATCCCTTAAAAAGCCAATAAAAAACCTTATCTTTGCGCCAAATTACAGGCGCATTTTATGCAAAAGATTAGAAATATAGCTATTATAGCACACGTTGACCACGGTAAAACTACATTGGTTGATAAAATTTTACACTCTTGTTCAATTTTTCGTGACAACGAACAAACAGGAGATTTGATATTGGATAACAACGATTTAGAGCGCGAGCGTGGAATTACGATTGTGTCTAAAAACGTTTCAGTACAATACAAAGACGTGAAAATCAACATTATTGACACCCCTGGTCACGCGGATTTTGGCGGCGAGGTAGAGCGTGTATTGAAAATGGCAGATGGTGTATTGTTACTATGCGACGCATTTGAAGGTGCAATGCCTCAAACTCGTTTTGTAACGCAGAAAGCCTTATCACTAGGTTTGAAACCTATTGTGGTTGTAAATAAAGTTGATAAAGAAAATTGCCGTCCAGAAGAGGTGTATGAGCAGATCTTCGAGTTGTTCTTTAATTTGGAAGCAACAGAAGACCAATTAGATTTTCCAGTAATTTATGGTTCTTCTAAACAAGGCTGGATGAGTACAGACTGGCAAAAACCAACAACTGATATCTTCGCTTTATTAGATACAGTTGTGTCGACTATCCCGCCAGCTCCAACAAATGATGGTACTCTGCAAATGCAGATTACTTCATTGGATTATTCCTCTTTTGTAGGACGTATCGCTGTTGGTCGCGTACATAGAGGTAGCATTAAGGAAAATCAACCCGTAACGTTGATTAAACGCGATGGGAAATTAGTTAAATCAAGAGTTAAAGAATTATATACATTCGAAGGTTTAGGAAAGATTAGAGCGACTGAAGTTAAATCTGGAGACATTTGTGCCGTTGTAGGTATTGAAGGTTTTGATATTGGCGATACAATTGCCGATTTTGAAGCGCCAGAGCAATTACCAGTAATCAAGATTGACGAACCAACGATGAATATGTTGTTCACCATTAACAACTCACCATTCTTTGGTAAGGAAGGTAAATTGGTTACCTCACAACGTATCAAAGATCGTTTAATGAAGGAAATGGAGAAAAACCTGGCCTTGAAAGTTGTTGAGACTGAAGGTGCAGATTCGTGGTTAGTATATGGTCGTGGTATCCTCCATTTATCAGTATTAATCGAAACCATGCGTCGCGAAGGCTATGAACTTCAGGTGGGTCAGCCTCAAGTAATTGTAAAGGAAATTGATGGTAAAAAACACGAACCGATTGAAACTTTGATCGTTGATGTTCCTGCTGAGGTTGCCGGAAAGGTAATTGAATTGGTGACGCAGCGTAAAGGTGAATTGTTAATCATGGAGCCAAAAGGCGACTTGCAACACTTGGAGTTCGAAATTCCAGCACGTGGTATCATAGGTTTACGTAATAACGTGTTAACCGCCACTGCAGGGGAAGCCATCATGGCACACCGCTTCAAAGCTTATGAACCTTGGAAAGGAAATATTCCAGGCCGATTGAACGGGGTATTGATTTCCATGGATAAGGGAATGACCACTGCTTACTCTATCGATAAGCTACAAGATAGAGGACGTTTCTTCGTTGATCCAGGTGTAGATATTTATGAGGGACAAATTTTAGGTGAGCATATCCGCGACAATGATTTAGTGATAAACATTGTGAAAGGAAAAGCATTAACTAACATGCGTGCATCTGGTACCGACGATAATACGCGTATTGCGCCAGCTATTAAATTCTCTTTAGAAGAAGCAATGGAATATATCCAAGCCGATGAATATATTGAGGTTACGCCGGTTGGAATGCGTTTACGTAAAATTTTCTTAACTGAGCAAGAACGTAAAGTAAAAGGAAAGATTTTCCAATCATAATACCATACGCTTATAAGCGCATAAAAATAGGAAGCCTGTAAATGAAAATTTACAGGCTTTTTTGTGTCGGCTGCGGTAGGATTATATCGCAATAAAATCTTTGAGGTCGCGGTAAGATCAGAAGAGTACCATATTTAAGACCGAAGTACAGTTAACAGGGGGTTAACAGGGAGTTAGCAGGGACCTAACAGGGAGTTAACAGGGAAATATCCCTATAAATCCCGTGTTAACTCCCTGTTAAATACGTGTCTATTTCCCTTTAAGGGTAGCAAGGGTATCAATTTGTTAAGAAGCTTTCCTATGTCATAACTATTTATTAAATTAGTAGGAGTTATTTAGCAAGATTAAAACTTAAATAAATACCGATGAACTTGAAAAATCTATTATTCGCAGTCATTACTGTGTTTACATTGCATACTGCAAGCGCACAAACTACGCCTCCATCAGCTGATGAAGTGATTAAAGAAGCTATGAAAGAAGCGAAAGCTCAAAAAAAGAAAGTATTTATTAAATTCAGTGCTTCCTGGTGCGGTTGGTGCCATAAAATGGATGCCAGTATGAATGAACCCGATATGAAACCTTTATTTGATAAGAGTTTTGTAATGCGACAATTGATCGTAATGGAATCAAAAGGAAAGGAAAACCTAGAAAACCCAGGGGCTGCAGATTTGATGAAAAAATACAATAGCGAGGGGTTTGGCATTCCATTATGGTTTATATTTGATGCAGACGGCAAATTGTTGGTCGACTCACATTTAAGGCCTGAAGGCGTGGGTATGGAGGTCAAAGGGAAAAACATCATTGGTTGTCCTGCTTCAAAAGATGAGGTTGATGCTTTTGTAAGGGCATTAAAACTTACCACAAAGCTTACCGATATAGAGCTAGCAAAAATCTTTGCCAGATTTAGGCAAAATGACCCAACTTATAAAGCGCCAGTGGTAAATAAAGCAAAATAAATTATTATTTATCTATGCTGACCAGCATGTACTCCTTCAGCAAATTCTTCCACCAATTTGTCGTTAAAGGCGGGTAGATCTTTTGGTGTTCGACTGGTTACTAAACCTTCGTCCACCACAACCTCTTCATCCAACCATTGAGCACCTGCATTAATTAAGTCTTGCGAGATATTTTTTACTGAAGTCATTCTTCTTCCTTTTACAACGTCAGCATTAATCAATGTTTGGGGACCGTGACAAATAGCGGCCACTGGTTTTTCAGCTTCAAAAAATGCTTTCACGAAGGCGATAGCATCCTCATTAACCCGAAGCTGATCTGGGTTTATCACACCTCCCGGTAAAACTAATCCATCATAGTCATCGGCTTTAGCTTCGGCTATAGATTGATCAACATTAATCTCAATAGACCAATGATCATGGCTCCAGGCTTTGATTTTTCCTTTTTTGGAAGAGATGACATCAACTGTAGCACCTTCTTCTTTCAAACGCTTGAGTGGTTCTGTTAATTCAACCTCTTCGAAACCACTTTCCGATAAAATTGCAATTCTACGATTACTTAACTGTCCCATATTATTTAATATTTATAGCTATTAAATAGTTATTTAGAACTTATTGTTTTGAAATTTTGGATTTTTCCGATGGCCCTGCTATGTTAATCGTTTGTTTTGCGATGCCTGATAAAATATTGAGCAAGGTTTAAAGCGATAAACACGTGGTTAATCACATTGGGTATAAAACCATAATAATGGCTCAAAATTTTGAACCTTTCTTTAAGGCTTGCCCAATGTTTTTTCTTAGAAATTCCGCCAACTAGATATTTGGCCACATATTGATGGGTATTTACAATATTAGATGAGTTCTTTGCAGCTTTTAAGATCCAATCAATATCTGAGCTGTATTTGTAAGCCAGGTTAAATGGTTCTGTTAAACTGCGTTTAATATAAATGGCTTGGTGACTAATATTCATTCCAAATTTAAAACTATGCCAGTCAAAGTGCTCCGGGGCGCTATGTCTTCGCTGACCTAAGCTCTTCCAGTTTTCATCGAACATCTCAGTTTCTCCATAATAGATATCTCCAGATGGTGCTGAAGCAAAAACTTCGGTAACTGTTTCTGGGGCATAAATCTCATCCCCAGAATTCATAAATAGAACATAGTTTCCAGTAGCCAAGGCCAGGCCTTTATTCATCGCATCATATATCCCTTTGTCTTTTTCCGAAATAAAATGAGCTAAACGATTTCGATAGCGTTCAATAATTTCTTTTGTCCCATCTGTTGAGGAGCCATCTACTACAATGTATTCTATATTGCTATAAGTTTGGTTTAATACCGACAACATTGTACGTTCAATATCTTTTACATTGTTATAAACAATCGTAATTACACTCAGTTTCGGTTTCATTTTATTTGGGTTGAGCGTTAATTAAGGTTTTGTATAATGCCAGGTGTTTATCAGCAATTACCGAGGGCGAAAAATTCATTAAGATAGTTCTTCTAGCTTCTTTTTGTAGCGATTCTCTATCTTCATGCAGATACAACCATTCTATGCCATCTGCAAGGTCGCTGGCAGATTGATAATCTGCTAAATAACCATTTTCTAAATGCTTCACCATGTCGGGGATGCCACCAGTTTTAAATGCAATAACGGGAGTGGCACAGGCTAAACTTTCCATTACGGTATTTGGTAAATTATCTTCTAAGGAAGGTAAAATAAATGCATCAGCAGCAGAATAGCATTTCGCTAAATGATCATCTTTATGAATGGTTCCTAGATAGGTGGTTTTAAAGGGAAATATGGGCATGTTCTCGGAGTCTTTGTTGCCAAAAATCACCAATTCTATCTTATGCCGATCTATTTCACTGCGTGAAGAAAGTTCATTTAAAGCTTCAATTAAATATTGTGTGCCTTTGTGTTTGTCGTTCTTTGAGGGCATGAAACCGCTCATGATCACAAATTTATCTGCAGTAATTTTTAAGATCTTTTTTGCTTCAGTTTTTACATAGGGTTTGAAAATGTCTGTTTCGATGGTATTCGGGATAACGGAGATATTCCGGATTCCCAATAAGCTGCTTTGTTTAACAGAAGCTGCCATCCATTTACTCGGTGCCACTACATGGAAGTTTAGCTTTGAATAAGCTTTTTGTTTTTTTGTCCAGTTAAGATGTGATAGATCGTTCTTGCCACTAAATCTCAAAAGTGGGCAGTTGCCACATTGTTGATGGAAATTTTCGCAGCTATATCTTACATGGCAACCTCCGGTAAAGGCGTTGCTGTCATGAAATGTCCAAACAATTGGTTTTTCCAATTCGTCTAGCGAAGCTAAAAGCTTGGGAGATAGGAAACCATGGTTTATCCAATGTAAATGGATTATGTCGGCTTCTTTTAAAAGCTTATTGTGATGCAGTGCTTTCCCAAACCATTGTAAAGAAAACGGAGTTTTAAGGGCCTTAACAAAAATTTTAGCCAAATACCGTTCAGCCATGATGTTAATGATGGCTCTTGCTTTGGCAAAAAAGCCTTTACTTAGATTTATAATGTTCGGATTTTGCCCAAATTTGTAATAAACTAATACACTGGAATCAGTTTCGTTATCGCGTAAGGCATTACTTAAACGTAAGCAAGCTCTTCCAGCGCCGCCGTTTCCATCATAGGTATTTAGGTGTATTACTTTCAATTAATCAAAAATATGTATTTTCACCCTACAATTCATCTCTTTAAAACAAATTATGAAGAAGAATCTATTTAACGTACTCACAGCATGGGCTTTTTTATGCCCATCTATTGTCCTTGGGCAAACTTATTTTGCAGCTTATCCATCGCTTACGCCAGATGCACAGGAAATTGTGTTTACTTATGATGGAGATATTTGGAAAGTTCCATCAAAAGGAGGTCAGGCCTCACGGTTAACGGCTATGCAAGGAGATGAAATTAATCCAAAAGTATCGCCAGATGGTAAATGGTTAGCCTTTAGCTCAAGCCAGTTTAGCAATAACGATATTTATATTGTTCCTATGGCAGGGGGAGATATTAAGCAATTAACGTTTAACGATGGAACAGATGAAGTAGATAACTGGAGCTGGGATTCCAAAACTATTTATTTTACCTCTTCAAGGTATAATTCCTTTTCGAGTTATAAAGTTGGTATTAATGGTGGTACTGCGGTAAGGTTGTTCGATAATTATTTTAATACGACTCACCATGTTGCGGAAGCTCCTAACGGAGAGTTGTTTTTTAACGACACTTGGGAAAGCAGAAATTTCGCCAATCGTAAACACTATAAAGGAGCTTATAACCCAGATATACAGTCGTACAATCCAAAAACAAAAAGCTACAAACAATATACCGATTATATAGGGAAGGATTTTTGGACAACCATTGACCAAAAAGGAGTTATCTATTTTGTGTCCGACGAAGGGAATGAAGAATACAACCTCTACACTTTTGCAAACGGCAAAAAAACGGCTTTAACGAAATTCGAATCTTCAGTTAAGCGACCTTTTGTTGCTGCAAATGGAAGTTTAATTGTTTTTGAAAAGGATTACCAGTTATGGACTTATGATGTTGCGACAAAGAAGTCTCAGAAAGTAAATATCAACACCAGTAGAAACCAAATTTTAAGCAAGGAGCAGGAGTATGATGTTAAAGCTGCTATTTCTTCCTTTGATGTTTCAACTGATGGGAAGAAATTGGCATTTATCTCAAGGGGAGAAATTTTTGTAAGTGATGCAGACGGCAAATTTATCCGTAAAATCAGCAATAGTGGTGAAAGGGCGTTGGAGCTTAAATGGCTCGCAGACAATAAGACAATTCTATTTAATCAAACTTTTAATGGTTATCAGAATTGGTATACCCTAGTGGGTGATGGAAAAAGTGTGGCCAAGCAGCTTACAAAAGATAAACGCAATAATGGCAACATTACGTTCAATAAAAGTAAAACCCTGGCGGTTTATCTTAGTGGTCGAAATGAACTTCGTTTACTGGATCTGAAAACGTTGGAGAGCAAAGTCATTGTAAACGATGAATTTTGGGCTATTCAAAACTCGACGCCGAGTTTTTCACCAAATGATCAATATGTATTATTTACTGCTTTCCGCAATTTTGAGCAGGATATTCTGGTGCATGACATCAAATCGAATAAAACCATAAACCTCACTAACACAGGTGTAACTGAGGCTGGTCCGATATGGTCGCCAGATGGGAAGTATATCTATTTTACGAGTGACCGGATTAACCCTTCCTACCCAACGGGGATGCAAAATGCGCACGTATATCGAATGGCATTAAACCACTATGATTCCCCTTTTCGTTCGGATAAATTTGACGATCTGTTTAAGGAAGACAAACCAGGAGAACCCAAAGAGGTTAAGCCAGTAATCCCTGAAAAGAAAACAGCAGACACGGCGAAGAAAAAGGTAGCGGTAAAACCTACACCAAAACCTCCAGTTGTCATTACCATTAACACACAAAAAATACTCGATCGCATTGAATTGGTAAGCCCATCGTCTGGTGTGCAATATTTGTCGGCTGTTTTTGCCAAAGGTGAAAAAACCTATATTTTCTATCAATCTAACCATGAAGGCGCAGGGGCAACCTACCGGACGACACTCGAGCCGTTTGAAAACAATAAAACAGAAAAGGTTGGAGACGGTGGATTTGAGATTATTGAGGTTAATGCGAAATTTTACGCCCTTAATAGAGGGGTGTTTAATAAGTATAACATCGATGCTAATAAAATGGATAAAGTAGACCTTGCTTATAAATTTAATAGGAACTTAAATGCAGAATTTAACCAGATGTTTTATGAAACCTGGGTTGGTTTAGATGAGAATTTTTATGACGAGCAGTTTCATGGCGTAGACTGGGAGAAGATGAAAACCCGTTATTCAGCCTACCTGCCGTATCTAAATAGTAGGGCGGATCTAAGGGTTTTATTAAATGATATGCTTGGCGAGCTTAATTCTTCCCACATGGGTTTCAATAGTTTCGGAGCAGAGGAGCGCAAGAACTATACGGCCGTTACCAATGAAACAGGGATTATATTTGATAGCGAAAACCCCTACAAAGTTGCTCGTTTAGCAGCTAAAAGTAATGCTGCGCTAACTGGGGATAAAATTTTAAAGGACGACTTGCTAACCGCAGTAAATGGCATTAAAGTGGATGAAAATTTAGATCGTGACTATTATTTTACTAAGCCCTCTTTAGACCGTGAAATGACTTTGACTTTTAAGCGGAAAGGGAAAGAAGTGAATGTAAACGTCCATCCTCAAAGTTCGGGAGCTTTAAAAACTAATTTGTACGATGAATGGATTGCGAAAAATAAGGAAAATGTAGCTCAATGGGGAAAAGACCGAATTGCCTATTCGTATATGAAAAATATGGGTGGAGGTGAATTAGAAAGGTTTTTATTAGACATGGTTGAACAAGAGAATAATAAAGATGCGATCATTCTGGACTTACGTTACAATACCGGTGGAAATGTACACGATGCAGTTTTGAAATTTTTATCTCAACGACCGTATTTGCAATGGAAGTATCGTGGAGGAAAAATGGCTCCTCAAAGCAATTTTGGGCCAGCAGTGAAACCAATTGTACTATTAATTAATGAACAATCGCTAAGTGATGCGGAAATGACGGCTGCAGGCTTTAAACATTTAAAACTGGGTAAGATTATCGGAACGGAAACCTATCGATGGATTATTTTTACTTCGGCTAAAGGATTGGTAGACGGTTCATCGTACCGCTTACCATCTTGGGGTTGTTATACGATGGATGGCAAAAACATAGAAAAGGAAGGTGTAACACCCGATATCTTTGTGAAGAACACATTTTTGGATCGACTGAGTGATAAGGATCCACAATTGGAAAGAGCTGTAGCCGAGATAATGAAAGATTTGAAATAGAGCAGTTAACCAATTAAGTTAAAAGAAACAGATGAACAACTTATTAACCGACAGAGATTTTTGGGTAAAGTATTGGGAAAGTAAAACAGATTTGTCGGTAGTCATCCCTAAAAATTATCTATTTCATCGCCAACTGGCTAACATTGTTAGTAGCAATAGGGTTAAAACAGCGATTGAATTAGGCGGTTTTCCAGGGTATTATGCTGTATTTTTAAAGAAGTATCAAAAACTAGAGGTTACCCTTTTAGATTATTTTGTGCATCCCCCCATTACCGAGGCCTTACTGGAAGCCAATGGATTAACAAGAGATGCCATTGAGATTATTGAAACGGATTTATTTAAGTATCAAACATTAAAGCAGTACGACTTGGTACTTAGTTGCGGCTTGATAGAACATTTTAATGATACAGCGGATATCATTAACCGCCATATAGCCTTTGTAAAGCCTGGAGGAACATTATTTATTACACTTCCCAATTTTAAAGCTATAAATGGCTGGTTTCAGAAAAGCTTTGACAGGGATAACTATGATAAGCATAATATCGATTGCATGGATCCTGCTTTATTGGCTAAAATTTGTACTGATGCAGGATTAACGGTTGTACAAGCTCGTTATTTTGGAAAGTTTAGCTTGTGGCTGGAGAATGAAAAACAGCAATCGATTGGCGTACAACTGCTCAAAAAGTCAATGTGGTTGACAGGCAAGTTATTTACGAAGGTGTTTGCTTTTGAGTCGAAACAATTATCGCCCTACATAATTTTAGAAGCCAAAAAACCTTAAACCATGACGATAAGCTTTGGCTATTCTCCTAAAATTGAAAAATTTATCCCTTTGGGCGATTTCCCTCAGGATAGGTATTTAATTATTGCGCGACAGGCCATAGAAAACTTAGGCTGGAGCCTGAGCCATATATCTGAACGCGGCATTATAGCCTATACGCCCGTCTCTCTTCAATCATATAGTGAAGAAATCTCTATCCGAATAGAAAATAACTTTGCCATCTTTAAGAGTGAATGCGTAGGCATTCAAATGTTGTTTACAGACTACGGCAAAAATGCTGTTAACATGGAGAAGTTTTTCCATGAATTTGAGTATGTAGAATTTCATTTAAAAGATGTCTGGGAAGATAGCTTGCAAAAGTTTCATGATTTTGTAGCTACACAGGATAAAGACTATTTTGAAAAAGCGCCTTTAACGGCTAAGAACAAGATCAAAAATATATTCTATTTGCTTTTGCCGCAAAAGAATTATCTGGTAACGCCTATTCTGGTTCTCACTACTGGGGCTTGTTTTGTTATTTCTACAATTTTTCTCATGCTATTCGCGAGTTTTTTGGTCCATAAAGGCCGTTCAATAGAAGTGGATAAAATCGGTTATTATATTGGGGCTACCAGCAGAGAGCAACTTTTTAACGGACAGTTTTGGCGATTAATCACCTATCAGTTTTTGCATGCTGGTATTTCACATATATTTTTTAATATGTATGCGCTTGTTTATATAGGGTTAATGGTAGAGCATAAGTTAGGTAGATGGAAATATATAGCTACTTATCTGATTAGTGGAATATGTGGGGGATTATTAAGTGCAGCTTACCACGACTCGGGATACATGGTTGGTGCTTCTGGTGCTATTATGGGGTTATTCGGAGCTTTTATGGCGCTCTTATTAAGCAAGGCTTTCGAAAGAAATGCAACAAAAGCGCTGCTAATTAGTACGCTCTTTGTAGTGGCTATTATGCTGGTTAACGGCAGTTTAAAAGAAGGGGTAGATAACGCTGCCCATGTTGGCGGATTAATATCCGGGTTTATAATCGGCTACCTGTTGTACAATGAAAAATTGTGGAAATGGACCTTGCCACTTAAGTTAAGATATGCGTTTGTAGCCTTCTTAACATTGATTTTTGCTGCGGTTGTGTTGCTACTCACCCCCCAGATTCAAACTAAGGAGTTTGTTGAGCTTGAAGAAAAATATAAACAAAACTGGAAGACTTATCATACTATTTTCAAGCTTCCGGCAGATTTGCCAACTGGTAAAAAGTTAACCATTGTACAAGAAAGAGGCATTGATTTGTGGAAAGAAAACGAATTATTAGTGAAGAAGATGCTCGCCCTTAAACTCACTAAAAAACAACGTATGCAGGCTGAATTTAATGCCAAAGTAGTTGAAATCCAGTCCAAAATAGTGGTATTGCTCTATAAAGAATGCGCCGAAAGTACGAAGTACTATCGGCGCGAAATAAGGGAATTAACTAGGGAACTGAATGCATTGAGAATGGAATCAGACTAGATAGGTAGTTTATAAAGGCCAAACCCGTTTAATGTAATACAAACCGGAGCGCTTAGTTTAATTCTCACTTTGGAAGTGTTGATAGGCTCGTTCATTTTAATCAGTCGTTTAGCGCCAATACTAGCGCCTACTGCAACTTCTTTCCACTCGCCGTTTGTCATTACCTCAATGCTAAAACTATCAATACGCTGACCTAGCTGAATGTATTCTTGTAAACTGATGATGTCAAATGTAACCGGTTCTTTAAATTCAAGGGTAATTATTCCCTGTTTGTTTTCATCGGTCGTTGCCCAATAAGTATTTTTATTATTGTCGTTAATAAAGCTTGGGTTAAAATTTTTACCTCGGCTATTGCTTGCAGTTACTTTAGCGTTTTTAGCAAGATTTGTCGCAAATGTCTTTTTAACTTTCTCGCCAAAGGCTTTTAGGGAAGCCACGTCATCATCATGAAGCAATCCTCTGGTATCGGGTGCCAGGCCCAAATCTAAACCTGCGCCACGCCCAACACTCTTCAAGTATAGATCGAATAGTTGATCTGGGCTTTTGGGCTTTTCTTTTTCGTGAAAGAACCACCCTTTTCTTAGCGGCACATCGCATTCTGCGGGCATCCAAAATTTACCGTCTCTAATTCCTTTCGGACTATCTGGATAATTGGATTGACCAGGAACAGCTACATTTTGTCCTTTAGCAGGCATGGGCGTAAAGGTTGCCCAGCTTGTATCAGCCGCAAAACCATATTCATTGCCTACCCACCTTACATCTAAACCTACATCACTAAATATGTTGGCCATCGGCTGCATCTTCCTGGTTATTTGCCAAGTGTTTTGCCAGTCATAATAGGTGGTATTGTCAATTGATCGCTTTTCTCTGGCGCCACCATAGTAACCATCTCCGCCATTAGCGCCATCATGCCAGCTCATAAAAAGTTCACCGTAGTTGCTATACAATTCTTTTAGCTGCGCTTGATAAAGAGCCAGATAATCAGCGCTGCCGTATTTTTCGTTATTCCTATCCCATGGCGAACAATATACCCCAAATTTGAGACCATATTTTCGTGCAGCCTTCTCCATTTCTTTAACCATATCGCCATTTCCATTTCTAAAAGGACTTTTAGAAATATTATAGGCTGTTGTTTTGGTAGGCCATAAGGCAAAGCCATCATGGTGTTTTGCTACAAACACTAATCCTTTTAAGCCGCCATCTTTTGCCGCTTTTACAATTTGCTCTGCATCAAAGTTTACCGGATTAAAAATCTTGGGATCAGCATCGCCATAACCCCACTCTTTATTTTCGTAAGTTGTAGGGGTAAAGTGCACCAAACCATACATCTCAATATCATGCCACGCTAACTGCCTTTCGCTAGGTAACGCACCATAGGGTTTTGGCGGACTTTGCGCAAAAGCAACAGAGAAATGAGTTAACAGAATTATTAAAAGGATTTTCTTCATGATCAGTTGATATAAGATCTAAATTTAGTTATTTGCGGCCAAAATATTGCGCTAATTTTTCTTTTACAAAACGCTTAACCCTCACCATCATATTGCCTTTTCTGTTTTGTAGAAATGATTTGATAGCTTTATATGCTAAGGTGTTTTCTTGTACCAGCGTAGGAAATTCTTGTATGGGTTTGGGATTGATAATGACATTATAAATATCATTAATGCCTGAATGGACTCCAGTTCCATCATGCCCAATGTTATTCACCAATGATTGTGAGGGATTTAAGGTTAGGCCATTTTTCAAAAAAATAGAAGCATACCATCTAATTGCCCAACTATTGTTCTTCCCCTTTTTGAATTGGCGCATTTGTCGCCAGAAATTCATCGTGTGTTCTATTGAAAATGCCGCTTTTCTTGGCTTATCGAATTGTTTCATCAAGGTGTCGATGTTAGGCTCGAAATGCGCCCAAGCCCGTTCCCACGTTGCCCAACCCCAGCTTGTTGCCGCTCTATAAAAGAAACTTTGCGGTAAATTTTTTGTGGTTAAGGGATACATGTACGCACCAATGTGCATAACCCGTTCCTCGTTTCGGTAAAGATTTAATGCTTCATTAAAATAGGTGAGAGTATAGGGCGACGAGATCAGGTCATCCTCAAAAACGATAATTTGTCCATATGTTTTAGTTAATTCACTAACTCCATCAATGATCGAGTTAGCCAGCCCCATGTTTTCTTTTCTTTCGACAACAGTAACCGATTTAAAGCCATCAATTTTTTGTATAAAGTTTCGTACTTCCAATACTTTTTCTTCATCGGCAGTAGTTCTTGCACCATCAGAAAATATAAATAATCTGCTTTCTGAGGCTAGTTCATTCTGCTGCAGAAATTTAACCGTGCGCGCTGTATGTTGCGGCCGGTTGTAAACGAAAAGGGCTATGGGAGCTAGTTTCTGCATAAGGTTAACAGCCGACTTCGTAAGTCGCTAAAAGATATGTAAGTTTTGATCAGATTTTTTAGTTAAAACGGTATAAGCGTTGGCAAATTGTTCTTTTTTCTTCTTTCCTAAAACATTGCCTAAGTTATTTTTTATATAGTATTCTGCTGCTATTTTTAGTTTTTTAAGGAAGGATTTAGGTGATTTCTTATTTACAAACTCATTAAAGTAATTCACTTCAGGCTGGGTTATCGAAACCTTATCGGCTATCACTTCCAGCCCTTCACTTTTTAATAAAAATCGTAATGAAGTGGGGGTGTACATATTAATATGTCCGTAATCCAGAAAATGTTTCATTCGATTGTCGACACCAAAGCGATAATCCCGTGGTACTTCAATGGCAATATATTTAGCAACTCTTTTTAGCTCACGAATTAAAATTCGCTCATGTTCTACGTGTTCTAACACATGGGCTAAAATAATAAGGTCAAAACTATCATCGGGGTATGGAATCTTATACCCATCAAAGGTCTGTGCAGCTTTAAGGCGGCCCAGATTTCTCTTTTTTATTAGCTCTACTCCGCTCTGTGCAATTTCAAGGGCATACAGTTCTTTGCCAAAGTTCCATTCATTGAGGTAATGTAAAATGCTTCCATCACCGGCACCAACTTCCAATACTGTTTTAGGCTCAATGTTTTTACATACGTCTAAAAGGTTTTTAGCTTTAAACTTGGCGCCCAGCATTCTCCAAGCAGTGTCGCTATGGGTATAAAAATCGTCGTAAGCGGTTTTTACTTCATCACTTAACATATTCATACTATATAGCTAAGCAGTTAGCCGGCTTATAAAAAACCGAGGTTGCTTTTTCATAGAATAAACCAGGAGATATTCCAGAAAAAGAGAGTTCTTTGAATCCTTGTTGAGTTAAAAATATTCTCGCTTGGTTATAGCTTTCCCTTTCTGAATCATCCAATACGATAACGCCCTGCTCTGTTAAGGCATCAACTCCATACTTACAACAATTTACCCGGTCGCGGCCGTCGACTATAATGATGTCGAATTTCTCAGGTAACGATGATGCTTTCTTACTGTATTCACCGTCGGTATCTAATTTACAAAAAATCATTTCCGCATTTTCGGCCTTTTCTTTAACAATTTTCTGGTACCAGGCTTCATCATGTTCAACAGATACTACTTTACGTACGTTTTTAGCATAAAATAACGTAGAATTTCCAGAACCATATTCAAAGATCGTCAGATCCTTCGTTAATCTGGGTTTAATAAAGTCGATAAACGAATAGGTAACCCATGGAATAGGTAATCCTTCACCATCTACCGCTTGTTGGTTATCGAAAGCCTTAAACCAGCCAATGGAATTGAGATATCCCTTATGACCGTGTGATAAGAGAGATAAAAGCCTTTTTGGCTTTGCTATTAAGGTTGCAAATGCTCTGAATTTACTCAACGTTTAACTATTTTTTGAAATAATGAAACCAAAAATAAGGATTTTAACATCATTATTCCTTGTTTGCGGGTCTTTGGAATTAAAAGAATATAAAAGCAAGAAACGAAGCAAGCAATTAAGGTGGCTACCGATGCACCCGTACCTGCATATTTAGGAATAAGCCAAACATTTAAAAGGATATTTATTACTGCTCCTGTCAATGTTCTATAAAACGCTATTTTGGTGTATCCTTCAGCCAGTAAATACTGTGAGCTTGCACTGCCAAGAAATACAAATAAGCCCGACCATATATGGATCGATAGCATAATACCTGCGCCCTCATATTTATCTGCATAAATAAGATGGATAAGTTGATTTGCAAAAACGCTAATGAAAAGGGCTACTGGTAAGCTAATATAGACTAGCAGATCGTATAAATTCATCAAACGCTTTTGATAGCGTTGCATGTCTGTTTTTCGAGCATTGATAAGCGCCGGGAAAACTGAAGTAACAATTGCTACAGGAATGAAATACCAGGCTTCGCTAATTTTAGCTGCGGCACTGTAAATGCCGACTGCCACACTGCCCACGGTTTTAAGCATAATGGCATCAATTTTCATATAAATCGATACCATTACCGCAGATAATATAAGCGGGAAAGATTTTTTTAATAAGGAGATTGCCCGTTGTTTGCTGAAAGTCCACTTAGTTATATTTCCACCTTTACGCTGGTAAATGATCATAAGGCCTATTGCTAAGATTAAGGCATCAAAAAATAATGCCAATACAATATAAAGTAAGGGCAGTTTAAGAATTAGGATACCAATCTTGATAATGGAGGATATTACCAAACAAATATTTTGTACATGAACAACATATTTCGATTTTACCTGCGACTGGAAATAGGCATCTATAATATTAAAAGACTGGAATAGCGAAGTGCAGGCGAGCAGTGCAACATACAAGGTTAAGGTAGTGCCTGGCTGGGCAGAAAGATGATGGTAAGTTAAGTAAATTATAAGGGTAACCGGTATGAGTAAGGCATTGGTTGCTAGGCGCATCCACAAAGACGTGCCTAAAATTTCATCTTTCTTGCTGGGCTCATTTATAATTTCACGAATAATAAAGGTGTCTAACCCTAAGGCTCCAATAGCTCCGGTTATGCCTACAAGAGCCACGGCAAAACTTAAATCACCAAAGGAAGCGGGGCCTAAATATCTGGCGATGGCTAATCCAACAATCAAGCTTAATATTTTGCCGAACATTAACCATCCAGTATTCTTTAAATACTTATAGAATGCTTCTTCATCAAATCCTTTTATAGCTGGTAGCTTCATTGATTAAGTTAACGGTGCGCCAACAGGAATTTCACATTTATGTCCGGGTTTGCCATGTTCAGGGTTTAACCGCTGACCTTTTTCATTAACCATCGAACTTGCAGGGACAGGAGCAGTTTTAGGATCAGCTTGCGTAGCTGTTTGAGGTGCAGGTGTAATGTTAGATGCTTTTGAATTTAAAGGTGCGCCTACGGCGATATCGCATCTATGTCCGGGTGCACCATGAACGGGATTAAGTGTACCGGTGTTGCCAGCTTGCGAAGTGGTTGTTACTGCAGACTGCTGAATACCTTGTAATCCAGTGGGAGTTTTAGGGTAATTTTGGGTTGTTTCCGGCTTTTTGTTGTTACAAGCTACGAAACTCAAAACACAACATACATATAATATCCGTTTCATATATAATTAGCTATTTATTCAAAGATGATAAAATTACCCCGCTAACTCAAAACTATTTTGTATCCGCCTTAATTGTTTAAGATGATGATTTAAATGTATTTCGATAAATCTCAGCCATTGTTTAGCATTCAAATAGCCTAAGCGAGGGTGTTTAATTTTTAGGGCGGGATTGGCCTTACTAAGATGCGGAGATATTTTGGTTAGTTGCAGTTCAAAATCTGTTATAAATTGTTGGGCTGTCATCCTGTTTATTTTCTTTACTCGTTCCATGAGCTTTGGGGGAACTTTATATCTTTTTCCGGGAGGCAGCATGCCGAAAAATAGCACTGCCTTAGCGCCCAAAGTTGTTGCTTCCGTTTTGCCGGTCCCACTTATGCAGTTTTGAATTGCCATTAAAGATAGCAGGCTTGAATCGAAAATGTGCGCGTATACTTCGCTGTAAGACCAGCCCCCAATTGGGGGTAAGAGCTGAAACTCTTCTTCACTTTGAGTAGCTAAATGAACTTTATATGCATCAACAATTTTTAAAATAGACTTGTGTATTTTAGCAGTTCCCATGGAATAAAAATTAAAAGTGGTTAAGTAATTCGTTTAAATGGTTGATTTGCCATTTAACATCGCTGGGCTGGGGAATATTTGAAGGGTTGAAAAAGATCGCGGTGATCCCAAAAGCTTGTGCACCTCTAATGTCGGCTTCTAAACTGTCGCCAATCATGATGCTTTCTTCTTTTTTGGCCTCCGCTTTTGCCAATGCATATTGAAAAATAGTTGGATCTGGTTTATTTACCCCTACATCTTCTGATATAATGACATTAGTAAAATAGCCGTTAAGGTTCGAAACCCTCATCTTAGTTAATGTTGTTTCTTTAAAGCCATTGGAAATAATGTGCAAGGTATATTTTTGCTGTAAGTAAGCCAATACAGATTCTGCACCATCAAATAAATTGGTTTTGGTAGGCCCAACCCTTACATAATCATCTTCAAATTGATTTGGAACTAGCTCGGGTTTTATACCCAGTTCTATAAATGTTTTCTTGAATCTTTCAGCTCTAAGGGTATCTTTATTAATTTCTCCTAAATGATATTTGGCCCAGAGCTGATGATTGTTTTCCGTATAGCGGTCGATAAAATCTGTTGCCGAATGAAGGCCTAATGATTTTAATTGATGGATCTCGTAAAGCTCCAGCAGTGTTTCTTTTGCATTGCGGTCAAAATCCCAGATTGTATGGTCGAGGTCGAAAAAAATGTGTTTGGTCATTGTTTATTTCCGTAAGCTAAATCACCAGCGTCTCCTAAACCTGGAACGATATAAGATTTGCTGGTCATTTCTTCATCGATCGCACCTAGCCATAAATCGGCTTTGGGTAGGTTAGCTTTTACGTGTCTTATGCCCTCGGCACTTGCAATAGCGGATACGATATGAAGCTTTTTAATGTTATATGAGTTAATTAATTCTTTGGCACAGAGCACCATGCTCAACCCAGTCGCCAGCATTGGATCGGCTAAAATAACTGTTTTGCCTGTTAAATCCGGGGCCGAAATATGTTCCATTTGGATGGTAAAATCACCATTTTTCTGGGTTCTTCGGTAAGCTGTGATAAAGGCGCATTCTGCCCGGTCAAAAACGCTCAGTAAACCGTTTTGCATCGGCAGCCCTGCTCTTAAAATGGTTGCCAAAACGGGTTGCGCTGCCAGTACTTTGCTTTTGGCAATGCCTAATGGAGTTTGTGTATTAATTTCTGTATAGGATAGTGTTTTGCTAATTTCGTAAGCAAAAAAAGCCCCAAGTCGTTCCAAGTTCTTCCGAAAGCGCATAGGATCTTTTTGAATATTTTCATCTCGTAGTTCGGCAATGAAAGTATTAGCAATTGCATTTGTCTTACTTAGGTCGAAAATCATTTCTAAAGATAAGAAATAAGACTTACTAAGTTCTTATATTTTAGGTGGAGCTGGAGCAGTAGGTTTGGTGGACTTTATTTTCGAGAAACGATAACTTAAGCTTAAAGAGACATTGCTGGAGTTATTTGTCGAATAGCTTTCAGAGATAAAATTGTTGCCCTGGTTAAAAATAATATTGTTTCTTCTGCCAAATGGATCATTGGTACTTACCCTAACCGATAAGGTGTTTTTAAAAAAGTTCTTTCTGGCTCCGAAGCTGCTGTTAACAGAACCACGACTTCTTCCCTGCGCATTAAGTCTGTTTGCGTAATTTACATTCGATTCAAAGGCGGTTTTATAAGGTAGTTGCATCGAAAGTCCCAGTACAGCTCTTAAACTAAACCCATCTCTATTTAGCGAAGTATTTAATTGCGATGTATATTTGGTTTGGAATACACTAAAGCTAGCATTGGTTGTAATTTTTTGGGTGGGCCGGTAATTGCCATTTAGCATCAGGGAGAAAGCTGTATTAGCTCCAACATTTTTAAAAGTGCTTTCCGAAACTCCACTTTGGTTCACAGTGCGGTAGCGTTCAATTACGCCCATACTCCTCGAATAGGAAATGCGTGGCGTGAAAGACCATTTATTTCCGAAGGCGCCGAAACTCAAATCCATTTGATGGGTATAAGCGGGCGTCAAATCGGGGTTTCCGTACGAAATATTTAAACTATCTGCGTTATTCACCTGGGGGTTAAGCGCATTTTCCCGCGGCCTGTTTATCCTTACGCTATAGGTAGCGCCGAAATTATATCGCTTTCTGAAAAAACGATTTAAAGAAATGTTTGGAAATAGACTTAAATAAGGACTTACATGATAACGCTCGCCTGTAGAAAGGTCGAACTTTACATCGGTTAGCTCAGCTCTTATACCTGTTTTCGCACCCCATCCATTTTTACGATAGTTGTAGGCTGTATAGGCGCCGAGAATGTTCTCGTTATAGAAGAATCTATTGGTTAATTTATCGTCGGTTATGTACTGCTGAGAAGTAAAATTGAAATTCTCTACTAATAAATCGTTGTCGTTTTTTCGGTAATTATAGGCTAATCCAAATTCAAATCGATCTCTTTTCTTAAAAAGTGGTTTGTCGTAGTCCAGGTTAAATGTTAAGCCATTGTTTTCTGTTTCATTGCTGTTTTGCTGCAATGTTGGATTTAAATTAGTAGGGAATGCATACCTGCGGTTAAAAGTCCTGTAGTTATTGTTGGAATTCGTATTGAAAGTTAGCCCCATACTTAACTTTCCTCCGCTGGTATCCGTTTGTAGGTTATAGTCTGCATTGATCACAAAATTGTTGCTATTTCCTGCCCCTAAATTTTGCTGGTTGCGAAGCCTGACCTCTTCTAACGCTTCGTTGATGTAATGGAAATCGTTTCCGGAGCGGTTTTCATTGTCACTTTTATTATAGTTAGTCGATAAACGGAGGTTTTGCTTAGGGGTAATGTCCCAATTTAAACCTAACCTCACAAAATTGCGCTCATTTTCATTGCGGTTATTGTTAAACTGGTTGTTGTAGAAGGTGGTATCAGCAAAGATGTTTTTCCGATAAACCTCTCCATCACTTTTACCAACGTTTTGTCCATAGGCACCACCACCGTTAACGCTATAATCTTTGCCCTTATAAGAGGCATTGACATTGGTGTTTGTATTTCCCTGCAAACCTGCAGTAACGCCCACATTGCCATTGAAACCAACTCGAAATCCTTTTTTCAATACAATATTCAGGATCCCTTCCCCATCACCCGAGTATTTCGACGGGGGATTGGTCATCACTTCAATTTTTTCAATTGCATCGGAAGGCAACACATTTAACAAGTCGGCTATATTGGAAGTCATATACTCAGACGGCTTCCCATCGATAAACACACGTGTACTTCTTTTACCTGAAATAGTCGCGTTTCCATCAATATCAACTTGAACCATCGGTACATTCTTCAGCACATCTGTAGCGGTACTCCCTTCGGCCAGGATAGACGATCCAACATTGTAGGTAATGATATCTGCTCCAAACTCTACTACGGGTTTCTGTGCGGTGATTACAACTTCCGTAAGGGTGCTGGCTTCACTGCTGAGCTTAATGGTGCCCAGATTTTTCTCGAAATCTTTTTCAGTAAGGAGAATTTCACTAATGAAAAGGATTGAAAATCCAACAGAACTGATCTTTACTTTATAGGAGCCAGGCTTTAGGTTGATAAATTTAAAATCACCATTTTCATCAGTTTGCGTAGTAAATAAAGCTTGCTCAGCGCCCGATTCATAAAGTGCAACTCCGGCAAATGGAACGACTAGTCCGCCAACTTCTTCAACAACTTTACCGTGAATAATCCCTTTACCTGCAAAAGCAGCAACATTTAAGGTAATTAAGCTTAAGAAGGTAAGGGCTAAAAAAATCGGAACCAGCTTTTTCAATACTCAGTAACGGCTAAAAATTTTAAAATGATTCTTCATCTGGACGGCCACCTTGGTCGTCTTGTTTCTTAGTTTTCTTAAACCCGAATGTAGTTTTACCGAAGCGATAAGAATAGGTTAAATTAGCCATGGTACCTTGCATCTGTCGACTAAAATCTACTGTAGAAGTATTTCCTGTTGTAGTCATATGCCACCTTCTAGTGCCAAAAACGTCTCTTATATTTAAGCTGATGCTTGATTTTTTATTCGGAAGATCATATTTCGCACCTGCATCCATGCCATACATCGCATTTCTTTTTCCTTGAGCCATTACCTCCGCTGCGCGGTAATCTCCCTTAACTTGTAACGTAATGCCTAATGGGAGTGTAAAGTTATTTGTTAAGTTGGCGTTCCAGCTAAATCCAGCATTTTCTACAATACCAAAAGCGGGCACACCTATAATTTTACTTTGATACAAGTTAACATTTGCCGTAAAGTTCCATTTTTTAACCAAATCAAACCTACCAATCAGCTCCAACCCGCTCGATACATTACGCGTTAAATTTTGGGGTGTTGTAATCGTTATCCCATTTGCATCCGGTTCTGTTCTAATTCTTTGGATTACGTCATCAGTTCGACGCATGTAGGCCGAAGATATCACGGAAAACTTTTTCCAAAAGCGGCTGTAGCTTAACTCAAATGCATGCACATCTTCAGGTTGAAGATTCGGGTTGCCCTGACGATGATTTAACGGGTCTGATACATCCATAAACGGATTAGTATCCCAACCTCTTGGCCTGTTCACCCTACGGCTATAGCTTAGTTGAAGTTGTTGCTCTTCACTAAGTTTTTGAGTTAGATATACACTAGGGTAAATTCTGGTGTAAGCAACCTTACCAGGCGTATAGGCTAAGTTTGAATTGATTTTGTAAGCCCCCATTCTGGTATCTAATCTAGAGTCTTCTCCTCTGAAGCCGATCTGGTAGCCAAAATTTTTAACCTGGTTTTGATAATTGATGTAGGCGGCATGAACTTGATCCTTGTTATTGAATTCATTACTTAGCATATAGTTGAAATCAAATGAGCCGGCCGGACTTAGTTGATCTGCAAAGGTAGAGCTTTCTGAAATTCGAACTTGGCTTCGGTAGCCCGCTTCTAATTTACCGAACTCGCCTAATGGACGCGTATAATCTAACTGGATATTGTAATTTCTATTAAACCCATCTCGATCCGTACGCTGTATATCAATGTCATTTGTGTTGTTACCTTGAACATTGTAAACATTTGTATTGTAAATCTGGTAATTATCATTATTTCCTTCAGAAAAACCGAAACTCGCTGTAAACTCTTCTTTTGGCCTTTTAAACTTCTGTGTAAAATCCATGTTTAAGTCAAAGCTATTCCCCGTTTGTTGTTCGTTGTTATTCCTGTAGCTTAAAGAAAAAGGATTTCGGTTGGAGTATAGCTGATTGATGTTAAGAAACTCATTTTCATCACCATTTCTAAAATTTAAGCCGGTAGAAAGGCTGATAACACTTTTCTCCGCTACATAGTAATCTATACCTGCTTTAAGGTTATGACCTTTGTTTAAATCCTTTGAGTCGTTTTCCTGAGAAGCAAAAGCCAAGGAATTTATTGCAGGATTTAGATATTGTATATTGTTATAACCCCCGCCAATTCTATTGCCATACCTGTAGCTATAATTGCCATAGAGGTTTACTTTTTTATTCTGGAAACTCAAGCTTGTATTTGCGTTATAATTCTCTCGGTTTCCTGCTGTCAATGCTACAGAGCCATTAAAGCCCAATTTTTTATTCCTTTTCAATACAATGTTGATGATGCCGGATTGACCTTCAGCGTCATATTTTGCTGATGGATTGGTAATCAATTCAACACTTTCAATTGAGCTAGCAGGTATAGATTGAAGGATTTGAGCGATATTCCCTCCTGCAATCAGCGATGGCTTTCCATCAATTAATACTTTTACACCCGATGAGCCTCGCAAACTTACGTTTCCATCAATGTCCGTTTGTACCGACGGTACGTTTTGCAATAAGTCTGAAGCTGAACCCCCTTCACTCACCAAGCTCTGATCTACAGAAAATATTTTCTTGTCGATCCCCATCTGCATCGTTGCTTTTGGAGCAGTAATAGTTACTTCGCTTAAAATATTTCCTTTTGCAGTTTTCATTTTAATGGAGCCGAAATTTACTTCCATAACTGCATCGGTTATAGCAACCGAGTCTCTCACCATTGTCTGAAAACCAACATAGCTTGCCTTAAAAGTATAACTGCCTTTTTGTAAAGCGCCTAATAAAAAAACACCGTCTACATCAGACTGTGCTACTTTTACAATGGCTTTTGTTTTTTTATCTAATAGAATTGCCGAAGCGTATGGAATTCCCTCGTTGGTTTCTGCGTCAACAATTTTTCCGGTAATCTTCCCTATACCAGAGCCCTGTGCATAAAGTTTTACAGTGGTAATACAAATAATAGTAATTAATAATAGAACTTTGCTAGTAATACGTCTCATCTAATCTTTTTTCGTTGTCTTTTCTCTTTTGTTATTAAAGAAGACAAAGGTCGGCCTTGAAGGTTTAAAAAAAGAGCCGTAACTATTTTATTACAGCCATTTTATGCTTAACTACGGTAATATTTTTGATAACGAAGGCCTAACTTATGTCCAATTCCGCGAATTAGTAGGCGAACTTTTAGCAGCAGGTAAAACTACTGGTTTAGATAACTCGGAAGATATGTTGCACTACACAAAGTTGAATGTGCAACGCATGAAGCGGATAGAAAAAACAACGGTTTTAAGTGACGAGGTACTAGCTGAAATTGAGAGGATTGAACAGCCTTATCATTTTTTAGTGATCACAGAAGGTTGGTGTGGAGATGGTGCGCAAATTGTTCCTGTAATTAATGAAATTGTTTCGAAAGCGCCGGAGAAATTTTCGTTAAGATTAGTTTTAAGAGACCAGAATATCCCGTTAATTGATGCGCATTTAACTAATGGGGGAAGGGCAATCCCAGTGCTTTTGGTGTTAAATGAAGATAAAGAGTTGATCTTGCCGAAATGGGGACCTCGGCCTGCTGTGTTACAAGTGTTATTGGCCGGGTGGAAAGCAACTTATACAGATTTCGTGCAAATTGAAGAACTGCTGCATGGTTGGTATGCAAAGGATAAAACACAGGAAACTCAAAGGGAATTAGCAGAACTTTTGAGACAACTTATCTAGATGCTCGTGAAGATTAATCAACAGAAACGGTAAGTCCCTCTTGTTGTAATATTTTTCTATAAACTTCCATCTCGGTGAAAGACCCTTCCAAAACAGCACATTTGCCTTTATTGTGTACTTCCCAGGCAATTTTTTCACCTTGGGCTTCAGAATAATCCAAATATTTCATCATGCACCATATTACGTGCTCAAAGGTATTTACATCATCATTCCACAAAATAAGGCGATGAACTGTTTTTAAAGAAGTTAAAATTTCTTCCAGTGTAAATGTTTCTTCCTTTGTTTCTGTAGACATGGTACAAAAATAAACAAATTGTAGCAAATTAAGTATATTTGTTAATCAACCAGGTTATTATGTACAGTTCCAAAATTGCAGGTATTGGTAGTTATGTGCCTAAAAATATTTATACCAACGATGATTTGTCCAGGTTTATGGATACGAACGATTCGTGGATCCAGGAACGTACCGGAATTAAGGAACGTAGATTTGCAGACCGACTCGAAGAAACTACCACCACTATGGGAGTAGCAGCTGCAACTATTGCAATTGAACGGGCGGGAATAACACCTCAGGATATTGACTTTATCATTTTTGCTACACTTAGCCCAGATTATTACTTCCCAGGATGTGGTGTCTTATTGCAGCGAGAAATGAAGATGAAGGAAGTAGGGGCTTTGGATATTCGCAATCAATGCTCAGGATTTATTTATGCGCTTTCTGTTGCCGATCAATTTATTAAAACAGGAATGTATAAGAATATACTGGTTGTTGGAAGTGAAAAACACTCTTTTGCAATGGATTTCGAAACAAGGAGTAGAAATGTTTCGGTGATCTTTGGCGATGGCGCGGGGGCGGTGGTATTACAGCGTGCTGAAAGAGAGGGGCAAGGCATTTTAAGCACCCATTTGCATAGCGATGGTGCGGATGCGGAAATTCTGGCTATGTTTTATCCTGGCTCTCATGCCAACAAATGGCTGAAGGATAAGCCTGGGTATCCAGATCAGGAGTTGGGAGGACTATTTCTCACCACCGAACAATTAGAAAGCGGGGCGGCTTTACCTTATATGGATGGGCCAGCAGTTTTCAAAAAAGCGGTTGTTAAATTTCCAGAAGTAATTAATGAAGCTTTAGCAAATAATAATTTAACTGCGAAAGATATTGATCTTTTGGTTCCGCACCAGGCAAATTTAAGGATTAGTCAATACGTGCAGCAGCTGTTGAAATTGCCGGACGACAAAGTATTCAATAATATTCAAAAATACGGCAATACTACCGCTGCATCTGTTCCACTTGCACTTTGCGAAGCTTGGGAAGCCGGCAAAGTAAAAGATGGAGATTTAATTTGTTTAGCAGCATTTGGCTCTGGTTTTACCTGGGCAAGCGCTTTAATACGATGGTAAATCTTATCTTTGGCTATGCAATTTAAATTAGGTGATTTTGTCCGTTTTGTTGATGAAAAAAGAGAAGGTTATGTGACACGAATTATCGATTCGCAAACTTTAGGTGTTACCGATACCGACGGCTTTGAAATTCCCGTGGCGGTTAGTAATTTAACGAGCGTCCACGGCCATGAAGCTAATGTGTCAAGACCTGATGTGGTTTCCAATTCCTTAAACCCTGTTGATGAACAATTTGTGGAAGAAGGAGTTTATATTGCTGTTGTTGAATCGCAAAAGGCTAGTTCAGTTGTACATTTTACCCTTATTAATCGAAGTTCCTATCAATTGCTGTTAAGTTTAAAAACAGACTTAAAGGGGAAATACAAAGGAGAATTTGGAAGCGTGGTTCAAGCAAAAACAAGCACACAAGTTTACAGTGAAAACCTCGCTGATTTAGAGATCTGGCCTGAATTTAATTTTCAAATTCTGTTTTATACGACTGCTAATTTAAAGCCAAAAGCGCCGTTATTACTTATTAGAAAATTTCGGGCAAAAGATTTTAGTGTTTCGAAAAGTTTGATTCCCGAACTTAATAAATATGGTTGGCTTATCCGGTTAGATGAGCCTTTACCCTTAATAGATGCTCAAAAGTTAAAAGAGTCTCTTTTTAGAGGTTCAAGTGCGGAAATGAAAGTTCCTATTCCGCCAGTAGAAGTAGATTTACATATAGAGAAACTGCGGGATGATCATCAGTTTTTGGATCAATCAGAAATGGTAAATATCCAGTTAGCTTATTTTCAGCAAATGCTGGATGCGGCAATTGTTCACCAAATGTCGAAGATTGTATTTATCCACGGGGTAGGCAATGGAACTTTAAGGCACCATATTCACAAGGTGATCAGCAAGCACCCGCAAGTACGAACCTTTATGGATGCGCAAAAAGAGAAATTCGGTTTTGGAGCAACAGAAGTATTGTTCAAAGTTTAGTTATTTTGGCTCGCCTTTGTCAACAATAATCACTTTGCTTTTTTGATATCCAAACCTTCCCATTAAATCTGTCCCTTCTACTTTTATGGTGTACGACCCGGGCAGGTCGGCCGCATAAAAGGAAAGCTTTGCTTTGCCATTTTCATCCGTTACCACATTGGCATCCCAAAAAATGGTTGAACGCAGGTCAGGGATCGTAGAATTGTGGTTCACACCGTATTTTGGGCTGTAAAATTCTTTGCTCATGTTTATAACTAGCGGTCTATATACCGATAAACCATTAGGCTTATAAACTCCGTTTACTCCATCGCCGGTTCTGGTAGTAATGTCTAAGTAATAACTTACGCAGCCCTTATAAATTTCAATATGTTTTACATCTTCGGCAAACAAATATTCAAAAAATTCTCTGGGTACAGAACCTACATTTTTAGCTTTATCTATTCTTATCCACGACACATGTTGGGTACCTACTACAAAATCTTCCATAGCATGTTCAATCGTAGGGGTTTCGCAGGTCTGCCACCATCTACTCCTCGCAAAGCCGGGTAATTTTTCTTTCATCACATCTAGTAATTTTTTTCGTGGCATTTTTTTGAGTTCTTCCTCGCCGATAGATATAAAAGGACGGGCGTCCCAATTCTCTTCCACGAGTAGGTCTTTTCTAAATCCTTTAATTTCAACCTCTTTTAATAAATTTCCGGTTAACGAAGCGAGGCGATTTTCTTCCTGTTTTAACCTTTTGGCGCCATTTCTATAAAAATTAATTGTAGTGTCATTAGCGTTAACATATAAAGGATATATAAACTTCGTTACTGGAACCAGTAGGCTTGGTATGAATTCATCGACATAGATATTCGATGAGGGAGTTTTACCATTTATTCTGCTTGCTTTGATTACATAATTCGCTGTGTCTATAAGGGGGAGATCAAAAAAACTAAACTCTCCTTTTAAATCGCTTGTTGTAGTCATCATCAATGAATTTTTACCTAAAGAAAGAAGTGTTAAATTAATGTTAGATAGAGGTTTTTTGATTAAGCCAGTAACTTTGCCTTGGATGGTGCTTGCTTTTTCTACATTGAATTTTACCAATTGGTTCGATTCTAATATCTCATTCCAGTTATAGCCTGTCCAACCTTGAGTTAATAACAAATGGTCTAATGCAGCTAGGGTTAAAGGGTCGTTGTTGGCAAAGTACCAGCTAGGATCTTCTATATTCCCTTTAAGGTTACTTTGCAATAAAAAATAGCTGGCAATATTTTCTTCATATGCCTCTTCTTTAACTTGGCTGTTATCTATAACCGATATAGAAAAAGCACCACTCAGGGGCAATCCATTTTCTTTTGTCGATGTAATTTCAAGTGAAATACTATCTCTGGGTTTATAGCTGTATTTATTAGTTTTTAATGCAAGTTCAATTTTTTGCCTATTATTAATAAATACTTGTCGTTCGTTCAGCGGCAATTGATCGGGGGAGAAAAGGGTAAAATGTATTATGCCATCGGGGAAAATATTTTTAGCGAGCTTTAAATTGGTGAACCCATTTTTAAGGCTGAATGAGAGAGCCATTAAATTTTCGTCGCCCGCCTGTGCAATTAACTCATAGTGTTGGTCACTTCTTTTACTTTCACTCGCTTTTATATAAATAAGTAATGAATCTGGTTTGGATAAATGATCTATTCTCATTGTGGTTCCGTTATCTTTTGCCAATGGAAGATCTAGCTGCATTTCTTTTCCATTTTGTTTATAAACGGCAGTATATCTTTCTCCTTTTTTAGGCAATAGGTAGAAGCTGCCCATCCCCTTATAAATGGATTTGAAAATTGATACAACTTCATTTGTGTTATTTACAATGCTGCCTTCGATCTCTCGTCCCAGACCATCAGTATCAAGCGCTTTAAATGCGACTTTCCCGTAAATTCCATTTACCATCACGCCACCTTCTGGCATATATTGCAGGTCGATACCATTCAAATCATGAAGTAATATTGGCACAGTAAGTTTTTTGCTTTTGTCAGTTTTATCAATGATAAAGAAGTAATAAGCACCATTAAGCTCCTTTTCGGACAACGGTATAGTGGCTGCAATTGTGCCATCAATGCTAGTCTGGCGGTCGGCCCGTATCAATCTTTTTTGGTCACCCATTAAATAAATCTCTATATCACGAAGCGCAACGGGCTGTTTGTTAATATTTGTTATTTTGATATTTAGATCTAGTATTCTTCCATTTCCATTAGCATTCAGCTTTTGATCAGTTTCCAATAGCCAAGCGTTTTCCTTAACATTGCCCACGAAGAAGCTTTTTTGAAAAAAGTAGTCGGCGCCAAAGTTCTGTTGCCAATTACTATAGGCCCTTATGGTATAACTGCCGGTATTCAATATTTTATTCAGTGCAAAATCTCCAAATCCTAAACCATTATTAAGAGCGAATACCTTTCTTTCAATTAACCTGGCGCTATCATTAAATAGTTCGACATATATTTTGCCAGATAGCGCAGTATCGGTAGTATGTTTGCCATTCAATAATATACTTTTAAAATAAAGTGTATCGCCAGCGTTGTAGTTTGATTTATCCAGAGACAGATATAGTTTCTCCTTAGGAAATCCTGCGTGGTAAAATTCAATCTTATCAGACAGTGGAAACTTCTGTTGTGCTTTTAAGCCATAGCACATGCAAATGATTAAGATAGTACCAATAAAGATTCTTCTGCTCATATGAGTTATTTTGGCTCACCTTTGTCAACAATAATTACTTTGCTTTTTTGATATCCAAACCTTCCCATTAAATCTGTCCCTTCTACTTTTATGGTGTACGACCCGGGCAGGTCGGCCGCATAAAAGGAAAGCTTTGCTTTGCCATTTTCATCCGTTACCACATTGGCATCCCAAAAAATGGTTGAACGCAGGTCAGGGATCGTAGAATTGTGGTTCACACCGTATTTTGGGCTGTAAAATTCTCTCGGCACATATAAAGGTAAGGGTTTATACACATAGACACCTTTAGCGGGAGCTATCCAGGGGCCTTTACCACTCCGGGTAGTAATGTCTAGGAAATAATTATTACATCCTTTGTATATCGTAATATCTACAATGTCTTCGGCACTTAGTGCGCTAAAAATGAAGCTATTAGTAGCAAAGATGTCGGGATCGTTCGCCGTTATACTTATATTGTTTGTATTTTCTTGATAATTATCCTCCTTGCCATTTAGCACATGGGTATTAATTTTGTCGATCATTACGTGGGAAATAAGGCTCGAACCAAATAAAAAGTTGCTAAAATCATGCCTTTTGGGGCGTGCAGATTCTCCGAAGCAACCATCAGCATAAAAACTGCCTGAGGTAAAGTTCGGTATTTTCTCTTTTAATAGATCTAACAGTGTCTTTCTGCGCATTTGTTTCAGTTCATCTTCAGTAATCTTTTTAAAGAATTTCGCATCCCAGGCCGTTTTTTCTACAAATTCCTTTTCTCGCTGATTTCCGAGTATCACCACCTCTTTTAGTTGATTTCCTGCTGGCTTTATTCGCGTGGAGTCGATTAATTTTCGTTGCTTTTCTACACTTTTGAAGAAATTTAACATCGTGCTGTCAGCATTTACGTACCAAGGTTTAACCGGATTTATAGTTAGCTTATCGTTTGCCGCTTTAAACTCATCAACTGCAATAGTTGCTGCAGCTGTTTTGCCCTTTGCATTTTTGAGCTTAATGGTATATGCTGCGCTGTCGATAAGCGGTAGATCCCTGAATACGAATCTCCCCTCACCATTACTAATCGTATCTGTCACAAAGAAACTCTTACCCATTGAAAGTAAAGTGAGATTAATATTGGCGGCAGGTTTGTTGAATAGACCCGTTACTTTACCCGTTATGAGATTATCTTTTTCTGCCTTGAATTCGGGAGTTTTAACTGGCTTTAATACATCGTCCCAATCATAGCCAACCCATGCTTGGGTTAACAGAAGGTGGTCTAGCGCCAACCAATTGAGGGGTTCATCGTTTGCAAAATACCATCCGGGATCTTCTATATTTCCTTTAAGGCTCGCTTGTAGCAGGAAGTAACTACCAATATTCTCTTCATTTGCCTCTTGCTTAATCTGTTCGTCATCGGTAATGGAAACGGCAAAAGTACCACTTAAAGGAGAGCCGTCTTCTTTTGTAGCCAAAATATCAAATGAAATGCTGTCTCTGGGGTTATAGCTTTCTTGAGCAGTTTTAAGGTTCAGGTTAATTTTATGTTTGTAATTTATGAAAACCCGACGTTCATTTAACGGTAATTGTTCGGGAGAAAATAAGGTGAAATGAATAATACCTTCGGGGAACTTAGCTTTGGCAATTTTTAAATTGGTAAAACCACTTTTAAGGCTAAATGAAAGAGTCATGATATTTTCTTCCGCTGCTTGGGCCACTAAATGATAATGTTCGTCTTTTCTGTTGCTTTCGCTCGCCTTAATGTAAATCAATAGCGAGTCGGGCTTAGACAGGTGGTCTATCCTTATTGCGGTTCCTTCTTCATTAGAAATTGGGAGGTCTTGTTTTTTTTCTATCCCATTAATCGCATAAAGAGCAGTATATTTTTCCCCCGTTTTTGGCAAAAGATAAAAACTACCCATTCCCTTATGCAGTGTAGAAGCTTCGGCAACTACCTCGTTCTTTGTGTCAACTACTTTTAATTTGATGTCCCTGCCTTTTCCGTCAGCACCAATTGCTTTAAAGCCTACTCTTCCATAAATACCATTTACCAGGTGGCCACCTTCGGGCATAAACTGTAAATCTATCTCGTCAATGTCTTGCAATAGGATGGGGAGCATGGCTCTCTTTTTTTGATCTTTCTTATCAATAATGTAAAAGCTATAGTTCCCAGAAATTTTCTCTTCACCGAGTGGGATTTGTGTTTCTATCACTCCTGTTAACGAGGTTTGTAAGTCTGCTCGCATGATCCTTTTCTGGTCATTCATTAAGTATACCTCCACGTCGTGCAAGCCGGCGGCTTCATTTTTTACATTGGTAATTCTTATTTTAAGATCGAGATTTTTTCTTGCCGTATTGGTGTTCAGTTTCTGGTAAGAATCTAATAACCAGGTGCTGGCGTTAATATTACCTACATAAAAGCTCTTTTGGAAGAAATAATCTGTCCCAAAATTTTGTTGCCAATTGCTATAAGCTCTAATGGTATAGGTTCCTTCCGGCAAAGTATTCTTTAAAGCAAAATCTCCATAACCTAGACCATTATTTAAAGAGATCACCCTCGTTTCCATAAACTTTCCGGCATCGTTAAACAGTTCTACATAGATTTTGTCAGTACGCGTACTGGCAGAATGGTTTGCATTTAATAGCACACTTTTAAACCATAAAGTATCTCCTGTATTGTAGTAAGGTTTATCTAGGATTAAATAGAGATTTTCTTTGGGGAAATTTTTATGATAACTTTCTATTTTCTGAACCAGTGGATTAGTTTGGGCGTTTCCTGTTAATGTTGCTAAAATTATAAGCACACAATAAGCTATGGAAATGCAAGTAAACCTCATTTTGCTGCTCTCGTCATTTGTGCTAACATGTCCCACATTTCGTTTGGAATAGCCTCAAGGCCATTCATCTGTCCAGCACCTTGTAACCATTCACCTCCATCTATGGTAATTACTTCTCCATTAATATATCCTGCAAAATCGCTAATTAGGAAAGCCGCTAAATTGGCTAACTCCTGGTTATCACCTACACGTTTAAGCGGTACACGATTTTTAAAGTCAAATTTTTCTGCTAAATCTCCAGGTAATAATCGATCCCATGCTCCTTTAGTCGGGAATGGTCCTGGTGCAATGGCATTGGTGCGAATTCCGTACTTGCCCCACTCTACCGCTAATGAACGGGTTAATGCTAAAACTCCACCTTTTGCACAGGCGGAAGGAACGACATAGGCAGAGCCTGTAAAGGCGTAGGTAGTTACAATATTCAGCACACTTGCCGGTTGCTTAGCAGCTATCCAATGTTTGCCGAATACCAAGGTGCAATTCACTGTTCCTTTTAATACAATGTCGATAATACTCGAGAATGCATTGGCAGAAAGGCGTTCAGTAGGAGAAATAAAATTTCCAGCTGCATTATTTAATAGTCCATCAACTTTGCCAAATTTAGCGATTGCCAGAGCCAATACATTTTCTACTTGCGCATAGTCACGCACATCGCATTGCACTGCTAACACCTGGCCTCCAGTATCATCCATCATTTGCCCGGCGGTTTTTTGCAACACTTCCAGCTTTCTGCTGGTAATGACCAAATTAGCACCTAATTTTAAAAAATAAGTTCCCATGGCTTTACCTAAACCAGTTCCGCCGCCCGTAACAACTATTGTTTTGCCCTTTAGGGCATCATCTCTTAGCATAGGTTGATTGTACATTTTCTTGGGTTTTTGGTTGTTAGTTTTTCCGTTGCAAACTGTCAATTATTGTTTTTAAAATGGCTCTTGTACTGGGCGACCACCATTGCTTTAGCATGATCTCCAGCGTGGCACTTTGATCTGCATTAGTAATTGCTATAAGGTCCTTTCGGATGTTAAGTTTACTTTGCTGCCAGGTATTTCCTTCAAAAGCCATATATTTTCTAGCTTTACGTTCAGCTGCTGTTAAAATACTTTCCTGTTTAACAACTTCGTCAATTAAACCTATGACAAGTGCTTCGTCTGGATTAAATAATTTGCCTTCCAACAAGCTTCTCGCTGCGTTTGCTTCACCTATCCAAAATGAGTAGAGATTAAAAATGCTATTAGGAACAATAATACCTACGGCTACTTCATTTAATCCGATAATATACTTGCCTTCACTCATTACACGTGCATCACACGCCAAAGCAATAACGCATCCTCCTGCGGGGCTATGACCATTTATTGCACAGACTAATGGTTTTTTAAAGGAAGTTATTTTCGCGGCAAAGTTTAAAAATAAGTGCCAGAAGCTTTTAGCTTCTTCTTCATTATAAGCATAGAGCTCGATTAAATCCAGACCTGCAGAAAAGAAGTTTTCTTTGCCGGTTATGATGGCACCGCCAATATTTGAATCATCTTCTATGTTTTTCAACATGTCGGTTAATTCAATAATCATTTCTCTGTTTAAGGCATTTGACTTTCCTCTGCTTAAAGTAATAATGGCAAGTCTATCCTTTATCGTAACTCCTATTGTGTTCATATTTGGCTATTTTACTTCGTAAGTATAAACTTTTCTTCCGAGGTTTCCAAAGTCGTCCATGCCCTCAATGGTAACTTGATAAGTTCCAGGGGTTCCGGCATTGAAAAAGCTAAACTTTGCCAGCCCGTCTGCGTCTGTTTTTACAGTTGGATTCCAGTAAATGGTACTTCTTAAGTCCGCCATCTGCCTGTCGGTTTTTGGGTCATCATAGTTGGGTATGTAAAACTCCTTTTTAGCGCTAAAGCCAGCATCCTTTACTTTAGCGTTATTTGTGGCACGGCTCGCTGCTCCCAGACCGCCTTTCGTGGTAATATAAATGGCCCCTCCGGATGCATCTGGACCCAAAACGCTGGTATTGTAGTCGCTGGTCAATACTTCAATTCCCTCCACATCCCTGGGGTTGATGGTACTTAGAAAATCGGGCATTTCAGCCTGATTAATTTGCACGCCATCAATAATGAGTAACATTGGTGGATTATTGGTAAGCGATCTGTTACCACCACTTTTAAAAACAAACTTGCCTCTTACAATTACCCTGGGGACTTTATAAAACACCGTATAAATATTAAATTCTTTCTCTAATTGGTCAGCCTTGATCAGATAATCTACACTCCCACTTGCATTGGCAGAATTCTTGACATTTAAAGGCGAACCTAAATTTCTTTTTTTACTGATAGTTACCGTATTTAACATGATGCCACTACCTCTTAATTCTTCAAATCGTTCCTTTGTACTTTCTAAGTAGGGGGCAATATTAGTAGAGCGTCCAAACAATTGCGCAGCAGTTACTTTCGGACTTTTATTAAGTGTTAGGTTTATTCCTCTGAAATCTTTCTTAATCTTAGCCTGAAGCATTAAGTCGGCGGTATCTGGAAGATCCAGTCTATCAAACACAAAATTTCCTTTCGCATCAGTGATGGTATCGAGTTTTAAAATCAGGCCCCGTGTTAATGAAAAAAGGCTAACTCTCGCGTTAGGTAGGATTTTCCCATATTCATTGGTTACTTTACCAGTAATCTCCAAAGTAAGCTCGGGCCTGAAGGTAATTTCAGGTTCTTTTGCCGAAACAATATCTTGCCAAATAAATCGTCTCCAGCCTTGTGTGAGCAAAAGGTTATCTAACTGCCGTTCCTTTTCTTCAGTGCTATTGTGGAAGTAATAGTTAGGCCGCTCAATATAGCCTTTAAGCTCAGAGGTTAATAGCAAATTGGAAAGGATAGTGACCTGATCATCTTCCTCAAATGGCACTTTTCCCAGGTCTGTAATGGCTACCGAGAAATTTCCGTCGATTGGATTTCCATTTGCTTCAGTCACTTTTAATTCAAGTTCTGATTTACTTCGTGTAGTGGCACCTGCATTGCCAATATTGATGTTTAGTTGGTCATGGTGGTTGACAAAAACTAATCGTTCTGCTATCGCTTCACTTTTGGTATTGAAAAGGGTGAAATGGACGATCCCAGTAGGAAAGTTTTTGAGGGGTATATTTGCACTGGTATTTTGATTATTTGGTTTAAATGCAAAAGATGCATAGGTTACTCCATTTGCCTGAGCTACTACAAACATCTCTTCCTCACTAATTTTATCCTTACTGGCGCCTACACGTACATTAAAATTTTCATTTGTGGCATTGATGGCAAATGTAAATCCACTTTCCAGTGCATCAGGAAGTTTGAACGATTTTTCCTCCCCGTTTGGCAGCGTAACAATTGCCCTATATTTCTCTCCAGGTTTAGGCAAAAGTGCAAAGACACCCATGCCAGCATGCTCGGTAGTAAATAGGGCCACTTTTTCTTTGTTCTGGTTCACAATTTGTCCAGTTAAATTTGCCCCCATGCCGTCACTGCTTACTGCTTTTACACCTATTTTGCTTCTAATGCCATGTAGCATATAGCCACCTTCAGGGAAGAATTGTACGTCGAAAGTTAAATTTTCCTGCGTTTTAGGGGCAGTTGCAGCTACATCCATCACACTGCCAATAGTTAGCGTTTTTTGAAAGAAGAAACCTTCATCGTAATTACGCATGTAATTAGTATAAGCGCGAATGCGGTAATTGCCCGGTAATAATGAGTCGGTCACGTTAATATTGCCATCAGCGAAACCATTCACTATCTCAAGTTTTGTCATTTTTTTGATTTCATTTTGCGGATCGATCAGATCTACATACAGCACTGCGCTTAAAGACGAGGGCAGGTTTTTTTCTGCGGTTATTACGTAAGCTTTGATCCAAATATCTTCTCCTAATGCGTAATAAGGCTTGTCGACGTGTAAATGAACCTTTTCTTGAGGATAGGTTTCCGTAATTTTAGCTAACTGTTTAAGTAATTTTTCGAGGGGCGTTTCCTCTGCTTTAAAGCTTGAGCAAACAATAACTGTTAGTGTTAAAAAAAGAGAGGTAAGCAATTGTTTCATAGAGATGGTTATGTGTTAGGCTGAATTTTAATTAACTTGATAAGTGAATGTTTCTCGGGCGAGATTACCCAATAAATCTATTCCTTCTATCACTATCCTATATAATCCTGGCTCATCAGTATTGAAGTATTCGAGCTTAAATTTTCCTTTTTCATCCGAAAGAATATTAGGATTCCAATAAACTGTTGTACGGAGGTCTGGCCTAGAATCGGGGTGAGTGTCATATTTGGGCGAATAAAATTGACGGCTAATTGCATAGCCTTTTGGAGAATAGGTAATAATACCTGGACTGTAAGTAGAGACCGAAGATGAACCGCCACGCTTTGTGGTGATCACTAAAACGCCGTTACCGCCTTGCGAACCATAGATAGCCGTATTTCCGATGTTTTTTAATACTTCTATGGTTTCAATATCGAATACATTGATGTCATCCAAAGAAAAACCTGTCATCGACATACCATCTAAAACAATATTCATTGGTCCAGAAGATTGACGTAAATAGGCTTGCCCATTCCGAACAGTTACACCGGCTATTCTGCCAGAAAGATACATAGAAAGTTGGGGTGTATTTTCCAGATCTTTAGCAGTAATGATGGCGTCTGCACGGCCTGCGCCATTTAAGTTGCTGGAATGCTCAACTAATTTTTTCTGACCTACAATTTCTACCTTTTTAAGTTGGATAGTTTTACTGAGTACTCCCCGCTTGGTTAACTCATTAAAATAATCATCACTATTTTGTAGATAGTTTTTTAGTTGCTCGTTTACATTTATTTCGATGTCTCCAATGTTTTTGTTGCTGGTAATCAACTGTCCCGGGATTATATCCAATGTAATCTGCACATCCCGTTTTCCTTTTTCGTTTCGTGCTTGGATAACAAATTTTGCACTGTCAGGAAACTCGAGTTTGTTAAAATTAAACCTGCCTTTAGCATCCGTTAATGTATCAATAGCAAAAATGCCAGCTGAAGAAGAAAACAGCGAAACTTTTCCATTAGGTACCGGTTTTCCGCTATTGGTAGTCACTGTTCCACTAATCTTTAACTCGGTTTCTGCTTGAAAATTATGAACTGGTAGTTGAGAGTTGTCCACGGCCTTCCAATCTATTTTGCGCCATCCCTGAGTGAGTAAAAGATGGTCTAAAGCCAAACGTGTGTTTAAATCAGCGTCCATAAAGTAATAGTTGGGATTTTCAACATAGCCTTTCAAATCAGATGTTAATAGTAAACTCGTCAAGATATTGGTTTCATTAAGCGGGTCAGGCTTTATAGCTGTAGTATTTGTTACTGCAACAGAAAAGCTTCCAACAATCGGCTTTCCAGTGTTTGTACTACTGAGGTTAAGGCTCATTAATTCTCTTTTTTGATAACCTTCTTTCAGGTTCTCAACACCTACGTTTATTTTATCGAGCTTATTGTTCTGGAAAATCAATCTTTCCGCAACCGGGGCATTTTCATCATTGAATAGTGTAATGGTTATAATTCCTGATGGAAGTTCTGATTTTGGCAGGGATGCCGTGGCAACATTTTTCCCTGTAGGAATTTTTACCGAGAAATAGATCGATCCGTTTTGTTGCACAAGCAGGTTTAGCCTGCCTTTTCCTATTAAATCATCGGAAAGAAGGACTTTTAAATTTACCTTGCCAGTATCTGCATTATTTACGCTTAGTACATAACCACTAACGTTTGCTTTTGGTAGATTGAACATTTTTTCGCTACCGTTTTTAAATTTAACCTTCGCTCGGTAAGTCTTGCCGGCTTGCGGACTCACAAAAAAGCTTCCCATGCCTAAGTGTGAACTTTCGAAACTAGTAATCTCAGTTCCGTCACTATCCATGATCACACCTTTAATGTCTTCCCCCTTTCCGTTTGCATTTACTGCTTTAAATGCAATTTTGCTAGGGAGATTTTGTACGAGTGTTCCACTTTCAGGAAAAAACTGTACATCTGTTAAAACAGAGGTGGTAGTGAGTGGAATAAGCTTTGTGATTTTTTGCTTGTCTGCCAAGGTAATTGTCGCAGTTATCTTGCCTGTTTTATAAATGTTGGGTTGTGTATTTACAATAGGTATGGTAATTTCTCCCTGCTCGTTTGTAGTCGCTTTGCCCTTGGTGATAGTTCTTGCACTCAGTTCAACTATATAGCTTACCTCTGTGTTACCAAAAGGTTTCCCCGTTTTATCAGTAAATTGAATGGTGCTGTTAACCTTTTCTTGATTGCCCTCTTGGCTAAACAAGTAATTGGTTTTTACGAAAACCTTATTGGCCCATGAGTTTCCAATTTTAATGGTTTTGTCGAAGAAAAAATTTGGCCCTGCATTCCGCATCAGTTGGGTATAGGCTCTTATTCTATAATTACCTTCATACAACGAATCCGGCAATTTAAAATCACCCCAGCCAATGCCATTTAAAAGTGGGAGTTTTAATTGTTGTTTTAAAGAGTCTTTTTCATCAATCAATTCTACATAAAGGATTTTACTTACAGTCGTTAACGCAGTAGTTCTGGTATCTGTTACGTAAGCCTTGAACCAAATATCATCACCAATTGCATAATAGGGCTTATCTAAATGTAGGTGTACTTTTTCCTGGGGATACTTTTTAGTAAATTCTGTTAGTCTTTTCAGCAATTCGGCAAATGGGTCGTCGGCCACAAAAGCAGAAACACCTAGGGTAGTAATGAGTAATACACAAAGGGCAAAAAACCTCGTCTTCATATGCGGATGTAAATAATAAAGCCTTAAGTTACAAAACCTAAGGCTAATATTAAAGAATTAGTTGATTATATTAAAAGGTGTTTTTCCACATCATGCTTTCTACGGGCTTAGTCGTTTTATTATTGTATTTGGCATTATCTTTAGTGTTATACATGTTTGTAATGTCGCCATCAACAACAAAATATATAAGTTGCCCAATGGGCATGCCGGCATAGATGCGGACTGGCTGTGCGCAAGAAATTTCTAAAGTCCAGGTATTACAAAACCCTACATCGCCTTTACCAGCAGTGGCATGGATATCGATTCCTAACCTGCCAGTACTACTCTTACCTTCCAGAAAAGGAACGTGTGCATGTGTTTCTGTATATTCTAAAGTTACCCCTAAATACAATGTGCCTGGTTGTAATACAAAGCCTTCTTTAGGGATTTCAAAGTGTTCTATTTTGTTATGTGCCTTAGCGTCAAGAACACGATCTTTATAGGTTGCTAAATATTTGCCTAAATGCACATCATAGGAGTTAGTGCCCAGGCAATCTATTTTAAAAGGTTCAATAATAATGGTTCCTTTATCTATTTCTTGTAAGATGTGTTTATCTGAGAGGATCATTTTTAAGTATTTTGGTCTAAATTATGATTATTTTAAGATACTTTTGCATTACTTTTTTAAATAAGAGATGCCGATAGTATATCGTAAAAATATTGATGAGCAAACCAGTCTCGCAGTTTGGAAGATCGAAGAAACTGAAGAACAATTAGTTGCTGGCTTGCAATTAAAACAACATGAGCTTGATGTGATCGCGTCGTTGAGCAACGGAAAGCGTGCATTGCACTGGTTGAGCACGCGTTTACTTTTGCGGACCATGTTAAATACAGCCGAATATATCGATTGCCAAATGGACGACCATGGAAAGCCTTACCTGGTAAATTCTGAAACACAGATTTCATTGAGCCACTCCTACGACTATGCTGCGGTAATTATAAGCAAGAATAAAAAAGTGGGAGTTGATATTGAGTTGATCAAACACAAAATAAAAAGTATCAAGCATAAGTTCTTATCGGATGTAGAATTAGCCCAAAAGCAAATTGGCGATAATACCAATGGGTTATACGTAAGCTGGTGTGCTAAAGAAGCCATTTATAAATGGAATGGGCGGAAAGGATTGGAATTTAAACAACATATCCATATCAAACCCTTTAAACTAAAAGACGAAGGCATTTTGCAAGCGGTTGTCGAGTTGCCAGAAGGAACCAAAGCACTGGATGTAAATTATTTTAAAACCGATGATGGATATATGTTAGGCTATGTAGTGGCTTAGTAGCGGAAAATCAAGAGATGAACAAGAAAACGGAATTTATAGATTGGGGGCTAATAGATTATCAGCAAGCCTGGGATAAACAGGAAGAAATCTTCACAAGTACTGTAGCCTTGAAAACGAAAAACCGCACTGAAAATATTGGACTTCCGACTTCTAATTATCTGGTTTTTTGCGAGCATCATCATGTGTATACCTTAGGTAAAAGCGGACATCCTGAAAATCTATTATTAGATGAAGCAGGGCTTAGAGAGAAAGAGGCTACCTACTATAAAATCAATCGGGGGGGCGATATTACCTATCATGGCCCCGGACAAATAGTTGGCTATCCTATTTTAGACCTGGATAATTTTTTTACGGACATCCATTTATACTTGCGGACGCTTGAGGAAGCCGTGATTTTAACCTTGGCAGACTATGGTATTGAAGCTGGGAGATATGAAGGGTTTACAGGGGTGTGGTTGGATGCTGCGAATGATAAAGCGAGGAAAATTTGTGCCTTAGGCGTTCGCTGTAGCAGATGGGTAACCATGCATGGTTTCGCTTTTAATGTTAATACCGACCTAAACTATTTCAAAAACATAGTGCCTTGTGGAATTGACGACAAAGATGTCACCTCCATGGAAAGGGAATTAGGAAGGCCTTTGCCCATGGAAGAAGTAAAAGCAAAGCTGAAAGGACATATAGCTTCGCTCTTTAGCATGGAACTGGTTTAGTTCATTATTCAAATTTTAGCGAGCCTAAGTACTTAACCTTAAGTACAATAATTAATCTTTAATAAATTTTGATGTTTTAAGATAAAGTTTATCTTTACTTTATAAACTAGACTAAAAACAAATTATGGACTATTCTTCAGATTATTCAGATGCTGGATCAGGCATTTTGGCGGGTATCGGTGCCACTTTCATTATTATTTACTTAGCGATAATCGTAATAGCGATCGCGGGAATGTGGAAGGCCTTTGAAAAGGCGGGAAAACCGGGGTGGGCAGCGCTTATCCCAATTTACAATACTTATATCATGATCGAGATTGTCGGAAAACCAACTATCTGGCTATTGTTCTGCTTGATCCCCTGTGTAAATATTGTATTTGCCATTTGGTTGCTAAATTTGGTAAGTAAGAGTTTTGGCAAAGATGAAGGCTTTACTGTCGGCCTAGTGTTATTAGGCTTTATCTTTTGGCCAATATTAGGTTTTGGTAGTGCCAGATATATAGGTCCATCTGCTGCAGAAGCTAAACGAGGCTTTGGGAATCCCTTCGATCCAAATAATCCTTATAATCAACCCCCAAATAATCCACCGGTTTAGTTAGCCTAAATGTTAGTGTTTTTGTCATTTGTTTTTATTGAAGCGAAAAGTTTTTTTGTGCCTTGTCCAGTCAAGTGGCTTACAGGAGTAGATTGTCCTGGTTGCGGTTTTCAACGGTCTGTATGGGCCTTAATAGAGGGGGATTTTGCGAAAAGCTTTGAGCTCTATCCTCCAACACTGTTTTTTTTGCTGAGCTTTACTGCGGCAATATCAGTGTATTTACTTAAGTTGAATATTGAGGCTAAGCTGCTAAAGATGTTGTATTTTGCAACCGGCATCGTGGTGGTTATAAATTATCTTTTTAAACTTTTGATGCTTTGAAACCAAAAATCACTGACAGTTCTGCGTTAACATATCTTGCTTTGGGCGATTCGTACACAATAGGGGAAGCAGTTTCACAGAGCGAATCATTTCCCTATCAGGTTGCTGCTCAATTGAAATTGCAAGGTATGAATGTTGCCAGCCCCAAGATAATTGCTAAAACGGGGTGGACAACCGACGAACTGCAGGCAGCGATTAAAGCGGAGGAGCTAACTGAAAAATTTGATATAGTTACCTTACTAATTGGGGTAAATAACCAATACCGTGGTTATTCAAAAGATACCTATCGAAAGGAGTTTAAAGAATTGCTCCAAACGGCCATCAATTTTGCTGGTGGAAATGTTAATAAGGTATTTGTGATTTCCATACCCGATTGGGGAGTAACACCATTTGGTAAGGGGAGTGGTAGGGACACTAAACTAATTGCTGAAGAAATTGATGCATACAATGTGATCAATAAGGAAGAGACCCTTGCTTTAAAGGTAAGTTACACCGATATCACTCCCGGTTCACGAAAAGCGGCAACAGATTTATCCTTAGTAGCTACTGATGGCTTGCATTATTCCGGCAAGATGCACTTGCAATGGGCATTGAGCTTGCCATTAACACTCAGGTAAGCTAATTGGAATATTTGTTGCCAAACCTCCATCCGAAGTTTCCTTATATTTAGAGTTCATATCAAGCGCAGTTTCCCACATCGTATTTACCACAGCATCTAAACTTACTTTAGCCTTGTCGGGGTTGCTTTGTAGGGCAAGCTGACTAGCGGTGATGGCTTTTATGGCGCCCATCGTATTCCGTTCTATACACGGAACCTGTACCAGCCCGCCAATCGGATCGCAGGTTAAGCCTAAGTGGTGCTCCATGGCAATCTCGGCCGCCATTAAAACCTGGCGCTGAGAACCTCCCAGGCATTCGGTTAATGCTGCTGCAGCCATGGCTGAACTAACCCCAATTTCTGCCTGACATCCGCCCATCGCTGCGGAAATAGTAGCCCCCTTTTTAAAGATGCTACCAATTTCGGAAGCACAGGCAATAAACTGGATGATTTTGTCTTCTTTATAACCATCGCAGAAAGCGATAAAATAATGCAAAACCGCTGGGATTACTCCCGCCGCTCCATTTGTAGGTGCGGTAACTACACGGCCAAAAGCCGCATTTTCTTCATTTACCGCTAGGGCGAAACAACTTACCCAATCTAAAATATAATTAAAACCATTCCCGCCAGTTCGAATGGCATCGATCCAACTTTCGTAGTCGGTATAAGTTTTGCCTGCTAAAAGTCTTTTGTTTAATGCTGCAGCTCTTCGAGCTACGTTCAGCCCACCTGGTAAGAACCCAGGAGTATGGCAGCCTCTATAGATGCATTCTTTCATCACCTGATAATGCTGCAGGATGCCTTTTTTTGTTTCCTTTTCTGGTCGCCATGCCGCCTCGTTTTCCATCACAACTTCACTCACCTTTAGGCCAGTCGACAGGCACCAATGCAAAAGTTCACTCGCTTTTTCTACTGGAAAAGGAAGATCTACTGTTTCTTTTTCGCTGCCACTTTCTCCCTCTTTTACTACAAATCCACCGCCAATAGAATAATATGTTTCTGAAACTGCTTTTCCAGTGGCTAAAAATGCTTGGAATGTTACCGCATTAGGATGGAAAGGTAAGCTCTCGGCAAATAAAAAAATTAAATCGTCAGTGTAAGAGAACTCAATCTTTTGTGTTGCAGCTAGCTCCAATTCTTTTGTCTGCTTAATCGTTTCAATAGTGCTATCAATTTGGTTTACGTCAAAAGTAACGGGATCTCCACCCGCCAAGCCGAGCAAAATAGCGATGTCTGTACCATGTCCTTTTCCGGTTTTAGCAAGAGATCCATAAAGTAAAATTTTTACCTGCACTACATCGCACAACAGGTTTTGTTTTTTAAGGGATTCTGTAAACTGCTGGGCCGCGCGCCAGGGACCGAGGGTATGAGAACTTGAAGGGCCTATTCCTATTTTAAAGATATCAAAAACTGAGATTTGTTCATTTGGCATAAACAAATTTACGATAGTTTTTAAGATTTATGGCAAGCACTTGATAGATAAGCGCTAAAAATCAAACTCCAGTATCTTTTTATCCCGCAACATTTTATCTACAAATTTTTTGTGGTTTTTTGGGCTTCCTACTGCAGTCCACGAACCAGTAATAATGCCGTCAGCTAGTTCTTGCTTGCCACGATGGAGCTTTAACCTAGAGGTTCTAATATAATCTTCATAAGAGTCGAGACTTTCATTTTCATATTTTTTTACGATGCGGTAAGTTCTTTGGGTGTGATGATGTTCCACGAAACTTTCTACAAAGGGAAAAATTAGCAAAGCCGCTAATACGACTGCGGTAACTCCAATCGATTGAACATAGTACCCACCACCTACAGCCATTCCTATCGCAGCTACGATCCATATTACACAAGCCGTTGTGAGTCCTTTAACCCTATTTTCCTCTTTAAAGATTACCCCAGCGCCCAAAAAACCTATTCCAGTTACAATATTGGAAGCTATCCGATCTTGGCTGCCCAATCCAATTTTAATAGACAACACAGTGAATAGGGTCGAGCCTAAACCAATCATGATCATCGTTTTTAGCCCAGCCTGTTTCCCTCTAAACTCTCTCTCTGTTCCAATTAATCCGCATAGTAGCGTAGTCATTAAAAATTTATTCACTTCACTTTGTGTAATAAAATGAGCGCTGTCTAGGTATTCTTGAATTAACAAAAGCATAGGCCTATAAGGTTTTTATCTAAGATAAGTTAAAAGCGGGTCAATTTGTTTAGGATATAAAACAAAAATCCCCCAAAACTTTCGTCTTGAGGGATTTTTTATATTGGGAGCAGAAATTACATCATACCGCCCATGCCGCCACCACCCATTGGTGGATGTGCGTGACCAGCATCAGCTGCTTCAGGCTCATCAGCCAAAACAACTTCTGTAGTCAATAACATCGCTGCAATTGATGCTGCATTTTCTAAAGCAACACGACCCACTTTAGTTGGATCAATTACACCAGCTCCGATTAAGTTCTCATAAGCATCAGTACGTGCGTTATAACCATAATCTGCTTTACCTTCTTTCACTTTCTGTACTACAATTGAACCCTCAATACCTGCATTTTCGCAAATTTGACGTAATGGTTCTTCAATTGCACGACGAATGATTTGAATACCTGTATTCTCATCATCGTTTACTCCTTTTAAGCCAGCTAAAGCTTCAACTGCACGGATGAAAGCAACGCCACCACCTGCAACGATACCTTCTTCAACCGCAGCGCGAGTTGCGTGTAATGCATCATCCACACGGTCTTTTTTCTCTTTCATTTCTACCTCACTTGCAGCACCTACATAAAGTACAGCAACACCACCAGAAAGTTTAGCTAAACGCTCTTGTAATTTTTCTTTATCGTAATCAGAAGTTGTAGTTTCTATCTGAGCTTTGATTTGGTTAACGCGAGCTTTGATGTCTTCCGACTGGCCAGCGCCATTAATTACCGTGGTATTGTCTTTGTCGACAACAACTTTTTCTGCCGAACCTAAATAAGTTAAGTCAGCATTTTCTAATTTATAACCTCTTTCTTCAGAAATTACAATACCGCCTGTTAAGATCGCGATATCTTCTAACATTGCTTTTCTTCTGTCGCCGAAACCTGGAGCTTTAACAGCAACAACTTTCAGTGAGCCACGAATTTTATTTACTACTAAAGTAGCTAAAGCCTCGCCATCTAAATCTTCAGAGATTATTACTAATGGTTTACCAGTTTGTACAGTTTTCTCTAAAACAGGCAACAATTCTTTCATGTTGCTGATTTTTTTATCATAGATTAAAATGTAAGGGCTTTCTAATTCCGCTTCCATTTTATCTGCGTTAGTTACAAAGTATGGAGATAAATAACCTCTGTCAAATTGCATACCTTCCACTGTTTTAACTTCAGTTTCTGTACCTTTTGCTTCTTCAACAGTAATTACACCATCTTTACCTACTTTTTTCATTGCCTCGGCAATTAAAGCACCAATAACTTCATCGTTATTAGCAGAGATAGATGCTACTTGTTTAATTTTGTTGTTATCATCGCCAACTGCTTGCGATTGTTCTTGCAAGTTAGCTACTACAGCTGCAACAGCTTTGTCGATACCACGTTTTAAATCCATTGGATTTGCGCCAGCAGCAACATTTTTAATCCCAGCAGTAACAATTGCTTGCGCTAAAACAGTAGCAGTTGTTGTTCCGTCACCTGCAATATCAGCAGTCTTTGAAGCAACTTCTTTAACCATTTGAGCACCCATATTTTCGATTGGGTCTTTTAATTCTATTTCTTTAGCTACCGTTACACCATCTTTTGTAATCGCTGGTGAACCGAATTTTTTGTCGATAATTACGTTACGTCCTTTTGGACCTAAAGTTACTTTTACAGCATTCGCTAAAATATCAACTCCTCTTTTCAGGGCGTCTCTAGCTTCAACGTTATATTTTACTTGTTTTGCCATTTTCTTTTATTGTTTGAATTTTTTTATAATGTGCCTAAAATATCAGAATCTCTCATGATTAAATACTCAGTACCTTCGATGGTAACTTCGGTACCACCATATTTGCTGTATAAAACCTGATCACCAACTTTCACACTTAGTGGGATTAAATTTCCGGTTTGGTCGGCATATTTACCTGGACCAACGGCAACAACAACACCCTGTTGCGGTTTTTCTTTAGCTGTATCAGGGATGTAAATACCAGAAGCTGTTTTTTCTTCTGCAGCAGCAGCTTCAACAACTACTCTATCTGCATTAGGTTTAAAGTTCAAAGCCATAAATACTCTTTATTTTTAGTTTTAATAATTGAATTAATTCGCATAGTTCTTTATACGACATAATTGTTTTATCAGTTTTTATGCCAAGCCTGTTTTGCTTGCCAAATTTACATTAGCTGTCAGTTAATGATTTAAGGAGTGAATTTGGAGGTGTCAGTCTGGCAGACCGCAGTTTTTGAGTTTTCTGTTTTTGGGCGCTCAAGCGGGCTTTCCGTTGCAAGTCCTCGCTCGTGCCTCGCTGTGGGCTTTTCACTTCAATCCCTAACGCGAAATTAGGTAAGTGGATATGGCTGCTATAAAAAAGTTAAACTGATCGCGTTTTTAAAAATTCAGAAAACAATAAAACAGATTATCACTTAAGCAGCATGAAAGAAATAGCTTAAACTGTTAATGTTGCAGATGGCTAAGCTATAGTCGTCCATATAGAAATATTTAGCATACAGGTAGGAAACAGCCAAAACGCAAAGTACTATCAATACTATAAATATTCTTGGTTTTAATTTGTTGAATACGCAGAAACAAATAATTATGAGGATTAAAAATAACCAGCTTCTGAAAAATTAGATATTGGTCTGCATATCAACATTCCCTTGTTGTTTCTTTTTTAACAGCGAATTTAATTTTTATTCCTTTCTATCTTCACTCTTTAGGGAGAGTTTTTAAGTTGAAATAATCTTGATTTTTTTGTTCGTTATAAATTATATTGTTTGCTCTGAAATGCTTATAACTGAAAATTCCTCATTTTTAGTTTCTTTTAGTCTTAAAAAAAACGAGTGGCCTGTTGATCTAAAAATCAAATCCACAGAAACAATATTCTCACCCTCATTTTTAATGGTAATTATTTCTACAATCGGTATGGGCTTAAATATGTCCATGTTTTTCATCAACAAGTAACTGTTTGTTGTGTCTGGTAGTATAATAGCTCTTGTACCTCTTACTACGATTTGCTCTTGAAAAGGGTTACTTTTATAGTTTATAATCTGTAGGGGCTGATTGTGGTATTCTTTTACAAGTCGCTGATGGTTTAGGATGTAGTTTAAGGAAGTTTCTAATACTTTAGCTGAATTAATATGATTTTTGTTGCCATTGTTTTTACACACTGTAAAGTTGGCGTATAAAAAAAACATTAGAACGTAAAATTTAATTGCTCTTTCCATAGAATATATAACTATAGTTGCCAGCATTCTCTCCATGAATAACTAAACCAAATGCAGATTTTTCAAAAGCATTTCCATATTCATAATTTCTGTCTAAATTGTTAGCAGCACGGGCTTGATGGACGAATTCATGTAATACTGTAACCCCTAAGAGGAATGCAGTTGCTTGTCTAGTACTCAGTAAATTTGCAGCTTCCAAACCTCTAACCCAACTTGCGTCAATGTTTATAACATTAGGGTTTTCGTTTCTGTCGAAATACCCATATCTACCAGTTAGATCCTTCACGACTATCGTAGGGCCTTCTCCAAACGCTAATTTTTCTAATATCTTGCTTTCTGTAAGTCCGCTCCAATCTTTTAATGCGTCTAATATTTTTTTATCATTTTGTACATTATTCTTTAATTCTTTAATCAAGTTAGTGAATTTCGGATATTTTTTTTGTGAAAGAAAATCTAGGATGAATTGATTTATAAATGGGCTGCCTTGTTCTAAACTATCACATTCCGTCGGCGGAAGTATCATTATTTTATTTCCCCTAGGTTTTTTACTGGATACCAAAGGGGGTTCTGTTGGGCCCTGGGGACAAGGTTCATAGCCAGGTGGGGGAGTAGGTGTTGTACCGCCACCACCACCGATTGGATCCGGAACATCGAAACATTCTGTAACAATTGCCTCAAATAACATATAGCCTGCTGACAGGTCGCCGGTTAAGGTACAGTTGTTGTCGCCTGGATAATGTTCACCAGAACCACAGGTATAAGGAAGTTCAAAATAATAAGATGTATTGATACAGGTTTGTGCTACCGCTATTACATTTTGGTTGCTTTTCTTATTCGACGTTGGTAAATTGGTTGAGGTAACGCCATTATTTAAATTCAGATACTTAACATTGATATTTCCCTCAAATTTCCCAGGATGTCCTTTCTTATAATCTGCAATCCATTTTTTAGTGGGGGTATAGGTGTTGACAAAAGCAATCGTTCCGGCGGTGCTCTCATCGATCGTTAGATTCTGAAAAGAAACTGCTCTTTTGCTAGAAAGTACTACTGGAAAAATATACATCGTATGTCCCTTATCTTTAATTACTTTGATGCTGTCGGTAATAATCTTAAACCCTAGATAAGTTTCATCTGTTTGTATAGATGCTACATTAGATTTTGAAGGCTTTACAAATTCTTGTTTCAATAATGAAGCATAAATGCTATCATGGTCAACTTTAAATTGAATTTTACATGAGGGGGAGTAGATAATTTCTTCATAAATTGGTTCGGTTTTCTTAAAGGTATAAAAATTAATCAATACAAAAAACTCCCTAACTTAACTAAGGTTTTCAAGTTGAAGTAAGTGACCAAAGGGTCTTAACAATTACACTAAAATGTAGGGAAGCAATGGATGGAGTGTAAAACTTGGGGACGAATAACCTGATCTTCATTGCGAAGCACTTTGCCTAGTATTGGCCTAAGTACTGTCTTTCTTCAGGCTTTAGGTCTAACAGAGTCTAAGCATATCCTGAGCAAAGTCTAACAAATGTCTGAGCGGTAGTAAGGGTAGCCTAAGCTAAGCCGCTTATAAGCTTGATATGTGCGCAAGCTACGCATTGGTTAAAACAAAAAAACTCCCTAACTAAAGCCAGGGAGTTTAATAGACTTGTGTTTCCACAAATCGGTAAATGTCTTTTTATTTTTTTGTGGTATCGCCAGTTTTTGCTGGAACTGCACTTGAGCTTGGAGCTGCACTTCCAATTGGAGAAGGGGTAGCCGTTTTATCAAGTTGTTCTTGAACTTTAGAAGTACCCCCTGTTGCGCCACCACCAGATTTACCTATCGTAGTAAGTGTTAACGAAAGAACTACAATGATGGTTAATAATACCCAAGTTCCTTTTTCCAATACATCACCAGTACGTTGTACACCAAACATATTACTGCCTGATCCGCCAGTTGCTAAACCGCCACCTTTAGGGTTTTGAATAAGTACAAATAAGCCAAGGGCTACACAAAAAATAATTAATAAAATAATCAATAAGGTTGTCATGCTATAGTATGTTGTTAAATTTTCTTTTCTAAAGACTGAATAAGGTCGGCAAAGTAACGGCTTTTTTCTGGAAATTTCAAACTTAATTTTTCATAAGTATCTATTGCCTTGTGATAAAGCATCTGCTCGATGTAAATGGACGCTAGCGTTTCCGAAACCAAGTCATAATTATCTTCGGCACTTTTCTTCGCCTTGTTTTCTGTATTGATCTGTTCAGGCTTTAAAGCCTTAATTTGCGGATCATTTTTAATAAAGGAATCTATAAGTGCTGTTCCTTTTGGCTGCGCCTGAAGATTGACAGGTCCCCGTTTTGCCTCTTCTCCCACATTAAAAGGAGTCTGCAAATGGAAGATGTGCTCTACATATTGGTGCTGAAGCTCCCCAATTGGCGCCGAATGTTGTTGTTGCTTAGCGGTAACATAGGGTTGAAATATCTGCTCATGCTCTTTACGCGTTTTTGCTAACCACCATAAAAAAGTATAAGGTAGCTTATCATCATCATATTTACTTACAGTGCTTTGGGCCTCCGCTTCCTGGTTATATTCCTCGGGCTGGGTAACAACTACAATACTATCGCCTTTATGAAGCGGGTCGGCTTGCTCAGTGCTAAAATTTTGCTCAAAGGCAAAGAAATCCGATGCTACTATGCTCTCGATTGCGAGTTCATCTGGTACAAATAAAGAAGTATCTACTTCTGCAATCTCTTCAAAAACTTCTTCCTCATTTTCTTCCTGCTTAAACGAAGTTGGCGCTACCTCACTAATTTCTTCAAAGGTTTCCTGCTCATCATTCACCTTATCCTGCACATCCGCCTCAACTAAAGTTTCTGGCCTAAACATCATTTGATAAGTTAAAGCTCCGCCATTGTAAAGGCTTGCCGTTGCTAATGCATGCTCATAATTTGAAGTACCTTGACTGGCCTTTGCCAAAAGCAAATGCAAGGGCTGGTAGAATGGATAAGTTTTAATCAAATCGGTTAACAAATCCATATGCGCATCCGAAACCATTGCCGGCCTTGCAAGTAAATCTGTTAGTTGTTTTTTGATTTCGATAGTTAGCTCCATGTTGTTGCTAAGTTAACAATTGAAAGTAGAAATCCTCTACCATTGTGCAAATGCAGCGTTAAAAATATTTTCTGTAAGCTGATCGATTATTTTTTTATTTAATGATTGTTGATAAGCACCGGCCAGGGGTTGCCCAGCTTGATAGTCGGTAAAGGCGGTGAAACTTTGTTCAAAAGGCTTTGAATTTCCTTGAACGGTAGTAGTATATTTAACCATTACCGTGATGGTTAAACGCGTAGCGCCTGCAACAGGTTTGGTATTATCCTGTATGGCAATTGGCCTAATGTCATAATCGGTTATTTTTCCTTCAAATTTTGCCTGCGCACCGTTTTTGCTAATGTTGAGCTTGCTCTGCGTACGAATTCGGGTCATAAAAGCTTCCGTAAGGGTATTGCTTAAAGTCGGATCTACCAATGGAGCTAAATTCTCAAAAACAGGCACCTCTACTGTTTTCAACTCTGGAGGGATGGATGCACCATTAAATTTATAGCTGCAACTGCTAAGGATAAGTACTATACAGGCAAATAATAGGTTCTTCATTTATCTTTTTTCTATTTAACTCAAATTAAGTTCTTTTATTTTACGATAAAGTGTTCGCTCCGAAATGCCGAGTTCTTGTGCCGCAAATTTACGTTTACCCTTATGCTTCTTTAATGCTTTCTTAATCAAATCAGATTCTTTATCAATAAGCGATAAAGATTCTTCGATTTCCTCCGCATCATGGGCGTAATTATATTCGTTGGGCTGATTTTGGGCCGGATGTTTAATGGTCAACGTAGCCTCATTATGATTGGGTAAGTCTACTTCCTGATAAAGCTGATTGATATATTGAGGGTTGTCGGCCATAATATGGGCAGTGTTCCCGCCATTTTGAATAATCTCTGCAACGAGTTTCTTCAGCTCCATCATGTCCTTTTTCATGTCGAAAAGCACCTTGTATAAAATATCTCGTTCCGAAAAATCTTCTTTGTTCGATCCGTTGATAGCCATCGGTAAATTACTTCCCGATTCATTCGGAATATAATTTAACAGGGCTTGGGCACTTACATTTCGATCCTTCTCCAATACACAAATCTGCTCGGCGATATTTTTTAACTGCCTAACATTTCCCGGCCAGCTATAATTGCTTAGCATCTGAATAGCATCGGGTTCCAGGTTAATACCCGGACTACGGTATTTATCGCTAAAATCGGCAGCGAATTTCCTGAACAGTAAATAAATATCTTCCTTTCGCTCGTTAAGCGGTGGGATACGCAAAGGCACAGTATTTAAGCGATAGTATAAATCTTCTCTGAATTTGCCCGATTTAACTCGATTGTAAACATCAACGTTTGTCGCCGCAATAATCCGTACATCAGTTTTTTGAACTTTCGAAGAACCTACCCGTAAATATTCTCCACTTTCTAAAATACGCAATAAACGAGCTTGCGTACCTAAAGGTAATTCGGCCACCTCATCTAAAAATATGGTTCCGCCATTGGCAACTTCAAAATAACCTTTACGGGCTTCGTGAGCTCCGGTAAACGATCCCTTTTCATGCCCAAATAACTCCGAATCAATTGTTCCTTCTGGAATAGCACCGCAGTTAACGGCAATAAAAGCTCCATGCTTACGGGCACTCATTTGGTGAATGATGTGAGAAAATACTTCCTTTCCACTACCACTTTCGCCGGTAATTAACACAGACATGTCTGTGGGCGCCACTTGTCTGGCGGTATCTATAGCACGGTTTAATAGCGGTGAACCACCAATTATGCCGAACCTGTTTTTAATATCTTGTATATCCATTTAGTACTTAGTCATTAGTATAAAGTATTTAGATTTCAATTACACGCCCTATTAAAGTAGCCGAAGTACATCTTTCTATATAAACATTTGCGTATTCGCCTGGTTTTACCGAATCGGTAACAGGGAAAACTACCATCGCATTTTCGTCATTGCGACCTCTATATTCTTTATCCGATTTTTTCGAAAATCCTTCAATTAAAACCTTTACCGTTTTGCCAACAAAATCTTCTAAACAGGCCAATGAATCTTCCTGTTGCTTTTTGAAAATTTCTGCTAAACGCCTTGCCTTTACCTCCTCCGGAACATCGTCTATATATTTTCTGGCAGCTAAAGTTCCCGGACGCTCTGAGTAAGAAAAGGTGTAGGCAAAATTATATCTAGCATAATCCATAATGCTTAAAGTATCTTGGTGCTCTTCTTCTGTTTCCGTACAAAATCCTGCAATAATATCGGCAGAGATCGCACAGCCGGGAATAATACGGCGAATGGCATCAATTCTGTTCATATACCACTCACGCGTATAGGTACGGTTCATCAATGCTAAAATCCTTGAGTTTCCAGATTGTACCGGTAAATGTATATAATTACAAATGTTGTCGTATTTCGCAATCGTATATAATACCTCGTCAGTAATATCTTTAGGGTGTGAAGTAGAGAAACGGACTCTCAAATCAGGATGTATATCAGCCACGGCAGCTAATAGCTGCGCAAAATTCATTGAATCAGCATCCATCACTTCATTTTCATTTCTGCGTGTGCCGGGCAAGTCTGTTTTATTGATCAGGGCTTCTAACAACGCATCGCCAGTTAGCGTGTTCATCTCATCTTCTAAGTCGCTCTGCGCAACTTTATTTTCTTTAGGTTTACTCCAATGATAAGAATCAACGTTTTGTCCTAATAAAGTTATTTCGCGATACCCTTTAGCAAACAAATCTTTTGCTTCAGCAATGATAGAATGCGGGTCTCTACTGCGTTCGCGTCCACGTGTAAACGGCACTACGCAAAATGAGCACATATTATCACAACCACGCATAATGGTCACAAAAGCAGTAATGCCGTTGCTATTTAACCTAACCGGACTAACGTCTGCATAAGTTTCTTCACGAGATAATATTACATTTACAGCTTTATGTCCATCCTCCACCTGGCTAATAAGTCCTGGTAAATCCCGGTAAGCATCAGGACCTACTACTACATCCACCAATTTTTCTTCTTCCAAAAATTTAGCTTTTAACCTTTCAGCCATGCAGCCTAATACGCCGACTATTAATTTAGGATTTCTTCTTTTTTCTACGCCGAATTGCGATAAGCGATTGCGAACACGCTGCTCTGCATTCTCACGAATAGAGCAAGTATTGATGAAAATTACATCTGCTTCATGGTAGTCGCCAGTGGTTTTAAAACCTGTATCAGCTAAAATTGAAGCAACAATTTCGCTATCGGCAAAATTCATCTGGCAGCCATAACTTTCTATGTAAAGTTTTCTCCCGTCGGCTTTCACTGGGGCATCAATTACTAAAGCTTCACCTTGGCGCTCTTCATCGTGGGTCTTATCTGTTAGCTGAAAATCAATCATTAATATCAATAAATATGGGGTTCAAAAGTAATAAATTTTATTGGTAAATGACAAATTGTCATAACATATTAAGGTCAATAAATGAGCTTTGAACCAAATAGCATGCAAACCTTTTGCCTTTCGAAATGTTGTAAGCACACAAACAAAATTTATGAGCTTGCACAAAAAACGAACAATTTGGATTTGGCTTGGAGGTATTTTAGGGGGATTGGTTTTGCTAAGCGGCATAGCTGCCCTTTACTTAAGTGCTCGTTGGAAGCCCCTGCTTTCCGATAAAATTAAAGAAGGTGTTTATAGTGGATCATACGGATTATATAGGGTAGATTTCAGGGATATCCATTTGAACTTGTTTACCGGAAGCGTGGTGTTAGATACCGTTACCCTTATTCCGGATACGGTTGCCTATAACAGGTTGAAGTTTTTAAAAAAAGCCCCAACACATTTGTTTAGGGTTAAAGTAAATCATTTGAAACTTAGCCGGGTAGGGATTATGACCGCCTATTTCAAAAAGCGGATCGAGATGAACGCAATTATTCTCGATCATCCTTCTATTGATATGATTTATCACAAGGTTCCAAAAAGAATAGACACGCTGGTAGATGATAGTACCCTCTACCAGCAGATCTCAAAATCGCTTAAATCTATCCAGGTTTCTACTATTAAGGTTATCGATGCCAACTTCGATTATTACAGTGGATCAAAGAAGTTGAACGCAGTTAAACATTTGTCGGTAAACGTTAAAGATGTATTGATTGATTCTGCTTCTCAATATGACACAACCAGGGTGTTAAATGCGAAGAATATCGGTTTCGAGTTAAATGGATATCGAGCCCCAACAAAGGATAAGATGTACACCCTTAAAATAGATTCAGTGAGCGGCTCTATCAACAGTCGAATGTTGAAAGTAAAGGGGCTACAATTAATTCCCATGTATCCGGATTTAACTTTCAGCAGAAAGTATGCTACTCAAAAAGATCGATATGATTTTAATTTTAATAGCATAGAGGCTTCGGGTGTCGATTTCATCAAATTAAGTAACGAGGGAAGCCTGTATGCCCGGCAAATAAAAATTGGCCCTGCTAAGGTTCAAGTTTTTCTAAATCGCGCACTTCCTTTGCCTAATTTTGACAAAGGGAAAAACTACCCTCATAATGCCTTAAAAAGATTACCTATTGAAACGGTCGTAGAAACCTTAAGCTTAAATAAAGTCGACATTGCCTATACAGAATTTAATCCAAAGAACAACGAGCGAGGAACCTTAAAACTTGATAATTTAACAGGTAACATTCTGAATGTCACTAACGATTCGTTGCGATTATCCAAAAACAATCACGCCAAAGCAGATTTAACAACCTATATACTTGGTGCGGGCAAATTGAATGTTAAAATAGATTTTAATTTAACTGATGCCGCTGGTTCGTTCAGCTATACAGGCCATGTCAGCCCATTCAATATGCAGATTTTAAACCCTCTTTCGAAAAGCCTGGGCGAAGTGGAAATTGAAAGCGGAAATGTAAAACAGGTAGACTTCCATATTACGGCAAATGAACGCGGCTCTAAAGGCAAAGTACAATTTTTATATACAGGTTTAAAAATTAAGCTTTTAAAAGATGACGAACAGGGCAAGGCTGAAAAAAAAGGCTTGCTGTCATTTTTAGCTAACACAATTTTGATCAAAAATGACAACCCCTCTAAAGGAGAGCCTGCGAGAACGGCCAATATTACTATGGATAGGGTTCCCCAGGCTTCATTCTTTAATTTAATGTGGAAAAGCGTTTTCGTGGGAATTCGGGAAATTGTTGGTATTGGCGTAATTCCGATGAAGCCTATGGCCAAACCCCAAACAAGTAAAAAAGAAGAACGCCAACAGAAAAGAGCTGCAAGACGTACCGAGCGGGAAAAAAGTTAAAATAGGTTAATTAACTAGGTTCACATATAATTGAAACGTATATTGGAGCAACAAAAGGCTAAATTATAATGAGTGATAGAAAGATTGGCGTAAGACTTTTAAAATGGGTATTGGGCATTGTTCTATTTGGCTTGTTAAGTGCAGTAGCAGCCTCTTGGTATATTAGTGTAAAACTAAAGCCCTTAATTCGAAAGGAAATTTCCGAGTTGGTAAATAAATCAACCAATGGCTTATACCGAATTGAATTTACTACCATTCATACAAATTTTGTAACTGGCTCTGCATCCATCGCCGATGTAAAAATCATTCCTGATACCGGTGTATTCAAAACGCTAATCGCTCAAAAGAAAGCGCCGAATAACCTATATTATATTTCGCTTAAAAACTTATCAATCAAAAGATTTCATCCATTGGCTATGTACTTCAATAAAGAGGCTAAAATTGATTTGATACTTTTCGACAAGCCCAATGTAACGATGGTTAACAAGCATTTCGAGTTTAACGAAAATAGACCCCCCCGACCTAGAAGATCACCTTACGATTATATTAGCAAACTATTTAAATCATTGCGAATTGACCTTGTCAACTTTAGAGACGCAAACTTTAAGTATGTCAATAACAACGACTCGATACCCGAAATAGATTCTGTTGCCAACCTTAATGTAACCCTAAAAGATTGGCTCATTGATGAGCAGTCGTCGGATGACACAAGTAGACTCTATTTGCTAAAAGATATTGCTATCAACGTAAATAATTATACTTATGCTACGCCAGACAGTATGTATTTTCTTAAGTTGGAGCAATTGGATTTTTCCGCTTCGAGTAGAAAATTAAATATTAAGCAATTTGCATTGGAACCAAGATATAGTACGGCAGATTTTGCCAAAGTAAATGGTTATGCTCGTGATAGGTTCACCGTGAAGCTTAATAATTTAGCGCTCGATGGATTAGATCTCCCGGCTTATATACAAAAGCAAGAATTAATTGCACAACAGATGCATATTACCGATGGTTTGGTATCGGTTTACAACGATAATAGTTATCCTAAAAGGGAGGTCAATAAGACCGGCAAATTTCCTCATCAGCTATTACAGGCTTTAAGAGCAAAATTAAATATCAAGAAGATCAACCTAAACAATATTGATGTCAGCTTTGCCGAATTTGATAGGGATAGTAAGCAAATAGGTAAACTAAGTTTTGAAAAAACCAGTGGGGTAATCTTAAATGCTACCAATATGCCGAGGGTAGAGACACAAAATCCTATGATGACGGCTAATTTAGAAAGCTATATGATGGGGCAAGGCAAATTAGTAGTAACATTTAACTTTGATTTAAATTCTCCCGTCGGGGCCTTCGATTACCAAGGAGCCTTAACCAATTTAGATGGGAAAACATTGAATCAGATTACCAAGCCGCTGGGTATGGTGCTAGTTAAGAAAGGTGAGATCAGAAAACTCGATTTCGCCATCAAAGCTGACGAAAACGTCGCCAAAGGTAAGGTGAATTTTACTTACAACGACCTATCGGTTGCTTTAATGAAAAAGGAAGAAGGAAAAGAAAGGTTAGTAAGGCAGGGTTTGATCTCTTTCTTAGCCAATAATTTAATTATTTACTCCGACAACCCCAGTATAGATGGAAAGTTTACGTCGGCTACTATCCATTATAAAAGAGAAATTACCGCATCATTCTTTAATTATATCTGGAAAACCCTTTTTCAAGGTGTAAAATATAGCGTAGGAGTTACGCCTCAAAAAGAGGCTGAGATTAAAGCGCAGATTGCCAAGTTCGAGCAAATGAAAAGCGACAGGGATGAGCGCCGCTTTAGGAGGCAATTACGTAAAAATAAGAAGGTGGGACCCTAACAAAGTCCCACCCCTCATGCTATTTAATCAATCCCTCTGGGACTGGCTTATTCAATAAATGCTGATAATAAAAACGGAATCGTTCCGCGCGGTCATGTCCTGCTTTCAACGGACCAAAGCCATGGCGGCTTCCCGGATAGATCATCAATTCAAAATGTTTGTTGGTATTCGTTAATTTATCAACCAATTGGATGGTGTTTTGAACGTGAACATTGTCGTCCATATCACCATGCATAATGCGCAGTAAGCCTTTATATTGATCAACGTAAGTTAATACCGAGGCGGCTTTATAGCCTTCAGGGTTTTCTTGGGGTGTATCCATAAAACGCTCGGTATAGTGACTGTCGTATAATTCCCAGCTCGTAACCGGGGCGCCTGCATAGCCAAAATCGAAAAGATCAGCGCCCATTGTTAAGGCTAAAGCACTCATATAGCCACCGTAGCTGTGGCCGGTAATTAATAGTTTTTTAGAGTCTACCCACGACTGCGACTTTAGCCATTTTGCCGCAGTGCCGTAATCTTTCATTTCCCATTTACCCAAATTACGGTGCATTAAGGCTACGCCTTCTTTTCCAAACTGACCAGATGCACGGTGATCTACCGCAATTTGAACAATGCCTTCATTTGCCCACCACTGATTTCCAGTTCCTTTCCAGCTGTTGGTAACGCTACCAGCATTCGGGCCACCATAAATGCTAAATACTACGGGATATTTTTTAGTCTGATCGAAATCCGTCGGGTAAGTAATAACCGCAGGGAGCTGATATAAGCCATCTTCTGATGGAATGGTTATCATCTCTGTTTTTCCATAAATGTATTGATCAAAATCATCAGCCTTGCTATCGCCCAGTTCCTTTAAAATTTTCCCGTTATTATCTAATAAAGTTCTTTTCGGCGGGGTCGATACATTTGAGTAGGTAGTAATGAAGTTTTTGCCATTTGGCGCTAACTGAACCTGATGGGTATACTCTCCAAAAGTCAAACGCTTTAGGTTTTTACCATTGTAACCAATACGATAGAGGTCTGTACGGGTACTCGCTTCTTTGCGTGCGGTAAAATAAATCACCTTAGCTTTTTCATCTGTATAAAGCAAATTACTTACCTGCCATTTTCCAGAAGTTATTGGGTTAATTAATTTTCCATCTAAGGTATATAGATAAAAATGTGCCCAACCAGTTTTGTCGCTTTTTAAAATATAGTGTTTGTTGTCTTTCAAGTACTCAATTCTTCCGTCAAAATCTAAATCAACCCACGAGGTTTGCTTTTCGTCGTAGATCTCTTTTTTAGTGCCCGTTGTAGGATTAACAGCATAGAATTTCAAATTGTCTTGTCCACGGTTTAACCATTGCACCATCATATTGCTGCCATCGAAGCTCCAATAAGGCGTTCCAAAATATTGATCATCTTTCTCGTTAAAATCTGCCCAAACCACTTGTCCCCCTGCTGTCGGCGCAAAACCAATTCTTACTTCTGGGTTTGGATCTCCCGCTTTAGGATAGCGGGTTTTTTCTACATATCCATGTTGTCCCGTCGAACCATTAATAGGGAACATAGGAACTTTAGTATCATCAAATCGCATAAAAGCTAAATGCTTGCTATCTGGAGCCCACCAAAAAGCTTTGTACCTTGTAGCGCGACCTAAAATTTCTTCGAAGTAAACCCATGACGCATAACCGTTGTAAATAACATCGGTCGCATCGGTGGTATAACGAATTTCCTTTCCTGTGGCAACTTCAACTGCATATAAATCGTTGTCGCGTGTAAATGCCACATATTTGCCATCGGGCGATAAGGTTGGGTTTAGTTCTTCGGCCAGATTATTGGTTAGGCGTTTTGCTTCAGCTTTTCCATATTGAATATAAACGTCTTTATCTTTAATCATCACGTTTACATCGCTTTTAGGCGGAGGGGTATAAGCAGTGCGTTCACCCGTTAACATATGAACAGCATATTGTTTACGTTCTTTGGTATCAAATTCGATAAAATGTGTGTCGTCACTCCATCCGCTCACCATATTCATTGGTTTGGTTAGTGAAAGTTGGCTTCCTAGCGCCTGCGCTTGATTTAACCTTTTTTGCTGGGCCTGGGCGGTCAGTCCCAAAGAGGCGGTAAGTAAGCAAAGTACGATTGTATTCTTCATTGTTTTGTTTGTTGAAATTGTTAACGATAAATGCCCTATACATTTGTATAAGGCATTTTAATATAGACTGTAGAATTCTTTATACGATCCAGTTCCAGTTGTATCTATCTGGTGCCACACCATTGCGAATGTCATTTAACTCTTTTGCAATGCTGGTAGAGATTGTTCGGGTACTTGGTTCGCTTAATTTATAAAGCGCGCCGTTATAGCCAATTTCTCCAATTTGAGTTACTGTGGCTGCGGTACCAACGGCAAAAGCTTCGGTTAAAGCGCCAGTTTTTGCACCTTCAATAATTTCTGCTACGGTCACTTTTCTTTCTTCAACCCTAATGCCTTTATCTTTTGCCAATGCAATAATGGTATCTCTTGTTACGCCATTCAAAATAGTTTCGCTCACTGCGGCAGTAATTAATTTGCCATCTAAAACAAACATTACATTGGCTGCGCCCGATTCTTCAACTAGGCTATGTGTAGCAGAATCCGTCCAAATTAACTGATCAAACCCTTCTTTCTGAGCTTCTGCGAATGGATATAAGGAGCGAGCATAGTTTCCTGCAGTTTTCGCATAACCAACACCGCCCTCGTTTGCACGCGTATATTTTGTTTCTATTTTAACTTTTAACGCATTTGTATAATAAGGACCCGTTGGCGTTGCTAAAATAACAAATTTGTAGGTATCACTTGCCTTTACACCTAAAGATGAATCGGTTGCAAACATAACCGGCCTTAAATACAAGGAGTAATTTTCCTGGCTTGGAACCCATCCTTTGTCAATGTTTATCAAGGTTGCAAGACCTTGCATAAATATCTCTTCCGGAATAGTTGGCATCGCCATTCGATCTGCGGAAATGTTAAAACGTTCAAAATTTTTGTCAGCTCTAAATACACTTACATCGCCATTTGGTAGGCGATATGCTTTCATACCTTCAAATATCGCTTGTCCGTAATGTAAAGCAGAAATTGCCGGGCTCATGGGTATTGGTCCATAAGGTAGGATTTGGAGGTTTTTCCACTCGCCATCTTCATAATCTGCTATGAACATATGGTCGGTAAAAATTTTACCAAAAGGAATATCTTTAAATTCAGTTGATGCTAATCTCGGATTGCTATTTTCAGTAATCTTAATTTGTAAGGTATCTATCACGGCTGTAACGTTTTAATTCTCCGCAAAAGTACGAAAAAACCCCTTTAAACGGAATTTATTTTTCCAAAAGCGGCTTTTTCGTCGCAAATTTAAAGTGTTTTTAATACACTAAGCACCCAGCCTTTTCCCCACTCGTCCATCTGTTCTTGTGTCCATAAAAAAGGATAAAATATTCTTTTTTGAAAACGTGGAGGCAGGTATTTCTGCCAGTTAGTTCCACCTGTTGCGGCAATGTCAACCGGATCTCGCTCTAAATATCTAACGGCCGATTTATAGTGTGAAAGCGGCCATTCTACATTGACGTATAAATCAAGTTTTCTTAACTCCTCTGCCAGCTGCGTAACATCTTCCCCTTTTTCTTTTAACTTAAGGTATAGTGCCGAGAAATTAGTGTGTTCGTTTGATTTGGCTAAGCTTAAAAATTGTTCCGCATATTTTTTAATAAATTGCTTTAGCGTTAGCGTTTGTTTTCCGCTAGATAACTCGGTTGCTCCAAACTTCCAATAGATGTGCTCAAATTTTTCATCAATACTAGCGTCTTTTAAAAGGTCGCGCTGGCTTTTGTCAACTAACTGGTTAAAATCCGTCGCATAAATTTCAATCATCCTGTATTGTCCAGATTGAAAACCACTGGCTGGCAATAGCGACATACGGAATTTTAAGAACTGTTCTTTTTCCATGCCGCTCACCATTACTTCAAATGATGTAGTTAGTGCATTAAAATATGCGTTAATTCTTTTAACACGTTGAGTGAAAAAACCTGCGGTTAAATTTTCATGAGTGGCAAGTTGTTTACATTCATGCAGGGAGAGTTTAAAATACAACTCTGTAATCTGATGATACATGATAAAAATCTCTTCATCAGGAAAGGGAGTTTTGGGGCTTTGTAAACTTAATAAAGTATCTAAGTGTATATAATCCCAGTAGGTTAAAAAATCTGCGTATAAAAGACCGTCTAAATAGGAGGCCATATCTTGACCCATAGCTTCATATTTCTCCTGAAGCTTATCGAGTTTATCTTTGATTTGTGGGGTGAAATCCATTGTTAAGCATTTAATTAAAAAAAGTATATAATTTAGTTATACTTCATTAATTAACTTGGCCTGGCTATGATTAAGCTAATAAAGGATAGCCATTTCCAGGTGTTAAAATCAAATGAGATTAAATTGACCATTCGAGCGCAATTTACGGAATTCTACCCATGTCTACAATCTTAAAGGGTTAATAAAGTACCCTAAATTTTATCGTGTTCTCAATTTTCTTTAGCGACTTAAATAATTGCTTATCATACTCGGTATTGATATCGGTTATCGCATAACCCACCGATGCGTTAGTCATTAGAAACTGCCCAACAATATTGATATCGTGTTTCGCAAAAATCGTATTGATTTGTGCCATAATACCCGGTACGTTTTTATGGATGTGAATTAACCGATGGGATTTGTCAATGGCCGGCAGCTGCAAATTTGGAAAGTTGCCGCTCATATACGTTGTCCCCTTATTCATAAAATCAGCTAAACGCTTTGGTATAAAAGAGGCGCTCCTCGGGTTACTTTTAGGATCATCAAAAACCACAATGCCCATATTCGTACAGGTTTGAAACGAAAACTTGTTTTTAGCACTCCCCAAATAACCGATGGTTTTTAATTTAACCGCTCGTTCTAATTTTTCTTGCTCAATTTTTTCACCGTCAGCCAATAAAATCATGCCTACATCGGCCACGTACTTTTCTTCGAATGAGGTTTTATGCCTAATAGAAAAGCCATCTCGTTTCAATAACGCAATGCTCTCTTTCGGAATATCCCCAATTACTAAGCAAAGAATTCTATTTTTAGGATAAGATATTGCCCTCGGCAAATTGTTTACATATAAAAACTCATCAAAACTTGGGGTAATATGGTCGGCTTTTGAAACAATACTCTCGCGAGCAATATTTTCGGTAAATGCATAAAACTTTTTAATTAACCCGCTTTCGCGAAGCTGATAATCCGAATAACCGTCTCCTATACCATAAAGATCACCTTTTAGTTCCAGCTGGCGCATCAGTTTTACCTTGCCACCTTCCTCACTTAAAGGGTTTGCATGGTCATAATCTATAATGTTTCCATCACCTGTCGTGACAAAAGTGTTGGCATAAATATTTTCTTTCTTAATATGATATTGACTTACCACTGGGGTAATAAATTCTTTAAACCCCCCAGAAACAATGAGCACTTCATCCGCGTGCTTTTTAAAAAAGGCAGCGTTACGAGAAAATGAAGCGGATACTTTTTTCTTCAAACGTGTAATCAGTTGCTTTAAATGATCTTCATTCGCTTCCAACAGTTGAACGCGTTTGGCAAGGCTTTCAGAGAACGAAAGTTTGCCTTCCATAGCTAAGTTGGTATAATCTTCAATTTTTTTGAAAATTGCCTCTTTATCCGGGTGCTTATTCAACGAAATCCTGGCTAATTCATCTAGGGCTTCTACTTGAGTAAAGGTGCTATCGAAATCAATAATGTAATAGTTTTTATGGTTCATCTTTTATCTAAGGCAACGCAAACGTCTCGAATGCTCTCGGTTAAGGGCTTAAAGTTAATATTTATTGTTGTTTTAATTTTTTCATTGCTGTAATAGCTTAGATTAAAGCTGCTTTTAGCCGCATCCTTTGTTAAAGCTGGTGCCTCTCCAGTAAAGATGGAGGCAAATTTCGCCGCACGCCAGGCTATGCCCAACATCCATGGCTTGGCTTCAATCGCAGGGGGGTTAATGGCAAACCCTTTCGCTATTTCAGCAAAAAAATCTTTGTAGTTTAAGTTGTCGGCCGACAAAGTATAGCGTTCTGCACTATTTTCGCTATTCATCAACAATACCATACATTTCGCTACGTCTACCACATCCACAATGCCTGTTGCTCCATCGGTATAAAACTTTAACCCGTTTTTTACCAATTTAAAAATCGCACCACTTCCTTCAAATCCGGCGTTTTCTCCAATAATTACTGCCGGATTTACAATTACCGCATTTAATCCCTCTGCAATACCCCGCCAAACTTCCATTTCCCCTTCGTATTTAGAAATTGCATAAGCATGAACACCCGGGTCGTATTCCCAATAATTTTTCTCCGTAATTAACTCTCCTTTTTTTGCATTGCCCAAAGCTGCAATTGAACTAACATGCAATAACCGCACATTATTTTCTAAGCACAGGTTTACAATATTAGAGGTACCCTCTATGTTTATCTTTAAAAGTTTAGCTTTATCCTTTGGGTTAAACGAAATGAAGGCGGCGCAATGATAAACTTGGGTAATCGATTCAAATGCATCAGTTAAAGTCGCAGCGTCATTAATATCCGCTGTAAACCATTCAATTAAATTATTTTCTTTAATCAGGCCTGGAATAACAGAGTTACTTCTTTTTAAAGCACGAACCTTACAATTTTGAGCAGTTAATTGATGAATTAATTCTGCTCCTAAAAACCCTGTTGCGCCCGTTACAAGTATCATTTCATTTTATTCATTAATATATGCGTCCAAAAATAGATATTTGAGGCCAAACATTTATACCGCTTTTATGTCTTTATCAGATTTTTTTTCGCCAATCAACCCTGATCAGTTTAGTCCAAAAAATGGATTTTATACAAGTCAGCTAGGATTAAAAGTTGATTTTTTTACCGACCGTTTTCCAGATCTGGAAGAAAAAAAATACGATATCGCCATTTTTAGTGTCAAAGACGACCGTGGTTCCATCAATAATAGCGGCTGTTCATTAGCAGGAGATTACTTTAGGGCACAATTTTATCTTTTAAATGAAGGGGCTTTCACCAGTAAGATCATTGATTTAGGCAATATCATTGCCGGAAATGAAATGTCTGATACTTATTTTGCGGTTAAAACAGCAGTTCAGCAATTAATTAAATTAAATATTTTACCCCTTATAATAGGCGGAGGGCAAGATTTAACCTATGCGCAATACTTGGCCTATGAAGCGCTGGAGCAAAAAGTAGACTTAGTGGTAGTCGATTCGAAATTTGATTTGGAAGAAGATCAGGAAGAAGATATCGTAACAACCTCTAACTCTTATTTAAGTAAGATCTTCCTACATCAGCCAAATTTCCTTTTCAACTTCAGCAATATTGGTTACCAAACCTATTTTGTAAATCAAGATAGTCTAAAAGTAATGGATAAGTTATATTTCGACGTTCACCGTTTGGGCGAATTTGTCCAGGATATCGGCCTTACCGAGCCTGTTATTCGCAATGCGAACATGATTAGTTTCGATATGGGAGCGATACGGTCGGGAGACGCAGGTGCAAACGCTAATGCTGGCCCCAATGGCTTCTACGGAGAAGATGCCTGCAGAATTGCCCGCTATGCCGGCATGAACGATAAGTTAAGTTCCATAGGGTTTTATGAGTTTAACCCAGCCTTTGATAAGAATAGTCAGACTGCCATGCTTTTAGCGCAAATGGTTTGGTATTTTATTGAAGGCTATTATAACAGAAAGCAAGATTTTCCACTTACACCAAAGTCGCAGTATATTATTTATAGAACGAGTTTAAAGGATGGCTCTGGTGAAATGAATTTCGTTAAAAGTAAGCGATCTGATCGCTGGTGGATGCAGGTTCCCTATCCAACCGGAATATCAAAAAATGAAAGGTATCATTTAGTGCCTTGTAGATACGAAGATTATAATACAGCCGTTAATGGAGAGATGCCAGACTTGTGGTGGCGAACTTATCAGAAACTAAGTTAATTTTACAATCCAATTAATCGAATTTATGTTCAAAATGTTATATTTGATTAATTAACAATACGAAATAGTTATGAAAAAATTGATTTTATCAGCCTTATGCTTAGTACCAATGGCATTAATGGCACAAACGCCTTTTACCATTAAGGGTAATATGAAAAGCTTAAAAGCTGGCGACAAAATTTACCTAAGCTACATGGGAGCTGCTGGCCGTATTACCGATTCGGCAACAGTTAACAATGGATCTTTTGAGTTCAAAGGAACGCTGGAAGGTACAAGTCCAGTTCCTGGAAATCTATTTAAAAACATTAATCCTTACGTAAAAGGCGCTAATACCAAATTCTTAGATTATACCATGTTATATGTAGAGCCCGGAAATATTGTAGTTAATTCTGCCGACTCAGTTGCGTCTGCAAAGGCAAGTGGGACAGCAGTAAACAACGACAACCAAAAATTAGCGGTGATGTTGAAGCCATTTACAGAAAAACAAACGGCTTTGAGCGCTCAAGTGGCTAAGTTAACACCTGAGGAAAGAAAAGATCAAGCTGTGATGGCGCCGTTCATGGAAGGGTATCAAAAAATTGCGAAAGAAATGAGCCCTATTTATTTAGCTTTTGCAAAACAGAATCCAAAATCATATATCAGCTTAACTACTTTATCTCAATTCGCTAGCAATGCAGAATATGCCAATGAGGCAGAAGCTATCTTTAACAGTTTAAGTGAAGACTTAAAGGCAAGTAAAACAGGTAAGAACCTAGCCATGAGCTTCGCCGCAGCAAAGAAAACTGCTATCGGCGTAATGGCAATGGATTTTACGCAGAATGATAAAGATGGTAAGCCGGTTAAATTATCAGATTTCAAAGGTAAATATGTGCTAATCGATTTTTGGGCATCATGGTGCGGTCCATGTAGAGATGAAAATCCAAATCTAGTAGCTGCATACCATAAATTTAAAGATAAAAACTTTACCGTTTTAGGCGTTTCTTTTGATGGTGGAACCACCAAAACAACTAAAGAAGCTTGGTTAAAAGCAGTCGCTGATGATAAATTGGATTGGACACAAGTTACCGATCTAAATGGATGGCAAAATGAGGTTGGCCAGCTTTACGGTATCCGTTCTATCCCTGCTAATTTCTTAGTAGACCCAACTGGTAAAATTGTTGGTAAAGGATTAAGAGGTGAAGAACTACATACAACATTAGCAAAACTATTAGGAGATAAAACTAAATAATAGTTAACCTTTATAAAAATAAGAAGCCCCATGCTAGTAAAATAGTATGGGGCTTCTTATTATAATAGCTGTTACTACATTAAGTCAAACCCTATGTCTTCTCTAAAATATTTGCCATCAAAATAAATACGGGCAGCATCAGCGGTTGCTGCTTGTAAGGCTTCAAACTGCGTATTTTGAATGCTGGTTACTGCTAAAACCCTACCTCCGTTTGTTTTCACTACGCCGCCTTCCAAACTTGTTCCCGCATGAAATGCCAAAGAGCTACGCATGTTCTCAATCCCCGAAATCGCTTTTCCCTTCTCGTAATCGCCAGGATATCCACCTGCCACAATCATTACTGTCGCTGCATTTTTCGTGCTAATATCCAACTGGTAGCTGGCTAGTTTTTTGTCGGCACAAGCCATAAACAACTCCACTAAGTCATTCTCTATTCTCGGTATTACACTTTCTGTTTCCGGATCGCCCATTCTACAGTTATATTCTATCACATAAGGTTCATCACCCACTTTAATTAAGCCGAAGAAAATAAAACCAGTATAATCTATCCCATCCTTTAACAGCCCATCAATAGTAGGTTGAATGATAGTATCCTTAATTTTTGCTAAAAATGCGTCATCTGCAAAAGGAACTGGAGATACCGAACCCATTCCGCCTGTATTCAGGCCGGTGTCGCCCTGGCCAATTCTCTTATAATCCTTTGCTTCAGGTAATATCACATAGTTTTCGCCATCGCTCAATACAAAAACAGAAAGCTCTATTCCAGTTAAAAACTCTTCAATTACCACCGTAGAGCCCGCGTTGCCAAATTTACCACCCAACATCAATTTAAGCTCTTCTTGCGCTTCAATAGGGTTTTCAATAATCAGTACACCCTTTCCAGCTGCCAAGCCATCAGCTTTTAAAACTACTGGCATTGCATGGTTTTGGAGGTAGGCTAATCCTTCTGCTAAATTAGCATTAGAAAAAGATTTAGATTTGGCGGTAGGGATGCCGTGACGATCCATAAACTGCTTCGAAAAATCTTTGCTTCCTTCTAAAACCGCACCTTCTTTTTTAGGACCTATTACCGGGATATGCGCTAAAGTTTCGTCATTTACAAAAAAGTCATGAATACCATTTACCAAAGGCTCTTCCGGACCAACCACTACTAGGTTGATACCCTCTTTTAATACCAACGCTTTTACCGCTTCAAAGTCATTCGGATTTAGTTTTACATTCGTTCCATAACTACCGGTTCCCGCATTACCAGGTGCGATAAATAATTTTGAACATAATGAAGATTGGCTCATTTTCCATGCAAAAGCACATTCTCTTCCGCCTGAGCCCAATAATAAGATAGTCATCATGAACGCAAAGATATAAAAAAAGCCGACTTACGAAGTCGGTTCGCTAGCCGGTTCGCCATTTGTATTCTTTAATAAATACTCATATACCGCTTTCCATCCCTTCCATTTCCCCTTTTCCGATAGTGATTCATTGTGCCATAAGCTACAAAGCGTTCCATCCACCATTTTTACCGAAGCAATCAGCTGTTCAACTTTGCTCATTGCCATCTCCGGACTTAACTTTAAATATTGTTGTAAAGTAACATCCATTACGGCAAAGGGATGTATTTTTAAATGAGTTTGTTTTTCCAGTTGCAAATCATACCAAAAAAATGGCGTACAAGTGCCCGCTTTAAATCCAACTTGTGAAGCATAGCCCATTGAATAATCATGATTTATACCAGCCTTTATCAATTTTAAATAGGTGTGTGGTAAATGCAATTTTAAAAAGTGCTGCCGCGATGAATCAACCTTTTGCTGCGTAATTTCTTGAAGAGAAATTAACTCTTCCGCAATCTTTTTAGTATCGGTATTAGATGCGTAGGAAGGATGAATGCCAATATCAGCTTTCGAAGCTATTTTAGTAATCAGGTTAATCAAGGTTTCATCGTCAGGATTTACATTCGTATCAAACTCTTCATGTCCTTTTTTAGCTAACAAAAAGAAAAAAGTAGGCCGTTGCTTATACCGTTTATGAATGTCGGTCAAATAATCATAGGTGTCAAATGGATCGTCCTGACCCAAGCCAGTTAAAACGATATCAACAACCTTTTCGGTATTTAGCTTCATCGCCGCTTTTAAAAACCTAGCAGTATTTTTAATCAGTCCACTCGATCTAAAATGATAGGCCCGGTCTACGTCGATGGTTGGAATAAATGTGAACTTTCTTTTCCCGAAAATCAGGTTCGGGAATTTTCTCAACAGAATATTCTTTAAGATTAATGCCCATCCATCAATAACCGGACTTTCCAATAAGTTTAATTTATATTGTAGGCTCTGTTCGGCGGGGAAGCGATCGTGGTCATCGGCCTTAAATGGTAAATACTCTTCGTACCTGCTAAGGAAATAAAATGATGCAGCAAAAACGTCAAATGGTAAAGCTCCGGTTTTTACGGAAAAAGGAACTTCCTGATCTCCAAAAAGGGTAGTCTTAAGGTCAACAGGTTCAATGATGTGCTTTGTTAATAACGTGTCTGCACAAAAGAAAAGCTCCTCTCCAAGGGCTTTTTCAGCATAACTTATTTTAGGAGCAGTACTTTGTTCAAAATCACTTACCATGCTGGTAAATTCAAAATCACAGCTTAAAATTTCTCTAAAAATAAAATTGAAAATGTATTTAGTTCTTGGCGAAACTTTTGGACAATAGATTAACAATGGTTGCATGTGCTAATTTAATTAAAAGTTACGCTTAAACTAGTAGATGGATATTCCGTTCTTGCACTTTTTCTAATCCCCATTTTCTCTACATGTAAAATGTTCATTTGATCGTCAAATAAATCGTACATGATGCTGTTGGTAAGGCTAAGGCGCTGTAACGACGATACATTTTCAATCTCAAGATATACGTTTGTAGCTTCATGATCTATCTCAAAGCCGAGGTAATTGGCAGTTACAGGTTTGCCATTTAGCTGATATTTTAAGTTGGCAGCTAAATATTTCTTAACCAATGCATCCATTTCTTTATGCATTTCGGGTTTCATCAAATCTGTTTTGGTCTTAAAGGTTTTAGCTAAGATATTTTCAAAATCGTCCGTGAAAATCCTGCAACTTATCTCTAAGCTTTTTCCTTTCGAGTTAAAATTTATTTCAGTAGTGCTCACATGAAGTGGATGTACGGGCGTTGCTAGCCATAGTACAACAAGTAACAATTTTGAATAAATAGCTGACATTGAGTTAAAACAATTTACATTTACTATACAAAGTTAACAGCTATTTTGAATTTTGAAGCACGATCCATGCCCTTAACCGATTTTCTCTTTTACTTCAAGCTTGGTTGGTCACATATTGTAAGTCTAGATGCCCTCGACCATCAACTTTTTATCCTAGCCCTGGTGGCGGTATTTACCTCGAAAAACCTTAAACAAGTATTAATTTTAGTTACAGCCTTTACCATTGGGCATTCACTAACGCTGCTTTTAAGTGTTTTAGATATTATCAGGTTTTCTAGCAAATGGATAGAATTTTTTATCCCATGCACAATCGTAATTACAGCACTGGTAAATCTAACTAAAAGAAAAGGAACCAATTACTTTCTTGCGCTGGTATTTGGTCTCATCCATGGAATGGGCTTTGCAAATACCATTAGAATGATGCTGGCAAAGGATCAAAACATTGGCTGGGGCCTCTTTGGATTTAACATTGGTTTGGAAGTCGGCCAAATCTTTTTTGTATTTATAATTTTATGTGTAACTTGGTTCTTCCTTTCTGTTATAAGAATAAGGCAGAGAGATTGGATCATTTTTGTATCAGCTGCCGTATTTAGTCTGGCTCTCCAAATGGCTTTACAGAGAATTCCATTTTAATTTCAATTTTATGATAAATAATTTCCATAAGTGTTTCGCATTCTTCCTGTTAATAAGCCAAGTTTCATTTGGTCAAAACATTCAGAACAACCCAGGTAGTAACCACGGCAACAAGTTCGAGCAGTTAGGTACAATCTTAACTACCCCAAATGAGCAGCGCACAGCAAGTGGAGCTCCAGGTGTAAAATACTGGCAGCAACGAGCAGATTATAATATCAAGTGCGAGCTTGACGAGAAAAATCTTGTGTTAAAAGGTAGCGAAACAATTACTTATTACAATAATTCACCAGATGTGTTAACCTATATCTGGCTGCAGCTTGATGAAAATGAACATAGCAATCTGAACAACGCAAACTACCAGAATAGCACTAGAATGCCATCCGCTGCGGCTACTACTCAGGTAGATAACATGGGTTTTGTAGCTGCTCCAAAAGACAATGGTAATGGGATCAGGATTACTAAGCTTACCGATGCAACAGGTAAAAAATTAACTTATACGATTAATAAAACCATGATGCGGGTAGAGGTTCCAGCCTTAAAATCAGGCCAGCAATTTGTACTCAATATAGATTGGAATTATCAAATTCCCAATAGATTAACCTTGGGCGGACGTGGAGGATATGAGTTCTTCCCGGAAGATGGCAACCATTTATTTACCATGGCGCAATGGTTCCCTCGTTTATGTGTATATAGCGATTTCCAGGGATGGCAAAACCACCAGTTTACCGGAAGAGGTGAATTCGCCTTAACATTTGGAAATTATAGGGTGCAAATGACTGTTCCGGCTGATCATATGGTGGGCTCAACAGGAGAATGTATTAATTATAGCGCCGTGTTAAGTCCGGCTCAAATGGCACGTTACAACAAAGCAAAAACGAGTACAACAGCACCGGTAGAAATAGTAACCTTGGCCGAGGCAAAAGTGGCCGAGACTAAAAAAAGTACAGCTAAGAAGACCTGGGTTTTCCAAGCAAATAACGTTCGTGATTTTGCCTGGACGTCATCCCGCAAATTTGTATGGGACGCAATGGCACAGCCAATTAATGGTAAAAACGTTATGTGTATGAGTTTCTATGGAAAAGAAGCCTACAATTTATACAGTAAGTTTTCTTCACGCGCAGTAGCTCATACCATTAAAACTTATTCAGATTTTACCATCCCTTATCCATATCCAGTTGCACAAAGTGTAGAAGCAGCAAACGGGATGGAATATCCAATGATCTGTTTCAACTACGGTCGTACAGATGCCGATGGAACCTATAGTGAAAGCACAAAAAACGGTATGTTAGGCGTAGTTATCCATGAGGTAGGTCATAACTTTTTCCCAATGATCATTAACAGCGATGAACGCCAGTGGACCTGGATGGACGAAGGGTTAAACTCATTTGTTGAATATCTAACAGAAGAACTATGGGACAATAAATTTCCAAGTAAAAAAGGTCCGGCATATACCATTGTCCCTTATATGAAAATGTCGAAGGATTTGTTGGAACCGATTATGTCTAACTCAGAAAACATTGTGAATTTTGGTCCAAATGCTTATTCTAAGCCTGCTACCGGACTAAACATTCTCCGCGAAACAATTATGGGCCGCGAACTTTTTGATTATGCATTTAAAGAATATTCAAGAAGATGGGCTTTTAAACATCCTACCCCGGCTGATTTATTTAGAACAATGGAAGATGCCAGTGGTGAAGATTTAGATTGGTTTTGGAGAGGTTGGTTTTATGGAACAGATGCTTGCGATATCGCTTTAGATAGCGTCAAATTTGCTAAGGCAGATTATCCTAAAGCACCAGCTGGAAATAATAGGGTAGTTGGCAACCGACCACAAAGAGTTGATCCGCCGGCAGTAAATGCTTTCGAAGATATTTCAAAAATCAGGAACCGCCAGGATAATAACATTAAATTCTATACGGATAAAGATTTGGCAGCCAGGGATTTTTATTGGAAATACGACAGAGGCCTTGTTCAAATAGATAGTACCTTAGGTTCTAAAACTGCCGCACAGCCTAACAGGTTGCCAATGGAAGAGTTTACTGACGAGGAGAAAGCAAAGTACGGTAATAAGTTCTTTTATGAATTAAATTTCACCAACAAAGGAGGCTTGGTTATGCCTATTATTGTGGAGTTTACTTTCAAAGATGGCACAAAAGCAGTCGATCGAATTCCAGCTCAGATTTGGAGATTAAATGAGTTAAAAGCTTCCAAATTCTATGTTCACGATCAGGAGGTTGCCAGTATTAAACTAGACCCAATGCGTGAAACTGCAGATATTGACGAGACTAACAATACCTGGGGCGGTAGCGAAAAAGCATCGAAATTCCAGTTATTTAAAGTCCGTGCAGGTGCCGGTCCGGCGCGCGGACAGTCGGTAGGCTCCAACCCTATGCAGCTAGAGAAAAAAGGGGAGTAGTATCAAGTATTGAGCAGCGAGTATCAAAATTGGAGAACTCGGATTAAGCAGCAAGGAACAAAGATTAATAATGAAATTTAAGCTTACTTCAGAGTATAAGCCGACAGGTGATCAGCCAACGGCTATAAAGCAATTAGTAGAAGGCGTAAATGCGAACGAAAACTATCAAACCTTACTAGGGGTTACAGGATCGGGTAAAACCTTTACCATAGCCAATGTAATTGAGCAAACGCAAAAGCCAACCTTAATCTTAAGTCACAATAAAACCTTGGCAGCACAGCTGTATGGGGAGTTTAAACAGTTTTTTCCAGAAAATGCTGTTAATTATTTCGTCTCATACTATGATTATTATCAGCCCGAAGCTTACATGCCAACCACCAATACTTATATCGAGAAAGATTTAAGTATCAATGAAGAAATTGAAAAACTGAGACTGCGTACCACTTCTGCCCTCATGTCGGGACGAAGAGATGTAATTGTTGTCTCATCGATTTCCTGTATTTACGGTATGGGTAATCCCGAAGATTTCTCGCGGTCTGTATTCCGCTTTGCGGTAGGGACAAGGATCAGCAGAAATTCATTTCTACATAGTTTGGTAGAAATTCTATATGCACGTACCATAACCGATTTTAAGCGTGGAACATTCAGGGTAAAAGGTGATACAGTCGATATTTTTCCAGCATACCTGGATGAAGCCTATCGGGTTTCTTTTTTTGGCGATGACATTGAAGAGTTATCCATCATAGATCCCATTACCGGTAAAACTTTAGAGAAAATAGCAGATATGGCTATTTATCCGGCCAATCTGTTTGTAACACCAAAAGAGAAATTTAATTCTTCTATCTGGGGAATACAAGAAGAACTGGAACTTCGTAAAAACCAATTATTAAACGACAAACAGTTACTAGAAGCTAAAAGACTCGAAGAAAGAGTGAATTTCGATATCGAGATGATGAAAGAACTGGGCTATTGCTCGGGGATTGAAAATTACTCGCGCTTTTTTGATGGAAGATCACCCGGCATGCGTCCCTTCTGTTTGTTGGATTATTTTCCTGATGATTATTTAATGGTGATCGACGAAAGCCACGTAACTGTGCCTCAGATTAGAGCCATGTATGGGGGCGACCGTTCTAGAAAAATGTCGCTGGTTGAATATGGTTTCCGCCTCCCTTCTGCCTTAGATAACCGCCCGTTAAATTTCGAAGAGTTCGAACGCTTAGCGCCGCAAACCATCTATGTAAGCGCTACCCCGGCCGATTTTGAATTAGAGAAATCTGAGGGAATTGTGATCGAGCAAGTGATTAGGCCTACAGGATTATTAGATCCCATGATAGAGGTTCGGCCCGCAATTAATCAGGTTGATGACCTGTTGGAAGAAATCGATAAAACGATTAAGATGGGCGATCGGGTTTTGGTTACCACCTTAACCAAGCGCATGGCCGAAGAACTGACGAAGTACATGGATCGGCTAAATATCAAATGCCGGTATATCCATTCTGAAGTAAAAACATTGGAGCGGGTAGAAATCCTTAAAGGGCTACGACTGGGAGAATTTGATGTTTTAGTGGGAATTAACCTGTTACGAGAGGGATTAGATTTACCAGAGGTTAGTTTAGTGGCAATTTTAGATGCCGATAAAGAAGGGTTCTTGCGTTCTGATAGAGCTTTGATCCAAACTATTGGTAGAGCGGCAAGAAATGATAGAGGTAGGGTGATCATGTATGCAGATAGCGTGACCATGTCTATGGAACGAACCATTGATGAAACCAATAGAAGGAGAGAAAAACAGGTTGCCTATAATTCCGAACATGGAATTGTGCCTAAAACCGTAGGCAAAACCAGAGAAGAGATTATGGAGCAAAGTTCGGTGTTAGATTTTTCTGAAAGTGGCGCACGTAAAAAAGCTTATGTTGAAATTGACGAGGTCAATATTGCCGCCGATCCGATTATCCAGTACATGACCAAGCCTGAAATGCAGAAAGCCATCGACAAAACACGTAAGGATATGCAAAAAGCTGCCAAGGAAATGGACTTCTTAATGGCTGCGAGAATGAGGGATGAAATGTTTGCCCTGGAGAAAATATTCGCGGAAAGATTTAGTAAGTAAGGTGAAAGAAACTATGATGCGCAAACAATTCTTAACGGCAATTTTTGTTGCCTTATTGAGCAATTTGGCCATTGCCCAAAGTAGTGAAGGTCCAACGCTAACAGTACCGCTGGGGGGCAACACTTATGCCAGCCCCATAAAAAATGGTTTAATTAGTAAAGGCGGAATTAACAGTTGGAACAACCCTGAGACTTCCTTTAAAGTGTACGTCCGTCTGGCCCAAAAAGGAAACTTAGCGATTGCTATAAACCAATTAACCAAAATTGAGGGCGAAAGTGAGTTAAGCATAGCGGTTAATAAAAAAGTTAATAAAGTAATTATCAAACCAGGGAGCGCCTCATTGCCTGTGGGTATATGGGCGATAAAAGATACGGGCTACGTTACGATTGAAATTAAGGGACTAAAAAAATCTGGTGCCCAGTTCCCCGCCATTGGAAGCCTGCAGCTAGCAGGTACCGCTATTGATGCAAAAACAACTTTTGTGAAAGATAATGAAGGTAATTTCTTCTATTGGGGACGGAGAGGTCCATCGGTTCACTTAAATTATCAATTGCCCGAAAAAACGGATATCGAATGGTTTTATAATGAGATTACCGTTCCAAAAGGCGAAGATATTCAAGGGTCCTATTATATGACAAATGGTTTCGCCGAAGGTTATTTTGGTATTCAGGTAAATTCACCTACAGAAAGAAGAATTTTGTTTTCGGTATGGAGCCCATTTGTAACGGATAACCCCAAGGAAATACCAGAAAACCAAAAAATCAAATTGTTAAAAAAAGGTAAAGAAGTATACACCGGAGAATTTGGTAATGAGGGCTCAGGTGGTCAGAGCTATTTCAAGTACGACTGGAAAGCTGGAGAAAGTTATAGCTTCTTGCTCAGGGCTGCCCCATCAGATGATAATTACACCACTTATACCGCTTACTTTTTTATGCCTGAACTGAATGACTGGAAATTGATAGCCTCCTTTAAACGTCCGCAAACAAAAACTTATTTGAAAAGACTACATTCTTTTCTTGAGAACTTTAATCCCGAATTCGGGGATCAAAGTAGAATGGTCTTGTTTAAAAACCAATGGGTATGTGATTCAAAGGGGGTATGGACGGAGATAAATACTGCAAAGTTCACAACAGACAACACCGGCAATAAAGGGTATCGGATGGATTATGGTGGAGGAGTAAAAGGGACTTCTTTTTATTTGCAGAATTGTGGATTTTTCAGTGATTTTACAATACCTAGAACAAACCTTAAAAGAAAAGTTACGAACCAAAGGCCGTTGATAAATTTTAATTATTTACCCTAGGGGGCTGCGGTTATAGTGGGGCTAGACGATCATTACGAGGCCCGTCATGCGAGGTCCGTCATGCGAGGTTTACCTTTGCCCGTCATTGCGAGCGTAGCGAAGCAATCTCAATTAGATTGCTTCGCTACGCTCGCAATGACGTACCTCGCAATGACGAATCCCCCAATAACGTGCCTCGCAACGAATAACAACTAACAATATGAACGGACAAAACAGAAAAGACATCTATCCAGGTTTAGCAGTGGGTATTATCTTAAAAAAGGATCAGAGAAGTGGTAACATCACCTATGGGGTGGTTAAAGATTTATTAACTTCTTCTGCTTTTCATTCCAGAGGAATTAAGGTGCGTCTGGAAGATGGACAAGTTGGTCGGGTAGTTGAATGTGAACCTGAACTGTAACGAAGATTGTAATGTAATTGCAATTATCTGCGTAAAAAGTAACAATATTTTGAACGGCACGTCTATATTTGCGTTTACTAATAAATAATAAAGCATGGGTTATCTAATAAAATTTATCTTCATTACCATTATTATTCTTTGGGTTATCCGTTTGTTAATCCGATTAATATTTCCTGTAATGCTTAAAAATATGTTTGGTAATGTGCAGCAACAAGCCGCAAATGCCAATCAACAACAGCGTCCGCCTAAACCTGAGGGATCTATCTCGATCGATTATATGCCTAAAAAGGAGAAAAAGGGCAACGCAGACAAATTGGGCGATTTCGTAGATTACGAAGAAGTTAAATAAGTCGAGATCGCTAGTATTTCTTGTCACGAAATAGCTCCAGTTATCGTTTCATTAATAAAAATATAAATATGGCTTATCGTATACCCACCCGTTTATTTTCTTTCTTTGTGTTATTTAGCTTTGTTGCGTTTAACGCCTGTAAAAAAGCTGACAATCCGCCTAATGCAGATGGTGCCTACATCAGGTTTATCAATACTTCACCAACGTTAGGTACGTATAACATTTATTTCGATGATAAAATTGTAAACACAATGGCCGTCCCTTTTGGGGGTACCGTATCTTATAAACCTTATGTTGCTGGTAGTTATTCAGTTAAATATACCACCGCAACAAACCCTGAGTCAATTTTAACCAAGCAAATATCGCTGGCTTCAAAAAAGATATATTCTTTATATCTCGTAGATAAAGACGATAAATTAGACGCTTTACTCGTAACCGACGATGCTTCTGCAACCTCCACTACCAAAGCATTTGTGAAATTCATTAACTTAAGTCCGGATGCACCTGCACTTGGGTTAGATATTGCGCAAGGAGCTAGTCTTTTCACCAATAAGACTTATAAAACCGGAACCGAATTTGTAGAGGTTGATGCAAAAGCATATACCTTTGAAATCATGGATTCAGGTAGCGGCACCTTAAAAGCCAGTTTGCCCGAGTTGACATTGGCGGCAGGTCGCTATTATACCATTATTGCCCGCGGAATGATCAATCCTGGCCCCAATGATCAGGGGTTTGGTGCGCAGAGCATCATAAATCAGTAGGTTAAATTTTATTTCCTTTATAATCTCATTCAATTTTCTATTTTTGGAGTTACGTTTTATTTTAACTGACTTAAATGAATAATTGGTTTAAACAAAATGGCACTCATTTAGCCATTATTGCTTTCTTCGTTGTAATATGTTTCGCATATTTTAGTCCTGTTCTCCAAGGCAAAAGACCTGCACAAAGTGATGTGTTACAGGCCAAGGGCATGCAAAAGGAAATTATGGAGTATAAGGAAAAGGATGGTAAAGCACCTCTCTGGACCAATCAAATGTTCGGTGGTATGCCGGCCTATCAAATTTGGGTACCCTACGCCTATAATGCAGCAACCTATGGTATCGCTGTAGTGACTAAAACATTCCCGACACCCATTGGCACTGTGTTATTGTTGTTATTAGGCAGTTATTTTCTATTTATCGTTTTAAAAATCAACCCATGGCTCGCTGCGGCAGGTGCCATTGCCTTTTCATTCACTACCTACAACTTTGTGCTCATTGCCACAGGGCATAGCAATAAGGCTTTGGCAATTGGCTTTTTTGCGCCAATCATAGCAGGAATTCTCTTAACCTTACGGGGCAAATATTGGCTTGGAGCAAGTTTAACCGCTTTGTTTCTCGCGCTAGAGATCAGGTCGAACCATATTCAAATGACCTATTACTTGTTTTTGGCTATACTAATTTTCATGGGTATCGAGCTTTATCAGGCTTACAAAAACAAAACTTTGCCGGCTTTAGGTAAAGCGGTTGGCTTTCTGGCCATCGCTGTCTTATTAAGCGTAATGGTAAATGCCAGTTTATTGTGGACTACCTCAGAGTATGCAAAGGAAACCAACAGAGGCAAATCTAATTTAACCAATACCGCCGGTCAAACCGAAAGCATGTCTAAAGAATATGCCTATGCCTGGAGCCAGGGAGTAGGCGAAAGTTTTACCTTCCTCATCTCAGATTTATATGGCGCAAGTCACGATCGTAGACTAGATGAAAAATCTGAAGTATTTAAGGCTGTCCAAAGCATCGGCGCTTCTCCAGAGCAGGCAATAGGTTTCACTAAACAGATGCCGATTTACTGGGGCGAGAAATCATATACCTCTGGTGGATATTATTTCGGAGCAATAGTTTGTTTCTTGTTTGTTTTTGGATTGTTTATCGTTAGAAGCCCGTTAAAATGGTGGGTTTTATCCGTTACCGTCTTATTTATCCTATTGTCATTCGGTAAACACTTCCCTTTGGTGTCCGATTTGTTCTTCGATTACTTCCCGCTTTATAATAAATTTAGAGCAGTAGAATCCATTCTTGCCGTAGTAGGCTTAATGGTGCCGATTCTAGCTTTCTTAGCCATGAAAGAAGTGCAGGAAGGTAAACATGACGAGAAAGTTATTGTGAAGAAATTAATGTGGTCGGCCGCCATCACAGGAGGATTCTCTTTATTGGTTGCCATTTTGCCTACACTCTTCTTTAGCTTTAAAACCTCTACCCATGCAGAGTTTGTACAACAATTAGGTCAGTCGCTTCAAAGCAACGAATTAGGCCAAAGAATTGCCAATGCTTTAGTGTTAGATCGTGAAGCTATAGCCCGTGCTGATGCCTTCCGTTCTTTCTTATTCATTGCCATTGCTTTCGGAATTGTTTGGGCCTTTATCACCAAGAAAATTAAAATGGAAGTTGCTTATGGCTTGTTAGGCTTGGCTATTTTAATCGATATGTGGCAAGTAGATAAACGCTATTTGAATAAAGATAACTTTAGAACCAAAGCAGAGCTTACCAACAACTTTACCCCACGCGACGTAGATAATTTTATCTTGGCAGATAAAGATCCTAACTTTAGGGTATATGACCAGTCCGTTTCAACCTTTAACGATGCGAGTACAACCGCATTCCATAAAACCATTGGCGGTTACCATGCAGCCAAGTTAAAGCGTTATGATGAGCTCATCAGCAAACAACTTTCAACCAGCGTTAATCAAGATGTGCTTGATATGTTGAATGCTAAATACTTTATTACGCAAGACCCGCAGAATGGCTCTTATAAAATGTCTAGAAATGCTACTGCTTTAGGAAACGCATGGTTGGTAAAAGGTGTGCAGTTCGTGAAGGATTCTGATGAAGAAATGAAGGCTATCAGTAGTTTTGACCCTAAATTGGAAGCTATTGTCGACATACAATATAAAGATCTGTTAGATACTACCCGTTTGGGCGCAGATCCAAGTGCCTTCATTAAAATGGAGAGCTACCATCCCGATCATCTGGTATATTCATACAGTGCGCCAAGAGATGTAATCGCTGTTTTTTCGGAGATTTATTACGACAAAGGATGGAATATGTACATCGATGGCGAACAAAAGCCTTATTTCAGAGCGGATTATGTACTTAGAGCAGCACAATTAACCGCCGGTAACCACAAGCTGGAATTTAAGTTCGAACCTAAATCTTATTATATGGGCGAGAAAATTTCGCTTGCAGGTTCGGTATTGTTAATCGCATTTTTAGGACTAGGCTTTTATACCGATAGAAAGAGGACTTCGTAAGTCGGCCTATTTAGGCCGACTTACGAAGTCGGAAGTTTAACTTTCCCTTAACATACCACTAATATTCGGGCAATATTTTTACACTCATAAAATGTAAGGATATGCCTGAATTTCTTTTTATAGCCTGTTTGGTTGCAATAATCGCGTTTTTCTTTAGCCCTTACGAGCTTCGTATGCTTGATGGTGAGGACGACTAATGGCAAAAAGATCGTTGGATATAGTGGTTATTTCTGATGTTCATCTGGGAACTTATGGTTGCCACGCCAAAGAATTGCTTAAATATCTTAAAAGTATTAACCCTAAGGTAATCATTCTCAATGGCGATATCATCGATATTTGGCAGTTTAGTAAGAATTACTGGCCAGAAACCCACATGAAAATCCTCCGTAAGCTCATGAAATTTATGGTCGAAGGTGTAACAGTGCACTATTTAACGGGCAACCATGATGAGCTGCTGCGGAAGTTTTCTGATATGCATTTTGCATCTTTTCATCTTCAGGATAAATTGGTTTTGGAGTTTGATGGCAAAAAGGCCTGGTTTTTTCATGGGGATGTATTCGATGTCACCATGCAGCACTCTAAATGGCTTGCTAAACTAGGCGCCATAGGTTATGATAGCTTAATTTTACTTAACAGTTGTGTTAATTGGATTTTAACCAAGGTAGGTAAGGAGAAAATGAGCTTTTCCCGAAAGATTAAAGCAAAATTTAAAGACGCTGTTAAATTTATTAATAGTTTTGAAGAAACCGCTGCCGAACTTGCTGTAGAAAAAGGTTACGATTATGTTGTTTGCGGACATATTCATCATGCCGAAAATCGGAGAATTTTAACCGAAAAGGGTTCAGTACTTTATTTAAATAGCGGAGATTGGGTGGAGAGTTTAACGGCTTTAGAATATGTTGACCAACAATGGAAAATCTTCCAGTACGAAGCTAAACATTTTGAAGAAGACCTAATTGAAGAAGGCGTACTTTCAGATGGAGAAAATTTGAAACACAAATTAGATATCAATGTGTTATTGGAGAAAATCAAACTAACAAGCAGTTAACCGACTTCGTAAGTCGGGCCTTCAAGGCCCGACTTACGAAGTCGGAATTTTAATTTAAAATACAGATATTAGGCGCATGAAGATTCTATATGCAATACAGGGTACAGGGAATGGGCATATAAGTAGGGCAAGAGAAATTGTTCCCCTGTTGCAAACACATGGAGATCTTGATATCTTAATATCTGGCACGCAGGCTGATGTGAAATTAGCCCAGGAAATAAAGTATCAATTGCATGGCTTTAGTTTTGTCTTTGGAAAACGAGGCGGCGTAGACCACTTTAAAACCTGGCAAAACATGAACTTACTGAGGTTCAAAAATGACATGGGCAAAATTCCTTTAAATGAATACAATCTCATTATTAACGATTTTGAACCGGTTACCGCCTGGGCATGCAAAACTCAGAAACTAGCAAGTGTTTCATTAAGTCACCAAGCGGCTTTTAAATCAAAGAAAGTTCCTCGTCCTAAAACGATAGATTGGGGCAAGCTAATTCTAAGCCATTATGCGCCTACCACACATCACGTCGGTTTTCATTTTGAGCGGTACGACGATTATATTTATACCCCGGTAATTAGAGGGGAAATCAGAGCTTTAACACCTACTAATTTGGGTCATTATACGGTTTATCTGCCCGCTTTATCCGATCTCTATTTGGTTAAGCTCCTCCAAAAGCTACCAGCTGTAAAATGGGAGATTTTTTCTAAGCATACACAGCAGGGGTATCAGGTGGGTAACATCGTGGTACAGCCTGTGCATAACGAGAACTTCAACAAGAGTTTAGCCAGCTGCGAAGGGTTATTTACCGGTGGAGGTTTTGAAGGGCCTGCCGAGGCATTGTTTTTAGGAAAAAAGTTATTGGTAGCACCCATGAAGTTCCAGTACGAGCAGCAATGCAATGCCTATGCTTTAAAACAATTAGGTATTCCGGTAATCTGGGCCAGTAACAAAGATTGGTTCCCAATTTTAAAACAGTTTGTCGATACTCCTCAGTCTTTTAAATTTGATTTTCCAGATGAGACTGCAAATATTGTGGCAAAGGTTGTGAGGGATTTTGCAAAGTAAACCTCAGGCAGCGCTTCTTCCTTACACAAACAAAAAGTACTGAATACTAATCGCTAATATCGCAAATAGCGACTCATAAAACCATCTCTTTTTGGCGTTGCTAAAATAATAGGCTAAAAGGACTGCCCCTGGGGGAACACATAGCAAAAAGTGATATACCCTAAAATCGGGTTTAGTGTAGAAACTAATGAGGGAAACGATAAACATGAAGAACAACATCTGAAATGCCTTTCTGGTACTGATAAAGCTTCTAAAGAAATTCTCCCATAGTTGTAAAGCTGCCAAAACCATTATCAATGCCAAAGGCAATAATACCACGTAATCGTTATAATTTATTTGAAGGGATGATGGAAATTTGTTAACCAAGGGTTTCCAGATTTGAAAGAACTGGCCAATGTTATCGTTCCAGTAATAGAAAACCGCCAGAAAAAAGAAAATCGTTAAGAAACCAATTAAGCCTGACACCCACTCCCGCCAATTAAAGGAACGATAAAGCAATAAGCTTAACCAAAGCATAACTAACAGCACTATAAACGGAAAATAAATTAAAGTCCCAAGGGCAATTAACATCCCGATATCGAACATCATCATCATGCCGTTTCCCGACTTACCAAGTTTTAGGAGCTTATCCATTATCCAGATCAAAATAAAATTACAGATTAGCGGCGGACTGATAATTAAGAACTGCAAAAACAAACCAGAGGTAGTTACATAAAGCAGGGCTGGTAAATAAGTTGGTTTGCCTAAAAGGTTATGCCTATTAACTATGGTGTTAAATAAAACTGCCTGAATAATCACCAGCATAACCGCAATAGTCACATTCACAATTGGCGCCAATGCACTTGCCGAGGGAATCTGGACAAGCAACTTCGTGTAAGGCTCCAGAAACTCGAAATCAAATTTTTCCGGTAAGTTAATAAATATAGCAATCCGCATAAAAAACGCAAATGCTACGAGTAGTAAAAGGTTAACTAGGCTTAGTGTTCGAAACTGATTAATCATACGTTATGTTCCAACAAAGTAAAGAAAATTATCTGGGCTTTAACCTTTTTTAACAATTTCACCACTTAAAACTAGCTAAAGATTAATAGCTTTGTGGCATGTATATGGTTAATGCATAATCTTGTCATAGATATCGGGAATACCAATAGCAAGCTAGCTGTTTTTAATGCCAGAGATTTGGTGCATTATCAACGTGTTGGGGAAATAGGTTTAAATGATTTGAAAGAAATCCTGGATGCCTACCCAGTGCAAAACTTTACAATCTCGAGTGTGCGTACTGGGGTCGATGGTCTGGTTGATTATTTAAAAGATAAACTAAACTATTTTCCTTTTTCGACAAAGATAAATGCGGGGGTCATCAATAATTATCAAACACTTGATACGTTAGGGTTAGATAGATGGGCCAAAATAATTGCTGCGCATAAAATATATGCCGAACGTAATTGTTTAATGATCGATGCAGGTACTTGTATTACCTACGATGTGCTGACGGCGAAAAGTGAGTATTTTGGAGGGAGTATCAGTCCGGGAATTGGGATGCGTTTTGCGGCAGTGCACCATTATACCGGTAAATTGCCTTTAATTAAGTGGGATGGGGCAATAAATATTCCCGCAGGAACAAATACAGAAAATGCCATTAAAAACGGCGTTTTACAAGGAATAGTAAACGAAATAGCAGGTTTTATAGCTGCCGAAAATAATAAAAACAACAACCTTTTGGTACTATTAACCGGAGGTGATGCTGATTTTTTGATGGAGCAATTAAAAAATAGCATCTTTGCAAGCCAAATTACAGTCGACCCGTATTTGGTTTTAAAAGGATTAAATGAAGTTATTACATTATAATATGTACCAAAAATTAAAATACACACTTGCTGCATGCTTATTAACGATTAGCGTTGCGGTAAATGCACAAATTACCGTTCAGTCTCCTTATTCTAAATTCGGGGTAGGAAATGTCAAAGGATCCTTGCTTCCACAGTTCAGGGCAATGGGTGGCATTTCAACAGCAGTTTCGAAAAACTCCTTCTTCAATAATATCAATATGCAGAACCCGGCATCTTATGCGGGTATCAATGCGGTAACTTTAGATATTGGGATGAATGGGACTTATAATGAGCTAAGAAATAGTACCATCACAGAAAATAGCTTTAATGCAACCTTAAGTCATGCAGCATTTGGTTTCAATCTTGGCAGAAAATCCGGCTTAAGCTTTGGTATTTTACCTTACTCGGAGCTGGGTTATAACTTTAAAAACACAACCAAGGTGGGCGATAAGGATGTAGATTTTCTTTATACTGGTGAAGGGGGTTTAACAAAAGCTTATTTAGGCTATGGCTTTGGCTTGGGAGATCACTTAAAAATCGGTGCAAACTTGGAGTATCTTTTTGGTAATCTTTCCGAAAACAGATCTACGCAATATTCCACTGATCCTGGTGCTATAAATTCCAGTATTCAGGATAGAAATAGCGTTGGCGGTGTAAATTATTCTTACGGAGCACAATATGATATCCGGATCGATAACAAAACTTCCTTTGTCATAGGTTATTCAGGTTCAGCGGCGTCAAAAATCGGTAGTACAAAGAGTAAATATGTTACCCAATATACATTAGATGCAAACGGAGATCCAAATCCGGCTGCTGATACCTTGTTTGTAACCGAAAATGGTAAAACAAATTTAAAGCTTCCTTTGGTACATAACTTTGGAGTTACGCTTCAAAAAGCTGATAATTGGTTAATCGGTGCAGATTATAGGATGGGTAACTGGTCTAATTTATCCATCGATAATGTAAATCAAAACCTGCAAGATACTTATGGTTTTTCTGTAGGCGGTCAAATCACGCCCGATTTTAGTTCTATCAATAACTATTTTAAAAGAGTGGAATATCGTTTAGGCTTCAGCTATGATAAAACGTATATCCAGATGAACAATCAGGACGTCAAACAAATAGCTGTTACCATGGGCTTAGGCCTGCCTTTAAGCTCTTACGCGAGGGGCGCTGTATACAAAGCTAATCTTGCAGCAGAATTTGGTAAACGCGGATCCCTTGCCAATGGTTTATTGCAAGAGCGGTATGTTACTTTCCATTTAGGATTTACCTTAAATGATAGTTCATGGTTCCGCAGATTTAAGTTTGATTAATGCTTAAAAGCAGTCTCAAAATATGTTTCCTGGCCATAGCTGTTTTATGGATTTCTTCTTGTACAGAGGACGATCTTAAGAATGCTGCTCCCATTTCTTCCAAAAAAGTAACTTTAACCAAAGATCGTACTTATGGGATGGAAGTAACTTATAGTGATTCTGCTGTATTGAAGGCAAAAGGATATGCACCTATTTATGATAAGGTTACCCCTTCTCAAGGAAACATGTATAACGAAATGCCTAAAGGTGTAAAAATAGAATTTTACGACCCTTATTTGCAGGTAACCGGAACCATCACGTCCAACTACGCCATCAACGACGAAACAAAGCGGGTTACCATATTTAGGAAGAACGTGGTTGTGGTAAATGATAAATTAACTTTTACCACTGAGGAATTAACCTGGGATGAAAATACAAAGATGTACACCTCGCCCTATGGCACTGCTGTAACTAAAACCGGTGATGTGTTAACGGGTATGAGCTTTTCTGCACCACAAGATTTTAGCACTTATACAATTAGTAAGGCCTCCGGAGAAGGCTTTTTTAAAGGAGATATCCAACCTTAATACACAATTTTTTAAAATATTTTCTATTTACCTGCAAATTTGTATCTTGCGCCCTCTTAAAAAAAATAATAAAGTATAAATAACATGGGATTAATGACATTTTTGCGCAACCGAGCAGGCTATGTATTAGTTGGTGCGATTGCTTTTGCAATTATTGCATTTATAGTTGGTGATTTAATTGGTACAGGTAAGCCTTTTTGGGAAGCTTCACAAAGGGTAGTTGGATCTATTGACGGCGAAGATGTAAGCATCGAACAATTTGGTCCGAAAGTGGATCAGAGTGTTGCGCAATTTAAACAACAATATGGTGGTACAGTGAATCCACAAATGCAAGCTATGGCTGTGGACAATGCTTGGCAGGCAGAAGTTGCTAACGTTCTTTTGAGCAAAGAATATGCGCGTTTAGGTTTAACTATTTCTAGCGATGAGCTTTTTGACTTGCTACAGGGAAAAAACCCAAGTCCACTCATCATGCAATATTTCGGTAACCCACAAACTGGTGAGGTAGACCGTACAGCAGTTATCAGCTCTTTAAAAGCACAAGATAAAGACCCTAGGTTAAAAGAGCAATGGGATTTACTGCAAGCTGAAATTGAAAAACAAGCTTTACAACAAAAATATGCGAATTTAGTTCGTAACTCGGTTTATGTAAGCTCACTTGAGGCAATAGACGAACACAACAACCGTAATAAATTAGCTAGCTTCAGATATGTAAACTTAGATTACAGTTCTATTTTAGATGCAACTGTTAAGTTAACAGATGAAGATTATAAAGCTTATTATGATGAGCATCAATCAACCTTCAAAAACCCGGTTGAAACACGCGGATTAGAGTTTGTTAACTTCAGTGTTCAACCAACTGCAGCAGATAGCGCTGCAATCAAAGTTCAAATGGAGAAATTGGCGGCTGATTTTAGATTGACGCCAAACGATTCGTTATTTGCTGCAACTAACTCAGATGTTAAAGTTCCATTCACCTATATGGCTAAAGGCAGGTTAGATCCGGCTGTTGATTCAGTAATCTTTAACTATCCGGCTGGAAGTTATTATGGACCAGCATTCTCTGGTAATTCTTATAAACTAATCAAGGTTATCGATACCCGTTTCTCACCTGATTCGGTAAAAGCAAGACATATTTTAATTGACCCAACAAAAGTTGGTGGCGAAGCAAATGCACTTAAATTAGCCGATTCATTGAAAACAATGATTGCAAATGGCGGAGATTTTGCTGCCTTAGCTAAATTATACAGTGTTGATGGTTCTAAAGACACTGGTGGTGATTTGGGTACTTTTGCCCGTGGCGCTATGGTTCCAGAATTTGAGAATGCTTCGTTTAATGGCAAACCTGGAGATTATACAGTGGTTAAATCTCAATTCGGTATCCACTTGCTTAATATCCAAAAACAAATAGGCTCATCTAAAGTTGCTAAACTAGCCTATATTGAGAAAACATTAGTTCCAAGCTCAAAAACCAGAGATATCGCCTATAAAAAAGCTACAGCATTCTTCAATGAAGCAAAAGCTGATAACTTTAGTGCCTTAGCTAAGAAGCAAGGATATGTAGTGGGTGTTGCTGATAGAGTAACTGCTTCTCAAGGATATGCACCAGGTTTAGAGAACCCACGCGAGCTAATCAGAGCTGCATGGAATGCTGATAAAGGTGAGATCCTTCCTGAAGTATATAAAATGGATAATGGTTATGTAGTAGCCCGCGTAACAAGCGTTCAGCCTAAAGGCCAACTTTCTTTAGAAGATGTTAAAAAACAAATTGAACCAGCAGTATTAACAGCTAAGAAAGGTAAAGTTTTAACAGAGAAACTTAACAAAGCATTAGCAGGTGCTACTAGCTTAGATCAGGTAGCGCAAAAATTAGGCGTAACTGTTACCCCGCTTCAAAACATTGTGTTTTCAAACCCAGTAATTCCTGGCGTAGCACAAGAGAATAAAGTAGTAGGTGCTGTATTTGGTTCACAAGTAGGTAAATTATCTAAAGCGATTGAAGGTTCAAAAGGTGTTTATGCTTTTGTAGTGGATGCTTTGGTTAACCCTGCTCCGTTGGCAAATACATTTAAGCAAAAACAAACCATGATCGAGGGTATTGCTCAACGTTCATTGGGTTCTGCTTTCCAGGTATTACAAGATAAAGCTGAAATTAAAGATAATAGGGTGAAGTTCTATTAAGATTTAACGATGGCGATATTAAAAGGCAATGATTAAGTTCATTGCCTTTTTTTTGGCTAGCACCTATCCAACGATATGACGTTTCTATAACCATTCCAAATCATATCCTCATATTAATTGTTTAAATTTGTGCTTTAATTCGATTTACCATGGATATTCAAGAGAACATCATCAATAAAGTAGCAAATAGCGGCTTGGTTACCTTAAACCTTGAAGAGTATTTTCACCATGGAGAGCGATTGGTGTATGATATTAAAGACAATCTGTTTCATGGCCTCATATTAAAGGAGCAAGACTTCAGGGCTTTCATCAAAGAACATAATTGGGAACAATACCAAGATAAGAATATTGCGATCACCTGCAGTGCCGATGCAATCGTGCCCACCTGGGCCTATATGTTGCTGGCTAATAAAATGAGACCTTATGCTAACGAAGTAGTATTCGGTAGCCTGGAAACACTCGAAGCGGTTATGTATGCCAAGGCACTTGCCAAGATCAACGTAACCGATTTTGCAGATCAACGGGTAGTTATCAAAGGCTGCGCAGATATTGCTGTTCCCGTTTCTGCCTATGTAGAGATTACGGCAATGCTTACGCCGGTAGTAAAAAGCTTAATGTACGGAGAGCCTTGCTCAACGGTTCCGATTTATAAGCGAAAATAAGTTTTGAATAACGGCTTTTGAATAACGGCGTTACTAAGCCGTCATGGCGAAGATCAGAATTCCGTCATTGCGAGCGCAGCGAAGCAATCTGAAGCCCTGAGATTGCTTCGCTGCGCTCGCAATGACGGGAAACTCGCAATGACGGGAAACTCGTAACAAAGGAAACTCGCAACAACGGCAAGCCTCCAGATGACGTTAAAAAAATTGGTTTACTTTTTGCATAGCTTTTATCATGAAACCACAAATGATTGCACTAATGTTGAGCCTGGTTAGCCTCTTTAGTTACGCACAAGAATTGCCTTTAAAGAAGGATCCTATTTTTATGGAGGGGGAGGTTTTGCGGTATAAATTAAAATATGGGTTTATTACTGCGGCCGAAGCTACTATCAAGGTGCTAGGATCTGATCTAAAGTTCGATAATAAACCCACTTACAGATTGGTGGTCGATGCCCAAACGTCGGGTACTTTTGATATTTTTTATAAGATCAGAGATCATTACGACTCTTACATCGACAAAACAGACTTAACACCTTACTTCTATCAGGAGAATATCCGCGAAGCGAGTTACCGCCGTCATGATAAAGCCAGGTTTTACCAGGACAGTAAAAAGGTTGTTGCCAATAGGGGCACGTTTGCCACCCCAACTACCCAAACCTTCGATCTTGTTTCTGCTTATTACTTTGCACGAAGCTTGGATATGACCAATTTAAAAATTGGCGAAAAGTTTAAGCTTAATTATTTCCTGGGCGATGAGATCTCTGCATTGGAAATCGAATATATGGGAAAGGAAATGGTGAAGAGCAAAATCGGAAATATAAGATGCCTCAAGTTTAGTCCCTCTATTAAGCCTGGTCGTATCTTTAAGAAGGATAGCCGATTATATCTGTGGATTACCGATGATGGAAACAGAGTGCCTGTAAAGGCCGAAGTCGAGATCCTGGTGGGCTCAGTAACGATGGAAATCCAATCGGCCGCCGGGCTCCGGTACCCGATCGGAAAGTAATAAGGTATTCGTCATTGCCGTCATTGCAACCTCGTCATTGCCCGCATTACCCCGTCATTGCGAGCGCAGCGAAGCAATCTAATTGAAGGCTTAAGATTGCTTCGCTGCGCTCGCAATGACGAACAATACCACAGCTCAACTAACATTAGGTAATTCCTTTCTAAACTCTTAATTTTGTAGGCGTGATTGAAGTTCAAAATACCTTAGTGCACGAAGACGTTATTAGCGAGAGTTTTGTGTGCAATTTAAATAAGTGTAAAGGCATTTGTTGTGTAGAGGGCGATGCGGGTGCGCCATTAGAAGTAGCCGAAACGGCCATATTAGCCGAAATTTATCCTAAGATCAAGCATTTACTTGCCGAAAAGGGTATCAAGGCAATCGAAGAGCAAGGTACATCGGTAGTTGATGCAGATGGCGACTTAACAACGCCTTGTGTAGATGGACATAAAGAGTGTGCTTATGTAACCTTCGAGGGTGGGATAACGAAGTGCGCCATAGAAAAGGCTTATGAGCAAGGGATTGTAGATTGGAAAAAACCTATTTCTTGTCATCTGTACCCCATTCGGATTACCAAATACCCAGAGTTTGATGTATTGAATTACGATAGGTGGCATATTTGTAGTGATGCTTGTACCTTTGGAAGAGAACTCAAAGTACCCGTTTATCAGTTTTTAAAAGATCCCTTAATCAGGAAATACGGTTTGGAATGGTACACGGAATTGGAAAATTCGGTTGCTGAAAAATAATGAGATTAAATTAATACCTTTGAGTATGAGTACGCTAGTTGTAAATATTAACGATAAAAAATCTGAAAAGGCCATTAAAGCAGTTTTAGATGCTTTGGGGTTGTCTTACAATATCGAGAGAGATAATTCTGTAATTACTTCCGAAGAGATCATTTATAATCGCCTAAAGGAATCAGCAAAACAGATTAAGCGCCACAAGCAAGGAAAGCTTAGTTTGAAAGATGCGAGCGAGATATTAAATGAATTATAAAATTAAGGTACTTCCCAACTTCATTAGGGAGGTAAAAAAAATAGCGAAAAAACATAGTGGCTTTAAAAGAGATTTGAGTGCGCTTATTAGCGAATTGGAAACAAATCCCACCTTAGGTACACCCTTGGGTCAAAACTTTTATAAGATTCGTCTTTCTATTTCTGGAACCAATAAGGGGAAATCTGGAGGCGTAAGAGTGATCACTTATGTTATTTTGGAAAAAGAGACAGTATTGTTATCCGAAATTTATTTAAAGAGCGTGATAGATACAGTGAATATTAAAATACTTATTGAACGATTAGCAGATGAAGGGTTAATTTAGAAGTACCAGTTAACCAATTAACCAATTAACCAAAAAAATGAAAGGAATAATTTTAGCAGGAGGCAGCGGCACACGTTTACACCCCTTAACCTTAGCTTGCAGTAAGCAGATGATGCCGGTTTATGATAAGCCGATGATCTATTATCCGCTTTCTACCTTGATGCTTGCAGGGATTAAAGAAATCCTCATTATTTCTACTCCGCATGATTTGCCTAATTTCCAAAAGTTATTGGGCGACGGTTCTGCGATAGGTTGTAAGTTTTCTTACGCCGTACAGCACGAACCCAATGGTTTAGCACAGGCATTTGTAATCGGTGAAGAGTTTATTGGTAACGATAAAGTAGCCCTGGTTTTGGGCGATAACATATTTCATGGCGATGGGATGGCCCGCCTGTTGCAGGCAAGCTCAGATCCAGATGGTGGCGTAGTGTTTGCTTACCAGGTTTCAGATCCCGAGCGCTATGGTGTAGTGGAGTTCGATGCCGATAAAACGGCCATTTCTATTGAGGAAAAACCCCAACACCCTAAATCAGATTATGCCGTACCTGGTTTGTATTTTTATGATAATACTGTGGTGCAGATTGCCAAGGATATTAAGCCTTCCCCACGTGGCGAATATGAAATCACTGATGTGAATAAAGTCTATTTAGCCCAGGGCAAATTAAAGGTAGGCGTGCTTAGTCGGGGAACAGCCTGGTTAGATACCGGCACCTTTACCTCTTTAATGCAGGCGGGACAGTTTGTGCAGATCATTGAAGAGCGCCAGGGTTTAAAAATTGGCTGTATCGAGGAAATTGCCTACCGCATGGGCTTTATCGATGCTGCGCAGTTAAAAGCTATCGCTACGCCACTTATTAAAAGCGGTTATGGTGAGTATCTGTTGAAGGTAATTAAATAGCATATTTTCCTTATCTTTGTTTTCCAAAATTGATTTCAATGAAAGTTGCCCTAATTACAGGAGTTACCGGACAAGACGGAGCCTACTTAGCAGAGTTTTTATTAAAAAAAGGATACTTTGTCCACGGTATCAAACGTCGTTCGTCCTTGTTCAATACCGATAGGATCGATCACTTATACCAAGATCAGCATGAGCAAAATGTAAACTTCAAATTGCATTATGGCGATTTAACCGATTCAACTAACCTGATTAGGATTATTCAAGAAACCCAGCCCGATGAAATCTATAATCTGGCGGCGATGAGCCATGTGCAGGTAAGCTTCGAGATGCCAGAATATACGGCAAATGCCGATGGTTTGGGTACCTTGCGTTTATTGGAGGCGGTAAGGATTTTAGGCTTAACCCAAAAGACAAAAATATACCAGGCTTCCACCTCCGAGTTATACGGATTGGTGCAGGCTGTACCACAAAGTGAAACCACCCCCTTTTATCCACGATCACCTTATGCAGTAGCCAAAATATATGGCTATTGGATTACGGTAAACTATCGGGAAGCCTATGGCATGTTTGCCTGTAATGGCATTTTATTCAATCACGAAAGTCCGCTAAGAGGCGAAACATTTGTAACCCGTAAAATTACCAGAGCTGCCGCTAAGATTGTATTGGGCTTGCAGGACTGCCTATATCTAGGCAACCTTTCTGCGCAACGCGATTGGGGGCATGCAAAAGATTATATCGAAGCTATGTGGTTAATCTTGCAACAAGAAAAGGCTGAAGATTTTGTCATTGCCACTGGCGTAACTACTACCGTTCGCGATTTCGTGAAAATGACTTTCGCCGAAATGGGGATTGAAATTGAGTTTTCGGGGAAAGATGAAAATGAAAAAGGCGTTATCATTGATGTAGATGCCGAGCACGTAAAACGGTTGGGCTTAAATGACGAGCGTTTGAAGCTTGGACAAACCGTTGTAAAGGTCGACCCTAAATATTTCAGACCAACAGAGGTTGATTTGTTATTGGGCGATCCCACCAAATCTAAAACCCAATTAGGCTGGGAACCCAAGTATGATTTGCCAGCGTTGGTGAAAGATATGATCTTATCAGACCTTAATTTAATGAAGAAAGACGAGTATTTAAAAGATGGCGGTTACCAAACCCTCAATTATTTTGAATAATGTCGTAGTTTTATTTCCTCATTTCTCCACAATTAATCCCGCCGCATAATGGCTTGAACCTGCTGGGTTGCATTGCTTTTAAAAACATTTAATTTGTTTTTTAGAGGAAATTATTAATTAATAATTGACTGACGCGAATGGTTATTAACCTTTATTTAATAGTTAACCAACATTAAAATGTGTGAATGCACGATGGATTAACGGTTTTTTAACGCTGTGTTAATATGTATTGTGGATAAATAAGCGGGGTCTCGAGTTTATATTTTTAGCTATTTAATAATTTATTACCTAATTTTCTAATGCAAATCCAATAGGATGGGATTAGGCCAGTTCCTATTGGATTAATGTTTGCACACTAAATGTATAAACCGTATGAACCATGATCAACAAACCTTGTACCTGCAAACGTTGTGGCAACGATAATTTGTATTATCAGATGCCAACTAATTTAGTTTTCAAAGTTGTGGCATTAAACATTTATTGGTGCCATAAATGCGACTCTAAGAATTACTTCTGGGCCTGGAATTTTACCAAGGCGTATTAGTACTGGAAATCCATCGGTTGGTGCGCTCGCCAACCGATAAGGTTTACCTTTTATTTCTTTCTTTTATCCCTTTGATTTTTTAATGAGAAGCCACTGAAGCTCCCGTCATTGCGAGCGCAGCGAAGCAATCTATTGGCGGGATTGCTTCATTCTTCGCAATGACGGCTTTTCATTCCTCGCAATGACGGCTTTTCATTCTTCGCGATGACGGAGTTTCTGATCAGCGCAATGACGGAGTTTGCGTGTCGTCGTCATTGAGAATTCTTGTTATCGTGTCCTCGTCATTGCGAGCGCAGCGAAGCAATCTATTCCCCCCTTTAATTAAAACTGTTGTTTTTTAACAGGCCGCTGTCTATTAGACGGGTAAAGTGTTTGCTTTGCGGAACTAATTTTAAAGTTTCAATATGTTTGATATGGTGGGTATCGGTGCCTATGAAATCTATCATGTCTTTTTCAATTAACTTCTCGGCAATTTTATTAATGTTTTTGCCATAATGCTCGGTTAAGGAAAGGGCATTCACCTGAAGCTCTACGCCCATCTCTTTCAAGCGGGTATAATAGCTGAATTGTTTATGAAAAAATAAATAACGCTCTGGGTGGGCCAAGATAAGCTGATAGCCTTTAATTCCCAGTTCAAAAATTTGCTCCTCTAAATCGTGGGGCCTCGCTATCTGACTAAATTCAAATAACAACCTATTTCCTGGTAAGGGCAAAACCGTTTTGGCATTAACCTGACTGATAAACTGATCGTCCAAATAATATTCAGAAGATAAATTAACCGCAATGCCCTCTGGCAACTTTCCATTTAGTTGAGCAAATCCTGCCTGTAAAGATGCGGTCGTATTTGGATGAATATCTTGTAAAGTGTGCGGGGTAGTAATCAATTTATGAAAGCCCAATTCCTTTAGGCCACTAATTAATTTCAAACTATCATTTACATCTTTTGCGCCATCGTCAACACCTGGAACTAAGTGGGAATGCATATCGACCCCAATTGCAGAGAAATCTGAATTTTTGTTTCGTTTTCGAAAGAAGAACATTGAATTAGTTACTTTTTACGGCCAAGGTAATCAAAATTCATTAGAAACAAACAGCGGTTCAGCGCATCAGTGGATTTTTTTCAGGACAATAAACGAACTTTTATTAAATATTTTACTTGATAGCAAACCGTAGTCAACGATATTGCGTACTTACTATCGATTTAGTTATTTTGGTTTGGTTTTTGATAACAATTAAGACATCTATTTTTATGAGCTATCAAGATTATCGCTGTCGGAAATGCAAATGCGATTTCCATTATCAGGTACCCAGGGGTTTCCTCCTTAAATCTGTACTTGGTTTTCTCCCTATCCGTATTTTCTGGTGCCCCAAATGCACCGTTAACCGGTACGTTTGGGTAACCAAAAAGGTAGACAGATTAGATTTGTAATAGTTCGTCAATTAACTTAATAGTTGCCGCTTCCGAGGGGGCGGGCGCATTCATATCAGCAACCTTAAACGTTTTGTCAAACAGCAGCACTCTTGGAATACCTACAATATTGTAAGCATCTAATTTAGACCGGTTTATTTGCCATTGAATTCCAGCCGCATTCCGGTCCTTCACACTTTTCTTCCAAACCTCGGGACCATCGTCTATCGAAAGCGACACAAAGGCAACGTTGGGATTATTTTTATATTTCTCTTTGAGTTTCTCAAAATAAGGCATTTCCTGCATGCAGGGTCCGCACCAGGTTGCCCATAAATCAACATAAATTACCTTGCCTTTTAAACTGCTTAATTTTACCGGCTTGCCCGCTAGGTCAATAGCCGTAAAATCTACCGCAGGATCATTTTTACCAAAGGCCATCAAATTTTGCAACATTTGCTTGGCAGCGTTGCTGTATAGTGGGGTTTGGATGGCGGCTATCTTCGGTACAAACAAACTTAGCTCCTGCTTATCGCTGTGTTTCTGCATTTCTCTAACCAGCGCATCCGTTTTATACCAGTCTTTAATCAGTTGTACTTGATCGGCCTTGCCTTCTTGTTTAACAACCTCATCGGCAATATCCCTATAAACGGTCATTTTCATGAAAGAAGCATCAGCAAAGTCCTGGTTTAATTCCTTCACTCTGGCCTCATAGGCTTTCACATAATCGTCGGCAGTATAAACCGTGCCATCGGTCTTTGCTTTTTTCTTCATCGGCCCATAACTACGCATGCTGTACAGACTATTAATCAGGTCGGCCTTAATCCTGGCGGTTTCCAATCTCCTAAACTCGGGACTTATCTTCGCCACTACGTCCAGCTCTTTTTTCCGCGCAGCGGCAGCAGCTTCTATAGCGGCAATCGTTTCTTCCGGTGTATCCTTAATCAACCGCCCCGCTTCCAGGTAAGAGCCTCCTTTTGGAAACGGTGTGCCTTGCATGTAAATATTTGCTTCGGCACCAAGCCCTTTAAAGCTGGCCAACTTCGGATTGCTCTTGTCGATAAAAACTTCCAGGTTGTCGCCCGGACTTAAATACATCGAATTTCTCCCCAAACGATAATAGTTTGGGGAGCTAGCTTTAAACCTGATGCTAAAATTTCCATTTGCATCGGGTACAATGATCCGCTCTGCCGTAGGGGGCAACAGATATTGGAACTCCGAAAGGTCCTCCACTTCTACCTGATTGCTAAAGTTTTTTAACTGCCCTTTAAGGGTAACAAAGCCTTTATCTTTTTGCGCAAATGCTGTATTAAACGCAAATATTATAACGCAAAAAATAGTTGTTCTTTTAATTAAATTCATTTTATGATTTTTTAGGCGTTAGCAACATGTTAATCATCAACTCCAGATCGTCTTCATTATCGCCATCTGTTCTAAAGTTAGCAAAAATAAGGCGGCCTTCCTGGTCAATTAAGAAGTTCATGGGTGCCGCGTTGCGGTTATCGAGGTTACCTTTCACCCTGCCTTTCACATCTTCTAAAGGCGTAAAGCTGTAACCGCTTGATTTCATAAAAGGAACAACGTAGTCATTCTGGTCCGATACAATGTTAATGCCCACATATTCGAGGTTGCGTCCCTTAAACTTGTTTACTACGTTTTGAAAATGGGGGAATTCCCCACGGCATGGGCCGCAACCCGGAAACCAATACGTTAGCAATACTACTTTGCCTTTATAGTCGGCCAGTGCAGTGCTCCCTTTTCCGTCATAGCGTTTTAAATTAAATGGCGTGGCAACTTGTGCATTTGCATCTAAACGTTTCCAAATGTCGGCTGTTACCTGCTCGGCATTCTTTCCCAGTTTCTTGCCATAGGTACTAATAGCAGTTTTGAGGTCAGTTGCCGGGGCTTTGGCAAAGGCTATGATTAAACTGTCGTACGCCAAGTTAGTGCGCCCTGCCATATCCTGGGCATTGGCTTTCAGAAGCAACAGGTCTTTATTAAAAGTAAAATACCTTGGCAATTTAATTTTACTTAAAGCAGTTAGACTTTCTTCCGCTTGCTGTGCGATCAAAAAGTTTTTGGCAGCTACTACCTGTTCTGCCTGCAGTGTTAAGTTATTCCATTCTTTGGCATTGTCAGGATCTTTGGCCATGTCCTGTGCCAATGCCAAGGCTTTCTCCGGGTTGGCGGTAAGCAAAAGATCGTAATAGGACGACATACCGCTTGCCGACCAGTTAAATTTGTTTGGTGCGTAGCTGTTGCGCAGCAGTTCAAAATAGGCAAGTTTGTCCTTCACATTTTTGGCGCGGCTCCCTAACCAGTAAAGCGCCTGGGCACCTCTTTCATGCTGAGGAAATTTTTTGGCTACCGCTAAACTAAGCGTTTTATACTTGGCCTCATCCACGCCCGAAAACGATGAAGCATGGTAAAATGTGTAATTCGGATCGGCAGGATTTGCAGCTACCGCTTTGGCGAGGTATGCGCGCCCGGCTTCAAAATCTCCCCAACGCTCTGCATCAATCCACAATGCCCCCCAAGCCTCGCTAAACTTAGGGTTCAACGCAACCGCCTTTTCCAGGTAAGGTTTTGCTTTAGGGCTTTCCATATTTTTATAGGCAAGGCCCAGCGCATAGGGTACCATGGCCGAGGTTGGATATTGCTGCATCCAAACATCATATTGTTTTACCAGTTCAGGGTTTTCAATGCCCATACTGTGGATGTATTTATCGTGCACGGCAGGTGAGTCGATGCTTTTTTCTACCGCTGCTTTTAGCGCTTCTAGCTGCACTTTATCGGTTACTACTTCAATCTTATTACGTTGGCCAAATGCTGTTACCGACGTCAAAGTTAATAACAAGCAGCTCATTAATATTTTAATCATAATAGGTCTTATTTAAAAATTAATAACTGTTTTGTAAAATTGCCCCATTACTGGATATTATTTCTGTACGAGGAATTGGCGCAGCAAAACGGCGTGAGTTTTTCGGTAAACTATAAGTTTTTACCGGTTCATTAAATAATACGGACGACGCAGTATAAGGATAAAATGTTCTCGATAATAGCACATCGTCATTCGGATCGTCGTTGTTATTATATCTGCGAATGTCAAACCAACGTTGGGTAAATGGCATTTCACGGCGTCTTTCTTCCAGCACTTTTTTAATGGCATCATCTTTACCCGTTGCGGTCAGGTTAACCCATGCTCCCGGTTTAAGGCGCTTAGCACGAAGGGTGTTCAGGGTGGTCATAGCGCCACCTGCATCATTCGCTCTGGCCTGGGCTTCCGCTTTGGTAAGCAACACCTCGGCCACTGTTGGGCCCGAAGGCAGCCGGTCTTTATAAAAGAATATATAGCCCGGGTATTCGTAAGCTGGTTTGGTCATTCCCCTATCGTATGAGTAGCCTTCAACCACGTGGTATTGGTAGCGAAGGTCATTTGTTTTATCATACAAATTCAACAGATCGGTACTTGGAATAAACCAGAATGATTCATTGTAGAGCATTCTAAAGTAAAGGAATTCTTTCCAGCCAAGCATATCCGTTTGGTCGGTCTGGTTATCGTGCGTATAAGGGAATTTCAGCACAACATTCTGGGCTGTTGGGGTGCCCGAATTAATGGTTACATTCACGTCCCTGCCATAACTCATTTCTGTATTGTAATCCACCAATGTACTGTAATCGGCCAGTGCAGCATTGGCGTGTTCAATGGCTTTGGCATTGTTGTTCAGGTTTAAATAATAACGCGCTGCAAAAGCATTTACGCCAGCCTTGCTTGCGCGCCAGTGACGAGCCTTTCCGTTTTGTACCAAAGGCACATTAATCTTCAAAGCCTCCGCTAAATCAGATTCAATCAGTTGATAAACCTTTTCAAGAGGCTGCCGTTCAAAAGGGTCTTCAAAACTGGTAGAGGTTTTAATAGGCAAACCAATTTCATTTTTATTGGCATTGGTATAAGGCAGGCAATAGGTATTGGCTAATACCCAGTAGCTGTAAGCTCTTACAAAATGCGCATCGGCTTTTAAAATAGCTTTTTCAGCATCGGGCCCTGTTACCTTATCTACACTTGATAACACCAGGTTAGCCACAAATATCTTCCTGAATTCACCGCTCCAAAAGTTCTCACGGGTATCATCCGGTAAAAATTGTGTATCCCAATTAGAGAACAGTATAGGTGCCATGGCAGAGAATACGCCCCTGCCTTTGTCGTATAAGTCAGCGTTCAGGCCATTATCATCTGTGCTATATATGGCGGTACGGTTACCTTCTATATAAAAACCATTTGCAGATGAACCGTTACCATTATTTAAAAGTGCACTAAGCTGATCGGTTGTTTTTACCACAAGTGCCGTTGTTTTGGAAGGTGCTTCATCCAAAAACTTTTTACATCCTGGCGTAAAAAGCGTAATCGCTAATAACGACAGCAATGCAGTGGCGTATTTATATATATTTTTCATAAACATTCTAATTAAAATTCACATTTAAGACCTAATGAAAGCCTTGGTTGAGGCTTTAAACCACCTATTGGATATTCTGGATCTTCGCCTACTTTGTTGGCTACTACCGTAAAGAGATCATTCCCTTGCGCAAATAGCTGCACCCTTTTAATATTCAGTTTCGAGGTAAGGTTGGCGGGCAAATTATAGCTCACATTTACTTCCTGCATCCGAATATGTGAGGCACTCACCACCAGGTAATCCAGGTTTTGGTGAAAGCGGTCCCAGAAATAATACCTAGGTTCAATTAAGTTCTGCGGTAGGGGTACAATCTTCATTGGATCTCCATTTACCACTTCATTTAATTTATTGTTGGGTAATACCCTCGATTGCCAGGTGGGTGGATAGTTAAATCCTGTACGTTGAAAAACGTGTCCGAACTGACCGGTAATAATTGCCGAAACATTAAAGTCGTAAATCTGGAATGAGTTGATAAAACCTAATGTATAAGGGGCTACTGTAGTTCCCATGTTTTGTAAATAACTTCTTCCATCGCCAGGGGTAAATGCACCAAAATCATACAAGGTACCATCAGCTCCATGTACCATAGGTTGTTTGTCTTTTAAACCTGCATACCTAAACCTCCATATTGCGCTGGCATTTTCGCCTTCCACATAAGCGCCTGTTCCGCCACCTACCAGGGTCGATGCTGCGTAGTTGGCAACAAAGAGCTTGGTGATCTTGTTTCTATTGAAAGAAAAATTGAGGTTTCCTCTCCATACAATCTTATTTCCCTTAATCCGCTGCGCAGTACCTAGCTCCAGCTCTATTCCCTGGTTGGTCATTTCTGCATTGTTTAGGCGCTGACTCGTAGTGCCATTAATGGCAGGAATAGATAACACGGCGATCAGGTCTTTTCCAGCCTTGTTGTACACCTCTGCACGGCCGTATAATTGTCCTTTAAAGAACGAATAATCTACTGCTAAGTTTAAGGAAGCTGTTTTTTCCCACCTTAAGGTAGGGTTGCCAAAGCTCGACACGGTGGCGGTTATATCGCCGGTATAGATGTTGGAAGTGCTGCCCATGGCAATTAAAGGCATGAACGAGGTACTCTTATCTACATTTCCGTTGTAACCGTATGTTGCACGGATATTTAAGCGATCAATCCAACTAATGTCTCTCATAAATTTCTCTTTACTTAAATGCCATCCTAAACCTACCGACCAAAAGGGCGAATAGCGGTAAGACGGATCGTCGGTAATTAAGTTCGACGCATCTGTACGCACGCTTCCAGAGAGGATGTATTTGTTTTTAAAGGTGTAAGATGCATTGGAGAGTAAAGAGAAATAGCGGTCTGTGGTATAAGAGTAACTGTTAGATATGCCAAAGGTTTGGTTAGCACCCAGCCAGTTTTTAATAGGGAAGAATGTTCCGCCCGGTCCATTCGGGAAAGTACCCACGCTAAGGGTGGCTTCATTAAAACCGTAGGTGGTTGGGTTACCGAAGGCTTGGCGCACTAAGTTGTTAATCTCCGTTGCAGCCACAAAGCTAATGTCGTGATCCTCGCCAAAGCGCCGATCAAAATTAACAGAGTTTCTAATTACATATGATTCTGTACGAACCCTGCTTTGCGCCAAGGTGCCGCCTTTGGGTAAGTTTAAGGTAATTTTGTTGGTGGCCTGGTCCCACGTTGCGGCCCTGTTTACTGCGTTTCTTACCTGGAAAGTATTTTCGTTGTCAATGTTTTGGGTTGATGTGTTAAACAACTCGTACTGTCCGCTGGTGGCAAAGGTTAATCCTTTTAAAATCTTAAACTTTAAGGAAGCATTTAAACGTGCATTGGTTTGCTCGGTGGTATAATTGCGGTTGGCTATTTCCTGGATAGGGTTATAGGTCCAATCGGCATAAGGGAAAAGGCTCATCGGCACAAATCGATCTAAAATCGGTGTGTAATATTGATGGATGTTGGTGAGTGAGCCATCGTCATTCCTCAACATTTCATAAGGAGATAAACCCTGTATATCGCCCAGGCCGACTCCGTTATTTTTAGCTTTATTATAATTCATTAAGCCACCAAAAGAGAGTTCCAACCATTTAAATAAATCGGCGTTTGCTCTGTAGTTGGCAATATATTCTTTGTTGCCTGTTCCTTTGAAGTTAGATTTTGTATCTTCAAACATCAGCGATAAATTGTTGCTGAGCCTGCCAGATGATCCCGCTAAACTGAGGTTATATTGTTGTGCAACAGGGTTGGTTAATAGCTCATTGCGAATTTGATCTTTATTGCTTTGCGTGCGATATTTTGCCAGCAATGCATCGCGTTCGGCCTCGGTTATAAAGCCTAAAGCATGCTCACTTAACGCCATGGTACCCAGCGACCATGCCCAGCCATTGTTGGTAGCCAGCGATCCGGTGTTGATTCTTGCACTCCAGTTACCAAAGGCTTTCATTTCATAATCTATCGTTTCGGCAGAGGTGGCCAGCGGATTCACGTAATCAAGATCCAGCTTATTGGCAATTTTAGTAAAGGCAGAGAAGTCGACTCTTAAAGGTGTTCCTCTTTCCGATTTTTTGGTTACCACTACAATTACGCCGTTGGCAGATTTTGCCCCCCAGATAGAAGCTGCCGCTGCATCTTTTAAAATTGTTACGCTTTCTACGTCTTGCGGGTTAATGGTGTTAAAGTCGCCCTGTATCGCAAACCCATCTACCACTACCAGCGGACTAGCAGCTGCGGCATTATTTAAGCTTGTTTGTCCCCTAATTTCAAAGCGGGGGTTGCCATTTGCATCCAATCTTGCCTGCATACCTGCGGTGGTTCCAATTAAACGCTGGGCAATATTGGTGGTAGGCTTATCTAATTGCTCACGGCTCACAATGTTAAACGAGCCCGTTGCCCGTTCTTTAGAGAGTGTTTGGTAACCTGTACTTACCACGCTTACCCCTTCTAGTTGTGCCGAGTTAACTTCCAGCGAAATCAATAAAGTGTTCTCGTCATTAATGGTAACTTCTTTGGTTTTATAACCAAGAAATGAAATCACCAATATGGTGCCTCTATCAAGGCTAGTAATGGTAAACTCTCCGTTTTCATTGGTAATTACCGCTTTATCGCTACCATTTTTAATCTTAATATTGGCGCCTGCCAAGGGTTGGTTCTTTTCGTCAACCACCTTACCCTTAATATCCAGGGCAAACTGGAAGTCGACCCTCGACTCGAAAAAGGTTCTTTCTTTAGGCTGGATCACAATCGTTTTTTGGTCTATGACATAGGTTAGCGGCTGACTGGCAAATACGAGGTCGAGTACCGTTCTGAGGTCGGTATTGGTAACGTTGATGGTTACCGGTTTGGCTTTTTTAAGCTCCTGGGTGTCGTATATTACGTCGTATCCGCTTTGTGTTTTAATTGCCTGAAACAATTGCTGTAGGGAGATGTTTTTCTTAGACAGACTAATGTTTTGCGCAAAGCTAGCTGCGCTTACTTGTACAAGTGTAACCAATAAGAATAAACAGGTCAGGTTAATTCGCATAATGGTTTGCTTTGAAGGCATACGCCTTTTAACATAGATGTAAAATTTCATACATTTGTTTGTTGGGTTAGTTTCGATTAGTTGTGAGATGACAATTCTTTTGGGTAACCTAATTTTCCGGGAGTGGCTGCAACCGCTCTCGGTTTTTTTACCCTTTTGTGTGAGGTATAATTTATGGCATTACTGTAATTCTCCTTCCTGCTACTTTAAAGTGAATATTTCCGGTTAATTCAAATTTTCTAATTACTTCGTCCAGGTTCTCCGATCTTGGAGTGGCGCCGCCCAAGGTTTTTTTCTTCAGGCTTTCCTGGGTAAATACCACTTCCACATTGTACCATCTGGCTATTTTTCGCATAATACTACCAAGCTCCTCATCTTTTAAAATAAAGTAGCCATTTTTCCAGGCTAAAGCAGCTTCTATATCGGCCTGGCCTACGCTTAAACCATCCTGGTCCAATAGCGTTTGCTCACCTGGCTTTAATATTTGCTGTTCCTCATTAGCTGTTACGGCAACGCTGCCCTCAATAAGCGTGGTAACGGTTTGGGGCTCATCTGCATAGGCGTTCACATTAAAGTGTGTTCCCAGTACTTTTAAACGCTGCCCATTGGTGTTTACAAAAAATGGTTTTTGCTTGTTATGGGCTACTTCAAAATACCCTTCGCCGGTAAGCGATACCTCTCTGTCGGCGGCTAAATCAAAACTGGCCGGGTACTTTAAAGAGGAGTTTGCATTTAGCCAAACGTGAGTACCATCTGGAAGTATAATTTTGTATTGTCCGCCCAGCGGGGTTTGTACCGTATTATAAGCCGGTGTTTCTGTTGTACTACCTGCATCCGCTGCCGATGCATCGTAAACCAATTGTCCGTCTTTGGTTTTGGTAATCTTAATCCCGTTTTGCTCTAGTACCAGTCCGTTTTCTAAATCGGTAAGCACTATTTTTTTGCCATTTGCCAGCGTAAGCACGGCCTTATTACTTCCCGGAGCAATGGCGGCTGCGGCTAAGTCGGTTTTTTGTTCAGCTGTCTTTTCCCGGTTGTTATACTTTAACAGGGTGATAGAAGCCACGATGATCAGTGCGGCCGCGGCTCCCATCAGGCTATAAACTAGTTTTCTTGTGCCTGTCTTTTTAGGTTCGGCTTTGAAGCGGCTGTCGGCAATAATCTGCTGGTACAGCAATGCCGATTGAAGTGCTGAAAACGATTGTTCTACCGGTTGGCTATCCCAGATCTTTTCCATAAAGGCATACAGTTCTGCATCATGATTGGAAGCTTCAATGGCATCCATTAACCGGTGATGATCTTCTTTGCTAATCGTGTTAGCGAGATAGTCGGTTATTAAAATAGGTATTTCTTGCTTTGTCATGGGTATAGTTTAAGGAGCGCTATATAGGTAATACCCGCCAGCGGGCAACAATAACTAGTGGGTAGTGTTTTTTTTAACGATATTTTCGTTAATATTGGCAACAGATAATGAAGGGTTTTCATGATACTGGGTAAACATACTGAAGTAGAACTTATTTTGGGCCTCCGGAATAGCGAAGAGCCGATGTTTGCTGTGGTGTTTAAAAATTACAAGGCCAAGTTATATAGTTTTGCCTGGCGTTTTCTAAAGAATAGGGAACTAAGCGAAGAGATTGTCCAAGAAACCCTCCTCATTCTCTGGTCGCACCGTTTGGAGCTGCGGGAAGATTTACCTTTAGGGCCGTATCTTTATACCATTGCCCGCCGGCTAACACTAAATGCTTTGCGAAACATGGCAACTGCTGCCGCGGCCCGGGAAAAGCTCTGGATAAATTTAAGTGATGCGCATAATGAAACAGAAGAAGCCATTATGCTTGCAGACCTCAATGATTTTATTGAAAAGGCAGTGGCCACTTTGCCGCCAAAGCAGCAGCAGGTATTTAAGTTAAGCCGCTATGGTGGTAAAAGCCATGAGGAGATTGCTGCCGAACTAAATATTTCTAAAAATACAGTCAACAACCATTTAGTGGAGGCGCTGAAAAATTTGCGCGGACAGGTGAAGGGCTTGGGAGTGTTGGCTTGTTTTCTTTTCGTTTAAAGTATTTTTTCTTTCAGTTGATGAGTTTTTATGGAATAATTGCGACGTAAGTTCCGTCATTGCGAAGTTTAGGGCGTCATTGCGAGCGCAGCGAAGCAATCTCCCCGTCATTGCGAGGTACGAAGCAATCTCGCGACCAGATTGCTTCGCTACGCTCGCAATGACGGGACGCCAGGAATAGACGCCACTGACGGACGCACTAAGAACGCCACGTAAGGACGCCCAGTAAGAATGCTATGTAGGGAAGTCAAGTAATGGAAGCTACGTAACGGAAGCTATGAATGAGATTACTTCGCTATAAATAAAGAGCTACGTCGTCATTGCGAGGCACGAAGCAATCTCACGACTAGATTGCTTCGCTACGCTCGCAATGACGGACGCCAGGAATAGACGCCAGGAATGGATGCCACGTAAGAACGCTGCTGAGGGATGCTACGTAAGGACGCCCAGTAAGAATGCTATGTAGGGAAGTCAAGTAATGGAAGCTACGTAACGGAAGCTATGAATGAGATTACTTCGCTATAAATAAAAAGCTACGTCGTCATTGCGAGGCACGAAGCAATCTCACGGCTAGATTGCTTCGCTACGCTCGCAATGACGGGATTTCGTATAAGAACTTTACAATGACGAATAAAATACCATTAAGGGGTATTTTACCCCCTGTCGTGTGAAAAGTCGTACGTAAAAGTGTTAGATTTCACAAAAAGTCGTTCATAAAAGTGTTGAGTTTCACAATAAGTCGTACGTAAAAGTGTATATTTGTGTATGAATAGAAGTCAATTTGCGTTTCTAGAAGAATGGAAAGCCTCTAAAAACCGTAAGCCTCTCCCTTATTAGAGGGGCAAGGCAGGTAGGCAAAACTTGGCTAATGAAAGCCTTTGGTAAGGAGGCGTATAAGCAATGCGTATATATTAACTTTGAAAGTAATAGTCGACTAAAAGGAATCTTCGAAACCGACTTTAACATACAGCGAATATTGCTTGCTATACAGATTGAGACAAACATCACCATCGAGGCACATCATACGCTTTTGATCTTTGATGAGATACAAGAGGCGCCAAGGGGACTTACGGCACTCAAATACTTTTACGAAAATGCACCTGAATATCATATTGTTTCTGCAGGCTCTCTACTAGGGGTGGCAATGGCAAAGCATACGTCTTTCCCTGTGGGCAAGGTTGATTTCCTTAATCTCTATCCCTTAAGTTTTAATGAGTTTATGCAGGCTTTGGGTAAGGGAAGATTTTTAGACTTATTGAATACTGGCGATTGGGAGATGGTTAAGCAATTCAAAAATGAATATATAGAATTGATTAAGCAATATTATTATGTAGGAGGGATGCCAGAGGCGGTACAATCATTTATGGAAAAACAGGACTTTGCTAAGGTAAGAGAGATACAGAAAAAGATTTTGATGGCTTATGAACAAGATTTTTCTAAACATGCCCCGCATGAAATTGTTCCGAGGATAAGAATGCTCTGGAATTCTATACCTGCGCAACTTGCGAAGGAAAATAAAAAGTTCATTTATGGTATCCTTAAACAAGGAGCGCGAGCCAAAGACTACGAACTTGCCTTATCATGGCTTATAGATTGTGGGCTCTTGCATAAAGTAAATCGGGCCACAAAACCTGCGCTCCCGTTAAAAGCATACGAAGATTTTAGTGCCTTTAAGCTTTTTTTGGTTGATGTGGGCTTGTTAGCAGCAATGGGTAACCTCGACATCAAGACTTTACTTGGCGAACTTGGTGTTTTTGAAGAGTTTAAAGGCGCACTCACCGAGCAATATGTGTTACAGCAATTAATAACTTCTATTCCAGCTATCGATGTGTATTACTGGTCTGCCGAGAATGCAAGAGCCGAGATTGATTTTTTAGTGCAGTTAAAAGGATTAATTATTCCGATAGAAGTAAAAGCAGAAGAGAATCTTCAATCGAAAAGTTTACGGGCATTTTATCAGAAATATGAGCCACAAATTTCTGTGCGTACTTCTATGTCCGATTTTAGAAAAGAGGAGTGGTTGGTTAATGTGCCACTTTATGCAGTTAGTAAATTTCTTTTGAATTTGTAAATGAAGGTATGATCAGATTGTCCCGTCATTGCGAGGAGCGTAGCGACGAAGCAATCTCCCCATCATTGCGAGGTACGAAGCAATCTCACGACCAGATTGCTTCGCTACGCTCGCAATGACGATTTTTTGTTAATTGCGACGGTTATAGTTCCGTCATTGCGAGGTACGAAGCAATCTCACAGCTAGATTGCGTCGCTGCGCAATGATTATTTCAGTGATTTCAAAATGGCCTCAAGATCTTTGTCAGAAATAGATTCTTTATCAGCTTTATCATATATAGATAGTAAATAAATTTCTTCCCCTCTGATGCAAACATTCGTAATCAATCTTGCGCCACCAGATTTGCCTTTGTTTTTGCTTTTAACAGCAATCCGGATTTTGTAGCAATTATTTTCCCAGATTTACTCCTTGTGTTGGATTTCTTTGAAGATCTAGTACTGCCGAAGCTACATCGGCTTTAGCCGAAGCATATTTTTTACATAAAGATTTAAACTCTTTGTTAAATAATCCAGAGGTTAATACTTTATATTTCACTAAGCAAGTCGTCGAAAGTTTTTAACTTCACTTTGCCAGCTTTAGCTTGGTTAACTTCCTCAACAGCGTCTTTAAGCTTTAAAAGATAAGCTTCCTCAGATTGAGCTTCTGGTTCTACGGATTTAATTTTCACCCCTTTAATGCTTTTAAGCACATCAAGTATGGAGAAAGCTTTCTCGCCGTTTATTTCTAATGTAACTTGCATTTCATGGTCAATTTATTACAAATATAACAAATACTTAGCCAATATAAAACAGGCTAGTTTAACTAGGTGCTTGTTGAGGAAGTACTAGCACGAAGCAAAGCAATCTCACGACCAGATTGCTTCGCTACGCTCGCAATGACGGACGCCAGGAATAGACGCTTCGTAAGCACACCTCGTAAGAACGCTATGTAAGGGAAGCTATGAATGAGATGGCTACGCTGCGCTATATATAAAAAGCTATGTCGTCATTGCGAGGTACGAAGCAATCTCACGACCAGATTGCTTTGCTGCGCTCGCAATGACGGACGCCAGGAATAGACGCTTCGTAAGCACACCTCGTAAGAACGCTATGTAAGGGAAGCTATGAATGAGATGGCTACGCTGCGCTATATATAAAAAGCTATGTCGTCATTGCGAGGTACGAAGCAATCTCACGACCAGATTGCTTTGCTGCGCTCGCAATGACGGACGCCAGGAATAGACGCTTCGTAAGCACACCTTGTAAGAACGCTACTGTGGGACGTATGTAAGATCGCCATGCAATTACGTTCTACCAAGTAATTCTAAAGTGTCATTTTAATATTACTTGGACAATTGCTATCTTTGATTTATGATTAAACGCAAAATGCAAGAACAATTAGCTGTATTGCTCAATACATTTCCAGCAGTTGCTTTATTAGGTCCACGGCAAGTGGGAAAAACTACCCTTACCAGTGAATTGCTCAAAAATAGTTTGCAGGAAGTTGTTTATCTTGATCTTGAAAATGATGCGGACATTGCACGAATGAGCAATCCCGCTTTCTTGTTCGAACAATATAAAGATGCTTGTATCGTGCTGGATGAGATTCAGCGCATGCCAGATTTATTCCGTCAGTTAAGGCCTATAATAGATCAACATAGAACTGTGGGTAGATTTATACTTACTGGTTCTGCGTCACCATCGTTGGTTAAGGGGGTTTCCGAATCTTTAGCTGGTCGCATTGCTTTTGCTGAAATGGCTCCGGTGAACCTGTTGGAGGCAATTGATAGCGGCATTTCTATAGAGCAGCATTGGTTTAGGGGAGGTTTTCCTACTGCCTTAACAAGCGCTAGCGATCAGCAATTTTCGCTATGGGCAGAGAATTTTATCAGGGCGTATATAGAACGGGACCTTAATTTACTTTTTGGTGTTAGCCTTTCTGAAGTACTTATTCGTAATTTTTGGTATATGTTAGCTGCAAATACGGGGAGCATTTGGACTGCAGAAAACTATGCGAGATCGTTAGGTGTTAGTAGCCCGACCATAAAAAGATATCTAGATTTTATGGAAGGGGCTTTTATGGTTCGGCAATTGCCTGCATGGTACATCAATGTTGCAAAACGGGTGGTAAAAGCACCCAAGGTTTATATTCGAGATAGTGGTTTACTCCATCAGTTAAACCGGATTAAAAGTAGTGCCGATCTTCCTTTAAGCCTAATTGTTGGCGCTTCCTGGGAAGGTTATGTTATTGAACAAGTCTACCAGCTGAAACCTAGACGACTAGATATGTATTACTATCGGACTCAAAATGGGGCCGAATGTGATGTTATATTAGTAGATGGACTTAAGCCTGTTGTCGCTATTGAAATCAAATATGCCGCAGTTCCTTCTCTTTCTAAAGGCTTTTACAATGTATTGGATGATTTAGCGATCGAAAAGGCCTTTGTGATTACTCCTGGCGAGAAGCATTACGCTTTGGATAGTAAAACAACAGTTAGCGGGCTGCAATTTTTCTTGGAAAATATATTAAGCGAGCTGTAGCCACCGAGGTGTTATTGCAACTCCCGTCATTGCGAGCGCAGCGAAGCAATCTCACGACTAGATTGCTTCGCTGCGTTCGCAATGACGGGACGCCACGTAAGGACGCCACATAGGGACGCTATGAATAAAATTACTTCGCTATATATAAAAAGCTATGTCGTCATTGCGAGGTACGAAGCAATCTCATGACTAGATTGCTTCGCTACGCTCGCAATGACGGGACGCACTTTACGCAATGACGGACGCTACGCAACGATGCCCCGTAAGAACGCTTCTTAAGGACGCTACGGAGGGACGCCACGTAAGGACGCCACATAGGGACGCTATGAATAAAATTACTTCGCTATATATAAAAAGCTATGTCGTCATTGCGAGGTACGAAGCAATCTCATGACTAGATTGCTTCGCTGCGCTCGCAATGACGGGACGCTAAGGAGGGATGCCACGTAGGGACGCTTCGTAAGGAAGCTATGAAACGGACGCTATGAATGAGATTGCTTCGCTGCGCTCGCAATGACGGGACGCACTTTACGCAATGACGGACGCTACGCAACGATGCCCCGTAAGGACGCCCCGTAAGGATGCCACGTAGGGACGCTTCGTAAGAACTCCACGTAAGAACTCCACGTAAGAACTTCACGTAAGAACGCCGCCCTTCCAACTTCACGTAAGAACGCCGCCCTTCCAACCCCACACCCTCCAACCCACCCAACCCCAACCCCCAACCCCCTCCAGCCCCCCTCAACCCCTTCCTCGCAACAAACTCCTTTTACTACGTAAAATATTTCCGTATGTTTGTTTATTAAACCTACAGCTACCACTTTATGAAGTTTAAAAGAATTTACCTTTTGTTGTGTTTCTTTACCTTGCTCTTTGCCACACCGGTGCTGGCGCAAACAAATTATGCCGATGTAAAGGTTGATGATTTAACGGATACGCAGATCAGACAACTGATACAGCGTGCCGAATCTATCGGTTTTGATGATGCACAGCTCGAGCAAATGGCCGCTGCGCAGGGAATGAAAGATTCGGAAATCAGGAAATTACGCCTTCGGGTAGAGAAAATAAGGAAACTGGACGGGGACAAAACCAAGCCGAACTCAGATTTTAAAGACCTTAAAACAGCCGATCGCTCGCGCACTTACCAAGATAAACCGGGCGATACTACCAAAAAGAAAGACAAAGACTTCGAACAGTACTCTCCCAAAGAGGAGCTTCGCCTGCAAATGCAAGAGCTTTTCGAAGGCTTAAAACCTAAAATATTCGGGGCCGACCTATTTAAGAATGGCGAAATAACTTTCGAACCCAACCTGCGGATGGCTACCCCAAGAAGCTATATCATTGGGCCCGATGATGAACTCCTCATAGACCTTACCGGCGATAATGAAAAGGATTATCAATTGAAAGTTAGTCCCGATGGTACCATTAGAATGGAGTATGTGGGCTTAATAGCCGTTGGCGGATTATCGGTAGAACAAGCCGCTGCCAAAATTAAAAGGGCTATGACCCCAACTTATCCCGCTATGCGCAGTGGACGTACAAATGTGGCCGTTAACCTCGGCAACATCCGCAGTATCAAAGTGGTGTTAACAGGTGCCATTGTAAAGCCCGGAACATATACCTTGCCCTCGCTCGCCACCGTTTTTAATGCGCTGTATGCGTCGGGCGGACCGAGCGAAAACGGTTCCTTCCGTAATATCCAGGTAATCCGCAATAACCAGGTGGTGAGTACCATAGATACGTACGACTTTTTACTGAACGGGATCCAGAAAGGCAATATCCGTTTACAAGATCAGGATGTGATCCATATTCCCGTTTACCAAACCCGTGTAGAAGTAGCCGGAGAGGTAAAGCGCTTTGCTTTATATGAAACCGTAACCGGCGAAACCTTTGCCGATGTATTGAAATTTGCAGGCGGTTTTAGCAGTGAGGCTTACCGCGCAAAAGTTAAAGTTTTACAAAATACCGCTACCGAGCGCAAGATTATCGACATTGATGCCAATGCATTTAACCAATATAAGCCTAGCAATGGCGATAAGTTTGTGGTAGAGCCTATATTAGACCGCTTTGAGAACCGGGTAGAAATTACTGGTGCCGTATTTAGACCCGGGCAGTTTGAACTCGATAAAGGTTTAACCCTCAAGCAGCTCATCCAAAAGGCCGAAGGCTTAACAGAGGATGCGTTTTTATACCGTGGTTATATCAACCGTTTAAATCCCGATAATAGCCCCGCTTTAATTTCTTTTGATGTATCGAAGATTTTAGACGGCAGCGCAACCGATATACCGTTGCAAAGAGAAGATAAAGTCACTATTTCGTCTATTTTCGATTTAAGAGATGAGTACAAAGTCTCTATCCAGGGAGAAGTACGGGAGCCGGGCGATTACGATTTTGCGAACCAGATGAAATTAGAAGATCTTATTCAAATGGCTGGGGGTTTTAAAGAGGGCGCTACACCAAGCAGGGTAGAAGTTTCGAGAAGGATTAAAAACAGTGATGCCAATTCCGCCTCTGCGCGTACTGCAGAGATCTTCATCATCAATGTAGATCAGAACCTGAAATTATTAGACCAGAAGTTTACCTTAGAGCCCTTTGATATTGTATCCATCAGAAATGCCGAGGGTTATACCGTGCAAAGGCAGGTTAAAATTGAGGGAGAAGTGCTTTCGCCGGGGCCATATACCATTAGCCGTAAAGATGAGCGCATATCGGATATCATTAAAAGGGCAGGGGGCTTAACTTCTTTGGCTTATGCCGATGGTGCTTCGCTTAAAAGACCGGGTACCGAAAAAAGTAATCCAACCAATAAGAATGCGATCGATAATAAAGAAGAGGAAGATAAGAAAATCTTAAATTTAAAAAGAGTGCAGCAGGCGGGCGTGAAGGATACCCTTTCTATCGAGAAGGAAAAGGAGTTAATCCAGTCTGATTTGGTTGGGATCGACTTAACGAAGATCTTAAAGAAACCTAAAGGCGACTGGGATCTTATTGTAGAGGATGGCGATGTGATCAGGGTGCCAAAAATGCTGCAGATCGTTAAAATTACAGGCGAGGTATTAAATCCAAACAGCATTATCTTTAAACCCGGAAGAAATTTAAAGCAGTACATTAACGGTGCAGGAGGCTTTACCACCAATGCCTTAAAGAAAAACGTTTATATCAAATATGCCAACGGGTCGGCCGAGGCAGCCAAGCGCTTTTTGTTCTTCAATAATTATCCGAAAATTAAACCGGGGGCCGAAATCTTTGTGCCTAAGCGTGCAGAGCGGGAACCAATGACCACCCAAGGGTGGATTGCCATTAGTACAGGTTTGGCTTCTATGGCGGCTATTATCATTACATTATTCAGATAGTATTATGTCTCAGGTAAAAAGGGAATTTGAACTTAAAGCAATATTCTTACAAATAAAAGAATGGCGTAGCTATCTTAAGTTAAAGCGTGTAACCTTGTTTGTCGCCCTGTTTTTAGGGATGATCGTTGGCGCTGTGTATGCCTGGTACAAGCCTACTGTTTATACGGCGGTAAGCACTTTTGTATTGGAAGACACGGATAAATCAAGGTCGCTAGGGCAATATGCCAATATCGCTTCTATGGTAGGTTTGGATATTGGCGGGTCTAGTTCGAACGGCATTTTCCAGGGCGACAATATCATTGAGCTTTATAAGTCTCGCAGCATGATTGTGAAAACCTTGCTTACGCATGCAGTATTTAACAATAAGAGTCAGCCATTGGTAGAACGATACCTGGCCATTAACCCGCTTCGTAATGCCTGGGGACAAGTAAAGCCGCTTGGTGATTTAAACTTTAGTAATAGTGGAAAATTGTCGGTGCTACAAGATAGCGTGTTAACCGTGATTGTGCAGGCCATTAATAAAAAAGAACTGGTGGTATCGAGGCCAGATAAGAAGTTAAGTTTAATCAGCGTGGCTTATACGTCTAAAGACGAGCAGTTTGCCAAGGTGTTTAATGATCAGATTGTTAAAAATGTAAACGATTTTTATATCCAAACAAAGGTCAAGAAATCGGCCGCTAATGTAAATATTCTACAGCATCAGGCAGATTCTATCCGTAAATCATTAAACCGTGCACTTACAGGTGTTGCGGCTTCGAATGATGCTAACCCCAATGCCAATCCTGCCCGTCAGGTTTTGCGCGTTCCCTCTCAAAAAAGACAGGTAGATGCCGAAGCAAACAAAGCGATACTAACCGAGCTTTCTAAAAATTTAGAGCTGGGCAAAATTACTTTAAGGCAAGAAACGCCACTCATCCAATTAATAGATGAACCAGTTTTTCCGTTAGAGAAAACTAAATTTTCGATGGTTAAGTTTATGTTGCTTGGGGGACTGGCATTTCTATTAATGGCCACAATTTATCTATTGGGCGCACGCCTTTATCAGCGCATTATGGAATGAAGTCTCAGCGAATATTGGTGATTATCACCTCTGCCATTTATATTGGTACAAAAGGAGAAAGCTTGGCAAGCCCTTCACCAATTAGAGTAGAACGGATTAAGCAAACCTTATTGCATCTTGCTTCAAATGGTTTTCGCCATATCGCTATTGTAGACCAAACCATTCGGGATGTTGCACAGGTGCAAGCGCTATTTGCCGAAGCGCTAACTATTTTAAATGGTGCCTACGGTGTTAACGAAACTGCCTTGCTTGCCAATGAGTATGCAGTGAACGGACCCTCTAGACTCGAAGCAGCACTTTTATTCCATTCCCTTCCGCAACTCGAAACGCTACTGTCTAATTTTGATTATGTAATGAAGTTAAGTGCCGGATACCGCGTTAAAAACATTCAACAAATTATCAGCCAGGCCCAGCATGGGGTAGTGTACAGAATGGGTAATCCATTGAGGCAGGAAATCAGGTTTTGTTTAACAAGCTTTTACCTCATCCCCGCTAAACATTTTGTGGCGCTCTGTCGTTTCTTCTATGCACATTTGCCAACTATGTGCCACCAAAAGCCTTTGGAATATTATATGTACTGCTATGTAAAAACGACCAGCCACCAACCAATAAAGCTAAATTACCCCCAGTTGGAAGCTCATTTTCTCTCTTCGTCCCGAAGCTCCAATGATTTAGATTATAGGGTTAAAGAGCTTGTTTTTAAAGTGCTCGCTAAGTTAGGGCTATTCGCTTATCAACTAAAATGAGAAGTATTATCATATTGATCGGAAGCAGGGTAGTGAATGGCCTATTTGGTCTGCTGCTATTTGTGATGCTGAAAGAAATGATCAGTATTACCGGCTATAGCAGCTTTTCAAGCAGTTATGCTAACCTTACCTTGCTTTCTACGTTGGCGGGGGGAGTTTTAAGCGGATTATTGTTAAAAAATGCCTTTCATTTGGGTTCTATCTATAAGCATATCATTTACTTCTATACCGCGTTTTTTATGGCCTTAATTATTGTGCCCTTAGAGCTGGCTATTTTACTAAATGTATTTAACCATATCTCCCGCTTTGCCATCTATTTTTTTATCCTGGGCCATCTCATCAGTTCTGTGGTGCTCATCCACTATCAGCTTAACCAGCAGTTTTTAAAAATGACTATCATAGAGATTTTTAGAACAATTTTCCCTTTGGTATTTATGCTCGTGTTAAAGTATAGTTTTCACGTTACGGTATTGTCTATTGATCATGTTATCCTAATAATGGCTTTGGGCAATTTACTGGGCTTCTTTTTTTTTATTCGCATTTGCCGCCTCTCCATCTCGGCAAAAATGGCCTCTATCAAAGCGTATCTATCGGTTAAGTTAAAGTCCGATTTATCGTACGGTTTTAGCTTTGCTTCTTTTAATGCCCTTGCACAGTTAATTATTGTGCGCGATCGCGATCTTATTGTTGCCAACCCCGATGCAGTTCAAAGTTCTAAAGTAGCCTATACGGCAGATCAGTTAACGAAAATTACCAATGGTGTGCTGTTTCCCTTAAACACCAAAGTATCAAGCGAGGTGGGAGGGCTAATCAGAGATGGTAAACAACAGTCGTTTTACCGCCGTCTTTTTAAATATTCCCTGTTCACCTTGGTTGCCGGTAGCATCATTATTGCCGGTATTTTAGGATTTACTTATCTTTACCATCATTTGCGGGTGTTTAATACCATAGATTTGATGGCAGTTGTTTACTATGGGCTGGCGAATACCATTTATTTGGCTTGCCTTATTTATCAGAAACGGTATGATTATAGCAGGTTTAAGCTCCTACCCACGCTTTTATTGCTTGCGGCAGGGATGTTTGCCTTTTTATTAATTGATTTTGTAAAGATCGAATTGAGCTTCTTCTTTGTTTCGGCTACTTTATTCGGATTGTTTTTATGGATTTCGACCTGGTTTTTACCTTCACATAAACTTGTACTAAAGCATTGATCAATTTAACAGCCTATAGAGAAATTAAAGTTGTTGAGCAATTAGCCGTGTTTTTGTTGTGGGCAATTGCCTGCACCATCACTTTGGTTTTTAAGGGCTATTATAACCAAGATCTGGGGGTTTCTGTTTTCGTGATCCAAAGCTTAGAAGGGGTTAAGTTTTTAGAGGCGCTAGAAACCAATTCGGTGATCTTTTGGTTGTTAAGAATTTTGGGCGACAGTTTTGTGTTTAATGGCGATTACCTGCTGCTCATCTATTGCTTCTATATTGTTGTGCAATCTTATATTATCCTGTGTTTAGTGAGGTATGCCGGCTTTTATCATACGGCCTTGGTGATATTGATTGTTTTTTTTACGGTAATTCTTAATCAGATGCGTTTTGGTATTGCCATCAGTTTAATGTTAACCACCCATTTCGATGAAAATGAAAGTCCGGTTAAAAGAGGCTTAATGTGGGTGCTCATTGCTTTGTTCCATATTTTTGTAGGCGGTTTTTATCTTCTCTATCTTGCTACCCGCAAATTCAACTATCTCATTTATGTGTTTGCCGTTGTGGCGCTTATTGGTTATTCGAGCCTTACTATTTTATTGGAAGACAGCAGGTATCTTTATTACCTGGAAGAGGATGCCGCGAGGGGCTCGTTCTCCTTTTTATTGTATTTGGCTATTTATGGCGTGGCATTTATCAACCTCGATTATTTTCACCGGTTGTTTTTCGGGCTGCTTTTAATCATTGCCGGGGCATCTTACAGCCTTGCGTCGGTTAGTTCCCGTTTAAGCGAACTATCTATTATATTTTTATTAGTTATTCTTGCCCAAAAAGAAATTTCTACCTTGGCCAAGTTATTACTACTGTTTTTAAGTGCGGGTTTCTTTTTTTACAGAGCCTACAATTGGTTTGTACTGGGCTTAGTGCCCATGGCGCCTTAATTTTTAATGATACATGATAAACCCTACCTATACCATCCTCGTTAACTCTTCCGATAATTTTGAAGATTGCTGGGATCCATTTTTTACCCTTTACCAAAAATACTGGAACGTTGCCAACGTGCCTATTTTGCTCAATACCGAATTTAAAACTGGCTATCGTTTTGGCAACTTGCCTATTAAGTGTAGTGCTGCCAATGCAGCAAGTCCCGGCCGCAGGTTAAGCTGGAGCGAGTGCTTAATGACCGCACTGCAGCAAATTGATACCGACCTGGTGCTTTACCTGCAAGAAGATTATTTTATCGAAGCGCCGGTAAATGCCGCACTTATTGAAGAAATGGTTAAGATGATGCAAGCCAATGAAGAGATTAAATACATTGGGCTTACCCATTTTGGCAATTTCCCCCCTTTTGCCCCCTGGGCTGCAGACGGTAGGGTGGTAAAGGTGTTAAATTCCCGTTACCGCATCTCAACACAAGCCGGTATTTGGCGTAGGGATACTTTATTAAATTACCTTAAGCCCGAAGAAAATGGGTGGATGTTCGAGATTTTTGGTACGCAACGGGCCAAGCTGCGCAATGAGTTGTTTTTAACGCTTAACCGTGAGGCACCCCCGGCTGTTTTATATACGCATACGGGCATTATTAAAGGTAAATGGCATCCGGCTATGCCGGCTTTATTTGCCAAAAACGGCATTGCGGTTGATTTTGCACGAAGGGGCCTTTACCGCGCCAAGCCTTTTCTATTACGGAAGTTAGAAACAGGCATGAAATTATTGAAAGATCCCTTTGTTTTTTATAAAGGTATGAAAGGCAAATAATGAAAGTTTGGATCATTAACCCTTATGGCAATATCCCTGGCGAGGGCTGGCGCACCTATCGCACTACGTTAATAGCCGATGCTTTTGCCGCTAAAGGGCATGAGGTAATATCGTGGGTGTCCAATATCCAGCACCGCAGTAAGGCAAAGCGAGCCGAAGGTTGGAAAGATGTAGTGGTTAACCCCAACTATTTGATCAAGATTGTACCCTCAACCAGTTACGAAGGGCACATCTCTGTTGCACGAATTAAGTATGAGCGCAATTATGCGAAGAACATAAAGAATTTCGTGGCCCAGCACACCGCTGAGGATCTTAAACCCGATCTCATCATTTTAGGCGAGCCGGCACTTTTTATTGCCGATATTGTTTTAGACATTGTTAAGTATACGCAGGCCAAGTTACTGGTTGATGTGTTAGATTTATGGCCGGAACTTTTTCATATTTTATTGCCAAATAAGCTCGCATTTCTGGGCAAGGTTATTTTCTCGCCCCTTTACTATCGGAGAGACAGGTTGTTCAAAAAGGCCAATGGGGTTATCGCAGTGGCTAAAGATTATCTCGAATTGGCACTCAAAGCAAACCCAGCCTTGCCACATGAGGTGGTTTACATTGGGGTAGATGTGCAGGAGGTGAAAGCACTGCAAGGGGGCACATTTGAGAGTCCTATCCTGCAGCAATTAACCAAGCAGCCTCATGAGATTTGGGTGGTTTACGCGGGCACCTTAGGCCCTAGTTACGATATTAAAACTATTATAGCCTGCGCTCAAATACTGGCAGTAAAAGCACCTTTTGTAAAAATAATTATTGCGGGCGACGGTCCTTTGCACGAGCTTGTGAGCCAACCGCGGGTTAACTTGGTGTATGTAGGCAGTTTGCATACGCAGGATGTGGGTTTGCTATATCAACAATGCGATTTGGCTTTATCCAGCTATGTAAGCGGCTCTACCGTATCCATGCCGTTAAAGGCTTATGATTATTTAGCTGCGGGATTACCGCTGGTTAATTCTTTAGGTCGCGACCTGGGTAATTTTGTGCGGAGTAAAAAAATAGGCCTCCAATACAAAGCCGAAAATGCCCTAGCCATGGCCGAAGCGATTGTAACGCTGGTAAATGATGGCGATTTACGTAAACAAATGAGTGCTAACGCCTTGGCTTTGGCGGTTGATTTTGATGCGGGAAGTCAGCATAAAAAAGTAGTAAGTTTAGCAGAAAAAATTTTAAGTAAAAGCTAACAATTAGGTAATTTGGCATTTGTTTTGTCGGCTTGCGATTGCCTTTATAAATTTGTAGTTTTACTATTATACCTTAATGAATAAAGAGATTAACCTAACAACCTTAACCGTGGCCGATGCCAAGGATATTGCTATCTTACATTTTAAGGCTTTTAAAGGTTTTTTTCTAACCTCATTGGGCGTAAATTTTTTGAAGATATTTTATCAGGGTGTTTTAAAGCACCAGCAGAGCGTTGCTGTTGGCGCTTATACACAAGATAGGGAGCTCATAGGTTTTGCTATTGGCACCAAACAACCACTGGGGTTTTATGGCGCTGTCTTAAAAAAGAATTGGGTTAAACTAGGTTTTTCGGCCTTGCCTAACCTCCTAACCGACCCGAGTAAAATTAAGCGTTTGTTAACCAGTTTAACTACCAAAGCAAATGCCGACTTTCAGCATACGCCTACGTTGTTGTCTATTTGTGTATCAAATTCGCAACAGGCAAAGGGAATTGGGGGTATTGTGCTGGGTGCTTTTGAAGCCGAACTAAAAAAAAATAAGCTCGATACATTGGTATTAGCAACAGATGCGTTAAATAATGAGCACGCAAATAGATTTTATTGCAATAACAATTATATCTTTGTGAAATCTTTTTTGCAAGGAAATAGAGAAATGAACTTATATAGTAAGACACTGCCCCTATGAAAATCCCTTTTTCTCCTCCATTTGTTGATGATGATGTGCTGAAGGAAGTAGCGGATACTTTACGATCTGGATGGATTACCACCGGTCCTAAGGTAAAGGCTTTGGAGCAGGAGATTAATAAACTCACCGGGTGTCAGCAAACTTTATGTGTAAACTCGTGGACATCGGGTGCTATCCTTACTTTAAAATGGCTGGGGGTTAAAGCGGGCGATGAAGTGATTGTACCTGCCTATACTTATGCGGCTACGGCATTAAGTGTAATTCATTGTGGTGCCACACCAATATTGGTTGATGTTCTTCCTGATTTTAATATAGACCCGGCTGCGGTGGCAAAGGCGATTACTGCCAAAACAAAAGCTATTATTGCGGTAGATATAGCTGGTTTAATGTGCGATTATGATCGGTTAAAAGAAATCGTATCGGCACCCGAAGCGCTAGCGCAGTTTAATGCCGAAAGTGATGTGCAGCAGAAAATGGGGCGTGTGATGGTAATTGCCGATGCGGCACACTCCATCGGGGCAAAATATAAGCATCTTAATTCTGGCGTTTGTGCAGATGTGAATATCTTCTCGATGCATGCTGTAAAAAATATTACTACGGCAGAGGGCGGTGCCATTAGCCTGCACTTGCCGGCTTCTTTTAATGCGCAAGAGGTTTATGAATTAATGCGGTTATGGTCGCTTAACGGACAAACGAAAGATGCTTTTAGCAAGAGCAACGGAAGTGGGTGGCGCTACGATATTTTATTTGACGGTTTAAAAGTAAACATGCCGGATATTTGTGCGGCTATTGGTTTAGCGCAGATTAAAAAGTATAACCATAATTTAATTGTTGAGCGCAAACGCATTGCCCAACAATACGAAGCTTATTTTACCAGCCGGTCTTGGGCACAGCTTCCCATACTTAAAGATGAGCATCGCGAAACCTGTTACCATTTATATGCCTTGCGCATTGTTGGGATCACCGAAATTGAGCGGGATGAAATGATTGCGCATATTGTAAAGCTAGGGGTTGCGGTAAACGTGCATTTTTTACCCTTGCCAATGCTTACAACGTTTAAGAACAAAGGTTTTGATATTAAGGATTTCCCGGTTTCTTATGATAATTATGCCAGAGAAATCTCGCTACCTATATACCCTCAACTTACTACCGAACAGGTTAATTTTATCTGTTCTGCGGTAGAAGATTCATACCATACTGTAAAGGCTAGTGAAAAGATTGCTTGATGTACTGATCGCTTTTATTGGCTTGCTCTTACTACTTCCCTTTTTGTTGTTGTTAAGTATTTTTATTCTCCTTAGTTCAAAAGGCCCGGCGCTCTATAAACAAAGTAGGGTTGGCCAGTTTAACCGCGACTTTAAGTTGTTAAAATTCCGCACCATGTATCCCAATGCCGAAAAGGATGGTTTATTAACCTTGGGCGACAGGGATGAAAGGATTACGCCGATTGGGTATTTTTTGCGCAAGTTTAAGTTAGATGAATTGCCGCAGTTAATTAACGTGCTAAAGGGCGACATGAGCCTCGTTGGTCCGCGGCCAGAAGTACGTAAATATGTGAACTTGTATACTCCTGCGCAATTAAAGGTATTAGCTTTAAAGCCGGGCATTACCGATATGGCTTCTATCAAGTATGTAGACGAGAATGTTGTTTTGGCGCAGTACGATGATCCGGAGCAGGCCTACATCAAGCATATTATGCCCGATAAGATCAATATCAATCTACAATCCAGCCACCTCAGCCAATCGGCCTGGGGCTCTTTAAAAATTATTGGGTACACGGTAAAGTCTATTTTGGCAAAGTAAAGTGTCCTTGCGACTCCCGTCCTAGCGTAATTCCGTCATTGCGAGCGCAGCGAAGCAATCTAAGTCCGCACTTGGTTATTCGGTCAATCGCCTTGCGAAATCCCGTCATTGGGTAGTCCCGTCATTGCGAGCGCAGCGAAGCAATCTAGTCGTGAGATTGCTTCGCTGCGCTCGCAATGACGATAAATAGTATATCAATCTCAAATTGATCTGACTTATAATGCTAATTTTAACCAAACCTAAAAGCGGTAGCCATGATCTCTTGTTGCCCTCGTGGGATTTTCATTTTTTTTGCCACCTCTTTCCAGGTGCCCACAGTTTTTTTTACCTCGCCAAAAATATGGTCCATTTGCTGCTGGTTCAACCTGAAATATTCTCCCACCTGAAATGCAAGGTCGAAATCTAACGCATTACTGTTGCTATCAATGGTTAGTGCCAGCCCCTGTTTGTCGATTGATGGATTGATGTCGAATGCAGGGGACAGCTTCCACCCCCCGGGTGTCAAAAGGAAACCATGGTTTCTCAAGTGGTCATCGGTATTGGATATCGCGATGTTGAAAATAATCCTTCTCCATAATTGTTGGAGGTCTTTTTCTATGTAGGCACCATTGCTCTGAATAAATTCTGCGATGTCCAGATAACCCACGTCTTCTGATATTGCACCTTCTCTATTGCCAGTCATAGTCATTGCCGATGAGAAATGGATGCGCTGTTTTCCGTGGCGATCAAAACGTTTTGTCGAAAACGTGCCGTATGTTCCGGCAATATAATCAAGCTTACTTTCTGCCATTTCGATATTTGTATTAATGGCAAGCTCATAGGCAAGGAATTCCCATGCCCCTTTATCTATTGTGTCGTTTTTGGAGGGAAATTTGGCAATCCATAACTGTCCATTTTCATCAAGGATATTTGCTTTTGGTCTTGCCCCTCCTAGTGATGAACCAGGTGCAATTAATATTTCAAGCCATTCTTTTATATTCTCGTCATTCTCATTTTTTTCAAAACGATCGGCACTGTCCTGTAATTCTCTTAGATGTGCCCAGGGTGGTGTTGGTCTGTCATGGTTGTCATCAAGGAAAGGCCCATTTCGATCAAGTTTGAAGCGAAGGGCACCCATTCTGCTTTCATCATTTACGCCCAGTAGAAAATCGATATCATATAGCGTTGGTGCCGTTTTTTTATCTGCTCTCGCAAGGTCGGCAGCACGCCTTTTCATCAATGTCCTTCCCCAGGTGTCGGGCATGGAATCCATAAACACACCAAAATTTTCCTTACCCGAGGGGTATTGAGGTCCAGAAAACTGTCCCAGATCAGGGTCAAGCAGAAAAAAATCAGCACTTTTTATCCATTGTGGGTGATATTCAAAGCTGAATGCTTTTTTGCCTTTGGCCAGTGTAGCGGTCAATATTCCAATTTCTCTCGGTTCTGCCATAGGCGCCCAGTGGGCGTAGATGTAGATGTCTGTTTTATCAGCCATTATCTGTCTGGGCTAGAAGTTGTAGATCCTGAAGTTTACGGCCAAACTCATCGTCGCTAGCCAATTTGTAGAAATCATCCTGTAAGTTCATTGCCCGAAGGACGTTGAAATACGCACCTATGGATACATTAGGACTTCCTTTCTCTATGCTGGTGAGGGTATTTCTGTTCAGCCCTGCCCGTTCGGCAATTTGGAGAATGGTTAATCCCCTTCGTTTTCTCGCCAGCTTGATATTCTCTCCTAAGATTTGGAGAACCTTTTGATGCTTAGGAAATAGGATTGGTTTTTTAGTTCTCATTGCTTAATATTTTAGGCATAGTATTCAAATATGCTGATAATATCTAGCAATTTAAAATTTAATTTATTTTAGCCCCTCATGGGATGAGGGTTGATACAAACTATCCGGCGGTGCGTTGTCATAACCTTCGTCATTGCGAGCTGTAGACTGCTGCCGCTATCGGCAAGAAGTAGGTGGTTTTGTATATTTTTGTCATATCTTTGCCGATATCGGCAAAGATGCAGGTAAAATATATGAACTACATTTCAGTAAGTGAATTTGCGAATAAATGGGGATTGCCAGAAAGAACTGTGCGTCATTATTGTGCTACGGGCAAGATAAATGGAGCTTTCTTGACGGGTAAGACCTGGAATATTCCAGCAGATGCTACAGTCCCTGACAAAGAAAATAAGAAAAAGTTCAGCGACAATATATTGCTTAATCAATTAAAGGAGCAAAAGGAGATGAGCTTAAAAGGCGGCATTTATCATCGTACTCAAATTGATTTGACTTATAATTCTAATCGTATTGAAGGCAGTAGGCTTACGCAGGAGCAAACGCGTTTTATCTTTGAAACCAATACCATTGGAGCTTCCGAAAACAATATTAATGTAGATGACATCCTAGAAACCACTAATCATTTCCGGTGTATTGACTTAGTAATCGATAAAGCTAAGGCTAAACTTAGTGAAGCATTGATTAAAGAATTACATTTTTTATTGAAATTTGGCACGTCGGATAGTAGAAAAGATTGGTTTAAGGTTGGCGATTACAAAAAGCTCCCCAATGAAGTGGGAGGTAATGAAACTTGTCACCCTAAAGAAGTAACTACCAAAATGAAGCAACTGCTTTCTGATTACCATCTGCTTGAGCGAAAAACCTTTCAGGATATTATTGCCTTTCATCATGATTTTGAGTTAATTCACCCCTTTCAAGACGGCAATGGACGTGTTGGCAGATTGATCATGTTTAAAGAATGTTTGGCAAATAATATAACTCCATTTATTATTGAGGAAAATTTAAAACTATTTTATTACAGGGGCTTGCAAGAATGGAACCATGTAAAGGAGTATTTACTAGACACCTGTCTTTCTGCTCAAGATAATTACAAGCATATCCTAACTTACTTCGAGATTCCTATAGTTGATGAGGGTTGATACAAACTATCCTGCAGTAAGTCGTCATTGCGAGCGTAGCGAAGCAATCTAATCGCGAGATTGCTTCGCTACGCTCGCAATGACGAACAACCCAAACGATTAACCGATTGAACAATTAACCAAAGAGATTGCTTCGCTACGCTCGCAATGACAATCTTAAAAAATAGCACAGCCCAACCCCCACTCCCAGCATAACTAGCCATACCCAATAATTTTTATGCTTATTAACAGCTTTTACAACCGAAGTAGCCTTATCGGTAGCTTTTTTGGTTGTTTGAATTTGTTTGTCTTTGCCTGTAATGCTATTCATTGATGTGGTATCGGTAGCGTAGCTACGCTGTGTGCTTAAGCCGCTAATCTCTATTTTTTTTGCTTTGCCTTTAAAACCTTCTTGTATAGAGAAATGGAATAGTGAGTCGGTAGGGAAGATGGTAATCTTGTACAAGTGTGCGGTTGAGTCGTTTACTGTGCTTTGGCGAGTATAAGTGCTCCATTGTAATTGGCTCTCGCTGGTGGTTGTTTGCTCTTGTACAGAGGTTTTTGTTTGCAGGCGGGTTAATGATTTTTTAACGCCGCAGGCAGAGAGGGTTACTATGATGGCTGCTAGGGTAAGGGTGAGGGTTTTCATTTTTTTGGAGGTTAGGGTTGGGGTTTTGGGTTGGGTGGTTGGGTTTGTGGGGTTGGTTTGGTTGGGTGGCTTCTTCCGTCATTGCGAGCGCAGCGAAGCAATCTAACCGTGAGATTGCTTCGCTGCGCTCGCAATGACGGGGCCGGACGCTCGCAATGACGCCCGCTCGCAATGACGGGGCCGCCCGCTCGCAATGACGGACGCTCCGTGAACGGACGCTTGGAACGGACGCTTGCATTGAGATTGCTTCGCTGCGCTCGCAATGACGGATGCTTGGTGTGACGCTTAGTTAACATACCTCGCAACTTGATAAATGCTTTTTACAAGTCGCCGTTTGCGGTACACGCCATCGCCTTCACGGCTGCCTTGGGTATTGGTGTTGCCTTCTACGGTAATGAGCCAGGTGTTGTCCCAGCTATCTATAAAACCTGTGTGGGCAATGCGCCCTTTATCGGCGAAGTAAATGGCAAAAATGTCGGCTTGGGCTGGGGGCTTTTTCTGCTTGCCACGATCCCAGATTACTTTTGTAGCGGGGAACAGGCTTGGCGACCAACCCGTTTGCGGATTGGTTATGCCCGCTTGTCCATACACCCAGCATACAAATGCGGCACACCAGGGGTTGCCTTTGGCGAGGCCAGTATAGGCAAGATATTTTTCAACGGCAGGGCCTGAATTATTGCCTTGCTCCCGTACGCCAATTTGCGAGGTGTAAATTTGTTTAACTTTGGTTCTTAAAGTATCGCTACCAGTATCAGGATAAATCCCAATAACAGAAAGCAATAAAAGCTGAGAAAAATGATTGATTTTTGCCATGGCGTAAAGTGTTTAAAGTTGGTTTCGAAATGATAAATTGAATAGATCGCAAATATTGGCCAGATCATTCTGATGAGCCACCACGTGGCGAGTTTAAAAATGAACATGGCTAGTACTGCCATTAAAATTGCGCTTAGTGCGCCGGGGTCTATGGGGGCTGCGCTATTGTCGACCATACGCACCATTTGCGGGAAGATGATGAAGAGCAAAAGTGCTATCAAAATTCCGAGGTATTCTTTCTTTAGGCGTGGCCCTTGAAAGAGAATTGATTTTAGGTATTCCATGATTTTAAGGTTTAAGGGTGAAAAGTCCGTTGCACAGTGTGCAACGGATTAGGTAAATACTAGATAGCTTCCAGTTCAGGTAGTGTTATTTTACCTAAGTACTGGGTTGGCGAAACTTTACGCTCGTCTCGCGTGACGCAGAATGCCCAAATGTGCAGCTCATCCCCAACGTCTCCGTCTAATTCCAGGCTAAGCGTTCCGCCTGCCCTTACTGCGCTCTCTTCAACATCGTACAGGTTGCTGGTTTTGTTATAGATTACTACTATAACCTTATCATCAACATGGATTCCGCGTTTTTCAATAAAGATCCAGTTTATCGTAAGCATATTGCCTTCCAAAAGCATATGCAGCTGTCTTAAGGGTGCCAATGTTCCCTTGCTTAACTGCATTGTGGGGTAGCTCACGGTATAATCCGGATAATCGCCCTCGATCGCTGTTGTGATAAATGCTCTTACTGCTGCGTTGTAGCCTGTAAGTCCACCCAGTTTTTTGTCGCCAAAGCCGAGTGAGAGGATATCCTTTATAGGACTAAGCATAGCTGCTGATAGCGTAAATTTAGCCTGTACGGCTAGTTGCAATTCCGACGCTTTTTTAGCGCTCTTCTTTGGTAGACTCCTAAGGTAGTTTACTTTGCGCCAGCTACTGCCCACAACGCTACCGAATTTGCCTGAAATGGTGCCGTTGGCACCTTTTGAATAATTTCCCATTTTTTTAATTTTTAAATTGTGAATAAAACTGTTTGTTCATAATCGCTTTGTTACCGGTAATGATTGATTATGAAAGCAAACTTAGGGCGGTGGGCGTTTCCACTGAACTTTTGAACGAAAATGAACGAAAATGAACGTTTTTGAACGAAAATGAACGTTTGTCTCGTTCACGATGGTAAAAGATTGAATTGAAATTAAAAGGTAATAGTGTAGCCTGTTTTCTTACTAAAAAATGCCTTTTTTTTGCTATTTAGGTTAATAACAGGTATAGGGGAGGTAAAGAAAAGGTTAAGGATATGTTAATAACAGGTAAGCGAGTCTCAAGCTAATCCCGAAGCAATCCCAAACAAGTCCCAGGGTCTTGTCAGATCCTACCTCGATTAATACTTTCCATGAATGCGCTATTCAGATCGCTCTTATAAAATCGATTTCCCCCAGGCATTTTCATGGGTCTTAAAGTTCCGTCTTTTACTTTACGTCTGTAAGTGCTATCGCTTATGCGGAGGTATGCTATTACCTGCTGGCGCGTCAACATTTCATCGTTTATCTCTGGAGTGATGGGAGAAGGGGAGTCTATTATGGGCAATGGTCTCCTCAATTCTGTCAGGATCTCCCGTAGGAGTTCTAACACTTGCATTTCGAAAGGAGTATTGTTTTCCATCAAAGAAATTTGTTTTCTCAAAGATGTGTCAACTAGCCTGTCTAAAAAAGGCAAAGGCTGTCTAAATGCGGCACAGAGCCTGTCTAAAACCGGCAAGGGCTATTATCTTATTGATTAAAGCACTTTTTATAACCAAACTATTTAACTACTTTAGATTAAATAAGTTAACCTAGCTTAACGCTTATTCCCATGGCTAAATTTAATTTTGGAGAAAACCTACGCAATCTCAGAGCAGTAAGAGGCATTACCCAGGATGCAATAGCGCTCAAACTTGGCATTTCACAGCGCAGTTATAGTAGGATCGAGAAGCGGGAGAGTTTGCCTCAGCGTGAGCAAATTGAAATCATCGCTAAATATTTCGACGTTCTCTTAACTGATTTATTACCTCCCGTAGATAAGTCGGATCCCCTTTACGTACCGCTTAAAAAAAGTTCAAAGGCAAAAAAGCCAGTGATTTTTTGGAACACTTCGCTAGGTAATATGCTCATTATCGGTTCATTTATTGCTATTCTGGGCGCCACTTACGAGTTTGTTACGGGTTTTTGTTTATACTACAAAGCTTCTGAAGCAACAATTAACAAGGCTCGGTGGAGTGTTTCGCTGATTGTTTTTGTTTTTATGCTGTATAAGGTAAGGAAGATTAAGAAAGAACAGGCCTAGCCAAAAAATAATACTAAACATTGTGCTTCAAAATATTTAAAACTATCTTTATCCTATTACGTATGTACTTACACATATTAAAAGCGATGAAAAGAATTAAAACGGTTGCCATCTTCTTGTTTCTCCTCTCCAATGTTTTTATAGCTTCTGCACAAACCTTACCCTTAGGGCTTCTGCATAATTTGGAAGACAATTTTAGGCGGCAACAACTGCTAGGTAACGATACTTCAAAAAGGTCGTTTATGGTAAGGCCGTTACATATGAGTGAAGCCGATGATTTGAATTACGGTGATTCTGCTTCCTCAGTTAAATTACGTACGCAATTATGGGCTAGTAGCAGCAATAAGTTTAAGCTGTATGCACTGCCTATCACATTGCAGCAACAATTAAACAGTCACCACCCTTACGGTATTAATGATGGGGCAATGATCCCTTCTAAAGGTTACCAGGCTATGTTTTCGGCCGGGGTATTTTTAAAAGCAGGACCGTTAACCGTGCAGTTTAGGCCGGAGTATGTTTTTGCGCAGAATAGTAAATATCCAGTTTTAACGGATTTTGATCAGCCGGCAACACTATTGAACGCTTATTATGGGTATTATAATTCGGTAGATGCTCCTTCCAACTTTGGGAATGGAACTTATAGCCAGTTTAATTTAGGCCAAAGTAGTGTGCGCTTAAATTTGGGTGCTGCATCTGTTGGTATTTCTAATGAAAATTTATGGTGGGGACCCGGCAGATATAACAGTTTAATTATGACAAACAATGCCGCTGGTTTTAAACACTTAACATTAAATACGACTAAGCCAGTAATAACGGCGATTGGTTCATTTGAAGCTCAATTGATAGCAGGGAAATTGGAAAATTCAGGAGTTGCTAATCCCGAGGGGGTAAAATATAGCGTTAAAAAGAGAGATTCTCGCTACATCAACGGTTTGTCGCTTGCTTATCAACCAAAATGGATCTCGGGTTTATATTTAGGCTTAAATCGTTCTTTCATTTCCTATAGTAACGATGTGGGCAATAGTTTTACCGATTACCTACCTGTTTTCTCTTTTTTAACAAAATCAGCTTATGCTGAGGATTCCAATTCAAATACAGAAGACACTAAAAAAAGAGATCAGCTTATTTCGTTTTTTACCCGCTGGGTATGGCCAGAGTCACGTTCAGAAATTTATTTTGAGTGGGGTAGAGAGGATCATTCATGGAATGGACGTGATGCATTTTTGGAGCCGGAACATACTCGTGCTTATGTTGTTGGCTTCAATAAGCTGGTCCCTTTTAGGCAAAAGGCAGGGGAATTTATTCAAATTGGGGTTGAGTTTAGTCAATTAGAACAATCTAATAGTAATGAAGTTCGAGGCGCCGGTACATGGTATAGTCACTCTCAAATTATTCATGGTTACACGCAGAAGGGACAATTCTTAGGGGCTGGTAATGGTCCCGATAATATGCAAACCTTAGATATAGCTTGGGTAAAGGAGCTAAAACGAATTGGCTTAAAGATAGAGAGAAGAGTGCACAATAATGATCTTTATTATAAAGGTTTTAATGCAACTAGGGATCCGAGAAGGCACTGGGTTGATTTAGGTTTTATTGGACAATTTGACTATACTAAGGGTAAAATTACCCTAAATGCCCAATTAGGATTAATTAATTCGTTGAATTATCAATACTATTTACCCAATCCCCCAGTGGGTGAGTATTGGCATGGGAATAAAAATGATTTCGCTAATTTCAATTTAAAAATAGGCTTAATGTATAGTTTGTAAGATATTTTAATTACCTCGTAAACAACTAGCTGGAAAAAAGAAGAAATTTTCCTTTATTACCGGCATCAAATTTGCTTAAGCAGCAGAACTTGTTAATTTTAAGGGAAAGCGCCTAGATTAACAGACGATTAATTTTGAGCTTAATCCTAACATTTTCAAGTTCATAATAGTATATTTGCGAAATTAATTATAACCATTCAATCTATGAAAAAGATCTTTTACCTTTTTGCTGCTGTTCTGTTTTTAAGCAGCTGCGGTGTAAAATATGAAACTATACCTTATTTTACAGACCTCCCAGCAGGCAATTTAGCTGAAGACATCAACAATCAGACGATTTTAAAAATTCAAAAGAATGATATTTTAGCGATTACGGTGTCGAGTTTGGACGAGAAATCAGATGCCTACTTTAATTTAGGTAATATGGGAGCTGCCCAGGCAAGCATTACTAGCGGAGCAGCAGGAATTCCAAATCCCAACGGCTTTATTGTAGATCAACAAGGGAATGTGCAATTGCCTTACCTAGGTTCAGTAAAGGTAGAAGGTTTAAGTACTTATGATGCTCGTAAGTTGATTGAAACTAAATTAGATGAAGGAAAATTTTTAGTTAGACCGGTATTGAAAATTAGATTAGTGAACTTTAAGATTTCAGTATTAGGTGATGTGCAACGTCCTGGTGTTTATCCTGTTCAGAGTGAGCGTATTACTATTATAGAGGCATTGGGAATGGCGGGAGATTTAAATATTACCGCAAAAAGAAATGATATATTGCTCGTAAGAGAGAATTTAGGTAAAAGACAGCAAGTACGTTTAGACCTGCAAAGTAAAGATCTTTTTAATTCTCCATACTATTATTTAGAAAACAATGATGTACTGATTGTGACACCTAGCGCAGCTAAATATGCAAGTGTCGATGCTAGTTATCGCAATGTAGGTCTTGTTCTTTCTGTTTTATCTGTAATTGCTTTGGTGATTACTCGCTTTTAACAACTTATGCAAAACGAAAATACCCAAAATAACAATTTTGAAGAAAATAATATAAATCTAAGAGAAATACTTGGTAAGTATTTATATCATTGGCCCGTTTTTATAATAGGTCTTATTGTCTGTTTAATTATTGCTTTTTTTTATTTACGTTATACCCCCCTCACGTATCAAGTAAACAGTGTATTGTTAATTAAGGATGAAAAAAAAGGAGGCGGAACTGGGGGAGATTTACTTTCTGAGCTGGATATTTTTGGTACAACTAAAGTCGTTGACAATGAAATCGAAATATTGAAGTCAAAAACTTTAATGCGTAGGGTAGTTTCTCGACTAAACTTAATGATTGGCTATACCATAGAAGGCCGAATAATGGAAAGTGATATTTATGCTTCGAAACCAATAAATATTGGCGTTGCTGAGTTGGATAGCACTTGGCATGGCAAGACTTTATTGCTAACCTTTCCAAGTAATAATCAATATTTGTTAGAAGAGCCCTTAAGTGGTAAAAAAGTGAGGGGCGTACTTGATACTTTGCAAAGAACAACTTTTGGCGTTTTTAAGGTCCAGAAAAATGATAATTTTTATAAGTGGCGCCAAAAGTACAAAGTTCCCATTTATTTAACATTAAGTAACCCACAAGTTGTTGCGGATCAATATTTAAAAAATCTTAATATTAGTTTATCAAGTAAACAATCATCTGTTTTAAACCTAAGCATTCAAACTAATGTAGTTGAAAAAGGAAAGGATATCTTGAACACTCTCGTTCAAGTCTATAACGAAGCTGGTTTAGCAGATAAGAATAGGACTACCCAAAGTACCATGGATTTTATCGATGTTCGTTCCAAATTAATTAGTGGAGAGTTAACAGATGTTGAGAAAGATGTGGAGAGTTTTAAAAGCACGCGTGGCATAACGACGATGAGTAATGATGCATCTCTCTTTTTAGATAATGTTAAAGCTAATGATAACCGTTTGAGTGAAATCGAATTGCAGTTGTCTGTTATCACCGATATTCGCCGTTATGTTAATTCTAATTCCTCTAAAGAAAAGCTGCCGAGTACTTTAGGAGTTGAAGATCCAATTTTATTACAACAAATAACAAAATTAGGAGAATTACAATTAGAGCGAGATGATCTAATGGCTAGAACAGGGGAAAATAATCCAAGACTGGAGCCCTTGATGAATCAAATTAAAACTACAAGAGAGGGTATTTTAAGCTCGGTAGATAATTTATACGAGTCGATAAATAATACTAAAATAACACTTCAAGGCAATGAATCTCAGATTCAAAGTAATATTAGAAAAATGCCTGGACAGGAGCGTCAATTAATGAGCATTGAACGTAAAAAGGCTACGAAAGAAAGTATTTATCTATATCTCTTACAAAAGAAAGAGGAAGCCGCCCTGTCTTACGCATCTGCAGTTGCAGACAGTCGAATCGTTGATCCGGCTTTTTCTTCGGGGTTACCGATTAAACCAAAACGACAGCTAATATATTTAGGTGCATTCTTTTTGGGTATTTTAATCCCTGTCGGCTATGTTTATGGAAAAGATCTTTTAAATAATAAGGTTGATGGCGTAAGTGATATAAACAAACTTACTAGAACTCCAGTTTTAGGGGAAATTTTGTATGAGGAAGGTACAGAAGCCATTGTAGTTGCTGCAAATAGCAGAAAGGCTATTGCTGAGCAATTCAGATCTATTCGAACGAACATGGCATTTTTACATGGGAAAACAAAAGAAGGAGAAGGGAAAGTAACCTTATTTACTTCGAGCACTAGTGGTGAAGGTAAATCTTTTGTAGCAAGTAATATAGCTGCAGCTATGGCGATAGCAGGTAAAAAGACTGTATTATTGGAGCTTGATTTGCGCAAACCTAAAGTAAGTAAGTATCTTAATTTAAACAATAAAATTGGTTTAAGTAATTATTTAATTGGTGCGGTAAATATTAATGATATAATACAAGGAACCTCGATAAGTCCAAACTTTTTTGTAATTGGTTCAGGTCCAATTCCTCCTAATCCGTCCGAGTTATTGATACAAACAGAGATAGATAAATTAATCAGCTACTTGAAAGCTAATTATGATGAAATTTTGATTGATACACCACCAATAGGTCTTGTAACTGATGCCCAAATCTTGGCCCGTTTAGCTGATGCGAGTATTTATTTGGTACGACATGGAGTGACATTTAAGCAACAAATTAGCAATCTGGAGGAGTTGTTCCAGCAACGTAAGTTCCCTAAACTTAACGTGATTCTAAACGGAGTAAAGTTAGGTGGCAGTTATGGCTACGGCTATGGTTACGGTTACGGATATGGCTATGGTTATTATTCGGACGATGTAAAACAGAAGAAGAAATCGTTAAAAAATATAAGTAAGAGTTTTTTCAATCGTTTTTAATTCCATCTATGTATACAAATTTTAAAAAAGAAGATAATAAAATTGCAATTATCGGTCTAGGTTATGTAGGCCTGCCATTAGCAATTGAATTTGCCAAACAATATGAAGTGTTGGGTTTTGATATCAACTTAGCTAGAGTTGAAGAATTAAGCGAGGGAAAGGATCGGACCCAAGAAGCAAATTTGGATGATTTAAACAAATTAATTGCTGATAAAGCGAAAGGTGATTTATCAATAGGTATTTCATTCTCTTCAAAAAAAGAGGATCTTAAGAATTATAACGTATTTATTGTTACCGTACCTACACCTATTGATCAATTTAAAGCGCCGGATTTAACACCATTAATTAAGGCTTCTGAAATGCTGGGGTCGGTTTTGAAAGTAGGAGATCTAGTTATTTATGAATCCACTGTATATCCAGGATGTACAGAGGAAGACTGTGTTCCAATTCTTGAAATGCAGTCAGGACTGAAATTTAACGACGATTTTTTTGTTGGCTATTCTCCAGAGCGAATTAACCCAGGTGACAAAGTAAATACACTTGTTAAGATCAAAAAGGTAACTTCAGGGTCAACTCCGGAAATTGCTGATAAAGTAGACAATTTATATAAATCCATCATAATTGCTGGCACTCACAAAGCACCAAGTATAAAAGTTGCTGAGGCTAGTAAAGCTATTGAGAATGCTCAGCGAGATGTTAATATTTCTTTTGTAAATGAACTTGCTTTGATATTTGATCGGATCGGAATTGACACAACCGACGTTATTGAAGCGGCAGGGTCTAAATGGAATTTCTTAAAATACAAACCAGGTTTAGTTGGTGGTCATTGCATCGGCGTTGATCCCTATTATCTAGCTCACAAAGCGCAAGCTTTGGGCTATCATCCACAAGTAATTCTTTCTGGAAGAAGGGTTAACGATAATATGGGAATGTTTGTTGCTAATAAGGTTATTAAATTAATGATAAATAAAGGCCAGGTTATTAAAGGTGCAAAAGCCTTAATATTAGGGTTTACATTTAAAGAGAACTGTCCAGATGTTAGGAATACACGTGTGATTGATATTTATAATGAACTAATTCAGTTTGGTTTAGAAGTTGATATTTATGATCCGTGGGCAAATATTCATGATGTAAAAGAAGAGTACGGTGTGGAAATTAAAGCAGACTTGAATGGCGATTCATACAAATCCATTATTGTAGCTGTTGCACATAATGAATTTTTGAATATCAACTATAAGGAATATAAGGATGCTGGTGCGGTAATTTTTGATACTAAATCTTTTGTTAATAGAGATTTAGTTGATGGTAGGTTATAATAATAAACGATATATAAAACTATGTTAGATCTTAACGGTAAGTCACTTTTAATAACTGGAGGAACAGGCTCCTTGGGGAAGGCATTAACTTCTCATATTTTAAAAAATAGTCCAGGAATAAAAAGGTTGATTATTTTTTCAAGAGATGAACAGAAACAATTTCAAATGGGACAAGACTACCCTGCTAGTAAATACCCACAATTGAGATTTTTTATTGGCGATGTAAGAGATAGAGAGCGTTTAATAAGAGCCATGCAAGGAGTTGATTATGTAATCCATGCTGCAGCGATGAAGCATGTGCCAATTGCAGAGTATAATCCTGACGAATGTATTAAAACCAATATTGGCGGTGCTCAAAATGTTGTAGACGCATGTTTTGCTACAAAGGTTGAGCGTGTTGTAGCTCTGTCTACTGATAAGGCTTGTGCTCCTATTAACTTGTACGGTGCTACAAAGTTAACATCTGATAAGCTTTTCGTAGCTGCAAACAATATTAAGGGAGATAATCCTATTAGATTTTCTGTGGTAAGATATGGAAATGTAATGGGGTCAAATGGTTCTGTAATTCCATTTTTTATCAATAAGAAGAAAGAAGGTAAATTGCCAATCACTGATCCAAAAATGACAAGATTTAATATCTCCCTTGATGGTGGAGTTGATATGGTAATGCATGCCCTTGAAGAAGCATGGGGAGGAGAAATTTTTATACCTAAAATTCCATCTTATAATATTACAGATGTAGCAACGGCTATTGGACCTGATTGTGAACAAGTTATTGTTGGAATTAGACCGGGAGAAAAAGTTCATGAAGAGATGATTACTCCATCCGATTCCTTTTACACTTACGATTTAGGGAAGTATTACACAATTTTGCCTGCAACACACAAATGGAGCTTGGACGAATTTAAGACTAAATTTAATGCTAAATTAGTTGAAGAAGGTTTTGCATACAATTCTGGTGATAATACTGAATGGGAAACAGTTGAAAGCTTGCGGGCTTTAATTAAGGAACATGTCGATTCAACTTTTGAAAACTAATGGAGAATAAAATTATACCATACGGTCGTCAGAATATTACGGAAGAAGATCTTAAGGCTGTTGTAGAGACTTTAAATTCCGACTATTTAACACAAGGACCTAAAATTGAAGAATTTGAGGTTGCCTTTGCGAAATATGTAGGAAGTAAATATGCAGTTGCCCTTGCTAATGGAACTGCGGCGCTACATTTATGTGCTTTGGCCTTGGATGTTAAAGAAGGTACTAAGGTTATTACTACACCAATAACTTTTGCTGCTTCGGCCAATTGTATTCGTTATTGTGGTGGCGAGGTGGTATTTTCAGATATTGATCCTGATACATATTTACTTGATATTAATAAAGTAAGAACTCTTCTTGAAGCATCTCCAAAGGGTACATATCAAGGTATTGTACCAGTGGATTTTGGCGGTAGAGCAGTTAATCTGGAAGAATTCAAAGCACTTGCCGATGAATATGGATTATGGATTATCGAAGATGCATGCCATGCTCCAGGAGGGTATTTTACCGATTCAAAAGGTGCAATACAAAATTGTGGGAATGGTAAAAATGCAGATTTGGCGATATTTTCTTTTCACCCAGTTAAACATATCGCATCGGGTGAAGGTGGAATGATTACTACAAACGATGAGGAATTGTATAAAAAGTTGTTAATGCTGAGAACGCATGGTATAACCAAAAATGCAGATTGCTTTATTAACACAAAGGATTTTGCCGCTGGTGCCGAAAATCAAACTGCCTATCCAGGATGGTATATGGAAATGCAAACACTGGGTTATAACTATCGTTTAACCGATTTTCAAGCTGCGCTTGGATTAAGTCAATTGAATAGGGCAGATGAAGGGATTGATAGGAGGCGTGCGATTGCATTAAAATATGCAGAAGCATTTACAGATAAAACCTTTATCAAAGGACAAGCAGATTCTATCGAGGGGCATGCTTATCACTTATATATTATTGAAGCAGAAAATAGGGTTGGTCTTTATAACTACTTACGTGAGCATAAAATCTTCGCTCAAATTCACTATATACCATGCCATTTGATGCCTTATTATCGAGAACTTGGATGGAAAGAGGGAGATATGCCTCATTCTGAAAACTATTATAAATATTGTATTAGCTTGCCGATGTATCCTACCTTAACAGACGAGGAACAAGATTTTGTAATCGGAAAAATAAATACATTTTATGAACTTCAATCATAAAATTGGATTAGGGACGGTACAATTTGGAATGCCTTACGGTATTTCTAATAGTGGTGGACAGACTTCTGATAAAGAGGTTGCTGATATTTTAAAATACGCATTAAGCAATAATGTATTATTTATTGATACTGCATCTGCTTATGGGAATGCTGAGGATATATTAGGAAAGACTAATTTGGAACCTTTTAAGGTTATTTCTAAATTTATGCCTCCTACTGCCTCTGTGGGTATAGAAGAACAGCTCAATCAGAGCTTGTCAAAATTACAAATTGGTAGCCTTTATGGTTATTTAGCACATCGACCAACTGATCTGTTGAAAAATCCGCATCATTGGCTGGAGTTAGAAAGATTAAGAGAGGAAAATAAGGTAGGCAAAATTGGATACTCATTAAATACAGTAGAAGAACTTATCACCTTGCTTGATAAAGACATGATTCCAGATTTAGTACAGGTGCCTTATAACTATTTTGATAACAGGTTTCGTCATCAATTAATCGAATTGAAATCTCAAGGTTGTGAGATTCATACGAGATCTGCCTTTTTACAAGGCCTCTTTTTTATGAATGTGGATGAGCTCCCTGTATTTTTTGCTGAGGTGAAGGAGGATATTCAAAACTTACAGACTGAATTCAAAGAAAGCTTAGCAAGTGTGTTATTGAAGTATGTCTTATCATTAGACTTCATAGATTGTGTTATAATGGGTGTCGAAAATGTACAACAACTGTCTTTAAACATAACTAATATAAGTGAAGCTCCAATTATCAAAGATTGGAACAGAAAAATATCAGATCTTATTTTAATGCCAGTTAACTGGCCAAGTAAGTAAACAAGCATGATACAAACATTTGACTTAAAAAGTAAAGTAGTTTTAATAACTGGGGGATATGGCCACTTAGGTAGGGCTATTACAGAAAGTTTGGTATACCATGGCGCTAAGGTATATGTCTTAGGAAGGGATGTAGATAAATTTAATCTATGCTTTAACGAGAATGCTGCTCTAGATAAGAATTTGTTTTTTGAGGAAACGGATGTTTCAAATACAATAAGCATTAAAAATTCTTTTAACAAAATATTTAGTGTTGAAGGAAGAATTGATGTACTTGTTAATAATGCGTTTTATAGTAAAGGCCAGTCACCTGAGAAAATGACAGATGAAGAATGGTCTTACGGCATTGATGGGAATCTTGGGAGTACTTTTAGATGTATGCGTGAAATTATTCCTTTTTTTAAAGAATTAAAAGGAGGAAAGATCATTAATGTTTCGTCTATGTATGGAATTGTCGCTCCTCAATTCGAAGTTTATGAAGGATTCCCTTCTTTTTTAAATCCTCCCCATTACGGTGCAGCAAAGGCAGGAGTAATTCAAATGACGAAATACTATGCTAGCTATCTGGGTCATCTAAATATAAATGTAAATACTATTACTCCTGGCCCTTTCCCTTCCAATTCGGTTAAAGTGAATGAAGGGTTTATAAAGGCCCTTGAAAGTAAAACATGCTTAAATAAAATTGGCGAACCAGAAGATTTAGCGGGTGCATTTGTTTTTTTAGCTTCAGATGCCTCAAATTTTATAACTGGGCAAAATTTAATTATAGATGGCGGCTGGACAGCAAAATAAAATTGCTTTGGTTATCCAGGCAAGAATGAGATCTACTCGGCTACCGGGGAAAATTCTATTACCTATACCATTAGGTAGTGGAAAACCATTACTTTCTTGGGTGATAGATGAATTGAAAGCTTTTTCTCTTGCCAATGACATCTTTATAGCTACATCAACAAATCTTGAAAATGATTTACTAGTTTCATATTGTATAGACAATAAAATTCAGTGTTATAGAGGAGAAGAAGATAATGTTTTGAGTAGGTTTATTTCCATTGCTAATATGGGGCCCTACAATTGTATAGTAAGATTAACAGCCGATAATCCCATAATCGATATCGATATATTAGAACGTGTTGTTATGCGTCATCTCAACAATGGAAATGATTATACCAAGACTGAAGATTTACCAGTTGGAATGAATTTCGAGGTTGTTGCTACTTCGGCATTACTGGACTTGCAAAAGTACAAGCTTAGTTTAGACGATGAAGAACATGTCACAATGTTCATTAGAAATAACGAACAGTATAAAAAAGAGATTTATCCAATTGCCGACTATAAGCATTTAAAGGGATTGAGGTTGACAATCGATTACGCCTCGGATTATACGTTAATATCATCTTTACTATCTCAATGCATTAATGATGATAAGTTGAAAGGAATACAGATTGTCGAGAGGGCTTTTAATAAATATCCTTGGATTTTCGAATCTAATGGAGGAAATTTTCAGAAAAAACAGTATCTAGATCTTGATGAAGAACTTAGAGAAGCTCGTGCATTTCTCGAAAACCATGATTTTAAAAGAGTTGCAAAAATCCTAAAAGTAAAAAATGAAGACTAAAGTCTATATTCGCGTCGACGGTAATGGAGATATAGGACTGGGGCACCTAGTTCGATGTATTGCCTTAGGTCAAATGTTGAAAAATGGATTTAAAATTTATTTTTTTTGTAAGGAAGTACCCGAGACCATTATTAGTGATATAATAGCTAACCAATTTGAATTTTTTAAGATTCGAGAAGAATCAGAGTTTTTAGCTATCTTAGAAGGTAATGAGATGGTTGTCTTAGACAATTATTTCTTTGAGCCAAGCTATCAAGAGCAAATTAAAAATTTGGCTGGAAAACTAATATGTATAGATGATTTACACGATAAGAAGTTTTATGCAGATTTGATAATTAATCATGCCCCAGACACCAAAGCTAATGAGTATGATGCAATGCTATATACGCAATTCGCTTTAGGATTAGAATATGCTTTGTTGCGAAGTTTTTTTTTAGAACAAGCAAAAATAGGCCGACAAACTAATCTCATTGAATCAGTTGTAATATGTTTTGGCGGATCTGACCCTAACAACTTAACTTGCAAAACGTTAAAGGTTGTTCTGAAAGAGGCTAGAATTAAAAAAGTTAGTGTTATAATTGGATCCGCTTATAGGTTTAGAAATGATCTAATTAATATCTCCAGCAGATACCCGCATACGTCGGTTTTTACTGCCGTGAGTGAAGAGCAAATGTTGAAACTAATGAGTACGTCAGACCTTGCTATTGTTCCCTCAAGTGGGATCTTATTAGAGGCTCTTGCTACTGGTTGTAGAGTGATCTCAGGAATATATACAGAAAACCAAAAATTTATTTTTTCACAATATAAAGAAGCTGGTTTTTTTGTAAGTGCAGAGGATTTCTCTACAATGAATATTGAAAATGCGTTGAGGACTGTTTTGGCAAAAGAGGGAAGCGCCTATAAAAGTTTAAAAATTGATGGGTGTTCTGGGGAACGAATCTTTAGGATTTTTAATCAACTTAAACTTGAAAATGAAGTTGAATTACGGTACGCAGAACCTGACGATTTAACAATCACTTTTAATTGGGCGAAAGATCCTATAATAAGGGCATTTTCTTTTAATAGAAATGAGATAAAATACTCCGAACATGAAAATTGGTATCTTTCTAAAATTAAGGATAATAAATGTAAGTTTTTTATAGCTCAGAGGAATAGTGAGAAATTAGGCTCAATTCGGTTTGACATAGAAAAGGGCAGAGCTGTTATAAGTTTTTTAGTTGATCCGAAATATCATGGTTTGGGATTAGGACAAATTTTACTAAAAAAAGGTTTAGATAAACTTATAGATGAGGATTTAACAATAAATAGTGTAGTGGGATACGTAATGCCGGATAATTTGGCATCAGTTAAGGCTTTTGAACGATTAGGCTATACTAAAACTATACATAATAGTAATTTTGAATTTATAAAACTATTAAATCAACAATAAATGAAAATAGATTATTTTAATATAGATAATGAGAGTCCGGTTTTTATAATTGCTGAATTGTCAGCAAACCACAATGGGAGAATTGATACCGCTTTAGAGACTATTAAAGCTGCTAAACGTGCGGGTGCTGATTGTATCAAATTTCAAACTTACACCGCAGATACCATTACTATTGATTCCAAAATGGATGATTTTAGAATTGGGGGTACAATTTGGGATGGTCAATATCTCTATGATTTATATAAAGAGGCCTATACCCCTTGGGAATGGCATGAGAAATTATTTCAAGCGGCCAAAGACGAAGGATTGATATGTTTTTCGTCGCCATTTGACCCGACGTCAGTTGAGTTATTAGAGGCTTTAGATGTTCCCGCTTATAAAATTGCATCTTTTGAAATTACAGATATTCCTTTGATTGAGTTAGTTGCTTCTAAGGGCAAGCCAGTAATTATTTCTACTGGAATTGCGACAGAAGATGATATCGAATTAGCTTTAGCTGCTTGTAGAAGAAAAGGAAACAATGATATAGCATTGTTGAAGTGTACTTCCAGCTATCCTGCCCCAATTGAAGAAGCCAATATGATTATGATAAAAGATTTTGCTGCAAAATATGGAGTGATATCAGGGTTGTCTGATCATACTATTGGAAGCACAGTTCCAGTTGTAGCAACTTGTTTTGGTGCGAAGATAATTGAAAAGCATTTTATTTTAGACCGGGCTATTGGGGGACCAGATGCTTCTTTTTCTATGAACGAACAAGAATTTACGGAAATGGTTAAGGCCGTTAGACAAGCAGAAAAGGCTATTGGTGTGGTTGATTATACGTTGACTGAGAAGCAACTAAAAGGCAAAGATTTTTCTAGATCTCTTTATATCGTTGAAGATATAAAGGAGGGTCAAGTGTTCACAAGTTCCAACGTACGTTCTATAAGGCCGGGGTTCGGATTGCATCCAAAGAACTATGAACTTGTACTAGGAAAGAGAGCTACGAAAGACTTGTCTAAAGGTACGGCGATGGATATTCAGTATATAGGTCTAGAATAATGGGCCATGTGAAAAATTCATTAATTTTTTCACTACTAAGATATTTGGAATATGGCTTAGTAGCTTTTTCCTATATTATAGTTGCTAAAAAAGTTGGGCCAGCAGAATATAGTAAAACAATCCCGGGTTTCTTATTTATTACTTATTCGCAATATCTGATGTTGGGGTTGAATCAAGCTCTTATAAAAGCATATTCTACTGAAGATAATGAAGAGATTAGAAGAGTGTATATGAGAAATACGCTTTATTACATTTTTCTAGTTTCTATTTTGGTGGTTTTAGCAGGTATAGCACTACTCCCTAGTGAGATGTTTGTTTATATTTCTTTAATTTCTGTAATGATTTATTTTAGAGGAGTATTTCAAACTCTTTTACGACTAGAAGATAAAATCTTAGGCATCAATATTTCTAATCTTGCATTTTCGTTAACGTATTTTGTACTAGTTTTTTTTTATACGGATAGTATACCCTACTTTTTTGCTGCTTGGCTGATTTCGCTGGTTTTCGCAAATTTTTTTAATGCCTTTCAGGCATTTCCAATAATTAATAGGTTAGGTATTTCGTTTAACTTATCAAATATTCGTGATTTGCGAAATACAATTTTGCCTCAAATAAAGTCCGGAGTAAAAATGACCTTAATTGGCTTAATAACTACTTTTTTTCTCACTTATGATAGATTTATTTTAAATCATTTTTCTACCGATCATATTTTGAAGGGAAATTATCAGTTAGCAGATAATATAGCAGGGGCATTGTATCTCTTATTGACAACAATCTTATTTTATTATTATCCAATAATACTAAATAAGGGAAGTAAAAGTGCGGAATTTCGAGTTAAAGTTGTGAAGTATGGAAGTGTAGGGGTAGTATTAGTTTCACTAGCAATCATTGCTATTGGGCCTTTTTTTATCTCTATGCTAGTACATTTTTTCCCTAGCTATGAGAATATAAGTGAATTTCTAATTTGGCAGGCAGTGCTAAAGATTAATATATTAGGTCTTGGAATAGGAAGTATAATTTCGATAACTTCTAACAAAGAATTCTTTTTTATTAAATTCTGGCTTGTCATTGTTACTTTAGTAATGGCAATTCTTTATTTAACAGCTTCACTGGTAAAAAAGAATTTCCCACTACACTTGCTTTATTTAGAAATTATGATGTTAATAGTTTCGAATGCAGTCTTTTTGTTCATTTCTAAAAGATCCCTAAGATAGATGAGAAATAAAGTTATCTTGTTAAGATATCTGCTTTTAGCGCAATTAGTATATATAGTGGCGGTTTATGGATTTTCTCCTATAATCAACAACGCCATCGGAACAGAGGGGACGGTTTATTTTGTTAGACCTATATCTTATTTTCTTGATTTATTGTTTATTGTTTTTTTTATTAAAAGGGATCAACGAGGAAAGTCAAGTTTAAGATTTTTACTGTTCCTATTAATACCGAGTCTATTGATAGGAATTATGTTTAATTCTTTTTCATCAAGACATATAACCGATTTGCTATTTCCACTTATCTTTTTGTTTAAAATCAGTGCTACACTTGACGTGTTGAAGGTTAGAGAATATAGAGCAGAGTTTTTGATTTTTGTTAAAAAACTAGCAGTAGCTTCATTAATTTCCAGCCTATTAATGCTCTTTGTTTTCTATTTTGTAAGTTATAATAAGCTTAATTATTTGGGATTAACCCCCCTCATTCAACCATATTTTGTTACCTCGCTCCAAAATAGTAATTTGATTGGAACCTTGGGTGCGCTTGCTATTGCATTTTTTAGCGGTAAACGTGCCATCATGCTTGGGTCAATTGTGGTCTTCTTTTTTTATCTAGTTTTTAATATTACTAGGCTAACTAAAAAATTTATACTAGGTGCTGGGATTACTGTTTTTATTGGAATTAATTTTCTAATATTTTTAAGTGATTCGACTGCATTTTTAAAACTTAATAGAACCATAGAGAGCTTAACTTCTGATGATCAAGAAGTTATATCTAGCGTTTTCTCTAGTAGGTCTTCAGAAATTGAAGGGATTATGGATGAAATGAGTGGTATGGATTATGTATTTGGCAAAGGCATCGGATCGACATTTAAATTTCAGAATGATAGTTTTCAATTATATAATAAAGAAGCATTAGGAAACGCTCATTTTTCACCTTTGACGTTGGTTTTTAAGTATGGGATAATTTTTGCCGTTTGCTTTTATCTTTTAATGTTCAGAGGAATTATGCAACTGCGCTCAAGAGATAAAGTAGTTCAATTTTCTGCTCTTTTTATCCTTGCGGTTATTGTAGAATATCTTTTTTCATATGGGTTATTTATAGACCGATATTTACCGATGGCAATTGCGGTAGTTTTATTTGCTAAAATTAACAGAGGAACAATTAATGCCTAAACTGTGAAATTATTTATACTTTTTACCAAAGAAATAAACAACCTTAATATTGACAAGGAAGATTTTGTACTAAGCTATTATGCTGATATTATTACTGATGGAAATAATTTGAAAGTTGAAAGCGGGTACTATGAGAATGACTCTTATTTTGAACAAGTATCTACTCATTTCAATAATTTTTCTTCTCAACTTAATACTAGCTTTGCTGAGGTATTTGAGTCTAATAAAACTATAGCCTATCGAAATTTGCAAATTCCCTTCAAGTGGATAGCGACGATAAATGAACTGCTTCTGAATAACCCCATCACCGAAATTATAATTTCAGATATTGTATTAAATGCAAATTATCTCCCGTATTATGAATCGGAGGGGGAATTTACTCGACAATTACTCTACAAACCCTTTGATTTTTTACCTGATTTAATCTTACAATACTTAAAATCAAATCATCAAAAAATAGATATTGTTTTGTTAAAAAAAAGATCGAAAGTGGGGCTCGCTTGGCGAATTTTTGGCAGACGTTATATATTATTGTTTTTGAAATTCTTGTTATTGCTTGTGAAATTTATAAAATATAAATTGGGTGTTAGGACAGTTCTACTTGGAGCAAGCAATAATCCTGAAATTTTATTTTGTAGCAGAGGGCCAGCTCATTTACAATACATGCAGACACTCATAGGTGAAAAGGCTAATTATTTTACCCATGTAGCGGAAGGTATAACTTCTTCTGGCCAAAGTATTAGCTATTTAAAAACTAAGAACCTTGCTGGGGAATATTATTTAAACCTGATGTCATTTGGAGACCTGTTTTTTAGTTTGACCGAAACACTTGGCTTAATCTTCAAAACCTTATTTTTAAATAAAACAACTTTCAAACATCTTGGTGCAAATCTCAATTTGAATAGTCTGTTGCGAGAAATGGTGATACATCAATTTGATGTGAAAGTGTATGAAAGAAACGTAGAGAGATGCTTGAAAAATAGCAGTAAATTAAAGACCAGTATTAAAATACTAGTTACTCCTGAAATTTATACTCCTTATGCTTTTGTAATCGCAAAACTAGCTAAGGCTAATAATCTCAAAAGTCTACAGGTTCAAACAACGGAAATGAGAATAATAAAGAGGCCTAATTTTATTTATTGTGACAAATTTTTATTCTCGAGTAAGCAGAAATCTCAAGAGCTAATTGACAAAATACCTCATCAGGCAGAGTTGGGTGATTTTTGGGGAAATCCAACCTTAAATCTGACTTCTCAAGAGTTATATCCAATTGAAAGAACGATTGATGTTGTAGTTTATACTCAACCAAGGGTTGAAGAGGAATATGATCATATCATAATTAGCAAGTTGGTATCATTAAAAAAATCGGGCTTACCGATAGCTATTTATATAAAGCCTCATCCAAGAGAATTGCGTAGTAAATTTGAGAGATATGGTATTGATATAACTGTATACGACTCAGCTACATCAATTGATGACTCACTTACTGGTAAACATCTAGCTTTTATTAAACATTCTTCAGTTGATTCTTTAATTTTGCAAAATGGAAGAGTGCCCATCTTATATTGTCTTATTACAAAAGCCGCACGCCTATACAAGCTCAATCATCTCACAGAAGTTTACCAGGGAACCATTACGGACATTGATGAACTTGAAAATAAGTTGTTAAATATTAATTTAATTAGAGAAGACTATGCGAAGTTCAAAACTGAATACTTTGAGTTCTTTTACTCGTCTAAGGATTATCGTGTGTTTCATGAACATCTTATAAAATTTGCAACGGCCTAATGAAAATACTATTTCTCTCGGATTTTGTTCCTGATCCAAAACTCATTTTAAATAGGAGCTTTATAGCATTGTTAAATGATGCTGACAAAATAGTTTTTAATTTGGAAGGCTCTCCACTAACTGGTTCTGATTTAGATAACAGGTCTCAAATTATGCCCATAAATTGTGATGAACTAATCGCCTTTTTGGAAGCTTTTGGAAAAGAGCGTTTTGTAATTGCACTAGCTAATAACCATATTCTGGATAATGGCAGTGTTGGATTGGAGTTTTTAATTCAACAATTAAAGGAATACAATGTACCGTTCTTTGGGACAAAGGAAAAGCCATTTATAATAATCGAAGAGGAAGTTGTGATCCTAAACTTTGTAACTGCAGAAACTGTTGCGAAATATGCTGGTAAAGACCATTTGAATTACCTTTTTTATAATACTAAACAAATTAGAGAACAGATTATCGAAATAGAGCAGCTGCCTAATAAGCCAATTTTATACCCTCACTGGGGTAGAGATATGGACACGACAGTGTTTAAAACCTATAATTTAGGTTTTGATAAAAATCGCTGGTTTGTTTTTGGGCATCATCCTCATGTTATTAGTGGTGTTGGAGATAGAGTGATTTACAGTATGGGAAACACCTTTATACCACATCCTTATTACTATAAGAATTATCCTTCCGTGAGATACGGATTAGCAATAATGTATGATAGTGATACGGAAACTTATTCTAAACTTCTTACAAAGGTAATTACTAGTGATAATTATGTGAAGAATTTTGAATTAACTTGTGAAGATTTTGAAAAAATTCCCACGGAAGTTCTGGACAACGAAAAGCATTTTAGCTCTTTAAAACGTGTTTTTTTAAATTTATTCGCATTTGATGGGACACTGATAGACTTTTTTAGGTTATCAGCTTTACAGATGATATCTGGAGCGTTTAGACTTAAAATTAAATACATGAAGAAAAAAGGATATGAATAAAATTTTAGTACGTCTTAAGAAAAGCAATTTTAAAATTCCAATAGGTTTGGGACAACTCATTGCGAGAATCCCATTCAGGCTGCGACCAGGCTTGGGTAAAGTCTATTCAGAACAAACTAAAATGATTGAGCTTTATCCAAAGATGAGTGATGAAGCTAAACAACAATTTATTTACGAGCGTTTTTTTCGAGTATTTTCACATGCTATACGAAATGTGCCATTTTATAAGGATTTATATGCATCTCATGGCTTAAAAGAAGATGATATAAAATGTTTCGATGACATCAAGAAAGTCCCGGTTATTAATAAGGAGGATTTACTCAACGTTTCTCTTGAATATAGAAGCTACCCTATTCCTAATAGGACTATTGTAAACACCGGTGGCTCTTCAGGTAAAACTTTATCTTTTTATATGGATCCAGCGAGATTTGGAAATGAGTGGTCTCATATTCATTACATTTGGAGTAAGTTAGCTTTTAGTCCGAACGATTTGAAAATTGTATTTGATGGTAGGTCTAATGTTGCCAATAATATACAATATGATTTTTTAAGACATTCTTTACGGTATGATATCTATGCGGATCCCAAGGAAAATGCAACTGCTCTCAAAGGAATAATGAAAAAACATCCCGTTTATTATTTACATGGCTATCCAAGTGCAATATATAATTTCGCATTATTTTGTGAAGAAAAAGATACTGATCTGCTTAATTCCCTCAAAGGAAGCTTAAAAGGGGTGTTCTTATCAAGCGAATTTCCTTCGCCAGTATTTAGAAATAAAATAGAGGAAATATTTGGTGTAAAAACTCAATCATTTTACGGGCATACAGAGACATGTGTTTTGGCCTACGAAAATGAATTACCATTTACTTATGAAGTTTTACAAACCTATGGTTATTGCGAAGCAATTCCAGAAAATGCAAACCACAACTTAGTGGGTACAAGCTATTACAATATGGCATCTCCATTAATAAGATATAATACCGGAGACCAAATCGACAGTGTCGACTACGAAGATGACATTCTTACCAAATTTAAAATATCATCTGGTAGGACTGGTGAATATATTCTGGACAAGATTGGCAATAAAATCCCGTTAACTGGCCTTATTTTTGGAAGGCATCATAAAATTTTTGATTTGAGCAAATTCGTTCAAATCAAGCAAAATGAGCAGGGGAAAGCAACAATTTTGTACGTTTTAAAAGACGATAGTGTTAACCAAGAGATCGGTGCTGATTTATTTGATAGCTCCAATGTAAATGTGGAATTTGAATTCAGTAGAATTGACAACCCTATAATGACCCCTGCTGGGAAAATAAATTTATTAGTTAAAGCTTAACCTTATGAAAAAGTTAATTTTGCTAGTTTTTCCTTTTTTCTTTATGACAACCTTTGGGCAAGTTAAGAGAGAAATAACTGAGGTTCAAACAATAGATGCTTTAAGGACTATTGCTGCCTCAAAAGGGGATGTTGCGATGGTTATAGATACATTAAGAGGTGGGATGTTTATTTATGATCCAACGATTAATGTTTATGATAATGGGTTAAAATTTCCAGCGAAGAACAACACAGGAGGCTGGAAAAGACAAAGGAATGTAGATGATGAAGTACACGTAAGGTGGTATGGCGCTAAGTTTGACAATCGTACCGATGATGCTGCTTCAATACAAGCTGCAATTAATTCGGGATTTATCGTAAAATTTCCAAATGCTTCGAAAGCACTTATTAAATCACCACTTATTATAAACAGAGATAATATTCGCATCTTTGGAAATAATATTACGCTAACATACACAGGCGAAGGGTATGCAATCAAAATGGTTCCTAAAAAGAATTTCCTTATTAATTTGTACATAGAATCTGTATCTGTTCGGGTGAGAGCTGAAAATGCTAAAGGGTTTTTAGTACAATGTTCTCGTTCTAGATTACAGAACTGTAGAGTTACCTTGGAAGGTAACGGGCAAGTAGGATTCGAATTAGCTGGAGATAAAAATGGAACTGGGAGTTACCATAATAGTTTTGATAATTGTTTTGTACAAGGATATAGACATAATGGCAAAGTAAAAACTACTGGTTGGCTGTTTACACATGATGCTACATTTCCTAGCAGAGGTCCTAATGCTAACAAATGGGTAGGTGGACGTGTGGGTCAATGTGAAGTTGGGATGTATATACAAGGGGGTGGCAACGTCATTACAGGGATGACAGCAGAAGGTTGCGGAACAGGCTTTATATTTGAAAATAAAGATTCTAAAAATGGTTGTAATGGAAATCAAGTTATAGCCCCTTATTTAGAGATTACCCATAGGCCGTTTCTTTTTTCAGTCAATTCAAGGCAATCATATGTTTCGAAACCAATTATTACGGGCCAAAAAATAAAAGAATTAAATTTTACCAACGGGAATAAGATAGATTATTAAAATATATATGTTAATTACCATTATTGCAGGAGCACGACCTAATTTTATGAAAATTGCACCCATAGTGCATGCTATTCAAAGTGCGAAAAAAGAGGGAAAGAATGTCGATTTCAGGTTAATCCACACCGGGCAACATTTCGACAAAAAAATGTCGGGAGATTTCTTTGAACAACTGGGAATTCCTGAACCTCATGCAAATTTAGAAGCTGGGGGAGGCACCCAAGCCGAGCAAACTGGTGCTATTATGATTCGTTTTGAACAAGAGTTATTGTCAAATCCTACGGATTTGGTGCTAGTTGTTGGCGATGTAACATCGACAATGGCCTGCGCAATCACAGCACAAAAACTTAAAGTAAAAGTAGCGCATGTGGAGGCCGGAATACGATCAGATGATTGGGGAATGCCAGAAGAGATAAATAGACTAGTAACAGATAGTATTACCAATTATTTCTTCACTACATCTGAGGTAGCTAACGAAAATCTACGCAAAACGGGAATAACTGAAGATAGAATATTTTTTGTAGGCAACACGATGATTGATACGCTATTGAAAAATAGACCTCGTTTTATTGCACCTCCAATTTGGGAGGAAGCAAACTTGCAAGAAAAGGGCTACTTAGTGTTAACGCTTCATAGGCCAGCAAACGTTGATCAAGAGAGTCAATTAAAAGATTTGATGGACGAGATAATTCACCATAGTCACGGAGTTCCTATTGTTTTTCCTGTGCATCCTAGAACCGCAAAGAGTTTGCAGGGTTTGGGTATTGCTGCTCCTAACCTGCACTTCATTGAGCCATTAAGTTATCTTGAGTTTAACTTTTTGGTGGAGAAAGCGAAATTAGTTGTTACAGATTCGGGAGGTATTACAGAGGAAACTACCGTAATGGGGGTGCCGTGTATTACACTACGTGATAATACCGAAAGACCAGAGACTATTACCATTGGAACAAACGAGCTTATAGGAACTAATCCAAATGCGATTAAACCAGCTTTTGATAAGTTATTTAATGGCGATTGGAAAAAAGGCGGAATCCCTCCGTTATGGGATGGAAAAACTGCTGATCGGATCGTAGCTCATTTACTGGAGTTATCTGTAAAAGCTTAAGCACTGTTTGATGATTAAAAAAATTCAACGGGCATTTCAACTAGTCAAAAACATGGGCGGAAGGTATGTTTTTTTCCGGACTGGATTTGAGCTGCGTAAGAGGTTGGGGCTGTTAAAGAAGAAATTCCCCGTGGAACCCGCCTTTCAATCATATTACACGTTGGATGATTGGAGAAGTTCGGCTAAGCCTTTCTTTTTTGAAAGTAGAGAGAGTATTAAGTTCGAGAAACGATTTTCTCCAGAATTGCAAAGTAATTATGATCGTTTAAAGGAGTTTAAATACCCATTCTTTTCGAGTTTGGAATATGAGCTGGGAGCTAAACATGATTGGGTAACAAATCCTGATAATGGGTTTAAATATGATAAAGACTTACATTGGCTTGATGTAAATGACTTTGATAGAAATGCAGGAGATATTAAGTTTGTTTGGGAGCCTTCAAGGTTTTCCCATCTCTATACTATAATCCGATATGATTATCATTCGGGACAAGATTCATCCGAACAAGTTTTTGCAGAAATAGAAAGTTGGTTAAATGGCAACAACATAAATCAAGGGCCTAATTTTAAATGTAGTCAGGAAATCTCTCTTAGGATTTTAAATTGGACTTTCGCCTTATATTATTATAAGAATTCTCCAAGTTTGACAGCCGAACGTTTCGATAAAATACAGCATTACATCTTCTGGCAAACAGAACATGTTTATCATAATATTAATTTCTCGAGAATTGCCGTTCGGAACAACCATGCGATAACAGAAACCTTACTCCTCTATTTGGTAGGGTTACTTTATCCAAAATATCCTGGCGCTGCTAAATGGAAGCAAAAAGGTAAAGCTTGGTTTGAGCAAGAAATTGCTTATCAGGTTTACGAAGATGGAACATTTCTTCAATTTTCGATGAACTACCATAGAGTGGTCGTTCAATTGTTAACCTGGGCTCTTAAGCTCTCTGATTTAAATGGTGAGCGCTTTAAAAATGTAGTTTACGAACGGGCAAAAAAGAGCCTAACGTTTTTGATGAATTGTATGAATGCTGAAGATGGATGGTTACCAAATTATGGTAATAATGATGGTGCACTTTTCTTCAAGCTAAATGATGCCCATTACCGCAACTATATGCCGCAGTTAGAGAGCCTAAGCTACGCACTTAACAAAGGCTGGGAATTCACAAAATTTGAAGACGCTTTATGGTATGGTTTAAGTAATGAGGTTAAAGCAGACCCAATTGAAATGGAGAAAGGTAGCATTAGTTTTGAACAGGGGGGGTATTATTTGTACAGGCCAACAACTGAAAGTCTAAACTTTATTCGCTGCGGTAGTCACAAAGACCGTCCTGCACAGGCCGATAACCTTCATCTCGATATATGGTATGGTGGTAAAAATATTCTACATGATGGAGGTACTTATAAGTATAACTCAGACGAGCGCAACTTAAAGTATTTTATGGGAACTCGTTCTCATAATACAGTGATGTTGGGTGATAATGATCAAATGGAAAAAGGCTCTAGGTTTATTTGGTATCATTGGTCGCAGTGCGAACAGGTTAGTACACAAGAAGCCGATGAATTTTTTCTTTTTGAAGGAACTATTAAGGCGTTTCAACATTTGAACAAAGGCATTCGACACAAAAGGACTATAAAGATTGCAAAAAATGAACCTCGCTGGGAAGTGACAGATGTTATTTTGAATAAGCCAACCGCTTTACCACTGAATCAGTTATGGCATACATCATATTTACATGAGCTCAATTTCGAAGCTACATTGCTTTCTGGAGAAAAGGTTTTAGCCCAAATTGGTGAAGGATATTATTCTTCCTTTTATGGTGTAAAAGAGCCTTGTGATGAAGTGGCCTTTGCTACCAATGAGAATACAATAACTACAATTATAACAATAAAATAATGAGAATACTTTTACTGCATCAATATTTCTTGGAGCAAGATGATCCAGGAGGATCGAGGTTTAACGAACTCACTAGCCAATGGACAGAGCAAGGCCATGAAGTAACAGTAATTGCTGGTATGATGCATTATAACGGGCATGAGAAAAGGCCACAGTATAAGGGTAAGTGGTTTGTGAGTAATAAGCAAGGTAATGTGAACGTATGGCGAACTCATGTTTCTGAAAGTTATAACTCAGGTTTCGTTGGAAGGCTTTGGGGGTATTTCTCTTTTGTTTTCTCTGCCCTTTGGGCCGGCCTTTTTAAAGTAAAAGGTAAGTATGATATAATTTTGGTAACCTCGCCACCGCTTTTTATTGGCATTACCGGTTATTTATTATCTAGAATTAAAGGAAAACCTTTTGTGTTTGAGATAAGAGATTTATGGCCAGAGTCGGCAATTGATACAGGGGTTGTTACCAATAAAATGATCATCAAGCTGGCTTACGCTTTAGAGGCTTTTATTTATAAAAAGGCAAAAAAGATCAATGTGCTTACCCCCGCTTTTAAAAAGACGTTAATCGAAAAGAAACACGTTCCGGAAGAGAAGATAATCTTTATTCCGAATGCGGCCGATTTTAGTTTATCGGATCATTTGTTAGATACCTTTGATGTAAGTGCATTCAGGGAAAAACAAGGCTGGAAGGGCCGTTTTGTAGTTACCTACGTAGGAGCCCACGGAGTAGCGAATCACTTGGATCAGATACTGGAAACCGCCGATTTGATGAGAGATACAAATGTATTATTTGTACTGATAGGACAGGGCATGCAAAAAGAACAACTTAAAGCCTTGGCAACAAGTATGAAACTTACAAATGTTTCATTGCTAGACCCTGTACCTAAAGCCCAAGTATTTGAATATATTTTTGCATCTGATATGGGAGCCTCTGTTTTAAAAAATGTAGACACTTTTAAAACAGTATATTCAAACAAAACGTTCGACTATATGGCTTGTAAAAAGCCCATTTTTATGGCGATTGATGGGGTTTCTCGTGAACTAGTTGAGGAGGCTAATGCGGGTATATTTGTGGAACCAGAAAACCCCCAGGATTTTGCCGCTAAAGTTAAACTGTATATGGCGAACCCGAATTTAATGACAGAACAAGGTGAAGCTGGCTACGCTTATGCCAAGCAAAATTTTGACCGTAAGGTATTGGCCAATAAATATATTGATTATTTGAAAGCATTTAGTAATGTATAAATTTGGATTGAAACGTTTTGTGGATTTTTTATTAGCTTTTCTAGGTTTTATTATACTGCTTCCAGTTTTTTTGATTGTTGCTTCATTGCTTTTCTTTGCAAACCAAGGCAAGCCTTTCTTCTTTCAAACTCGCCCAGGAAAAAATGCTAAATTGTTTAAGATTATCAAGTTTAAAACGATGAACGACAAGCGCGGTGCAGATGGGGAATTATTACCAGACAATGTTCGTTTGACGGCTGTTGGTGCTTTTGTACGAAAAACATCTTTAGATGAAATACCGCAATTATTAAATGTGCTGAAAGGAGATATGAGTCTAATTGGGCCTAGACCGCTGTTGCCAGAGTATTTGCCCTTATATAGCAAGGAGCAATATAGGCGTCACGAAGTGCGGCCGGGCATTACCGGATGGGCACAGGTAAATGGACGCAATGCTATTAGTTGGGAACAGAAGTTTAAATTTGATGTATGGTACGTGGATAATGTTAGTTTTTTATTAGATTTGAAAATATTGTGGTTAACATTTAAAAAAGTTTTAATAAGAGAAGGGATTTCTTCGACCACATCGGCAACGATGGAGAAATTTACGGGGAATTAAAATGCATGTAATAGGTGCTGGTGGCCATGCCAAAGTAGTGATAGATATTATTAAATCCCATAATAATAAAATTGAAGGGGTATGGGCTGAAAATTGTATCACACCTACTTTTTTAGATTATCCATTAAATAATTATAGTGAATTTAAGCAGCTGAATACGCATAGGTTTATTATAGCCATTGGCAATAACCAGGTTAGAAAAAGGATAGCGAATGAATTAATGACGAGTTCGGCAGAGATTGTTCATCCCAGTTGTTCATTATCTGCTTCTGTAGTAATGGGCGCCGGTTGTGTATGTATGGCGAATACAACGATTAACGCAGATGTGGTTATTGGAGATCATGTAATAATAAATAGCAATGCATCTGTTGACCATGACTGTAAAATTGCTAATTTTGTACATATCTCGCCGCAGGTGGGATTGGCAGGCAATGTAACCATAGGCGAGGGTACTCATGTAGGGATTGGCGCTACGGTAATACCGGGAGTTAAGATTGGCAAGTGGGCCACGATTGGTGCGGGAGCTGTTGTGATAAGAGATGTACCAGACTATGCAGTTGTTGTAGGTAATCCTGGTAAAATTATTAAGTACAATAAGATAGAAGATTAAAAATGAATAGTAAAATCTGGCTTTCTTCACCACATATGGGTGGCACAGAGCAAACTTATGTAAATGAAGCTTTTGCAACGAACTGGATCGCACCTTTAGGCCCACATGTGAATGGATTTGAACAAGATTTAGCTACCTATACTGCTGCTAAACACGCTGCCGCTTTAAGCTCGGGTACTGGCGCGTTGCATTTAGCCTTAATTATGCTAGGCGTAAAAGCAGGTGATGAGGTGATTTGCCAAAGCATGACCTTTTCGGCAAGCGCTAACCCAATTGCTTATTTAGGAGCTATACCAGTTTTTATTGATAGTGAAAAAGATACCTGGAACATGTGCCCCGACCTATTGCGGGAGGCCATTGTAGATAGAATTGCGAAGGGCAAAAAACCAAAAGCCATTATCCCGGTGCATTTATATGGAATGCCGGCTAAAATGGATGAGATTAGTGCAATAGCCAATGAATTTGAAATTCCGATAATTGAAGATGCTGCCGAAGCCTTGGGAAGCTCAATAAATGGAAAAGCAATGGGCACATTTGGATTATTGGGCATCCTTTCATTTAATGGGAATAAAATTATTACCACCTCTGGTGGCGGAGCACTGATTTCGGACCAGGAGGAATATATAAACAAAGCCAGATTTTTAGCCACCCAGGCCAGAGACGAAGCGCCTCACTACCAGCATAGCGAAATTGGTTATAACTATAGAATGAGCAATGTTTGCGCAGCGATAGGACGCGGCCAAATGGAAGTTTTGAACGAGCGTGTTGCACAACGAAGAGCCAATTTTGAGTACTATAAAAATACATTGGCCAACTATGATGGCATTACATTTTTAGCAGAACCGAACGGATACTTTAGCAATAGATGGTTAAGTGCGGTATTGATTGATCCTGCTAAAACAAAGGATTTAAATAGGGTACAAATTGCCGCCGAACTAGCATTGGATAATATTGAGAGCCGCCCTTTATGGAAACCTATGCATATGCAGCCGGTATTTAAAGATGCGCCTTATTATGGAAATGGAGTAGCCGAAAGCTTATTCGAAAACGGCTTATGTTTGCCTTCTGGCTCTAATTTAACAACGGAAGATTTAGCGAGAGTTACCTTGGGAATTACCAAGGCTTTTGACGGGCAGCCTGTTTAAAACAGTTACTAATTTTATTTTGTTTATTTTTGCACGTCGAAGGAAACTGGCGTTATAATTGCTTTGACAAATTGACAATAATTATTTGTAAATTTGAACAAACTGACTAAAACTAACATGAAGCTAGCTAAAATTAACATCGTGCCACGTTGGGTTATTTTATCGCTCGACCTCAGCATCTCTATTGTTTCATTAGTTATAGCTTATCTATTAACCCATAACCTGGATATATTTAGCATTGATCCGGTTGCTTTTAGTAGAAATACCCTAATATTAACCCTTTTTAACCTGATTGTATTTTATAACGTAAAAACCTATGCGGGTATTATACGCTATACCAGTGCACAAGATACCTTTAGGGTTTTATTCGCGGTATTTGTGAGCAATGTGGGTTTCGTGTTTTTAAATTTAACCTCGATCTCTTTCCATTATGGGCCGCTTATTTCTAATAAATTACTTTTTGTAAATGGATTAACCAGCTTTTTAATGCTCATTACCTACCGGGTATTGATTAAGTACTTTTTTATGTACATTAAAAACTTAACGCTGGATAAAAGAAAGGTGATTATTTATGGGGCAGGTGAAGCGGGCTTGGCCACTAAACGTACATTTGACCATGATGCGAAGGTGAACAAAACAATTATTGCTTTTGTAGATGATGATGAGCGTAAGGTGGGCAAAACCATTGATGGGGTAAAGATTTTAAATGCAAATAGGTTAGAGGCCTTAATTGTAGACCATGAAGTAGATGAAATTATTTTCGCTTCTTACAGTATTCCGATAGACCGGAAGAATTCGATTGTTGATATTTGTTTAGAAAATGAGGTACTGGTACTGAATATACCACCGGCCGATTTATGGACAGGGGGGGTGCTGCATACGAAGCAGATTCAGCACATTAACATTGAAGATTTATTAAATAGAAAGCCGATTGAAATTGATACCCAAGGGATCCAAAACCAGTTAAAAGGTAAAAGGATTTTGATAACGGGCGCAGCGGGTTCTATTGGTAGTGAAGTAGTAAGGCAGTTAATTGGTTTTGAAACAGGCTTAATTATTTTATGCGACCAATCGGAAACGGCTTTGCACCATATATTTTTGGAACTTACAGAAAGTTATAGCAATACGAATTTCCACGCATTTGTTGGCGATGTGAAAGACGAGAGCAGAATGGAGCACTTATTTGCTACGTATAAACCGCATTATGTGTACCACGCTGCGGCTTACAAGCATGTGCCGTTGATGGAAGATAATCCGAGTGAAGCGATTAAAACAAACGTACTGGGTACCAAAACCATTGCAGATATGTCTGTAAAACATGGCGTGCAGAAGTTTGTAATGATCTCTACGGATAAGGCAGTGAACCCAACGAATATTATGGGGGCATCGAAACGTATTGCAGAGATTTATGTGCAATCGCTTAATAACTCGCTTACCAATCGCGACTTTGTATTTAGCAACGGCCTAAGCTATATTAACGATTTAAATGTGAAGCCAATTACCAAATTCATTACGACCCGTTTTGGGAACGTACTGGGTTCAAACGGTTCGGTAATTCCGAGGTTTAAAGCGCAGATTGAAAAAGGCGGTCCGGTTACGGTTACCCACCCAGAGATTACACGTTATTTTATGACCATACCCGAAGCTTGTAGGTTAGTACTGGAAGCAGGCTGCATGGGCAAGGGTGGCGAGATCTTTATCTTCGACATGGGTAAATCTGTTAAAATTGTAGAGCTGGCTAAAAAGATGATCCGCCTGGCAGGCCTGGTACCTAACGAGGATATTAAGATTTCTTATTCGGGATTGCGCCCGGGCGAGAAGCTATATGAAGAACTGTTAAACGATAACGAAAATACCATGCCTACACATCATGAGAAGATCATGATTGGCAAAGTACGCGAGTACGTATTCGATGACATAGAATCGAAAATATACGGGCTAATTAAACACGCCAAGCAAAATAGCGACCGCAATGTAGTGGTAGCGATGAAAGACCTGGTAACGGAATTTAAGAGCAAAAACTCCGTTTTTGAGGAATTAGACGTAGTGCAGGAAGGGTAAAGGGGGGCTTGGTTGTTTTAGGTTGCGTCCGTCAACGGTGCGTGGTTCATTGCGAGGCTTCCGTCAACGGTGCGTGGTTCAACGGAGCTTCCATCAACAGGGCGTCCGTCATTGCGAGGAGCGTAGCGACGAAGCAATCTCACGGTTAGATTGCTTCGCTGCGCTCGCAATGACGGACGCTTACGCTCGCAATGACGAAACCACATTTCGCTACTACTATTATAACACGCATTAATTCATGACAAGATTATTAAGCTTCTTCCTATTTTTTCTTTCCTTTGCTGCAGCTGCTCAAGAAATTAATCCTTATAGTTTTCGTCAGTACCAAAGGCTTAACCGCTCGTTATATAACATCAATACGAGGTTTCATACTTCGCTAAAACCGGTAATTGGCGACGATACGGTGATTACCAAACAGCTTGATTCGCTATTAACGGATAATCCCTCGGGGAAAACGTATACCACTTGGGGAGGCCGTAAATTGTTTAGCGAGCATTTAGTGGAAGTGAAAAAACCAGATTATTACTTTTACCTGGACTACTTGCCCGATTTGTTGATAGGCAGGGATGTTACGCATGGTATTACTACCTGGTTAAATACCAGGGGCTACCAGCTGGGGGGAAGGATTGGAAAGCAACTGAGCTTTTATACCAGTGGCTTCGAAAACCAGTCGCGTTTTAACGATTACCTGGACAGATACATTACCGATAAATATGTAATACCGGGCATGATGTATTATAAGTTTAGGGATACGAAGCCATCGGTAAATAAAGACTGGGCCTATGCTACGGCAATCATCAATTTTACACCGAATAAGTACTTCACGTTTACGTTGGCACACGATAAAAACTTTATTGGCGACGGCTATAGATCGATGCTGATGAGTGATGTAGCGACGGCTTATCCTTCGTTTAAGATTACCACCACCTTGGGCAATGTAAAGTATATGGCCATGTGGGCGCAGTTTCAGGATCCCTTATCGGAACAGTTTAGCTATGATAGTGGCTTTAGAAAGAAATGGGGAGCTTTTCATTATTTAGATTGGAACGTGAATAACCGTTTATCGCTCGGCTTTTTTGATGCGGTGATATGGAAAGGGGCAGACTCCCTAGGTAAACGGGGCTTTGATGTAACGTACCTTAATCCGATTGTATTTTTAAGAACGATAGAAGGGCTGAACCACTCGCCAGATAATGCATTGGTAGGCTTAACAGCGAAGTATAAGCTATTGAAGAATATGACAGTGTATGGGCAGTTTGCGGCCGATGAGTTTACCGCAAGCCTGGCGTTTAGGGGCAAGGGCGACTGGGTGAATAAGTTTTCTTACCAATTAGGGATAAAAGGTTTTGATGCTTTTAAGCTTAAAAACTTAACCTACTTGGCAGAGTTTAATACGGCACGGCCTTTTATGTATAGTCAGCGATCGTCGTTACTTAACTATGGGCATTATGTGGAAGCCTTGGCACACCCCATGGGCGCTAATTTTAGGGAGTTTGTGAGTATTTGGGACTACCAGTGGGGTAAATGGAACTTTTACCTGCAAGGTAACTTCGCCCGCTATGGCTTAGACCTGAATGGCGAGAACTTTGGGAAAGATATTAACCGCCCATATGATACCCGCCGCCGGGAAGATGGCTATAGAACTGGAGACGGCTTGGAAACGAAGTTCAATTATACAGATGTTAGAATTTCTTATTTAATAAACCCAAAATACAACCTACGCTTTGAACTCGGTGGCATTACCAGAACGGAGAAGAATATGCTGGGCACAGATCGTACGCAACAAATTACTTTTGGCCTGAGAAGCACTTTCAGGAACATTTATCAAGATTTCTAAGGGGAGTAGGCTGCGGGTTCGTCGGCGCTACGTCCGTCAACGAGGCATCCGTCAACGAGGCATTCGCCAACGGTGCGTGCTTCAACGGTGCGTCCGTCAACGGGGTGTCCGTCATCGCGAGGAGTTGCGTCCGTCATTGCGAGGTACAAGGCATCCGTCATTGCGAGGAGCGTAGCGACGAAGCAATCTTTACTAGGTAATTATTTATTCGATTAATCGTCATTGCGAGGAGCGTAGCGACGAAGCAATCTAGTCGTGAGATTGCTTCGCTGCGCTCGCAATGACGGGGTTTACGCTCGCGATGACGGATCATCACTTCAAGTTATTATTTCTAATTTTTGTATACTCGACTATACAAAAATACTGTATATTTGCTTAGTAGACTAAGCAATTTGTAAAATGGACTCCTTACATGAAAAATTCATTCAACGTCTAAATCATACTTCGATGACCTTTATAAGGTCGGCGATGGAGGAAATTCACTGGGAGGCTAGGTTGATTGGCATTAAGGGTGCCCGAGGAATTGGCAAGACTACACTCTTATTGCAATATATTAAGCTACATCATTCGAAGTCCTTAGCAGAAACGCTGTATGTAAGTTTAGATTCCATTTGGTTTAATACACATTCGTTGGTAGAGCTGGCTAGTAAGTTTGAGCTTGCTGGTGGGAAATATTTGTTTTTAGACGAGGTACATAAATATCCAGGTTGGGCACAGGAATTGAAGAATATTTATGATGATTACCCAACCTTAAAAATTGTATTTACAGGCTCCTCTTTGCTAGAAATTTTAAATTCAAGGGCCGATTTAAGTAGAAGAGCGATAGTTTATCGGATGCAAGGTTTCTCTTTTAGAGAATACTTGAGCATGGAAACCGGTATTGTATTTGATAAACTTAGCTTAGAAAATATCTTAGCAAACCATTTAGGGCTAGCTACAACAATTATTGAGAAAATAAAGCCATTCCAGCATTTCGGAAACTATTTGAAATATGGATATTACCCTTTTTATAAAGAACAACTAGCACTTTATGACATGCGGTTGGGAGAAGTAATTAATATGGTGCTGGAAATAGAGTTGCCTCTATTGCGCGGTGTTGAACTTGCTTATATCAATAAGTTAAAACAATTATTGGTGGTAATTGCCAAATCAAGTCCGTTTGTGCCAAACATAAGTAAGTTGAGTGAAAAAATTATCATTAACAGAGCTACTTTATTAGCTTACATACATTATTTAGACGAGGTAGACTTAACGCGAAACCTATATAAGGATGCTCATGGTACAAGTGCTTTGCAGAAACCTTCAAAGGTTTTTCTAGAGAATACCAACATTATTTATACCCTTGCACAAGAAAATACGAATACAGGAAATTTGAGAGAAACATTTTTTGCAAATCAGCTTAGCTTTAAACATCGAATTACCTATACCGGACAGGGCGATTTTCTGGTAGACGATAAATATACTTTCGAAATTGGAGGTAAAGATAAAAGTGGAAAGCAGCTTAAGGGTGTTCATGATTCTTTTATTGTAGCTGACAACATCTTATCTGGACATGGAAATAAAATACCCCTATGGCTCTTTGGGTTCCTTTATTAGGTAATTGTTATTCGGTTAATCGTCAACGGGGCGTCCTTCAACGGGGCATCCTTCAACGGGGCGTACGTCATTGCGAGGAGTTGCGTCCGTCATTGCGAGGAGCGTAGCGACGAAGCAATCTTTACTAGGTAATTATTTATTCGATTAATCGTCATTGCGAGGAGCGTAGCGACGAAGCAATCTAGTTGTGAGATTGCTTCGCTGCGCTCGCAATGACGGGGTTTACACTCGCAATGACGGGTTTAACGCAATGACGGGGTGTACACTCGCAATGACGGGTTTAACGCAATGACGGGACCTTACACTCGCAGTTGGTAAGACCTAACTTCCGCAACTTACATCATTACCCTTTACCCTACTCCCTATTTGCTGGAACGAAAAATTTGTTATATTGAATTTATTCAACATAAACAATCGAAAATGAGGATAGGGAAAGGAGGGTGTGTTTATATCATGACGAATGTAAATCATACTGTTTTGTACACAGGAGTTAGTTCGGATTTAGAATCGAGGGTTTGGGAACATAAGAATCATCAACATCCAAAGAGCTTTTCGGCGAAGTATAGATGCCATAAATTGGTGTATTTTTACTTTTTTATCCACATTGAGGAAGCAATTGATGAAGAGAAAAGAATAAAAGGGGGAAGTAGAAAAGCAAAAGAAAAACTGATCAATGCACTGAACCCGGAATGGCTGGATTTGTATGAGAGTTTGTTTGATTGAGGAGGATATGGGGCATCCGTCATTGCGAGGAGCGTAGCGACGAAGCAATCTCACGGCCAGATTGCTTCGCTGCGCTCGCAATGACGGACGCTACGCACTGACGCTGCGTTTCTTACCTCAAATAATTATTTAATACTTCCTTAATCTCGTTAGGATTAAACGGCTTTAACACATGCCCGTTCATGCCAGAATCTTTGAACTTGGTATGCTCATTGTGCAGCGTGGAGGCGGTTAAGGCAATGATGGGGACGTTTTTGTAATAGTCGCCCACAAGTTCACGGATGATTTTAGTAGTATCAAAGCCATCAATGCCCGGCATTCTGATGTCCATAAAGATTAGATCGTAGGTATTGGCCATTATTTTATTGATGGCTTCTTCGCCATTGACGGCAAAATCGATAACTAATCCCCATTTGCTTAAAAAGCGCTTGGCAATTAAGATGTTTACTTCATTATCATCTACAACGAGCACCTTTTTATCGGTAAACAAATTAGCGACTGCCGGAGCAGCCATCACCTGGTCGTTAGTGTTATTATTGGCAAAAGAGATTTCAAAGCAAAAGGTAGTGCCCTTGCCTTCGGTACTTTTTACTTCAATTTCTGAATCGTAGAGCTTTAACAGTTTTTTGGTGATAGCCAGGCCTAATCCCGTACCGCCATATTTACGGGCAATATCTGTTTTAGCTTGGGTAAAGGTTTCGAAAATATACGATTGCTTATCGGCCGGAATGCCGATACCCGTATCCCTCACTTCGAAATAAATTAACGTATTATTTTCGTCGCTGTGCTTAAATTTAACTTGAAGCTGAATAGTACCATTGTCGGTAAATTTAATAGCGTTGCCAAGCAGGTTTATCAGCACCTGATAGAGCCTTGTTTTATCGCCCAGTAAGGTGGCCGGGATCTGATCATCATAAACTAAAATTAACTGATTGCCCTTTTTGCCCGCGCTAACCTGCAAGGAATTGGTAATATCAACACAAAGGGTATGCAGATCAAAAGGGATGGATTCCAAGTGAAGGTTGCCGGTTTCGATCTTGGTGAAGTCGAGGATATCGTTAATGATATGCAGGAGGTTTTCGCTAGAGAACTTTAGAATATTGAGATCATCTATCTGCGACTCTTTAGGGTCATTGTCAAGCAACAAATGCGTCATACCGATAACCGCATTTAACGGTGTACGTATTTCGTGGCTCATCACCGATAGGAACATTTCTTTCGCTTCGCTAAGCTGGAGGGCCTGCTCACGCGATTCGACCATCTCTCGCTCTACTTGCTTGCGCTGGGTAATATCATTGATGAGCTCTACTTGTCGCTCAATTAAACCTTTATCATTTAAAATAGGGGTGTTATAAACAGAGAGCCAAATTTCTTCTCCGTTTTTCTTATAGGCTAAAACCTCTAAGCTGTGAGGTAATTTAGCTAAAGATTTATCTCGTGATTCGGCAATAGAAGTTCGGTCGGTATTAGGGCCCGAAAGGAGATTGCCCAACATTTTTCCGGATAGTTCGCTTAAGCTATAGCCCAGCAGTTCTTCGAGTGCCGAATTGGCCCAGGTAACTTCTCCTTGGGCATTGGCAATGGTAACCCCGGTATTGGTATTGCTGGCTACGAGTGAAAGCACCTGTAAGTCGTCTTCTACTTTTTTCTTATCGGTGATATCGATAATGATTTCTACTTCACTTTCTACCTTGCCATCTTCATCGAGTACCACGGTATTGTAAACGGAAATCCAGATAGGGGTTTTGTCTTTGCGGTAGGCCAACATATCTACCGTAAAAGATTTGCTTTGCTGGGTCATAGCCCGAGCCCTTTCAATGATAGACCAGTCGGTATCGGGACCGCTGATTAAATCGCCCAATCGCTGTCCCTTTACATCATCGAGGGTAAATCCGGTAATTTTTTCAAAAGCATTGTTGATCCACGTTACCCGGTTATTGGCATCATTGATAACCACACCATTGTCGATTTTACTGGCAACGAAAGAAAGTTTCGTTAACTCATTCTCCACTCTTTTGTTCTCGGTAATATCGCGGCCATAGCAATACCAGCGATCGCCTTTGGCAACCATGCCCCAGCTAATCCACCTAATTTCATTGTGCTTGCTGATGAGCCTGAAATCTAGTGCGAACTGTTTTTGTTTATTTTTTAATCCCTCTTCGAGGGTGTAAACGGTTTTGTTAATATCATCGCGGAAACAGTAGTTCCACATACTTTGCCCAATGGTTTCGTCGACCGTATAATCTAATAAGGTGGTAACCGCCTGGTTGATGAAAAGGATTTCCCCTTGCCGGTTTAAAATGCAGTGGATTTCTGGGGAGGCGGTAAAAATATCTACAAACTCATTGAAGCGCAAGGTTTGTGCCTGAAGCTGCGCATTTTTTCTTTTTAAGGCAAGATGGGTAACCACCTGCTTTGCAAGGGTTTCTATCGCTTCTTTTTGATGTTGATTGATTTCGCGGGGCACAACATCTAACAGGCATAAACAGCCGAGGGGAAAACCATCTTCATCTTTGATTGCGGCACTGGCATAAAAACGAAGGGGAGAATCGACGGCGGCCATGAGGTTGGCGACTAACTCCGGTTGCAGGAGTACATCAGGTGCCACAAAAATCTGGTCCACCAACATGGTATGCTGGCAAATGGTTAAATCTCTGGGAAGGATGAGGTGTTTTTCCTCAATACCAATGGCGGACTTTAAGAAGACCTTATCTGTATCAACAAAGCCAACGTAGGCCATGGGCACATCAACAATTTGTGCGGCGAGCTTAACGAGTAGGTCGAGCTCATGCTCGAAACTTTCGCCCAATACATCATAAGAATGGAGCGCAGCTAAACGCTGACGCTCATATTCTTCAGATTTTATCGGGAAATTAAACATTGTTGGTTTTTACTTGTAAAGCGGGAAATTACGAACTAATGTTTGTACTTTCTCTTTTATTTGCAGTAAATTTTGTTCGTCTTCAGGATTTGATAAAACTTCATCAATTAAATCAACAATTTGCTGCATCTCAGTTTCTTTGAAACCTCTGCTAGTGATAGCTGCGGTACCTACACGCATACCCGAAGTTACAAATGGTGATTTATCGTCAAACGGTACCATATTTTTGTTTACAGTAATATCTGCTTTTTCCAGGGCGTTTTCGGCTAGCTTACCTGTGATGTTCTTGTTGCGGAGATCAATTAACATTAAGTGGTTATCTGTACCGCCAGAGATAATGCCATATCCTTTGGCCACGAAAGCCTTAGCCATAGCCTGTGCATTGGCGCCTACTTGTTTAATGTAAGTTAAATAATCATCAGTTAATGCTTCACCAAAAGCAATTGCTTTAGCAGCAATAATATGTTCTAGCGGACCGCCTTGTGTACCTGGAAAAACAGCCATGTCTAACAAGTTGGACATCATTCTGATTTCGCCTTTAGGTGTTTTTAATCCCCATGGGTTTTCAAAATCTTTACCCATCATGATCATCCCGCCTCTAGGACCTCTTAATGTTTTGTGAGTGGTAGTAGTTACGATATGGCAATGTGGAAGAGGGTTTGCCAATAAGCCTTTGGCAATAAAGCCTGCAGGGTGTGAAATATCTGCCAATACTAAAGCGCCAATTTTATCGGCCACCTTACGGATGAAAGCATAATCCCATTCTCTGGAATAAGCAGAAGCACCGCAGATAATTAATTTAGGTTTTTCGGCTAAAGCAACTTCTTCCAGCTTGGCATAGTCGATGAGGCCATCTTCCTTTTTAACTCCATAGAAATGTGGCTGATATAATTTGCCTGAAAAATTAACTGGAGAACCATGGGTTAAATGTCCGCCATGAGAAAGATCGAAACCTAAGATTTTATCGCCGGGCTGAATTACCGCTAACATCACTGCTGCATTTGCCTGTGCACCTGAGTGCGGCTGTACATTTACCCATTCGGCACCAAAAAGTTGTTTTGCTCTATCAATGGCAATATTCTCGATTTCATCTACTACCTGACAACCGCCATAATAGCGCTTTCCGGGTAAACCTTCGGCATACTTATTAGTTAAAACAGAGCCTGCTGCTTCCATTACTTGTTTACTTACGAAGTTTTCTGAAGCAATTAGTTCAAGACCATGCTCTTGTCTGTCTAATTCTTTATTGATTAAGTCAAAAATTAAGGTGTCTCTTTTCATTTTAATGGGGTTGTATTTTTGGTAAAAATAAGGATTTTATCGGGAAATTTGAAATGGGTTTTGAGCGTAACTGTCCATCCAGAGCGTAGTGCCATTGCGAGGGAATAGTCCGTCATTGCGAGCACACAGCCCGTCATTGCGAGGGAACAGTCCGTCATTGCGAGCGCAGCGAAGCAATCTAGTCGTGAGATTGCTTCGCTGCGCTCGCAATGACGGGAACCTTCCACCTTCACCCTTTCGATCTCCACCCTCCAACCCCCATGACCCACCAACCTCCAAGCCAACCCCCATCCTCTTAACCCCTCCAACCTCCAACCCAGCCCCCTTCCTCTTAACCCCTCGAACTCCAACCCCCTTCCTCTTAACCCCTCCAAGTCATCAACGTTCCTCCTTCAAGCCTCCTCCCATGCCCCTGCCAAAATTTGGAACGATTCTTCATAAAAGTATTAAACAAAATACCGTACTTTGTAAATGATTATTTTTGATAAAATATTGCATGGAAGTTAAGACAGGTCCATTATTAGCTGCGATAAATTACCCCGCTGATTTAAAGAAGTTTAGCGAAGAGGATTTAGAGCAGATTTGCCACGAATTACGACAGTACATTATTGATGTGGTAAGTGTAAACGGAGGCCATTTTGGTGCGAGTTTAGGGGTAGTAGAATTAACAGTAGCCCTACATTACGCATTAAATACGCCTTACGATAAATTGGTATGGGATGTTGGACACCAAGCATATGGACATAAAATACTAACGGGACGGCGAGGTCAGTTTCACACAAACAGGATCATTAATGGTATTAGCGGCTTCCCGAAAATTACGGAAAGCGAATATGATACATTTGGGGTAGGACACTCTTCAACCTCCATATCAGCTGCGCTGGGAATGGCCGTTGCTTCGCATTATAAAGGGGAAAAAGACCGACAACATGTTGCCGTAATTGGCGATGGAGCCATGACAGCGGGTTTGGCCTTCGAAGGATTAAACCATGCAGGAATAGAAAACTCTAACTTATTGGTGATTCTGAACGACAACTGTATGTCGATTGATCCGAATGTTGGTGCACTAAAAGAGTATTTAACAAGTATCACCACCTCAAAATCTTATAACCGTTTTAGGGATGACGTATCGCATGTGTTGACCAAGATTTCTGCGCTTGGTCCGAATGCACATAAATATGTTAAAAAAATAGAAAAAAGCATCAAAGGAACTTTACTGAAACAAAGCAATTTATTTGAAGCATTAAACTTTAGGTATTTTGGACCGGTTGACGGGCATGATGTAAAGCGCTTAGCGGCTACAATTAAAGATTTATCGGCCATACCTGGACCGAAACTATTGCATTGCGTAACAGTTAAGGGAAAAGGATTTGCTTTAGCAGAAAAAGATCAGACCAAATGGCATGCGCCAGGCTTGTTTGATAAAATTACAGGAGAAATCAAGAAATCAGTAGCGGATAAACCACAAGCGCCCAAATATCAGGATGTGTTTGGACATACACTAGTGGAACTGGCCGAAGCCAATGAAAAGATTGTTGGAATTACACCGGCAATGCCTTCGGGATCGTCGCTCAATATTATGATGAAAGCGATGCCAAATAGGGCGTTTGATGTGGGTATTGCAGAGCAACACGCCGTTACGTTCTCGGCAGGATTAGCGACACAGGGCTTGGTGCCGTTTTGTAATATTTATTCGAGCTTTATGCAAAGGGCATATGATCAGGTGATCCACGATGTAGCAATCCAGAACTTGAACGTAGTATTTTGCCTGGACCGGGCTGGCCTGGCAGGAGCAGACGGAGCAACACACCACGGTGCATATGATATAGCCTATATGCGTTGCATCCCCAATATGGTGGTGGCATCGCCGATGAACGAAGAGGAATTAAGGAATTTGATGTTTACGGCGCAGCAGGAAAATGTGGGGCCGTTTACTATTCGTTATCCACGGGGTTCGGGGGTTATGCCCGACTGGAAAAGACCATTTAAGAAATTAACGATCGGTACAGGCCGCAAAATAGCGGATGGAGAAGACGTTGCCATTTTATCAATCGGACATGTGGGTAATTTTGCGGTAGAAGCTTGTACCGCTCTGAACACGGAAGGGATAAATCCGGCGCATTACGACTTGCGTTTTGTAAAGCCATTGGATGCGGCGTTACTGCATGAGGTAGGTAAGCGTTACGCACACGTAATTACGGTGGAAGACGGTTGTGTGCAAGGGGGTATGGGAAGTGCGATCCTGGAGTTTATGGCAGATCATAATTATAAACCAAATATAGTAAGGTTAGGTATTCCGGATGTTTTTGTTGAACATGGAGAACAACCTGAATTATGGGATGTTTGCGGCTACGATACAAATGCGATTATTGCCGCAGTTAAAAAAATTGCAGTAGGAAGAACTACGAAGGTAATGGCGTCCTAGAAAAGGGGCATTGCGTCGCGAGGGTTGCGAAGAGTGAAGCTGAGGGACGTCGCGATACGGTACGGTAGTCATTGAGGGCCCGGTTGTCATTGAGATGCGGTTGTCATTGAGGGTGAATCGTTTTGGTGGCACGTCGTCATGGCGTCATTGCAGGGTGTGTCGTCTTGGTGGCATAGGAGGGGACGTCGTCATTGCAGGGTGCGTCGTCATAGCAGGGTGCGTCGTCATTGCGAGCGCAGCGAAGCAATCTCACGACTAGATTGCTTCGCTGCGCTCGCAATGACGGAAAGTTTTCCTTAGGGAAAATTCTCACTAACAGAAGCGTCTCACCACGTAAGCATCCTATTAACGGGAGTTCATCCCACTACTAAATATTACACAGATTAATGGAAAAGAATTCGAAAATATTTGTTGCTGGCCATAAAGGTATGGTAGGTTCGGCAATTGTGAGAAAGTTAGAGAAAGAAGGCTATACCAATATCATTACGCGCAATTCTTCCATATTAGACTTAAGGAACCAACAGGCAGTGGCAGATTTTTTTGCGCTGGAAAAGCCGGAATATGTTTTCTTAGCGGCGGCAAAAGTGGGGGGCATCATTGCGAACAATACCTATCGGGCTGATTTTTTATATGAAAACCTGTCGATCCAAAATAATGTAATCCACCACGCCTATGTAAATGGCGTGACGAAATTAATGTTCTTGGGATCGAGTTGTATCTATCCGAAACTGGCACCTCAGCCTTTAAAAGAAGAATATTTGTTAACTGGATTGCTGGAAGAAACAAATGAACCTTATGCCATCGCCAAAATTGCGGGAATTAAAATGTGTGATGCCTACCGGAGTCAATATGGCTGTAATTTTATTTCAGTAATGCCAACGAACTTATATGGCTATAATGATAATTACCACCCTCAAAACTCACACGTATTGCCTGCGCTGATCCGTAAATTTGATGAGGCGAAGAAGAATGGCGATGCAACGGTAACAGTTTGGGGCTCTGGCTCGCCGAAAAGGGAGTTTTTATTTGCGGACGACCTGGCAGAAGCTTGTTATTTTTTAATGCAGACTTACAATGAACCAAACCTGATTAATATTGGTACCGGGGAAGACTTGAGCATTAAAGAACTGGCACTGCTTATTAAGGATATTGTTGGTTTTAAAGGCGAATTGGTATTTGATACAACTAAACCAGACGGCACGCCTCGTAAACTTATGGATGTATCTAAATTGCACCAGCAAGGTTGGAAACATAAAATTGAATTAAAAGAAGGACTTAGCTTGGCGTATCAGGATTTCTTGAGCAAAAATTCTTTAGCGTAATTTCCTAGAAAGGCTATAAAAGAGGAAGGGTCGATAATTCCTCAGAATATATCGACCCGTACCATCTAAATTAACGCTCTCGGATATATAAACGCCAAAGCAGTTTAAATGTTTTATAGAATTTAAATTATTTTATTTTTTTTGAAAAGATGAGCTGCGCATCGGGTGAAGGCAGGTTGTACAGAAAAAGTGAAGGGCCGATCACTCCGAAGAATAATCGACCCTTACCATCTAAATTAACGCTCTCGAATACATAAACGTAAAAATTATGCCAAAAGTTCTAAAAAAGATCAAATAACATTAATTTTTTTCGTAACATCCTAAATCAGAGGGAAATAATCTTTTTTCATCGTTCATATCTCTTTTTAGGTAGCGGTTAAAGTAAGGGTCATCGCTTAAGTCGATTCCTTTATTTAGTACGGGACTGTTATTGTTTAAGTTAAAATTGCCTAGAAGCGGGTGTACAAAAAAGAGTTCAGTGTATAAAAAATTACCTGCTGAGAAATAAGATAACTCGGTACATCTTAAAAGGTTGTTTTTAATGACTTTTGTTAAGGTAGTAGCAGGCGATTTTTTGTCGACAATAAACTCATTAGGCAAAACTCCCCAAATGATATTATTTTGGAGATCCAGAGTAAGATGGTCCTGCTGCGTGTTGCTGATAAAATCTGAAAGATACACGGAAGCAGTTTTCCGGGCATAATGTAAATTGAAACCTGCGAAAGTATTTTGTTTTAAGTTATATTTTCCACCTCCAACGCCATATAGTAAGTACTGACCACAATTGTAAAATAGGTTATTGAAGCCTGTGAGCGATGTTTGATAACCTAAAAAGCCTACCACCTCCATGTTTTTCACAATCGTATTAGTTAATAAGAGCTTGGGTTGATCGTTAACAGACAAAGAATCGGCGGTAATGCCCACAATACCGTTTTTAATGACAGCGTAATTGATGTGTGAATTTTTGCTTTTTGGGTAAAAATGTATCCCATTCCATTGTCCGGGGTCTTCTGCATAGAAAGTCTCTAAGCGATCACTTGCAAAAAGGACACTGTCTGTTTTTGTACCCATTACCTTTAATGTCCCCTTAATATTCATTGTGGCATTGCTATGGAAAAGAATTTTACTGCCAGGTTCAATATGAAGACTGGCATCTTCCTCTATAGTTAATGATTTATAAATTACATAGGGAAGTTTGCTGTCCCAGGTAGTATTGGTTTTAATAGTTCCATTGGTTATAAAATTCGCATTCTGCCCATAAGCAATTAATGGAATACTTTTCCGCTGACCATTGTAATCGAATAAAATAGAATCCTTTACAAGGAAGGGTAAGTTTTCATCGGAAGAGTTAATGTTTACCTTGACAAAGACATTTATGGAATCTTTACCATTGATTTTAATTAAGTTTACTTCTGAAGCAGCTTGTCCGTTGATATTTAAACTGTAGGCAGAAATATTTTCGCCGCTTAATTTAATCCGACTGACGACAATGGCTTTTTCGTTAGGGTTGTAAATTTTTAACCTTCTACTTGTTGAACCAACCGTGGTAAATACCGTATCAAATAAAACACTATCGAAAGAAAATGATAGCCGGGCATTCATTTCTTCGGTAATATCTTCCTCCTTTGAGCAAGAAGCAAAAATAATGGCGGTACATAAGAAAAGAAGTAGTTTTATCCTCATAATTACTGTGCAAATGCTAAGCCCGCGATACTCAATTTTTTAATGCCGCACTTAAGTAACGAGTTGCCGCATGCTTCTAGTGTGGCGCCGGTAGTAATAACATCATCCAGCAATAAAATGTGTTTGTTTTTTAAAACTGCTGGATCGACGATTTCAAATACAGTCAACATATTTTCATATCTGTTATATCTCGATTTCTTTGTTTGCGTTTCGGTTACTCGTTTTCGTATTAACTTATTTTCTTTTACCGGAACATTCATTCGTGCTGCTACACCTTTTGCAATATACGAACTTTGATTGTAGCCTCTTTCTCTTTCTTTTTTATGATGTAAAGGCACTGGAATGATATAATCGACATCTTTATAATATTCGCTATCGTTTAGCTTTTCGCCAAGTAGACCACCCAGTTTTACGCCTACTTGCGTTTTGCCATTGTATTTTAAATTGTGGATTAAATTTTGGGTTTTGGTTCCTTTTTTAAAGTACAACATAGCCATCGCCGCTTCGAACGGTAGTCGACCCCAAAGTTGCTTTGCTACTAAATTTTGCTGATGAAGGTGGAAATCTGTATAGGGCAAATCGGACATGCAGCGAAGGCATATAGCCTCCTCGCCGTTGTAAAGACTTAATCCACAGCCGCCACAAAGGTTTGGAAAAAGCAAACCGATTACATCGAGCGCAAGGTGTTTTATTTGTAGCATAAAACAAGGTAACGAAAATTATTATACCAAAATCTCCTGGAGCGCTTTTAGTTCATTGACTTTATCTGTTGAGCCTAAGTTTTCATAGGCAGAAATTAAATTTCTAATAATGCGTCTTATAATTTCGGCATTGCTGCAGGGAGCGTAAAATCCTGGTTGAGGTTCCAAATTTAATTGTCTTAAAAACTGATCAACATCGTGTTTACCGAAGATGGCGCCTTTGTTAAAAGCATTAATATAGAATAATACGCCGTGATCCTTTTCCTCATTGCTTTCATCAATATAGCCTAAAATAAAATGCTGCGGCAAATTAACGCCGTATACCGGAATATCTAATTTCTGGGCCAGGGTAGCATAGATGATGGCCAACGAAATCTGGTTGCCTTTTTTACTTTCTAAAACCTGATTTAAATAGGAATTTTGAGGATCATGATGGTTCTTGGTATTGCCGCTAAAGCCATATTGGTGGTAAAAAACATGGTTAATGAGCTTGATCTTTTCGATAGAGCTCATCTCATATTGCAGATTGAACCAGATCTCACGCTTGATTTCTTCGATCTGATTGATAATATGCTGCTCGTTTAAATCCGGATATTGATAACGATTGATGATCAAGGCGCCCTGTAAAAGGTCGAACGCACCACTTTGATACCATAAATTGAGGTCTTCCTTTACCGTTGTAAACTGGATGGTGTGGACCAGATTTTCTATCCGCTCTTGAAGAACAGTGTTTAGCGACTGCTCCCAGGCATGCTCCAAGTGGGAAATAACTTCAACCCCATAATTTAATAAGCGCTCTTGAACATGTTGGTAGACCTCCTCATCGGGATCGTCTAATAATTTTACCAAGGCATCAATTTCTGCAAGATTTTCCATTAAAATGCAAATTAGAATTTTCTGTTTACCTATTTTTACGGCTATGTTATTTCAATTTGTAGCCGATTATTTGAAGCATCGCCTTACTGCCAAGAGCAGACATGGAACGCATTCGCCATTTGTTTATAAGTTGGTTGATGAGGTAATTTACGATTTTTCTGCAAAAAAAGTATATCAAAACATTGAACTACAACGAAAAAAACTTTTAAATGACGATACCTTACTGTCGATTACCGATTTAGGGGCAGGCTCACAGCTGAATAAGAACAAACAAAAAAAAGTTAGGGAATTGGCGAAGAATGCCTTGAAAACTCCCCGCTTAGCACAGCTAATTTATCGATTGGCAGAAAATCATGCTGCAGAGAAGCTCATCGAGTTAGGTACTTGCCTGGGGATTACCACAGCTTACCTGGCGAAGGCTAAGCCGAAGGCAACAATTGTGACTATAGAGGGCTGCCCGGAAACGGCGAATGTTGCTTACCAAAATTTTGTTGCGCTTGAGTTAAAGAATATTGAACTGCAGGTTGGGAATTTTAATGAACGGTTTCCGAAAGAGGTTGAAAATACCGAGTTATTAGATTTGGTGTACATAGATGGCAACCATACAAAAGAGGCAACATTGAACTATTTTATGCTTTGCCTGCCTAAAGTCCATGAAGGGACACTGCTGATATTTGATGATATTTATTGGAGTGAGGGAATGAAAGAGGCCTGGGAAGAGATTAAGGCGCATTCACAAGTTTCTGTAACTGTTGATTTATTTTGGATCGGTCTGGTTTATTTTAAAAAAGACCAGGTTAAGGAACATTTCAAGATTAAATTCTAAACCAACTTCTAAACCGACTTCGTAAGTCGGCTCAAAAACGTCGACTTACGAAGTCGGACGATTCAACCCCGACTTACGAAGTCGGAAATTTGTCAAAAAGGTTGTGCTCACTGGGATGTGAAGTTTATTCCATTAATAATCAATTAATTACAGTTATAACTGATTTTATAGTTGTATAACTGAAAAATAAGTTATAGATTTAGGTTATGGAAGAATTAACTAAAGCAGAAGAACGTATCATGCAAGTCCTATGGAAATTGCAAACTGCATTTGTCAAAGACATTATTGACGAATTGGACGAAGAACCTAAACCGCCATACAATACCATCTCCTCTATAGTGAGGCTTTTAGAAAAGAAAGGCTATGTTTCTTATAAAGCTTATGGTAAAACCTACGAGTATTTTCCGGCGATAACGAAGGAGGAGTACACGAAAACAACTTTCACGAAACTATTTTCTGGTTACTTCGATAATTCTCCAGCTAGTTTGCTATCGTTTATGGTGAAGGAAGAAAAATTAAGTGCAGAAGATATTGCCGAGTTAACTGCTTTAATCAATAAAAACAAAAAACAAGATGGAACTATTTAGCTACCTCCTCAAAGTAAGTGCATGTTCGATGCTGTTCTTCTCCTTTTATTTACTGGTATTGAGAAACTTTACTTTTTTTAAGATTAACCGATTTTATCTACTGTTTAGCCTATTACTCAGCTTTGTTATTCCTTCGCTGCAGTTTACGATAGAAAGGGAAGTAGCCTCAAGCACACCAATAGAGGGTGCTTTAGTCGCCCCAGGCATGGATTTGAGCAAGGTCGCCTTAGAAACCCCGATAGTAGTGAGCACTGGCTCAGCACCATACGCACAAAGTGAGGTTGATTGGTATGCGCTATTACCTTACCTGTATGGTGGTATTGTTGCCGGCCTTTTACTCTTAACTGGTTGGAGGGTTTATCAGCTGCTGAAACATACTGGTTCTGTGGTTAAAGAAATTAACGGACTGAAAGTGGTGACCAAACAGAGCGGTTTTACCAATTGCTCTTTCTTTAATTATGTTTTTGTTGATGAAAAGAGTTTAACCAAAGGGGAGCTTGTAGTTTTACTAGCCCATGAAGAGGTGCACGCAAGGCAGTACCATTCGGTAGATAAACTGCTGCTAATGGTAGTAAAAGCTGTGCTCTGGTTTAATCCGATTATGTACTTGTACGACAAAGCTTTGGAGCAAGCGCATGAATATGAGGCAGATGAGGCTACCTCGCAGCAAATTGGCACGGAGACATATGCTACGCTGTTATTAAATCTGGCGGTAGCTAAAAGCGCTAACCCATTAATCCACAATTTCGTGAAAAGCCCTATTAAACAAAGAATTAAGATGTTATTTAACTCAAAATCAAAGAATATGAAAAAGTTAGCTTATTTGTTAGCGTTGCCGATTGGACTGATCCTAATTTGGGGCTTTACAGTTGATGTTGTAAACGTATTTCCTAAAGGAAGTCAGGATAAAGATTTTACCTTGGTAATTGATGCCGGTCATGGGGGCAAGGATAAGGGGGCTGTTGTTGATGGCGTTTCTGAGAAGGAAATTGCTCTTTTAATGAGTAAAAAGTTAAAAGTATTGGCGGAAGAAAAAGGGATAAAAGTAATGATTACCCGGGCAAATGATTCTTATATGAGTTTGAAGGATCGCGCTAGCCTGGATGGAAGCTTTCTAATTTCTCTACATGTAAATTCCGCTATTAATGGTAACACGGCAAATGGAGTTGAGATGTTTGTTTCCCCTTCATCAGATCGGTTGAAAGATATCAGGGCGATGAGCATGACCTTTCATTTGTACAAGAACCTAAAAAGTATTAACGGAATCGCCATATCCAATAAGCCAAAACAAAAGAAATTGTACGTATTAGAGAATTCAAAAATGCCAGGTGTGACGCTTGAACTGGGTTATTTAACTAATAAGAATGATTTTCAATTTATCACCAATGAACAGAAGCAAAATGAATTAGCAAAAGCTATTATTGAGGGAGTTTTAAACTATCGGAAAAATAGCAAGAGTGACGAAGAAATTAAGGCTATGCAAAAGGAAGTAGACAGAATTTCGGCAGACTATGCAGCGTGGAAACGCTCCGATAAATATAAACTGAACCTCGCCAAAGCAGCTAAAATCAGACAAAAAACATTAACTGGTAAAATAGAATCTCTTCATTACTTTTCAGTAAGAAATATACTTGATGGTTTTATTTTAAATGTGGATGGGGAACGGTATCGTGTGTATTTAACCAAAGAGCAACTTAAGCACTTTAATTTAGCTGTTGGAGATCCAATTTCGGTAAAGGCAAGTGAAACAGCGGCATGGATAGATTCGGAATACCCGGTTATCCAACCAAAAGAAATCAAGAATGTCGACAAGATATCGTCAACTTCCCCGAAACCAATGCTCCATTCTTCGTCTACTTTAACAGTTGATCAGCATACAAAACTCACGTATGTTAAAGATGGTGTAATGAGTATCTTCGACGGGGAATTAAAGGCTGAGGAAATTGAAATAGATACGGAAGGGGGGCTTGTGACGGCTAAAAATGCCCGGTTTAAGAAAGCAAATGGTAAGTTAACATCAGCGGCTCTCATGAAATTTAACACGAGAACGGGGGGATTTTCTGCAAATTATATGACTAAAGATAATTCAGCTGCTTTTGAGCTGATTTCTAAACTAAAATATGAAGCTTCTGACTCTGTTACTATAAATCGGGTTATGGGCAGTGGAATTATTTTAAGCGGGAATATTAAATTAGCGATTGATAATTACACGATTAAGGGTAGAATTGTTTCAGTTAACGCAGGCTCTAATGTTTTAACAGCACATCTTGGTTCTTTAAAGAAAGGAAATGGACCTGAAATTAAATATGAGAAAATGGAATTTGATCTCTTAACGAAGGAGACAAAATATTCAAATTAACGGAGATATCAGCCCTCCGACTTCGTAAGTCGGCTCAAAATGGTCGACTTACGAAGTCGGACGATTCAACCCCGACTTGCGAAGTCGAAAAAAGTCGAAAATTTTTATAAACCCGGCTGATAGGTTCTTTCTGCATTTTTAAGGACATCTTCCTTGTAAAACAACACCTCCTTAAATTGCCCTTTGCTATACATTAATGCTTGATCGTTAAAATGTTTCGATGTTGGGTCGCCACTATTGCCTCCAGCTAAAATAGATTTCGCCTTTATCTTGCTTCCAAATTCAACTACGCAAACAAAACTATTTCCACTGGTTCCGTAACGTTTATTGGTTTTGAAAAAGCCACTTCTATAAGAGGGCAGTTGGCCCCACATTGCTGATCCAAAGCCAACGGGTATGCTTGGCAATGCATCATCATACTTTTCGTTTATGGCACCAGTTAATCGTTGGAAGCGATTTACTTCGCCCCATGGCATATCCCATTTTCCGTAACGCTTGGTTAAATTTGTGACTACAGCCTTTAAAGGATCTAATAACTCGTTGGGCCTGGCCTTCGCCGCAAACTCGATGGTATTTTGAACTTGATCTTTTTCGCCCTGATCGATATAAACGCGTTGTATATTTGGAATTAATAATTGTGCCCAATCGAACGCCAGGGTTGACGCGATAGAATTTTCATTACAACGATAATCCCATGCCTTGAGCACTGCGAGAGGCTCTTTTAGTTCGGTTAACAAGGGATCGCTCTGTGGCAATTGTTCATAGGCATTTACCAAAGCGGGCACTAGCACTGCAAAAGCAGACAGATAAGTATCGTAACCAGTAGCAATTACCTTGTCGATGTTGTATTTGGTTGGCTGATTTAATAACCTCACCGCATTTACACCCCTAAAATTTTCTCCGTCTGGAGCCATGTAGGGAGGATAATTTTCTTTTTTGGGGCTGTTTGCTCCTGCTACTGAAAAAGGGGTAGAATTACAGTTCTGCAACCATCCGTTTACCGGGTTATAGATATGGACACTTTCTTTAACAGGGTGCAATCCTTTCCAGGCTGTTGCAGAAGTGCTGCCATCAACCACGTTGCCCCAGTTAAATTTTGGATCTCTGATTGGAATGAAGTTGCCGTGCCAGTAGGCGATATTTCCTTTTGCATCGGCATACACAGTGTTGTTAGAGGCATTGGCTTTTAAGTCCATCGCTTTTTGGTAGTCTTCAAAGCTTTTGGCTTTTGTTCTTACCCAACTTTGGATCAAACTTGCCGTGTTTCTGTTCTTTGATTTTAAGCTGATCCATTTTCCATCTCGAATAGCCATAATGGGACCGTTTTTGGTGAAATAGGTGTTGAATTGCTTGGTTTTAATGCTTTTGCCGTCGAGGTATTTGATGCTGACCTTTTTTTGTCCGACAGGGAGGAGTTTCTTATCATACTCATAGAAGAGGCCTTTTGCAGTTTTACTCACTTTCTCAGCATACATATCGGCAATGTCGACGTTATTGGAGGTGTGCATCCAGCCGCAAAACTCATTAAAGCCCTGGTAAATGAAGAATTGTCCCCAGGTAACGGCGCCGTAGGCATTTAGGCCCTGCTCGCTTTGCATTTGTACTTCGGGCCTGAAATAGAAAGTTGTGTGTGGGTTGATGTATAAAATTGCGTTGCCCGATTCGGTAATGGAGGGGGCGAATGCAAAACCATTGGAACCGCTCTGTTGATCTTTAATAACCTTTCGATAGGCCGTGGGAGTATAATCGCCGCTATAAAACTTCTTTAATTCGCCGATGGTGAGGTTTGCTGTATTGATGGCGCCGATGCTTCCGTCGGTCCACAATAGCGGATACCAAGGTTTAAAGCGTTTAAGCAAAGCTGGTTTAACTGCTGGATGCGTGTGGAGATAGAAATTAATGGCTGCAGCTTGTGCATTTAATAAACTTTTTAACCAAGGTTGTGCTTTCTGATAGTCGGCAATGGCCGCGGTGCTGTCGATTAATAATCGGATTTGAAGGTCGTTGAAGATATCTTTCTCGCCGTTTATCTCTGATAATCGCCCTAGTTTTTCGATATAGTTAAGTTCTATGCGTTTGAAATCATCTTCGCATTGCGCATATAATAAACCGAACACAGCGTCGGCATCTGTTTTACCATACACATGGGGGATGCCCCAATTATCGCGGATAATGGTGACCTGTTTAGCTTGCTTTTGATAGGAAGCTATTTCTGTTGCGCTAAAGTTTTGTGCAAATAGGGAGAGCGGGAGGAAAAGGAATAACAGGAATGATTTCATAGCGTGCTTAATTTCTCATCGTTGCAAATATTACTGCACCGATGATTATTAAAATATATACTCCAATAAATACAATTGTGCTAATACCCCAGAGCTTAAACAATGATTTTAACTTTTCTAAAGCATTGGTAATACCAATATTATCTCTGAGTACGATGGCTGAGCTGATTTTACTGCCAAACTGAAAAATGTACAGCGAAGAAAAGAAATAAAATATATCAATTAAAACATAAAATGCGATAATAAAACCCCTCATGCCTGCAACCATATGTGTGCCGGGGTTGTTGTAGGGGTCCATTTGGGTCATTCCTGAAAGGATAGCTCCCATTGCCAAGGAAACAATTATAAACAATCCGCAAAAGATAAATCCCATAATGCCTAAAAACTTTGCCCATTTGGCAGCGGTAAATAGGTAGTATTGTGCCTGTTCATTTAATGCAATGTTTTCGAAAGCTTCAGGGGCTTGGGTAGGTTCGTTAATTTCAATATTTTCCATACAGTATTTAGTTTAAACAAATATGTGTAAATAAAATGGAAATATATTGTTGTGGAAGTTAAAATGCTTCGGCTAGGCTAATATAAAATCCCTTCTGGCGGTCTTCGTTTGCATTCTTTTCTCCGATACCGTAATCTAAGCGTATGCTTAATCCTTTTGCAGGGTCGAAAAAGTACCGTCCGCCGATGCCGTAATTAGGTTTTAATGCGTTTAAAGTGAAGTTGCCGTTTGAAAATACTTTTCCGGTACCACCAAAAGCCACCAGGCCAAAACGATTGCTAAAACGATAGCGGAGTTCGGCTTGTGAGGCTATTAAATTCTCGTCACGATAGCGGCCGGTATAATAACCGCGCATTATTTCGTCGTTACCGAGTTGGGGCAGCAAATAAAATGGGGTATTTTGGCCTTGTATGGTATAGTATATCGCTTGTACACCAAAGACTAATTGAGGGGCAACAGGCCAGAAATTCCGGATATTTGCTTTGATAAGGCTTCCGCTAAAGTTGTTTCCGCCAAAAAAGCTTGGAGCATATTGATAGGTTAGTCTGCCAAAGAAACCTTTCGTAGGATAATTGTTGGAGTTTCGGGTATCATAGCTTTGAGAAATGCCCAGATAAAATACATTACCGCCGTCTCGATCATTTAACGAAGGCGAAGTTTGGTAGAGACCACCAGCGATTTTGTCCTTAAATTGATAACTTTCGAAACCTAATGATATACCTGTATAGGCTGATTTGATAAAGGTTTTTTCAGCATCGAATGCAATTTTAACCAGCTGTTGAATCAAACGGTCTTCATTGATTTGCGCAGTATTATTTCCTATGCCGTAAAAGTTGAAAGGAATTTTTTTAAATCTTATTTCCCCAATTAGGTGATAGCGGTTTTTTCTGGTCCAAGCGTCGCCTTTTAAGGCTAGGTTATATGTTTTTTTTGTGGAATAAGTGGCTGTTCCAGAGAAGTTTGAACTACGGTTGAGGGTGTCTTTTCGATCTACATAAAAGGAGTAGAGTGAGCCTAAGCCAAATTCAAAGCCAATTTCTTGCGAATAGCCTAATGCCGGGATTGGCATAAAACTAGCTTTACGGGTGGTATCCTTTTCGTTTGATAGCAATTTTTGGATCAACTTTTTCTGGGCAGAAACGGGGTTGCTGACTAGGAAAAATATAATTAGCAGGGGCAGTTTTCTCATTGATACAAAGTAAGGGAAAAAGCGTTAGAATTTAACTTTATTCCCAATCTGGCTTAAAACCAATTTTTTTCGATTGGTTAGCTATGGCAAGTGATTTATTTTGCAATTCATCAAGGTATTGAAAGATGATGTCTATGTTTTTGTTTTGTGAAACATGTTTTTTGTCGTGGAGTTGAAGCTTATCCCTAATCTGGGCTATTTCCAATCGGATTGATAATTGATCAGTTAACAAATGACGCATTTTCACAAAAATCCTAATGATTTGAATATTAACCTTCTCTTATTATATAAATCTGGTTCATGATGATTTCATCAGGAAGATATAATTGATCTACTAAATTTGGGATTTTCATATATCGTTTTGGTTACGCACACAATTTATTATTAAATAGCTTTAGCAGCCAAGTTATTTAGGTTGAATTAATATCAACTTAAATAATTTTGATATTTGAATTCTTGCTTAATGAGGCATTCAACGTGGTATCACAAATTGTGATACCACGCTGAATGCATTGAATCGATGATTTTAAGTTTTAAGAGGTAATCGTTACTTTTGCACCCGAACAAAAAAATATAATGATGAGCACGAATAGAGGACCGATATCGAAATTTATGGAGACTAATTATCTTCATTTTAATGCTGCTGCCATGATGGATGCTGCGAAAGGTTATGAAACCCATTTAGATGAGGGCGGTAAAATGATGATTACACTTGCTGGAGCGATGAGTACAGCAGAACTTGGCATTTCTTTAGCAGAAATGATTAGACAAGATAAAGTAGCCATTATTTCATGTACCGGAGCCAACCTTGAAGAAGATATTATGAATCTGGTAGCGCACTCACATTATAAAAGGGTGCCGAATTACCGGGATTTGAGTCCGCAGGACGAGTGGGATTTGCTAGAAAATCACTATAACCGCGTTACAGATACTTGTATTCCGGAAGAAGAGGCTTTTCGTCGCTTACAAAAACATATCCACAAGATCTGGAAAGATGCGGATGATGCTGGCGAACGTTATTTTCCGCATGAGTTTATGTATAAGATGTTGCTAAGTGGCGATTTGGAACAATACTATGAGATCGATCCAAAGAATTCATGGATGTTAGCGGCAGCTGAAAAGAACTTACCAATTGTGGTTCCAGGATGGGAAGACTCTACTATGGGTAATATTTTTGCTTCTTATGTAATGAAAAAGGAGTTAAATGCAACTACTATGAAAAGTGGAATTGAGTATATGGGCTGGTTGGCCGACTGGTATATTGCAAATTCAGCTGGTAAAGGCATAGGTTTTTTCCAAATAGGCGGTGGTATTGCGGGCGATTTCCCGATTTGCGTAGTACCGATGCTTTATCAAGATATGGAAATGGAAAATATTCCTTTCTGGAGCTATTTCTGTCAGATTTCTGATTCGACCACCTCTTATGGTTCGTATTCTGGTGCCGTGCCGAATGAGAAGATTACTTGGGGTAAATTAGATATTCATACACCAAAGTTCATCGTAGAGTCGGATGCGACAATTGTTGCGCCACTGATTTTTGCCTGGATATTGAAAATGTAGTAGGCATTCACAATATTCATTTATTTGGAAGCTCAAAATTTTTTTTGATAAGCAACTTGGTTCGGCGACAACTTTTTTATAAAAACCGTCGATTTCTTAGGTAAAAAGCAAGGAAAACCAACAATTTAGAATGATTATAAATTGTATTTCTCTGTCATTAATATGTCATTGGTATCTTAATAAATTCTACTTTTGTTCAAATCTTTCTGAGCGGTGGAGGCCGGTACTTCAGTTAGCTTTAAATTTTATTTCAAAATATAGCATAAAACACTCATTATGAGGAATATCTCATTAAATTTTAAGAAAGTTTGGAAGTCGGCATTTGTATTTGCTGCTTTCTCTTTTTTAATTCTATCAGGAGCACAAGCACAAGATTTAGTAGAGGGTAAGACTTTATTTAAAGATAAATGTGCTTCTTGTCACAATCTTGCAACCAATAGCACTGGTCCGGCATTAACGCCAAAGATGAACGAATTGGACGAGGCGTATTTAATTCCATGGATTAAAAACAACTTGGCTTTAACTGCATCGGGTAATAAACAAGCTATTGAAGCGTCTAAGTTTTCGCCAACGGAAATGAAGGCTTTCCCAACCTTAACTGACGATCAGATTAAGAGCATTATTGCTTACGCTAAAGTAGGGGAGCCTAAAAAGGAAGTTGCTGCTGGTGAAGCTGCAGTTGATGAAGGTGCTTCTGCCTTATCAATCGTTGGTATCATTGCGATTATTATTTTATCGATCATTGTATTGATAGTTTTAGGACGTGCAGTGAAAATGTTAGAGCGCTTAATTCTACAAAAACAAGGGATTGAAATTGTGGAAGAGGAGTCTGTATCACTTACTGTAGGTGTTGGTAGATTATTCAAAAACAAGAAATTCGTATTTTTCACTGTACTTTGTTTAGTGGTAGTATTAGGTTCATTTGGTTGGATGGGTATGTGGGAAACAGGTGTTCACACAGGTTACAAACCAACACAGCCAATTAAATTCTCGCACGAACTGCATGCAGGTATTAACCAGATCGACTGTCAGTATTGCCATACTGGTCCGTTTAAATCGAAAAATGCAACTATTCCTTCTTTAAATGTATGTATGAACTGCCATAAAAACGTGCAGGCTGTACAGGAAGATGGTTCAGTTTCGCCAGAAATTCAGAAAATATACAATGCCATCGGTTACGATCCGGCTACGCAGACTTACGATAAGACTAAAGAGAAGCCTATCGAGTGGGTACGTGTACACAACCTGCCTGATTTTGCTTATTTCAATCACTCGCAACACGTTGTAGTTGGTGAAGCGGCTATCCGTAAAGAAAAAGGTTTAAAACCAACAGATCCTGTATGTTTTGCTTGTCACGGTCCGGTGAATACAATGGAAGAGTTAGAACAGCATTCTCCATTAACGATGAAATGGTGTATAAACTGCCATAAAGATGCCGATATCTCTGATAAGAAAGATGATGCTTTCTATACGAATGTGATTAAAGCACACGAGAAGATTAAAAAAGGAGAAAAAATTACCCCTGCATTATTGGGTGGTTTAGAGTGTGGTAAATGCCATTATTAATAAATAGATTTTAGTAAAACGTTCGATAAACAGTAATATAGCTTAAATGGAAAGCAATAAAAAATACTGGAAAGGCTTAGAGGAGTATAAAAACACTCCCGATTTTGTTGAAAACAACAAAAACGAATTTGCAGAGCCCCTTCCAATAGAAGATGTTTTAAGTGAAGCAGGTTTAAGTACCGTTACCCCACGCCGCGACTTTTTAAAAGCCTTAGGCTTTGGTTTGGGTGCCGTTACTTTAGCAGCTTGTCAGAAAGCACCAGTACACAAGTCAATTCCTTATTTGATCCGCCCGGAAGAGGTGGTGCCAGGTATTCCGAATTATTATGTTTCAACCTTTAAAGGAAGCCCTGTATTGGTAAAAACGGTAGTTGGACGCCCAATTAAAATAGAGGTTAACCCTAACGGTGGCATGTTTAGCACAGGTACTGATGCACAAGCACAGGCTTCGGTACTTGATTTATATGATGTTTCTAAATTAAAAGCACCAGTGCTTAAAAAGAAAGAAACAACTTGGAGTGAGATGGATGCTTTTGTAAAGGGAGAATTAAACAAAGCCCAAGCATCTGGTAAAAAGATCCGCATTGTTTCTTCTAGCTTAAACAGTCCATCGGCAAAAGCTGTTGTTGCAGATTTTGCTTCAAAATACCCTACTACTAAACATGTACAATACGATGCGGTATCTTATACAGGTATCATCAAAGCAAATGAAAATAGCTTTGGTAAAGCAGTATTGCCAAAATATAACTTTGATAAAGCAGATTTAATTGTAAGTTTTGCGGCCGATTTCTTAGGAACTTGGATCAGCGGCGAGGAGTTTACTGCTCAATATGTTTCTAACAGAAATCATAAATCCTTAGAGAAAAAGAAAATGTCTCGTCATTTTCAATTCGAAACGGGAATGAGTTTAACGGGTACAAATGCTGATACGCGTGTGCCTATTAAGTTATCTGAAGAAGGACCAGCATTAATTGCTTTATATAATGCCATTACAGGTAATAATTTAGCAGGTGCTGCTTTACCGAATAATGCCTATGCAACGAAAGCACTTAAATTAGTAGGAGCTGAGTTACTGCAAAACAAAGGAAAAGCATTGGTAGTTTCGGGTTCAAACGATGTATCTACACAAATTTTAGTGAATGCGATTAATGCTGCTATTGGTAGCTACGGTACTACTATTGATTTAGATAATCCTTGTAAACGTTACGAAGGTAATGACGCTGAATTTGCTGAATTGATCAATGAGATGAATAGGGGCGAAGTTGCTGCGGTATTCTTCTTGAATAGCAATCCTGCTTATGATGCTACAAACGCAAAAGCATTTACGGATGCTTTAACAAAAGTAGCTTTAAAAGTATCATTTGCTGATAGAGCGGATGAGACTGCTGATCTTTGTGACGCGGTTGCGATTACCCCTAACTATTTAGAGTCGTGGGGTGATGCAAACACTTACGAGGGATATTACTCTGTAGTACAACCTACCATTAATCCTGTATTTAATTCCCGCCAGGCAGAGCAAAGTTTATTGATCTGGTCTGACGCTGCGGTTCAGGATTATTATCAATATGTTCGCAATAACTGGGAAAAAACCATTCTTCCATCGGTTGGTAAAACCTGGAATGAATTATTGCAATTGGGAGTTGTATCGTCGACTGCTAAAGCTGCGGGAGCATATAGCTTCGGTATGTCATTAGAAGCAGTTGTGGCTTCGATTTCAGCAAGTAGCAAAGCTTTACAAAAAGATATCGAATTACATGTTTACGAAAGCATTCCAATGCGTGATGGTAAGCATGCGAACAATGCATTTTTACAAGAGCTTCCTGATCCGGTTTCAAAAGTAACTTGGGATAACTATATCGCCCTTGCGCCGAAACAAGCCGAGAAATTAGGTTATAAAGAATTTGACCTTATTACTGTAAAAGGTGAAAATGGTTATGCAGTAGATCTTCCTTTATTAATTCAACCTGGGCAGGCCATGGGTACAGCTTCTGTAGCTTTGGGTTATGGTCGCGTTAAAGTGGGTAAAGCAGGAGATAACGTTGGTAAAAACGCTTTCCCGTTTGTTACTTTTAACAACGGTACTTTAAAATATGCTACAACAGCCAAGTTATCGGCTGCAGGCGGAAGAGAAGAATTAGCGCAAACGCAAACTCACCACTCTTTTGAAGGTAGAAATATTATCAGAGAAACTTCTTTAAAAGATTTCTTAAAAGATCCGGCAGCAGGTTCGGGTAACCACCATAAGCATAAGGTTTATGATTTGTGGACGACTGATAAGCATGAGAAATTAGGTAACGACTGGGTAATGGCAATCGATTTGAATGCTTGTACTGGTTGTGGATCTTGTATCGTTGCTTGTAACGTAGAAAACAATATCCCTGTTGTAGGTAAGGACGAAGTACGTAAACGTAGAGAAATGCACTGGTTACGTATTGATCGTTATTATAGCTTTAATGATGAGAAGGCAGGACATGAAGTAACTAAGGAGAAAGAGATTGCTCACATGGAGGATCTTGATCAAGTTTCTGTAGTGCATCAGCCTATGCTTTGCCAACACTGTGATCACGCACCATGCGAAACAGTTTGTCCGGTATTAGCAACAGTTCACTCATCTGACGGCTTAAACCACATGGCTTATAACCGTTGTGTTGGTACAAGGTATTGTGCAAATAACTGTCCATATAAAGTACGTCGTTTTAACTGGTTCAACTATTGGAATGATTCACGTTTTGATAACTATCTGAACAATGAGTTTACCCAATTAGTATTAAATCCAGATGTTACTACACGTTCTCGTGGGGTAATGGAGAAATGCTCGATGTGTATTCAACGTATCCAGGCTGGTAAATTAACTGCCAAGATGGAGAAACGTGCACTAAAAGATGGAGATATCAAAATGGCTTGTCAGCAGGCTTGTTCAGCAAATGCAATAATTTTCGGCGACAAAAACGATCCGAATTCGGAAGTTGCCAAAGCATTACGTAGCGAACGTATCTATTATGTTTTAGAGGAGATCAACGTACAACCAGGTATTGGTTATATGACAAAAGTTAGAAATATAGATTCAGAAACTAAAGAAGCACACCACGCATAGGAATAAATATTATGTCAGGACATAACGAATCAATTTTAAGAGAACCATTAATTACCGGTAAAGACATTACGTATGCAAAGATTACGGATGATATTTTACTACCGGTAGAGAACAAGCCTAACAAAGCTTGGTGGATTGGGTTTATTATCTCACTTTGTGGGGCTACACTTTGGGTAGTTGCTGTAAGTTATACCTTTTGGTTCGGTATCGGAGCATGGGGTTTAAATAAAACAGTTGGATGGGCTTGGGATATCACCGGTTTCGTATGGTGGGTAGGTATTGGTCACGCAGGAACGCTTATTTCTGCAGTATTGCTACTCTTCCGTCAGAACTGGCGTAACTCAATTAACCGTTCGGCAGAGGCGATGACAATTTTTGCCGTTATCTGCGCCGCAACATATGTTGTATCACACATGGGTCGCCCATGGTTAGCTTATTGGGTATTACCATTACCAAACCAGTTTGGGTCACTTTGGGTGAACTTTAACTCGCCATTGGTATGGGATATGTTTGCCATCTCAACTTATTTCTCTGTATCATTATTATTCTGGTACACAGGTTTATTACCAGATATTGCTACGATTAGAGATCGCGCCGTTGGTATGCGTAAGAAAGTTTACTCTATCCTTTCATTTGGTTGGACGGGTAACGTGAAGACTTGGCAGCGTTTTGAGGCGGTATCGTTGATTTTAGCAGGTATATCTACGCCACTAGTACTTTCGGTACACACTATTGTATCAATGGACTTTGCAACCTCGGTTATTCCGGGATGGCACACGACGATTTTCCCTCCATACTTTGTGGCTGGAGCGATTTTCTCGGGTTTTGCGATGGTATTAACGTTATTATTGGTTGCACGTAAAGTATTAGGATTAGAGAACTATATCACGATGTTCCACATCGAATCGATGAATAAGATTATCATCTTAACAGGTTCAATTGTGGGTGTGGCTTACTTAACGGAGTTCTTTATTGCATGGTATTCAGGTGTAGAATATGAGCAATATGCATTTATCAACAGAGCAACCGGACCTTACTGGTGGGCATACTGGATGATGATGACTTGTAACGTAATTTCTCCTCAGCTGTTATGGTTCAAGAAAATACGTACCAGTATTGCTGCAACCTGGATCTTATCGATTATAGTGAATATCGGTATGTGGTTTGAACGTTTTGTAATCATCGTTACTTCGTTACACCGTGATTACTTACCATCAAGTTGGGTGATGTTTTACCCAACGTGGGTTGACGTAAGTGTATTTGTAGGCTCAATTGGTGTATTCTTTACCTTATTCTTATTGTTCTTAAGAGTATTGCCATCTATTGCAATTGCTGAGGTAAAATTATTATTGAAGAGCGCAAGTGAGCAAGCAAAATTAGAATTGATTAAAGAAGGTCACCTAGATAAAGAACAAGTAAACGAATACATCGAGTCTTTAGATAAGTTTGATAGTGTTAAACAAGAAGAATACGCAAAAATATAACAATGAGTAATATCAAATATATTTTAGGCAGTTTTGGCGATCCTGACGAAATGATGCATGGCATCGAAAAGTTACAGGAAAATAACATCAAGATACATGATGTGTATACGCCCATGCCTATTCACGGCATCGAAGCAAAGTTGGGAGTTAAAAGATCTAGGTTAGATATAGCCGCTTTCTTTTTCGGAATAACAGGTACCATTACCATGTTAACCGGAGTTTATTTAGCTACCGCAGTAGATTGGCCAATAAACATTGGTGGTAAAACGCACTTTGCTTTACCGGATTTTATTCCAATTACGTTTGAGTTAACGATTTTATTCTGTGCTTTTGGCCTGGTAGGATCTTATTATGCATCAACCCATCTTTTTCCGGGAAGAGCACCAAGAGTAATGGATTTACGTGCAACTAATGATCGCTTTATTATTGCGATTGATGCAAAACAAAATATTGAGCACACTAAAATAGATGAATTATTAAAAGGTGCCGGAGCTTTAGAAGTAAAGTATAATGAAAGGAAGTATGTTAGCTATGAATAAGAAGAATATAGTTTACGCCGCATTTACCATGCTTGCTTCTGTGGCGATGCTTTCGGCCTGTAGAGATAGTAAGAGTACAGGTTTAGAGTATGCAAGGAATATGTATGACCCGATTGCTTACAATCAGGATCAGCCAAATAAGAATTTTGCTAATGGGCAGACAGCACAAAGTCCTCCGGCAAATACGGATCCTATCGGTTTTGTAAGGTATGAGTTTGCCAATACACCGGAAGGTTTAAAAGCTGCTGAGGCTGCTGTTGTTAACCCCTTGCCGGTAACTGAGCAAAACTTGTTAGAAGGTAAACATTACTACGAGGTGTTTTGTGGGTTATGCCACGGTGAAAAAGGAGATGGTAATGGTCCGATTACCTTATTGGAAAAAGGAATTACTGCACCTGCATTTCATGGTGAAGGTAAAGAATCATCACGTGGTGGTTTAATGAGTGAGCTTTCTACCGGAAGGATTTACCAAACCATTATGTATGGATACAATGCAATGGGATCTCATGCTTCACAACTTACGCCTTCTGAAAGATGGAAAGTAGTGATGTATGTTCAACAATTACAAAAAATAAAATAAGAAAAGCAGATATAAATGGGAACTCATCATTATAATTTAACTGAACAATTTGAGTTTACAGGGAAAGCTAAAATCCTAAGTATTGTGGGCATCGTATTAGGTGTTGCCGCTATAGCTTATGGTTTTATGAGTGGTGCTCATGAGCGCACATTCGCCAACCTGTTACTAATGGCATATTACTTTGCATGTGTATGTATGTCGGGCGCTTTCTTTTTAGCTGTTCAATTTGTTGCACAGGCAGGCTGGTCTGCCTCGATACTTCGTGTACCTCAGGCGATGGCCAAAGTGTTACCTTTAGCTGTGATTATTTTATTGGTTGTAATAGGTTTAGGCTTATACACGCATAATTTATATCACCACTGGAATGCACCAGGTTTAACGGATCCTAACTCTCCTAATTATGATAAACTGATTGACGGTAAGTCGGCCTTTTTAAATGTGCCTTTCTTTATGGCTCGTCAGGTAATATTCTTAGGTGTATATAGTATTTTCGCAGTATTATTGGCTAAATGGTCTAACAACGAAGATTTGGCAGGGGGATTAAACTCTTACCGTAAAAGTTTCAAATACTCATGTGTATTTTTGGTAATCTACGGATTTACTACGCCGATCTTCGCATTTGATACCATCATGTCATTAGAGGCTCACTGGTTCTCGACCATGTTTGGATGGTATAACTTTGCCGCCATGTGGGTAAGTAGTTTAGCAACGATTGCAGTAATCATTATTCTATTAAAGAAAAGTGGTTATATGAGTTGGGTTAACAATAGCCACCTGCACAATTTAGGTCAGTTCATTTTTGGTTTCTCTATCTTCTGGACTTACGTATGGTTTGCTCAGTTTTTATTGATCTATTATGCAAACATGTCGGAAGAGACTGTTTATTTCTACAAACGTTTTAATGGTTATGAGTTCTGGTTTTACTTGAATTTAGCCTTAAACTTCTTATCTCCGCTTTTATTGTTAATGGATAGAGATAACAAAAGAAGTGAAAATATACTGTTAACGGTTTCAATTATCGTATTGGTTGGTCACTGGGTAGATTACTACCAAATGATTATGCCAGGCATATTTGAACTTGGAACAGCAAGCGGAAGTGGTTTCGGAATTTTAGAAGTTGGTACTGCTTTAGGATTTATTGGCTTATTCACATTTGCGGTATTAACAGCATTGAGTAAAAAGCCTTTAATCGCTAAGAATCACCCGTTTTTACAAGAAAGTTTAAATCATCATCTATAACGGATAGGGGTTTTAACAGATATAAATTAATATAAAAGTACATTGTACTACTTTTAAGAAAATGAGTTTAAAAAGATTGATAAGTAATAAAACAATGGCGGCTTCAGCAGTATTAATGACTGCGTTTACAAGTACCAGTGCGTTTGCACAAGAAGCAGCGGCTGCCGCTACAGCCACAGCAAAACCAATAGATATGACTCCGATCTATAAAACGACGTTGTTTTATGTGTTAGCGTTCTTGCTGCTATGCTTGTTCGTTGCCATTATTGGTAAGGCACTGAAGGTTTACGAATTAACCCGTGAAACTGAAGGTAAAGGCAAAGGAATTAATTGGGATAAGATTAATGCAGTTTTGTTCGCCCTATTTTTAATAGTGGGTTTGTATGGGGTGTATTGGGAATATACCGTACATGGAAATATGCTTTTACCTGAAGCGGCATCAGTGCACGGTGTTAAAATCGATGAGATGTTAAATATTACATTGATTATCACCACTATTGTATTTGTAGCTACTCACATTGTGTTATTTGCATTTGCGTACATGTACAGATACAATAAAGAGAGAAAAGCATATTACTATCCACATAACAATACTTTAGAGAGAGTTTGGACAGTTATTCCAGCTATCGTTTTAACTTTCTTAGTGTTAATGGGTTTCTTAACCTGGAGATCTATTTTCTACAAAATTGAAGATCCAAATAATAAGCCAATCAGTATTGAAGTAACTTCTTCTCAGTTTCAGTGGGATGTTCGATATCCTGGAGCTGATGGTGTTGTTGGAAGAAAGAATTATAAGTTAATTACAGCTATCAATGCCTTAGGGATCGATTTTAACGATAAGAATAGCATGGATGATCAGGTTGCTGACGAGATCGTATTGCCAGTAAATAAACCGGTTCGTTTTAGCTTGGTAAGTAAAGATGTAATTCATAGTTTTTATATGCCTCACTTTAGGGTGCAGCTGAATACGGTACCGGGTATGACTTCTTATTTCGAATTTACGCCTACCATTACTACAGCAGAAATGAAGGTAAAAACGAATGACCCTAGCTTCAAGTATTTATTGCTTTGTGCGAAAATTTGTGGTACTAACCACTATAACATGCAAAAGGCAGTAAGAGTTGTCTCTGAACAGGAGTATAAAGAATGGGTAGCTAAACAAGTACCTTATTTAACAAACGATTTAAGAGAGACCTTTAAATTGCCATTACTTGCTGAGCCAACTGCAGCGCCAGCAGCAGCAGATACTACTGCAAAAGATACTACAAGTCAAATAGCTTTAAAAAAATAATATAGAGCCCTTATTATGTCAACTATATCAGTACACGATACACACCACGATAACCATGATGATCACGCACATGGTCATCACCATGAAACGTTTTTAAGTAAATACGTATTCAGTATGGATCATAAGATGATCGCCAAGCAGTTTTTAATAACTGGTATCATTATGGCGGTTATCGCAATGGGTTTATCTATTTTATTCAGAATTCAATTAGCTTGGCCAGATAAAACCTTCCCGATCCTAGAATCTTTTTTAGGTCACTGGGCAGAGGGTGGTAGAATTAAGCCAGACTTTTATTTATCATTGGTAACCATTCATGGTACCATCATGGTATTCTTTGTATTAACAGCAGGTTTGAGCGGTACGTTCAGTAACTTGTTAATACCATTGCAAGTAGGTGCAAGAGATATGGCTTCGCCATTCTTAAACATGCTTTCTTACTGGTTCTTCTTTATGGCCTGTGTGATTATGATGAGTTCATTCTTCATTCAAACAGGTCCGGCAAGTGCTGGTTGGACGGTTTATCCACCTTTATCGGCTGTGCCGAAAGCGATACCTGGTTCTGAATTGGGTATGACATTATGGTTAATTAGTATGGTATTATTTGTGGCATCATCATTAATGGGTGGTATCAACTATGTAACTACCATTTTAAATATGCGTACTAAAGGAATGGACCTTTGGAAAATGCCATTAACAATCTGGGCATTCTTCTTAACAGCTATTTTAGGTATCCTTTCATTCCCTGTATTAGTTGCAGGTGTTGTGTTATTGGTGTTTGACCGTAGTTTTGGTACGAGTTTTTATTTATCAGATATCGTATTAGGGACACAGATTTTGCCTAATCAAGGTGGATCGCCAATTTTATGGCAACACTTGTTCTGGTTCTTAGGTCACCCAGAGGTATATATTGTAATTATGCCTGCAATGGGTATTTCTTCTGAGATTATCTCTGTAAACTCTAGAAAGCCAATCTTCGGATACCATGCGATGGTTTATTCATTGATCGGTATTACCATATTATCATTCATCGTATGGGGTCACCATATGTTTGTGACGGGTATGAACCCTTGGTTGGGTGGTGTATTTATGATCACTACCTTGATTATTGCGGTTCCATCTGCAGTAAAAACATTTAACTGGTTAGCGACTTTATGGAGAGGTAACATTAGATTTACGCCAGCTATGCTTTTTGCAATTGGCTTGGTATCTTTCTTTATCTCTGGAGGTTTAACGGGTATCTGGTTAGGTAATGCTGCTTTAGATATTAACTTGCATGATACTTATTTTGTTGTTGCCCACTTCCACTTGGTAATGGGATCTGCAGCGATATTTGGAATGCTTGCAGGTGTTTACCACTGGTTCCCTAGGATGTTTGGACGTTTAATGGATAAGAAATTAGGTTATTTGCACTTCTGGGTTACTTTCATTTGTGCTTACCTGGTGTTTTTCCCTTTACACTTCTTAGGTTTAGACGGTGTTCCACGTCGTTATTATGCCTTCACCGAGTTTGAGTTTATGCAAAAATGGTTAACGGTTAACGTTTTGGTAACCTGGGCTGCAATTATAGCTGCATTAGCGCAAGTTGCATTCTTGTTTAACTTCTTCTATTCAATCTTTAGAGGTAAGGTATCTACACAAAACCCTTGGGAGGCAAATACCTTAGAATGGACTGCTCCGGTTGAGCGTATCCATGGTAACTGGCCTGGAGAGATCCCGACTGTTTATCGTTGGCCATATGATTATAGCAAGCCAGGATCTGATGTGGATTTCATTCAACAAACTACTCCTTTCTCTGAAACGATGAGCTCAAATATGCCGCATGATTTTGAAGGAAATGAGGAAGCTGAAGAGATTCAAAAACAATGGGATGCGGTAAATAAACCATCTCAAACAGCAGAATAGACCAGCTAAAAGTTTAAGCATAGTAATAAGGTATCTGCTGAAGTATAACTTACATCAGATACCTTATTTTTTTTATCTATTACCCATCAAATGATTACTAAATCTGAAAGTAGATTTATTAGGTTAAACTTTATCACCATTGTTGTGACACTGTTGGTTATTTTGGCTGGAGGAATAGTGCGGAGCACAGGCTCAGGAATGGGTTGCCCCGATTGGCCAAAATGCTTCGACCAATATATTCCGCCTACGGATGTATCTCAATTGCCGGCTAATTACAAAGAGAAGTACGTTGCTGAGCGACTTGCCAAAAATGAACGTTTTGCGAAGTATTTGGAAAGTATGGGTAAAGCCGAATTGGCTGACAAGATTAGAAAGGATCAAAGTATTACCGTACCAGAAGAATTTAATGCAGCGAAGACCTGGACAGAGTATGTGAATCGTTTAGCCGGTGCTACTTTAGGGATATTTTTATTGATAACGGCAGGCTATGCCTTCGCTTATCGCAAAACAGCTAAAAGGATACTTATACTTAGCCTACTGAATATTTTTGTAGTTGGTTACCAGGGTTGGTTAGGATCTATCGTTGTTTCGACAAACCTAACGCAATGGATAGTTACCGTGCATATGTTATTGGCCCTGGTTATTTTGGCAATTGCAATTTATACCTACAACTATGCTAAGCAATTACATCAACAAAGAAGTGTGATTATGTATCGCATTGCTTGGTTAAAGGGATTTTTGGTATTTACAATTGTGGTAAGTATTGTGCAGATTGTATTGGGAACGGAAGTGAGGGAACACATTGACTCCATTGCTAAATCATTACAGTTTGGAGGCAGAGATACCTGGATTGCGGAACTCGGCGTTGAGTTTTCATACCACAGAGATTTGGCGATATTTTTAACGATCTGCAACTTTGTAGTTTATAAAATGGTAATTGATCGCTTTAGTGGGAAAGCATTACCTTTGATGGCTGCAAATTATATTATCGTAGTATTAGTTATTCAGTTGGCAAGTGGATTTTTGCTAGCTTATTTATCATTACCACCTTATGCACAGGCGATTCATATTTTGTTTTCGACTTTGCTATTTAGCTTACAATATTACCTATACCTTTTAGTGTATAGAACGTCGACCTATAAACCTAAAACTAATTAAAATTGAGACAGTTTTTTTCAGACTTTTCTAAATTGATCAAGTTCAGACTAACATTTTTAGTGGTGTTTTCTGCTTCGGTTACTTTTTTAATCGGCTCGAGAATTCAGATTGAAAGAGGGGTAGTGGAAGGGATTGATTGGACGAATTGGTTAATTCTAGTAATTGGAGGTTTCTTGGTAACGGGGGCTGCGAATTGTTTCAATGAGATTATTGAGGTTGATTTAGATAGACTAATGACGAGAACGAAGGATAGGCCGATGCCTGCTGGTAGGATGACTACCGGACAAGGATTGGTACTGGGTTTGATCATGGGAATTGCAGGTACTTCGCTATTGGTTAAATTAAATCTTGAGACCGGTATGCTATCGGTTTTTTCGATCTTATTATATGCTTTTGCTTATACGCCTTTGAAGCGCAAATCGCCTATATCGGTTTTTGTAGGTGCTATACCAGGGGCTTTACCTCCTCTTATTGGTTATATCGCTGCAATTGGTAGCCGTCAGTCGGAAATAGGCTATGTGGCAGTGGACTACCAAATTGCCGTAATCTTGTTCTTAATTCAGTTTGTATGGCAGTTTCCTCACTTTTGGGCTATTGCATGGGTTTTGGACGATGATTATAAAAAGGCAGGCTTTAGGTTGTTGCCGACAAAGAAGCGCGATAGAACGAGTGCGATTTTTACGTTTGTGAGTACACTTATTTTAATACCCGTAAGCTTATTGCCAACCTTTTATGGTTTTGGTGGTTACTACATTGCAGGGGTATCTATTATAGCAGGATTATTATTTAGTTGGTATGCTTATCAGCTAATGGTTAAAATGGATTTGGCCAGTGCCAGAAAAGTGATGTTTTGTTCTTTTTTTTATATCCCATTGGTACAACTCATCTTATTATTTAATATAAAAATATAACATGGAATTTACAGCAGAGCAGAATGTAAAATTTGATGCTAAACCAAAGAAGTTTATCATGTGGTTATTTGTGGTCTCGTCAACCATTATGTTTGGTGGGTGGACGAGTTACTATATTGTATTTTCAGCATCGAAGGGTAAGGGACACGGCTTGGTATTGCCGGATGTATTTATGTATAGCTCGGTGGTACTGGTAGCAAGTAGTATCACTCTGTTTCTAGCTACAAGAGCATTGAAAAGTAATAAGATTAACATGCAAAGAACTTGGCTATGGATTACCTTAGGGCTTGGCCTTGCTTTTGCCTATTTGCAGTTTGATGCCTGGTCGGCCTTATATCAAAGTGGAGCTGCAATGATCAATAATAATGCGGCTATCTCGATGATTTACATCGTGTCTGGGTTTCACCTATTACACATTTTTGCAGGTCTTTGTATCATTGTAAATAGCTTAATCGGGACTTACAAAGCACTATCAACAGAGAAAGCCGTTTACCGTCAAGAAATTGCTGCTATTTTTTGGCATTTTATAGATATTTTATGGATATATCTGTATGTTTTTTTACTTTTGAACAGTTAGAATTTTTAACAAACTATTATACGATTACTAAATGGATTCATTATCGAAATTAGATCAAGTTAAAACCACTGCATGGGCTGGTGGCCATTCTCCATGGTCGGTAGAATATGGCAAAATAATGATGTGGTTTTTCTTACTATCAGATGCCTTTACTTTCTCTTCATTATTGATATATTATGGAGCGCAAAGATTCACAAAATTTACGTGGCCTTCGCCTGATCTGGTATTCCAATCTATCCCTGGGATAGGTGATCATGGTTATCCTTTGGTTTTTGTAGGGATCATGACCTTTATCTTAATTATGAGTTCTGTGACGATGGTTTTGGCCGTAGAAGCGGGTCATAGAAAAGCCAAGAAGGAAGTTATCTGGTGGATGGTAGCTACGATTATTGGCGGTTTTATGTTTTTGGGCTGTCAGGCGATAGAATGGACGCACTTACACCACGACGGTTTTTGGTGGGGAACAATCCCTTCGGCAGAAGAATTAACCCATTTCTTTAAGGGTCCAGTATCAGCAGTAGCGGCTCAACAATTTGCTAATTTGTTTTTTACCATTACAGGTTTCCACGGTTTCCACGTATTTAGTGGGGTAATCATTAATATCATCATATTAATCATGACGATTAATGGAACATTCGAAAGACGCGGTCATTACTTAATGGTGGAAAAAGTAGGATTGTACTGGCACTTTGTAGATTTAGTGTGGGTGTTTGTATTTACCTTCTTTTACTTGGTTTAATTATTACGTTATCATAAAAATATTATGTCAGAGCACAATATACATACAGAAGAGCATGCACACGGTGAGCATGAAGGAATGACAAAAAAGAAAATTTGGTCGGTATTTGGAATACTACTATTAATTACCGTAATCGAATTTATTATCGCACTATGGGTAATCCCTAACGGATACATGACCCAGCACGTTGGGAACTATATTTATATTGGCTTAACTTTATTAAAGGCCTTTTATATTGTAGCTTATTTTATGCACTTGAAGTTTGAGAAATTGGGATTGCAACTTGCTTTAACAGTTTCCTTCATCTTCATTATTTACTTTATTGTTTTAATGTTGGTAGAGGGAAGCTATATACACGATCACGTGTTTCAAGTTTAATGAATTCTAGTAACATAAAAAAAATATTAATCCTGGTTACCATTCTAGCGGTACCAGGATTTTTGTATTATTTACTTCAGGAAAAAGGGAAAAACAGGTATAAGCCCCTCGCCATTTATGGCCCCAAAGAAGTGGCGAAAACCTTCCACTCTGTGAGGGGTAAGGATGTTCCCGACACCATCTATCACACTATTGGTGATTTTAAGTTAACAAATCAATTTGGTGCTCCAATAAGTTGGAACAAGCGGGCCGGTAAGATCTTTTTAATAGATCTTTTTCATGCGACAGATAGAGGTGTTGCAGTTGATTATGCAAGTAAGGCAATGGCAGGATTTTCGAAGATGTATGCCAGTAATACCATGCTTCACTTTTTGAGTGTGAGTATTAATCCAACAGAAGACACTCCTGAGGTATTAAAGGAATACGGGGAGACGATAGCAGCCAACCACGATAGGTGGGATTTATTAACAGGGGATAGTACAGCGGTATATCAACTGATTAATAAGGGCCTGTTTTTGGATGCGGTTAAAGATGTTAAAGGTGGCGAAACGAAATTCACTTATAGTAATTTATTTGTTTTGGTCGACTCCCAACACCGGATAAGAGGTTATTATGAAGCGACTAATAACGAAGCGCTTTCTAAATTAGATGATGAGATTAAGGTATTGATTGCCGAGGAGTTGAGGAATATGAGAGATGGGAGATAATGAACAAAAAATAGAAAAATGGAATCAACAATAGAGAAAAAATATAACAATTGGATCATCGTGTTATCGGTAGCGATACCTTTGGTTGTTGCGATGCTTTTTGGTGTTAATTTAAGAAAGCTGGGTTACGATGTGAAACCTTTGTCGTTTTTACCACCGATTTATGCAACGATTAACGGAATAACTGCCATTGTATTGATTGCTGCTGTTTGGGCCATCAAGAATGGAAGAAGAAAACTTCATGAATACTTGATGAAGTTTGCTATTTTTCTTTCGGTAGTGTTTTTAGGAATGTATGTAGCCTATCATATGACGGCTAATTCCACTGCATTTGGTGGTGAGGGTGCAATTCGCTATGTATATTATTTCATTTTGATCACACATATTTGCTTGTCGGTTATCATTATTCCGTTTGTATTGGTTACTTACGTGAGGGCTTTAGCGCAAAGATTTGATAAGCATAAGAGAATTGCAAGAATTACTTTTCCGCTTTGGTTATATGTGGCGGTAACTGGTGTGATTGTGTATGTAATGATTTCTCCGTATTATAATTTTTAAAATCTACAGTTGTTTAAATTCTGTTGTTTTACCGTGCATTATTAACGATAATGCCTATATTAGAACGTAACAACATTATTATAATTGTTCAACAGTGGAGATTGCAACCGGTAAAGATTTGTTTAATATTGTCAATAAAGGGCAGACTTTAGCTTTTACCCAATTTTATACAAGTTTTTTTCAAAAGCTCCTTTTAGCCTCGCATAAGTATGTAAAGGACGCTTTTATAGCCGAAGAAATTGTTCAAAACGTTTTTTTGAAGATGTGGGAAAGTCCGGAGGACTTAGAACATGTAATGTCTATAAAGGCCTATATGTACAAATCAGTCATAAACGCTTCCATTAACCATTTAAATAGGCAGAAAAATATTGAACATCATCATCAAAAGATAGCGGCAAATTTTACCGATGGGTATTTAGTAGATACTGACGACGAGAACGAGTTAATAGTTCTTCTACACCGCGAAATTGACAAGCTCCCTCCTCAATGTAAGAGAATATTTAAATTGAATCGATTTGATTGCTTGAAATATAGGGAGATAGCTGAGATGCTTCAGATCTCAGAAAGGACCGTGGAGAATCACATTGCATTAGCTTTAAAAACACTTCGAAAGTCTTTTACGGAAGGGAAATCAACAACTGGGCGCTTTATAATTAGTTTATTTCTGTATTAAATTAATTTTTTAAACCAGCTAGGGGTTTTTAGGTTTCCGTTTGTCATAGCATATAAATACACATTATATGCTTATAAACGATGAGTCGTTGGCGCTGATAACTCGCTATTTGAATAACACTTCTGATGAAACACTCCAACAAGCAGTCGCAGCGTTTCGTTCGGCATCTTCAGAAAACGAGGCATACTTTTCCTCTATGGAAAGATTATGGCATCAATCAGCAAAAGCAGGAGTTCTGGAAGAAATAAACGTAGCGGACGCTGCTAAAAGGTTAAAAAACAACTTGCCTCAAAATGCCTCAAAACCTCAATCTGCGATGGTGTGGATAAGAGGTGTTGCGGCTTCCTTATTAATCTTATCCCTGGGTTATTGGATATTTTCTCATGGTGACAAACCAAATTACCTCGTAAGAGCCACCAGTAGTGGCCAAATTGATTCTGTAAAGCTACCAGATGGTTCGGTCGTAATATTGGCAGGTAGCAGTGAATTAGTTTATCCAGATAAGTTTAATAGTTCTACGAGAGAAATTTCCCTGATAAAAGGAGAGGCTTTTTTTAAGATTATTAGAGACGTTGCACATCCATTTAAAGTTGCTATCAACGAGTCGGAAGTGGTTGTGTTAGGAACATCTTTTAATATTGAGGTAGCGGATAGCGCAATTAACCTTGGGGTTAAAACAGGTAAAGTGTCATTCTCGCCTTATAAGTCTGCCGCTGCATCGATACTAACAGCTGGTCAGGCTATTTCTTATGATGTTAAAAAAAGAGAGGTTTCTTCCAAAACTGCCGAAAATGAGGATGCCTGGTTAACAAAGGAGTTAGTGTTTGTAGATACTCCTTTAGAAGAGGTTTGTAGGCAGCTAACTGATTATTATAAGATTGAGATTAAACTTCAAGATAATAAACAGCATTCAAAAAAGCTAAATGCAAGATTTACTAACCAACCTTTGGACGACGTACTTCTTGTACTCAAGGCAGCCTATAGTTTCGAAATTAAAAAAGAGAACAACCAAATCAACTTAATAACACCCTAAACAAATTAACCACTATGGAGAAAAATTTTTACAAAAGAAAAGCCGTAATGCATTGCTACCGAACGGTACTGCTTGTGTTTGCGATCTTTTGGACGTCTTTAGCCAATGCGGAATTATCGCAAGGTAAATGGAAGCCTGAAAGATTAGAGAATTATTTAAAAAAGATAGAGTTGGCTTATAAAGTTAGCTTTGTTTACGATGCTGATGAAATCAGCAAAGCTATGATTATTGAAGTGCCAGAGAAACTAGGAACTATTCAAGAATCACTTGAGCCGTTAAAGCAAAAAAATATCGGATATAGACAAGTTGGCAATCAAGTGATCTTAAAGATTGAGGTTCCCGCCGTGAAGCCCATTAAAAAAGATATTATCATTAATGGGGTAGTTAAGGATAAAAAGGAGGGAACTGGCGTGCCGGGGGTAAGTATATTCGTGAAAGGAACAAATGTTGTTGTGGCTTCCAACGAGAAGGGTGAGTATCAGATTTCCGTTAAAGATGAGTCAAGTATTTTGGTATTTAAATACTTGGGTTATAAAACAGTGGAAGTAGCAGTAGGAGGTAGAAGAACAATTAATATTGACTTTGAGGAAGATGCAAACCAGCTAAGAGAGATCAATATTGTTTCTACGGGGTACCAAACCTTGGATAGAAAATTATTTACAGGTTCTGCAACAAAAATCAGCGCTAAAGATTCGGAAAGAAGTGGTGTTCCAGATATTAGTAGGATGTTGGAAGGACAAGCTGCCGGTGTTTCAGTTCAAAATGTATCCGGTACATTTGGTGCTGCCCCTAAGATAAGAGTGAGAGGTGCTACATCTTTGTCTGGGGATAATAAACCTTTATGGGTTGTTGATGGAATAATTTTAGAAGATGTGATAAACATTTCTAATGAGGCTCTTTCTACTGGAGATGCGAGCACCTTAATAGGTTCTTCTGTTGCTGGATTAAATCCTGACGACATCGAGTCTTTTACTATTTTGAAGGATGCTGCAGCTACTGCGATGTATGGAGCAAGAGCAATGAATGGGGTTATTGTTGTAACTACTAAAAAAGGACGAGATACTGAAGGAAAGGCTAATATTAACTATTCGAGCACATTTACTACTTATTTAAAACCAAATTACAACAATTTCGATATTATGAACTCTGGTGAGCAGATGTCGGTATTGTTAGAAATGGAGAATAAGGGATATTATACTCATAGTTCCCTTGCAAATTCTTCAAATGGTGGAGTTTTCAACAAAATGTATAATCAGATGTACGATTATAATATTGGGAGTGATTCGTTTACCTTAAATAACAATCTAGGCAGCAGACTTAATTTTTTAAGTAGGTATGCCAGTGCCAATACAGATTGGTTTGACATCCTGTTTAAGAATTCACTTCTTCAAGAGCACTCATTAAGCGTTAATAGTGGTACAGCAAGATCGCAAACATATTTTTCTACAAGTTACACACATGACAGCGGTCAAACCTTAGGTGATAACGTTAAACGTTATACAGCAAATTTGAGGAGTTCATTTAAAGTTAGCGACCGCTTAAGTGCTGAATTATTAATGAATGGATCTATCCGTGATCAACGTTCTCCAGGAACTTTAACGCGTCAATCTGATCCAGTATACGGTCAGTACTCTAGAGATTTTGATATTAACCCATATTCTTATTCTCTAAATACAAGTCGTGTTTTAACGCCATATGCCGAGGACGGAAGCCTAGAGTTTTTTACCCGTAACTATGCGCCATTTAACATTATGAATGAGCTACAAAATAACTATCTTAAATTACAAATGCTTGATTTGAAAGTCCAGGCGGGGGTGAAATATAAGATTTTATCAAAACTAACTTACTCTATTGATGGGGCTTATAGATATGCACGTTCGGAGAGGCAACATCACATTTTAGGCAACTCGAACATGGCCGGAGCTTTTAGAGCAAATCCAAATCCTGCGGTTAATGATGCGAATATCTTCTTATATGATGATCCTGATCTTCCGAATGAGCCATCGGTTGTAGTGCTACCAGAAGGTGGTTTTTTTAACGTGAATAATAATAATATTTTAAATTATTATCTTAGAAATAACTTAGAATTTGACTCGAAGTTCGGTGAAAATCACCGATTAAACGTGTTTGGTTCTTATGAAATGCGCTATACAGATCGTCAGAATTCGAATTTTGACGGGGTTGGTTATCAATATGATAACGGAGGGTTAGTAAATCCGAATTATAGATATTTTAAGAAAGCTATTGAAGGTGGCGCTCCTTATTATGGCATGGGGTATGGATACGACAGGTTTTTAGCGGCAATGGCAAGGGCTGCCTACTCTTTTAAAGAAAGATATAGCTTTAATGCAACTGTTCGTAATGATGGTTCTAATTTAATGGGCAGGTCTAAAGTTGCTCGATGGCTACCAACTTGGAATGTTTCTGGGGCATGGGATATTGACCAGGAATCTTTCTTTAAGGGAGTTAAGCCTTATATTTCGGGTGCAAGAGTAAGGGCAACTTACGGGCTAGTAGGTAGTTTAGGTGCCGCAACCAACTCTTCAGCTGTGTTCTACAACCGGGTTACCTATCGACCTTATGAAAATGAAAAGGAATCTCAAATTTATACTTCAAGTTTAGAAAATTCAGAATTAACTTGGGAAAAATTGTACGAATTAAATATTGGTACCGATTTAACCCTATTTAATAATAAGATAAACTTGACGTTTGATTATTATAAGAGAAATATTTTTGATTTAATTGGAGCGATTAGAACTTCGGGTATAGGCGGTCAGTTTACTAAATTTGCTAATTATGGCGAAATGAAAGCCTATGGTTACGAATTAACCGTTTCAGGAAGTCCTGTGAAAACGACTGATTTTAAATGGAGAACGCAGTTTAACTTTGGTTTTAACAAAAATGAGGTTACTCGTTTAGACATAGATCAGAACATTTGGACATTGGTAAGAGCGGAGGGGGCAGCGAAAAAAGGCTATGCCCAAAGAGGCTTGTTTTCTATTGAATTTGATGGTTTAAATCCCCAATATGGCTATCCAACCTTTGTGGGGCTTAATGGTGTAAGAAATGAAACAAACATTCCTCTACAGGATACAAACGTAGAAAGTTTAGTCTATCATGGGCCTGTAGATCCCATCTTTACAGGTGGTTTTTGGAATCAATTTAGTTATAAGAACTTCACATTATCGGCTTTGTTTACCTTTTCGACAGGAAACTATGTACGATTGCAACCCACATTCACTTCTACCTATAGTGATATGACGGCAATGTCAAAGGATCTATTGAATAGATGGATTATGCCTGGTGATGAAAAAGTAACCAATATTCCATCCATAATGGATAGGTTTTCAAATGCGTCTAGAATTTATAGACCAGATGGAACTACAGTTGTAAATCCAGCATATCCATATAATGCATATAATTATTCCGATCAAAGGGTAGCCAAAGGAGATTTTGTTCGACTAAAGAACATCAGTTTTTCTTATCTCTTACCAGCTAAACTAAGCTCTAAAGTTGGCTTGGCAAACGCACAGTTGTCGATAGTTGGGAATAACGTTGCATTATTATATTCAGATAAAAAGTTAAATGGGGCTGATCCGGAATTCTTTAATAACGGGGGAGTGGCAATGCCGATACCAAAACAATACACGCTTTCTTTAAAGGTTGGATTTTAAAATTTGAATTATGAAACGATTAAATAAATATATTTTACTATTAATAGGAACTGCGGTACTATTTACTTCATGTAAGAAGTATTTGGATCAAAGCCCGGATATGAGGGCAGAGATTAATACAATTGACAAAGTAGCTCAATTATTGGTATCGGCTTATCCTAAGAACAATTACTTGGCTATGGCCGAAACCTATTCTGACAATGTTGTAGATAAGGGATTTGGAGTTGGCCACATCAACGAACCATTTGTAAGTCTTTACAACTGGCAAGACATTGTGGAGACTGGAAACAATACTCCTACGCAATATTGGAACGCATGTTATGCCGCTATTAGTAATGCTAATCAGGCTTTGGAAGCGATTGAGAAGCATAAATTTGGTAACGAGGCGAGAATTTATAAAGGTGAAGCCTTGGTGGCCAGGGCCTATTCTCATTTTATGTTGGTTACCTTTTTTGCCAAAGAATATACCATTGGGTCAGCAAATGACTCTCCTGGAATACCCTATGTACTAGCTCCAGAAACAACAACGTTACCTCAATATGAAAGAGGAACGGTTGCCACTGTTTATGCACAAATAGAGAAGGATTTAGAAGAGGGTTTGCCATTACTTGAGGGTGGGACTTGGAAGGTTCCAAAATATCATTTTACACCAGCAGCGGCTCATGCCTTTGCTTCTCGATTTTATCTATTTAAAGGGAATTGGGATAAAGTAATTCAACATTCAAATCTCATGGTTCCAAATGGAAGTTATGAGGGTAATTTAAGACCATGGAACACAACTTTAACCAACTATACTTCTGCGGAGTTTCAAACAGAAGTAACCAAAGCAGACAAAAGTTATAACGTGCTTTTGGGAGAAACGTATTCAACTTACCAGAGAAGTTCTGTAGGTGGTACCACTAGGTATGGCTTTGGCACTAGTGTTTTTCAGAATTTATACAATGGATTAACCGTTACTGGTGCCAGATTTTACAATAAAGGTTTAAGATGGTCGGATAACAATTACACAACCTATGTATTCAAAGAGTATTTCCATTATACAAATGTAGCTGCTGGAATTGGTTTGCCCTATTTAATGCAGCCTATGTTTATTACTGATGAGGGTTTAATGAACCGAGCAGAAGCATATACCCAGCAAGGTCAGTTTGATTTGGCGTTGGCGGATTTGAACACCTTTGCTTCGGTGCGTATTACAGGTTATAATCCAACTACACATGCGGTAACATTGGCGAAAGCCAAAGCTTTTTTTAATGTTGCAGATGATAAAGATGCGTTAATTAAAACTGTATTGCAATTTAAACAAATTGGATGGATGTGCGAAGGAATGCGTTGGTTTGATATTCTAAGACATCATTTGCCGGTGAAGCATAATCAGTTGTCGGTAACAGGGGTGGAGACCTTCGTAACTTTAGAACCGAATGATAACAGGAGAATGTTCCAAATACCAAAGGAAGCTCAAATTGCAGGTGTTGCCTTAAACCCAAGATAATTATGAAAAAGACATTATATAAATTAATAATGATTGCTCTTGTTTTTGTTGCTTATTCCTGCACAAAGGAAGAGAATTTAGATGTAGATCTCACCAAGTACAATACGGATACTTATGTAAAAGGGCCTATTGATACTTGGTTGCTTAATAATTTGGAAAGTCCGTATAATATACAGACAGTATATCGTTTTGAACGAAATTTGACAGATGTAAACAGAGATTTGTCACCCGTTGCCTTAAATAAAGTTGAACCAATGATGAATGCAGTATTGCAATCATTTTTAAAGCCATACGAAAAAATAGGAGGAAAGACTTTTATTAAGACCTATACACCTAAACAATTCGTACTCTATGGATCTCCTTCTTATAACACGAATGGTTCTATTACATTAGGATCTGCCGACGCAGGTAGGACAGTAATTTTATATGAATTGAACAGCTTGAATTTTAGCAGCGCCAGTGATGTAAAAAGAAAAATAAGAACTATACATCATGAATTTACGCACATCTTGAATCAGAATATCATTATCCCGCCGGCTTTTGAGCAAATATCGAAAGCTGAATACTCTGCAGATTGGACCGGATCAGCAAATACAGCAGCCGTGGCGAAAGAGTTGGGCTTTATTTCGCAATATTCAAGAAGTTCTTTTGGTGAGGATTTTGCTGAAATGGTGGCTTTTTTACTAGTAGAAGGTCAGGTTTATTTTGAAAACTTTTTGTCAACCACAAACGTAACCGCAGCGGCTAAATTACGAGAGAAAGAAAAATTGGTATACGGGTATTATAAAGATTATTATAATATCGATTTTAAAGCTTTGCAAAATGAAGTCCAGGCAGTTTTAAAAACGGTTTATGGGGCTACAGATCCAGTTGATGTTAGTTCGACTTTTCCTATTTATTTAAAGAGCAATAAGGTAAATACCTTAGTTTATGATCCTGGCGCTACACACTATGCCACTTATGGGGCTTCTGCGGCCTTTACCACCTTGTTTAATAACTATAAAGCAATGATTGTTGCGCCTCGCGTATTGCAGAACTTCCAATTTATATTTACAAGTGGAACTACTATGACTTTTAGAATTGAATACGTTAGTGGGACTTCTACTTTAAATGCAGACTACAATTTTACTTATAATGTGAATACGACTACAGGCGAGATAACATTCCAGAAAGTTATGCCGGAAGGAACGGGGACAACATACAACAACGGTCAAAACTCAGCTACGTTACCTGCGTTTGAAACTTACATGTTGCCTTATTTAACGAATAGGACATTTATCGCCTCTTGGTTGCCGTCGGGCATTGGCCCAACGAGCCCACTTTATAGAACTTTTGCGGGTTTTTCAGTGAGTGGAGCCTCGACAAATTATTTTTACGGACCTATTACACTAAAATAATGATATGAAGAAATTAATAATATTATGTACAGTATTGCTAGTCTTAACTGGCTGTAAAGAGTCGGAAATACTAATTTTTGATGAAAAACCTGAAGTAAGACTAACTCAATCGATAACTGAGGTAAGAACAAATCTATTAAGCTCAGCAAACGGATGGATCGCCACACTGCCTACGCAGGCGGGTGGTGGATACGGGTTTTATATGAATTTTGATGCCAATGAAAACGTTAAGATGTACGCGGATTTGAATACAAATTCAATTGGAACTAGTATGGCTTCAACTTATAGACTTAAAACGGTATTAGGGACCGAGTTAATTTTTGATACGTTTAATTATATTTCTATGTTGGCAGACCCTGTACCAGCTGTTTTTGGTGGAGCAGCAGGTTCAGGATTCAAAAGTGATCTAGAGTTTTTACATTTAAGAAGCACGGCTGACAGCATGATTTTTAAAGGTAAAAAATATGGACAAACATTAGCAATGGTAAAAGCTACAGCAGCCCAAAAGGCTGCCTACGAAGCAGGAGGGTATAAAACGGCAATTGATAAGGTTAACGGTTTTTTCATTGGTATCAAAAATCCTTATATAGAAACAGGTGGGGGAGCTCAACTAGCGAAGATCGGGGTTTCAATTAATACGACAAATAGTTTAACATTAGGTAAAAGAATAGAATTGTCTGGACTTGCACCCTCGGGAGAAGTTTTGGCAGGTACTGGTAAATTTGCTTATACATTAAATGGAATTGATTTATTGGGTACGGGTTTGTTAATAAATGGAGTGAAGATGGTTAAAGTTACATTTAAGGATAATGCAACTATGGCATTTTATGATGATCATGGAGTTGAATATGTAATTAAGTCAAACCCTACACCTTTAACTCCTTTAGCTGCTTTGTTTGGTTTCCCGACAACTTTCCCTTACAAGAGAATTACTATCCCTAATACGGGCTTAGTTGCGGGAGTAAATTCTGAGTTCACGGCAGTCTACAATCAAATGCTCGCACTCTTCATTAGTTCGGGTAGAGCAGTTGTATCAACAGCGTTTATTTTATCAAGTAATAGTACTTTCACGGTAGAGGTTAATTATACTTCAGGAAGTTCGGCATTTGTCGCCTCTGCAGCCTATACCTATACTAAAGTTGGTGATATAATCACACTCGGAGATAACCCTATTCCCAATGTAAACTGGCCAACAAGGGCGGCTCAGATTAAACCTTTAGCTGATTATATGCTTACAGGTCCCTTCAAAATTGACTGGGTAGTAAGTAGTAATCCAGCAGTTACAAATATTGGTGGTCTGTATCGTACAGGCAACTCAAATTCATTTATTTATGGGCAATTGTAATTGTTAGTTGTCCCTTAAATTCCTTGACTAATAAGGGAGGTAACGAAAAGTCGCACAGAAAGGAGTAGAAAAATGATTTTCTGCTCCTTTTTTTAGAGGTGTACCATTGCTTTTAGGCTGTATGCGACCTGCCTTTGAGTATGATATTCGTCGTTTCCGATGCCTATTTAAGGATGTCGTCCTGCTACAAAGGGGGGCTAGGGGTTCTGAAGATATTACCTGACGAGAAGATGATAATTTAATAATAGGCAAAGAATTGGGAGATAAAAGCGAACTTTCTATTTCTGTGTGAAAATTAAGGCAGGGCGTAAAAGGGATTTTTTATGACATAATGTTTATATCTCGCAAAAGTTAATCCGTATATTTGCCTTCATGTTTAAACGTGTAATTTTTATACTATTTATCCTGGTTTCAACATTTGCTATTGTTCCTCAAGCAAATGCGCAATGCTCTATGTGTACCATTAGTGCCGAACAGGGAACTAAAAATGGTAACACGCAAGGTAAAGGCCTTAATGACGGCATTATTTATCTATTAGTATTCCCTTATATTTTGATCGCAGGCATAGGCTTATTATGGTATCGTAATTACCGTAAAAAAACGCTTGTTTCTTAGGGCTAACCTTAGCCAAAATGAAGAAAACAACCAAGTTGTACGCACTTATAAAGGGGAAATGCCCTAAATGTAGAAGAGGCGACATATTTACTGGCACTATTTACGGGTTTAATATTCAGCGGACTAATTATAGCTGTAGCCACTGTAAGCAACGGTTTGAAATAGAGCCAGGCTATTTTTATGCAGCTATGTATGTGAGTTATGCGATGAATATGGCCGAAATGATCGCGGCCGGTTTTGCAACCTATTACTTGTCGGGAGGCAGGTTAGATTTTGATGCTATTTGGATTTATGTAGTCTCTATTTTAATCGTCTCTTTATTGTTATCACCATTCAATTATCGATATTCGCGTATAATTTTATTGCATTGGTTATCGCCAAAAATAAAATATAATGCAACTTTTGACCGTGAATGAGTTTAAACAATTGAAGTTATGTTAAATAAAAAGACCTTCGAGTTTCTTGAGTTAATAGCCCAAAATAACAACCGGGAGTGGTTTGCTGAAAATAAGCAGTTGTATGAAGATGCAAAGGCTGATTTATTAGAGATGATAGCTCTGTTAATTAAAGAGTTTTCGGCTATAGACCCACAATACTCGGCAGATACGGAGCCTAAGAAAGTACTTATGCGGATTTATAGGGATGTTCGCTTCAGTAAAAACAAAGATCCTTATAAGAAGAATTATGGCCTCGCTTTCGATGTAAAGGGATATGGGCCTCACACACCAAGTTATTATCTTCACATACAACCGGGAAGCTGTTTCTTTGGCGTGGGCTTTTGGCAGCCTGAGACGCAAGTGCTAAAAATGATCAGAGAGGAAATTGACTACAACGCTTCGGAGTTTGTAGCAATCATTAACGCACCAGATTTTAGAAATACCTATACATTAAGCGAGGAAGATAAATTGAAAAAAGCACCAAAAGGCTATGAAATTGATCATCCTCAAATTGAGTTATTAAAATTAAAAAGCATTATTGCTATATATAAAATAGATGAGAAAGAATTTTTTAAGCCAACCATCGTTAATAAGTTGAAAACTGCTTTCGAAATTATACAACCATTTGTTTTATTTTTGAGAAAAGCGGTAGACCACTAATTACCATAAAATGAAAAACACTTTCTTAGCACTATCTATCTTTCTTCTAGCATCAATTATTAGTTCTTGCGTAATCTTATCGCCCAAAAAATATAAAGCCTTATTGGCTAAACAGGATTCGCTAAATACTGGGTGGACCGAGTCGCAGTTAAAAAGTGAAAGTTTAGAACAATTAATTGCCAGGTTAAGGAAAGATACTACCGGACTTAGTTCACAATTGGCAGATTTGCGGGCACAATATGCGGATATGGATGCTAATTATAATAAATTACGTAGCAATAGCTCTTCAGAGATTAATAAACTTTCGGGCAACCTTGATAAACTATCGGAGGATTTAAAAAAGCGTGAGCAACGCTTGAAAGAGGTGGAAGAGATTCTGCGTAAACGTGATGAGGCAACCAATCAATTGAAGGCGAAATTGCAGGAAGCATTATTGGGCTTTACAAAAAATGGTTTAACTGTAGAAATTAAGAACGGCAAAGTGTATGTTTCGCTTACCGATAAATTATTATTCCCATCGGGAAGTATCATTATTGACGAAAAAGGGAAACAAGCCCTAACACAACTTGCAAACGTGTTAAAGCAACAGCCTGAAATAAATATCGCTGTTGAGGGTCATACCGATTCTCAGAAAATCAACAATCTGGGGCAGATTAAAGATAATTGGGACTTAAGTGTGCTGAGATCGACCTCGGTAGTACGCTTTTTAACGGAAGAGCAACGTGTTGAAAGTGTGAGAATGACCGCCACTGGTAAAGGAGAATTTCAACCCCTTGGTTCTAACGCCACTGCAGAAAGCAGAAGTAAAAATCGTAGGATAGAGATTGTGCTTTCTCCGAAATTGGATGAGCTGTATGATTTGATCAAGAAGTAGCTGGGGTGTTAAAAAGGGCTTTCTAAGGATTTAAAGTTGGGTAATGCTAAATCTTTCTCTGATAGTAAGAAATCACTTTCTTTCAATGAATTTCGCCAATTGATCTGAAGATCTTGATCGTTCCAGCTTACACCGAACTCTGAACCTTTGTGATAATAATTAGTGACTTTGTAAGTAAAGATGGTTTGATCTTCTAACGTTAAAAAGCCGTGTAAAAATCCTGGTGGAACCCATAGTTGTTTATGGTTTTCACCGCTTAATTCAATTGTAAAATGATGCCCGTAAGTAGGAGAGTTTTTTCTGATATCAACGGCAACATCCAGCACACTACCCTGTAAAACCCTAACCAATTTACCTTGTGCGAAAGGAGGTAGTTGGGCGTGTAAACCTCTTAGCGTGCCTTTTTGCGATAAACTCTGATTATCTTGTACAAAATTAGCCTCAATCCCTTTTTCTTCGAAGAGTTTAGCACTATAGCTTTCATAGAAATAACCTCTGCTATCATTCCATAACTTAGGCTCTATTACAAATAGATCTTTAATGGGGGTGTCTATAAATTGCATATTAATCAATAAACTCCATTAGTGAACGAAAGGCAACAAATCTATTTTCGAATTTCGCTTGTACCTTAGCTTGTAGAGCTGGAGCGAAATTTGCCTGATAATCCTCATAATCTTCAAGGGTTTCGGCAATATATTGGGAGCAAAAAGTCGTACCTTCATTAGGAGAATCTACTACTTTTAATAAGCGATTAGAAACAAATTTTTCGGTTGCCAAAACCTCTGGGACATGTATTTCTTTCATCCACTGAAGCCATTCGTCGGCAACAGCATCTTCGATTATTACGGTTACATTGTATAATAGCATTTTGCAAAGGTAATTAATTTGGTTAACCAATCAACCCAGGTTATCGCCTCGTAAATTTCTAAATCTTTTTCGAGCTTCAGCATTGAACATGCTACCGGGATAATTGCTCATTAATTTTTGATACAATATTTTAGCCTGGGCCACGTCATCTAATTTCTTTTCATATAAATCGGCTAAAGTAAATAAAGCGTCGTCAATCCAAATACTATCGTTATGGGAGTCGATCAAATCTTTCAGCACTTCAACAGCTTTGGCCCATTCGCTGGTTTTTAGGAAAATTTTGGCTTTGGCCATTAAGATATCATCTGCTAAACTATTATTGGGGTATAATAGGGGAATACTATCTAATTTTGACAAGGCGAGTTCGGGTCTGTTTTTAAATTGGATCATTTCTGCTTTAGCATACATTAATAGTGCAAGACTATCATTTTTAGCTTGCAGGTTATCAGAAATTAACAGGCTTAAGTTAAGCGCATCGTTTGCAATGAGCTGGGAGGTTGACGCTTTTAAAACATCTGCTTGGGATTTAGCATAATTAAAATCGCCCTGGTAAAAGGCCAGCCTGGTAGAGCGGAATTTAGCATCATTACCGATCGGTTGATTCTCGAACTGTTTTGCTACCTGTTCATAAGTTAAAACGGCTTCCCAGGGTTGTTGAGTGAGGATATAGGTGTCTCCAAGTTCCAATTTTATCCTTCCAATATCCATTGAGGCGATTCCTGGAATAGTAAGGCATTCTTCTAAAGCGGCTTCTGCTTTTTTAATATCATTTAAATAATAGGCCTGCAAATAAGCCCATCGTTGGAGCGCAAATAAAGTCTGCGAGTTTTTCCCGTACTCCTCTAAAATGCTTTTATATTGATCTGCCAAAAGACTGATTTCCTGGGTTTCATATTTACCGTTGATTGCCAATTGAAATCTGGTGTTAACAAGGTGAATTCTGGCTGGCAAATAATAGGGGTTTTCTTTTCCTTTGGTTAAAATATATTCATATGCCTTAATGGCGGTTGAATATGCTTCGTTAGCGATAAAGGTATTTGCAGTATTGAACAGTAGCGCCCCCTCGTCCTTAATGCGCTTATCTTGTGCAATTAATTGCCTCAATGCCATGTCATATTGCTGCTGTTGTAAGAACTGCCAGATAAATAACTGGTTAAAAACCTCTGTGTCGGGTTCTTTCTGGATCTTTTTAAGCAGGGCAGTTTGCAGTAGTTGGTAATCGCTATTGCTTTCAAATACAGATGAAAAAGCATTTTGTGCCTGGGGCAATAATTGCGGAGTTGTACTAAGAACAGTGATATATTCTTCTATTAATTTTATTTTATTTTTCTTGAAACGATAAATGCTGATGAGTTCATAAATAAACGCCTGGTCGTCATTTAATAACTTTCTTCCTTGTAAAAATGTACTGATTGACATATCATAGGCTTCAAAGCGATAAAAATGATTGGCCAGTTCTCTGATACTAAACTCATTTTTTTGCACCTTGCTAATCACATCCAAGAAGATCTTATTTGCTTCGGCTGTGCGACCGCTTTCTAAATAAACTCTTCCCAAAGCAATAGGATATTGCGTTTTTAAGGGGGATTGTGGAATCAATTTCTTAATGATATTTTCAGCTTCTGCATACTTTTTTATTTTAATGAGGGAGGTGAAATAAAGCTCAAAATAATTGTCATCCTTTGTTTCATTAAAAAGCTTTTCTAATAAAACCGCAGCTTTTTCATATTCAGCTTGCTGATAATACTGGAAAGCAAGTGCCTCATTGGCACGGTCTTGCGCTTGAAGGAAAAAAAACGAAAAGCTAAAAAGGATAAATAAGCTTAATTTCTTCAGTAGCATAGCAGGTTTTTAAAATTGATTTTTTTAAAAAAAAATTAGTCAATGATGGTATAAAACAATACTATTGCTAAAATAGCGAAATTGTAACAGCGTATTCTAATTGTTACTCATATTTTATTTGAATAAAGTGCAATCTTCTTACATTGAGTTGGAAATGCCAATTTTATAAAGTAACAATGTTAATGTTTAATGGCTTTTCCATACTGGGGATACGTATTTTTGCCCTACGAAATAATATGACGATTGCGAAGAAATATATAGGACTTATATTAATTACCTTATTCCTTGCCTGTAAGGAAAAAAATAAAGTGAACGTGATACCTGTGGACAATTTTTTTAAGTCGCAGGATAAAGCTACCTATCGTCTTTCTCCAAACGGTGAAAGCATATCTTATTTAAAATTGCAGGACAAAAAACAAAATCTTTTTGTTGAAGACTTAAACACTGGAAAATTAACGCAACTGACAAAGCTAATTGAAAAAAATATCAGCTTTTATTCTTGGGTAAGTAATGACGAGTTGATTTATTATAAAGAAAAGGTGGGAGAAAGATATCAAGCGGATCTTTTTATCATTAACAAGGAAGGCAAAAACGAGAGACAATTAAGTGTAAATGAAAAAGCACGGATTAGGATTTTAGAAGATAAACTTATCGATAATAAATACCTGCTGGTACTTTCTAATAAAAGAGATTCAACGGTTTCTGATGTTTATAGATTAAACGTGAGAGATGGTAAAATGCAGATGGTAAGTCGGAACCCTGGTAATATTACGGGTTGGATGACTGATAGCAAAGGAAAAGTGAGATTAGCTTCGTCAAGCGATGGTGTAAAAGAGACATTGCTGATTAGACAAAGTGAGGATCAACCATTTAAACCCATAGTTACTATCAATTTTAAGACTACCTTAAGGCCTATTGCATTCTCGGAAAGCGAACCGAACATTATGTATGTTATTTCTGATGTTGATAGAGATAAATCTGCTTTGGTAGAATTGGACTGTTTAACTGGCAAGGAACGACGTGTGCTTTTTGCAAATGATACGCTTAATGCGGTTGATGCGCAGTACTCAAAAAACAGAGGAGAAATGGATTATGTGGTTTATGAAAGTTGGAAGAAACAAAAACATTATCTAAATGCAAATGCAAGATCTTTTTATCAGAAGCTGGATAAACTAGTGCCTAATACTGAATATAGGATTATTGATAGAGATAAAAATGAGAAGATATTTGTAGTAAGAACTTTTACAGATCGCAATCCAGGTTCCTATTATTTGTACACAGCGGAGAGTGGTAAGCTGAAAAAGTTAACTGATATTAATTCGGCGATCGACGAAACACAGATGTGTGAGATGAAGCCCATTAAATATACCTCAAGAGATGGACTAGAAATTAATGGCTATTTAACTTTACCATTAAACTCTGATGGTAAGAATTTACCAGTAGTCGTGATCCCGCATAATGGTCCGGGTCAGAGAAATACCTGGGGCTTTAATGCCGAAACCCAGTTTTTAGCAAATAGAGGGTATGCTGTTTTTCAAGTAAACTATAGAGGTTCATCGGGCTATGGGAAGAATTTTTATGCCGCAGGCTTTAAACAGTGGGGAGGGAAAGTGCAGGATGATATTGATGATGGAGTAATGTGGTTGATTACCCAGAAAATAGCTGATCCACAGAAAATAGCTATTTATGGCACAAGCTTCGGCGGCTTTATTGCATTGAATAGTGCTATTAAAAGCCCGGAGCTTTATAAGTGTGCAGCTTCAAATTCTGGGGTGCTTAATTTATTTAATTACTTGATTTCTATTCCTCCATATTTTAGATCTAATTTGCAGATGTATTACGACATTGTGGGAAATCCGGAAACTGATGCGGATTACATGCGACAGGCTTCACCAGTTTTTCATGCTGATAAAATTAATGTGCCTATTTTTATCACCCAAAATATTAAAGATCCAAGGATTAACCCTAGTGACGCAATACGGTTAGTGAAAGAGCTAAAAAAACGGAATATACCTGTTACTTACCACGAAAAAGAAGACTCTCCTTTCTCGATTAACCGGGAAGAAAGCAGGCAAAAGGTGTATGCTGCACTTGAGCAATTTTTAGAAAGCAATTTGAAGAAGAAATAAGCAATTCGAATAAAATGGCTTCAGAAAAGGATAGTGGTTATCGGAAGAACTTCTCGTTGATTGTTACTTTTATTGTACTGATCTCGTTGGTATTTGTACTGTCGCTTTTTCTAGCTTTTAATTTTAGCAAAAAAAATATTGAGAATGATTTTGTATCAGCGAAAGCTAATGTGCTGGAAGAAAGCATCAAACCATACAATGACTTCTTCTTGAATAAACTACAAGAAATCTCTTTTTATAATGGATATTTAGATTCTGCTACCGCGACAAGATTTGTGGATACCATTTTAAGGGATTATCCATTTGTATCTAAGGTTACTTTTTATGATACGGAAGTAAAGAATATAAAGTATGAGGGATATGGCGTAAACGCAGGAGACTTTACGATAGGCATGAAGAATGTGTATCAGTTTGGGCATGATGTACCCAAAGACTCTATTAAGATTTTTGGAGAAGATGAAACTCGCCATCTGTTGAAACCAGGAGATTTTAACACACTTTCGTTAAAGCTGATTACTTTTATCCAAAAACTAGACACCACTAAGGTTCCATCACCGGAAGAATTATTTAGCAATTTTACGAATGTACAAACTAACCGTATCGATTATTTTAATATTCCAAGCTTTGAGTTGCTGAAAACCTACAAGCGTATGGTTACTACAAAACTGGCTTCCAATCCGGTATATCAGCTGGACATGTTTTCATTTGAGCTCGATCAAACCAAGATAAAAATAAAGAATACGAGGCCGCTGTTGTATCAGGACGTTAGAATTGAACCGATTAGTTATGATCCTCTGGTTACTTCATCTGATAATATCACTGGCGAGATTACGCTCGGGGGTCCATTCTCGGATTATAAGCTCTATTTTATTTCATCTAAATCTTTTGTGAAAAAGGAAATCTTTAGCTACTTTTTACCAATAGCTGCTGTGTTGTTTCTATTTTATGGTGTTTTGGTACTGGTAGCGTTTTTGATTTACCGCAATTTAAATGTTAACCATAAGATGTTTAAACTCCAATATGATTTTGTAACCAATCTTACCCACGAGTTTAAAACACCGGTGAGCGTCATTAAAATTGCAGGAAACAATATTAAAAGCGCTACGAGCTTAACGCAAAGGGAGCAGCAGTTATATGGTAAAATTTTAGATGAGGAAGCCGATAAGCTCAATGGTTTAATGAATAAGCTATTAGCTTTTACTCAAATAGAAAATAAAGCGATTACCTTAAATAGAGATGAAATAAATATTGAGGACTTTATAGAAAGCACCATAGAAGTTCATAAGCTAAAACATCCGGATTTTGATTTTACCTATGAAATTTATGGTTTTAAGACGTTTATAGCCGATCCGGTACTATTAGGGAGCTTATTTGATAACCTGGCCGAGAATGCTTATAAGTATTCGAATGAGGGGCAGAAAAAACTGCACATTACTGCTAGGTTGATCAAAGACAAAGTAGTATTGCGGTTTAAAGATGCTGGTATTGGTATTCCATCATCAGAAATAAATAATATCTTTAAAAAGTTTTACCGTATTCAAAACCGATACAACCAAAATGGGAGTGTAGGTTTGGGTTTGGCCTTTTGTAAAGAACTAGTTAACTTTATGAACGGTGAAATTTCTGTTAGAAGTACGGTAAATAAGGGATCAGAATTTAAAATAGTACTACCATATATAAATAATTAAAGATGTCGAAGGGAATAAAAATATTAATCGTAGAAGACGATGAAAATCTTAGATTTTTAGTAGTTCACCGTTTACAGGCTGAGGGTTATCAGGTGCTCGAAAATAGCGATGGTTTAACCGCTGTGCAGACAATTATGACTGAAAAGCCAGACATTGTATTATTAGATTGGATGTTGCCTGGTAAGGAAGGTGCGGAAGTTTGTTCGGAAGTGAGAAAAGCCGGCTATGAAGGATTGGTTATAATGATGACTGCAAAGGCACAAGATGTTGACAAAATTGATGCGTATAACTTTGGGGCCTCTGATTATGTTACGAAGCCTTTTAACATGGATGTACTGGTAGCAATGTTAGATAGTAAGGTTAAGTTTTTATTGAACAATGATCGATCGGAAATCCATCGTTTTGGAAACATGGAGCATCATCCGAATATTCACACGTTGTTTCGTGATGGAAAGAAAATAGAATTAACCATTTTAGAAAACCGTATTCTTTTATACTTTTTGCGTAACCCGAATAAAGTGATAAATAGGGACGAACTGATGTTAGTAGTGTGGGGTTACAATTCGGACGTAAATACCAGAACTTTAGACATGCACATTGTACGTTTGCGTAAAAAAATTGAACTAAATCCAGATAACCCGCAATTATTACAAACGGTTAGAGGAATTGGTTACCGGTTTAATGCGGGGTAGGAGATTTGTGCGTTGTAAGTTGTACGAGTTAAATAAAACTTAAACCGCACAAGATTATATATTGCAATAACATTGTTCCGTCAAGAAAAAAGAAATAATAATATTCGTTTCTTTTGAGGTTTGATTTGAAAATTAACCATCCTGTTAAAAAAATGGTTAGGGCAAGACCTACAACATCCAGATTAATGGTTTTGGTAAACAAAATTAATAAGATAAGATAAGCACCTAATAAAGCCTGGCAAAAGATCCAGGCTTTTTTTTCGCCTAGCATTACCGGAATAGTTTTTAATTCGTAAAGCTTATCTTGGAATAGATCTCTGATATCAAACGGAATAGTTATCGCGCAAATAAACAGAAAGCGTTTAGCCACTAATAATAAAGTTTCGCCGAGGGATACAGAAATGCCATAGTTATTTTCCAGTTCGACAATGGGTAGTAAAACACAACTTACCGACCATACAAAGGCAATTAGAAATAATTTTATACCGGGTAAATTCCTTAACCCAATTTTCTTTTGGTTGACACTTAAAAAAGGAAGGTTATAGGCTATGGCAATGATTCCGACAAAGCTCATTAGCAATTTTGCCTGGATACTGAGGTATAGTAAGGTAATTGGAATGATGCAAAGTGTGGCAATTAAAGTGATAGAGATAATTAAACGGTGATGTGAAAAAATCCATCTAACTCTTTTAAAGGGTGATTTATGAGGCTCTTTTGGTTTTGCTAAGAGCATGCTCAGATTATAGACCAGTAAGGTTGAGAAGAAGACAAAAGCTAATACATATTTGTCTGCCGGGACCTTAAGGAGATAATAAGTAACCAAGCCTTGAGCGACAGCGCAAAAAGCAATGAAAAGATTGCTAAAAAGCAGAAAATCCAAAACAGAAAAAAATGCTCTTTTTACCATCAATTAAAAATTAAGCATAAGTCGATATCAAGATCGCTTTAACTCAAATATCGTAATTTCTGGCAAAATTCCTACACGACCTGGATATCCTAAAAAGCCATAACCTACATTTACGTAAAGCTGTTGTTGCTGCGCTTGATATAAGCCTGCCCATTCTTTATAAATATACTGCACAGGGCTCCACTGAAATTCTTTTAAACGCACTCCAAATTGCATTCCGTGTGTATGACCACTAAACATGGCATCAATGTCAGGGTATTTTTCGAGTATTTCCCCTCTCCAATGCGAGGGATCGTGCGATAGCAACAGTTTTACGGGTAAATCTTCTGTGTTTTGTACGGCCTGATCCATTTTTCCGTATTTAGGGAAGCGTCCCATTCCCCAGTTTTCGATACCTAAAATTCCAATTTCCTCCCCATTAACTTTTAATCTCCTGTTTTCATTCATTAGCAGATCGAAGCCCATTAACTTATGGGTTTTAATCATGTCTTGCAGGTTTTTTATTTTTGCAGGGGAGCTTTCTTTGCCAAAATAGTAATCTCCATAATCATGATTACCTAACGTGGAATAAACACCTAAGGGAGCTTTTATTTTAGCAAAAATGTCTTGGTATTCGGAAACTTCGCTGGTTAAGTTATTGACAAGATCGCCAGTGAAAAAAATAAGATCGGGTTTCTCTGCCAGTAATAAATCTACACCACCTTGCACGGCTGTTTTATTGTAAAAGCTGCCCGAGTGGATATCTGATATTTGCGCTAATTTGATGCCGTCGAATGCTTTTGGAAGATTTGGTAATACGAGTTTAACACGCTTGACGTGATAGTCATACGCTCCTGATACGATGCCCCAACTGAGAGAACTTAAAGGAACTGCGGCGGCTACCAGACCGGCTTTTGTTAAAAAAGCGGAGCGACTGATGAGGTCGTTTGTTGGTTTGTTGGTTAGGTTTTTGGTTTGCTGGTCAGTTTGTTGTTTGGTTTTACTGAAGCCACTAAGTTTATTAATTCCCCGTCTAATATCATCTACCACGAAAAATGGGAGCATAAACATTTTTGCAACGGCCGACAAGAAGAAAGCAACCAGGATAACTGCTCTTAATGTTAGGAATAAGTTTAGAAATATGGCAGCAAAGACACCAATGATCAGTAAGATGTTGAATGTCCACCACGCTATAGTAAAGTTTCTTTTTACTTTGGCAGACCATTTTGTGAAAGAATTTATGATTGCTTTATAACAGTAAAAATCCAATAACAATACTAGTAAGCATATGACGAATAACAAGTAAGATCTCATTCGTCCTCGTCGGCTAAATCTACATTGAAAAGACTATCAAACATATCTGAAAAGCCAAAGCCGCTGTTTAGGTAGTTTTTGCTTAGCTGTGAGAATTCGGCTAGGCCATGAAGTACAAATTCCATTAATAATAAGCTTTGGTTTTCGCTTAACTTGGGATGAAATTTTTGCACAACTTCTTGAAGTCCATCAACTTCTAGCAAAGCTTTTTTGTAAGCCGGGAGGGTTAACTCGTCTCCAATGTCGAGGGTATTACCCTCCGTAAACCATTCGGTTATTTTGCTGTAGGGATTGGCGTTTCTGCTTTTCTTCGCTTTTTCGGGGTCGGGGAAGTATCTGGCAAATAAATGTTTAATTGATTTGCCAATTAAAGTATGTGCTACTTTCGCAGGTCCTTCTAATTCGCCTTCATAGACTAATTCTATTTTACCGGTAACTGCCGGAATAATTCCACTTAGATCGGCTAACCTAGCAAAGGTAGTTTGTTCGTGATTGATCAGCATTCTTCGCTCAGCATTGCTCACCAAGTTTTCATAGGCAGAGATGGTTAGGCGTGCTGAAACGCCCGACTTTTGATCGATAAATTCACTTTTTCGGGCTTCGAAAGCTACTTGCTCTACTAAGTCTTTAATCAGGCCATCTACTTCAATTTGGGAGCGCTGTTCAGTACTAAGTTTCGCTTCCTGAAAAGTAATTTTTTTAGCTATCTCTACTGTCTTCGGATAGTGTGTTAAGATTTGGCTTTCTATCCTGTCTTTTAATGGTGTTACAATACTGCCACGATTGGTGTAATCTTCAGGGTTTGCGGTAAACACAAACTGAATATCTAAAGGCAAACGGAGCTTAAAACCTCTGATTTGAATATCCTTTTCTTGTAACATATTAAATAAGGCAACCTGAATTCTTGCCTGTAGATCGGGCAGCTCATTGATGACAAAAATACTTCTATGGGCTCTTGGGATAAGTCCAAAATGGATTACTCGCTCATCGTTATATGTTAACTTAAGTGTGGCGGCTTTAATCGGGTCTACATCGCCAATTAAATCGGCTACTGTTACATCGGGCGTTGCCAATTTTTCGGTATAACGTTCGCTGCGGTGTTGCCATAAGATTGGCGTTTCATCACCTTTTTGTGTAATTTCATTTTTGGCAAACCAGGAAATCGGATTCAAAGGATCGTCGAATATCTCGCTGCCAGCAACATAGGGAATGTATTCATCTAATAGGTTTACTAATAAACGGGCGATACGTGTTTTCGCTTGTCCGCGCAAACCCAATAATAATATATTGTGACGAGATAGAATAGCTGTTTGTAATTCGGGAATTACCGTCTCATCATAACCTAAAATGCCTTCAAAGCCAGCTTCTTTGTTTTGTAGCTGCTTGATCAGGTTTTTTCGCAGTTCGTCTTTAACGCTTAATGATGTATAGTTGCTGGCTTTTAATTGGCCTAGTGTTGTTATTTCTATCATTATTTACTTAAATGTTTTTCTTCTGTTCTTAATATAATCTTCAAAAATGTATTCTCCCAAACCGGTAAGAGAACTATAAAATGCCCTACCTCCATTTATTTGGGTGAACTGTCTTACAAACTGCTGAAGATAGGGGTCTTGAGCAATCATAAAGGTGGTGATTGGAATATTTAAACGTTTGCATTGTGCAGCCATATTTAAGGTTTTTCCAATTACTTTGCGATCTAATCCCATGCTATTTTTATAATATCTCCCATTTTCTTTTAGGCAGGTAGGTTTGCCATCGGTGATCATGAAGATTTGTTTATTATGTGTTTTTCGTCGTCTGAGTAAATCGGTTGCCAATTCCAATCCTGCCAAGGTGTTGGTATGGTAGGGGCCAACTTGGAGGTACGGAAGGTCTTTAATGGTGATTGGCCAAGCGTCATTCCCAAATACTACGATGTCGAGCGTATCTTTTGGATATTTTGTTTTAATAAGTTCCGCTAATGCCATCGCTGTTTTCTTTGCTGGCGTAATCCGGTCTTCCCCATATAAAATCATCGAGTGGGAAATATCTATCATGAGCACAGTGGAAGTTAGGGTTTTATAGTCTTTTTCTTCTACTTCTAAATCACGTTCTGTTAAAGTAAAATTTCCAATGCCATGGTTAATTTGCGCATTTTGGATGGAAGCTGTCATGTCGATCTGGTCTAAACTGTCGCCAAAGGAAAATTCTCTCCTGTCTGCATTTTTCTCTTCACCAATTCCAGAGATATTGCTATTGTGATTTCCCTTTCCGGCTTTTTTTAATTTTCCGAAAATTTCTTCTAATGCCGATTTGCGGATGGTTTGTTCTGTTTTGGCTGTGATTTTAACTTCTCCGTTTTCTTCTTTGATGTATCCTTTTTCTTTTAAGTCATCCATGAAATCGCCCATGGCATAGTCGTTATTGGTAAACTTGTATTGTTTGTCCAGTTCATTCATCCATGCTAAGGCCTCACCTGCATCTCCCGCAGTATAGTTTAGCAATTCGGTAAAAAGCTTCAGCATTTCATCGAAGCCCCCTTTCGGGCGCTCATCAGGCGTAAAATCAGAAAAATGAAAACCTCTCATATTAGGGTATTAACGGAATATCGAAGGTAAAAGTTTAGGATAGAAGTATTTTAAGCGGGATGTCATATTTGCTCGGCTGGAGCGACGAGCGACGAACTTTTTGCGAGCATAGAAATTAGAATGTTTTAGTAGATTTGTTTTATCAATAATTTAGCCATGAAGAAAATTTCAATCCTTTTATTTTTAATAGTTACTGTATCGGTGCATGCCCAGAAAGTGAGTGATAAACAAGCGATTTTAAACGTATTGGAAAAACAGCGTAGTGACTGGAATAAAGGCGATGTAAAGGCTTATATGCAAGGTTATTGGAAAAGCGATAGTTTATTGTTTGTAGGAAAGAATGGACCTACCTATGGCTGGCAAAAAACCTTAGAGAATTATGAAAAGGGATATCCAGACAAAGCAGCTATGGGATTTTTGACTTTTGGCATTAAAAAGGTTAATCTCATTGCGAAAGATCAAGCCTTTGTACTAGGAAGTTGGCATTTGAAACGTGAAAAAGACGAACCAAAGGGGTATTTCACTTTATTGCTTCGTAAAATTGATGGTATTTGGAAGGTTGTGGTTGATCATAGTAGTTAAGCAGCTCGGGATGACAAAGTGGTTAATTTTTGATATTTCTTCGTAAAATATACCAGTGAAAACAAGGTAATTAGACCCCCAACGATGGAGAGAATTACCACGCTATTTGAGAAAAAGGTAACCCAGTTAAGTTGTATCTTAAAAATTTCTTTACTCATGAGAACGCCAATACTACCCACATAGCCGAAGGAATCGGCAATGTAGATTAGGAAGCCAACGTTACTTGTGTACTTGAAGGTTGAGATTAACCTATCAAAGAATACTGCATTAAAGGGGATATAAACCATATATAAACCTAATCCTACTAAAGTCATCCACCAAATGGGAGATAGGTAATTGATTTTGAATAATATTGTACAGGTGCCAGCTAAGATGAAGCCTGCTAAGATGAAATAGTGTGCTGTTTTTAAAGCGGTAAAATTATTTTTAATTAATACCATACTTCCGATTAGGACAAGTACAATTAAGGTAATTGGCGTTTCTGTTTTAGAAAAAATAGCTGGTTGATTAAAGAATCCCATTTCCTTCCACATCTCTGCTCCAAAATTATCTCTGATGTCTCTAAATATAGTTGCGAAACAATAAATTAATACGCAGGCAATTAGGCCTCCTAGGAATTCTTTGATAAAATTACGTCGGTCATCTTTCGACATGGGTACTCGTTCAGCTCTATAGGTTACATCATCTGCTGTGGGCGGTGGTATCTGCTCCATTAAGTAAACAAATAAGAGCAGGGGCAGCGCAAACGCTAAGCCGGTATAAAATGGTACCCAAAATTCGGAAATGCCGAAATTAACCATCAGCCAAGCGCCAACAGATTTAACAAAACCTGAGGCAAAAATAAAGCTTACTGCTAAGGTGGCTCCAATAAAATCGGTACTCCTTCGTCCCTCGACATAGGAAAATACAACACCCCAAAGCATTCCCAATGGGAAACCATTTAAGAATAGGAAAACGATATTATAAGGTACTGGGATTAAGGCAAAAAGCAACCAGCAAAGCCATGCAAATGCTGTTAATATTAAGATAATTTTACCTCTTCCAGTTCGTTTTAATTCGGAGATGTATTTGATGCCATAGAACTTTGCCAGGAGATATCCGAGCATCTGGCAGATGACCAACACAGTTTTATAGCTATAACCGGCTATGGTGATCCCATCAAAAGTGGCGACGGTAAATGATTTTCGGAAACCGAATATCATGGTATAGGCCAAAAAAACAGCTATTGCTGCGTATAGGCCAGTTTTAACTTGATTGTTGTTTTTGAAGAGACCCATGCTTATTATCAGATTTTCAAGTTGAAGATAACTTAAAAATCTGTAAGTCGAGGCGACTATTTGGGACTTCCGTTACGCATCGCTCTTTCAGCGATTCTTACAGCGCCTTTTTCTCGCCAAGCTGCATATTTTTCTTTGAAAGCCATTTTTATTACGCTGTCTACAGCGCCATGTCTAAATAAGCTCCAAACACTGGCGATTTTACGAGAAATAGATTGATCCCAAGCTCTTAAACTTAAAGAGAATGAACCATCTACATACTTCATCCAATGCCACATGCCAGTAGGCATAAATAAGGTGTCGCCGTGCTCTAAAAATACTTCGTAGCCTTCTACGCCTTTAAGCGCTGGGAATTTCTCAAAATCAGGGTTATCCACTTTATAATCTTCTAAAGCATAAGTAGCGTTAGGTAAGCAGTATAAACGGTCTTTCCATTTATAATCAAAAAGGATAATGTGCTTGCGGCCCCCAAAATGGGTATGGAAAATATGAGGTAAATCGATGTCGTAATGTAAGAATGTTACAGAGTTGGATCCCCCAAAGAACATTGCTGGCATGCTTTCAATAAAGCCGCCCATTAAATCTTTAGGGATTTTAATATCATTTATCAGACTGGGAACTTTCTTAAATAAGTTGAAGAAGAAGATTCTCAATTCAGTAGGTTCTCTTTTAATCAAATCTAAATAATCACCGAATTTCATATGGGCTGTTGCCGCATTGATTGGCTTTGAAGGATCTGCTTTAGAATTGTCGTATAGCGGGACTTCTAGGTCACCTCCAATTTCCTTTAAATAATCTGTTGTCCATTTTTCTCTGGCGGGCCAATCTTTGGTTAAGCCTTTAATAATCAATGGTTTTCTAGCGTCGAGGTAATTTTTTTTAAAATCTTCTCTGCTAATAGTTTCAACGGTGTCAACAGGTTTTAAAATGAAACTCATATGCTGTTTGTCTATGTTTTACGAGGATACAATCTAAATTATTTTCCTCACCACAAAAATGTAAATTAATATTTGAAAAAAATAATTCGCTTTACAAAATGTTAACAGTATGATAATAATCAAAAAGAGCCTCCTTAATTTTTAAGGAGGCTCTTTAAGACAGATTAAAATAGACGATTTATTACTTTGGCATAAGCACTGTGTCAACTACATGGATTACACCATTGCTTTGAAACACATCTTTAATTGTTACCATAGAAGTTCCCCCTTTTTCATCTTTAAGCATTAACTTTTTGCCTTCCATCCAAGCCCATAATTTGCCGCCTTGTACGGTAGTTAATTCTGCTTTTCCATTACCAGCTTTAATTGCTGCGGCGATTTCTTTGCTGCCCATTTTGCCTGCTACCACATGGTAGGTTAAAATGGTTGTTAATGTTTTTTTGTTTTCCGGTTTAACAAGAGTAGCTACTGTTCCAGCGGGTAGTTTATCAAATGCGGCATTTGTTGGTGCGAATACGGTGAACGGTCCGGCACTTTTTAAAGTTTCTACTAAACCGGCTGCTTTAACGGCGGCAACTAAAGTAGTATGATCTTTCGAATTCACGGCATTATCAACAATGTCTTTTGTTGCGTACATTGCTGCGCCGCCAACCATTGGATTTTTTTGTGCTTGCACTTGAGTGCTGATTGTCATAGCTACTACGACAATTGTAGATAGAATTATTCTCTTCATAGTTTTATATTTTATGAAGACAGATACGGAGAAAGAAATAGCTTGGATTTTTAGAACGAGGTTTTTTTTTCGACTTCGTAAGTCGACCTAAAATAAGTCGACTTACGAAGTCGGTTATGAATCGGTCAACTTACGAAGTCGTTATCGTCGTCATCTGTAAAAAGTTCCACAGCCAGGCCATCAGCAAATAGTTTTCCAGTTTCACTCAAAATTATTTTATTATCAAGCCTAATAAGTTTGCCATTTTCGATAAATTCTGCAGCTTGGGATAAGGTTTGTGCTGTATATTTTTGCCCAAATTCTGTTGATATTTTTGTAAGGTCAACGCCCCATTGGGTACGCAAAGCTGTCATAATATACTCATTAAACTGGTTCGTGATCGACAATTCTTCAATGGTTTCTGGAAGGGTGCGGCCATTTAAAGCGGCGAGGTATTGTGCATTATTGGCGACATTTAGATACCTTGTAGTCCCGTTGAAACCATGGGCCGATGGGCCAATTCCTAAGTATGGTACGCCTCGCCAATAATTCGTGTTATGTACAGCATAGCAACCTGGCATACTATAGTTTGAGATCTCGTAATGCTCAAATCCCGCCTTGGTTAAATGCTGATTGAGCATGAGGAATTGAGCGGCGCTTTGCTCATCGTCCAGACCAGTTTGCTGGCCTTTTTTAATAGCGGCAGCTAAAGCAGTTCTGGGTTCGACTGTTAACGAATAGGCGGAGATATGCGGTGTTTTTAATTCGATTGCCTGTTGAATATTTGCCAACCATTTTGGGTCGGTTAATAAAGGATACCCATAAATTAAGTCGATACTCAAGTTCTCAAAGCCTGCATCCTGACTTCTTTTAATACAGCTTTCTGCTTCAATTGCGGTATGTGCTCTGTTCATCCAAACTAAATCTTCCTCAAAAAAAGATTGGATGCCAATGCTAAAGCGATTGATTGGTAGCTGCTTTAAGGCTGTAATTTTTTGCCCATCTAAATCATCTGGATTTGCCTCCATGGTAATTTCGGCAGCGCTTGCAATGGTAAAACACGAAGTTAAGGTGTCGAATATCTTTTGATAGGCTTTTGCAGGCAATACAGAAGGAGTGCCACCACCAAAATAAATACTCTCAATCGTTTCTGCTAGCAGACGATCTTTTTTGAGCATAATCTCTTTGCAAATTGCATCCACCATTTCATCAGCATATTTTAAGGAAGTGCTAAAATGGAAATCGCAATAAGTACATGCTTTTTTACAGAATGGGATGTGAATATAGATGCCGGCCATGTTATGAACCTTGATTAGATGAACTTAAAATGAGGGTAAAATTTATAGTTGTTTTGTTCATTATCTGTGTATAATAATTTCAATTTTTCTTTTACTATGTTGTTACTTAAATGTTACTCGTCTCGATTTTCCACTAACGAAAGTAACAAACATTGTTTCATCTAACCTACATAGCAATTCACGTTTTAGCTCCAGTCCAATTACAAAAAAGAAGATTGCCATCAATCCGTCATTGATCCAGATATGCAAGAGTTATTTAGTTGGGGTCTTTCTGGCTGCTGGCATATTGAAGATTAATTAGTGTACATTTCGTCAATTATAGCCAAAAATAGTATTATTGTAAGGAATTAAATCACTTTACTTTTGTATCTTGATAGGAGTTACTTGTTTGTAACAATTCAGGTACTTTATAGTCAAAAGGTATAGTGTGAAATTAATTGGCTGAACCACATGATTCTAATCGCGAAATGGGTAGTGGTACTTTTTGGATTGTTTCTTATCTGTATAGGATTGCTTATGCTCTTTGCCCCACAGAAAGCTAGAGAAACTTTAAGAAAGGCTGGCAGTACCAATTTTATCAATTATGCTGAAATAACCTTCAGAATGATTCCTGCAGCGGGAATCATCATCTATTCGGACTATTCAAGATTTCCAGAGATATTCAAGATATTTGGATGGTTTATGTTAGCAACCTCTGGTGTTCTTTATCTTGTGCCTAGAAGAATTCACCACGCATTCTCTATGAGCGCGGCAGACGTTCTGAAGCCGCTCTATTTCCGTTTGTTATCGCCATTAACATTGCTATTCGGGGTTGCAGTGATTTATTGCGTAATCTAGTTAGTTTAAAAGATTAAATAGAGGTGTCTAGTTTAGAATACCAATTGATGGGTTGCGATCTTAATCTGAAACGATCATTTTTTTCCACATGATATGGCGATAAAAACCTAATTAAGGTACCTTACCTCTGTTCTTAAAAAGTTAAATATAAGGGTAAGATTTGCGTGTTAACTTATTCCAAAAAGCTTTGATATAAGTGCTTGATAAAGCGATTAGGAAATCAAAATAATAAAGCACTATTTTTGCGATGGCTAATATCTAATCTGTTCTATGTACCAAAAGCTTATTCTGTTTCTTCTTTTAGGTCACTACACTTTCGCACAACAGCCTGGTGTTGATTCATTAACTCAAAAGATCAAACTGGATGCCCGATATTTAGACACTGCAATTATTCAGCAGCAAAGTGTTCGGGATACTGTAGCCCCCGTTTTGCTTCGCACATTAGATTCTTTACAGCGAGTGCAATATGATGACAGTGTTAGGAGAACTTTTGGATTTCCATTTTTCAATCTGCAAGATGCGGTCAAAAATTATAAACGAGCTGATCAAATTCCTCAATATCAAGAAGGAAAACCCATTGAAAGAAGGGACCTATGGATTGTCGCTTCAATTGCTTTCCTACTTATTTTGTTTGCTGTATTAAAGAATTTTTTTGATAAACAACTCACACTGCTCGTTCAATCTTTTTTTAGCAACCGGATACTTGCTAACGTAAATAAGGAAGAAAATTTATTTACTTCTTGGCAATTTTTATTGTTATTTATTCATTTCGGCTTTACTATTGGCTTATTTTTTTATCTAGTTGGACGCCATAAGGAGTTGAGCTTTGTGAAGGACGGCTTTTCAGCATTCATCAGTATTTCAATTGCTATTCTGATTCTTTATGCCTTAAAGATTGTAGTTCTAAAGATGCTAGGCTTCTTTTTTAAAGTGCAGAAACCTATCAATGAATATGTTTCTATATTGTATCTCACTTATTTTAATGCATCATTTTTGTTCATGCCATTGGTAATTGCCTTTGCTTTGTCGCCAGCTCCGTATGGCAAATTTTATATGGCAACTGCGATTGTTTTGTTGTTGATTATATTTGTTTTTCAGATGATTAGAGCGGGATTTACTATTTTATCTCAAAATCGATTTTCAAAAGTCTATTTATTATTGTACTTTTGCACCCTCGAAATTTGCCCTATATTAATATTAATCAAGGCAATAGGATTTTAAGCGGTAATTATTTAAAATGCAGGAAAAGAACGAAGATAGGGTACTCAAGGTAAAAAGTATACTAGTTACATTGCCAAAGCCCGAAACAGAAAAATCACCTTATTTTGACTTAGCGAAGAAGTATAATTTAAAAATTGATTTTAGATCTTTCATTCATGTTGAAGGTGTTGCAGCAAGAGACTTTAGAAAAGACAAGGTTAATTTAGCAGATTTTACGGCCGTGGTATTTACGAGTCGCAACGCGGTTGATCATTTTTTCAGAGTTTGTGAAGAGATGAGATATGAAGTGCCGGCTGATCTAAAATACTTTTGTATTTCGGAGTCGACGGCATTATACCTACAAAAGTATATTCAATATAGGAAGCGAAAGATCTTTTTCGGAAAGCAAACTGCTTCTGATTTAGCGGAGGTTTTGAAAAAGCACTCGACAGAGAAATTCCTTTATCCATGCTCTGATGTAGCTACTGAAGACACGATGAACTTTCTTCAGAAAAACGGATATGACGTTACGCCTGCGGTTTTGTTTAGAACAGTGGTGAGTGATCTTTCCGATCTTGCTGAAGTTTTTTATGATGTGATTGCATTTTTTAGTCCATCAAGTATTCAATCGCTTTACACAAATTTTCCTGATTTTAAACAAAATAAGACTCGAATTGCTGCTTTTGGACTAAATACTCATAAAGCTGTGATGGATGCTGGACTTATTGTAGATATTGCAGCTCCAAGTCCGGAAGCACCCTCCATGATTATGGCAATTGAGAATTATATTAAGAAGTCTAATAAATAAGATAATTGAATTCAAATTGAATTGGAAACCCTCTCAAAGTTAACTTGAGGGGGTTTTTTTATTCTCCTTGGCTTTTCACCTCTATGAGGTGAATGTTTTTGATGATGCGTTTTACTTTGAGTCGAAAGGATAAACCGAAGCGTTAAATACGCTTAACAAGCTTAACGACAATTATTTGAAGTAGTCATGCGGGTAGGGACTGGTTGATTCCATTGTTCAATTTGTTTTTTTTAGGTAAAATATTGTTTATATCGATGATTTTCGATAAAATTGCTATAAATATAGTTTTGATATTGCTATAACTAATAGTATGAGAAAAATTTACTTTCTTGGTTTTCTGATTATTTCAAGCCTTTTTATAGGGTGTTCTAAGAATGGTCAGCAAGGAGAACTGGTAGGCGCTTATAATAAGAAATTCAAGAATAAAACCATTCCATTGGGCATGGTGTTTATTCCGCAAGGAAGAACGTTAATTGGTATGACAGATGAGGACCTGAGTTTTTATCAAGGGTCCCCAAGTAGGATGACTTCATTTACGGCCTTTTATATGGATCAGACGGAGATTACCAACGCCGAATACAGGCAATTTGTAAACTGGGTGAGGGATTCTATTGCGATCACTTCTATGGGGCAAGCCGGGGCGCCAAACCTGTATAAGCCTGCGCCTACAGGAACCACTCCAGCTGGCCCACAAAGCATTAACTGGAATGCGGCTAGTAAAAGTGGAGTGCTTTGGGGAAAAAATAATCAATATTCAGCCAAGCTACAAAACATGTATTATAGTGGTAACGATGCTATTTCAGGGAGAAATGAGATAGATGTGAGACGATTAAGATATGCCTATGAGTATGTTAATTTAGGTTTAGTTGCTGAAGGGAGAAACGACTCTACCAAAAGCAGACAGGATTTTATTGAGAGATATTTAGACAATCCTACTCCTGGAAAGGCAAATGAACACCCATCAGTGAATGTGTATCCTGATACCATGGTTTGGAGAATGGACTATTCTTATTCCCAAAATGATCCAATGGTTGAATCTTACTTCAATCACCCCTCGTACGATGAGTATCCGGTTGTAGGGGTGACTTGGGAGCAGGCTAATGCTTTCTGTAATTGGAGAACTGTTTTTTATAACAATGTTGCAGCAGCACGTAAAATCCCGGTTAATTCGAGAAATAAATACAGGTTGCCAACAGATCAAGAGTTTGAATACGCTGCAAGAGGTGGCAATACTAAAACAACCTATCCGTGGGGCGGGCCATACATCATGAACATCAAAGGATGTTTACAGGCTAACTTTAAAGTGGGAAGAGGGAATTATACGGATGATGGTGGAATGTACACCGTAAATGCAAAATCATATTTGCCAAACGATTACGGTTTGTATTGTATGGCGGGTAATGTTGCAGAATGGACAATTACGGCTTATAATAAATCGGCGACTAGTTTGTTGTTAGATTTTAACCCCAATTATACGAGTAATAGAAAAGGTAATAAAGTAGTGCGTGGAGGTTCGTGGAAAGATATTGGTTTTTTCCTTCAAAACTCCGTGGGCACCTACGAAATGCAGGATAAGCCTAGATCCTATATTGGCTTCCGTTGTGTATCTGATTTCGCAGGTAACAGCATCAACTAACTTCAAACAATAAAACAAAATTTTAAAATAGCATATGGCAGCAAGAAAACAACCAGGTTGGTTACACGTAGCGATTTCCTGGGGAGCAAGTATAGTAATTATCGGAGCATTGGCAAAAATTGTGCATTGGGGAGGCTCCTATGCCAATTATATTATCGGAGTAGGCCTCGGTGTAGAAGCCGTATTGTTCTTTTTGACAGGGTTTTTTCCTCCTGAACCTGAATTGCCTTGGGAACGCGTTTATCCAGAATTAAACCCTGGTTTTGCGGGAGAATTACCGAAAGCAACAGTTAGAACTGCGCCTGCTACAGGTTTCTCTTCCACTGCAGCACTTGACAAAATGTTAGTGGATGCGAAAATTGGTCCCGATCTTATCGAAAGTTTGGGAACTGGCTTGCGCACTTTTGGAGATAAAGTAGCCGCAATTTCAACTGTTTCTGACGCAGCACTTGCTACGAATGAATTTACCGGTAAAGTTAAGACGGCAAGTACCAGTTTCGACAATTTGAATACAGCATTTGGAAAAGCGACCGCTCAATTAGTGGAAATGGGCGAAAGCAACATTGATTCTAAAGCATATCATGACCAAATAAATAATTTGGCTAAGAATTTATCAGCTTTAAACGCAGTTTATGAATTAGAATTACAGGATTCAAGTGCTCATTTAAAATCAATGAATAAATTTTATCAGAATCTATCGTTAACGATGAATAATTTCAATGAGTCGATGGAAGATTCGAAACAATTCAAGGACGAAGTAGGTAAACTGGCTAAAAATCTTTCTTCATTGAATGCTATTTATGGCAATATGCTTACGGCGATGAATCAACCACGTACAAATTAGTATTTTAATTAAATAACCATTACAAAATCTAATTAGACATGGCTGGAGGAAGAGAAACAACAAGGCAGAAGATGATTAATATCATGTATTTGGTATTATTAGCGATGCTTGCTTTGAATGTTTCAGACACAATACTAAATGCTTTTAAGAATATCAACGATAGTTTAGACGCTTCAAAAACCAATGTGAGCACGAGCCTTGACCAGCTATTCAGCGCATTTCAAAATACAGAATTAAAAAATAAGCCTGAACGTGCGAAACCTATTTGGGAAAAGGCAAATAAAGCTAGAGCGTATGCGGATGAGCTGAATAAAGAAATTCAAAGACTTAAAAATGAATTTAGAACTGCTGGTGAGGGGATTGATGAAGAGACAGGAGATTTCGTATTAAGAGAGAATATGGATATCGCTCAAAACATCATGCTCAACAAAAAGGAGGGACAAAAATTAAAAGCCAAAATAAATGAAACCAGAGCAAAATTGATCTCATTGCTGGATGCGAAAGCACAAAGAAATGTTTCTTTTTCGCTAGAAGCCAAAGACTCGGAGAAACCAATTAATGGTAAAAAGAAATGGGAAGAGATTAATTTTGGAGAGGGAACACCTTTAACTGCTGCAAATACAATCCTTACTAAAATTCAAGCGGATTTAAAGAATGCAGAGGCGGAAGTTGTAAAGAGATTGTTTAGTGAAATGAACCAAAATCAAATGACTTTGGATGTATTTAAGGCTGTTGCCGTACCGTCTGGAAGTTATGTAATCCAAGGTCAACCTTATAAGGCTGAAGTGTTTTTGACAGCAAGCGATTCGAAATCTAATCCTAGTATTAGTGTAGGAGGTAATTCCCTGAATGTAAAAGATGGTGTTGGAACCTATACGGGTAGTACAAATGCGGTGGGCTCATACACTTGGCGTGGAACAATACGTGTTAAACAAGCGGATGGGGAAATTAAGATATATGAAACCCAGCCAATTACTTATCAAGTTGCAAAGCCGTCTGCAACGGTTTCTTCTACGAATTTGAATGTAATTTATGCTGGTATTGCAAATCCATTTTCTATTTCTGCTCCGGGTTTTTCATTAGAAAGCATTAAGGCAAGTATTTCTGCGGGCTCTTTATCGGGAAGTGCTGGCAAATATATGGTAAATGTTCCGGGGAGTATGGTTGGTAAGGAAGTTACTATTAATGTATCTGGAACAGCTGATGGAAAATCGCTAAGTTTAGGAAGCAATAAATTTAGAGTAAAACCGATTCCTAATCCTACTGCTAAATTTGCAGGCAGAATGGGGGGCATAATTTCGGGGAATAAAATTGTGAATGAAGGTGTGGTAGTAGCGGCGATAGAGGATTTTGAGTTTGACGTTAAAATTCCGGTTTTAAGATTTACAGTTGTGATTGCTAAACCGAGGCAAGATGCTCAAACTTATAACTGCCAAGGGAGTGCTTTGAGTGCCCAAGCTAAATCGGCGATGTCTTCATTACCTTATCAATCGAGGGTTTATGTCGAGAATATTCAGGTTCAATTGCCAGACGGACGTACGCCGACGATTAATTCTATGGTATTTACAGTAAATTAAAAGATTATGAAAAGATTGCTTTTTTTGGCCATATTTATTTTTACCACAGTGTTCGCGTTTGCACAAACACAAGGCGCCATAACACCTCCAGTTGTCGATAAAAAGGACACTCCAAAAAAGAAACTTATTCCTAAAAAGGATGGATATCTTTCTAAGGAAGTTACTGAAGCGGATACGGTGGTCCCTTATTCTGTTATTAAGGATGAAGATAAAGCTTTTGTAAAGAGGGTTTGGAGAGAAATAGATCTACGTGATCGGGGCAATTCAATACTTGCTTCCCCTAAAGTAAATTTACTAGGCGTAATTTATACGGCACTAAATAATGGCGAATTAGACATGTATGCGCCAGACGACGAAGATTTTAAAGGGCAGCCCTTAAATTCCTCAAGAGGAAATAGCACTACTGCAGGAACGGGTTCGGCTGCTGATACCGCTTTTTTAGGCCTTAATCAAAATACAAATGAATTAAACAGAGCAGACAATGAGTTTTTTGCCGCTAGTTACTCGATCATAAGAATTAAGGAAGACTGGGTATTAGACATTAAAAGAGGGATTTTTGAACCCCGGATTGTTGGTATTGCTCCGGTAAGAATAGACGTTAAAACACCTGTTGATAACAATGGGGTGCCTTTGGTGGATCCCGTTACAAACACGGTGAGAGGGGATACATTGAAATCTGTTGCAGGGTGGTTTTATTTCGATGACCTGAGAGAAATTTTAGTAAAAACCAAGATTGCTAACAATGGCAATGATAACTCGGGTATTAACTTTGATGATGTGTTTGTAAGAAGATTATTTTATAGCAATATTACAAAATGGTCTAACGCAGCAGATAACAGAATTGCGGATTATATAGCTAACTCAAAGGATAGATTAATCGAATCAGAAAGAATAAAGAAATGGTTATCTGATTTTGAACAGGGACTTTGGGAGTATTAAACCTCGTAAGTCTTGCTAAAATATTCAGTTAAGGCTTGGATCTGCTTTTTGTTTAATAAGGTAACCAGCTCTTCTTCTTTAGCTTCTTTAATCCGCTTTACCGACTTAAATTTGACCAATAACTTATCGGCTGTTGCTTTGCCAATGCCCGCTATTTGCTCAAGCTCTGTTTTTAGCGTTCCCTGGTCTCTTTTTTTCCGGTGAAAAGTAATTCCAAAACGGTGTGCCTCGTCCCTTAGCTGCTGAATGATTTTAAGCGTTTCGGATTTTTTATCGAGGTATAACGGCAGGCTATCACCTGGGTAATATAGTTCTTCCAACCGTTTAGCTATACCGATTACAGTCACTTTTTTATCTATACCTAATTTCTTTAAACTAATTAAGGCAGATGATAACTGACCTTTTCCCCCATCGATGATAATCAACTGCGGTAGAGGTTCATTTTCGTCGAGCATTCTTCGATAACGTCTATAAACGGCTTCTTCCATTGTCGCAAAATCATTCGGTCCTTCAACTGTTTTTACGTTAAAATGCCGATAGTCTTTTTTACTGGGCTTGGCATCTTTAAATACTACAATAGCCGAAACGGGATACTTGCCTTGAAAATTCGAATTGTCAAAACACTCTATATGTTGGGGAAGTTGAGTTAAACGCAAATCATTTTTCATCTGACTTAAAATGCGATCAGTACGGAGATCGGGATTAAGTTTTTCGTATTGGTTTAATTTCTCTCTCCTGAAAAATAATACGTTTTTCTCCGAAAGCTCTAACAGCTTTTTCTTTTCACCCAGTTTAGGGACTATGAGTTTTAAATTTGCATCGCTTAAGCTAATCGGGAATGGAACAATAATTTCTTTGGAAGTACTATTAAATTTCGTTCTAAATTCTGTAATTGCGATGGTTAATAGCTCTTCATCGGTTTCATCCAAGCGCTTTTTGATTTCAATGGTCTGCGTCTGGATGATACTGCCATTCATCACTTTTAAGTAGTTCACAAAAGCATATCTCTCATCCGATGCAATACTCACCACATCGATATTGGTAATTGCACTGTTTACCACAGTAGATTTGCTTTGATATTTTTCTAAAAAGGCTAATTTCTTTTGATAAGAATGAGCCAACTCGAAATTTAGTTGATCTGAGGCAACTTTTATGACTTGTTTTACACTTCTAATTACATTGCCAATTTTTCCGTTTAAAATGTCTTTGATCTCTTCAATATTTTGATCATAGTCTTCTTTACTTTGGTAATGCTGACACGGACCTTTACAATTTCCAATCTGATATTCCAGGCAAACCTTGAACTTGCCTGCATCTATATTTTGCGGTGTTAGAGGCAAATTGCAGGTTCTGAGTGTATAGATTTCCTTAATCAGATCTAAGATGGTATGCATCATTCCTACTGAGGCATAAGGGCCGAAATAGGTTGATCCATCTTTAACCATTTTACGGGTCCAATATATGCGAGGGAATGCTTCTCTTTTAATGATAATCCACGGATAAGTTTTATCATCCTTCAGCATAATATTATACTTTGGCTGATGTTTCTTGATCAAGCTGTTTTCTAACAGCCATGCATCTATTTCAGTGTCTACAATAGTAAAACTTATCCTGCGGATTTTGGATACCAGGACCTTGGTTTTTCCATTGAATTGATTTTTATCCTGATTAAAATAAGACCCGACACGATTGCGCAGGTCTTTTGCCTTGCCAATATAAATGAGCAAGTCATCTGAATCATAATACTGGTAAACTCCGGGCTTATGTGGAACATCTACCAATGCCTTTTTATAATCGAAAGCACTCATAAACGAGGAATTACAAGATTAGTTAAAAGCCTAATTTTTTATCGAGCTCAGTTTGTTCCTGTTCAGAAGGGGGGGCATATTGATCACAGTCAACGACAATATTCAGCCCATCTTTTGGGGGTTCGAAGTCAGCCTTACTTACTTTTAATTTGGGATTTGCGTATACCCGTTTCATAAAGCCTGCAAAGATTGGTAATGCCGAATTCGCTCCCTCCCCATCTCTTGTACTTGTAAAGTGAAACGCTCGATCTTCACAGCCTGTCCAAATACCTGCTACAATATCAGGAGATATAGCCATAAACCAACCATCGGAGTTGTTTTGAGTTGTTCCCGTCTTTCCACCAATCGGGGTCTTTATTCCATATTTTCCACTTAACCGCCAGCCTGTACCTCCAGTAATAACCCCTCTTAACATCCTTGTCATTACATATGCAGCCTCTTCGTTCATGGCCAACTTCACAAGTGGCTTACTATCATATAATACTACGCCATTTTTATCTTCAATTCGTGTAATGTAAGTAGGTTGAATCCAAGCGCCCTTATTTGCAAACACACCATATGCCCCTACCATATCATAAATTGAAGCGTCAAAAGAGCCTAAACAGATAGAGGGTACAGCTGGAACGTCGGAAGTGATTCCCATTTTTTTGATTTCATTTACTACGGCAGTAGGGCCTACTTCATTCATTAGGTAGGCAGCAATATAATTTTGGGAATAAGCTAAACCTTTTTGTAAGGTTATTGGTCCGGGTATGGTGCCCGATGATCGTGGAGTCCAATCTTCACTTCCCGGATTTTTAATGGTAACCGGAACATTCGGTACGGGTTGGCAAGGGGAGTAGCCGTTTTCTATAGCAACAGCATAAGTAAAAGGTTTTGCAGTTGAGCCAACTTGTCTGGTTCCCATTTTAACTTGGTCATACTTAAAATGTTCGTAATTAATACCGCCCACCCAAGCTTTGATATAGCCCGTTTTAGGATCCATTGCCATCATCGCATTACGCAGTAGTAGTTTATAGTATTTTACGGAATCGATAGGTTTCATCAAAGTATCAATATTCCCTTTCCAGCTAAAAATGCTCAGATTTGTGGGAGTATTAAAATCTGCTGTAATCTCTTCTTCAGACTTTCCTTCTAGGATTAAAGATTTGTACCGATCTGACCTTTTTATCCCTTGTTGGATCTGCATTTCCATTCCTTTAAATGGATTTCGGCCTTTCCAGCTATTGCTAAATTGTTTCTGAAGAATTTTCATATACTCTTTTTGCGCCTCTTCCGCATAAACTTGCATATCGTAATTAACGGTCGTAATGATTTTTAAACCATCTCTATCTAGATCATAAGGCACCCCATTTTTGGTGATCGACCGCTCTTCTAAGATCTTTTTCACTTCAGATTTCACGATTGCTCTAAAGTAAGGGGCAATCCCATCATTAGAGGTGGCGGCATTGAAGTGCAGGTTAAGCGGTTTTTCTTTAAATAGGTCAAACTCCTGCTGACTTAAAAAATTTTCTTTCACCATAAGGGCCATAATGGTATTCCGTCTGCCCATTGATCTTTCCGGATTTCGTGTTGGGGAATAGCGTGTGATCCCTCTTAATATTCCTACTAATGTGGCCGCTTGCGGAACCGTTAACTTGTCGGCCGTTGTATTGAAATATACTCGTGCTGCCGATTTAATTCCATATGCCTGGTTTCCAAAATCAACCGTGTTTAAGTACATGGTAATGATTTCTTCTTTGGTATAGTTGCGTTCTAGTTTAACCGCGATTACCCACTCCTGAAATTTTTGTATAATTCTTTTTAAGTAATTTTTTTGGCGTCCTTCTTCTGAAAACAAGTTCAACGCCAACTGTTGTGTGATGGTACTTCCTCCTTGCTTTTTACCCATCATGGCATAAGCAAAAATGGTAAATGTACGTTTAAAATCTATTCCGGAATGCGATTTGAAACGGATATCTTCCGTCGCGATTAACGCATTAATTACATTTGGTGAGATTTGAGCATAACCTACATTCGACCTGTTTTTAACGAAATAAGTCCCTAATACTTTCCCATCTTCCGAAATAACTTCGGTAGCCTCGTTGCTCTTTGGGTTTTCGATGGCTCTAAATGAAGGGATTTCACCAAATAAGCCGAAACCTATGCAAACTATAAATAGGGCAAAAAGTATTAATCCCCCGAATAGAAGTTTCCATATACGACGATTGTATTTTTTAGTTAATTCCGGGCTTAACGGTTTAGTCATATTGTATTAATAATTAGTTTTAAAAAATTCAAGGTAGCGGTTTAAAGTTGTCCTGTCCTTAATTTTATCAAAATTTTCTTTACTTATAAAGAAGTTGTTGTAAATATTGGCTGGCACTTTCATTATCTTTGGTAATTGCTTTTTAATTTCCTCACTGTATTCGGCGACCTCACTTAAACTATTGAAATTGCCTACATAAATGATTTGGTCTTCTGCTAAGTCAATGAGTTGATGTTTTAGATTTTCACCAGCGTAGTTACCGCGATTAAATTGGCCAATCCCGAACCGTGATGAACTTACGCTATGTTCCATGCTACCTACACTTACAATGAAATAATAAGTTGTTGATGCGGCAGTGCTAAACAGACCATCGCTTTTAATATTGTTAACTATCCTCGTACTATCATTCGCTATCGGGGTAATTGGTGGGGTTGGGCTATTTGGCTGGGTAATGGGAGCATTCGCTACAGGTGGTGTTTGTACAGGCGTTCCAGCTATGGGATTTACTTTCTGCGCCACAAATTTTTGCTCTGCTTCATCAAAGTCCAACAGAGCGATTTTTCTCTGTTTAAAAACATCCAGGTTAGCATTAATATAGTCCAAGTGCGCGTTTATTAAGGGTCTTATTAATGAATCTGTAGGATATTGTGTGTTGATTTTTTCAAATGCGTTAAGCAGGCTATCTAAATTTGCTGTCTTGCCGATTGAAATAGCCTTTAAATAATCATATTGTATTTGTAATGAGTTTCCTGGGAATCGTTGATTTACTTCGTTGACGCCGGCGATTACGGTAGCATATTCTTTTTTTTCGTAATTGCTAAAGATGTTATTGTAAATTTTGTTAATTTCCAGATCTAAGGCGCTCTGTTTAATACTATATGAGGGGTCTAAAATAGTTTTTGCATAGGTTGATGTCGGATAATCCGTTAAGACCAAATTCTTATAGTAATCCGACTTAGTCTGGTCTATCCCTTTATAACCTAAATATAAGCTATAGTAAGTCGCCTCTAGGTGATTGTTTTTAGGAAATCTACTGAGTAAGGTTTCGTACACTTTAACAGCTTCTTTTTGATCCTCTAAAACCTGTTGGTAAAATCCTGCAATCTCAAAGTAGGCATTTATTATTTCTTGGTTAGATCTTTTCAACTGCTCGCTGGTTAATGGTAATGAAGCGGTATAAGCCTTTATTTGGGCAGCGGTATCTGGTTTTTCAGTAATGCCAAGAGCGCCGTTGCCATTACTGCCATTTGCTATTCCATTTGCGATATTTTGCTGATTTAGTTGTGATGATGATTTGATGCTTTGTCTCCAGTTGTCGCCCAAGGTACGATTGCCCCAGCGCTTTTTAAAATCGCTAAAACCTCTACTAATAGCGATCGGACTTCCAAAATAAAACGTGTTGCCTTGTTTATTGTTAGTTGAACCTATGTTTAATATTTGCCTTGGGCTTGTGGTATTCACATCATCAGCCACTAGTTGAGGTTTTGGCTCAAATAGCTGAGCAATTTTTTTTGTCCGCTGTGGCTCGGTTAGTTTTGCAATAAACTGCAATGTATCTTGTGCACTGATAATCTCATAGCGATTGCTAAGATATTCCAGATTTTGAGACTTCTTTAAAATTTGCTCGTAATTCGGATAATTTTTTGGAAGTGTATTGATGGCGCTATCATAATAAAGTTTTGCGGCAATGTAATCCTTCGTGTTCTTAAAATTAAGATCGGCTATTTTAAGGTAGGATAATCCTTTTTGATTTGAATTAGTTGTGCTCTCTTTAATCGATAATAAATAGAATTCTGTAGCTTTTTGATAGTCGGCATCACTATAATAATCTTCAGCGACCTCATAATAGATCTGGTCTGTATAATCAAGATTCTTATCATCCTTAATTAATTTCAATAGTTGTGCTTTTCGATTAGAAGTTTGTTGGTTTAGCAAGTCATTAATTCTGATTTTGCTCAACCGGGCATTAAAATACATTTCAAAGGGAGCATTACTGTGTTCAACTTTAGTATAATTTTTTAAACTCTCTTCATAATTTTTGTCGTACTCATATAGCTGACCTAGAATATAAGGCCATCGTGTGCGACTTAACATGTGGCTTGATTCTTTAATGGCTCTTTCCAGATATTCGATCGCTTTTTTATAATCTTGACGATTAATGCTCATTTGCGCAAGAGTGGCAAGCGGTTCCCCTTTTTCACGTTTTACCGAATCAAGTGTAACTATTACAGAGTCTAGTAATCGCATGGCCATCATTTCATTATTTAGCTGCATGTAAGTTCTGGCTTTCCAGTTTAATGCATTTAGATAGGTGCGTTTATCTTTTTTGTAAGCTCTTTCTACATAATCAAAATATTCTGCAGCGTTATAATAATTTCCATTGTAGAAATTGGTTTTACCTAAAAGAATATAAGCCTCATCAATGTAATTACTAAAATTTTTTTCCTGTATAATAGTTTGAGCTTTTAAAGCAATATCTGCTAACTCCTGACTTTGGCCAGGGCCGCCAGTTAAATAATCTATGGATGGTGGAGCGATGTTTACGCTTAAGATTTGTTCATAATTATCCTTATAAGTTTGGGAAAGACCTTCTTGATAATCATTAAGTAAAACATTTGCGTTATATATATAGTTATATCGTGCGGATAGATTTTGAAGACGCCTATTTGCTACAGTATCCTTTTGGGTAGAACAAGCCCATAGCATAGCAATTGCTAGGAAGGTTAAAATTAGACAAGCGCTGGTTTTAATGGGGCTATTCAAAAATTTAAATTGAGTGTATAAAACAATATAACAAAATGTAAGCAAAAATATTATATTTTTAATCAATCTTAGCAATTATGACAGATCAAGAAAAAGACGACGTTGGAAAACAGGCGAATAATTTTGCTAAATATACGGGTATGGCTTTTCAAATGTTAGCCACAATCGGCCTCTTTACATTTATTGGTTATAAAATTGACGAACGTCAGCCGCACAATAAGGCTATTTATGCGGCCTTGTTTGGTTTTCTAGGAGTTGTTGTTTCTTTGTATTGGGTAATACGCTCATTAACTAAAAAGAGAAACTTAAATAAGTAGGTTAACAATATATACCCGCTTTATTGTACCTTTGTAGAAAATTATCGATATCTTGAATTTAAGACGTTTTATCTTTTTTTATTTCTTATTTACATTTTTAGTTGCAGGAATTGCCATTGCCTTACCTTATCTTTTTCCTGATACGCTCTTATTGATTGATAAATTCTGGGTTGTTTTCTCTTTTGTAGTTGGAATAACTTTTATAGCTTATTTGGTGGCTTATTTTGGTATTAAAAGAAAGCCTGAAATGGGGGTCATGGCTATCATGGCATCGGTTGGATTAAAGATGTTATTTTCGATGGCTTTTATACTCGTTTACGTGCTCTATACACCCGTAAACCGCATACTTTTTGTGTTCAATTTTTTTTCTTTATATTTCTTATTTAGCGGCTTTGAAATTTACGCTTTGTTGTGTAACTTGCGCCACTCAATAAAAAAGTAAAAAACATACAGTAAATGCACTTCAGTCATATTTTTAAATCAAAAAAAATTGCACAAAGCACTGCTTTTGCGCTTTTTTTAGCATTTTTTAGTCTAAATGTTTCTGCACATCCAGCTTCAGAAGCCCCAGTTTCGACAGAAAATCATGCAACAGCTGCTGCAGACGGAGCCAAAGAAGAGAAGTTTGATATTACTGGTTTTATTTTACATCACATTGCTGATGCACATAGTTTCCATGTTCTTGGAGAAGGTGAGGGTTCAATTAGTATTCCGCTTCCAGTAATTTTATGGACGGATAATGGTTTAGTTACGTTTATGTCCAGTGAATTCCATCATGACGATCAAGGGAAGCATATAGTTGAAAGGAATGGTCAGCGTTTCGTTAACTATCACGAAAAAATTTATGTAGCGTCTGCAACTCCAAATGCCCACGGCGAATATGTGGATGTGGATGCAAAGCATAAGGTGGCGAATGTAATGCCATTGGATTTTTCGATTACGAAGAATGTTTTTACTTTAATTTTTTCCGCAGTCGTATTAATCATTGTTTTTGTGCGTGTTGCAAATGCTTATGCTAAGCGCAAAGGTAAATCTCCAAAAGGCTTCCAGTCATTAATTGAGCCAGTTATTTTGTTTATCAGAGATGATATTGCTATTCCTAATTTGGGCGCTAAGTATGAAGGTTATATGCCGTATTTATTAACCATATTCTTCTTTATTTGGTTTAATAATATATTGGGGATGGTGCCTATTTTTCCTGGGGGTGCAAACTTAACAGGTAATATCAACCTTACGCTAGTATTATCTGTCATTACATTTTTGATAACAAACGTGAAAGCGAATGGTCATTATTGGAAACATATTTTTTGGATGCCAGGTGTTCCTGTTCCAATGAAGATATTTTTAGCTCCATTGGAATTAATGGGCATTTTCACTAAGCCTATTGCTTTGATGATACGTTTGTTTGCGAACATTACTGCTGGTCATATTTTGGTATTAGCTTTATTATGTTTAATCTTTGTGTTTAAATCTGCTTTTATTGCGCCAGTTTCCGTGGTATTCGTAGTGTTTATTAGCATGATTGAATTATTAGTAGGTTTTATACAGGCCTTTATATTTACGGTTTTAACCGCATTATTTATTGGTCTGGCTGTGCAGGAGCATGGCGAACATTAATTAGAAACAATATTGTTTACATATAAATTAAATTAAAATGGTAGTAGGAAGTATTGCTGCAATTGGTGCAGGTTTAGCTGCAGTTGGTGCAGGTATTGGTATCGGTAAAATTGGTGGTTCAGCTTTAGAAAGCGTTGCTCGTCAACCAGAAGCTGCATCTAAAATTCAAACAATGATGTTAATTGCTGCAGCGTTTGTTGAAGCGGTTGCATTATTTGCGGTTGTTGTATCTTTCTTAGGTACAGGCGCTTAAAAAACAAGATTTCGGAGCGGTTGGCTCCGAAATTTTATTGAAATTTTGTAAACAACAATAAAATAATATAAAATGGATTTATTTAGTCCCAGTATTGGTTTAATCGTTTGGAGTGGCGTTGTATTTCTTACATTGCTTTTTATTTTAGCAAAATTTGCTTGGAAGCCAGTAATGGCGGCTATCAAAGAACGTGAGCAATTTATTGACGATGCTTTAAACAAGGCAGAATTGGCTAAACAAGAAATGGCTAGATTAACTGCACAAAACGAAGACTTGATGAAACAAGCTCGTTCTGAGCGCGATGAGATCTTGAAAGAAGCAAAGACGCTGAAGGATAACATCGTTAACGAAGCTAAAACACAGGCTCAAACAGAAGGTGCTAAATTGATTGAAAAGGCTCGTATTGAGATTGAGAATCAAAAGAAAGCAGCTTTAGCTGAATTAAAAGGACAAGTTTCTACTTTGTCTTTAGATATCGCAGAGCGGGTTCTACGTAGTCAATTAGATGATAAAGCAAAACAACAGGATTTGGTAAACAACCTGTTAAAAGATGTGGAATTAAATTAAGTTATAAGTATTACGTTTTAAGTTATAGGTATTTAGGTTTAAGTTTTAGATTTTTAATCGACAACTGAACTTACAACTTACAGCTTACAACTTACAACTAAGAATATATGTCAAGTAAAGCAGCAAGTAGATACGCAAAATCATTAATCGATCTTTCTATAGAGCAAAACGCTTTAGAGGAGTTGAAAAATGATATGGTGCTATTTGAAGATGTTGTTGATAACAACAGTGAATTGGAGGCGATCTTAAAAAACCCTATCGTTCCTTTAGATAAGAAGTCTGGGATTTTGAAGGAGGTTTTTGGCAACAAAGTTCATCATATTACCCAAAGCTTTTTAAAATTGGTTGTGAATAAAGGTAGAGCTGGGATTTTGTTTGAAACATCGAAACAGTTTATTCATCAATACAATTTAATGAAGGGTATTGTAACTGCAGAAGTGACTTCGGCTATTGCATTAACTGATGACAATAGAAAAGAGATCGTAAGTTTAGTAAAAAAAGAACTAGGCGCCAATGAGGTTGTTGTTAAAGAAAAAGTTGACGAGAAATTAATCGGTGGCTTTGTTTTAAAAGTTGGCGATAAGCAATTTGATGCTAGTATTGCTAGCGGTTTAAATAAATTGAAAAGAGAATTTGCACTGTAAAAAGCAAGTAAAAAAAGAATTTAAAAAAACAGAAATATTATGGTAGAGGTAAGACCAGACGAAGTATCGGCAATTATCAGACAACAATTGTCGGGCTTTAAATCAGAAGCTGAGCTTGAAGAAGTTGGTACCGTTTTGCAAGTGGGCGATGGTATTGCTCGTGTTTACGGCTTAACTAAAGTTCAAAGTGGAGAGCTAGTTGAGTTTGCTAATGGATTGCAAGGAATCGTTTTGAACCTTGAAGAAGATAACGTTGGTGTGGTTTTATTGGGGCCAAGCGACGAGATCAAAGAAGGGGACACGATAAAACGTACTAAGAAAATTGCCTCTATTAAAGTTGGTGAAGGTATGTTAGGTCGTGTTGTAAACACGCTTGGTGAGCCTATTGACGGTAAGGGACCAATTTTAGGAGAAACTTATGAGATGCCTTTGGAGCGTAAAGCGCCAGGTGTAATTTATCGTCAGCCAGTTACCGAGCCTTTACAAACAGGTATCAAAGCAATTGATGCAATGATTCCAATTGGCCGTGGTCAGCGTGAGTTGGTTATTGGAGATCGTCAGATTGGTAAAACTGCTGTTTGTATCGATACTATCATCAATCAAAAAGAATTTTACGAGGCAGGAAATCCTGTATTTTGTATATATGTAGCTTGTGGGCAGAAGGCAAGTACTGTGGCAAACGTTGTACGTACTTTAGAAGAAAATGGTGCGATGGCTTATACTGTTGTGGTTGCTGCTTCGGCTGCTGAACCTGCTCCGTTACAGTTTTATGCGCCATTTGCAGGTGCTGCAATTGGTGAGTTTTTCCGCGATACTGGTAGACCAGCTTTAATTGTTTATGATGATCTATCTAAACAAGCAGTTGCTTACCGTGAGGTGTCATTGTTGTTACGTCGCCCACCAGGCCGTGAGGCATATCCAGGTGACGTGTTTTATCTACATAGTCGTTTATTAGAACGTGCTGCGAAAATAAACGCTAACGACGAAATTGCTAAAAACATGAACGATTTACCTGAGTCGCTTAAAGCAATCGTTAAAGGTGGCGGTTCATTAACTGCATTGCCTATTATCGAAACTCAAGCGGGTGATGTTTCTGCGTATATTCCAACTAACGTAATTTCGATTACTGATGGACAGATTTTCTTGGAATCTAATTTATTTAACTCTGGTATCCGTCCTGCAATTAACGTAGGTATCTCGGTATCTCGAGTAGGTGGTAATGCGCAAATTAAATCGATGAAGAAAGTTGCTGGTACTTTAAAATTGGATCAGGCACAATACCGCGAGTTAGAGGCGTTCTCTAAGTTCGGTTCAGATTTAGATGCAGCTACCAAATCCGTATTGGATAAAGGTGCGCGTAACGTAGAGATGTTGAAACAAGCTCAGTTCTCTCCCTTTACGGTAGAGAAACAAGTTGCGATTGTTTATTTGGGTACTAAAAACTTAATGCGTTCTGTTCCAGTAAATAAAGTAAAAGAGTTTGAAGCGGAGTTTTTACAAGCATTAGAATTGCGTCACCCTGAAGCTTTAGCAGCATTAAAAGCTGGTAAATTGGATGATGCTACTGCGGTGTTAGAAACAGTAGCAAAAGAGATCTCAAGTAAATACTAATAGTTATGAGTTACGTAACCCGTAACTCGCAACCCAATATAAGATGGCTAATTTAAAAGAAGTAAGAATTCGTATAGCGTCAGTACAATCTACCCAGCAGATTACCAAAGCCATGAAAATGGTTTCGGCTGCGAAGTTGAAGCGTGCAACTAACGCTATTGTTCAATTACGTCCGTATGCTACTAAACTAAAAGAAATTTTAGGGAATCTTTCAGCAAGTTTAGAAGGGGGTTCTTCTCCATTTATTGAAGAACGCGAGCCTAATAAAGTGTTGATCGTAGTCGTATCATCAAATCGTGGTTTGGCAGGTGCCTTTAACATGAATGTGATTAAAACTGCGAATAATTTAATTGCCGAAAAATATAGCGAACAGCTTAAAAAGGGTAATGTAAGTATCGTTGCGATTGGTAAAAAGTCTCAAGATTTTTATGAGAAGCGCAATTACAAAGTTATTGGAAATAATAATGAAATATATGCAGCGCTTACTTTTGAAAATGTAACAAAAATAACCGAGGCGATTATGACTGGCTTTGAGCAAGGCGAATTTGATAGAGTTGAGGTAGTTTATAATCAGTTTAAAAATGCAGCCGTGCAAATTTTAACGAGCGAACAATTATTGCCGTTACCAAAAGCAGTGGTTAATCTTGAAGCCAAGGCAACAAATGTTGAATACATCCTGGAGCCAAACCAAGAAGAGATTGTTAAGGAACTAATTCCTAAATCGATTAAAACGCAATTATATAAAGCGGTATTGGATTCACACGCTTCTGAGCATGGTGCACGTATGACTTCAATGGATAAAGCGACAGAAAATGCTGGTGATTTATTAAAGGCATTGAAGTTAGCTTATAACCAAGCGCGTCAAGCTGCAATTACTACAGAGTTAACAGAAATTGTAAGTGGTGCAGCAGCACTTAATGGATAAGTTAGCAAAGATTTAAAATATTAACCCTTATCTTAAACGATAAGGGTTTTTTTATGCAACTTTGTCGTATGAAAAGATGCACATTTATTTGGATACTGTTACTGTTGGTCTCCTTCCCAATTGCTAGCTTAGCACAAGCACTAACTCCGGCAAGGGATTTTACAAATGCAGTACTTTGGCAACAAACCAGTGGCGAATATAGGGCGCTCGCTTTTCAAGCCTATAATTTTGCTAGATTATCATTAAAGGAAGCTTTGTGGGAGCAAGCGAATGGTAAACCCAATTGTGTGATTGTAGATGTCGACGAGACGGTATTGGATAACTCCCCTTTTCAGGGACATGAAATTAAAAAAGGTATAAGTTTTTTGCCAGAGGATTGGCATAAATGGACTAGCTTGGCTACTGCTGATACTGTGCCAGGAGCTTTGGCTTTTTTAAAGTTCGCCGCCAGTAAAAAGGTAGAGACTTTTTATGTTACAAATAGGGAGGAAGTTGAGTATACGGCTACTTTAAAGAACCTTCAAAGATTAGGTTTTCCTAACGCTGATGATGCTCATCTATTAGTAAAAACAACTACATCAGATAAAGAAGCACGTCGCCAGAAGGTGTTGGAAAAGTATAATGTACTTTTACTATGCGGAGATAATTTAAGCGATTTTTCTAACGTGTTTTATCGGGAAGGCAAAAATACCAAGGAACAGGTTGATGCGGTTCAGCATTTGTTTGGGGTTAAGTTTATTTTATTGCCCAATCCGATGTATGGCGATTGGGAAAAGCCATTATATAGTGGAGAGAAATTGAGTGAAGGCGATAAAGCTAAGCAGCGATTGGATCGTTTGAAGAGTTATTAGGCCGTAGGGACTCGAGGTATTTTTTTTAAAAAGCCTTAATTTTATGCAATAATTAGCGAATAAATATTAATTTTGTAATCAATAAACTTAAAGAAATCATGGGTCAATCGGAAGAAAGAGAAAAAAGCATGGAAAGTGCAAATAGTACATCAAATTACACACTCATTTTGTGGGGGGTACTTATAGGTATGGTTGGTGTTTATGCACGTTTTGCTTTCGATTCAACTGCGCTTTCTATCGCGTCATGGGTTGTGCTATTCATTGGTTCGGTTGTCGCTTGCAAAGGGGTTTTCAAAATTTTAGACGCAAAATAATTTGCCAGATTTTATATTAAAAGTCTATTTCGCTTATCGGAATGGACTTTTTTATGTAAAAACCTTTAGCCTTTAACTCTTTTCTTATTGTCTTGTGCAAAAGCTTCCCAGCCAGAGTAAGACTTCGAATTACTAGTGGTGGCTATTCGTTGGAATGAATGGCAAACGGCAACTGCTAAACCATCCGTTGCATCTAGAAACTCAGGGGCTTCGTTAAACTTTAATAAGCGCTGCAACATAGCGGCTACCTGCTCTTTACTTGCCGTACCTTTACCGGTAATAGATTGTTTTATCTTGCGGGGTGCGTATTCTGTGACTGAAATATTTCTTGAAAGCGCAGCAGCCATGGCAATTCCCTGAGCCCTGCCTAATTTAAGCATTACTTGTATGTTTTTTCCGTAAAATGGAGCCTCAATGGCTAGGACATCAGGTTTATATGCTTCTATTAAGCCAATGGTTTTTTCAAATATCAGTTGTAGTTTTAAGAAGTGATCATCTAGATGTCCCATTTTAACAATGCCCATGTTAATGAGCTCAATTTTGTTTCCTTTTTCTAAAATTACCCCATAACCCATAATCGCAGTACCCGGGTCGATACCCATAATTATACGTTCCTTTTTTTCAACCAACATACAACAATATTAAGCATATTTGCACATACAAAAAGCAAAAAGTTGACACTTCAATCAAAAAAACTATTTTCTATTTCTCTTAAAATTGCGATTGTGGTTTTTGCATTTTGGTTTATTTATACCAAACTAACATCCAATAACGACCTTAAAAAGTTTATTGCCTTATTGGAAACACTGCCTAAAAGTGAAATTTGGTATGTAGTTTCTTTTGTAATGATTTTAATGCTCCTTAACTGGGGTATGGAAGCCGCTAAATGGAAGCGCCTTATCAAACCAATTGAACCCATTAGCATGTGGAGGGCAATCGAGTCGGTATTCTGCGGATTAACCCTCGCAATTTTTACTCCAAATAGAGTAGGTGAGTACGGAGGCAGGGTTTTCTTTTTATCGCCTAAACGGAGAATAGTTGGAGTAGTTGCAATGGCTGTGGGGAACATAGGACAAATGGTTGTTACAAATGTGTTCGGCGCAATAGCCCTCAGTATATTTATTTTTAAATTTAATCTGCTCGACTATCGTTTGTGTTTAGCGGGTTTCGCCATTGCTGCAATTTTCTGTTTATTTTTTCTCCTCTTTTTCTTTAATATAAAATGGCTTAATACACTCTTACTTTCTATTAAGTACACGCGTAAGTATAAGAAATTCTATATCATTTTAGCGAGATATAAAAAGATAGAGTTGTTTAAAATTTTACTCTTTTGCTTAGCACGATATCTTATCTTTAGTACTGAATATTTTATCATGTTTTATTGGCTGGTGCCAGGGATAAGCTATTTAAATATTTTAATGCTCGTAAGCATTTTGTTCTTTGTTCAATCTTCATTGCCCTCATTAGATTTATTGGATATTGGAATTAGAAGTGTCACTGCATTGTTCTTTTTTAAGTTTGTAACTGATCAAAGCACAGCCGTTGTAGCCTGTATTGCGAGCATTTGGTTCATAAATATTATTATTCCTGCTATCTTAGGTTCTTACTTCGTTTTTAAACTGAATTTCTTTGGAAGCAATAAGCATAGTTAATTATTTATCCATTGCCTTGACACTTGTCTATGTAATTGTTGTCATTACATTTATTAGGGGTTGGCATAGGATAGCTTTGTACAAGAACATTAAAACGACTGCTAAAACAAGGGTGTCGATTTTGGTAGCTGCTAGAAACGAAGAAGCTCATATCGGAAAAACTATCACAGATTTGTTAGCTCAAAACTATCCAACAGAACTCGTTGAAATTATCATTATAAACGATCACTCAACAGATGACACTGCTACTGTTGTAACATCTTTTTCAAACGATGGCGTACTCTTGATTAACCTAAATGAAGACCGCGCATTAAATTCATACAAGAAAAAGGCTATTCAAATTGCAATTGAGCAAGCCGGAGGTGATTTGATTATTACTACTGACGCAGATTGTAGAATGGGGTCGAATTGGCTTAGCACAATCGTAAGTTTTTATGAGGAACATGATTTTAAAATGATTTCTTCGCCAGTAGCCTATTATGAGGAAAAAAATCTCTTTGAAAAATGCCAGACTTTAGAATTTTCTTACTTAATAGGTTTGGGTGCTTCAACAATAGGAAGCAAAAGCCCAAGCACCTGCAATGGCGCTAATCTGGCTTATGAGCGTGAAGCTTTCTATGCTGTAAATGGATTTAAAGGGATTGATGATCTTGCTTCTGGTGATGATGAATTATTATTGCATAAGATAGCGGCAAAGTACGAAAATAAGGTAGGCTTTTTAAAAAACCATGATGCTATTGTTTATACCTATGCTAAGGAAACACTCAGCGCTTTTATTGAACAGCGAAAAAGATGGGCATCAAAAAGCACCCGCTATAAAAATAAAGGAATTGTAATGCTTGGTCTTGCTATTTGGCTATTTAATTTAAGTATTGTCGTAAATGGAGTAGTAGGGATATTTCTTACACCATTTCTTAATGTTTTTGCCTTTCAGCTAAGTATAAAATTGGTTGTTGAAATGTTTTTTTTAATGGGCATTACGAGTTTCTTTAAAAGAAAACAATTGCTAGTTTTACAACCATTAGTCAGCACCCTACATATTGTTTATATGGTGTATATTGGCATTGCTGGTAATTCTGGAAAATACAACTGGAAAGACCGAATGGTAAAATAAAAGGAAAATGAGCATAAACAGTCCCTCAAAAAAAATATGGAATAAATTTAAACGTAATAAATTAGCTTTTGGAGGACTAATTTTCATCTTACTATTAATGCTTATGGGAGTGTTGGGATATTTAATTACGCCAGATCAAACTCCTTACGCCAACACGATGCATCTGCAGCTGAGTAATAAAAAACCATTTAGGACTTTTGATTTCCTCATAATTAGCCAAAACAAGAGTATTAAAAAAGTTAACCTTTTTGAAAAAATGCTTTACGGGCAGGAAGCTAGTATTAAAAGTATCCCGATTACATCTTTTAGGTTTAAAGAAAATCGGGTATTTGTTCGTGAATATATTGGCGACGATGAAATTGCAGAGGAAACCTCTTATCAATTAAAGGATTTATGCAACTCTTGTGTGCTAAATAGCGATGCTCGATTAAATTTTGAAAGAAATTATATATATCGGCAAACTTTTTATCTAGGAACTGATATGTATGGTAGAGATTTGCTGAGCAGACTTATTTTAGGAATTCGCGTATCGCTTTCTGTTGGACTAATGGCTGTTTTAATATCTTTATTTATTGGTGTAAGTTTAGGTTCCATAGCAGGTTATTTTGGTGGTAAAACGGATGCTTTTATTAGCTGGTTTATGAACGTTATTTGGGCTTTGCCTTCACTGTTGCTGGTAATTGCTATCTCTTTTGCACTTGGTAAGGGCTTTTGGCAAATATTCATTGCCGTTGGACTTTCAACTTGGGTTGACGTATCCCGCTTAGTTCGGGGGCAAGTAATGGCCTTAAAAGAAGTTGAATTTGTTGAAGCAGCAAAAGCGCTAGGATTTTCTACAACAAGGACTATTGTTAAGCATATCTTACCAAATATAGCAGGGCCTATTTTAGTGGTTGCTTCTGCAAATTTCGCTTCCGCAATACTATTGGAAACAGGTTTGAGCTTTCTTGGATTTGGCGCCCAGCCTCCGATGCCAAGCTGGGGTAGCATGATTAAAGAGCATTATGCTTATATCATCATGGATGCTGCATATTTAGCGGTGTTGCCAGGCTTAGCCATCATGCTTACTGTTTATGCATTTAATTTGCTTGCGATTGGATTAAGAGATGCATTTGATGTAAAAGGGGGAAATACTAATGTTTAAATCACATGTAAATAAAAAACCTCCCATTCGTTCCAGAGAATAGGAGGTTGCTTCAGAGTTAAATTTCGCTATCGCTAGCGATATATCTCATTAAACGATTGAAACATAAAAAACGCTACAACTATTTTGAAATATTTTTTGTTAAGAAAAATTACCTGCCTAACTGGTAGGACAGGTAACTAACACCAAATTTTTTATAGGTAGATAGGTGTGATTATTATAGCTTATGAAGAATAGACCTGCAGAACTCAATCTTGAGTTGAATGGAAGTTAAAAAATCCTTAATTTTCTTAAAATGTCTATTCATTGCTGTATTTTCCTTGCTTCTTAATTAATTAAAAACAAATAGTTTCTCGTCATTTATCTTGAAACAAATTTGCAGACTGTTTTGAGATTTTTTATTGTGGTAATAACGAAATTTATACTGGTGTATTAACGGTAAATTTTACCGTTGTTTAACGGATATAGAAATGAGGTTTTAACGACGCTTTTTTCAATGGAGGATAGTTTCTTTGTAAAGTAAAAAGTATATTTAATTAAATTAATCGAAAATAAACTCATGGAAAAGAAATACTTAGTTTTAATAATAGGCATTTTACTGTCTGCGTTTGGAATCTATTCATGTAATTATCCACCGACAAAAAAGGAGAACGACACAGATACAACACATGGTGAAACATTGAAGGGTGGTAGACATGATACAGAACCAAGTAAACTTAGGATGACCTTAATTCAAGAAATGGTGGATAATTATAGGAATACGCAATTAGTTTCCATTGAAGATGCACCCAGAAATGGTGTAAAAGGTGATTCGCATTCTATTTTATTTGATCTTGATACCTTAAAGAAATTTATAAGTGATATTGAAAAGGGTGTAAAACAAGTTCAGCCTAATGCTAACCCGAAACTTGCTATAAGAATGTATTATGCTGCCTATCCTTTAGCCTCAAAGTGGGGAGAGCCGGGTTACGAAAATTTAAGAGATTTGCTTGGTGAGGAAATAACGAAACAATATGAACGAAAGCACACTTTAATTATGATCCCTGTAATTAAGAATAAAAAGGGCGTTTTCGCAGACTTTAATCCCTTCGATAAAAATACCTATCAAGGTTTTCCAAAAAGGCTGAAAACGGGGATGCAACTTTTTAGAGTTTCTACCGATACAACTGAAGTAATGGGTTTAAATCATGGGCAACTTATTCCACCAAAAAGCATTGAAGGGGAAGCCTTTTAAAAACTATGAATGATCTTCAAGTTTTACTAGCTGAAACTTTGATTTGGGTTCAACTTTTCACTGCTTTGATAGCTTTATTTTATTGGACTAAGCTAAGAAATAGTTATTGGAGATGGTTTATTGCGTACCTCTGCATTGTTTTTCTAGTAGAAGCCTTAAGTAAATGGGGTTTAAAAAGTTATCCGAATTTTAAAGTTTACCTATACGATTTTTTCGGAATACCTATTCAGTTCTTGTTTTTTTACTGGCTATATGCTGTCAAGTCGCTAAAAAGTAATAGGTTGTTTTGGATTTGCGTATTGATTTACTGCATTTCATTTTTGCCTTACTTTACTTTATTTGCAAAACAAAATATTGTATATTCTTTAAGTTACACTGTAGGGAATGTTGTCTTAATGCTGCTTGTTTTTCTTGAAATATTGAAACAGATCAAATCAGAGAAAATACTATTATTTAGAGAGAATTTTATGTTCTATATTAATATTGGGATTATGGTATTTTATATCGGAACGCTTCCCTTCTTCTCGTTTTATGGTTTAATTTTAAAAAACTTGAGCTTATGGACGAATTATTATATTTTTTTTATGGTCGCTAATCATATTATGTATTTATTGTTTATTTCAGCTTTTTTATGGGGGAAACCGAATACACATTAGTTATCATCGTTTTTAACGTTTTTTTGTTAGCGTTCATAGCTGCTGCTATTACGTTTGTGGTGCAATACAAAAATAAGAAGAGAGAAAATCAAGCTCGACTTGCCCAACAACAAATCATACATCAAAAGGAACTGCTTTCAACAGAAGTAGAAATCCAATCGCAAACAATGCAGCATATCGGTCGGGAAATACACGACAATGTAGGACAAAAGCTAACCTTGGCAAGTTTATATACCCAACAATTGGCCTATGAAAATAAAGCTCCCGATATAAATGAAAAAATTGAAATCATTGGCGAAATTATTAACCAATCTCTAGCAGAGTTAAGGCAGCTGTCCAAATCCTTAACAGATAATAAAGTCGAAAAAGGAAATATAAACGATCTTTTAAGGCAAGAATTTGTTAGAATAGGAGAATTAAAGAAATATAAACTTAATTTAGCTATCGCTCTTGAAGAACTAACCTTACCTTATCAAACCAAAAGCGTAATCGTAAGAGTTACCCAAGAATTTTTGCAAAATAGCATAAAGTACGCGAATTGTAAAACTTTAAGTATTTCTGCTTCTAAAGTTGAAGATCATCTTAAGATAGTATTAGCGGATGATGGTATTGGCTTTGATTTGTCGAGTGTGAAAGATAAAGGTATAGGCTTGGTAAGCATGAAAAAGAGAATTGAATTGATTGGTGGCAGTTATTTGCTGGAAAGCAAGAAAGATGAAGGTACAAGACTAACCGTACAAATTTCCTTATAACCATGAAACATAGTATCGTAATTGTAGATGACCATATTTTAATTGCCAAGGCAATAGGAAGTATTTTAGCAAATTTCAAACAATTTGAAGTGCTTTACGAATGTGAAAATGGAAAAGAATTGCAGGAAAAATGTAACCATAAAAATAATGTGCCTCATATTGTGTTATTAGATATTAGCATGCCTATAATGGATGGTTTCGAAACTGCAAAATGGCTTAAAGAAAATCACCCGGACGTGATTGTAATGGCATTAAGTATGCAAGATGACGAACAGAGCTTAATAAAAATGGTTAAATGCGGTGCAAAAGGTTACTTACTTAAAAATGTGCATCCTGTTGAATTAGAGAATTCGTTGAACAGCCTCATAAAAATGGGTTTTTACTATCCCGATTGGGCAGCAAACAAAGTGTTTTCGAGTATTAGCAATGGCAACACCGAGTCGGATGAAAAAATTCACTTCACTGAAAGAGAAAAGGATTTTTTGCGTTATACTGTAACAGAGATGAGTTATAAAGAAATAGCGGATCAAATGTTTTGCAGTCACCGAACAGTTGAAGCTTACAGAGACAGTTTATTCGAGAAATTAGGGTTGAAGTCTCGCGTAGGCCTTGCCGTTTATGCAATCAGGAACGGTTTTGATAGTTAGCATAAGAATTGATACTTTTATAACATGTTATTAAATTGTTATCAGGAAATTCATGTGGAAGCAGGATGCGATGAGGCGGGTAGAGGCTGTTTAGCTGGTCCTGTTTTTGCAGCTGCAGTGATTTTACCCAAAGATTTTTATTTAGAAGGCTTAAATGACTCGAAACAATTAAATCATATCCAAAGAGAAAAATTAAGACCAATCATTGAAAGAGAAGCACTTTCATGGGCTGTTGCATCCGTGGATCACGAAGAAATAGATCGGATCAATATTTTAAATGCGTCTTTTTTGGCAATGCACCGAGCTATTGAAAAATTGGTGATCCAGCCTGGTTATCTTGTTATAGATGGAAATAGATTTAAGGCATACGCCAAAATCCCACATACCTGTATTGTTAAAGGTGACGGTAAATTTTTAAATATCGCAGCAGCTTCTATTTTGGCAAAAACGCATCGAGATCAATTTATGGAAACCATTGGCGTGGAGTATCCTCAATACAATTGGCAAAAAAATAAAGGGTATCCAACTGTTGCCCATAGAACTGCCGTAATTGAAATGGGCCTATCGCCATTTCATCGTAAAACTTTTAATGTGAGTGATCCACAACTTACAATTTCTTTTGAATAAGGCTGATATTTCGTAATTTCAGCCTTAGTGAAAGCTTTAATTTTAACCAACCGAGTTCCCTTTCCGCCTAATAGTGGATACCCAATTGTTGTTTACAATACCATAAAAGGTTTGTTAAACCTTGGGGTAGAAATTTCTCTGTTTAGTCTTAATGTAAGCAAACACAGAGTAGATGTGGATGATATTTATGACCTGGTATTTGAGAAAATTAATTTCCATTCCTACCATATTGATATAGAGGTAAATATTTGGGGAGCTTTCTTTAATATTTTTTCTAATCAATCTTACAATGTTTCTCGTTTTTATGATGATGATGCAGCAAGAATCTTAGAAAATGTGTTGCGGGAAAATGAGTTTGATATTATCCAGTTTGAAGGTTTGTTTGTGGTGCCATATTTAGATTTGGTGAAGGCAAATAGTAAGGCAAAGTTAATTTATCGGGCACATAATATTGAATTTGATGTTTGGGAACGCTTAGCCGCAAGAGAACGGTTTACGCCTCGAAGAAAATATTTAGAGTTTTTATCTCGAAGGTTAAAGATTTATGAAAAGGAACAAATTAACCGTTTTCATCAAGTGTTTGCAATCAGCGAGCCGGATAGACAAAACATATTGCAATTTGGGTGTCAGACTAAACTTGATGTATTCCCTGTAGCAGTAGATTTTGAAAAATACAAAGTCGATTTGACCAAAACAAGCTTTCCTACTTTATTTCATTTAGGAGCAATGGACTGGCGACCGAATAAGGAGGGACTAGAATGGTTCTTAGAAGAGATTTGGCCCGACATTGAAAAATTAAGCGGAGAGTTGAGATTTTATATTGCCGGAAAGAACATGCAGCGCGAATTTTTTGACTATGATTCTGATAACTTAATTGTTGAAGGGGAGGTATTCGATGCTGTAGAATTTATGAATTCAAAAGCAATTATGATTGTTCCACTCTTATCAGGTAGTGGTATGCGGGTAAAAATTATAGAGGGGATGGCTATGAAAAAATGCATTATAGCCACTTCTATGGCCGCAGAAGGTATAGCGTGTGAACACGGAAAGGATATCTTAATTGCAGATACACCAGACGAATTTTATCGATCGATCCTTCAGTGCATTACCCAGCCCCATAGATGGCGAGAAATTGGAGAACAAGCCCGTAAAACGGTAGAACGAGATCACGACATCAACGGGAATACCAAGCGAATGTTAGCAATCTATGAGAGCCTTACCACCAAATAGCGATGAGATTTGAAATCCTGAAATAAAAACACATTAAAACGGTAAATAAAAGGCAATCAAACGTTTGTGCGGTATTTTGTAATACTAAGGTTAAAAATTGCGCATTTTGTCGAACCGATAGCTCGAGATTATTCATAAACTAAGATTTAATTTCTTATTAACAATTTGATAGGCAAACGTTTGCGTTTAATTTATACAGGTTAAAACATAAAAAGAGATTTAACTTGTTGTTAATTAACCTAAACCAATACTTAAACCTTTTGTTATGAAACTCCAACCATTAAGTCACCTTTTAGTATGTATAATCGTATTGTTCGGTATCGGATGCAAAAAAAGTGATACCCTAGCGCATTCATCAGAAAATTCTACCGAAGAAGGAGCAACCAATATCAAAAAAACTAGCAAGACTGGCATAGCAGCCACAGAAAATGCCGCCCCATCACAGCATCTTTTTTTTACCTTTCCTACTGACGCAATTCTTAAAATGCACAAAATTAAGGTGACGCAATCAGCAAACTCTTCCTATTTTTCGGTTCATAATTATACAGGGGGGTACGCGGGCATTCAACAGACTTCGAGTACTGCTTATGGCACTCCCAATATCCTTATATCTTCGTTATGGGATCCGAATACAGCTGGAAACATACTTGCAACGGCTTCCTATGTTGCTCCCACTACGGTAAGTAGCAGGTTTGGTGGCGAAGGAGATGGTGCAAAAACTATCAATCCGTATAATTGGTCGCTTAATGTATGGTATAATGTGGTATTGAGATCGTGGAAGGCGAATAACAAGTTGTATATCGCAACCTTTATCCAAAACCTGTCCAATAATAATTGGTTTCACACCTCTACGTTAACTATTCCTGAGCGTACTACTTTCTTAGGGAAAAATAATGATGCATTTTTAGAAAATTGGGAAGGATTTCAATATGACGGAAGCTACGAAAGAAAAGCGTTTTTTAAGGATTGTTGGAATTTAACTACTGGTAACCAATGGGAAAAACATACCTCAAGAAGTTTTAGTGCTAATGCCAATGATGCTTATCGAAATGGGATCTATGATAGAGCCTTTAATGCAGGATATGACGCAAATGAAGATGCTTATTTTATGGAGCACGGTGGCAATGTTGTACCCAGTGCAGCCTTTGGGCAAGGGCGCACACTTAATTTGCCTGTTCAAACCAACCAAGGAAGTGCCCCCATTATTACCACGGGTAGTATCACATCAGTTTCAGCGAACTACAGTAATGGTTCGGTTGCAGTAAGCTGGATCATTAATCAAACTAAGAGCCCACAATTCTCCTCTAAAGTGGAGATTTTAAACTCGTCGGGCACTGTAATCCATACCGCTAATGACAATTTACCGGAGAAAAGGACTACAAATATTCCTATTTCCTTGTCGACCGGTAATTATACGGCAAGGGTAACTATTACCGACATTTTTAACCAGGTCTCGTCAGCTTTTACCAGTGCTTTCGTGGCAAGTACGAATGCCATCACTACTGGAACATATAGATTAGTTAACGCAAATACTGGAAAATCTTTAGATAACTTGGGTGTTTCAACAAACGGATCGGGGATAGGGATATATTCAACTAATAGTGGAAACAATCAAAAATGGGTTATTACGCTCAATGGGGGTTATTATAGGATTAGCTGTGTAAGTGCGCCAGGAAAATCATTAGATAGTGGTAATAACACAGCCGATGGCTCAGCAGTTATTCAATATTCAGATAATACCGGGACTAATCAGCAATGGTCGTTGGTTTCAACAGGGGATGGATATTACTATATCATTAACCGCACAAATGGTAAATATTTAGATTCAGTAAATGGCACAACAAATGGATCACTTGTTAAATTCTGGTCATTATCTGCTGGTAGTACTAATCAAAAATGGTCTGTTATAGCGCTCTAATAATTAGTTAATTATAAACTTGTCTAAAGTAAAGCAGGTTGCAGATGGCTTTACTTTAGATTTTTACTTGAAAGTTTTAGATAACTTGATAAATTATGCTAAAAACATTGGTCAATTCTTAGTATTTTTGGAGCTTATACTTAAAAAACCAAATGAAGAGTACCGCATTATCAGAGAAACATATCACATTAGGGGCTAAGATGGTTCCTTTTGCAGGTTATAATATGCCCGTTCAATATGAAGGAATCAATGCCGAACACGCAACTGTAAGAAGCGCAGTAGGTGTTTTTGATGTTAGCCATATGGGAGAATTTATTTTGAAAGGTGAAAATGCCTTAGATTTAATTCAGCGTGTAACTAGCAATGATGCTTCAAAGCTGTATGATGGTAAAGTACAGTATTCTTGTTTGCCAAATACTACAGGAGGTATTGTTGATGATTTATTAGTATATCGTATCGACGAGAAAACATATATGTTGGTAGTAAATGCATCCAATATCGAAAAGGATTGGAATTGGATCCAGCAATTTAATACTGCTGAGGTAGAAATGCATAATATCTCAGATCAGACTTCTTTATTAGCGATTCAGGGACCAAAAGCTGCTGATGCATTGCAAAGCTTAACAGACATTGATTTAGCTTCAATGGAGTATTACAGCTTTAAAAAGGGTGTTTTTGCCGGTGTAGACAATGTAATAGTTTCTGCAACGGGTTACACTGGTGCTGGCGGTTTCGAGATTTATTTCGAAAACAAATATGCCGATCAAATATGGAATGCAATTTTCGAGGCTGGAAAATCTTATGGCATTAAACCGATTGGTTTAGGCGCTAGAGATACCTTGCGTCTAGAAATGGGCTTTTGCTTATATGGAAATGATATTGATGATCAAACTTCTCCAATTGAGGCTGGTCTAGGTTGGATTACCAAGTTCACAAAAAATTTTACCAACTCCGAAGCGCTTTTAGCGCAAAAGGAAGCTGGAGTAAAAAATAAACTAGTTGGTTTTGAAATGATTGATCGAGGCATTCCCCGCCACGATTATCCAATTGTTGATGAACAAGGAAACTCCATTGGTAGAGTTACTTCTGGTACCCAATCGCCATCTCTGCAAAAAGCAATTGGAATGGGTTACGTAAACAAAGAATTTGCTAAGGAAGGAACAGAAATCTTTATCGAAATTAGAAATAACAAGATCAAAGCTAAAGTTGTAAAATTCCCTTTTTTTAAATAGCGTTATGAGTTATGAGGTGTGTGTTTCCTATTTAGACGCATATACCCATAACCTATAGCCCATAACCGATAATCCTTTTGTCTAGAACCATCGAAGTTTGCCTTACACCTGCCTTGTTGCATTTATACGCAATTGAAAAGAGCATTGTTGTTGTAATCGATATCTTGAGGGCAACGTCATCTATTACGTATGGTTTAGAAAATGGAGCTGAATCGATTATTCCAGTGGCACAAGTAGAGGATTGCTTAAGGTATAGTAATAAAGACTATTTATTAGCAGCCGAACGCAATGGTGAGGTGGTGCCGGGTTATGACTTTGGAAATTCACCTTTCTCTTATACTCAGGAAAAAGTGGCTGGTAGAACGATTGTTTTAACCACTACAAATGGTACAAAGGCAATGCATATGGCTCAAAAAAGAGCCCACCAAGTAGTTGTGGGCTCTTTTTTAAACCTAACAGCACTATGCGATTGGCTAAAGGTGCAAGATAAAAATGTATTGTTATTATGCGCAGGTTGGAAAGATCAATTTAATTTAGAGGATACCTTGTTTGCGGGTGCAGTGGTTAATAGACTCCGAAAAGACTTTATGCATTTCGACGATGCATCTGTAGCGGCCGAGGATATGTACTTATTGGCAAAGGATGATTTAAGAACCTATCTAAAAAAATCTTCACACAGCCATCGTCTTGAACAATTAAACATTGAAGAAGATGTTCAGTTTTGTTTAAAATTGGATGTATGTAAAGTTATTCCCGTTTTAGATGGAGAGCGATTGGTAAAGTTGTTTTAGGTCATTTCTTTTTAACCATTTCTTGCATTGTTTCGTTAGATTTTATTGCTTTAAGCGCCTCTTCGTGGGCTAGCCAATAAATTGTCTCGGCTTTTTTCATGTCGAAGGTGCTAATTTCGCCCATCCCTTTAGGTTCGATCAATAAATTACAGAATTTAGCTTTGCGCTCCATATCGTGATTGATGGACATAATCCCTGCACGTTGCATCAGGTGTGAAATCCGCGTAATCTTGTCTACAGGCTTGAGATGATTACAAGATGATCCAATAATATAGTCGCAATTATCCAGCAGAGGTTCAACTGGGAAATTGTTTAAAATACCCCCGTCAACAAACATTTGATGCTCAATCATAATTGGTTTAAAAATCCCAGGGATACAGCTCGACGCAAGAATCGATCGGATTAATGGTCCTTTAGTAAAATAAGTTAGATTGCCTTCGCTAAAATTTGTAGCACATATAGTTAATGGTATTTTAAGGTCTTCAATTTTATCATGTGGGAAATAGTCCTTTAATATTTCACGCGTATTTTCAATATTGATCAAGCCAAGAGAGCCAATCGCCGGCCGTATAAAACGCAATAATTTGGTTTTAATGAAAATATTTAACCCTTCTTCAGGGTCGATGCCCGCTGCATAAAAGGCTCCGGCAATAGAACCTGCACTTGTTCCACTGATGTGACTGAATTTTATGCCAGCATTCATGAAAGCTTTTAGAATGCCTAGGTGTGCTATGCCTCTAATTCCTCCGCCAGATAATACGATACCAATTTTTGGTTTAGCCATTGTTTGATGTTTAATTGTCCTTTATCTTCGGTTTATATTTAGATTTGGTTAATATTTTCTGAGCATCGGTATCGGTCATTAATTGCTGTAATGAAATAGTTGGATTTTCTGCCATATACTTTCTTACAATTTGCCAGCCAATCCAAATTCCTAGTTTGGGCGCCGAATCTGCTCTATCTCCTAAACCAGCAGTGAATGGCCCATCGGTTAAATACATTTTGATTTTGTGGATATCTGTTTTATATAACAGTTCATTTTCCAATAGCACTCCCCAAATATTTCCTTCAAAATTTTGGCACCAGGCTAATTGTCGACCCGTGTATCCAATTTTAACCGTATCGCTCACCGCCTCGGGCAATACCTGATCCATAAAGTATAAAATTTTCCCGTTATAAATCATTTGTGATAATAAGGTGCGATCTTCATCCCTTGGCATAAAAAGCTCCTGTCTTGCAAACTCTTCGGTGACTCTCGGGACAATATAAATTGGATCAAAGCGCCTAGATTGATATCTGGGAATGCTCTCTACTAATGCCGGGTAAAATTTACTATCTTTTCCCAAAAACATATCAAGACCTATTCCCATGTAATTTTCACCGATAGGAATTTGGTAAGAGAAGCCGGATAAGAAAGAAATAAAATGTGGAACCTTAATTTTGGGATAATAATACTTAATATATTTAAAGGTTTGAGTTAAGTCTCTTTCTAAAATATCAAGATTAGGGTACACACTATCTACTTCATGATTCAAATCCTCGTATGCGCTCCCTTTATATAGCTCTTCAAGAACTTGTATTCTTTTTAAGTCTGGATTTCCAACCATTCTGGTAATGAAGTCATTGTAAAATTGGCCGTACTTTTTCTGTAATAGTTGATCTACAACGGCAAGATCTTTGCTCTTCCCTTTATACAGATCTTGATCGAATCTTTGTATTTTAATGTCAAGGTTAATGTGACCTACATCCGGTTTTTGATCTTGCTGACAAGAAAAAATAATCACAACACATAGAAAGAATAGATAGATTTGGAGATGTTTTACGTTATTGTTCATTATAACAAATATAACCACAAGTAGATGAAAAGAAACTACATTCGAATGAAAACAATCATAATTGGATCGTTAATGATATTTTTAACGAATCAAACTAAGGCACAAAGTCTCGCAAGACCATATTATGGTTTTAGACTTGGGTTAACAGCGCACCCTACATTTGGTAGCATAAAGGCTGAAGAAGGTAAGCGCAAAGGCACTAATTTGGGCTTTTCTTATGGCTTGATGGGAGATTTTAATTTTGCTGAGAATTATAGCTTTAACACGGGGATAACTGTAACAACTATCAATGGAAAAAGTACAGAAAAGAATGCGATGCCATACCATGCTGTTGTAAGCAGTACTGCGCCGGTTGCGTATGATTTAAAATATAAGATGCAGTATGTCGAGATTCCTCTAGTGGTTAAATTGAAAACGTCTAAAATTGGTGCTATTAAATGGTTTGGTCAGTTCGGTTTGTCAAATGACTTTAGGATTAAAGCCAGACAAGACGCCAGCAATACAAACGGTGTGTTAGCGGATAATGTTAATGCTTCCGATTGGACTCGTTTTTATAGGGCAGGGCTTATCATTGGTGGTGGTGGAGAGTTTGATCTTGATGAGCATACTAGCTTAATGGGTGGACTTTCTTTTAATAACGGCCTTACCAATATCACTAACTCAAAAAATATGGTCAGAAATCATTTTGTATCCTTAAATTTGGGAGTTTTCTTTTAATAGTGGGTATAACGCTTAAATAACAAATCGTATCTAATGAAGATAGCACTAGCGCAACTTAATTATCATGTAGGTAATTTTGAATATAATACGGAAAAAATAATTTCAAATATTAGCGAGGCTAAAAAGTTGGGCGCAGATATTGTTGTATTTGCAGAGCTGGCTATATGCGGGTATCCACCTCGCGATTTTCTGGAGTTTAATGATTTTATCAGCCAATGTGAAAGTGCTACACAGGAAATTGCAAAACATTGTTTAGGTATTGCAGCTATTGTAGGTCTGCCAATTAAAAATGATGTTTTAGAAGGAAAGGATTTATATAATGCAGCCTATTTTATGGCTGATGGGGAAGTGAAAGCAATCACCAGAAAAGCATTGTTGCCAACTTATGATGTTTTCGATGAATACCGATATTTTGAACCTAATACCTTGTTTAAGGCGATTGATTTTAAGGGGAAACGGATAGCCTTAACCATTTGCGAAGACTTATGGAATATCAATGACAACCCACTATATGTTTCTTGTCCTATGGATGAGTTGATAAAAGACAGTCCGGATTTAATGATTAATATTGCGGCATCGCCATTTAATTATCGCCATGATGAGGATAGGATTAAGATTTTATCCGATAATGCAAAGGAATATAAATTGCCTTTATTCTATACTAACCAGGTTGGAGCCCAAACAGAAATTATTTTTGACGGGGGATCTCTTGTCTTTAATGAAGAGGGGGAATTAAAGGCAGAGATGAAGTATTTCGAAGAGGACCTTCAGGTATTTGATTTAGAGGATGTAATTAAACGCCCTTCTTCGCAAATACTAAGCACAGAACGCCCAAATGATATTGCTCAAATCCACGACGCATTGATCTTAGGTATAAAAGATTATTTTCAAAAATCTGGATTTACAAAGGCAGTTTTAGGCTTGTCGGGTGGCATAGATTCTGCAATAGTATGTGCATTGGCCTGCCGTGCACTGGGCGCGGAAAATGTAATGGCGGTTTTAATGCCTTCAAAATATTCAAGCGATCATTCTATCAAGGACGCATTGGATTTGGTTGGGAACATTGATTGTAAACATGAGATTATTGAGATAGCACAGGTAGCTGATGCATTTGATCAAGTTATGGCGAGACCATTTAAAGACCTTCCTTTTAACTTAACAGAAGAAAATATCCAAGCTCGTTGCAGGGGGATAATTTTAATGGCTATGTCTAATAAGTTTGGCTATATTTTATTGAATACATCGAATAAAAGCGAGTGCGCAGTAGGATATGGTACATTATATGGCGATATGTGTGGTGCCATTGGCGTAATTGGGGATGTATATAAAACTCAAATATTTCAATTGGCGAGGTACATTAATAAGGATGGAGAACTTATTCCTGAGCATACTATCATAAAACCACCATCGGCAGAATTAAGGCCAGATCAGAAGGATTCTGATTCATTACCAGATTACGATGTACTGGATCAAATTCTTTTTCAGCATATTGAATTACAGCTGGGGTCAAAAGCCATTATTGCAAAAGGATTTGACGAAAGCTTAGTGCAGCGGATTTTAAAAATGGTTAATCTTGCAGAGTTTAAACGCTACCAAACCCCACCCATATTACGAGTTTCACCTAAGGCTTTCGGTATGGGGAGACGAATGCCAATTGTGGGTAAATATATGGCGTAGAGGTTTTTATCTTTGAGTTTTTATTATTTTACCTCTTAGAGATTGGAATAGTAAGATTCCAATTCCTACCATAATCGAAACGTCTGCAAAATTAAAGACCCCTGTACTAAATAGACCAAGGTCCATGTGAAGAAAATCTGTTACTGATCCGAACATTACCCGGTCATAAATGTTACCAATGCCACCTCCTAGTAAAAAAGACATTCCCAGCTGCATAAGCTCGGGTAAATCGGTTTGTGTAAGTAAATAATATAGGCCAAACCCTAATACAAAAATGGGCATTAGACTTAATAAAGTAAATCTTACAGCCACAGGTAAATTGTCGCCCATGCTCAAAAATGCACCTGTATTTTCGACTTTCGTTAGCGTTAAGATGTTTTTTATCAAACTTATGTTTTCGTGATAATCAACTTTTTGACGCACTATGGTTTTTGAAACCTGGTCGCAACCCACATTTAAGCCAACCAAAAAAAGCAGTACTAGCAGTTTTATTGTCTTTTTCCTCTTCATGATTTTTATTTCTTTATCCATTTTCTATATGGAATGATCAAAGCTAGCAATACACCCATTATAGCAAACAATTTAGCTAAGAAGTCTCCGTTATTAGCATAAACAGTAATTGTGTCGTTTAGGTTGATGTCTTCTTTCAGCGCTGTGCTCGTCCACCATTTTGATTGTTTAACTATATCTCCTCTTTGATTGATGAAGCCAGAAATACCCGTGTTTGCTGATCTCACAACCCATCGCCTGGTTTCAATTGCCCTTAATTTGGCATACAACATATGTTGATCTTTTCCTGAGGTATTTCCCCACCAACCATCGTTGGTAATTATGGCAATAAATTGGGCGCCATTTTTAACAGATTCACCAATCCAACTGCCCCAGATAGATTCGTAGCAAATTACAGGTGCTACACCTATTCCACTGTGTGCATAGAAAACATCGGGATGATCTTGCCAGCCCCAGCCTGAAACGCTTCCTCCTAACTTTTCAAATACTGGTGCCATAAATGAAAACACCTTCGGGAATGGCATTTTCTCTACCCCGGGCACTAATTTGGATTTATGATAAAAAGCTACTTGTGCTGAGTTTTCTATTTGCAGCGCAGCATTGTAATTATCGAAGAATACTCCCGGCTGTTTTTTAGATTCTTTGGCAGAAACAGTTTTTTTAGAACTATAGGTTTTGATGCTTTCAATACCAGTAATCAATGTGCCATTTTTGTATTTGCTTAAGAATTGTTGGGCAGCAATAAAATCAGGGTGACTTCTAATCGCATCTTCCTCAACATATACTGGCATAGCTGTTTCCGGCCATATAAAATATTCGGTATTTACTTGTGCTGCAGAATCGGATAAGCGGGTTAAAATCCCTAATTGTTGAGCAGGACTAACTTTCCCAAACTTCTCATAGGGATCAATATTGGGTTGTACAACCACTACATTTACCGGTAGGGCTTTTTCTTTATAGGTAAAGTAAGTGTAGAGGGAATAACCAATAGGTAATAAGAGTACTAGCAATGAAGAAATAATGGGCCGGTAACTTTTAGTGTCTTTTTTAACAAAGGCTTTATAGCTTTCAAATAGGAGAATATTGCTAAGCAAAATCCAAATAGAACCGCCGTAAACTCCTGTAAATTCATACCATTGTATGAGTTGATGCATTCCGGCAAAACCATTGCCCAATGTCATCCATGGAAAGGCAAGATCCCAGCTCTGGTGAAGATACTCCATCGAGACATAAAATGCTATTAACCCCAAATATGCAAGCTTAAGATTTACATAACTCTTTAAACGATAGTATAACCAAAAAGCAAAGGTCATTAGCAATGCACCTAATCCGTAAGGGATTAAAGAAACTAATAATGACACCAAACTTTCTATAAAATTAGTGCTAGCGCTATTAATTGCATTGTACACCCAATAAATAGAAGCTGTATTCCAAATCAGGAATGTTAAACCTGCAGTTAAGAAAACTTTCTTGCCTTTTCTGGGCTTGTCAATACTTTCAAGCGCAATAAGCAGTGGCACTAAACCGACAAGTAATAATGGTGCTAACCAAATATGAGGAGGCCATGCCAACCACATTAAAAGGGCACTAAGCAGCGCTAGTAGATAATTTTGATGTTTCATTCCTGATTAAAAACTTGCTAAAATTGCTGCTTTTTTGTTTTCGTATTCTTCGAGTGTGATCAGCTGCTTGTCGTATAAGGTTTTGAGCTTTCTCAATTTCAAGGTTGTTTCATCCTCAGTCTCTTCTATAAATGATTGCTCAATTATTTGAGCGTCTTCAATTTCAAGCTCAATATTTTTTTGTGAGGATTGCATATTAGCAGTGAATTGTGCTAACTGTTCGTTTGCTGCCTGATATAACTTCCTGGCTTGTGTTTTTGGGATAAATTCGGTTACAATGTTTTCTCCATGCTGTGGAACGCAGATAAATTTAGAACCAAAAAATTCTTCTTTAAAAGAAACTTCTTTGATGTTCTTCCAAGAGATATCTTTGAAATTCATCGTTAAACCTAAATTTGCGGGTTCGCAATAAAAGATGCGCTTATTGCTTACGGCAATACTATCGGGTAACAAATTTACTGCTGGCTTTTTCTGAACCGCTAAATAGACAAGCTCTTCGCCCGAAGTTAGGAGGTCAGCTAATTTGCTAATCACCTTTTCTACCGCTTTAACGTCTTGCTCGTCATTTAAAAATTTATCTATGTTTATCATGTTCTATATTGTCCTTTAATTTAATCCTTACGCTTTGTTCCTTTTCCTTTGTTCTTTACTCCACCGGCTACACAAATTACGAATTCTCCTTTTAATATATTGTTTTCAAAATGTGATTTTATTTCTAGCACAGTTCCCCGAACGGTTTCCTCATACATTTTAGTTAACTCCCTGCTTACAGAAGCTTGCCTGTCTTCACCTAAAAATTCCCCAAATTCACTCAGTGTTTTAAGTAGGCGATGTGGACTTTCATAAAAAATCATCGTGCGTTCTTCACTCGCCAATAGTTTTAACCGCGTTTGTCTCCCTTTCTTGACTGGCAAAAATCCTTCGAAAACAAACTGATCACTCGGTAATCCCGAATTTACCAATGCAGGCACAAAGGCTGTTGCCCCGGGTAAGCAGTTTACTTCTATTTCATTTTTTAAAGCCTCACGTACCAGAAAAAAACCAGGGTCGGATATAGCGGGTGTTCCTGCGTCAGATATCAAGGCTACATTTTGCCCCTGTTTCAAGAATTTAATGATCTCGGAGGTTGCCTTGTGCTCATTATGCTGATGATGGGAGAAAGCCTTCTTATCTATTTCAAAGTGCTTCAGCATTGGAGCGCTTGTGCGAGTGTCTTCTGCTAAAATTATATCTACTTCTTTCAATATCCGGATCGCTCTAAAAGTCATATCCTCTAAATTGCCAATCGGTGTAGGTACGAGGTATAGTTTGCCAGTCATAGTTCGCATTGACGAGTTAAGTTATTATCTTTGTGAAAAAATAAAATAATGTTGCAAGTTAACTATATCCGCGAAAATAGAGAGAAAGTTTTAGAGCGCCTTAGCGTGCGCAATTTCAAACAACCAGAATTGGTTGATCGGATCATCTCCATCGATGAAGAACGCCGTCAAACTCAAACTTCGCTCGATAACTTATCTGCTGCCGCAAATACTGCTGCGAAACAAATAGGTGAGTTAATGCGTAGCGGTAAAAAGGAAGAAGCAGAAGCGGTTAAAGCAAACTCTGCCGGACACAAAGAAAGCATTAGAAATCTTTCTGAGAAATTAGCCGAACTGGAAGCAAGCCAATTTAATCTGTTAGTTCAGTTGCCTAATTTGCCTCATGATTTGGTGAAGGCTGGAACAACACCAGATGAAAATGAGATTGTTCTGGTTCATGGCCAACCGGCACAATTACCAGCTGATGCAAAACCGCATTGGGAATTGGCAGCAAAGTACGACATCATTGATTTTGAGCTCGGTGTTAAAATAACCGGAGCAGGATTTCCCGTGTACAAAGGGAAAGGCGCCCGTTTACAACGTGCCTTGATTAACTTTTTTCTAGATCAAGCGATCGAAGCTGGCTATAAAGAAGTGCAGGTGCCTCACTTAGTAAACGCGGCTTCTGGATTTGGAACTGGGCAATTGCCGGATAAAGAGGGGCAAATGTATCATTCAACGGTTGATGATTTATATTTAATCCCCACTGCTGAAGTCCCGGTAACTAATTTGTACCGCGATGTAATTTTAAAGGAAGAAGAATTACCGATCAAAAATACTGCTTATACCCCTTGTTTTCGCAGAGAAGCTGGTTCATATGGGTCACACGTTCGTGGTTTAAATCGCTTGCATCAGTTTGATAAAGTGGAACTGGTACAAGTAACACATCCAGATAGTTCTTATGAAACTTTAGAAGAGATGGGCAGGTATGTACAAAGTCTGCTGCAAAAATTAGGTTTGCATTATCGCGTGTTACGTTTATGTGGGGGCGATATGGGTTTTGGTTCTGCTATGACTTATGATATGGAAACTTGGAGTGCTTCGCAAGAACGTTGGCTAGAGGTGTCATCAGTATCTAACGTAGAGACTTTCCAAAGTAACCGTTCAAAGATCCGTTTCAAGGGTAAAGAAGGTAAAACGCATTTAGCGCATACTTTAAATGGAAGCGCTTTAGCATTACCTCGTATCGTGGCATCAATCTTAGAGAATTATCAAACCGAGAACGGGATTATCATTCCGGAAGTGCTCAGGAAATACACTGGTTTTGATATAATTGATTAAAATATTTTAAAAAACAAAGGTCAATACTTTAACAAACTGTAAAATTTGTCAAAGTATTGACCTTTTGTTTATAGGTAGATCTAGGGTCTTATAAGATTAAGATCAACAATAAGATGATGATGATAATCGCTCCAACTGAAAGATACACACCTTGCTGTAAAGCACGCGCTTGTTCTTTCATTTCTTTTAATTCCTTACGTAAAGCTCTTTTTTCAGTTCTGTTTAAGTTTGATTTATCCATATTGCGGATTTCTTCAACTCGATTTACTAATCTTTCAAACTGAACTTTTTGCTCCGCAGTTAATTCTTTTTTTGGCTCGTTTTTATCGGCTGCCGAAACAGTATTGGTACTAATTCCTAAAGTGAAAACAAGTACTAATGTGTAAATGAATTTTTTCATAATTTTTGATTTTAAACGTTTTGTTCACGGTTACTTACTTAGCTATAAACAAAAAACCTACCAATATTTACTTGATAGGTTTTTGATGTTAAATAAGCTGATTTGATCAAAAGGCTGTCTACTCTAGTAGGCAGTTATTTAATTTCGAACACTGTATTTACTACATAATTCAATTTTATTTTTTTAAAATCTAGTTCTGGGGCAGCGGCATCAGCAGCCATAGATTCACCCTTCATCATCATTACATTGGCACGGTACATCGGTTGTGGATAAGCTTCATTATTTACCTCTTGAATATCGATTACACCACCTAATTTTTCTCCCAGGGCTTCTACCATGTACATCGCTTTTGCTTTCGCAGCTTGTAAAGCTTTAATTTTTAATTCTTTTTTCAAATCTTCAATTTTGGAGTAATCGTAACTTTCGATATTGGTATATGCAATTCCTTTTGCATCAACAGCGCTAATTAGTTCATTCCATTTATTTAAATCAGTTACCTTTAAACGATATTGCTTGCTTGCTAAGAAATCTGGGTTTTTCTTTTTCTCGGTCGCATAGTTATAGCTTGAGATATTGTTAACCATTAGGTTTTCTTTTGCTATTCCAGCTTTTAATACAGCATTATACAATTGATTTTCTAAATCGGTAATGTCTACTCTTTTTTTACTATTGTTGTCTTTAAAGTATTCTTTTAGAGAGATACTTAAATAAATAATGTCCGGAGTTACTTCAGCTTCAGCTGAACCACTAACGTTAATTTTCTTTCTTAAATCTACTTGTTGCGCCATTGCACTCATACTAAATAAGGCAATAAAGGCTAGGGTTATTAATTTTTTCATCTTTTTAATTTTTTGTGTGTATACCAATTGGATGTAAATATCGTACCAATTCCATATGCTTGATGAAAAATAAGGGAAATTCAGAGGGTAAATACCAAAATTTCAAGGATTTAAAATTTTTTGATTTTCTTAGCGGAACTTTCGAATTATTCGTTTCTATTCACTTCGTAGACAAAATTCAACTTAACAGGTTCTCCGTAATAAGCGACATTTATTTCTCCTGTTTTAGTTGCACCAATTTTCTCAGCTGCTTTTTGTGAACGAAAATTGGTGGCTCCAATATGCAAGATTATTTTGTCAACATATTGAAAAGCATAATCAAACATTAAGTTTTTAATTGCAGCATTGTATCCTTTGCCCCAATACTTTCGCCCTATAAAGGTATAACCTATTGCAATAGCATTAGCGTCTTTATCGTAGTATCTGGTGCTTCCAATAACCGTATCACTGTCGGCTTCGTAAATAATAAAACCTCCTTTACTCTCCATTGCACCTTCGAAGAATTTCTCGAGAACTTTACGTTTATACCGATCTCTATTAGGGTGTTGTTCCCAAATTAAAGGGTCTGAAGCTACCGCAAATAGGGCTTCGAAATCAGTTTTCTTTAAAGGAACTAGTTTTACTAACTCATTAGCGAGGGTAGGCTGTAAATCAAAATATTTCTCTGTTTTCATCTTACTTAGCAAGCTGCTTAATAGGTTCCAAAAAAAGCCGCTGATGTGCAAATTAAAATGTGCATATCAGCGGCTCGAATGTGTTTTATTTTTTTAATCTTCTACTGTTTCGTTATTGATGCCTATTTCGTCATTAACTTCTTCTTTAAAATAGGTCTTCTGAAATACTAAAATTGCAATTACACCTATAGAAATAGCGGTGTCTGCAATATTAAATACAGGACGGAAAAATACTAGCTCTTCACCTCCCCAAATTGGGAACCATGACGGGAAATGGCTATTTACAATTGGAAAATAGAGCATGTCCACTACACGGCCGTGAAATAAAGTTTCATAATCATAAATTACTCCATAAAATACTGAATCGATGATATTGCCTAAGGCTCCAGCAAAAATCAACGCAACATTTAAAATTAGCCCTCTATGATATTTACGTTTAATTAAATAGTGTAAGCCATATCCAATTCCAGCAACTGCAATCACCCTAAATAAGGATAAAGCTAATTTTCCGAACTCTCCACCAAACTCTAAACCAAACGCCATCCCATTGTTTTCGGTAAAGTGGATGATAAACCAGTCGCCCAAGATCTTAAATTCTTGACCAAGAAACATGTTCGTTTTTACCCAAACTTTAGAAGCTTGGTCGACCAGCAGCACTAAAAATATTAAGAGTAATGGTTTTGTATAGCCCTTCATTAACCCTGCTTCAATTTTGCTTCCATACTTAACGTCGCATGAGGAACTGCACGTAAACGCTCTTTTTGTATGAGTTTTCCTGTTTCTCTACAAATACCGTAAGTCTTATTTTCAATCCGAACTAATGCAGCTTCTAAATTGTCTATGAATTTTTTCTGACGTGCAGCTAATTGATTGATTTGCTCTTTTTCCAAAGTAGCAGAACCATCCTCCAAAGTTTTATAAGCTCCAGATGTATCTTCTGTGCCGTGTGCATTAGGATTACTTAACGAAGAGGTTAACGAAAGAAATTCTTCTCTAGAGCTTTTTAATTTTCCTTGGATCAGCTCTTTAAACTCTTGTAATTCGCTATCAGAGTAGCGCGTTTTTTCAGTTTTTTCCATTTTATTTTATTGTTTGGCAATTAAAATTTGTAGTTCAACATCTTCAATTACTATTTTGTTTCCGTTTTCTATGCTTTCTGACAAATGAATGTCGTCAGCTAATATTTCTGCGCAAATGTAGGCCTTGTTTTGCAAAATTGCATCTGTCATAAGATGATGCTTTTGTAAATTTACGGTTATCCGATCGGTAACTTCAAACGCTAACTCTTTCCGTAAATTCTGAATACGATTAATTAACTCACGAGATAACCCCTCATTTTTTAATTCGTCAGTAATACTCACATCTAGTGCAACAGTTAAGTTGCCTAAATTAGTTACTTGCCATCCAGGTATATCTTCAGCAATTATTTCTACATCGCTTAATAGGATCGAGTATCCCGCCTCAGTTAGTGAGATTGAACCATCACGTTCAAATTTGGCTAAATCTTCTTGGGACATAGTTGAGATGGCTTCGGCTACCAACTTCATATCTTTCCCAACTTTAGCACCCAATGCCTTAAAATTAGGTTTAACCTTTTTCTTAATAAAACCAGCAGTATCAGTAATGAAATCTATGGCTTTGATATTTGTCTCTGATAAAATTAAATCTTTTACCAACTCAACTTTAGCCTGGAAATTATCATCTAAAACTGGAATTAATACTTTAGCCAAAGGCTGACGAACATTAATGCCCATTTTCTTACGAAGTGAAAGCACCATGGATGAGATGTTTTGTGCTAACTCCATTCTTTCGTTTAACGCATCATCTACCAAGTCCGTGTCTGCTTCATTCCAAGAAGTTAAATGCACAGATTCGGAAGCGATGCTTAAATTTTTATATAACCAATCGGCAAAGAAAGGAGCTACAGGGCTCATTAATTGCGATATGCTCATCAGGCAGGTAAATAACGTTTCATAAGCCGCTTTTTTATCAGCTGTCATCTCACCTTTCCAAAAACGACGACGGGAGAGACGGATGTACCAATTGCTCAAATGCTCGTCTACAAAAGTTTGGATTGCTCTGGTAGCTTTTGTAGGCTCATATGCATTAAAACTTTCATCAACCTCTGCAATTAATGTTTGTAATAAGGATAAAATCCAGCGATCTAATTCACTGCGTTGTTCAATAGGGGTTTGGTAATTTAAGTCGATTTCAAACTTATCGATATTCGCATATAAGGCAAAGAAAGAGTAAGTATTATAAAGCGTTCCGAAGAATTTACGGCGTACTTCATCTAACCCGTCTAAATTAAATTTTAGGTTATCCCATGGTGATGCATTGCTGATCATATACCAACGGGTAGCGTCGGCACTATAGGTATCGATTGTGCTAAATGGATCAACAGCATTGCCTAAGCGTTTAGACATTTTATTGCCATTTTTATCTAATACCAAGCCGTTTGAGACCACATTTTTATAGGCAACACCTAAATTGTTTACGTGCTTGTTAATAGCTTTAACCTCATCGCTGCTTTCGCTTAACATTACTGCAATTGCGTGTAAGGTAAAGAACCAGCCCCGAGTCTGATCTACCCCTTCTGCAATAAAATCTGCAGGATAGGCATTTTCAAATTCTTCCTTGTTTTCAAAAGGGAAATGCCACTGTGCGTAAGGCATTGCGCCACTATCAAACCATACATCTATCAGGTCTAACTCACGGGTCATTTTCTCGCCTTTTGCAGACACTAAGATTACCTCATCAACATAAGGACGATGCATATCTTTTAGCTCGAAGCCTGCGGGCATAAATCCTGCAGCAATTGATTGTTGTATAGCAATGTTTAATTCTGCAATTGAACCGATGCATTTCTCTTCAAGGCCATCGGCCGTACGCCAAATCGGTAAAGGGGTGCCCCAGTAACGCGAGCGTGATAAATTCCAGTCGACCAAATTCTCCAGCCAGTTTCCAAAACGTCCTGTTCCGGTCGCTTCAGGTTTCCAGTTAATTGTTTTATTTAGCTCAACCATTTTCTCTTTCACCGCTGTAGTTTTAATAAACCAACTATCTAATGGGTAATAAAGTACCGGTTTATCGGTTCGCCAGCAATGTGGATAGGTGTGAACGTATTTTTCTACTTTAAATGCTTTATTTTCTTCTTTTAACTGGATTGCAAGTGCTACATCAACAGATTTCTCCGGGGCCTCGCCATCAGCGTAATATTCATTTTTAACATACTTGCCGCCATAATTATCGCCAAGTGAGGTAATAAATTTACCTTGTAAGTCGACCAATGGAACGGGGTTCCCATTGTCATCTAAAACAAGCATCGGAGGAACCTCGGGAACAGCTGCTTTAGCCACTCTAGCATCATCCGCACCAAAAGTGGGTGCTGTATGAACGATACCAGTACCATCTTCTGTAGTTACAAAATCTCCGGAAATTACCCTGAATGCATTTTCTGCATTTTGGTAAGGCAACACGAATGGTAAAAGTTGCTCGTATTTGATGCCCACTAAATCTGCGCCTACAAATTCATTTAGGATAACATATGGTATCTTTTTGTCGTCGGCCTGGTAATTCTTTAAATCATCATTACTTTCAGCTAAAAAATATTTCCCGGTAAACTGTTTGGCAACGAGAGCTTTGGCCAAAATAACTTGGATTGCTTCAAAAGTATATTGATTAAAAGTCTTAACCAATACGTAGTCAATTTTAGGACCTACAGTTAGTGCCGTGTTACTTGGTAAGGTCCAAGGTGTGGTAGTCCATGCTAAAAAATAAACCTCACCATCTATTTGCAATGAACTGGGTAAGCTCTCCTTTTTTGCTTTAAATTGCGCAACAATTGTGGTGTCGCTCACATCTTTATAGGTTCCTGGTTGGTTTAATTCATGTGAGCTTAAACCTGTACCGGCGGCTGGTGAATAGGGCTGCACCGTATATCCTTTGTACAATAAGCCTTTATCATAAAATGATTTTAAAATCCACCAAAGCGTTTCAATATATTCGTTATGATAAGTAACATAGGGTGCCTGCAAATCAACCCAATATCCCATTTTTTCAGTAAGGTCATTCCAAACATCTGTGTAACGCATAACTTCTTCTTTACAAGCTGTGTTATAAGCTTCTACAGAAATTTTCTTACCGATGTCATCTTTGGTAATACCTAATTTTTTTTCAACTGCAAGCTCAATTGGTAAACCATGAGTATCCCATCCGCCTTTGCGTTTAACTTGATAACCTTTAAGTGTTTTGTAACGACAAAAAATATCTTTAATAGCGCGTGCCATCACATGGTGAATTCCAGGCATGCCATTCGCCGAAGGAGGACCCTCGTAAAAAGTAAAAGGCTTAGCTTTTGAACGGGTGCTAATGCTTTTTTCAAAGATCATTTCCGCCTTCCAAAAATCTAGTATCTCTTTACCTATTTTAGCTAATTCTAAAGTTTTAAATTCCCTATACATCAATCAAGTATCTTCAAAAATTAAGGATGCAAAGTTACAGTTTTAGAATGAATTATGGTAGTTTTGTTTGAATTTGTTTTATGGATAAGTACCTCAAAATAGGATTAATAGCGATGGCAGCTGCGGTTGTATTATTACCAACTGCTATTTTATTGAAAAGTTGGAGCGAGCAAGCCATGTTTGTTGCTTTAGTTTCGACAATGATTTTAGAACTTATTGGTTTAATTTTTGTTATCATCAGTATAATCAAAAAAAGAAGAAGTTAAAAACTAAGCCATGTTAAAAGTTTTAAAACTACAGAAAGCTGTTTACATCATTATTCTAGGAGTCTTGACACTTATAGCGTCTCAAATTATGAGCGAAAATAAAGTTGCTAGAAGTAGTCTGGTTTTAGGAATTTCTGGTGTTTTGTTAATTATTGGGGCTTTAATGTTTCTTTATCCCATATTATTTGCCAAAAAAGTGGATGCAGACGGCCAAAAAGTTGAGCTTCAACCTATGGAAAAAGAGTTAACAGAAGAGGAGCAAGCGGCGTCATGATAGTTGTCAATGATCATCCAAATTTTCTTCATTCCTTGCAGCTTCTTCAGCCGGAATTAGTTTCCGCATTTTTTTCTTATCCAGCCAAAGCATTAAGGCCGGAAGTAAGGTTAAATTGAATACCAAAGCTACGAGCAAGGTTATGGATAGCAATAAGCCTAATACCACAGTACCTCCGAAAGTTGAGGCAGTAAAGATTCCAAAACCAAAAAATAGGATCAATGCAATGTGGGTCATGCTAACCCCTGTTTCCCTGATTGTATCAGAAACAACTTTATTTACAGGGTAATTGGTAAGTGTGAGTTCTTGTTGATAGCGTGTGAGGAAATAAATTGTCTGATCAGAAGCTAAGCCAAATGCAATGGTGAAAATTAAAATTGTAGAAGGTTTAAGAGGGATGTGAAAAAAGCCCATCAAACCTGCCGTGATAACCAGTGGTACAATGTTAGGCAATAGCGAAACGAACATGATGCCCAAGCTTTTAAATTGGGCTAATCTGAGCAAGGAAATTAAAATAATAGCCAACCCAATACTTTCAAATAAGTGCTCCAAAAGGTAATCAGTTCCTTTAGAGAATATTATACTGGAACCGGTTAATTCTACATTAAATCTTTTTGGTGATAAAATGGAATCGATCCTGGGTTTTAACTCTAATAATAATTCATCCAATCTTTTTGAACCTACGTCAGCCATTTGAAAACTTACTCTTGCGGTTTGCTTATCCTTATCTACAAAATTAGTGAGCATATTTCCATTACCTTTTCCAGAATTTGCTGCATAAGCCAATATGAAGTTTTTTTCAATATTTGTGGGTAGTCGATAGAATGCCGAATCGCCATTATAAAATGCTTGAGATGCATATTTTAGGCCAGTGTTTAGCGATATAGATCTAGAGAACTCAGGATAGGCTGCAATCATCCGTTCCATCCGGTCAATTTTGTTGAGCGTGCTAATGCTTAAAACTCCATTCTTTTTTCTTGTATCCACACTGATCTCGAGTGGCAGGATACCTTCGAAGTTTTTTTCGAAAAATTTAAGGTCAGTTAAAATCTGCGAGCTTTTAGGTAAATCATCAACTACATAGCCGTTGATATTGATTTTGTAAATTCCGATAAAGGAAACTGCAGTTAAAATAAAAGTTATTACATAGATCAATATGCTTTTTTGTTGTACGAGGATGTCTGTTTTTGCCAATAAGTGGTCTAAGAAATTAGGTACGTGCGGTGTGTTGGCTTTTCCTTTTGGAAGCGGTAAGTAACTAAAAATGATAGGGATCAAGCATAGGCACATTAACCAGGTAAACATCACATTTAGGGCTGCCACGCCGCCGAATTGCATTAAAAGCTCACTACCGGTAAAGTATAGCACTCCAAAGCCTATCGCCGCAGTTACATTGGCAATTAGCGTGGTAATGGCTATCCGTTCAATTGTAATGCTTAGGGCTTTTTGTTGGTCGCCATGCTTTTTTAGTTCGTTATGGTATTTATTTAATAGTAAAATGCTGTTAGGAATACCGATAATGACAATTAAAGGAGGTACCAGCCCGGTTAAGATAGTGATTTCATAGCCCAATAATACGAGGGTACCTAGACTCCAAACAACGCCCATAATTACAACCAAGATAGGGAAGAATACGGCATAAAAATTTCGGAAGAAGATAAGCAATATCAATGCAGAAACCAAGATAGACAGGCCGAGGAATAGTACAAATTCTTTGGAGACAAGGGCACTCGTTGCTGTCCTAATAAAGGGTAAACCCGACAGATGAACATCAATTTTAGTGCTTTGCTGAAATGTTTTTGCTTTGGCTTCAATCTCTTTTAGGATGGGGTTTCTGGCGACTGAATTTAATATTTTCGAATCGAAAGTAATGGCCATTAAAGTAGCGCCGCTTGTTCGGTTAAACAAGAGACCGTCGTAAAAAGGCATGCCAAGAATCTTGTTTTTCAGGGAATCCATTTCTGCATCGTTTCTAACAGGAGTAGCGGGAATCGAACTAACTACAAATTTTTGGTTGATGGTGTCTTTTTGAAGTTCAAATAGCTTTCCGATAGATAACACTCCTTTGATACCCTTTAGTTGCTGGATTTCATGAGTAAGCTGTACCCATTTAGTGTAATTTTGCTTCTGGTAGATGGAAGAGTCGCTAATTCCTAACACCATTACACTTCCATCTTCTCCAAATTGTTTTTTGAAGCTATTATATTTAATAAACACTGAATCGGTTAGGGGCAAAATTTTACTTCCTGCATAGGAGAGCTTTAAATTTTTGCCATTCCAGGCCATGAAAATGGTTATAACCAAGAAGAAAATAAGAAGAGGAATTCGATTCTGAAGTATAGCCCTGGAGAGTTTAGCCCACATATCAACTGCATTTTAAAAAGGTAAAGAAAGTATAAAAACTGCTGAATACAAAATAAAAACCTTCTTTTGTTGTTAGACAAACAGTGAATGAAGGTGAATTGTTTCTCCTAAAATTGATGTAATTTAGCGCATGATGAAAGCTCTGCTCAATAGTTTTGTTTATGCATTCAATGGATTAGTATATGCTTTTAAAACGCAGTTAAACTTTAAAATCCATTGTGTGGCGGCCCTATTAATCGTAGCACTAGGATGGTGGGTAGGCCTTTCTAATACAGAATGGCCACTCATTGTGATTGCGATAGGCTTGGTCATTGTGGCTGAATTGTTTAATACGGGGATTGAGGTTTTAGTTGATCTGGTTTCTCCTCAGCAACATCCTAAAGCAGGAGCTGTAAAGGACATTGCCGCGGCCGCGGTACTAATCTCCGCAATAATAGCTTTAGCAATTGCCTTGTTTATTTTTGTGCCTAAATTTGTTTAAATGCTACATAAAACGCGAGGGATTGTTCTAAAAACTACCATGTATAGCGAGAGTAGTGTTGTTGTAAAGATTTTTACCGAAAAATTTGGTATTCAGTCTTATCTAATCAACGGTGTGAAAAAGTCAAAAGCGAAAATATCTATGAATATTTTGCAGCCTTTACATTTATTAGAGATGGTTGTGTATCATAAGGCCACGAGTCAGATGCAGCGGATTTCAGAGGCTCGCCCATCACCCACATTTAGAACTATACCTTATCACGTTATAAAGAATACCATTGTTCAGTTTTTGAACGAGGTGCTTTACAAAAGTGTACATCAGCAAAATGCAGATCAGCATTTATTCGACTTCATTTATAGTGCTATTTGCTGGTTTGATGAAACTGAAGAGCCAAGTGCTAATTTCCATTTGGCTTTTTTGTTAAAACTTTCGAGATTTTTAGGTTTTGCTCCACATTTTCAGTCGCGTGCAGACCAATTATATTTTGATTTGCAAGGAGGAGAATTTGCGACATTGCCGCCTGTTCATCCTTATTTTATTGAAAAAATTGATGCGGACTATTTAAATCAATTATTTAATTGTCGATTTGAAAAATTATTTGAAATGGAGATTTCTAATGTTAAAAGAAGATTTCTATTGGATAAAATATTGGTTTACTATACGTTACATGCTGCTTCGTTTGGACAAATTAAGTCGCATCAAATTTTAGAAGAGGTGCTTTCATAAAAAAAGTGAAATTTTTTTTGTAAAATAAATACAAGACGCTATATTTGCAATCCCAAAACGAAAGAGATTTATCTAATTGTTTGGGGTTGATGACTGGATAACTCATCACAAAACACACCAGGGAAATTAGCTCAGCTGGTTCAGAGCACCTCGTTTACACCGAGGGGGTCGGGGGTTCGAACCCCTCATTTCCCACGAAAAGCCTTTCATTGCAAAATGAGAGGCTTTTTTCGTTATATCCCTCAAATAATTTCAGTTTTCTTTAGTAGCTCTTATCTAGACTTTGTTCTTGCTTATATCAGTTTGATGAACTAGAGCGGAACTTTACCGATAGTTCTCCGAAGAAACTCCGAAAGAAGTGGTAAAAAATCACCCCTCTTTTATACTGGTAAAGTGTACACTTTAGATTTAGAAAGGCTGAAATAATCATAAAGAAATTGTTGAAATAATTAAATAGTCGGGATAATTTTCAGCATCGATTATCAATTCTACATTTTTTTCCTATTTTTAGTGCATGAATCGCAAGTTCCAAATTACGATGCTTTGCTTACTGCTTGTCGGTATTCATAGCAAAGCGCAAGAAAAATTTAGCACATATAGTCAAAACATAGAAGGAACTAAAGTTTCTTATGAAATGGTACCCATTCCCGGCGGTTCCTTTTTAATGGGAAGTGAAAATGGCAACTCCGATGAGCAACCAGTGCATAAGGTAGAACTTGATCCTTTTTGGATGGGTAAGATGGAAGTGACCTGGGATTTGTTCGAACTTTTCCTATATAAAGATTACGAAGTTTCCCAAAGTACAAAAGCTATTTCTTCGGCAGTTGATGCCGTAACGAGACCAACCAAACCCTATTTAGATATGACTTTTGGAATGGGTAAGCAAAATCATCCAGCCTTAGCCATGACGCAATACAATGCTATCCAGTTTTGTAAATGGTTGTACGCCCGTACCGGGATGTTTTATAGATTACCTACTGAAGCCGAATGGGAATATGCTTGTAAAGCAGGGACTAACGGAGATTTTTATTTTGGGAATGATAAAAAGGAATTAGCTAGTTATGCATGGTATAGCGAGAACAGCGATAAGAAAACTCATCCGGTAGGACAAAAGAAGCCTAATACATGGGGTTTATATGATATGCATGGAAATGTTGCAGAGTGGACCTACGATCAATATCTGCCTGCTTTTTATGCAGAAGGAGCTGGGAAGGAAGTAAAAAACCCAGTAGCGAATCCAGAAAAGCTTTATCCACTGGTAGTGCGGGGAGGGGCTTTCGACGATGAAGCTAAGGATCTTCGCGCTGCTGCTAGGGAGGCTTCAGATCCAGCTTGGAAACAAATAGATCCTCAGATCCCTAAAAGTAACTGGTGGTTTCCGGAGGCTCCATTTATCGGCGTGAGATTGGTTAGGCCATTAAACACCCCAAGTAAGGAGCAAATAGAAGCTTATTATAATAAAGCTCCAATTAAAGATTATTAAACGAACCAAGTACCTAAAAGAAACCTAATAAAGTTAAAACCAATTCAGTAAACATGAAAAATTTGAAAGAAACAAAGACGGAACGTAGAGAATTTTTAAAAGCTTCTGCGCTCGTTGCCGGTGGGGTAATGATGAGTGGATATTCTTGGGCTGGGGTGCAGTCCTCTGTTGATGATACTATTAAAATTGCCTTAATTGGTTGTGGTGATAGAGGTACAGGTGCTGCTTTTCAGGCCCTAAGTACTAAGGCCAATTTAAAATTAGTAGCAATGGCCGATGCTTTCCAAGATAGGCTTGATAATAGCTATAAGCTGTTGTCGGATAAATTTAAAGAAAAAGTTGATGTACCAAAAGAGCGTCAGTTTATTGGTTTTGACGCTTACGAAAAAGCAATTGCTTTGGCAGACGTAGTGTTATTGGTAACCCCTCCTGGATTTAGGCCGATGCATTTTGAAGAGGCAGTGAAACAAGGGAAACATGTATTTATGGAAAAACCGGTTGCAGTTGATTCTCCGGGGATTCGTAAGGTGTTGGCAGCTGCTGAAATTGCAAAACAAAAGAAGCTGAATGTGGTGGTAGGATTACAACGGCGATATCAAACAAATTATAGAGAAGTTTTAAAAAGAATTCAAGATGGTGCGGTAGGTGATATTGTATCGGGACAGGTGTATTGGAACAGCGGGGGTGTTTGGGTTAAACCGCGTACAGCCAATCAAACAGAGATGAACTACCAGATGCGCAATTGGTATTATTTCAACTGGTTATGTGGTGATCATATCGTTGAACAGCATGTACACAATATCGATATTGCCAATTGGGTAAAAAATGCTTATCCTGTGTCGGTTCAAGGTACGGGTAGTCGTGCGTGGAGAACTGGAAAAGATTATGGAGAAATTTATGATAACCATGCTGTAGAGCTAACCTATGCAGATGGTTCTGTAATATATAGTCAGTGCCGGCATTTCGAAGGAACGAATAATCGCGTAGATGAAAGTTTCCAAGGTACAAAAGGTAAGGTCTATTTATCTGCTAACAATAGTGGTAAATTATGGGATCATAGGGGAAATGAACTTTATAATCACAATACAAAGGGCAATGCGAATCCATATCAAACAGAGCATGATGAACTGTTTGAAGCCATTTCAAGAAGAGAATATAAGTTTTGGGATGCTGAGCGTGCTGCTAAAAGTTGCTTTACATCAATTATTGGCCGTTATGCAACCTACTCGGGCGAGGTTATTAAGTGGGAGGATGCGTTGAAAGCAGAAAATAGCTTGTTCCCTGACCAGTTAAGCTGGGATGCAAAACCTAAGGTATTACCTGATGCAGATGGGTTGTATCCTGTAGCTAGGCCTGGGAAAATAAAGGTAATCTAGCTTACGAATGAATCTTGTAAAGCATCTTTTTGCATTTTTTTCTGGAATTTTTGTTTTGACACCCGGTGAGGGTTCAGTTCAGGAGTTTAAGATTAATGGATACGCACAAGGCACTAGTTACTCGATTACCTATTATGCTCAAGGGGAGTTTGTTAAAAAGAACAATATCGATAGCATTATCCAGGTTATAGACCAGTCGATGTCTTTATACAAACCTGGCTCAATTATTAACAGATTAAATGAATCTACAAGCGAAATGCTTGTAGATTTTCACTTTATGGAGGTTTATAAACGTGCTAATGCCATTTTTAAAGACACTGATGGTAAATTTGACGTAACTGTTGGTCCGCTGGTTCAAGCCTGGGGCTTTGGTCCAAAAAAGGAGGAAAAATTTCCTGATGATGCGACGATAAAGAGTTTGCTAAAATGTGTGGGCATGGATAAAATTACTTGGGATAACTTAACTATAAAAAAGGAAAATCAGTGTGTAAAGATTGATTTAAATGGCATTGCGCAGGGTTATACTGTAGATCTAGTTGCTTCATATTTACATTCGAAAAAAATAACTTCCTTTATGGTTGAGGTAGGAGGAGAGTTAAGGGTAAATGGTACTAAACCAGGCGGACAATTATTTAAAATCGGGATAGAAGGACCGTCTGACGGAAAGCTATCGGTGCAAAGTATTAAACATATTCTACAGTTTAAGAAAGGTGCCATTACCACGTCGGGAAATTATCAAAAGTATAAAATGAATGGGAATCAACGGATTTCGCACTTAATAAACCCAACAACGGGCTATCCGCTAAAAAACGAAATGATAAGTGTTACTGTTTTTGCAAAAGATGCCATAACAGCCGATGGGTATGATAATGCGCTAATGGCTATGAGTGCGAAGGAAGCGTTAGCTTTTGTCGCTAAGAGGAAACAATTGGAAGCATATATTATATATCAGAAAGAAAACGGGGAAATTGCAGATACTTTAAGTAAGGGGTTCACAAAGTTAATTTTAAATTAAAATGGTAAAGCGCATTGTTTTAATATTACTAGTACTATTTGCGTTTGGTACAGTTTCGTTCAAGTTGATAAATTATCCACCTTGGGATGCGGAAACAAAAAACAAGCCTTTAAAAATACTTTTAATTAGTGATTTGAATGCCGGCTATGGTTCATTAACTTATAGCGAAGATGTGCCCGCTGTCATTAGTGAAATAGATCGTATTAAACCAGATATGATCTTATGTGGAGGAGATATGGTTGCCGGTCAAAAAGCATCATTAACTGAACAAAATATCAAAGGGATGTGGCAGAGTTTTAAAAACGTTGTTTTCGATCCTATCCAAAAAAGGGGCATCCCCTTTGGGTTTACCCTCGGTAATCACGATGCTTCACCTGGTTTTTCAATGGATCGGGCTCTTGCCGCTCAATTTTGGAACGAGGAAAAACAATCAACAAATTTAACTTTTGTCGATTCAGCGCATTATCCCTTCTACTTTAGTTATTTAAAAAATAATGTGTTTTTTATGAGTTGGGATGCTTCCGGTGCTAAAATAGATCCGGCTTTATACACCTGGCTGAAGGAACAAACAAGCTTGAGTGTAGCTAAGAAAGCGAGAATGAGAGTTTTGTTAGGTCATTTACCCTTATACGCAATTGTTGCAGCAAAGAACAAACCTGGCGAAGTAAATGCAAATCCAGACAGTGCGTTGTCATTTTTTAAAATGCATCAAATAGACCTGTATATAAGCGGTCATCAACACGCCTATTACCCGGCTGCAAAAAATGGTGTTCAACTCCTTAATTCGGGTTGCATTGGCGATGGACCACGCATGATTCTGGGTCATACCACCTTAGCAAAAAAGGCTTATGCCGTTATTGAAATTCCGGTTAATCGGCCTTTAACTTTTAGCCAGAAAGCGTTTGCACCTTTCACAAATGAGGAGATAAGGCTAAGTTGTCTACCTGATTCGGTAATTGGATTTAATGGCACTGTTTACCGTAAAGATTGGAAAAATTAGCTTTTTTGTTAATAGTATTTTATAGTTTTGAGTGATGGAATTTAGTATCGAAAATGAACATATCAGGGCTTCGTTTGTTTCAAAAGGGGCAGAGCTCCAACATATTACAGGGGTAGACAGTGGTACTGAATATCTCTGGAAGGGAGATCCTAATTATTGGGGGAAATTTAGCCCGGTTTTGTTTCCGATTATTGGTGCTTTGAAAGAGAATATTTATCATTACGAAGATAGAACCTATACGTTACCCAGACATGGGTTTGCTAGAGATATGGAGTTTGATGTGGAGCGAATTTCAGATCACGAAATTTTATTTACCTTGCGCAACACTGAGGAAACACTGAAAGTATATCCCTTTAAATTTATTTTAAAGCTTCGGTATAAACTTACAGCCGCCACTTTAAGTTGCACTTATGAAGTAAGCAATCCAGATTTGAAAGAGATGCTGTTCTCGATTGGCGGTCACCCCGCATTTGCAGCGCCCTTGAATAAACAAGGGAGCTATACCGATTACTTTTTAGCGTTTAACGCAGACGAGGTTATTACTTACCATCATATCACTGAAAATTTAATTTCTGATGAAACAACTACTTTGGTGTTAGATGATAAAATGTTATACCTGACACACGAAACCTTTTATAGCGATGCGTTAGTGATCAAAAATCTTAAAAGCAATAGCGTTTCATTAATGAACAAGAAAAACTATAACGGCATTAATTTTAAGTTTGAAAATTTTCCCTATTTCGGAATATGGGCGGCTAAGGACGCTGATTTTATTTGTTTAGAGCCTTGGTGTGGTATTGCAGATTCATTAGATCATAACCAACAGTTAAAAGATAAAGAGGGAATAATTACGTTGGCTCCGAGTGGAGAGTGGCAACGCACTTGGAAAGTAACCTGTTTTTAGGAAAAAAGATTGAAGTAAACATGGATTCAAGAAGAGAATTTCTCAAAAAGGCGGGGATACTCTCGGGCGCTTTTGCAATGCCGAACGTAATTCCAATGTCGATACAAAAGGCGATGGCCATAAATGCCGAGCCAGGCAGCACCTTTTATGATGCTGAACACGTGGTTTTCCTGATGCAGGAAAATCGTTCTTTTGACCACATGTTTGGTGCCATGCGAGGCGTTAGAGGCTTTAATAATCCCCGTGCAAAGACGTTGCCTAATCAAAATAAAGTTTGGCTGCAAAATGACGAAAAGGGAAATACCTATGCGCCATTTCATGTAGATATCAATAAAACAAAAATTACCTGGCAAGGAGGTTTACCGCATTCATGGTCCGATCAGGTTGCCGCAAGGAATAAAGGAAAGTACGATAAATGGGTACCGGTAAAATCACTGATGAGTTTGGGATACTACAAGAGAGAAGATATTCCATTTTATTACGCGATGGCGGATGCGTTTACGGTTTGCGATCACAATTTTTGTTCGTCGCTTACTGGAACAACACCTAACCGGTTGTTTTTTTGGACCGGTACTATTCGTCCGGAGCAGGATGCAAATTCGGTGCCTGCTGTGAATAATTCGCAAGCCGAGTCGCGAGATAATGTTTTTGTAGACTGGCAAACTTTTCCGGAGATCCTGGAGGATAATGGGGTTTCTTGGAAAATCTATCAAAATGAAGTGTGGACTGCTAACTTGCCTGAAGGGGAAATAGACGATTGGTTGGGTAATTACGGAGACAATGCTATAGAATATGTAAAGCGCCATCATGTTAAGTTATCAGCGTACTTTCGTAAAAATGGCGATCAGACGAGTAGGCCGCCATTAAGTTCTGAAGAAGTGTTAGCTAAATATAACAAACTTACGCAGCGAGAAAAGAATTTAATCGATAAGGCATTTTCGTCAAATATTGCAAACCCGGATTATTTAAAATTAGCTCCATTTACTTTTACCAACGATGAGGGAAAAGAAGAAACAGTAAACCTCCCCAAGGAAGATATTTTTGAAGGCTTTAGGCATGATGTAGCTGCCGGAAAATTACCTACTGTGTCGTGGCTGGTGGCGCCCCAACGTTTTTCTGATCATACCAGTTCGCCATTGTATGGGACTTGGTACGTGTCGGAGGCCATAGATATTTTAACCAAGAATCCGGAGGTATGGAAGAAAACTATTTTTATCCTTACTTACGATGAGAATGATGGATATTTTGATCATTTACCTCCTTTTGTGCCGCCAAAACCAGATGATACATCCACCGGAAAGGTTAGTAGAGGCTTAACGCCCTGGGCTGATTATGAATTTAGAAAGAATAGTCCGATAGGTTTGGGTTATCGTGTGCCAATGATAATCGCTTCACCATGGAGCAAGGGAGGTTATGTAAACTCGCAGGTATTCGATCATACTTCTTCGCTGATGTTTTTAGAACATTTTTTAAGTCATAAAGCAGGTAAAAAGGTTAAAAGTGACATGATTAGTCCGTGGAGAAGAGCAGTTTGCGGAGACCTAACATCAGTTTTTAGACCTTATAACGGGGAAAACTTAACCATTCCGGATTCACTTAAGCGCGACAACGTAGTTGCCGGCATTCAAAATGCCAAATCAAAACCCCCTCAAGTAACGCCAAATCCTTTATCGGGCGAAGACATTGCCAAAATCAATACGCATTTACCTTTTGAAGCTGATGCTTCTGCTTTTGCGCCGGTTCAGGAAAAAGGAATCCGTTTGGCTTGTGCATTGCCGTATCAATTAATTGTCAATGCAGAATTAAATGAAGCTAGAACTGCTCTGAAGCTAAATTTTCAAGTTGGGAGCACTAGTTTCGGACAGAAGATGGCTGCTTCAGGGGCGCCTTTCAACGTTTACACCAAAGGTGCTTACCGTAATGAGGCGGGAAAAACCTGGGCGTATGCTGTTAAGGCTGGTGATAAAATTGAAGATGAATTTCAGGTATCTGATTTCAAAGATGAAGTATATGCACTGTGTATTGATGGACCCAACGGGTTTTTTAGGGAGTTTATTGGAACAAAGCGAGATGCAGCCGTAAACTTAAACTGTGTTTATGAACAAAGCGGAATCCTTAAAAAGTTAACTGGCAATCTTCAATTGATTATAGAAAATCAAGGGGATAAAGCTGTTGAAATTCAATTGAGCGATGCTTATGATATCAACAACAAATCGATTAAAATTGGCGCAAAAAGCCAAAAGATCATTACCTTGAATTTGCAGAAACACAAAGGCTGGTATGATTTTAAAGTTCGGCTTGTAGGAAGTAACGATTTTTTTCAGCGTTATGCTGGACATGTAGAAACAGGTGAAGACTCGATCAGTGATCCGTTAATGGGAGGCCTACTATAATTTTAACTATGCAAGTAATAATACGTCCAATACAAGAAGCTGACGATGCTGCGGTAGGGAAGCTCATCAAAAATGTTTTAACCGAGTTTAAAGCAAATAAACCAGGTACGGCTTATTTTGATGAAAGTACCAACCACTTGTCTATTCTTTTTAAAGACTCTAAATCAGCTTATTGGGTAGTGGAAGACCAGGATCGCATTATTGGCGGGGGAGGGATTTTCCCAACGGCAGGCTTGCCTGGGGCAACTTGTGAATTAGTAAAACTCTATTTATATCCAGAAGCTCGAGGCAAAGGCCTTGGTAAAGCTTTGATGGATAAATGTTTTGAGAAAGCAGTTGAGTTCGGCTATAAAAACATCTATTTAGAATCTATGCCCGAACTCAATCAGGCAGTAAACATGTACGAGAAAATGGGCTTTGTGCATCAATGTTCAGCCTTAGGGGATTCGGGTCATTTTGGTTGTGATATTTGGATGGTCAAAAGTTTACTCTAATAGCAAATCTTCATCTTCTTCGCCTAGGTTTAATTGAATATTATCGTTTCCGGAAATCCCCTCAATCGATCCACGAATGTGAGCCGCATTGAGCAATACTTTTTCCAGTTGTTTCTCTCTGCTCTTCCATAGTCGTTCCATTGCATCACGTTCGCGCTGAATAGATAACTTCATGCTCATAAAGCCTTCACGGATAGCCTTCCATTGTTCTGAAAATTCATTGCCATTTAAATAATCATACAACATGTGCATTTTATCACCCTTATTCTCTTGAGATTTTGCCGCTCCAAATAGCTTTACAATGCCATCTCTAAGAATGTAAGAAACTGCTTTAACTTCATCGAAAGAACAAATCCAAACGCCGTCTCTTTCACCAAAACAATCCATTCCTTTCGGATAACATTGTGTTACGATTACTGCTACATCTACGCCCATTCCACGCATATCTTTTTTCAATTTTTCAATCCATTCCATTGAAAAATCTTTGGTGCGTTTACTTTCGTAGATAATTTTGCCGCATTCTTGACCAAATTGGTTTCGCACAACATGCACGCAATCAGCTCCACGTACACCTTTTCCAACCTCTTCCACTACATCGAAGGGAAATGTATTGCGTAGTAATTCTTCTAAAATTAATTCTTGCACTTCGCCTTGTAACTGCATAGAGCCCTGTTCGGCTTTGCGTTTCATTTCTTCTGCAAGCTTCTTCTGGTCGTCCAATTGCTTTTCTAATTCTTTAACTCTCAATTGATGTTCAGTTTCTTTAATGCTATTTTTTTCTAGCTCTTGCTTGCGAACTTGTTGAACTAGCTCTTCGCGTTGCTCTTGTAATTTGCGCTGTATGCTCAATTCTAATTCAGCCTCACGATTTTTGATCTCTTGTTCTTTTTTTAAAAAGTCGATCTCTTTGCTTCTCGCAAGTTTGAGTTTTTCTTCATTTTCTTTATTGGCATCAGCGAGCATCTTTAATTTGTTTTCGAAATCTGCGGTAATGGTTTTGCGCAAATTTTCTGTCATTGATGTTTGTAACGCAGCTTTTTCTTTCGCTAGTTTTTGCTCGAATGCTAACTCCTGCTGTTTCCTTTGTTGTTCAAACTCGGCAGTTTTTTTTTGAAACTCTTCCTCTTTTGCCTTGGTGAAAGAAACCATTTTCTCTCTTAAATCCTGTTTATATTCTTCGGCCATTACTTCTTCTATTGGAAAAGTATGGTTACAACTAGGGCATTTTATTTCTGTAGACATAAATGATGGGGTTGAAGCTTAATAGCTGGGCGACATCAAAAATACAGAAATTATAGATAGGATTTTACAGGCAATTGTCTATTTTTGATTGCCCATTCAAACCTGATGTTCCGACAAATTTTTAATGCCTACAAAACCTCCTTTACGGGTTTAAGTAGAGAGACTTGGCTGCTTAGCATTGTTATTTTAATTAACCGATGTGGTTATATGGCAGTGCCGTTTATGGGTTTATATCTTACCCAGTCCTTACACCGCTCCATTTCCGATGCTGGTATTGTTATCTCCTTATTTGGGGCAGGTGCATTTTTAGGTTCTGCAGCAGGAGGAAAATTAACGGATATGTTTGGCTTTAGGCCGATACAGATATTGGCCGCTATCATTGGTGGAGCATTATTTTTAGCATTTTCTCAAATGAGTAATTTCACTTCCCTTTGCATACTTTCATTCTTGATCAGCTTTTTCTACGATGCCTTTCGTCCGGCAAACTTCGCTGCAGTTGCGGCGTATGCTAAGCCTGGTCAGGAAACGCGTGCGTATTCTTTAAATCGTTTAGCAACAAATATTGGCTTTTCCTTTGGTATAACAATTGGGGGATTAATAGCATCTTTTAACTATAGGTTGCTATTTATAGTTGATGGGGTGGTGAGCATTTTTGTGGGTATTGCGATTTTATTACTCCTTCCGAAAGTAAAAGGTTATAGAAAAGCAGTAAAAGAAAAATTGGCAGGCATGGTAGTGCGTAAACCGTGGGAAGATATTTTATTTATAAAATTCTTATTATTGACCACCATTTTTACGACTTGCTTTTTCTTGATGTTTAGGGTTGTTCCGGTATTTTTTAAAGAGGAATGGCATATCAACGAGGCAACGATTGGGCTTATATTGGGCGTAAATGGGCTTCTTATCGCGCTCCTCGAAATGGTGATGATCAGCAAATTGGAAAACAAAAGATCACCAGTTTTTTATATTGTGACGGGCGTTGTAATCGTAGGATTTTCATTTGCACTATTAATGGTTCCAAAGGCCTTACCCATAGCTGTTGGCTTGGTTAGCGTAATCTGTTTTACTTTCGGCGAAATGTTTTCAATTCCTTTCATTAACACATTTGTGATTAAGCGAAGTAACGAATTTAATAGGGGGCAATATGCTGCGGGCTATATGATGTGCTGGTCGGTTGCGCAAGTGGTTGCTCCCTGGGCTGGGTTTCAAATTGCAGAGAGTTATGGTTACAATAGCCTATTTGTGGGCATATCTGTTATGCTCTTTGCTTGTGCCTATGGCTATAGTGCTTTAAATTTCAAGGAGGAAGACACAACGAAGGCATTAGCATCTGCTGAATAAAAGTGATTGACCTTCAAACAATAACTTCCATAATTTGTTGAGATATGATATGAAAAAACGCATACACATTTTAGAGGATGATAAAGACATTGGTTATATCATCGAATTTTTATTGAAGGATGAGGGCTACGACCTACAGCTTTCTTCATCATTTAAAGAAATGAAAAAGAAGTTAAAAGATTCTATTCCTGATCTTTTTATATTGGATGTAATGTTGCCTGATGGGAACGGAATTGAGATCTGTCATGATCTGAAAAATGATATGTTTACAAAACATATTCCAGTAATCGTTATGTCGGCCAATATTAGAAGCAAACAAATGAGTGAAATGGCTGCACCAGATGACTACATTAGTAAGCCGTTCGATCTGGATGATATAGAAAATAGGATAAAAAAGCTTTTAGCTTAGTATTTTGGTTGTTATCGGAAGAAATTAGTAATTTTTGCTCATATTCGCGTGCTGAAGACTTTAGTTTAAGCATTTGAGAAAGCTAAAAATAATAATAAAACATCAGGTAAACCGTTCTTCTTCATTAACACACAATATCATATATGAATTATCATTCTATTAAGAAAATAATTGCACTCTCAATTCTTGGTGCATTATCCTTTTTTGCCTCTGCGCAGAAACCCAATTGGCAAAATTTAGACCTTAAAGCAGACACCACCTTTGGTATTAGTACTGAAAAAGCTTATAAAGAACTTTTAAAAGGGAAAAAATCGACACCTGTTCTGGTTGCTGTTTTGGATGGGGGCGTAGATTTAAACCATGAAGATTTAAAGCGCATAATCTGGACAAATAAGAAAGAAGTTGCTGGCAACGGAATCGATGACGATAAGAACGGTTATAAGGACGATTTACACGGTTGGAATTTTTTAGGAGGACCAACCGGTTCAATTGAGCATGAAACGCTAGAGCTAACCCGATTGGTGCGAAGAGACAATATACGTTTCGCTGGTCTTACGGCCGAAACTGTCCCGGCAAAAGATAAAGCTGATTACGACCTCTTTATTCAGAATAGAGCGAAATTTGAGCAAGATTTAGTTACTGCAAGAAGCAATTATGCTGGGGTTTCGGGTTTTAAAGGTGCTTTAGATCCAGTCATCAAAAAAATTGGAAAAGAAAACCCAACGCTTAAGGATGTAGAGGACTTTCAGCCACAGGGAGAAAGAGAAACTCGGGTAAAGGAAGCTTTGAAGGATATTTTAAAGGATATGGATTTCAAAACATTTTATGAAACCCAAATTGTAGAAGGTGTGAAATACTATGGCGACCAAATAAATTATAACTACAATATAGATTTTGACCCGCGCAAAATTGTAGGTGATGATCCAAATAATAGTCAGGAGCGTTTTTATGGCAATAACGATGTAAAAGGTCCTGATGCTTCACATGGATCACACGTTGCCGGAATTATTGCTGCCGATCGTACCAATACCTTAGGAATTAAGGGTGTTGCGGATAATGTATTTATTATGGGCGTTCGAAATACCCCAAATGGTGATGAACGTGATAAGGATGTTGCCAATGCCATTAGATATGCTACTGATAATGGTGCGAAAGTTATTAATATGAGCTTTGGAAAATCTTACTCCCAAGATAAATCAATCGTAGACGAGGCTGTAAAATACGCAGTTAGTAAAGACGTATTATTGGTGCAGGCCGCAGGTAATGAGAATAAGGATATTGATGTAAATGCTAATTTTCCATCAAGAAAATACTTAAATGGGGAGGTGGCAAGTTCGTATATTACTGTAGGGGCATCAGGCTTTGTAGATGATGAAACCTTAAAAGCTGATTTTTCTAATTTCGGTAAAACCAATGTCGACGTTTTTGCTCCGGGGGTAAACATCAATTCAACTACGCCAGAAAACAATTATAAATTAGAAAATGGCACAAGTATGGCTGCTCCTGTTGTGACTGGTTTAGCGGCGTTGATTCGTTCCTATTACCCCAAATTAACTGCAGTACAAGTAAAAGAAATTATCTTGAAATCCGTTGTAAAAGTTGGTCATAACATTACTTACTTAAAAGATGGAGCGCCGGTTAGTGTACCTTTTTCGGAACTTTGTGTGACGGGCGGGATCGTGAATGCATACAATGCATTAAAGTTAGCAGCGACCTATAAATAATTTAGTGAAAATGCCTAATTTTAAGTCGTCGTTAAGATTAGGTGTTTTTTCATGATGTTTAGTATTGCATACTATCCCATTTTTTTAATCTTTTTTAGCTTATTCACCGGTTTTGTGGCCGACGATAAGCCACTGGCAAAAAATGGTGTTTTAGATCTCCGTAACCAATCAGTCAATAAGTCGATAGCCCTTTCAGGCGAGTGGAAATTTTACTGGAAACAATTAATTATTCCTACGGATAACACAAAGGCGCAAATCGTTCCTTTCCCGTTAAAATGGAATGATTTAACTATAGACGGAAAGAAGTTGCCTGCATTTGGTTATGCTACCTACGAACTGAAGTTATTGCTGCCCAAAACCGAAGAAAGTCTGCGTATCGCCGTGTCGGATGTATATTGTTCCTATCAGTTATTTTTAAATGGCAAATTGGTTGCAGCGAATGGCAAGGTAGCCGATAATCTTAAAGATTTTAAACCTCATTGGCAATATAGGGCGTTTGACATTCCCGTAGGTACTGACACTGCGAATCTGGTATTACAGATTGCTAATTTTGTACACTCCAAAGGCGGTATAAAAGATCCTATCTTTATCGGAAAATCTAGTGATGTTGTATTAGCTCGTAGTAGGGCAGGAGCCATAGATTTACTCTTAACCGGCTGTTTATTCATGGGCGGTCTCTTCTTTTTAGGCCTGTATCTTTTAGGCAATAGAGATAAAGCAATTTTGCTTTTTTCGTTATACTCCATTGTTTATTGTTACCGTATTATGGGGGTGAGTAACTACGTTCTCCACACCATTATACCTGATGCCAGCTGGTATGTGATGGTTCATTTAGAATACGTCAGTTTATTTGTTGCAATCGGATTGTTTGGGCTTTATACCCGTTATTTATATCCTAAAGATGTCAATAAAAAGGTTGTTAACGTAATTTCTGCGCTATGTCTGATTTTTAGCTTGGCTACTTTAATCTTACCATCCTATTATTTTACACAGTTAATTGATCCGTTTTTGGTAGTTACTGTATTTTGTATCGTTTACACCCTTTATATCTACGGCGTAGCCTATCGAAGGAAAAGACCGGGTTCGGTTTACGCTTTAATGAGTTCTGTAGCTTTAATGTTTACCTTCGGATTAACTCTTTTAAACTATTGGGGGATTGTTCCCGTGCTTCAATTACTTAGTTTTGGAGGGTATGTAAGTTTTTTCTTTCTGCAGTCATTGATCCTATCCCATAGAGTTTCCTTTCAATTAAAAAAGGCAAAAGAGCAGGCAGAGCAGGGTCTTTTGGCGAAGAGTGAGTTTTTAAGCACTATGAGCCATGAAATTCGGACTCCTCTTAATTCGGTTATTGGATTGAGCCATCTTTTATTAAAGAATAACCCTCGAAAAGATCAAGCCGAACATTTGGATATTATGTTGTTTTCTGCTAACAATTTATTGGGAATTGTAAATGACATATTGGATTATAATAAAATAGAGGCTGGGAAAATAGATCTTGATTATACTGAAATTGATATAGTTGCGATTGTTAGAAATATCGTTGCGGGGTTACAGGCTCATGCCCAAGAGAAAAATATTGATTTGACTTTAAAAGTAGATCCTAACCTAACTTGCAAAGTTCTGGGAGATCCGACCAGGATATTTCAGGTTATTACCAATTTAACGCATAATGCGATTAAATTTACCAACACAGGCTACGTAGCAGTAAGTTTAGTGGTGGTACATCAGACAGCGCAGGATGTTTCTGTAAAAATTGCGGTAAAAGATACTGGAATTGGGATTTCAAAAGAGAAACAATCTATTATATTTGAACGATTTACGCAAGCTGATTCTTCTACTTCAAGAAGTTTTGGTGGAACAGGTTTAGGTTTAGCTATTTCAAAAAGAATTTTGGATTTACAAGGTGCTTCTTTAAAGGTGTCGAGTGAAGAGGGAAAGGGCTCTATCTTTTATTTTGTTCAAAGTTTTAAAAAAACGGCCAGCAAGTTAGATTCTGTCAATGTAAAGAGCAACTCGTCTGAAGCTGAAGAAAAACCGTTTAAGGGTATTTCGATTTTATTAGTTGAGGATAATACAATTAATGTAATGGTGGCGCGTAGTTTTCTGGAAAATTGGGGTGCTGAAGTTGATGTTGCCAGCGATGGGGTTATGGCATTAGATAAGCTTGATGTAAATCGCCATCAGATCGTGTTGATGGATCTGAATATGCCGGTGATGGATGGTTATGAGGCTTCAAAGAAAGTTAGGGAGTTAAATACAAATATCCCTATTATAGCATTGACGGCCAATCTGAGAAAAGATATAGAAGCAAAAATTGCTGAACTGGCGATTAATGATGTCATTGTAAAACCTTTTTTACCTGATGAACTTTACCAAAAGGTAAAAAAGTATGCCATTGATTATTATAGTAATTAACCTGGCATTAATACCTGATATATTTCTGCATAAAGTAAACCGCTTCCTCCACCATAATGGGTAACAACGGGTAGCGCTGGATATAGCTGAGACAGTGTTTCTATCAGTTGTGTTTCTTTTTCAATGCCGGCACCTAACAGCACCAATTTAAAATTGGTGCTGTTCAGTTCCCTCAATGCTTCGTCATTTGTGAAAGCAATTGTGGCCTCCCAAATACCGTTCTTATTAATTAGTCGTTCAATAGTCTCCATTATAGTCCGGTTGGAACCTATTATTAAAATTTGGGCTAATGACATTGCTATAGTTTAAAATTCCATTGGTACTTCCATCAGCAAGAATTCTGCATCAACAACCGCTTTGATGTCTAATGAATCAATTTCCCAAACGCCAAAGCCGTCGCGGGTTTCTAAAAGCTGTCCGTTTACTGTTATTTGTCCTTTAAGTACAAAAATGTACACTCCGTTTCCTTGCTGATGTAACTGATATGTTTGACTGTAGTTGGTATCGAAATACGCTAGATTAAACCAGGCATTTTGATAGATCCAAACCCCTTCGTCATCTTTATCTGGCGACAATATTTGAATAAATTCATTTCTTTTAGTCTGGTTTTCTAGTAAAATCTGGTCGTATCTAGGGGTTACATTTCTTTGGTTTGGAAATAACCATATTTGTAAAAATTTGGCGGGATTATTTTTATCTGAATTATATTCGGAATGAAAGATCCCAGTTCCTGCACTCATTACTTGTATTTCGCCCGCTTTAATGGTAGCTGTATTTCCCATGCTATCTTTGTGCTGTAACTCGCCCTCCAAAGGAATAGAGATAATTTCCATGTTGTCATGCGGATGTTCGCCAAAGCCCATGCCACCTGTTACAATATCATCGTTTAGGACTCTTAGTGCACCGAAATTAACTCTGTCAGGATTATAATATCCAGCGAAGCTGAAACTCTGATAACTTTTTAACCAGCCGTGATCTGCCACCCCTCGGGTGTTGGCTTTATGCAATACTGTTTGTGCCATTATTTTTATTTTTTGTTGATACAAATTTAGCATACAAGCAAATGTTGCGCATTGATGTAAGATAAGTAATTTTTATCCCTTAACTTAGTGAAATGGTAAATAGAGCAACCTATCAGGCTGCAAAATTGGTAGCGACAAAAGTAGAGGCGCATTTTGCAAAACATTTGGCTGAGGCTAATGCTAAAGGTGAAATTGACTTGGCTCCCCAGCCTCCGGCAAGGGTAGTTGAGGCTATTTTGGATGCTGCTTTTTGGTCGAGTTTACGCAAAGAAGAAGGACATTCTCCAAAAATATCCATCGCTTTTTTGCCGCCAGAGCAAGCCGGAAAACCACTGTTATTTAATCAAACGTTGAAGTTGAATCCCACTATTTTAACAAAATTGGCTCCAGGGGTTGAGCGTGGAGGTATACATATCGGCGTTTGGCATGATGGATACAACCTTCACATTTGGGGTACTACAATAAGTATTCCTAACTACTGTTTTGTTGTCGACGTATCAGAACCAGGGCTTTTGGTTATTAAGCACAGAAGAATTTATGGTTTTGGAAAATATACGAATGTAGCAGTTTTAAAAGGTGATCAGATTAAAATTGTTGAAGAGAAAAGTGCTGGAAATCCCCATTGTCCTCCCATGCTTTTATCGTTACTCGATTTAACAGCACATTCTTATTGGAATGATTCCGCAAATATTCTTATTCAATTAGCTGTTTCTATGCGGGCACACGGAAGAGGGGGCGCAGTACTGGTTGTGCCACAACAATCTGCAACGTGGAAGCAATCTATTATTCAACCCGTAAGCTATTCGCTTGAACCTTCTTATAAAGGTTTAGCAGATCTAGTAAGTAAAGACAGGCCTGACGCTAGTGAGATATTCTGGCAAAGTGCCCTGAAACGGGAGGTAGATCATTTAGCCGGTTTAACCGCCATTGACGGAGCTACAGTACTTACGGACACATTCGAACTATTGGCTTTTGGAGCGAAAACGGGAAGGGCTAACAGTAGTGCACACATTCAAGAAATATCATTCTCTGAGCCAATAATGGGTGGTGATGCCGTAGTGATACATCCTGCTAAGACCGGGGGAACGAGACATCTTTCAGCAGCGCAATTTGTATTCGACCAAAGAGATGCTCATGCTTTGGTGGCTTCCCAAGACGGCCATTTTACGATTTACAATTGGTCTCCGCACTTACAAATGGTGCAAGCTTATCGTATTGATACCTTGTTATTGTAAATTAGGAAAAAAGTAAAGCAGCAGCTATTGTAATTCCGAATAATATTGCCATTACGATCCGGTCGGCTATGATCCGGTCACTTTTTTTCGAGGCCCTGGCTTTTTGTATTTCCCATTGTCTAACATAGGGAAATAAGATGCTTTGTACTTTAATAATCATAGGTAGATGATTTTGTAAATATTTTACATCAAAACTTAAGCCAATGGTTAACAGTAGGTTAAAATAACCATCGATTTGATCAATATACATCTTTTAGGAGTGAACTAATAATTTAGCAGGTAATTGTCTGCCAACCCACTAACTTGAGTGACTAGATTTTTGCACAGTCCCCCGTATCAACATTACTTAAGGCTAGATAAAATTATTCTATCTGATTATCAATTAGTTATGTGATTTTAATATATTATTATAGTACTATGTATTGCATAATACTATATGAAACATATATCTTTGTATAATGATAGCAGAAAATACGCAAACACAAATGCGAAAAGGCATACTTGAATATTGTGTGCTTTTAGTGATATCTCGCGGTGAAATTTACGCCTCAGATATTATCGCCGAATTAAAGCAGGCAAAACTGCTTGTGGTAGAAGGAACATTGTATCCTTTGCTTACCCGTTTAAAGAACAATGGGTTGCTGAGTTATAATTGGGTAGAGTCTACCTCTGGACCGCCTCGTAAGTATTATGTACTCACTCCGGAAGGACAACAGATATTGAAGCAACTAGATGGTACCTGGGAAGAATTGGCTTATGCAATTACCACTTCCCAGAATGGCGTATCTAAATCATCAACTCCTCAAAACTAATTTAACAAGTCATGAAGAAAACAATAATTATAAATATAGGGAACTCCATCGTCCACATTGAAGAAGACGGATATGAGGTATTAACGGCTTATTTGAATGAAATTAAGCAGCATTTTGCGAAAACTGCAGATGATTTTGAAATTGTAACTGATATAGAAAACAGAATTGCCGAAATGTTTGCCGAAATCCTACAGGCAGGGCAGGTTCAGGTAATCACTTTGGTTGACGTAGAGCGTGTAATTGCCCAAATGGGTCGTGTACAAGATTTTGAGACGGCAGAAGATGAACCCGTTGCAGCTAATTTTGCAAACTATGCAGGGGATAAGAAGTTGTACCGTGATACGGATGATGCCATGTTGGCGGGTGTTTGTTCAGGGCTTAGCCACTATTTGAATATTGAAGCGCGCTGGGTGAGGATCATTGCACTTTGCTGTATATTCTTAGGAGGGGCTGGAGTTTTGGTTTATCTTATTTTATGGATTGCTATTCCTAGGGCGGTAACTCGCTCTGAAAGAATGGAAATGAAGGGTGAGTCGACGAATTTATATGGTTACAATAGAAAATTTGAAGAAGAATTAGCTGCCTTTAAGGATAATATGCAATCAAGTCCTTCTTTTAAACGATCAGGTAATTTTATTACGGAAATAATAAGTGCCATCGGTAGAGCTGCCAATGCATTGGGAAGAATACTGTCGAAAACTATTGCCGGAATAATTATTGTAATGGGTTTTGCTTTTTTACTTAGTTTAGTATTTTGTTTAGCTGCGTTTCTAGGTTTCTGGGATACTGAGGCCTATCAATATTTCCCCCTTTCTGTAATCAACGAGGACTATCGCTCTACACTTGCCTTTGCTGCTTTTGCCATTTTATTTGTGCCAGTGCTTGCCCTGGTATTATTCTCTATTCGGGTTGCCTTTAATAAAACAGCAATCAATAAAACCTTATCCTTTGGTTTGCTAATTATTTGGTTGGTATCAGTATCTGTAGGTGTTTATTATGCTGCTAAAATATCTTCGGAATTTAAAGAGCATGCAGAACTCGTACAAACTACACCAATTATTCCTTTTAAAACTTATATACTTGATGCTGATCAAAGTATGGTTTTTAACAGAGAAGATAGTATTGATTTTCAATTAGACAAAGGTGGGTTTCAAAACCGCATTATCGTAGACGACTCGGATGATCATCCTTTTAGAGTGCCAAGAAATGTACATATTAGAATCGAGAAAAGTGAAACAGGAAAGCACTTGCTTGTTCAGAATTACGAAGCTCAGGGCAAAACATTTAACATTGCGTTGCAAAATGCAAAGAACATCAGTCATACTTTTATCCAAAAAGATAGTACTTTAACGTTTAGTCCGAGAATTTTATTAAAAAACAATGCTAACTGGAGAAATCAGGAAGTACATTTGACGTTGAAAGTTCCAGTTGGTACGCGGTTAATGCTAAACGACAACATTTATAAGTACCTTAATTTCTATCATTACAATTGCACGGCAGAAGAATATCAGAAGGGTGTATACAGGGAGTGGATAATGACTGAAGATGGTATTAAGTGTAGAGCAGAGTTGGATAAGCCATTAGAAAATCAATAAACTCAACTGATAAGGAAATTGAATAATCGAATACAACAGAAAGAGATAAATGAAAAGAACTATTTTACCTATTTGCCTGCTAGGGTGTCTGGCCTTGGGGGCATGCAACCTGAATCCAGGAAATCGTCATAGTATTTCGATTACTACTCAAGACAATGGGAGTGACTTAAATTTTAAAGCAAACTTTCCTGAAAATAAAACTACTATTGCGCAAGATTATATTGAAAGTAATTTAAAAGAAACGCGGATCTTTAGTTCGTTAAATGATGTCAAGAAAGTTGCAATTAGACTAAACGACGGCACACAGTTTTATATAAGGTATGAGCCTGGCTTCATCGCTATTAATTTTGATCGTGATAAAAATTCATTCAGTTCATACAACCGAATGAAAAAGATGATCTCAGGGTTTGGGAATGCTATAAAAGATTAATTTACTTTATAGCGATAAACTGCTCTACCAATGTTTCCATTTTTATCAAAACCTTCTACGACGGCTCGATAAGAACCTTTTCCATCCGCATTAAAGAAATCAAAACTAAAATTACCCGTGGCATCTGTTATTACTTTGGGGTTCCAATAAATTGTAGTTCTTAAATCGGTACTCGAAATTGGTGCATTTGGTAAATATCTCGGTGAGTAAAATTCTCTTTCTTTGCTGTAACCCATTGGGGTAATAGTGATGATGTTTTTCTTAGGGAGCATATCTAGCAATTCTTGTCGGCTAATCTTTGTACCAACAGCAGTTGGTTTTTTAGTATTGATAACCAATACGCCTTTAGTTCCATGGGCACGATCCACCGTTCCCAGTTGATCTACTAAAAATACTTCGACCGATTCTAATTCGGCTAGGTTTACAGAGTTGATATCTCTGGCGTCGACCGGGAAATTGTTGAGGAAGACCTGAACAGGTGTTCTGCTTCCTTGGTTATAATCTCTAGTAACATAAAATTTATCTATATCAAAAGTTAACCCCGTGGCTCGAATTTTTACACAATCTAATAACAATCCTCCACAGCCAGTAAATGCTTCAGCGTCTATTACATGGTCGGCATTTGGACTTAAGCCAGAAAGTGCACTGTGATCTCGGTGACTAACTTTTTTTGCTGCGGCACCTTTAATCACAACTTCTTTTAAGGTGCGTAAATAACGATATTGCTTTTGGCTATTATTTAAATAGGCCGATAAGGCAGTGTCTATATTTTTTAATTCGTCAACTGCATTTTTATTTTTTCCGGGAGAGGGCATAAGTGTGCCATCCATAACAATCATCAAATTGGCGGCATTTGGGTTATATTTTGCGCTGATAACTACTTGTGAGGAATCCGGAAAAACTAAGTTTTGAAAATTAAATAGCCCTGAGTTACTGGTTACAAGTTCTGCAGAAATAGGTTTGCCTGGTACCATTAAACGTAAAGCACCTTTTCTGATTGGCATCCCAGTTAAATCGCGTAATGTTCCTGTTAAATTTATTCCTTGTTCAGGAAGGAAACTCACAACTGGAAACTTGTCTGCCAAAATATCTGCGTACAGAAACCTCCTGTACCCTTGTGTTAGCATTAGCTTATCAAGTTCCGCTATTTTCTTATCGTCTGTTTTGTTGAAATAATAATTTGGTTTTTCAATGTAACCTTTCAAATCTGAAGTTAATAATAGTGAACTTAGGATAGTGGTTTCACTATTTTCGTCCACCGGCACCTTTTGCTCATCTGTAACAGCAACTGAAAAATCTCCAACAATAGGCAGGCCATTCGCACTCGCATTTAAAGTCATTTTTACTTTCTGACGAGTTTTGTAAGCTGGTAAATCTGTTTTTACCATTAAATTCATGCCGTTGATAGGCATTATAAACGATAAACGTTCACTTAGCGGTGTGTTCTCAGCGCTAAACAGCGTGAGCTGGACAATTCCTGGTGGGAAATCTTTTTTAGGTATTTTGACACTTATCAATTGGCTGGTTAGGCTTGCTTTTGCGGCATAATACACAGCGTTGGTGTTTTGACCAACTATAAAAAAAGTTTTGCCTTTATTAGCTTCAAAAAAGGGAGTATTAGCAACAACTTTTAAATTGATTACTTCGGGCGTTTGATTTGTTATTTGTAAGGTAATTCCACTAAGATTTGCCTTAGGTAAAGGATAGGTTTTGACAGTTCCGTCTTTAAAAGTCAATTTTGCACTATAATTTTTTCCTTCCTCTGGCGTGATATAAAAGGATCCCATTCCAGCATGTGTGCTGTTAACTGTTGTTATTTCGGCGTCATTGGCTAAAATGCTACCTTTGAGATCTATTCCAAGCCCATTTGTGTTAATTGCCTTAAAAGCAATTTGATTGGGAATTCCCATAATCAAACTCCCGCCTTCCGGGAAAAACTGAAAGTCGATTGCCTTTGAAGTTTGCTTTAAATCAAAAATGGCGTTGGCCGTTTCTTTCTCGTTAGTGTTAATAGTTGTAATAATATTTCCATTGTTAATAAGCTCTCCCGCTTTACTATTAATGGTAATGTTAAGTACGCCATTTTGGTCGGTTGTCCCTTTTCCCTTCATTACAACATCGTAATTGGAAAGAATACTCCAGTTTACAACTTTATTAGCATATGCTTTTTTGTTAAGATCCTTAAATTGAATTTTTGCAGTAGTTTTAAGATTCTTATCTATTTCCTCATTAACATAGGTAATATTGGTAATTAAATCCTTATCAATGGCCTCTCCAATTGGAATGTTTTTCGTGAAAAAATAATCGTCACCAAAATTTACCATCCACATTGTATAAGCGCGCACATAGTAATTCCCTTGCTTAAAATTTTGCATATTAAGCGGGACATTACCATAGGCAACACTATTTTTAAGCGGTAATTTAACGGTTTTGATTAGTGAATCTTTAGCATTAAATACTTCCACGTATACAATTTTGCTAAAGGGCGAGGGTAGATTTTGTTCAACAGTTACATAAGCCTTAAACCACATGGTATCGGCCACAGCATAATAGGGTTTATCGAAATGTAGGTATACTTTCTCTATTGGTTGTTCATCAGTTAATTTTTTTACTTTTCCTAGAATGGTATTCAGGTTGATACTGTCCTGTTGTGCAGAACTTGTAAAACTGATTAAAACTGAGCAAATAAAAACAGCAATAAATAATTGTATAGACTTCATCAAATGGATTCCTTGTAATGATTATTTGCTAATATATCGATTATTGATTAAGGGCTTAGCATTTAACGGAATCTTTAACAAATTTTTACACTTTGACAATCTCTTAAAATTGTCAAAGTGTAGGCAATTACTTATGCAAATTCGGTAATGAACTCTGATTTCGGTCGGCGCACCTTCTTTAAGCCCGCTAGCCAGTCGCCCGTTTCGTCGCGGTAACCTAGCGGTAATATGGTTACACTTTTGAGACCACGTTCTCTAAGGCCTAACAATTCATCATATTTCGCATTGTCAAAACCTTCCATTGGGGTGGCGTCAACTTTTAACATAGCAGCTTCTGCAAGTGCAACACCGAAACCAATATAAGCCTGGCGCGCCGCATGCTGGAAATTTACCTCAGCAGTACGGGGTACGTACATTCCAACTAGTGTTTTTTGATAATCTACCGTACTTTCTGGGGGTGTGCCACGTTCACTATGTGTGTGTGCAAACACGTTGTTAATCCGATCTTCAGTATAGTTGTCCCATGCAGCAAAAACCAACAGGTGAGAGCTATCCACTATTTGAGTTTGATTATAGGTATACGGTAAAAGTGCCTTTTTTAGCTCCGGGTTGGTAATTACGATAATTTCATATGGCTGCAGGCCTGATGAAGTGGGGGCAAGGTGGGCGGCCTCTAAAATTTGATCTACTTTATCTTGGGGAACGGATTGTCCATTCATTTTTTTTGTGGCATAGCGCCAGTTTAAAGCATTTATTAAACTCATCTTATTATATATTTGTATTAGTGATTAATATTTTTGATAAAACCTTGCACAGCATCCTGCAAAACAAGTTGTTGCATTTCGTTTGGAGTTGCTGTCATATCAGACATATTGATGGCGGTTAATCCGTGGAGGATAGACCAAAATGTGTGAAATTTTAAGCGGATTTTTTCTTCATTATTAAGTGGGGGATGGATATGCTGGATGGTATCAATGATCATTGTTCCAAATTGGCCAATTTCGCTAATCTCTTTTGCACGTTCACAACTCGGCATCCCTAAGCCAAACATCATTTGGTAATATTCTCTTTTAGCAAAGGCAAACTGGAAATAAGTGTCGGCCATGAGCGTTAACTGTTGCTCCGGCTGTGTAGATTTGCTTTTTGCAATGGCAATTTCCTCGTTCAACATTTCGAAGCCCAGTATCACAAATTCTTCGAGTATAGCATCTTTACTTTCGAAATGCGTATAAACTACGGGTAAGCTATAACCAATAGCATCGGCTATTTTACGAATAGAAACGGCTTGCCAGCCTTCCCGGAGTACGATCGTTCTGGCAACTTCTAGGATCGCATCGCGAACTTCTTCTTTTTGTTTTAATCTTTTTGCTGAAACCATATTTTTAAAACCTAACAGTGTTAGCAAAAGTAGGAATGTTGCTAGGAATATTTCGTCGAATTCATCGATGTGACTTTTGGATGATCGCAATTTGACAAAAAGTTAACACTGTTAGGGAAAGTTGAGTCGCAGCCCTAGTAGGCTTTATACGACGCTGATACAGGTTCTATGGTAGCACACCTAAAAGAAGTAGGCTTGATCATATACATTACGTACAAACCTCCACCAGCGTTCGGACAAGTGATACATACTAAATAAGGTTTGCATGTTTGGTTGGCGATGGCAAGCCAGCCTGCTATATGAGCGTCATAGTAACTATTGATTTCATCCCAGCAAAGTGCAGAAGGGTCAACAGGATCAACCGGACCAGTGGTGCCTGTATCAGGGATAAAGAGGTTAGCTTTCGTTGCATCCTTTTTAAGATAAACTATTGTGTTTGTTTCGCTAAAAGCTTTGTCTAATTCTGCTTTTGTGCCAACTACGATTCCGCTTTCAACTTTGTCTCTCGTATTTGCCATTTGTATGGCTACAGAAAATTTTTGTGGTTTCTCTGCTGCTTTAATTTCATCATTGCTTTTTTTGCAAGCAAACAATACAGAAACGATAATGGCTAATGAGCCAAAGATTTTAATTGAGTTTTTCATGACTTGTTGTTTTAAGTGAATATTTAACATTTCCTTTATATCAACGGATCATGAAAATTGTTACCCCCTAACTAGGAGAAAAATATAAAAGCGTCATTGCGAGGTACGAAGCAATCTCACTAGCAGATTGCTTCGTACCTCGCAATGACGGAGACGTGAACTCGCAATGACCTGAGATGTTGAACCAATGTGGGGTGATAAAAGAAAAGTCCCGATTTTGATCGGGACTTTTCTTTTATGCGGTTACTTCTTCTTCAAGGTAACTCTCTAGTGGTGGACAGGCGCAAATTAATGACCTATCGCCATGACTATCGTTTACCCTGCCTACTGATGGCCAGAATTTATAATCGGCCACGTAAGGGAGCGGGAAGGCTGCGGTTTGACGGCTATAACCGTGTGACCATTCGTTTGCAGTTACCACCGCTGAGGTGTGCGGCGCATTTTTTAATGGGTTGTCTACTTTATCAAGAGATCCATTTTCTACCGATGAAATTTCCTTTCTAATGGCAATTAATGCATCGCAGAAACGATCTAACTCGTGCTTAGGCTCACTTTCAGTTGGTTCAACCATCAAGGTGCCTGCCACAGGGAATGATACCGTAGGTGCGTGGAAACCATAGTCCATTAAACGTTTAGCAATATCTACCACTTCGATACCGAAGTTTTTAAAACCACGGCAATCTAAAATCATTTCATGTGCACAACGGCCTTGACTTCCTGAATACAAAACTGGATAATGTGCTTCTAAACGCGCTTTCATGTAGTTTGCGTTCAGGATAGCATATTTTGTGGCATCTGTTAACCCTTCGCCGCCCATCATAGCGATGTAGGCGTGAGAGATAATCAAGATAGAAGCCGATCCCCAAGGGGCTGAAGACACTGCGGGAATAGATTTTTCGTTGTTGATATCTACAACCGAGTGTCCGGGTAAATATTTTACTAAATGTGCTGCCACACCAATTGGCCCCATGCCAGGACCACCTCCACCGTGTGGAATACAGAATGTTTTATGCAAGTTTAAGTGGCAAACATCTGCACCGATATTAGCCGGACTGGTTAAGCCAACTTGTGCATTCATGTTAGCGCCATCCATGTAAACTTGTCCGCCATTTTGGTGAATTATATTACATATATCGATAATGCTTTCTTCAAATACCCCATGGGTAGATGGGTAAGTGACCATTAAGCAAGAAAGATCTGCGGCATGTTGTTCAGCTTTTGCTTTTAAATCATCTACATCAATGTTTCCGTTTTCTAACGATTTAACCACTACGATTTTCATTCCGGCCATTGCTGCAGAGGCAGGATTGGTGCCATGTGCTGAAGCAGGAATTAAGGCAATGTTACGGTGATGATCCCCTCTGTCCTGGTGGTAAGCTCTAATAACCATTAAACCGGCATATTCACCTTGTGCACCTGCATTTGGTTGCAAGCTCATGGCTGCAAAGCCAGTAATTTCGCTTAACCATTTATCTAATTCATCAAAAACAGTATAGTATCCTAAAACTTGATCAGCGGGTGCAAATGGATGTACTTTACCAAATTCTGGCCAGGTAACCGGGATCATTTCACTTGTAGCGTTTAGTTTCATTGTACATGAACCTAGAGCAATCATCGAGTGACAAAGCGAAAGATCTTTTGTTTCCAACGATTTGATATACCGCAACATTTCGTGTTCTGAATGATGCGAGTTAAATACTGGATGTAATAAATAGGATGATTGACGCTGTAAGGTAGCTGAAATTGTTGTTTTTACTTCCTCAACGATTGTTAAACTATCAGCGGCAATTCCTTTAACTTTAGAAAAAATACGAACTAGGAGCTTAACATCTTCAAAAGATACTGTTTCGTCTAATGAAATGCTAACCTGGTTTCCTTTATAGTTTAAATTAATATTGTTATCTAAACACTCTTTATGGATAGAACCAGTTAATTCGCCTAAGTTGATTTGGATAGTGTCGAAATAAGCTTTGTTCAATACCTGGTACCCAATTTGGTTCAAAGATTCTGCGAGGCAAACCGTGAGTCCGTGAACACGCTCAGCAATTAGCTTTAATCCTTTTGGCCCATGATAAACAGCATAAAATCCAGCCATGATAGCTAAGAGTGCCTGCGCTGTACAAATATTGGAAGTTGCTTTATCTCTACGGATGTGTTGCTCACGTGTTTGCAGAGCCATACGCAGTGCATAGTTATTATTGCTGTCGATCGTTACGCCAATGATACGGCCAGGAATTGAACGTTTGTATTCATCTTTTGTAGCAAAGTAAGCAGCGTGAGGACCGCCAAAACCCATAGGTACGCCAAAACGTTGCGTAGTTCCTACCACAACATCGGCTCCCCACTCTCCTGGAGGGGTTAATAACGTTAAACTTAATAAATCGGCTATTACCGTTAATTTAATGTTTTGCTGATGAAGTGTGTCTGCGAAATGCGTATAGTCAAACACCTCTCCATTACCGGCTGGATATTGAACAATTGCCCCGAAGAATTCAGCCGTTGCGGTAAAATCAATATGGTTGCCAATTACCAGCTCGATGCCATAAGGTTGCGCACGCGTTTTTAAAATATCTATTGTTTGCGCAAAAACCTGATCAGAAACAAAGTATTTGGTAGCTTGTTGGTTTTTACGAAGGCTATATTGCATAAACATTGCCTCGGCTGCTGCGGTACCCTCATCTAATAGAGAGGCATTTGCAATTTCCATTCCGGTTAAATCAATCACCATGGTTTGGAAGTTTAACAGCGCCTGCAAACGGCCTTGTGCAATCTCCGCTTGATAAGGAGTGTACTGTGTATACCATCCTGGGTTTTCCATTACATTACGTAAGATTACTCCCGGGGTAAGTGTGTCATAATAACCCTGACCGATATAAGATTTATAAACTTTATTTAAGGAAGCTGTTTGCCTTAAGTCAGTTAAATACTCAATTTCAGATTTTGCCTTCGGTAAATTTAATGGGCTTTTTAACCTGATTTTTTGAGGAACGGTTTGTTCAATCAACTCGTCGATAGAACTTACGCCGATTGCCTGTAACATTGCCGCTGTATCATTTGCATTGGGCGCAATATGGCGGTCTTGAAAATCTTCTTGGTAATGAATGTTTAAACTCATGCAGTTTGAAAAAATAAGTTGTGCAAAGGTAAGAAATTGTACCTCAATTAGCTAATCAGCTAATCAGAAAATCAGCAAATTATTACTTCACTACTTTCCAGCCTTCTTCTTTGTCTTGCTTCAAACGATAAGTTTTTGTAATAAAGTCACTATTTTCATTTGTATTTTTTTGAAAAGGTGCAAAAACGGTGTTAGTCTTTTTTAAGGATACCGTAACCTTCGCATTGTTGTCATTCACCCGATTAAAATTAACTGGTTTTTCGCTAGCCAACTCATATAGTACTACTTTTACAGTAGCTTTGTCCTCGTCCTGTTTAAGAACTAAATCATTTGCCTTTTCGGTAAGTTTGATGAGATAAACATAGCTGCTGTCTTTTGATAGAAATTTCTTTTTGCCTTCTTGTAAAGTCATCGATATATAGCCTTCATCTTCCAGTGCTCTATATTTTTCGAGTTCGATCATTTCGTTTTTGCTATTAAACTTTATTTCGCCAAAATGAAAACGTGCAGTTTTATATTCCTGATTTGCTTTTAAGTAATCAGTAATTACCTCTCCAGCTTCTTCTGAACTTATTTTGCCAATATCCTTACAGCTAGTAAAAGCAACGACAATAAATAAAAGGGCAGTTAAGATTTTGTGTTTCATTTGCGTATAGTTTTATTTAAAGGTATTCTGCTTTTTTGTATTTTCCAAATTTGGGATAACGAGTGCGCCTAGAATAGTGGTCACGCCTACCCAGCGAATTAAGCCTACCTCTTCCTTTAAAACTAAGCTACTAACCATTATGGCAACTGGTAATTCGACAGAGCTTAAAATTGAACTTAAAGTTAAACCCGCTTTTGGAATGCCGGAGGCAAAACAAAGAGGTGGAATGAAAGTGCCGAAAACAGCTAAAATAATTCCCCATTTTAACAGGCTTCCGGTTAAGGCCCCATTTACCAGGAAGGTTGGAGGAAGCAAAACAAATATCAAGATACATGCTCCTGTGATCATTAAGGCGCTTTTCTTTAAGGGCGGATAATCATTCCCCAGCTTACCATTCAGCAGCAGGAATATCGCATAACAAAGTGCAGCCAGCATTCCAAAAAACAGACCCTCCAGGTTAATTTGATTAGCATTTGAAGTTAAAAACCCGCTAGCTAAAACAGTTCCAAAAAGAATAATAGCAATGGCTATGAGCTGCAATTTACTCGGTTTCTTTTTGTAGATAAAGAGTTCAAGTAATATACTGATCCATACAAATTGCATCAATAAAATAATGGCTAATGATGCAGGTACCAGTTTAACACACTGATAATAAAACATACTTACCAGTCCCGTGAACAAGCCAGCTGCAATTAATTTAAGCCAATGGGTAGCTGATTTCGGAGACTTTTTTTTGCCAATCTTTATTTGTACAAAATAGCATGACCACAATAAGATAGCTCCGAAAAAAGCTTGTGTTCCGGTAACGTCACTTAAGCTATAGCCATCAGCATACGCAAGTTTTACGAAAGTAGATAGGATACCGAAACTACAGGCACCAACAAGTACAAGGATTACTCCTTTTAACATATATTTCTAAGCTAATTGCTTTAAATAAAGCTGGATTGTGTTCTCCAGGCCTAAATATAGGGCATCACTAATAAGTGCATGGCCAATTGATACCTCCAATAAGTTAGGAATATTTTGCGCGAAGTATTGCAGGTTGTTTAAATCTAAATCATGCCCCGCATTAATGCCCAAACCTAACTCATTTGCTTTTTTTGCCGCTGCAACATAAGGCGCAATTGCTTTTGCGCTATCTTCATGGTAATGGCTAGCATAAGCTTCGGTATACAATTCAATACGATCTGTACCAGTTGCTAATGCACCTTCTACCATTTCGATCACTGGGTCTACAAAAATAGAAACACGGATACCTGCGTTTTTAAACGAGGAAACCATTTCTTTTAAATAGTCTTGCTCTTTAATGGTGTCCCATCCATGGTTTGAGGTGATTTGGCCTAATACATCTGGTACCAAAGTAACCTGTGCGGGTTTGTTAGCTAATACTAAATCGATAAATTTCTGTTCACGACAATTGCCCTCGATATTAAATTCGGTAGCTATAACTGCTTTTAAGTCAAAAGTATCCTGATAGCGTATATGACGTTCATCAGGCCGAGGATGTACCGTTATTCCTTGGGCGCCGAAACGCTCACAATCTAGCGCCACCTTTACCAGATCGGGATTGTTGCCGCCTCTACTGTTGCGTAAGGTGGCGATTTTGTTGATGTTGACGGATAGGTGAGTCATAACTCGATTATTTCTTTTCTGGCTCTAGGGTAATTGTCTTTGCTTTAAATCTATTGTTTACTAGTTCCCCAGTTACTTTTGCTTTAGCAATTACATTGCAGAAACCATGCTTTTCATCATGTGCATCACCAAAATCATCTACCGTTTTTCCATCAACGAAATAAGATTTTCCATCGATCCTGATTGCAAGATCACAGCCTTTGCCTTCCATCTTAAATTTACATTCGCCACAGGCAATTTCTACGGTTTGGTTCTTAAGCTCTTTTTGAACAATTGCCTTTGCTGTCTTCTCGGTAGTTGGCTTTGAAGGAGTCTGCGCATTTGCAACAACGTAGCAGATGCTGATGAATAGGGTGAAGAATAATTTTTTCATTTGAATATGTTTATAGCAAATTGGTTAGCAACAAATTTAGGGTTTAAAACAGTATTCACCTAATTTTAGATTCGTTCTTACTTAAAGCAATGCTAGTCTTGTTTCAATAAAATTAACAAGACTAATTGTTGTGATCTCGTTGCCCACTAGGTAAGTGTCGCTTTCTGGTGTGATGATAAAGCTATATTTTGGGGCTAGGTCTTGTATACAGTTCACAAACCCTCGAGATACCACTGGACTATTAGATAATTTAATCTCTATACAGGCAATTGGTGTAATGCCTTGAACAAGTAGTAAGTCGCATTCTGCTCCTGCTTGGGTTCGATAAAAAAACAGATCTAAGTGGTTAGGTTTAGCTTGAAAAATTTGTTCTACCACGTAGCCTTCCCATGAAGCTCCAACTCCGGGATGGCCGAACAATGCATCAAAACTGGCTATATTTAGTAATCTGTGCAGTATTCCAGTGTCTCTTATATAGGTTTTAGGAGATTTAACAAGCCGCTTTTTTGCGTTGATAAACCAGGGCTGCAATCGTCTAACCATGTATGCCCCTTCTAAAAAGTCCAGGTATTTCATTACCGTGGTTGCACTTACCCCAAGTGATCTTGCAAAAACCTCTGCGTTCAATAAATTTCCGTTTGAATGTGCAAGCATGCTCCAAAAATTACGCAACGTTACAGGCGAGAGGGTTACGCCAAATAAGGTCGCTAAATCTCGTTCAACATAGCTTCTAATAAAATCATTAAGCCATTCAATTGCGTCCTCATTATTTGTTGCTAACAGTGCTTCTGGGAAACCACCTCTAAACCAATTATTTTTATAGCCTAATGACGTATTCAACTCTGTGATGCCAATGGGGGTTAATTCTGTATATGCAATTCTGCCAGCAAGAGATTCGGACACCCCTTTAACTAAAATAGGCGATGCAGAACCTAATAAGATAAATCTGCCAGCTATACGATTTGCGTCTATCAACGGCCTTAGGATAGCAAATAACTGGGGCATCAGTTGAATTTCATCAATAATTATTCTACTGTCCTTATGTAAGGTTAAATAACTAAAAGCATCTTGTAACTTATTTTGATCATTAGGATTTTCCATATCTAGATATAGATTCTCCTGTTTATCAGATTTTAATTGCTTAGCTAATGTAGTTTTACCAACTTGTCGTGGCCCTAAGATAGCTATAGCTGGAGTCTTCTTGAGCTTGTCCAAAAGAATGGATTGTAGATTTCTGCTAATCATTGCTCAAAGTTAAGCATTAACCTAGTAAATCCAAACTATAAGTTTGGATTTACTAGGTTAATGCTGTAAAAGTCATAAAAAAGCCCCCAAATTTATCTAACTTTTGGGGGCAGTACTTTAAGATTGCTTCGTTCCTCAAGATTGCTTTGCTTCATGCTTCGCAACTCCTCTCAATGACGAGAATTGATTAATATCTGTAAGTATCAGGTTTAAAAGGACCTTCTACTGGAACGCCGATATAATCTGCTTGATGTTGATCTAATATGTCAAGTTCTACGCCGATTTTCTCTAAGTGTAAACGAGCAACTTTCTCATCTAAATGCTTAGGTAAAACATAAACTTTATTCTCGTACTTACCTGGGTTAGTCCAAAGCTCTAATTGAGCTAAAGTTTGGTTGGTAAATGAATTACTCATTACAAAACTTGGGTGGCCGGTTGCGCAACCTAAATTAACTAAACGACCTTCAGCTAAAATGATCACGTCTTTGCCATCGATGGTATATTTATCAACTTGTGGTTTAATCTCCACTTTCGTGTCGCCATAAGCACCGTTTAACCAAGCCATGTCAATTTCGTTATCGAAGTGACCGATGTTACAAACAATTGCTTTGTCTTTTAGGGCTCTGAAATGTTGTTCCCGAACGATGTCGCAGTTACCTGTGGTTGTTACAACGATATCAGCTTCTTTGATTGCATTCGCTAATTTTTTAACTTCATAACCCTCCATTGCCGCTTGTAAAGCACAAATTGGATCAATTTCGGTTACAATTACCCTAACGCCTTGTGAGCTTAAAGATTCGGCAGAGCCTTTACCCACGTCGCCATAACCACAAACAACAGCTACTTTACCGGCCATCATTACGTCGGTTGCACGGCGAATTGCATCAACCAATGATTCACGGCAGCCATATTTGTTGTCAAATTTCGATTTGGTAACCGAATCGTTTACATTGATTGCAGGTAAGTGCAAAGTGCCATTCTTCATTCTCTCATACAAACGATGAACGCCTGTAGTAGTCTCTTCAGATAAACCTTTAATTGCCGCAATTAACTCTGGATATTTATCGAATACCATATTAGTTAAATCACCACCATCATCTAAGATCATGTTTAAGGGCTTACGTTCTGGGCCGAAATGTAAAGTTTGCTCAATACACCAATCAAAATCTACCTCATTTAAGCCTTTCCAAGCATAAACTTGAATTCCTGCAGCAGCAATTGCAGCAGCGGCGTGATCTTGAGTTGAGAAAATATTGCATGATGACCAGGTAACTTCTGCGCCTAATTCAACTAAAGTTTCGATTAAAACTGCAGTTTGAATGGTCATGTGCAAACAGCCTGCGATACGCGCACCTGCTAAAGGTTTAGATGGTCCGAATTCTGCACGTAAGCTCATTAAGCCGGGCATTTCTGCTTCTGCTAATCCAATCTCTTTGCGGCCCCATTCTGCCAGTGAAATGTCCTTAACTTTATAAGGAACGTAAGTTGTCTCTACTGATGACATATTGTTTATTGTTTAAATGAAGTGCAAATTTACGACATAACCTTATGAAAGCCAAATGGTATTGTAAGGGTTAGGGCTGTTAAGGGTTTGAAGATTGTAAAAATAATGCTTTTATCGAACCCAGTGAAGCAAGCTATTTTCCAGCTCCTGATAATTACAAGCGCTATAATCTGGTTCAATTCCTTGAGGATATTTCCGGGAATGACAATCATACATCCATGCAGTAGTTAAAATTAAGAAATCGCCATTATCCATAGGGATTGTTTCGTTTGAAGTCGCCAACCCCCTCGTTCTTAAACCAAAAAAGCTCACATTCTTTACCGATTTTAAAGCAATAGTAGTGGCTTCACCTGCACTTTGAGTAGTTTTGTTAATCAATACTGCAATTTTGATGCTTGCATTTTTAAGCTTGTATGTAACTGCTGAATTATATACACGTTCGTTCTGAGGGTCGTCCTTTATAAATATCTTATTGCCTGATTTTTTCCATATTTCATTTAATCCACTCGATTTAAAGGACCCAAGTTGCCCATCTTTAAAAAAGGGGCTTAACGCTATAAGCATCGGCCACATATCGCCTCCATAGTTAAATCTTAAATCAATAATCCAACCGTTAAGTTTCGATTGGTCCTGGGCTTTAATTGAATCTAGAATTTTATTGATGTAGTTTATTGAATTCTCCTTTGTTAGTTTTGGGTGTTTGGAATAGCATAAAGTTTTGGTATATTAATATACCCTATATCTTTGAAGTTTTTCCTTTTAAAGGGTCTCATTAAATTACAGGAATCGTTGCTGGTTTTTTGGGGATAAATGCCTTTCAAAACCTTCCCTTGGTAATAATAAGAGCTATGTGGATTATTATTTAGGGTTAATGCTGCTATAATGCCTAATTCCTTAGACACCTTTGAGCGTTCCATAACTTTCTCCCTAAAAACTTTCCAGTCTATACTATCTCTGTTTATGGATTTCTCTTCAAATCTGGTGATCAACTTTTCTGCAAATTGAGCATCTGATTCTTTGCAAGAAAAAAACAATAGTGCTTGCAGAAACAACAACAAAATCAGGTGATTCTGCTTGGTAATCATATTTGGTTTTAATAGATCGATAAATATATTCACTTTAGTGTAAGTTGAAATAGCAATTTCGGATAAAAATGACTATTTTTCGTAAGAAACATTATTTTGTCTCCGATCGTCATCTTTAACCCTAAATAAAATGAATGAAATTTTTAATAATGCTGTAATTTGGTTCTGCATTGGATTTGTATTCTTTCTGCTTGAGTTTGTTTTTCCTGGTTTTGTCCTTTTCTTTTTTGGGGTAGGGGCATGGGTGGTAGCGATTGCATCTTTCTTTTTTGATCTATCACTCAATACTCAAGTTTTACTCTTTATTGTAAGCTCATTGGCATCGGTGTTACTCTTCAGGAATTGGATTAAAAGAAAGTTTGGCAGCTCTGATGTGAATAGTTCAGAACTTGAAGATGAATTTGTGGGTAAAACAGCTATTGCGGAAACAGCAATAAGCCCTGATGCTAAAGGAAAAGTTGAGTTTAAAGGAACAAGTTGGGATGCCACTTCCGATGAGTTTATAGCAGCGGGAGAATCCGTGCTAATTACGGCAACTAAAAGTATTTTATTAATCGTTAAATCAATCAAATAAAAAATTATGAATCCATCTACTTACATTTTAATCATTTTAGCCGTATTTGTACTAATCGCTTTTGTTTCTACGTTTAAAGTGGTGCCTCAACGCTCAGTTTTTATTGTAGAGCGCCTTGGTAAATACAGCCGTACCTTAGAAGCGGGTTTTCACGTTTTAATTCCTTTTATTGATAAAATAGCCTACAAACAAAATCTTAAGGAGCAAGCTATAGATGTTGCATCCCAAATCTGTATAACCAAGGATAACATTGCGGTTGAGGTTGATGGGATTTTATACCTGCAGGTAATGGATCCACAAAAGGCTTCTTATGGTATCGATAATTACCGATTTGCTGTTATCCAAATTTCTCAAACCACTATGAGGAGTGTGATTGGTAGGATGGAGCTAGATAAAACCTTTGAAGAGCGTGAAACGGTTAACGGCACAATTGTAAGTGCTGTTGATAAGGCCAGTGAGCCCTGGGGTATCAAAGTTTCCCGATACGAAGTTAAAAACATTTCTCCGCCTCAAAGTATTAGAGATGCGATGGAGAAACAAATGAGGGCTGAGCGTGAGAAGCGAGCGCTCATTGCTGAATCTGAAGGTGATAAGCAAGCTAAAATTAACCGCGCCGAGGGAGACAAGCAAGAAATGATTGCTAGATCTGAGGGCGAGAAAATGCGTAAAATAAACGAGGCCAGCGGTACTGCTTCCGAAATCGAAATGGTAGCTGTAGCAACGGCTAAAGGGATTTTAGAGATTTCAAAAGCGATAAACATGGAGGGTGGTATGAATGCAGTTAATTTGCGGATTGCTGAACAGTACCTCACTGAGTTTGGAAAGTTAGCTAAAACAAATAATACGATGATTGTGCCTGCTGATCTTTCAGATATTGCCGGTGTAATTTCTAGCATAACCTCTGTATTGAATACATCAAACCTTAGTCCAACGCTAACTAAAACACCGGTCAGAAAATCTTAGTCGATATAAGAAACTTTTTTTCGAGTTCGCTATATATTAGCAAAAGGGCAGTTTTCATTTTGAGAACTGCCCTTTTTGGTTATGCGGTATCTACCGCTACAATACACAGGGTATTAAAAGCCCCATTAATGAGCGAGTAGTAAACACCATTTACCTCCTGGTAAAAGTTTACGCCAAGCGCCAATACAATCGGGCCGACGGCATTTGGAGGCAGCGTGCCGGTTAAAACCATGGGCGGAATCGTGCCTGTAACCGGTGCATAATCAGATAGTGCAAGCTGTAAATCGCTACGTTCCACCACTTGGTCGAGGGTGATCAGCGCAGTCCCAGCCGTAAGGCGGAAATGCGTGGCCGCTTTTGGTTTGGCCAAGTGAATTTCCGGCTTAATTTCCGGTAAACTCATTTCTACTACCCCTGTTGCCCGGTTGATGCTGGATATGGCATCTACAAACAGCGTGTTGTTCAGAGGAGCTGCTTCGTTGAAATTGAAGTCCTTCAAGATCCCGAAGCTGGCTGCGGTTACCTTTCGCTCTCCGCGCAGACTGCTCGTATCGGCTTTCATCATGCGGAATAGTCTGCTGCTTAACCTTGTCGCCATTTTCGGATCATGTGTTTGCAGGATCATTGAACGCAGTAAATCCCTGATGTTCTTCGCTGCGACACTCACGGCCGCAAACTCAGCATTGTTTTCTCTGGTGCGCTGGTAGGCCGGATCATTTTTAATGCGATCGGCACTTACGCCACCTTTAACTCTGGCCTGGTAGCCACTTTTTGTTTTGAAGAAGGATAAGTCCCCGACTTTCCCCTGCAGCTTAATAAAGCTTTCTTGTTTTGCCATTATATTATGTTTTTAACAAAAGCACCATTGCCCTTGCTTGATGTAAAGGTGAGGCTATTAAAAATGAGCAATGTCGTTTTTGGCGCATTTGGCGCATTTGTCGTTTTTGGCGTAAAATGTCGTTTTTGTCGCAGGGAAATTGGCCGGTAGTAAAGTTTGCTTGCAAGTTCGTTTAACCGTAGCCTTCTCGATATCCCTTGCTTTGCTATTGGGTTCCTATCCGATAGTATCTCGGCATTATAACACTTTAAGGGGGTAAGAAGCAATAAGCACCGAGACTAGTAGGGTAAACGGCGGATAAGTGGAAGGCATTTGGGTTAATTTGGAAAACGAAGTGGTTACCGTTAGTATTTAGGCAGAATTTTGCTGTCTTTAACCATAATTATTTCAATCCGACGTCATTTTCACTTATAATATTCTTAATGAAATTTTGTTTTTGTTGTGAATATGATAATGGGTGTTTTACCTACCCTTGTCAATTTGGCAAAGGCGCTGTGCCTAGCATTACGATATTCGTAAAAGTGTTAAAATTGGTGTTAAAGAGCTGAATATTAGGTATCTTTACATTATAAAACATTAAATAAAAACAACTCGATGAGTGAATAATTAAAGAAGATGAAAGTGCCGTTACATAGAATAGTTTTTTACACTGCCGATCTTAAGCAGATTACGGGTAAAAGCGATCGTACTTGTCAGCGTACGATGACGCTAATGCGCGATTTCTTTGCCTTAAGCAAGTTTCAGCAGGTAACGGTTCATCATGCTTGTGAATTTTTAGGGTTAACATTGGATGAGATAATGCCTTTTATCAAGATGCTTTAAATTTTAAGTACGATCCCATAATTCATATAATCTGCCTGGGCAAAATGCATATAAGAGCTGGCTTGGATCCCTAGTTTAGGGGTAATGAAGTAGGTTGGACCGAATGCCCAATACCAAGTAGCATTTTTATAATAGCGGTCATAATAAATATATTTGCCAATGCGACCGTTGATGGTTATTCTCCACACATTTACATCGGTACCCACGCTTGCACCCAGCCGCCAGGGTTTGTAAGAAGAGCCATAATTTTGAAAAGTCTCTGCATTATTATTTGGATCAAAGGTGGTAAAATAATACACCGCGTCTAATCCTGTCTTGAGTGTAATTAAATCATTTAAGTACAAATTATATCCAGCGTATAATCCACTTCTATATTTAGCTCGTTGCTTTTCAAAAACACCTCTAAAACCGAAACCTCCCATTATTTCGAATGAGTTTCGCCGCAAAGTTTGAAAGCTAGTTTCGTTTTGGTGATTGGGCTTTGCCTTGTCGTTAAATTTAATACCCAAATAAACATTTCCGGTATTTAATCCCCCGTTGGGAACTACCACGCCCCCGTTTGAATGATGTAAATAAGAACCACCCCCAAGTAAACTAAATTTAGGAGATAAGGGAATCTCTGCTTCCAACTCACCTAAAATCGTTTCGTTAATGTGGGAACCCATATATCGATTTTGTTTATTGGTAAAATACGGCTTGGTTACATACGATAAACCTAAGGCAGGCATGAAATTGATTTTTACTTTGCCAAGTTCGAGTAATCGGATTTTTAAACGGGCTACCACACCGATAGAGCTGCCAAGGCCTTTAGTAATGGTGTCTTGCATGCCTTGCAGTCGACTAAAATCTCTATAAACCAGCATTAGCCCATAAGATTTAGCGTTTGCATGCCTTATCCAATTGGCGGGGTCATGTTCCAGGCTTTTATTATAAATAAAATCAGCGCCGTAAATTTTATCCTGGAATAAATGCCCCTGGTCTTGTAATCCATGTGCGCCGAAAACAGTTCTAAATTCGTAAGAGTCTCCTTGTTTTTGGGCAAAAAGTTTAGGGGTTTCTATTAAAGAAAGAACTCCAATTACGGCGAAAATTATTTTATTGATCATTTAATTAAAACTATAGGCCAGTATTGCCGAACCATAATGGTAAGCTTTTGCTGAGCCGTCAATTTCTTGTGTTTTTAGGGTAACGATAAACTTCGAATTCCATCTTTTAGATGCAAAATTTATGCCTAGCTCTTGCGAATATACCCAATGTTTGATGCCAAAAGTTACCGGGCCTTTATCGGCATTAAATAATCCGCCCTGAATCGTGGCATCATAGGCAACAAAATTAACCTGTGGTTTGGTGAAAAAGAAAAACTCCCGATCTGTTTTTCGGTTATCTCCTTGCTTATTTTTTATTCTGCTATTGGCATATGATGATTCATAAAAGGGGTTCATATTACCGAAACGGATTAATAATCCAATATTGGCACCTGAGAAGGTATTGCCTAATAATACGGATGACGTACCGCTGAAATCTAATTTCTGGTTTACGGTGTGATAAACTGGTTGTTGATAGGAAAAATTGAGGTTGAGTGCCAATTCATCTTTGACCTGGTACTCCCAGCCTTGTACAGTATAGGTGCCAATTAGTTTATGGAAGGCAGTTTGCATTTCTTCTCCAAAGGCGTGCGGACCAATAATGCCTATTTGTGCCGAAGCTTTTAAGATCGCTTCGCTTTTGTAAAACCAGCCCATGGCAGCGCTCCCATATAAATAACCTGCGAAAGGTCTGTCGTGCAGCTTTACATCCGGCGCATGGGCAGAATAAGGGTTGTAGATTTTCTGGCCAATCTCCAAGTCAACAATCTTTTTCTCCAGACGAGGTTTTAAATTTTCTTGCTCTAGCGCATGGCGATAGTAAGCAAAAAAGCCATTGGTATAATAACGGTCTTGCAAGTAGGCAATATAAACATCGTTTTCGGCCATTGCACCTATTTCGTTTTTGTACGATTGGCTGTAGCTGATTTTGCTTGATAGCATAAAAACGATAAAGAATAGGCCTAAGGCGGTTGCGTAGATTTTAACTGGCATCGGTAAAATTGTGAGCTAAAATTAGTTAATTTTTTCTGTTCCATTTAATAGAATTATCTTCGCTAATCATGACAAGCCACTTTCTTAATCATCCAATCGTAAACCTACATTATTATCGTTTCGGAACGGGAAGCAAAATAATGCTCTGTTTTCATGGCTATGGGATGCATGGGAGGCAGTTTAAATGGTTAAAAGAAAAGTTCGGAAGTGAATACACGTTTTACGGATTTGATCTATTTTTTCATGAACAAACCGTATTAAGGGATAATGCGATCTCCAATATAAAAAAAGGGCTTACCAAAGCTGAATTCTGCGAAATCATCAGTTCGTTTTGTAGCAGTCAATTCATCGGGGAGTTTTCCTTGATGGCCTATTCTTTGGGAACAAATTATGCAGTGGTAATGGCAGAGAGCGGATTGTTTAAGATTGAAGAAATATTTTTAATGGCTCCGGCATTTTTAAAAATCCCACCTGTATTTAAAGTATTGGCTAAAAATAGGCTGGCAAATTTATTTTTCCGAAAGGTATTGCTAAGCAGGAACGGTGTTAAATTGATGCTTGATTTTTCGAAAGGTATCGGCGCAATTGATGCTAAAAACCATGAGATTCTCCAAAAGGAGATGTCAACACCTGATTTACGTTTTGCTTTTTATGCAACTGTTACTTATTTACGATTTTTAGTACCTGTGCATCAACAGCTAATTGAACGGTTAAATGAACAAGGTATTAAATGTTTCTTTATTTTTGGCGAGCGTGACAGCATGTTTCCTCAGCATATTGCTGATGATATGATTGCGAAATTAAACTTTGCCCAAAAAATTGTACTGGATGAAGACCATGATTTGGTGAATGCTAATTTGGGCAATCATTTATATCGTTTAAAATATGATCATTAAAGCTAAACCTTTACCAAGAAACTGCCTATTGATTTTTGTAAATTTCTTGTTCGGGTATTGCAGATATCATAAAAAACATAATTGGTAACTGTGGAACGAGCCATGAGTTTAATATAAATTCCTTCAGCTTTGCTATCTTTGGGTTTAACTCCATAAAGGTTTGTATCTCGCAACAATTATTTTTAGTGTGTTTGATTTTTTAAGTAAGCACCTGTTTACCTGTCCAATAAAGGAACATTTTGGAATCGATTGTCCGGGTTGTGGATTTCAGCGTTCTGTTTTAGCGTTTTTTCAGGGCGATTTGATACAGTCATTTAAGCTTTATCCCCCTACCATCCCTTTTATAATTTTAGTGGTATTGACAGCCATTCACTTAAAGTTTGATTTAAAACATGGCGCCTTTTTAATTAAAATATTATATATAGGAATTAGTTTAATCGTCATAATAAATTATATTTATAAAATATTTACGCATCAATTAAATTAATCTATGTCTGAAGAACAACAAGATCCACAAGGAACAGCACACCAACACGTAAACCCAACTCCGCAACCGGGTGGCGGATTTAATTATGGGATGCAACATGCGCTGCCAAATGCTACACCAGTTTTGATATTAGGTATTTTATCTATTGTAACCTGTTGCTGCTATGGTGTAATTGGATTAATTTTAGGTATAGTTGCTTTAGTTTTAAGCAAAAAAGACAGGGCGTTATATGCTGCCAATATTACGTTTTACACGGAGAGCTCCTTTAAAAACCTAAATGCGGGCAGGGTATGTGCTATTATTGGGTTGGTATTAAACATTATTTATCTATTGCTGATGATTGCTTTTGTTGCCATGTTCGGATGGGCAGCATTGAGTGATCAACAGGAAATTCAACGCATTTTAGAAAGTTATCAATAGGAAAGTCACCACTTTGACAAACTTTAAAAGTTTGTTAAAGTGGTGACTTTTTTACCGCTTCATATTTATTATCTTTGTACTTTAATTTAAAAAAGGAAAAAGATGTATCCAGAATATTTAGTAGAACCCATGCGTGCAGAGTTAACCAACGTAGGTTTTGAAGAATTGAAATCAGCAGAAGAAGTAGATCAAGCGATCAAAGGCGAAGGTACTGTTTTTGTCGTGGTGAACTCAGTTTGTGGTTGTGCAGCTGCTAATGCTCGTCCGGCCGCAAAACTTGCAGCTGCTAATGCAAAACACCCTAATAAATTGGTAACCGTTTTTGCAGGTATGGAAAAAGATGCGGTTGATAGAGCGAGAGGTTATATGATGCCTTTTCCACCTTCTTCTCCGTCGATGGCTTTGTTTAAAGATGGCAAATTGGTGCACATGATTGAGCGTCATCAAATAGAAGGCCGTCCCGCACAAATGATTGCCGATAGCTTAATTGGCGCATTTGAACAATATTGCTAGTCTATAATTAGCTAATTAGTCATTGGGCTAATTAGCTAATTAAAAATCCTTATTCAACAGTTTCTCCAGTTCTCCAAAAGAAACGTTCATTCGTACCCTGCCTTGTTTGGCGTAGGCAATCTCACCGGTTTCTTCAGAAATAATTACGGCAACAGCATCGGTATTTTCGGAGATTCCTATTCCGGCACGATGCCGTAATCCAAATTGTGGCGGTAGTTTTTCGTTATCTGTTAGGGGTAAAATACAGCTGGCGCTCTTAATTTTGTTTTCTGCAATTACTACAGCGCCATCATGCAAAGGACTGTGCTTCTGAAAAATGCTTTCTAACAAACGTTTGGATATTTTTGATTCGATAATCTCGCAACTATTGGCAAAGAGTTGATCATCATAAAACTTTACAAAAACAATCAGTGCGCCTGTTCTAGTTTTTTTCATGCTTTTGCAGGCATCTATAATCGGCTTAATCCTTAGTAAATTATCTCTTTCTAAATCTTTACTGCCAAAAAGGTTGCCCCACCAGGTTTTGTTTTTTTGTAAAAAGGTATTCTTTCCAATATGTAAAAGAAATCGCCTAATCTCGGGTTGAAAAATGACTACCAAGGCTAGAATACCAACACTCATAAATTTGTTGATGATGGTAGACAACAAATCCATATGTAAGCTGGTTACCAAATGGTAAAACAAAAAAATGATAAGGAGGCCAAGGAGTAAATTTACGGCGAGGGTATTTTTAATCAAGCTATAAATGTAATAGAGCAGAATAGCCACTACAATGATGTCTATTACATTAACCCAAGTAATTTTAAGGAAATCGAAGTCGAGGCTCTTCATGTTGCACAAGATAAGAATTATCCATTTAGCTTTGACAACTTTTTAGCAATGTGTAGAGAAAGTTGTTAAAGCTTTAGATCATGCGATTAACCAGCGAAACACACTCTACCGCCTCCTTTACATCGTGAACACGCAAAATGGAGGCGCCTTTGGTTAGAGCAATGGTGTTTAAAATAGTGGTCCCATTTAGTGCTTCGTCGGTTTTATTATGAAGCACTTTGGTAATCATTGATTTTCTTGAAAAGCCAACTAAAACAGGTAACCCAAAGCAATTTAACGCTTCCATTTTTTGGAGCAATTCATAATTATGTTCAACGGTTTTAGCAAACCCAAAGCCAGGATCGATTACCAGGTCTTTTACACCTAATTGGTGTAAGGTATTTATTTTGTGCTCAAAGTAAGCTATCACCTCGCTCAAAATGTCTTCATATACAGGGTTTTCCTGCATAGTTTGCGGGGTTCCTTTCATGTGCATCATGAAGTATGGGACTTTTAATTTTGCCACGGTTTCGAACATCATTTTATCTAAGTTGCCGGCCGAAATATCATTAATAATATGCGCTCCAGCATCGATTGCAATCTCAGCAACGCCAGCATTAAAGGTGTCGATAGATAGTAAGGCTTCCGGAAATTCTTTTGTAAGGGCGTCAATTACAGGAATTAACTGAGCGATTTCTTCTTCTTCATTAATATGAACAGCCCCGGGCCGAGAAGAATAGGCACCTAAATCGATAAATTTTGCCCCAGCTTTTAAAAAACCATCAGTTCTTTGTAAGGCTTCTTCAACCGTAGCTATTCGGCTCTTGCCATAAAAGGAATCGCTTGTTAAATTTAAGATAGCCATTACAGCGGGACTACTTAAATCTATCAATTTACCCTTGCTATTTAGTGTAACTTTTCGGTTTAAAAATGTATCTTTAGCCATAATTTAAATACAAAAATAAGCATTAAAACAGCTTAAACAGACAATCAAAAATTAATTGTTTTGGCAGCAAACACATCTCAAGAATTTGACCAAATAATAGCCGCTTGTAAAACGCTATTTCTAAAAAAGACAAAAGATTACGGTACTGCATGGCGCATTTTAAGACCATCATCCATTACCGATCAGATCTTTATCAAAGCACAGCGTATCCGTACTTTAGAAGAAAAAAAAGTATCTAAAGTTGGGGAAGATATTACTTCAGAATATATCGGTATCGTAAATTACTGCGTAATAGCTATGCTGCAATTAGAATTAACAGATAGCGATCCGAATGAAATGGAGGTTGAAGCTGTTGAAAGCCTTTTCGATAGGAGTGTGACTGAAACAAAGGATTTAATGTTTGCTAAAAATCATGATTATGGTGAGGCCTGGCGGGATATGCGAATTAGCTCTTTAACGGATTTAATTCTAATGAAAATTTTGAGAGTGAAGCAAATTGAAGATAACTTAGGGCAGACTTTGGCATCTGAAGGAGTAAAAGCAAATTATCAGGATATGCTGAACTATGCTGTTTTCGCACTGATTAAATTAAGTGTTTAATTTAAACAAAAAAATATGCAGAAGATATTAGTACCCTTTTCTCGTTGGTTTGTTGGCTTGTTATTCATCTTTTCAGGGTTGATAAAAGCAAATGATCCGTTAGGTTTTGGTTATAAGCTTCAGGAATACTTTGAAGTTTTTCACATTAATTTTTTAAACGGTTGGGCGACAGGGATTGCCATTCTTTTGTGTGTATTAGAAATTGTTTTAGGTGCTTTATTGCTATTCGGATTTTGGCGTCATCAAGTAATAAAAGGTCTTTTAGCACTGATTATTTTCTTCACCTTTTTAACCTTTGTGTCTGCAGCATTTAAAGTAGTAACCTCATGCGGCTGCTTTGGCGATGCAATTCCGCTTACTCCTTGGCAATCATTTGGTAAAGACTTAATATTGTTGGTGCTGATTGTTTATCTTTTTGTTTACAGAGAACGAATAAGGCCGCTTACAAATCATAAAAATTGGCAATTGGGCCTATCGGCATTTGTGCTGATTGCATCCTTGTCTTTTGGCATATTTACTTACAATTATTTACCTGTTATAGATTTTTTACCCTATAAAGTCGGTTCGAGCATCCCCGAGTCTATGAAAATTCCGGAAGGGGCGCCGCTTGATGAGTTTTTAATCATGTACCAGCTTAAGCATAAGAAGAGTGGCGAGACCAAGGCTATGAGCGACAAGGATTACATGAAGTTGGAAATTTGGAAGGATGAAAACTGGGAGATCGTTGGTGAACCTGAGAAAAAACTGATTAAAAAAGGTTATGAGGTTAAAATTAAAGATTTAATTATTACAGATGGTTCAGGTACCGATTATACCAAAGAACTTATTGAAAATCCTTTTTATAATTTGGTTGTAGTTGCTTATAACTTAAATGATGTAAATGAAGAGGCTGTTGCCAAAACGAATGCACTTGCTTTAAATGCGGTCGAACAGTTTAATATTAGATCGGTGCTATTAACTTCCAATTCTGCCCAGGATGCTGCCGTGTTCAGCAAAAAGATGAAACTTTTTATGGAAGTGTTTTACGCAGATGCGGTGCCTTTGAAAAGTATGGTAAGAGCGAACCCTGGAATTTTATTATTAAAGAACGGGGTCATCATCAATAAATGGCATTATCATAACCTGCCTTCTTTTAACGAGCTTTCCGCTACCTATTTTAGTAAATAATGGGAGCTTACGCAATTAGAAAATTTTTATACGGACTTGCGGTAATGGCAGGCGTAATTCTGGTTGTGTTTGTATTATTTAATATTTTACCTGGCGATCCGGCGCGGATGACAATGGGTCAGCGTTCTGATGTACAATCGTTGGAAGCGGTTAGAAAGGAGTTTGGATTAGATCGTTCAAAACCGGTTCAATTTCTACTTTATATTAATGATTTACTTCCTTTAAGCGTTCATCCTGCCACAGAAGAAAACCAAGAGAAATATCATTACCATACGATTTTTAAAACCGGAGATGACGTGGTGGTTATTAAGACACCTTATTTGCGTCGTTCGTACCAAACCAAGCGGGATGTAACCAAGATCTTGGCAGAGACGGTGCCCAATACCTTTGTGCTCGCTTTAACGGCAATGTTATTTGCGACTGTAATCGGGGTTTTCTTAGGAGTTTTATCTGCTGTGCATAAAGATACTTGGATAGACAATATGGCTAACTCATTTGCTATATTAGGTATTTCGGCTCCCTCATTTTTTGCAGGGATTATTATTGCATGGCTGTTTGGTTTTGTGCTGGCCGATTATACGGGTTTAAATATGAGCGGCAGTTTATATAGCTACGATCCTTTTAATGGTGAAATTATTACCTGGAGAAATCTTTGGTTGCCAATGATTACCCTTGGATTAAGGCCATTGGCAATTATTGTTCAATTAACCCGTAGTGCTATGTTGGATGTATTAGCTCAAGATTATATCCGCACTGCTAAAGCGAAGGGATTAGGGCGAAATGCGATAATCTATAAGCATGCGCTTAAAAATGCGTTGAATCCTGTTATAACAGCAATATCTGGTTGGTTTGCCTCTTTGTTGGCCGGTTCTTTTTTTGTGGAGTATATCTTTGGCTACAACGGCTTGGGGAGAACTACCGTTAATGCTTTAGAGATGTCGGATTTCCCGGTGGTGATGGGCGCTATTCTTTTCATCGCTTTCGTATTTGTAGTGATGAATATTTTGGTTGATATTTTATATGCCTGGGTTGATCCTAGAGTTAAATTAGCATAAGTGAGTATGAAGGTCTTTTTAGTAGGTTTTATGGGCTGTGGTAAAAGTACTAAAGCAAAGCAGCTAGCTAGTCGTTTAGGCTGTGAGGTGGTGGACCTGGATGCGGTAATAGTAGCCAAGCAAGGTAAATCAATTGCTGAGTATTTTGCTGAACATGGAGAATCTGCTTTTAGAAAATTGGAGCAAGAAACCTTGCAGAGCTATGCTTATCCCGAAAATTGTATCGTTGCAACAGGAGGCGGTTTACCTTGTTTTTTTGATAATATGGAATGGATGAACGCGAATGGAAAAACGGTATATTTAAAGATGACGCCACCTCAATTGGTTTCGAGATTACATAATAGAGAAAAAAGACCTTTGCTTAAAGGAATGGATGACGAACAATTATTAGCTTTTATAGAAACAAAATTAACTGAACGGAATGCTTTTTATAATCAGGCTCACCTAGTTGTTAACGCATTTGATTTGGATATTGAGGAGGTTGTTAGTTCATTGGTATAATTTGCGTCATTGCGAGGTACGAAGCAATCTTACACGATACTTGAAAAGAGATTGCTTCGTACCTCGCAATGACGATTGTATCTCTCAATGACGATTGTACCTCACAATGATGCATATCGAAAGAAACAAAATAGCAATTACTTTAAATCTTCAAATTGCTCCTCAATATATTTAATTTTGGTTTTACCGTGCGGCGTTGGCTCACCATAATCGTTAATGTTTACGAAAACGATCTTATCAATCGTTAAAATACTTTTCCTTGTTATTTTGTTCCTTACTTCGCAACACATGGTGATGGACGTGGTGCCAAATGCAGTAGCCGTCATGCCCAGCTCAATGATATCACCTAACTTGCCCGAGCTTACAAAGTTAATTTCCGACATATATTTGGTTACCACTTTTGGGTTTTCGAGCTGTACAATAGCATAAATTGCTGCTTCTTCATCAATCCATTTTAAAAGGCTACCGCCAAATAATCCGCCATTGGGATTTAGATCTTCGGGTTTGATCCATTTACGTGTGTGAAAATTCATATGGATTAAATTATTTTAACGCTCCTAAGTAGGCTTGCACTTGTTTTTCAACGGCTAATGTTGCCACTTTAATAGATGAACCTACTCTTGTTGTTTTCGCCTGCACGGGCATGGTACCAATTGTTGCCAATGCATCTGTATACCATTTACCCCAAACTTCGAGAATATGTTTCTCATCAGCGGAAGCTTTGCCGTCGGCGATTGCCTTTTTACTTAGTTCAAATTCAGTTTTTAAACGAATTAGGGCAGCAGTTTTAACCTGTTCTACGGTGCTAATCGCTGTGTTTTCATCGGCAGTTATTAAAGTATAAGCAGCAGTTAATGCACTTACGCCAACGTTTTTCATGGTAGTTGCCGAAACTTTATCGATTCGGTCATTATCGGTATGGTAAAATACATCAGTAAAATGCCACATTAACAAACCGGGGATTTTGTGCTGTAAAAACGGTGTGTGGTCACTTCCACCCTCGAAAGGGTTATAATTAACGGTCCAGTTGGCAAATTTTCCTTGGGTCTTGCAGATGTCAAAAATAAAATCGTTAAAGTAATGAGGGAAAAGGTCTTTCTCTTTTACATCTCCAGCTCCCCATTCGCTATGTTTGTCGGTACCTCTTGTCCAAATCGCAGAAGGATCGGGCATTTTTTCCAACAAGAACGAACCGCCTGTTTTTTCAGTGTCTTCACCTACCATGTCTAAGCTCATGCCCCATAATATGCTTTTGGCGCGCGAGGTGTCCTCTTTGATATATCTTCCTGTCGACACAATTTCGTCGCCCCAAAGAAAGGTTAAGGTGCGTTGTGGTTTAAGTTTACCTGCTTTGATTAAACTTGCAGTTAATCTAGCCATTTCGGCTAAAGTGCCAACCCCTGTTGCATTATCATTTGCTCCCGGCTCTTGTACATGCGCACTATAAACAAAACGTTCGGTCGGATTTATCGATCCTCTCGCATTGGCCACTATAGTAAGTTCTTCTGCTTCGTATATTTTGGTAGCAATATCAACCTTTAACTGAACTTTTCCCTGTAAACAAGCGGCTTTTAACCGCTCTTTAACCCCATAAGACAGGAGTAATGACCAGATGCCCGCACTGGCTTGCATACTGCCAAACTGAATAGATGTTTGATGAACTTCTGGCTGCGTGTATTTTGGCATCGAATAACCCATCGCACCAATAGCACCTGCTTTAACTGCTGCTCCGATCAATCGACCAGTAGCAGCATCGCCAAAAACAATTTTCCCTTTAAGATCCTTACCTTCAAAATCAGCCGGCATACCTTTTCCTACAAACACAACTTCTGCAGTAACTCCGCCTGCAGGGGTAGAAGGGCAGTTTATCGGAATCATATTGCGATTGGTCTTAAACGCGATTAAAGGTTGGTTTTCTCCAACAATTTGTACACTGGCATCTATCGGCTCCCAGGTATTGCGTTTCATTGCCCTTTTTTCAATTCGATAGGTTAGTGGAGCTTCAAATTCGCTTTCTTTTTGTTCAACGTACCCAGCTTTTTTTAAAATATCTTCCACATAATGAATGCTCGCATTGAAACCTGTATTACCGGGTACACGAAAATATTTTTCTACAAATGCCGTAGTTGTAAAGGCGTTTTTTTCGTTGAAGCCTTCGCGCGTAAGTTTAAAATATTCTGCACTTTGGTTTTGTGCAAAAGCATTGGTAACTAGTAGTAATAAGGCTATAAAAGGGGCTTTCTTCATGTTGTATATCTAAAAGGGAAAGATAAGGTTTTATCTTTGCTTTTGTAAGCCCCAGGTCTTACCTTTTCTTCTTTCTAAACTGTTGATCAACCGATAAGGGACCAGCACCAACTACCCAGAATAATACTAAAAGACAAAGTACAATGATGGATAGCCACAATTCTGAATTTAATGCGGAAAAGCCGTTAGCAACATTCACAAAGAAGACTGCGCAAAGTAGAATTGGAATTTGAATAACCACTGCAAAGCGCGTAACCAAGCCAATGGTAATTAAAATACCCCCTACCAGATGTGCAAAAGCTACAATGTGAAAGGCCACGCTGGCCATAACCGATGAAAATGCGAAAATACTATTCCGAAATAATACATCTTGCAAATGTCCGGTATCGCTCACTAGCGCAATACCCTTACTAAAAATTACTAAGCCTAATACGATGCGAACAACATCTAACCATTTTGTGTGATGGGCATCGCCCCAGTGCTCAACTTTTTGGACTACGTTCATAATAAACCTCCTTTTTATAAGCTAAATGAAGTTACGAATAAAAAATGAAATAACCGACTTCGTAAATCTGTTATTGTAGGTTTCCTGCTGCTTTTTCTTTCCTAAGCAATTGGGCGAGATCCAGTTTAGGTTCGGTTAATAGAATAATTTGAGTACCTCTTTCCCGGGCAAATTTGTTATCGATTTCTCCGATTCTTATAACATTTTTAAATAAAGCGTAGTCGCGGGTAAAATCAGTATTCCCAACATCCTTAATTCTAATTACTGTTTCAATTTTATGATCCAGCTTAACCCAATTGATATAATCATTCGTAAAGGAATCAGCTATTAACCCTTTAAATTTTGTGTAATAATTAATCGCCCCTGCTTGGCCATAATTATCGCATAGTATTAGTACTGTTTTTTTATCTGAAATGGTATTGTACAGAGAATCTACCTTTGCAGCTAATTCCTTCCAGCCTAGCATATCGGCAAAATCTTGGCTAATAGGATGTTTTTTTCCATCTTCCCAAGTATGTTGTCGACCCGATTTAAAGTATTCTTCAGGAGTTTTTAAGGGCAATGCCCGATCTAGCAGCGGAATAAAGAGTAATAAGATAATGGCAATTGGAATTAGACGAAGGTAAAGTTTCCAGCCATGTTGTAAAAGGTGACTGAGATAGACCGCTCCAAATGAGAAAAAGATAGGGTATAAGCCAAGCGCATAATATCCCTTGGCTTTTAAATAGATAAATATTGCTAAAGTGAAAGAAAGTGCCCAAAAAAGAAACCGATAAGGCTTAAAAGGTTTGTAAGCGAAAAGCGATATGAAACCCGCAATGATAATCAATAAGGAACTAAGGAAAAACATGACCTGATCTACTACAAAATCCATCCGGTTTACATGCACTAGCTGCGTTTCGGAAAGCTCTTTCATGTGCTGAAAAACGGGGAAATCGTTTTGAAACTGCCAGATCAAGTTGGGGCTTATCAGTATTATTCCGATAAGCAGCGCCAGATAAAATTTAGGATTAGTAAAAACCTTTCGATATGTTGTTAATAGAACGGCAGGAAGAAGACCCAATAGGCAAAATACAATGTTATACTTGTTCAAAAAGCCTATTGCAAAACAAATTGCGGTAAAGTACAGCCATTTATACTTTTCGGTTTGAATAAACTTGATAAAGGTAAAATATACCAACGTCCAGCTTAAAATATCCAAAGAGTTTGGTTGGTATAACATATTTATGCGCAATAAGCTTGAAAATGTTAGGGCTATTGCGGTAAGAATGCAGGCATATAAGCTTCCTTTTAAGGTTTCAACTGTTTTCCAAACAACCAGTATGGTAAGGGCGCCAAATAGGGCTGGAAAAAATTTAACCCAAAAGTAAGAATTGCCCAGTTTTAAAATGAGCCAAGAAATCCATGAGGTTACAGGGGGGATAGAATGATAACCCCAGGCTAAATGTTTTGCCTGATCTAAATGCAAATATTCATCTCGTTGTAAATCATAAATGGGATGAATGACCAAGTATTGTAAAATGAATTTAGTAATTATAAAAGCGAAAAGAATGAGCGTTGCCTTTTTCATATTTATTATCTATAAAAATCTGTGACTAGATTTTTTATAGTCGCAGTAGATGTGGAATTCTTTCCCGCATCTATTACGATGCGATATTTGAAGTTAACTTTTTCTCCTTTCGCTAGTTTAAGATTAGTAGTACGGGCTCCATTAGAGAATATTTTTTCACCAAGTGGATTGGCTGCAAACAAACCGTAGCCACGTGCATGCCAATAGGTTGGGTAGTTCACATTTTTAGGATGATCTATGATCGTAACACTCACTGAATCGCTGCCCATTTTACCAAAAGCCTTAACCCAATGCGCCCGACTGCTCCATACTTCATCACCTATTTTGCCTTCACTACTTAGATAATTGCCATTGGCAACTTTATCGGTTCCGCCTTTTACTATAGTTACATTCCCTTTGTCGTCTGTAAATTTCTGATCTTGCTTAGTTGGGATTTGCAGCTCGTGAGCAAGTCGCATACCTAAAAACCCATCTTTTACGTCGCTAAATATAACTTCGGTAACGGCTGTTAGGGTGGTAGTTCGATCTATGATCCGGCTTCTCCCGGATGTGCTGAATTCGAGCTTCGTATGCTCTTCAAGCAATATATCGCTGTTTTTATTTATCCAATTGGCGTGGTAAGTTAGGCTTCCTTTCTTGCCGTTTTTGAGTTCGATAATTTTATCGGTTTTTATCCAGCCGTACTTGTCTTTTTTAGCTAATGGAATAGCATAGGAGTTGTTCCAGAAGTCGAGCCCATTTACATTTTCATAGTTTAGCCAGATGCCAATGTGGTGGGGGTGGTCGGTTGGATCACCAGGTTTTGGGTTTAAAGGAAAGCCTCTCGTAACATCGGTTTGATTAACGGTAAAAACAGGATACAGGAAAGGCTTTTCAATATTATCGGGATACTGAAAACTGGTAAATAGTTTATCGCCAATGGTTATGTCAACCTTTTTTGACGTTGGGTGGTGGGTTAATTTTACCTGTGCGTGCACCGCAAATAAGGTTGATGTTGCACAAAACAAGAACGCGAAAAAGGGCTTAGCAAACTTCATTTAATAATGGTTAAATAGTTAAGTATTACTAAAATAAGTATTCTTTTTTTATTTCTTTCCAGCTCTTTTGTTTAGCTCCTCAATTGGCATATTCATCATTCGGCCAATTGGTTTTTTACCTCTATAGGTAATTACCTTTAGCACTGTAGCGTCAATAGGCGGGATTAAGGGAGTTGTATATTTAGGATAAAAGTGGTCTGGAAACGAATTGTCAAAACTATAATACATATCAAGTCCTTCTACTTCTGTACTTAATGTGATTTGTAACTGCCTATCGGCGCCTCTTTTTACCGTAAATATCGGGTCATACACACTAGGTGCATACTTGGTTTCTGCAATATTTAAACGTTGAAAGTGTTGCTCGGTGCGTGCAAAGAAGTTGGGCCAATTCTTTTTCTCTTTTGGCGACCATACTGATTCTGCTATGGCAAAGCCTCTTGGCCAGGTCATGTATTCGGCCTGGCGAATGTTGTATACTTGCTCTGTCCACAGATTTGCTTGCCCACCTTTAATAAATTTGGGATCAACACCTGGTGGAACTGGGTCAAACTCATATGCTGTACTTAACCTAAGTGTTGCATAAACTTTGGGTTCGGTGATAGCATCAGCTTGCATGTAATCAATGTATGCATATTGGGTTGGGCTCATTACTACTTCGTGACCTGCTTTAGCTGCTTCAATGCCATATTTCATCGAACGCCAGCTCATAACCGCTGCGCTTGGTGAAACGCCGCCTTCTAAAACTTCATCCCAAGCCATAAATTTTTTGCCTTTCGATTGAACAATTTTCTCTAACCTACGTTCAAAATAACCTTGCACTTCAGGAATGGTTTTTAGTCCCTCTCGTTTCATTAATTCCTTGATCTGATCGCTCTTTTCCCAGAAATTATGCGGTGCCTCATCGCCGCCAACATGGATATATTCAAAAGGGAAGAGTTTGGCAACTTGTGAAAGTACCGTATCCAGAAACACGTAAACTTTTTCGCTTGCTGGATTTAAGGTGTTGTCTACTAAGGCTAAGGGTGGTGCGCCTCTACTCCAATCCATTATTTTTTCGCCACTTCGTACCCGGTAATTTATTGCGTCGGGAGTGCCCGATAGTTCGGGATAAGCCGCTATAGCCGCTAAGCTATGGCCGGGAACATCAATCTCGGGCATAATATCAACAAAACGTTCTTTTGCATAAGCAACAAGTTCTTTAATATCTTCTTGTGTATAGAAACCACCATAATTGCGTGGTTCGTTCACCGTTGGTGGAATGAAGTCTCCAAAAGTTCCTTCTCTTTTTACTCTCCATGCGCCAACTTCAGTTAGCCTTGGTAAGCCTTTGATCTCGATTCTCCAACCCTCGTCGTCTGTTAAATGCAGATGTAAAATGTTGTATTTGTAGCGCACCATCGCATCTATGTACTGTTTAACCTCTTGCTTGGTGAAAAAATGGCGGGCCACATCAAACATTAAACCTCTCCAGCCCAAACGTGGGTAATCGGTAATTTGAACACAAGGCATGGTCCACTTTATCCCTTTAACTTCTTCATTACTTTCTATCTCCTTCGGTAAAAGCTGTAATACTGTTTGTACGCCATAAAACAATCCAGCAGGTTTATTAGCGTTTATCGTCACGTGTTTTAAACCAACGGTTAAACGATAACCTTCATTCCCTAAAACTGGATCATTTTTATCGTTCAGTATTAATTTAAAAGTAGCAGTTGCGGATGGAATGTGTACGACGCTTACAAAATGTCCGGTAGATTTAACGATACGCTCCTGTAAAAATGCGACAGTTTGTTTCAGTTCAGGAGATTTGTTCGCTTGAATTACAATATTTTCGGGTAAAATAAAGTGGCCTGTTTGTTTAATGAGTGTAACAGGTTCGGGGATAATGGCTATTTCTTGTGAGGCAATTGGTGCTAATGTTTCGATAGCACCAACAGTACTGGTATTCTCTGTGGTGCCTTCGATGGTTTGCGCTAAGCCATGCAGAGTTAAAAAGCAAAATATAATAGCTAAGAATTGTTTCATGAAAAAGGATTGAAGTGCTAAATAAATGGCAATTTATTAAAAATTTAAGAGAAACTAAAGATGATTTGTTTTTCTAACGGCATAAACCATTTCGTCGTATACCGTGCCATTTTTATAATAGGTGCCTTTCAATTCAGCTTCTAACTTAAACCCTGCTTTTTCCAATGCTCTTTGCGATTTGAAATTGGTATCAAAAGTTCTGGCGAAAATTCGGGTTATATCGAAAGTTTTAAAACCATAATTAACCATTTCTTTAATGGCTTGTGGAACAATACCATTGCCCCAATAGGGTTCAGCAAGCCAGTATCCCATCTCTGCATTTTTGCAATATAGATCTTGCTGTGGGTGTACACCAATTGAACCAGCAACTTCATTATTTACTACTATAGCGAAAATTTCCAGAGGTGAAGCCGCTAATGCTAAGTTGATGAAAGCAATGCCATCACTCTGTGTGTATGGGAAATTAAACTTGTTGCTTAAGTTTTTAGAAACGTTATAGTTATTGGCATATTTTACCAAGCTGTTAAGATCGCTATGTAGAAAAGGGCGGAGTTCGAACTGCATTTGTTTTAACTATTTCAAAGCATCTAATACCTTAAACAACTTTTTACTAATACCCGAGCCGCTATAGTTGTTGATATTAATTACAGCAATATACTTATTTCCGTTGGCCGCTGTATAATATCCGGCGTATGCTGAAACATCATTGATACTACCGCTCTTCAACTTCATGCCATTATTTTCTGGAAAAGAATTTAAGTAATCAGAGAACCACACTTCTTTTTGAACTTGAAATAAGATCGAAGCCATTGCTAAGGTAGTTACCCTCGTGCCAGGCGAAAGACCGCTTCCATCTAAAATATTTAATGCATCCTTGTCAATTCCTTTTGCAGCCCAGAAATTAACTTCGGCGGCTGCGCCACCTCGTGTTGAAGGAGTTTTGCCCGATTTCCAAGCAATAGTTTTCAATAACTGCTCTCCGTATAAATTAATACTCTTTTTATTGAACCAATAAATAATCTCGCTCAAAGAAGGAGAGGTGATGGTAGCCAATTTTTGGGTTATTGCGGGAAGGGTGGATCCATCCAGATTGAGCCTCCTTGTAGTAGTTACATGGTTGCTTTGAATGTTTAATCGTTTTAAAGTATCCTGCAATCTATAAGCCGCGTCAAATGCGGGATCTGGTACTGCCAATGAAATGCCATTCTTACCTATTCCCATACCCCAGGTGCCACGCAAATAGGCTAGCGAACTATAGGGGGGTAAATAACCATATGCGTTATCTCCAGAACCGGCAGGTCCTGTTTTAAGTTCGTTGATAACCTGTATGTAAGGCATGGCTGGGACAATCTTACTGATGTTAACACTTGAGCCAACAGTAGCTCCGGGTTTAAGGTGGATGTCGAATTGGTTTTCACGCCAAGTTAACGATGAGGTTCCTGCGCCATAGTAGTTGCCCATATCTTGCCAAATCCATCCTTCTGGCATACTTTGAGAGCCGAACAAGCTGTCATCACCAATTATTTTACCTTCAATTTTTTGGATGCCAGCTGCTTTAACTGCATTTACCCATTGGGTTAATACCACGTTTTCTTTGCTTTGCTCATATCGCCATGAACCTAAGGTCGGATCTCCGGTGCCAATAATAATAAGGTCTCCCTGCAACGTGCCATCAAGCGTAATTTTCCCACTATAGGCCAAGGTAGTCTGATACTGAAAATCTTTCCCTAAAATACTAAATGCTGTTGCCGAAGTAATAGTTTTAAGCGTGGATGCTGTTGCCAAGCCTTTATCCTCATTTTTTGCAAAGATAATCTTTCCTGTATTGGCATCTAAAATGCATATCGAAGTTATTGCATACTTGGTCTGATTATCAGTCACTAAGTCTTGATAAGCTTGTGCTAGTTTTACTATTGGAAATTGAGCAAAACAGGTTTGGGAAAACAAAAATATAAGTAGGAGGGAGGCTTTAAATCGGTTCATTCACAAGGGTTCTATCTGCTGTAAAATTAGCGTAATACTTAAAAGAATCAAAGGCATAAAAAAAGTGATGCTTTACACATCACTTCAAGATAATTAAGTTTTAGGTTAAGAACTACTAAACTAGTTCTTTTCTTACTATATATTCAGCAATCTGTACAGCATTTGTAGCTGCTCCTTTGCGTAAATTATCTGCCACAATCCACATATTTAATGTATTTGGCATCGATTCATCTCTACGAATGCGACCAACGAATACTTCATCTTTTTCATGCGCATCCTTAGGCATCGGATATTTTAAATTTGCAATATCGTCTACAACAATAATTCCTGCTGTTTTTTCTAATAGGGATGTTAGTTCCGCCAGATCAAATTCGTTCTCGAACTCGATGTTTACTGATTCGGAGTGACCACCCATTACTGGAATGCGAACGGTTGTAGCAGTTAAACGGATGGTTTCATCGCCCATAATTTTACGGGTTTCATTGATCATCTTCATTTCCTCTTTTGTATAGCCGTTTTCAGTGAACACATCAATTTGAGGAATTACGTTCAGATCTATCTGATATGGATAAGCCATTTCTCCGTCATATACGCCTTTCCGCTCATTCATCATTTGCTCAACTGCTTTTACCCCTGTACCTGTTACCGATTGATAGGTTGATACAACAACCCGCTTGATGCGGTATTTGTCGTGCAAAGGTTTCAAAGCAACTACCATCTGAATAGTGGAACAGTTCGGATTAGCAATAATCTTGTCGTCAATAGACAAGGTATCCGCATTTACCTCTGGAACAATTAAGGGGATTTTAGGATCCATTCTCCAGGCGGATGAATTATCAATAACAGTAGTTCCTGCTTCTTTAAAACGAGGGGCATGCTCTAATGAAGTATTTCCTCCGGCGGAAAACAAAGCGATTTCTGGGCGCATGCCTATTGCAGTATCCATGCTAACAATTGGAAACTGCTTACCCTTAAACGTAATTAACTTACCAACGCTCTTTTCAGACGCAACGGGAATTAATTCGATCAACGGGAAGTTCCTTTCTTCCAATACTTTTAACATTACGGTACCGACCAACCCAGTGGCACCTACTACTGCAACTTTCATTCGTTTTTTGATTTTTAGTATATTAAGTTAATTCCTAATACCCAGCAAATATGAGAAAAACTTTACTTTTTTTACTGCTATTGTGCAGTAAACTTACTTTCGGCCAACTTCATGACGACTTCAGTGATGGTAATTTAACAGAAAACCCAACTTGGCAGGGACAGGTTTCCCAGTTTTATATTACGGCAGATAAGAAATTGCGGTCATCTTTATCCGTTACTGCACAGACTGTTAGTATTTTTTCAGCTAATAATTTAGCCCTCAATGCAAAGTGGGAATTTTCAGTTCAGCTTAATTTTGATCCTTCTACAACAAATCTGACAAGAATATATTTAATTGCTGATAAAGAGGACTTAAGCAGCAGTTTAAACGGATATTTTATCCAAATTGGTGAAAGCGGAAGTGCAGACAGCTACGATCTGTATAGGCAAACAGGTAATTTAATCAGTAAAATCATCGACTGTCCGACTAAAAACAGGGCAGATATTAATTATTTATCCACAAAATTGCGGATAACCCGAGATGATTTTGGTAAATGGGAACTGTTTAGTGCAGCCCCTAATAGCGCTATTTACAACTTAGAGGGTAGCGTAATTGATAACACGTTTACAAATACAAATTATTTCGGAGTTTATGCAAGGTATACCGCTACGAGATCTGATGGTTTTATATTTGATGATTTTAAGATCGAGGAGCTGGTAGCTGACTTAACTCCCCCACGGCTACTAGGTATTAAGGTGGTAGATGATTATGAACTTGAAGTAACATTTTCAGAAAAGTTAGCAGTGAGCTCATCGCTGGTTGCCCAAAATTATAGGCTCAAAGAACAAGGGACAAACCCCCTTTCCGTTTCAGCGACAAATGAATCAAATATAGTTAGACTACATTTCACTAATGCATTTGAAACTGGCCAATACTCCCTAGTGGTGCATAATCTTAAAGATCTAAAAGGAAATGAGCTCATAGAAAACAATGAAATAAGTACTTTTTTTGTCAAGCCGTACGTTGCTTTAAAAGGCGATGTTATTATCAATGAAATCTTTGCGGATCCTTCCCCTGTAGTTGGGTTGCCACCGGCAGAGTTTGTGGAGATTTGGAACACGACGCCCCACTATATTAAATTAGCTGGCTGGAAATATAGAGATCTAACTACAACAGCCACCTTTTTAGCGGATACTTTAAAGCCCAATGAGCGTATTATTTTATGCTCAGCGGCAGATACAAACCTTTTCAAAGTATATGGAAGAGTAATAGGTCTTTCGACATGGCCCTCGCTCAACAATGACAAGGATAAACTTAGTCTATTAAATGCTCAAAATATATTAATAGACGAGGTTTTTTATAATGAGAATCTGTATAAGGATGTAATAAAGAGCAAAGGAGGATATAGCTTGGAGTTGATAGATCCACGTAATAACTGTGTGGGTACCCAAAACTGGCAGGCGAGTATAGCTGCTTTAGGAGGTACTCCTGGAACAGAAAATTCAGTTTACCGTAAGCAGTTAAGTATCACAATTCCAAAGATACTCAAAGCAACTGTAATAAACGGAACGACAATTAGCCTTGATTTTAATAAAAGTATAGATAGCCTAAGGGGGTCTTTAGTGACTAATTATAGCTTGAACAATGGCACTGGCGTGCCCGAAAGTGCTAAGCCACAATGGCCCGACTTTTCTACTGTCATACTTAAGTGGGCTATTCCGATAGATAAAGGTAGAGAACACACACTTTCTGTTGATCAAATCACAGATTGTGCCGGGAATTTGATAGACCAAACTTCAAACACACTGAAAATATTTTTAGCAAAAGAAGTTTTGGCCAATGAGCTAATGATTAGTGAAATTTTAGTAAACCCCAAAGCAGGCGGAGTAGATTTTATTGAGGTTTATAATAATGCTGCAGAAGTAAAGGATTTGGCGACTGTGAAGCTGGGAACGATTGACGGGAATGGAAATCCTTCTAATATTAAAACTATCAGTACTACGCCAGTTCTTATCCCCCCTAAAGCCTACTGGGTTTTAACCACGGATCCAGAGGTAATCAGCCAGCATTATGAACTGAAAAACCCGGTAAATATTACTAAAATGAATGCCATGCCTACCTATACTAATGAAGAGGGTACCGTTATTTTATTAGGAGCCCTAGGAGTGATTGATCGTTTCGATTATCGGGAAGATATGCATTTCTCGATGCTTCAAATTGCAAAAGGTGTTTCGTTAGAGCGGGTTTCTTTTCATAAGAGCGCTAATGAAAAGGGCAATTTTAAATCGGCATCTCAAGCGAGTGGGTTCGCAACTCCGAGTTATAGAAATTCCCAAGAAGAAAGCTCAGGTATTTCGAATAAAATTTGGTTTAGCAGCAAGGTTTTTTCTCCAGATGGAGATGGATTTGATGATGCACTACAAATCAATTTTGAGCTTATAGACCATGACTTTTTAGCTAATGTAACTATTTATAATGACAAAGGGGTAATGATTAAGAAGTTGGCTCGAAACAGCAATATTGCTAAAGCTGGTAGTTTTATTTGGGATGGATCAAATGATGGAGGAGCTACTAGTAAAATTGGCATTTACCTAGTTAAATTTGAAATTTTTGCTTTGAACGGAAGAGCCTACAATTTTGAAAAGTTTTGTGTATTAGCTTTAAAACTAAATTAATCTATCATATCATTATTTCATTTTCTTAAACAATCTAGGAAAATGTTTGTTGTTTTAATAAAGAAACGTTATGAACAAACATATGAAATATAACAAATTAATTGGAAAACTTCTTTCAAGCAGAACGAGCTCCAATAATACTCAAGTGGCAGTAGCTTTAGTTGCAGGTGTGGCAGTAGGTGCTGTTATCAGCATCTTATTTGCGCCTAGTAAGGGATCAAACATGCGCAATAGTATCGCAGGGAAAGCCAGGGATTTGGGAAGTGAAATGCGGGATAGTTATAGGACGTACAGAGATAAGATGTTTGGAAACCATCCCCAAGAAAATGTTGAAGCGCCAGAAGTGCCGCATTTTGCTCACAGTGTTCCAAAAAAAAGAAAGTCGGACATTAAAACGCTGATTAATGAGGATAAAGGGGTAATCAGTTAACTGATTACCCCTTTATAGGGTATTTACGTAGTCGAAACTAGTTTTCACCGATCCCATTTGATCTGGTTTATAATTAGTTTCGTGCTCAACAAACAGATGTTTTAAACCTGATGACTTCGCTTCAGCAAATATCGATTTGAAATCTATTGCGCCTTGACCGATTTCAGTATTCAAATTCTTGTTGCTTTTGTCCATATCCTTAACGTGCCACATTGTGAAACGTTTAGGATGAGCTTTAAAAAGAGTTAAAGGATCTACCCCAGATCTAACAGCCCAATAAATATCCAGTTCAAAATCAACTAAATTTTTATCACTTTCGTCAAGCATAATACCTAAACCTGTGGTATCACCAAACTTGGCAAACTCGAAATCATGGTTATGGTAAGCCAATTTTAGTCCACTTGCTTTGCACAAGGTTCCGGCCTCGTTTAATTTATTTGCAATCCTCTTATAGTCATCAGCCGTTTTTCGCTGTCCGCCCAAATAAGGTACGGTAATGTATTTACAGTCGATGATATTCGCTGCTTCAATGTATGATTTTAAGCTATCACTTCCTTTACCACTTATAAAACCATCCATATCAAAATGACCACTTGGTGATTTTAAACCGTTTTGTTTTAGAAGATTAGCAAATGCTTTAGCATCTAAGCCCCAAAAGCCGTCTTTGCGGTTATACCCATAGGTTTCTACCTCTTTATAGCCAATGCCAGCAACCTTTTCTATTATTCCGGTGATATCCTTACCAATAATATCGCGCAAACTATAAAGTTGTAAGCCAACCGCACGTTTTTGACTATACATGCAGTTAGCAAAAGATGGGATTATTACTGCACTTGCAGCTAATAAACTGGTTTGCTTAATAAATGCTCTTCTTGAATTCATATTTGAAGATATACATTATATGTAAATAAAGTAAAATAAATTTTAACTTTTAGCATCGGCCTTTGTTTTATCGTTAAAGAGTAATGCGAATAAAAGAAACACAACTAAAGCAATACCAGCTGGGATAATCCATATCATTTTCCAGTCCATGGTTCCATCAGCAACTTTATAGCTGTCTGATATAAATCCAGCCACTTCAAATCCAATAAGCATGCCTACACCATAAGTAGCTAAAGTTATAAGGCCTTGTGCTGAACTTTTAAATTTCTCTCCAGCTTTTGAATTGGTATAAATTTGGCCCGACACAAAGAAGAAATCATAACAAATTCCATGTAGCGCGATACCAAGAATAAGCAAGAAGCTTAACTCTCCGGAGTTACCGTAGGCAAAAAATGCATAACGAATGGCCCAAGCAAGCATTCCAACTAAAATGGTACGTTTAAAGCCAAATTTTTTAAAGAAGACCGGTAGAAACAATAAGAACAATACTTCAGAAACCTGCCCGATCGTCATTTTACCCGTGGGGTTGTCAACTCCGATTGTGGATAAGAACAAATTCGCATTTTGGTAGTAAAATGCCAATGGAATACAGATTAAAATAGAAGAGATAAAGAATATCAAGAAATTCCTATCCTTCAAAAGCTTTAATGCATCTAAACCTAGGAGTTCAGATATGCTTACTTTTTCACCTGTAGTAGCTTTTGGAGGTGTTTTGGGAAGCACAAAGCTAAATAAGCCCAAAATTAGCGAAGCTACCCCCGCCATCAGGAATGTGTTTTTTAACAAGCCGTCTGCAGTAGCTTCTTTAGAGTCCCAATGAAAATAGAAGCTAATCAATAAACCAGCACCAATCCATCCTAATGTTCCCCAAATTCGAATAATTGAAAATTCTTTTTCTGGGTCTTTCATCTGATTGAATGAAACTGAATTTACCAAGGCCAATGTGGGCATATATAGGACCATATATCCGAATACATAAGGGTAAAATACAGCTATATCAGTTGCATTATACATTTGATACATTAATACTGCTCCAACAATATGCAGAAATCCAAGAATCTTCTCAGCGTTAAAATAGCGATCTGCGATAAGACCGATAATAAAAGGGGCAATAATTGCTCCCCAAGATTGCGTTGAAAAAACTGAGGCTGTCTGAGACCCCGATGCGGTTAAATTTGATGCTAAAAATGTTCCTAGGGTTACGAACCATGATCCCCAGATAAAAAATTCTAGGAACATCATGAATGATAACTTAATTCGAATAGTTGAGTTCATATGGCTATAGTTCTTTAATCATTATATTTTTATACCATACTTCATCCCCATGATCCTGAAGAGCAATCTTGCCAGTTTTATAAGTTCCGAAGCCCGTCCATTTAGCAAATTTACTTCCAGCAATTAAAGCGGCCCAATTATCGTCCCACATAGTTGTATTTACTACCTTTACGCCATTTAAAATAAGCGTAAGCTTACCTTTATTGGCAATAATTTCGGCTTTATTCCATTCTCCCACTGCTTTTACAGGCTCAGAAGTACTTTTAACAAGGTCATACAAATCGCCAGAACGGTGTTTAGTGATTTTCCCGTCTGCGTGACCTTCATTGTCTAACACCTGCATCTCTGGTCCGGTAAGATAGGTTTGTCCGTATTTTTCATCCTCATGTACAAAGAAAATAATCCCACTGTTGGCTTTTGGGGCGACTTTCCATTCTAACTTTAAGTGAAAGTTGCTATATTCTTTGTCGGTTACTAAATCGCCTCCACCATCTTTGCCTTTTTTTGTCGGACTCATGTGTAGTGCGGCATCTTCGACATCCCATGCACTACCTACTGTAGTTTTATTGTAAGTATGCCACCCGCTGGTTGTTTTACCGTCAAACAAGGGTTTAAATCCTTTTTGAGCACTTGCAATATGCGTTACTGAAAACAGAAACATTGCAGCTATTACGTATTTTTTCATCTCTTTGTATTTTAATTGATTACGAACCTAAAGTCCATCCTTTACGGTATTCTCTTTTTACAAACTGGTTAACCTCATCAAGATTGGTCACTTTCATTTGATCATTATCCCATAAAAGTTTTTTATACCTTCCTGGATAAGTAGTTTTTCCATTTGCATCTTTACGTTGTATATCGGCACCACGGATAGCCAAATTAGCCATTAGTAAAGCCTCCGTTAATGGGCCAGCTATTTCGAAAGGAGAACTTAGCTCATTTTTTCCAGGCCCTGCAATGCAAGCTTCAACCCATTGTGCATAATGGCCGTCGGCCTGACCTTTAACACGAGCGAATTTTTCTTTAACTTTAATGTCTTCATTTTTAGATAATGGCAATAAACGTGGGTTTGCACTATAGGTGCTGGCCATCATTTTACCTTTTGTACCTATAAACAAAGTTCCATTTCCTCCATCGCCGAAAACTTCGTTTGCACCTAATTCTTCTGGTCTTTCTGGTTGTATACCACCATCCATCCAATGAACAGTTACATCACCTTTGGTTTTATTTGTCTTAGGGAATTTTAAAGTTACGTGGCTTGAAGGAGGGCAGCTATCAGGGAAATAACCGCGTTTAAATTCATCAACATAAACTGAACCTACACTTGCTTCAACCTCTGTAGCATATTTTAAATTAAGAACACTAAAAGGAGCTTCCAATAAGTGACAACCCATATCGCCTAGTGCCCCGGTTCCGTAATCCCACCATCCGCGCCAGTTAAATGGCACTAATTTGTTAACATAGTCTTTAAATGGTGCAGTTCCCAGCCATAAATCCCAGTCTAGCTCAGCTGGTATCTCTGCTTTATTGGCCGACCATGGAATGCCCTGAGGCCATACAGGCCTGTCTGTCCAGGCATAAACCGTATGTACATCACCGATTAATCCCGCATCATACCATTCTTTCATTTCGCGGGGGCCGTTATTAGACGCTCCTTGATTACCCATTTGCGTAACGACGTTGTACTTTTTAGCCGCTGCGGTTAATGCACGCGCTTCAAAGATATCGTGTGCTAATGGTTTTTGTACATATACATGCTTTCCTAATTGCATGGCAGCCATAGCCTGAACGGCATGGTTGTGATCTGGAGTTGATACAGAAACAGCATCAAAATTTTTATGCTCTTTATCGTACATTTCTCTCCAATCTTTATAGAACTTTGCTTTAGGGAAATCTCTTACACTATCGGCTGCTCTACGAGTGTCAACATCACAAAGAAAACCAATATCGGCTTTGCCGCTTTTGGCAAACATAGCAATATCACTTTTCCCTTTTCCACCTACCCCAACTCCGGCAACAATCAGTCTATCGCTAGGAGCTAAGAAACCCGGGCCACCTAAAACATGTCGCGGAACAATCATAAATGCTGCCGTAGCAATGGTGCTAGCTTTCAGGAAGTCGCGCCTACTTGTAGAATTTTTTTCTTTTTTTAACGTATCCATTGGTCTTAGTTTTTTAGTTATTTCTTTAACGATAAAATATAGGTTACCATTTCTTTTGCATCGCTTTCAGTGATTTTTGCATGGGGTGTCATTGGAACTGTGCCCCAAACTCCTTTTCCACCACTTATTATTTTGCCTGCTAATAAATTTATATTTTCCTCATTTGAAGGGTATTTATCAGCAATTGCCTGATAAGAAGGGCCTATGATCTTATTTTCTTTGTGATGACAGCCTATGCAATCAGACTTGGCAATTAACAATTCACCACCGCTTTTTGTAGGTTGGGTTGATGCCGGGGCAGGGGTAGAAGTACTTTTTTCTGTTGTATCAGTACTTGAGCCACCACAGGCAGCTAATATTAACGTAATTGTGCTTAAAATTAGAAGTGTTTTTTTCATTAGTGTTTAATTTACTTTATAGTCCCAATATCTCTTTATTAAGATTGCTATCGCTACCAGCTGAAGCAAAATCGTCGAATGCTTTTTTGGTTACTGGTATGATGTGATTTTTAATGAACTCGGCGCCCTCTTTTGCTCCAGTTTCTGAATCCTTGATACAACATTCCCATTCCATAACAGCCCAACCTCTAAAATCGTATTGTGTTAACTTACTAAAAATGCGTTTGAAATCTACTTGCCCATCACCAGGAGAACGATATCGGCCGGCACGATTTGCCCAGCTTTGATAGCCTCCAAATGTGCCTTGTTTACCGGTTGAATTAAATTCAGCATCTTTCACATGAAATGCTTTAATTCGTTCGTGGTAAAAATCAATGTATTGAATATAATCTAGTTGCTGCAAAACAAAGTGCGAAGGATCATAAAGCAAACAAGCTCTTTCATGGTTGTCTACTTTTTCCAGGAACATCTCATAAGTTTCTCCGTCAAAAAGATCTTCGCCGGGGTGTATTTCGTAACAAACATCAACTCCGCAATTATCGAATTCGTTCAAAATTGGTAGCCAGCGTTTAGCCAACTCAGTAAATCCTTCGTCTACCAAGCCCTCAGGTCGCTGCGGCCATGGATGAAAAGTATGCCAAAGCAATGAACCACTAAATGTTGCGTGTGCATTTAAACCAAGATTCTGCGACGCCTTTGCTGCATATTTAAGTTGTTGAACTGCCCAAGCTGTTCTTGCTTTGGGGTTATTTTTAACTTCTTCAGCAGCAAACGCATCAAATAGTTTATCATAAGCAGGATTTACTGCAACTAATTGACCTTGTAAGTGCGTAGAAAGTTCAGTAATCGCCAAGCCATAAGAGGCGACTTTACCGCTTAGCTCATCAGCATAGGTTTTGCTTTCAGCTGCTAATTTCAGGTCGATAAATCTCGAATCGAGTGTAGGTATTTGTATGCCTTTATAACCTAAATCTGCGGCCCACCTACAAATATTATCTAATGAATTAAATGGGGCTTCTTCTCCAATAAACTGGGCTAGAAATATAGCGGGTCCTTGTATTGTTGTCATTGTTTCTAAACTTTAAAATCGAACCATTTTTGATCGGATTTACTGGAGGCCACGACATTTTCTATAAAGGCCATTCCTCTAACACCATCCATGGCATTCGGAAAATCCAGGATTTCTGGTGTAGGCTCTATCCCTTCTTGTTTTGCCTCTATGGTTAACGCAAAATTTTTATAAATATTAGCGAAAGCCTCTAAATACCCTTCTGGGTGACCTGAAGGCGTTCTTGTGTTAAATTTCGCAATATCAGATAGGTAGCTATTACCTGTTCTGTAAACTTGAGTAGGTTGATCTAACCATCTTACAGTTAAAGTATTAGGTTCCATCTGATGCCATTCAATTCCCCCTTTCTCTCCATAAACCCGGATTTTGATAGCGTTTTCTTCCCCGGCAGCGATTTGCGAGGCCATTAAAATACCATTTGCACCATTGTTGAATCTTAATAACACATTACCATCATCATCCAGCAACCGATCTTCTACAACAATGTTTAGATCAGCACAAATCTGTGTGATTTGAAGTCCTGAGATATATTCTGCCAAATGTGCCGCATGTGTTCCCACATCTGCCATGCAACCACTAATTCCACTTTTAGCTGGATCAGCTCTCCAGGCAGCTTGTTTGTTCTCCATTGGTGCTGGTAAGCTTAGCCAGCCTTGGGGGTATTCTACACAAACTTTTCTGATTTTGCCCAATGCTCCTTCACTTATCATTTGCTTGGCTTGTTTAACCATGGGATAACCCGAATAAGTGTGGGTTAAGCAAATTAACAATCCTGTTTCCTCGGCTTTAGCTTTCAATGCTTTTGCTTCTTCTAAACTAAAAGTTATTGGTTTATCAATTAACACATGGAAACCATGCGTTAAAGCTAACATTGCTGGCTCGAAATGAAGATGATTTGGCGTAACGATACTTACAAAATGCATTCTTTCAGAAGCAGGTAATTTGCTTTCCGAGATAATCATTTCTTCGAAACTTGTATATATTCTATCATCTGGTAAAAATAGATCCTTTCCAGAGGCTTTGGCATTTTCAGGATTGGAACTGAGGGCACCGCAGCATAGTTCTATTAAGCCATCGATGTTCGCTGCGATACGGTGAACAGCCCCAATAAAAGCCTGTTTTCCCCCGCCAATCATACCCATTCTAATTTTTTCTTTCATATTTTTAGCTAAAAGCTAAAAGACTAAAGCGGTATGCCATGTGCTTTAGTCTTTTGCTTTGGACTGTTTTATATATTTCCTTTTTTTAATTCGCTCACTGCGTAATCTGCTGCTCTAGCCGTTAATGCCATAAAAGTTAAAGATGGATTTTGACAGGCTATTGAAGGCATACAAGAACCGTCTGTTACAAAGACATTTTTCACTTCATGCATTTGGTTCCATTTGTTTAACACCGAAGTTTTCGGGTCGTTACCCATACGAGCAGTTCCCATCTCATGGATGGCCATACCCGGAGCAGAGCCATTGTCAAAAGTTTTGATGTTTTTCATGCCCGCAATCTCCAACATTTCAGCAGCATCATCCATCATATCTTTACGCATTTTAAACTCGTTATCTCCAAATTGGCAATCAATTGCGATTACAGGTTGCCCCCATTTATCTTTTTTGCTTCTATCCAGTGTTACTTTGTTTTCGCGATTTGGCAACGTTTCTCCAAAACCACCTAGGTTCATATTCCATTTTCCTGGCGTGCTGATTAAATCTTTGAAATCTCCCCCAAAATCCATTTCAGCGATACCGGTATGAGAATTTGAACGATTGGCACCACCCTGAAAACCGAAACCACGTAAATAATCTCTTTTATCGTTACCAATATTACGGTAGCGCGGAATGTAAATACCATTAGCACGCTTTCCGAAAATATACTTATCTTCAAATCCTTCAGCTTCGCCGGATGCGCCACAACGAAAATGGTGGTCCATTAAATTACGGCCGAGTTCACCACTTGCATTGCCTAAGCCATTTGGATGCGCCTCGGAGGTCGAGCTTAATAAAATTTGAGTGGTTGCCAAAGTTGACCCGTTTACGAAAATAATTTTAGCAAAGAATTCCATTGTCTCATTGGTTTCTGTGTCGATGATGCGAACGCCAGTAGCCTTTTGGCTTTCTTTATCATGCAGTACCTCGGTAACATAAGAAAAAGGTCTTAGCGTTAAATTGCCAGTTGCAACTGCGGCAGGTAATGTAGCAGATTGTGTACTAAAATAGGCTCCGAATGGGCAACCGCGGCTACATAAGTTTCGGTATTGGCAATTGCCGCGACCACCATGCTCGACAGTTAAGTTAGCCACCCGACCTATGGTCATTATCCTCGCGCGTTTAAAGTGATCTTCTATTCTTTTTTTAACAGATTTCTCGACAACATTCAAATCCATAGGAGGTAGAAACTGTCCATCGGGAAAATGAGGATAGTTTTCAACCTGACCGCTAATGCCTGCAAATTTCTCTGCATAATCATACCATGGTGCAATGTCTTTGTAACGAATTGGCCAATCTATACCATGTCCATCTTTTGCATTTTCAGAAAAGTTTAAATCACTTAAACGGTAGCTTTGTCGACCCCACATGAGTGATTTTCCACCCACGTGAAAACCTCGGTACCAATCAAACCGTTTCACTTCGGTATATGGGCAATCTAGGTCATTTACCCAAAAACTCTCATTAAATTCTGTATATGGATAATCTCGTTTTTGAACTGGATGTGTTCTCTTTTGCTCCTCAGTAAGTTTGCCTCGATGTTCAAACTCCCAGGGTTTTTTCATGGCTGTGGTATAGTCTTTTATATGTTCGATGTTACGACCTCTCTCGAGCATTAACACTTTTAATCCTTTTTTTGTAAGATCCATCGCGGCCCAACCTCCACTTATACCGGAACCTACAACAATTGCGTCATAAGTATTTTGAGCCGTGGCTTTAGTATTTAAGTTCATAATTATTGTTGTGTTTTATGTGTTGTCTAGACAAAAAGACGTTGACCTGGTTTCATTTTGTAATCACCATCGTATTTACCTGGGATAGCAATATACTCGTAGGCTTTTGTAGCACCAATTTCTGAAGTGAAAAAGCCGAGGATGGTCAGATCTCTTGCGATAGCGAAAAATTGAGGTTTTTTAGCTGGCTTTTCTTTCATGGCCATTGGATTATCCATGTTTTCTTTTGCAGATTGTTGTTGCGCCTTAGTTTCTTCCAATTTTTGAGCTTCTGCTATTTCTTCAGATTCTTTTTTCTGGCTTGAAATCGTCGCTTCTCTTACTTTACGCAATAATATTTCACGTTCTTTAACGCCAATTTCTAGAAATGATTTGCTATAATCTTTCTTAGCGCTTTCTTCCAGGGCTTCTAATCCTTTCACAAATGCTTTTTGGGCTTCTTCCGGATAGCAGTCTTTAATCATCATTGTAATGAATGGCCCCACCGCGGCAGCTTTCGCACCTGGCGATTTTGCGGTTGTGGGAAGAATAATGTCAGCGATCTCAGTAACTAATTTCTCTTGGTCTTCAGTAAATAGATTTTCGCTGTTTTTACCAGGCTGCGTACAGCTGTCAAATAGTGTAGCAATAGTAGTGGCGGATAATGCTCCTCCAATCAAAAAGGCCACACTTTTTACGGCATCTCTTCTGTCCATAATGTTAGGTTAGGTTTTGTTTTGTGTTTTGAGCAATTAAATTAGGTAAAATATCTTAAGATTACGAAATACAATTGAAATTAAATCCGATTTAAGAGGAAATGGGTGTATAAACTACACTTAGCTGCGGTTACACAGTAAATTGCCGAATGTAAAAATGTGTTTACATTAATAAAACGATTTAGTAAAAATTTAAGACGTTGCGCGTATTAGGTTTGGTTCATTTTTTTAACTTTGCTCAAATTTCTGAAAAGTATGAACGAAAAAATATTAGTATTAGGATCGAACGGTCAAATTGGTACGGAACTAGTTAACGCTTTGCGTAATGGCTATGGTAATGATAACGTAGTAGCTTGCGACATCCGTAGGCCGGATTACGAAACTAAAAATGCTGGGCCTTTTGAATTCGTAAATGTACTTGATAAAGATATTTTGAAAGATATTTTCAATAAATATAAGCCTACTCAAGTTTATTTATTGGCGGCATTACTATCAGCCACAGGCGAGCAAAATCCGAAATTAGCCTGGGATTTGAATATGAATGGGCTGTTAAATGTATTGGATTTAGCCCTAATTTATAAAACTGCGAAAGTTTATTGGCCAAGTTCTATTGCTGTATTTGGTCCGAATTCTCCAAAAAACAATACACCACAGTATTGTACGATGGATCCAAATACTGTTTATGGAATTAGTAAATTAGCTGGTGAACGATGGTGCGAATATTATTTTCAAAAGTATAATTTGGATGTAAGGAGCATACGTTATCCAGGTTTAATTAGCTGGAAAGCGGCTCCGGGTGGAGGTACCACTGATTATGCAATTCACATTTTTCATGAAGCCTTAAAAAAAGGCAGTTATGCATCCTTTTTATCGGCAACTACAGAGTTGCCGATGATGTACATGGAAGACGCTATCCGTGGTACAATTGAATTGATGGATGCGCCGGCGAGTCAGATTTCTATTCGCTCAAGTTATAATTTTGCAGGAGTAAGCTTTACTCCCGAAGTTTTAGCGAGTGAAATAAGAAAACATATTCCTGATTTTAAACTAAGCTATACGGAGAACGATCCAAGACAAGAGATTGCCAATAGTTGGCCAAGCTCTATCGACGATAGTTATGCTAAAAAGGATTGGCTTTGGGAGCCTACGTTTGACTTAGCGAAAATGACTGAGGATATGTTGGCAAACTTAAAAAAATAGTAGGGACGTAGAGCGTGGAGCTTCAAAGTCTTGATACTTGATACTAAATATTTGATACTAGAAAATGGGAAGAGCATTCGAATTTAGAAAAGAAAGAAAATTTAAACGTTGGGCCAAAATGGCTGTACAATTTACCCGTATTGGTAAAGATATTGTAATGGCTGTTAAAGATTCCGGAGCAAATCCAGAAACCAACTCACGTTTACGAACTGCCATGCAAAATGCTAAGGCAGTAAATATGCCAAAGGATAGAGTAGAAGCAGCTATAAAGCGTGCTTCTGATAAATCACTGGCTAACTATGAAGAACTGGTGTACGAGGGTTATGCCGCACACGGGGTTGCAGTTTTAATTGAAACAGCTACTGATAATACGAATCGTACGGTTGCAAATATTAGAAGTTATTTCAACAAAACAAATGGTACACTAGGTAAAACCGGGTCGTTGGATTTTGTTTTTAACCGGAAATCTATTTTTAGGTTTGTACCTGCTGAGGATTTAGACCTGGAAGAATTGGAATTTGAACTGATAGATGCTGGTTTGGAAGAATTGTATGTGGAGGCTGATGAAGAGGGCAATGACATTGCCGTTGCCCAAGGCCCATTTGAGAATTTTGGCTCATTACAAAAGGCTTTAGAAGAAAAAGGCATTGAATTAAAGAGCTCGAAATTAGAGCGTATCGCATTATCTCATCATCAGGTAACAGAGGAGCAGGCTGTTGATGTATTAAAATTAATTGATAAACTGGAAGAAGATGACGATGTACAGGCAGTTTATCATAATATGGCCGAGTAATTCTTCAAGCATTCTCGCAGGTCAAATTATTAACCTGCGAGGTGTAACTATTTTGATTGGCTAAAAAGCCAAGGAATCAGTTCAGGCTCGGCGAATGCAGAATCCCAGCTATTGTGATTTGCCTTTGGATAGACAGTAAATTTTGGAGTATGATTGATTGCTTTTAAGGCATGATAAACATTGTAAGAAAGTTGCGGATTTACCACATCATCTAAGCCTCCATGGAAAATCCATAAAGGGACATTTTTATATTTTTTAACATTAGCTACATTGTCGCCACCGCATATTGCGAAGGCAGCTGCAAATGTTTTTGGTTTCCTTCTCAAGATTTCAAAAGTCCCCATACCGCCCATAGATAATCCACCTATATAGATTTTAGCCTTATCTGCAAATGGCTGCTTAACTATTTGATCTGTTAAATCCAATAAAAGATCCATCGATTTAGTGGGAACCCCACCAGATAGAAAGTTGAAAAATCTTTTACCATTGATAGTCTCTATCTCAACGTTAGACCAATAGCTGTTTTGTGGACATTGAGGGAAGACAATGATTGCAGGAAATTTGCTTTGGAATTCATCAGTAAGAAACATTTTTGCACCATGAGTTAACTGTTTTTGATTATCATTTCCCCGCTCACCTGCTCCATGTAGAAAAAAAACTACTGGGTATTTCATGTTAGAATGAAAATTTTCGGGATACAGGATGCGATATTTAAGGGTGTCAATGCCCTTTATAAAATCTGCTTTTTTAAACTTTGTCAATTCTTGAGCTTTAGCAAACGAGAAAATTACGCAGCTAATTAAGTATAGTATTATTTTCTTCATCTCATTATTATTAATAGGTTCCCTTGTATAAATGATCAATTCTTTTTGAATCTACTCTTTTAAGCGGGATTTGCATCCCTCCGGTTTGTTCTAACCAGTCCCACATATCCTTTTTCAACTGGCCTGCAATTTTACTATATCTTGGATCTCTAATTAAGTTATTGATTTCTTCAGGATCATTTTTCAGGTCATAAAGTTCATTGGCATCCCAAACGCCTTGATTGAAAATGTATTTAAACTGCTCGGTTCTAACTCCAAACATTGTAGGCGTTTGTGGGAAGGCCCATTCCCAATAATATTCATAAAAAATTTTATCTCTCCACTTGGTTTCTGAGCCTTTTAACAAATTAGCAAATGATAACCCTTGAATTTGCGTTGGTTTCTTTATACCCGCTAATGCTAAAAATGTGGGGGCTATATCAATATTTTCAATCATTTCATTAACTACTAATCCGGGTTTTATCATTCCTGGGGCATAAGCCAGCATGGGAACTCTGAGCGAGGCCTCATACATGTCACGTTTGTCTATCAAGCCATGCTCGCCAAATTGAAAGCCATTGTCGCCCATATAAATAACCAATGTGTTCTTGTCAAGGCCTTCTTTCTTTAGTTCGGCTAAAACTTTGGCAATACTTTCATCTATACTAAGCAAGGTTTCATTATATCGTCTATAAAAGTCTATAAAATTAATGGTGCCGTCATACATATAATCGACTCCATGCCAACTATAGCGTTGATTTTTAACCCAAAGCGGGATATCAGCTTTGTTTGTACGGGTTTTTGGCTCCAGTATTTTGCCATATTTTTTGCTCGAATCTGTTGCGGTGAGGTACATGGAGGGCGGACTAATCACCTCCATATCTTTATATTTTCCCGCGTGTCTTTTTGCTGGTTGAAAATCGGCATGTACACCTTTATGAGAGAGGTACACAAAAAATGGTTTGTTCTTATCACTTTGTTTAATAAAATCTAAAGCGTAATCTGTTAGTAAATCTGTGGTATAACTACCTCGTGGCTGTTTTATTTCTTTTCCGTCAATATTAAAAGTAGGGTTGTAATATTCTCCCTGACCTTTAAAACTTATCCATTTATTGAATCCCGGTTGTGGTTGATCATCTGTATTCCCCATGTGCCATTTTCCCATAAAAGCAGTCTGATAGCCCTTTTTTTGCAAATATTGCGGAAAGAATTTCAAATCTTTGGGCATGGGCGCATTGTTATCTACTATGGTGTGTGTATGGGCATATTGACCTGTTAAAATTGAAGCTCTGCTGGGCGAGCACAACGATGTAGTTACGAAGGCGTTTTTTAAATAAGCTCCATTTTTTGCCATAAAGTCCATGGCAGGTGTTTCTAACCCCGGAACTTTTCCTGTAAAGCCCATAAAGTCAAATCGATGATCGTCACTCAAAATGAAAACGATGTTCATGGGTTTGCCAACTTGATTCGATTGACTGAAAGCGTTAGAACCCAAAATAGACAAAAGCAAAAAAAGAACCTTTTTCATAGAAATCTTTATTTAATCAATTTAAAATTTACTTCTTTAACATCCCTGACATTAGGCCCGATGAACAGCTTAAAATCTCCCGGTTCAGATACAAATTTCAATTCTGAATTATAAAATTTAAGATCGTTCTCGGAGATCGTAAAAGTTATTTCTTTGCTTTCTCCAGCCTTGAGGCTAACCTTTTTAAATCCTTTAAGCTCTTTAACCGGTCTGGTAATACTCCCAACCAGATCTCTAATATACAATTGAACTACTTCCTTTCCATCGTATTTTCCAGTATTTGTTAGCGTAACAGTTGCGGTTATCGTTTTGCCAGATGTTAGCGTGGATGAACTTAACTTAATATCACTAAAGTTAAAAATTGTATAGCTCAAACCAAAACCAAATGGATAAAGAGGGTCATTGCTAACGTCTAAATAGTTAGAACGAAACTTAGCGAACCATTTACCTTCCGCTAATGGCCGCCCGGTATTTTTATGAGCATAATACAATGGAATTTGACCAATGTTTTGTGGGAAAGTTGCCGTTAATTTTCCTGAAGGATTAACTTTTCCGAATAACACATCTGCAATTGCATTACCTGCCTCACTTCCTGGAAACCAGACATTTAAAATTGCTGGGATATTTTCTTCTTCCCATTTTAGCGCTAGCGGTCTTCCCGTAAATAAAACCAATACTACTGGTTTTCCAGTTTTGGCGAGTGCCTTTAACAGGTTTCTTTGGGTTTGCGGGATTTCAATTGAAGTAACACTACTACTTTCTCCACTAAACTCAGAACCTTCGCCCATTACGGCTACTAATACATCTGATTTTTCGGCAACTTCTAAGGCCTCTTTAATCAGCTCAGCTTCTGATCTTGGATCGCGTTTATAGGTGGGATTATGAATATTGACATAACGATTTTCCATTACTGAATCGGCTAAAAAATTTGAACCTCTCGCCGTTAAGATCTCGGCGTTTGTGCCTAAAGCATTTTTTAAGCCCTGTAGTACAGTCACAGACCTGTCTAATAAGGCAGCAACACTCCAGGTACCGAACATATTTGCGGTATTATCAGCTAACGGACCAACCAATCCAATTGTGCCTGTTTTTTTTAGTGGAAGAATGTTGTTTTTATTTTTTAACAATACAAAGCTCTCAGCGGCTATTTCTCTGGCTATCTGACGGTTTTCTGGAGTAAAAACTTCCTTTTCAGCTCTACCAATATCACAAAATTTATAGGGGTCTGCAAATAGTCCTAATTTATATTTGGCTTGAAGAATTAAGCGACAAGCATTATTTATTTGGGCTATTGTAACTTTTTTTTCTGCTAATGATTTTTTTAAAGTCAAAAGAAATCCTTCGCCTACCATATCCATATCTATGCCGGCGTTTAGGGCAAGCGCTGAAACAGTTTGTAAATCACCCATGCCATGCTCAATCATTTCTGGAATACCTGTATAATCGGTTACTACAAAACCTTTAAAGCCCCATTGATTTCTTAGAACTTCAGTCATGAGCCATTTACTTCCAGTAGCGGGAATACCCTCAACCTCGTTAAACGATGCCATTATACTGGCTGCGCCTGCTTCTACCGCTGCTTTATATGGAGGGAAGTATTCGTTATACATTTTAAGGCGGCTCATATCGGCTGGGTTGTAATCTCTCCCAGCTTCGGCAGCACCATATAATGCATAATGTTTAACGCATGCAAGAATTTCATTATTGGCTTGTAGTTTCCCCTGATATCCCGTTACCATTGCTTTTGCAATTTCAGAACCTAAATAAGGATCCTCGCCACTTCCTTCAGAAACCCTTCCCCAGCGTGGATCCCGGGCAATGTCCACCATCGGAGAAAAGGTCCAGTTAATACCATTCGCACTTGCTTCTATCGCTGCTACTCGAGCCGATTTTTTCACTGCATCCATATCCCAAGTGGCACTTAATCCGAGTGGAATTGGAAATACGGTGTGATAGCCATGTATTACATCCATTCCAAACAGTAAGGGGATTTTTAAACGGCTACCTTCTACAGCTAGTTGCTGAGCAGTTTTAATTTTATCAATTCCTTTTATATTGAAAAGACCGCCAACCTGTCCGGCTTTTATTTTCTTGCTTATATCCGAACTGTTGGCTTGCCCGGTGGTAATATCCCCCGACGCTACGGGCAGGTTCAACTGACCTATCTTTTCATCAATAGTCATTTTGCTCATCAGGTTGTTGATAAACGCATCCATTTTCTGCTGAGGAGTTGGAATTGGTTTTTTCTGCTGTGCAAATGTGTGCGTAACGGAAGCTATTAAAAAAAGTAAAGGAATAAATCGTTTCATCTATTGTGTGTTTATATACTATTTGATATTTGTATTGAATTTGATTTCTCTCAAGGTGAAATTATTTGCAGTGTCTAATTTATATTCATTTAAGAAGGGAGAAAAGGTTCGGATTTGAGCACTTTTTTCTTTAAAGTCTAAATCTACAATACGCAAGAATCCGTTTCCTCCCTTTATTGATCCTTTTACACCTTCTTGATAGTTGGCTAACATCTGATAAACTGGTAACGATTTTTCATTTGTACTAATTAAAGTCCCGACTCCAGAATTGAGGATATGACCGGAAAACACCCAGCGAATATTTTGGTTTTTGCTAATCAATTTGTCCCAAATTTGTTCTCCGTCATTCACTGCCTTTTCTCCTTGATCTTTTCCAATTCCATAGGCTTGGGGACGCCAATTGTCCCCAACTCCAATCCTGGTATTGTCTGAGTACATATAGGCGTGGGTATTAACGATTCCTAGGCGGTCAGCATATTTTGATGCAATTTTACCTGCCCATTCCAGCACTTCATTCCGAGGGCCGAATTCCAAAGTGATTACGAGCCATTTAACCTTACCAGTTTGAAACAAAAAGTAAGCGTTCTCTAATTTTCCAACTTCAAAAGAACCGCCGTAATATTTTTTCAAGTTCTGTTCTCCGAAATAGGTGTTAAAAAGCGAAGTATTTCGTACATCGGCAAATAACCCAGGGCCACTGCCCATGTCGTGGTTTCCTGCGGCTAGAACATAAGGCACTTTATTGTCAATTTTGGCAAAAGCATTTTTTACAATTCCCCACTCTTTAACGTTGTTGTTTTGCGTTAAATCTCCCTGTTGAAGGACGAAATCAATCTTTTTAGCATTTTTTGCGATCCACGTTAATTGGGCGTCCAGTACCTCTGGATATTTTTCAGCATAAGTTTGTGTGTCGGGTAAGAGCACGATCCTTGCCTTTTGACTACATGAGGCTAAAATTAGCCCGGTGAAGATCAGATATTTTAGGCGCTTTATCATCTTTTATAATTTTGGGCTTTGAAAATCTAGTTTCTTTAAGCCTGTTTGCACTTCTGGGGCGCTCATAAAAAGATCCCAAAGTAACCCTGTTCTACCGTTTTCGATCATTACAACGATCGGGCCTTGATCGATTCCCAGATAACGTTTAGGGTACCAATCGGCCGTTTCGCTAAAGGCATCATAAAAGCCATATTCGCCCCATACCTTATCGCCCAAATCTTCATATAGGTGACGGATCATTTTCATAGATTCCTTTGGGGTGTAAGGATAAGATGATAAGGCTGCTGTTGGAGAAATTACACCCAAATCATGTGAAGGGCTATGCCCTGCATATCCTTTTACCGAATAACTTGCAGTTAAGCCCCAACTCTCCTCACCATATCCCTTGTATTTTTTTGGGTTCTCTTTGCAATAAGCATGATGGATCAACGTATGGTTTTTCGCTTCCGTCCAATAATCGGCATATCGATCTTTTAGTCCGCGGGGATCTAAGCCTAAGTGAGAATATTGCGACCAAAATAGTGGTCCAACATTATCCTTCTGTCCATTATGAGCTAATTTGATGGGGAAGCCATAGGGTGCAATATTGGTGTTGATTGCCCCGCGTTTTGCCCAGCCTTCATGGTAAACTTCAGCTGGAATAGTATGGGTAGGAGAGGCTGCCGCCATGATATACATAATTAGGCATTCATTGAATCCAGTTACGGCGAAATTCATTTTCCAGCCTACATTGGCCGACCAATGCCAGTATAATACATTCTTCCCACCATTGCGATACCAGTCCCATTCTATCCCTTTCCAAAGTTTGTCTATTTGCTCAGACAGCGCTTTTTCTTTCGGGCTTCCGTTTGCGAAATATTGGCGTACACATAAAAGTCCTTGGGCAAGATAAGCTGTTTCAACTAAATCGCCACCATCGTCGAATTTGCTAAACGGTTTAGCTTTACCAGTAGGATAAATCCAGTGTGGCCATGCTCCATGAAACCGCTCTGCTTTTTCTAAGAAGTCGACCCCCTTTTTTAAACGTTCATATCCCTGCTCTCTGGTAATAAATTTTCGTTCAATTCCAACTAGAATGGACATCACTCCAAAGCCAACCGCTCCGGTAGCGATTACATCTTTATCATTTTGTGGATAAACGTTATCACTATGAAAGCGTTCGCGGGCTAGTCCTGAGATAGGTTCTGCGCCATCCCAAAAATAGTTGAAAGTTTGTTTTTGTACTAATGTAAGTAATTGGCTATCGCTTAATCCCTTTTTAGTAACAAGTGTATTCTTTTTTTGAGAAGAACAACTGCTCAATATTACAAATAAACCAAGTGTATATATAAATTTCATTTGCATCTTTTTTATAGGTTTGGACTAGTAAATCCTAAATTTTTCATTCCTGTTTTTATTTCGGGGGCACTCATAAATAAGTTCCACAACAGTTTGCTACGATGATTTTCGATCATGACTATGATCGGGCCCTGGTCTATTGCGAGCGTTGAACTCGCAAACCAAGGGTCGTTCAGGTTAAAGGAATCGTAAAAACCATAATCTCCCCAAATTTTATCTCCCAGCTTGTAATAGAAAAATTTAAGAGCTTGCATGGATTCGATTGGCGTATAGGGAAACGAAGATAGGGCAGCAGTTGGAGCAATAACCCCTTTGTCGTTTGTTGGGGAACTTGCACCGTAGCCCCCAGGCACATCACTGGCGGTTAATCCCCAGCAGTCCATACCATATCCAATATTTTTTAGGGGGTTGGCTACGCAATAATTATAATTAATCAAGGTGTGTGCTTTAGTTTGTGTTTCATAATTTGCATAAGCGTCCGACAATCCAATTGGACTTATTCCTAAAAAAGAATAATGCTCAAAAAATAACGGTCCTCCACTTGCGCTTCCCAAGGGTAATTGAACACCATAGTAGGTGTTGCCATTTTTCAACGCACCATTATTGGCCCAGCCCTGATCGTATACTGCTTTAGGGATGGTGTGAGTAGTAGATGAAGCGGCCATTACATAAGTAATCAAACATTCATTCCAACCTTTAATTGGCAAATTCATCTCCCAGCCGTTTGTTGGACTCCAATGCCAGTATAAAATATTGTTGTTATCTTTCCTAAACCAATCCCATTCAACACCATTATAAATTGTAGTAATATCGCTCCTCAAAGTAGTTTCTGCAGCATTAGCTGTAGAAAAATATTGGCGAGCTGTGAGGAGCCCTTGCATCAAAAACGATGTCTCTACTAAATCTGCACCATTATCTTTTGCACTAAATGGAATGGTTGCACCAGTATTGCCATCAATCCAATGTGGGTAGGCACCATGGTATCTCGTAGTTTTGTTTTTTAAAAAATCTACGACTTTTTGCAAACGAGATAACCCTTCGGCCCTCGTAATAAAATTTCGGTGCACACCTGTAATAATGGCCATTATTCCAAAGCCAGAACCACCCGAAGTAACGGTATTACCAGACGAGTTTCTTTCTCGTGCTAATCCACTTACTGGATGTCCAAAATCCCAGAAATATTTAAACGTTTGTTTCTGCACTAAGGTAAGTAGTTCATCATCCGTAATCCGGGGAAACTTGTCTGTGCTGTTTAAACCTGACACCAAGTTAATGTTAACCGGGTTTATCAATCTACCTCCACCCGCAGAGGTTAACTTATCACTTACAGTTAAAGTATATTTTGTAAATGATTTGAAGTCGCTTTGGGGAGTGATTGTGACCGTTTTTTGCTCGTTTGAAAATGAGCTTGTAATAGCAACGCTGCCCCCAAGGTCATCGGTTAAGGTAATCGCATTGGCAACGGTCGACGTATTAATGGGCTCAGTAAAATTGAATTTTATTTCAGGCCTTTGTAGCAGATCAACATATTTTAAGGTTCCATTATAAACTCCATTTACCGTAAAAGACAAAGATGTGTCTGTGTTAGCTGGGGTTACACGTTTGTTTTTTTTACAGCTAAGAGTGGACGTAATTAACAGAAAAGCGATTAGCTTTGGAATGATCTTTATGTTCCTATTTAACGTCATGTGGTGTTTTGAAAAAGGGATTAAAGCATAGTATACTAAACACTATGCTTTAATTTAATGTGTTATTTCCCTGCAACACCTAGGTTGTATAGGGCTTTTATGTGTGCGTCTGGTAGTACAGCATTGTAGATTCTCAATTCATCAACACTACCGGTCATGGCGGCATAGGATACATCTGCAGTTACGGTTTTTCCTGGGATTAAATTATAGTTTGCGCCAATAATAAATTCTGATGGTTCATAAGATTTAAACAGATTGTTACCAACGCCCCGGTTGTTATATGATCCCACATCTACTCCATTAGCCCATTCTTTAAATGTCCCCGAGTTGCTGTCATAGGTTAATACCAAATGTGTCCAAACATCTGCGCCAATTTTTGGATGTAGGTTTGCATTCAAATTGTCTTGTGAACCGCCCCCAACAGTTGAAAACCTTGGGCCGATACCCAATTTATCAGTTACCGACGCAGGATTGCTATTGGTATTTAACCTAAAATCCAAACTTCCATCAAATACACCTGGACGAGCGATTTGCATTAACATTGTTCTTTTAGAACCATTGTTGGTAATTTGGACCCATACACTAACTGTAAAGCTTTTTAATGCATCAGTTTTTAATGCGTCAAATTGTTTGGCGTAATATAAATATCCACCATTAAGCTTAATAGCTTTACCCTTAACGCCTGAAATAAATGAATCATTAGCAGTTGAGGTAGGTGCCGAGGCAGATTTGATTTCATTCTTAGTGTCATCAAATGACCAGTAGGCTTTTAAGTTGGCCGGATAAATTTCGTCCGAACTGGTGTATCCATCAATTTTTCCCGTATAGCCACTAGGATCTACATCAGGAAGGTTATTTGGATTGTCACTTTTTTCACAAGATGAAAATAGGCCTGTTATTAAAATTAGGCTTAAAAAGTAACTTGTAGTTGTTTGAAAGGAAAATTTCATTGTTTTAATTTTAAAATTAATAACCCGGATTTGGTGTTAATATCCCTTTACTAAGGTCTATTTGAGCTTGAGGAATAGGCAGTAAATTATCACGCGATGCGATAAAGTTAGGTCTACCTGCGTTTGGTAAAACTGAACCCGAAATCCCCCATCTTACTAAATCGAAGAAACGGTCGTGTTCCATAGCCAACTCAATTCTTCTTTCATGTCTGATTGCATCCCGTAATAGACCTTGATCTGTAGTGGTTACATTTGGCAAAATCGCATTATTACCAGCTCTTGCTCTTGCTCTTATACTGTTCAGCGCCGCTAGTGCGCTTGTTGTATTTGCACCACCGCCAACCTCATTGGCTGCTTCTGCATACATTAAAACCACATCTGCATAGCGTAAAATGCGTATGTTCATCCACCTACCCGCTCTCGCATTATATAACGACCTAAAAGATGGGTTTGTATAAACTTTATGGTTATATGCAGGGTTTGCCCAAGTTGTTGGGGTAGTTTCGCCATATACCGTTTTATAACTGGTTGTTGGCGTACTTCTGTATAAAAATGTTCTTTCTCTCCGAGGGTCGTTTGGCTCATAGGCATTTTCCAAATTTGTGTTAGGAACATTCCACCCGTATCCTAAATTCCACACGCCTCCATCTCTAACGCCTTGCCACTGCGTAAACTCTGCACCTACTGCATTTTGGTCGGCCGCCACGGCACCTACAATTGAAGTTGCCTGAACTTCAAAAACAGACTCTTTGCTGTTTTCTCCTGATTCACCGAAGATGGTATTGTATGGGGTTGACAAATCATATTGTCCAGATGTCATTACCGCATTAGCGGATGCCATTGCTGAGGTCCATTTTTTCTGAGTTAGAAAAACTTTTGCCAATAGGCCATTAGCAGCACCTCTTGTTAAGCGGCCTATAAATTTTTTATCCCAACTCAAAGGGAGATTAGCAGCAGCGAATTGCAAATCGCTTTCAATTAGTGCATAAATTTGGGCCGGTTCGCTTTGAGGAACATTGATTTGTGCAACAGTTAGTAACTTATCAATTAAAGGTACTCGTCCGTACAACCTTACAAGATTAAAGTAGGCATACGCTCGTAGGAATTTAGCTTCAGCTTCAGCTTGTATTTTTTGCGCATCAGTTGCTACAATATCCTTGTCATTCTGTACTTTATCTAGCGCAGTATTGCATTTGGTAATTAGTCCGAAATAGCCATTCCACATTCCGTTCACAAAACCGTTATTTGGTGCAACCGGAAATGCATCCATGCTATTTGCATCAGCACCACCATCGGTTGGCGTACTTCCTTTATCAGCATCGTCACTTCTTACGCTTGTAGATAAAAAGAAACCTGTGCAGTGTACATCATATGATCTTAAATCATTATATGCAGCATATAGATATAAATCATAAGGTCCAGAGCCTCCAGGATAGGGATAATCTTCAGTCGTATATTTTCCCTGTAAAGATGTATCTAGAAATTTTTTACATCCAGTGAAGGAAGATAGCATGATTAGGGTGATTAGAATCAGCCCAATATTTTTGCCGTTATTAATATTATTTTTCATTTTATTGAGATTAAATGATTTTGATTAGAAAGTTACGTTTAAGCCAAATGAATAGATCGCAGGCACAGGATAAACACCATTATCTGCTCCACTTGCCAATACATTACCTAGTTGTGGCTCAGGGCTATAACCGCTTACTTTACTCCAAGTTTTGATATTCTGGCCGCTCACATATAATCTTAATTTTTGAACACCAGCTTTCGCCAATACATTTTTTGGAAGTGTATAGCCCAATTGAAGATTACGAATTCTAAAATAATCGCCGTCCTCTAAATAGTAAGTGCTAAATAATAAATTGTTACTACGTGAAACAATAATAGGCTCAACATTGGTCGAACCAGCTGTTGTCCAAGCATTTAATCTATTGCTCTCATAGCTTAGCGGAGCAAAATTTGCAGTACGACGTTGCGTATAAATTTTATTACCTGCAGAACCCTGTCCTTGAATAGTTACATCAAATGCTTTATACGCTAAACCTAAATTTAGTCCATAGCTATATGGAGGAAATGGGGTGCCTAAATATTCTCTATCTGCCGAGGTAATTACACCATCATTGTTTAAATCTGCATAGGAGATATCGCCAGGTAACGAAGTAGACATGCGTGGAATTTTATCTAAGTCAGCTGTAGATTGATAGATGCCTGTTTGCCTATAGCCATAAAAATAACCCACTGAGTACCCAGATTCTGTGAGGTTAACACCACCATTACCCAAAATCTGGAAGTTAGATACATTTCCTAATGAATTTACAATATTTTTGTTGTAACTAAAGTTGCCAGAAATATTGTAAGTAAGCTCACTTCCGATTTTATCATTCCAGCCTAGGCTTATCTCAGTACCTTTATTTGTAATCTTACCTAAGTTTGTGAAATATCTCTTGGTAGAACTTGGTAAAATAAAACTGGTTAGGATTCCATCGGTCGTTTTATTATAATAATTGAGCTCTAGACTTAATCTATTTGATAACGCTCTTACATCTAAACCTAGGTCAAAACCTTGTACAATCTCAAAATGTAAGTTTGGATCTGGAATGTAAGTGAAATCGACTGCAGGGAAAATGTTATCACCAAAAACTGCATTCGAAGCTTGTGATACTTCCTGTTGGTATAAGTTTGGATCAACACCTTTGGAGTTTCCTAATCTACCCCAGGCCGCACGTAATTTTAGGAAATCAATTCCCTTCATTTGCTTCATGAAGCCTTCTTCACTTATTACCCAACCTAATCCAACGCTTCCAAAAGTGCCCCACTTATTTTGTGGTGCAAACCTAGAGCTTCCATCTCTTCTAACTGTCGCATTCAATAGATATTTATCTTTGAAAGCATAGCTAATGCGGCCGAAAACACCCGCATTTGATTCTTCGGCACCATTACCTGAATTTGTTGTGGTATTTGTCCTTGGAATAATGTCCAAATACCAAAGGTTTGGATCAAATGGTACTTTTAGCGTAGAATCGGTACGTGAACCAGTTAATATAGTGCTCGATTCATATACAGTTGTAAAACCAATTAGCGCATTAATTCTGTGATTGTCATTAATCAATTTATCATAATTTAATGTATGATCCTGTTGGTATTTACGATATTCTGCCGCACTTTGACTAACCGATGTTCTTACATTTGGATCAGTAAAGGTAGTTGTTGGATTTGTACCTTCTCCGGTATATACTACTGTTAACGCCGGAGGTGAGTAACTCCTGCTATTGTTAAAGCCCAAATCCGTATATAATGTTGATCTCAGTGTAAAATCGGTAAGGAATTTAATTTCTCCAAACAAACTTCCGTTCACTCTATAGCCTCTATTAATCGCATTGTTACGGCTACGCTCTATGGCTGATACAACATTGCCAACCTGAGCTCTTTGAAAAGATGGCATGGCATAGAACAATCCGTCTTCCCTTCTCACAGGAACAATTGGGGCGGCGTAAATTGCTGTATTTAAGCTTGCAGCCGTAGGTTCGCTTCTATAGTGGAATCCTGATATATCTCCGCCCACCTTAATCTTATCGGTAATCCTAATTTCTTCACTCAAACGAGCAGTAAATTTTTTAAAGTTAGCATATTTCAATACACCATCTTGATTGTTGTAACCTAAGCTCACCAATGTTGTGCTTTTTTCTCCACCATTAGAAATATTCAATGAGTTGGTATTGATCATTGCATCTCTAAAAATTTCTTTCTGCCAATTGGTGTTACCATTATAGTTGGTATAATCAAAAGGGGCAGCTCCGGTGCTTGCAAGGGCTGCAGAATATAATTTTTTAAAACCATTTGCATCAACAACATCAATTAAATTAGTAACATGTTGTTTTCCAATTGTACTTTGAAAGTTTACAGCCGTTTTTCCTTTGGCAGCTCTTTTAGTAGTGATAGCGATTACGCCATTAGCACCTCGCAAACCGTAAATTGCAGTTGAGGAGGCATCTCTTAATAAGTCGATTGTCTCGATATCGCCAGGGTTTAGATAATCTATATTGTCTTGCAATATCCCATCAACCACATATAAGGGGTTCGCATCTTTTGTACTTGCTACGCCTCGTAAACGAACTACTGGACTGGCTCCTGGTGTTCCAGAATTTGAGATAGTCATTCCAGGCACTTTCCCTTGCAATGCTGCAATCGGGTTGGTAACCGTTAATTTCTCTATTTCTTCGCCTTTCACACTGGTAATGGATCCCGTTAAGTCTTTCTTTTTCTGCGTGCCATACCCTACTACAACAACTTGTTGTAAACCTGTAACATCAGATTTTAGAGTGATATCTATTTTAGTTTTGCCACTCACAGCCACCTCCTGGGGAACGTAGCCCAAGTAGCTAAATATTAAAGTTCCGTTTGAGGGAACACTAATGGAATAATTTCCGTTAGTTTCTGTTTGTACTGCTTTGGTTGTTCCCTTTATCATTACTGTTGCAAAAGGAATAGGCGCATTACTATCGTCTTTTACAATACCCGTAACTGTAACGTTTTGGGCAAAAGCAGCGTTTAATAAGAGTAAACAAAGAACCGTGAGCACAGAAAATTTTGTAAAGATTTTTTTCATACCGTTATTCATATTTGTTTAATTGATTAATCTAATTTTCGGTTTTCGAATGGTAACTGCAAGTATTTTCACCTATACATTATTACATCATCCATAATTTGAGTAGTATCTCATACAGATAGATAATATTGATTTTTGGTTCAAAAACAACGTTTTTTGTACCTTAAGATCTGATTGTGTACTACTACAAAAAGTTTTAGGCTACCTAATGTTGATGTGTTCCGAATTTGCGTATGAGAGGTAATGATGTAGTGCTAAAGCTCCATTAAAAACTCGACTAAGTTTTTATCATGTGGAACTTCGAGCTTTTTACGTAGTCTGTAACGACGGATTTCAACGCCCCTTAGCGAAATATTTAAGAGGGATGCCAGTTCTTTACTACTCATATTCATGTGAAGATAAGCACAAAGTTTTAAGTCGTTGGGGACTAGATCCGGATGATTAGCTTTAAGCTTTTTAAAGAAACTCTCATGCGCTTCATTGAAGCTACTTTCAAATAAATTCCAATCTCGCTCATCATTCATACCGTCATCTATCACTTTTTGGATCTTACGCAATTGCTCTTCAGAGAGTTTTTTACCGTTTTCATCTTTTAGCTTAGTCATTTCTTCGCTAATTTTCTGCAAAAGCTCATTTTTGTAAACTAAACTCATGGCGGAATTTGCCAACTCTCTATTCTTACTTGCAAGTTCGGCCTGTAGTTTTTCGGTTTGAATCTTGATAATTTGCTTCTCTGTGGCTTCGGCTTCCCGCTTCACAAATGCTTCCTTTTCTAATTGAAGCTTGTTCAAAATTGATTGCTGGTCCTTCTTTAATTTAGCCTCGTAAATTTTCTTTCCTGCAATAAGGGCTATTATACCAAGTACGAGGTAAACCACAATCGCCCAATTGCTGCCATACCACGGTGGATTTACGACAAATTCGAAAACTGTAATCTCACTCGTGAAGCCTTCGCTAATTTTAGCCCTAACTTTAAATACATAGGTACCACTGCTCAAGTTAGTGAAATCTTTTTGTGTAGCAGAGCTCCAATCTGACCACTGTTTGGCGTAGCCTTCTAAAAAATATTGAAACTTAACTTTTGATTGACGATAATATGGCAAAGAGAAGGAGATACGAATATTATTTCTGCTAAATGGAATTTCAATTTTCTCTTCACTACTTCCATTTTCTGTTAATGTAGAATACTTATCAGTAATATCTTCAATTTTCCGTATTAATACTGCTGGTAGCTTTTGCTTTTTAGCATAATTTGCCGAGCTAGCGGTATTATAAATCACAAAACCATCATCTACACTAATAAGATATAGTTTCGAACTAATCTGGCTAATATTTTCATAATACTGTACCATCCTCCCGTCAAGTATGCTAAACCTGTTCGAATCGATAACTGTTTGTCCTGGCTCACTTAGATTTACTAAACCCATTTTACCATGATTAATGAACCAGTATTTTTTTAAGCCTGCAGTGATAATTTTATTAGCTGTATAAAAGCTTCCCAGATTTTTGTTTAAGGCATCGTATTTAGTAAAGCGATTGCTAATCTCGTCGTAAAGCAAAAACCCTTCATCGGATGAAAAAACGATTTTATTCTCTAGGTTAAAAATATTAATGTTGAAATTGCTCGGCAAGCCATTTTTCCCATCATAATATTTAATGTTAGTCGCCTGCTTTAAATCCGGGCTTAAACTAAGCTTATAAAGTCCCTTGTAAGCGTGACTTACCCAAATATCGCCTTTATTATCTTGTTCAACGTATCTTGATGGCTCACCAAAGCCGGCCACCTTGTGACTAAAAACCCATTTTCCATTGGCATCTTTCGCAAAAATGACCAATCCAGTATAGGTTCCCTGAATGAGATAATTAGCGTTGGAATTTAATTTTTTAATGGTCCAGCCGCCGTTGATGTTTGATATCTTTTCCATCTGAGCGCCCACAATACGGTAAGTCCCATCGTTATGCCCACATAGCAGTTGACTGTCAATTTCTTGGAGGTTCCAAACCTGGCCTTGAGAACCTGGAACTAATTTAAAATCAAAAGAATTAAATAACGTACCATTCTCAGGAGTCCAAGGGCTGGCAAATAAGCCCTGATTGGTTCCAAGGTAAATTTTATCCTTTATGATCAAGCTGGAATAAACGGTTCCAAATTGACCTGCCTTATCAAAATAGAAATAGAGAGGGGAATTTAGTTCGATCCGGTCAATTCCATTGTCGAGCCCCGCCCATAAATTTTGCTCGTTATCTGCATATAAACTTAAAATAGTATTGTTTTGTAACCCACTCGATTTATTAATCCGCTGTACAATGTTGCCGTTTTCATCGATGATAATCAATCCGTTTAAGATGGTCCCATAGGCATAATACTTATTTAAGATTTTTACGCCATTGTTAAGTTGGTAGGTCTTCAAGAATGAATTTGCAAGACTATTTAGAGGCAGAAAGGTTTTTCCATCATAAACAAATAGACCATTTTTTCCGGTACCGATAATAAAACTACCATCTTTATAAGGAAGTACGGAAAGGATGCCAGTATTTCCCAAAATCTCACTCCCTGACAAAGGAATTAAATTTTTTCCCTTTAACTCAAAAAGTCCCTTCCCCAGTACTTCTGCAAAAAGTTTATCTTTAACCTGATGTAAAAATAAGAATGCATTAGGGGGTTTTACAACGGTTACTTTTTTATCCTCGTAGATGTAGATTGAAGAAAAGGACTGAAAAATTACGCGTTTTCCAACCGTGTATATCTTCCAGATTTCGTCGCGGATTTTATAAGGTTTGGGAATGAGGTTAACAAGGGAAGTATAACGAAGCTTTTTATGTTGATAAGACCAATATCCAAATTCTCCAAAACTACCAGTGTAAACCATACCGTCTTTTGCGGTAGCTACGGCACGCACAATTTGCCTGTTTGGCATTTTATATTGCTGCCAATATTTCCCGTCAAATGTCAGCAAGCCTTCGGCATTTCCAAAATACATCAACCCATTTCTATCCTTTGCAATAGACCAATTTTGATTGCCAGATAAGTAGGAAGATTTCGGGTAATTTTGAACGTAGGGCACACCGATGCTCTGTATGTCATCAGCCATCAGTCCGACAGGAACTATTAAGTTCACCAATAAAATAAAACAATATCTAAGCAAAGTATGGTACATTGAATATCAACTATTTTCGAACATTGTGCAAAATAGAAATTTCGAACCGATACTACGAATTTTGGACTACAGATTTAATTGGCTGGGGTACTTTAACATAATAGCCAGTTCCATCATAAGGACGTTTACGAGGATGCGTGGTACACGCTTCCGAGCAACAACCTTGTAGTTGTTCTCCACAACTATCACACTGTGTGAAATGCTCATTACACTCTGGATTGGCACAATTGATCATCTTAGGTGTAGTTGTTCCACAATTTAAACAAATGGAAACAACAGTTGGGTTCACCGAATTTACATCTACAGCAATTCGGTTGTCAAAAACATAGCACTTGCCTTCAAAATCTTTTCCACCCGCTTCTTTTCCGTATTTAATAATCCCGCCATGTAATTGATACACGTCGTTAAAGCCATGATGGAGCAATAGCGCACTTGCTTTTTCGCACTTGATACCACCAGTGCAATAGGTCATCACTTTCTTGTCTTTATATTGAGCTAAAGCTTCAATCTGATCAGGAAAATCTCTAAAATTTTCGATATCGAGTGTAATAGCGTTTTTAAATTTTCCTAAATTATGCTCGTAGTTGGAACGGACATCGAGAATTACAACGTCATCACGGTCAATCATTTCACTAAATTCCTTTGGCTCTAAATATTTTCCAGTTTTTTCGTTCGGATTAATAATACTTGTATCACGTAACCCAGAGTGTACAATTTCTGCCTTGTATCTACAGTGCATTTTTATAAAAGAAGGCTCTGGGACTTCGTCGATCTTAAAGTCTGTTTTTGCAAAACGTTCATCAGCTTTCACTGCTGACATATAAGCTTCACAAGCTTCTTTGGTTCCTGAAACTGTTCCATTCAGCCCTTCTTTGGCGACAATAATGCGTCCTACAAGGCCTAAAGATTTGCAAAAAGTTAAATGATCTGCAGCAAATTGTTCTGCATCCGCTATTGGAGAATAGCAATAGTAAAGTAAGGTATTGTATATCATAATTCATTGATACCGCTGCAAACGGCGTTTAATGAGCCAAAGATAGGGAAAATAGCCGAAATATTAAAGACCAAGTGAATAGGCAATCCTAAATCCTTGATCAACGTTTTTCCTTCCATCGAAAGCATAGCCATAACTAAGACCGAAGCCAAATCGCTCTACACCAAAATAAAATTCTTTATAGTTTCGCTTATCAGGCTGGTTTAAGTAATTGAAACCTACTATTTCTTCTAGTTTTAATTTCCGGAGCAATGGAACTTTATTGAGGATAAAGCCAGCAAAATTGTGCTCTAGATGAAGTTCTATGTAATGGCGATTGGTGCTGTATTGATAGAAATCTAAATATCTAAATTTGCGCAGGTTTGGAGGAAAGACAGTCGAATTGTTACCCCTAAAATGCTTCCGGTCTGGGTAAAAAAGAGCATTGTTGTTTAAGAACTTACCTGTGCCAATCACAAATGAAGTATAGCCTACCAAACCCGTACGGATACGCTCTTGGTAAACTTCGAAGCTTAAAAAATCATAATCTACGTCGCTGCCCAATACATCCTTAAACCCCTTTCTATAATTTAATAAGAAGCGAGGATATCTAGATTCTTCATATCTTTTTGCATAAGGTGTAGTAGTGTATCTCTGACCAATAGTATAACTTAATGCTGCATTAATATTAAAAGAGCTATGCGTAGGGAATAAGGGTGTTTCAACAGTCGGGGTAAATGGATTATTGGAGGTGAACTCCCGATCTTTTACGTCTCGAATGCTAAAACTGTTGGTGTTTTGAAGAGTAAAATTTTTCGCATAATTAACGCTCAGTGAACCCTGTAGCCCATCGGCTAACTCCCTGGCTGTGGCTATTGTTGCAAACTCTTTTTTATAGAACTTTGCCAAATTGGTTTCAAACAGCAGGGTGTTTATGGCGTTGGAACGTAAACTCATTGTACCATACGGATTAAGATCTTCTATTGAAGAACCAAAACTTGCTGTGATACTAGCTCTTTTTTGTCGGTTGTAGAGGTATACACCAGTCAGATTAGCGGTAAATATCTTATTAGAAATACCGTATCTAATTTGTGGCCTAATGCTAAAATTCCGCTCTTCTTCTAACGTTTTAGAGTAAGTAAGGCCATATTTTAGCGAAATCCCTTCCACGGTATTAAAGGAAATAGCTCGAACTAATCCATCTAAATGGACATATCTTTTGGCGTAGCGATTGTTAAAATTATGGCCTCCGATAATGAATTTACCAAGATTAAACTTGTTGTTGACATTTTCTACAGAATCAAGATAGCGTTTCGTTGTTTTAAGTAACCCTACACTATCTTTTTTACGGTAATCCTTCTTTTCTTCTTCCGATAGAGGAATGGGCCTGCTGTTTGCCCAGTATAATGAATCTTTTTTGTTTACCGCTTTAGTTATTTTTAAGATTTCTGCCGTGAAATATTTTTTAGGGAAATTAGGATGAATGTTGTAGTTATTAAAAATACTCACATAATAACCTTCAAATTTGAAGTCGAAGAAGTGACCCTTAAACTGAAATTTCATGTTCGATGGAAGGTAGGTATTTTCAACTTTGTTAAATTCTTGACTGATATTTAAGGTGTCGACAAAATTTATCCCTGCGTCTTCTGTCAAGAAGACATTCGTGCCCATTAATCGCCAACTATCATCTGCAATATAAACTACGCCCCTAAAAGCTGGATCGTTCTTTCGACGCGGAATAACTTGGATTTTATTAATCGTAGATCCATTCTCTTCCGTGGTGCCTAAAAGCTTATAATTATAATAAAATAGTGCGTTGTCCGCTATAGGCGAAACAAAACTGCGGGAGCTTAATCCACTTCCTTCAAGCAATAGATTTTCATAGAAGTTGATGATCATATCAGAGGCTTTATTATAACTAAATGCATTATTTCGACCTGATACTTTCGACGATACCATTTCTTCTTTAATCTTATTAGGGCGCTGAAAACTAAAGAACGATTGTGATTCGGAAAGATATAATATGCCCTTTCTACTTGAATCTAGTTCAAGGGATTTTTGGATATCGATTCCTAAAAATTTCTTTGGGGCTCCAACAAGCTTTTGTAAACCCTTGATATAAACCTCAGCGCTGAAAGCACTAACTTCATTTAAGTGTTTTTTTCGCTCTCGAATTGCTTTTCGCATAATCTCAAACGCAGGGTCTTCCGCGTCTGAACGGATGGTTACACCTGCTAAAGTGTAACTTTCTGTCGTTAAAACCTGGTTTGCCGTCACGTTCGTATTAACCTCTATTTTACGTTCAAAGGTTTTAAAGCCTATCGCTTTGAAGATGAGGACCACTGTTCCTTTGTCGGCCGTGAGTTTATAAACCCCATCAGCATTAGCAGAAACTCCTTTGCTTGTATTCTTAATATAGATGGATGCAAAAGGTATTGGGTCTCCATTGGGTTCCGTAATCTTTCCGCTAATTTGATATTGTGCAATAGCCGAGACAGAAGTAAATAGGCAGAGCGTAATTAAGAGGCGAACTTTCTTCATATAGACGTTAAAGTTAAAATATACGTAAGCATTTAACGTATTTAATCTGTTAAAGTTTGTTAACGTGTAATATATTATATTTGTAGACTGATTTTAACAATAAATGGTTGCATCAAAAAAATAGATATGTATAAAACACTACAACCAGTTTTGCAAAAGGAACTGGAAGAAATAGAAAACGCCGGACTGTATAAACGTGAGCGAATTATTACCACACCACAAGGAGCTGATATTAAAGTTAGTACTGGAGCAGACGTAATTAATTTCTGCGCCAATAATTATTTGGGCCTGTCTTCCCACCCAAAAGTTATTGCCGCAGCAAAGCAGGCAATAGACGATTATGGATATGGAATGTCATCAGTTCGCTTCATTTGTGGAACGCAGAATGTACATAAGGAATTGGAAGCTAAAATTTCTGCCTTCTTAGGTACGGAGGATACCATTTTATATGCAGCAGCTTTCGATGCCAATGGTGGTGTCTTTGAACCCCTATTTAATGCAGAGGATGCTATTATCTCCGATGAGTTAAACCATGCCTCTATCATTGATGGTGTGCGCTTATGTAAAGCTCAACGGTTTCGCTATAAGAATGCCGATATGGAGGATTTGGAGCAACAGTTAATCGCTGCTAAAAATTGTAGGCATAGGATTATCGTAACAGACGGCTCTTTTTCAATGGACGGTTCGGTGGCTCCTTTAGACAAAATTTGTGATCTGGCCGATAAATATGAGGCTTTGGTTATGATAGACGAATCGCACTGTACCGGGTTTATTGGTAAAACAGGTAGAGGAACTCACGAACACTTTAATGTTATTGATCGCGTGGATATCATTACGGGTACCTTAGGTAAAGCATTAGGAGGCGCTTCCGGTGGATTTACTTCTGGTAAAAAGGAGATTATTGATATGCTACGTCAGCGTTCACGCCCATATTTATTTTCTAATACCCTTGCCCCAGCAATTGCTGGAGCGTCTATCGCAGTATTAGATATGCTATCGGAAACTACCTCATTACGCGACAAACTTGAAAGTAATACCAAATATTTCCGCGAAAAGATGACGGCCGCTGGATTTGATATCAAACCAGGATTTCATCCAATTGTACCTGTAATGCTTTATGATGCTAAAATAGCACAATCTTTTGCAGCAAAAATGTTAGATGAAGGTATTTATGTAGTTGGATTTTTCTATCCAGTTGTTGGACAGGGAAAAGCGAGGATACGTGTTCAATTGTCGGCAGGACATGAACAACATCATTTGGATAAAGCAATTGCAGCTTTCATAAAAGTTGGGAAAGAGCTTGGAGTAATCTAATGGAAATTGGCGGGCATCCAGGCCCGCCATAATTAATTAACGGATGAAGCACGTTTTTAGGCGATCACTAGTACTTTTCATAGTCGCATCTTCTTTTTTAACTTGCAAAAAGGGGAACAAGATAATTACCGATCCAGTAATTAAAGTTGAGGCAGCAACTTTTACAGATGTCTCATATGGTAGCAACCCACATCAAAAAATGGATGTTTACCTTCCTGCAAATCGGAGCGCTAGTACTAACCTGATTATTTTTGTACATGGTGGTAGCTTTATTGAGGGTGATAAAAGTGATTTTACCAGCTTGGTTAAGGAATTGGTGAGAGCCAATTTTGCCGTTCTAAATATCAATTACAGGTTAGTTGATGCCACTGGACTTTATGATAACCCTGTGAAGCACTTAGAAAGTGCTGTTAAAATTAAAGATCAGATCGCAGATGTGGCTAGTGTTGTTAATTATGCTCTTTCAAAAGCTAGAGAATGGGAAGTGAGCGAAACAAAATTGGGAATAGCGGGACATAGTGCAGGCGCTACATTAGCTCTGTTGTACAGTTATGATAATCGAAATACCAATAAAGTGAAAGCAGTTGTGAATTTAGCAGGTTCCTTAGATCAAACCTTTGCAGATATCCCCCCGTTTATGCTTCAGTTTTTGCCCGATTATATCCTTGAAGCTGGATATCGATATACGGGTTATACTGTAGCCACAGAAAATGACCAACATTATAAAGCAATCAGTCCTTTGTTTGTAGCAAATTCCAATCAAAAAGTACCTACTTTAACTGTTTTTCCCGAAAATAATGAAGTGGGCGACTTGCCAAAGCAAGGGCGAAGCACATTCGATGCTTTTACCAATAAACTTAACAGCTTGGGGATACCTAATAAGTTTGTACAGCTTCAAGGAGCAGATCATGGGTTTACTAAAATGGGGAACGTTGATGCTGTTTTAAAGGAAACAATAGCCTATTTTAATGCAAATTTAAAATAAGGCTTTACAAAGTTAAATAGACGACACGCATAGAAACTTCATAAGTCGATTTATCAAATCGGGCGACTTCGTAAGTTGAAATTTTAGCCGTATATTTGACGCATGTTACAAGAGCAGATCACAGAATACAGCGCAGAGATCAATGCATTTGATACTTCGAATGCTGATGAATTAGAACAATTCAGAATTCGTTTTTTAGGCACAAAAGGAATCATTAAAGATGTGTTTGACCAATTTAAAGCGGTTTCTCCAGAAGAGAAACGAGTATTGGGTAAAGTTTTAAATGAGTTTAAGCAGCTTGCTGAAGCTAAATATTCAACTTTGACTGATTTAATCTCGGACACTGGGCTTAAGACTGAAGACTCAGGATTAGATTTAACTTTGCCTGGCGAAGGCTTCGAGGTGGGCGCTAGACATCCATTGGCCTTGGTAAGAAGAGAAATTATTGAAATCTTTAATAAACTCGGATTTAGTGTTGCAGAAGGGCCAGAAATTGAAGATGATTGGCATAATTTTTCTGCGTTGAATTTTCCTGAAGAACATCCGGCAAGAGATATGCAGGATACTTTTTTCATTAAAAAAGGTGGTGAAAATGGGGATATCGCGTTACGTACTCACACATCATCAGTACAGGTACGAATGATGGAAGCTGGGAAACCCCCTTTTAGAGCATTAATGCCAGGTCGCGTTTATCGAAACGAGGCCATTTCTGCAAGAGCCCATTGCTTTTTCCATCAAGTTGAGGGCTTATACGTTGATGAAAATGTGTCCTTTGCAGATTTGAAGCAAACTTTATTTTATTTTGTTCAGGAATTATACGGAGAAGGAACTAAAGTTCGTTTCCGTCCATCATATTTTCCTTTTACCGAACCTTCTGCTGAAATGGATATTTCCTGTACAATATGTAAGGGAGATGGATGCCAAATGTGCAAATACAGTGGTTGGGTAGAGATTTTAGGCTGCGGGATGGTGGATCCTAATGTTTTAGAAAATTGTGGGATCGATTCTAAAAAATACAGCGGATTTGCCTTCGGCATGGGGATTGAACGTATCGCCAATTTAAAATTCGAAATTAAGGATCTTCGTTTATTTTCCGAGAATGATGTTAGGTTCTTAAAACAATATAAAACGGTAATTCTATAATGTCGAATAAGTTTTTAGGTTTAATGATGCTATTCCTTTGTGTTTCTTGCGCCAAGGAAGACTATTTGCCTAATTTACCTGTAAATTTTAGTGCGCCAATAACCGATCCGCGCTTAAATAGGATCAGTAGTGCCGGTGGATCAGTTGTCATAGACGGTTATGGTATCGCGGGATTAATAATTTGCCGTAGAGCAGATAATTCTTACGCAGCGTTTGACCGATGCAGTACTGTAAATCCCGAGGAAAGAAATGCCGTAATTATCGAAACGGGCGGACTGACCGCTTTGGACGAAAAAAGTGGGGCTAAATTTAACTTGATTGACGGCGGCCCTGCTAAAGCGCCTGCCAAAATAGCATTAAAGCAATATAGTGTTACCATTTCCGGATATACTTTACGCGTTACTAATTAATGGAACCAGAGAAAATAAAAGAAAGCATTATCAGAGCAGCCAAAGAGCTGTTTAGAAAATATGGTTACCATAAAACCAGCGTAAATGAGATCGCTAAAAAGGCGAGAATCGCCAAGGCAACAATTTACAAATATTTCGATAGTAAGGAGCAGGTGTTAGATGCCATATTAATGGATTACTTGGATGTTAACCTTCACGAAATAATCAGTAATAAAGTTCAGTACGCCAATGAAGAAGAACATTTAACCGCCTTGGTCATGAAAACCTGCAGGTTGTCTTACACCGTATGTAATGAGTTTATCGGCTGGGACTTTGTTCGTGAAAATACTAACTCTCAGGAATTTTTAAAACACTTGTCTGATCAGTTAGAGGCTTTATTGCTTTCAGCATATTTGGAACTAGATCATTTTAAGAAAAACCCCGCACGAAGAGGAGGATTGGCATTCTTATTAAAGGCGAGTAAAAGTATTGTATTTTCATTTGCCTTTACGTCAGTAAGCGATGCCGATGTAAGGAAGAATTTTGTCACCTTTCAAAAGGAACTATTACCCTATCTAGTAAAGGCGGCTCTGTAAACCTTTCGTCGCTAATCATTTTGTGTTCTATTTGTTACACTTTCATGCTATTTTAATATTTTGATAACATATACCGTTTTGGTATTTGGTATACTTTTGGTTATATTTGATTAAATTCAATAATAATATCATGAGTGTTGAAGTGTTAGAAATTTCGGTAAGCGTTGATGAGAAGTTCGATGTAGATTTTAATTTAGGGCAAGGTTTATTTGGGTTTATCCTAAGGATTTTCAGTAAATAAAAGGTGTTAGGATGATGTGCTAATCTCCTTGCTTCAATTCGATATTGGTTGAATATTACGCTACATATAAAGATGCTCTTACATACGGCAAACAAGTAATTAATTCCAGGGTACTGGCTTTCCGACTCCCAATTTAATCCTTATCTTTGCAGTAATGAGTAGAAACAGAAGAAATGCCGAACCAATTAGGATTACTGGATTAAGCATTATTGATATTGCTGAAGAAGGTAAAGGGGTTGGTAGGGCTGATGAATTGGTTGTTTTTGTAGACAAGGCTGTTCCTGGCGATGTGGTTGATATTCGTGTGGTGAAGAAAAAGAAGAACTTTGCAGAAGCGATTATTGAAAACCTTCAGTCGAAATCCGAATTTCGGAAAGATCCATTCTGCAGTCACTTTGGTACCTGTGGAGGATGTAAATGGCAGCATATGGATTATGATGCTCAGTTAAAATTTAAACAAAAAAATGTAGAGGCCGCGCTTCAGCGGTTAGCTAAAATTGATACCAGTAAGATGGAACCAATTTTAGGTTCTACAGCCAATCAATATTATCGCAATAAATTAGAATATACTTTTTCTAATAAGAGATGGCTTGATGCCGCCGACATGAGTTCTGAAGAAGAAGGACGGGAGATGAATGCCTTGGGTTTCCATGTTCCTTTACGTTTCGATAAAATCCTTAGTATTGAACACTGTTACCTGCAGGCAGAACCTAGTAATAGACTGAGATTAGCCGTGCGTGATTATGCGTTGCAGCACCAATTGAGTTTCTACGACTTGCGCAACCATGAGGGCGCTTTACGGAATTTAATTATTAGAACATCTTCAACGGGTGAGATAATGGTGGTGGTTGTTTTCGCCTACGCTGAGCAAGAACAAATTGAGGGGTTAATGGAACATCTCAAAAGCTCATTTCCAGAAATAACCTCCTTACTTTACATTTTAAATCAAAAGAAAAACGATACCATATTCGATCAAGAGGTAATGGTCTACTCAGGAAGAGATCACATCTTTGAACAAATGCCGGTTGAAGGGGCAAAAGATGGAGTAGTTAAATTTAAGATTGGGCCTAAATCTTTTTACCAGACAAATTCTCATCAAGCTTACGAACTTTACAAGATTACAAAAGAATTTGCTGGCTTAAAGGGAAATGAATTGGTGTATGATTTATATACCGGCGCAGGTACCATTGCCAACTTCATTGCGGGCAGTGTTAAACAAGTGGTTGGGATTGAATACGTGCCAACGGCTATTGAGGATGCAAAGTTCAACGCCAATTTAAACGAGATTAACAACACCCTATTTTATGCGGGTGATATGAAAGATATCTTAACAACTGATTTCATAAACCTGCATGGTAAGCCTGATGTTGTGATTACTGATCCCCCAAGAGCAGGGATGCATACCGATGTAGTGGTACGTTTATTGGAAATGGAAGCCGAGAAGATTGTGTATGTGAGTTGTAATGCTGCTACCCAAGCGAGAGATCTTGCTTTGCTCAAAGAGAAATATGAGGTAGTTAGAATTAAACCCGTTGATATGTTTCCTCATACCCAACATGTAGAGAATGTTGTTTTGTTGCAATTGAGAGCTCCTAACAATCCTAAAATAAAATTATGAACGCTGAAGAATTATTAGGTAACCTCCATGAAGGTGGAGATAACAAGCCCCGAGAGAAGAAAAGTCCGCTGATAAGTTTAGAGAAAGATCTCTCGTTTTATGCCGAATCAATTAAGGAAGTTGCAGTGGAGATCATGGTAGAAGGGATTTCGTCATATCCAATTTTTATTGCGCATCAACACGAGGTAAATATTGGAGAATTGATTTTAAACCGGGCAGATTTAAATACAGATTGGACAATTCAGGCATCAACTCTTGAGGAGTTTGTTCAAAAAGGAATTATCCATCCTGATAAGAAAGAACATTTCTTAAAGAGCTATAAAAAACCAGAGAACTATATGTGTGTTTTTGTGGTTGTTCCGGAAGGGGCTAATTTTGTGTACTTTCCTTACAAACTTTCCTAGTTTACTTCGTAAGTCAATATTAAAAAAGCCAATATTGCATCCACAGTATTGGCTTTAAACTAAAACTAAACTTGATTATTATTTTATGTGGTTTATGTCGCCACTTTTAGAATTGCTGGTTTTCTTTAAAGAAGCGTTCCCTTTATAGTTTACATCACTTCCACCACTTGCTCCAGCTTCTAATATCTTATTTACAAAAAGGTTTGCATCACTTCCGCCACTAACGGTAGCCTTTGCATAATTAACTGGGAAGCCAAATGCAGCTACATCAGATCCACCACTAGCGGTTACTTTTAGATTTTCAGCACCTCCTTTAAGCTCCGCGTCACTACCTCCACTGATGGTTAAACTTAAATCTTTACAGATCAAAGCAAGCTTTAAATCAGAACCGCCACTTGCAGTTAAATTTAACAGATCGGTTTTTAAAGTGTTTTGGGTATAAACATCAGATCCGCCAGATGCGGCTAGCCTCTTTAAGTTCTTGTAATTTACATAAACCTTAATACTTTGGTTTTTAAATACGCTACTCCAATTCATCCTGCTTTTGTATTTAATGATAACTTCGCTTCCGTTTTGTTCTACAACAACGTTTTGAATGACATCATTTCTTCCTTTAATTGTCAGGTTTTCAGTAGAACCTTGCGTTAAATAGAGGTCGATACCGCTACTTACACTGATGCCATTAAAATTTTTAATTGCCACAGTCTTGCTATCCTGTGCATAAGCAACTGCATAAGTAGTGCTTGCTATTACGATCAATGCTAAGCCTGTGCGGAATATTTTCTTGAAGTTCATAACTATTTCTTTAAGGTTTAATCATTAGACGCATGTAAGGGTTTAAAAGTTGCACCTTTGAAAATATTTTTTTTAATGTTTGTTTTTGAGGGCTAAAATCGTTCTTTTGTATAGGAAAAATAAATATCAATGGCCGAATCACAAGTACTTATTCTCGACAAAAATCAGATTACCCAAAAAATCAAGCGTATTGCTTATCAGATTTTGGAAGATAATTTGGAAGAACAAGAAATAGTGTTGGCTGGTATTTGGGACCGGGGTTATAAACTGGCTCTGCGGTTAAAATCGGAGCTCGAAGATATTTCCGATTTTAAAGTTACTTTACTCCGTGTTGATCTCGAGAAATTAAATAGCAAGCTAGTAGCCAAAACAGATATGGAAGAAGCCAAATGGAGTGGCAAGGTAATTATTCTGGTAGACGATGTGCTCAATAGTGGTAAAACCTTGGCGTATGGTTTAGGAGTTTTCTTAAACACCCCTCATAAAAAAATCCGTACTGTAGTGTTGGTAGACAGGAGCCATAAAATATTTCCAATTGCTACCGATTTTGTGGGCCTCGAGCTGGCGACTATTTTAAAAGAACGCGTTGACGTTGTTTTAGATGTAGCTGGCGAAGAGGATAGAGTGTATTTGAGTTAACATGTATTATCCACGTAAGAACGGTCTTATTTCAAAATGTTATTCGTGGTATTTCGACTTTATTTTTAAGATCAATTTTTCAAAGTTTACCTATAATAAATTAACGGTTCAGGATGATAAAGCCATCTTGGTATTGGCTAACCGCTTTAGCTGGTGGGATGGATTTATGCTTTTTCAATTAAACAAAAAGGTATTCAAAAAGCAGTTTCATGTGTTGGTCACTAGCTCAGATTATCAAACTATTAATTATTTAAAATATTTTGGAGCCTTTGCTCCTAAAAATAAGGGTAAAGATGTAATTGAGACATTGCAGTATGCAGGTGCTTTATTAGATGATCCAAGGAATTTGGTTTTAATTTTTCCACAGGGAAAGATGCGTTCAAGTCACTCGCAGAATATCGTGTTTGAAAAAGGGGTAATTCAGGTTATCAATGCTTCTAAAAAGAAGTTTCAGCTAGTTTTTTCTGTTGTTTTGACGGATTACTTTAATAAACAAAAGCCTGAAGCCGAGGCATATTTGCATAAATGGCAAGCAGAAGAATATATCAGCTTACAACTGCTTAAAAGTGAATATAATAAGCATTATGTCAACGCGATATCAAAACAATCACAAAAAGCACCATAACCCTTAATTTGTGAACTCTTTTTGTATTTTTGTAAGCTATTATAGGCAATAAAATGGGATACAATTTAAATGTAACAATAGACAAATCATCAGGCTTTTGCTTTGGTGTAGTTTATGCCATTGATATGGCCGAAGATATTTTAGATCACGATGAGTATTTGTACTGTCTTGGTGATATTGTGCATAATGATGAAGAAGTTCTTCGTTTGAAATCAAAAGGACTACGCATTATAGATCATGAGGATTTGAGGAATCTGCAAAATGAAAAAGTGCTGATCAGGGCCCATGGTGAAGCTCCATCTACTTATGAGCTCGCATTGAAAAACAATTTAACGCTAATCGATGCATCTTGCCCAGTTGTCCTAAAACTACAGAATCGAATAAAAAACTCCCATGATGACGATGAGCAAATTCTAATATTTGGTAAACATGGTCACGCCGAGGTTATTGGTTTACAAGGGCAAACGAATGGAAATGCTATCGTTTTTCAAGATATTGCTGAACTGGACACTTTAGAGCTTCCCAATAAATTTACACTCTATAGCCAGACAACAAAAAGTACAGATAAATTTTATCAGATTAAAGACGAGTTGCTAAATAGAGGGTATGATGTGAAAGCAAATGATACGATTTGTAGGCAAGTTTCAAATCGTTATGAAGAATTAGAAAGATTTGTAGCTGATTTTGATAAAATCGTGTTTGTTTCGGGTAAGAAATCGTCCAATGGAAAAGTGTTATTTGATGTTTGTAAAAAGTATAACCCAAACACTCATTTCATTTCTAATACGGATGAGCTAACGAAAAGTTGGTTTAATGCAAATGATAAAGTTGGGATATGTGGCGCAACATCAACACCAATGTGGTTAATGGAAAAAGTAAAAGCTACGCTTGAAGATTATTAATATGAGAAAGAAAGGTGTTTTATTGGTCAACTTGGGTACGCCGGATAGTGCAGAGGTAAAAGATGTTAAGAAGTATCTTGATCAATTTTTGATGGATGAGCGAGTAATCGATATTCCGAAATTTAATAGAACCTTATTGGTTAAAGGGATTATTGTTCCATTTCGAAGTCCAAAAACTTCTAAATTGTACAAGGAAATATGGGATGAGAATGGCTCTCCACTTTTGCATTATAGTAAAATTCAAGCAAAACTATTGCAAGAAAAATTAGGCGACGAGTATCAGGTAGAGTTAGCCATGCGCTATCAAAACCCTGCAATTGAAAGTGCATTGAACAAACTGAAAGCAGGTCTTGTTGAAAGCATCAGAGTTATTCCAATGTTTCCACAATATGCTTCTGCGAGTACCGGCTCAGTGATGCAATTGGTAATGGAGTTGGTTTCCAAATGGCAAACTATTCCTCCTATTTCTCTTGTCAATTCTTTCCATGATAACAGACTAATGATCGAAGTTTTTGCGGAAAATGCCAGAAAACATCAGCCAGAAACATATGACCATGTATTGTTTAGTTTCCACGGGCTACCTGAAAGACAATTACTGAAATGCGATCATACTGGTGATTATTGTTTAAAGAAAGATGAGTGTTGTGAAACGTTAAATAACACCAATAAGTTTTGCTATTCTGCCCAGGGGCATGATACGGCAAGGCTTTTAGCCAATGAATTGGGTATTCCAAAAGAAAAATATACCGTTTGTTTTCAATCTCGCCTAGGGAAGGAACCTTGGGTACAGCCATATACCACTGACGTTTTAAAAAAGCTGGCTGCTGAAGGCAAAAAACGTTTATTAGTGTTTAGCCCTGCTTTTGTAGCCGATTGCCTCGAAACCCTTTATGAAATTACCGTTGAGTATCATGAAGAATTTAGAGAATTGGGAGGTGAGCATGTGCAATTGGTTGAGAGCTTAAATGATCATCCGAAATTTATTGAAGCTCTTGCTGAACTTGCGCTAAACTAGCTAATTTTGGCTATAATCATTTCTGTTGCACCTTTTTTGCTGGTCACATAGTTTTTTGCATTAGCGGAGGCCTTTTCATTGGTCTTGAAGTGTTCAAAAGCTGATAGAAGTTTAGATTCGTTAGTTATGCTTATTGCTGCATTTTCCGCTATAAGATCTTTTGCTTCTTGAAATTTAGCGTACTTAGGCCCAAATATTACAGGTATGCCAAATGCTGCCGCTTCTAACGTATTATGGATTCCCGCTCCAAAACCGCCACCAATATAAGCAACCTTTCCGTATTGATAAAGTGATGAAAGCATGCCGATATTATCGATTAACAGGATTTGGTCCTTGTGCTTTGTACCTCGATCTCTAATTCTTGAAAACTTCACAGCCTCCGGAAATATTTTCTCAATATCCTGAATGTGCTGTTCATTTACCTCATGGGGTGCAATAATCAATTTCCAATCTGGATATCTTTCGGGAAAAGCGGAGAGTATTTTTTCATCTGCAGGCCAGGTGCTCCCAGCAATAAATACAGGAAATTCTCCGCAAAATTCTTCAATCTCTGCCAGTTTTTTCGGTTTGGCAGCATGCTCGTAAACCCGGTCAAAACGCGTATCACCACTAACACTTACTTCATTAATACCAATACTCTTTAAAAGACTTGCACTTTCTTGGTTCTGAACAAAAAAATGGCTCACACACTTTAAAATAATTCTATTAAACCCGCCATACCATTTAAAAAATGCCTGGCCAGGTCTAAAAATCCCGGATATTAAGTACAAAGGAATTTGCTTTTGACGAAGTGCAGTGAAATAATGGAACCAGAACTCATACTTAGTGAAAATGGCCATACTGGGATTTACCAATGTCAGGAATTTCTGAGCCTTTGCAGCGGTATCCATGGGCAAGTAAAAGATGGCATCTGCCTCTATATAGTTTTTTCTTATTTCATAGCCAGAAGGAGAGAAAAAGGTAATGATAATCTTTTGTGCAGGATTTATAGATTTGATTTTTTCTAAAACAGGTCTTCCTTGTTCAAATTCTCCCAGCGAAGCAAAATGAAACCAAATTGGTCGATCGGCAGGATCTACTTGAGCAGAGATTTTCTCAAACACCTTCTTTCTTCCCTCAGTAAATAATTTTGCTTTCTGATTAAAGTGAGAGGCTAATTCAGTGATAACAGTAAATAAAGCAATTCCAATATTATAAATCCAAATCATTTTGAATGTTAATTTCTTATCTTCGTTCGAAGATAAATGATTAAAATTAAAACTTGCTGAAAATATATGAAGATAGCGGTAATTGGAACTGGATATGTTGGCCTAGTAACCGGAACATGCCTAGCAGAAACAGGTAATGATGTAATCTGTGTAGATATTAACGCAGTTAAGGTTGAGAAAATGATTAATGGAGAAGTTCCGATTTACGAACCCGGTCTAGATGTTTTATTTCATCGAAATATTGCTCAGGGTCGTTTATCGTTTACAACCGATCTGGCTGATGCTGTTAGCGAGAGCCAGATTATATTTATGGCTTTGCCAACTCCGCCAGGAGGTGATGGCGCAGCCGATTTATCTTATATTTTAGGCGCTGCAAAGGATATTGCCAAGTTAGTTACTTCTTATAAAGTAATTGTAAATAAATCTACAGTACCAGTAGGTACGGCCGATAAAGTCCAAGCTGTTTTTACAGCAAATACTAAGGTAGCTATAGATGTAGTGTCCAATCCGGAGTTTTTACGGGAGGGGGTGGCTGTTGATGATTTTATGAAGCCAGATCGAGTGGTTATTGGAACGAGAAGTGAAAAAGCACAAAAATTAATGGCGGAATTATATGCACCATATGTCCGTCAAGGTAACCCTATTTTTTTTATGGATGAGCGTTCTTCGGAGTTAACGAAATATGCTGCTAACTCATTTCTTGCGACCAAGATCACCTTTATGAACGAAATCGCAAATCTCTGCGAAATTGTAGGTGCGGATGTTGATGCCGTAAGAAAGGGCATTGGCTCGGATGATAGAATAGGCAAACGTTTTCTTTTTCCAGGAATTGGTTACGGAGGAAGTTGCTTCCCGAAAGATGTGCAAGCATTAGCCATCGCAGCCGATAGCCACGATTATGATTTCCAGATTTTGAGGGCTGTGATGGAGGTAAATGAACGTCAGAAATTAGTGTTGGTTGAGAAAATCTTAAAATACTACAAGAATAATATCAAAGGCAAGCATTTTGCACTTTGGGGCTTAGCTTTTAAGCCAGAAACGGATGATATTCGTGAAGCACCAGCCTTATATATTGTGGATGAATTAATTAAACAAGGCGCTACCATAAGCGCATTCGATCCAGAGGCAATGAATAATGTTAAAGCTATTATTGGGGACAAAATTTCGTTTGCAACAAATCAATACGATGCTTTAGAAAATGCAGACGCTTTATTAATTGCTACCGAATGGTCTGTGTTCCGTAATCCAGATTTTGAAAGAATGGATCAGGTGTTGAATAATAAAGTAATTTTTGATGGACGAAATCTATTTGATCTTGAGAAGATGATAGATCTTGGATATTATTATAATAGTATAGGAAGAAAATTAATTTCCGAACAATGAAAGCTAAAAGAGTACTCATAACGGGAGCCGCGGGCTTTTTAGGCTCACATTTATGTGATAGATTTATCAAAGAGGGGTTTCATGTAATTGCAATGGACAATTTAATTACAGGAGATCTTAAAAATATTGCTCATTTATTTAAGCTAGAGAATTTTGAGTTTTATCACCACGACGTTTCTAAATTTGTATATGTACCCGGAGAGCTAGATTATATTCTTCATTTTGCTTCTCCCGCTAGTCCAATCGATTACTTAAAAATTCCTATACAAACTTTAAAAGTGGGCTCTTTAGGTACCCATAATTTATTAGGTTTGGCAAGAAACAAAAACGCACGGATGCTAATTGCTTCAACTTCTGAAGTGTACGGAGATCCCAATGTTAATCCGCAACCCGAAGAATATTGGGGAAATGTAAATCCTGTAGGCCCTCGGGGGGTATATGATGAGGCAAAACGATTTCAAGAAGCAATAACCATGGCCTATCATACGTTTCATGGGTTAGAAACTAGGATCGTTAGGATATTTAACACCTACGGACCAAGGATGAGGCTTAATGATGGACGCGTGCTACCAGCTTTTATCGGCCAGGCCTTAAGAGGAGAAGATCTTACGGTTTTCGGTGATGGCAGTCAGACCCGCTCATTTTGTTATGTAGACGATTTAGTGGAAGGTATTTATAGGTTGCTATTTAGCGATTATGCACAACCCGTTAATATTGGCAATCCTGATGAAATTACCATTAAACAATTCGGTGAAGAAATTATCAAGCTTACTGGTACAAAACAGAAATTAGTTTTAAGAGATTTGCCTGTTGATGATCCGAAGCAACGTCGACCCGACATTACCAAAGCAAAAGCACTCCTTAATTGGGAGCCTAAAGTAAGTAGGGCAGAGGGATTAAAGATTACGTATGATTATTTTAGATCACTGCCAAAAGAGGCATTGGAAAATACAGAACATAAAGATTTTAAAATATATAATAAATAATGAAGATACTAGTAACAGGTGGTACGGGATACATTGGATCCCATACAGTAGTCGAACTTTTTAATGCAGGATATGAGGTTGTCATTGTAGATGACCTGTCGAATTCTGATATCAAAATTCTAGAACAAATTGAGAAGATTACTGGGAAAAAACCTGATTTTGTAAAGTTAGATCTATGTAATGAAAAAGAAGTAAATGATTTTGCGGCACAGCATAAAGATATTTCAGGTATTATTCATTTCGCAGCTTTTAAAGCAGTTGGTGAGTCTGTTCAGGAACCCTTAAAATATTATCGTAATAACTTTTATAGCTTGATAAATCTTTTAACTGCTTATAATAGTAAGGTAAAATTAGTGTTTTCTTCATCTTGTACCGTGTATGGACAGCCTGATGTGCTACCAGTTACAGAGCAAGCGGCAGTTAAAAAGGCCGAATCTCCCTACGGAAACACCAAACAAATCGCCGAAGAGATACTGCAAGAAACATGTGCAGTTAAAGCTGAATTAGAAGTTATCGTTTTAAGATATTTTAACCCTGTCGGGGCCCATCATACCGCCTTAATTGGGGAGCTTCCCAATGGCATTCCTCAGAACTTGGTTCCTTTTATTACACAGTCGGCTATAGGCAAACGCAACTCGATTACGGTTTATGGCGATGATTATAACACACCAGATGGATCGGCAATTAGAGATTATATTCACGTGGTAGATTTGGCAAAGGCCCATGTTGCTGCAATTAAAAGATTAGAAAGTAAATTGGGCGATAATTATGAAGTATTTAATATCGGTACAGGTAAAGGGTCATCGGTATTAGAAATAATAAATGCTTTTGAGCAATCAACAGGTGAAAAGCTAAAATATACAATTGGAAAGAGAAGAGAGGGTGATATCGAACAAACTTTCGGAGATGTTGCCAAAGCAAATAAGATACTGGGTTGGAAAGCCGAATTAGATATCAATGAAATGATGAACTCGGCATGGAAGTGGGAAAAATATCTGAAAGATAACCCTTTTTAATTATTGTAAATGAAGCTAAGTGAGCATAAAAATCTAAAGGCCGAAATTCTCGCGCTTCCTCCAAAGGAAAAGGATAAACTTTTGCTCCGTTTAGTAGCAAAAGATAAGGTGCTTACCGAGAGGCTGCATTTTTTACTGCTCGAAGATGAGATTAATTTAAAGGAAAGGGTTGCTACTTTGAAAGACGAGATAGAACAAGTAGCTCATAACTTAAGAGAATTAAAAGGCGAAAGTTCAAAAGATGTCTTATTGAACATGCGTAAAATACTGAAGTCAATTAATCATTTTTATAAAGTTACCAAAGCAGACTTTGAAGAGATAGAATTGCGGATTTTTTTATTCACCCTCATGCCCACTAGCGGTCGCGTACGTTCTTTCTCCTTAGCTAAAAATTATGATCAACTGCTAGCTATTTTTTTTGTAAAATCAATAATTGCTACGCTCAAGAAATTTCAGAGACTGCATGAGGATTTGCAATTTGATTTACAAGAAAGTGTTAATAAACTATTAAGTAAAATATATAATACCGTTCCAGATATCGCAGTAGATTTAGGACTGCCAAAGCAAATATAATGAAGAAGATTTTAATTACAGGAGGGGCTGGCTTTATTGGCTCACATGTTGTACGGAGATTTTTAATTAATTATCCTCAATATGAGGTTGTTAATTTAGATGCCTTAACTTACGCGGGTAACTTAGCCAATCTAAAAGATGTAGAGAATTTGCCGAATTATAGGTTTTTAAAAGCCGACATTACAGATGCTAAACTGATCAGTCAAATTTTTCAAGCTGAGAACTTTGATGCGGTGATACATTTGGCAGCAGAATCTCATGTAGATAGATCAATTGCCGATCCTAATGCATTCGTAATAACCAATGTTTTAGGTACGGTTAATCTTTTAAATGCAGCCAGAGAGTACTGGAAAGGAAGTTATCATGAAAAACGGTTTTATCACGTAAGTACCGATGAAGTATATGGGGCATTGGGAGATGAAGGGATGTTTACGGAAACTACCGCTTATGACCCGCATAGTCCATACTCGGCGTCGAAAGCAAGTTCTGATCATTTTGTGCGTGCTTATCACGATACATACGGCATGGATTGTGTAATTTCGAATTGTTCAAATAATTATGGCTCTCACCACTTCCCTGAAAAACTTATTCCATTAGCGATAAATAACATCAAAAATAACAAGCCTGTTCCTGTTTATGGGAAAGGGGAAAATGTAAGAGATTGGCTTTGGGTAGAAGATCATGCAAGAGCAATAGATGTAATTTTTCATGGGGCAAAGAGCGGAGAAACTTATAATATAGGTGGACATAACGAATGGAAGAATATCGATTTAATCCGGTTATTGTGCGAGGTAATGGATGAAAAATTAAATCGTGAGAAGGGCGAATCCGCTAAGTTAATTACCTTTGTAACAGATAGGGCAGGTCATGATTTGCGTTATGCGATAGATTCTACTAAATTGCAAAACGAATTGAACTGGGTTCCGAGCTTGCAATTTGAAGAAGGACTTGCGAAAACAGTCGATTGGTATTTGGCAAATGAGGAATGGCTCATGAATGTTACCTCGGGTAACTATCAATCATATTATGAAACACAATACCGGGAGAGATAATTTTGTTCGGATTATTTAAAAAGAAGCGAAAAGAACCTGAGATCGATTTTTCGGTTATCGGCACAGATATGCACTCACATATCATTCCGGGTATTGATGATGGCGCACGTACGATTGAGGACTCAATTGCATTAGCTAGAAGGTTCAAGGCTTTAGGCTATAAAAAATTAATTGCTTCACCTCATGTAATGGCAGATTATTTTAGGAATAGTCCGGATACTATCCGTAGAGGGCTCGATGTGTTGAGAAAAGGATTACTTCAGAACCAAATTGACCTTGAAGTAGAGGCAGCTGCAGAATACTACATGGATGAAACTTTTGAGAAGAAGATAAAAGAAAAAACTGTTTTAACCTTTGGCGATAATTATCTTTTATTTGAGCTTTCTTTCATTAATTATCCAGCAAATATTCATGATATGATTAAACTGATGCAAGACAGTGGTTATAAACCTGTGCTTGCGCACCCTGAAAGATACCCGTATTTTCATGGTTCGGTAGATAATTATATCCGAATTAAAGAGCAGGATTGTAATTTACAAATTAATGCAATTGCGCTTACCGGCTATTATGGCCCTGGGCCAAAGAAACTGGCCGAAGAAATAATAGAAAATAATCTGGTCGACTTTGTAGGGAGTGACATGCATCATCTTCGCCACGCAGACGCATTAAAAGAAAGTTTATATACTCCCGGTTTACAGGAGTTATTAAGCGGGAAGTTGAAAAATACTCTCTTGTAAGCTATTGATCGTCTACTCGTATCTTAAGGCTTCAACAGGATCTAATTTTGAAGCTTTTTTCGCAGGATAATAACCAGAAAGTATTCCAACTCCTACGCATAGTACCAATCCGCCCAGAATAAACATCCAAGGGATGATAAATGATCCACCCATTGAAAGGGAAATCAAATTTCCGATCCCAATTCCCAATAATATTCCAAGTGCGCCTCCAATTAAGCAGATCACTACTGCCTCAATTAAAAATTGCTTACGAATAGTAGCTGGATTGGCACCAATTGCCTTCCTTATGCCAATTTCTCTCGTTCTTTCAGTTACTGATACCAACATAATGTTCATCAAACCTATAGATGCTCCAATTAAAGTAATCGAGCCAATAGCAATACCACCAATGGCAACCCAAGCAAGGTTTTCAAATAAAGTTTGCGCCACAGCATCGCTTTTGGTAATCTCAAAATTATTGGGTTCTTTGATCTTTATCTTTCGGATATTTCTCATTTCTGAAGTGGCCTCTCCAATAATGTTGTCCATTAACTCATTATTTGGAACCATCACGGTAATGGTATAGGACGGATTATTGTTAGAATTGACCAGCTTCGCTTTAAGTAGTGGAATATATACCGCCCGATCGGTATTTGCTCCCATACTAGCCCCTTTGGCAACTAAAACCCCTATCACTTTTAATCGGTTATTACCAGCAGTAATAATCTTATCTAATGGGGATTCATTCTTGAAAATAGTTTTTGCAATTTCAGCACCAATAATACATACATTATTGCCATTCTCTACTTCCAGCGGACTAAAATTCCGTCCTAATGCTAACTCTAATCCTTGAGAAGCTAGCCCGTTTTCATCGAAGCCCTGGATGTTAATATTTGGATTTGTTTTTTCCGTACCATATTTTACTGTTGACCCTCCACTTGCAAATACGCTTACAGCTACGGTAGCGGGAGTATTTAACCGTTTTTTAAATGCAATCGCCTCTTCATACCTGATAGATTTAAAAGGCTTTGGCCGTTTTCCACCTCCACCTACTCTGATTCCCGTTCCGCGGTTGCGGATATTGAATGAATTTGCGCCCATACTAGAAAATGCATCTGTCATACTTTTCTTAACAGCGTCAAGCGTTGTTAAGATACCAACCAAAGCTGATAAACCAATCGCAATGATGAGTGCGGTTAGTAAAGTACGTAATCGGTTACTTTTAATAGATTGCAGTGCAATTCTTACATTTTCGGTGTAGGTCATTTGATAAAGATATATTCTTTAAGGTATAAAAATAGAAAGTCCCGTTGTTAAGACAACGAGACCTTGTAAAATGTTACATAATACTTGAATACTTTGGCAAATCTTCAAAATTTGTCAAAGTATTCAAGTATTAAACAGAAAAACTAGTGCCACATCCGCAAGAGCTTGCTGCATTTGGGTTGCTAAACGTAAATCCGCGAGAATTTAATCCGTCTTGCCAATCAACTTGCATTCCTAACAAATACATTTGGTGGGCTTTATGCATAAAAACTTTTATTCCATCAATGATGAACTCCTGGTCGCCTTCCTTTTTTTGGTCAAACCCTAAAACATAACTCATTCCAGAACAACCACCGCCTTCCACGCCAACACGTAAGCCAAAATCTTCGGCGATCTCTTGCTGATCCTTTAATTTAAAAAGTTCTTTAATGGCACCTTCGGTAAAAGATACAGGTGCAAAAGCAGTTTCTACAGCGTTACTCATGGTTAATTAAATTTTATCTGTTACAAATATAAATAATAATGCACATTTTTGCCTTTCATACCTTATTAATATTACCGTAATTAAACAATACTTATGTACGTTAAACAGATTTTTATAGATCTTATGGTACTGTCGCTAGGAATTTTTATTCCATTAATGGCAATTTACTATGTCGTTAAAGGCGATATTATGCGCTTTTTCAACTTAAAAACAATTGAATTAAATCAAGTCCACAGCGCATCTTTGCTTCCCTTAAGATTGCAGGCGCATGAACGATTAATTATTTTTATTGACCGGATTAATCCAGCCAATCTACTCATCAGGTTACATCACCAAGGGATTGGGATAAAAGAATTACAAAATTTAGTGATAAATGACATTAAGTCTGAATTTCAACATAATGTTGCACAACAGTTATATATCAATGCTACCAGTTGGCAGGTAATCCGTAAGTTAAAAGACGACACCCTTGCGATGGTTAATAATGCGGTATTAGGCTTGCCTGAATCTGCAAATGGAACGGACTTAAGTAAGAAAGTGCTACAACATATGGCGGGCATTCCCGAAAACCCATACGATTTAACAATTGAACATTTAAAGAAAGATATACAAGAGTTATTTTAATCAGTTAACCAATTAACCAAAACCATAAGTAATGAAACATACTACAACTTCCGGGATTGAAATTAGGCCTACTTATATCTTAAGCAAAGTAACAAACGAGCTTCCCGGTGAGTTTCCATTCACCAGGGGTATACAAAAAGACATGTATCGTGGCCGGCTTTGGACAATGAGACAGTATGCTGGTTTTTCTACTGCAGAAGAGTCAAACAAACGTTATCATTATTTATTGGCCCAAGGTACAATGGGACTTTCTGTGGCTTTTGATCTTCCAACGCAGATTGGTTATGATTCAGATCATGATATGTCTGAAGGGGAAGTGGGTAAGGTTGGGGTAGCTATTGATTCCTTAAAGGATATGGAAATCTTATTTGAAGGAATTGAGCTCAAAAAAATTACTACCTCGATGACCATAAACGCTACAGCTTCAATTTTATTGGCGATGTATATTGCGCTTGCTAAAAAGCAGGGTGCGGATTTAAAGGAGATCTCTGGTACTATTCAGAATGATATTTTAAAAGAATATGCCGCAAGGGGCACATATATATATCCACCTAAACCATCTATGCGGCTTATTACGGATATCTTCGAATACTGCAGCAAAGAAGTTCCAAAGTGGAATACGATATCTATTTCTGGATATCATATTCGGGAAGCAGGCTCTACGGCAGTGCAAGAATTGGCATTTACCTTGGCTAATGGTAAGGCTTACTTAAATGCAGCCCTGGAAAAAGGCTTAGCGATTAATGTGTTTGCGAAGCGGTTATCATTCTTTTTTAATTGCCACAATAATTTTTTTGAGGAGATTGCCAAGTTTAGGGCTGCAAGACGAATGTGGGCTAAAATTACCAAATCATTAGGGGCTACAGATGAGAAAGCACAGATGCTCAGGTTTCATACGCAGACAGGCGGAAGTACGCTCACGGCCCAACAGCCCCTGAATAATGTAGTGAGGGTAACAAATCAAGCGATGGCTGCGGTACTTGGCGGCACGCAGTCCTTACACACAAATGGCTACGATGAGGCTCTGTCTCTGCCCACAGAAGCGGCGGCGAAAATTGCACTCCGTACACAACAGATAATCGCATTTGAGAGTGGAGTTACAGATACAGTAGATCCTTTGGCCGGGTCGTATTTTATAGAAAGTTTAACGGATGAAATTGAAGCTGCTGCACAATTATATATCGATAAAATAGATGCCATGGGCGGATCGGTAAATGCGATAGAAAATGGTTACATCCAGCAAGAGATCGCCAATGCGGCTTATCAATATCAAATTGAAGTGGAGTCGGCCGAGAGAGTTATCGTAGGTGTAAATAAATTTACGCAAGAGAAAGAAGGAATTACTGATGTCTTAAATATTGATGAATCCATACGAACTATTCAAATTGATAAATTAATTAAATTGAGGGCGGAAAGAAATAATAAGGCAGTAGCGCAAGCCTTGAAAAACCTCGGTGATGCAGCTAAATCTGACCAAAATTTGATGCCATTTATTCTTGCAGCGGTGGAGGAATATGCTTCGCTCGGCGAGATCGCAGATTGTATGAGAAATGTATTCGGGGAATATTAATTTTATGTTAAAATATAGTTATCCACACAAAAAATTTAGGTTAAGTAGTATATGCTACTGCTTTTGAAGTACTTACAAAATAATTGAAAAATTTGTTCTTTTTGTTGATAATTTTTTGAATATTCGATAACTCAAAAAGGGGTATCCGTAACACCCTTATTAATATTGAAAACCAACAAATTATAGAATAACAATGGAAAAAACTTGTACCGAAGTATGGAAAAACTGTCTTCATATAATTAAGGATAACATTCCGACCCAAAGTTTTAAAACCTGGTTCGAGCCGATATCTGCACTTAAATTAGATGGAAACGTTTTAACCATTCAGGTGCCTAGTTTATTTTTTTACGAATGGCTGGAAGAACACTATGTTGGACTGCTTCGTAAAACAGTAAAAAAACAATTGGGAGATGAAGGGCGATTAGAATATAATATCGTTGTAGACAAATCATCGAACAGCGGCTCACCTTATACAACAAACATGCCCTCTAACGGAAATGGGGCAGAAGCAAAAGTGCAATCTATGCCAATTCCGGTATCGATCAATAAGGATATCAAAAATCCTTTTATCATTCCGGGTTTGAAAAAATTAAATGTAGATCCTCAATTAAATACGAATTATACTTTTGAGAATTATATTGAAGGAGATTGCAACCGTTTAGCGCGTTCAGCGGGTTATGCTGTGGCTGCAAAGCCGGGAGGTACCTCATTTAATCCACTAATGATTTATGGTGGCGTTGGCTTAGGTAAAACGCATTTAGCACAGGCCATAGGTAATGAGATAAAACGCAATATGCCAGATAAACTGGTTATTTATGTTTCTTGTGAGAAGTTCTGTCAACAATTTGTAGACTCATTAAAAAATAATACCATTAATGATTTCGTTAACTTCTACCAGGCAATGGACGTCATCATTATGGATGATGTACATAACTTTGCTGGGAAAGAGAAAACACAGGATATCTTTTTCCATATTTTTAATCATCTGCATCAATCAGGTAAACAGGTGATTTTAACTTCTGATAAAGCTCCGAAGGATTTAGCAGGTTTAGAGGAACGTTTATTAAGTCGCTTTAAATGGGGGCTATCTGCAGATTTACAAATCCCAGATTTAGAAACCCGTATCGCTATTCTTAAGAAGAAAATGTATGCTGATGGAATCGAGCTTCCTGGTGAGGTAATTGAGTATGTAGCTCACAATATTGATAACAATGTGCGCGAATTAGAAGGTGCAATGGTTTCACTACTGGCGCAGTCTACCTTAAATAAAAAGGACATTGATTTAGCTTTGGCTAAGCAAATGTTGAAGAACTTTATTAAAAATACCTCGAAAGAAATTTCAATGGAATATATTCAAAAATTGGTATGTGAATATTTCGAGGTTCCAGTTGATATGGTGAAATCACAAACCCGGAAAAGGGAAATTGTACAGGCACGTCAAATATCCATGTACTTGTCTAAAAGCCATACTAAATCTTCTCTAAAAACGATTGGTGCTTTCTTTGGTGGGCGTGACCACTCAACAGTGATTTATGCTTGTCAAACCGTAGAAGATTTAATAGAAACGGATAAGAAATTTAAAGCGTACGTTAACGATATTCAGAAGAAACTGAAAATGAGTTAGTCATGTAATATGGCCGCTAAACCATAAAATAGACCAGCTACGTGAAGTGCCTGGTCTATTTTGTTTTCGGCTAATAGTTGTTTAACTTCCTCAACGGTATATTCTTCTACATTTAAGATCTCGTGCTCATCTAACTGTTGTTCATGAGTTTTAACACCTCCTGTTAACAAGAAAGTAAAAGTCTTGTTATTTGATGTCGCCGGATTGGGGTACAACGTTGCGACCAATTTGCAAGTGTCAAAACTATATCCAGTTTCTTCTAATAGCTCACGCTTGATTGCCGTTTCCGCAGTTTCATCGCCATCCATTACACCACCTGGAATTTCTAAAGAAATGATATCTGCAGCATAGCGGTATTGTCTGACCAAAATTATTTTCCCTTCCTTCGTTAATGCGACAGCATTGGCCCAATTAGGATATTCTAAAACATAATAGTCATCCTTAACAGCTCCTCCCTGTAATTTACAGGTGTCAACCCTTAAAGTAGCCCATTTCTCTTTCACTAAATATTTTGTGGCAAGTTTTTGCCATTTTAGAATCTCCATATGAAATGTTTTTATTATCAATGTCGTCATTGCGAGGCACAAAGCAATCTGATTTTATAAATACTGCTGAAGCGTTTTTTGCCGATGTAAGTTAACCAGATGTATGATTTTGTATTTATTCGAGAGTTGCTCGTAAATCAAGTTAAGTTTGGGCGCTATAATATGGTTTTTCTCGTCGCTAATTCCTAATTCGTAATATAAGAATTCACTAAGGGAGTCCAGCTTTTCTGCAGGCAGGTCACTTGTCTCCAACCACGCTTCAAATGGTGCTAGATCCGGATTTGTTAAAATATCCGTAGGCAGGCTAAAACTGTGCTCCAACGTTTGTTGAAACAGAAGTGATGCTTCAGCCAATTTCAGTTCAACCTTAAGTCCCATAATTCTAGCTAAGACCTGAGCTAGCTTTTCTATTTCTGCTGTTATAAGATCTCTTTTGTGCATAATCTCTACCAACTACCGCTGCTTCCACCACCACCAAAACTTCCACCTCCGAAACCTCCAAAACCACCACCGCTACTTCCACCACCAAATCCACCACCAAATCCGCTTCCCGAACCACCTCTACCAGAGCCTCCTAATAACAAGCCCATCAATAGCCCTTCTGCAACCCCACGCCCACTTATTACTTCACCTCCACCACCGCCTCCACCGCGCTTGCCTATAATGAAAATAACAATTACGATGATAATGATTGCAATCATTCCCGCTCCACCTGCTTTGGCGCCTTTTTTAGCTTTAGATTTCGGCTGATCATTTTTGTATTCTCCCTTTGTTAAAGAGATAATGGAGTTAATTCCGTTTTCGATACCTTTGAAATAATCCCCTTCCTTGAAATAGGGCTTAATGTCATTCTCAATAATACGTTTAGTATATATGTCTGGTAAAGCACCTTCTAAGCCGTAGCCGGTTTGGATAGATAGTTTGCGATCACCAATTGCTACTAACAATATTACGCCGTTGTTTTTAGCTTTTCCACCAATTCCCCATTTGCGCCCAAGTTCTAAGGCATATTCATTGATATCATAATCACCAACTGTTTTAACAATTACTACCGCAATTTGGTTAGAGGTCGAATCATCAAAAGCAATCAGTTTTCTTTCAAGCTGTGCAATTTGTTCGCCTGAAAGCGTATTCGTTTCGTCGGTTATAAGTCTATTGCTATTTGCTGGGAAATTTTGAGCCATCCCAAAATAAGCGCAAAGCAAAAAAACTACCGAGAGAATTAGTCTTTTCATAATTAATGGTTTTCCTCTTGATTCATATAAATGATATCATTTGGTAATTCATTTACGTCTCCGTTTTGATAAGGGAAAAATAAAGCTAGTTTTTCTCCTGCTAATGAAACACCTGCAACAATACCCTCTGCTAAATTTCCGCTCAAAAAATGAGCCTTCATAGCCACTTGCGTTGTTTCCCAAAAATCTTCAGGAACAACATGGTCAATTCCCCGATCACCTATAATGGCGAATTTGTGGTCTTCATAAGCCAGGTATATCAGTACGCCATTATGTTGTGCCGTTTTATCCATCCCTAACTCCGTAAAATATTGGGTAGCTCGCTCAAAGGCGCTCCCGTGGCATTGCTTTTCGATTGCAATCCTGATTTCTCCTGATGTTGCCTTCTCAGCATCTGCAATAGCATTCGCAATTAATTCTTGTTCTTCTTTTGTGAATATTGACATATGTAGTCGATTTAATAAAGTAAAGGGTAATAACTATTCATTCCAAACAGTTATTACCCAATAATGTTAAGTGTAAGTTTTATTAAAACTCTACCTTTGGTGCATTCTGCGAACCAGCCTCCGCCTTAAATGCTGCCTTTGGCGCAAAACCGAACATACCTGCAGTTAAATTATTCGGAAATGATCTAACCTTGGTATTATAAACTTGCACAGATTCGTTAAAATCTTTACGTGCTACGGTGATACGGTTTTCTGTACCTTCTAGTTGGGCAGAAAGATCACTGAATTGTTGCGTCGCCTTTAATTGTGGGTAATTTTCAGTTAGAACCATTAATTTTCCTAACGCTTGGGTAATTTGTCCCTGAGCAGCTTGATATTTTTCTATATTCTCTGCATTTAGTTTGTCAGGATCAATGGTTATTTTACTTGCGCTCGCTCTAGCCTCAATTACGGCAGTTAGTGTTTCTTGCTCGAATTTTGCTGCACCTTTCACGGTACTCACTAAATTAGGAATTAAGTCTGCTCTCCTTTGATACTGTGTTTCCACATTACTCCATTTTGTCTGAACATCAACATCCATTTTAACTAAGCTGTTATATCCATTGCATCCTCCAATAACCAGAATTAATACAAGAACAGCTATTACGCCAATTACGATTTTTTTCATATTCTTCTTTTTTGATTTACTTAGTTTCTTAATTTACAAATTAGATAACAATACTCATGCCTTGTTACGAAAAGAGACAAAAAACTGACAAGTTGCCATAGTTAAAGGTAATTGGATTGAATTGACAACAACAGGTCTTAGTCGGTCTGCATAAACATTTGTGCAGACTAAAATTAAGAAGTTGTTTTCTATCATAAATAAAATCATATTTGGATGCTATTAAGTAGCTCATTTGATTAAATTATCAAGCAAATATAGTAGTATATGGTAAATGAAGACATAACAATTACTCGCTTTGAAGATTTTTTTCATATGCATTATAGATTTTTATGCCTTGTAAGTGTTCAACTAGTTGGTGATCTTGACGTAGCGAAGGATCTTGTACAAGAGTTTTACATAGATTTTTGGAAACGTCGTCAAACTATCCAACTCACAAGCACATTCCAATCTTATGCAGTAAGGGCTGTTAAAAATTTGAGTGTCTCTTACTTACGAAAACAACAGTCTAATGCCTCAAGAAATATTCATCTTTTAAAAGACGATGGATTTGATCCAATGGCTGACATCGAATCTCAATATGAAATGGAAGCGCTTGATAGTAAGGTCAAGACTGCTATCGATAAACTTCCTAAAGAGTGTAAAAGAATTTTTATGCTCCATAACATTGATAATTTAAGTTATGCTCAAATAGCTGAGCGTAATAATATCTCCATTAATACGGTTAAAACCCAAATGAAGCGAGCTTATGCGTTTTTAAGGACAGAATTATCAGATCAATCCTTAAGTTGGCTTATTATATCTGCCTATTTATTAGCTAATTAGCTATTTTTTTAAACTCTTAGAAAACATCTTGTCACCCTAATCATAGTTTTTAACGACTTATATTAAATGATGAACAAATCATATAACACTGGCCTGCCAGAATGGGAACAAATTCTTCGTGCACTTAATAACGGGGAAGAAATAAGCGATGATCGTTACCAAAAATTAAGTAGTGATGAAAGATTGCTGATTTCGCAATTGCAGGAAAATCAAAAACTCGCAGAAGCAGAGAACCATCTCGATGAAATTGATTTAACTAGTGATTGGTTCTCTATTAACGCACGTTTAGCGGCAATAGCCAAAGAAGAACGTATTAAGCCGCTCTTCCCAAATTGGCTTCGCTATGCCGCAGTAATTCTTTTACCACTTATGGTTGGAGGAATTTACTTATTGTCGATCCGAAACTCTAAAGAGGAAAGAATAATGGCGATAAATAAAGAAGATAGAGGACTAAAAACCCCCATCCTGATTTTAAGTGACGGTAGTTCGATAGAATTAGGACCTAAAAAGAGTATTACTAATTTAAGCGGACCACAGGTCTTTGTGCAAGAAGAAAATGGCATCGTATATAAAACTGGGGAAAATACCGGTGCAATTCCCATTTTTAATACATTAATAATCCCAAGAGGAGCGGAATACAAATTAATGCTTGGTGACGGAACCGAAGTGTGGATAAACGCCGATACGAAGATTAAATATCAGGTAAACCTTGATGCGGCTAAAACCAGAGAGGTATTTCTTGAAAAGGGAGAAGCTTTTTTCAAGGTGGCAAAAAATCCTAAGAGGCCCTTTATAGTACACCATGGCAACATGAACGTCGAAGTTTTAGGCACCTCATTTAATATTAATTCTTATTCAAATACTACCTACACTACTTTAACAGAAGGGAAAGTAATGGTGAGCACGGCTAATGGAGAAAATAGAGTTGAGTTGGCTCCAAACCAACAGGCAAATTTCAATAAATTAACAGGAAGCATAGAAAAGCAGGATGTGGATGTATTTAGTTTTGTGGCTTGGAAAGATGGAATTCTTGCATTTGAAAATGAGACGATGGCAGATTTGATGGAGCAAATCGGAAGGCTATATGATTATGATATTGACTTTAAGGATAACAGCTTAAAACAATTGCATTATTCTGGGAGTACGGATAAAACTAACGATATAAAGAAAATTTTAAATATTATTCAGAAAACTTCAAACTTAACACTCACCCTAAAAGAAAGGACCATTATTGTAGAAAAATCGACTAAAAACTAAAATCAAAAAAAACGGGCAATGTTCCAAGCATTACCCGCCAAAAGTAAATCTGATAATAATTCGCTTTGACCGAGCATCTAATTATTTATTGTCATTACCTAAACTATTTCAAATCTAATGAAAAAAAAACATATTAAAATGGTTCCCCTAAAGAACTTTTTGAGAGGATGTTTTAGGAAAGAAGGACTCTTGATCCTGCTATTTTTATCCTTTTCAGCCAATCTGATTGCGCAAACCGTACAAACAGTGAGCTTAAATTTAAAGAATGCTCCAGTTTCAACCGTCATTGATGCGTTAACAAAACAAACAAAACTTCATATCATTTATAACCATGAAGAAGTAAACGTCTTACCAAAAGTTAATATAAAAGGTAAGAATTTACCTTTTCGAAAAGTACTAGATCAAATATTAGCAGGCTCTAAGTTAGCGTACAGCATTCAGGAGAATACAATAATTATTGGCCCAAAAACCAATAAAGACGAAAAAATTATTGAACCTAAGAAAGTATCGATATCTGGTGTAGTTACCGACGAAAATAAGTTGCCACTAGGAAGAGCAAATATTGTTGAAATGGGTACTGAAAATGGTACAGTAGCTGATGAAGACGGCCGCTTTAACTTTAACGTAACAGAAAACGCCTCAATAAAAGTTACTTTTCTGGGAATGGAATCGCAAGTTATTCCAATTGCGGGAAGAACTTCATTAAATATATCCTTAAAAACTAGCCGCACCGAGATAGGCGAAATGGTAGTAACGGGTATTTTTAACCGTAGGGCAGAATCTTTCACAGGCGCAGCTACCAAAATTACACGCCAAGAATTGCAAAGGGGAGGTGTAGTAAACATTTTTCAAAGCCTGAAAAATATTGAACCTTCTTTAAACATACAAGATAACCTTGCCTTCGGTTCTGATCCAAATAAGATTCCGGATATGCAAATTAGAGGGGCATCTTCTTTTCCAGATCTAAAAGGTCAATATGCTACTAAACCTAATCAACCACTTTTTATTGTCGACGGTTTTGAAATGACCATAGAAAAAGTATCTGATTTAGATATTAACAGAATTGAAACAGTAACCATTTTAAAAGACGCATCAGCAAAGGCGCTATATGGATCTCGAGCGGCCAATGGCGTTATAGTTATCGAAACTGAAAAAGTAAAGCCAGGTGAGTTGAGAATTAATTACACAGGTAGTGTTAGTATAGAGAGCCCAGACTTAAGCAGTTATAATGTTGCAAACGCCATAGAAAAATTAAATTTGGAGAAGCAGTTGGGTGCCTATGATAGAATTCAGCCTATAGTGGGTTTAGCCTATGATAGTTTGTATTATGCCAATTTAAAGGAGGTTCAAAATGGCGTAAATACAGACTGGTTGTCACAACCTGTGAGAACTGGAATCACAAACAAACAAACTCTTGGTTTTGAAACTGGCGATAATCGATTACGCGTGGGGGCAAATTTCTTTATGACCAACACGCAAGGTGTAATGCGGGGAAGTGACCGTAAAAATATGGGGGGAAGTCTTTATGTATCGTATCGTTACAAAAATATTTTATTCAGAAATCAATCACAATATACCAATGTAAATGCGATAAATTCACCTTATGGAGATTTTTCTGAATATGCTAAATTGAATCCCTATTGGAGAACAACTAACGAAGATGGCACCATTCGTAAATTTTTAGGCATTGGCCCCGTCTTGTCTGAAGACGTATATAATCCAATGTACAATGCAACACTCAATACGCGTTCAACATCGAAGTATAGCGATATTACCAATAATACATTCTTGGAGTGGTTTATTAACGAAAATCTTAAAGTTACTGGTCGCCTTGGCTTCAGTAATACAGTTAATTCTACAGAGAATTTTTTGCCGGCTAATCATACAAATTTCATAGGATTTACAGGGGAGAACTTGTTTTTGAAAGGAACATATGATAAAGGAGATGGTAAGGCTTCTATGGTAAGCAGTGATGTGAATTTAAACTATTCAAAAGTATTGGGCAAGCATGTGCTGTTTACAAATATAGGTTTGAATGTTCGCGAAGACAATGCTGAGAGTTATTTACATAGCGCCATTGGTTTTCCGAATGATAAAATGGACAATATTATTTTTGCAAAGCAATACGCTTTAAATGGTAAACCGTCTGGTTCCGAATCAATTAATAGAGAGATAGGTACTTTAGGGGCTTTAAACTATTCTTTTGATAATAGATACTTCGCCGATTTATCTATTAGATATAGTGCATCATCCCAATTTGGGACTGATAAACGCTGGGGAGCCTTTTGGTCTGCAGGAGCAGGATGGAATATTCATAATGAAAAATTTCTACAAGGCAGTAAATATATAAACTTGTTAAAGATAAGAGGGTCTTTGGGTTATACAGGATCTCAAAACTTCAATTCTTATCAAGCAATGTTGTTATATGACTATTTTGTGGATAATTCTTATCAGGGGATGCTCGGCACATTTTTAAATGGCTTAGCAAATAAAGACTTAAAATGGCAACAACGTCTCGACTATAACGTTGGCTTGGATGCCGAATTGTTTGAACATCTTAGTTTACGCTTAGATTTTTATAATGCAATTACAACAAATCTTTTAACAGATATTACAACTCCACCTTCACTTGGTTTTGAATCCTACAGGGCAAACCTAGGTCAAATCCGAAATAGTGGTGTCGAATTTAGAGCGAATTACAGAACACTTGTGAATAGTGCGAATAGGCAGTCGCTTAATTTTTTTGTATCTGGAGTAGCTAATAAAAATAAAATACAGAAAATTTCTAACTCTCTTCAAAGCCTTACGAATAGTCAAGACCAGTTGTCCAGAACTAGCAACAGGCCTTTAGTTAGGTTTGAAGAAGGTCAGTCACTTGACGCTATTTGGGCGGTTCCTTCAATGGGAATAGATCCAGCAACTGGAAAAGAGGTTTTTGTTAAAAAAGATGGCACAGTCACAGATATATGGGATGCTAATGATAAAGTTGTAAGTGGGATAAACCAGGCAAAGATAATGGGTAACATGGGCTTGAACTTTGAGTTTAAAGGTTTTAGCTTAGGAGTAATTGTACTTTACAGAATGGGTGGGCAGATTTATAATCAAACACTTGTAGATAAAGTTGAGAATGCCCAATTAAATTATAACGTCGATAGTCGCGCTTATTACGATAGTTGGAAAAAGCCAGGCGATAATGTACTGTTTAAAAATATTGGAGTATCGAATGCTAATACATTGGCCACTTCTCGATTTGTACAGGATTTAAGTGAATTTGATATAAGTGCGCTTAACTTGGGTTATGACTTCTACCGCCATGGCTTTGTCAAGAAAATGAAGCTACAACGTTTAAGGGCGATGCTTAACTTAAATGACGTGAAAAAGTTCAGTACTGTTCGTATTGAAAGAGGTACATCCTATCCATTTGCGCGTCACTTTGCCTTCACTTTGATGGCTAACTTTTAATTAAATATTTAAAAATTTAAAGAATTAGAAATGAAAAATAGCTTATCAACAGTTCTACTGTTACTATTCATATTCCTTTTTGCTAGTTCCTGCAAAAAATGGCTGGATGTTCAGCCGCGCACAAAAGTTAAATCATCCGTATTACTTAAATCGGAACAAGGCTATAAAGATGCACTAATAGGTTGTTATAGTCTTATGAAATCACAATCGTTATATGGCAGGGAATTGACCTTCGGTTTCGTTGATGCTGTTGCACAACAATACGACACCTATAATAACGCTACCTATAATAATGTTTCGCAATTCAAATATCTTACCGAGGCTCCTGTTCGGAACCAAATCGATAATATTTGGAAGGGAATGTATAATACAATCGCAAACGTAAATAATATCCTAGATAACATTGATAAGGATAAAGCACTGTTTACAGGAAATAACTATGAGCTAATTAAAGGCGAAGCACTGGCGTTAAGAGCGTTTTTACATTTTGATTTGTTACGTCTCTTCGGCTCGACGAACTTAACCAAGTTGAGTATTCCTTATGTTAGAACTTTGAGTACCGAAGTTACACCTCGTGAAGCAGGTAACCTAGTTATAGAATTAATCCTGAAAGATTTACAAGATGCCGCTACAAACTTGAATGTTGATCCCATCAAAAAGGGACTCAAATCTTCAACGGATGAGTTCTTAAATAATCGCCATCAAAGAATGAATTATTTTGCAGTAAAGGGTATTACAGCTAGAGCATATTTGTGGAAAAATGATAAGGTAAACGCCCTTGCGAATGCAATGGAAGTAATCAATATAGGAAATCAAATATTCCCATGGATTCAAACAGCCAATATAGCTGCAACAGCAGATAAAGACAAGGATCTTACATTCTCAACAGAAAACCTCTTTGCTTTGAACGTATTTGACTTAAAGACTATTGCTAATACTTGGTTTATTTCTGCATTGCCACAGAATCAGCTTTTCAGAGGTTCTTACTATTATGAAGAAATGTTTGAGACAAACACCGTCGGTTCAAACGATTATCGGTTGTTGTTCACATCGAGGTTGGTTAATTATGATTATGTCCTTTATAAATATTATCAACCAGAAAACTATAAAAAGGCTTATTCAGAGATGATACCGCTAATCCGTAGGTCGGAAATGAATTACATCGCCGCCGAATGTAATGTGGGTGTTGATAATCAGAAAGCTATAGATTACCTAAATGAAGTACGATTGAATAGGGGAATAACAATTCCGCTTGATAATAATTTAAACGAAGCAGCTATTCGCGAAGAGATTTTAAAAGAATATAGAAAGGAGTTTCAAGGCGAAGGGCAAATTTTTGCATATTGTAAAAGGACAAAACAGGAGTTCTTCCCCACTCACTACATTACGTTAACAGATCTACATCTCGTGATGCCTTTGCCAGACAATGAAGTTGAATTCGGTAAATAACAATATGTGCTATTCATCATTTAAAATTTTAAAAAAAAATCAAATGAAGACAACAGTAAAAATATACTTAATGGTTCTTTCCTTAAGCACTATATTAAGCGCCTGTTCCGAAAAAGATATTCCGGGTTATAAAAATGACCCACGTTTGTTCTTTCAGATTCCTGGCGAAGGAAGTGTGGCCCTGCGCGATTCTGTAATTTATTCTTTTCCGGCTCACCCAAATGTAGGGAATAGCGACACACTTATCTTTCAAGCCTGTATTATGGGCGAGCCATCAAAGTCGGATCGGGAAATTGGTATTAAAGTTAATACAGAAAAATCAACCGCCATTGAAGGTGTAAATTTTAAATTTCAAAGTAAAATAATGCCGGCTAACATGTTTAAAGTTGATATTCCAGTTGTGATCTATAAAACAGGATTGAAAGATAAATCTGTACGACTCGAATTGGAGGTGGCTGAGAATGATCATTTTAAGAAGGGCTATGAACGTTATAAAAAGGTCATCTTTATCTGGGGAGATAAATTTCTTAAACCAGATATTTGGGATAGTTCAAATTACAGAAATGCTTTCGGCGAATTTACCGAAACCAGATATGCATTTATCTTAAATGCGTGTAATATCACTGAACTTCCTGATCCAATGAATCTCCAACTATTGGGCTATTACAATGCATTGGTAAGAAAAGCCCTGCTCGAATATAATACCAAGCCAGGAAATACCCCCTTAACAGATGAAAATGGGGTTGTAGGGTTCTGGGTTTGGACGGGTGTTGGGGGACAAGGGTAAATAAAATTGTGTTTAATCTAAAAGAACTTTTTACATGAAAAAGAATAATTGTTATTTCATAACACTGATTACCCTATTCCTATTTTTAGTATCATGTGCTAAAGACAAGGGTAATTATACTTATAAAAATTTGGATAGTCATTTTGTTGACATCGACGCATTACCAAAAACCTTTGTTGTGAAGCAAAATGAATTAGTAAAGGTTAATCCTACGAATTCAATCGAAGCACCTACTAATTTAGCTTATGAATGGCGTCTTGTACAACAGAGTTATGCTCCAGATCCGTCAACAGGTACTTATGTTAATAAACAACTGGCAGTTACTAAAAATCTTTCCTATAAGGTAATTGAGGCACCGGGAAGCTACTTATTGGTGTTATATGTGACTGATAAATCTAATGGGGGTATTACGCAAATGGTTAAAATGCCATTTACCATAAGCTCGTACGCCTCAATTGGATGGATGGTTGTGCATGGGGATAATACAGGGAGTGATCTGAGTATTGTTGTTAACAACAAACTTAACAAGTTATTACCAGCGGGTACTGATTATGTTCAGTCCAATGTTTTTTCTGAAACAAATGGAGCTAAAATTCAAGGTGAAGTTGCAAATGTGTACTATATAGATAATCATTGGGTTGATGTGTTCACTAAAACCAATGATGGAGGAGTCCGCCTTGGCGGAAATGATCTGCGTAAACTAAATTCATATAGTGAGATGTTTATAAACCCACTCCCAAGCAACAATGTTAAATTTCAAGCATATGCGGGATGGAGCTACAATGAACTCCTAATTAACAACGGGGATTTGTATTTTATTCCTCAAGCTGATATTAATGTTTACAGTAAGTTCGGCGTAAAATGCTTTGGAGAAGATTATGTTGCCGCACCATTTATAGGCACAATTTTCAACTGGGCTTATTTTGGTGTAATCTACGACAGTAAGCATAAGCGATTTTTGTATATCGATTACGATAGAACCGTTCGGCAATTTGAAGCACCAAGTGCTTCTGCAGCATTTGATATGCGGAATGTTGGAAAGGTCATGGTTTATGCAGAACACGGTTTTGATAATAGATGGTTTTGTGTAATGCAGAATGAAAACAACCCATCTTCGCGGGAACTTTACGTGTGTAAATTTAATGTGAGTGATGATGGAAATAGGGGTATAGCTAAAATTAACATCAGTGGGGCCACAGAATTAAATGCCGCTAAATATTTTGCGTTTGGGAATAAGGGAAATATCATGTATCACGCCACAAACACAAAGATTTATCAAAACAACTACGCAGGCAATTTGGCATCGACCCTTATGTATGATGTATCTGCAAACTATCCGGGAAGTGTAATTACCAATATGAAGATGTTTAAAGTAAACAATCATCCAAATGATGGTAAAATTTTGTTTGTCGCTCTCACTAATCCTACCACCAAATCAGGTACCCTTCTGCAGATCGAAGTGAACGAAGTTAGTGGTGCCTTTGGTACTATAAAAGCCTATACTGGCTTCGGTGAAATCTCAGCCATGAACTATAAATCAAAATAATTAAACCTAATTTTTAATGGAATTCATTAGCATTTGCGTTGATGGATTTCATTAATTTCTCAAATAAAATAATAATATGAAAATGATCAAACTTAAGATTGCATTAATAGCTATGGCTATTCTTCTATTAAATATACCAAGTTTTGCACAAGAAGTATTTTGCAAAGTTAGTGGTAACATCAGCGGCCTTGATAAGGCAGCCAAGATAACAATTTCACGTAATAGAACGAGTTCAATTCCGGTTAAAACGACGGTTACTAAAATTAATGGTGATTTTTCATTCACCTTGCCTGCTATAATGTTCAATGAACTTTATGATTTAAAGGTTGAAGGTGCCAGGGGAACAGCTAATTTTATTGCAGAAAAAGGCACGGTAAAGATTACTGGAGAAAAAGAGAGAATTTACTTAGCGGTCGTTAAAGGAACTCCAGAAAATGATCATTGGAATAATTATCAAAAATTTTCCCAAGAACAATCTAAGCAAAACAATCATCTGACGATGAATGCAGATAAATTTACTGAGGAAGAACGAATAGCCATCTTCAATAAGGTACAGCAACGTCAAGAAAACTATACTGACTCCTTAGTTCAAAATTACCCCAAGTCGGTTGTTGCTTTGTATATAGCAAAAATACCACTAATGATGATGAAGCATGATCAGATAGATTCTTTGTTAACGGTATTTAAACCTGGTTTCGCAAAGCACCCTTACTATCTTGCTATGAAAACAAGAGCTGATATTCTCCGAAAAGTGGCGCCGGGAGCGATAGCTCCTGATTTCACGGTAATAAAGCCAGATGGTACATCTAAAATATCCCTGTCGTCATTCCGAGGAAAGTATGTACTGCTTGATTTTTGGGCTTCCTGGTGCGTGCCATGTCGAGAAGAAAATATTCACACCAAAACTATCTACCAAAAGTTTAATCCAGCCGGTCTGGAAGTTATTTCTTTTTCATTGGATTCTGATATAAAAGCTTGGAGAGATGCGTTAAAACAAGATGGCTTAATTTGGCATAATGCCTCCGATTTAGTTGGTGGAACTAGATCCCCGGTTGCTAAGAACTATGGTATAGACGGTATTCCGGCACTTTGGCTTATTGATCCTACGGGGAAGATTATTGCGGAAGGGATAAGGGGAGAAACCCTTGAGGCTTTGCTAGAGTCTATTTTCAGTAAAAACAAGGGTGAGTAATGAAGCTTAAAAAAAGTATTTTATCAAGCGCACTCCTTGTCGTTTTTTTATTTTGCTCTGTATTTCAACTGCGAGCTGATGAGGGTATGTGGCTACTTGCTTTGTTGAAAAAGCAAAATGCTGAACGACTGAAAGCAATGGGGTTGAAAATCCCGATTGATGAGCTGATGGGGACAACTGAAGGTGCCTTAAGTGAATCGGTAATTGCATTTGGATCTGGATGCACTGGCTCGATTATCTCTAACACTGGATTGATACTTACCAATTATCATTGCTCCTACGATGCGATTCAGCAATATGTGAGTCCAACATCTGATATTTATAAAAATGGGTATTGGGCAACGGATCAATTACATGAGCTTCCTATTAAGGGATTGTCAATAACTATTAATAAAAAAATACTGGATGTAAGCGATGAAGTAGCAGAGTTATTATCAAAAGGAAATTCGAAAATCAACAGTATTCGAGATGCACAATTGCTCATTGCGAAGAAATACCTGGCCCAGTATCCCAAATATAGAGTTGTAATTAAAGCGTATAAGAATAATACCCTTTTTGTTCTTTTTTTACAACTTAACTATGAAGATGTGCGGATGGTAGGAGTGCCCCCAAAAGATGTTGCGAAATTTGGTGGAGAAACGGATAACTTTATGTGGCCAAGGCATAGCGCCGATTTTGCCTATTTTAGAGTTTATGCGGATAAAAATGGTATGCCAGCAGCATTTTCTAAGGCGAATATTCCTTTACAGGTAAAGACCTGGCTTAAAATTTCAACAGAAGGATATCGGAATGGTGATTTTGCCATGTCTATGGGATACCCAGGGATGTCGGATCGTAATGCCCTTTCCTTCAAGATTAAAGAAAAAACGCAAGTATTAAATCCGCCAATGATCTCCGTAAGGAAAGTTACTCAATCCATTTGGGAAGATGAAATGAACAAAGACGCCCTCGTTAAACAAACCTATGCCGAAAAATTTGCTACCTCGGCTAATTATTACAAGAATGCGATAGGGATGAACTACTGGGTAAATAAATTAAACATTATTGCCCGAAAAGAGAACCATGAAAAGGAATGGATGAAGTGGGTGCTTAATGATACAATAAAAAGAAGTATTTATTTAACTGCTTTGCAAGATCTAAAAGCTGAAATTGAAGGAAAGGCTGATTTTTTAAAAGCCCAAACTTACTATGCTGAATGTATGGATGCTTGTGAAATACTCAAATTTAATATGGGTTTTGGGGAATCTTTTAACACGTTTGTTACGAGCTCAAAAAAAAGACCTTCTCTGCGCAGTGATCTCTCAAATACGGTAACCTATCATTACAAAAGGCTAAATGTCGCGGTAGACAAAAGGATGACAAAAGCAATGTTGAAACTCCTTAAAGATAGCTTACCCGAACAGTTATTACCAGATATATTTATTACAAAGAAATTAAATACCAATCTACTAATAGATCAATATGTTGATTCGCTGTTCCAAAGTTCAATTTATTCAGATTCGACAAAACTCCAAAATTGGTTAAAAAGTCCTTCAAGGCCACTTGTAAACGATCCAATCACTCAGTTCACATCGTCGATTGAAAAGAAAACTGGAGAATTGTTCAGGGTATTTTCATTCACAAACAAATTTTATAAAAGTTCCGCATATTATGATAATAGTGTTGCTGAGTTTAAAGGAGATAGCTATTATCCTGATGCTGATAAAACAATCAGGCTCTCCTACGGTAAAATTTCTGATCTTAACTTGGATGGGAAAACTATTCCCTATCAAACTTCTTTTAGTGGCTTAATTGCAAAAGCCGATACAGTTAATAAAGATTTTCTCCTCAATAGAAAATTATTAGAGGTCTGGCAAAAGAATGGAAATGGCGATATGCCGGTCAACTTTATCACCAATGGCGATGTTACTGGTGGGAATTCAGGAAGTCCAATGCTAAATGCTGATGGTAAAATAATCGGCCTGGTGTTCGACTGCAATTGGGAATCGATGACAAGAGAGTTTAACTATGAACAGGAACTAAACAAAGTTATTTGTGTAGACATTCGATATCTGTTGTTCATAACCGAGAAGTTTTCGAACAGTGCGAGAATTATTACAGAAATAAATAAGGCTAATAAGCGTAATGGAAAAGGTAGTTAAGAAATTTATGCTAATAAGTTTGGGTTTGATGCTGACAACCCATGCTTTGGCTGTAGATGGAGTCAAAACAGTTATAAAAGGTACCGTAAATAATAGAAGCATAAAAGTCATTAACATCTTCAAACGTGAGATGATGAGGAGACCTGCGGCCTCGGGTATTGTAAAGTTGAATGGTCAGTTTCAACTGACCATGGATTTGAAAGCTGCTGGTTTTTATTTAGTTTCTGATAGTGCTAACAAAATCAAGGGATTTGAGATGTATCTTAATCCTGGCGACCAGATTTCGATGGAAATTGTTAATGATGACTTTACACTAAGCGGTAAGGGAAGTGTCGTAAATCAATTACTTTATGATTTGAATCGCAAATATCCATACAATGAGTCTGATCCAGCCAGTCATTCGCAAACTTATCATCATCGAATTCAAGCTATTCAAAGCTCCACGGTAGCCGAAGTTATTCGAAAAAAAAGTCTGTTACTGGGTAATGCACAGGGGGAATACCTAAATAAAGTATACGGGAAATTGATAGAATCGAGAGTCTATCCGCTTATGTCCAGTATAATGGAGGTGAACTTCATGGATTTTGATATTCGTCTTTTACCTGAAATCGTCATTTACCCTAACTGGAGTCAGTTGATTACGGAAATGATGTTTTCTAAAATGAACGCAGGCAGATTAAAAGTTCATAACATCAATACTTGGATAGCCGATTTTGGAAACCTGATCGAAAATCAAAGGTTAAAAGAAGATTACGTTTTAGCGATGCTGGAAAGTTCGGTTTCATATGGAGATTTCGTTTCAATAAATGAGGTAATTAAGGTTACGCTTCCTTTACTCAAGGATCAAAAAAAAATTACAAGAATAAAAGCATTGAAAGCGAAAGTTGCTCAGCGGATAGGGTTTTATAAAAATGTTATGCCTGGAACTGACCTAAGCAAATACACTTTTAAAGATGTAAATGGTAATCAAGTATCAATTAGCGATTTCAAAGGAAAACTCATTTATATCGATGTTTGGACTACAGGTTGTATGCCTTGTATGGCTGAAGCACCTTACTTAAAGAGGCTCGAACACGAAATGCAAGGGGAAGAAATTGTGTTCCTTTCTATTTCTTGCGATTCTGGGGCCGAAACTTGGAAGAAAACGTTAAAAAGCTATAAATTGGACGGAGGGCTTCAGCTGCTAATGAATGGATACGACGATCCGTTTTTCGAAAAAATAGGAAAATCAGCGGTTCCTCGCTTTCTAATTTTGAATAGAGAGGGTAAAATGCTCGATTATAACAGCTGTAAACGCCCTTCTAATCCCCTGCTGAAAATTTATCTCACTGAATTAGTCAATAAAACAAAATAATGAAATTATATCTCCTATTTTTTGCATTTTTATTTACTTCGATTTTCACTGCACATAGCCAAATCACAGAAATTAACGGGGTTTCAAAAAAGAAGAAACCATTAACAATAAAGTTATTTAAAATTATATCGGGTCAGTTAGAAGAAATAGCATTCGTAAACTCGAAGTTTAATGCCAGTTTTAAATTTAAGTTTAAACCGGATTATAAGGGTTACTACGTGCTTGGCTTTGGAGATTCTCAAGACCCTAAAAATAAATTTAAACTATATGTTAAGGGCAATGATAGAATTAATCTTGAACTTAATGATTCTACATATTTATTGAGAGGTATTAATACTAGGGAGAATGAAGTACTATCACTGTGGCATAAATTAGCCTTTAACATTGAACGTAGATCAGTTTATTTTATTCCTAGTCATTTAAATGGATTCTTTCCCCAGTTGGAAAATCTTGCTTCGAAAGTAAAAAATTGGGCGAGCGGCAAAGAAACAAATAATGCTGAATTTGATGAACTCATGAAAACCACAGTCGAATATGATCTTGCCTATTTTGCTTTGGCATTTATCTCGTCTTCTCGAGCCTCTCAGCCTAATGTTGCAGACTATAACCCTTATTTAAAAAATTTTAAAGCAGATCAGTTTCTTCAAAATGCTAGGCTGTATAATTTTCCTTATGGTACAATTATGTTGAAAAATTTAGTTTCATTTAAGAACAGAAATCTTCGCGAACCGAATTTGGAAATGGCCGTAATGTCAATCGGAAACGACACCTTAAAGGGCGAGTATGTGCTTAGTGAAGCGAGCATTTTAAAATCTTACACGAGCTACCAAGATATGATAGGAAGTTATGAGAAGTACTTTCTTACGGAAGATCAAAAGACGCGGAAAAAAAAGTATGAATTAAAGCTAGCCAAATTTAGACCGGGAGCTGAGGCCATTAATTTCACCTATCCTGATAGGTCTGGTACCATGATTTCATTAGGTGATTTCAAAGGGAAAATAGTATTGGTAGATGTTTGGGCAACTTGGTGCGGCCCTTGCATCGCAGAAATTCCATTCTTGAAAAAATTAGAAGAAGAGTTTCACGATAAGAATGTTGTGTTCCTAAGCGTGTCGACAGACGTTGAGAAGGATAAGGAAAAGTGGAAGAAGTTCATTTCAGACAAACGCCTAGGCGGAATCCAGTTGTTTGCTAATGGTGGTTCATCAACTATTTCGAAAGTATATCATATTTCGGGAATTCCTAGGTTTATGTTGTTCGATAAAAACGGGCATATCATCGACGTCGATTCACCACGTCCTAGCGATCCAAAACTAAGAGAAATTCTAAATGAATATTTGGATCGCTAGCGTTAGCACTTATCTATTGTAAGATTTCCTTACTTTTGTTAAACGTTCGGGATAAAAACCCGACTTTATAGTATGATTAAAGAAATTGAAATTACGCTTTCGCCAGAATTAGTAGCTCAACCCCAAGCTATCAAAGAACAGTTGGCAGCCACGCTAAAAATAAAAGCTAGCCGTATCCAATCCTATCAAATTATTAAACGCTCTATCGATGCTCGATCAAGAAAGGTTATCTATCGTTTACAAATTAGGGCTTTTATTGATGAAACTTTCTTTACAGAAACAACCTCATTTAATTATCCTCCAGTAAAAGAAGATAGGACTGTTATCATTGTAGGTGCAGGGCCAGCAGGCCTATTTGCAGCTTTACAGTGTATAGAGAATGGCTTAAAGCCTATTGTTATCGAACGCGGTAAAGACGTTAAGCAACGTAGACGGGATTTAGCCGCAATTAATAAGGAAGGTATTGTAAATACCGAATCGAATTATTGCTACGGAGAAGGTGGTGCAGGAACATATTCTGATGGGAAATTGTATACCCGTTCCAATAAGCGAGGCGATATTAATAAGGTACTACAAATATTTGTACAGCATGGGGCTGATGAGGATATTCTGATAGATGCCCGACCTCATATTGGGACAAATAAACTGCCGCAGATTATTTCTGCAATTCGTGAAACAATTGAAAGTGCGGGTGGTGAAGTACGATTTGATTCTAAATTAACAGATTTTTTAATCGAAAATGGTAAGATCAAAGGTGTCGTAATTAATCAGGCGCAAGAAATCTTAGCTGATTCGGTTATCCTAGCAACTGGACATTCGGCAAGAGATATCTATGAATTGCTACATGCTAAAAATATCTTAATCGAAGCTAAGCCATTTGCATTGGGGGTTAGAATTGAACATCCGCAACAGGTTATTGATAGTGCGCAATATCATTGTGATATAAGGAGTGAGTTTCTTCCTCCCGCTTACTATAGCATGGTTGAGCAGGTGAAGACGCGAGGAGTATTTTCTTTTTGCATGTGTCCGGGTGGAATTATTGCGCCTTGTGCTACTGAAGTTGATGAGATTGTTGTTAATGGCTGGTCGCCTTCCAAAAGAAACAATCCATTTGCAAACTCAGGTACTGTAGTACAGGTTACCTTAAATGATGTGGAGGGGTATGATCCTTTAAGGATGTTAAACTTTCAACGAGAAATAGAGCAACTGGCTTTTGAAGCCGGGGGCGGTAATTTGGTTGCGCCGGCACAAAGGATGATAGATTTTGTAGAAAATAGACTATCGATTGATCTGCCTAAGAATTCCTATTTGCCAGGAACCAAGAGTGTAATGCTCGCTAACATACTACCCGAATTTGTTTCGGAAAGCCTTAAAGCAGCACTGCCTTTGTTTGGCAAAAAGATGAAGGGCTATTATACCAATGAAGCGATTTTAGTCGGCGTAGAAAGTCGAACCTCATCGCCAGTGCGTATTCCGCGAGATAAAGAAACTTTTCAGCATCCGCAAATTACTGGGCTATATCCTTGTGCCGAAGGTGCAGGTTATGCGGGCGGCATTGTTTCGGCGGCCATAGATGGTATTAATTGCGCTAATGCAATTCTTAACCAATAAAACTTTAACCAGAAAAATATTGTTCTAATGATATGGAACTTAACCTAATTACGGAACTTAAAAAAGCTTTTAACGGAGATGCCTGGCATGGGAGCAATCTGATGCAACAATTAAATCTGGTAGATCCCGCAAATGCTTTTTATCATTTTATTCCAAATGCTCACTCCATTGCCGAACTTGTGTTGCATATTACTGCGTGGACTGATGAGGTAAATTCTCGATTGTTAGGTGCAGTAGCAAAGGAGCCCGTTGCAGGGGACTGGCCTACACCTCAAGCAGAAACCATTAAAGAATGGGAAAAGATTGTGTTCAATTGTAAAACAAGCAACGAAGAATTGATTAGGGTGTGCGATGGCTTAAGCTCAACGAGTTGGCAAACTGAAGTTAAAGATGATAGAGAGGGGGAAATGGGTACTGGTATTACCTATGCGGCATTGATCAATGGGTTGATCCAACATCATGCCTATCATGCTGGTCAGATTGGCTTGCTTTTGAAATTTAACCTTAATAAATCCTAGTAATCATACCATAATGAAAAAGACTTTAATTATAGGCGCTTCGCCAGATCCTTCTCGCTATTCTTATAAAGCTGCTCACATGCTAAAACGCTTTGGTCATGATATTGTGAATGTTGGAATAAAGAAGGGCGAGGTTGCGGGGGTGGAGATTGAACGTCCACTAATTATTCACCATGACATCGATACGGTTACCTTATATATAGGTGTGGCTTTGCAGGCCCAATACCATGATTATATTCTGCAAACAAATCCCAAGCGGGTAATTTTTAATCCAGGTACTGAAAACCAAGTGTTAGAACAGTTATTGGTTCAAAACAATATTGAGCCAGTTGAAGCTTGTACCTTAGTTCTATTGAGTATCGGTCAGTATTAGGAGTCTTAGCAAATCTCTAAATAAAGAAGTCGCCCCTATTGTGTGTCTTTAATATATAAATATTTTTATCTAACGATATTAAATGCCTTAGGTTTAGAAACACCATTAAACCATGCCTTTTCGAGGTATACGGACGAGTCTACAAATCTGAACTCTCCACTGATTGTATCCATTTTTGAATTCCCAAACTTTATCAAAGTAAGCGTAGTCGGTGTGCTCCGGTCAAAGTGTAAATAAATTTTTAATTTTTCATATCCAGGACTACCTGTTATATCAAATGGTTTACCCCCATTAACGGCGGGTGTTACATACAGTTGGGGCTGTCCGTTAACGATATGATATATACTAATGTTAGAAGCATCATAAAGTGCTGGGGCTGCAAGTGCATTTCTTCCATCAGCGGTTAAAACCGAAATGCCAACTTGTACGTCGATTACATCCGCATTTTTTTTACATGACATAGCAAAAAAGAGTACTACGAGCAATAAAGATAGATTGAGAGTTTTCATAACTAATGGATTGACTTATGGTGAAGGATTTATCTAAGTTATAATTTATTTTTCATGCTTTCACTTGAATATTTAGTTATGCACATCTAATTAACCCTCTAATGAAAAGAGAATTATTTTTAGCCTTTTTGGTATCGGTAGCTCTTGCTACAAGCTGTAAGAAATCTTTAAAAGAGATTAAAACTTCAACAATAGAACTAGGAGAAATTAAACAGCACATTGTCAACTCTTGACAAGCACAAAAAGTAGCTTTATTAAATTCCATTTTCCCTGAACCACTAAAGAGGGGTATGGCGAAAAATAGTGGTAAAGGAACATTATCAGTTCCGACCGTAATTCAAAAGCAAAAAAAAGAGAAATCCATTAATAGTATTTTTAGTCTCAAAGAAGGACAGGTTCATCCGACACTTCATGTAATTAACTATAGCGAAGGAGGCTGGGTTATTGTTTCTGGAGACGACCGAATGGAAAACCTTATTCTATTGTTATATACACACAATACCTTTGATATCAATTACCCAGGGATTATCTAGGGGCTTTCCAGGGGTTTTGGTTATATGAACTCCCTAGATTATCCCTATACCCCTCTTGAAAGGTACTATTTGTGTATGGCGTTTCTGTTTGGGTTTGCAGCCTCTTTATTGATGGTCTGAGGAAATAAAAGATAGGCAAGGGATAGGGGTTGGGCAAGGGCTAGCTAAGTAGTAGGTAAGTAGTAGCAAAGTAGTAGGTAAGTAGTAGGTAAGTGGTTGGTTCGTGAAACTGTTGTGAAATTGGCTTTACGGGTTCGTTTCAATTGAGTGCGGGTAGTGAGATTTGGAGCTGTGCGGTTGTGCAGGAGTATGACCGGTAATATTTTTCTTATTGAGAACCATTGAGTTATGGAATAGTTTAGGAAAAAAGGTTTTAAGAGTTTGTGAAGGCGGATAATTTTCCTACTTTTGCATCCCGCTTCGGAGGAAGGGAAAAAGGATAAAGATGCAGATTGGGTTATTGAGATAGCGTTTTGGAGGGGAATATCAGGTGGACAGCTACTTAGCTGAAACCTGAAAATAATTCAAAATAAAGTTTGCGAAAAAGAAAAAGTTTTCTACCTTTGCAACCCGCTACGGAGGTAACGAGAGAAGGAAAAAGAGGGGGGGATTAAGTGAGGGTG